>NZ_BBNB01000030.1 GCF_000759835.1 Citrobacter sedlakii NBRC 105722
GGATGCCATGGAAGATGCGCTGGTGAAAATTGACAGTGACATTGTGTATTCCTTTTTAAAATCGGTTTTCAGTGGCTCTGGTAAATAAGAACGGCACGCCGGTTTAGAAAATTAAATCGCCGGTGTGCTGAATGGCGATTTTTTATCCTGACAGGCATTCCCCCATAAAAAAGCCGCCCCTATGGAGCGGCCTGTGAGGCATCTGCGAGCGATTAGCCCAGCAGGGACATCACCATGCTGGACATGCTGTTGGACTGCTTCAGCATGGACATGCTGGTCTGCGCCAGCATCTGGTTACGCGTCATGGAGGAGGCCTCGCTGGCGAAATCAGCGTCCTGAATATTGCTCAGCGCCAGTTCGGTGTTGTCTTTCATGTTCGCCAGGTTAGAGGCGGTGTGGCCCAGACGGTTGATGCTGGCGCCCATTTTGGAACGTACGGAACCAACATCATTCAACGCGGTTTCCAGTTTATCCATCATCGCTTTTGCCGTATCTGCATCGCTGATGTTGATGCCATCGGCCTGTTCCCAGTCCCCAAAGCCGAAGCCGGAAGAGGTAAACAGCGCGCCACTGCCTGTCCCGTTCAGCTCGCCAGAGAGATCAACTACCATCGTTT
>NZ_BBNB01000029.1 GCF_000759835.1 Citrobacter sedlakii NBRC 105722
TCTTTGGACAGAATATACACTTCAGATTCGAACTTGGTGTGCGGCTTGATGGTGCCCGGCTTCGCCAGTACCTGACCACGTTCGATTTCTTCACGTTTGATACCACGCAGCAGAACACCTACGTTCTCACCCGCACGGCCTTCGTCCAGCAGTTTGCGGAACATTTCAACGCCAGTACAGGTAGACTTCGCAGTCTCTTTGATACCAACGATTTCAACTTCTTCGCCCACTTTGATGATACCGCGCTCTACACGACCGGTAACAACGGTACCACGACCGGAGATGGAGAATACGTCTTCGATCGGCAGCAGGAACGGCTTGTCAATCGCACGCTCTGGTTCCGGAATGTAAGAATCCAGGAAGCCAGCCAGTTCGATGATTTTCGCTTCCCACTCTGCGTCGCCTTCCAGCGCTTTCAGAGCTGAACCACGAACGATCGGCGTGTCGTCGCCCGGGAAATCGTACTGAGACAGCAGTTCACGAACTTCCATCTCTACCAGTTCCAGCAGCTCTTCGTCATCAACCATGTCGCATTTGTTCAGGAACACGATGATGTACGGAACGCCTACCTGACGACCCAGCAGGATGTGCTCACGGGTCTGCGGCATCGGGCCGTCAGTCGCGGCAACAACCAGGATCGCGCCGTCCATCTGCGCAGCACCGGTGATCATGTTTTTAACATAGTCGGCGTGGCCCGGGCAGTCTACGTG
>NZ_BBNB01000028.1 GCF_000759835.1 Citrobacter sedlakii NBRC 105722
CGGCGTCGTAAATTCGTCTTTACCGTCAGGGATCGGAGTAACCAGTATAGTAGCCTGATCGATGGGTCTGATGTTACTGCCCGTATGCGATGGAATGTCGCCGTTTTCCGATCTTTCCGGTGTCCAGGTTATCAACGGGCCATCAACACCGTGAGCGGGGGTGAACTCATAGCGATTATTTTTTTCAACCCACTTCATTTCAGCCGTGCGCACACCTTCATACGGCGTGCCTTCACCCGTATGGACGCCGTAGACCCGCATGTTGCCCTGTTCATCCTGCCGCCAGAAGAACCTCACGCGGGTCGTGGCTTTTGCTCCGGTCAGCGCTTTCTGCCGCAGCTCTTCCTCGTACCAGAATTCATCTCGTCCGGGGACATTGCCGCTGCCTTCACCCGCAGACGGGACATACAGCGCGGACATCATCGCGCCCACATAAGGAATGCCGCGGGCGGCTCCCAGTGCGCCGGTTAAGGACCACTCTCCCCACACCTGCGTCATGACGCCAGTTGCCGCCCCCAGTGCAAGCGGTGCGGCGGATGCCTCTGTGGGGGCTTTTTCGCTCCCGGCATCGGGTTTGCGTTTTTTGGCTGACTGAGCATGCTGAACGACTTTATCATCTTCATGAGCATGCTGATGACCATACCCACAGCAGTCATCTTCAACTGGTTGGGCAAAAATCGTCATCTGGCCGAAGTTGTCTACAGGCTCGTCGGT
>NZ_BBNB01000027.1 GCF_000759835.1 Citrobacter sedlakii NBRC 105722
CCATTCCCGGTGCCGGAAGAGCGGGATCTTAACGATTACATTCTGGTGTTCCCTGCTGATTCCGGGATTAAGCCGATTTATGTTTATCTCAAAACCGCAAGGGATAAGCCAGGTGTGGCAACAGGGAAAGGTGAGGAGCTATCAGATTCTGAAAAATGGCTTGAGGCTGCCAGCTCTGGTCTGGGTGCGCCAGTGCCATCTCAAATCGCGGATAAGCTAAGAGGACAAAAGTTTAGTAATTTTGATGCGTTTAGATCTGCCTTTTGGAAAGCTGTAGCTGAAGACTCAGCATTGCTTTCTCAATTTACGAGAGGTAATCAGGCATTAATAAAAAAAGGATACGCACCTTTCACGATTCCAGAAGAGCAGGTTGGAGGTCGCAAAACATTTGAAATCCATCATAATGAAAGAATTATAGATGGGGGGAAGGTATTTGACATGGACAATTTGTCGGTAGCTACCCCAAGACGGCATATTAATATTCATAGAGGAAAAAGTGAATGACGGCCTCATATAAACAACTTAGTGACTATACAGAAAACGAGTTTATCCAATTCGTAACCGATATTGTGGAGGTCAATTCAAATTCAGAGGTGGAACATCACGCATTGGTATCAAAATTCGAAGCGCTTGTACAACATCCAAGGGGTAATGGCCTTATTTATTATCCTGAAGATGGTGAGGATGATTCCCCTGAGGGCATTGTCAGCACAATAAAAAAATGGAGAAAATCAAAAGGACTTCCATTATTTAAAGACTCATAGTTCATCGGGGTTGAATAACGCATTGGCTGCTACATAGTAGCCTTTGTAAATAGCTTGAGGCCGCTAGCTCTGGTCTGGATGTCCTCCGGCGACCATGAGGGAATTTAACCCCGAAACGCTGACTCCCTGGGTGACGCCGGTGTATGCAAAATCCTGCCTGAAGGAGAAAGGCTGCACCGATGCCGGTATC
>NZ_BBNB01000026.1 GCF_000759835.1 Citrobacter sedlakii NBRC 105722
ATCAAGATGCTGGCCCGCATTGATCATGGTATTGCGGGTACTGCTGAGCTGAAGATGTTCACCTGAGGTCAGTGCCACCCCCTGCGGCGCGCTACCCAGCAGGACCGCAGACTGGAGGTCTTTGATTTTGTCGGTCACAAAATTAATCTGGGTATTGATGTCACTGACCAGCGCTCCGGCGGCTTCGGCGGCGCTGTTCAGCGCCTGCATCTGGCTGTTGGCCTGCTTAATCTGGTTAATCGCCGGGGTCATTTCCAGCACCGGGCCCTGTGCTTTGGCCTGGGCATCCGCCGTCAGGAACAGCCCTTTTGCCGCACGTACCGCGCCATGCTCGTCCGTTCGCAGTTCAAAACCGGCCCCGCGCTTTTCACGCTGGCTGTTGACCAGGTGCCCCATGTTCAGTTGCGTTTTGCCATATTCCGTTGCGAGCTTGATATGCTCTTCCTGGCGCTTATCCTCCATCCGCAGCTTATTGTTCGCCGGCGTGCGCCACACGCTCCGCGTATGATTGTCACTGGTGACATGATCCGGATGCTCTGAATCATGCAGGGCATAGGCGATGTAGGGCCGATCCGGGTCTCCGCCGTCAAATACGACGGCCACTTCCGTTCCGTCGAGAAGCGGTGAGTGGAAGCCGTAGGTATCACCGGCATACGGTTTCGCCAGACGCAGCCACAGATATGCATAGCCCTGTCCGGTACTGTTGCGGTCGAAGTCCAGTTTTACCCGGTAACGTCCATCCGGGTCGAGCCATGAATACGTGTCGCCTTTCTGCGTGCTTTCCACCCGGGCAGGCAGCGAGCCGGATATCACCGGACGATTGAGCAGTGCCGGACGATAACAGACGGTTTCGCTGTAGGGGATGCCCTCAAACGTCAGCGTAAAGCTACTTTTGCGTGAACCGCTGGTGCGCACCGTGGTGATGACAATGCCTTCTTTGACGGCATCGGGTAACGTGCCGTCCGTTTCCAGTACCTGACCCGGCGCCAGATGAGGGCTGGAGGAATGCCCGCTGACGCGATACTGCCCGTTCAGAATGCGTTCGTGACGCAGGCGGGCGAAGTATGCCCCGGACTCTGTATTTTCAGCGTCACCTGCTGTCAGGAAGGGTTCAGCATAATGGTACGTTTCCCCGGTGGTGATCCCTTCCCTGCTGAATATGCTTTCAGCACTGTCCTGTGGTGTCAGCGCTTCGCGGTAGTTGTAGTCCCGGGTGGCCACACTTCCGCTCACCACGTTATATGCGGTCTGGATATCCCAGACGCTCTCCTGGCCGCTGTCACTCATCCCGGCCTGGTTGCGCAATGGCAGCGTGACGCCAAATTCATACTGCTGCTGGCTGTCCTGAAAAATTATCACGTCCTGTTCAAGACGGTTGTCCATTTCATAACGCCAGTAAATGCCCACCTCCGCCAGCAGACGCTGGATAAACTCAAGGTCAGTTTCCCGCCACTGGGTGATGAGCTCCCGGGCGGGATATTCCCGGGAGAGCCGGAACTCAAAATCGGGGCCTTCCAGGCCATGTTTACGC
>NZ_BBNB01000025.1 GCF_000759835.1 Citrobacter sedlakii NBRC 105722
AGTATCTTTTCAACCACTTCAATTACTGACTGGTTGAGGTAAATCTCGCTCCCCTTAGTAAAACCAAGAAGTGCAATGCGGGGAACCAGCGTCAGTGCATAACGGGTATCCTCACCGGACGTGGATATCCGGCGAAATGACTCCACCACCCCGTAAACCGTCCGGACCGGCAGCGCCGGGGTGCCGTCAAACACCGGAGTCTGGAAGGTAAATGACGCCGGTTTCAGCAGTAACGTGTCGCAGGCAATATCCGCCGAGGAGCAGGTGACCGCCACGTCATACCGCCAGGGCTGGCTGAGGGATTCCACCGCGCTGTAACGCAGAACATCCAGGAAATCGCTGCATTCATGCACATCAACACGGTAGCGTGACTGGCCGATCAGCTTTTCTGCCAGACTGAGTCCTTTATTCATCAGTGATCCGTTCATTGCATGCTCCTTCTGTCTGCCCGTTAAATGTCAGCACAATGTTCCTTCGTCAGGCGAAATATATTTCTTCAAATTTAATATTGGGTTTCTTCTGTAACTTTAATGCTGGTTCCCGTTGAATATTTATTAAAAGAAAAAGTCGTGTTCTCATTCCCCGATATTTATTACGCCCAAATATAGCCTGTCATGCATTACTATCAGTCAAAGATGCAGCCCAATAATATCGCTCCCACACACCTTCAATATCATTTTTAGGTTTTATTTTAAAGGGAAAAACAATTTCATTGTTTCTTTTTTGACCGATCGCTTCAAAAAAACAACCGGATGAAAATGCCACACCGCCTCATCCTTATTAAATGACCGCACCTTACTCATCCACTCCAAATCCGCCTGCCATTTCTCACAGTATTTCACTTCCAGCGAGTCCAGATCCTTATTAAACCCTTCCCAGCGGCCTGTTGAACGACCACCACACCACTCGCTGTGATGTTTCACCGCCAGACGGTTCACCACATTCTTCACCAGCGGATCACGGACTGCCATCGCCTGTCTGAGTTCCTCTGCCGAAACTTTCCCGTCACGATTGCTGTTCATCTCAGCCATCAGGTCACGATAAAATTGCGGCACCAGGCCGTACTGATAACGAGCCCCCTGCTCCGCTGACCTTATACCACCATTTTTGCAACCATCCGCAACAGGCGTTGCTGACTCCCGGGGAAGCAGCCATTGTGCACTCAGTCGCGCTGATGTCGCTGTAAACACAGGTTGTCCCGCATCATCCTGCCGGGTAAAGGGGGTTGTTACATCAAGGTTTCAGGGTAATAACATCTTTAACCAGATGGTGTTGCTATTACTGGATGTTTTATTATTTAGTTATTTATCTTTAAATATTTTATCCTTTCTTTTGTTTTATCTAATAAGCATTGAGTGTATATACTTGAAAAACCAGTGCCAGTCCTAGACTCATATGTTTCATAGTCACAACTGGCATCTCTCATTTTTATCCAAATTTGTTGGGATTTTTTCAGATAAATGTCGCGAGATTCTTTTTGCCCATAAAAATCCGCTCCCTCCCTTTTATACTGTTGCATTTGAATTTTGTATATTGAGTTCAGTTCATTATCCGCTTTTAGATAATTTTCGTTCACTTTGTTAAAATTATCCTGCTCGTCACTAGTTTCCGCATGAGAAGGAGTCAGTATGAGATTTATTAATAATATACTGATATTTAATATAAATTTCATCATAGATAACCTTTTCTTGCATTAAATCTTTCTTGTGGGACCCCAAAAGCAGTTCGCCAGTGAGTATTGGAGATATTATTTATAAAGGCTTGCTTATTTTCATTCAAATCCTTAATAAAATAACGTCTTGTTCTAGGAGAATTATCTCCTCTAAATGTTAAGTCAACCAGAACATCTTGAATTTTTTGTTCAAAAGAATCGAGATCTGCTGTAATTCTTATGCCGTCAATGTCTACACCATTGGCAAGGACTCGTTTTGTCACCTCATATTGATGCTTGTATACTGCTTTAAAAAGAAAATGCTGTTGCTTTCGGGTAAGCAGTTGTTCATCTTTTGGTACTTTACTGTTTATTTCATTACAATATGCTAAAGCTGATGAGCCTTGTTTTCCTACGCTACCCAAGAGCCACTCTTTTAATGAGTCAGATAATGGTTTGGCATCTCTTTCTAATTCTAAAAAAAGACTATTTATATATGATTTCGATTGTTGCCCAAGATCTAAGCCTCGTCCAAATGTAACGCCAGAAATGCCAATAACAACACCATTATTATTTGGCACATGTGGACGTCTGGAGAAGTAGATACTATCAACTTTATCATTTCCCTCGGAATTAAATGTTAACTGTCCAAAAGGAACAGTAAGCCATCTTATATCCATTTCATCTGTAATATTTAACTCTGCTAAAAACACAACCGGATGAAAATGCCACACCGCCTCATCTTTATCAAAGGGCGGCACCTTACTCATCCACTCCAAATCCGCCTGCCATTTCTCACAGTATTTCACTTCCAGCGAGTCCAGATCCTTATAAAACCCTTCCCAGCGCCCCGTCGAACGGCCACCGCACCACTCGCTGTGATGTTTTACCACCAGACGGTTTACCACATTCTTCACCAGCGGATCACGTACTGCCAGCGCCTGCCTGATTTCCTCTGCCGTCACTTTCCCGTCACGGTTGCTGTCCATCTCCGCCATCAGGTCGCGATAAAATTGGGGCGCCTGTCCATATTGCCAGGAGGCTCCCTGTTCTACTGAACGGCTTATCGCACCAAATGCCTGGGGAACCCAGCTTTCATACGGGCTGTTCATCACTTCACCGCCGCTGTCTTCCTCCAGCGCTTGAAACCCGAGTTTCAGCAGGTCGTACTGGCCCACTTCCTCCACGTCATTTTGCGGTAGCCAGCCGCTTCCGCTGACCTTATACCACCATTTTTGCAACTCATCCGCAACAGGCGTTGCTGACTCCCGGGGAAGCAGGCACTGTGCGCTCAGTCGCGCTGATGTCGCTGTAAACACAGGCTGTTCCGCATCATCCTGCCGGGTAAAGAGGGTTTTTCCCTTTGACGCCAGCACTGACCTTTTTTCACCTTTCACAC
This sequence comes from Citrobacter sedlakii NBRC 105722, assembly GCF_000759835.1. GTDB lineage: Bacteria > Pseudomonadota > Gammaproteobacteria > Enterobacterales > Enterobacteriaceae > Citrobacter_A > Citrobacter_A sedlakii. The sequence goes on from NZ_BBNB01000025.1 coordinate 3,051, forward strand.
ACTCCGGATTGGCTAAAAATCCGGGCATGTTTGGATCCGTACTCAGCACTTCAAGATGCACAAACCATTCCTTGTCCACGAGTTGATTCCCCTCACCCGGGGATTCCGTACATCCCATAAACCCGACGGGCATTCCGGCGCTGACCTTCCATTCTTCCGTTCCTTCCGTCAGTTCCACAGAGTCAAAAAAACCTTTTTGTTTTGCCTTCTGCATCCATTCCGGCATCAGCCCCTGAATTTCACCATCCGGCTCCATCAGTTCCGGATCCAGCGTCACCCAGTACTGCTCTTTTCCCGGTATATTATTTTTCAGCAAACGCACCAGGCCAAAGGTCGTCAGGATTGCTTTGCCATTCTTCGTGACATAAAAACGCCCCGTCCGGGAAGAAACAACACGGTCACCTGCATTCAGCCTCTTTTTCGTTTTTGCCGGGGCAGGATATGTTCCTGCCTCACCCCGTTCCCCCTCCCCCTCCGGCAATCCGTTTTGCCCGTTTTTATATTGACGTAACAATATGCCGTTGTGACCGTCCCTGACTTTATAGCAGGGAGACTTCGGATAATCAGCAACCGGGGCCAGATGCATATACAGGCTGTAAAACTCCAGCCAGCTTTTTTCCTTTTGCGGATCGGGCTGGCACTGCGACTTCACCAGCACAAAGCTGGTGCTGTAACGCAGTTGCTGTCCACAGTACGGGGCTGTCAGGTACTCGTTGTTTAACCGGTACGCCATAATAGTACCGTCAGCCATAAACTGGAGGGGCACTGGCTCTCCGGTATTAACCGCATCCGGGTTCAGGGCTGAGAAGGGATTAGAAATATCACTGATATGAATTCCTCCATGCCACAGGCCATTCGCCCCCAGCAGCCAGGTTCCGTGGGATTCCCCGTCAATGAGCCGCATGATTTCATCCAGCGAGCGAAATTCTTTACCGTTGGTGTCCCTGAGGGGGTAACTGACTTTCATATTAGATCCTTACCGTGAAATCCGTCCACGCCGCTGCGGTGGAACAAGTTCCAGTGTGGATTTCCTGAATGTATCCGCGACACCCGTCATTGATGCTCCAGTACCGGGAACCTGGTAGCGCGCCACTTTCATCACCATCATCCCCTCTGAACCATGCTCAATCCCGTTTTCACTCAGCTTCAGATACGATCCTCCGCCGTTCAGCGTCAGCGTTTCCGGTGTGCTAATTGAAATCCCATCCTCACTGCTGGTTACCATCACCTGCTGCTTTGCCAGAAGCGCCATCGTGTTGTGCTGAGCCTGTATCTTGATGTCTCCCTGGTTGGCAACCAGCTTCGCCCCGTCTTTATGCACAAACAGACCGAGCGCTTTTTCTACCGTTACAGACAGATTTTTCATCGCACCGAT
>NZ_BBNB01000024.1 GCF_000759835.1 Citrobacter sedlakii NBRC 105722
AGTTAAGTACGCAATAGTTTGTGCAGCCAGCGCCGCTGATGCGATAAAGTATTGCGTACAGAGCACAAAGAATTTGCCTGGCGGCCGTAGCGCGGTGGTCCCACCTGACCCCATGCCGAACTCAGAAGTGAAACGCCGTAGCGCCGATGGTAGTGTGGGGTCTCCCCATGCGAGAGTAGGGAACTGCCAGGCATCAAACAAGTGAAAAGCCCATCCTGACGGATGGGCTTTTTGCGTTTCTGGCGCTGGCCTACTGAATCAGTCTGTAGTAATCAAACCCATTCCGCCATAAAACAAGCCTTACCGCAGCATATGCGTTAAAATAACGCGATTATGCATCTGGAAAGCGTCTATGAATCACTCCCTCAAATCCTGGAATACCTTTGGTATCGATCAGTCTGCAAATGAAATTGTTTGTGCTGAGAATGAACAACAACTCTTAAATGCCTGGCAAACCGCCAATGCAAAGCAACAACCGGTATTGATTCTGGGTGAGGGGAGTAATGTACTGTTCCTTAATGCTTTCCATGGGACTGTCATCATCAATCGTATTAAAGGAATTGAGGTGACAGAACAACCAGATGCGTGGCATTTGCATGTTGGCGCTGGCGAAAACTGGCATCAGCTGGTTCAGCATACGTTGCAGCTTGGTATGCCTGGACTGGAAAACCTGGCGCTGATCCCTGGCTGCGTCGGTTCTTCTCCCATTCAGAATATAGGTGCTTACGGCGTTGAGCTTCAACGGGTCTGTGATTACGTTGACTGCATCGAATTAGCGACGGGGACGCCTCACCGTCTTAGCGCTAAAGAGTGCCGTTTTGGATACCGTGACAGCATTTTCAAACATGAGTATCAGGATCGCTTTGCAATTGTCGCCGTTGGCCTGCGCCTGTCTAAGCAATGGCAGCCAGTATTGACCTATGGCGATCTCACGCGACTCGACCCGGCGACCGTTACGCCTCAGCAGGTGTTTGACTCCGTCTGCCATATGCGAATGACTAAACTGCCAGACCCGAAAGTAAACGGTAACGCAGGTAGCTTTTTTAAAAATCCTGTCGTGACAGTTGACGTTGCACAGGCACTGTTATCTGAATTCCCCCACGCGCCACATTATCCCCAGGCGGATGGCTCAGTAAAACTGGCGGCTGGCTGGCTAATTGATCAGTGCCAGCTTAAAGGCATTGGGATTGGCGGCGCTGCCGTACATCGCCAGCAGGCTTTGGTACTCATTAACGCGGATAATGCGACAAGTGAAGATGTTGTCCAGTTGGCGCATCTGGTTCGTGAGAAAGTTGGAGAAAAATTTAACGTCTGGCTGGAACCGGAAGTGCGATTCATTGGACAAGTGGGTGAGGTCAATGCCGTGGAGATCATCGCATGAAGGATAATACCGTTCCCCTGACGCTGATCTCTCTGCTAGCCGACGGCGAGTTTCATTCTGGCGAACAGCTAGGTGATACGCTAGGGATGAGCCGCGCCGCCATTAACAAGCATATCCAGACACTACGAGATTGGGGCGTTGATGTTTTCACCGTGCCTGGCAAAGGCTATAGTCTGCCCGAGCCGATCCAACTGCTGGACGCGAATCGTATTCATAGCCAACTGGATCGCGGCACGGTTGCTGTGCTCCCTGTGATCGATTCAACCAATCAGTATCTCCTGGAGCGAATCGGAGAACTGCAGTCAGGTGACGCATGTGTCGCTGAATATCAGCAGGCCGGGCGCGGTCGCCGTGGACGTAAATGGTTTTCGCCATTCGGCGCCAACTTATATCTGTCGATGTACTGGCGTCTGGAACAGGGACCCGCTGCGGCGATCGGTTTAAGCCTGGTGATTGGCATCGTGATGGCGGAAGTCTTACGCGATTTGGGAGCAGATAAGGTTCGCGTAAAGTGGCCGAACGATCTGTATCTGTTGGATCGCAAACTGGCAGGGATCCTGGTTGAACTGACGGGGAAAACAGGCGACGCTGCACAGATCGTGATCGGCGCAGGAATAAACATGGCGATGCGTCGTGTTGAAGAAGGCATCGTAAATCAGGGATGGATTACATTACAGGAAGCCGGTATCACGCTCGATCGCAATACGCTGGCTGCGAGACTCATTCGTGAATTACGTACCGCGCTGGAGTTATTTGAGCAGGAAGGCCTGGCTCCCTATCTTTCGCGTTGGGAAAAACTGGATAACTTTATCAATCGCCCGGTCAAACTGATTATCGGTGAAAAAGAAATATACGGCATCTCTCGGGGGATTGATACGCAGGGCGCATTGCTGCTTGAGCAGGACGGGATAGTAAAACCTTGGGTGGGAGGGGAAATATCCCTGAGAAGCGCCCAATAAAAAGGGGGAGCGATTGCTCCCTTTTTATTTATTTACGCAGGCGAACCTGCTCGACCGCATGATTTGCGCTTTTTGTCATAATGAGACTCGCGCGTTCACGTGTGGGTAAGATATTTTGCTTCAAATTCAGCCAGTTAATCTCTTTCCATAACGCCGTAGCGGTATTGATTGCCTCATCTTTTGACAGCTTCGCGTAGTTATGGAAATAAGAATCGGGGTCAGTAAACGCCCCTTCACGGAATCTGAGGAAGCGGTTGATATACCACGTTTGCAGTAAATCTTCCGGTGCATCAACATAAATAGAAAAGTCGACGAAATCAGAAACAAATACATGATGAGGGTCGTGCGGATAGTCCATTCCGCTTTGCAACACGTTAAGCCCTTCGAGAATTAATATATCCGGCTGGGCCACCGTTTTATCGCCATCAGGAATCACGTCATATATCAGGTGCGAGTAAACCGGAGCCGTCACATTTGGCACGCCTGATTTAAGATCAGAAACAAACTTAACCAGGCGGTGCATATCATAGGACTCAGGAAACCCTTTCTTCTTCATCAGACCGCGATCTTTCAGCACCTGGTTAGGGTGAAGAAAACCATCAGTGGTAATCAACTCAACGCGACGATGCTCCGGCCAACGGCTCAGCAGCGCTTGCAACACGCGCGCGGTGGTACTTTTTCCTACAGCCACGCTGCCGGCAATACTGATGATATAAGGGATACGCTCGCCATTCGTGCCAAGGAACTGCTCGAGAACCGCCTGACGACGAAGGTTTGAGCTGATATAGAAGTTAAGCAAACGCGACAGAGGCAAATAAATCTCCGCGACTTCTTCCAGCGACAGATCTTCATTTATACCTTTTAACCGTGCGATCTCATCTTCAGTCAGAGTCATTGGCACGGAATCACGAAGCGCAGCCCACTGGTTGCGGTTAAACTGTAGGTAAGGCGTCATTAACGTTTGCTCTTTTATACTCATAAGCATGTTTCTGGCTGTCATTACTTCATCAGGGCCGTGATGAAAAAGCGCGTCAGCCCCGGCATGCAATGGCACGTCACATTTCAGTTAATCTGGACAATGGGCAGGAGGGTAACACCAGATGGAAAGGAATAATAAGAAAAAATGTTTCCCTTACTTCATTCGCTGAAAAGCAATGTGACGCATATTCCAGATGTGAAGATGATAATTTTAGCCAGTAAGCGGCCCACTGCCGACAGCAAAGCGAAACTTGCCATGTCCGTAATGTCGAAATTTTATGCTAAGCTGTCTGAAAATACGTCATTTATTGGTCGTATAGCGCAAAATGTGAGCGATAGAACATTTTATGCAATTTTTTAGTTGCATGCGCTCGCAGGTCTCCATAGAATGCGCGCTACTTGATGCCGACTTAGCTCAGTAGGTAGAGCAACTGACTTGTAATCAGTAGGTCACCAGTTCGATTCCGGTAGTCGGCACCATCAAGTCCGGTGGGGTTCCCGAGCGGCCAAAGGGAGCAGACTGTAAATCTGCCGTCACAGACTTCGAAGGTTCGAATCCTTCCCCCACCACCACTTTCTGGCAGCGAATGCTGTCTGAGCTGGTTAAGAAAATAATCGGCTCGAATGAGAAAAGAGACTCGTCTCTTTTTTTGTTACAGAAAGAACTGGGTAGCCGAGTTTCAGGATGCGGGCATCGTATAATGGCTATTACCTCAGCCTTCCAAGCTGATGATGCGGGTTCGATTCCCGCTGCCCGCTCCAGACGTGCTGATATGGCTCAGTTGGTAGAGCGCACCCTTGGTAAGGGTGAGGTCCCCAGTTCGACTCTGGGTATCAGCACCACTTCACTTCTCCTTCCCGTGTTTTCTCTGTAACGACTCAATGATTCAACAGTCAGGCATATCGCCTGGTTGATGTGGTGATATCACCGATTTATCCGTGTCTTAGAGGGACAATCGATGTCTAAAGAAAAGTTTGAACGTACAAAACCGCACGTTAACGTCGGTACTATCGGCCACGTTGACCATGGTAAAACAACGCTGACCGCTGCAATCACTACCGTACTGGCTAAAACCTACGGCGGTGCTGCTCGCGCATTCGACCAGATCGATAACGCGCCGGAAGAAAAAGCGCGTGGTATCACCATCAACACCTCTCACGTTGAATACGATACCCCGACCCGTCACTACGCG
>NZ_BBNB01000023.1 GCF_000759835.1 Citrobacter sedlakii NBRC 105722
AAAAATGAATACCAAGTCTCTGAGTGAACACGTAATTCATTACGAAGTTTAATTCACGAGCATCAAACTTAAATTGAAGAGTTTGATCATGGCTCAGATTGAACGCTGGCGGCAGGCCTAACACATGCAAGTCGAACGGTAACAGGAAGCAGCTTGCTGCTTCGCTGACGAGTGGCGGACGGGTGAGTAATGTCTGGGAAACTGCCCGGTGGAGGGGGATAACTACTGGAAACGGTAGCTAATACCGCATAACGTCGCAAGACCAAAGAGGGGGACCTTCGGGCCTCTTGCCACCGGATGTGCCCAGATGGGATTAGCTTGTTGGTGAGGTAACGGCTCACCAAGGCGACGATCCCTAGCTGGTCTGAGAGGATGACCAGCCACACTGGAACTGAGACACGGTCCAGACTCCTACGGGAGGCAGCAGTGGGGAATATTGCACAATGGGCGCAAGCCTGATGCAGCCATGCCGCGTGTATGAAGAAGGCCTTCGGGTTGTAAAGTACTTTCAGCGGGGAGGAAGGGATTGTGGTTAATAACCACAGTCATTGACGTTACCCGCAGAAGAAGCACCGGCTAACTCCGTGCCAGCAGCCGCGGTAATACGGAGGGTGCAAGCGTTAATCGGAATTACTGGGCGTAAAGCGCACGCAGGCGGTCTGTCAAGTCGGATGTGAAATCCCCGGGCTCAACCTGGGAACTGCATTCGAAACTGGCAGGCTTGAGTCTCGTAGAGGGGGGTAGAATTCCAGGTGTAGCGGTGAAATGCGTAGAGATCTGGAGGAATACCGGTGGCGAAGGCGGCCCCCTGGACGAAGACTGACGCTCAGGTGCGAAAGCGTGGGGAGCAAACAGGATTAGATACCCTGGTAGTCCACGCCGTAAACGATGTCTACTTGGAGGCTGTGCCCTTGAGGCGTGGCTTCCGGAGCTAACGCGTTAAGTAGACCGCCTGGGGAGTACGGCCGCAAGGTTAAAACTCAAATGAATTGACGGGGGCCCGCACAAGCGGTGGAGCATGTGGTTTAATTCGATGCAACGCGAAGAACCTTACCTGGTCTTGACATCCACGGAAGACTGCAGAGATGTGGTTGTGCCTTCGGGAACCGTGAGACAGGTGCTGCATGGCTGTCGTCAGCTCGTGTTGTGAAATGTTGGGTTAAGTCCCGCAACGAGCGCAACCCTTATCCTTTGTTGCCAGCGGTCCGGCCGGGAACTCAAAGGAGACTGCCAGTGATAAACTGGAGGAAGGTGGGGATGACGTCAAGTCATCATGGCCCTTACGACCAGGGCTACACACGTGCTACAATGGCATATACAAAGAGAAGCGACCTCGCGAGAGCAAGCGGACCTCATAAAGTATGTCGTAGTCCGGATTGGAGTCTGCAACTCGACTCCATGAAGTCGGAATCGCTAGTAATCGTGGATCAGAATGCCACGGTGAATACGTTCCCGGGCCTTGTACACACCGCCCGTCACACCATGGGAGTGGGTTGCAAAAGAAGTAGGTAGCTTAACCTTCGGGAGGGCGCTTACCACTTTGTGATTCATGACTGGGGTGAAGTCGTAACAAGGTAACCGTAGGGGAACCTGCGGTTGGATCACCTCCTTACCTTAAAGAACCTGCCTTTGTAGTGTCCACACAGATTGTCTGATGAAAAACGAGCAGTAAAACCTCTACAGGCTTGTAGCTCAGGTGGTTAGAGCGCACCCCTGATAAGGGTGAGGTCGGTGGTTCAAGTCCACTCAGGCCTACCAAATTCGCTCCCGTGCTTTGTTGTGGCAAAGCTCGCATACTGATGTATGCTTCGCTTCACCACGCCGCGCCCGGAAACGAATTATCGGTAAAGAGGTTCTGACTACACGATGGGGCTATAGCTCAGCTGGGAGAGCGCCTGCTTTGCACGCAGGAGGTCTGCGGTTCGATCCCGCATAGCTCCACCATTCTGTAGAACGTTTACGTAAGAAAACTTCAGAGTGTACCTGAAAAGGTTCACTGCGAAGTTTTGCTCTTTAAAAATCTGGATCAAGCTGAAAATTGAAACACAGAACAACGAAAGTTGTTCGTGAGTCTCTCAATTATCGCAATCATGAAGTGAAACATCTTCGGGTTGTGAGGTTAAGCGACCAAGCGTACACGGTGGATGCCCTGGCAGTCAGAGGCGATGAAGGACGTGCTAATCTGCGAAAAGCGTCGGCGAGGTGATATGAACCTTTGACCCGGCGATGTCCGAATGGGGAAACCCAGTGTGACTCGTCACACTATCGTTAACTGAATACATAGGTTAACGAGGCGAACCGGGGGAACTGAAACATCTAAGTACCCCGAGGAAAAGAAATCAACCGAGATTCCCCCAGTAGCGGCGAGCGAACGGGGAGCAGCCCAGAGCCTGAATCAGCCAGTGTGGTAGTGGAAGTGTCTGGAAAGGCACGCGATACAGGGTGACAGCCCCGTACACAAAACCACACCGGTTGTGAGCTCGATGAGTAGGGCGGGACACGTGGTATCCTGTCTGAATATGGGGGGACCATCCTCCAAGGCTAAATACTCCTGACTGACCGATAGTGAACCAGTACCGTGAGGGAAAGGCGAAAAGAACCCCGGCGAGGGGAGTGAAAAAGAACCTGAAACCGTGTACGTACAAGCAGTGGGAGCCTCTTTATGGGGTGACTGCGTACCTTTTGTATAATGGGTCAGCGACTTATATTCTGTAGCAAGGTTAACCGTATAGGGGAGCCGCAGGGAAACCGAGTCTTAACTGGGCGTTAAGTTGCAGGGTATAGACCCGAAACCCGGTGATCTAGCCATGGGCAGGTTGAAGGTTGGGTAACACTAACTGGAGGACCGAACCGACTAATGTTGAAAAATTAGCGGATGACCTGTGGCTGGGGGTGAAAGGCCAATCAAACCGGGAGATAGCTGGTTCTCCCCGAAAGCTATTTAGGTAGCGCCTCGTGAATTCATCTCCGGGGGTAGAGCACTGTTTCGGCTAGGGGGCCATCCCGGCTTACCAACCCGATGCAAACTGCGAATACCGGAGAATGTTATCACGGGAGACACACGGCGGGTGCTAACGTCCGTCGTGAAGAGGGAAACAACCCAGACCGCCAGCTAAGGTCCCAAAGTCATGGTTAAGTGGGAAACGATGTGGGAAGGCTCAGACAGCCAGGATGTTGGCTTAGAAGCAGCCATCATTTAAAGAAAGCGTAATAGCTCACTGGTCGAGTCGGCCTGCGCGGAAGATGTAACGGGGCTAAACCATGCACCGAAGCTGCGGCAGCGACACTATGTGTTGTTGGGTAGGGGAGCGTTCTGTAAGCCGTTGAAGGTGTGTCGTGAGGCATGCTGGAGGTATCAGAAGTGCGAATGCTGACATAAGTAACGATAAAGCGGGTGAAAAGCCCGCTCGCCGGAAGACCAAGGGTTCCTGTCCAACGTTAATCGGGGCAGGGTGAGTCGACCCCTAAGGCGAGGCCGAAAGGCGTAGTCGATGGGAAACAGGTTAATATTCCTGTACTTGGTGTTACTGCGAAGGGGGGACGGAGAAGGCTATGTCGGCCGGGCGACGGTTGTCCCGGTTTAAGCGTGTAGGTGTGTGTTCCAGGTAAATCCGGTTCACTTTAACACTGAGGCGTGATGACGAGGCACTACGGTGCTGAAGTGACAAATGCCCTGCTTCCAGGAAAAGCCTCTAAGCATCAGGTAACATCAAATCGTACCCCAAACCGACACAGGTGGTCAGGTAGAGAATACCAAGGCGCTTGAGAGAACTCGGGTGAAGGAACTAGGCAAAATGGTGCCGTAACTTCGGGAGAAGGCACGCTGATATGTAGGTGAAGTGATTTACTCATGGAGCTGAAATCAGTCGAAGATACCAGCTGGCTGCAACTGTTTATTAAAAACACAGCACTGTGCAAACACGAAAGTGGACGTATACGGTGTGACGCCTGCCCGGTGCCGGAAGGTTAATTGATGGGGTTATCCGTAAGGAGAAGCTCTTGATCGAAGCCCCGGTAAACGGCGGCCGTAACTATAACGGTCCTAAGGTAGCGAAATTCCTTGTCGGGTAAGTTCCGACCTGCACGAATGGCGTAATGATGGCCAGGCTGTCTCCACCCGAGACTCAGTGAAATTGAACTCGCTGTGAAGATGCAGTGTACCCGCGGCAAGACGGAAAGACCCCGTGAACCTTTACTATAGCTTGACACTGAACACTGGTCCTTGATGTGTAGGATAGGTGGGAGGCTTTGAAGCGTGGACGCCAGTCTGCGTGGAGCCGCCCTTGAAATACCACCCTTTAATGGCTGGTGTTCTAACGTAGGCCCGTAATCCGGGTTGCGGACAGTGTCTGGTGGGTAGTTTGACTGGGGCGGTCTCCTCCTAAAGAGTAACGGAGGAGCACGAAGGTTGGCTAATCCTGGTCGGACATCAGGAGGTTAGTGCAATGGCATAAGCCAGCTTGACTGCGAGCGTGACGGCGCGAGCAGGTGCGAAAGCAGGTCATAGTGATCCGGTGGTTCTGAATGGAAGGGCCATCGCTCAACGGATAAAAGGTACTCCGGGGATAACAGGCTGATACCGCCCAAGAGTTCATATCGACGGCGGTGTTTGGCACCTCGATGTCGGCTCATCACATCCTGGGGCTGAAGTAGGTCCCAAGGGTATGGCTGTTCGCCATTTAAAGTGGTACGCGAGCTGGGTTTAGAACGTCGTGAGACAGTTCGGTCCCTATCTGCCGTGGGCGCTGGAGAACTGAGGGGGGCTGCTCCTAGTACGAGAGGACCGGAGTGGACGCATCACTGGTGTTCGGGTTGTCATGCCAATGGCACTGCCCGGTAGCTAAATGCGGAAGAGATAAGTGCTGAAAGCATCTAAGCACGAAACTTGCCCCGAGATGAGTTCTCCCTGAGACTTTAAGTCTCCTGAAGGAACGTTGAAGACGACGACGTTGATAGGCCGGGTGTGTAAGCGCAGCGATGCGTTGAGCTAACCGGTACTAATGAACCGTGAGGCTTAACCTTACAACGCCGAAGATGTTTTGGCGGATTGAGAAGATTTTCAGCATTGATTACAGATTTTGCGAAAACGAAAGATTTTACGCTGAGGCAAGGCGGCAAGTGAAGCGACGGAAGGAGCATACCTAAGTATGTGACTGAGGTTCGCAGGCGCGGCCAACGCAGCATCAGTGGAAAAGATTCGTTTTAAGAGCACAAAGAATTTGCCTGGCGGCCTTAGCGCGGTGGTCCCACCTGACCCCATGCCGAACTCAGAAGTGAAACGCCGTAGCGCCGATGGTAGTGTGGGGTCTCCCCATGCGAGAGTAGGGAACTGCCAGGCATCAAA
>NZ_BBNB01000022.1 GCF_000759835.1 Citrobacter sedlakii NBRC 105722
GGGTCCGCACACAGATACTGCCCTGTCCCGCAATCATAGTACCGGAACCGGTTATAATACAACCCCGATTCTTCATCCTCATACTGCCCCGGAAAACGTAACCGGCAGGCGGGGGCTTCTTCCCTGTTCCGGCCTTCCTCCCGCCCCCACAGCTGCTGCTCTCCCCGCCAGACAAGGGTGCCGTCTTCGGTCAGCAGTTCCTGAATACGCCCGGTGATATCCGTGATGACATAGTGCAGTTGCCCTTTCTCATAACGCGCCAGCGGGGTGAAGCTGCCCGGCTCGTAAATCCAGCGAATGGCGTTTTCATCTTCCGGTTTGCCATCAGGACCAACAGGAATTTCTTCCGTTAGCTGGTCGCCGTTCCAGTGAAAATCCATGCCGGGTTTATCCCGGTTAGCACAGCGCTTGCTGATACGCCTGCCAAACGGGTCGTATTTATACTCCCAGCGTTCGCCTTCCGGGGTTTCCAGTCCGGTAAGCTGGCTCCGGGCATCCCAGCGGTAGCGCCACGTGAGCGGACGCCAGCCGCCTTTATCGACCAGCTTCTCCACCAGACGGCCGTTAACGTCGTATCTCCAGGTGGTCTGTTCATCCCGGATGACTCTGACAAAGTTGCCTTCTTCCGGCATCCCGCTGTCCGGGTTAATACGGAAGGCTGAATGCCGCCAGGCTTTGTACTCCCGTGACGTCACCCGGCCATGCCGCTGGCGCTGGTGTGTCTCACTCTCCGTCACCTCATTCACCCGGGTCTGGCGGCGGGTGATATTGAGGTTCCGGTCATAAGTGAAACGCTCTTCCCGCATGGGGATGTCACTGCCGCCGGTCCGGGTGACGTGGCTTATCTGGCCGTTTGCCGTCAGGCTGTTGACCATCGTTCCCCGCAGGGAGTCGGCAATCATCGTCAGGTTGCAGGCTTTGTCATACAGCCACTGACGGAGGCTGAGCCCGGCCATTCAGGGCATGCCTGATTATCAGCGGGGCATCACGCTACCGCCCCTGCCGATACTGCTTCCCGGCAACAGCTTTTTATTTCACTGGCAGCATATTAAATGAACACGCTCAACTGACTTTTTACGCCCGGTCAACATACTCCTGTCATCAAAACCTGTCATTACCTGTTCCCCTGATAATCCGGTTTCAGTCATCCTTTTAAAACCCAGTGCCGTCTTAAAGTCGGCTATGTCGGCATTTCCCGCACCAACCGTAAAACCAAAGTCCCCACCGGATATACACGCAGCCCCAGCCTGCACCTTAAAGGCGACTGGTTAAAAGAAGCGGGATTTGAGACCGGGCGCGGCGTGACGGTGAGGATTTCAGACGGGGGTATTGTGCTGATGGCTGACGGTGACGAGGTGCAGGCGCTGCGCGAGCAGCTTTATCAGGCTAAACAGGTGGTTAAGGGGATTAAAGACGGGGTGTTTAGCGTACTGAACGGAGATTAAATAATAAAAAAAGCCGGGAAGATTTAATATTCTACCCGGCTTTTGGATTATTTCATTGAATCATATTCCCAATAAAAATATCTACATAACTCCTGTGATATATTGATGCTGTTTTTAATATCTATATATGAAATGATAGAGTTTAAGATAGACATTACTCCTTTCCATGAATATTTATCAACCAGTATTAGTTTATATTGTTTGTTAAGCATATCTTTTTTGTGTTTTAAAGAAGACACTCCTTCAGCAGTTGCCACAACCACCGAATAAATATCTGACGCATCTTCGTCACTCATGCCTATATTCATTTCCAGAAGATAAAAAACATTATTATCAACCGGTTCCCAAGTCCAAGGATCATATATATCCGGAGACCAGTAGTGTTTTATCTCTAGTTTTCTTTGCTTTAACTTCATGGTAATGACTCCGTATCCAAGTGAACATTGCCTGACCATGGCCCTTCTGGAGTCTTTCTACTTTGAAAGTTTACTTGAGTTCCAGTTTTTGACCACGGTTCACCAGACAATGGATTTATTCCTCGTTTCGGAGATGGTCCTCTATATTGTCTTAGACCATCTTCAGAAATCAAGAGGTCAGAACCATAACCACTAATTCGCTTATAATTAGGCCCAACAAATGTCTCACCTAATTTAAAAGCATCATCCTGAGATACAATGCCAGTTATTCCCTGATTACCACCTGCGGCAGTCTGATTTTTAATTCTTTTAAGTTTATTCTTGAACTGCTGATTTGTTAACTTACAGGTTAAACCCAGCGGATCAATATAATTTAACGGATTAGGCGCATAACTGTAGAGGTTAATACCTCCAAGTAGCCCTATCGGGTCCGCACACAGATACTGCCCTGTCCCGCAATCATAGTACCGGAACCGGTTATAATACAACCCCGATTCTTCATCCTCATACTGTCCCGGAAAACGTAACCGGCAGGCGGGGGCTTCTTCCCTGTTCCGGCCTTCCTCCCGCCCCCACAACTGCTGCTCTCCCCGCCAGACAAGGGTGCCGTCTTCGGTCAGCAGTTCCTGAATACGCCCGGTGATATCCGTGATGACATAGTGCAGTTGCCCTTTCTCATAACGCGCCAGCGGGGTGAAGCTGCCCGGCTCGTAAATCCAGCGAATGGCGTTTTCATCTTCCGGTTTGCCATCAGTACCAACCGGGATTTCTTCGATAAGCTGGTCACCATTCCAGTGAAAATCCATACCGGGCTTGTCCCGGTTAGTGCAGCGCTTGCTGATGCGCCTGCCGGACGGGTCGTATTTGTACTCCCAGCGTTCGCCTTCCGGGGTTTCCAGTCCGGTTAGCTGGCTCCGGGCATCCCAGCGGTAGCGCCACGTGAGCGGACGCCAGCCGCCTTTATCGACCAGCCTCTCCACCAGACGGCCGTTAACGTCGTATCTCCAGGTGGTCTGTTCATCCCGGATGACTCTGACAAAGTTGCCTTCTTCCGGCATCCCGCTGTCGGGGTTAATACGGAAGGCTGAATGCCGCCAGGCTTTGTACTCCCGTGACGTCACCCGGCCATGCCGCTGGCGCTGGTGTGTCTCACTCTCCGTCACCTCATTCACCCGGGTCTGGCGGCGGGTGATATTGAGGTTCCGGTCATAAGTGAAACGCTCTTCCCGCATGGGGATGTCACTGCCGCCGGTCCGGGTGACGTGGCTTATCTGGCCGTTTGCCGTCAGGCTGTTGACCATCGTTCCCCGCAGGGAGTCGGCAATCATCGTCAGGTTGCAGGCTTTGTCATACAGCCACTGACGGTGCAGGGTGTTGTTGCGCCGGTAGTGCGGGCTCTGTTCTGTGAGGCCGCCGGCCTGCTGCTCAGCCAGCATGCCGGTGGGGGTGTGGCGCTGGCGGAGGCTGAACCCGGCTTCACTCTGCCGGGATATCTCCTGACCGCACAGGTCGTGCTCCAGGGTCAGCGGCGCATGGTCGGCTATCTGCCATGAAGTCAGTTCCCCCGTCAGCCCACGGCTGAAATGCTCTGTAATGCCCGCAGTGGTGCGCTGCGAGACCGTATCCTGTACGGCATCGTACTGGTACTCTGTTCGCCTGCCGTTAAGGGTTTCGGCGGTGAGCCTCCCGGCACCGTCGTATTCAAAGGTCACGGTGGCGTCGTTATTCCGCGCTTCCACCAGACGGCACAGCGCGTCATAGATGAACGTCGTGCGGCTGAGTACCCGCTCGCTGTCGCCCTTCGTTACCTCCTCGCTCGTCACCTGGTCGGTGACGCTGTACTGGCGGTTAAGGTGTGTGCCGTCCGGGAAGGTGGTACGGATGCAGCGCCCGGCCGCATCGTATGTATAGGTCAGCGTGCGCCCGGTAAAGTCGGTTTCGGCGATAAGCTGACCGGCTTTGTCATAGGTCAGGCGGTAATGCTCACCTCCGGCGTTGGTGATTTCAGCCAGGCGCGTGAGTTTGTCGTAGCGGCACTCCAGCCGTTCTCCGTCCGGGCGGACAACAGCGGTCAGCAGGTCAAATGCGCCATATTCATAGCGGGTGGTTTTGCCTTCGCCATCGGTGAAGCTCTCCGGCAGCTTCTCGCTGTTCTGGCGCATCAGTTCGCGCACGCCGTCCGGACGGTGAATTTCCTCCACGCTGCCCTGAGGTCCGGCATGGTTCTGACTGTGACGGAACTGCGTGGTGAAGCCCAGCGGGTCTTTCACGCTGAGCAGGCGTCCCAGCATATCCTGCTCTGTCTGCGTGATGCCGCCATCGGGGGCAGTGGTTTCCCGCACCCGGTGCAACGCATCATAATCCCACTGCCAGGTGGCGCCGCCCGGCATAATCTGCCGGCGTAAATCACCCTGTTCACTGTAGCCGAAGTGCTGCTGACGCCCCTGCGGGTCGGTCAGGCAGACCATGCCGCCTTTATCGTCGTAATCCCACAGCCAGACCTGATTACCCGGCGCGGTCAGCCGGGTGAGCTGGCCGTGTTCGTTGTAGCCGTAATACAGGCTGTAGCCGCCCGGCAGGGCAATCTGGCGGATATCGCCTTCGTCGTTGTACTGGTATTCCGTGGTGCGCCCCAGCGCATCGGTGCGGGACTGAAGGCGGGCATTGTCCCGGACGGTGATTTCTTCGCGGCCCAGCGGGTCAAGGCTGCGGGTAACGAGGCCATCCCCGTTGTACCAGTAACGGGTTTCGCCGCCTTCGGCGTCAATGTAGGTGGTGCAGTGTTCTTCATCGTTATAGATAAAGCGGTCGTTATAATATCCTTCCGGGGTGGAAACCTCCATCACTCTCCCGGCGCCATCATAACGGTAGCTGACCTGTGTTTTGTCCGTGTCCCGCCAGCGGGTCATAAACCCCTGCGGAGAGTATTCATGCCACAGGTGGGTGAACTGGAAGGTATCGCACTCTGCAAGGTAGCCGTTATCATCATACTGGCAGGTCACCAGGCGCTGATTCTGCGGAGCGACCAGGTTAATGCTCATGAGCTGCTGTTGCTGCCAGTCGAGTGAGAGCCTGTAGCCGTCGCTGTGGTGGATTTCAGTCAGCTGCCCGTTCGTGCGGTGAAAATCAATCCGGTTGCCGTGGCGGTCGTGGATAGCCGATAACCACCAGACGCCATTCCCTGAAGGAGAGAAAACAAACGTCTGCTGCGAGCGACGATCGAGGACGGTAAGTTCACTGCTCAGGTTGCCGGAAAGCCGGTAAGCCATCTGGCGGGAATTTACTGTACTCTGAAAAATACCGTCCTGCGGAACGGGATAACTGAGGACCACGCCTTCATGGTCGGTAAAATACAGCTTATCGCCCTGCAACGTCAGTGACCGGGACCAGTCATCTGACCATTTTTCGCCGAACAACCCTTTTCTTTTTGTCCGTGAGCGGTAAAACCGTGACAGGCCCAGAGGCACAGACCCTGGGATGTACAGGACATTAAGCTGCTGGATCAGGCTACCGGATACCACATCAACCGGATCGCTACAGCACGTCAGAAAACTGCTGTCAAATTCTTCTCCCTGTCCGGGTTTGATTTTTTCCCTTCCTTTAATGATTGCCCCATCCATATCCATGCCGCCAGCGGCTCTCAGTGAAAAAGCCGCAAACGCGCTCTGTACGGCAGTCATCAGCCCCTGGTTTTCCGGTGTGTTCATGGCATTAAAGGTGTCGAACGCCTCTCCGCCAATCTGCTCTGCCATATACTGCGCAGCTTCCGGCATGGTGTTGTAATGTGCTGAAGCAATGAGCATTGCGCCGATAGCCTGGCTGTTCATCACACCATCCCGGGTATGGTCGGTAAAGAAATCAGTAACTGATTTCTTTACGGCCTGCGCCGTTTCAGCCATGGACTGCGCTTCCAGTCTTCGTGACTCAGCTTCGCGTTCATAAGCACGGGACAGCGTGTCCATAAACGTCTGCTCTTCCGCAGTTTCAGGCCTGATTTCCGGGTCTGCCTCTTTTGCCGTTACATTGGTTGCGGGTGGCTGACCGGTAATGATGCCGGTGGTGTTTCTGGCATTCATCCAGAACTTATCGAAGTGACGCAGAACGGGTTTGCCACCGACTCTGAAGGTGGTGCTGTGTTCCAGTGGTTCGCAGATATCCCCCACCGTACCGCTTTTTATCCCCCCGGCCACGCCCGGCGCATCGCCCTTTGTAAGGGGAACGAAACTTTGATTCAGGACCAGCACCGGACAACCGTTGACTTTTACCGATGAAACAGTCAGCACGGCATCACCGAGGCTGGCAGTGA
>NZ_BBNB01000021.1 GCF_000759835.1 Citrobacter sedlakii NBRC 105722
GTTGTGACGACCATCTTGTGAAGCGTTTCACTTTGTCGTCTCAACGGAGGCGCATTATAGGGATCCCAATTTTTTGCACAAGCCTTTTTTCGATCTTTTTTTCCATTTGCTGCTTTTTCACTCCTTTCGTTTCATTCCTGCGCAATGTGACGCTTTTTTGATAGCTAAATCACTTGCACAAGGCCAGAAATGCAACCAAAGTCATCATTACTGTTCTCTTTATCTGAGGTAAACATGTCTGACGTATTACGCCCTTATAAGGATCTTTTTCCGCAGATCGGACAACGCGTGATGCTCGATCGCAGCAGCGTTATCATTGGCGATGTTCGTCTGGCAGACGATGTCGGGATCTGGCCGCTTGTCGCGATCCGTGGCGATGTAAATTACGTTGAGATTGGCGCACGCACCAATATTCAGGATGGCAGCGTCTTACACGTCACTCACAAATCGCCTTCCAATCCTGAAGGTAATCCACTGATCGTGGGCGAAGATGTCACTGTTGGACATAAAGTAATGCTCCACGGCTGCATTATTGGCAACCGCGTCCTGGTCGGAATGGGCTCGATTCTGTTAGATGGCGCGATCATTGAAGATGACGTGATGATTGGCGCCGGCAGTCTGGTGCCGCAAAACAAACGTCTGCAAAGCGGCTATCTGTATCTGGGAAGCCCGGTTAAACAGATCCGGCCTCTAACGGAAGATGAGAAAACGGCGTTGCGATATTCCGCCAACAACTACGTGAAATGGAAAGACGACTATCTGACTCAGGACAGCCAGATCCATCCCTGATCGTCTTCCTGCTGGGACTGGATCAAGGCTTCAGCCTCTTCTTCCAGATCCCAGCGGTGCTCACAAAAGTGAGCCAGCCATTCCTCCGCCGTTTCGCCACCAAAGCGTTTCGCCAGCGATTCCCCCTTTATGGCACACATTAACTGCATGCCATTCACCAGCGCCGGGAAGCAAACAGCGCATTCATCCACACGCCATTCCTCTCTGTCAGGAAACAGAATCGCCTGGTTCATGCAGACAACTCCTGCTTGAGGCGCGCAATCACCGGTTCGATTTCGGGTAAAATACCATGCCAGAGCAAAAAGGCATGAGCAGCCTGCCCCACCAGCATTCCCAGGCCATCGGCAACGCGTTTCGCGCCATGTTGTTCACACCACAAGAGAAAAGGCGTCCGTCCCTGCTGGTAAAGCATGTCGTAACAACAGACCGAGGGATAAATCAGCGACGCAGGGATCGCCGGGATCTCACCATTGAGTCCGCTGGATGTGGCATTGATGATCACATCAAAGTGATGGTCTGCCAGTTCATCCATGCCCAGCGCCTGCACACTACCGGTATGCGCAAAGACCTTCGCCAGTTCCTGAGCCCGGGATGCCGTTCGGTTGACAATGGTCACGCCACAATCCAGAGAAAGTAACGGTAACAGAACCCCACGCGCTGCCCCGCCAGCGCCGATCAGCAAAATTCGCTGCCCCGGTTGAATAAAGGATAAACGTTCAAGATCGCTTAACAAACCGATACCGTCAGTGTTATCTCCGAGTAGACGACCATCCTCAAGTCGTTTGATCGTATTCACTGCGCCAGCCAGCGCCGCACGCTCCGTCAATTCATCCGCACGGGCAAAAGCCTCTTCTTTAAAAGGCACCGTGACGTTCGCCCCTTTGCCTCCCCCGGCAAAAAAAGCGTTTAACGTGTTAACAAAGTCATCCACTGGCGCCAGTACGCGACCATACGGGTGATCGATTTGCAACTGCTGCGCAAATTGCTGATGAATAAACGGTGACTTACTGTGTGCTATCGGATGACCGAAAACAGCATAGGTTTCCATTCTCTTACCCCTGTCGAAACAGTTCGCCCGTTAATGCATCGCGAATTTCAGAAGGATTCAAACGACCGCCCGTTTCGCCTTCCACAATCGGGAAGTCGTCGCCGAATTGCGCCCGCACATCTTCCGTTGTGCGACACGGCGGCAGTCCGCTAAGGTTGGCGCTGGTTGATACCAGCGGTTTGCCATACGCCTTACACAGGGCGACCACCAGCGGATGATCTGTCACACGTACCGCCAGTGAATTGAAGCGACCTGTTAGCCAGCGTGGCGTGCTCTCAGGCGCAGGGAAAACAAAGGTTACCGGCCCTGGCCAACATGCAAATACAGCTTCACGCTGTGCTTCGGTGAGCATACTGTCGTCAATATATGGTCTGAGTTGTTCAAAATTTGCGGCGATCAAAATCAGCCCTTTGTCTACCGGGCGTTGTTTGAGCGCCAGCAGACGATTTACAGCCGTTTCGCTGTCGGGATCGCACCCGACACCAAATACAGCTTCCGTTGGATAGGCGATGACATTTTTATTATTAAGTTCCTCTACCGCTGCGGCGATAGAGTCTGTTGGCAGGTTATTATTCACTTTTTTGTTCCGCCGAAACCGGCTTTCCACATTGTTTATTGGCGCAGAAGTGCTTAACACCTTGCGCGGTTTTCTTTTCGATAAGGAGCGGATAGTGGCACTCAGGGCACTCTCCAGCTATCGGTTTGGCGTTAATGACAAACTGGCATTCCGGATAGCGATCGCAGGAATGAAATGTTTTGCCATAACGGGAACGCCGCTGAACCAGGTGACCAGTCAGGCATTGAGGGCAGGTTATTGCGGTTTCGTCTGGCTTATCAATCATCTCGGTATGATCACATTCCGGATAATTGCTGCAGCCGATAAACATACCAAATCGCCCCTGTCGTAGCACCAGCTCGGCACCGCAATCGGGGCAGAATTTCCCCTCCAGAACTTTGACAATATGTCCGTCCGCCGTGGATTTCAGCGGACGAATATAGTCGCATTCCGGATAGTGAGAGCATCCGAGAAACGGACCGTGTTTCCCGGAACGAATAACCAGTTCAGCCCCACACTGTGGGCAGGGCTCATTTTTACGCACCGCAAACAGTGCTGATTTAGCCATAACAACTCATGCTGGATTAAGATTGATTAATGCAGCATACCTTCATTCACTTCAAAGAGTAATTCTTCCATTTGCTGGTAGGCATTTTCACATCCTGGAATGTTAAACAGCACCATTAATATGACCCATTTCAGATCTTCCAGGTCGAATTCTGCGGTATCCAGCGCGAGTACGCGTTCAATCACCATTTCTCGCGTTTCGAGGTTTAGCACCTGAATCTGCTCGAGGAATAACAAAAATCCCCGGCAGCTGGCATCCAGACGATCGCACTCTTCTGGAGTATAAATACGAACAGAGAGAGGATCGGAAGCAAGCTGCATTGGCTCAGCAAGCCCTTCCTGATAGTCAGCCAGCTTTTCCAGCCACAGGAGTGCATTGTAGATGTCTTCACGATCAAAACCGGCGTCGGTAAGATCCCGTTCAAGTTTGTCCTGATCCACACGTAATTCCGCTTCGTTGTGGATATACGTTTCAAACAAATACATTAGTACGTCGAACATGGCATGCCCTCCTCAATCGGACATAGCCGCCGGGTACAGCTGCGATCCATCCTGCTAACTCCAGTTCGAGTAGCTGAGCCACTACCGCTGGCACAGGTTGGCCGGCACGTTCAGCGACGACGTCAACAGGTGTTACCTCATCTCCTACGTTAGCCAGGAGCTCGGGAAATGGCAATGCCGCAGCTTCGCGATCTGGTGAATAAAGTGAATTTTCAGGCTCATCTGGCAGCCAATGTAAGCCATACTGCAAATTTTCCACGATTTCCTCTGGCGAAGTCACAAGTGTGGCGCCCTGCTTCACGAGCCAATGCGGCCCTTCGCTTCCCGGGTTCCCTATTGGCCCCGGTAAAGCAAACACTTCCCTGCCTTGCTCTATCGCGCAGCGTGCAGTCACCAGAGATCCGCTGCGCTGCGCTGCCTCTACCACCAGCACGCCTTTGCTCAGACTGCTGATGATACGGTTTCGTCGGGGAAAATTGCGCGGGAGCGGGTGCATTGCCAGCGGAAATTCGGATACCAGCGCCCCGCCCGCGTCGAGCAATCGCTCTGCCAGATAGCCATGACTACGTGGATAGATAACCTCGAGACCGCTGCCCAACACAGCGATACTTTTACCCTGTGCCTGGATTGCCGCAGTATGCGCGATTCCATCAATGCCGCGCGCCAGTCCGCTGGTGATCGTGATTCCCCAACCTGCGAGCTTTTCGCAGAACATCCGCCCCCATCGTTCTCCGTACCAGGAAGGCGTACGGCTTCCCACCACCGCCAGCTGTACGTCATGAAGACAGGCAAGGCTTCCGGAAACAAACAGGGCGCCAGGATAATCGTCAATAGCACGAAGTTGGGTTGGATAATGATCATCATCTGCCAGTAATAAATAATGATGAGGCGCCTCAAGCCAAAGCAGCGTTTTCTCCCGTTCTTCATCCGAAAGCGAGAAAAAGCGTTTAATCCAGGAGGGCGAAAACCCCGCGTTGCGAAGCACCGCGGCATCAATATGTGGCTGTGCGATAAGCCAGTGTGCGATGCGCAGCATCTCGTCGCCGCACAATTCACTCACCCGCATTAAACGTAGCCAAATCTCTGTACGGTTCATCCTTGTCCCCCTGCCACAGGCAGTCTCAGCAATCTTTGCGATTGGTCACTGATGCTGTCAATCAGAGGGGGATTTGTCTAGAATAGAGGTAATAATCTTTTCAACTCCTGAACACAACTCTGGATAACTATGGCAGTTTTGCAAGTGTTACATATTCCGGACGAGCGCCTTCGCAAAGTCGCAAAACCGGTTGAAGAAGTGAATGCAGACATTCAGCGTATCGTCGATGATATGTTCGAGACGATGTACGCAGAAGAAGGTATTGGCCTGGCAGCGACGCAGGTTGATATTCATCAGCGGATAATCGTGATTGACGTCTCTGAAAACCGCGACGAGCGCCTGGTACTCATTAACCCGGAACTGCTGGAAAAAGAAGGCGAGACCGGTATCGAAGAAGGGTGCCTGTCGATTCCGGAACAGCGCGCTTTGGTGCCACGTGCGGAAAGAGTGAAAATTCGCGCGCTCGATCGCGAGGGTAAACCATTTGAGCTGGAAGCCGACGGCCTGCTGGCTATTTGTATCCAACACGAAATGGATCATTTAGTCGGTAAATTGTTTATCGATTATTTGTCGCCGCTGAAGCAGCAACGTATTCGTCAGAAAGTTGAAAAACTCGACCGCCTGAACGCACGAGCTTAAGGACAAGAATCAACGTGTCAGACTCACTACGTATTATTTTTGCGGGTACACCTGACTTTGCAGCGCGTCATCTTGACGCGCTGTTGTCTTCTGGACACAACGTTGTCGGCGTGTTTACCCAGCCCGACCGCCCGGCAGGCCGCGGCAAGAAACTCATGCCCAGCCCGGTAAAAGTGCTGGCGGAAGAAAAAGGCATTCCCGTATTCCAACCCGCCTCATTACGCCCGCAGGAAAACCAGCACCTGGTTGCCGATCTGCACGCAGACGTTATGGTTGTCGTAGCGTATGGTCTGATTCTTCCCAAAGCGGTGCTGGATATGCCGCGGCTCGGTTGCATTAACGTCCACGGTTCCTTGCTCCCACGCTGGCGTGGCGCGGCGCCGATTCAACGTTCGCTTTGGGCTGGCGATGCCGAAACAGGCGTAACCATTATGCAGATGGACGTTGGTCTGGATACGGGCGATATGCTCTACAAGCTCGCTTGTCCGATTACCGCAGAAGATACCAGCGGTACGCTGTACGACAAGCTGGCAGAGTTGGGCCCGCAGGGTTTGATCGAAACGCTGAAACAATTAGCCGAAGGGCGGGCAAAACCAGAAGCTCAAGATGATGCGCTGGTTACCCACGCTGAGAAACTCAGCAAAGAAGAAGCCCGAATTGACTGGTCGCTTTCCGCAGCGCAACTGGAACGCTGCATTCGCGCGTTCAACCCCTGGCCGATGAGCTGGCTGGAAATTGACGGTCAGCCGGTGAAAGTCTGGCAGGCGACCGTTGTGGCTGCTGCCACCCAGGCTCAGCCCGGGACTATTCTGGACGCGACAAAACACGGCATTCAGGTTGCCACAGGCGACGGCATTTTAAATTTACTCTCGTTGCAGCCCGCCGGAAAAAAAGCCATGAGCGCGCAGGATCTTTTAAATTCACGTCGGGAATGGTTCATTCCTGGCAACCGTCTGGCCTGACGGTCACTTCTTACTCCGCCCGGTGTCGCCGGGCATTTTTATTTTTGCGGTTATGAATAAGAAACTCAACTTACGCAGTATGGCGGCGCAAGCCATTGAACAGGTCGTCGAGCAAGGACAATCATTGAGCAATGTTCTGCCGCCGATGCAACAAAAGGTTTCCGACAAAGATAAGGCACTGCTGCAGGAGTTGTGCTTTGGGGTGCTGCGCACGCTGTCACAACTGGAGTGGCTGATCAGCAAGCTCATGTCTCGCCCAATGACGGGCAAGCAGCGTACCGTGCATTACCTGATTATGGTCGGATTCTACCAACTGCTGCATACGCGCATTCCCCCTCACGCCGCGCTGGCCGAAACGGTCGAGGGCGCAGTCGCCATCAAGCGTCCTCAACTGAAAGGCCTTATCAACGGCGTGTTACGTCAGTTCCAGCGTAAGCAGGATGAGCTGCTGGCGGAATTTTCTAACACTGAAGCGCGTTTTTTGCATCCTTCCTGGCTGCTTAAACGCCTGCAAAAAGCCTGGCCGGAACGATGGGAAGCTCTTGTCGAGGCCAACAACCAGCGCCCACCGATGTGGTTGCGGGTAAACCGCACGCATCATTCACGAGACGCCTGGCTGGCACGACTGGAAGAAACAGGCATGACAGGCTTCACCCACCCGGCATACCCTGACGCGGTACGCCTGGAAACGCCTTCACCAGTGCATGCGCTTCCTGGCTTCGACGAAGGCTGGGTCACCGTTCAGGACGCTTCCGCTCAGGGCTGCGTCACCTTTCTTGCGCCGCAAAACGGCGAACATATATTAGATTTATGCGCGGCGCCAGGCGGTAAAACCACACACATCCTCGAAGCGGCCCCCGAAGCCAATGTTCTGGCCGTGGATGTTGATGAACAGCGGCTCTCTCGCGTTTATGACAACCTTAAACGTCTCGGGATGAAAGCGACCGTTAAGCAAGGCGACGGACGTTATCCGGCACAGTGGTGCGGCAAGCAGCAGTTTGATCGTATTTTACTGGACGCTCCCTGCTCTGCCACTGGCGTTATCCGTCGCCATCCAGACATAAAATGGCTGCGTCGGGATCGGGACATTGCCGAACTGGCGAAGTTACAGGCAGAAATACTGGATGCCATCTGGCCGCATCTGAAATCAGGCGGGACGCTGGTGTACGCAACCTGTTCAGTACTGCCGGAAGAGAACAGTCTACAGGTTAAAGCTTTCCTGCAACGCACAGCAGACGCCATTCTCAGCGAAACCGGTACGCCTGAACAACCTGGCCGGCAAAATCTGCCTGGCGCAGAAGAAGGTGATGGCTTCTTTTACGCTAAGCTAATCAAAAAGTGATGAGATAACGGGTCACGACTGATGAAAATAATCATTCTGGGCGCAGGGCAGGTTGGCGGCACACTGGCAGAAAACCTGGTTGGCGAAAACAACGATATCACCGTGGTCGATACTAACGGGGAGCGTCTGCGAAGCTTACAGGATAAGTTCGATTTGCGCGTGGTGCAGGGCCACGGTTCACATCCTCGCGTTCTGCGTGAGGCCGGGGCTGACGATGCCGATATGCTGGTAGCTGTAACCAGTTCCGATGAAACAAACATGGTCGCCTGCCAGGTGGCCTATTCTTTATTCAACACACCGAATCGTATCGCGCGTATACGCTCTCCTGACTACGTTCGCGATGCAGACAAACTGTTTCATTCTGAGGCCGTACCTATCGATCATCTCATTGCCCCGGAGCAACTGGTTATCGATAGCATTTACCGGCTGATCGAATATCCCGGCGCACTGCAGGTGGTTAACTTTGCGGAAGGCAAGGTCAGCCTGGCTGTCGTTAAGGCTTACTACGGCGGTCCGCTGATCGGGAATGCCCTGTCAACCATGCGTGAGCACATGCCGCATATTGATACGCGAGTCGCGGCTATTTTTCGTCACGATCGTCCTATCCGCCCACAGGGATCAACCATTGTCGAAGCCGGGGATGAAGTCTTCTTTATTGCGGCTTCTCAGCATATCCGCGCGGTAATGAGCGAGTTGCAGCGGCTGGAAAAACCGTACAAACGCATCATGCTGGTTGGCGGCGGTAATATCGGCGCAGGTCTGGCGCGTCGCCTGGAAAAAGATTACAGCGTGAAGCTGATCGAACGCGATCAGCAACGGGCGGCAGAGCTGGCTGAAAAACTGCAAAATACGATCGTCTTTTTTGGCGATGCGTCGGATCAGGAGTTGTTAACCGAAGAACATATTGATCAGGTCGATCTCTTTATTGCGGTGACCAACGACGATGAAGCGAATATCATGTCGGCAATGTTGGCTAAACGGATGGGCGCAAAAAAGGTGATGGTGCTGATCCAGCGCCGCGCTTATGTCGACCTCGTTCAGGGGAGCGTCATAGATATCGCCATATCACCGCAGCAGGCAACGATATCAGCGTTACTCAGCCACGTCCGTAAGGCGGATATTGTAGGCGTTTCCTCTTTACGCCGTGGCGTGGCGGAAGCCATTGAAGCTGTGGCGCACGGGGATGAGAGCACCTCCCGCGTGGTGGGCCGGGTTATTGATGAAATCAAACTGCCGCCAGGAACAATTATTGGCGCCGTGGTACGTGGCAATGACGTCATGATTGCGAATGACAATTTGCGCATCGAGCAAGGCGATCATGTCATTATGTTTTTGACCGACAAAAAGTTTATTACTGACGTCGAACGCTTATTCCAGCCAAGCCCTTTCTTCCTGTAACTGAGAAGGGTGCATTATTAGCACCCTTTTTAATCCACTGATTTGACAAGGTTAATTCGAACATTTATCTCATGACATAAATGGAAATTGCCTTAACATTTGTTAAACTTATTATCGTCAGCTGCTTGGGAGAATAAAAATGAGCATTATTAAAGAGTTTCGCGAATTCGCGATGCGCGGGAATGTTGTCGATTTGGCAGTGGGTGTCATTATTGGTGCGGCGTTCGGTAAGATTGTTTCGTCACTGGTTGCCGATATCATCATGCCACCGCTGGGATTATTAATTGGCGGGATCGATTTCAAACAGTTTGCCTTTACGCTACGTGAGGCGCAGGGCGACATCCCGGCTGTTGTGATGCATTACGGTGTGTTTATTCAGAACATCTTTGATTTCGTGATTGTCGCGTTTGCTATCTTCATGGCGATCAAGTTGATTAACAAACTCAACCGTAAGAAAAAAGAAGAGCCGGCGGCGCCACCCGCTCCGACAAAAGAAGAAGTGCTACTCACTGAAATTCGTGACCTGCTCAAAGAACAAAATAACCGTTCTTAACTGCTCGCTAAAAGCAGAAGGCCAGTGGTAAAAAAGTGATTCACTTTCTTGCCACTGGCCTCCCAGTTCCCGCGATTGCCGTGTTTTCCTTTACGTAAATAACTGCCTTTCCCTTTCTTGTTCTTTTCCACGCGTTGCCTGAAAAGTGGGTCATGCAGTAGTGCCTCTATGGCGTTGTCTTTGATCTGCCCTTTCGTATGTTGATAACGGCTCATAATTACTCCAGTTGTAGGATTTAACGGCGCGAGTGTAATCCTGATGGTTGACTAAATCAACAGCCTGACTTTATTCCACTGGCGCCTTGCTCCAGGGCCTCGAGAATCGAACAGTAAACGCTACTGTGCGCCGTACCACAACAGGCGTCATTCAGTCGTTGCAGGGAACGCTGCATTGTTTGCAGTTCCGCTATTCTTGCTTCAACTTCTTTCAGCCTCTCCTGCACGATCCCTTTTGATTCCTGGCAGGTATGATGCTCAGGATCGATACGGATCGACAGCAGTTCGCGGATCGACTCGAGTGTAAAACCAAGCTGTCGCGCGTAGCGGATAAATTTCAGGCGTTGAAGATCGTTTTCGGTATACAAGCGAAACCCACCTTCAGTACGGACTTCATGTTCCATCATCTGCTGCTTCTCATAATAGCGGATGGTGTCCGGCGTAACCTCGGCCAGCTTTGCTAACTCTCCAATACGATACATCTCTTCTCCTTTAACGCTCACTGATTTTATGCGACAGCTTTTTGGCATATTCACCGCGAAGAAATTCCGTACTCACCCCGGCCTGTCTGAGCTTGAGCTCCAGTAATGACAAACGACGACTGACTTCCTGATACTGAGGATCATCCTGTCGAATCCCGTTTAGCAAATCCAGCAGCGCAATCGCTTCTTTACGCTGTTCCAGTTCAGGGGGAAGACAGCCTGCATTTTTCAGTAAGCGATAGCCAGCGCGTAGTTCAGCAGGAACATGCGAGTCGTCATCCAGAATGAGCGGCTCTCCGCGTCCGGGCAGATGGTCAAATTCGCCTTTACTCTGCGCTTCAAGGATATGGCGCTCCGCCCACTGGTCCAGTAACCACATACAACGCTCCAGGGGATGAACAAAAAGAATACAAATTATTGTAGATAAGTGGGGATGCTGCGGATATAAAAAAACCCGCCGGAGCGGGTTTTTTTACGTTACTACAGATTACTCTGCAGCAGCTTCTGCTTTCGACTCAGAGCGATCAACCAGCTCGATGTAAGCCATCGGCGCGTTGTCGCCTGCACGGAAGCCACACTTCAGAATGCGAGTGTAACCACCGGCGCGGCTCGCGAAACGCGGGCCCAGCTCGTTAAACAGTTTTGCCACGATCTCGTTATCACGAGTGCGGGCGAATGCCAGACGACGATTAGCTACGCTATCAGTCTTGGCAAGAGTAATCAGCGGCTCAACTACGCGGCGCAGCTCTTTCGCTTTAGGCAGGGTCGTCTTGATGATTTCATGACGAACCAGTGAACCTGCCATATTGCGGAACATAGCCTGGCGATGGCTGCTGTTGCGGTTCAGTTGACGACCACTCTTACGATGGCGCATGACCTTATCCTTCTCAGTAAAACCTTAACCTGCGATCCGGTTACTCGTCAGCGATGCTTGCCGGTGGCCAGTTTTCCAGGCGCATACCCAGAGACAGACCACGGGAAGCCAGCACGTCTTTAATCTCAGTAAGAGATTTTTTACCAAGGTTAGGCGTCTTAAGAAGCTCAACCTCAGTACGCTGTACCAGATCACCGATATAGTGGATAGCTTCTGCTTTGAGGCAGTTAGCAGAGCGGACAGTCAATTCCAGATCGTCAACAGGGCGCAGCAGGATCGGATCGAATTCTGGTTTCTCTTCTTTCACTTCCGGCTGACGTACATCACGTAAGTCAACGAAAGCTTCCAGTTGTTCAGCCAGAATGGTCGCCGCACGACGAATCGCCTCTTCAGGATCGATTGTGCCGTTGGTTTCCATTTCGATGACCAGCTTGTCCAGGTCGGTACGCTGTTCTACACGCGCTGCTTCAACATTGTAGGCGATACGCTCTACAGGGCTATAGCATGCGTCGACCAGCAGACGGCCGATTGGGCGCTCATCTTCTTCCGAATGAATTCGGGTAGAAGCCGGCACATAACCACGACCGCGCTGAACTTTGATACGCATGCTAATAGACGCGTTCTCATCGGTCAGGTGGCAGATCACGTGCTGCGGCTTGACGATTTCGACATCACCGTCGTGGGTAATGTCGGCTGCAGTCACAGGGCCAATGCCAGATTTATTCAAGGTAAGAATAACTTCATCTTTACCCTGAACTCTCACCGCCAGCCCTTTCAGGTTGAGCAGGATTTCCAGGATGTCTTCCTGAACGCCTTCTTTGGTGCTGTACTCATGTAGTACACCATCAATCTCAACCTCGGTCACCGCGCAACCCGGCATCGATGAGAGCAGAATACGGCGCAGTGCGTTACCTAAAGTATGGCCAAAGCCACGCTCTAAAGGCTCAAGGGTCACCTTGGCGTGCGTCGAACTCACTTGCTCGATATCTACCAGGCGCGGTTTTAGAAACTCTGTCACAGAACCCTGCATTGTGTCCTCTCTTTGGTACTAAGCTTTACTTGGAGTAAAGCTCGACGATCAGGTGTTCGTTAATGTCCGCAGACAGATCAGAACGCTCAGGCTTACGCTTGTACGTACCTTCCATCTTGCCAGCATCAACTTCCAGCCAGGTTGGCTTTTCACGCTGCTCAGCCAGCTCCAGAGCGGCTTTCACGCGAGACTGCTTCTTCGCTTTCTCACGAATGCTAACAACGTCATTCGGACTAACCTGATAAGAAGCGATGTTAACAACACGACCGTTTACCATAACAGCTTTATGGCTAACCAGCTGACGTGCTTCTGCACGAGTGGCGCCGAAGCCCATACGGTATACAACGTTGTCCAGACGACCTTCCAGCAGAGCCAACAGGTTTTCACCGGTGTTGCCTTTCAGACGTGCTGCTTCTTTGTAGTAGTTACGGAACTGACGCTCCAGCACACCGTAGATACGGCGAACTTTTTGCTTTTCACGCAACTGCACACCATAGTCAGACAGACGCGGTTTACGCGCACCGTGCTGGCCAGGAGCTTGTTCAATTTTACACTTGGTATCGATCGCGCGAACGCCGGACTTAAGGAATAAGTCGGTGCCCTCACGACGGCTCAGCTTGAGCTTAGGACCCAAATATCTTGCCATTTTCTTTCTCCAACAAACCTGGAAAACGAAGCGTTATACGCGACGTTTTTTCGGCGGACGACAACCGTTATGAGGGATCGGAGTCACATCAGTAATATTAGTGATGCGGAAACCAGCGGCGTTCAGAGCACGAATAGTAGATTCGCGGCCTGGACCCGGACCTTTAACCATAACTTCCAGATTCTTGATGCCGTATTCTTTAACGGCGTCAGCGCAACGCTCTGCTGCAACCTGAGCTGCGAACGGAGTGGATTTGCGAGAACCACGGAAACCGGAACCACCGGCTGTTGCCCAACCCAGCGCGTTACCCTGACGATCGGTAATAGTCACGATGGTGTTGTTGAAAGAAGCATGGATATGAGCCACGCCGTCAGAGACTTGTTTTCTTACACGTTTACGTGCACGAATTGGTGCCTTTGCCATTATTCAATCACCCCGATTATTTCTTGATCGGTTTGCGCGGACCCTTACGGGTACGTGCGTTGGTCTTGGTACGCTGACCGCGAACCGGGAGACCACGACGATGACGCAAACCGCGATAGCAACCAAGATCCATCAGGCGCTTGATGCTCATGCTGATTTCACGGCGCAGATCACCTTCAACGACAAATTTGGCAACTTCGTCACGCAGCGTGTCGATTTGTCCTTCAGACAGCTCACTGATCTTAACATTTTCAGCGATACCCGCTGCAGCCAGGATGGCTTTAGAACGGGTCTTACCGATGCCGTAGATCGACGTTAATGCGATCACAGCATGTTTCTGATCAGGAATGTTAATGCCTGCTATACGGGCCACTATGCACTCCTACTATTTAATATGTACGCACCATGCTGAAAAGCCCGTTTTCAGGATACTCAAATGGAAACGTACAGACATACAAAAGATTGGCTGGCTAATCTAGCCAGCTCAACCCAACTTTGCAAGAAAAATATGCGAATAAATCAGCCTTGGCGCTGTTTATGCTTCGGCTCGGCACTGCAAATCACACGGATGACACCATCACGCTTAACGATTTTGCAGTTACGGCATAATTTCTTGACGGAAGCACGAACTTTCATTTTTACTCTCCGTAACTTCTCGGGCGACCAATTAACGGCCGTAGCCTTTCAGGTTCGCCTTCTTCAATGCAGACTCATACTGACTGGACATCATCAGAGTTTGCACTTGAGCCATAAAGTCCATAATCACGACAACAACGATAAGCAGTGAGGTCCCACCGAAGTAGAACGGTACTTTCATTGCATCACGCATGAACTCCGGGATCAGGCAGATAAAGGTAATATAAAGCGCACCGACCAGAGTCAGGCGGGTCATTACTTTATCGATATACTTCGCCGTTTGCTCTCCCGGACGAATTCCTGGTACAAATGCACCGGACTTCTTCAGGTTATCTGCTGTTTCACGCGGGTTGAAGACCAACGCCGTGTAGAAGAAACAGAAGAAGATGATTGCAGACGCATAGAGTAACACATAAAGCGGTTGCCCAGGCTGCAAATACAGCGAAATTGTTGTCAGCCAGTTCCAACCAGTACCGCCCCCGAACCATGACGCGATGGTTGCCGGGAACAGAATAATACTGGAAGCGAAGATAGCCGGGATAACCCCCGCCATATTCACTTTCAGCGGTAAATGTGTGCTCTGTGCAGCATAGACACGACGACCTTGCTGACGTTTCGCGTAGTTTACCACAATGCGGCGTTGACCACGCTCAACAAATACAACAAAGAACGTCACTGCAAATACTAATACTGCAACCAACAGCAACACGAGGAAGTGCAGGTCGCCTTGACGCGCTTGCTCGATAGTATGGGCGATGGCTGGCGGGAGACCCGCGACAATACCGGCGAAGATAATGATTGAGATACCGTTACCGATACCTCGTTCAGTAATCTGTTCGCCCAACCACATCAGGAACATGGTTCCCGTGACCAGACTTACAACAGCGGTGAAATAGAATGCAAAGCCCGGGTTCATCACCAGGCCTTGCATACCAGGCATATTCGGCAGACCGGTAGCAATACCGATCGACTGGAATATTGCCAGCACCAGAGTACCGTAACGGGTGTACTGGCTGATCTTACGACGACCAGACTCCCCTTCTTTCTTAATTTCCGCCAACGTTGGATGAACCACCGTCAGCAGCTGGATAATAATCGATGCCGAAATGTACGGCATAATACCCAAGGCAAAGATAGAAGCACGGCTGAGAGCACCACCAGAGAACATGTTGAACATCTCAATGATGGTGCCTCGCTGTTGCTCAAGCAGTTTGGCAAGTACAGCGGCATCAATACCAGGGATCGGAATAAAAGAGCCAATACGGAACACAATCAGCGCACCGATAACAAACAGCAGTCTGCGTTTCAGCTCGCCTAAGCCACCTTTGGCACTTTGAAAATCTAATCCCGGTTGTTTAGCCATCTGCTACTTATTCCTCGATTTTACCGCCAGCAGCTTCGATAGCAGCACGAGCGCCTTTAGTAACACGCAGGCCACGAACAGTTACCGGAGTAGTGACTTCACCAGACATGATCACTTTCGCGAACTCGATCTGGATACCGATAATGTTAGCCGCTTTCAGCGCGTTCAGGTCTACAACGCCGCCTTCTACTTTCGCCAGGTCAGACAGACGAACTTCGGCTGTAATCGCTGCTTTACGAGAAGTGAAGCCGAATTTCGGCAGACGACGGTACAGAGGCATCTGACCACCCTCGAAACCGCGACGTACGCCACCGCCAGAACGAGACTTCTGACCTTTGTGACCACGACCACCGGTTTTACCGAGGCCAGAACCGATACCACGACCCAGGCGTTTACCCGCCTTTTTGGAGCCTTCGGCCGGAGACAGAGTATTTAAACGCATCTCTTACTCCTCAACTTTAACCATGAAGGAAACCGCGTTGACCATACCACGAACGGCAGGAGTATCCTCACGTTCTACGGTGTGACCAATACGACGCAGACCCAGGCCAAGCAGCGTTGCCTTGTGTTTCGGCAGACGACCGATTGCACTGCGGGTTTGAGTAATTTTAATAGTCTTTGCCATGGTTTATTTCCCCAGAATTTCTTCAACGGATTTACCACGCTTGGCAGCGACCATTTCTGGAGAATTCATATTTTCCAGGCCATCAATAGTTGCACGAACCACGTTGATCGGGTTGGTGGAACCGTATGCTTTAGCCAGAACGTTATGAACCCCAGCAACTTCCAGAACGGCGCGCATTGCACCACCGGCGATGATACCGGTACCTTCGGAAGCTGGCTGCATGAATACACGAGAACCCGTGTGAACACCTTTAACCGGGTGTTGCAGGGTGCCGTTGTTCAGCGCGACGTTAATCATATTGCGACGGGCTTTTTCCATCGCTTTCTGGATCGCTGCTGGAACTTCACGCGCTTTACCGTAACCAAAACCAACGCGACCGTTACCATCGCCAACTACAGTCAGAGCTGTGAAGGAGAAAATACGACCACCTTTAACGGTTTTAGATACGCGGTTTACCGCGATCAGCTTTTCCTGCAGTTCGCCAGCTTGTTTTTCGATGTGAGCCATCTTACACCTCTACCTTAGAACTGAAGGCCAGCTTCACGGGCAGCATCTGCCAGTGCCTGGACACGACCATGATATTGGAACCCGGAACGGTCAAAGGACACATCTTTGATGCCTTTTTCCAGAGCGCGTTCAGCGACAGCTTTACCCACAGCTGCAGCCGCGTCTTTGTTACCGGTGTACTTCAGTTGTTCAGCGATAGCTTTTTCTACAGTAGAAGCAGCTACCAGAACTTCAGAACCGTTCGGTGCAATTACCTGTGCGTAAATGTGACGCGGGGTACGATGTACCACCAGGCGAGTTGCGCCCAGCTCCTGGAGCTTGCGGCGTGCGCGGGTCGCACGACGGATACGAGCAGATTTCTTATCCATAGTGTTACCTTACTTCTTCTTAGCCTCTTTGGTACGCACGACTTCGTCGGCGTAACGAACACCCTTGCCTTTATAAGGCTCAGGACGACGGTAGGCGCGCAGATCTGCTGCAACCTGGCCGATCACCTGCTTATCAGCGCCTTTCAGCACGATTTCAGTTTGAGTCGGGCACTCTGCAGTAATCCCAGCCGGCAGCTGATGGTCAACAGGGTGAGAGAAACCTAAGGACAGGTTTACTACATTCCCTTTAACCGCTGCACGATAACCTACACCAACCAGCTGCAGCTTCTTAGTGAAGCCTTCGGTAACACCGATAACCATTGAGTTCAGCAGGGCACGCGCGGTACCAGCCTGAGCCCAACCGTCTACGTAACCATCACGCGGACCGAAGGTCAGTGCATTATCTGCATGTTTAACTTCAACAGCATCGTTGAGAGTACGAGTCAGCTCGCCGTTTTTACCTTTGATCGTAATAACCTGACCGTTGATTTTTACATCAACGCCGGCAGGAACAACGACCGGTGCTTTAGCAACACGAGACATTTTTTCCTCCGATTAGGCTACGTAGCAGATAATTTCGCCACCAAGACCAGCCTGGCGCGCTGCACGATCAGTCATAACACCTTTAGAGGTAGAAACAACCGCGATACCCAGACCCGCCATAACTTTCGGCAGCTCATCTTTACGTTTGTAGATGCGCAGACCTGGGCGGCTGACACGCTGAATGCTTTCTACAACAGCTTTACCCTGGAAATACTTAAGAGTCAGTTCCAGTTCCGGCTTGGTGTCGCCTTCAACTTTAAAATCTTCGATAAAACCTTCTTCCTTCAGCACGTTGGCGATTGCCACTTTCAGCTTGGAGGAAGGCATGGTGACCGCAGCTTTGTTCGCGGCCTGACCGTTACGGATACGGGTCAGCATATCCGCGATCGGATCTTGCATGCTCATCTGTCTTTACTCCCGTGATTCAATTGGTGACAATTACCAGCTAGCCTTTTTCAAGCCTGGTACTTCACCGCGCATTGCGGCTTCACGTAGCTTGATACGGCTCAACCCGAACTTGCCCACATAGCCATGTGGACGACCTGTTTGACGGCAGCGGTTACGCTGACGAGACGGGCTGGAATCACGCGGCAGAGTCTGCAGCTTAAGAACAGCGTTCCAACGATCTTCGTCGGAAGCGTTCACATCAGAGATGATCGCTTTCAGTTCAGCGCGTTTCGCGAAGTATTTATCAGCTAAAGCTACGCGTTTTACTTCGCGTGCTTTCATTGATTGCTTAGCCATTCAGTAACCCTACCTTACTTGCGGAACGGGAAGTCAAAGGCAGCCAGCAGAGCACGGCCTTCTTCGTCAGATTTCGCAGTAGTGGTAATGGTAATATCCAAACCACGAACGCGGTCGACTTTATCGTAGTCGATTTCTGGGAAGATGATCTGCTCACGGACACCCATGCTGTAGTTACCACGACCATCGAAAGACTTAGCGGACAAGCCACGGAAGTCACGGATACGCGGTACAGCAATAGTGATCAGGCGCTCAAAGAACTCCCACATGCGTTCGCCACGCAGAGTTACTTTACAGCCGATCGGATAGCCCTGACGGATTTTGAAGCCTGCAACAGATTTGCGTGCTTTGGTGATCAGCGGTTTTTGACCGGAGATTGCTGTCAGGTCAGCTGCTGCGTTATCCAGCAGTTTCTTGTCAGCGATCGCTTCACCAACACCCATGTTCAGGGTGATCTTCTCGACCCGAGGGACTTGCATGACAGAATTGTAGTTAAACTCAGTCATGAGTTTTTTAACTACTTCGTCTTTGTAGTAATCATGCAGTTTCGCCATCGTACTACTCCAAATTACTTGATAGTTTCGCTATTAGACTTGAAGAAACGGACTTTTTTACCGTCTTCGAATCTAAAGCCTACACGGTCAGCCTTGCCGGTTGCCGCATTGAAGATTGCAACGTTAGAAACCTGAATAGCAGCTTCTTTTTCAACGATGCCGCCTGGTTGGTTCAGAGCCGGAACCGGCTTCTGGTGTTTCTTAACCAGGTTGATACCTTCAACAATGACCTTGCCGGAAGACAGGACATTCTTAACTTTACCGCGCTTACCTTTATCTTTACCGGTTAACACGATAACTTCGTCATCACGACGGATTTTCGCTGCCATGATTCGCTCCTTAGAGTACTTCTGGTGCCAGAGAGATAATTTTCATGAACTTCTCGGTACGAAGCTCACGAGTTACCGGCCCAAAAATACGCGTACCGATAGGCTGCTCGCTGTTATTGTTCAGAATAACGCATGCATTACCATCGAAGCGAATGACAGAACCGTCCGGGCGACGAACACCCTTCTTGGTGCGCACCACTACCGCCTTCAGCACATCACCTTTTTTGACCTTACCACGCGGAATTGCTTCTTTGATGGTGATCTTGATGATGTCGCCTACGCCTGCGTAGCGACGGTGCGAGCCACCCAGAACCTTGATACACATTACGCGACGTGCACCGGAGTTGTCGGCGACGTTCAGCATAGTCTGTTCTTGGATCATTTTAGTGCTCCGCTAATGTCAACTACTACTGAGACCCGAAATCAGGTCGTTAAAAAAGCCCCATATCGGGGGCGCGGCATTATAACACCGCTCAAACGATATGGGTAGAAAAAATAAACGGCCCATCGCTGAGCCGTTTATTCGTTGAGAATGCGTACTGTATTACAGAACCGCTTTCTCTACAACGCGAACCAGCGTCCAGGACTTAGTCTTGGACAGCGGACGGCATTCACGGATTTCAACCTTGTCGCCGATACCGCATTCGTTGTTCTCGTCATGTACGTGCAGTTTGGTCGTACGCTTGATGAATTTACCGTAGATCGGGTGTTTCACAAAACGTTCGATAGCAACAACAATGGATTTCTCCATTTTGTCGCTAACAACGCGACCTTGCAGAGTACGGATTTTATCGGTCATTACGCACCCGCCTTCTCAGTCAGTAAAGTCTTAACGCGTGCGACATCGCGACGCACTTGCTTCAACAGGTGAGACTGTTGCAGCTGGCCACTTGCAGCCTGCATACGCAGGTTGAACTGCTCACGCAGCAGGTTCAGCAGCTCGGTGTTCAGCTCTTCAACGCTCTTCTCACGCAGCTCTTTTGCTTTCATTACATCACCGTCTTAGTTACAAAGGTGGTTTTAATCGGCAGTTTCGCTGCTGCCAGCTTGAATGCTTCACGGGCCAGCTCTTCCGGTACGCCGTCCATTTCATACAGGACTTTACCCGGCTGAATCAAGGCAACCCAATACTCCACGTTACCTTTACCTTTACCCATACGCACTGCCAGCGGCTTTTCAGTGATCGGTTTGTCCGGGAATACACGGATCCAGATCTTACCTTGACGCTTAACTGCACGGGTCATAGCACGACGTGCTGCTTCGATCTGACGGGCAGTCAGACGACCACGGCCAACAGCTTTCAGACCGAAGCTGCCGAAGCTAACATCCGCGCCTGCAGCCAGACCGCGGTTACGGCCTTTGTGCATCTTACGGAATTTTGTACGCTTTGGTTGTAACATCAGCGACGCTCCTTATTTACGGCCTTTACGCTGCTGCTTTTTAGGTTGCGCAGCCGGTTTTTCCGGTTGTTCAACAGCAGCCATACCACCCAGGATCTCGCCTTTGAAGATCCATACCTTAACGCCGATTACACCGTAAGTGGTGTGCGCTTCAGAGGTGTTGTAGTCGATGTCAGCACGCAGAGTGTGCAGCGGTACGCGACCTTCACGGTACCATTCGGTACGTGCGATTTCCGCGCCGCCCAGACGGCCGCTAACTTCAACTTTGATACCTTTAGCGCCCAGACGCATTGCGTTCTGTACAGCACGCTTCATCGCACGGCGGAACATAACACGGCGTTCCAGCTGAGAAGTGATGCTGTCAGCAACCAGTTTTGCGTCCAGTTCAGGTTTACGAACTTCGGCGATATTGATCTGTGCAGGAACGCCAGCGATATCCGCTACGACCTTACGCAGTTTTTCTACGTCTTCGCCTTTCTTACCGATAACGATACCCGGGCGAGCAGTGTGAATAGTCACACGGATGCTCTTAGCCGGACGCTCGATAACGATACGAGATACGGACGCTTTAGCCAGTTCCTTCGTCAGGTACTGACGTACTTTAAAATCGCTGTCCAGGTTGTCAGCGAATTCTTTGGTGTTCGCAAACCAGGTAGAGTTCCATGGTTTTACAATACCCAGGCGAATACCATTAGGATGTACTTTCTGACCCATTGCTAGTCTCCAGAGTCTCAGCGATCGGACACAACCACAGTGATGTGGCTGGTGCGCTTCAGGATGCGATCTGCACGACCTTTTGCACGCGGCATAATGCGCTTCATGCTCGGGCCTTCGTCTACGAAAATTTTCGTAACTTTCAGATCGTCAATGTCAGCGCCATCGTTGTGTTCAGCGTTAGCAATGGCAGATTCCAGAACCTTCTTGACCAATACAGCCGCTTTCTTGTTGGTGTAGGTCAGAATATCCAGAGCCTGCGACACTTTCTTACCGCGAATCAGGTCAGCAACAAGGCGGACCTTCTGAGCAGAAGAACGAGCATGGCGATGTTTAGCGATAGTTTCCATCTCTTCCTCCTACCTTATTTCTTCTTCGCTTTTTTATCAGCAGCGTGGCCGCGATAAGTACGAGTCGGTGCGAATTCACCCAGTTTGTGACCGACCATTTCATCGGTTACAAATACCGGAACGTGCTGACGACCATTATGGACAGCGATGGTCAAACCGATCATGTTAGGAAAGATCGTTGAACGACGGGACCAAGTGCGCAGGGGCTTCTTGTCTCCGCTTTCCACCGCTTTCTCTACCTTCTTCAGCAAGTGCAGGTCAATAAAAGGACCTTTCTTGAGAGAACGTGGCATGGCTTATCCTCTAAAATTATTTGCTACGGCGACGTACGATGAATTTATCAGTACGCTTGTTGCTGCGGGTCTTCTTACCTTTGGTCTGAACGCCCCACGGGGTTACCGGGTGCTTACCAAAGTTACGACCTTCACCACCACCATGTGGGTGGTCTACTGGGTTCATCGCGGTACCGCGAACGGTCGGACGAACACCACGCCAACGTGCAGCACCTGCTTTACCCAGAACGCGCAGCATATGCTCAGCATTGCCAACTTCGCCCAGAGTTGCACGGCAGTCTGCTTCGACTTTACGCATTTCACCAGAACGCAGACGCAGGGTGACATAAGCACCATCGCGCGCAACGATCTGAACGTAAGTCCCTGCGGAACGTGCCAGCTGACCGCCTTTACCTGGTTTCATTTCTACGTTATGAACGGTAGAACCAACCGGGATATTGCGCATCGGCAGGGTGTTGCCTGGTTTGATTGCAGCATCAACGC
The DNA here is from genome assembly GCF_000759835.1 of Citrobacter sedlakii NBRC 105722. Taxonomy (GTDB): domain Bacteria; phylum Pseudomonadota; class Gammaproteobacteria; order Enterobacterales; family Enterobacteriaceae; genus Citrobacter_A; species Citrobacter_A sedlakii. Next base: position 22,031 of record NZ_BBNB01000021.1, read on the forward strand.
CAGATTGGATCTGGTCGCCAGCTTTCAGGCCTTTAGGGGCCAGGATGTAACGGCGTTCGCCATCTTTGTACAGAACCAGCGCGATGTTCGCGGAACGGTTCGGATCGTACTCAAGACGCTCAACAACTGCCGGGATACCGTCTTTGTTGCGTTTGAAGTCAACAATACGATAAGCCTGCTTGTGGCCACCACCGATGTGACGAGTGGTGATACGGCCATTGTTGTTACGACCACCGGATTTGCTGTTTTTTTCCAGCAACGGAGCAAAAGGTTTGCCCTTGTGCAGCTCAGGGTTAACCACTTTAACTACGTGGCGACGACCCGGAGATGTCGGTTTACATTTAACAACTGCCATTGTATTACTCCTCCGACTTACTCAGCGCCGCCAACGAAGTCCAGGTTCTGGCCTTCTTTCAGGGTGACGTAAGCTTTTTTCCAGTCGCTACGACGACCGATACGCTGTCCGTGACGTTTAACTTTCCCTTTAACGACCAGGGTGTTAACGACTTCGACTTCGACTTCAAACAGTTTCTGCACAGCAGCTTTGATTTCTGCTTTGGTCGCGTCTTTAGCAACTTTGAGAACGATGGTGTTAGTTTTTTCCATCGCAGTAGACGCTTTTTCAGAAACGTGCGGTGCGCGCAGCACCTTCAGCAGACGTTCTTCACGAATCATGCCAGCATCTCCTCAACTTGCTTAACAGCATCAGCAGTCATTACGACTTTGTCGAAGGCGATCAGGCTAACCGGGTCGATACCCGTCGCATCGCGTACGTCAACCTTGTGCAGGTTACGTGCGGCCAGGAACAGGTTTTCGTCCAGCTCACCGGTGATGATCAGCACATCTTCCAGAGCCATGTCTTTCAGTTTCTGTGCCAGCAGCTTAGTTTTAGGCGCTTCAACAGAGAACTTCTCGACAACGATCAGACGATCCTGACGTACCAGTTCGGACAGAATGCTTTTCAGCGCGCCGCGGTACATCTTCTTGTTAACTTTTTGACTGTGGTCCTGCGGACGCGCAGCGAAGGTCACGCCACCAGAACGCCAGATCGGGCTCTTGATAGAACCTGAACGCGCACGGCCGGTACCTTTCTGGCGCCACGGTTTTTTACCGGAACCAGTTACTTCAGCACGAGTCTTCTGAGCACGAGTACCCTGACGAGCACCAGCTGCATAAGCAACAACAACCTGGTGAACCAGCGCTTCGTTGAAATCACGACCGAAGGTAGTTTCGGAAACAGTCAGCGCGCTCTGCGCGTCTTTCAATACTAATTCCATTGCTATCCCCTTACGCCTTCACAGCTGGTTTAACGATCAGGTCGCAGCCGGTTGCACCCGGGACCGCACCTTTAACCAGCAGCAGGTTGCGCTCAGCGTCAACACGTACTACGTCCAGGCTCTGAACAGTGACACGTTCGTTACCCAGCTGACCTGCCATTTTCTTGCCTTTGAACACTTTGCCCGGAGTCTGGTTCTGACCGATAGAACCCGGAACGCGGTGAGACAAGGAGTTACCGTGAGTCGCGTCCTGGGTACGGAAGTTCCAGCGCTTAACGGTACCTGCGAAACCTTTACCTTTAGAGGTGCCAGTTACGTCAACTTTTTTAACTTCAGCAAACAGCTCAACGCTAATGCTCTGACCTACGGTGAACTCTTCGCCTTCAGCCAGACGGAATTCCCACAGACCACGGCCAGCTTCTACGCCAGCTTTAGCAAAATGACCCGCTTCCGGCTTGGTTACACGGTTAGCTTTTTTAGCACCGGTGGTAACCTGGATTGCGCGGTAGCCATCGTTAGCCAGGTCTTTAACCTGAGTAACACGGTTTGCTTCAACTTCGATTACGGTTACTGGGATTGAAACGCCATCTTCAGTGAAGATGCGAGTCATGCCCACTTTTTTACCGACTAAACCAATCATTGTTTCAACCTCTCAATCGCTCGATGACCTGATTAACCCAGGCTGATCTGCACGTCTACACCGGCAGCCAGATCCAGACGCATCAGAGCATCAACGGTTTTCTCGGTTGGCTCAACGATGTCAACCAGACGCTTGTGAGTGCGGATTTCGTACTGGTCACGCGCGTCTTTGTTAACGTGCGGGGAGATCAGAACGGTGAAGCGCTCTTTGCGGGTCGGCAGCGGGATCGGACCACGGACTTGCGCACCAGTGCGCTTAGCAGTCTCGACGATTTCCGCGGTTGATTGATCGATCAGACGATGATCAAACGCTTTCAGGCGGATACGGATTCTTTGGTTCTGCATGAGACCAGAGCTCCAATTATTTTATAAACGAAAATGATTACTCCTCAGACCCATTACGATTGATGGGAGAGTGTAACCGTTCTTACGTAGCTCCCCGATTGGGAGCATTGTGAGATAACCAAATCGGTTACCCGAGGTTCAAATCGAACCTGCCGTCGATTAAGACAAGCCCGCGCATTATACGCAAATCTCAGCCTGACGCAAGCATCGCGTAGATATTAAACATTTTCCCCTGAATGCGAGCGGCCTTCAGCGTTGTGTTGCAATGCAAACTCGGCTGACAATGACGGCGGAAATCCGCGCGCATATCCTGATAATGCCGCTTGTTCTCCGGCAGTCCTTCATTACAGTGACGCTTTTTAGCTGGGAGATTGCCCAATGATAACCGCCCTGCCCTTTCTGCTTTGCTATGTTTCATCGACCCTGTACCTGGCGCTTTATGACTTACGCACCGGTTTGCTGCCAGACCGCGTCACCTGCCCTCTGTTGTGGATCGGGTTGGTTTTTCATCAATGCTTCTTTCCGGCACGGCTCGCCGATGCGCTATGGGGCGCCGTCGCAGGCTATATGGGATTTGCTGGTTTGTACTGGACTTATCGGTTTATTCGCGGACAAGAGGGGCTGGGTTATGGTGATGTGAAGTTTCTTGCCGCGTTGGGCGCGTGGCATGGATGGCCATCGTTACCGCTGTTGGTGCTTTGCGCATCGCTGCTTGCCAGCCTGTGCGTTGCAGCAGAGACGCTCATTCGCGGAAAGCGAGCGTTAAAAAACCCGCTGCCTTTTGGGCCATTTCTGGCGGCGGCGGGTTTCATCACTGGATGTCATCAATTGATGACTGGGGGTATTAGCTTGTGACCTGAATCTGCGATTGCAGGTAATTCTGGATACCCAGCTTAGCGATGAGATCCAGCTCGGTTTCCAGCCAGTCAATATGCCCTTCTTCATCCGCCAGGATCTCGATCATCATGTCCCGGCTGACGTAATCATGTATGGTATCGGCATAGGCGATGGCTTCACGCAGGTCTTTTGCCCCTTCAAGCTCGAGCCGAAGATCGGATTGTAACATCTCTTCGACGTCTTCACCGATACCCAGCTTGCCAAGATCCTGCAGGTTTGGGATCCCTTCGAGAAACAAAATACGCTCGATGTATTTATCGGCGTGTTTCATCTCATCTATGGATTCATGGTACTCGACATCATTAAGGCGAGTGAGTCCCCAGTTTTTGAACATACGAGCATGAAGAAAATACTGGTTAATCGCGACAAGCTCATTTCCCAATAGTTTATTGAGATAATTTATGATTTTAACATCACCTTTCATTTTATAGTCCCTCCGCTTCCACTCTCTTGAGCGTAGATGGGGCTACAGGGATGTCAAAAAAAAGAGTGTGACTCAGGCGATTTCTTTAAACTCTGGCATTTGCGTCAATTCGTCCTGCATGACTTCACGTGCCGCTCGTATACATTTACCGCATTGATTTCCGACAGGAATAAACTTACGTAACTGTTGGAACGATTGAGGATGAAACTGACGTACAGCCTGACGAATTTTCTTATCACTTACACCATTACACAAACAAACGTACATGATCGCTCCCGTTCAATTTCTGCGCAAAGTGTAAATGAGAATAGTTATGATTACAATAGCACAACTCTGCTTACGCGGCGGAAGGAAAGACAAATTTGCGAAGATTTGTGACAGCTGCGTAGCAGGCAGCAAAAAGGGCGCCGAAGCGCCCTTTTCAGTTCAATACTAATTAATGAATAATTAGCCCAGAACTTTAGCAACCACGCCCGCACCTACAGTACGGCCGCCTTCACGGATTGCGAAACGCAGACCGTCGTCCATCGCGATCGGGTGGATCAGGGTAACAACCATTTTGATGTTGTCGCCCGGCATTACCATCTCTACGCCTTCCGGCAGTTCGATGGTGCCAGTCACGTCAGTTGTACGGAAGTAGAACTGCGGACGGTAGCCTTTGAAGAACGGAGTATGACGGCCGCCTTCA
>NZ_BBNB01000020.1 GCF_000759835.1 Citrobacter sedlakii NBRC 105722
AACCGGACCGGCTGTTTGTGTGAAGTGATTCACATCCGCCGTGTCGATGGAGGCGCATTATAGGGAGTTCCCGAGCATCCGCAATAGAAAAATTGCAGAAAATTGTCTGACTGCTGCATTCCCCAGCAAAACCCCGCCTTATACCCTTTTACACACAGAGTTATCCACAAAGATGGCGATCTTTGCGTAGATCGTTCCTGCAATAAAGGATCTTCAACAATGGGATAAGCGATGTCGAAATCGAAAAAGAAAAATTCGCGAGCGTTGCGCAAACGTTTTCGTTACAATGCCCCCGCAAAACAAGGATGCCCCATAAGGGGCGTTAGCTAAGTTTTTCGAGAAAGATTCAGCTAACGCTCTCTGTAATAGTCAAATCCAGGGGATTTACCATGCAACAACGTCGTCCAGTCCGCCGCGCTCTGCTCAGTGTTTCTGACAAGGCCGGTATCATCGAATTCGCCCAGGCACTTTCCGCACGTGGTGTGGAGCTGCTGTCGACAGGGGGCACTGCCCGTCTGTTAGCAGATAAAGGTCTGCCGGTGACCGAAGTTTCCGATTACACCGGTTTCCCGGAAATGATGGATGGACGCGTGAAGACCCTGCATCCTAAAGTCCACGGCGGCATTCTTGGCCGTCGCGGTCAGGATGATGGCATTATGGAACAACACGGTATCGCGCCTATTGATATGGTTGTGGTGAACCTGTATCCGTTCGCCCAGACCGTAGCCCGTGAAGGCTGCTCGCTGGAAGACGCGGTTGAAAACATTGATATTGGCGGTCCGACCATGGTGCGCTCCGCCGCCAAGAATCATAAAGATGTCGCCATTGTGGTAAAGAGCAGCGACTACAACGCCATCATTAACGAAATGGATGCCAACGAAGGGTCACTGACCCTGAAGACGCGTTTCGACCTCGCCATCAAAGCCTTCGAACACACCGCCGCGTACGACAGCATGATTGCCAACTACTTTGGTAGTATGGTTCCGGCCTACCACGGCGAAAGTAAAGACGCCGCCGGTCGTTTCCCGCGTACCCTGAACCTGAACTTTATTAAAAAACAGGATATGCGTTACGGTGAGAATAGCCACCAGCAGGCCGCCTTCTATATAGAAGAAGAGATAAAAGAAGCGTCGGTCGCCACCGCTCAGCAGGTTCAGGGCAAAGCGCTCTCTTATAACAATATTGCCGACACCGACGCTGCGCTGGAATGTGTGAAAGAATTCAGCGAGCCGGCCTGCGTTATCGTCAAGCACGCCAACCCATGCGGCGTTGCCGTAAGCACCTCTATTCTGGACGCTTACGATCGCGCCTATAAAACCGATCCGACCTCCGCGTTCGGCGGTATTATCGCCTTCAACCGCGAGCTGGATGCCGAAACTGCTCAGGCCATCATCTCCCGCCAGTTTGTTGAAGTGATCATCGCGCCATCTGCCTCTGAAGAAGCGCTGAAAATCACTTCTGCCAAACAGAACGTGCGCGTGCTGGTTTGCGGCCAGTGGGCAGAACGCGTGCCGGGTCTGGACTTCAAACGCGTAAACGGCGGTCTGCTGATTCAGGATCGCGATCTGGGCATGGTGACGGAAGCCGATCTGCGCGTGGTGACCAGACGTCAGCCGAGTGAGCAGGAACTGCGTGACGCGCTGTTCTGCTGGAAAGTGGCGAAGTTCGTGAAGTCTAACGCCATTGTTTATGCGAAAGAGAATATGACTATCGGCATTGGCGCAGGCCAGATGAGCCGCGTTTATTCCGCGAAAATCGCCGGGATTAAGGCAGGCGATGAAGGTCTGGAAGTCAAAGGTTCTGCAATGGCTTCTGACGCCTTCTTCCCGTTCCGCGATGGTATTGACGCCGCTGCCGCCGTGGGCGTGAGCTGCGTGATCCAGCCTGGCGGTTCTATCCGCGATGATGAAGTGATTGCCGCCGCCGATGAACACGGCATCGCGATGATCTTCACCGACATGCGCCACTTCCGCCATTAATGGAGCAACAGATGAAAGTATTAGTGATTGGCAACGGCGGGCGCGAGCACGCGCTGGCGTGGAAAGCCGCTCAGTCGCCAAAAGTCGAAACCGTCTATGTTGCGCCGGGTAACGCCGGTACCGCGCTGGAACCCACGCTGCAGAATGTGGCAATCAGCGCTACCGATATTCCGGCGCTGCTGAATTTCGCCCAAAGCGAGAAGATCGATCTCACCATCGTCGGGCCGGAAGCGCCGTTAGTGATGGGGGTGGTGGATACCTTCCGCGCCGCGGGTCTGAAAATCTTCGGGCCAACCGAAGGCGCCGCGCAGCTCGAAGGCTCCAAAGCCTTCACCAAAGATTTTCTCGCTCGTCATCACATCCCGACGGCGGAATACCAGAACTTCACCGACGTGGAGCCTGCTCTGGCTTACTTACGTGAAAAAGGCGCGCCAATTGTCATCAAGGCCGACGGTCTGGCCGCCGGGAAAGGCGTGATTGTCGCGATGACGCTCGAAGAGGCGGAAGCCGCGGTTCAGGATATGCTGGCAGGCAACGCTTTTGGCGACGCGGGTCACCGCATAGTGATCGAGGAATTTCTCGACGGGGAAGAAGCCAGCTTTATCGTGATGGTGGACGGCGAGCACGTACTGCCGATGGCAACCAGTCAGGATCATAAGCGCGTGGGCGATGGCGATACCGGCCTGAACACTGGCGGAATGGGTGCCTACTCGCCCGCGCCAGTGGTTACCGACGACGTTCATCAGCGCACCATGGAACGCATTATCTGGCCAACCGTAAAAGGGATGGCGGCGGAAGGCAATACGTATACCGGTTTCTTGTATGCGGGGCTGATGATCGACAAGCAGGGTAACCCGAAGGTCATTGAATTCAACTGCCGCTTTGGCGATCCGGAAACCCAGCCTATCATGCTGCGCATGAAGTCCGATCTGGTTGAACTGTGTCTGGCGGCCTGCGAAGGCAAACTGGACGCACAAAAATCCGAATGGGATAAGCGCGCTTCACTGGGCGTGGTGATGGCTGCGGGCGGATACCCGGGTGACTACCGCAACGGCGATGTGATCCACGGCCTGCCGCTGGAAGACGTGGCGGACGGTAAAGTCTTCCACGCCGGTACAAAACTGGCTGATGACGAGCAGGTCGTCACCAGCGGTGGTCGCGTTCTGTGCGTAACCGCACTCGGTGACACCGTTGCCGAAGCCCAGAAACGGGCGTATGCCTTAATGACCGACATCCGCTGGGACGACTGCTTCTGCCGTCACGACATCGGCTGGCGCGCCATTGAACGCGAGCAAAACTAACGCGACAGTTTTGCAAGCAGCGTTTTACGCGTAATCCCTAACTGACGGGCGGCTTCCGTTTTGTTGCCGCCCGTTTTTTCAAGCGCCGCCAGAATCACCTCTTTTTCAACCTCCACCAGCGGCTGAATGGTTTGCTCCTGCACAAGCGGGATCGGCTGCCCCGCAATCGTCAGCGGCAATTCACGTTCTGAAATGTACTCTCCCGTCAGCAACACCACGGCACGCTCAATAGCGTTTTCCAGTTCGCGGATATTCCCCGGCCAGGCGTAATGAATCAGCAGATCCATCGCCTGTGGCGTAAAGCCTTTCACCGCTTTGCGGTTACGTGCCGCAAAACGCTGAAGAAAATGTTCGGCTAACAGTGGAATGTCTTCCCGACGCTGACGCAGGGACGGCATTTCGATGGTTACCACGTTCAGCCGGTAGTAGAGATCCTGACGAAAGCGCCCGGCGCTGACTTCCTGCGCCAGATCCCGATGGGTGGCGGCGATCAGACGTACGTCAACCGTGAGCGTCTGGTTGCTGCCTACCCGCTGCACTTCACGCTCCTGGATTGCCCGCAGCAGACGCACCTGCATCATGGGCGAAATATCGCCGATCTCATCCAGAAACAGTGTACCGCCGTCGGCTTCGACAAAGCGGCCCTCGCGACGCTTGTCGGCGCCGGTAAACGCCCCCTTTTCATGCCCGAACAGTTCAGACTCCAGCAGGGACTCATTGAGCGCCGCACAGTTCAGCGTGACCAGCGGCTTGTCGCTGCGCGCGCTGCTGGCATGGAGCGCGCGCGCGACCAGCTCTTTGCCGGTACCGGAGTCACCATGAATCAGCACCGTCGCGTCGGATGGGGCAACCATTGCGATTTCGCTCAACAGCTGCTGCATCGCCGGGCTTTTTCCCACCATACCGAACTGGCTGGCGGAAACGGACGGCAGATCGCCCGGAGCCTCCTGCGCATGGGCCAGCGATTTCTCCAGCGTCTCCTGTAGGCGGTCAAAATCCAGCGGTTTGATCAGGTAATCCAGCGCCCCGGTTTTTAACGCTTCCACCGCCGTCTCGACGCTGGAAAACGCCGTCATGATCAGTACCGGAATTGCCGGGTTAAGCGCTTTAATCTCTTTGAGCGTCTCAATACCATCCAGTTCCGCCATGCGCACATCGCACAATACCAGGTCAAAGACATGCTCGCGTATCTTCTCCAGCGCCGCCCGCCCGCTGTATGCCAGCGCGACGTTATAGCCCCAGCCGCGAAGCAGCGCCTGTAATATCGTGCAGTGGCTGACATCATCATCTACCACCAGAATGTCGATCGTTTCGCCCGTCATCCTTGTACTTCCTTCTGTTTTGCTTTTACCGGCAGCCAGAGGGTAAAGATAGCGCCTTTGCCCGCCGGGCTTTCTGCCTTGATCGTCCCACCATGCTGTTCAATGATGTTTTGCACTACCGCCAGGCCCAGCCCGGTGCCTTCGGCTTTTGTGGTGTAGTAAGGGGTAAAAATCGTCTCCAGCTGTTCCGGCGCAATCCCCTTCCCGCTGTCTGCAACGACAATCTTAACGCGATCGGCACCGCTCATGTTCATATCGACGTTAATCGTACCTTGCCTGTCGATGGCGTGTATCGCGTTCAGGTAAAGGTTTAACAACACCTGCGTCAACCTGTCCGGATCGGCCTGGATAAGCGGCAGGGCCGCATTGGGCGTAAACCGCAATTCAATCGCCCGACTCTGCGCGTCCTGGCTCACCAACTGCAGCGAATGGGTAATGACCGTATTGAGATCTACCGGCTGGAGCGTCAAATGAGCGGGCTTCACCAGCTCAAGTAGCTCGCTGACGACCCGGTTTAACCGATCGGCCTCTTTCGCCATCACCTGCGCCAGCGCGTGCGCTTCACCGCCCGCCGGGGCGCGCTCGGCGAAATACCGCGCCAGCCCTTTAATGGATGACAGCGGATTGCGGATTTCATGCGCCACCCCCGCCGCCAGATGCCCAAGCGCCAGCAGTTTTTCCTGCCGGTTCATTTCGTCCTGAAGCAGTTGTCGCGAACGGAGATACCGCCGGTACCAGAAAAAGGCCATCAACGTCGCCAACAGCACTGTCGTTAAGGCGAAAAGCATGATCAGCATATTGCGCCACTCACGCGCCTGGGTGGTGGCTAACTCACTGGCGTCAAAGGCGATGAAAATCGTCTGCGGCGTGGAAGAGATTCCGGCATTGCGCCCCTCGCAACGCGGCATGGCGCCCATGCCGTGTCGACCCGGCGAATGTAGTGGCTGGAACTGGCGGTAAATCTCCAGTGCGGGAACGGTTTTCCCCTGTTCATCCACGGCGTCAACAGAGCGCCAGCGCGCGTCCTCACCGGGATGCAAACGCTGTATCTCATCTGCCGCATAAAGGGTTCCGCCCACCCGCGCAGGATCGCTGTGCATCAGGATATTTCCCTGCGCATCCGTGACCGCAAACCAAAGCACGCCAGGCTGCCCCGCCATCTCTTCCAACAGGGTCTGCTGCTGGGCGTGATGCATGCGCATCCCCATCCCGACGCGCGTGCCCGACTCCAGCGCGCGAATCAGCACGCCGCCTTTTTCCAGTAGCGTCTGTCGTGCAGAGTCACTTTCCCGGCCATAATCACGGATCACCGCGGCGGCGAATAGCCCGACCAGAATCAGAATGGCGACGGGCAGTATGCCGCTGAGCCATTTCGTAACCGTATCCTTGTGGTGTCGCATAATCCCCTTCGCTTTCACCCGTTATTAATCTCTCCTGACTCAGCAGAAATCATGCCACTTTTTACCGCGCATATCCCTGTTCAGACACTCAACCCCGGCCCGAAACGAGTAAAAATGACGCGCGGGGTTATTCCGGCGGGTCATTTTTACTCGCTTTTGCGGGGGCGCGCTGACTCAGGCCGCCATTTCCGGGGCTCAGTCCGCTGGCACGGAAGATGCAATACGGTGAGTGAGATGACCAACAGGAGGATAAATGATGAAACGGAATAACAAAGCAGGCCTGGCGATGATTGCGCTTTCGCTGATGGTTTTGGGCGCCAGCCCGGCGCTGGCACGGCATCACTGGGGTTATGGCGACGGTATGTGGCAGCAAAACGCCGCTCCGCTCACTGCGGAACAGCAAGCCGCCGCACAAAAAATCCATAATACGTACTACAACCAGGCCAACACACTGCGCCAGCAGCTTATGTCTAAACGTTATGAGTATAACGCGCTGCTCTCCACCAATCCCCCGGACAGCGCAAAGGTCAACGCCGTCGCGAAAGAGATGACGTCGTTACGCCAGTCGCTGGACGATCTGCGGGTGAAACGCGATGTGGAGATGGCGGAAGCAGGCGTACCGCAGGGCGCGGGTATGGGCTACGGCGGCTGCGGAGGACGTGGCGGTCATATGGGGATGGGGCACTGGTAAAGCGCACGCCGACTTGCGTCAGAACGTTTTCTCGGTCGGCTGCCAGCGACAGAAGTCAGAGTTTGCCACCAGCAACAGCTGTGACCCTTCGGGCGCTTCCAGCCACGCCACGCTTACGTCCATTGACGAGTGGCGCTGGCGGCGCTCGATATGATTCATTGCCCATGGCTCCAGATCGGGTTTCAGTGTTTCGCCTTCACAGGTGGTCACCGTACGCTCAGCGGCATGCCAGCGTCCCTGTCGCAACACCACGCGCCCCAGGCGCAGTGCGTCGCTGGTCTGGCGAATCTGCCCCGCGCGATAGCGGTATAAGGCGATTTGATCGTTAGAAAGCTGCTGCTTATGTCCGTCGACTTCACGCTGCATAAAGCTCAGCTCGCCGCGATCGTCAAACCGCACGCGGATATGCTCCGGCGGTTTGCTGTAAATATTGAGTTCAATCAGAGAGAGGGTTTCTCCCTGCCAGCGGTACTCGCTGGTGGTAGTACTGCCGTTACGCCACGGGCTAAACACCGAAAGCAGATGCACGCCGTCCGCTTCATCTTTACGCCAGATACGCACGGCGCCCTGATCGTCAGCGAATCCGCTGGCGGTAAAGGGCGGTGGAGAAGCGTTATGACTGCAGGCCGTCAGCAACAGCACGCCCGCCAGCGCCAGCGTACGACGCCAGACAGACAAAAGGGGCGACACCGCCCCTTCGTTAAAACTGTTCACAGCCACGCGGTCTTACTTAACAGCGTCTTTCAGTGCCTTACCAGAAACAAATGCCGGTACGTTAGCAGCGGCGATTTTGATTTCTTTACCGGTCTGCGGGTTGCGGCCAGTGCGCTCAGCACGGTGGTTCACTTTGAAGGTACCGAAACCAACCAGTTGTACAGCATCGCCTTCTTTCAGAGACTCAGTAATGGCAGCCAGAGTAGATTCCAGAGCAGCTTTAGCCTGGGTTTTGGACAGTTCTGCTTTGTCTGCAATTACATCAATCAGTTGAGTCTTGTTCATAAGTTATCCTTACAATGTGTTTATCGCTTGCTAAGCATCGAGTGCGACGGAAATGCCAGAAAAGCACTCTCCTGCATACACGCACCGATAGCCACTTTTTTTCGCCCTCCAAATGTAGACCAGACGGGGGGCGGAAGGGAAGCCTTCAGGCACGACAATTCAGACGTTAAATCACGTTTTCGTGTCTTATTGCTGAAAATTTATACCGATATTGCTCTCGCCAGCCTCACGCAGGTCTGCTCTGAGCCCTTTTATCAGTTCAATGTCGCGTTCTTCGCAGTCGGCTAAAAGTCGGAATATTTCCCACTGAATATCCCATTCCTGCTCAACCGCAGGGTTCTCTTTCAGCTCCTCATCGGTCATTTCGCGACCCGCCTGAGTCATTTCCAGCATCGCTACCGTGGTAATGGATGTCTTACTGACTTCAATGGCATGTTCAAGCGTTTCTCCGCTCAAACGTGAATGTACCAGTTCGCTCAACGCCACACAGGCGTCTATCGCCGGATAAACGCCATACAGGTCATAGTCGTCCGCGACCGGAATCGCCTCTTCGAACTTCTCCAGTTGGCTGTCGAAATTCACTTTCGCGTCTTTCACCGTCAGCGTTTCCCAGATGAGGTCGAGGATACGGCGATACACCTGACCGTCGCCAAAGTCCGTCTGTTTGCAGAACATGGCGTAGTTCGGATACATGCGCTCGCACAGGCAGGCCATAAACGTAACGTGCTGCCAGCTTTCCAGGCGTTCCAGACGCAGATGAATCGGGTTTTGTAACATGATGAATTCTCGAAACGGAAATTAGCCGCAGTGTACATTAATCAGGGCTGAATTTCCTGCCATCGCGTGAAGGCCGGACGCCCTGACGCAACGGCATCCGCCCAGCGAGTCGGCTCCGGCAGACGATAGCCTTTCATGCAGCGTTGCACCCACGCCAGCGCGCTGTCCAGCCCGACGCGATGCCCTGTCGCGATAAACAGCGGATTACACCGCGCCTTGCTGCGCCACACCCAGGCCAGTTGCTCGCCTTTGTCCATCAGCGGCGCCAGTGCGCCAGGCTCCGCGGAGAGCGGTTCAAACTTGCCGCACAGGCGTTTTTTCGCCACGCCAATAGTGGGCACGTCCACCAGCAGCCCAAAATGGCTGGCGACGCCGAGACGGCGCGGGTGTGAAACACCGTGACCGTCGACAAACAGCAGGTCGGGTTTTTGCGACAGTTGTTCCCACGCCGCGAGCAGCGCGGGGTATTCACGAAACGAGAGGAAGCCGGGGATATAAGGCATGGTGGTGGCGATACGCGCCACCTTGTATTCGACCAGCTCAAGAGAAGGGTATTTCAGCAAAACCATTGCTGCTCGCGTCACCTCTCCCCCCTGCTCAAACCCGACGTCTGCCCCGGCTATCAGATCCGGCGGATCGTTATCGAGCCGATCCTCGCGGATCACGGATGAAGCAAGGTCAAGTTGTTGAGCGCGTAGCGACGCGAGATCCATGGTTTCTCCTTAGCGGTGGTATTGCGCGGACAGTCGGTGTACGGCCTCCACAAATGCGCCAGCGTGTTCCGGCGGCACATCCTGATGGATGCCGTGGCCGAGGTTAAAGACGTGGCCTTCGCCCTGGCCGAAACCAGAAAGTATAGACGCCACTTCCTCTTCGATGCGGGCAGGCGGCGCATAAAGCATCGACGGGTCCATGTTGCCTTGCAGGGCGACCTTATGCCCGACGCGGCGACGCGCGTCGGCAATATCGGTGGTCCAGTCCAGTCCCAGCGCGTCACAGCCGGTTTCCGCCATCGCTTCCAGCCACTGTCCGCCGCCTTTGGTGAATAGTGTGACCGGCACGCGGCGACCGTCATTTTCGCGCAGCAGGCCATCGACAATTTTGTGCATGTAGTACAGTGAGAACTGCTGATAGTCGCGTCCGGTCAGCACGCCGCCCCAGGTATCGAAAATCATCACCGACTGGGCGCCCGCTTTGATTTGCGCGTTGAGATACAGCGTGACGCTTTTCGCCAGCTTATCGAGCAGCGCGTGCAGGGTATGCGGGTCGGCGTACATCATCTTCTTGATCACGGTGAAAGCCTTGCTGCTGCCGCCTTCCACCATGTAGGTCGCCAGCGTCCACGGGCTACCGGAGAAGCCGATGAGCGGGACCTCGCCTTTCAGTTCACGGCGAATCGTACGCACGGCGTTCATCACGTAGCCCAGCTCGTCTTCCGGATCGGGAATGGGGAGTTTGTCGACGTCAGCCTTACAGGCGACCGGCGAAGTAAAACGTGGGCCTTCTCCGGCTTCAAAGTAAAGGCCCAGCCCCATCGCATCCGGAATGGTCAGAATGTCCGAAAAGAGGATCGCCGCATCCAGCGGATAACGGCGCAGCGGCTGGAGCGTGACTTCGCAGGCCAGCTCGGCGTTTTTGCACAGGGACATAAAATCGCCTGCCTGGGCGCGGGTCGCTTTATACTCCGGTAAATAACGGCCAGCCTGGCGCATCATCCATACCGGGGTGACATCAACGGGCTGGCGCAGCAGCGCACGCAGATAACGATCGTTTTTCAGTTCGGTCATTTTGCAGTTCCTTATTGCGTCAGTCCGTCAGTTTACCATGTCATTCATATTCAGCCCGACATATTGCCACCGTATCTTCGATCAGACGCCGCGCGACGGTGCCTGGCGGCGGCAAAAGCGGTAAATCGTCGTAGCGATACCAGTCCGCTTCCAGCAACTCTTTTGGATCGATGACAATCTCGCCGCTGTCGTATTCCGCCATAAACGCGGTCATCAACGACATCGGGAACGGCCACGGCTGCGAGGTCACGTAGCGCAGATTTTTCACGGTAATCCCGCTCTCTTCCATCACTTCGCGCGCGACAGCCTGTTCCAGCGTTTCGCCCACCTCCACGAACCCGGCGAGCACGGTATGAATGCCATTGCGATGGCGGGTATGTTGGGCGAGCAGAAGGGTGTCATCACGACGAATGGCGACAATAATACAGGGGGCGATTTGTGGATAGTAGCGTTCACGGCAGTGGCGACACAGCATTGCCCATTCGGTTTTACTCGG
Source organism: Citrobacter sedlakii NBRC 105722 (assembly GCF_000759835.1). Classification (GTDB taxonomy): domain Bacteria; phylum Pseudomonadota; class Gammaproteobacteria; order Enterobacterales; family Enterobacteriaceae; genus Citrobacter_A; species Citrobacter_A sedlakii. Next base: position 10,753 of record NZ_BBNB01000020.1, read on the forward strand.
GTGCATAGGGTGACCGCAGTAGCCGCAGAATTTGTGCGAGCGGAAGAACTCCGCCAGCTGCACGCCCCGCCCCGCCAGTTGAAACAAGCCGACATCCTGATCGATAACCTGGCGGACTGACCCCATATCGTGACGACGCTGCTGCTGTATCAACCAGACAGACTCACCTTCCCATTCGCCAATGTGTAATGCGCGCTGTCCCACAAGATCGAAATTTGCCGCGTCGCCGTGTGGCAATTCCCCATGGGGCAACCATAATTTTTGTTCATGACTGACGATCCACCAGCCGTGATCCCATTTTTCAATAATACGATCCATAGCTCTTGCACTACCTTTGCGTCACTGGCATGTTGATAACATTATTTTTACATTTCTGGGTAAGCAGTTTTAACTCTACACTTGCGGAGTCAATCATGTTAAACCAGCTGGAAAACCTGACGGAACGCGTCGGTGGAAGTAATAAACTGGTTGATCGCTGGCTACATGTACGTAAGCATCTGCTCGTGGCTTACTACAATCTGGTTGGCATTAAGCCTGGCAAAGAATCGTACATGCGGTTGAATGAAAAAGCGCTGGATGATTTTTGTCAGAGCCTGGTCGATTACCTTTCCGCCGGACACTTCAGTATTTATGAACGTATTCTGCATAAATTGGAAGGGAACGGTCAGCTTTTAAACGCGACCAAAATCTGGCCACAGCTGGAAGCCAATACCCAGCAGATCATGAACTACTATGATTCCACTCTCGAGACCGCCATCGATCATGACAATTGCTATGAATTTCAACAGGCGCTGTCGGATATCGGCGAAGCGCTGGAAGCACGCTTTGTTCTCGAAGATAAGCTGATTATGCTGGTATTTGACGCCATGCATGACCACGCCAGAATTAAACGACCTGCTTGAGTTCTGCGCAATTAACGAGTAGGTTAAAACGTCCCCCTCTCCGGAGGGGATGTCATCTTGTCGGAGTGCCTGATTTCCACAACGTATCCGCGATGCCAGAAGGTAACGCAAAGAATGAAGTGGAAAAGGCTGAGACCGTTAATTCGGGATCCGCGGAACCTGATCAGGTTAAGACCTGCGAAGGGAACAAGAGTAATTCTGCATCATGCACCTGCCCGCAAGGGCGGCGCACATCCATTACTCCATCCGTCGTCTGACAAGCCACGTCCTTAATTTTTTTATGGAATGAGCTATGTCTACCACTCAGTTAACCCGTCGCGAACAGCGCGCCCAGGCCCAGCATTTTATTGATACGCTGGAAGGCACCGCTTTCCCCAATTCGAAACGGATCTACATTACCGGTTCACAGCCGGATATCCGCGTCCCGATGCGGGAGATCCAGCTTAGCCCGACGCTTATCGGCGGCAGCAAAGAGGCTCCTCAGTTCGAAGCTAATGAAGCCGTACCGGTGTACGATACCTCCGGCCCCTATGGCGACCCGGAAATTGCCATCAACGTGCAGCAGGGTCTGACGAAACTGCGCCAACCGTGGATTGACGCGCGTGACGACAGTGAAGCGCTCAGCGATCGCAGCTCTGCCTATACCAAAGCTCGCCTGGCCGACGACGGACTGGATGCGCTGCGCTTTACCGGCCTGCTGACGCCAAAACGCGCCAAAGCGGGTCGCCGTGTCACACAGCTACATTACGCCCGCCAGGGGATCGTCACGCCAGAGATGGAATTTATCGCCATTCGTGAAAACATGGGTCGCGAGCGCATCCGCAGCGAAGTCCTGCGCCATCAGCATCCGGGCGAGGGCTTTGGCGCACGCCTGCCGGAGAACATCACGCCGGAGTTTGTGCGTGACGAAGTGGCTGCGGGCCGCGCGATTATTCCCGCCAACATCAACCACCCGGAATCCGAGCCAATGATCATTGGCCGCAATTTCCTGGTGAAGGTCAACGCTAACATCGGCAACTCGGCGGTCACTTCCTCCATCGAAGAAGAGGTGGAAAAGCTGGTATGGTCAACCCGCTGGGGCGCAGACACGGTCATGGACCTTTCCACCGGCCGCTATATTCACGAAACCCGCGAGTGGATCCTGCGTAATAGCCCGGTGCCGATCGGCACTGTCCCGATCTATCAGGCGCTGGAGAAAGTTAATGGGATCGCTGAAGATCTCACCTGGGAAGCCTTTCGCGACACATTGCTGGAACAGGCGGAACAGGGCGTGGACTACTTCACTATTCATGCCGGCGTGTTGCTGCGTTACGTGCCAATGACGGCGAAACGCCTGACCGGCATCGTCTCGCGCGGTGGGTCGATCATGGCGAAGTGGTGTTTGTCCCATCATCAGGAAAACTTCCTCTATACGCATTTCCGCGAGATCTGCGAAATCTGCGCCGCTTACGACGTTTCGCTCTCGCTGGGAGACGGCCTGCGCCCCGGTTCCATTCAGGATGCCAACGACGAAGCGCAATTCGCTGAACTGCACACCCTGGGCGAGCTGACAAAAATCGCCTGGGAATACGACGTACAGGTGATGATCGAGGGGCCTGGACATGTGCCGATGCAGATGATCCGTCGCAACATGACCGAGGAGCTGGAACACTGCCACGAAGCGCCGTTCTACACCCTGGGGCCGTTAACCACGGATATTGCACCGGGATATGACCACTTCACCTCTGGCATTGGCGCGGCGATGATCGGCTGGTTTGGCTGCGCCATGCTCTGCTATGTGACGCCGAAAGAACACCTCGGTTTGCCAAACAAAGAGGACGTGAAACAGGGGCTGATCACCTACAAAATTGCCGCCCACGCCGCGGATCTGGCGAAAGGCCACCCGGGCGCGCAGATCCGCGACAACGCGATGTCGAAAGCGCGCTTTGAATTTCGCTGGGAAGACCAGTTTAATCTGGCGCTCGATCCCTTCACCGCCCGCGCCTATCACGACGAAACCCTGCCGCAGGAATCAGGCAAAGTAGCTCACTTCTGCTCCATGTGCGGACCCAAATTCTGCTCGATGAAAATCAGCCAGGAGGTGCGCGACTACGCCGCCGCGCAGACCATTGAAGTGGGGATGGCGGATATGTCGGAGAATTTCCGCGCCAGGGGCGGCGAAATTTATCTGCGTAAGGAGGAAGCGTGATGTATCAGCCCGATTTTCCTTCCGTCCCTTTTCGTCTGGGGCTGTATCCGGTTGTCGACAGCGTCGCGTGGATCGAACGCCTGCTGGAGGCGGGCGTACGTACCCTCCAGCTACGCATCAAGGATAAACGCGATGAAGAGGTAGAGGCTGACGTGGCCGCCGCCATTGCGCTCGGGCGTCGCTACGATGCCCGCCTGTTTATCAACGACTACTGGCGGCTGGCGATCAAGCACAATGCCTACGGCGTACATCTGGGCCAGGAAGATCTGGAAACCACCGATTTGCATGCCATCCGCGAAGCCGGCTTGCGACTTGGCGTTTCCACTCATGACGATATGGAGATCGACGTGGCGCTCGCCGCTCGCCCCTCCTATATCGCCCTCGGCCACGTTTTCCCGACGCAAACCAAACAGATGCCTTCGGCGCCGCAGGGGTTGACGCAGTTGACGGCGCACATTAAGCGCCTTGCCGATTATCCCACCGTCGCCATCGGCGGGATCAGCCTTGAACGCGCCCCTGCCGTGCTGGAAACCGGTGTCGGTAGCATTGCGGTGGTCAGTGCGATCACTCAGGCCGAAGACTGGCGCGTCGCTACCGCGCAGTTACTCGAATTAGCAGGAGTGGGTGATGAACGATCGTGATTTTATGCGCTACAGTCGTCAAATTCTGCTTGGCGAGATAGCCGTAGAAGGGCAGCAAAGGCTACTCGACAGCCATGTGCTGATTGTCGGCCTGGGCGGTTTAGGTTCGCCTGCCGCGCTTTATCTGGCTGGCGCAGGCATCGGCACGCTGGTGCTGGCCGACGACGACGAGGTGCACATCAGCAACCTGCAACGTCAAATACTGTTCACTGCTGATGATATCGCGCACCCCAAATCGCAGATCGCGCGGCAGCGTCTGGCGCGTCTCAATCCGGATATCGAGTTGATCGCGTTACCGCAACGCCTGTCCGGTGACGCCCTCAGGCAGGCGGTGGCGCAGGCGGATGTGGTGCTCGACTGCACCGATAATATGGCGACGCGTCAGGCGATTAACGCTGCCTGCGTGGCGCTTGATACGCCGCTGATTACCGCCAGCGCCGTTGGGTTCGGCGGACAGCTCATGGTACTGACGCCGCCCTGGACGCAGGGCTGTTACCGCTGCCTGTGGCCGGACGACGATGAGCCTGAGCGCAACTGTCGTACCGCAGGCGTGGTTGGCCCGGTGGTTGGGGTGATGGGCGCATTACAGGCACTGGAGGCGATCAAATGGCTTAGCGGTGTGGAAGCGCCCACCGGCGAAATGCGCCTGTTTGACGGCAAAACCAGCCAGTGGCGCAGCCTGGCGTTACGGCGCGCCAGCAACTGTCCGGTCTGCGGAGGGCAACATGCAAATCGTGTTTAATGATGAGCCAATACAGTGTGCGAGTGAGCTGTCGGTGTCAGACCTGCTGAAGCAGCTCAATCAGCTTAAGCCCGGCACCGCGCTGGCGCTCAATCAACAGATCCTGCCGCGCGAGCAGTGGGAACGCCAAATCGTGCAGGAAGGCGACCAGATCCTGCTTTTTCAGGTTATCGCAGGGGGTTGAGATGTTACGTATCGCAGATAAAACCTTTGATTCACATCTGTTTACCGGCACGGGGAAATTTGCCTCGCCGCAGTTGATGATTGACGCCATTCGTGCTTCAGGCAGTCAGTTGGTGACGCTGGCGATGAAGCGGGTAGATTTGCATAAGCCAAATGACGCGATTCTCGCGCCGCTGATCGAGGCAGGTATGACGCTGTTACCTAACACCTCCGGCGCGAAAACGGCTGAAGAAGCCATTTTTGCCGCACAGCTGGCACGCGAAGCGCTCGGGACAAACTGGCTGAAGCTCGAAATCCATCCTGATGCCCGCTGGCTGCTGCCGGACCCCATCGAAACAGTGAAAGCCGCCGACGCGCTGGTGAAACAGGGATTCGTAGTATTGCCCTACTGCGGCGCTGACCCGGTGTTGTGCAAACGGCTGGAAGAAGCAGGCTGCGCGGCGGTGATGCCGTTAGGCGCGCCAATTGGCTCTAATCAGGGGCTGGAAACGCGCGCGATGCTGGAGATCATCATCCAACAGGCGACTGTTCCGGTGGTGGTGGACGCTGGCATTGGCATCCCCAGCCACGCGGCGCAGGCTCTGGAAATGGGGGCGGATGCCGTGCTGGTTAATACGGCCATCGCGGTGGCTGACGATCCGGTCACCATGGCGAGCGCCTTCCGCCTGGCGGTCGAAGCCGGGTTACTGGCACGCCAGGCGGTGCCCGGCTCTCGTCGCGCCAGCGCCAGCGCCACCAGCCCGCTGACAGGCTTTCTGGAGGCGTCAGTATGAAAACGTTCACTGAGCGCTGGCGACAGCTGGACTGGGATGATATTCGCCTGCGCATCAACAGCAAAACGTCCGCTGACGTGGAACGGGCGCTTAACGCTCACGTACTCAGCCGTGACGATATGATGGCGTTGCTGTCACCTGCGGCCAGCGCGTATCTGGAACCGCTGGCGCAGCGGGCGCAGAAGCTTACCCGCCAGCGCTTCGGCAACACGGTAAGCTTTTACGTTCCGCTGTATCTCTCTAATTTGTGTGCAAACGACTGTACTTACTGTGGTTTTTCAATGAGCAACCGCATCAAGCGCAAGACGCTGGATGAGGCAGAGATTGCGCGGGAGTGCGACGCCATTCGCGATCTGGGGTTTGAGCATCTGCTGCTGGTGACCGGTGAACATCAGGCTAAGGTGGGAATGGACTATTTTCGTCGCCACCTTCCCGCTATTCGTCGTCGGTTTTCATCGTTGCAGATGGAGGTGCAGCCATTATCGGAAGCGGAGTACGCCGAACTAAAAACGCTGGGACTTGACGGCGTGATGGTGTATCAGGAAACCTGGCATGAGGCGCAGTATGCGCAACACCATCTCCGGGGCAAGAAGCAGGACTTTATCTGGCGGCTCGAAACGCCGGATCGTCTGGGGCGCGCCGGGATTGATAAAATTGGCCTTGGCGCGTTGATTGGCCTTTCGGACAGTTGGCGGGTCGATTGCTACATGATGGCTGAACATCTGCTCTGGTTGCAGCAACACTACTGGCAGAGCCGGTATTCCGTCTCTTTCCCGCGCCTGCGTCCGTGCACGGGGGGTATAGCGCCAGCATCGCTCATGGATGAACGTCAACTGGTGCAGACCATTTGCGCCTTTCGTCTGTTCGCGCCGGAGATTGAGCTGTCGCTGTCCACGCGGGAGTCACCGTGGTTTCGGGACCACGTTATTCCGCTGGCCATCAATAACGTCAGCGCCTTCTCGAAAACGCAGCCAGGCGGCTATGCCGACAACCATCCTGAACTGGAGCAGTTCGTCCCCCATGATAACCGGCGTCCTGCCGCTGTCGCCGACGCGCTTAGCGCCCGGGGGTTACAGCCGGTGTGGAAGGACTGGGACCCATACCTTGGGCGCGTCTCGCAAAGATCATGAACGATAATGTAAACCGGTAATTATTCTCCGGGCCGCTACGGAGAACAGAAAACGGGCGGTTGCTGTCAGCCTCCCGCTTTTTTAAGGTACGTCCGTCAGCAGTGCTGTCCAGGGCGAAAAGCTTCTTCCTCGTTTCGCCCTGCCCTCACTGTTATCGGTGAGGTTAAATCCCAGTTTCAGCGAAAAGTGGCAACAAGACGGCGTAATATTTAAGATAAATCACCGCGAGTCATATTGTCGGGATTATAATTACAGGCATCCTTTCCTGATATGCAAAGCCACTTTGCGCGTTTCACGGCGCACTTATCTTCAGGATTTTTACCTTCTGGAACAAGTAACAGTAATGGCACGTCATAACAGAAAACTCTCTTTTACCACACCCATACTGGTGAGCTTTACGGGGATCTTGCTGAGCTTTGTGCTGATCGCCATCTTTATTACGTTTACTCAACGGAATGATTTCCTTGAGGATTACCATAACATCAACCGTAACTTTACCCATAACCTCGCGGTGAACTATACCGAATCGCTGTTGCGGGAAAATGATTATATTCTGGGCCGCGCGGCGACCTTTTTTTCCCGCAATGATCATTTGAATGAAACGGTGAACCTCGACCCGGACAACGGCCTGAAGACGCTGATGCAGTTACAAACGCTGATGCCTTCCGTCTCTTCCGTCTCGCTGGCTGATATTGAGGGTCATTATCTGCGCGCGCCGCAGGTGCTGAACAACGAACGCAGTCGGTCTTTTGACGCCAAAACGCGCCCGTGGTTTATGGATCAAGCCGAGGCCAGCACCTTTAGTCGCTACACCTCACCCTACCTTGACCACTTCACCCGCAATCCGACGGTGACGATCTACAAACCCATCATCTCGCCGGAGGGCAAACTGAAAGGCAGTATCGCATTTCACCTCGATCTGACCTCGATGGGGTATACCCTGCGTCAGATGGTTGCCCCTGTACAGGGTGAATTTTTCGTAGTCGATCGAGACGGGCAGGTGGTGCTTCATCCGGATACGGGCGCGTTGTTCAAGCAGTACGTCAGTAAAGACATCATGAATAAGATGACCAGCGGCGAAGGGAACCTGTACGATCCGGACAGCCAAACCTGGTACTACTACTATTCATTTACCAATCCGGACTGGTTTGTGATTTATCGGGTGTCTAATCCCACGCTGTTGGATCTGACGCGCCATGAGACCAATATTGTCGCCTGGGGCTTTGCCCTCGCCGCCATCATGATTGCATTGTTCGGCCTTTATTTGCGTCACGCTTCGCGTACGGTACTGATGAACATTATCAATGCGATCAAAACCGGCGACGTTAACCGCGCGCCGCGTCTTGAAGCGATGCTCAGTAAGGCCATTGAATCCAACAAAGAACGCGAGTTGATTTACGTGCGTCAGGCGACGATTGACGCCCTGACCGGCTGTAAAAACCGGCGCGCGTTTGATAACGACATTGCCGCGCTGATGAACGATCACCAACCGTTTGCCCTGGCGCTGGTAGATATTGATAACTTTAAATCCATCAATGACACATGGGGCCACCTGAACGGAGACATTGTTTTACGCAACGTCGCGCGTGAAGGCATTCAGATCCTGCAACCCGAGGCGGTGTCCTTGTACCGCTATGGCGGTGAAGAATTTGCCGTACTGTTTTCGGGTAAGCAGTTAAACAATGCGCTTCCGTTGCTGGAACGCTGGCGTGAACAGATCGCCCGGCGAACCTGGCGCGAGGAAGGGTTACATGTCACCTTCAGCGCCGGATTGGGTGAATGGAATCTGGAAAGTCAGGAACAGCTGGTGATGCGGGTAGATGAAGCCTTGTATAAAGCGAAACAGGAAGGCAAGAATCGCATCATCACCACCAACGGCTGATTTCGGCCCCACCCTGCAAAGCCCGTCACAACGGGCTTTTTTTCGAATTAAGAAAAACCGTAACCGGTTTCATTTTTTGTGCGGTTTCTTTGTGATGCTTTACACACATTCAACGTGAGCCGGTTGTTCTCTGCCTGCAGCGGGACTAAAGATGAAGTATCAACGGAACCGTGCCGTGAGAGCCAACTATGAAGAACATCGTTTTATGCTGTGCCGCCGGGATGTCCACCAGCATGCTGGTACAACGAATGAAAGATGCCGCTCAGAAGAAAGGCGTTAAAGTCACTATCAAGGCAGTGCCCGTCGCCGAATTCAAGGAAAATATCGCCACGGCGGATATTGTTCTGCTGGGCCCGCAGGTGAAATACGAGCAGGCAAAACTGCAGGCGCAGGCCGATCCGCTGGGCAAGAAGGTCGCGGTGATCGACATGATGGATTACGGCATGATGAAAGGCGATGCCGTACTGGAAAAAGCGCTCAAACTGCTGGAGTCATAATGGAAGACTTAGAAACGACAATCATGGAACTGCTGGTCAACGCGGGTGCGGCGCGCAGTGCTGCCCTGACAGCGTTGCAGATGGCTCGCAAAGGTGATTTTGACGAAGCCGAAAAAGCGATGAAAGAGTCGCGCGAGTATGTGAAGCATGCGCACACCATCCAGACGCAGCTTATTGGGCTCGATGAAGGTACAGGAAAGCTGCCGGTTAACCTGATTACCGTCCACTCGCAGGATCACCTGATGAACGCGATGGTCATCCAGGATCTGGCGGGCGATATGATTGAGCTTTATCGTCGGCTACCGCTTTCGAACGAATAAAAACGCGGTGGCGAGACGCTTACCGGGCTGAAAAAAAGTATAAAAAAACCCGCCGAAGCGGGTTTTTTGTTAAAGGCATCAACGATTATTCGTTGTCGGAACCGCCCAGACCTGCGTTCAGCAGTTCTGCAAGGCTCGCGGATGCATCTTCGGCAGTCACCTGCGGTGCAGCTGGCAGTTCGCCCGCTGCGCGACGACGCATACGATCCTGGTGGTACGCGTAACCGGTACCTGCCGGGATCAGACGACCCACGATAACGTTCTCTTTCAGGCCACGCAGTTCGTCGCGTTTACCCGCAACGGCTGCTTCGGTCAGGACACGCGTGGTTTCCTGGAACGATGCGGCAGAAATGAACGATTCGGTAGCCAGAGACGCTTTGGTGATACCCAGCAGATCGCGGGAGTACGTTGCGCCCACTTTGCCGTTCGCTTCCAGTTCGCGGTTCGCGATCTTGACGCGGGAGTATTCAACCTGCTCGCCTTCCAGGAAGTCGGAGCTGCCCGCGTTTTCGATGGTAGCTTTACGCAGCATCTGACGAACGATAACTTCGATGTGCTTATCGTTAATCTTAACGCCCTGCAGACGGTATACGTCCTGGACTTCGTTAACAATGTAACGGGTCACAGCATGCACACCACGCAGACGCAGGATGTCGTGCGGCGCTTCCGGACCGTCGGAAACCACGTCACCACGTTCTACGCGTTCACCTTCGAACACGTTGAGCTGACGCCATTTCGGAATCATCTCTTCGTATGGCTCGCTACCGTCTACCGGGGTGATAACCAGACGACGTTTCCCTTTGGTCTCTTTACCGAAGGAAATAATACCGCTGATTTCAGCCAGGATTGCCGGCTCTTTCGGACGACGGGCTTCGAACAGGTCCGCAACGCGCGGCAGACCACCGGTGATATCCTTGGTACCGCCGGATTCCTGCGGAATACGCGCCAGGGTGTCACCAGAGCTGATCTGTACGCCATCTTCCAGCTGTACAATCGCTTTACCCGGCAGGAAGTACTGCGCAGGCATATCGGTACCCGGGATCAGCACGTCGTTACCCTGAGCATCAACGATTTTCAGTGCAGGACGCAGATCTTTACCGCCGGTAGTACGTTCAGCAGAATCCAGAACCACCAGAGAAGACAGACCGGTCAGCTCGTCGGTCTGACGCGTAATGGTCTGGCCGTCAATCATGTCAGTAAAGCGGATGAAACCACTTACTTCGGTGATAACCGGCATGGTGTGCGGATCCCAGTTTGCAACGGTTTCACCGCCGGCAACCTGCTCGCCATCACCTTTCGCCATAACCGCGCCGTAAGGCACTTTATAGCTCTCTTTGGTACGACCGAATTCGTCGATCAGCTTCAGCTCGGTGTTACGGGAGGTGATAACCAGTTTACCGCTGGAGTTCACAACCGACTTCGCGTTGCTGAGCTTGATACTACCTTTGTTTTTCACCTGGATGCTGGATTCCGCAGCCGCACGAGATGCCGCACCACCGATGTGGAACGTACGCATCGTCAGCTGTGTACCCGGTTCACCGATGGACTGTGCCGCGATAACGCCGATAGCCTCACCTTTGTTGATGATGTGGCCACGCGCCAGGTCACGACCGTAGCAGTGCGCACAGACACCAAAGTCGGTGTCGCAGGATACGACGGAACGCACTTTCACGGCATCGACAGAGTTCTCTTCCAGCAGGTCACACCACTGTTCGTGCAGCAGCGTGTTGCGCGGAACCAGAATGTCGGCAGTACCCGGCTTCAGTACGTCTTCAGCGGTAACACGACCCAGTACGCGATCGCGCAGCGGTTCTTTAACGTCGCCACCCTCGATAACCGGCGTCATCAGGATACCTTCGTGCGTACCACAGTCGTCTTCGGTTACCACCAGATCCTGCGCCACGTCAACCAGACGACGGGTCAGATAACCGGAGTTCGCCGTTTTCAGCGCGGTATCCGCCAGACCTTTACGCGCACCGTGCGTGGAGATGAAGTACTGGAGTACGTTCAGACCTTCACGGAAGTTCGCGGTGATTGGCGTTTCGATGATGGAGCCATCCGGCTTCGCCATCAGACCACGCATACCCGCCAACTGACGAATCTGAGCAGCAGAACCACGCGCACCGGAGTCGGCCATCATGTAGATGCTGTTGAAGGAAACCTGCTGTTCTTCCTGACCGTCACGGTTAATCACGGTTTCGGTTTGCAGGTTATCCATCATCGCTTTGGATACACGATCGTTCGCCGCAGCCCAGATATCGATCACTTTGTTATAGCGTTCGCCCGCGGTCACCAGACCAGACTGGAACTGTTCCTGAATCTCAGCAACTTCGGCTTCCGCCTCAGAGATGATCTCGTATTTTTTGTCCGGGATGACCATGTCATCGATACCAACGGATGCACCTGAACGCGCTGCATACGCAAAGCCGGTATACATCGTCTGGTCCGCAAAAATTACGGTCGGTTTCAGGCCCAGAATACGGTAGCAGGTGTTCAGCATTTTGGAGATCGCTTTCTTACCCAGCGCCTGGTTGACGATGGAGAAAGGCAGACCTTTCGGTACGATCATCCACAGAATGGCACGGCCAATGGTCGTGTCTTTCAGGCTGGTTTTCGCAACGAATTCGCCGTTAGCATCTTTTTCGTATTCAGTGATACGCACTTTGACGCGCGCATGCAGAGAGGCCAGGCCGGCGCGATAAATACGCTCAGCTTCTTTCGGGCCAGTCAGCACCATGCCTTCGCCTTTGGCGTTAACACTGTCACGGGTCATGTAGTACAGACCCAGTACAACGTCCTGAGACGGAACGATGATAGGTTCGCCGTTCGCCGGAGACAGGATGTTGTTGGTAGACATCATCAGCGCACGCGCTTCGAGCTGGGCTTCCAGCGTCAGCGGTACGTGAACAGCCATCTGGTCACCATCGAAGTCGGCGTTATACGCCGCACAAACCAGCGGGTGCAGCTGGATAGCTTTACCTTCGATCAGTACCGGTTCGAATGCCTGGATACCCAGACGGTGCAGGGTCGGCGCACGGTTCAACAGTACCGGGTGTTCGCGGATCACTTCGTCCAGGATATCCCAAACGACAGCTTCTTCGCGCTCAACCATTTTCTTCGCGGCTTTGATGGTGGTGGCGAGGCCACGCAGTTCCAGCTTGCCGTAAATGAATGGTTTGAACAGCTCCAGCGCCATTTTCTTCGGCAGGCCGCACTGATGCAGACGCAGGTATGGACCTACGGTGATAACAGAACGACCGGAGTAGTCAACACGCTTACCGAGCAGGTTCTGACGGAAACGACCCTGCTTACCTTTGATCATGTCGGCCAAAGATTTCAGAGGACGCTTGTTAGAACCGGTGATCGCACGACCGCGACGACCGTTATCCAGCAGGGCGTCAACCGCTTCCTGCAGCATACGTTTTTCGTTGCGTACGATGATGTCCGGCGCAGCCAGATCCAGCAGACGTTTCAGACGGTTGTTACGGTTGATCACGCGGCGGTACAGATCGTTCAGATCCGACGTTGCGAAACGACCGCCATCCAGCGGAACCAGCGGACGCAGATCTGGCGGCAGAACCGGCAGAACGGTCAGGATCATCCACTCCGGCTTGTTGCCGGACTGTACGAACGCTTCCAGCAGTTTGATACGCTTGGTCAGCTTCTTACGCTTGGTTTCGGAGTTGGTTTCGTTCAGCTCTTCGCGCAGCGTTTCACATTCTTGCTCCAGATCCATGCTCTTCAGCAGGGCCTGGATCGCTTCGGCGCCCATTTTCGCGTCGAATTCGTCACCGAACTCTTCCAGCGCATCCAGATACTGTTCTTCAGTCAGGATCTGCTGGCGTTCCAGGTTGGTCATACCGCCTTCGATAACCACATAGGATTCGAAGTACAGCACGCGTTCGATATCGCGCAACGGCATATCGAGCAGCAGGCCGATACGGGACGGCAGAGATTTCAGGAACCAGATGTGAGCAGTCGGAGAGGCCAGCTCGATGTGGCCCATACGCTCACGGCGCACTTTGGTCTGGGTCACTTCTACGCCGCACTTCTCACAGATCACACCGCGGTGTTTCAGGCGCTTGTACTTACCGCACAGGCACTCGTAATCTTTTACCGGCCCAAAGATACGGGCGCAGAAAAGGCCGTCACGCTCAGGTTTGAACGTACGGTAGTTGATGGTTTCCGGCTTCTTAACTTCACCGAAAGACCATGAACGGATCATGTCTGGCGAAGCCAGAGCAATTTTGATCGCATCAAACTCTTCGGTTTTAGTTTGCGCTTTCAGAAACTTTAATAAGTCTTTCACGGATTTGCTCCCGTCGGAGTTAGCACATTCCGCTGCCGGGTGTTACCCCGACAGCAGTGACCTGTTTGAGCGAGAATTACTCGTCTTCCAGTTCGATGTTGATACCCAGCGAACGAATCTCTTTCAACAGTACGTTGAAGGATTCCGGCATGCCCGGTTCCATCTGATGGTTGCCGTCCACGATGTTCTTATACATCTTAGTACGACCATTCACGTCATCAGACTTAACGGTGAGCATTTCCTGCAGGGTGTATGCCGCGCCGTATGCTTCCAGCGCCCACACTTCCATCTCCCCGAAGCGCTGACCACCGAACTGCGCCTTACCACCCAGCGGCTGCTGAGTAACCAGGCTGTAGGAACCGGTGGAACGAGCATGCATCTTGTCGTCGACCAGGTGGTTCAGTTTCAGCATGTACATGTAACCTACGGTTACCGGACGCTCGAACTGTTCACCCGTACGGCCGTCGAACAGCGTGATCTGACCGGAAGTCGGCAGGTCACCCAGTTTCAGCAGCTCTTTAATTTCCGCTTCTTTCGCACCGTCGAACACCGGCGTTGCGATTGGCATACCTTTGCGCAGGTTTTCAGCCAGACGCAGAACTTCTTCATCGCTGAAGGTATTCAGGTCAACTTTCTGACGAACGTCAGCGCCCAGATCGTACGCACGCTGGATGAATTCGCGCAGTTTCGCGACTTCCTGCTGCTGTTTCAGCATGGCGTTAATCTTGTCGCCGATACCTTTCGCAGCCATACCCAGGTGGGTTTCCAGGATCTGACCGATGTTCATACGAGACGGTACGCCCAGCGGGTTCAGTACGATGTCTACCGGCGTACCGTTTTCATCGTAAGGCATATCTTCGATCGGGTTGATCTTAGAAATTACACCCTTGTTACCGTGACGACCTGCCATCTTATCACCAGGCTGGATCCGACGTTTAACCGCCAGATAGACCTTAACGATCTTCAGCACGCCCGGTGCCAGATCGTCGCCCTGGGTGATTTTACGGCGTTTCGCTTCGAGTTTTTTCTCGAACTCGTGTTTCAGTTCGTCATACTGCTCAGCCAGCTGTTCCAGCTGATTTTGTTTCTCTTCGTCGGTCAGGCCCAGCTCCAGCCAGCGGTCACGCGGCAGTTTGTCGAGCTTCTCAGCTTCAACGCCACCGGAAACCAGCACTGCGTGGATACGGCTAAACAGGCCCGCTTCGAGGATCTGCAGTTCTTCAGACAGGTCTTTCTTCGCCTGCTTGAGCTGCATTTCTTCGATTTCCAGCGCGCGCTTGTCTTTTTCTACGCCATCGCGGGTAAAGACCTGAACGTCGATAACCGTACCGGAAACACCGTTTGGTACGCGCAGAGAAGAGTCTTTCACATCAGACGCTTTCTCACCGAAGATCGCGCGCAGCAGTTTCTCTTCTGGCGTCAGTTGGGTTTCACCTTTCGGCGTGACCTTACCTACCAGAATGTCGCCGCCGGTCACTTCCGCACCGATATAAACGATACCGGATTCATCCAGTTTGGAGAGCGCAGCTTCACCCACGTTCGGGATGTCAGCGGTGATCTCTTCCGGCCCCAGCTTGGTGTCACGGGACACACACGCCAGTTCCTGAATGTGGATGGTGGTGAAACGGTCTTCCTGGACAACACGCTCGGACACGAGGATGGAGTCTTCGAAGTTGTAGCCGTTCCACGGCATGAACGCTACGCGCATGTTCTGACCGAGCGCCAGTTCACCGAGGTCGGTGGACGGACCGTCTGCCAGCACGTCGCCGCGCTCAACCGGCTCACCCAGGGAAACACACGGCATCTGGTTGATACAGGTGTTCTGGTTAGAGCGGGTGTATTTGGTCAGGTTGTAGATGTCGATACCCGCTTCGCCCGGATACATCTCGTCTTCGTTAACTTTGATAACGATACGGGAGGCATCCACGTACTGAACGGTACCGCCACGCTTAGCAACGGCAGTCACACCGGAGTCAACGGCAACAGCACGTTCCATACCGGTACCAACCAGCGGCTTATCTGCACGCAGAGTCGGAACGGCCTGACGTTGCATGTTCGCACCCATCAATGCACGGTTGGCGTCATCGTGTTCCAGGAACGGGATCAGGGACGCACCGACGGATACCACCTGCTGGGTGGATACGTCCATGTAGTCAACCTGGTCGCGGCTGAACAAGCTGGATTCGCCTTTGCTACGGCAGGTCACCAGATCTTCTACGAAGTGGCCGTCTTCATCCAGGTTGGAGTTCGCCTGAGCGATAACGAAGTTGCCTTCTTCAATAGCAGACAGGTAATGAATTTCATCGGTTACCACGCCATCAACCACGCGACGATACGGCGTCTCAAGGAAGCCATATTCGTTCGTCTGCGCGTACACGGACAGGGAGTTGATCAGACCGATGTTTGGACCTTCAGGCGTTTCGATTGGACATACGCGACCGTAGTGGGTCGGGTGTACGTCTCGAACTTCGAAGCCTGCGCGTTCACGGGTCAGACCACCCGGGCCGAGTGCGGAGATACGACGCTTGTGCGTGATCTCAGACAGCGGGTTGTTCTGGTCCATAAACTGAGACAGCTGGCTGGAGCCGAAGAACTCTTTCACTGCCGCAGAAATCGGTTTGGCGTTGATCATATCCTGAGGCATCAGGGTATCGAGATCGCCCAGAGACAGACGCTCTTTCACCGCACGCTCTACACGCACCAGGCCAACGCGGAACTGGTTTTCCGCCATTTCGCCTACGGAACGGATACGGCGGTTGCCGAGGTGGTCGATATCATCGACTTCGCCTTTACCGTTACGGATATCGATGAGCTTCTTCATCACTTCGATGATATCGTCTTTGCTCAGGATACCGGAACCTTCGATTTCATCACGCAGCAGAGAACGGTTGAACTTCATGCGACCGACCGCAGACAGATCATAACGGTCTTCGGAGAAGAACAGGTTCTCGAACAGGCTTTCCGCTGCTTCACGTGTCGGCGGCTCACCCGGGCGCATCATGCGGTAGATTTCTACCAGCGCGCTCAGACGATCGTTGGTCGGGTCGACGCGTACCGTTTCAGAAATGTACGGGCCGTGATCCAGATCGTTGGTAAACAGCGTTTCGATACGTTTGTGGCCAGACTGGCTCAGCTTAGCCAGCAGATCCAGGCTCAGCTCCATGTTCGCCGGGCAGATCAGCTCGCCAGTAGATTCATCAACGTAATCTTTCGAGGCTACTTTTCCTGCAATATATTCAACCGGAACTTCGATATGTTTGATATCGTCTTTTTCCAGCTGACGAATATGACGTGCAGTAATGCGGCGGCCTTTTTCAACGTAGATTTTACCGTTCGCTTCGATATCGAAGGAGGCGGTTTCACCACGCAGGCGTTCCGGTACAAGCTCCATCTGCAGCTTGTTGTCGCGGATCTCAAAGACGACTTTTTCGAAGAACAGGTCCAGGATCTGCTCTGTGGTGTAGTTCAACGCACGCAGAATGATAGTCGCAGGCAGTTTACGGCGACGGTCGATACGGACGAACAGGTTGTCCTTCGGATCGAATTCGAAATCCAGCCAGGAACCACGGTAAGGAATGATACGCGCGTTATACAGTACTTTACCGGAAGAGTGTGTTTTACCTTTATCGCTGTCGAAGAAGACGCCCGGGCTACGATGCAGCTGGGAAACGATAACACGCTCTGTACCGTTGATAACGAAAGTACCGTTGTCTGTCATGAGTGGAATTTCACCCATGTAGACTTCTTGTTCTTTAATGTCTTTTACGGTGCCTTCCGGCGCTTCGCGCTCGTAGATCACCAGACGCAGTTTTACGCGCAGCGGTGCGGAATAGGTCACGCCACGGATCTGACATTCCTGAACGTCAAACACCGGTTCGCCAAGGCGGTAGCTGACGTATTGCAGCTCGGAATTACCGCTGTAGCTCTGAATCGGGAACACGGAACGGAATGCAGCTTCCAGACCATACTGCCCTTCAGGATCTTGCTCGATAAACTTCTGAAACGAGTCAAGCTGGATAGAAAGGAGATAAGGCACATCCAGAACTTGTGGACGTTTACCAAAATCCTTACGAATACGTTTTTTCTCGGTATAGGAGTAAACCATAGGGTTCCTCAGCTCGCTGACAAGTCGACCCATCTGTCCTGCACAGGGACAGTTTGTGCAACACTATTTTGTTGACCGGAAAATGGATACTTTCCGCAATGCCTGTTGCTATCACGCTTAAACCATTTCATTGCGATTTACACAGAACGGGCGTTCTGTCGCAGTATATTAAGTCGTCGATAGAAACAAGCATTGAAAGGCACAGCAGTAGTCAAACAGTGTGAAACGCTACTGGCGCCTTACAGCGCAAAAAGGCTGGTGACCAAAAAGTCACCAGCCATCAGCCTAATCGCTTAGGCTGCAACCGGAAGGGTTGGCTTATTTAACTTCAACTTCAGCGCCAGCTTCTTCCAGAGATTTTTTCAGTGCTTCAGCGTCATCTTTGCTCACGCCTTCTTTCAGAGCGGCCGGAGCAGATTCTACCAGGTCTTTAGCTTCTTTCAGACCCAGGCCAGTTGCGCCACGTACTGCTTTGATAACAGCAACTTTGTTAGCGCCAGCAGCTTTCAGAATTACGTCGAATTCAGTTTTTTCTTCAGCAGCTTCAACCGGGCCAGCAGCTACAGCTACAGCAGCAGCAGCGGAAACACCGAATTTTTCTTCCATTGCAGAGATCAGTTCTACAACGTCCATTACGGACATAGCGGATACTGCTTCAATGATTTGATCTTTAGTGATAGACATTTAAATTGTTCCTGAATATCAGAATAAGTTTATACGTAAGCGGATGTTTTATAAAGATAACGGCGATTAAGCCGCTTCTTTCGCATCGCGTACAGCAGCCAGAGTACGAACCAGTTTGCCAGCCGAAGCTTCTTTCATGGTTGCCATCAGGCGTGCAATTGCTTCTTCGTAGGTCGGCAGAGTTGCCAGGCGGTCGATCTGAGACGCCGGGATCAGCTCACCTTCAAAGGCAGCGGCTTTGACCTCAAATTTTGCATTCGCTTTCGCGAACTCTTTGAACAGACGAGCAGCAGCGCCCGGGTGTTCCATAGAGTATGCAATCAGGGTCGGACCAACAAACGTGTCTTTCAGGCACTCGAACGGAGAACCTTCAACAGCACGGCGCAGCAGGGTGTTACGAACAACACGCATGTAAACGCCAGCTTCACGACCTGCTTTACGCAGTTCAGTCATTTTATCTACAGTTACGCCACGGGAATCCGCAACTACTGCAGACAGCGCGCCTTTGGCTACTTCGCTGACTTCAGCAACAATCGCTTGTTTGTCTTGAAGATTTAAAGCCATTAGCTTTGCTCCTGGATGTTTGCCGGAACTCATGTTCCGGAACTCACTTCACTCTTCCCAACGGAGAGAGCGTCTTAATACGGTGAGCAGAAACAAGCCAGAATATCCAAAAATAATCTTAGCGTTCTGTCACCGTCTACGCAGGGCATTAAGTTTCTTACGAAACACCTGCGGTCTTCGACGGAGGCCTGGATAGGCCAGGCTCCAACGAACAAATTCTTTCTATTCTTCGCTATTCTGTCTGTGGCGGCGTTAGCTTCCTTCGCTCACACCAGTCACAGAGTTCGCTATGCTCCTGGCGATTCGCTCAGTTGCTGCCTTGCCACAAACTGAATATCTCGAATATAAATCTGCTATTTGCAGAATCGTGGGGGTAGAATTGTAGACAAAACCACCGCCCACGTAAAGCTAATCTTAGTTCGCAGATGCGCTCAGACCAGCCTGATCAACGGCAACACCAGCACCCATGGTGGTGGAGATGCTAACTTTCTTGATGTACACGCCTTTCGCCTGAGACGGTTTTGCTTTTTTCAGCGCAACCAGCAGAGCTTCCAGGTTTTCTTTCAGTTTGTCAGCGTCAAAGTCCACTTTACCGATGGTGGTGTGGATGATGCCGTTTTTGTCGTTACGGTAACGAACCTGACCCGCTTTCGCGTTTTTAACCGCTTCAGCAACGTTCGGGGTTACAGTACCCACTTTCGGGTTTGGCATCAGGCCACGCGGACCCAGTACCTGGCCCAGCTGGCCAACAACGCGCATTGCATCCGGAGAAGCAATAACAACGTCAAAGTTCATTTCGCCTTTCTTGATCTGTTCAGCCAGATCTTCCATACCTACCAGTTCAGCGCCAGCAGCTTTAGCAGCTTCAGCGTTTGCGCCCTGGGTAAATACGGCTACGCGAACGGAACGGCCAGTACCGTGCGGCAGTACAGTCGCGCCACGTACGTTCTGGTCAGATTTACGCGCATCGATACCGAGGTTAACGGCAACGTCTACGCTTTCTACGAACTTAGCGGTAGCCAGTTCTTTCAGCAGAGAGATAGCTTCGTTGATGTCGTACTGTTTGGTCGCATCAACTTTCTCACGGATCACACGCATGCGCTTGGTCAGTTTAGCCATTTCTTAGTCCTCCACTACCAGGCCCATGGAACGTGCAGTACCTTCGATGGAGCGAGTCATCGCTTCAATGTCGGCACCAGTCATGTCGGCAGCTTTGGTCTGCGCGATTTCCTGCAGCTGAGCGCGGGAAATTTTACCCACTTTGTCTTTGTTCGGCTTACCAGAACCAGACTTAATGCCAGCCGCTTTCTTCAGCAGAACGGCTGCCGGCGGAGTCTTGGTAATGAAAGTGAAAGAACGGTCAGCGTAAACGGTGATAACAACCGGAATCGGCAGACCTTTTTCGATGGAATCTGTTTTTGCGTTGAACGCTTTG
The DNA here is from genome assembly GCF_000759835.1 of Citrobacter sedlakii NBRC 105722. Classification (GTDB taxonomy): domain Bacteria; phylum Pseudomonadota; class Gammaproteobacteria; order Enterobacterales; family Enterobacteriaceae; genus Citrobacter_A; species Citrobacter_A sedlakii. The sequence continues at coordinate 31,108 of NZ_BBNB01000020.1, forward strand.
CAGAATTCCATGATGTTAACGCCCTGCTGACCCAGTGCTGGACCAACCGGCGGACTCGGGTTTGCCATACCAGCTGCAACCTGCAGCTTGACATAGGCTTGTACTTTCTTAGCCATTCTAAATTCCTCGAATTGGGTGATAGCGCCTCAGGAAGGCTCCCCGTGAATAAAATCGTTTTACGGGCCAGGCCCATAAAAACAAAAGGCGCGAAATTGTATTCCAATCTCGCGCCTTGTGCAACGATTAAATCGTCGCTTTTTTGATCGCTGCTTAGGCTTTTTCTACCTGGGCAAAGTCCAGTTCTACCGGGGTCGCACGACCGAAGATAGAAACAGAGACTTTCAGGCGGGACTTCTCGTAATCCACTTCTTCGACCACGCCGTTAAAGTCAGCGAACGGACCATCGTTAACACGAACCATTTCACCCGGCTCAAACAGCGTTTTCGGACGCGGCTTATCCCCCACCTGCTGCAGGCGGTTCATGATCGCATCAACTTCTTTATCGCTGATTGGCGCAGGACGGTCGGAAGTACCACCGATAAAGCCCATCACACGCGGTACGCTACGTACTAAGTGCCAGCTCGCGTCATTCATGACCATCTGTACCAATACGTAACCCGGGAAGAATTTGCGCTCGCTCTTACGACGCTGACCGCCACGGATTTCGACCACTTCTTCGGTCGGCACCATGACTTCGCCAAACAACTCTTCCATATTGTGTAATTTGATATGCTCGCGCAGCGACGTTGCTACGCGGCCTTCAAAACCGGAAAACGCCTGAACGACGTACCAGCGCTTTTTAGGAGCTTCAGACATCTCAGAACCTCAGGCCAGTGATAAAGGAAACCAGGCGAACCAGAATACCATCCAGTCCCCACAGGATCAGTGACATTACCGCGGTAACCGCAGCCACAATCAGCGTGGTGTGCAATGTTTCCTGGCGAGTCGGCCAAATGACCTTACGTACTTCCGTACGCGCTTCGCGGGCAAAAGCAACCGTTGCTTTACCTTTTGTCGTCAACAGCGCGACACCACCCGCTGCAGCAATCAGAATTACTACGGCCAGCGCACGCAGCGGCAGCATCATGTCACGATAAAGATAGTTGCCGACAATTGCCACGAGCAGCAACGCCACGACGACGATCCACTTCATCGCTTCCAGGCCGCGCCCGCTCCCTTGAGCTTCGGTATTCGCACTCATAAACCAACCTGTCAGAAGAATTCTACAAATAATTTCACCCCGCGAATGCGAGGCTAACCTATCAACCTTGTACCGAAATACGCGTTAGCACTTCGGTTTAACGCCCTCTACAGAGCCTGTCTCAGCAATGATTATGACAAATAAAATCACTGATGAGCCAGGTTCTGGTTCGAAAGCGTGCAAAAAGGGCATCAAATGATGCCCTTTTATTGCGCATTGCGTCAAATGTTATCAGCAATTAGCCGAGAACTTTAGCAACCACGCCCGCACCTACAGTACGGCCGCCTTCACGGATTGCGAAACGCAGACCGTCGTCCATCGCGATCGGGTGGATCAGGGTAACAACCATTTTGATGTTGTCGCCCGGCATTACCATCTCTACGCCTTCCGGCAGTTCGATGGTGCCAGTCACGTCAGTTGTACGGAAGTAGAACTGCGGACGGTAGCCTTTGAAGAACGGAGTATGACGGCCGCCTTCG
>NZ_BBNB01000019.1 GCF_000759835.1 Citrobacter sedlakii NBRC 105722
ACCCCCCCATCAGGCGGGGTTTTTGCTTTTGTGAAGCAGATGAATGCCTGTCCACAAGGATAACCATTCGGCAGAGGAGCGTATTGAACGCAAGAGATTTCCTGATATGTGACAGGAAACACAAAACGCTGGATTTGATTCTTTTGGCGACAGAAACAAAAAGCAAACGATCGCCTTCACAAAATTACTTGCTATAAAATCTATAAAAACTAGTGTTAATGGTTTGTTTGTAATGATAATGAATTGTATGCTTATATTTAATTATTGATAAAAGTAATGTTTATTTACAAACAAATACGGCAAAAAAATGTGATATGCCACAATATTTAACGTCATTTATGTTTTATATATAATTATATTTGATAAATTGCACATTAAATTTAATGACATATTTGAACGTTAATTGCACGATAATTGATTGAAATATCATCATTCGCCGATTTTGAAAATAACCACAAGTTTATCGATGTTATCGCCATAAAATATTGTTATCCCCCCCTATTTTTTTGACTAAAATCAGACTAAAGCGACATTGTAATTATATAACTGTCTGAAAAATATAAATTTAATAATTTATTTGCCAGCTTCATAAAATAATGGCAAGGCAATTTGTGAGTGGTCGCACATATCCCCCATTACGTAATTTGTTACACTCCACGCCGTCAACAAAGTTATTTGCGCAGGTCGATATGAATACGTTTGCTCTCCCAAAAACTCAGCAGTTGGTGGTCTTTCAGGAAGTAATCAGAAGTGGTTCGATCGGATCTGCGGCGAAAGAATTAGGGTTAACTCAACCAGCGGTCAGTAAAATCATTAACGATATTGAAGCGTATTTCGGCGTTGAGTTGGTGGTACGGAAAAACACCGGCGTCACCTTAACCCACGCAGGGCAGGTTTTACTCTCGTGGTCAGAGTCCATCACTCGCGAGATGAAAAACATGGTGAATGAGATGAACAGCATGACCGACAGCGCGGTGGTGGACGTCTCCTTCGGATTCCCGTCGCTGATTGGATTTACCTTTATGTCCGATATGATCCAGAAGTTCAAAGAGGTCTACCCGAAATCGCAGGTCTCTATGTATGAGGCGCAGCTCTCCTCGTTTCTGCCAGCGATTCGCGACGGACGACTGGACTTTGCTATTGGCACGCTCAGCGATGAAATGAAGTTACAGGATCTCCATGTCGAGCCGTTGTTCGAGTCAGAGTTCGTGCTGGTGGCGAATAAGTCCCGAACATGCACCGGCACCACCACGCTGGAATCGTTGCAAAACGAACAGTGGGTGCTGCCACAAACGAATATGGGCTACTACAGCGAACTCCTCACCACCCTGCAAAGAAATGGCATCAGTATTGAAAACATCGTTAAAACCGACTCTGTCGTCACCATTTATAATCTTGTTCTTAATGCCGATTTTTTAACTGTTATTCCATGTGACATGACCGCGCCTTTTGGTTCAAACCAGTTTATTACGCTCCCTGTAGAAGAATCATTACCCATTGCGCGATATGCTGCAATATGGTCTAAAAATTATCGTATTAAAAAAGCCGCCTCGGTGTTGGTGGAATTAGCGAAAGAGTATTCATCTTATAAAGGTCGCAGACGAAAGCAATTAATTGAAATCGATTAACCCAATTAAATTTAGTTAATCCAATATTAACGCCATCGCGCTGTATTTCAGCCGTTGGTCACGGTCATTTATTACTTTACAATAAGTAAGAGGTTACAATGCACATTACTTACGATCTACCGGTTGCCATTGACGATATCCTCGAAGCCAAAAAACGCCTGGCAGGAAAAATATATAAAACAGGCATGCCGCGTTCGAACTATTTTAGTGAGCGCTGTAAAGGTGAAATATTTCTCAAGTTCGAAAATATGCAGCGTACCGGTTCTTTTAAAATCCGCGGCGCGTTTAACAAGTTAAGTTCGCTGACGGATGCGGAAAAACGCAAGGGCGTGGTGGCCTGTTCCGCGGGCAACCACGCGCAGGGCGTATCGCTCTCCTGCGCGATGCTCGGTATTGACGGCAAAGTGGTGATGCCAAAAGGCGCGCCGAAATCAAAAGTTGCCGCGACCTGCGACTACTCCGCGGAGGTGGTGCTGCACGGGGATAACTTTAACGACACCATCGCCAAGGTCAGCGAAATTGTAGAAACCGAAGGCCGTATTTTTATTCCACCGTATGACGATCCGAAAGTCATTGCCGGGCAAGGCACAATTGGTCTGGAAATCATGGAGGATCTTTATGACGTCGATAACGTTATTGTACCTATTGGCGGCGGCGGTTTAATTGCCGGGATTGCCATCGCGATTAAATCCATTAACCCGACAATTAAAGTCATCGGCGTTCAGGCTGAAAACGTACACGGTATGGCGGCATCTTATCAGGCCGGAGAAATAACCACGCACCGAACGACCGGCACCCTGGCGGATGGTTGTGACGTTTCCCGCCCGGGTAATTTAACTTACGAAATTGTGCGTGAATTAGTGGATGACATAGTCCTCGTGAGCGAAGACGAAATACGCAACAGCATGATTGCCTTAATTCAGCGCAATAAAGTGGTGACAGAAGGCGCTGGCGCACTGGCTTGTGCCGCTTTATTAAGCGGGAAATTAGATAGCTATATCCAGAACAGAAAAACGGTCAGCATTATTTCTGGCGGCAATATCGATCTTTCTCGTGTATCGCAAATAACGGGTTTAGCAGACGCTTAACACCGGCTATTCATCTTTTCGTTGAGGATAGGATATGAGTACTACTGATAGCATTGTATCCAGCCAGACAAAACAGTCGTCCTGGCGTAAATCGGACACCACCTGGACACTGGGATTATTTGGTACCGCCATCGGCGCCGGAGTGCTGTTCTTCCCCATTCGCGCCGGATTTGGCGGCCTGATCCCCATTCTACTGATGCTGGTGCTGGCGTACCCCATCGCCTTTTACTGCCACCGGGCGCTGGCGCGCCTGTGCCTGTCCGGCTCGAACCCGTCCGGTAACATTACGGAAACGGTAGAAGAGCACTTTGGCAAGACGGGCGGCGTGGTGATCACGTTCCTCTACTTCTTCGCCATTTGTCCGCTGTTGTGGATTTACGGCGTGACCATTACCAACACCTTCATGACCTTCTGGGAAAACCAGTTGCAGTTGCCAGCCCTGAACCGCGGCTTTGTGGCGCTGTTCCTGCTCTTGCTGATGGCGTTTGTCATCTGGTTTGGTAAAGATCTGATGGTAAAAGTGATGAGCTATCTGGTCTGGCCGTTTATCGCCAGCCTGGTGCTGATTTCACTGTCGCTGATCCCGTACTGGAATTCGGCGGTGATCGATCAGGTCGATCTGAGCAACATCGCGCTGACCGGTCACGATGGCATTCTGGTCACCGTATGGCTCGGTATCTCCATTATGGTGTTCTCGTTTAACTTCTCGCCGATCGTCTCCTCGTTCGTGGTGTCGAAGCGCGAAGAGTATGAGAAAGATTTTGGCCGCGACTTTACCGAGCAGAAATGTTCACAGATCATCTCCCGCGCCAGCATGCTGATGGTCGCCGTAGTAATGTTCTTCGCCTTCAGCTGCCTGTTTACGCTCTCGCCGCAAAACATGGCGGATGCGAAAGCGCAGAACATCCCTGTGCTCTCTTACCTGGCGAACCACTTCGCCTCAATGTCCGGTACTAAGTCAACGTTCGCGACCACGCTGGAATACGGCGCGTCGATTATCGCGCTGGTCGCCATTTTCAAATCGTTCTTCGGGCACTATCTGGGCACGCTGGAAGGGCTGAACGGTCTGATCCTTAAGTTTGGCTATAAGGGCGATAAAACTAAAGTCTCGATGGGTAAACTCAATACCCTCAGCATGATCTTTATCATGGGGTCCACCTGGGTTGTGGCCTATGCCAACCCGAATATTCTTGACCTGATTGAAGCGATGGGCGCGCCGATTATCGCCTCGCTGCTCTGCCTGCTGCCGATGTACGCCATTCGTAAAGCGCCTTCGCTGGCGAAATACCGTGGCCGTCTGGATAACGTGTTTGTCACCGTCATTGGTCTGCTGACCATCCTGAACATCGTGTACAAACTGTTTTAAGCCTTAGGCTCAGGATGAGCGGAGTAGTGAAATGACTGAATTTCCTGTAGTTCTGGTGATTAACTGCGGTTCGTCTTCAATTAAGTTTTCAGTGCTGGATGCAACAAACTGCGACGTTTTAATGGCAGGTATTGCTGACGGCATTAACACTGAAAGCGCCTTCTTGTCGGTAAACGGAGGAGAGCCAGCAACGCTGGCTCACCACAGCTACGAAGGGGCATTAAAGGCGATCGCCTTCGAACTGGAAAAACGTAATTTAAACGACAGCGTGGCCTTAATTGGCCACCGCATCGCCCACGGTGGAAATATCTTTACCGCGTCGGCCATTATTACCGATGAGGTCATCGACAATATCCGCCGGGTTTCACCGTTAGCGCCGTTACATAACTATGCGAATCTGAGCGGAATAGAATCCGCACAGCAGTTATTTCCCGGCGTCACGCAGGTCGCTGTTTTTGATACCAGTTTTCATCAGACGATGGCGCCTGAGGCCTACCTGTACGGCCTGCCGTGGAAATATTACGAACAACTCGGCGTGCGGCGTTACGGCTTTCATGGCACGTCACATCGCTATGTGTCTCTGCGGGCGCATGCGCTGCTGGATCTTGCTGATGACGATTCAGGTCTGGTGGTGGCGCATCTTGGCAATGGCGCGTCTGTCTGCGCGGTTCGTAACGGGCAGAGCGTGGACACCTCAATGGGCATGACGCCGCTGGAAGGGCTGATGATGGGCACCCGCAGCGGCGATGTCGACTTCGGGGCGATGGCGTGGGTCGCCAGCGAAACCGGTCAGACCCTGAGCGATCTGGAGCGGGTGGTCAACAAAGAGTCCGGTCTGCTGGGAATTTCGGGTTTATCGTCCGACTTAAGAGTGCTGGAAAAAGCCTGGCATGAAGGACACGCGCGGGCGCAACTGGCGATCAAAACGTTCGTCCACCGTATCGCCCGCCATATCGCCGGGCATGCAGCGTCGTTACATCGCCTGGACGGCATTGTTTTCACCGGCGGTATCGGCGAGAACTCGGTCTTAATTCGTCGCCTGGTAGCAGAGCGTCTGGCGGTGCTGGGCGTTACGCTCGACAGTGACAGAAATAGCCTGCCGAATTCCCACGGCGAACGCATTATTTCCGCCAGCGATGCCCGGGTCATGTGCGCCGTTATTCCGACCAATGAAGAAAAAATGATTGCGCTTGATGCGATCCAGTTAGGCCGTATTCACGCGCCAGTGGAACTCGCTTAATTCATTGTTGTTCTGTAGAGAGATTATTTTTCATGAAGGTAAATATCGATACCAGCGATATGCTGTACGCCGACGCATGGCAGGGTTTTAAAGGTACGGACTGGAAAGAAGAAATTAATGTCCGTGATTTTATTCAGCACAACTATACGCCTTATGAAGGGGATGAATCTTTCCTCGCGGAAGCGACGCCAGCCACAACGGCGCTGTGGGAAAAGGTGATGGCGGGGATTCGCATCGAAAACGCGACCCATGCGCCGGTTGATTTCGACACTAACATCGCCACGACAATTACCGCGCATGACGCGGGCTATATCGAGCAGTCGCTGGAAAAAATCGTCGGTCTGCAAACGGACAAACCGCTCAAGCGTGCCCTGCATCCGTTTGGCGGCATCAATATGATCAAAAGCTCGTTTGAGGCTTATGGTCGCGAGATGGACCCACACTTCGAATACCTGTTCACCGAGCTACGAAAAACCCACAACCAGGGGGTTTTCGACGCCTATTCGCCGGACATGCTGCGCTGCCGTAAATCCGGCGTCCTGACCGGTCTGCCGGACGGCTATGGCCGCGGGCGAATCATTGGCGACTACCGCCGCGTGGCGCTGTACGGCATCCGCTATCTGGTGCGCGAGCGTGAACTGCAGTTCGCCGATCTCCAGTCAAACCTGGAGTGGGGGCAAAATCTCGAAGCCACCATCCGTCTGCGCGAGGAGCTGGCGGAACATCGCCGCGCGCTGCTGCAAATGCAGGAGATGGCGGCAAAATATGGTTTCGATATCTCGCGTCCGGCGCGCAACGCTCAGGAAGCAGTGCAGTGGCTCTACTTTGCCTACCTGGCGGCAGTGAAGTCGCAAAACGGCGGCGCGATGTCGCTGGGGCGTACCGCGTCATTCCTCGATATCTACATTGAACGTGACTTCAAGGCGGGGATCCTGACGGAGCAACAGGCGCAGGAGTTGATCGATCATTTCATTATGAAGATCCGCATGGTGCGCTTCCTGCGTACGCCGGAATTCGACACCCTGTTCTCCGGCGATCCGATCTGGGCGACGGAAGTGATCGGCGGGATGGGGCTGGATGGTCGCACGCTGGTGACGAAGAACGCTTTCCGTTACCTGCATACGCTGCACACTATGGGACCCGCGCCGGAACCAAACCTTACCGTGCTGTGGTCGGAAGCGCTGCCGGTGGCCTTTAAAAAGTACGCTGCGCAAGTGTCTATCGTCACGTCGTCGCTGCAATACGAAAATGACGATCTCATGCGTACCGACTTTAACAGCGACGACTACGCGATCGCCTGTTGTGTTAGCCCGATGGTAATCGGTAAGCAGATGCAGTTCTTCGGCGCGCGCGCCAACCTCGCCAAAACGCTGCTGTACGCGATCAATGGCGGCGTGGATGAGAAGCTGAAAATCCAGGTTGGGCCAAAAACCGCGCCGCTGATGGACGATGTGCTGGATTACGACACCGTGATGGAAAGCCTCGACCACTTTATGGACTGGCTGGCGGTGCAGTACATCAGCGCGCTGAACATCATTCACTACATGCACGACAAGTATAGCTATGAAGCCTCGTTAATGGCGCTTCATGACCGCGACGTGTATCGCACTATGGCCTGCGGTATTGCCGGGCTGTCAGTGGCGGCGGACTCCCTTTCCGCCATCAAATACGCGAAGGTAAAACCGGTGCGCGACCATAACGGTCTGGCGGTCGATTTTGTTATCGAAGGCGACTACCCGCAATACGGTAATAACGACGAGCGCGTCGACAGTATCGCCTGCGATCTGGTCGAACGTTTTATGAAGAAAATTAAGGTGTTGCCGACCTACCGCAATGCGGTGCCGACCCAGTCCATTCTGACCATTACCTCAAACGTGGTGTACGGGCAGAAAACCGGGAATACGCCGGACGGACGCCGTGCCGGTACGCCGTTCGCGCCGGGAGCCAACCCGATGCACGGACGCGACCGCAAAGGCGCGGTCGCCTCGCTGACCTCCGTGGCGAAGCTGCCATTCACCTATGCCAAAGACGGTATTTCGTACACATTCTCCATTGTGCCAGCGGCGCTGGGCAAAGAAGATCCGGTGCGGAAAACCAACCTGGTCGGGCTACTTGATGGCTACTTCCATCATGAAGCGCATGTGGAAGGCGGTCAGCATCTGAACGTCAACGTCATGAACCGGGAAATGCTGCTGGATGCCATCGAACATCCGGAAAGCTACCCGAACCTGACGATTCGCGTTTCCGGTTATGCGGTGCGCTTTAACGCGCTCACCCGCGAGCAGCAGCAGGATGTCATCTCGCGGACTTTCACCCAGGCGATGTAACATTATCGGGGCGGTCAGCCGATCGCCCCTGGTCATAATGCGTATCAAACCTGGTCTCCACTGAACGGCATTCCGAGGGTGTAGATATGATTAGCGCATTCGATATTTTTAAAATAGGTATTGGTCCTTCCAGTTCCCACACCGTAGGGCCAATGAATGCAGGTAAGCGTTTTATCGATCAACTGGTCAACAGCGGTGACTTGCTGCGTACAACGCGCATCACGGTGGATCTGTATGGGTCGCTGTCGCTGACCGGAAAAGGCCATGCTACCGATACCGCCATCATCATGGGGCTGGCGGGTAACAGTCCGCAAAACGTCAATATTGACGCCATTCCCGGGTTTATAGAGGCGGTCACTCGCAGCGGGCGTCTGCCGCTGGCGGAAGGCGCGCATGTCGTTGATTTTCCGGTGACGGACAGCATTCTGTTTCACGGCGAAACGCTTCCCCGTCACGAAAACGGTATGCGCATCAGCGCCTGGGAACACCAGCGCCGGTTGTTGAGTAAAACCTACTATTCGATTGGCGGTGGGTTTATCGTCGATGAAGAGCATTTTGGTCAGGCCCACGATGTCGAAGCCCCTGTGCCTTACGATTTCCATTCGGCGAGCGAACTGCTCAGGCTGTGTGAGCGCAACGGGCTGTCGGTCTCCGGACTGATGATGCAAAACGAACTGGCGCTGCGCAGTAAGGCGGAAATCGACGACGGATTTGCCCGTATATGGGACGTTATGCACGCCGGAATCGAGCGAGGCATGAATACCGAAGGCGTACTGCCCGGTCCGCTCAACGTACCGCGGCGGGCGGTGGCGCTGCGGCGCTTGCTGGTGTCCAGCGATAATCTTTCCAGCGATCCGATGAACGTTATTGACTGGATCAACATGTTCGCCCTCGCGGTCAGTGAGGAGAACGCCGCGGGCGGACGTGTGGTGACAGCGCCCACTAACGGGGCGTGCGGGATTATCCCGGCGGTGCTGGCCTACTACGATAAGTTTCGCCGTCCGGTGAACGCCAATTCTATCGCTCGCTACCTGCTGGCGGCAGGCGCTATTGGCGCGCTATATAAGATGAATGCGTCGATCTCCGGCGCGGAGGTGGGCTGTCAGGGAGAGATCGGCGTAGCGGCGTCAATGGCGGCGGCAGGGCTGACGGAGCTGCTTGGCGGGAGTCCGGCGCAGGTGTGCATAGCGGCAGAAATCGCCATGGAACATAACCTCGGCTTAACCTGCGATCCGGTGGCCGGACAGGTGCAAATCCCCTGTATTGAACGCAACGCGATCAATGCGGTAAAAGCGGTTAACGCCGCGCGCATGGCTCTGCGTCGCACTTCGCAGCCGCGCGTGTCGCTCGATAAAGTCATTGAAACTATGTACGAAACCGGCAAAGACATGAACGACAAATACCGCGAAACGTCACGCGGCGGGCTGGCGATCAAGGTGGTCTGCAGTTAGCCTACGCCCCGGTCCGGTAAAAAAAGCACACTTCGGTGTGCTTTTTTTATTGTGATCGCTATCAAATTAAGAAATTAATGCCTTTAAGGTGCGGTTAAGGGGAAAATTTTTCTTAACACAGGGAAAATACAGGGGTTTGTTTGTGAAGTTTTTCTCTGCGCCCGGGCGTATGATTTTTTTCATACTAACAACTCGCCTGCACACCTGTACCGCGTATCGCCCTGATGCGGCACGACAAAAATATAAAAACTTACCCTACATATTGAGCGAGAATTTTATGGAAACGGCAACGAACAGCAGTGTGATACCTGGTGCCTCCAGCCCGGCGCGCCGGGCCGGTATGACCGAAAGCGAATGGCGTGAAGCGATCAAATTCGACAGCACCGACACCGGCTGGGTCATTATGAGTATCGGGATGGCAATTGGCGCGGGGATTGTTTTTCTCCCGGTCCAGGTGGGGCTGATGGGGTTATGGGTCTTCCTGCTCTCTTCGGTCATTGGCTACCCGGCAATGTATCTGTTCCAACGACTGTTTATTAACACCCTGGCGGAATCGCCGGAATGTAAAGATTATCCGAGCGTTATCAGCGGCTACCTCGGCAAAAACTGGGGTATTTTGTTGGGCGCGCTGTATTTTGTGATGCTGGTGATCTGGATGTTTGTTTATTCCACCGCAATCACCAATGACAGCGCCTCTTATCTGCATACCTTTGGCGTCACGGAAGGATTACTCTCCGACAGCCCGTTCTATGGTCTGGTGCTCATCTGCATCCTGGTCGCCATCTCCTCGCGCGGTGAGAAACTGCTGTTCAAAATCTCCACCGGTATGGTGCTGACCAAACTTTTGGTGGTCGCGGCGCTGGGCGTGTCGATGGTGGGGATGTGGCATTTGTACAATATTGGCGCGCTGCCGCCGATGGCGCTGCTGGTGAAAAACGCGATCATCACGCTGCCGTTTACCCTGACCTCAATCCTGTTTATTCAGACCTTAAGCCCGATGGTGATTTCCTATCGCTCCCGCGAAAAATCCATTGAGGTCGCGCGCCACAAAGCGCTGCGCGCGATGAACATCGCCTTCGGCATTTTGTTTGTGACCGTTTTCTTCTACGCCGTCTCCTTTACGCTGGCGATGGGTCACGATGAAGCGGTGAAAGCTTATGAGCAAAACATTTCCGCGCTGGCGATCGCCGCACAGTTTATTAGTGGCGCGGGCGCAGGCTGGGTAAAAGTGGTCAGCGTGATCCTCAATATTTTTGCCGTAATGACCGCGTTCTTTGGCGTTTACCTGGGCTTTCGTGAGGCTACCCAGGGGATTGTGATGAACATCCTGCGCCGCAAAATGCCCGCCGAGAAGATCAACGAAACGCTGGTGCAGCGCGGCATTATGCTGTTCGCCATTTTACTGGCCTGGAGCGCCATTGTGCTCAATGCGCCGGTGCTCAGCTTTACCTCAATCTGTAGCCCCATTTTCGGCATGGTGGGCTGTCTGATCCCGGCCTGGCTGGTTTACAAAGTTCCTGCACTGCACAAATACAAAGGGGCGTCGTTGTATCTGATTATCGTCACCGGTTTGCTGCTGTGCGTATCTCCGTTCCTGGCATTCTCCTGATTGACTTTGAAGGTTGTTGTTATGTTTGAGACTACAGAAAATCCGTTGTGGCAGCGTTTTATCCTCGCCGTACAGGAGGAAGTCAAACCGGCGCTGGGCTGTACGGAACCTATTTCACTGGCGCTGGCGGCGGCGGTTGCCGCAGCCGAACTGGATGGCGCGGTTGAACGTATCGACGCCTGGGTCTCGCCAAACCTGATGAAAAACGGGCTGGGCGTAACGGTTCCCGGAACCGGAATGGTAGGACTGCCTATCGCCGCCGCGCTCGGCGCGCTGGGCGGAAACAGTCAGGCCGGGCTGGAGGTGCTGAAAGACGCCTCCGCACAAGCTATCCATGACGCGAAAGCGATGCTGAGCGCCGGAAAGGTATCGGTGATGCTGCAACAGCCCTGCGACGAAATCCTTTTTTCCCGTGCGAAGGTCTACAGCCGCGACGGTTGGGCCTGCGTGACCATCGTCGGCGGGCATACCAACATCGTGCGCATCGAAACGCACGCTGGCGTGAAGTTTGCTCAGGACACGCGGACGGACGGCGATGAGCAGGACTCTCCGCTGGCGGTGTTGTCCACGACCTCGCTCGAGGAGATTCTGGCGTTTGTGAATAACGTCCCGTTTGACGACATTCGTTTCATTCTCGACGCTGCCCGGCTCAACGGCGCGCTGTCGCAGGAAGGGCTGCGCGGCAGTTGGGGACTGCACATCGGCGCGACGCTGGAAAAACAGTGCGCACGGGGGCTGCTGGCGAACGATCTCTCTACGGCGATTATTATCCGCACCAGCGCGGCGTCCGATGCGCGCATGGGAGGGGCGACGCTGCCGGCCATGAGCAACTCCGGCTCCGGCAATCAGGGGATTACCGCCACGGTACCGGTGATGGTGGTGGCGGAGCACTTCGGCGCCGACGAGGAAAAACTGGCGCGCGCGCTGATGCTTTCTCACCTGAGCGCGATCTACATCCATCATCAGCTTCCGCGTTTGTCGGCTTTGTGTGCGGCGACTACGGCGGCAATGGGGGCGGCGGCGGGGATGGCGTGGCTGGTGGATGGGCGCTACAGCACCATCTCCATGGCGATCGGCAGCATGATCGGCGACGTTAGTGGGATGATTTGCGACGGTGCGTCAAACAGTTGTGCGATGAAGGTGTCGACCAGCGCGTCGGCAGCGTGGAAAGCCGTGTTGATGGCGCTGGACGACACGGCGGTAACCGGCAACGAAGGCATCGTGGCGCACAACGTGGAACAGTCCATTTCCAACCTGTGCGCGCTGGCGTGTCATTCTATGCAGCAAACGGACAAGCAGATCATCGAGATCATGGCCCGTAAAGCGCAGTAAGGGAGGCAACAGGCGGAAGGGGTCAGGCGGTGGCCTCTTCCTCGGCGAGCCGCACTTCGGCGTCGGCGACAATCGCCTCCAGCTCGGTCAACATCTCCTCGTAGCCAAAACGACGGGAAGCGACCGGGGTTTCTGCTGCCGCGGTAGGTTTCGCGGCAGCCTGTTTTTTGATTTTCTTACTCATAAGCAACTCCATTTACCGGCTACACCGGCAAATCTATCAGCAAAGCGCGCAGCGGCGAATCGGCGACGAGCGTTATGTTAGCTTCATCACGAATAAACGCGCCGTCGCCGCAGGTCAGCGCCTCGCGGGCTTCATCGTGCGTGACCGCGTGAAACGTACCGTGAATCGACTGCAGATAGGCACGGGGACCATGCAGTTGAAAGCGCAGGGATTCTCCCGCTTCCAGTTCAACATGATGCACCCACACCTGTTGACGCAGTTGCAGACTGCCATTCTCGCCGTCAGGAGAGGCGATCAGCTGTTGCTTCGCTTTTTCAAGCGTGGTTTTCTGCACAGACGCGTTTTCGCGTTCAGGACAGGCGTCAAGCCACAGCTGCATGCGTGTTAACGGCTTGTCCTTACTGATGTTATGTTCGCTGTAGCTAATACCCGGCTGCGTGGCGAGCAACAGCGCTTCGCCCGCTTTGGCCTGGACATGGTTGCCGTCGCTGTCGCGATATTCGGCAACCCCTTCCAGAATCAGGTTTAAAATATCCACCTTCGGGTAGGTGCGCGGCTGAAAAGCGGCGCCGGGCGCCAGCACTTCCTGATTGAGTACGCGCAGTGAGGCGTAGCCCAGCAGTTTCGGGTCGAAGTAGTGTCCAAAGGAAAAAGTGTAACGGGCCTGCAGCCATCCGTAGTCCGCTTGTCCGCATTGTTTGGCTGTTCGGGTAGTAATCATAATTCTTGACCTCTCTTTACTCCCTTTTATGTTAAGGGGCTGGACGCTACATTGTTAGCCAGATATTCTGCCCGGTATGTTCAAATTTCCTGAATGAGAACGATATGGCCAAAGAAAGGGCATTAACGCTCGAAGCGTTGCGCGTGATGGATGCGATAGACCGTCGCGGCAGCTTTGCGGCGGCGGCGGATGAACTGGGGCGCGTGCCGTCTGCGCTCAGTTACACTATGCAGAAGCTGGAAGAGGAACTGGATGTGGTGCTGTTTGACCGCTCCGGTCACCGCACAAAATTCACCAATGTCGGACGCATGTTGCTGGAAAGAGGCCGCGTTCTTCTCGAAGCGGCGGATAAACTGACTACCGATGCCGAAGCGTTGGCCCGGGGATGGGAAACGCATTTGACCATTGTAACGGAAGCGCTGGTGCCGACGCCGTCCTTTTTCCCGCTTATCGACAAGCTGGCGGCCAAAGCCAACACGCAGCTATCGGTCATTACCGAAGTGCTGGCAGGCGCCTGGGAACGTCTGGAGCAGGGGCGGGCAGATATCGTTATCGCCCCGGACATGCACTTTCGCTCGTCGTCAGAAATCAATTCGCGCAAATTATACACTCTGATGAATGTTTATGTGGCTGCGCCGGATCACCCTATCCATCAGGAGCCAGAACCGCTTTCTGAAGTGACGCGCGTGAAATATCGCGGCGTGGCGGTGGCGGATACCGCCCGCGAGCGTCCGGTGTTGACCGTACAACTGCTGGATAAGCAGCCGCGTCTTACCGTCAGTACGATTGAGGATAAGCGTCAGGCGCTGCTGGCGGGGCTTGGGGTGGCGACGATGCCTTATCCGTTGGTGGAACACGATATCGCTGAAGGGCGACTGCGGGTTGTCAGTCCTGAATCGACCAGTGAGATCGACATTATTATGGCCTGGCGGCGAGACAGTATGGGCGAGGCGAAAGCCTGGTGTCTGCGTGAGATTCCGAAACTGTTTATTGGAAAGTAATATTTGCTGGAACAATGAAATTCGGGGCAAATATATTGCCCCGAAAAATCTTAATTAATCTCACCCTGCTTAGGGTCTGCGCCGAAACGGTTATTTCCGGCGGTGCCGTTCTGGCACATAAAGACGATAAGCACAATCGCCCCGACAATCGGAATCAGGCTAATCAGCAACCACCAGCCAGAGCGCTCGGTATCGTGCAGACGGCGAACCGCCACGGCAATACTCGGCAGCAGAACGGCGAGGCTATAAATTATCGTGATGTACGGCGTTTCCATGCCGATAACGGCTTGAATAACGTTCAGAATTGCGCTGATGATCATGTTGATCAACACAAACATCCAGTACTCTTTCCTGCGCGCACGTCCCGTAAAAAGGGCATAATTTTTTAATACACCTATATACCAATCCATTAAATATCCTTATTAGTGCTAAAAAAGTCGCAGAAATATATCACGCTATATCGCTGAGGTCATTTTTATTATGCAAACTTAGGAATATTTCATGTTAATATTCGTATTAATAATAATATGATTAGATATAAATAAGATGTGAATGGATAAACGCACAGACAACAAAAAGAATATTTACCGTATAAAAATTAAAAAGGCAGCGTTTTTTTCTGCCTTTTTGGGTTCTTATGGCAGGGTTTTCGGATCCGGGCCGAAGCGGTTTTCGCCAGACGTACCATCCTGACAGTTAAAGATAATAATAACCAGCCAGCCGATGACGGGAATGAGTAACAGTAACAGCCACCATGCAGATCGATCGGTGTCGTGCAGGCGTCGGAACTGAACCGCCCACCACGGCAGAAACACGAGGATCCCATACAGGGTTGTGAGTACGCCTTCTCCGCCTGCGCGTTGCCAGCCCAGGATTTTATCCAGCACGCCCAGAACGAACGTTAAGATGACGTTGACCAGAATAAACATCCAGTACTCTTTGCGCCGGGCGCGACCACCGAACCCGATGTAGTTTCGTAGAACTTTTAAATACCAATCCATTTTCGCCTCAACCTTGGGTCAATCACTTGTTTTTAAAGCAATCAAATTAAGAATAGCTGCGAATGATCGGGGGGTAAATATTTGTGAACGGAATGAGGCCAGGTAGGCAGAAAAAGAAAGAAGCGCCGCCATCCGCGGATGGCGGCAGGGTGTTACGCGAAGCGGGTGTCGCGCCCGTGAGGCTCGCTGAGATCCTGCCACGGACCGATGGAAATGATCCCCGTCGGGTTGATGGTCTTATGGCTTCGGAAGTAGTGCGTGCGAATATGGTCAAAATTCACCGTTTCCGCAATCCCCGGCATCTGGTAAATATCGCGCAGGAAGCCGTAAAGGTTGAGATAGTCGCTGATGCGATGCTTGTCGCATTTAAAATGCGTCACGTACACCGGATCAAAACGGATCAGCGTGGTCCACAGACGAATATCCGCCTCAGTTAAGCGATCGCCGGTAAGAAAACGATGCTGACCGAGGATCTGCTCCAGGCGCGCCAGATGGGTAAAGACATTGTTAACCGCGTCGTCATAGGCCTGCTGGCTGGTGGCGAAACCAGCTTTATAAACGCCGTTATTGACGTTGTCATAAATCCAGCCGTTCAGTTCGTCGATCTTACCGCGGAGATCGGCAGGGTAGTAGTCGCCTGCTTTGGCGCCCAGCGCATCAAACGCCGTATTAAACATGCGGATGATTTCTGCGGATTCATTGCTGACGATAGTGTGGTTCTTTTTATCCCACAGTACCGGTACGGTCACCCGACCGCTGTAATGCGGGTCGGCGTGTAGATACAGTTGATACAGAAATTCGTGTTGATACAGAGTATCACCTGTCGCAGCCGGGAAGTTATCGTCAAAGGTCCAGCCATTTTCCAGCATTAAGGGATTGACGACGGAAACGGAAATAAACGGCTCCAGCCCTTTTAACTTGCGCAGGATCAGCGTACGGTGCGCCCACGGGCAGGCGAGCGAAACGTACAGATGATAACGATCTTTTTCCGCCGCAAAGCCGCCTTCACCGGAAAGACCGGGTGCGCCATCGGCAGTGAGCCAGTTACGGAATGCCGATACCGAACGCTGAAATTTGCCGCCGGTGGATTGGGTGTCGTACCAGGTGTCATGCCAGACGCCGTCAATCAGTTGTCCCATGTTTCTCTCCTTTACACGCTTCGTTGTAGGCCGACTCGAAGCAACGCGAAATCCATTAGGTATGGATAGCAAAAACGAGGAGAAGGTCTCCTCGTTTTACGTTCATCAAGTATAGTGCGTTTACCACTTTTTATTCAGCACGCGGTCGATACTAAACGCGCCCGGACCGGTGATGGCCAACAGCAGGAAGCCGCCAGCGATGGTCAGGTTTTTCATGAACATCAGTGAGTTCACCCCTTCCGCGAAATTACTGTGGAACAGAAACGCGGTCAGAAGCGTAAAACCGGCAGTAAACAGGGCGGTGGTGCGGGTCAGGAAACCAAACAGAATCGCCAGGCCGCCGCCAAACTCAAGCAGGATTACCAACGGTAACATAAAGCCAGGCACGCCCATGGCTTCCATATACTGTTGTGTACCCGCGTAACCGGTAATCTTTCCCCATCCTGCGGTAATAAACAGGATTGGCATCAGAATACGCGCGACCAGTACACCAACATCTTCTAATTTTTTCATTTTACTCTCCAGGAAACCACTCAGGCTGCTGATTATGTTTTTTAGCGCAATGGCGCGGTACTCCGCGTCATTGCTGTCGATGGAGAGAATCATAAACGTGAGTAATGAGAATTGTTAGCAAGGAAAACTGTCAAATTTCTTCAATAATTTTGATGAATATAAGATAGGGGGCTGAACAGCGACGATGGCGTATTGTGCCAGTGGGGGTTATGCGCTCAATAAGTGGGGAAAAAAGGAGAGGCCCGATAAGCGAAGCGCCATCGGGCAGAAGGCGTTCGGCCTACGCATTCAACGTCTTTTTGAATAACCGCCAGGCCGTCCAGGCACCGAATCCACGTCTTGCCCAGCGTACCAGCATATTTGGATGACGCACGGTCCAGATCGCCATCACGCTGCTGCCCACCAGCGCCCATGAACGCAGACTCAGGAGCGTGTTCCAGCCGCGATCGTAGGCGCCCGTGGCTTCCAGCCAGTCACGGCGACTGGCTGAAAGATCCAGCCTTTGCTGCTGGATCTCGCTAAGCAGTCGGGCCTTACGCTGTGCACGTTCGACTTTACCGCTCACGGCTCTCCTCCTCGAGAATTTGCCTGTCGTTCGCCAGTTCATGCCGCGTATGGCGAAGCAGCGTGGACTGACGCGCTTTGCGTAACGTCCATATGCCGCCAATCAGCGCCAGAACCAGCAGTACGACCGTGGTGGCAATCATCGCGTTGAGCCGGTACTGCGGATCAACGGCCCAGATCACCAGCACCATCAGGCTCATCAAACCAAATGCAGCGAAAAGCATGGTGAGTCCCAGCATCAGCAGCAGCTGAAAGAGGTTAGCCTTTTCTTCTTCAAGCTCAACCACCGCCAGACGCAGCCGGGTTTCCACCATCTCTACCAGAATAGAGACGATTCGCTGCCCGATGCCCAGAACGCTTTTACCGGGCCCTTGCGCGTGATGAGTGTCCGCCATAATTAGCGACGCGACAGCAGTACGCCCAGCACTACGCCAACCGCAGCACCAATACCTACGCCAGTCCATGGATTTTCGCGAACATAGTCGTCTGCACGGGCAGCGGCTTCACGGGTCTGCTTCGCGATAGCATCACCGGTTTCACCAAGACGATAGCGGCTCTCTTTCAGCGCACGTTCGGCTTTGCTACGGATCTTACTCAACTCTTCTTTCGATTTTTCGCCAGAGGAGTTCAGCACTTCTTCCAGCGTATCGGTCAGGGATTTCAACTCAGCGCGCAGATGTTCCGAAGTAGTATCTTTCGACATAGTTTTTCTCCAGATGAGTAAGGGGTTAGGGTTGCTTAGTAGTCGCGAGCTTCCAGCTCTTTCAGCTCGGCCTCTGCTTCAGCCAGCTTGCGCTCACGTTTGGCAATTTTGTCCGCATCGCCTTTTTGCTTCGCTTCCACGAGATCCTGTTTACGCTCAGTAATCTCTTCTTTTTGCTCAGCAATCTTTTCCTGATGTTCCGCGCGCAGTTTACTGTCAGTGCAGTTGGCTTTAACTTCACTGAGCGCTTTCTTCAGCCCATCGATACGGTGTTGATTATTGTGTTTCTCGGCATAGCTGATTTCCCGTTGAATATCCTGCTCCTTCTGTTGGCAGAGCGTATTGGCGTAACTGCCAGCACTAAGAGCAAAAAGGGTAATAGCTAAAGCGATGCGGTGTTTCATTCTTGAACCTTCCATTGTGATTCGTTCCCGTGAAGTCAGGAACGAGAATCCAGATGACAACGCGATGGAGTGACCCACCGCTTTATTAATCATAGACATTAAATGGGGAAATCACCAAAGTGGGTGACGGGATTCGGATTCCTGGCGATATTATCCTACCCGATGTGGGGTATCGCGCAAACGCGACAGCCACTGTACGGCCTGGCTGTCATTATCCTGCTGAGCAATGATATAGCCCTGCGGCAGGGTTTTATCGAGCACCGCTTTTGCCGCGGCGCTTTGGGCGCTGGAATCGAACGTGATCAGCAGCGTATCTTTCTGTGGCGTGATGCTTTTAAAGCGAATACCGTTGGCGTCAAGATGATGCCAGATAGAGAAACCGTCGGGCACGCTTGCCCCCTGATGAACGGCGCGGATCGCGAGAGTTGAATCCTGCTGGCGAATGGCCGACCAGACCAGTAGCAGACTGCCCAGCACCAGCAGGAACGCGGTACTCAAGGCCAGTTGCTTCAGCGTTATGCGCGGTTTCAGCATCCCTTACCCTCGGTTCCCGTATTTCTTTTTCCACAAGACCACCAGCGAACCGGCAAGGCCAAAGACCAGCAGGACGACCGGCAGCAGCATCAGGCAGGACATCAGTTGGTCTTCATATTTCAGAAAGACCGGTGTTTTGCCCAGCAGATAGCCCAACGTGGTCAGGATAAGCACCCACAGCAGGCCGCTCATCCAGTTGAAAAACTGAAAGCGCGCATTATTAAGGCCGGACAACCCTGCGATGGTGGGCAACAGGGTACGCACAAATGCAATAAAACGGCCAATAAGCAGTGCTGAAAGCCCATGCTTATGGAACAAATGGTGCGCGCGCTGATGATAGTGCGCGGGCAGATGCGAGAGCCAGTTTTGCACGGTGCGGGTATTCCCCAGCCATCGTCCCTGAATATAGCTCAGCCAGCAGCCCAGGCTGGCGGCGGTGGTGAGCAGCAAAATGGTTTGCGGATAGCCCATTGCGCCTTTCGCAATCAGCACGCCGACCAGAACCAGCAGACTGTCGCCGGGTAAAAAGGCGGCAGGCAGCAACCCGTTTTCCAGGAACAGAATCATAAATAAAACAAAATACAGCATGCCAATCATGGAAGGATTGGCCAGAGTTTCAAAATCCTGCGCCCACAGAGCGTGCAGTAATTGGGTCAAAAGTTCCATTCAGTATTCCTGGTGAATCGGTTAACGTCACGCCGGTTTCAGGAGTTTGCTATGCCGCATCATTTATCAACTTTTTTGTATGGTGTGCGAACGGCGCAAAGTCACGGCCTGAACTAATCCCTGTAAAGTGGTGAAGTAAGCAAGCACTAACAAACATAAATTCGATTTGCATCTAATTGTAACAAAGGTCAACGGAGTCCGTTATAGAAATTACGCGTCCCTGAGGTCTGATTTTGCTTATCGTAGTGGAGTGAGGCGAGAGGATTTACACAGGCTGACACTTTATACCTTTCGCTTACTGTCAGGCGTGCAGACAGGCGCAGCGGCGCGCCTGTCGGAGAAAGAACGTTTATTTTGCCGCGTTGACGGCGGTATCAAGATGAACCACCGGATTTTCAGCAAAAAGATAACGGTCAGCGTTAAATTCAAAATCGTCGCTGGTTTCGTTAAACAGCATGATTTTGGTGTTTTCGAGATGCTGCCACATTGCCAGTTTGGCGGCGTTCGGATCTTTACGAATCAGCGCCTTAAGGATTTGATCGTGATCGTCGCACCAGTTGTCCACGGTGCGCGCATCAATGTGTTCGTGCAGTTTTTTCCAGTAGGGGTTATGGCTACGCTGGGTCCACATTTTTTCGACAATCGCCGCCAACGCGGAGTTTTGCGTCGCTAATGCCACCTGAATGTGAAACTGCAGATCCCATTCGGAATCGCGAAAGCACTTTTCGTTGCGCGCTTTCTCCTGGATCTCCATCAACTTCATGATGTCCTGCTTGGTCACCTGGGTCGCGGCAAATTCAGCAATATTGCTTTCAATCAGCTGACGCGCCTGTAGCAGTTCGAACGGTCCGTAATTGGCGAACTCCAGCGACTCGTCGGCCGCCTGATGATAGCGAGGCTGATTAGAAATGACGTGAATACCCGAACCTTTACGCACTTCCACAAAACCTTCCACTTCCAGCATGATAATGGCTTCACGAACCACGGTGCGGCTGACGTTCTTTTCATCGGCAATAAAACGCTCTGCGGGCAGTTTATCGCCCACCAGGTAGACGCCCTGCTCAATACGCTCTTTCAGGTCAGCGGCAAGTTGTTGATACAAACGACGGGGTTCAGTGATTTCCATATGCGCTCCAGGCATGATACGGCAGACTCTATTTGTTATACCACTTTCGCGAGTTTCGCTCCACTCACAGAGACGAAAAAGCCGCCCTGGAGCAGGCGGCTTAGGTCAGCCGGGCAGGTAAAGCGCTCCGGCACAGGCTCTGGATTGCAGGTTAGCTTTGCGTAGCCGGTTTATTCACCTGCGGACCGGCATCGACATCGCTGGCCGGTTTGTTTTGCAGAACGGTCCAGATGACCAACGCGCCCAGCAGGTCAAACACCGCCAACACAGCAAACAGCGGGCTAAAGCCGATGGTATCCGCCAGCGCGCCTACCACCAGGGCGAACAGGGTGCTCGCCAGCCAGGCGGACATCCCGGTCAGGCCATTCGCGGTGGCCACTTCGTTGCGGCCAAAGACGTCAGAGGAGAGGGTAATCAACGCGCCGGACAACGCCTGGTGAGCAAAACCCCCTACGCACAGCAGCATGATGGCAATGTACGGGCTGGTGAACAGGCCGATCATCCCCGGACCAATCATCAGTACCGCGCCGAGGGTGACCACCATTTTACGCGACACGATCAGGTTTACGCCGAACCAGCGCTGGAACAGCGGCGGCAGATAGCCCCCGACGATACAGCCCAGGTCGGCAAACAGCATAGGCATCCAGGCGAACATGGCGATTTCTTTCAGGTTAAAGCCATACACCTTAAACATGAACAGCGGGATCCACGCGTTGAACGTACCCCATGCCGGTTCCGCCAGGAAGCGTGGCAGGGCGATCCCCCAGAACTGGCGGTTGCGCAGGATCTGCAGCAGCGACATTTTCTTTGCGCTGTTGGTCTGATGCTGTGCTTCCTGACCGTTAATAATGTAGTCACGCTCTTCGTCCGTCAGTTTTTTCTGGTCGCGCGGGTGTTTGTAGAAAATCAGCCATGCCATCGCCCAGATAAAGCTCAGGGCGCCGGAGATGATGAACGCCATCTGCCAGCTGTGCATCACAATCGCCCAGACGACCAGCGGCGGGGCAATCATCGCACCGATAGAGGAGCCAACGTTAAAATAACCCACCGCAATGGAGCGCTCTTTCGCCGGAAACCACTCAGAACTGGCTTTCAGGCCAGCCGGGATCATCGCGGCTTCGGCTGCGCCGACCGCGCCACGCGCCAGCGCCAGCCCGCCCCAGCTACCCGCCAGTGCCGTTGCGCCACAGAAAACGGCCCACAATACGGCAAACATCGCGTAACCCACTTTGGTGCCGAGAACGTCAAGCACGTAACCGGCAACGGGTTGCATAACCGTGTAAGCAGCAGAGTAGGCTGCGATGATATAGGAATACTGTTGGGTGGAGATGTGTAACTCTTCCATCAGAGTCGGCGCAGCTGCCGCCACAGTGTTACGCGTCAGATACCCGAGCACGGTGCCAAGCGTCACCAGTGCGATCATGTACCAACGTAACCCTTTAATTTTACGCATGTAAAACCTCATCGTTTTGTTATTTCCGCCAGGAACGCGGCCATCATCCAGCGTAGGGCGGAGGATGTTCTTCTCACGAAGGGCGTAACCGAAAAAAAGCCGGTACTCCCCGAACGTTGCCATTAAGTCGTTGTGCTCATTCGGTTTCCGTACCGGTCAATCCGATGATGAATTCATCGGTAATAATGCATTCCGTCAGCTTATGTATCGCGACGGCAGAAAGATAACTTGTCATACAACTTTAAAAGGTGAGAGCCATCACAAAAGTGCTATTCTTAGCAGGGTCATTATTTCTTTACAGGAAGGCCAGTCGTGGCGCGGGCTGGGACGGTTTTTACCTCCAGAAGGGTAACGTTTTTGTCAGGGTTTATTGATCTGGCTCACGAAAATATCTTCGGATAGTGGAAATTGGTGTGATAACTTTGTCAGCATCGCAACATAAGCAATCTGACGCACTCGATGAGAGGAAGACGATAATGACCCCGTTTATGACTGAAGATTTTCTGCTGGATACCGAATTTGCCCGCCGCCTGTATCATGATTACGCTAAAGAACAGCCGATCTTCGACTACCACTGCCATTTGCCGCCGCAGCAAATCGCCGAAGACTACCGTTTCACGAACCTGTATGACATCTGGCTGAAGGGCGACCACTACAAATGGCGCGCGATGCGAACCAACGGCGTGCCTGAGCGGCTGTGTACCGGCGACGCGTCCGATCGCGAGAAGTTCGACGCCTGGGCGGCAACCGTTCCGCATACCATCGGCAATCCGCTGTATCACTGGACTCACCTCGAACTGCGTCGCCCGTTTGGCATCACCGGTAAGCTGCTGTCACCGTCTACCGCTGATGAGATCTGGAATGAGTGCAACGACCTGCTGGCACAGGATCGCTTCTCCGCGCGCGGGATCATGCAGCAAATGAACGTGAAAATGGTCGGCACTACCGACGATCCGATCGACTCGCTGGAGCACCATGCGAAGGTGGCGCAGGACAGCAGCTTCGCCATTAAAGTGCTGCCAAGCTGGCGTCCGGACAAAGCTTTCAACATTGAACAGGCGACCTTCAATGATTACATGGCGAAGCTGGGTGAAGTGTCCGATACCGACATCCGCCGCTTTAGCGATCTGCAAAGCGCGCTGACCAAACGTCTGGATCATTTCGCCGCCCACGGCTGTAAAGTCTCTGACCACGCGCTTGATGTGGTGCTGTTTGCGGAGGCGAATGAAGCCGAACTGGACGGCATCCTGGCACGCCGTCTGGCGGGCGACGCCCTGAGCGAACACGAAGTGGCGCAGTTCAAAACGGCGGTACTGGTGTTCCTCGGCGCGGAATATGCCCGTCGCGGTTGGGTCCAGCAGTATCACATCGGCGCGCTGCGCAATAACAACCTTCGCCAGTTCAAACTGCTGGGGCCGGACGTGGGCTTTGACTCCATCAATGACCGTCCGATGGCAGAAGAACTGTCTAAATTACTCAGCAAGCAGAACGAAGAAAACCTGCTGCCAAAAACCATTCTCTACTGCCTCAACCCGCGTGATAACGAAGTGCTGGGAACGATGATCGGTAACTTCCAGGGCGAAGGGATGCCGGGCAAAATGCAATTCGGTTCCGGCTGGTGGTTTAACGATCAGAAAGACGGGATGGAACGTCAGATGACACAACTGGCGCAGTTGGGCCTGTTAAGCCGCTTCGTGGGCATGCTGACCGACAGCCGCAGCTTCCTGTCGTATACCCGTCATGAATACTTCCGCCGCATTCTGTGCCAGATGATCGGCCGCTGGGTGGACGCGGGCGAAGCCCCGGCAGACATTCAGCTGTTGGGCGAGATGGTAAGAAACATTTGCTTTAACAATGCGCGTGACTACTTCGCCATTGAGCTCAACTAAGGTTCGGGGTTGATATGCAATACATCAAGATCCATGCGCTGGATAACGTTGCGGTAGCGCTGGCCGATTTGGCGCAGGGCACGGAAGTGAACGTTGATAACCACACCGTAACGCTACGTCAGGCTATCGCACGTGGTCATAAATTTGCGTTGAGCAATATTACGCGTGATGAATACGTCATTAAGTACGGGCAGCCTATCGGCCATGCTCTGGCGGACATTGCGGCGGGTGAACACATTCATGCCCATAATACACGCACCAACCTGAGCGACCTGGATGCGTATCGCTATCAACCTGAGTTTCAGGATCTCCCGCCGCAGCCCGCGGATCGCGATGTGCAGATCTACCGTCGCGCCAGCGGGGACGTCGGCGTACGTAACGAGCTGTGGATCCTGCCGACCGTCGGCTGCGTCAACGGGATCGCGCGGCAGATCCAGAATCGCTTCCTGAAGGAAACCAATAACGCCGAAGGCACCGACGGCGTTTTCCTGTTCAGTCATACCTACGGCTGTTCCCAACTGGGCGACGATCACATCAACACCCGCACTATGCTGCAAAACATGGTGCGTCATCCGAATGCCGGGGCGGTACTGGTGATTGGCCTCGGCTGTGAAAACAACCAGGTCGATGCGTTTCGCGAAACGCTGGGCGAGTTCGATCCTGAACGCGTGCATTTTATGATCTGCCAGCATCAGGACGATGAAGTGGAAGCGGGGATTGCGCATCTGCATCAGCTTTACGAAGCGATGCGCCACGATAAGCGCGAACCGGGTAAACTGAGCGAACTGAAGTTTGGTCTGGAGTGCGGTGGTTCTGACGGGCTTTCCGGCATTACCGCGAATCCGATGTTAGGACGTTTTTCTGACTACATGATTGCCAATGGCGGCACGACGGTGCTGACCGAAGTGCCGGAGATGTTCGGCGCGGAGCAACTGCTGATGAGCCACTGCCGCGACGAAGAAACCTTCCACAAGCTGGTGACGATGGTCAACGACTTTAAGCAGTATTTTATGGCCCATAACCAGCCCATCTACGAAAACCCCTCGCCGGGCAACAAAGCCGGGGGCATTACCACGCTGGAAGATAAATCGCTGGGCTGTACCCAGAAAGCAGGTTCCAGTCAGGTGGTGGACGTGCTGCGTTACGGCGAGCGTCTGAAAACGCACGGGCTGAACCTGCTGAGCGCGCCGGGTAATGATGCAGTGGCTACCAGCGCACTGGCCGGGGCGGGGTGTCATATGGTGCTGTTCAGTACCGGACGCGGCACGCCCTATGGCGGTTTTGTGCCGACAGTGAAAATCGCCACCAACAGCGAACTTGCAGCGAAGAAAAAGCACTGGATCGACTTCGACGCGGGTCAGCTCATTCACGGTAAAGCGATGCCGCAGTTGCTTGATGAATTTATCGACACCATTGTTGAGTTCGCCAACGGCAAGCAGACCTGCAATGAACGTAATGATTTCAGAGAGTTGGCTATTTTTAAAAGCGGCGTTACCCTCTAATTACCCTTCGTTTTGAGTCAGGTTGTAAAAACAGGCCGGATACGCGCAGCGCTATCCGGCCTGGGGATGTCACATTAGCTACGCAGTGCGTTGTTGGCCAGACGCTCGTCTTCCGCCTGGCAAGCCGCCGCGGTAAACAGTACGTCGGTAGAGGAGTTCAGCGCCGTTTCGCAGGAGTCCTGCAGTACGCCGATGATGAAGCCAACCGCCACAACTTGCATGGCAATATCGTTCGGAATGCCGAACATGTTACAGGCCAGCGGGATAAGCAGCAGTGAACCGCCCGCCACCCCGGATGCGCCACAGGCGCACAGAGAAGCCACCACGCTCAGCAGCAGCGCCGTCGGCAGATCCACCGGCACGCCCAGCGTATGTACCGCCGCCAGTGTCAGTACGGTGATGGTGATTGCCGCACCCGCCATATTGATGGTCGCGCCCAGTGGAATTGACACCGAATAGGTATCACGGTCCAGATTCAGCTTTTCACACAGCGCCATGTTTACCGGAATATTGGCTGCGGAACTGCGGGTGAAGAAGGCGTAAACGCCACTTTCACGCAGGCAGGCGAACACCAGCGGATACGGGTTGCGCCGAATTTTCCAGAACACCAACAGCGGGTTGATCACCAGCGCCACCAGCAGCATACAGCCAATCAACACCACTAACAGCTGAGCGTAGCCCCACAGCGTAGAGAAACCGGTGGTGGCCAGCGTAGACGACACCAGGCCAAAAATACCAATCGGCGCAAAACGGATGACCAGCTTCACCATAAAGGTGACGGCATTGGACATATCGTTCACCAGGTTTTTGGTGGTCTCATTACCGTGACGCAGGGCAAAGCCCAGACCGACAGCCCACACCAGAATACCGATATAGTTGGCGTTCAGTAGCGCATCGACAGGGTTAGAGACCATGCTCATCAGCAGGCCGCGCAGGACTTCGACAATGCCGGACGGCGGCACAACGTCATTGGCGCTACTACTTAAATGCAGCGTGGACGGAAAGGCGAAGCTGAACACGACCGCAGCCAGCGCTGCAGAAAAGGTGCCCAGCAGATAGAGGAACAGAATCGGACGGATATTGGTTTTTTGTCCGTGTTGATGGTTGGCGATAGACGCCATGACCAGCATCAGAACCAGGACAGGTGCGACGGCCTTTAACGCGCCGACGAAAAGTGTACCCAGTAACCCTACAGCTTCTGCTGCGGGCTTAGAAATCCATGCCAGTAGAATCCCCAGAACGAGGCCCACTAAAATTTGTTTTACCAGACTCCCTTGCGCCAGGCGCTGGAACAACCCCGGTGTACGTTGCGTAGTCATTTCTCGATCCTTACAGTGTGATGTTGCTCATCCGCTGTGCGCTCTGATGGCGCATCTTTCTGGATGTAACAAAGTGTTTGCATGGTCGAGTATAAGGAAAGATAAAGCTTCGGGAAGCGAAATATGCTGGAATTTTCGCTGTGATCATATTTTATAACTTATCATTAACACGATTGTGACATGATAAACAAAAAGCGATCGCGCCGGGCGGAGGAAAACCGCCACCCGGCATAACAGATTTAAGCCTGCTGCTGCTTATCACGCTGGTGGTTCACCCAGGCATTGATCAGTAGCGTAACAACCAGAATACCAAACACCACCCCCAGCGAAATGGCGATCGGGATATGGTAGAAGTCGACGATCAGCATCTTAATGCCGATAAACACCAGTATTACCGCCAGTCCGTATTTGAGCATTGAGAAGCGCTCAGCCACCCCCGCCAACAGGAAGTACATCGCACGCAGACCGAGGATCGCAAACAGGTTCGACGTCAGTACGATGAACGGGTCGGTCGTCACAGCGAAGATCGCCGGGATACTGTCGACCGCGAAAATGACGTCGCTCAGCTCCACGAGGATCAGCACCAGCATCAGCGGCGTCACGTACAGCAGACCGTTTTTACGCACGAAGAAATGCTCGTTCTCAATGGTATCGGTCATCCGCAGATGTCCGCGCAGCCAGCGCACCAGCGGCTTGTCGCCAATGCCGGATTCGTCCTCTTTCGCCAGCGCCATCTTCACGCCGGTAAACAGCAGGAACGCGCCGAACACATACAGCATCCATTCGAACTGGGTTATCAACCAGGTCCCTGCAAAAATCATAATCGTACGCAGTACGATCGCGCCCAGCACGCCGTAGACCAGCACCCGACGCTGCAGCGCAGGGGGGACCGAGAAGTAGCTGAACAGCATCAGCCAGACGAAGACGTTATCGACGGCCAGTGATTTTTCAATCAGATAACCGGTGAGGAAGGCGAGCGCCTGTGGGTCTGCGACCGCGCGTCCTTCAGTTTGAACCAGATACCACCAGAATGCGGCATTAAACAATAACGAGAGGGTAACCCAGACGAGGGACCAGGCTGCCGCTTGCTTCATGGTCATCGTGTGTACGCCACGACGCCCCTGAAGCAAGAGGTCGATAGCCAGCATAATCACCACAACGACAGCGAATCCGCCCCATAACAACGGTGTGCCGACAGTATTCATAGACATTCCTTACACATAAAAAAAACGGCCAACGTCGGAAGACGTCAGCCGCTGCTTTTTATATGCATAGACCTCGCCTTCCGGCAAGGTCTCACTTACAACAAAACAGGAATACGTTGTCGCATTCCTGTTTGGTTGCCCGGTGACCGGATGTGGTTTTTCACACATCGTAATGACGATCAACCGACAATGAAGTTACTCCCCTTTGCAGGTTACAAAATATGACAGGCCACGCATTTCGTCAATGGCCTGTAACATCTGTTTTACAATGTTTTACGCAGGGGTCGCGTGGCTGACATCATCCGCCGGGAAAATCACGCCGGTCTGGCGGCGAATTTCCGTAAGCAGTTTGGCGGTCACGCGACTGACCGACAGCCCGGGATGGTTCACTTCATTGGTTTCTACCAGTACTGCAAAAACCTCTGCCTCATACAGCATAGTATTGATGTGCTGAGGTTGGGTGAGGTCCTGCGATTTCCCGCCGCGCGGCACGAAGCACACTTTCTGGCATTCGGAGATCTTTTCGACAACCAGTGCGCCCGCTTCACCCTGAATTTCACTGTCGATAACGGAATCACTGACTTTCGAATGCTGCAACGTTACGCTGAAATCGCCGTAATCCATCACCACCACGCCGTGCGCATCGACGCCGCTGTCCAGCAGGCTGGCTGTCGCCTGGACGCCGTGCGGTTCGCCCCACAGCGCTACCGCTGACGCCAGGCAATAAAAGCCGATGTCCATGATGGAGCCGTTAGAAAAGGCGGGATTAAAGGTGTTTGGGTTTTCGCCATCCAGATAACGTTGATAGCGCGAGGAGTACTGGCAGTAGTTAAGAAACGCTTTACGCATTTTGCCCACTTTCGGCAACGATTGCTGGAGCAGCAGGAAATTCGGCAGGCTGGCGGTTTTGAACGCCTCGTACAGCACCACCTGATTTTCCCGCGCGCAGGCAATTGCGGCTTCCACTTCCGCCAGGTTCGACGCCAGCGGTTTTTCGCAAATCACATGTTTCTTATGACTCAGAAAAAGCTGTGTTTGTGGGAAGTGCAGCGAGTTCGGGCTGGCAATATACACAGCGTCAATGGCATCGCTCTGCGCCATCGCGTCCAGCGAGGTAAAAAGATGCTCGACGAGGTAATCATTGGCGAAGGTTTGCGCCTGCTCGAGGCTGCGGGAATAAACGGCGGTGAGCTTATATTTGCCGGTCTCATGGGCGGCATCGACAAACTGGCGGGTGATCCAGTTCGTGCCAATCACTGCGAAACGTATCATAAACGCGTTCTGGCTCCATAAAAGGTATCTGCCGACAATGTAGCATGCCCACGTGTCAAAGCCAGTGCGCTACCGCGCAGTTTCCCTGATTGAAAGCGCCGTCAGCCAAAGCCGGGTATCGAATTCCAACTGGTGATAATGCGGCTCCATATGACAGCAGAGCTGGTAAAACGCCTTGCTGTGCTCTTTTTCTTTGAGATGCGCCAGTTCGTGCACCACGATCATGCGCAAAAACGGCTCCGGCGCATGGCGAAACACGGTGGCGACCCGGATTTCCGCTTTCGCTTTCAGTTTACCGCCCTGCACCCGCGACACGGCGGTATGCAGCCCCAGCGCGTTTTTCAGCACATGGATCTTATTGTCATACATCACTTTATTGATCGGCGGGGCGCTGCGCAGGAACTGGCTTTTCAGGTCCTGGGTGTACTGCCAGAGCGCCTTATCGGTGGCGAAGTCATGCGTGCCGGGATAACGCTTTTCCAGCACCGCCCCCAGTCGTTGTTCGGCAATCAGCGTGCGCACCTGAGAAAGCAAATGTTCAGGGTAACCCTGGAGATAAGGCAGTTGGTTCATTACGGTCCACGCCATTGAATGAAAATGTTGTATACTCACGCACCCTTTTCAGGGACAAGCCGAAATTTTACCATTCAGGAGGGCCGATGAGCCACACAGACAACGGTTTCCGTTCACTGACATTAAAACGTTTTCCCCAGACGGATGACGTTAACCCACTGCTGGCGTGGGAAGCGGCGGACGAGTATCTGCTGCAACAGTTGGACGATACGGAAATTCGCGGCCCGGTGCTGATCCTGAATGACGCCTTTGGCGCGCTGAGTTGTGCGCTGGCGGCGCACACGCCGTACAGCATTGGCGACTCATATCTGAGCGAGCTGGCGACGCGGGAAAACCTGCGCCATAACGATATCAGCGAAGCCAGCGTTACGTTTCTCGACAGCACCGCGGCGTATCCGCAGGCGCCGGGCGTGGTGCTGATCAAAGTACCGAAAACGCTGGCGCTGCTGGAGCAGCAGCTACGCGCGTTGCGCAAAGTCGTTACCCCACAAACGCGAATTATCGCTGGCGCAAAAGCCCGGGATATTCACACGTCCACGCTGGAACTGTTTGAAAAGGTGTTGGGACCGACCACCACCACGCTGGCATGGAAAAAAGCCCGTCTTATCAACTGCGCCTTCAGCGAACCTGCGCTGACCGACACCCCGGACACCCTGAGCTGGAAGCTGGACGGTACCGACTGGACCATCCATAACCATGCCAACGTTTTCTCGCGTACCGGGCTGGACATCGGCGCGCGCTTTTTTATGCAGCATCTGCCGGAAAACCTGGAAGGGGAGATTGTCGATCTCGGCTGCGGCAATGGGGTGATCGGCTTAACCTTGCTGGCGAAAAATCCACAGGCGAGCGTGGTGTTTGTCGATGAGTCGCCGATGGCGGTGGCGTCCAGCCGCCTGAACGTAGAAACCAACCTGCCGGATGCGGTCGATCGCAGCGAGTTTATGATCAACAACGCCCTTTCTGGCGTCGAACCGTTTCGTTTTAACGCCATCTTCTGCAACCCGCCGTTCCACCAAAAGCATGCCCTGACCGATAACATCGCCTGGGAGATGTTTCATCACGCCCGCCGTTGCCTGAAGATCAACGGCGAACTGTATATTGTCGCCAACCGCCATCTCGACTATTTCCACAAGCTGAAGAAGATTTTCGGCAACTGCGCCACTGTCGCCACCAACAACAAATTCGTGGTGCTCAAAGCGGTGAAACTGGGACGTCGGCGTTAACGTATTGCCGGATGACGGCCAACGCCTTATCCGGGCCGCATCGGAATGCTATCCCGTCGGCCCGGTAAGCGTAGCGCCTTAAATCGTCAGCGCTAAACGGGTGCCCTGGGCGATGGCGCGGCGAGCGTCCAGTTCCATCGCCACATCGCAGCCGCCAATCAAATGCACCGTTTTACCGGCCGCGTACAGCGGTTCGGCCAGTTCACGCCGCGGCTCCTGCCCGGCACAGATAATGACGTTATCCACTTTCAGGATCTGCGGTTCGCCGCCGATCAGCAGATGCAGCCCGTCATCGTCGATCCGTTGATAACTCACCGCAGGGATCATTTTCACCCCACGCGCGAGCAGCGTGGCGCGATGGATCCAGCCGGTGGTTTTCCCCAGCCCGTCGCCGGGTTTACTGGCTTTACGCTGGAGCATCACGATCTGGCGCGGACTGCGTGGGAGATGCGGCCCTTCCGGACGTAATCCGCCGGCCTGTTTCAGGCTGGTGTCGATGCCCCATTCCACGCAAAAATCGGCAATGTTCTGGCTGGTCGGTTCGCCTGGCTGGCTTAAATACATCGCGGTATCAAAGCCGATACCGCCGCAGCCAACGATCACAACCCGGTTGCCCACCGGCGCTTTATCACGCAGCACGTCGAGATAGGTTAATACTGAAGGATGATCGATGCCTTCAATTGGCGGTCTGCGCGGTTCGATCCCGCTGGCGAGGATCACCTCGTCAAAGGCCTGAAGGTCGTCCGCGCTGACAACGTGGTTCAGCTGCAGCGTAACGCCTGTAACGTCGATCATCCGCCGGTAATAGCGTAGCGTTTCGTAAAACTCCTCTTTGCCGGGGATCTGTTTGGCAATGTTAAACTGTCCGCCGATCTCGCCCAGGGCATCGAACAGCGTGACGTGATGACCGCGCGACGCCGCGTTGATGGCAAAGGCCAGCCCTGCCGGACCCGCACCGACTACCGCCAGGTTTTTTGCCTGCAGCGCAGGCAGAACCGGCATTTGGGTTTCGTGACACGCGCGTGGGTTGACCAGACACGAGGTGACTTTTCCGGCGAAGATTTGATCCAGACAGGCCTGATTGCAGCCGATGCAGGTGTTGATCTCATCCGCACGTCCCGACTGCGCTTTTGACAGGATCCCGGCATCGGCCAGAAATGGACGCGCCATCGATACCATGTCGGCATCGCCGCGCGCGAGGATCGCATCGGCGACCTGCGGATCGTTAATACGGTTGGTGGTCACTAACGGTACAGAGACATGCCCCTTCAGCTTGCGTGTCACCCAACTGAAGGCGCCGCGCGGTACCGGCGTGGCGATGGTGGGAATACGCGCTTCGTGCCAGCCAATGCCGGTGTTGATGATTGTCGCGCCCGCGGCTTCAATGGCCTTTGCCAGCTGGACGGTCTCCTCAAAGGTGCTGCCATTTTCCACCAGATCCAGCATTGACAGACGATAGATAATAATAAAATCGTTGCCGACACGCTGGCGTACCGCGCGCACCACCTCCACCGCAAAACGCATGCGGTTGGCGTATTCTCCGCCCCACTGGTCGTCGCGCTGATTGGTGCGCAGGGCGAGAAATTCGTTAATCAGATAGCCTTCCGACCCCATCACCTCTACGCCGTCATAACCCGCTTCGCGCGCCAGCTGCGCGCAGTGCGCAAAGTCCTTAATCAATTGCAGTATCTCATCATGAGACAGCGCATGGGGCGTAAAACGGTTGATCGGCGCCTGAATCGCGGAGGGAGCGACCAGCTGCGGCTGATAGCTGTAGCGCCCGGTGTGCAAAATTTGCAGGGCAATTTTGCCGCCCTCATTGTGCACTGCGTCAGTGACTACGCGATGCTGCGGCAACTGACAGGCATCGTTAAGCGTCGCGCCGCCCTTCAGCGCCACCCCGGACAGGGAGGGCGCAATGCCGCCTGTCACAATCAGCGCAACGCCGTGCCGTGCGCGTTCGGCGTAAAAGGCCGCCAGGCGTTCAGCCCCCTCGGGGTGCTCTTCCAGCCCGGTATGCATCGATCCCATCAGCACGCGGTTTTTCAGCGTGGTAAAGCCAAGATCCAGCGGGGCAAACAGCGACGGGTAGCTCATAGCAGTATCCAGTATGTAAAATTATTGTTATGTGGTCGGATGAGTTACTAATTTAGCCGTCGCGCCGTAAAAGGGAAAAGGGGAATGCGATGATTGTGATGGGATTCAAAAAATGCTGCGGGACAGCTTTAGTAGGCCGGGTAAGGCGAAGCCGCCCCCGGCACTGTTCAATGACTACTGTTTCTTAAAAAATCCGTGGTACAGCATGTATAAATGCGCTGCGCTCCAGGAGAAGTTTGGTGCTCCCTGCTGTGCACCGGTCAGTGGGTTGTAGTTCTCCTGAATAGGACCGTCGGCGGTTAACCCTTTTGCATGTTTAAAGAAGGTATCTGCCAGCGCCAGCGCCTCGTCGCGATATCCGTAGCGCTCCATACCTTTTAAACCGAACCAGAATTGATCCACCCAGACGCGGCCGCGCCAGTAAATATCCGCGCCGAACGCTGGGTTAGTCAGTGCCGCCGTACCCAACGGGACAAAGGTGTTGAACTCTTTCGGGTCCAGCATCACTTTGACGACGTCATCGGCATGGGACTGCGTCGCCGCCCCGTTAAACAACGGTGACCAACCCTCAGGCCCTTTTCCGCGCTCAACGATCGGTTTCCCGGCGCAGCCGTTAGCCAGCGGTTTGTCTTCAATGCGCACGTCATAGAAGTAGCGGCTGGTGGGATCAAACATGCAGGTGTTGATGTAATCCGCCAGCTTTAGCGCCAACTCACGGTAACGTTGCGCCTCTTCTTTCTTCCCAAGGATCGAGGCCATTTCCGCCAGGTAATGGTTGTCGCTATACATATAGCTGGCCTGGTCGACCGACTCCTGTAACAGCGAATAGCCGAGCAATGTCCCATCCTGGCTGCGGTTTTCCGCGAACTTCACTACCCAGTCGCTGCGCTTGCCGCCGTTAGCGATGTATTTGTCCAGTTGAGCCTTGTCGATGAAGCCAAACACCGCCGCGTCGTCACGACCGGACTCCCACGATGCGGCGACCTGTGCCGGGATCTCCAGACTGTCATACTGGCCTTTCTCAACTACCTGGGCGTAGTTTTGCAGGCCAGACAGCGACTCTTCCTTACTGCCTTTTTTCACCGTAAACAGCATGTCGCCACTTTCGGTGTTATGCGCTTTATCGCGGGTAGCGCCGTACTCCGGCACTCCGTTGCCGTTATGATCGCGGTTACGCAGCCACCAGTTATGATAAGCTGCCAGCTTCGGATACATCTCCTCAAGCCAGGTCTTATCTTTGGTGACGTTGTAAACCTCCATGACTGACCACGCCGCCAGACTCGGCTTGGTGTTACGTTCGTTCCAGTTGCCGCCATCGCCGCCGCGTTCCGGGCTAAGGTTCCATGCGATCAGATCGGGAACAAAGCCCGCATCCTGTGGACGCACCTTATCGCCAGGCTGGATCTGCCAGGAAAAGACGGCGCGGATATTTTCTTTGGCGATCTCCGGGTTGAAGTGCGCCATGGCGAAGGCCTGCTTCCAGGTATCCCATGGCCAGGTCTGATTCCCGGAGAACCAGCGACCAGTTACCGACGGGGTAACGGTATTGTGTTTCACCGCACCACCAGGCGAACGCCAGTTGCCATTCAGGGTTTCTATCGCCTTCACTGCGACCCGCGTCTGTTCCGGAGTGGCATGCGGGTTGGTTAACCCTTCTTGCAAATAGCCCTCCCAGCGCTTTTGCGAAGCAGTCAGGTAATGCGCCGGACGCGCCAGAATATCGCGGATTTGCATCTGCTCTTTCGTAATTTCCGCAGCGGTCAGCAGATGGGAATAGGTGGTGTAAATCGTAGTGGAACCGTTAATGTGCGCCTTACTGATAAAACGATGTCCATCAATCTTCGTCTGAGTGGGCAGCGATTTATGCACCTGATATTCCGACTCGCCGCTGGTTAACAGATCCCACGTCGAGCGCACTTTGCCGAAGGTGACTTTCAGGCCGTCACGGGTAGCGATGATTTTGCGTTGATAATCGGGAAAAGCCATATCAATAGTTTGATCTGAGGTAGGCTTGCCCTCTTTGGCTTCCAGTTTCTCCAGCAGTTCACCGTCCCACACCAGCTCCAGCGGCTGATTGCTGGTAATTTTCGTCTCCAGCAGTGACGTGCGCGGAGTGGCAAAACGCAACGTCATTTCTACCTGCACATCCCTGGAAGACAGTTTCTGCACCAGCGCGCCAGGAATGCTGTACGCTTCAAAGGTGAAATCCACTTTTTTACCGCGTTGCCAGACCGTCAGGCGGTCGAAGTTAGCCGCCATAAAGTTGATGTACTCTTCCGTCAGAAGAGCGACACCGGGAAAGCCGCCCATTGAAGCAGTGCCGTCCGGTAGTAAATGACCGTGCCAGGCACCGAGATCAAAAAACGGGTTAAAGCGCTGATGGTCGTCATAGTCATAATCATGCATATAGCCCGGTACACCGCTGCGGTTGATGACGTTTTTAAAATCTTCTGCGGTAGTGGCATGGGCGGAAAAGCTCAGCAGCAGTGCATAAGCCAGCGGCGTAAGTAGGGTTTTGATTTTCATGGTATCGCTGTCCTTATTACCAGTAGAAATATTGCATCAGGAAGATCTGATCGCTTGGATCGCCAGAGGCATTCTGCATATAGAAGCGGCTGTCAAAGGCGGTGGCAAAACGGTCGCCGCCATATTCGTACCAGATGCCGAACTGCATGAAAGATGTGGTCTCTTCGGCGGCATGATCCGGGCGATGTTTAGCGTAGGTGTACGCTGTGGAGAGATAGACGCCTTTGAGCGCTTCATACATGGCGCTAACCATTGTGCCGGTTTCGCTACCGGGTTCGTCCAGGCCGTTGGCGCGTCCGGTATGGTGCCAGGCGCGGGCGGCAAAGTTGGGCGAGAGGAACCCGGTTAAAAAGAGTTGTCCGGTGCCATCAGTTAACTCCAGCCCGTTCATCCAGGTGACGCTTTCAGCCAGGTCATACTGTACATAGCCGTTGATCATCGCTGGATAGGTATACTTGTCGTCATAACGGTCATATTTACCGAAGTGCAACCAGGCTTTACTTTCGTCATGATGCCCGGCGGGGGTTGCGGTTACGCTATAGCGCAGCGGTCCGGTGAGGTTTTGTATCTTCAGCGCGGTCATGATGTCGCGAGTGTTGGGGATGACGTAGCCGAGATCCGGTGTGAAATCACCCCACCACTGCAGGTCGTCTAGTGAAGAGTCCTGGCGCAGGCTCAGCATGACCTCGGTACCGTTGTCTGTGCGATAGCCGCCGTAAAAGCGATTGATGCCGCCTTCAAAGCCACCCCAACTGTGGTCGGGCACCCAGGCGTTGCCGTCGTGATCTGCCTGTACTGTCCAGCCTTCACCGTAGATCAGGCCGAACCAGCCACCATGTTTAATTTCCAGACCGCCTTCAATATAGGTACCGTCGCTGTATTTATGTTTATCGTCGCCTTCTAAATCCATATAGCCACCAACGCCCATTTCTCCATAGAAACGAAATGATGGCGAAGAAATTGCAGGTGCTCGGGTGTCATTATGTTCGGCCGGACGAATATCTTCTGCCGCCACATTAAAGGCGCAGCAGAAGGGCAGGGCAATCATTGCTCTGCACGACTGAATATTCAATTTCATTATGTTA
Source organism: Citrobacter sedlakii NBRC 105722 (assembly GCF_000759835.1). Taxonomy (GTDB): domain Bacteria; phylum Pseudomonadota; class Gammaproteobacteria; order Enterobacterales; family Enterobacteriaceae; genus Citrobacter_A; species Citrobacter_A sedlakii. The sequence continues at coordinate 36,742 of NZ_BBNB01000019.1, forward strand.
TTCCATGCATTAAAAAATAGACAGCCTTTATTGTCTTATTATTATTCGATATTGGAAGCAGGAGCGGCTTCAATATCTTTTTCTAGTTTGGAGAGCCCTTTTATATATTTACTGTATTTCCACCAGGCGAAGCCAAGGAAAATAACAATGCCGCCAACATTATAAAAAATAATGGTCATTATATTGCCACCGGTCGGGAAGGTTGAGGCGATAAAACCGACAGTGAAAATAGCAATTAGCATTGAGACAACAATAATCCCGGTACGCTGTGAACCCATGCGGAAATCTCGCGGTAAATGGTCCAATTTGGCGCGTAAATGTAGGTAGGCCAGCATAATGAACAGCGGTGGTAGCATAGAGGCCGCAGCGGTCATGTTGATAATGGTGTTCATCAGTTCCTGCACCGTATTTGATCCCAGCATTGGGATAATCATCAGCGGAATGACGATGAAAAACTGGATCCACGCCGCGCGAGCCGGTACGCCGTTCTCGTTCAACTCCACGGTTTTCTTGCCAAAAATTCCTTCCGGAATTTCGGAGAAGAAGATTTTCACCGGCGTTGCCGTCCACATCAGTAGGGAGCCGAACATCGCGGTAAAAGAGACCAGGCCAACAAAGCGGTTCATTAACACTTCCGGCAGGCCAAAATATGCTGCCAGGCCATGGAATACCTGCACAGAGCCGCCGGTAAACTTCAGCTCTTTGCTGCTGACAAAGACGTTAATCAGTATGGAGGAGATCGAATACAGTACGCCGATAAAGAGGCCGGCCAGAATGATTACCTTTACGAACGATTTTGAGCCGCCCCTGACATCGTTAACGTAGACCGCCACAGACTCCGCGCCGCCTGCCGCCATAAAAATCCATGTCGTGATGCCGAGAAATGCCCAGTTAAAATTGGGGATCATAGCTTCAACGGAGATCGGATCCGCTGGTTGAACGCCGCCGACCAGCGCGGTGCCAGCCAACAGGATATAAGAGAGGGTCAACAGGAGCATCAGCGTGGAGGTCACTGAGGTAATCGGGCCGAGCATTTTCGCCCCGTTGGTGGACACCCAGGTTGAAAAAGCAAACAGCACCATGCTTAGAATCGTGGTCGCCACCGGTGTGAGCATATACTCATAGCCGAGAAAGGCATATGAGGCGTAGGCGATTACGCGCGGCAGTAGCGAGGTAAAAAAGAACAGGTTCACAAACCAATAGGTATAGGCAGTAATAAACGCCCAGCGACCACCCAGAGAACTTTTTACCCATGCGTATACGCCGGCTTCGGAGTTTTTATTCAGCGAAACGAATTCCGCGATAATTAAGCAAAAGGGGATGAAGTAAAATATCGTGGCGAGGAAAAACATGGGTGCCGATGCTAGCCCAAGCTCAATATTATTATTGATGACGTTGTTAAAACTGTATACGGCGGCAAAAGTCAACGAAAGTAGCCCGAATTTGCCGATTGTATTACGTTTAGTATTCGACATATCACACTTCCTATAGGGACAGGGTGGTAAGCGGCGCGAAATGTATCGCGCCAGCATTTTTATTTGTTATGAAAGTAGCCATCTTCGATGGTGACTTTAAGTACCACTTTTTTTACGGCATCCTGGCAAATAAAACGGTACGCTTCGCGGTTGTCGCAAATGACCATTTGTCCTTCATGGACGTCTACGGTTTCGCCGCAACCCTTCAGGTATTCGCGATCGGTTTCATCGCGGTAATATTCCACGACCTGCAATTGGTCTTTTGCGGCGAACTCAATTTTTTGTCGGCCTTGCAGGTAATAATGTATTTCGAAATAGCGGCGATGTCCGGTAAACAGCGCATCGGTTGCTGAGTCGATTTCCACGCGATAGGTCAGTGAATCGCCAATGGAATGCGCGACGCCCGCCGGGATATTGTCGATGTTTTCAATTGCTTCAACGCAGCGCTGCCACTTCCGCCCGGACGCGTAAATCTGACGGAACTGTTGTAAGTTATCGAGGATTCTCATTATTGTTTCTCGCTGTGCAAATTCGTGGAAAAGAAATCCGCGCCAAAGGCGTGACGAGCGAAAGTCTGCGCGGTGGTGGCTCCGCCAGCGACCGGCAGCAGCGTAAAGCCGTAGCTGAAGTCGTTGAACCAGACGCGCCAGCTGTCCAGTACTTCGCTACCCCAGGAGTTAGAACCCAGTCCCAACAGTTGATGATCCAGATTCAGAGTGATGTCATCGCTGCGCTGCAGCTCATTACAGTGCTGCGCGGCAAACAGGTTTTCTGGGGTATAGCGCCATGCGCTCAGGTTGATGGGGTGCTGCGGCACCACTAACAGACCATTACCCTGGCGGTTGGTTAATGCCGCCCAACGCACGTGCTGGCGGTTACCGTTGTTTTGCGGGAACGGATAGTTTTCAAACATTGCGTCCACGCTACTTTGCCAGACATCAATGATGTTGGCCTGCTGGCTGTCGGCATAGTTTTCACCGGGGCCGCGTCCATAGTAAGCGACTTCGCTAAAATCACCGTTGATGCCCATCGTGAAGCCAATGCACGGAATAATGTGCGGAAAGTCGCCGTAGCGTTCGCCAGACAGCGCGACGTTAACCTGACCATCAGCTGCAATGCGCCAGCGGTAGGTGCAGCGCATACCGAAGTCGAATACTGGCGGTGCAATGATGGTGCGGCTGGTGATCAACACAACATCGTCGGTTTGCTCAACACTAAATTCGCGTAGATGTTCCTGCATGATTTGCAGGTGGTTCGGCTGCCACAGCCCCTCAAACTCTTGCTTGTGGTTATCGATCGTCGGCTTGAAGAAGTTGATCTTCGGTTCACGAGTGAGCATTGCTTCGCCATTTACCGTCCACTCTGTCGGCTTACCGCTCAGTCTGGAGAAGATCAGTTGGAAGTTGGCCCCACGAACGGTGCAGCTCATGCGATCGCTTTCTAGCACAAGCGGACAGGCCTGCGGTTGGTTGAATGGCGCGAGCTCGGCGGTGCTGTCCTTGAGTGGGAATTGATAGCGGGCAACAGGATGACCTGCTTCGCTGTATAGGGTCCGCGAATCTTTGGTCACGGTGACGTTGAGGAAAGTTTCCCGCGCATCCAGTTCCGGCAGCGTGCAGCGCAAAATGGTTTCGCTGTTGGGCGGGATGTCGTGCAGTTTAATTTGCTGTGTAGCTCGCGTTTCTCCCTCCGCGCGCACTTCAATGTGCAGGGTGTAATCATCCAGCGTTGAGAACCACAGTTTATTCGCAATGCGCAGCTCGCCGCGCGGCAGATCATGAGCGTAAACTTTCACTGGCGCGATGACCTGTTTGTACTCTTTAAGCCCGGGACCCGGTGTCTGGTCCGGGTAAATCAGACCGTCCAGACAGAAGTTGTAGTTATTCGGGTAATCACCGTAGTCGCCGCCGTAATTGTACCAAACGTTACCCTTGTCATCTGTTGCCTGAATGCCGTGATCGCACCACTCCCAGACATAATGACCCTGTATACAATCATGCTGATAAAAGACGTTCTGATACTCCGTCAGCCCGCCCGGTCCGTTGCCCATCGCATGAGCGTATTCGCAGATAATGCGCGGCTTCGGATGCGGATATTCGCCGAATTCGTTCATTAGCGGGACGCGGGTATACATGGTGGAGATGATATCAACGACTTCGGCGTCACGATCCTCTTCGTAATGAACCAGTCGGGTGTCGTCCAGCGCTTTGGCGGCGTGATACATCGCGCGAATGTTACACCCGTAGCCGGACTCGTTGCCGAGGGACCAGATGATAATCGACGGATGGTTTTTCTGTGCATGAATATGACGGACGATGCGCTCAACGTAGACCTTCTCCCAGGCTGGATCGTCGGTGATCCGACTGATATCGCCAACGTTGGCAAAACCGTGAGATTCAACATCCGTTTCCGCCATTACAAATAGGCCGTAGATATCGCACAACTCGTAAAAGCGCGGGTCGTTCGGGTAGTGCGCTGTGCGCACTGAGTTGATGTTATGCTGCTTCATCAACTGAAGATCTTTTTCCACGCGATCCATACCGACCGCGCGGCCTTTCAGATGATCGTTATCGTGACGGTTCACGCCGTGCAGCATCACGTAACGGTTATTAATGTAAAACAGGCCGTTGCGCATTTTGATATCGCGAAAGCCCACGCGTTGCGGCACCACTTCCAGTATTTTTCCGTCGGCATCTTTCAGGATTAATACCAGATGATAAAGGTACGGCGATTCGGCAGACCATTGCTGTGGGTTGCTTACCGTGAAAGCGAAGTGAGTCTGGCTGCGCCGTGAAATAGTCAGGTTTGCTACCTCACCCGAGTGCACAACGGTTTCGCCATCGAACAGGGTATATTCAAGCGATGCTAACGCGGGGGCCGTGGTCAGGTTTTCCAGCTCCAGCGTACAGGAGAGGGTGGCATCGCGGTAATCGTCGTCGAAGTCACTGCGGATGGTAATGTCCTGAATATGAGTCGCTTTTTTGCCAATGAGGTAGACGTCGCGGAAGATCCCCGCCGTCCACCACATATCCTGATCTTCAATGTAAGTGGAGTCGGCCCACTGCATCACGCGAACGCAAAGCAGGTTGTCACCGGTGATGACGAAGCCGCTGATATCAAATTCTGCCGTCAGGCGGCTGCCTTTGCTAAAGCCGACATAATGGCCGTTAACGTAAACTTCGAAATAGGTTTCGACGCCGTCGAATTTAATCAGCGTTTGTTTGTCCTGCCAGCTTTCGCTCAAGGTAAAGATTCGCTGATAAGCGCCTGTCGGGTTATCGCTGGGGACAAACGGTACGTTGATGGGGAAAGGGAAGCCTTCATCGGTGTACTGCAATTTACCATGGCCTTCGAGTTGCCACATCGCGGGAACGGTAATATTGCCCCAGTCGCTCATATACTCCGAGGTGAAGGCTTCTGGCACACGTAACGGGTGGTCGAAGTATTTAAAGTTCCATTGTCCGCTTAACAGCAGAAAATGGCTACTGGCTTCGCGGGTAAAGGAGCGTGCCTGTGTAACCGAGTCATAAGAGAAAAATGAGGCTCGTGGCGGCAGTCGATTTTCATGAGTGAGTTGAATGTTTTCCCAGCGATTCATAAGGCTTCCTGGTGGAGAAAAAATCAGAACCATTCAAAACAATGGTGGGTAAGCGTATCTGAAAAGGATTTTAGTAAAATTTTTACTAAAATATAGTAGGCAAAATGATTTACTTTAACTGGATCACGAAAATATTCGTTGAGGGGAACGTTGCATGAAAATGCGCACCCGGCAGAAAGCCGGGCGTAAAAAGTTATTAGTGCGTGGTGCCGCGCAGTTTAAGCTTACTGGGAACGAATACCAATAGCGGCAGCGCACGGCCATCGCGGGCTTTTTCGAATAGCAGGTTCACGCCCTGGCTGCCCATCATTTCCGAATGGATGCGTACGGTAGAGAGTGGCGGAAAAGTAAAACGTGCCGTGGGGATATCGTTAACGCTGATCAGCGAGATATCGGCTGGGATCGCCAGCCCGCGCTCGTGGATAGCACGCAAAACGCCAATGGCAATGGAATCGGAAGCGACAAACAGCGCGCGCGGATAATCTGCCTTCGCCAGCATCTGTTTCGCCAGTTCATAGCCAGACGAGCTGGAAAAGCCGCCGCGCCAGATATCCTCTTCGTGCACCACCTGCTTCAGACGACCGTATTCGACAAACGCCGCTTCACGAATATCCGCTTTACCCGGTTCGTCTTCACCGCCGATAAAACCGATGCGAGTGACGCCCTGGGCGCTGTAGAAGTCGATAATTTCTTTGCTGATCCGCGCTAAATCAATATCAACGGCGTCATAGTCACTACCCGGATCATGGAAGTCGATAAAACAGATATTATCGGTCAATGCAGTGGCGGCGCTGCGTAGGGCGGGGGACGGCTTACCGACAATCAAAATACCAGTAATGTTTTTGATATCCGGAAGGCCGCTGTGCTCATAGCAGTTGGTCAACTCAATGCCCAGCTTTTCACATTGGGTTTCGATGCCGTGACGGATCGCCAGATAGTAAGGATCGTTGATTTCCAGATCCTGCTGGTAACTGTAGATGGCAAGAATATGCTGTAAGTTGACCGAACCGCTCTGGCTCTTGCGGGCGCTGCTGGTTTTGTACTCCAGCTTTTCGGCAATCTCCAGAATGCGATGCTTTGTCGCCTCCTTCACGTTAAGCGTGGGATCGTCGTTCAGCACCCGGGATACTGTCGCCAGGGAGACACCCGCTTCTATTGCAATATCTTTAAGTGTGGCCATGGTTACCTTTATATCGGCTTTGCCCTGAGATGCTTTGTCATTGTAAAGGAAGTGCTTTTCTATGCATCTGTTTTCAGTAAATAAAGCGCGAAAATTTGATATGTTCAGGGCAAAGCTCTGCGTTATGAATGTGATCAGTACGACATTTTCCTCATTTTACGTTCAACGGCAAGAAAATGCTTCGCTATAATTTAGTAAAATTTTACTCAATGAGGCTCGCATGGAGACAGTCACATTTACGGATTTTGCCCGGATGGAGATTCGGGTTGGGAAGATAACTGAAGTGAAGCGCCACGAGAACGCCGACAAGCTGTACATCGTACAGGTGGATGTTGGAGAGAGAACATTGCAAACCGTCACCAGCCTGGTGCCGTATTACGCGGAAGCCGAGCTGTTGGGAAAAATGGTGGTAGTGCTATGTAATCTGCAAAAAGCAAAAATGCGCGGCGAGACGTCTGAGTGTATGTTGTTGTGCGCAGAAACTGAAGACGGCAGCGAAAGCGTATTGTTAACTCCGGAGCGTGTAATGCCTGCGGGCGTGCGAATTGTGTAGATGTTAAACAGTCGGGTGACGGCTGCGCCTTACCCGGCCTACGCAGGTGATACCTTGTAGGCCAGATAAGCGCAGCGCCATCCGACAATGCAAACCCACACGCCGGACTACACTTCTTCCACGCTTACCCGTAGCGCCGCCAGCGCTTTACGCGCGGCTTTCAGTACTTGCTCGCACTGCTCGACGGACAGGGTGAGCGGTGGTTCAATGCGGATCGTTTTCGCGTTGTTGAGCGTGCCGGCAACCAGTACGCGCTGTCGGAACATCTCGCTGGCGAAGCTGTAGCCGATCTCATTGTCGACAAACTCGATCGCCATCAGCATCCCCTTGCCGCGCGCGTCATGCACCAGATCCGGATATTCACGGCTCAACTGGCGGAAACCGTCCAGCAGCATATCGCCTTTCTGCTCTGCCTGAGCGGGCAGGTTTTGCTCCAGCAACACGTTGATGGTTGCCAGCGCCGCTGCGCAGGAAAGCGGGTTTCCGCCAAAGGTGGTGGTGTGCAGGAACGGGTTGTCGAACAGTACCGAAAAGACCTCTTCGGTGGCAATCGTTGCGCCAATCGGCATCACGCCACCGCCCAGCGCCTTCGCCAGGCAGAGAATGTCAGGCTGCACGTTTTCATGTTCGCAAGCGAACATCTTGCCGGTGCGCCCCATGCCGGTTTGCACTTCATCCAGAATCAGCAGCGCGCCGAATTCGTCGCACAGTTTACGCACGGCGCTAAGATACCCCTGCGGCGGCAGGATCACGCCGCCTTCTCCCTGAATGGGTTCGAGGATCACCGCCGCCACGTCGTCGCCGGTCTTTTTGCACTCGCTAAGGACCGATCGCATCGCGCTGATATCGCCAAAAGGCACATGACGAAAGCCCGGCAGCAGGGGCATAAACGGTTTGCGGAAGGTCGATTTCGCCGTTGCGGACAAGGAACCTAATGACTTGCCGTGGAACGCGCCGCTGGTGGCGATAAAAGTGAACTTACCGCGCGGCGACTGGTACGCTTTGGCGAGCTTCAGCGCCGCTTCGACGGATTCAGTACCGCTGTTGGAGAAGAAGCTGTATTTCAGTTTGCCTGGCGCCAGGGCGGCGAGCGTTTTTGCCAGCATCGCCCGTAAAGGATCAAGCAGTTCCTGACTGTGCAGGGGTTGTTTCGCGAGTTGATTCTGTACGGCGGAAACCACGACTGGATTACGGTGCCCCACATTAAAGATGCCGAACCCACCCAGACAGTCGATAAATTCCTGACCCTGGGTGTCGACAAGCGTATTCAGACTCCCCGCTTGCCACTCTACGGCTCCGTAATCCCCGCCGGCGGTAACAGATTTGCGATACTCTAAAAAACCCGGATTCACATGCTCTTTGAAGTAATCAATCACCTCTCGGTTTAGTGCTTTCATTTCCTCATGGTCAAGCGTTCGCTTTTCGATGAGATTCAGGGCGTGTGCGCTGCAGGCTAATGCCGACGCGCTGGAAGGTAACCTGTTCAAAATATGCTCCCGCGGCTCGCGTATCACATGATACCGATTTAAGTATTGCAGGGATTGCGCCATCCCAATGAGGCCGACGAAAATCGGGATAAACATGATGAAATAAGGAAAATGCGCAATATTTAATCTTATTTGTTAACAAAAAGTAGCATATTGAGCAGAATTTAATCAGTTCACAACGAGGAGAGATCCCGCTCGCTGCACGAAAAAGAGGCGGATTTTGCGCTATGGTGGTGCGGGTGGGCTCGCAGGTGCGGGTAGTTTCACCCCGAAAGTATTCAAAATCAACAAATTGGAATTCATACAAATAATAAGGTTTAATCGCAAATTGCGATCTAAATCAAATTTAACAACTAAAGATAAATCCGTTAGCGCCGAAATAACATCTGACAAGAAGTTAACAACCAGATAACCTGCACAGGACGCTACTATGTCTTCTCATCTCTACGTTACCCAGCAAAATACACCGCTGGATGACGATACGACGCTCATGTCCACGACCGATCTGCACAGTTACATCACGCACGCTAACGATACTTTCGTCACTGTTAGCGGCTACTCGCTCAATGAGCTGTTGGCGCAGCCGCACAACCTTGTACGTCATCCGGACATGCCAAAAGCTGCGTTTGCCGATATGTGGTACACCCTGAAACAGGGCGAGCCGTGGAGCGGCATTGTTAAAAACCGTTGTAAAAACGGCGATCACTATTGGGTTCGCGCCAACGCGGTGCCGATGGTTCGCGAAGGGCAGGTCACTGGCTACATGTCGATTCGTACCCGCGCAACGGAAGAAGAGATCGCCGCGGTGGAGCCTTTATACCAGGCGCTGAACGAAAACCGCTGCGCCCGACGCATTCACAAAGGGCTGGTGGTACGCAAAGGCTGGTTGGGAAAACTCCCTTCTCTGCCGCTGCGCTGGCGGGTACGCGGCGTGATGACGCTGTTGTTCGTGATGGTCGCGGCGGGCCTGTATGCCTCCGACGCGCCCGCGCTGGCGTATCTGATGAGTGCGCTGGCGCTGGGAGCCGGCACCGTGATTTTTGAAGGACAAATAGTTCGTCCGATCGAAAACGTGGCGAAGCAGGCGCTGAAAGTCGCGACCGGGGAGCGTAACAGCGTGATGCATCTTAATCGCAGTGACGAACTGGGACTGACGCTGCGCGCGGTTGGGCAACTTGGGCTGATGTGCCGCTGGCTCATCAACGATGTCTCAAGTCAGGTGTCGAGCGTACGTAACGGCAGCGAAACGCTGGCGAAAGGCAATGACGATCTGAATAAACACACCCGCCAGACGGTTGATAACGTGCAACAAACGGTTGCAACCATGAACCAGATGGCCGCTTCGGTTAAGCAGAACTCCGAAACCGCCTCCGCTGCTGACAAACTGTCGAGCGCCGCCAGCAGCGCAGCGACTCAGGGTGGCGAAGCCATGGATACGGTGATCAAAACGATGGATGACATCGCCAACAGCACCCAGCGGATAGGCACCATCACCACGCTGATAAACGACATCGCTTTCCAGACCAATATCCTCGCGCTTAACGCGGCGGTGGAGGCGGCGCGTGCGGGCGAGCAAGGAAAAGGGTTCGCCGTCGTGGCGGGAGAAGTACGCCATCTGGCCAGCCGCAGCGCCAGTGCGGCGAACGACATCCGTAAGTTAATTGACGCCAGCGCGGACAAAGTTCAGTCCGGTTCGCAGCAGGTTCACGCCGCAGGCCGCACCATTGATGACATTGTTTCGCAGGTGCAAAACGTCACCCAACTGATTGCGCAAATCAGTCATGCGACGTCGGAACAGGCCGACGGGCTGAGCAGCCTGACCCGCGCGGTGGATGAGCTTAACCACATCACCCAGAAAAATGCCGAGCTGGTTGAAGAAAGCGCGCAGGTATCCGCTATGGTCAAACACCGCGCCAGCCGTCTGGAAGATGCCGTGACGGTACTGCATTAATTTCCTCATTTCTTCACATCTCTGCCTCTTCTTTTTTCTGCCAACGCTTACCGTAATGGGTGAGCGTTTTGTGAATTTAATGTTAAATTTATATTAAATATTAACCCATAAGGGTGAGATAGTTATTTTTATTCTCATTGTCGCCCAGCGGTTTTCCGCATTTCACGAAAGCATAAAAAACGCTTATATAACGATCGGTCTACCGTTATTCATCGTTAAAAGCGATTTATCAGAAAGCGTTGAAAATAAAAACTGATCAATATCATAAAGTTACTGAGATTCCGACCGATAAGAAATGCTGTCTGAGAAAAACGATCTCCGGGAGGGGAAATATGTTTTTGCGTAACGTGAAAATTCGTTCAAAGTTATTTATCGCGTTTGGTTTGTTTATTGTGCTGATGATGGTGAGTTCCGGTTTGTCGATATTTAGCCTGGATCGTGCGAATCGTGGTATGCAAAACATCCTGACCGACGATTATCCGATCACGGTAAAAGCCAACAAACTTATCGACAATTTTCAGGAGTATGTCAGCACGCAACAACTGATGCTGATGGATGAAGAAGGGCGTTGGACAGGGGCTTCGCAGGCCCGGCTCGACGCGATAAGCCAGCAGATTAGCCTTCTGCTGGACGAGCTAAGCGCGGCGCCGCTCGACGATAAATCGAAAACGGTGATAGCAGACATTCGCGACGTGCGTGAGCAGTATCTTGCCTCGCAACACCGTATCCAGGCGGCGGTGCAAAGTCACAACCGTCAGGCGGCAATGCAGGAGATGATGACCACCACGGTAAACGTGCAGCAGGCGTATAAAGATAAAGTGATGGCGCTTATCGCCATCGAAGACGCGCAGATGCTAAAAGCAGGCGAGCAAGTGGAGAGCGATTTTAAAGCCAACCGGATCCTGCTTGTCGCCCTGGCGCTGGCAGGCATTGTCGCTGGCTGCGTTATGGGGCTGTACATCGTGCGTTCCATTACCCGACCACTGGACGACGCTGTCCAGTTTGCCGAAGCGATCGCCCAGGGCGACCTGACCCGCACTATCGCCTGCGAACAGCGGGACGAAACCGGCGTATTGCTGCAGGCGCTGATGACCATGAAAAACCGCCTGCAAGAGATTGTGCAGGAGGTACAAAACGGCTCGGAGAATATTTCCAGCGCGGCGGCGCAGATTGTGGCTGGCAACCAGGATCTGGCGGCGCGTACCGAAGAGCAGGCCAGCTCGGTTGAACAAACTGCCGCGTCGATGGAACAGATCACCGCGACGGTGAAAAACACAGCGGAACATACCGGAGAAGCGACGAAGCTCTCTGCGGGGGCGGCGACCGTAGTGAAAAACAACGGTGAAATGATGAATCAGGTCACGCAAAAAATGCGCGTCATAAATGAAACCGCTAACCGCATGTCCGACATCATTAATCTGATTGACTCTATTGCCTTCCAGACCAACATACTGGCGCTGAACGCTGCCGTAGAAGCGGCGCGTGCGGGTGAACACGGGCGTGGGTTCGCGGTAGTGGCGGGTGAAGTGCGGCAGTTGGCGCAGAAAAGCGCTTCGTCCGCCAGCGAGATCCGTAATCTGATTGAAGATTCCACCGGTCAGACTCAGGAGGGAATGCTGCTGGTCGAAAAAGCGAATGCGCTAATCAACGGTATGGTGAGTAATGTTGAGGAAATGGACGTGATCCTGCGGGAAATCGGCCAGGCCAGTCGCGAACAGACCGACGGAATTTCGCAGATCAACAGCGCGATTGGCCTGATCGACGCCACCACGCAACAGAACTCCTGTCTGGTGGAGGAGTCCGTTGCCGCGGCAGCGTCACTGAATGAGCAGGCGCTTCACTTAAAAGAGCTGGTGAAAGTGTTCCGTGTCAGGGAAGACGACGCGCAGCCAGCTTAATCCAGTTGAGTGATTTCCAGCGCCGCGCGGTCGATCACGCCAGTGATCTGTTTTAACTGCGCGTCGCTGAGATTCCCTTGATTCACTTTCAGGTCCAGCACCGCCTTGAAATTGTCCAGCGCCCGCTTCATCTGCGGATTCTTACGCAGTTCAGCGCCAACATTACGCGCAGTGATCCGCGCCTGAATGTGTCCGAGGTGTTCCTGGTTCTCCTCCAGCCATTGTGCGCCGGACGTGGTAAGGGTGATTTTCTTCCGTCCGCCGTCTTCTTCGCTAATGGTGATAAGCGCCTGCTCCTGTAAAAAATCGAGCGTTGGATAGATCACGCCCGGGCTGGGGGTATAGTTCCCTTGAGTCAAATTTTCGATAGCTTTGATCAGCTCGTAGCCATGACTGGCCTCACGGGAGAGGATATCCAGAATCACCAGACGCAGCTCGCCATGTCCGAAGAAGCGTTGGCGTCTTCCGCCGCCTCTGCCATGACGTTGCCCACACCTGCCGTGATGATGACTTTCGCCGTTACACCCGCCGTGATGATGATTTTCGCCATTACATCCGCCGTGATGATGACCTTCGCTGTGACAGCCGCCCTGGTGGCGACCTTCGCCGGAACAGCAGCCCTCATGATGCTCCCCTTCGCCGGAACAGCAGCCCTCATGATGCTCCCCTTCGCCGTTGCAGCAACCCTCGTGATGATGTCGCATAGGTTTCTCCTGATGTTTATTAGATATATCTAATTTATATCTAAATCTTTGATTTTGGCAAGCTGTGCAATGAAAATTTTATAATGTATTGAATTTAATGCTTATTTGTAGCGGGTGAGGCTTTATAAAACAGTATCGAAAAATCGCTTGCAATCATCTTGATTAGCAATCATTATCATTTGAAAATTAAATTCGATATATCTGATTATTTCACGAAGGCAGCGACATGACCGACATCACCTCACGTTATCCTCAACGCGTGCGCAACGAATTGCGTTTTCGCGAACTTACCGTTTTGCGCGCGGAACGTATCAGCGCAGGCTTTCAACGCATTGTACTGGGCGGCGACGCGCTGAAAGGCTTTTGCTCACACGGCTTTGACGATCACACGAAAGTCTTTTTCCCCCAGGCTGGCGCTCCGTTTGTCCCTCCAACGGTCACTGACGAAGGCATTGTCTGGGGAGAGGGCGCACGCCCGGCGTCCCGTGACTACACGCCGCTTTACGATGAAGCGCGTCATGAACTGGCGCTGGATTTCTTCATTCACGATGGCGGCGTGGCGAGCCGCTGGGCGATGCAGGCTCGCGAAGGGGACACGGTGACCATCGGCGGGCCGCGTGGTTCGCTGGTGGTGCCGGAGGATTATGCATACCAGGTTTATGTTTGCGATGAGTCAGGCATGCCCGCGCTGCGTCGGCGTCTGGAAGCGCTTAGCCGCTTGCCGGTCAGGCCGTCGGTGACCGCGCTGGTGAGCGTCAACGATCCTGCTTATCGGGATTACCTGGCGCATCTTGACGGGTTCAACATAGAATGGCTGGCGCACGACGAGCAGGCGATTGATGCGCGACTGGCGCAATTGTCGGTGCCAGCGGCAGATTACTTTATCTGGGTCACCGGAGAAGGAAAGGTGGTCAAAAACCTCAGCCGCCGTTTCGAAAGCGATGCGTTTGACCCGCAGTTGGTGCGCGCGGCGGCCTACTGGCATCGAAAATAAGGCCGTCCGTGGCCCCATTGCTGCAGGCCGGGTAAGGTGTTTTCGCACCACCCGGCAAAAAGGCGATGTCAGAAAATTCGCCAGGATATTTCGTTCTGCCATTAAGATTATCCTAAATAATGGGGGTAATTTAGCCGACTGTTTACCGTAACGTTTTATTATTTTCACATTAACTGGAAAATTTAGGACTTTTCAGTTCCAAAAAACTATAAATCCATCGCGACTGCCGTTAGGATAGCTTTTCCAAAATTACTGACTCGCTATATCATGTTCTACACAAAAGTCTTCATGTTGCTGTGTGCATTAAGCATTGGCACCTTTCTTTTTCTTTCAATTCGCTATTTGCTGACGTCGCCGTTTAGTACGAATAATCTGTTGTCCGAACAGCGAATGCGTGACCAGCGTATTATTGAGGAGATTCTTCACGTTTGGCCCTATGAAGAAACAGTGGGCTGTACGCAGTACTATTTGCATCCGGCGATTATTCATCAAATCTCACATCGCATGGAGCAGGCTGAAAAATTTAACGATAGCGACTATCGCCTGCATGATGAAACGCTCGAACTGGCGAAACGTGAATTCATTTTTTCGATCATCGAACTTAATTATACAATATACGCATTCCTGCTCTCTGAAGGCTCGGAATACAACGACTATCGCGACAAAATAGGCATCAAGTCGCAAATGATGATCGAAAAGTACGACCGCTTTCTTTTCACCTGTAAGCGGAAAAACCACACCGTTTTACTCCCTTCCTGATTTCCCGCATTAACACGCTCACCTCGGCATGGATGCTAACTGATTGGAATAATATTGTTTCTAATTTGTTATCCGCCTGAAAACTGATCCGGTTTAATTTTAGTCAGGGATGAACAATACTGATGAATCTCTGTGCACTCCATGGCTTTTTAGTTCAAAATTTCAGCAAGTAAAGGGCCTTTCAGAGTGTTTAAGATCTTTGGTTGAAATATCATGTTCTTGTTTTTATTGGGTTTAGTTCTTCATGGTTACAATCAGAAATCATTTAAGATGAATTAAGGTTATTTTTCTTTCCTCGTTTACCCCGACACCTCAGAATATTCTTCAACCCGTGATGCCAGCGATAGGTAACGCTTACCCTGAATACCCGGGAAAGTGTCTTTTCTGGACGCTGGAAAATGTCATACAGACGTAGTGATGATGACGTTTTTCAACTTTGTTTGTCACGGACAGGTATATGTCGTTATCAGTGTGGGCATTATTTAAGCTCAGGGGAGACTGACCGTTAAATTCAGCGGAATGCGCTGAAGACACATTGATAAGGGCATATCTCATAGCAGGCTTCATTATTTTCCATATCGCTCTGAAAAAGAAAAGTGTGGAGGCATCGGTCAGCCTGAAGAAAGCCATTTTAATTAGGATATATGTTGTGAGTATGCGTTTTGTTTTTTCATTGGTGACGTTAACCCTTGCACTTTGCGGCGCTTCTGTTTCTTGCTTCGCGGCATTAGCGAATGTTGAAGAGACGAATCTGAAAGAAAGTATTTTATTTGCTTTAGATCGCGACCCGGCAATTAGCCGTCAGGCCGCGCAAATGGGAATCGGCCAGGCAATGACAAAAGAGGCGAAAAGCGGCTGGATGCCGCAAATTGGCTTAACGGCGAGTACCGGTCACAGCCAGACAACGGATTCCAGTGGCTCGTTAAATAATTCTGCAGCCTGGGGAATTACCGTTACGCAATTAGTGTATGACTTTGGTAAAACCAATAGCGCTATTGCCCAGTCGGAAGCGCAATACGAAAGTTATCGCTATCAGTTGATGGCCACCCTTTCGGAAGTGGCGGAAAAAGCCGCGCAGGGTTATGTCGAAGTGAAACGCTATAGCGCCTTAGTGAATGCGGCACGAGAGAACATCGCCGCGCTGGAGAAAATTCAGCATCTGGCGCAACTGCGCGCTGGCGCAGGTCTTAGCTCGACCTCTGACGATCTGCAAACCCAGACCCGCATTGCCGGGATGCGAGCGACGCTGGAGCAGTACGACGCCGCGTTGCAAAAAGCGAAAGCGGTGCTGGCGGTACAGACCGGTATCAGTGCCCATCGTTACGCCCGTCTGCCGGAGAACCTGGAAGCCAAACAGGTCGCCGTTGACGATATCGATTATTCCAGAATCCCTGCCGTGCTGTCCGCACGCGCTATGGTGACATCCGCACAGCACGGCATTGATCGGGCGAAAGCCCAACATCTGCCCACGCTCAGCCTGAAAGCGGGACGCACCCGTTATGAATCTGACAATCGCGGCTACTGGGACGATCAAATCCAGCTCAGCGTGGATGCGCCGCTGTATCAGGGGGGTGCGGTTTCCGCGCGCGTTGATCAGGCGCAGGGGGCAAAGGCGATGGCCGCTTCAGAAGAAGAAAAAGCGCGATTCGACATTCTGCAAAAAGCCTCATCGGCAATGGCGGACTGGAAAGGCGCACGCGGTCGTGAAGATGCCGGCAAATTCCAGCTGGTTAACGCCATGCAAACCCGCAGCGTTTACAAAAACGAATACACCCTGAGCAAAAAAAGCATCAACGACCTGCTGAGCGTCGAACAGGACGTCTGGCAGGCGCAATCTTCACGCATTAATGCTGAATACGACGGCTGGAGCGCCGCCATTCAGTACGCGACGGCAGTCGACAACCTGTTGCCCCTTATCGGGATTGAAAAACAGGCATCTAAAAAATTGCCCGATCTCTAATCCATTTTACTCGCAGCACCATGACCTCAGGGACGCGACCCGCAAGCGTAGTACTGATTAACTGACCTTTATGAGCCAGACTATGAATACATTAAAAACCGCAAACATTATCAATCGTCACACCGCGAAAAAAACCGTCCTGTCGGGCGAAGGCAACCTTTCCGTCGCAGTATCCGGCGCTTCCGTGATCGAAATCCTCGGTTCCGCTCAGGATGTGGCCCGCTACGTCCGCCAGGGCAACGACCTGCTGATCTACATGAAAGACGGCAGCGTGATTCGTTGCAGCGGCTATTTCACCGAAGATCCCGAGTCGAAACTGCACTCTGAACTGGTTTTCAATGATGAAACGGGACTGACCCACGTGACCTTTGACGATGTGGGCAATGTTGCCAGCCTGGACGCGGTTGAGCTGACGGCGCATGCGACGCCGATCGACAGCATCGAACCGTTGATGGCGGAAGCCGCCAGCGAAGAGAATGATTTTCCGTGGGCATGGCTGGCTGGTGCCGCGTTGGGCGGCGGCGCGATTGGCGCGCTGCTGGCTAATGATGACGGCGGTGAAACGAAAACAGTCACAGTGACCGAAACTGAAACCGTTGATAACACCAAAAATACGCCAACCTACATGGTCACCGATAATCAGGGCGACAAACAGGGCGGTCTGACCGCCAATGCCACCACCGACGATAACACGCCGACCTTCAGCGGGACCGGCCATCCGGGCGCGACAATTCAAATCAAAGACAGCAACGGCAACACCATCGCCAGTACAATGGTTGATGCAAATGGGGTCTGGACGGTACTGCTGCCCACGCAGACCGACGGCGTACATACCTGGTCTGTCGTGCAAATCAACGGTGGCGAGTCCACCTCAGCGGGCAAAATTACGGTCAATGTCGATACCACGCAGGCAACCCTCACGCTGGCGACAACGGCTAACGATAATGTGATTAACGCCAGTGAACAGTCTGCCGGGTTTACGCTGTCAGGCAGTAGCAGTCATCTGGCGCAGGGCACGCAACTGACCGTC
Source organism: Citrobacter sedlakii NBRC 105722 (assembly GCF_000759835.1). GTDB lineage: Bacteria > Pseudomonadota > Gammaproteobacteria > Enterobacterales > Enterobacteriaceae > Citrobacter_A > Citrobacter_A sedlakii. The sequence continues at coordinate 54,331 of NZ_BBNB01000019.1, forward strand.
ACGCTAAACGGTAAAAGCTATCTCACCCGCGTCGACGCGAACGGGGAGTGGCAGATCAACGTCCCGGCGGCGGATGCCGCTGCGTTGGCTGACGGGAGCTGGACGGTGAGCGTTAGCGGTCAGAATGCGGCGGGCAATACGGTGACGGGCACTCAGGTGATCGCTGTCGACACACAGGCGCCGCTGCTGTCGATGGATAGCATCGCCGTTGATCAGATCCTCAATGCCGTTGAGCACAACGCGTCCCTGGTATTAAGCGGAAAAACCACTGCCGAAGCCGGGCAGACGGTCACACTGACGCTGAACGGCCAAACCTATACCGCCCTTGTGACGAACGAAGGGACCTGGGCGCTGACGGTGGACGCCGCAGACGTTCAGGCGCTGGCGAATGGCGACCATTCTTTGACGGTTTCAGTGAGCGATAAAGCCGGGAACGCGGCGGATTTCTCCGATCAACTGACTGTCGACACCACCGCGCCGATCCTGACGGTCAATCCCGTAGCTGGCGATAATATCCTTAATGATGATGAGCAGGATGTCGCTCAACTGATTTCAGGAATGGCGAACGGCGCCGCGCCCGGCGACGTCGTGACCGTTCAGTTTGGTGATCAGACCTTTACTGGCGTGGTACAGGCAGACGGCAGCTGGAGCGTGGGCGTTCCGGCCTCGTTGTTTAATTCCATGAGCAACGGGCAGCACACCATTACCGTGACGGTGACCGATGCGGCGGGCAATACCAGCACAGCCACCCACGATGTGACTCTCAACAGCCTGGCCGTCGGGATCACCGTCGATACTATTAGCCAGGACAACGTACTTAACGCCCAGGAGTCGATGCAGCCGCTGACCTTAAGCGGCGCCAGTACTCTCGCGGACGGCAGCACCCTGACCGTGATGCTCAACAATATCGCCTATACCGCAACGGTCAACGGTGGCGTCTGGTCTGTTCAGGTGCCGGTTTCTGATGTACTGAACCTTGCCAATACCCTCTATCATGTCACCGTAAGCGGCACGGACGCCACCGGTAACAGCGGCACGACCAGCGCATCCTTCCTCGTCGACACGGTGCTGCCGCAGGTGGTCATTAATCACTTCGCCACCGACAACCTGGTGAACCACGCGGAAACGCAAAGCGACCAGATTTTAAGCGGTCGTGTCATCCATGCCGCGGCGGGCGATACGGTCACCGTTCAGGTCGGCGGAAAAAGCTACAGCGCTATCGTGGAAAATGATCTGAGCTGGAAGGTGACCATTCCGGCCAACGACCTGCAACACTTTGGCGATGGCGACCTCACCTTTACCGCTTCCGTAACCAACAGTCACGGCAATACCGGGACCGGCGATCGCGATATCAGCATTAATGCGTCGCTGCCGGGCCTGCGTATAAATACGCTTTCTGGCGACGACATTGTTAACGCCATCGAACACCATCAGGATCTGGTGGTGAGCGGTAGCAGCAGCCATCTGGCAGCGGGTACGCTGGTCACTGTGTCTATCAATAACGTGAATTATCAGGCGGTGGTGAGCAGCAACGGGGGTTGGCAGATTGGTGTTCCGGCAAGCGACTTGCAAAACTGGAACGCAGGGCAACTGACCGTAACGGCCAGCGCACAGGATGGTTGGGGCAATCCCGTGTCCGTTGATCATCCGGTTGAGCTGGATCTTGATCCGGTGGCAATTACGATCAATACCGTTGCCGCAGACGATCTCATTAACGCCGCGGAGAAAGGCGCAGACCTGCTGCTTTCAGGGCAGACTCAGGGCGTGGAAGCGGGTCAAACTGTGGTGGTGAAATTCGCTGACCAGACTTTTACGGCACAGGTTCAGGCGGACGGTTCCTGGCGCGTGACTGTACCGTCATCGGCGATGGATTTACTGACCGACAGCCGTGAACAGATCGGCGTAAGCGTGACTAACGTCAGTGGCAACACGGCCAGTGCGAGCCATACAGTCACCCTGGACTCCCA
>NZ_BBNB01000018.1 GCF_000759835.1 Citrobacter sedlakii NBRC 105722
TATTTCGGGCTGACAAGAGGAAATTTAAAATAATTTATCAACCGCGCAATTTTTATTCTTTACGTTTATTTAACCGGCGATTTGACGGTTAACTGGGCGATTTCCCGGGCAAAACCTGCAACCTGCTCCCAGTCGGTATAGATCACTTCTTTGTTGGTGTCCGTTTCGCCGCCTGACATTTTCATAATCAGTTTGATCATTATGCGGTCATACCAGCGATAGCGCGGGTAAAGCAACGCGCCGGCGATCACCGCACAGCGGTCAGGGCGCCACTGCGAGCTCATTAAAAATTTACGCGCGTAACTGTTAGTCTGCGGCGTGCGCTTTTCCGGTTTACGCGCCACCAGATTTACGGAATAGAACGCGCTCGGCATCCCGTTCAGCCGCGTCGCATGTTTTTTTACGAACTCCTGAAAGGCTGTATGGTAATGCCCGTAACGTATAGACGCGCCAATAACTACGCGATCGTAGCTGTCCCATTCAGGTTCTTCGGTACGGTGCAAATTCACGACGTCTGCCCAGATGCCCAGTTCTTTCAGTTCTGACGCCAGATACGAAGCGATTTCGCGCGTTTGTCCATCCCGGGTTGAAAAAAGAATCAGTGTTTTCACGTGTTACTCCATTATTCACGCCAGAAGGTCGGGGTAAAAAGTACCAGCAAAGTGAAGACCTCAAGACGGCCAAACAGCATATTGGCAATCAGGATCCATTTCGCCACCGGATTCATACTGGCAAAGTTGTCCGCGACGACACCCAGCCCGGGTCCAAGGTTGTTAAGTGTAGCCACCACGGAGGCAAACGCGGAAAAGTCGTCCACGCCAGTCGCGATAATCGCCAGCATACTGACAATAAATACCAGAGCATACGCCGAGAAAAAACCCCAAACCGCTTCGAGGATACGTTCCGGCAGCGCACGGTTCCCCAGCTTAATACTGTAGACCGCATTCGGATGCACCAGTCGCTTCAGTTCTCGGTTCCCTTGTTTGAACAACAGGAGGATACGGATCACCTTCAGCCCCCCGCCTGTCGAACCGGCGCAACCGCCGATAAACGCGGAGCACAACAGCAGCACTGGCAGGAACAGCGGCCAGCGCGCAATACTGTCGGTAGTGAAGCCCGCCGTCGTCGCCATCGACACCACCTGGAAAAAGGCCTGGTTGAGCGTCGTTAGCGCAGAGTTATAAACATCATGGAACCACAGCACGATCGTGCAGATGACCACCAGCGTAAGCTGCACGCCAACAAACATGCGAAACTCCGGGTCACGCCAGTACACTTTGAGGCTACGTCCGCTTAACAAAGAGAAGTGCAAACCATAGTTACAGCCGGAGATTAATAAAAAGATAGCGATAATCGTGTTAATCGTTGGGCTGTCAAAATAGCCCACGCTGGCGTCGTGCGTAGAAAACCCGCCGATGGCGATAGTGGCGAAGCTGTGCCCGATAGCGTCAAACGCGGGCATCCCGGCAAACCATAGCGCCAGCGCGCAGGCCACGGTCAGCAGGACGTAGATCAGCCACAGCGTCTTTGCCGTCTCCGCAATACGCGGGCGCATTTTGTTGTCTTTTAGCGGCCCGGGCATTTCAGCGCGATACAACTGCATCCCCCCGACGCCAAGTATCGGCAGAATCGCCACCGCCAACACGATGATCCCCATCCCGCCAAACCACTGCAGCATCTGGCGATAAAAAAGAATCGCGTGCGGTAACGAATCCAGACCCACCAGTGTGGTGGCGCCCGTTGTGGTTAAACCGGAAAATGATTCAAAAAACGCATCGGTAATGGTGAGGTTCGGGCTTTCCGAGAAAATAAACGGTAACGCACCCACGCTACCCAGCACGGTCCAGAACAACACCACAATCAGAAACCCTTCGCGCGATTTCAGTTCACCTTTCTCGCGGCGGTTAGGCCACCACAGCATTGAGCCTATCGCCAGCGCGACAAAGAACGTTTGCGTAAATGCACGTCCCGCCCCATCACGATAGATGAGGGCTACCAGTCCGGGAATAATCATCGTCCCCGAAAATAAGATGACCAGTAGTCCAACGATTCGGGTAATGGCGCGAAAATGCATCTCTGCCGCTTCCTTAGTTCTTCAAAATGAGGGGGGATTATTCTTCAATCGCTAACAAATGCAATGAACCGCGGCTAAAATCCGCCAGCCTTGCTGAAAATTCGGCCACTTTCGCATAAGGAAGCGCCACCCTGAGCCGAACGAACGCCTGGTATTCACGCGTGACGATGTTGCCGTCATGCTGAGCCAGAAGTGTTTCCACCCCAGCCAACTGCGCGTATTCACACTGCAAAGTATATTCGGTTAACGGCGTCTTGCGCTGTGTTGTTAGCTGACGCAGCGCCTGGTTGACGCCGCCGCCGTACGCTTTCACCAATCCACCTGTTCCGAGCAGGATCCCACCGTAATAGCGCACCACCACGGCGGTGATTTCCCCAACGCCGCAGCCCATCAGTTGGGCAAGCATTGGCTTGCCCGCCGTGCCCGCCGGTTCGCCATCGTCGGAAAACCCCAATTGCTGCGAATCATCCGGCGCGCCTGCCACCCACGCCACGCAATGGTGACGGGCATCCGGATGCGCCGCTTTCACTGACCCGACAAAGGCTTTCGCCGCCTCAACGCCATCGGTATGCGCCAGAAGCGTAATAAAGCGGCTTTTTTTGATCTCCTCGACTACAGTGACCGGCGCCGCAGGAATTAACCAACTGTCCATTACGCCAGTTTCAGATCCCGCGTCATGTTTTCCACGCCGTTATCATGAATCACTACGTTATCTTCGATACGAATGCCGCCGAACGGTTTCAGCGCTTCAATTTTCTGCCAGTTGAAATGCTTGCTGTACTGCCCTTCGCGCCACGGCGCAAGCAGCGACTCGATGAAGTAAATCCCCGGCTCAATGGTCAGGACCATGCCAGGCTGGAGCACGCGGGTACAGCGCAGGTACGGATATTTTGACGGCGCGGCAAGATGCGTACCGCTGTCATCCTGCATAAATCCGCCAACGTCGTGTACCTGTAACCCCAACTGATGGCCGATTCCGTGCGGCATAAACGGCCCGGTAAGATTATTCTCCACCATCGCTTCTTCGCTCATATCCGTAACAATCTGGTGCTTACGCAACAGCTTGGCGATGCGTTGATGGAACTGGATGTGATAATCAACGTAGCTGACGCCCGCCTTCATGGTGGCGATCAGCGACAGCTGTTCATCGTTAACGTCTTTTACCAGTTGCGCATAATCGTTGTCGCTTTTCGCCGACCAGGTACGTGTGAGATCTGCCGCGTAACCGTTGTACTCCGCGCCCGCATCCAGCAAAAAGCTGCGGATTTCAGATGGCGCCTGATGATCCAGTTTGGTGTAATGCAGTACAGAGGCGTGTTCATTGAGTGCGACGATATTGCCGTAAGGCACATCGGTATCACGATGTCCGGTGGCGGTCAGGTAGGCCAGATTAATGTCGAACTCACTCATGCCGGAACGAAAGGCTTCCTCTGCGGCACGATGACCATTCACCGCCATTTTCTGCGCTTCACGCATACAGGCCAGCTCATAGTCTGTTTTATAGGCGCGATAATAATGCAGGTAATCAATCACCCCTTTCGGGTTGATATTGCTGGCCGCAATATCCAGTTGCAGCGCGCGCTCGGGAACCGGGCCAATATAGCCGATATTGCCGCGTGCAGCAGGCAGTTGGCTACCAATGCCCTCCGCTTTTGGCAGCGCAATGACTTCAATTTCTTCTGTCCAGAAGGAGGTCGGCAGCGGTTCCACATTGTGCCAGTAATCCACCGGTAAATAGAACCACAGTTTCGGTTTGTTTACGCCATCCACCAGCAGCCAGCAGTTCGGCACCTGCGTCACTGGCACCCACGCCTTAAACTGCGGATTCACTTTAAACGGATAGGGATGATCGTCGAGGAAAACGTTAACCAGCTCGCCGGAATGAATAAGTAACGCATCGAGTTTGAAGCGCGCCAGCGCGTCACGTGTCCGTTCCTGTAGGGTAACGATATGATTTTTATAGAGTGCGGCCAGTGATTCCATTTTCTATCCTTCTGCTTTTTTGACCTCAAGTCTCCGCATCTTAGCACAACGACCCGAAAGAGCGTGATTTCTGCCGACCGTGATCGGATCGGCATTTTTTTAATCACTTGTTTGCATTTCTTTAACACAAAATACACACTTCGATTCATCTGGTACGACCAGATCCCCATGCGGATTCAGGAGACTGACATGCTTTACAAAGGCGACACCCTGTACCTCGACTGGCTGGAAGATGGCATCGCCGAACTGGTGTTCGATGCCCCCGGCTCAGTCAATAAACTCGACACTGCGACCGTCGCCAGCCTCGGCCAGGCGCTGGATGTACTGGAAAAGCAGACAGATTTAAAAGGGCTGCTGCTGCGTTCTGAGAAAGCAGCCTTTATTGTCGGTGCGGACATCACCGAATTTCTTTCACTGTTTCTGGTTCCCGAAGAACAGTTAAGCCAGTGGCTACATTTTGCCAACAGCGTCTTTAACCGTCTGGAAGACCTGCCGGTCCCTACCCTTTCCGCCGTCAACGGCTATGCGTTGGGCGGCGGCTGCGAATGCGTGCTGGCGACCGATTACCGTCTGGCGACGCCCGATCTGCGCATCGGTCTTCCGGAAACGAAGCTGGGCATTATGCCAGGCTTTGGCGGCTCCGTCCGTATGCCGCGCATGCTGGGCGCCGACAGCGCGCTGGAAATTATTGCCGCCGGTAAAGACGTTGGCGCAGAGCAGGCGCTGAAAATCGGCCTGGTCGATGGTGTGGTGAAGGCGGAAAAACTGACGGAAGGCGCAATAGCGGTACTGCGCCAGGCGATTAACGGCGATCTGGACTGGAGAGCGAAACGTCAGCCAAAACTGGAACCCCTTAAACTCAGTAAGATTGAAGCCGCCATGAGCTTTACCATCGCCAAAGGCATGGTCGCGCAGACGGCGGGCAAACATTACCCGGCCCCTATGACAGCGGTGAAAACCATTGAAGCGGCGGCGCGCTTTGGCCGCGAAGAAGCGCTGAACCTGGAAAATAAGAGCTTTGTTCCATTGGCGCATACCAACGAAGCGCGCGCGCTGGTTGGCATCTTCCTGAACGATCAGTTCGTAAAAGGCAAAGCGAAGAAGCTGACCAAAGACGTTGAGACGCCAAAGCAGGCTGCCGTGCTGGGCGCGGGTATTATGGGCGGCGGTATCGCTTATCAATCGGCATGGAAAGGCGTGCCGGTGATCATGAAGGATATCAACGACAAATCGCTGACGCTGGGAATGACCGAAGCCGCCAAACTGCTGAATAAACAGCTGGAGCGCGGCAAGATTGACGGTCTGAAGATGGCGGGGGTGATTTCGACGATTCATCCGACGCTCGACTACGCTGGCTTTGATCGCGTGGACGTGGTTGTGGAAGCCGTTGTGGAAAACCCGAAGGTGAAAAAAGCCGTGCTGGCGGAAACAGAAGAAAAGGTCCGCCCGGATGCTGTACTGGCGTCAAACACGTCCACGATTCCCATTAGCGAACTGGCAAGCGTACTGAAGCGTCCGGAAAACTTCTGCGGGATGCATTTCTTTAACCCGGTGCACCGTATGCCGCTGGTCGAAGTGATCCGTGGCGAACAAACGTCTGATGACACCATCGCCAAAGTGGTGGCGTGGGCCAGCAAAATGGGCAAAACGCCCATCGTCGTTAACGACTGCCCGGGCTTCTTCGTTAACCGCGTGCTGTTTCCGTACTTTGCCGGATTCAGCCAACTGCTGCGCGACGGCGCGGATTTCCGCAAAATCGACAAAGTGATGGAAAAGCAATTTGGCTGGCCGATGGGTCCGGCGTATCTGCTGGACGTCGTGGGCATTGATACCGCCCACCATGCGCAGGCAGTGATGGCCGCAGGTTTCCCACAACGTATGCAGAAAGATTATCGCGACGCGATCGACGCCCTCTTCGACGCCAACCGTTTTGGTCAGAAGAACGGTCTGGGTTTCTGGCGCTATAAAGAAGACAGCAAAGGTAAACCGAAAAAAGACGACGACGCGGCCGTGGACAGCCTGCTCGCCGACGTCAGCAACGCGAAGCGTGATTTCAGCGACGACGAAATTATCGCCCGCATGATGATCCCAATGGTCAACGAAGTGGTGCGTTGTCTTGAAGAAGGCGTCATCGCCAGCCCGGCGGAAGCCGATATGGCATTGGTGTACGGCCTGGGCTTCCCGCCATTCCACGGCGGCGCGTTCCGCTGGCTGGATACGCTCGGCAGCGCGAAGTATCTCGACATGGCGCAACAGTATCAGTCTCTCGGTCCGCTGTATGACGTGCCGGAAGGGCTGCGCGACAAAGCGCGCCATAACGAACCCTACTATCCAGCAGTTGAGCCAGCCCGTCCGGTTGGCGAGCTGAAAACGGCTTAAGGAGTCACAATGGAAAAGGTTGTCATTGTTGATGCGATTCGCACCCCGATGGGCCGTTCAAAAGGCGGCGCGTTCCGTAACGTGCGCGCGGAAGATCTCTCCGCGCACCTGATGCGTAGCCTGCTGGCGCGTAACCCGGCGCTGGATCCTGCCGCGCTGGACGATATTTACTGGGGCTGCGTACAGCAGACCCTGGAGCAAGGTTTCAACATCGCCCGCAACGCGTCGCTGCTGGCGGAGATCCCGCACTCGGTTCCGGCAGTTACCGTTAACCGCCTTTGCGGTTCGTCAATGCAGGCGCTGCATGACGCCGCGCGGATGATCATGACCGGCGATGCGCAGGCTTGTCTTGTCGGCGGCGTGGAGCATATGGGCCATGTGCCGATGAGCCACGGCGTGGATTTCCATCCGGGTCTGAGCCGCAACGTCGCCAAAGCCGCGGGTATGATGGGGCTGACCGCAGAGATGCTCTCCCGCATGCACGGCATCAGCCGTGAAATGCAGGACGCGTTTGCCGCGCGCTCGCACGCCCGAGCCTGGGCGGCAACCCAGTCTGGCGCGTTTAAGAATGAGATCATCCCGACCGGCGGTCACGACGCGGACGGTGTGCTAAAGCAATTGACTTACGACGAAGTGATCCGTCCGGAAACGACCGTCGAAGCGCTGTCCACCCTGCGTCCGGCGTTCGATCCGGTCAGCGGTACGGTAACGGCAGGCACTTCGTCAGCCCTTTCCGACGGCGCAGCCGCGATGCTGGTGATGAGCGAGAGCCGTGCGCGGGAACTGGGCCTGAAAATTCGCGCCCGCGTACGTTCAATGGCGGTGGTGGGGTGCGATCCCTCGATCATGGGCTACGGTCCGGTTCCGGCGTCGACGCTGGCGCTGAAGAAAGCCGGGCTGACCGCCAGTGATATCGGCGTGTTTGAGATGAACGAAGCGTTTGCCGCGCAGATCCTGCCATGCATTAAAGATCTTGGGCTGATGGAGCAGATTGACGAGAAGATCAACCTGAACGGCGGCGCGATCGCCCTCGGTCATCCGCTCGGCTGTTCAGGCGCCCGCATCAGCACGACGTTAATCAATCTGATGGAACGTAAAGATGTGGAATTTGGTCTGGCGACAATGTGTATCGGCCTGGGGCAGGGCATCGCGACAGTATTCGAGCGTGTCTAGGTGAGTTCAAGGCCCGGCACGCTCCGGGCCACCAGAAAAATCACCGGAGGGCGTCTCCCTTCACCGGGCATTATTTAGTTGCCGTTCTTCCCGCCTGTCAGGGGCGGGTTTTTTATTGCTTAAATGAAAGCGAACGCATCGCCAAACAGACGATCGGCTCGCGCGCTGCGCTCGTTACAGAACAGGTCGCGCGCAATTTTCGCCATCTCAAAGCGACCCGCGATATAAATATCATGTTCTGCCAGCGTACCGTGATCCTGCAACACGGCGGTTAATACCGTCCCCGTGCGCCCGCGCCAGCCCGCTTCAGGCTGTTCAACCACCGGCTCCACGCGCAGGTTCGGGTGCTTCAGCGTCAGCGCTTCCAGCTCTGAGAGATCGTAGAGGTGCTTTTCTTCGCGGCCACCCCAATAAATGGTCACCTCACGGTTCGGGTTGCGCGCCAGGGCCGTCAACAGTATTGAACGCGCGTAAGAAAATCCGGTACCGCCGGCAATCAGGATCAGCGGGCGCTCTTCATCGTCGCGCAGCCACGCTTCACCGTGCGGAATATCAACGACGATCTCATGATCTTTAAGAATGCGATCCATCACCGCTTTGGCATAGAGGTTAATTTCAGACGCGCCAATATGAAGCTCAATAAACCCCTGTTCGTCCGGCGTTGACGCCATTGAGAACGGACGTTTATCCCGTTCGTCCATCACCACCATCAAATACTGACCGGCACGAAAGGAAAATGCCGCGTCGGGCACTAAACGAACGCGGTATACGGTATCGGTGATAGCTTCTACCGAGGTCACTTTACAGCTTAAGGTTGTCATGCGCTCCCTCTATGGGTCTATAGGGCAAAACGTTCGCGCCTCAGGCGCCTTTACCGTGATTAAAGATGGCCAGTTCATCCCATATCGCGTCAACACGCGCGATAACATCCGGGTCTTTTTTAATGGGACGCCCCCACTCGCGTTGGGTTTCACCAGGCCATTTGTTCGTGGCATCCAGCCCCATTTTTGAACCCAGCCCGGAGACCGGCGAAGCAAAATCCAGATAATCGATTGGCGTGTTTTCGACCAGCACCGTGTCCCGTGCAGGGTCCATACGGGTGGTGATCGCCCAGATGACGTCGTTCCAGTCGCGAGCGTTGACATCGTCATCGCAGACGATAACAAACTTGGTGTACATAAACTGGCGTAAAAATGACCAGACGCCCATCATGACGCGTTTCGCATGTCCCGCGTACTGTTTTTTCATCGTCACGACGGCCAGACGGTATGAACAGCCTTCCGGCGGCAGGTAAAAGTCGACGATTTCCGGAAACTGCTTTTGCAGAATGGGGACAAAGACTTCGTTCAACGCTACGCCAAGTACCGCCGGTTCATCCGGTGGACGACCGGTATAAGTGGAGTGGTAAATGGCGTCTTCACGCCGGGTAATATGCGTGACGGTAAAGACCGGGAAGCTGTCCACCTCGTTGTAATAGCCGGTATGGTCGCCGTATGGGCCTTCCGGCGCCATCTCACCGGGCTCAAGGTATCCTTCCAGTACGATCTCCGCGCTGGCTGGCACTTCGAGATCGTTAGAAATACATTTAACCACTTCGGTTTTTGTACCGCGCAGCAGACCGGCAAAAGCATATTCGGACAGCGTATCCGGCACTGGCGTCACTGCGCCAAGAATCGTGGCCGGATCGGCCCCCAGCGCCACGGAAACCGGGAAGCGCTCGCCAGGGTGCGCCGCACACCACTCCTGATAATCAAGTGCGCCGCCGCGATGCGACAGCCAGCGCATGATGAGCTTATTTTTACCAATCAACTGCTGACGATAAATGCCCAGATTCTGCCGCTCTTTATGCGGCCCACGGGTCACGGTAAGCCCCCAGGTAATGAGCGGCGCAGCATCTTCCGGCCAGCAGGTCATAATGGGAATGCGGTTCAGATCGACGTCATCACCCGTAATAATCTTCTGCTGACAGGGCGCGCCACGAAGGCGCTTCGTCGGCATATTCAGCACCTGTTTGAACTGCGGAAGTTTGTCAAAGAGATCGCGAAAGCCCCTCGGCGGTTCCGGTTCTTTCAGAAAGGCCAGCAGCTTACCCACTTCACGCAGTGCGGAGACATCATCCTGCCCCATCCCCATCGCGACGCGCTTTGGCGTGCCAAACAGGTTACAGAGCACCGGCATGGAAAAGCCTTTAGGATTTTCAAACAGCAGCGCGGGTCCGCCAGCACGCAGCGTGCGGTCAGCAATTTCAGTGATTTCCAGGTACGGGTCAACTTCAAGCGTGATGCGTTTAAGTTCGCCCTGTTGTTCAAGCAGCGTCAGGAAGTCGCGTAAATCGTGATATTTCATGGCGTCCATTATAGCCTCTGGGTAAGCGCCTCATTATACGGCGTTCATCATCGTGATGCTGTATTTTTGTTAAATTAGCGTGAACTCAGGCAGCCAACAAAGAAGCAGCCGGAATTACGCCGGGTATAATTAACTTAGCGCATAGCTTTTGCTATGCTTGCGCCCCGAACAAGCGGATAAGAGTCATTATGCAATCCTGGTATTTACTGTACTGCAAGCGCGGGCAACTTCAGCGTGCCCAGGAACACCTCGAAAGACAGGCGGTCAATTGCCTGACGCCGATGATCACCCTGGAAAAGATGGTGCGTGGAAAACGTACCGCAGTCAGCGAACCGCTGTTCCCCAACTATCTGTTTGTGGAATTTGATCCGGAAGTGATTCATACCACAACGATTAACGCCACGCGAGGCGTCAGCCACTTCGTTCGTTTTGGCGCTTCCCCGGCCACCGTGCCCCCCAGCGTCATCCATCAGCTCTCCGTGTATAAACCGGAAGGCATTGTGGATCCGGAGACGCCTTACCCGGGTGACAGCGTGATCATCACCGAAGGCGCCTTTGAAGGGCTTCAGGCAATCTTCACCGAACCAGACGGCGAAGCGCGCTCTATGCTGCTGCTTAACCTGCTGAATAAAGAGGTGAAGCAGAGTGTGAAAAACACGGGTTTCCGTAAGCTATAACGCTCTTGCCGACCCGCATCCGGTTCACAGCGCGATGCCGAACAGCGTTCTGACATTGGTATCCGTTGTGGCGGCAAGCCACTGCGGATCGTCCCCGCGCCAGTGCGCGATACGCGCGAAAATATGCGGCAGATGCGCCGGTTCATTGCGCCGCGACGCCGGTTTCGGCGACAGATCGCGCGGCAATAAATAGGGTGCATCGGTTTCGATCAGCAGCTTATCCGCAGGAATAAACGGCAGTATTTCACGCAACGCCAGCCCGCGGCGCTCATCACACACCCAGCCCGTAATGCCTATGTATAACCCTCTGTCGATGCACGCCTGCATCTCCTGGCGTGTGCCGGTAAAACAGTGCAGTACAGCGCCCGGGAGCTTATCCAGCCACGGATCGAGCAGCGCCAGGAAACGCGTATGCGCGTCACGGCAATGCATAAAAACCGGCATCTGTAATTCGGCGGCTATCCGCAACTGTGCGTCGAAAGCTCGCTCCTGCTCTTCTGGCGTGGAAAAGTTGCGATTGAAATCAAGACCGCACTCGCCAATCGCCACCACCTCCGGTAACGCCGCCAGGGCGACAATGGCTTCCTCCGTTGACGGTTGCCATTGGCTACTGTCGTGCGGGTGAACGCCGGCGGTGGACCAACATTGGGGATAATGTTGCGCAAGACGCTGCGCCTGCTGACTTTCATGGAGATTCGTGCCGGTAAGAAGCATGCCGTTCACGCCAGCGGCAAGCGCTCGCGCCACCACCTCGTCCCGGTCTCTGGAGAACTGCGAACTGGTCAGGTTTACGCCAATATCAAACATGCTTCTCTCCATATGAAAACCGCCCTGACGGGCGGTTATATTTAATCTTCGGTCTTTCCGGCTCTTGCAGCGTCTGCTTCTGCTTCCGCCTCGTTATCTTCATCCCGCGTTTGTCGTTTGCCGACGTAAAAACGCGAAAAGAAAACGCCGACTTCAAACAGGCAGTACATAGGTATTGCCAGCAGCGTTTGAGAAAAAACGTCCGGCGGCGTAAGCAGCATGCCAATTACAAAGGCGCCAACCAGCACGTAGGGACGTTTTTTACGCAGATCGTCCGGCGTGGTAATACCTACCCAACACAACAATACGATGGCAACCGGCACCTCAAAGGAAATACCAAACGCCATAAACAGCGCCATGACAAAGCTGAGATAGCTGGCAATGTCGGTCGAGACCTGTACGCCTTCCGGCGCAGTGTTAGCCAAAAAGCCAAACGCCAGCGGGAACACCACGAAATAGGCGAACGCCATACCAATATAGAACAGCAGCGAACTGGAGATCAGCAGCGGTACCACCAACCGTCGCTCATGTTTATACAACGCTGGTGCAATAAACGCCCAGACCTGATACAGGATCACTGGTGCTGACAGGATCAGCGACACCATGAAGGTCAGTTTGATTGGCGTGAAAAAGGGTGATGCGACGTCCGTCGCGATCATGGTCGCACCCTGCGGCAACTGTTTTATCAGCGGCGCGGAAACCAGGTGATAGATGTCATTAGCAAAATAGACCAATGCCAGAAAAATCACGATAACCGCAATGATGCAGTTAAGCAGGCGTTTGCGCAGCTCGATCAGGTGCGTGATAAGCGGTTGAGTATCTTCTACAGCCATGTTTACGGTTTATCACTCGACGTGGTGGAGGCGCCTGCAGCAGGCGCAGCGGATTTCGGTTCAGCGTCTTTCACGCCAGCGACAGGCTTCTCCGCCGCCACAGGTTTTTTATCCTCGGCAACCGCAGCCGTTTCCAGAGCCTCGGGGGCCTGTTCAGGCGCGCTGGCCTGGACTTCTGCCGTCGCCGGGGTAACCCCTTCATGCTGCTCTTCGTTCCCTTTGACTATCGGGTTATGGATAGTATGCGCTTCATCACTCGCCTTTTCCGGCTCGTTAGCGCTGTAGGAACGTTTCATCGACTCTGCCGCCTGACGCAGTTCGTCCATTGAGGCCTTCAACTCAGGCGTCAGGTTTTCGAGGCTCGCTTTCTCAACTTTTTTCAGGCTGTCCTGAAACTCCTGGAGCTTCAGTTCCTGCGTCAGTTCATTCTGAACGGTCGTGGCGAGAGAGCGCAGCGCGCGAACCCAGCCCGCTATCGTTTTGACGGCTACCGGCAGTCGCTGCGGCCCCAGCACGACGAGGCCGATAATAAATACCAGTAACAGTTCGCTAAAACCGATATCAAACACGAATTACACCTGCTCTTTATCGTGGCGCTTGGCGTCTTCTGTTTTAGCGTCTGCGGGTTTGTCAGTGATTGACTTCGCGGTGAAGTCAGCATCCTGACTGGTTTTTTCCTGTTTCGCATCATCATCACTCATGGCTTTTTTGAAGCCTTTAATGGATGCGCCGAGATCGGAACCGATAGAACCGAGCTTTTTGGTGCCAAACAACAGGACAACGATGACGGCAATGATCACCAACTGCCAAATACTGATACCACCCATACATGTTCCTCAGTGATAGATGATGAAATAATTAGGCCCGTAGTATACGTTACATAGCCCGCGATGAGCGATGAAAAAATCAGCGAGTTTTGCGCCAGCCAACGATCCAGGCGACGAGGCCGCCCGCCATTAACCAGCCGGGCATATAGCCCCATTCAGGACGACTAATCAGCAGGAAGGTCCCACTTAATAGCAGCGTGGCGCCAATACCGAATAAATAACGGGACTGACCCTGACGGACATGGTTCTCATGAAGCTCGCGCGCAATCTTATCAACACTGTGCTGTAAATATTTGCCCTGGCGCAAACTGTCGTACACCAGTTCAGGCAGTTCCGGCATTTTTTCGACCCAGAACGGCGCTTTTTCCTTAAAGGCTCTGACCAGAGCAGGAATACCGACCTGATCTTTGATCCAGGATTCGAGAAAAGGTTTCGCCGTTTTCCAGAGATCGAGCTGCGGATACAGCTGACGACCCACGCCTTCAACGTACAACAATGTCTTCTGCAATAATACCAGTTGCGGCTGCACTTCCATGTTGAATCGACGCGCCGTATTGAAAAGGTTTAACAACACGTGGCCAAACGAGATCTCCGCCAGCGGCTTTTCAAAGATAGGCTCACAGACCGTGCGGATAGCGAACTCAAACTCTTCGACGTTGGTATCCGGCGGAACCCAGCCTGAATCGACGTGTAATTCCGCCACTTTGCGGTAATCACGGTTAAAGAAGGCGATGAAATTTTCCGCCAGATAACGTTTATCTTCTTTGTTTAACGAGCCGACAATACCGCAATCAATACCTATATACTGCGGATCTTCCGGGTGCTCATAGCTCACGAAGATATTGCCGGGGTGCATGTCCGCATGGAAAAAGCTGTCGCGAAACACCTGGGTGAAGAACACTTGCACACCGCGTTCTGCCAGCAGTTGCATGTTGGTGCCGTTCTTTTCCAGCGCCACGACATCGGAAACCGGAATACCGTAAATGCGCTCCATCACCATCATGTTCTCACTGCAATAGTCAGAATACACTTCCGGGACGTAGAGCATCGGGCTGCCTTCAAAGTTTCGGCGCAGCTGGATAGCATTAGCCGACTCGCGCAGCAGGTTCAACTCATCGATTAGCGTCTTCTCGTACTCGCGTACCACTTCCGTTGGACGCAGACGACGACCATCCGGCAGCAAGCGGGGCACCCAGCGCGCCAGGCGGTAAATAAGCTTAAGATCCGCTTTGATGATCGGCAAAATGTCCGGGCGGATAACCTTAATGACCACCTCTTTGCCGTTCGATTTCAGCCTGGCCGTATGCACCTGGGCGATGGACGCTGACGCAAGCGGCTTGATCTCAAAATCGTCAAACCAGGCTTCAACGGGCAGTCCGCCCATCGCCGCTTCGATTTGCGCTTTCGCCAGCTTGCCGTCAAACGGCGCGACTTTGTCCTGCAACAGCGCAAGCTGGTCAGCAATTTGCGGCGGGAAGAGATCGCGGCGGGTAGAGAGCATCTGTCCGAACTTGATCCACACTGGCCCTAACTCTTGCAGTGCCAGTCTCAGCCGCTCTCCCAGCAGTTTGTCTTTATGACGGTTTGGCATCCAGAACAGGCCATATCGCCATAACCGTAGCGGCAGCGTGATCCGCATTCTGGGGATGAGCTCATCAAGTCCGTAGCTTAAAAAGGTGCGAATGATGAAATATAGGCGCCGTACTTCACCTGGCGTCATTTAGCCTCCAGTTTTTCCAGCCGCTTCGTCAGCGCATCAACAGCGCGTTCCACCGCTGCCGTTTCTTCCGCAAACCAGGCGACCTCAAGGGGTCCGGGCGCCATTCGCCACTCTTCCGTGATTGCTTCGGCGACATAGCGCTGTTGGCGTTGAATGCCGTGACGGAGAAATCTGGCCCCACCGCGCAGGGCTTTACCGATCCCTTCCGCCGCGATATCGCCAGTGTAGGGCGCGATCAGCTCGGCAGGATCGAATTCCGCTAAATCGGCAAGGGCGACAAAATTCTGAACGACCTGAATATCACCCTGAACTTCCAGTTCGCCACTGCGAATCAGCGCGGTGAGCTGCTGACGGTCGCGCAGTTCAGGCAGCACGCTGGCGTAGGTAATGACGGTGCAATCAGCCTCGCCCGCCCACTCACCCAGCACATCAACCTGACGCTCGCTGAAAACCAGAATCAATGATGTCGAAAAGCCTTTTAGTTCCACGCGCAGCACTTTACCCAGCAGGCGCGTTCGCGCGGTTTTCAGCGCTGGTGAACGGTACAGGAACGTATTGAGCAGACTTTCCATTCCTGCGGTCACTAAGGGTTTAAAAGGCATCCCCGCTCTCCTGTCAGAACTTATAGCCGCGATGCAGCGCTACCACACCCGCCGTCAGGTTGTAATAATCGACGCTTTCAAACCCGGCGTCCTGCATCATCGCTTTCAGCGTGTCCTGATCGGGATGCATACGAATAGATTCCGCTAAATAGCGGTAGCTGTCCGCATCGTTCGCCACCATGGATCCGATGCGTGGTAGAACGTGGAAAGAGTAGGCATCGTAGGCTTTGCTCAGCGGCTCGATAATCGGCTTAGAAAATTCCAACACCAGCAGGCGTCCGCCGGGTTTCAGCACGCGGAACATGGAGCGCAGGGCTTTGTCTTTGTCCGTGACGTTACGTAGACCGAAGGAAATGGTGATACAGTCAAAGGTGTTGTCCGGAAAGGGCAGCGCTTCCGCGTTAGCCTGAACGTATTCGACGTTGCCGATAACCCCGATGTTACGCAGTTTTTCACGGCCCATCTTAAGCATGGAGTCATTGATATCCGCCAGAATCACCTTGCCGGTTTCACCGACCAGGCGAGAGAACTTGGCCGTCAGATCGCCCGTCCCTCCGGCCAGATCAAGCACCGTCTGACCGCGGCGTACGCCGCTGCAGTCGATAGTGAAGCGCTTCCACAAGCGATGAATGCCAAATGACATTAAATCATTCATGACATCATATTTTGAGGCCACAGAATGAAAAACGTGGGCCACCATGTCTGCTTTCTGTTCTTTAGCGACAGTCTGAAAACCAAAGTGCGTCGTTTCTTGTGAATTATCCACCATCTCAGTGCCTGCTCATCAAAAAATTGTTCGAGAAGTGTAACAGATTGGGGCTATTTGCCCTACCCTTCTACCCGTTCCGGCGACGCCAAACGGGCTAAATCGATTGCTGTTTGACGCCGCTATCGTCTGAATGAAGCGTGTTTTCAGGTGCTTCGGGCACCGCGCGCAAACGGTATTCTTCATCCTGCGACGTCGCCTGTTCCGCCAGTTCCGGATTAATCTCGCGTTTGATTTCCACGCCTAACCCCCGAAACGCTTCTGCCTGCGCCAGCACGTTGCCACGCCCCGACGTCAGCTTTTTCATCGCCTGACGGTAGTTGTCCTGCGCTTTCTCGAGGCTTTGCCCGACAGACGACATATCATCCACAAACAGCCGCATCTTGTCGTACAGTTTACTGGCTCGTTCGGCAATTTGCTGCGCATTGCGGCTTTGATGCTCGTAGCGCCACAGGTTGGCGATGGTCCGTAACGCCACCAGCAACGTCGTAGGGCTGACCAGCATAATGTTATTTCTCAATGCCTCGGTAATCAGTTCGGGCTGTCTGTCCAGCGCCAGCAAAAAAGCAGGCTCGACGGGGATAAACATCAGCACATAGTCCAGCGAGCGCAGCCCTGGAAGCTGCTGGTAATCTTTACGCCCAAGCAGGCGAATATGGTTACGCACGGATGCGATATGCTCCTGGAGCGCGCTCTCACGGGTGACGTCATCTTCCGCGTTGAAATAGCGCTCATAGGCCACCAGTGTCATTTTAGCGTCGATCACGACATCTTTGCCCTGCGGTAAGCGGACAATCACGTCGGGCTGCATCCGCGAACGGACATCATTTTCTATGCTGACCTGCGTTTCGTACTCATAGCCTTCGCGCAGGCCGGAAGCTTCCAGCACGCGGGTAAGCACCACCTCACCCCAGTTGCCCTGGGTTTTATTGTCGCCTTTCAGCGCGCGCGTGAGATTGACCGCTTCCTGCGCCATCTGCGCATTGAGCTGTTGCAGATTACGAATCTCATGCGCCAGCGTATGCCGCTCGCGCGCCTCCTGACCAAAGCTGTCCTGAACCTGGCGGCGAAAACCGTCCAGTTGCTCACGCAACGGCGTGAGCAGGCTGTTAAGGCTCTGTCGGTTTTGCTCGTCGACCCGGCGGTTGCTTTGCTCAAAAATCCGGTTCGCCAGGTTTTCGAACTGCTCGCTGAGGCGCTGTTCGCTGTTGATCATCTGACGAATTTTGTCTTCCGCATGCTGCTGCGTCGCTTCCATTCGCGTCGTGACTTCCCGCAGATCCGCTTCCAGCGAGGTGTTAATACTGCGCAGACTGCGAAGCTCATTGTTCAGCAGTTCGCACTCGTCGCGCCAGTGATCGCTTTGGGCAAGCTCCTGTCTGGCCGCGCTTAGCGCCGCCACCATCTCTTCACGCTCGCTAAGCTGATCGGCTTTTTGCTGTGCATGTTGATAACTGGCGATCAGCCAGCCCAGCGCAACGCCTACCAACGCTAGCACTGCATAAATTATGAGAGAGATATCCAAAATGCCTCCTGCCGCAACCACTCACCAGCACAAAATAGAATTGTGCTGTATAAACGTCCAGTTTGAAAGGGATTTCCTGCGAGGCGTTACGCAAAATAAAAAGGCCGAACGCGTCGGCCCTGGAGGGAAAAACAGAAAATTAGATCAGGCGACGCGCCGCTTCCACCACGATTTTCACCGCATGGCTTTCGGTTTGCTTCATGGTCTCGGCGTTCGGTATCTCTTGCTGAGTACGGTTGACGATAACCCCGGCAACCATTCCCGCACGCAGACCCTGGCTGGCGCACATGGTCAGCAAAGTTGCGGACTCCATCTCATAGTTCATGACGCCCATCGCCTGCCATTCTTCCATCGAGCCTTTAAAGCGGCTCACAACGCGACCAGAATAGGTGTCGTAACGCTCCTGCCCTGGATAGAAAGTGTCAGAGGACGCGGTTACGCCTACGTGCGTGGTCGCCCCTATTGATTTCGCCGCCTCGACCAGCGCGGTGGTACAGTCAAAATCTGCCACCGCCGGGAATTCCATCGGCGCGAAGTGCAGGCTTGCACCGTCGAGACGCACAGATGCCGTGGTCACCAGAACATCGCCCACATTGATATGCGGCTGAATCGCGCCGGTGGTACCGATACGCAGGAAAGTACGAATGCCCAGCTGTGCCAGCTCTTCTACGGCGATGGAGGTGGACGGGCCGCCGATACCGGTCGAGCAGACAATCACAGACTTGCCGTCCAGCTCTGCGCGCCAGGTCGTAAATTCGCGATGCGATGCCAGCTTAACCGGCTTATCCATCAGCGCGGCGATCTTTTCCACACGCTCCGGATCGCCTGGAACGATTGCAAGCGTAGCCCCTTGTAAATCGCTTTTGGTGAGGCCGAGATGAAAAACATCAGACTTGGACATATAAAACTCCTCTGTGATTCGGTTTTAGTCAGAAGAAGCAAAAAGATACTCTACCGAAGGATGCAGGTGATTTTCGTGACCATAATCACCATGAGGGAAAACAGTTGCATTGAATTACGCCGATTAAGTGATTCCGATCACAATTAGTTGTCAACCCTGCCTTCCATTGCACAAAAATTGAGCCAATTCAGGCAGTGTGCTTTAGTGAAGGCTGTCTATAGTTAACATTGCGCTATGTATTTTAAGGGTACGGAGAATACCATGACCTCAACACAACAAACGGGCTTTGCACCTGCGGCCTCTCCCCTCGCCTCTACAACGGTTCACACTCCGGACGACGCCATTATTGCCGGTTTTACCTCCATCCCTTCTCAGGGAGAAGATATGCCGGCTTATCAGGCGCGACCAAAACAAAACGATGCGCCCCTGCCAGTGGTCATTGTAGTGCAGGAAATTTTTGGCGTGCATGAACACATTCGCGATATTTGCCGCCGGCTGGCGCTGGAAGGATATCTGGCTATTGCGCCAGAGCTCTATTTTCGCGAGGGCGATCCGAATGATTACAGCGACATCCCGACGCTGTTCAGCAATCTGGTCAGCAAAGTGCCGGATGCACAGGTGCTGGCCGATCTTGACCACGTCGCCAGTTGGGCGGCCCGCAACGGCGGCGATCCGCACCGTCTGATGGTGACCGGTTTTTGCTGGGGGGGACGCATTAGCTGGCTGTACGCCGCGCATAATCCACAGCTCAAAGCTGCCGTCGCCTGGTATGGGAAACTGATGGGTGAAAAGACCCTGAACTCACCGAAGCATCCGGTCGATATCGCCACGGATTTAAATGCGCCAGTGCTGGGGCTGTATGGTGGTCAGGATACGGGGATCCCGCTCGATACGGTTGAGACAATGCGCCAGGCGCTGCGGGCGGCAAACGCGAAAGCAGAGATTGTAGTCTATCCGGATGCCGGACACGCATTTAATGCCGATTACCGTCCGAGTTATCATGCGGAATCCGCGAAAGATGGCTGGCAGAGAATGCTGGCGTGGTTCAGCCAGTACGGTGGGAAGAGAGCGTAATGATTAAAAGCCCGGTGGCGGCTACGCCTTGCCGGGCCTTTGTTACAGGGTTGGCAAAGGTATTAACCCTGACGCAAATTCTGCGCTGCCTTCACCATGTTCGCCAGCGCCGCACGCGTTTCCGGCCAGCCGCGAGTTTTCAGGCCGCAGTCCGGGTTGACCCACAAACGTTCCGCCGGGATGCGCTGGGCCGCTTTTTGCAGCAGGGCTTCAATCCACTCCACGCCTGGCACGTTCGGGGAGTGAATGTCATACACGCCCGGCCCAATTTCGTTCGGGTAGTCGAACTCTTCAAATGACTCCAATAGCTCCATGTCTGAACGCGACGTCTCAATGGTGATCACATCCGCATCCAGCGCGGCAATCGAGTCCATGATGTCGTTAAACTCGCAGTAGCACATGTGGGTGTGGATCTGCGTGTCGTCCTTAGCGACGGCGGCGCTGATGCGGAACGCTTCCACGCCCCACTGTAAATAGGCATCCCAGTCGCTGCGACGCAGCGGCAGACCTTCACGTAGCGCCGGTTCGTCAATCTGGATAATACCAATGCCCGCCGCCTCCAGATCCGCCACTTCATCCCGCAGCGCCAGCGCGATCTGTTTGGCGATGGTTTCGCGGGTTACGTCTTCGCGCGGGAAGGACCAGCAGAGAATGGTCACCGGACCGGTTAACATGCCTTTTACCGGCTTGTCGGTCAGCGACTGAGCGTACTTCGCCCAGTCGACGGTAATCGGCGCAGGACGGCTGACATCACCAATCACCACCGGCGGCTTCACGCAGCGCGAGCCGTAACTCTGCACCCAGCCGTTCTGGGTAAAAACAAAGCCGTCAAGATGCTCACCAAAGTACTCCACCATGTCGTTACGCTCAGCTTCGCCATGGACCAGCACGTCCAGCCCTAATCGCTCCTGTTCAACAATCGCCTGCTTAATGTGTTCGGCAATACCGGTGCGGTAGTGATTCACATCCAGATTACCTTTTTTGAAGTCCAGTCGCAGGCCGCGGATTTCCGTGGTTTGCGGGAAGGAACCGATGGTGGTCGTCGGCCAGGCGGGTAATTTGAAACGCGCACGCTGGGCTTCGGCGCGCACTTCATACGGATTCTGACGTTGACTGTCCTGCGCGGAGATCGCCGCCAGACGTTTTTCTACCGCCGCATTATGTACGCGTGTTGACTGCTGACGCGCCTGAATCGGTACGCTCCACTCGCGAATCGCCGTCGTGTCGCCGCTGTTCAGCGCATCGCGCAGCAGGGCCAGCTCTTCACATTTTTGCAGAGCAAAGGCAAACCAGCTTTTCACCTCCGCATCCAGACGGGTCTCTACGCTCAGATCGATCGGGCTGTGCAGCAGGGAGCAGGAAGAAGCGATCCACAGCTCACGTTTGTCCACGATGTCCTTAATTTGTGCGTATTTTTCCGTTAGATCGGCGCGCCAGACGTTACGACCGTTTACCAGACCTGCAGACAGTAGCCAGTCAGCGGGCAGACGCGTATGCAGTTCCGCCACATCGTCTTTACCGTGTACCAGGTCAACGTGCAGACCCTGTACCGGCAGCGCAGTAATGGTGTCGAGATTCGGCGTCACGCCCTCGAAATAGGTGGTGAGCAGCAGCTTCACCTGTCCGGTGAGCGCGTCATACGCCGGTTTAAAGGCATCGAGCCAAACCTGGGGCAGCTCCAGCACCAGCGCAGGCTCATCGATTTGTACCCACTGAATGCCGCGTTTGCCCAGCTCAATCAGCACCTGTTTATAGACCGGCAGAATATCGTTCAGCAGGCTGAGACGGTCAAATTGCTCGCCTTTCACTTTACCCAGCCACAGGTACGTTATCGGACCCAGCAGGACCGGTTTCACCTGGTGGCCCAGCGCCAGCGCTTCGTCTACTTCGTCCAGAAGCTGGGTCCAGGTCAGTTTGAACTGCTGACCTTTTACGAATTCCGGCACCATGTAGTGATAGTTAGTGTTAAACCATTTGGTCATTTCTGCCGCCGCAGCCGGTTCACCGGTCGGCGCGCGACCGCGACCGATGCGGAACAGGGTATCGATATCAACAGAGCCGTCTTTATTCTGATGACGCGCCGGCACGTTGCCAAGCAGCAGGCTGGTGGTCAGCACATGGTCGTACCAGGCGAAATCGCCTACCGGCAGCAGGTCAATACCGGCCTGTTTTTGTTGATCCCAGTGGCGCGCGCGCAATTCACGCCCTACCGCCAGCAGCTCTTCACGGGACGCGTTGCCCGCCCAGTAGCTTTCTTGCGCTTTTTTCAGCTCGCGACGCAGGCCGACGCGAGGAAAACCGAGGGTGTGATTAATAATTGTCATTTTTATAACCTCATAATGTGTAATCCGAAGGATTTCGGATTTAGGGAAGGCGGCAAACTTGCTCATCCCCAGCAGCTTACTGAAGTAAGTGACTGGGGTGAGGAAGTGCAGCCAACGCACCATAAATTCGAAAGACGCAGGATTTAGACGTCCAGATGTTTACACATCTATATTTGGCGGTTACTGTATATTCCTCAAGCGCAATTTGCTCATGCCGAAGTGAAGGACTTTCATGATCGAGATTAAACACCTGAAAACGCTCCAGGCGCTGCGGAATACCGGGTCGCTCGCCGCCGCCGCCGCGACGCTGCATCAGACCCAATCCGCCTTGTCTCACCAGTTCAGCGATCTGGAACAGCGCCTTGGCTTTCGGCTGTTTATCCGTAAAAGCCAGCCGCTGCGCTTTACGCCGCAGGGTGAGATATTGTTACAGCTCGCCAACCAGGTATTGCCGCAGATTAGCCGCGCGCTGCAGGCCTGTAATGAACCGCAGCAAACACGCTTGCGCATCGCGATTGAGTGCCACAGCTGTATTCAGTGGCTGACCCCGGCGCTGGAGCAGTTCCGCGCGAAGTGGCCGCAGGTAGAGATGGATTTTAAATCCGGGGTGACGTTTGATCCGCAGCCAGCGTTGCAGCAGGACGAACTGGATCTGGTACTGACCTCCGACATTCTGCCGCGCAGCGGGCTGCACTATTCCCCGATGTTTGATTTCGAAGTGCGGCTGGTACTGGCGCCCGATCACCCGCTGGCCAGTCAAATCCAGATCTCACCGGAAGATTTAGCCAGTGAAACGTTGCTGATCTATCCGGTACAGCGCAGCAGACTGGACGTCTGGCGACATTTTCTGCAGCCCGCAGGCATCAGCCCGGCGCTGAAAAGCGTTGATAACACGCTATTGTTGATTCAGATGGTAGCGGCAAGAATGGGCATCGCCGCCCTGCCGCACTGGGTGGTGGAGAGTTTTGAGCGCCAGGGTCTGGTGGTCACCAAAACTCTGGGCGATGGGCTCTGGAGCCGCCTTTACGCCGCCGTGCGCGACGGCGAACAGCGCCAGCCAGTGACCGATGCGTTTATTCGCTCGGCGCGCAGTCATGCCTGCGATCACCTGCCGTTTGTGCGGAGCGCGGAGCGACCCACTTTCGATGCACCCACAGAGAAGCCAGTATCACAACCGCGCCTGTGATAAAGCTCGGCCAGTGAGGCTGTTGATGCCAGATCGCCAGATTAACCAGCAGCCCGGCAGGCACATGCATGTTATTCATAATGCCTAACGTGCCGGCATCCACCTGCGTCGCCCCCACGTTCCACATGAAATAGCCGATACCTGACGCCGCCACGCCGAGGAAGACCAGAATGCCCCACTGCAGCGTCGTTTCTGGCATCTTCTGCGCATTGCCAAGCAAAGACCACGCCGCCACCGCCACCAGAAACGCGCCGACGTAGAACCAGGCGAACGCGTTGTACTGCGGCATAGGGCGGGTTTCCATTAGACGCTTGTAGCCCACCATGCCGATGGCAAAGCTGATATTGGAAAGCTGCACCAGCAGAAGGCCGGTCCAGAAGTGATCGGTGACCTGATCATAACGGATAATACCCGCGCCGATCACCGCCAGAAGGGCGCTAAACGCATATCCCCAGCGCAGGCGGCGTTTGCTCATCACGTCATAAATCAGCGTGATATAAAGCGGCGTCAACACGGTAAACAACAACAGTTCCGACACGGTCAAATACAGATAGGCGTGGAAACTCAACATATACATAATGCCGAGCTGCATCGCGCCCACCAGCATATACAGCCCGACAGTTTTCAGGCTGTGGCCGCGCGTGCGCAGAAACGGTAAAAAGACCAACGCCGCCAGGCCAACCCGCACCAGCACGGCGAAATAGCTGTCGACGTGTCCGGCAAGGTATTCGCCGAACAGGCTAAAAGAAAACGCCCACAGGATGGTGGTAATGATGAGTAACGCCACAATGGAACTCTCCGGGTTCAAGGAGTATCCATTGTAGCGAAGAGTTAGGTTGACAACTGACTAACTAACGAACAATCACCTTAACGCAAAAACAGATTGCGCAGATAATGCGGCACCGCATCATCGGCATTAATCCCAATCACTTCCAGCTCAGCATGTAAATCTTTCAGACGCTGGTGGGCGTTGCCCATAATGCAGCCCTTGCCAGCCATCGACAGCATTTCCGCGTCGTTCATGCCATCACCAAAGGCGATGCAGTCGGTCAGGCTGTAGCCCATCGCCTTCGCCACGGCTTCCAGCGCGTGGCCTTTCGATACGCCGCCTGCCATCACCTCCAGACAGGTGAGCGTGGAAAAACTGACGTTCACGCGGTCCCCCCAGCGCGCGTTGATCGCCTGTTCCAGTGGCAGCAGCACCTCATGGCTGTCGCTGGTGAAGAATACCTTGCTGATGCCTTCCGGCTCCAGCAGCGCCGGCTCAAACAGGGAGTAGTTAAAGACTGCCTCTTTGAAAAAACGCATTTCATCCGGGCGGTGACGGTTCATAAACCATTCATCGTCACGATAGACATTCGTGATGATATCCGGGCTTGCGTTCACCACACCAAACAGATCGCTGGCGATATCGCGATCCAGATTATGGGTAAACACCAGATTGCCGTCCATATCATGCACCCGCGCACCGTTAGAGGTGATCATGTAGGACTTAATTTCCAGATTATCGCGGATTTGTCCCACGTCGACGTGGTGGCGACCGGTGGCAAAAACAAAGTTAACGCCACGCGCGGTCAGCAGTTTCAGTGTCTCTTTAGCGTAAGGAGATAGGGTATGGTCGGGCGAGAGCAGCGTGCCATCTAAATCAGACGCAACAACCTGATACATATAAAAATTCAACCTCTAAGCAAAGCGGTTTCCGCTGGTGAGTTATGCTTGTTGAAAAAATCAACAATAGCGTGAAGCGCGACTGAGCGCATGGCGTCCTTTTCAAAAAGGATCTCATGGTACGCGCCTTTGATGACAAGCGGTTGACCCCCTTCGACCGGGTGTCCCGCCGCGGCGCGGATTTCACAAAAACGGTAATGCATGCGGTTATCCACCACACGCTCTTCTTCGGCCTGGATCAGCAATGTTGGCGTGGCGTCGTCGCCCGCCCCGGCCAGCACGTGTTCTGCCGCCAGGATGCCTTCACGTACCCAATGGTAGGTCGGGCCGCCCACGCGCAGCTGTGGCTCATCGGCGTAAAACCGCAGGTTACGCCGATAACGCTGCCGACTGTGCGTTAACAAATTCATGCCAAACGGCAACGCCCGCCAGCGCCCGGTGCCAATCGCATAACCTTCACGGATGCGGGGATGCCCCTCGGCCCAGTCGAGAATATGGCGAACCATCCAGTCGGGCAGGCGCATCACAATACCAAACATCGGCGCGCACAGCGCGATCGCGTCGCACTGGTTTGGATGACGTTGCAGAAACAAAGTCGCAATCGCGCCGCCCATTGAGTGCGCCAGAATGTAGCGCTTCCGCCACGGTCCCGGCTGCACTTCCTGTTCCCAGAACGCCGTTAAATCATCAACATAATCGTTGAAGTTATCGACATGACCACGGTGCGGATCCGATAACATGCGCCCGGAACGGCCCTGCCCCCGGTGATCAATGATCAGGACATCAAAGCCAAGATGAAACAGGTCATAGGCCAGTTCGGCATATTTAACGTAGCTTTCAATACGCCCCGGACAAACCACGATCACCCGATCGTTTTGCTCTGCGCGAAAACGGACGAAACGTACCGGCACGCTGTCTACGCCCGTAAATTCCGCTTCCTCCCGCTGGCGCCAGAAATCGGTCAGCGGTCCCATTGAGAACGCCGCGAACGCATTTTCTCTCGTTTCCCAGTCTTTTTGCTGCTGAAACATCAGGTATCCAGCCTCGTTTACCAGGTAAAATCATTTTTTTGTCGTTGCCTGACACAACCGCACAACAGTAGCGTATTGTGGCATAAAAATAGACAATCAGGGAGTTTCCGATGACTTTCGAATGGTGGTTCGCCTACCTTTTGACGTCCATAATTTTGAGCCTTTCACCGGGCTCCGGCGCCATCAATACCATGACCACCTCCATTAACCATGGCTATCGTGGCGCAATGGCCTCTATCGCCGGGTTACAGGCGGGCCTGGCTATCCATATCGTGCTGGTCGGCGTCGGACTGGGAACGCTGTTCTCACGGTCGGTACTCGCATTTGAGATACTGAAATGGGCGGGCGCGGCCTATCTGATCTGGTTGGGCATCCAGCAGTGGCGTGCAGCGGGGGCCATTGATTTGACCACCATGGCGAATACCCAATCCCGCGGACGTCTGTTTCAGCGCGCCGTCTTCGTCAACCTGACCAACCCGAAAAGCATCGTTTTTCTCGCCGCGCTGTTTCCGCAGTTCGTCATGCCGAAGGAGCCGCAGCTGATGCAGTACATCATTCTCGGTGTGACGACGATTGTCGTTGATATTGTGGTGATGATTGGTTACGCGACGCTGGCGCAGCGAATCGCGCTCTGGATCAAAGGACCGAAGCAGATGAAGGCGCTGAATAAAGTGTTCGGTTCGCTGTTTATGCTGGTAGGCGCGCTACTGGCTTCGGCAAGGCATGCGTGACAAACGGAGTCGCGCTCGCAATACCTTGTTGACGATCAGAACGGTGGAATATAGACCGTCGAACCAGACAGCAAAGAAAGAAACAGGGTTCATTCTTTGCTGTTGAACGCAGTGTTGCTGGATAGACTGACTCAGCGGTTTATGCTGGAGCAGATGAGCGGACAACAAATTACCGTGCTGGTAAGGCGGGAAATAAATCAGCGCGAAATGATCAAATGGATGCCAAAGCCCGCAAACAGCGCGCCGGCAAAGCCGTCGATCCATTTCGCCAGCCGCTGATAGCCGCGACGCATCTGTGGCAGCGCAAACAGACTCGCCACCACCGTAAACCACGCGAATGTTTCCACGATAATCAGCACAAAGATACCCCAGCGCGCGGCGGTACCCACGTTATCGCCAACAAACAGGGAAAACACCGAACCGAAATAGATTATCGCTTTTGGGTTCGCCAGATTGGTCAGCAATCCCTTCAGAAAACTGCGTCCGCTCTGCGCCAGTTCAACCTGCGGCGCGGGCGCGGCAGTATCCTGCTTTTTCAGCGCGCCGCGTAGCATCTGGTAGCCCATCCAGCACAGATACAGACCGCCGCCGACCATAATAATAGTATGCAGCCAGGCCATTTTTTCAATAATCAGATGCAGGCCAAGCAGCGCGATACCCGCCCAGACCATAACGCCACAGGTAATCCCCAGCACGCCCATCATCGCTTCTTTACGCGAGCGGCTGACGGCAGTCTGCGAGACGAAAAAGAAATCCGGACCCGGACTCATGAGCGCGACAATGTGCACCATCGCCACGGTGAGAAATAACATTAGCATGATCGAAATACTCGCGGGGGAAACAGTTCAGTGAGTCACCATCCTGGCACTTTTTTGCCTGGCTGACTACTCCTCGTCGTCACCGTCTACGTGAGCGCGAATCAGCGCCATAAATTCTTTACCGAAGCGTTCGAGTTTACGCATCCCGACACCGTTGACGCTGAGCATTTCGCTGGCGGAAACCGGCATCTGTTCGGCCATCTCAATCAGGGTGGCATCGTTAAACACCACGTACGGCGGGATATTTTCTTCGTCGGCGATCGCCTTACGCAACTTGCGCAGTTTTGCGAACAACTTGCGATCGTAATTGCCGCCGAAGGATTTCTGCATAACCCGCGGCTTAAGGGCTACGATACGCGGTACGGCAAGCTGAAGCGGCACTTCGCCGCGCAGCACCGGACGCGCCGCGTCGGTCATTTGTAACGCGGAATGCTGGGCGATATTTTGCGTCACCAGGCCCAGGTGGATCAGTTGACGGATCACGCTGACCCAGTGCTCATGGCTTTTCTCGCGTCCCATACCGTAGACTTTGAGCTTGTCATGTCCCAGTTCACGGATGCGCTGGTTGTTGGCGCCGCGGATCACCTCAACAACATACCCCATGCCAAAACGCTGGTTCACCCGGCCTATCGTCGAGAGGGCAATTTGCGCGTCCTGCAGGCCATCGTACTGTTTAGGCGGATCAAGGCAGATATCACAGTTGCCGCACGGCTCCTGCCGCCCTTCACCAAAGTAGTTGAGCAATACCAGGCGACGACAGGTTTGCGCCTCGGCAAACGCGCCCATCGCATTCAGCTTATGTCGCTCGATATCCTGCAGTTGCCCCTGCGGTTTTTCTTCCAGGCAACGGCGCAACCACGCCATATCCGCCGGATCGTAAAACAGCATGGCTTCCGCAGGCAGGCCGTCACGACCCGCGCGTCCCGTCTCCTGGTAATAGGATTCAATGTTGCGCGGAATATCAAAATGCACCACAAAACGCACGTTGGGTTTGTTGATGCCCATGCCGAACGCCACGGTCGCCACCACGATTTGCAGGTCGTCGCGCTGGAATTTCTCCTGCACGTCCGCACGCACGTCATTTTCCAGCCCCGCATGGTACGCCGCAGCGCTAAGCCCACGGCTTTGCAGGCGTGCGGCGGTATCTTCCACTTTCGCCCGGCTGTTGCAGTAAATGATGCCGGACTTGCCGCGCTGCTCCTGCACGTAGCGCATCAGTTGATCGAGCGGCTTAAATTTCTCCATCAACATGTAGCGAATGTTGGGCCGGTCAAAACTGCTGATCTGAATTAAGGGGTCGTTGAGGCCTAATAAACGGACGATATCCAGCCGGGTGGTTTCATCCGCCGTGGCGGTCAACGCCATGAACGGCAGCGCGGGGAAGCGCTGG
The DNA here is from genome assembly GCF_000759835.1 of Citrobacter sedlakii NBRC 105722. Taxonomy (GTDB): domain Bacteria; phylum Pseudomonadota; class Gammaproteobacteria; order Enterobacterales; family Enterobacteriaceae; genus Citrobacter_A; species Citrobacter_A sedlakii. The sequence continues at coordinate 28,836 of NZ_BBNB01000018.1, forward strand.
CGAAGCTGGCCTAACGCCGCGTATTCCGGGCGAAAGTCGTGGCCCCACTGCGAAATACAGTGCGCTTCATCAACGGCCAGTAAGACGGGATTCCAGTGGGCAAGATGCTCGAGGAAGTTATCCAGCATCAGACGTTCAGGTGCGATATAGAGCAAACGAATCTTCCCGGTACGGCATCCTGCCATCACCTCATGTTGCTGTTCACGCGTCTGGGTCGAGTTCAGGCAGGCCGCCGCCACGCCGTTCGCCAGCAGCTGATCGACCTGGTCTTTCATCAGGGAAATCAGCGGCGAGACCACCACCGTTAACCCATCAAGGAGCAAAGCAGGGATTTGATAGCACAGGGATTTCCCGCCGCCGGTCGGCATAACCACCAGGCAGTCGCGTCCGGACATCGCAGTGTCGATGATCGCTTCCTGGCCCGGGCGAAACTGTTGGTAGCCAAAGGTCTCCTGCAAAACCTGTTTAGCTCCGGACTCCAGATTCAACACTTCCGCCTGCGCCACATTCACCCCGTTCGCCATCAAATAAAACAGGCGCTATTTTCAGCGCCTGAGAGAGAAACTGCAATGTTTAATCGATCAGAAGATATCGTTAAGCATCACGCCGACACCCACTCGCGTCTGGTTGAAGTTGTAATCGATAAGCGACTCGCCATAGCCGCTGTATACCTGGGTGTAAAGCCGAACGTGCTTCGTCAGCGGATAGCTCAGACCCAGTTCAGCGCCGCCGTAGCCGGTGTTCCAGTTATACTGTCCTTTCGCGCTCAGCACCGCATCGCCGAGGTGATACCCGATTTTCAACTGGTAATAGCCCATATATTTGGTGATATCGGGGTTATCGTCGGTGCTGCCGATGACGTACCACGGTTTCACCTCCACCAGCCAGTTGCCGTTTTCCGCCATCAGGCGCGTGTAAAGACGGTTCCAGCTACGTGAGGTTGGGTCCGAACGCCCGTTGGAATCATGGTTGTACCCCATTTCCACGTCGCGCAGCGTCCAGCCCGCAAAGCGATAATCGGTTGCAAAGCCGAGAAAAAGTTGTGGCTCGTAGTTGGTTTCACGAAACGGCGAGGACTCTTCGCTGTTGGAAAGCTGCCACCAGGATTTCTGAGTATACGACGCCCCCAGGACTGAATGGGGTCCCAGGATCCCTCGCCACAGCGGGAATGCCAGGCTCAACTGGAATTTCACTTCGTCTTTGCGGGCGTTTTCAGACCAGTTATAAGTGCTGATCGCTTCTTTATTTAAGTCGCTGGTACTGGTGTAGATCAGGTAGTTGGTGTCGTAAGGGTAAAGCGTGAACGGATTGTCATGCTCCACCAGCATATTGGCGATGATACTGCCCTGTACCGACGGCGTGTCATGCACCTCTTTTACTGTCGCTTCTTGCGCAAAAGCGACCACTGGCAGCATAGCTGCCGTCCATAAACCACCCAGAATCGCCCGCATTCTTGTTGTTCTCCTGAACGAAATAGTTAAGTTTTGAATAAAAATTGTTTCCGCCATTCTACATATTTACTGGTGTTGCGGTTAGTTATCCCGTCTTAAAGTAGAAATCAACAAACAAGAAGCATAACATCAACATTTCATTAACCAATGGAGTGACGGAATCGTATGTCTGCTGTACTCACCGCGGAGCAAGCCCTGAAGCTTGTGGGCGAAATGTTTGTCTACCACATGCCGTTTAACCGGGCGCTGGGGCTGGAACTCGAACGCTACGAAAAAGAATTTGCCCAACTGGCGTTTAATAATCAACCGATGATGGTCGGTAACTGGGCGCAAAGTATTTTGCATGGCGGAGTGATCGCCTCAGCGCTGGATGTTGCCGCCGGACTGGTTTGCGTAGGTAGCACGCTGACACGCCATGAAACCATCAGCGAAGACGAGCTACGTCAACGGCTGTCGCGAATGGGGACCATCGATTTACGCGTCGATTACCTGCGTCCGGGCAGGGGTAACCGTTTCACCGCTACCAGCAGCTTGCTGCGCGCCGGGAATAAAGTCGCCGTGGCGCGGGTGGAATTACACAATGAAGAGCAGTTATACATTGCCAGCGCCACCGCCACTTATATGGTAGGGTAAAACACGATAAACTGTTGTTACATTTCAGACACGAGTTTTCCCGATGGATGCAAAGCAAACGCGGCAGGGCGTGTTACTCGCTCTTGCCGCTTATTTTATTTGGGGCATCGCCCCTGCGTACTTCAAACTGATTCATTACGTTCCTGCGGATGAAATCCTGACGCACCGGGTGATCTGGTCATTCTTTTTTATGGTGGCGCTGATGAGCGTCAGCCGTCAGTGGTCCGGCGTCAAAACGCTGCTGCAGACACCGAAAAAGGTGTTCCTGCTGGCGTTGTCTGCCGTGCTGATTGGCGGTAACTGGCTGTTGTTTATCTGGGCGGTGAACAATCACCACATGCTGGAAGCCAGCCTCGGTTACTTCATTAATCCGCTGGTCAATATCCTGCTGGGAATGATTTTCCTCGGCGAACGCTTTCGCCGGATGCAGTGGGTGGCCGTGATTCTGGCGGTGTGCGGCGTGCTGGTGCAGTTATGGACCTTTGGGTCGCTGCCAGTCATCGCGCTGGGGCTGGCGTTTAGCTTTGCCTTTTACGGTCTGGTCCGTAAAAAGATTGCCGTGGAAGCACAAACCGGCATGCTGTTTGAAACGCTGTGGCTGTTGCCAGTGGCGGCGATTTACCTGTTTGGTATTGCGAACAGCACAACCAGCCACATGGGGCAAAACCCGCTGTCACTTAATCTATTGCTGATCGCCGCAGGCGTCGTGACTACCGTCCCGCTGCTGTGCTTTACCGGCGCCGCAACCCGTTTGCGCCTCTCAACGCTGGGCTTCTTCCAGTACATTGGCCCGACGCTGATGTTCCTGCTGGCAGTCATGTTTTACGGCGAAGTGCCGGGGGCAGATAAGATGGTGACGTTCGCGTTTATCTGGGTGGCGCTGGCGATTTTTGTCGCCGATGCGATTTATACCCAGCGCCGGACGCGTAAAGGCATGTGATTTACCCGTCCCCCTGACCCTCTCCTGTCTGGAGAGGGAACCCGCCAGGTTTTACAGCCAGTTCTTACGTTTAAAGTACAGATACGGCGCCAGCCCCGCGAGGATCATGAAGATAATCGCGCCAGGGTAGCCAAAGCTCCATTTTAGCTCCGGCATAAACTCAAAGTTCATCCCGTAACTGGATGCCACCAGCGTCGGCGGCAGGAACACCACGGAGACCACCGAGAAGATCTTGATGATGCGGTTCTGCTCGATGTTGATAAAGCCCATCGCCGCCTGCATCAGGAAGTTCACCTTCTGGAACAGAGATTCGTTGTGCGGTAGCAGGGATTCGATATCGCGTAAGATCTCGCGCGCCTGCTCCAGTTGACCACCCGGCAGACGCGCTTTGCGTACCAGGAAGTTCAGCGCGCGCTGGGTATCCATCAGACACAAACGCACCTTCCAGCCGATATCCTCCAGCTCCGCCAGCGTCGAAAGCGCTTCATCATATTCATCGCCCTGATGCCCTTCCATGATCACACGGCTAAGCTGTTCCAGGTCGCTGTAGATGTTTTCAATTTCATCCGCCAGCTGTTCGATTTTGGTTTCGAACAGATCGAGCAGCAGCTCATAGGCGTTACCGTCGACCATCGCCTGGCTACGGGCGCGCATGCGGTATAAACGAAACGCGGGCAGTTCGCGCTCACGCAGGGTAAACAGACGGCCATCGCGAATGGTAAACGCCACGGTGGAGTTACCGGCGTGATCTTCCGCGTCTTCAAAGAAGAAGAAGGAGTGGATGTGCAGGCCGTCTTCGTCTTCAAAAAAACGCGCGGATGCTTCGATGTCTTCCAGTTCGGGGCGGGTTGCCAGGCTCTGCCCCAGCTCGGATTGTACGCGCAAACGCTCGTCATCGTCCGGTTCGACCAGGTCGACCCACACGGCATCAATCAGGGTTTGTGATTCTTCGACTTCCAGCCGGCTCAGTCGATTGTTTTCCAGTTGAAATGCGCTCAGCATGACCGGGACTCCCAATGCGTAAAAATATCGGACAGTTCGGTGGGCACACAGAAACAAATTGGGTTTCAGACCATAAAAGCCTGACTCAGCGCGACGGGAAAAAATGCAGGTCGCTGACAACCGCTAAGGCCATCAGCAAAAAGGGATAGCCTTAGGAGTTGATCCTGGATGACAGGATAATGAGCCAGTATCTACTGGGTGTGTCCAAGGCGAATGTCCTCTTAGCGTAATCGTGCGCGCATGTTACGCCAGCAAAAATTTGCCGTCAACTCGCAACGGAACGCGAAAAAGTAATAATTTCCCCTTATGTAAAAAGGTTAGCAGAGAGGGGGGATTTATCTATGATTTCAGAATATTAAGCGGCGTTGTGGAAGCGAAAAGCGTCTGTCTGATAAGACTGCCGTCATCCGGGAATAAGCCAGGCCGGACGATGGCATAACTCCCTTATCCGGCCTAAGAATCAATGCGTTAGCGCCATCAGACCGTTTCCAGCTTCGCGTATGCCGCGACCAGCCATTTTATCCCCTGTCCCTGGAAGGCGACCTGTAACCGGCTGTGCTCGCCGCTGCCTTCCAGATTCACAATGGTGCCGTCACCGAACTTCGCATGGCGCACGCGCTGGCCCAGCTTATACCCGGTATCGTTTTCTGCAAGGGGCGCGCCCATCCGCTGATGGCTGACCGGACGGCTGACCGTCGCCCGCAGGCGGACTTCTTCCACACACGCTTCCGGTAGTTCGCCGATAAAGCGCGACGGGCGGTGATAGACCTCTTTACCATACAGACGGCGGGTTTCGGCGTAGGTCAGGGTAAGTTTTTGCATCGCGCGTGTTACGCCAACGTACGCCAGGCGGCGCTCTTCTTCCAGACGCCCCCCTTCATCCAGCGACATCTGGCTGGGGAACATCCCCTCTTCCATGCCGACGATAAACACCTGTGGGAATTCCAGCCCTTTCGCGGAGTGTAACGTCATGAGCTGAACCGCGTCCTGCCAGGTATCCGCCTGCCCTTCTCCCGCTTCCAGCGCCGCGTGGGAAAGGAACGCCTGCAGCGGCATTAAATCTTCATCTTCTTCGTTGTAGCTGAACTGACGCGTCGCCGTCACCAGCTCCTCTAAGTTTTCAATACGGGTTTGTCCTTTCTCGCCTTTTTCCTGCTCGTACATAGTGCGCAGCCCGGAATCTTTAATCACCCGGTCAGTCTGCACGTGCAGCGGCATATCGGCGGTTTCCTGCGCCAGCGCGTCAATCAGCTCCATAAAACGCTGGAGCGCACTGGCGGCGCGTCCGGCCAGCGCTTTTTCTTGCAACAGGTCGCGACAGGCCTGCCAGAGAGTAAGCTGGCGATCGCGCGAGGTCTGGCGCACCACGTCAAGGGTGCGATCGCCAATTCCGCGGGTTGGCGTATTGACCACGCGTTCAAAAGCGGCGTCGTCATTGCGGTTCGCGATCAGGCGCAGGTAAGAGAGTGCGTCTTTAATTTCCTGACGTTCGAAGAAGCGCATACCGCCATAAATTCGGTACGGCATGCTGGCTTGCAGCAAGGCTTCTTCCAGCACGCGCGACTGGGCGTTGCTGCGGTAGAGAATGGCGCACTGTTCCAGCGCCCCACCGTTGTCCTGCCAGGTTTTGATGCGGTTAACCACAAACCGCGCTTCGTCCAGTTCGTTGAAGGCGCAGTAAAGCGAGATAGGCTCACCGTCAACGCCGTCGGTCCACAGTTTTTTCCCCAGTCGACCGTTGTTATTTTCAATCAGGGCGTTGGCCGCGCTCAGGATGTTGCTGGTCGAACGGTAGTTCTGCTCCAGACGAATGGTTTGCGCGCCGGGGAAGTCGTTGAGAAAGCGCTGGATATTTTCTACCTGCGCGCCGCGCCAGCCATAAATGGACTGGTCGTCGTCGCCCACAATCATCACTTTTCCGCTATCGCCCGCAAGCAAACGCACCCACGCGTACTGGATGTTATTGGTATCCTGAAATTCGTCCACCAGAATATTGGTGAAACGCTCGCGGTAGTGCTGAAGGATATGCGGTTTATTAAGCCATAGCTCATGGGCGCGCAGCAGCAGTTCGGCAAAATCCACCAGTCCGGCGCGATCGCACGCTTCCTGATAGGCCTGATACACCTTCTGCCAGGTCTGCTCTACCGGATTTCCAAAACTCTGTAGGTGGTGTGGCCGCAACCCTTCGTCTTTCTGGCTGTTGATGAACCACATGGCCTGGCGCGGCGGCCACTGCTTCTCGTCAAGGTTCATCGCCTTGATCAGGCGCTTGAGCAGACGCAACTGGTCTTCACTGTCCAGGATCTGGAAATCCTGCGGCAGGTTGGCGTCCATGTGGTGCGCACGCAGCAGCCGGTGTGCCAGCCCGTGGAAGGTCCCCACCCACATTCCGCCCTGGCTGGTGCCCATCAGTTGGCCGATACGGTGGCGCATTTCCGCCGCCGCTTTGTTGGTGAAGGTCACCGCCATAATCGAATACGGCGAGTTGTTCTCCACGGTCAGCAACCAGGCGATACGGTGTACCAGAACGCGGGTTTTACCACTCCCCGCCCCGGCGAGAACCAGCATGTTGCTGCGTGGCGCGGCCACCGCTTCGCGCTGTTTGTCATTGAGGCTGTCGAGCAGGTAAGAAACGTCCATTGGCACCGCCGCGTATAAGTAGGTAGGGCGGATAAGCGTAGCGCCTTCCGCCAAAAAAAGCTGGGTATATATACAGAGTTCTGCTGGTGATTATATCAGCGTCGTGAGGGATGCCAACCGTGAAATTTCCATATGCGGCAACAAGCGGCTGTCATAGGTCTGCATCAGGTCGGCATTTTGCGGTTTGATCCAGCAGGCCTGCAAACCGCTGCGGATCGCTCCGGCAACATCGGTGGTCAGATCGTCGCCCACGTGCAGTATCTCGCCGATCGGTACGTTGAGTTTTTCCGCCGCCAGAAAGTACATGTCGCTAAACGGCTTTGAGCGACCATCCGGACCTGCGCGCAGCACAAATTCAAAATAGTCGCCAAGACCAAACAGTTCCGGCTGGGCGTTACCGTTGGTGATCGCCACCAGCGGCCATTTCTTCGCTAACGCCTTCAGCGTGTCATGCGTGGCTTGCGGCACATCGACCTGACTGCGCCATTTAGCAAAGTTCATCATCGCCGCATTTGCGCCTGCTATCGCGTCTTCCGCCGGGAGGCCTGCGTTGAGCATTGCCCGTTCCACCGCGCGATGCCGCCAGCGGGTCACATCGTGATAGATGTCCGGTTCCGCCTCGCGCACAACCTGGCGCAGGCGTTGCAGATCGGCATTCTGAATCGTGCGCAGCGCCGGATGATAATTTTGCACAAAGGCAAGCGCTTCCTGCTCGGTGCGCAGGATAACCGGACGGTTATCATAAAGGGTGTCATCGAGATCGAAGGTGATCGCGGAAATGTGCCCTAAAGGCCGGTAAAAACGCATTATTTCCCCCGTTTGGCGCGCGGGTGCGCCGCATCGTACACCGAGGCAAGGTGTTGAAAATCCAGATGAGTATAGATTTGCGTGGTGGAGAGGTTAGCGTGTCCTAACAGCTCCTGTACGCCACGCAGGTCGCCGCTTGACTCCAGCATGTGGGTCGCGAACGAATGACGTAACTTGTGCGGGTGGACGTGGCTGTTCAGTCCCTGTTTGATCCCCCACTCGGCAAAACGCTTCTGCACGTTACGCGCGGAGATCCGCTTGCCAAGCTTCGACAGGAACAGCGCGTCTTCTTCACTGCCAAACAGACCGCGCAGATCCAGCCAGTGTTCAATCCACGCCACTGCGTTCCGGCCAATGGGCAAACGGCGCTCTTTGCTGCCTTTCCCCATCACCCACACTTCGCCAGTGTCGAGATCGAGATGCTTAATATCCAGCCCCACCAATTCGGACAAACGCAGCCCCGCGCCGTACATCACCTCCAGCATCGCCCGGTCGCGCACGGCGAGCGGATCGTTAAGGTCGATGTCCAGCAAACGGTTCATGTCGTCGACGTCGATATTTTTCGGCAAATGGCGAGGCGTTTTCGGCGCAGAAACGCCTTTAGCCGGGTTGGCGCTCAGTTTTCCTTCGCTGACCATCCAGTCGAAGAAACTGCGCAACGCGGAAAGACGTAACGCCAGGCTGGCAGGGCCAAGCCCCTGTCGACGGCTGCGCGCCGCGAAACTGCGCACCATCGCCGCGTCACAGTGTTGCCAGCTCTCCAGTCCCGCCGCGGTAGCAAGGGCGATAATGGCATCCAACTGACGCTGGTAGTTTTTCAGCGTAATGGGGCTAAGCTGGCGCTCCACGCCGAGATAGCGCAGGAAACGGTCGACATCGGTGTTGAAATCGCTCATACGCGTTCAATCCAGCGCTCCAGCAGATCCGGTAGCATCAGCGCGACCTCCTGCAGCAACTGCGTCCCCTGTCCCTGTTGATAATGATGCACATCGCGGCTGCTGAATACGATCACGCCCAAATCGCCGTCGCGCCCCAACATCGACATCGCGACCGAGCCAATCGCTTTGGCTTCCGGCAGCACCACCAGCAACTCCGGACCGTTTAAAGGCCCAAGATAATGGTGTGCCTGCCCCAGTCGTTGAATACGCAGCGGTTCAAAGGCTTGCCGGTTTAGCGCCAGATGGGTGTAGCTCGACGGCGCGCCGAGTCGCCAGCGATCGGGAAACAAACGGACGGTCGCGCCCGCCAGCCCCAGATCCCGCGCCCAGCGATGAAAGCGCATTAACATATCATCCAGGCTGGTTGCAGCGACCAGCCGCCCCTGCAAATGCAGAAGACGGTAAAACAGGCTTTCGTTCGCTGTCGCCTGCGCCACCAGCAGCGACATGTTTTCTTCAAGAACGTTGATGTGATTACGCGCGCGCGCCATATGCCACTCAACCAGCGATACCGTGCCCCGCACCGGATGGGGAACACGCATCGCTTCCACCGCGTGCGCGTTGCGGATAAAGAATTCAGGATTCTTTTGCAGATAGTCGACGACCGCCCGGTCATCGAGTTCCATAAGCGTTTCCTGTAGTTCTTCCCCTGGCTGCTTCATAGATGGATAAACCCGTCGTAAACATGTGCCGCCGGACCTGTCATGTATAACGGATGGCCCGGACCTTTCCAGGCGATATCAAGGCGACCGCCCGGTAATTCGACGCGAACATCTTCCGCCAGCAGACCCTGTTGAATGCCGACGGCGACGGCCGCGCACGCACCGCTGCCGCAGGCTTGCGTCTCGCCCGCGCCGCGCTCGTAAACGCGTAAACGAATATGCTCACGCTTCACAACCTGCATAAAACCAATATTTGCCCGCTCGGGGAAACGCTCGTGGCTTTCCAGCACCGGTCCAAGCGTTTCCACTGCCGCCGTGTCGACGTCATCGACCTGAATCACGCAGTGCGGGTTTCCCATTGAAACCACGCCGCACAATATTGTCTGCTCGGCGGCGCGCATAATATAGGTCTTTTCCGCTTTGTTCGCGCGAAACGGCACTTGAGACGGCTCGAAATTGGGTTCCCCCATGTTCACCCGCACCAGCTCGTCGTCCGTTACGCTCAGCACCATTCGGCCATTGGCCGTACTGACGCGAATATCGCGTTTATTGGTCAGCCCTTTCAGGCGCACAAAACGCGCGAAGCAGCGCGCGCCATTACCGCACTGGGACACTTCGCTGCCGTCGGCATTGAAGATGCGATAATGAAAATCCAGCTCCGGATCGTACGGCGGCTCGACCACCAACAATTGGTCAAATCCCACGCCCAGATGCCGGTCAGACAGGCGGCGGATGAGTTCCGGTGAAAAAAAGACATTCTGCGTTACCGCGTCGACGACCATAAAATCGTTGCCAAGGCCATGCATTTTAGAGAATTGCATTATTCACTCCGTTCACGCGGGGACAGAAACACACCGTCAGTAGTTCACCTGCGTTGGCCCGTCTCCCGTTGCGCGATCGTTTTGATCGGGCGTCGTTGATTGCGTTTGCGGATCAACAGGTTTGGTCGGCGGCGGCGCGTTTTTATCGGCTGGCGGGAAATAAAGCGGACCTTTTAAGCCACAGCCCGTCAGGCTGAACAGAGTCAGAAGTACAGCGAGTGCCTGAAACACGTTTTTCATTATGGATTGCCTGTAAGTTCATGCTTTCTGCTTTCTATCATCGCAGGAGAAGACGTAAAAGCAAGAGTTTGCCAGTAATCTGCAACACGTTTTGTTTCGCGTTATACTGCCGCCATCACGAAAAAAACGGGAAACGACAATGAACGACAGTGAATTTCATCGCCTGGCAGATACCCTGTGGATGACCATCGAAGAACGTCTGGACGATTGGGACGGTGACAGCGATATCGACTGCGAGATCAATGGCGGCGTGCTGACCATTAGCTTTGAAAACGGCAGCAAAATTATTATCAACCGTCAGGAACCGTTGCATCAGGTATGGCTGGCAACCAAACAGGGCGGTTACCATTTTGACCTGAAAGGCGACGAATGGGTGTGCGATCGCAGCGGCGAAACCTTCTGGGATCTGCTGGAACAGGCGGCAACGCAGCAGGCGGGCGAGACGGTCAGCTTCCGCTAAGTTTGTTTCAGGTTCGTCCGAATGTCGGCCCGATAAGCGAAGCGTCATCGGGCGCGATAATTACGAAAAGTACTGTTGCAGCAGCGGCGCGTCGTTATCCTGGTTGGCCGGCGGGACGTTGCTGATAGATTGCGCGCGGAACGGGATCACCTGGGCGCGCCCGTCGGTTTTCACAATCTGATAAAACTGCGGCAGGTTGAAATTTATGAAGCTGGAGCCGTAAGTAAAGCGGTCATGCGACGACGAGTAGAAGCGGCTGACGTCACGCACCAGCTCTTCCTTACTGCCTTCGCAGTGATGATACACTTCCGCACGGTTGCTCTCGTCCAGAATGTAAATATTAAAGCCCTTCTCATCGCCGGTTTCTTCAAAGAAGAACTGGATGATCCCTTCGCTGGCAAAGCCATCCACCACCGGCGGCAGCTTCACCTGGTTCGTTTCCACCTGCACGGAAAGGCCGTGCAGCTTGTTATGCGAAATCGCGCCGTAAAACTCAATGGCGTTTTCCAGCTTCTGCACCGACACGTTAAGGCGCTCAAAGAACAGGCCCCAGGTCTGGCCGGAAACGCGCAGCGCCTTAAAGCGTCCCGTTTCCTGGCGGGTGCTGGAAAGACGCAGTTCAATGCACTCGGAAACCAGTTGCTGTACGCGGGTACGAATTAAGCCGCGCAGATGCTGGCTGTAGCAGAACACTTCCACGCTGTCCGGCGGCGCGGCATCCTGGTGCATTTTGCCGAGAATCGTCTTCAGCGCTTCGATCATCGCCTGTTCGCCGTTAAAGTGCAGGGTACGCACTTCGTTCCACGAGTTGCGGTACAACAGGTCAACGCTGCCGACCAGGCAATTTTGCTCTTCGCCAAAGCTGAACACATCCAGTTTACGGAAGTCGAAATGCACCACCTGATTGCGGAACGCCGCCGTCGGGTCATATTCAAGGTTAACGATAATCGCCAGATGGCGAATTTCACACGGACTGTAGAGCGCTTTCGGCGTCGGCGCTGGCAGACGCAACGGGAAGTGATGCGAAACATCCGCCACCATCTCCTGCAGCTTCGGCAGGTCCACAATACCGTTGCCCTTAATAAACAGATGCGTCCGCGAGGTCAGCAGGCCGTTAAACCACGCCCAGGCCACCAGTTTGTTCAGATAGCGGTTATATTCCAGCGGTTGATGGCTGATGATCGAATCCATGTTCGGCGCGCGGTTATAAAGATACCAACCTGAACGGTTGGCGCGGCCCGGCGGCACATGGATAAAGGTTAAATTCGGTTCAGAGAGATCGGGCGAAATCTGCGGGTTCACCAGCGTGACTTTACCCGGCAGGGCTTCAAACGCCGCGTACAGTTTACGGGTGAGAACGCCGATATCCTGCGGACTGGCGCTAACACTAAGGTTATTCCTGCGCGCAAAGCGGATAAGATTACGATAGCTTTGCATCATGGCGTCGAGCAGCTCGTTATGCGCTTCACGCACCTGATCGATCTTCCAGTTTGCCCGGTTATCGAGCATAGCCAGACGGGCGTCGTCCCATCCCCATTCATTCACTAACTGGCTGAGTACCTCACGTCGCCAGCCCACACAGGCGCGCTCGCGGCTCAGTTTCTCGCACACTTTCAGATAGAAACATCGACGCACCAGATCCAGGCGCGTCGGATCTTCAATCGCCGTGAGATATTCAGTAACGCGCTCCAGCATCATGCAGTATGGATCGAGCCCAAATGAGACAATTTCGCCGTCGTGCAGGCGCTGTTTAATGTCTTTTGCCAGCAGGCGCGGATTGGGGTATTCCCAGGAATAAGCCTCAAGCAGCAGCGTTTTGAGCACCGCTTTGTAGGGGGAATCAATGCTTTTATACAGTTGCCACAGGCTGGCGCCGAAGTATTCTTCGGCGGAGAGTGAGCTTAAGCCGCCCAGATCCAGCCATTCGTTCGGCGTAAGCACGCCCTGCGCGTAGAGCGTCATCACGTAGTCATCGTAATGCTCTTCTTCGTCGCCCGGCACCATATTCCACAGAATACGCTTACCGGCGAGGCGCACAGCAGTGCGGTAAAATTCGTCGAGCAGCAGGATGTGCTGGGTGGAGCCACAGTCTTCTCCCCCCAGGCTACCGCTTTCATTGTGACGGAAACGGTTTTCATCGATCAGGAAGAAGCTGACTTCCACCCCCAGCGAGGCGGCCCAGCTTTCCAGCAGGCTACATTTTCGTTGCAGTAGTTGGCGCTCTTCACTGTCGAGCCACGACTGGTGGCATACCCAGATATCCAGGTCAGACGAACAGCTTTGCCCAACGGAGGAGGTGCTGCCCATTGAGTAAACGCCAGTGATAGGCAATTCGCCCTTCGGCGGATCCTGCGGCGCGAGTCCGCGGTGCAGTTCCAGTTCGTTCAGGTAGTGGCGTTGGGTTTCATCAGGCGTGTAGAAGCAAATGCCTCGGGGAACGTTACCATCGAGGTACCCCGGCATCAGCGGATGGTGGTAATGCAATAATGTCGGCAGAAGACTGTACACCTGCTGAAAAGCAGGTCCCATGGCAGCAAGCGCGCGATCCACGCGCAATTGATTTATGGCATCCAGTCTCTGTTTCAGAGTCTCAATATAGAGGTACAAGACGTATCGCCTGATGTTGCTACCCGTCATGTTGTCGATCGTCGCAGTAAGAACGCCTGCGCGCGACCTTCACCATTCGGGATAAACCGTATGTCAAAAAAACCGTTACCCTTTTCGTCCGTATTTTTGTGCTTACCGACGAAAAAATGGTCTAAAACGTGATCAATTTAACACCTTGCTCATTGACCGTAAAGAAAGATGCACTACATACAAGTGTAGCACCAATCGCTGCGCGTAAATTCTGTAATACGATCGGGCGGCTTCTCGTCATTATTTACTGCCAGCTGTCGCGCTGCGTCTTATCCTTTACTTACCTTTGACCGTAACACTGCCATCCCACTTGTAAGGATGTTAGGATGAACCACGGACGATAATGACGGTAACAAGCATGTTAGACAATGTTTTAAGAATTGCCACACGCCAAAGCCCCCTTGCGCTCTGGCAGGCACATTATGTCAAAGACGCGCTGATGGCAAATCATCCCGGCCTGGTGGTGGAACTGGTGCCGATGGTGACGCGTGGCGACGTCATTCTTGACACCCCGCTGGCCAAAGTGGGCGGTAAAGGCTTGTTCGTGAAAGAACTCGAAGTCGCGCTACTGGAAAAACGCGCCGATATCGCAGTGCACTCAATGAAAGATGTCCCGGTCGAATTCCCTGAAGGGCTGGGGCTGGTGACTATCTGCGAACGCGAAGATCCGCGTGACGCCTTTGTTTCAAATACCTTCAATACACTCGACGAATTGCCCGCAGGCAGTATTGTGGGCACGTCGAGCTTACGCCGCCAGTGCCAGCTCGCCGAGCGCCGTCCGGATCTTATTATCCGTTCCCTGCGCGGCAACGTCGGCACGCGTTTAAGCAAACTGGATAACGGCGACTACGACGCGATTATTCTTGCCGTTGCAGGCCTCAAACGCTTAGGACTTGAATCACGCATCCGCACCGCGCTGCCGCCGGAAATTTCGCTCCCTGCAGTGGGCCAGGGCGCGGTCGGCATTGAATGCCGTCTTGATGATACGCGCACCCAGGCGCTGCTGGCGCCGCTGAATGACGAGATCACCGCGCTGCGGGTGAAAGCTGAGCGCGCCATGAACACCCGTCTGGAAGGCGGCTGCCAGGTGCCGATTGGCAGCTATGCTGAAATGATTGATGGCGAAATTTGGCTGCGTGCGCTGGTTGGCGCCCCGGACGGTTCGGTGATGGTGCGCGGTGAACGTCGCGGTGCCGCCGATCAGGCCGAGCAGATGGGCATCTCGCTTGCCGAAGAGCTGCTGGACAACGGCGCCCGCGCTATTCTGACGGAAGTGTATAACGGAGAGTCTCCCGCATGAGCATTCTGGTCACCCGCCCGTCTCCCGCAGGGGAGGAATTAGTGAGCCGTCTGCGCGCACTGGGGCAGGAGGCCTGGAGCTTTCCGCTCATCGAATTCACGCCGGGGCGCGATCTGTCGCGACTCCCCGAGGCGCTGGCGGCGCTGACGGATAACGATCTGCTGTTTGCGCTGTCGCAACACGCGGTCTCTTTCGCCCATGCGCACCTGGAGCGGCAAAGGGAGAAGTGGCCCGCTGAACCGCGCTATTTCGCCATTGGCCGCACCACCGCGCTGGCGCTTCATACCGTCAGCGGTCACGATATTCGCTATCCGCAGGATCGGGAAATTAGCGAAGTGTTGCTACAATTACCTGAATTACAAAATATTGCAGGTAAACGGGCGCTGATCTTACGCGGTAACGGCGGTCGGGAACTGTTGGGGGAAACCCTGACGACGCGCGGCGCTGACGTGGCGTTTTATGAATGTTATCAACGCAGCGCTAAACATTACGATGGCGCGGAAGAAGCGATGCGCTGGCAGTCGCGCGGGGTGACGACGGTGGTTGTCACCAGCGGCGAAATGCTGCAACAGCTTACCGCGCTGATTCCGCAGTGGTATCGCGAAAACTGGTTACTACGCTGCCGGCTTATTGTCGTCAGTGAGCGTCTGGCGCACCTCGCCCGGGAACTGGGCTGGCAAGATATTCAGGTCGCCGATAACGCCGACAACGATGCGCTACTGCGCGCATTACAATAACTCTCATAATGGGAAGCCATAATGACGGAACAAGAAAAATCCTCCGCCGTGGTTGAAGAAACCAGGGAGGCCGTGGACACCACGCCACAGCCAGTAAAAGCTGAAAAAAAGAGTAACAACAGCACCGCGCTGGTCCTGAGCGCAGTGGCTATCGCGATTGCGCTGGCGGCGGGCGTTGGGCTTTATGGCTGGGGAAAACAACAGGCAACCACCCAAAGCGCCGCGAACGATGCGCTGGTTAATCAACTGACCGCGCTGCAAAAGGCGCAGGAAAGCCAGAAAGCGGAGCTGGAAGGCATTATCAAACAGCAGGCGACACAGCTTGAGCAGGCCAATCGCCAGCAAGCCGAACTGTCCAGGCAACTGGATGAAGTGCAGCAAAAAGTCGCCACCATTTCCGGTAGCGATGCAAAAACCTGGCTGCTGGCGCAGGCGGATTTCCTCGTCAAGCTGGCAGGGCGTAAGCTGTGGAGCGATCAGGATGTCACCACGGCGGCGGCATTGCTGAAAAGCGCCGACGCCAGCCTGGCGGACATGAACGATCCAAGCCTGATCGCTGCTCGTCGGGCGATTACCGACGATATTGCCAGCCTCTCCGCGGTTTCCCAGGTGGATTACGACGGCATTATCCTGAAGGTCAATCAGCTGTCTAATCAGATCGATAACCTGCGTCTGGCCGATAACGACAATGACGGTTCGCCGATGGATGCAGACAGCCCTGAGCTTTCCAGTTCGATCAGTGAATGGCGCATTAATCTGCAAAAAAGCTGGCAGAACTTTATGGACAGCTTTATTACCGTTCGTCGTCGCGACGACACCGCCGTGCCGCTACTGGCGCCGAATCAGGATGTCTATCTGCGGGAGAACATTCGCTCTCGTCTGTTAGTCGCCGCGCAGGCAGTGCCGCGTCATCAGGAAGAAACCTACCGCCAGGCGCTGGATAATGTCTCAACCTGGGTACGCGCTTACTACGATACTGACGACGCCACCACCAAAGCCTTCCTCGAAGAAGTGGATAAGCTCAGCCAGCAGAACATCACGATGGACGTGCCGGAAACGCTGCAAAGCCAGGCCATTCTTGAAAAATTAATGCAGACCCGTGTGCGTAACCTACTGGCGCAACCAACCGCGACAACAACGGAAGCCGCGCCTGCACCTGCCGCACCGCAGGCTGAAGCCCCGGCAGCCGCGCCGCAAGGAGAATAATGATGCTGAAAGTATTATTGCTCTTTGTGCTGTTGATAGCCGGGATCGTGGTGGGGCCGATGATCGCCGGCCACCAGGGCTACGTGCTTATCCAGACCGATACATATAACATCGAAACCAGCGTCACCGGGCTGGTCATCATCCTGATCCTTGCGATGGTGGTGCTGTTTGCCATCGAATGGGTGCTGCGCCGAATCCTTCGTACCGGCGCCCATACGCGCGGCTGGTTCGTTGGCCGTAAGCGTCGTCGCGCGCGTAAGCAAACGGAACAGGCGCTGCTGAAGCTGGCGGAAGGCGACTACCAACAGGTTGAAAAGCTGATGGCGAAAAACGCCGACCATGCCGAACAACCGGTCGTAAACTATCTGCTGGCGGCGGAAGCGGCGCAACAGCGCGGTGATGAAGCGCGCGCTAATCAGCATCTGGAACGCGCGGCGGAACTGGCAGGTAACGACACCATTCCGGTGGAGATTGCCCGCGTACGCCTGCAGCTGGCGCGTAATGAGAACCATGCGGCGCGTCACGGCGTTGATAAACTGCTGGAAGTCACGCCACGTCATCCGGAAGTACTGCGTCTGGCGGAACAAGCCTACATCCGCACCGGCGCGTGGAGTTCGCTGCTGGATATTATCCCGTCAATGGCGAAAGCCAACGTCGGCGACGAAGAACATCGCGCCGCGCTGGAGCAGCAGGCGTGGATTGGTTTGATGGATCAGGCGCGAGCCGATCAGGGCAGCGAAGGGTTACGTGAATGGTGGAAACACCAGAGCCGTAAAACACGCCATCAGGTCGCCCTGCAGGTGGCAATGGCTGAACACCTGATCGAGTGTGACGATCACGATATGGCGCAGCAGATTATCATCGACGGCCTGAAGCGCCAGTATGACGATCGTCTGGTGCTGCCAATCCCTCGTCTGAAAACCAACAACCCGGAACAGCTGGAGAAAGTGCTGCGTCAGCAGATCAAGACCGTGGGCGATCGTCCGCTGTTGTGGAGTACGCTGGGGCAATCGCTGATGAAGCACGGTGAATGGCAGGAAGCGACTATCGCCTTCCGCGCCGCGCTTAAGCAGCGTCCGGACGCGTATGATTACGCCTGGCTTGCCGACGCGCTGGACCGTCTGCATCAGCCGGAAGAAGCGGCCACCATGCGCCGCGACGGCCTGATGCTGACCTTGCAGAACAATCCCCCGCAGTAATACCTCTCTCACGCCCGGTGACGCTTCGCTTACCGGGCCTGCAATGCCCGTACGCTAATCACATAAAAAAACGCCTGCTCTTTTAGGGAGCAGGCGTCAAAACAGGTCTGTATGACAACATAAAGGGGTGCTTCACTCAACGTTATGTCCATGGTGTTTGATGAGGCCGAAGCGACATCTGTCAGTGGACGATAAGCACCGTAAACGGCTCTGCATCATTCCTGAGTTTATGAGGCACTATGGCGAGCATAAGAGATGGAATGAGCATCTACGCGTATATTATTGCACATTGCATGCCAGAATTGCACCGCCAAAAATAGGGATTAAGACTTTTTACCAGGCCTGTAATGGCGCGCGATGGCGACTGTTAACGGCGGGATCGTCTGCGCTATCGCGCACAGATTGTCGCCAGGCAGAGACATCTATCAGGCTATTAAAGTAAATAGTTTATTTTCAAAGGATTATCTGTCACTGATTGACGACAATAAACATGCGGGATGTCGTCTGGCGACAACAGCAGGCGGTGAAGCGCAGAAAACAAAAAACCCCGCCGAAGCGGGGTTCAAAATTGGTCGGCGAGAGAGGATTCGAACCTCCGACCCACTGGTCCCAAACCAGTTGCGCTACCAAGCTGCGCTACTCGCCGATGTACTGCTTTTTTGAATTTTTAGTTCAATTCATTAAGTCGTGGTGCGAGGGGGGGGACTTGAACCCCCACGTCCGTAAGGACACTAACACCTGAAGCTAGCGCGTCTACCAATTCCGCCACCTTCGCATTTCACAACTTTTAATAATGGGGTGGCTAATGGGATTCGAACCCACGACAACTGGAATCACAATCCAGGGCTCTACCAACTGAGCTATAGCCACCACTGCAAATCTGTATTACGCGGTATCGAGACCACCGCAGCTCCAGCACCGGGTGAATGGTGCGCCCGACAGGATTCGAACCTGAGACCTCTGCCTCCGGAGGGCAGCGCTCTATCCAGCTGAGCTACGGGCGCTTAGCGCCGTTGCGGGGGTGGATAATACGGACTTCACACCCCGCTGTCTAGTGCCTTTTTAAATAAAATGCGCGTTTGGTTACGCTTTGCGCGTTTTGTCCGTTATTCCTGCGTTTTCTGCGCGATACCGTGGCGGTTAAGGCCAAAAACCTTATAAACGAGCGTCACGCCAAGCAAGAACAGAATGCCGACAAACAGCGACATACGCGTCTCTTCGTTAATGTACATGCCAATCAGCACGCACACCAGGAAAGCCATTGTTATCCAGTTTGCCCACGGGAATAACATGGAGCGGAACGGATGCGAAGCGATCGCCTCTTTATGTGCCCGACGAAAACGCAGCTGGCTAATCAGGATCACAAACCATGGCACCATCCCCGGCAGCACGCTGGCGCTGTAGACATACACAAACACCCGTTGCGGATTAGGAATGATGTAGTTCAGGCAGGAGCCAACCAGCAGAATCAGAATCGACAGCGCCACCCCGGCTACCGGTACGCCATGACGCGACACTTTCGCCATCGCCGCAGGCAACTGACGGTTCTTTGCCAGCGCGTAAAGCATCCTCCCGCAGCTGTACATTCCGCTGTTACAGCCAGACAGCGCTGCCGTCAGCACCACAAAATTAATAATACCCGCAGCGGCGGTAATGCCGATTTTGGCAAAGGTCAGCACGAACGGGCTGCCATTGCTCCCGATTTCATTCCACGGGAAAATCGTGACGATAACGAAAATCGCGCCCACGTAAAAAATCAGGATTCGCCATAGCACTTTACCGACCGCGCTGCGCAGAGTAACTTGCGGATTCTTCGCTTCACCGGCGGTAATACCGATGAGCTCCACGCCCTGATACGACGCGACCACAATACATAGCGCGGTAAGGAAGCCTTTCCAGCCACCGGCAAAAAAGCCGCCGTGCTCAGTCAGGTTACCAAAGCCAATCGCCTGACCGCCGTTGCCAAAGCCGAAGAAAATCACCCCCAGCCCGATAACAATCATCACGATAATAGTGGTGACTTTGATCATCGCGAACCAGAACTCGATTTCGCCATACAAACGCACGGCCGCAAGGTTGGCCAGCGCCACCAGCCCGACGGCGATAAGCGCAGGTATCCACTGCGCCATCTCCGGGAACCAGAACTGCACGTAAACACCAATGGCGGTAATTTCTGAGATCCCCACAGCCATCCACATAAACCAGTATGACCAGGCGGTAAGGTAGCCGAAAAACGGGCTCATGTAGCGGTGCGCGTAAACGGCGAACGAACCGGTCACCGGCTCCAGGAACAGCATCTCGCCCATTGAGCGCATAATGAAAAAGACGAACAGGCCGGCGATGATATACGCTAATAAAACCGACGGTCCCGCCCATTTCAGCGTGCTGGCGGCCCCCATGAACAGACCAACGCCAATGGTGCCCCCGAGGGCAATTAATTCGATATGACGAGCCTCCAGCCCACGCTGTAGCTCTGCTTTATTCTCTGCCATACATCCTCTTGTCGTGTTTGCTTACCATCCGGCTTTACCGGTTATTGTTATGGGTACATCGATGGGGGCGCATGGTTTCGCAAATTTGGCAAAATGGCAAATGAAGCATTAAAAAAATGCATGATTTGTGTAAAAAAGGAACGGATGCAGGGATGAAAGGCAGCGTTGTCAGCAGAATACGCTGCCTGCAAGGAAAGGGAGATCAGAGATCGCCGGTATAGTGCCAGCGCAGATAGCGCAACAAGCGAAGCTGACGGGTAATGCGGCTCGGTTGAGACAGCAGACGATAAAGCCACTCCAGCCCCAGGTTTTGCCACACTTTCGGCGCGCGCTTGACGTGCCCGGTAAACACGTCGTAGGTCCCGCCCACCCCCATATACAGGGCTTGAGGATGCACCTGACGGCAGTCACGCATGAAGATTTCCTGTTTCGGCGATCCCATCGCCACGGTGACGATCTGCGCACCGCTGGCGTGAATACGCGCAAACAGCGCCTGCCGCTGCTCTGGGGTAAAATAACCGTCCTGGCGACCCACAACATTAACGTTCCACTGCGCGCGCAGTTTCGCTTCGGTTTGCGCTAACACGTCAGCCTTTCCACCCACCAGAAATACTGGCGTACCTTCCTGCCCAGCGCGCGCCATCAATTCTTCCCACAGATCGGCTCCCGCTACGCGTGACACCTCCGCTTCCGGAAATTTTTTGCGAATCGAGCGCACAACGCTGATCCCATCGGCATATTTGTATTCTGCCGCGTTAATCAACGCCCTGACTTCAGGATTATCTTCCGCCGTCAGCACTTTTTCGGCGTTGATCGCCACCAGGGTGCCCTGCTTCAACTTACCGCCAGCATAAAGGTAATCCAGCGCATGTTGCATGTTGCGCCAGCCTATTAGCTGAAGCCCGCGCAGCGCATAGAGCGGCGCCGTTGTTTTCTCAGTCATTGCTATCCTTCAACCTGTTTTCGCGGCAGGGTTTTTATACGTTTATGGATCAGTCCGGCGCTGTCGAACAGCCAGAACAGGAGTTTAGCGATCAGCAGACTGGCGCCAAAAACCACCATGAAAAACACCACGCGAGAGACAAACGAGTCCAGCCCCTCACGCGCCAGCACGATCATGTTGAATATCGCGCCAAAGCAGAAACTGTGCAGAATGGCCGCCTTATAGCGATTCGTCTCGCGGTTACCCAACTCATACAGCCAGTCAAACCATTTGATGATCAGGCCCACCACGATCGCCCCCAGCGGGATAAACAGCGCGCCGCCCATCACCACCAGCGAACCAATTAACGTTGGAGAGATTGCCAATCCGGAGTGGTTGTTCAGCACTTCCCAGGTAAAATAGTTAGCGGCGTTCAGCACCATGCCGGGACGCCCTGGCCACAGCCAGGAAGGGATGAACACGTAAAAGTCGCGGACAATGGGCGCCAGCCCCTGAAATTCGATTTTGTCGTAATTTTGCAGCAGCAGCGCCAGGTTTTCCCACGGTGAAAAGGTGTCGCGGGTCAGATAAAGGAAAGTGTAAAACGCCTCATCACCGCTGACGTTCAGCCCATAGCGTTTTAGCGCCAGCCAGAACATGCCGACAATCCCCAGCACGCCCGCCGCCGCCAGCATCCACAGTGAAATCCAGCCGCGAATGATGCCAATAAACAGGAAAATAGCGAAAGCGATGATGATATTGGCGCGGGTGCCGCCAACGATCATATAGGTCAGTAGTCCAAACGCGACGGTACTGACCAGAAAGAACAACCAGGCTTTGCTGTCCTGACGCAGGAAATAAACCACCAGCATCGCCGGAATGAAAAAGTAAAAGAAGCGCTTTAACGCCACGCCGGAAACTTCGCTGGAAAAAATCTGGCTGTAGGAATGCAGACGGAACAACAGGAAACCGTTGTGCATAAAGAAAACGCCAACGCTCACCAGCGCGATGCCCATCAGAATCACCCACGTTAAATGGGTTTCCACGCGGTTCATGGTAAACAGCGGTTTGCGCGGTACGTCTGATGTCCGCTTACGCAAGCGGGTCTTATAGGTCACATAATAGACCGCATAAAAACAGGCGGCGGACAACAAGGCCTGTAACAAAATTTCCGGCGGCGCGACGCCCACATCAAAGCGGAACACCAGCACACTGGTCAGTGGAAAACCGAAAAAGAAGGTCAGCAGAAACAGCAGCGAGAAAAAGACGTTGAAGTTAAAGCGCACGCGGCGAAATTCGAACCAGGTCAACGTGGCAATGAACAACGTCGCCAGTAGCCAGACGGCGAACAGCCCACTGAACTGCATCAGGCTCATACGGCCTCCCCTGCGGCGATTCTGATCGCCTTGTGCCAGGGTTGCAGGTAGTTCGGGCTAAAGAAAGTGATCGCGTTTTTATCAACCGATGCCAGCTGGCGCTGCGCTTCTCGCACCACCTGTTCATTCAGCGCATCGCTGGTAAACAGTACCGGCAGTTGCTGTTCCACCATATCCTGCCAGAACGGGTTTTCGCGGTTCAGCACGCACGGCACCCCGGCCTGGATAAGCAGGCACAGCGTACCAATCCCCTGCTGACGGGCAAAAATAAAGTAGCCGAGGTCGCACTGGCGAAGCAGCGTCAGATAGGCGTCGAATGCCAGTTTTTCCTCAAGCACCTGCAAATTTTCCGCGCGGAACAGCGCCAGACCGGCCTGTTTCACTTCAGCAATATAGGCGTCGTTATTGGCCGGATACCCCATCGGGACGATGACGTTGACCGTATCGCCAAACTGCTGATGCACCGCTTTCAGCGCGGCAATATGCTCGTTGCTGCGATCGCCGGAATTCCCCACCAGAACGGTCATTTTCCCGCTACGCTGCCGATCGTTCGCCATATTATTTAGCGCGGGATCCATTCGCGTCGGGAAATACAGCAGTTCACCAGGAACGCGTGGATGCAGCCCGGCGAAATAGCGCAGATCGCCACGGGTAGCAAATACGCCGCCAACGCGGTTCTGCGCCAGACGGCGAACTGGATAGAACAGCTTAAATTTCAGACCGCCGGACACTTCGTACAGATCCGCTCCCCAGATATGCCAGTAAAACTGACCGGGCTTAATGCCGCCGCTGAGCAGCGCCAGCCATAGCGCGGTATTGAACTGCCCGTGAAAAAAGAACCGCTGCTGGCGGTTCGCTTTGGCTTTCGCGATAACCGCCTCGGCCAGCGATTTTTTACCGTTGTAAAACGAAAGGGAGAGCGACGGACAACTTTCCGTCAGTCCGGTGTCCTGACCGGCAACCATAAAGAGACGGGCATGCTCGCTGGTTTGCGCCAGCGCGTCGTTAAAAAACCGCAGCACGGTTTGATTATGGTGAGGGATATCCGATCCCAGTACGTGAATCAGTACAGTCATGCCCGCCTACGCCAGAGTAAAAATACGCCACAACAGAGTGAAAAATAGACGACATAGGTGGCCATATACGCCTGCGCCGCACCCAGCGCGCCGTGCGTCGGGATCAGCCAGTGCGCAAATGCCGTCAGTAAAATGAACTGGCTGATTTCAGCCAGTATGTAAAACCGCAGCGACGCTTTCGCGATCACCAAATAGCCAAATACATATGCGCCGACTTTCAGCACATCCCCGACCAGTTGCCAGGCAAACAGATCGCGCATGGCGCTGAACTTGTCAGAGAAAAGCAGCCAGATAGCAACATCGCGCAGCAACCAGACGGTAAAACTTGCCGCCGCCACCGCTGGCAGCACAAACTTCAGCGACCTGATCACTTCCCGCGTAATATCGCGTTTCTCGGTCAGTCGCGACAGCGTGGGCAGCAGCCAGACGCTGAACGAGGCGGTAATAAATTGTAGATAAGCGTCGGAAATGCTGCTCACGCCCTGCCAGATGCCAACGTCATTCCAACTGTAGTGCGCCGCCAGCAGGTTTCGCATCATGACATAAGCCACCGGCAGCGTGACGGAAGTGATTAGCGCCATCAGGGTGAATTTGCTGAGCTGACCCGCCAGTCCGTTATCCCAGGACGGCTTCAGGTAGCGCAGCGGGATCGTCCCCCGCTTCATCAGTATCACAGCCGCCGGAATGACCACCAGCGCGGGCACCAGCGCCAGGCCAAGCAGCGCGCCTTCATAACCGCCTACCCGGTAGCAGCCGTAATAGGCGACGACCCCCACCAGGCTGCCGACAATCAATGACAGCGCGTTTCCGGCTGCATCACGAAAGCCCTTCATCAGCGCCAGCAGCAGGTTAGCCCAGGCGATACCCATCTGCACCAGCGCCACTAAACGTACCAGGCCCTGATACTGAGTATGACCGAAAAACCCCTGACTTATCGGCGCAGCCGCCACCAGGAACACCAGCGCCAGCAGCATGGAAAATCCGAGCACCATCGCTGAAGAGGTACCGACGACTTTTCGCAACTGCGCCGGGTTGTCGTGCGTCTGCGCAACGTATTTAGTGACGCCGTTGAAAATCCCGGCGCCCGCCAGCACGCCGAGTACGGTGACCATCTGGCGGAAGTTTCCCGCCTGCCCGACGCCCGCCGGGCCGAATGTCACCGCCAACAGTTTAACGACCAGTAACCCGGCGCCAATTTTGACCAGCGTACTGGCCGCCGTCCACAGGGACGCTTTCGCAAGCGACATATCAGGCGAAATAATTCAGCAATGTGGTAATCACCGTGCGTTGATTCACTGCCGACAGGTTATAGAACAGCGGCAGGCGCAGCAGGCGTTCACTCTCTTTGGTGGTATAGCGATCTTCGCCGTGGAATTCACCAAACTTCTCCCCTGCCGGGCAATCGTGCAGCGGGATATAGTGAAACACCGCCATGATTTCCGCTTCTTTGAGGAAGTTGATCAGCGCGCTCCGGTCATCAATATTACGCAGCTTGATATAGAACATATGAGCGTTCTGTTTGCAGTCGCCCGGAATGGACGGCAGTTCAATACGCCCGGCACGCGCCAGGGGCTGTAGCGCGTCATAATAGGTTTGCCACAACGCCAGACGCTGTTGGTTAATGCGATCTGCGGCTTCCAGTTGCGCCCACAGATAAGCGGCCTGGAGATCGGACATCAGATAGCTGGAGCCGATATCGCGCCAGGTATATTTATCCACCTGACCGCGGAAAAACTGGCTGCGGTTAGTACCCTTTTCACGGATGATCTCCGCGCGTTCGATCAGTTTGCGATCGTTAATCAGCGTCGCGCCGCCTTCGCCGCCCGCGGTGTAATTTTTGGTTTCGTGGAAACTAAAGCAGCCGATGTGACCGATTGTTCCCAACGCGCGGCCTTTGTACGTCGACATCACCCCCTGCGCGGCATCTTCGACCACATACAGATGATATTTTTCCGCCAGCGCCATGATAGTGTCCATCTCACAGGCCACGCCCGCATAATGAACTGGCACAATCGCCCGGGTTTTATCGGTGATCGCCGCTTCAATGCGCGTTTCGTCGATGTTCATGGTATCCGGGCGGATATCCACAAAGATGATTTTCGCGCCGCGCAGCACGAAGGCATTTGCCGTCGATACAAAGGTATAGCTCGGCATGATCACTTCATCGCCCGGCTGGATATCCAGCAGCAGCGCCGCCATTTCCAGAGAGGCGGTGCAGGACGGCGTCAGCAATACTTTTGCGCTGCCAAAACGCTGCTCCAGCCACTGCTGACAGCGCCGGGTAAAACCGCCGTCGCCGCACAGTTTGCCGCTGCCCATCGCAGACTGCATGTAGTCAAGTTCGCTTCCCACCACCGGCGGTGCGTTAAACGGAATCATGTTGTCACCTGTATAACCAGTACGCGGTGCTTTCCACGTTCGCACCGCTTTGTATATAACGTTTAAGCGCGGCGGTGTTGCCCATTTGGGTCGCCACCCGCAATGTCGTTTTGCCATGCGCCCGCGCCCAGCCGAGCGCCGCCTGCACCAGCTCAGCGCCTGCGCCACGCCCGGCCAGTAAGCCGATGCGCGCCTCGCTGTCATTCAGTTCTCGCAGCGAAACATAGCCGCGGATATCGCCGTTCGCCGCCCGCAGAACCAGACACTGGCGATCAAACGTGCCGCGCACCGCGTTTTCTATCCACTGCGCATAGAAGCGCGCGCTGGCGTCTGGCGCATACCACGGCGCGCGAAAGCGGCTTTGTGCGAAGGCGACAGCGGCATGGTCGCGCAGCGCAGGAATGTCTGCCAACTGTGCAATTTCCGCGCCATTCTGCGCGCATTCTGCCGTCACGGGCAGCGCTAAATCGACTTCGCCCTCGACAAGGGAAAAACCCAGTTGTTGCAGCGCATCCAGCTCAACCGTATTCGCCGCCGGAATTTTCGCCTGCACACGTGACCATCGCTGCAGCGCTGCCACCGTTAAAGGCGACGCCGCAGGGTTAATGCGCACAATGGCGCTGTTCACGCCAAAGAAAGCGTTTTCCCAGCTTAACGGCTCAATACTGGCGCGGATCCTCACCGCCAGACCCCTTTGGTATCAACGATATATTGCTGACGAACCGCATCACCGCGCATCGCTTTGAACTCATTATGATCGACCAGCATCACCAGCACGTCGGCGGTTGCCAGCGCATCGTCCAGCGTCGCCAGCGCGCATAGGCCATCCAGCTTTTTCGGTAACTGATGGATATTCGGCTCCACCGCCAGCGTTTCACCGCTGTGCCATTGGGCGATATTCTGCGTAATTTCCATTGCCGGACTTTCGCGGAGATCGTCGATATTCGGTTTGAAAGCCAGCCCAAAGCAGGCGATTTTCACTTCGCTGGCGCGCTTATCGGTCGCAGCCAGGCAATCCGCCACGGCGGCTTTCACCTGGTCAACAACCCAGTGCGGCTTACCGTCGTTGACTTCACGCGCGGTACGAATCAGACGCGACTGCTGCGGGTTTTGCGCCACGATAAACCACGGATCGACGGCGATGCAGTGCCCGCCAACGCCCGGTCCGGGCTGGAGTATATTGACCCGAGGATGGCGATTCGCCAGTTGGATCAGTTCCCAGACGTTAATCCCCTGATCGGCGCAGATCAACGACAGTTCATTCGCAAAAGCAATATTGACATCGCGGAAACTGTTTTCCGTGAGCTTACACATTTCCGCTGTGCGGGCGTTCGTCACCACGCACTCACCTTCAAGGAAGATCTTGTACAGTTCGCTGGCGCGCGCCGAGCATACCGGCGTCATACCGCCAATCACGCGGTCATTCTTAATCAGTTCGACCATCACCTGACCCGGCAGTACGCGTTCAGGACAATAGGCCACATTGACGTCAGCCTGCTCTCCGGCCTGCTGCGGGAAAGTGAGATCCGGACGCATCGCCGCCAACCAGGCAGCCATTTGCTCTGTCGCACCGACTGGCGAGGTAGACTCAAGGATCACCAGCGCCCCTTTTTTCAGTACCGGCGCCACGGATTTCGCCGCGGCTTCGACATAGGCCATATCGGGTTCGTGATCGCCTTTAAACGGTGTGGGAACGGCGATCAGGTATGCGTCAGCGTCAACCGGCGTAGTGGTGGCGCGCAAAAATCCACCCTCAACCGCCGTTTTTACCACCTTACCCAGATCCGGCTCAACGATATGAATTTCACCGCGGTTGATGGTATCTACCGCGTGCGGGTTAACGTCCACACCAATGACCTGCTTTTGGCGCGACGCGAAGGCAGCCGCCGTTGGCAAACCGATATATCCCAGACCAATAACAGAAATGGTAGAAAAACTCATAGCGATACCCGACTGTTTTTTAAAGCGTCTAAAATTCGGCCACAGGCCTGCCCGTCACCGTAAGGGTTATGGGCGCGACTCATGGTCTGATATTCATTTTCGTCATGCAGCAAGCGCGTGACTTCCGCAACAATGCGCCGGGAGTCAGTGCCCACCAGGCGCACCGTCCCCGCCGTCACGGCTTCTGGGCGTTCGGTCGTTTCACGCATCACCAGTACCGGTTTGCCCAGCGACGGCGCTTCTTCCTGAATCCCTCCGGAGTCGGTGAGGATCAGCCAGGCGTGATTCATCAGCCAGACAAAAGGTAAATAGTCCTGCGGTTCAATCAGCATCACGTTTTCAACATGACCGAGAATACGGTTGACCGGCTCACTGACGTTGGGGTTCAGATGGACCGGATAGACAATTTGCACGTCCTGGTTGGCGGCGGCAATATCCGCCAGCGCATGGCAAATCTGCTCAAAACCACGGCCAAAACTTTCACGTCGATGCCCCGTCACCAGAATCAGCTTTTTATCTTCGCACAGGAAAGGGTAACGTTCGGCCAGCGCTGAGCGCAGCTTATCGCTGGCCAGGACGCGGTCACGCACCCAAATAAGCGCATCGATCACCGTATTGCCGGTGACAAAGATGCGGCTGTCAGCGATATTTTCACGCAGCAGGTTTTGCCGTGAGTTTTCAGTCGGGGCGAAATGGTACATCGCCAGATGGCCGGTCAACGTCCGGTTTGCCTCCTCCGGCCATGGCGAAAAAAGATCGCCAGTGCGAAGTCCGGCTTCCACGTGCCCGACAGGGAT
The DNA here is from genome assembly GCF_000759835.1 of Citrobacter sedlakii NBRC 105722. Classification (GTDB taxonomy): domain Bacteria; phylum Pseudomonadota; class Gammaproteobacteria; order Enterobacterales; family Enterobacteriaceae; genus Citrobacter_A; species Citrobacter_A sedlakii. Next base: position 57,492 of record NZ_BBNB01000018.1, read on the forward strand.
GCGTTGATAAAATGCCGCAAGACTGGTGGCGATAGTGGTGGTGGTATCGCCATGTACCAGTACCACATCAGGCTTGAAATCAGACAGGATAGGCTTCAGCCCTTCCAGAATTCGACAGGTTATTTCAGTCAGCCCCTGACCCGGTTGCATAATATTAAGATCGTAGTCAGGAACAATGGAAAAGAGGTTCAAAACCTGATCGAGCATCTCCCGGTGTTGCGCGGTGACGCAAACTCTCGCTTCGAAATCAGGATCCTTTGCCAGCGCATGAACCAAAGGCGCCATTTTGATGGCTTCCGGTCGCGTGCCAAATACAGTCAGTACTTTCACATCGATTCTCTTCGAATAGTCAGTGAGGGCCCAGCCCCTCACTGCGGCAGTCGTGCTAGATCGTGCGGCGGCGGGTTAACGCAACACCAGCGCCGATAAGCCCCCCCACGATGCCCCACATCACCATCAGGAAGGCACGGCGCGGGCTATCGCGTTTTACCGGTTCTTCCGGCGTCCGCAAATAGCGATAGGTCTGAAAACGCGGGTCCAGGGTTGGCCCCACGTTCAATGTATTTAGCATGGCCCGGTTCTGGAAGTAGTCCAGATCGAAGGTGGGACCAACGGCCTGTAAATTTTCGAGGCGAGCCTGGAGCATCGGACGTCCCAATAAAAACAGTTCCGACTCCGGCAATTCATCCGGCGGAACATCTGTCTGCGTGCGAGAAATATTGTGCTGCTCGGCGATTTTCAGCGCCTGTTCGATACTGCTTACGCGGCGGGAGAAAATGGCTTTTGCCACCTCTTCCTGGCGTTTAACCTGCGCTTTCATTTGCACGGTCCGCGCCGCCCATGCGCCTTTCAGCTCGTCATTCAGATGGCTTGCCGCGCGCTGGCTCGAGAAGGCGACATACTGGCGCAACAGATTGTTGGCGTCAGGTGCGGTTTCGGCAATCAGCTTGACGCTGTCGTTAACAGCACGAGTGAAATCACCGGGGATAAACTGAATATTGTTGATCAGCTCATCCAGCATCGCGGCATCGGCCTTGCTGTTACCCACCATCCGTTGCTTGTAATAGTCGGTTTGCAGCCAAAAATCGCGACGAGTATCCCAGGAGGCCAGTTGCATCACGAACTCTTTGTAGGCTTCATCCATCACCGAAGGCTGGTCGGCTGGCGTATTGCTGACTTTGACATCCAGATTACGCAGAAACTGCTGCTGGGAATAGTAGCCTCCCAGCATGTTCACCGTGGGACGATCGGAAATGGCGGTCGCGCTCCACTCCTGGCGGGCAAAGAAGGTATACGCTAACGCGAGCAGCGCGAACAACAGTGCGACACCGACAATCCATACCTTCCCGGCCCATAAGGTACGAAACAACCCACGAATATCCAGTTCATTTTCAGCGCTCACGGCGTGTGCCCCCGGTAATGGTTGAGTCATCGCACCCTCGATTTACTTGATTAAATTTGGCTTATTATCTCGGTTTCTGCGCAGTCTGCGCTTTAAGCGTTTGATGAATCTCGCCACTTTCCAGGCACGCTTAATGCAGTAACCGTAGAGGAAGAATGCTAGCAAAAAGAGCACCAACATAACCCACTCAGGCACAATTTGAGAGTATTCCGCAAGCACGCCAATGGAGGCGAGGATGGCAGCGGCCAGGGTAATGAGGACAAACGCCTGACGGGAAGTAAACCCTGCGCGCATGATCAAATGATGAATGTGCTGACGGTCAGGCGAGAACGGGCTCATTCCTTTGCGCAGGCGGCGGTACATAATGGCCACCATGTCCATCAGCGGAATGGCGATAATCCACAGCGCGGTAACCGGGCTAATAGGATGGGTTTGTCCTTGCGTGGTTTCTAACAGGATCCAGATGACGGTAAAGCCTATCAGCGTACTGCCAGCGTCCCCCATAAAAACCTTGTAGCGTCGACCCAGCGCGCCCAGGTTCAACAGGATATACGGCAGGATGGCGGCTATCATCGCAAAGCACCAGATGGCAAGGCTTGTCTGTCCGTCAAACCAGAGGATAAGCCCCATCGCCCCAAAGGAGACGCTGGAAAGCCCACCTAACAGACCGTCGATGCCATCAACCATATTAAAGGCGTTGATGGCCGCCCAGACGGCGAAAAGGGTGAGGAAATAACCGAAAGGACCGAGCACCATTTCCCACGGCCCAAAAATGTAGCCGAGACTGCTGAGGTAGAGTTTACCGACCACCATCATAACGACGCCGATAGCGGCCTGTACGGTAGCGCGTATTTTTACGCTGATATCAAAGCGATCGTCGAGCGCGCCGATAAAAACCAGCACGCCCGCACAGGCAAGATAAAGAGCAGCATGGGGAATATAATAATCAGCAATGCCGAACGTGAAACAGATCCCCGCATATACTGAAATGCCCCCAACCAACGGTATCAATCCCTGGTGGCGTTTGCGGAAGTTGGGCTTATCCACTAAACCGATCTTTTTTGCTACCTTGCGCGCAAAAAACAGAAACAGTGTCGTGAATAAAAAAATACTGATGAGATCAGTACTGACTGTCAGTAAATTCACAATGCGTGCTCTCAGAGAAAATTATTAGCAGAAGTATAACCACGAAGACCTGTATTCAGAAGGGAAACTCCATTCCGAAGCGTCTGTTTTGTATTATTTTTAACCACATTTCGTATTTACCAGGCAAAACGCGGTGCAGCGGAGTGTGTTTACGCAACATCTTATTAAGACGTTGTTAAGATTACAGGCATAAAAGCAAAACGCCACGTAAAAACGTGGCGTTTTTGGCTGGTCGTACTCTTACGAACGCTTCATCATGTCGAAGAAATCATCGTTGGTCTTGGTCATCGCCAGCTTATTGATGAGGAACTCCATTGCGTCGATTTCGCCCATTGGGTGAATGATCTTACGCAGGATCCACATCTTCTGCAGCTCTTCCTGGGTGGTCAGCAACTCTTCTTTACGGGTACCGGAACGGTTGTAGTCGATAGCCGGGAAGACGCGTTTTTCCGCGATCTTACGGGAGAGGTGCAGTTCCATGTTACCGGTGCCTTTAAACTCCTCGTAGATAACTTCATCCATTTTGGAGCCGGTATCGATAAGCGCGGTCGCAATGATGGTCAGGCTGCCGCCCTCTTCCACGTTACGCGCCGCCCCGAAGAAACGCTTCGGACGATGCAGGGCGTTGGCATCCACACCACCGGTCAACACTTTACCGGAAGCCGGTACCACGGTGTTGTAGGCTCGCGCCAGACGGGTGATGGAGTCGAGCAGAATGATAACGTCTTTCTTATGTTCAACCAGGCGCTTCGCTTTTTCGATCACCATTTCGGCGACCTGAACGTGACGGGATGCCGGTTCGTCAAAAGTCGACGCAACCACTTCGCCTTTCACCAGACGCTGCATCTCGGTCACTTCTTCCGGACGTTCGTCGATCAGCAATACCATCAGCACGCAGTCTGGGTGGTTGTAGGCAATGCTCTGCGCAATATTTTGCAGCAGCATGGTTTTACCCGCTTTCGGCGGCGCCACAATCAAGCCACGCTGACCGCGACCGATTGGCGAAGCCAGATCCAACACGCGCGCCGTTAAGTCTTCAGTCGAACCGTTACCCCGTTCCATGCGCAGACGAGAGTTGGCATGCAGCGGCGTTAAGTTTTCGAAAAGGATTTTATTGCGGGCGTTTTCCGGTTTGTCATAGTTAACTTCGTTAACTTTCAACAGCGCAAAGTAGCGTTCGCCTTCTTTCGGCGGGCGAATCTTACCAGAGATGGTATCACCAGTGCGGAGGTTGAAACGGCGGATTTGGCTGGGAGAAACGTAGATGTCATCAGGACCGGCGAGGTAGGAGCTGTCTGCAGAGCGGAGGAAACCAAATCCATCCTGCAATATCTCCAGCACACCGTCACCAAAGATATCTTCGCCACTCTTTGCGTGCTGCTTCAGGATGGCAAAAATAATGTCCTGCTTACGCATACGAGCCAGGTTTTCCAGCCCCATATTTTCGCCGAGAGTGATCAGCTCAGAAACCGGCGTATTCTTTAATTCGGTAAGATTCATAATGGTGTGAGTTCTTAAACTTGGGGTAAATCTCGAACTTAATGTTGTGAATGGTATGGCAGGGTCATCCATGCCTGTTTACGGCCATCAACTCATGTCTGTTCGCTGTCTGGTCACAGGAAAGTACGCAGAACTGAAACGACAAGACGGAATGAATGATAAGCCAGGAATCTGTCCACATCTCGGGTGAAACTGAGACGTTGTGGAAATAGCAAGATTCAAACTTAATAAGGTATGTTTAATACGAAGTCAACACTAACTTAGCACGACTCACGCCGGGCGTCCAGTCATCCGAATCATTTAGGATTAAGGGCGCCCGAGCATGAGGTATCCTCTTACGCGATATTCGCGTCGAGGAATTCTTTCAGCTGACCTTTGGACAGTGCGCCCACTTTGGTCGCTGCAACTTCACCGTTTTTGAACAGCAGCAGAGTCGGGATGCCACGGATACCATACTTCGGCGCGGTGCCTGGGTTCTGGTCAATGTTCAGTTTAGCAACCGTCAGTTTGCCCTGATATTCGTCAGCGATCTCATCCAGAATCGGGGCGATCATTTTGCACGGTCCGCACCACTCTGCCCAGAAATCGACGAGGATGGCCCCGTCCGCTTTGAGTACATCCGTGTCAAAACTGTCGTCAGTCAGGTGAATAATTTTATCGCTCATATTAACTCCACAGGAATAAGCCTGGTACGTTGGTTTTGCCTTCATCAACGACGTGTTGATGTCGCATTAACCAACTAAAGGTTGACTTTATTTCACCGGATACGCTTTCGTAAAGCAATAGTAAGCTGATATTCTACCACACTATGAGCAAAACACATTTAACAGAACAGAAGTTTTCCGACTTCGCCCTGCACCAAAAGGTGATCGAAGCCCTTGAAAATAAAGGGTTTCATAACTGCACGCCCATTCAGGCCCTCGCGCTGCCGCTTACGCTGGCCGGTCGCGATGTTGCAGGGCAGGCGCAAACCGGTACTGGCAAAACGATGGCGTTCCTGACGTCAACGTTTCATTATCTTCTCTCTCATCCCGCGATTGACGATCGCAAGGTGAACCAGCCGCGCGCCTTAATCATGGCGCCGACGCGTGAGTTAGCCGTGCAGATCCACGCCGATGCCGAGCCGTTGGCGCAGACCACAGGTCTGAAGCTGGGTCTCGCCTACGGCGGCGACGGCTATGACAAGCAGCTGAAAGTGCTGGAAAGCGGCGTCGATATTCTTATCGGCACCACAGGCCGTCTGATCGACTACGCAAAACAGAATCACATTAACCTGGGCGCGATTCAGGTCGTTGTCCTCGACGAAGCCGATCGCATGTACGATCTGGGCTTTATTAAAGATATCCGCTGGCTGTTCCGCCGCATGCCGCCAGCCACACAGCGTCTGAACATGCTGTTCTCCGCAACCCTCTCTTACCGCGTGCGTGAACTGGCGTTCGAACAAATGAACAACGCCGAATACGTGGAAGTCGAGCCGGAACAAAAAACCGGCCACCGTATTAAAGAAGAGCTTTTCTATCCGTCTAACGAAGAGAAGATGCGCCTTCTGCAAACATTAATTGAAGAAGAATGGCCGGATCGCGCCATTGTTTTCGCTAACACGAAACACCGCTGTGAAGACATCTGGGGCCATCTGGCCGCCGATGGTCATCGCGTGGGCCTGCTGACGGGCGACGTGGCGCAGAAAAAACGCCTGCGCATTCTCGACGAGTTCACCCGCGGCGATCTGGATATTCTTGTTGCTACCGATGTTGCCGCACGCGGGCTGCATATTCCCGCAGTAACCCACGTATTTAACTACGATTTGCCGGACGATTGCGAAGATTACGTCCACCGCATTGGCCGAACCGGACGCGCAGGCGCAAGTGGCCACTCCATCAGCCTGGCGTGTGAAGAGTACGCGCTGAACCTGCCAGCGATCGAAACCTACATCGGTCACTCCATTCCGGTCAGCAAATACAATCCGGATGCGCTGATGAACAATCTGCCGAAGCCGCTGCGTCTGACGCGCTCGCGCCCAGGCAATGGCCCGCGTCGGGCTGGCGCCCCGCGTAACCGTCGTCGTTCGGGTTAAAAAACATGCTAAGCACCTCCTCGCTGTACGCCGCAATTGATTTAGGCTCGAATAGTTTTCATATGCTGGTGGTGCGCGAGGTGGCGGGAAGCATCCAGACGCTCACGCGAATTAAACGCAAGGTGCGTCTGGCCGCTGGCCTGAACAGCGAGAACGCCCTTTCTGCTGAAGCTATGGAGCGCGGCTGGCAATGCCTGCGCCTGTTTGCCGAGCGCCTTCAGGATATTCCCCAGCCGCAAATCCGCGTGGTTGCGACCGCAACGCTACGCATAGCGGTGAATGCCGATGAATTTATCGCTAAAGCGCAAGAGATTCTCGGTTGCCCGGTACAGGTCATCAGCGGCGAAGAAGAAGCGCGCCTGATTTATCAGGGCGTGGCGCATACCACCGGCGGCGCGGATCAGCGACTGGTTGTCGACATCGGCGGCGCGAGCACTGAACTGGTTACCGGCACGGGCGCACAAACCACGTCGCTGTTTAGTCTGTCGATGGGCTGCGTCACCTGGCTTGAGCGCTATTTCACCGACCGTAATCTGGCGCAGGAAAATTTCGACGAAGCGGAAAAAGCCGCACGAGACGTGCTGCGTCCGGTAGCCGATGAACTTCGCTACCACGGCTGGAAAGTGTGTGTTGGTGCATCCGGCACCGTGCAGGCGCTTCAGGAAATCATGATGGCGCAGGGCATGGATGAGCGCATTACGCTGGCGAAACTCCAGCAGTTGAAACAGCGGGCGATTCACTGTGGCCGTCTGGAAGAACTGGAAATTGAGGGCTTAACCCTTGAACGCGCACTGGTATTCCCCAGCGGGTTGGCCATTCTCATCGCCATTTTTACCGAACTGAATATTCAGGGCATGACCCTGGCCGGCGGCGCGCTGCGCGAAGGGCTGGTGTACGGTATGCTGCATCTTGCAGTCGATCAGGATATTCGTAGCCGTACGCTGCGTAACGTCCAGCGTCGGTTTATGGTCGACACCGAACAAGCGAACCGCGTTGCCAGACTGGCGGAGAATTTCGTCGAACAAGTAGAACATGAATGGCACCTTGAGCCGATCAGCCGCGAACTGTTGATCAGCGCCTGCATGCTGCATGAAATCGGCCTGAGCGTAGATTTCAAACAAGCGCCTCAGCACGCGGCGTATCTGGTGCGCAATCTGGACCTGCCTGGATTCACCCCTGCGCAGAAAAAACTGCTCGCCACGCTGTTATTGAACCAGACCAACCCGGTTGATCTTTCCTCGCTGCACCAGCAAAACGCCGTGCCGCCGCGCGTGGCTGAGCACCTTTGTCGTCTGCTAAGACTGGCGATTATTTTCGCCAGCCGCCGTCGTGACGATCTGCTGCCGTCGATCGCCCTGCAGGCGACAAATGAGATACTGACGATTACGCTACCGAAAGGGTGGCTGGAACAGCATCCGCTGGGAAATGAGTTGATTGCGCAGGAAAGCCAGTGGCAAAGCTATGTTCACTGGCCTTTAGATGTTCAGTCATCGTGATTTTGCCGGATGACGCTTCGCGAATCCGGCCTATAACTTCGCTTTCTTTGCCGCCATCATTGCTTTCAGGTTCGCCAGATGGCTTTGCCCTTTCTGCATGCGTTCTTCTGCGCTTACCACTTTGCGTTCCTGCTCCCAGATCAGATCGTCCTGCGGTAATTCCAGCAGGAAACGGCTCGGCTCCGGGCGTACCAGCTCGCCATACTGACGGCGCTCTTTACAGAGGGTGAAGATCAGTTCTTTTTGCGCGCGGGTTATGCCTACGTAGGCCAGACGGCGTTCTTCATCAATGTTGTCTTCATCGATGCTGCTTTGATGCGGCAGAAACCCCTCTTCCATTCCCACCATAAACACATACGGAAACTCCAGACCTTTCGAGGCGTGAAGCGTCATCAGTTGAACCTGATCCAGTTCTTCTTCGCTTTCACCGCGCTCCATCATGTCGCGCAGCGTAAAGCGTGTCACCACCTGGGTCAGCGTCATCGGCTCATCCAATTCGCTGCCTTCCAGCATTTCAGTCATCCAGCTAAACAGCTGGTTGACGTTTTTCATGCGCATTTCGGCCGCTTTCGGGCTGGGCGAGGTTTCGTACAGCCAGGATTCGTAATCAATGCCGTGAATCAGATCGCGTACGGCGGCAATGGGTTCGCGCTCGGCCAGACGCTGGATTTCACCCAGCCAGTGGGTAAATCGAGTCAACGAATCGTAGCCGCGCCCGGTAAGCGTCTGGCTCAGTCCCAGATCAAAGCTGGCGGTAAACAGGCTTTTATTGCGGGTCATAGCCCACTCGCCCAGCTTTTGCAGCGTAGCCGGTCCGATTTCGCGTTTTGGCGTATTCACGATGCGCAGGAAAGCGCTGTCATCATCCGGATTGGTCAGCACCCGAAGATAGGCCAGCAGATCTTTGATCTCCGGGCGAGAGAAGAACGAGGTGCCGCCGGATATTTTGTACGGAATACGGTTCTGCATGAGGTATTTTTCAAACACCCGCGACTGATGATTACCGCGATACAGAATGGCGTAATCCTTGTATTCCGTTTTATTCACGAAGTGATGGGCGATCAGTTCGCCGGTTACACGCTCGGCCTCATGCTCTTCGTTGTTTGCGCTAAGCACTTTCAGCTCCGCGCCATATCCCAGCTCCGAAAAGAGCCGCTTTTCAAAGACGTGCGGATTATTGGCAATAAGAATATTTGCTGCTTTCAGGATCCGCCCGGAAGAGCGGTAGTTCTGCTCCAGCTTGATAACCTGCAGCGCCGGAAAATCCTGGCTCAACAGCACCAGGTTTTGAGGTCGCGCACCGCGCCAGGAGTAGATCGACTGGTCGTCATCACCCACGACGGTAAAGCGCGCGCGGTTCCCCACCAGCAGCTTGACCAGCTCGTACTGGCTGGTATTGGTATCCTGATACTCGTCCACCAGCAGATAGCGGATCTTGTTCTGCCAGCGCTCGCGCACTTCCTCATTACGCTGCAGCAGCAGTGTTGGCAGTAAAATCAGATCGTCAAAGTCGAGAACGTTACAGGCTTTCAGGTGCGCATCGTACAGGCCATAGCAGTGCGCAAAAATGCGATCGCGTTCGCCTTTCGCACTTGCTGCCGCCTGGGCTGGCGTTTTGAGATCGTTCTTCCAGTTTGAGATCGTCGCGATCAGCTGTTGCAGCACCACTTTGTCATCGTCAATCAACCCTTCCGTCAGCTCTTTCAGCAAGGCGACCTGATCGGTGTCGTCAAACAGCGAGAAATTGGATTTCATTCCCAGCGCGGCGTATTCGCGTTTTATCACCTCCAGCCCCAGCGTATGGAAGGTGGAGATCATCAGCCCACGCGCTTCTTTACGCCCCAGCGTCTGTCCGACACGTTCTTTCATTTCGCGCGCCGCCTTGTTGGTAAAGGTCACCGCAGCGATGTGTCGCGCCTGGTAACCGCAGCCGCGTATCAAATGGGCGATTTTGTTGGTGATAACGCGTGTCTTACCGGAACCCGCCCCCGCCAGCACCAGGCAAGGTCCGGTGACGAATTCGACAGCGTGTTGTTGGCCGGGGTTTAAACGCATGGGAATGTTGCTCAATCTTCGAACGGGGGAGGGATTGTAGCAGAAAGCGAGGCAGAGATTGAGCTTTCCGTGACTGTACGTACGGAGGCCGCCTGAAAGAAAAGAACACGGCGCTGGCGTGCAAGAAATGATTAATTTCCGAACAATATCCTACGTCGATCACATCGAAAAAAAAGACGGAACAGGCGAACAGAAACAGAATTAATCATTTGAGTTTAAAGGGAAAACAGAGGATACAAGCGTTCTGGGGCATTTTTATTTGTATAAACCGACAAAAAAGAGGCCGTACTGCCCGCTTTCTTTGTCTGTTCACCCGAAACATTTCACCACTGGATACGCTAATAGATCGGATATGGGCCACATATTGCGCCCGCCTTTCATGCTGAGCATAAAATGAACAAGATTCACGCTAATTATTACCTGCAAGACTCTACCGCACGCCAGATAGTTCAACGCACAATGGGGATAATTCCGTACTCGGTAAATGTGATGAACGAGCATGGGATGATCATTGCTTCCGGGGAAGCCTCACGTTTACATCAACGCCATGAAGGCGCGGTACTCGCATTGACCGAAAACCGGGTCGTCGAAATTGATTCCGCGACCGCCAATAAGCTTAAAGGCGTTAAGCCCGGCATCAATTTACCGATTAATTTTCGCGACCAGCTGATTGGCGTACTGGGCATTACCGGCGAGCCTGGTGAAGTGAAGGCATATGCGCAGTTGGTGAAGATGGCTTCGGAATTAATCATCGAACAAATGGCGCTCCTCGAGCAAAAACAGTGGGATAAGCGTTACCGCGAAGAGCTGATTAATCAGCTGATTTTGCGTGACCCGCCGCCGGACTCGCTGAACGCGGTGGTCTCATGGTTGGGAATTAATCTCCAGCTTCCGCGGGTGGTGGTGATTATGGAACTGCAACAACCGGATCGCGACGCGCTGCGTAATCTGATGGAGTATTTTGAATATCGCGCCCGCGACCATTTGGTCACGTTTTCCGACTTTAATGAGCTGATAATCTTAAAACCTATCGCGCTAAAAAACGGCGTCTGGCATAAATCGTTGGAACTAAGCGATCTGCAGAGATTTAAACATTACGCACAGTCCTGTGGTTTTTCCCGACTGATCGTCGGCGGCTATTTCACCGGAGAAAACGGCCTGCGTCGCTCTTTTCAGACCGCGAAATCCACCCAGGCCATGGCGAAAAGACTGAAGTTGAAGCATCAGTTCATTTTTCATGACGACTATGCGCTGGCGTCATTATTGGGCGGGCTTTCCGGTACCTGGCAAGCGGAAGAATTATCCAAAATCTGGCGCGATCTGGTTGCCCAGGACACCAAAGGCGTTCTGCAAAAAACGCTACAGCATTATTTTGAGCATAATTGTGATCTTTCGCAAACAGCGACCAGCCTGCATATTCATGTCAATACATTACGCTATCGACTGCAGCGAGTGGAAGATATTACAGGAATACAAATCAATAACTTAAAACAGTTACTCTGGTTGTATATCGGCATGGAGTTACAGCGCTGAACTGTATTTTCCTCCAAATTTTTCGCCGTCTGGCGCCGTATTTTTAGCCGATACACACAAGTCTAACGCGGCTGCTTTCTCCATACTGCCCCCTGTTATTTTCATGGAGAAAGCAGAAGATGGTTTCAATAACAGCAACTGGCGCCATCATCGCACTCGTGGTGGCGATCGTTTTAATTTTACGCAAAGTCTCGCCGGCTTACGGCATGATGGTCGGCGCGCTGGTAGGCGGTCTGGTCGGCGGCGCCGATCTGGTGCAAACCGTGACGCTAATGGTCACCGGCGCGCAAGGCATTACCAATGCCGTGCTGCGCATTCTCGCGGCAGGTGTACTGGCCGGCGTGTTAATTGAATCCGGCGCGGCAAACACCATCGCTGAAACGGTAGTGAAAAAAGTGGGCGAAAGCCGGGCGCTTTTAGCCTTAGCCATTGCGACGATGATTCTGACCGCCGTCGGCGTATTTATCGACGTGGCGGTTATCACCGTTGCACCGATTGCCCTGTCTATTGCCCGTCGTGCCGGTTTGTCAAAACTCGCCATTCTGCTGGCGATGATTGGCGGCGGTAAAGCGGGTAATGTGATGTCGCCTAACCCCAATGCCATCGCCGCGTCGGACGCCTTTCATGTTCCCCTCACCTCCGTGATGATGGCCGGGATAATCCCCGGTCTGTTCGGCCTGATCGTGGCTTATTTCCTGGCAAAACGTCTCAGCCAGAAAGGCTTGATGGTGATGCCCGACGAAGTGATTTCACACGACAACCACGGCAAGCAGCCGGGATTTCTTGCCGCTATCAGCGCGCCGCTCGTCGCCATTGTGCTGCTGGCGCTACGACCTGTTGCGGGTATCGCCATCGATCCGCTGATTGCCCTGCCCGTCGGTGGGTTAGCCGGTGCGATCCTAATGGGCAGGTTTAAGCAAAGTAACGCCTTTATGATGTCCGGGCTTACGCGCATGGCGCCGGTAGCCATCATGCTGCTCGGTACCGGTACGCTCGCCGGGATTATCGCCAACTCGGAACTGAAAGATGTGCTCATTCATGGGCTGACCTCTTCCGGCCTGCCTTCTTATCTGCTGGCCCCTATTTCCGGTGCAATCATGTCTATGGCAACAGCGTCCACCACGGCGGGAACCGCCGTTGCCGCCGGGGTATTCAGCCAGACGCTGCTGGGTCTTGGCGTATCAGCCCTTGCCGGTGCCGCCATGATTCACGCTGGCGCAACCGTACTGGATCACCTGCCCCACGGCAGCTTCTTCCACGCCACGGGCGGCAGTGTCGGCATGCCGATCCACGAACGGTTAAAACTGCTGCCTTATGAAACCCTTGTCGGTTTTGTTATCGCCCTGATTTCCACACTGATGTTTGGCGTCTTCGGACTTGCCGGGTAAGGACACGATGAAAATAGTCATTGCACCAGATTCATTTAAAGAAAGTTTATCGGCCATGCAGGTGGCCACCGCTATCGAGCAGGGATTTCGTGAAATTTATCCCGAGGCCGAGTATGTCAAATTGCCGATGGCAGACGGCGGCGAAGGTACCGTCGAGTCAATGGTTGAAGCAACCGAAGGCCATTATCTGTTCCAGAATGTGACCGGACCGCTGGGGACGCCAGTACAGGCGCGCTGGGGTATGCTGGGAGATGGGAAAACGGCAATCGTTGAAATGGCCTCCGCATCCGGACTGCATCATGTCCCGCCAGAACGCCGTAACCCTACGCTCACCACCAGCTATGGCACCGGCGAACTGATCCTTGCCGCGCTGAACCACGGCGTTGAGCGCATTATTCTCGGGATTGGCGGTAGCGCCACCAATGACGGCGGCGCAGGTATGCTACAGGCACTTGGTGTGGCGCTGCTTGATACAAACGGGAAATCGCTTCCTTTCGGCGGCGGCGCGCTAAGCGACCTGGCCATCATCGATGCCTCAGGCTGCGACGCTCGACTGAAAAACGTTTCTGTCACCGTCGCCTGCGACGTTAACAATCCACTCTGTGGCGCAACAGGAGCGTCAGCCATCTTCGGTCCGCAAAAAGGGGCAACGCCGGAAATGGTTGCCTCCTTAGACGCTGCGCTGGCCAACTTTGGTAAACGGCTTCAGGACGCAACCGGACGAAACGTGATGACGACGCCTGGCGCAGGCGCCGCAGGCGGCATGGGCGCGGCGCTGTTAGGGATACTGAACGCGGAGTTAAAGCCGGGCGTGGAGATTGTTATTGACGCGCTGCATCTCGATAGCCTGGTCGCGGATGCCAGCCTGGTGATCACCGGTGAAGGTCGTCTTGATAGCCAGAGCATCAGCGGTAAAACGCCGATTGGCGTCGCACGCTGCGCTAAGCGGTATCAGAAACCGGTGATCGCGCTGGCGGGCGGCTTAACGACCGATCACCAGATTGTGCATCAGCACGGGCTGGACGCGGTGTTCTCCGTGCTGACGCGAATCGCCACGCTGCCGGAAGCGCTACAGGATGCGGAATACAACCTGCGCGTTTCGGCACGCAATATTGCCAGCGTCTGGAAATTATCACAGCAGCAGATGCGCTAATCTTCAGCCAGGCCTGCAAGCAGTAGCTGGCCTGGATATTCTTTCTCACCAGCCCCATGCTAAAATCGCCCGCTTCACTTATCCCACGCAAGGCACGATTATGGCAAAAACAGCAGCAGCACTGCATATTCTTGTTAAAGAAGAAAAACTGGCGCTGGATCTTCTTGAGCAGATTAAAAACGGCGCCGACTTCGGCAAACTGGCGAAGAAACACTCAATCTGTCCGTCTGGCAAACGCGGCGGCGACCTGGGCGAATTCCGTCAGGGCCAGATGGTTCCGGCATTCGATAAAGTGGTCTTTTCCTGCCCGGTACTGGAACCAACCGGTCCGCTGCACACCCAGTTCGGCTACCACATCATTAAGGTGCTGTACCGTAACTAACAAAAAACCCGGTGTCTTCAAACACCGGGTTTTTTATCTTTGCCGGATGCTGGCTTCGCGGAATTAGCCAGCGACAGCGATACGCTTCATATCGGTCATATAGCCGCGCAGTTTCTTACCTACCTGCTCGATAGCATGGCCACGAATCGCCTCGTTCACATCGCGCAACTGCGCGTTGTCTACCGCCCCTTCCGCAATCGCTTTGCCCAGATCGCCCGGCTGCAGGGTGGTCATGAACTCTTTCAACAGCGGTACGCAGGCGTAAGAGAACAGGTAGTTGCCGTACTCGGCGGTATCAGAGATAACCACGTTCATTTCGTACAGACGCTTACGGGCGATGGTGTTCGCGATCAGCGGCAGTTCGTGCAGGGATTCGTAGTACGCAGACTCTTCGATGATGCCGGAATCCACCATGGTTTCGAACGCCAGCTCAACGCCTGCTTTCACCATCGCGATCATCAATACGCCTTTATCGAAATACTCCTGCTCACTGATTTTGCCTTCATACTGTGGCGCCGTTTCGAACGCGGTTTTACCGGTTTCTTCACGCCAGGTCAGCAGTTTCTTATCGTCGTTCGCCCAGTCCGCCATCATGCCGGAAGAGAATTCGCCGGAGATGATGTCATCCATGTGTTTCTGGAACAGCGGCGCCATGATCGCTTTCAGCTGTTCGGAGAGCGCGTAAGCACGCAGTTTCGCCGGATTAGACAGGCGGTCCATCATCAGCGTAATGCCCCCCTGCTTCAGCGCTTCGGTGATGGTTTCCCAGCCAAACTGAATCAGTTTTTCCGCGTATGCCGGGTCGGTGCCCTCTTCCACCAGCTTGTCGAAGCACAGCAGAGAACCCGCCTGCAGCATGCCGCACAGAATGGTCTGCTCGCCCATCAGGTCAGATTTCACTTCCGCAACGAAGGACGATTCCAGCACGCCCGCGCGGTGGCCACCGGTCGCTGCCGCCCATGCTTTGGCAATCGCCATGCCTTCGCCTTTCGGATCGTTTTCCGGGTGAACCGCGATCAGGGTCGGCACGCCGAAGCCACGCTTGTACTCTTCGCGTACTTCCGTACCCGGGCATTTCGGCGCCACCATCACCACGGTGATGTCTTTACGGATCTGCTCGCCCACTTCAACAATGTTAAAGCCGTGAGAGTAACCCAGCGCGGCGCCGTCTTTCATCAGCGGCTGTACGGAACGCACCACGTCAGAGTGCTGCTTGTCTGGCGTCAGGTTTACCACCAGGTCCGCCTGCGGGATCAGCTCTTCGTAGGTACCCACTTTAAAGCCGTTTTCGGTCGCTTTACGCCAGGACGCGCGCTTTTCGGCAATTGCTTCTTTGCGCAGGGCGTAAGAGATATCCAAACCGGAGTCACGCATATTCAGGCCCTGGTTCAGACCCTGCGCGCCACAGCCGACGATGACCACTTTTTTACCCTGAAGGTAGCTCGCGCCATCGGCAAATTCGTCGCGGCCCATAAAGCGGCATTTGCCCAGCTGCGCCAACTGCTGGCGCAGGTTCAGTGTATTAAAGTAGTTAGCCATGGGTGATACCTCGTGATGTTGTGTGTCTTATTGTTCGGTTCGCGTTTCAGCGAGAATGTACCCACATTACAACAGGAAATTTATTGCGGAAATTGATATATTCACAACGTCATGTTGCAATTTTTGCAATGTAAAAAGAGGGAGTGGAATCGGTGGATTTACGCGATTTGAAAATGTTCCTGCATCTGGCGGAAAGCCGTCACTTTGGCCGCAGCGCCCGGGCGATGCACGTCAGCCCGTC
The DNA here is from genome assembly GCF_000759835.1 of Citrobacter sedlakii NBRC 105722. Lineage (GTDB taxonomy): Bacteria > Pseudomonadota > Gammaproteobacteria > Enterobacterales > Enterobacteriaceae > Citrobacter_A > Citrobacter_A sedlakii. Next base: position 73,401 of record NZ_BBNB01000018.1, read on the forward strand.
CACGCTTTCCCGACAGATACAGCGCCTTGAGGAAGACCTTGGCCAGCCGCTGTTCGTGCGCGACAACCGCACCGTCACGCTCACGGAAGCGGGCGAAGAGCTACGGGTCTTTGCCCAACAGACCTTATTGCAGTATCAGCAACTGCGGCACACGCTCGATCAGCAGGGACCGTCGCTCTCCGGCGAGCTGCATATTTTCTGCTCCGTGACCGCCGCTTACAGTCATTTGCCGCCTGTTCTCGATCGCTTTCGCGCGGAGCACCCCTCGGTGGAAATTAAACTCACCACGGGCGACGCCGCCGACGCGATGGAAAAGGTGGTGACGGGCGAAGCGGATCTCGCCATTGCCGGGAAACCCGAAACGCTGCCCGGCGCAGTGGCATTCTCGATGCTGGAGAATCTGGCGGTGGTGCTGATCGCCCCGGCGTTACCCTGCCCGGTACGCAGTCAGGTCGCGGTGGAAAAACCCGACTGGTCGACAGTGCCGTTCATCATGGCTGACCAGGGGCCAGTGCGCCGCCGCATTGAGCTGTGGTTTCGCCGCCATAAAATCAGTAACCCCATGATTTACGCAACCGTCGGCGGGCATGAAGCGATGGTGTCGATGGTCGCGCTCGGCTGCGGCGTGGCGCTGCTGCCGGAAGTGGTGCTGGAAAACAGTCCTGAACCGGTACGCAATCGCGTGATGATTTTAGAACGTAGCGACGAAAAAACTCCGTTTGAGTTGGGGGTGTGCGCAACGAAAAAGCGGCTGCATGAGCCGCTGATTGACGCGTTCTGGAAGATATTGCCGAACCACTAGCCCGCCAGAAAGAAACGGAACGCCGGGTTTTGAGTTTCGTCGTGACACTCATAGCCCAGTTCGTTCAGGCGCGTTTCGAAATCCGGCTCGTGATCGCCCAGTTCGAAGGCTGCCAGCACGCGCCCGTAGTCGGTGCCATGGCTGCGGTAATGGAACAAAGAGATGTTCCAGTGGGTGCCGAGCGTATACAAAAACTTCAGCAAGGCGCCGGGAGATTCCGGAAACTCGAAGCTGTAAAGTCGTTCTTTCAGCGGCTTAGATGGACGCCCGCCGACCATATAGCGCACATGGAGCTTCGCCATCTCGTCGTCAGAGAGATCGACCACGCTGTAGCCGCCGTCATTCAGCAAATTAAGGATCTCTTTGCGCTCTTCCAGACCGCGGCTTAAACGCACGCCGACAAAAATGCAGGCATCTTTGGCATCGGCAAAACGGTAGTTAAATTCCGTTACCGAACGACCGCCGAGGAGCTGGCAAAATTTCAGAAAGCTGCCCTTCTCTTCCGGAATGGTCACCGCCAGCAAGGCTTCACGCTGTTCACCCAGCTCGCAGCGCTCGGAAACGTAGCGCAGGCCGTGGAAGTTAACGTTGGCGCCAGACAGCACGTGCGCCAGACGTTCGCCGCGAATGTTGTGCTGGGCGATATATTTTTTCATGCCCGCCAGCGCCAGCGCGCCGGACGGTTCCGCCACCGCACGCACGTCCTCGAACAGATCTTTCATAGCCGCGCAGATAGCATCGCTATCAACCGTGATAATATCGTCAAGATACTCCTGGCACAGACGGAAGGTTTCATCGCCGATGCGTTTGACCGCCACGCCCTCGGCAAACAGCCCCACACGCGGGAGATCGACCGGATGCCCGGCATCGAGAGCCGCTTTCAGGCACGCGGAGTCTTCCGCTTCAACGGCAATGACCTTGATCTGCGGCATCAGCTGTTTGATCAGCACCGCCACACCTGCCGCCAGGCCGCCGCCGCCCACCGGCACGAACACGCGATCAAGGTGAGCGTCCTGCTGGAGCAGTTCAAGGGCCAGCGTTCCCTGCCCGGCAATCACCATCGGGTGGTCGAACGGCGGCACCCAGGTAAAGCCCTGCTGCTGCGCCAGTTCGATCGCTTTGGCTTTCGCCTCATCAAAATTCGCGCCGTGTAGCAGGACTTCTCCGCCAAAACCGCGCACCGCATCCACTTTGATATCAGCAGTCGCAACCGGCATGACAATCAGCGCCTTCACGCCCAGACGCGCAGAGGAAAACGCCACGCCCTGCGCATGATTGCCCGCCGACGCGGTGATCACACCGCGCGCTTTTTGGTCCTCGGTTAAGCCCGCCATCATCGCGTAAGCGCCGCGCAGCTTAAAGCTGTGCACCGGCTGGCGGTCTTCGCGCTTCACCAGGATGACGTTGTCGAGGCGCGAGGAGAGTTTTTCCATTTTTTGCAGAGGCGTGACTTGCGCCGCTTCATAAACCGGCGCGCGCAGCACCGCCCGGAGATATTCCGCCCCCTCGGGGGCGGCTGATAAGGGTTGTGACTCGGCCATCATTAGCCCCCAAGTTTGGATTTATCGCGCACCGCACCTTTGTCTGCGCTGGTCGCGAGGCTGGCGTAGGCGCGCAGGGCAAACGACACCTGACGCTGACGGTTTTTCGGCGTCCAGGCTTTGTCACCGCGCGCTTCCTGCGCTTCACGGCGCGCCGCCAGTTCGGCGTCGCTCACCTGCAACTGAATGCCACGGTTAGGGATATCAATGGCGATAAGATCGCCATCTTCAATCAGGCCAATATTGCCGCCGCTTGCCGCTTCAGGGGAAACGTGGCCGATGGAGAGACCAGAGGTCCCGCCAGAGAAACGACCATCGGTGATCAGCGCACAGGCTTTGCCGAGGCCCATGGATTTCAGGAAGCTGGTTGGGTAGAGCATTTCCTGCATTCCCGGACCGCCTTTCGGCCCTTCGTAGCGGATCACCACAACGTCGCCTTCCACCACTTTGCCGCCGAGAATGGCTTCTACCGCGTCGTCCTGGCTTTCGTAGACTTTCGCCGGGCCGGTGAAAGTCAGGATGCTGTCATCCACGCCTGCGGTTTTTACGATGCAGCCGTTTTCCGCGAAGTTACCGTACAGTACCGCCAGACCGCCGTCTTTGCTGTAGGCATGTTCCAGCGAGCGGATACATCCTCCTGCGCGATCGTCGTCCAGTGTCTCCCAACGACAGTCCTGCGAGAACGCTTTGGTGGTGCGAATGCCAGCCGGACCGGCACGGAACATCTGCTTCACGGCCTCATCCTGCGTCACCATCACGTCGTACTGCTCAAGCGTTTGCGGCAGCGTCAGCCCCAGTACGTTTTTCACGTCACGGTTCAGCAACCCCGCACGATCCAGTTCGCCGAGGATCCCCAGCACGCCCCCTGCACGGTGAACATCTTCCATGTGGTATTTTTGGGTGCTTGGCGCCACCTTGCACAATTGCGGCACTTTGCGGGACAGTTTGTCGATATCGCTCATGGTGAAGTCAATCTCCGCTTCCTGCGCGGCGGCCAGCAGGTGCAGAACGGTATTGGTTGAACCGCCCATGGCGATATCCAGCGTCATGGCGTTTTCGAATGCTGCCTTGCTGGCGATGTTGCGCGGCAGCGCGCTGGCGTCGTCCTGCTCGTAGTAGCGTTTCGTCAGCTCAACGATGCGTTTGCCGGCGTTAAGGAACAGCTGTTTACGGTCAGCGTGGGTCGCCAACAGCGAACCGTTCCCCGGCTGGGAAAGACCCAGCGCTTCGGTCAGGCAGTTCATGGAGTTGGCGGTGAACATTCCGGAACAGGAACCACAGGTCGGGCAGGCAGAGCGTTCAACCTGATTGCTTTGGTCGTCAGAGACTTTCGGGTCTGCGCCCTGGATCATCGCGTCGACCAGATCGAGTTTGATGATCTGATCGGACAGTTTGGTTTTCCCGGCTTCCATCGGACCGCCGGAAACAAAGATCACCGGAATGTTCAGGCGCAATGAGGCCATCAGCATTCCGGGGGTGATTTTGTCGCAGTTGGAGATACAAACCATCGCATCAGCGCAGTGAGCGTTCACCATGTACTCGACTGAATCGGCGATCAATTCGCGGGACGGCAGCGAATAAAGCATCCCTCCGTGGCCCATGGCGATACCATCATCCACGGCGATGGTGTTGAACTCTTTCGCCACGCCACCTGCGGCTTCTATCTGTTCGGCAACCAGTTTACCGAGATCGCGCAGGTGCACGTGCCCCGGCACGAACTGGGTAAACGAGTTCACGACCGCAATGATCGGCTTACCAAAATCGTCATCGGTCATTCCAGTGGCGCGCCACAGCGCGCGGGCTCCCGCCATATTGCGGCCATGAGTGGTGGTGGCGGAACGGTACTTAGGCATACTTTTTACTCCCAGTGTCTGTCTGTGAAATGGGACGGTGCGTGCCGTCCCATTTTTTATTCTTAGTGATTAACCTGATCCAACCAGCCGTATTTATCTTCCGTTTCACCGGTGAAGAGACCGAAGAAGGCTTGCTGAATGCGCTTCGTGACCGGACCGCAGCGGCCTTCGCCTACCTGGATTCCGTCAACGCTGCGCACCGGGGTGATTTCCGCCGCGGTACCTGACATAAACACTTCGTCAGCCAGATACAGGGATTCGCGGGACAGTACCTGCTCGCGAACTTCGATACCGAGGTCTTTCGCCAGTTTGATGATCGCGTCGCGGGTGATACCCGGCAGCGCGGAAGAAGTAAACGGCGGCGTGAACAGCACGCCATCTTTCACTTCAAACAGGTTTTCGCCTGCGCCTTCGGAGATATAGCCATTCACGTCCAGAGCGATACCTTCCTGATACCCATGGCGGCGGGCTTCGCTGCCCACCAGCAGAGAGGAAAGATAGTTGCCGCCCGCTTTCGCCGCCGTCGGAATGGTGTTTGGCGCTGCGCGATTCCAGGACGACACCATCGCATCGATCCCCTGTTCCAGGGCTTCGGCGCCCAGGTATGCGCCCCATGGGAACGCTGCGATGATCACGTCGGTGTTGTATCCCGGAGGTGGGTTCACGCCCATGCCAACATCACCGACAAACACCAGCGGACGTATGTAGGCGCTGGTCAGGTTGTTTTTACGGATCACGTCGCGACAGGCTTCCATCAATTCGTCCACGCTTTGCGAAACCGGGAAACGATAAATTTTGGCTGAGTCATGCAAACGCTGCATGTGTTCACGATGACGGAACACCACCGGTCCTTTGTGAGAGTCGTAGCAACGGATACCTTCAAACACGGACGTACCGTAATGCAGCGCGTGGGACATCACGTGGACTTTCGCGTCCTCCCAACGAACCATCTCCCCATTGAACCAAATGTAATCAGCTTTTTTCGTCGTCATTTTTTTCTTCCTGTCGCGCTCAAGCACGGATTTGTTGTGATGTGGTTGTGCTCTGGCAGATGGCAACATGTGCAACGTCTACCAGTTTTGTTAACTGACTAAACAGTAAGTCGACCGACCGAGGACTGGCAACGGTTAATTCGATATTGATGTTTTGCGCATCGCTGGCGGCTTCCATATTCATGGCGCATACCTGAAATCCGCGATGACGGACCACGCGCAATACGCGTTCTAACGTTTCGGGATTAAAGCGAGCTTCAACGGCGACCTGATGTTGCATCATAATGTTTTCTCCAGCATTTCAGAGTTGCTGGCGCCAGGCGGCACCAGAGGCCAGACATTCTCAAGTTCATTGATTGAGACATGAAGCAGGTATGGCCCCTCGCTGTTCAGCAGGGTGTCGAGTGCCGCTTCAACCTGGTCTTTACGGGTGATGTGTTGGCCAGGGATGCCGAAAGCGCTGGCTAACATAAGGAAATCGGGGTTATCAGTCAGAGTGGTTTCGCTATATCGTTCTGCAAAAAACAGTTGTTGCCATTGTCGAACCATCCCTAACCGTTGGTTATCCAGTAATACCATCTTCAACGGTAACTGCTTGCGTTTTACGGTGCCTAACTCCTGAACGTTCATCATGAAGGAGCCATCACCGGAGATACAGATTACGGTATCGTTGGGCCGCGCAACCTGTGCGCCCACCGCAGCCGGTAAGCCAAACCCCATGGTGCCTAATCCGCTGGAGGTGATGAAATTCTCCGGACGGGTATAAGTCATGTGTTGCGCTGACCACATCTGGTGCTGGCCGACATCGGTTGTCACCACGCAGTTTGCCGGTTTACGTTCGGACAGCTGCTTCAACAGCAGCGGCGCGTAAATGGCATCGCCCGGATGGTCGTAGCGCCAGCTGTGTTCCGCTCGCAGCTCCGCGTTACGCTGGCGCCACGCATCGATATTTACCGGTTGCTGTAAAGCATGCAGAAGGGCATTTAAATCGCCCTGCAGCGCAACGTGGGCCTGGCGCAGTTTGTTCAACTCAGCCGGGTCGATATCCATATGAATCACACTGGCGTGCGGCGCGAAAGTGTTTAATTTGCCAGTCACCCGGTCATCAAAACGTGCGCCGATCGCAATCAGTAAGTCGCACTCCTGTACCGCGAAATTTGCCGCTTTGGTGCCATGCATACCAAGCATCCCCAGGTAGTACGGATAGTCAGCCTCCACGGCGCCTAACCCTTTCAGCGTACAGGTAACGGGCATTTGTGTTGTCGCCAGAAACTCACGCAGCGCCGGTACCGCCTGCGCCATTCCTACGCCGCCGCCGACGTACAACATAGGTTTTTGCGCCTGCGCCAACATAGCGCGAGCCTGTTCAACTTCTGCATGGGGGAAAGCCGCTTCGCTTTCAACGGTGGTGAAATATGGTTCCAGCGCACCGCTGGCTAACTGGATATCTTTCGGGATATCGACCAGTACAGGACCGGGACGGCCGGAACGGGCGACGTCAAACGCCTCTGCCATGATGCGTGGCAATTCTTCCAGCGACTGCACCAGGAAACTGTGTTTGGTGCAGGCCAGCGAAAGACCTAATACATCCACTTCCTGAAATGCATCAGTACCGATGAACGGCGCAGAAACCTGCCCCGTGATAGCCACTACCGGAACGGAATCCAGCAGCGCATCCGCCAGGCCGGTGATCAGGTTAGTCGCCCCCGGGCCGGAAGTGGCGATACAGACTCCGGTTTTACCTGTAGCGCGGGCGTAGCCAATAGCGGCCATCGCAGCACCCTGCTCATGGCGGCACAACAGGTGCTCCACGCCACCGTCATACAACGCATCGTAGACCGGCATAATTGCGCCACCGGGATAGCCGAAAACGGTCTCGACACCCTGCGCACGCAACGCATGTACCACCCACTGTGCTCCATTCATAGTTAGTTCCCCGCCGTAAATCCTGCGAAACAGAATTTTATGCTGTTATTCATTATCTGCTCCTCGATGGTAGTTTTAAGGTCAAAAAAAACCCCCGGACCTTTCGGTGCGGGGGTCTTAGTTCGTTAAGGCTTGATTTCTAAGCCTTTCCTCGTCCAAGTGCAGCCCCGCACGGTGGGATAATAATCACCACCACGCTAATCACGACCAGGCTAATCACTCGTAGAAGGGCTGTCATTTTTGTCGATTCTTGCATCTTGTTCGAAGGAATGCCTAAAGAGTTACCATAGATTTTGCCGATTGCACAAGATTTTTTTGGTTTGTTTTTTCCGTCGCTGCTGATGCTTTAACGTAACGCCGTTGTTTTTTATACAAAAAGTGATATTTGAAAAAAATTCACCTTGCACGGGTAACTCGCTGTTTCCGTTGTGCAACATACCTGTCTGATCGCCTTTTGCGAGCAGTCTTCCGGAATACGGTTTTATGCTTTCAAATTCCGTAAAAATACCGGAATCATCCCCGAAAAAACGCAAAATTACACAACATTCACCCTAACGCGTACGCCATAATCATGGCCTCTGGAGGGGCTATGTCACTGTCAATTGTTCATACGCGAGCTGCGCTCGGCGTTAACGCGCCGGCTATCACAATCGAAGTCCATATCAGTAACGGGCTCCCAGGCCTGACGCTGGTGGGGCTGCCGGAAACCACCGTAAAGGAGGCCCGGGATCGGGTTCGTAGCGCTATTATCAATAGCGGGTATGAATTCCCGGCTAAGAAAATCACGATTAATCTTGCCCCTGCCGATCTCCCCAAGGAGGGAGGGCGATATGATTTACCTATCGCCGTTGCGCTTCTGGTGGCTTCTGAGCAGCTTAAGACCCATAGGCTTGATCAATATGAGTTAGTGGGCGAATTAGCGCTTACAGGCGCGCTACGTGGCGTTCCTGGCGCCATCTCCAGCGCAACCGAAGCGATACGCGCAGGAAGAAGCATCATCGTTGCAAAAGAGAATGAAGACGAAGTAGGACTGATTGACGGCGATGGCTGTCTGATAGCCGACCATCTGCAGGCAGTCTGCGCATTTCTGGAAGGCAAGCAGCCGCTCGATCCCCCTTCCCCGGGCGTATGGGGTTCTTCGCCCACTCACGACGATCTCAACGATATTATTGGCCAGGAGCAAGGTAAGCGCAGCCTGGAGATTACGGCGGCAGGTGGACACAACCTGCTTCTTATTGGCCCTCCGGGCACCGGTAAAACAATGCTTGCCAGTCGGCTTAATGGATTACTACCACCTCTAAGTAACAAAGAGGCGCTGGAAAGCGCGGCAATCCTTAGCCTGGTTAATTCGACCAGTGTGCAAAAGCAGTGGAAACAGCGCCCCTTTCGATCGCCACATCACAGCGCATCCCTGGCGGCAATGGTCGGTGGCGGCTCCATTCCCGGACCCGGTGAAATTTCTCTGGCGCATAACGGCATACTTTTTCTCGATGAACTCCCCGAATTCGAACGACGCACATTAGATGCGTTACGTGAGCCGATAGAGTCCGGGCAGATTCACCTTTCGCGCACGCGGGCTAAGATCGCCTATCCGGCGCGTTTTCAATTGGTTGCGGCAATGAACCCCGGCCCTACCGGACATTATCAGGGAAAACACAATCGATGTACGCCAGAACAAACACTGCGCTATCTTGGCCGGCTGTCCGGACCGTTTCTCGACCGCTTCGATCTTTCGTTGGAGATCCCGTTGCTACCTGCAGGTATGCTCAGTCAGACCGAAGTCAAAGGTGAAAGTAGCGCTACGGTTAAGCAGCGGGTCATCGCTGCGCAGGAACAGCAGTACAGGCGCCAGGGTAAACTCAACGCACATTTGCAAAATAAAGAAATTCGTCAGCATTGCCCGTTGAACAACGAGGATTCGCAGTGGCTGGAAGAAACGCTCATCCATCTGGGGTTGTCTATCAGGGCGTGGCAACGTTTGTTGAAGGTTTCCCGGACCATTGCCGATCTCGAACAGGCGGAAGGGATCACTCGCCAGCATTTACAGGAAGCAGTGAGCTACCGGGCCATAGACAGGTTGCTTGCTCATCTGCAGAAACTCCTGACGTAAAAAAAGGGCTTACGCCCTTTTTTCGTTAGTCATCAGACTCAGTATAGTCTTCAGCCCCTTCCATCTGCGGTTTACCGCCTGACAGGGTGTGGAAACGTTTTGGACGCTTGATGCGCGACATGTATTTAGACCATACACGTTCCGCTTCGGTCACCGGCTCGCGTTCACCACGGCATACCGCCACAAAGAGTTTCTCTTCCTCGGTAACCGGCTCACGCTTGCCAAGATCCAGCTCGTTGAAGGCATAACCATGACGCTCAAGCAGTTGTGCCTCTTTGATGGTGAAATCACCATGACGAGAGAACCCGCGTGGATAATATTTGTTGTCGAAATATCGATTAGTCGTCGTAAAGCTTTCCGCCATCCTGCACGCTCCTAATTCTTTGGCCGAGCTATTTATGGCGCGGAGTATTAGTTACGCTTGACAGAGTGTAAAACAAAACATTTAAATCATAACGACAAATAATTTTGCGGAGAGCACTGTGGATACGGAATTGCTAAAAACTTTCCTGGAAGTGAGCCGGACACGCCACTTTGGCCGGGCTGCGGAAGCACTCTATCTGACACAGTCGGCGGTGAGCTTTCGCATCAGACAGCTGGAAAACCAGCTGGGCGTGAACCTTTTCACACGCCACAGAAACAATATCCGCTTAACAGCAGCGGGGGAGAAGCTTTTACCCTATGCCGAAACGCTGATGAATACGTGGCAGGCGGCCCGCAAAGAAGTCGCCCATACCTCAAGGCATAATGAGTTCTCTATCGGTGCCAGCGCTTCTTTGTGGGAGTGTATGCTCAATGACTGGCTGGGTCGGCTATACCAGACACAAGAGCCGCAAACCAGCCTGCAATTCGAAGCGCGTATTGCCCAGCGCCAGTCTCTGGTCAAGCAGTTACATGAGCGTCAGCTTGATCTGCTGATCACGACCGAAGCGCCGAAGATGGATGAATTCAGTAGTCAGTTACTTGGGCATTTCACCCTGGCGTTATACTGCGCGCGCCCTTCTACGCTAAAGGATGCGTTGAATTATTTGCGGCTGGAGTGGGGTCCGGACTTTCAGCAGCATGAAGTAGGTCTGATCGCCTCGGATGAAATACCCGTGCTAACCACCAGTTCCGCCGAACTGGCCAGACAGCAACTGTCGGCGTTGAATGGTTGCACCTGGTTACCCACAGCATGGGCTAAGGAAAAAGGCGGTTTGCATACCGTTGCCGACAGTGCAACGCTATCGCGTCCGTTATACGCCATATGGCTGCAGAATAGCGATAAACATGCGCTGATCAGAGATCTTTTAAAAACCGTCGTACTGGAAGAATAAAACAATCAGGAGGCAAGGATGCCGATAAGAAGGGATGGTGAATTTACTGTTTTACAAACAAAAAAAATCCTTAGCAAATGCTAAGGATTATTTTATGGCAGGGGCGGAGAGACTCGAACTCCCAACACCCGGTTTTGGAGACCGGTGCTCTACCAATTGAACTACGCCCCTAATTAGGG
>NZ_BBNB01000017.1 GCF_000759835.1 Citrobacter sedlakii NBRC 105722
TACAGGCCATCTCAGCGCAACGCCATCCGGCACGGGATGGCGGCTTTGCTTTATTCGGGCGACGGCGAGGAATTCCCCTTCAGCCAGTCCAAAATAAAGGTGGCGATCTGCGGTATATCATTTATATCCAGAACGGGTACGCTCACGTCAAGCGGCACATCACTGGCAATCGCAATGACATGCTCGTCTACAGCCAGTTCATCCACCCCGTGACCGCATTCCTGGCGGAATAATAGGATCTTCGCCACTGTTTCATGCTTGAACCCTTCTACCAGCACCAGGTCCAGCTTAGAAGCATCCATCTGATTTGCCAGATACGCTAAATCCAACTCTGCTTCTTCTGGCGTTTCAGTCATTAGAGCCCAACGCTGCTGGCTGGCGACCAGGGTTTGCATGGCTCCTGCTTTACGCAGTTCATAACTGTCTTTGCCTGGCTTATCCACGTCCATATTATGATGGGTATGCTTGATCAAACCCGGACGGACGCCGCTGGCGCAAAGCGCTGGAATCAGCTTTTTTAACAGCGTGGTTTTTCCGGTTCCACTCCATGCAGCTATCGCCAGTAAAGGGATTATGGTTTGTCCTGCCATCTGGCAAGTTCCTCAAGTGTATTCACGTTTACGAAAGCTTCTTTGCAATCGCTGAAATCAACGGCATGTCCGCCTGCCTGGCGCATAAAAACCATTACCCGGCGCTCACCAGAGCACAAATACTGCTGCAAAAATGGCTGAACCGAGCGATTTACCAGCGCGATGGTAGGATGATCCCGCTCGCCATCGTGAACCCATACCACTGGCGCATTGTGTCGCTGATGTCGCAAGCGAGCGACCAAATCATCAGGAATAAACGGCGTGTCGCACGGGCAAAACAGAAACCAGTTGCCTTCCGCCTGCTGAAAAACGGAAAGCATACCGGCGAGCGGACCGGGGTAATCCTCCAGTGAATCGGTGATAACCTTCAGCCCACCGGCGCGATAGCGATCAAGATGGCGGTTTGCGTTCACCATCACACTATCCAGTTGCGATAAGAGCGTATCGGCAACGTGTTTCCACAGCGGCTTCCCTTGTAGTTCAAGTAACCCCTTATCTATTCCGCCCATTCGCCTGGCTTTTCCGCCCGCCAGCACAACCCCTGTTATTGCACTATCCTCATTCACTGATATCGCCTCTTTTATTGTGGGATTGACCCTGCTAACGTGTCTGTCTCAAGAGTAAGGAGCACTACCATGAAATGTAAACGTCTGAATGAAGTTATTGAACTCCTCCAGCCTGCCTGGCAAAAGGAGCCAGACCTGAACCTGCTGCAATTTTTGCAGAAACTGGCCAAAGAGTCAGGTTTTGACGGCGAGCTGGCGGATTTAACTGACGACATTCTGATCTATCACCTGAAAATGCGCGACTCTGCCAAAGACGCCGTTATTCCCGGGATTCAGAAAGACTACGAGGAAGATTTCAAAACGGCGCTGCTGCGCGCACGCGGCGTAATTAAAGAGTAAAAGCTTGTAAGCGGCGCAACCGAAACCGTCATGAAATGATATCCTGAATCATTCAAAGCATTTTCCGGATGATGGGATGAACGATAACGCTTTTACTTTCCAGACATTACACCCGGATACCATCATGGATGCGCTGTTTGAACAGGGGATCCGGGTGGATTCCGGACTGACCCCGCTGAACAGCTACGAAAACCGCGTCTATCAGTTTCAGGATGAAGATCGCCAGCGTTTTGTTGTGAAATTCTATCGCCCTGAGCGCTGGTCCGTTGGACAGATCCTGGAAGAGCATCATTTTGCGCAGGAACTGGTGAATGATGATGTCCCGGTGGCCGCACCGCTGGCCTTTGATGGCCAGACGCTGTTGCATCATCAGGGATTCCACTTCGCCATCTTCCCGAGCGTAGGCGGCCGACAGTTTGAAGCGGATAATATCGATCAGATGGAGTCAGTTGGCCGCTATCTTGGGCGTATGCACCGTACCGGACGACGTCAGCCTTTTACGTTCCGCCCCACCATCGGTCTGGAAGAATACCTCACTGAACCGCGCAAACTGTTTGAGCATGCCGTACTTATTCCCTCCGGACAGAAGACGGCCTTCCTGAAAGCGACCGATGCGCTGATCGCAGCGGTGACGGATCGCTGGCATACATCGTTTGACATGCTGCGACTACACGGCGACTGTCATGCCGGGAACATTCTCTGGCGCGATGGACCCCTGTTTGTGGATTTAGATGATTCCCGTAACGGTCCGGCTATACAGGATCTCTGGATGCTTCTGAATGGAGACAAAGCGGAACAGCGCATGCAGCTGGAAGCGATTATCGAAGCGTATGAAGAATTTAGTGAATTTAATCCGGCTGAAATCGGGCTAATAGAGCCTTTACGCGCGATGCGTTTAGTTTATTATCTGGCCTGGCTGATGCGTCGTTGGGACGATCCTGCCTTTCCTAAGAATTTCCCGTGGTTAACCGGGGAAGATTACTGGCAGCGTCAGACCGCGACGTTCATCGAGCAGACTAAAATCCTGCACGAACCCCCATTACAATTAACACCTATGTATTAATCGGAGACGCAATCATGAAAAAGATTTGGCTGGCGCTGGCTGGTATGGTTTTAGCTTTTAGCGCATCGGCAGCGCAATTCCAGGATGGCAAGCAGTACTCCACACTGGAAAAGCCCGTTGCCGGTGAGCCGCAGGTGCTGGAATTCTTCTCTTTTTATTGCCCACACTGCTACCAGTTCGAAGAAGTGCTTCATGTTTCTGATAACGTGAAGAAAAAACTGCCGGAAGGCGTCAAAATGACCAAATACCACGTCGAATTCCTCGGCCCGTTGGGTAAAGATCTGACCCAGGCGTGGGCCGTAGCGATGGCGCTGGGTGTGGAAGATAAAGTAACCGTGCCGATGTTCGAAGCGGTACAGAAAAACCAGACAGTACAAAGCGTAGCGGATATTCGTAAAGTGTTCGTTGATGCTGGCGTTAAGGGTGAAGACTACGACGCGGCGTGGAACAGCTTTGTGGTGAAATCACTGGTCGCACAGCAGGAAAAAGCGGCGGCCGACCTGGAACTGAGTGGCGTTCCGGCGATGTTTGTTAACGGCAAATATCAGGTGAATCCGCAGGGGATGGACACCAGCAGCATGGATATCTTTGTACAGCAGTACGCAGATACCGTGAAATATCTGGTCAGCAAAAAATAATAATAAAGCCGGTCACTGACCGGCTTTATTATTTTCAGCTTTTATTGCCTCTATTTGGGCGTCTTTTTCACTCCACAGCGTATTCAGCCAGCGCTGGAAATGGCGCTTAAAGTCTTTATCGTTAACGTAGTCCCCGTGCAGTTGCCGGGTAACGGGCTGCATATCCACGCGAACCACAATGCGCGTCAGCTTACCTCTCAACATGTCGTAGAAGGGCGTCTGGTCATTGTCCGGGTAGCACAATGTGACATTAAGCAATTTGTCGAACTGGGCGCCCAGCACGTTTAGCGCCATTGCGATCCCCGCGGCTTTAGGCGCCAGCAGATTCTTATACGGTGAACGGGTTTGCTGGCGCTTTTCTTCAGTAAAGCGGGAACCTTCGACAAAATTTACGATGGTTGTCGGATGCGCACGAAATTTCTCGCACGAGCGGCGGGTCGTTTCCACGTCTTTACCGCGCCGCTCCGGGTGGCGCAGCAAATAAGCGCGCGAATAGCGCTTCATAAACGGCATATCCAGTGCCCAGCAGGCGAGGCCAATAAAAGGTACCCATGCTAACTGCTGCTTGAGAAAGTACTTATTCATGGGAATGTGTTTACGAAAGAGTACGCAAAGTACCACGATATCTGCCCAGCTATGGTGATTACAAACCAGCAGATACCAGTTTTTCTTGCTCAGCCCTTCCAGACCTTCCACATCCCATTTCAGCCAGGGATTTAGATGTAGCAGCAGCGCCAGCCCTTCGCACCAGCAGTACATCATAAAATTACAAAACAGGGAGACCCTGCGCCAAACGCTGGGGACGGGGAGCAGAAGCTTTACGATCCCGGCAACGATGATCGGCACAGAGCAGATAATAGTGACTAAAATGGTCAGTACGATGCTCAGCAATAACGTCAGCGAAGCGAGCAATCTCGTCATCAATAATGTATTCAAAGGATTAGCCATAAACAGTGCGCTTAAATGCGCAAGGTGGCTGATTTTATCAGAAAACGATCCAAATGACGGTTCTTCGCTGATTCAAAAAAGACAGCTTATCTATCCACATTTCATATTTCACTGAAAAGGTGAGGAAAATTCCTGGTTAATTTTATAACTTATTGAAAATAATATGTAAAATGAGTTATCGCAAAAATATGCATTTGAAATTAAATCGAAGAAAACTAATTATGCACAAAGTTATCCACAGATAATGTTGCGAGCGATCCCGAAGATCGACAAAAGAATTCCTACAAATGCGGCGAAAAACTGATGTTTTCATCCCGTCTGTGGCATCCTTTACCCATAATCTGATAAACAGGCACGGACATTATGGTTCAGATCCCAGAAAACCCACTTATCCTTGTAGATGGCTCCTCTTATCTTTATCGCGCATACCATGCGTTCCCGCCGCTGACCAACAGCGCGGGGGAGCCGACAGGCGCGATGTATGGCGTCCTCAACATGCTGCGCAGCCTGATCCTGCAGTATCAGCCAACGCATGCCGCAGTGGTGTTTGATGCTAAAGGCAAAACCTTCCGTGACGAGTTATTCGAGCATTACAAATCGCATCGCCCACCGATGCCGGATGACCTGCGTGCGCAAATCGAGCCGCTGCACGCGATGGTGAAAGCGATGGGCCTGCCATTACTGGCTGTATCGGGCGTGGAAGCGGACGATGTGATCGGCACCCTCGCGCGCGAGGCCGAGAAGGTGGGCCGTCCGGTGCTGATCAGTACCGGTGATAAAGATATGGCGCAGCTGGTTACGCCCAATATTACGCTGATCAACACCATGACCAACACGATTCTGGGCCCGGAGGAAGTGGTCAATAAATATGGCGTACCGCCAGAGCTTATCATCGACTTTCTGGCGCTGATGGGCGATTCCTCGGACAACATACCGGGCGTACCGGGGGTCGGCGAGAAGACCGCCCAGGCGCTGCTCCAGGGGCTGGGAGGACTTGATACTCTCTATGCCGAGCCGGAGAAAATCGCCGGACTGACCTTTCGCGGGGCGAAAACGATGGCGGGTAAACTTGAGCAAAATAAAGAAGTTGCTTATCTCTCTTACCAGCTGGCAACCATTAAAACCGACGTCGAACTGGAACTGACCTGTGAACAACTGGCTGTACAGCAGCCGATTGCCGATGAGCTGCTGGGCCTGTTCCGCAAATACGAGTTCAAACGCTGGACCGCCGATGTCGAGGCTGGAAAATGGCTGCAAGCGAAGGGCGCGAAGCCTGCGGCTAAACCGCAAGAGACGATTGTGATTGATGAAGCCTCTGACGTGCCTGCCGCCGCGCTCTCTTATGACAACTACGTCACCATCCTTGATGAAGCGACGCTGAAAACGTGGATCGCGAAGTTGAAAAAAGCGCCAGTGTTCGCTTTTGATACTGAAACGGACAGCCTTGATAACCTCACCGCCAACCTGGTGGGACTGTCGTTTGCTATTGAACCCGGCGTGGCGGCGTATGTTCCGGTTGCGCATGATTATCTGGATGCGCCGGATCAGATCGCCCGTGACCGCGCGCTGGAACTGCTCAAGCCGCTGCTGGAAGACGAAAATGTCCGCAAGGTTGGGCAAAACCTGAAATACGATCGCGGCATTCTGGCGAACTATGGCATAGAACTGCGCGGCATTGCCTTTGATACCATGCTGGAGTCCTACATCCTGAACAGCGTGGCCGGACGTCACGATATGGACAGTCTCTCCGATCGCTGGCTGAAACACAAAACCATCACCTTCGAAGAGATTGCTGGCAAAGGCAAAAATCAGCTGACCTTTAACCAGATTGCCCTGGAAGAGGCGGGACGCTACGCGGCAGAAGATGCGGACGTCACGTTACAACTGCATCTGAAAATGTGGCCAGAACTTCAGCAGCATAAAGGACCGCTGAACGTTTTCGAAAACATCGAAATGCCGCTGGTGCCGGTGCTTTCCCGCGTTGAGCGCAACGGTGTGATGATCGACCCGGCGGTTCTGCACAAGCATTCAGAAGAGATTACGCTGCGTCTGGCGGAGCTGGAGCAGAAAGCGCACGACATCGCAGGAGAAGCGTTTAATCTTTCTTCAACCAAACAACTGCAAACCATCCTGTTTGAAAAACAGGGGATCAAGCCGTTGAAGAAAACCCCAGGAGGCGCGCCGTCAACGTCGGAAGAGGTGCTGGAAGAGCTGGCGCTGGATTACCCACTGCCGAAGGTGATACTGGAGTATCGTGGTCTGGCGAAGCTGAAATCGACCTACACTGACAAACTGCCGTTAATGATTAACCCGAAAACCGGGCGCGTACATACGTCGTATCATCAGGCCGTCACCGCAACCGGGCGTTTATCGTCCACCGACCCGAACCTGCAAAATATTCCGGTACGTAACGAAGAAGGACGTCGTATCCGTCAGGCGTTCATCCCGCCGAAGGACTACGTTATTGTGTCTGCCGACTATTCGCAGATTGAACTGCGCATTATGGCGCATCTGTCGCGTGACAAAGGGCTGCTGACCGCGTTTGCAGAAGGCAAAG
This sequence comes from Citrobacter sedlakii NBRC 105722, assembly GCF_000759835.1. Classification (GTDB taxonomy): domain Bacteria; phylum Pseudomonadota; class Gammaproteobacteria; order Enterobacterales; family Enterobacteriaceae; genus Citrobacter_A; species Citrobacter_A sedlakii. The sequence goes on from NZ_BBNB01000017.1 coordinate 6,702, forward strand.
ATATCCACCGCGCCACCGCGGCGGAAGTGTTTGGCCTGCCGTTGGACACCGTGACGAATGAACAGCGTCGCAGCGCGAAAGCGATCAACTTTGGCCTGATCTACGGCATGAGCGCCTTTGGTCTGGCGCGCCAGCTCAACATTCCGCGCAAGGAAGCGCAGAAGTATATGGATCTCTACTTCGAGCGTTATCCTGGCGTTCTGGAGTATATGGAGCGTACGCGTGCCCAGGCGAAAGAGCAGGGCTACGTTGAAACGCTGGAGGGCCGCCGTCTCTATCTGCCGGATATTAAGTCCAGCAACGGCGCGCGCCGCGCAGGTGCTGAGCGTGCGGCGATCAACGCCCCGATGCAGGGCACCGCCGCCGATATCATCAAACGTGCGATGATTGCCGTTGATGCCTGGCTGGAAAGCGAGCAGCCGCGCGTTCGTATGATCATGCAGGTGCACGATGAACTGGTGTTCGAAGTGCATAAAGACGACCTGGATGCCGTGTCGAAGCAGATCCACCAATTGATGGAAAACTGTACGCGCATTGACGTACCGTTGCTGGTGGAAGTCGGTAGCGGTGAAAACTGGGATCAGGCGCACTAAGAGGACGCGGAATAACTCACCTTTTTCGTAAGTAAGCAACATAAGCAGAAGCATTTTGTGATGAGTATTGGAATTCCTTATGTAAAGAATGAAAAAAAATTACAAAAAGTGCTTTCTGAGCTGCTTAAAAAAGAGTAAAGTTATTCGCGTAGGGTACAGAGGTAAGATGTTCTATCTTTCAGACCTTTTACTTCACGTAATCGGATTTGGCTGAATATTTTAGCCGCCCCAGTCAGTTTCTGACTGGGGCGTTTTTTATTGCGTTCTTTCTGCTATAAAGATGAGTCCGTAGGCCGGATAAGGCATTGACGCCGCTATCCGGCATGACGAAACTTACGCTTCGTCCTGTACGTCTTCTACCGGCGCCAAATCGCTAAACCAACTGTCCAGTTTCTGCCGCAACTTATCCACGCCCTGTTTCTTCAGCGACGAAAACGCTTCAACCTGTACATCGCCATTAAAAGCCAGCACTGCTTCGCGTACTTTATTTAACTGCGCCTTACGCGCGCCGCTTGCCAGTTTGTCCGCTTTGGTCAGCAGAACCAGTACCTGGATATTGCTTTCAACCGCCCATTGAATCATTTGCTGATCGAGATCTTTCAGCGGATGGCGAATGTCCATTAGCACAACCAGACCCTGCAGGCTCTGACGTTTTTCAAGATACTCACCCAGCGCACGCTGCCATTTACGCTTCATTTCCTCTGGTACTTCGGCGTAGCCATAGCCAGGCAGGTCAACGAGGCGTTTACCGTCGACCACTTCAAACAGGTTAATAAGCTGGGTACGGCCAGGCGTTTTTGAGGTCCGCGCCAGGCTTTTCTGATTGGTCAGCGTATTCAGCGCACTGGATTTGCCTGCGTTAGAACGGCCAGCAAAAGCCACTTCAATTCCGGTGTCGGAAGGTAAATGGCGAATATCAGGCGCACTCATCACAAAATGCGTCTGTTGATAATTCAAGTTAATCAAAGCGGTCGTCTCCGTCAGTCAAAGCTTTGCGGCGATTATACCTGAACGGCAGCAAAAGACGGATTTTTCGGCGCGCGACGTCTGTAAGCAAAAACCCTGTGCTTTGTGAGACATTGCCGACAATTCTTATACGAAATTTAGGCATAATTGCAGGGCTGAAAATCAATTAAATTAGCTAAATCAATCTATTAACGTTGTGTAATAATCTGAAAATGTCTGTATTACACGCCCGATGGCTTGTCTGTTTTCGTCAAAAGAGTAGAGTATTACTTATAGCGAGGACGCTGGAAGGATAAACGACTCAGGATGAGGGTCAGGAGCGCCAGGAGGCGAAGACACAGGATTGTCAGGAAGACAGACGTCCGGAGACGTTGAGATTACGGAAATGGAAAAGACACGGAACGTTCCAGGCTGAAGGAAAAACAGGGTGCGTTGAGAGCCGACACGGAATGTAGAACCCGTTAAGGGTTGTGAGTCAGGTTAAAAGGCGACAGAGCAATCTGTCGCCTTTTTTCTTTATTTCTGCTAGATTCCGGCGCAAATGTATACTGAATAAAACAGCCAAAGACGAATCACTATGAAATCCACATCTACACCACGCGGCAAAGGGCCTGCAAAGGCGCGCCGTAAAACCCGCGAAGAGCTGAATCAGGAAGCTCGCGACCGCAAGCGCCAGAAAAAACACCGTGGTCACGCGGCGGGTAGTCGTGCGACGGGTGGCGACGCGGCGACGGGCGCAAAAAACCAGAAAAAAGCAAAAGATCCACGTATTGGCAGTAAAACCCCCATTCCATTGGGCGTGACGGAAAAAGTCACCAAACAGCACAAACCGAAGAGCGAGAAACCTATGCTTTCACCGCAGGCTGAGTTGGATTTACTGGAAACGGATGAGCGCCTGGATGCGCTGTTAGAACGTCTGGAAGCTGGCGAAACCCTGAGCGCCGAAGATCAGAGCTGGGTGGATGCCAAACTGGATCGCATCGACGAACTGATGCAGAAGCTGGGCCTCTCCTACGATGATGACGAAGAAGAGGAAGAAGACGAGCAGCAGGAAGATATGATGCGCCTGCTTCGCGGGGGTAACTGACGGTTTACACCGTGGGCCTTCCCGTCCTGCTTATAACCCTTCCGGTTATATGTTATCTGGTGTGGTTATTCGTTAAACTACAACGGTTGTCGCGGCGACAAAAGTGGCTGCGCAACCGGCTTATCACTCGCAATGGAGTGAGGCCGGTACGCCGTACCCGCCAGAGACGCCATCGGAAGGAGTGAGCATGTCTGAACAACAAATAGACTGGGATCTGGCCCTGATCCAGAAATATAACTATTCCGGGCCACGATATACCTCGTACCCGACCGCGCTCGAGTTTTCTGAAGCGTTTGATGAGCAGGCATTCTTGCAGGCCGTTGCGCGTTATCCTGAGCGTCCGCTCTCGCTGTACGTCCACATTCCGTTTTGCCACAAACTCTGTTACTTCTGCGGTTGCAATAAGATTGTCACCCGCCAGCAGCACAAAGCCGATCAGTATCTGGATGCCCTGGAACAGGAAATTCTGCGCCGCGCGCCCTTGTTTGCTGGTCGGCAGGTTAGCCAGCTGCACTGGGGCGGCGGTACGCCAACCTATCTGAATAAAGCGCAAATCAGCCGCTTAATGATCCTGCTGCGCGATAATTTCCATTTCAACGCCGATGCGGAAATCTCGATCGAAGTTGATCCGCGCGAAATTGAACTGGATGTGCTCGATCATTTACGTGCGGAAGGCTTTAACCGTCTGAGCATGGGGGTGCAGGACTTCAATAAAGAGGTGCAGCGTCTGGTCAACCGCGAACAGGACGAAGAGTTTATCTTTGCGCTGCTTCACCATGCCCGTGAAATCGGTTTTACCTCCACCAATATTGACCTGATTTATGGTTTGCCGAAACAAACGCCGGAAAGCTTCGCTTTTACTCTGAAGCGGGTGGCGGAACTGAATCCGGATCGGCTGAGCGTCTTTAACTACGCGCATCTGCCGACGCTGTTTGCCGCCCAGCGTAAGATTAAAGACGCGGATCTGCCGAGTGCTCAGCAGAAGCTGGATATTCTCCAGCAGACCATCGCCTCGCTGACAGAGAGCGGCTATCAGTTCATTGGCATGGATCACTTTGCCCGTCCGGACGATGAGCTGGCGATTGCCCAGCGTGAAGGTGTTTTGCATCGTAATTTCCAGGGCTACACCACCCAGGGCGATACTGACCTGTTGGGGATGGGCGTTTCCGCCATCAGTATGATTGGCGACTGCTATGCGCAGAACCAGAAAGAGCTTAAGCACTATTATCAGCACGTGGATGAACAGGGAAATGCGCTGTGGCGCGGCATAGCCCTGACGCGTGACGACTGTATTCGTCGTGATGTCATCAAGTCGCTGATTTGCAATTTCCGTCTCGACTATTCTGCCGTTGAACAGCAATGGGATCTCAATGTCGCCGACTACTTCGCGGAAGATCTGAAACTGCTGGCGCCGTTGGCGAAAGATGGGCTGGTGGATGTGAATGCGAAAGGGATTCAGGTGACAGCGAAAGGCCGTTTGCTGATTCGCAACATTTGCATGTGCTTCGATGCTTATCTGCGTCAGAAAGCGCGGATGCAGCAATTCTCGCGGGTGATCTAAGCCGAACAGTAAAGAGTTAGCCGGATAAGCGTAAGCGTTATCCGGCACTCCGTTAGCTGAACAGCCCAACCAGCGCCGCGCACAGTACTGCGGCGACCGCAGTTTGTGGCGTGTGGCTGTCGACCGCTCCGCTTGATAGCAGATTTATAATCGATTCCAGCATAATGTCTCCCCCGTTTGCCGGGCACGATCATACTCAACTCATCGGAACAGTAAAGCGCAAAATAACGGCAATTTGCGCTCAATTATTAATCTTTACACGCGCGCGCCGACGCTTACTCCATTCCCAGCTCTTTTAACTTCCGCGTCAGGGTATTTCGACCCCAGCCGAGCAGTCGCGCGGCTTCCTGCTTATGCCCCTGGGTGTGGCGTAACGCAGTTGTCAGCAGGGTGCGCTCCATTTCCGGCTGCGCTTCAGATAGCAGGTTTTGATGACCGGAACGCAGCGCCCGATCCGCCCACTGCGCCAGCAGGGTCGCCCAACTGTCTGGCTGCAAGTGGGAAGGGCTGTCTGGCACTGTCGCTTCAAACAGCTCGCCTGGCAGGTCCTGGATCAACACCTCCTGACCGGCCGCCATCACCGTTAACCAACGGCAGGTATTTTCCAGTTGTCGAACGTTGCCCGGCCACGCCAGACGCGTCAGCGCGGCTTCGGTTTCCGGGTGCAGCAGTTTAGCCTCAACGCCAAGTTCACGCGCCGCGACCTGAAGGAAGTGGCGGGCGAGTCGTGGAATGTCCTCCCGCCGTTCGCGCAGCGGCGGCAAATGAACGCGTATCACGTTCAAACGGTGGAACAGGTCTTCACGAAATTTGCCTTCCTGTACCCGCTGTTCGAGGTTCTGGTGCGTGGCGGCGATAATTCGCACATCCACCTTCACCGGCGCATAGCCGCCTACGCGGTAAAACTGACCGTCAGCCAGCACGCGCAGCAAGCGTGTCTGCACATCCAGCGGCATATCGCCGATCTCATCAAGAAATAGCGTACCGCCATCGGCCTGCTCAAAGCGACCCTGACGAATGGTGTTCGCGCCGGTAAACGCCCCTTTTTCATGACCAAACAGCTCGGATTCAATCAGGTCCTTTGGGATCGCCGCCATGTTCAGCGCGATAAACGGCGCTTTCGCCCGTGGGCTATGGCGATGCAGCGCGTGGGCGACCAGTTCTTTACCGGTCCCGGACTCACCATTAATCAGCACGCTGATAGAAGAACGGGACAGCCGCCCGATAATGCGGAACACGTCCTGCATGGCGGGCGCTTCGCCGATGATATCGGTGGTGGGGCCGTTGATCTGAATATTGCGCGGCTGCTGCTGTTCCTGATAATGGCTGATGGCGCGCTCAACCAGCGCGACGGCCTCGTCGATATCAAACGGTTTTGGCAGGTAATCAAACGCGCCCTGCTGATAGGCGCTGACGGCGGCATCCAGATCAGAATGCGCGGTCATTATGATGACCGGAAGCATTGGATGGCGCTGCTTGATCTGCTTTAACAACGCCAGCCCGTCCATGCCAGGCATCCGAATGTCGGACAACAATACGTCCGGCGTTTTACTCGCCAGTGCGTTCAGTACATCGTTACCGTTTTCAAATGTGGTGCAACTCAGACCCGCCCCAGCGAGAGCACGTTCAAGCACCCAACGGATGGAACTATCGTCATCGACTACCCAGACTATTCCTCGTTGCATAAACGTCACCTTATTTCCTGATAGGCAGATAAACCGAAAACTCGGTGTGCCCTGGCCAACTGGTAAATTCAATTTTGCCGGAATGTTGATCGATCAAATTGCGGGCGATGGATAAGCCCAGCCCGGTGCCGCCTTCGCGACCGCTGACCATCGGATAAAACAACGTGTCCTGTAAATGGGAAGGGATCCCCGGCCCGTTGTCTTCCACGTCAATACGCGCCGCCAGACGGTAGCGCTCGCCGTGCAGCGTAAGCTGGAAGGCGGTACGGGTGCGCAGCACGATCTCTCCGCCCTCCGGTCCCAGCGCCTGTAATGCGTTGCGAACAATATTCAACAGCACCTGTTCTATCTGCTCCGGGTCGTGCGGCAACTCCGGCAGGCTGGGGTCGTAATCGCGGATCAGCGTGACGTTATCCGGTAGCTCCATCGACACCAGCGCTACCACACGCTCCGCCACCTTATGAATACTCTCTGTGACATGGGTGCCTGGCATCTGCGGGCCTAACAACCGGTCGACCAGGTTACGCAGCCTGTCGGCCTGCTCAATGATCACTTTGGTGTATTCCAGCAGCGCCGGGTCAGGCAGGGCTTTACTCAACAGTTGCGCCGCGCCGCGTAAGCCGCCGAGCGGGTTTTTTATCTCATGGGCCAGCCCACGTACCAGATCGCGTGCGGCGACCTGCTGAGCGTGCTGAAGCTGCTCCTGGCTCAGACGGCGCTGATTATCCATCGGCGCCATCTCCAGTAAAATCTGGCCGTCCGGCATACGCTGCGCGGTGACGGAAAGAATATGCGAACGCCCGTCAATCACCAGCGTCACTTCGTTATCCGTAAAACCTTGTCCCGCCTCTAAACTCTCACGCATGAGTTCAAGATTTAAGGAGAAGTAGCTCAGGAGTTCAGGAAGCGGCGTACCAAACAGTTTGCGTGAGCTTTGAGCGAGCAACTGCTGAGCAGCCGGGTTGGCGTAGTGTACCGCCAGCTCATCGTCGACCAGCAAGATGCTGTTGATAAGCGAATTGAGGATCTGCCCAGCATCGGGCGGCGTGCCTGTTGCCATACAGCAGTCTCCTGACAGTCTGCACCATTTTAGTGCATTATAGCTTTTACGCAGAAAAAGCGCGAAGGATCAGGTTGTTGGCGGAGAAAAAAGCCCATCAGATGATGGGCTACAGATTGCTGACAACCTTCACGCCAAATGGCGGCGATGAGGGTCGACATCAGTCTTAAACCTGCCGGAGCAGGCAAAAGTTTCCACGGCAACTTAAAACGATTAAACGCTGTAGTACAGCTCAAACTCTACCGGGTGCGGCGTCATGCGTACGCGGTCGTTTTCTTCGCGGCGCAGGGCGATGTAGGCATCGATAGCTTCATCGGTAAAGACGCCACCCGCTTTCAGGAACTCGCGGTCCAGATCCAGCTCGTTGAGGGCTTCTTCCAGAGAACCAGCAACCTGCGGGATCTCTTTCGCTTCTTCCGGCGGCAGGTCGTACAGGTTTTTGTCCATCGCTTCGCCTGGGTGGATCTTGTTCTTGATACCGTCAAGACCCGCCATCAGCAGGGCGGCAAAGCACAGGTACGGGTTCGCCGCCGGGTCCGGGAAGCGCACTTCGATACGACGCGCTTTCGGAGAAGCCACTACCGGGATACGGATAGATGCGGAACGGTTACGCGCGGAATAGGCCAGCATGACTGGCGCTTCGTAGCCCGGAACCAGACGCTTGTAGGAGTTGGTGGTCGGGTTCGCCAGCGCGTTGATCGCTTTCGCGTGTTTGATCACGCCGCCGATGTAGTACAGCGCCTGCTCGGACAGACCGGCATACTTGTCGCCAGAGAACAGGTTGGTGCCGTTTTTCGACAGCGACATGTGGCAGTGCATCCCGGAACCGTTATCACCGAACATCGGTTTTGGCATAAAGGTCGCGGTTTTACCGAAGCGGTGCGCAACGTTGTGAACCACATATTTGTAAATCTGAATTTCGTCCGCTTTTTTGGTCATGGTATTGAAGCGGGTTGCCACTTCGTTCTGACCTGCGGTTGCCACTTCATGGTGGTGCGCTTCAACGACCAGACCCATCTGCTCCATCACCAGGCACATTTCAGAACGGATATCCTGAGCGGAGTCTACTGGCGGGACCGGGAAGTAACCGCCTTTCACTGCCGGACGGTGGCCTTTGTTGCCGCCTTCATACTGGGTGGCAGAGTTCCAGGCGCCTTCGATATCGTCAATAGCGACATGGGAACCGGAGATAGAGCTGCCGAAACGGATGTCGTCAAACAGGAAGAATTCCGGTTCTGGCCCGAACAGCACCGTGTCGGCGATGCCGGTAGAACGCAGGTAGTCTTCCGCGCGCTTGGCGATAGAACGCGGATCGCGGTCATAGCCCTGCAGCGTACCCGGTTCCAGGATGTCACAACGAATGATCAAGGTAGAGTCTGCGAAGAACGGGTCGATAACCGCAGTAGAGGCGTCCGGCATCAGCACCATGTCAGATTCGTTGATACCTTTCCAGCCACCAATCGAGGAGCCGTCAAACATTTTGCCTTCTTCAAAGAATTCGGCATTCACCTGATGAGCAGGGATTGTGACGTGCTGTTCTTTACCTTTGGTATCAGTGAAGCGCAGATCGACAAACTTCACTTCGTGCTCATTCAGCATCGTCAAAACGTGTTCAGCGGACATACTTAACTCTCCAGATTGGTCATGGTCGTCGTGGAAACGAGGTGTTCAATTCTTTCATCATTTGGCCGTGTCGCCGTAAAAATGATAAAGCGAAATCTGTGCCAACTTTTAAATTGCCCCTAAAAGGCGTTATCATGCGCACCATCGTGCAAAAGGGCTGCACCATACTGCGTATGTTGCACCAAAATAGTGCTTTAATGTGAACATTAAGCACCATGTTGGTGCAATGCACAATGAATAACCCTTTTAACGCTCCGTGAAAGCGATCACAAAGAAACTCTGCAATACTTGTTTGCGGAGGATGTTTGTGATCCTGTTTTGTAGTGCGATTAATCCGTGTACAATAACGCGCTATTTCTAATGCCTGAGGCAAAGTTGTGATCGAAAATTTGCGTAACATCGCCATCATCGCGCACGTTGACCATGGTAAAACTACCCTGGTTGATAAGCTGCTGCAGCAATCCGGTACGTTCGACTCTCGTGCCGAAACTCAAGAGCGTGTGATGGACTCCAACGATTTGGAGAAAGAGCGTGGGATTACTATCCTCGCGAAAAACACCGCTATTAAATGGAATGATTACCGTATCAACATCGTTGATACCCCTGGGCACGCAGACTTCGGTGGTGAAGTTGAGCGTGTCATGTCCATGGTCGACTCCGTGCTGCTGGTGGTTGACGCATTTGACGGCCCGATGCCGCAGACGCGCTTCGTGACCAAAAAAGCCTTTGCTCATGGCCTGAAGCCTATCGTGGTTATCAACAAAGTTGACCGTCCTGGCGCGCGTCCGGACTGGGTTGTCGATCAGGTATTCGACCTGTTTGTAAACCTTGACGCGACCGACGAACAGCTGGACTTCCCGATCATTTACGCATCCGCCCTGAACGGTATCGCTGGTCTGGATCACGAAGATATGGCGGAAGACATGACTCCGCTGTACCAGGCGATCGTTGACCACGTACCTGCGCCGGACGTTGACCTTGACGGTCCGTTCCAGATGCAGATCTCCCAGCTCGACTACAACAACTACGTTGGCGTTATCGGCATTGGCCGTATCAAACGCGGCAAAGTGAAGCCGAACCAGCAGATCACTATCATTGATAGCGAAGGTAAAACCCGTAACGGTAAAGTCGGTAAAGTGCTGACTCACCTGGGTCTGGAGCGTATCGACAGCGATCTGGCGGAAGCAGGCGACATCATTGCTATCACCGGTCTGGGTGAGCTGAACATCTCTGACACCATTTGCGATCCGCAGAATGTGGAAGCGCTGCCTGCGCTGTCTGTTGACGAACCGACTGTCACCATGTTCTTCAACGTCAACACCTCGCCATTCTGTGGTAAAGAAGGTAAATACGTTACCTCTCGTCAGATCCTTGACCGCCTGAACAAAGAACTGGTACACAACGTTGCGCTGCGCGTTGAAGAAACCGAAGATGCGGACGCGTTCCGTGTATCCGGTCGCGGTGAACTGCACCTGTCCGTTCTTATCGAAAACATGCGTCGTGAAGGTTTCGAAATGGCGGTTTCCCGTCCGAAAGTTATCTTCCGTGAAATCGATGGCCGTAAACAAGAGCCGTTCGAGAACGTGACGCTGGACGTTGAAGAACAGCACCAGGGTTCCGTGATGCAGGCGCTGGGCGAGCGTAAAGGCGACCTGAAAAACATGAATCCGGATGGCAAAGGCCGCGTGCGTCTCGACTACGTGATCCCAAGCCGTGGCCTGATCGGCTTCCGTTCCGAATTCATGACCATGACGTCCGGTACCGGTCTGCTGTACTCCACCTTCAGCCACTACGACGACGTGCGTCCGGGTGAAGTGGGCCAGCGTAACAACGGCGTACTGATCTCCAACGGTCAGGGTAAGGCGGTGGCGTTTGCGCTGTTCGGTCTGCAGGATCGCGGTAAGCTGTTCCTGGGACACGGTGCGGAAGTTTATGAAGGCCAAATCATCGGTATTCACAGCCGCTCCAACGACCTGACGGTAAACTGCCTGACCGGTAAGAAACTGACCAACATGCGTGCGTCCGGTACGGACGAAGCAACGGTTCTGGTTCCGCCGGTTAAGATGACCCTGGAGCAGGCGCTGGAATTCATCGATGACGACGAACTGGTAGAAGTGACGCCACAGTCTATCCGTATTCGTAAGCGTCATCTGACGGAAAACGATCGCCGTCGCGCGATGCGCGGTCCGAAAGAAGAGTAATCCCGCCAAATGCCTGCTAGCGCATCGGGCGTGTAATGGGTAAACCGGGCATCGTCCGGCAAGCAAAAATGAAAAAAAGCCGCTGAAATTCAGCGGCTTTTTTTTATCTCTGTAAAATCAGGCATCATCCTGTTCGGCAATGACCAGCTCAACGTTCTCTTCATTGAGCAGATGCTTGAAAGTATTTGGCGGTGGGGCATCTGTAAAAAAAGCCCGCACGTGGCGTGCATTACCGATAGACACTGCGGCAGATGCGGTGAATTTAGTATGATCGGCAACCAGCAAGGTATTTCGCGCATGCTTGATCATCGTCTTCGCCACAAGGGCTTCATTAACATCAAATTCCAGCAGTGTTCCGTCCTGTTCGATAGCCCCGATACTGGTAATCAGGTAGTCGGCTCTGAATCCAGCAATAAAATTCTCAGCACCCGGCCCCACAATCCCGCCATTATGCGCGCGTAATGTCCCACCGGGCACCATCACTTCAATATCCTGGTTTTTATACAGGATTTGCGCCACCCGCAGGCTGTTTGTAATGATGCGAAGATCACGGCGATGGAGCAAGGCGCGGGCAACGGCTTCTACCGTCGTACCAATAGTGATAAATACGGTGCAACGTTCCGGAAGATAGTCTGCAACGGCTTCTGCAATCGCTCGCTTTTCCTGTGTCAGTGAGAGTTCCCGTTGTTCAAAAGCCGTATTCATGATGCTGGAAACCCGTCCTGCCCCACCATGATGGCGAGTGATGAGCCCTTGCTCACTTAGCTTACGAATATCCCGGCGCACGGTTTGCGTGGACACATCCAGCAACTGTGCTAACTCTTCGATATTCATATAGCCGCGTTCTGCAATGTAATGAATAAGCTGATCGTGTCGTGGGTTCCCGGTGACTTCAGTGATGCTCATGAATACTCCTGTACGTCTCTTCGTCGATGCAGGCTATTTTACGCATAAAGTGACAAAAATGATTCGGTTTGCTCACGATTAGGAATTCCGGCCCGTCCACCCGCCTGTGTACATTTCATTGCGGCGACCGCACTGGCGAAGCGAATAGCCTGTTCAGTCGGCATTTTTTCCGCCAATGCTACTGCCATTGCGCCATGAAACACGTCCCCAGCGCCAGTCGTGTCGACAACCTTGACAGAAAAGGCGGGAAGATGACACAAACGCTCATTTTCAATCCATAACGATCCTTCATTACCCTGTGTGACATAGACTTTGCCGTCGGTATGTTTCGCCGCGTGTTTCAGCCCTTGTTCGGCATCTTCCCGTCCGGTCATTCGCTTCAGTCCAGGCGCAGAAAATACGGCATGATCGGCGAGAGCGACCAGTGGGGCGATGTCTTGCGGCGTCATATCCGCATCCAGGACGGTCATGACGCCCGCTGCACGAGCCAGAGTAAAAGCTTTTAACGTTCCCTCATGCCAGCGAACATCAGCCAGAACAATGTCGTAACGTGTGAAATCGATCGATTCCAGCCATTGCGCATCGGTTTTCAGGTCAGGGCTCGGATAGTTCACGATGATCCGCTCGCCATCTTGATCAACCAGAATGGCTGACTGCGAAGAACGGGCATTCGGGTACTGACGGCAATATGTGGTATTTACTCCCCAACCCTGAAGCTCATTAAGTAACGTACTCCCACAACTATCGTCACCCACTCGCCCGATAAAATCCACTTCAACGCCGAGCCTGGCAATAGCTACCGCCGCCGTGGCTGCCGGGCCGCCTCCGGTCTCCATATAGTGATTTGACTGATATTTCCCTCCACCCTCAGGCAGGTGATTAAGAGAGTAAATCCGATCCTGAACGGTGATCCCAACGCATGCGATTCTGGTCATATCTGTTTAGTCCTGTGTAAGGCTGTCGTCTTTTGTTTATTTTAATGACATAAATGATCAAATTGGTGACGCTAGTCTCGTTTTTCATCATAAATTACAAATATGCTCAAAAATAGACGAAAAAGAACTTTATGTGTAATTATTTTGCCAACCAGAGACTGGAGAGCGTTCATGACAACTATCGCATTTTTAGGGTTGGGGCAGATGGGTAGCCCAATGGCCAGCAATCTCTTACAGAAAGGACATACCTTACGTGTGTTTGACCTGAATCCGCAGGCTGTGGAGGAGGCGGTGAAAAAAGGGGCCATTGCGGCGCAAACGCCAGCTGACGCCGCCAAAGATGCTGCTGTTGTGATCACCATGCTGCCAAATGGCGACGTCGTTCGGCAAGTTCTGTTTGGGGAAGAGGGAGTATGCGAATCCCTGTCTGATGATGCGCTGGTCATTGATATGTCCACTATTCACCCATTGCAGACCGATGCGCTGATTCACGAGATGAAAGAGAGGGGCATCAGCATGATGGATGCACCTGTTGGCAGGACATCCGTTAACGCCATTGACGGCACACTGTTAATTCTGGCTGGTGGTACACCTGAGCAGGTCGAACGCGCGCGCCCCATTCTACTGTGTATGGGTAATGAACTGGTAGAGGCGGGTGGCCCAGGCATGGGGATCCGCGTGAAGCTTATCAATAACTACATGAGCATTGCATTGAATGCCTTATCAGCAGAGGCCGCTGTCCTTTGTGAGTCTCTGGGGCTAAGCCTCGATGTGGCAATTAAGGTGATGAGTGGTACCGCCGCAGGCAAAGGACATTTTACTACCACATGGCCGGGGAAAGTACTGAAAGGAGACCTTAGTCCGGCATTTATGGTGGATCTTGCGTTGAAGGATCTGCGTATCGCAGTTGATGTCGCTCATCAGACAGGTGCGCCGCTCAATATGGGCGTAGCAGCAGAAACCTACTATGCCAGTGCCAGCGAAAACGGCAGGGGTCGTCAGGACTGGAGCGCATTGTTATCTCAGGTTCGTCAGCAGGCGGGCCGCCCGGACTCACTTTAAGGCTATAAACATTCACAGGAGTTACTATGTCTTCCCATAACACCCCATACACGCTGAAAGATATTTCCCGCCCCGGTGGTGGATTCGCCATGCTGGCGGTTGATCAGCGTGAAGCGATGCGCCTGATGTTTGCAGCAGCCGGACATCCCACACCCGTTGCCGATAGCGTATTGACGGACTTTAAGGTTGCGGCAACGCGCATCCTGTCTCCTTATGCTTCCGCTGTTCTCGCTGATAAACAATTCTGCCTCGATCAAATTGTTGCGCAGGGGGCTGTAGCGGATACATGTGGCCTGATCGTAGCGGCTGACCATTTCGTACCGGGCAATGGTATACCGGTTGATAGTGTTGAAATTGATACCGCTGTTGACCCCGAACAGGCTCGTAAAATGGGCGCAAAAGCAATGAAGCTGCTGGTACTTTGGCGTGAAGACGAACCTGCGCAAGCGCGTCTTGATATGGTGAATGAATTCGTACAGCGCTGCCGCAGCGCTGGTCTGGTCAGCATTATTGAACCCGTCGTGCGTCCACCGCGTCGTGGCTGGGAGTTTGATAGGGAAAACGCCATTGTGGCTGCTGCGGCTGAGTTAGGCGGCACCGGCGCCGATCTCTACAAAGCAGAGATGCCATTAGGCGGCAAAGGGGACGAACAGATGCTTCTGGCGGCGTGTCAAAAACTGAACGATCAAATGAAAATGCCATGGGTCATTCTCTCCTCTGGTGTTGATGCGGATATATTTGGCCGCGCAGTTCGTATTGCAATTAAAGGTGGCGCGAGCGGATTCCTTGCAGGGCGTGCCGTATGGGCTTCGGTCATCGGCGCCCAGGATCCTCAAACTATGTTGCGTGATGTATCTGTTCCACGGTTACAACGTTTAGCGGAGATCGTGGATGAAGGGATGACTCAACGCTAATCACCAGTTCATAACGAATTTGGAGAATGATTATGGATAAAATTACTCAGGTTTTGTTTTCTGATATTGGGAAAGTCACTACCCAATATGTCGAAGCGCCACACCAGCAGCTTAATCCCCATGAAGTCCGCATTGCCCCGGTGTTCTATGGTATTTGTGGGTCAGACCTGCATGTCCTGAAAGGGGGGCATCCGTTCGCAAAACCGCCTGTTGTGCCGGGGCACGAAATTGCGGCACGCGTAACGGAAGTCGGAAGTGAAGTGACGAACGTGAAACCGGGCGATCATGTCGTAGTCGATCCGATTATGGCTTGCATGGAATGCCGTGCCTGTAAAGCGGGTCGTTTCAATCTCTGTGAACCCCCGCAGGTCGCGGGTTTTCGTGCACCAGGTTTTGCACGCTCGCAGCATATTGTTCCGGCCCGAAATTGCCATGTCGCCCCTGCCTCTCTGCCCCTGAAAGTTCTGGCCTTCGCTGAACCCGCAGCCTGTGCCCGTCATTGCGTCAATCGTATGCCTGAAGCCTCGCTGGAGAGCGTATTAGTGATTGGTGCAGGCACAATCGGGCTTTCCATTGTTCAGGCTCTGCGCATCATGGGGGCCGGGAAAATCACCGTCATTGAACCGGATGCGGCTAAACGTGCGCTTGCACAAAAACTGGGGGCAGCAGAAGTCTGGGCTCCAGGTGAGCTTGACCCACAGGTTCGTTTCACCGGGGCGATCGATGTGGTTGCCGCGCAGACCACCCTGAATGATGCCTGTACGCGTGTTTATGCGGGTGGAACGGTCGTCTGCATGGGCGTACCAAGTGGTCCTCGTGAGATTCCTTTGCCGATGATGCAGCGTTTCGAACGCGATCTGCTCAATTCCGGTATGTACATCCCGGAAGATTTTGATGTCGTGATTGAGTGGCTTGCGGATGGTCGCTTTGATACCCGTGAACTGGTGACGGATCTGTTCCCGGTTGGCGAGGCTGCCAAAGCATTTGAACGTGCGCAGCAAAATGACTCAATAAAAGTCATGCTGCAATTTGCTGAAGATTAATACCTTAAGCCTCTGTCTGGCGCTGCATCACAGCAGCGCCACCCTACAACAATGAAAAAGGATACTGCGATGAGTGACATCACCAGTCCTGCACCTTATTCAATCAGTCGTCCTCAGGATGTGATTGATATTGTTAATAAAAATTCAGCAGTCAATACCAGTGCTGGCGTTATTTTTATCGCGCTGGGTGGCATTCTCATTGACGCTTATCAGGCTGCGATGGTCGGATTTGGTAACAAATACATCGCGGCGCAATTCGGTATTTCCCCTGGCCTCGCCGCCACCGTTAACGCCTCTGTTTTAGTTGCGGCGCTGATTGGCGGTTTATTAGCCAACCGGGTAATAAACCGTTTTGGGCAAAAACGCGCATTTATCATCGGAATGGGTTTATGCACGATAGGCGCAGCGGCGGTAGCAATAGCCCCCAATATCTGGTGGGTGCTGGTATGCCGCGTAATTATGGGATTTGGCCTGGGAATAGATTTCCCTCTGGCGACAAATGCAGTTGCGGAACTTCGCGGGTCTACGTCGAAGAAAACAGGCTCATCCGTTAATCTCTGGCAAATGGCCTGGTATGTCTCCACCACGGTGGTCTATCTCGTTCTGTTGCCGCTGCTTCTCTCTGGCATTGCAGAAGAGCAGCTTTGGCGTTATGGGATCTTCATTGGCGCTATTTTTGCCGTCATTATCATGTTCCTCCGCTACTTCTTTATTGGCGAGTCCGCGATGTGGGCGGCGCGGGTAGGACGATATGAAGAGGCCTGCGACATTCTGGCCAAACGCTATGGTGTTCAGGCACGCGTCGCCGCACCCTCACTCATGCAGAACCAGACTTCAGAAAAGACGGAAAATAAGCTGCGTGGGGGATATGGCATTCTGTTCAACTCGCGCTATCGCAAGCGCACCATCTTGGGTTGCGTCGTTGCCACAATGCAGGCCTGGCAGTATAACGCGGTGGGTGTTTATTTACCGCTGACATTGGCCGGTATTCTGAGCGGCGGGTTAACCGGTGCTCTAACGGGCTCCGCTGTCGTGAATGCTCTGTGTGGCATCACCGGGGGGATGATTGGTTCGCTGATCCTCCAGCGTTTGGGAACACGCTTGCAATCAATGTACGGGTTTGCACTCGTGACCATTGCCTTGCTGGCACTCGGTACTCTGGCAACCACAAATCCTTGGCTTTCTTTGGCCCTTCTGGGGGCGATTATTTTCTTCCATTCCGCAGGGCCAGGCGGGTTAGGGATGACGATCGCCACGCTCTCGTATCCACCGACTATCCGCCCGACGGGGGTAGGATTTGCAAGGGCCATCATGAGAACAGGGGCGATTGCCGGGCTAATCTTCTGGCCTATGCTGTGGGGAGCCTTGAAGACAGAGGCTTTCTACTGGCTGGCCATGGTGCCATTCCTTGGATTCCTGACCTGCGTACTGATTAAGTGGGAACCTCTTGGGACTAACGTTGATGCCGAAGATGCCGAGGTACTGGCAGAACTGGAGAAATAATTATCAGGCGCGTCGGCCAGCGTCGACGCGCTTATAAATAACGCTCTCCACCTTTGACGTGGTTTGTTCCGTAGCTTTCTCGCCGACCCGGAGAGGAAAATTATGGCTAAAGAATTACTGGTACCGAAAGAAGGGTTATCTGGCAAAGCCATGAGGCGCGTTGTGCTTGGCAGTTTTGCTGGTGCGCTAATGGAATGGTACGACTTTTTTATTTTCGGTACGGCAGCAGGACTGGTTTTTGCACCGTTGTTTTTCCCTGACAGCGATCCTTTTATTGGTTTGATTGCGGCCTTCGCAACCTTTGGTGTGGGTTTTCTGACGCGTCCTTTAGGCGGCATTGTTTTTGGCCACTTCGGCGATAAAGTTGGGCGAAAAATAACGCTTATCTGGACATTGGGCATTGTCGGTAGCTCGACGTTTTTGATCGGCTTTATCCCAACGTATCAGGAGATCGGCATTTGGGCTCCTGTTACGTTGATGATTCTGCGTCTGATTCAGGGATTTGGCCTGGGAGGAGAATATGGTGGCGCGGCATTAATGACCATTGAGTCTGCTCCCCAACATAAACGTGGGTTTTTAGGCTCATTGCCGCAAACAGCGGCATCGGTGGGCATTATGTTGGCAACGGGCGTATTTGCGCTCTGTAATCATTTTCTGACGCAGGAACAATTTCTTTCCTGGGGCTGGCGTATTCCTTTCTG
Source organism: Citrobacter sedlakii NBRC 105722 (assembly GCF_000759835.1). Lineage (GTDB taxonomy): Bacteria > Pseudomonadota > Gammaproteobacteria > Enterobacterales > Enterobacteriaceae > Citrobacter_A > Citrobacter_A sedlakii. The sequence continues at coordinate 24,542 of NZ_BBNB01000017.1, forward strand.
GTTATCCGCTGTGATGTTAATCGTCGGCATGTTTATACGACTACATACAGAAGAAACACTGGATTTTAAAAAGCATAATACGGCGACCTCGTCTGAGAAAACGGCACCGCCTCTCATTGAGCTCTTTCGCAAGCATCCGCGGAATATCATGCTGGCACTGGGGGCCAGACTGGCAGAGAGCGTCTCGTCCAATATCATCAATGCCTTTGGCATAGTCTATATCTCCAGCCAGTTGGCCTTATCAAGTGATATCCCTTTAACCGGTATGCTTATTGCTTCGGCGATTGGCATCGTGTGTTGCCCACTGGTTGGCTGGATCTCTGATCGCGTTGGGCAGCGGAAAATGTATCTGTTTGGCGCGGGTTTTTGCGTTCTGTTTGCGTTTCCATTTTTCTTCCTGCTGGACACGAAGAGTACGCTTATTATCTGGTGCTGTATGATCCTGGGCTATAACTTAGGCCCGACGATGATGTTTGCGGTTCAGCCGACATTATTTACCCGCATGTTTGGTACCCGCGTCCGTTACACCGGGCTTTCATTTGCGTATCAATTCTCAGCTATTCTGGGGGGAATGAGCCCGCTTATTGCCTCCACTCTTTTGGCGATGGGGAACGGCAAACCCTGGTATGTTGCTCTGTTCCTTTTTGCCATTTCTGCCCTCTCTTTTATTTGCGTCTGGCTCATTAAGCCGCATTCACCCAATAAAAAAGACGCTAAGAAACGATTTTCTTCTTACCGCTATATCAGAGAACAAGTTCATGAAAAATAAATGCAATCACGCGCATCAACAAGCGTTGCAACAGGCTTTTGATGCTCTATGGCCAGGACCGGTAGGCGATGTTATCACGCTGAACAAAGGAAACATCCGTCTACAGGTTTATCCACATGATGGTGCCAGAATGACATCATTACAGGCATTTGGATATGAAGTGCTGCGCCAGTGGGAACCGCAACGAAGAGCGTTTCAGTATGGTTGTTTCCCGATGGTTCCTTGGGCAGGGCGGCTGGGTAACGCCACGATAAATGTGGGTGAGCAGAGTTATACATTACCTGCCAATAAACCGCCCCATGCACTGCATGGAATGGCTTGTTATTCCTGTTGGAAGGTGATGGAGCAAACCGCAGATACCTTAAAACTCGCTATGCTGCTTGGCTCACCATGGCCATGGCAAGGCGAAGTTTTGCAAACGCTCGCTCTGGAAGAGGATGCCCTGATTTTGCGTCTGGAAATTCGCACAGCATCAGAAACGTTTCCGGCGTCTGCCGGGTGGCATCCCTGGTTTGCTAAACGGCTAACGTCTCATCGCGAAGACGAAGAATTACAGGTTCTTTTCCAGCCAGACTGGCAGGAAGAGCCTGGCGATGATGAACTGCCAACAGGCAACAGAATCCCCCCACGTGAAGGGCCATGGGATGACTGTTTTGGTTTTACGTCCGGGGTAAACGTCAGACTGAAATGGCCCGGAAAGTTAAGTATTTTGATGACATCTGCTGCGCAGAGTCTTGTGGTGTTTGATAAACAGCCAGATGCGACCTGTGTCAATCCACTTACGCAGGCTCCTGATGGCATTAACCGTACTCCGCAGTTAGTCTGTGTGGATTCACCTTTGGTGATTGAGAGCCGATGGCAGTTTCAAGGCGAAGCCTGACATTCCGCTGGGGATAAATCCTGTTAGCCGTTTTGAACGTAAGCATTCCGGAAGACACTACTGAAAAATCGCCGCCGTCCCGGCGGTTTTTTATCACAAAAATCAGATTTTGATAATTATCCTGGTGTCAAAAACATTACTCCTAAAACGCCCTTCTTTTTACAAAAAATGCTTTTTTTACTCTTTGATTTATTTGCTGATTTGGCTTTAGGAACGTTGTTTCTATTTTGGCTAAAAAAACGCCCAGGAATAATGCAAATAATTAAGAAAAAATCCTCCTGAATATTAATTTACGTTATTTAAGACCCATTGACAGCCCGATTAATTAAAGATATTTATGCCGTAAAAGGTAAGGTGCATAAATTTTTAAGTTCAGCGTCGCTTTAATTTAAAGAGCGCGGTCCTTTTACCTTTGGTTTTTTCAAGCAGTTATTTTCATTAGAAAACGGAGTCCTGATTCCTGACGAGTACGTGTAAAAACAAACGTTAAGGAAAAGGTGGAAATATGAAAACCATGAATAAAGATCTGAAAAAGAGCGCGCTTTTTAATAAGACGGCATTAAGCATTGCCGTTGCGCTTATTGCTGTAGGCGGCCATGTTCCGATAGCAGACGCGGAGCTGACGCTGGACCATAACAACGTACTTTATTATTACGCAGGTGTTACCCCCCTTGGTGATTACGATCTGATTAACGTCACAACCACCGGGACAGGCGCTACATCCCCGCTCGGGGGCTTTGGTGTTTATCTACAGACGAACGGCATGAATGCGCCAAGTCTGAAAGACATTACTATTAAAACGTCCGGTTCTGCTGCCGATGCGATTAGGGGCAACAGCGAAGCGGTCTTTTTTAAAGCCAGAAATTTAACCATTGAAACCACGGGGTCGTCGGCTGACGGCATTAATGCGGCGTCCGATTTTAATAATAACTACGACTCTCTGGTTTATGTCTCTGAATCTGCGAATATTGCGGTAAAAGATGGCGTTGCCGTCCGGGCGAATAACTTCCAGAACGCGGGAGCAAACAGCATTATTGTCCTGGCCGGAAAAAACGTGTTGAAAGTCACAGGCACGGGTACTGCGGCGAATGTGGCAGACAGTAAAGGCTACGCTGTTTACGCCGGTAACCGGGACAGAGATACCAACGGCATGGGGATTGTGGATATTCTGCAAGGGAAAAGCCATAACACCAAAGGTAATGCGTATGTCTTTATCGGCGATGACTCTGAAATTTCTACCACCACCAAAGCGGGGCATGCTGTTTACGCCAATAAGGGCGGCCTTATCCAGCTAGGTGACGGGGTGGATATTTCAACCACGGGAACCAACGCATTCGCTATTTACGCCTCTACGGAACAGCAAGGTACCTACACGGATAATATCCGTCCGGGTACGGTGTATCTGGCGGGAGGCGCGAAGCTGAGAGTGGCTGACAGCGCCGATGTGATTCAGGCCAACGGCGTTGATTCAATCATTGCCAGCCAGGCGCTGGCAGTGCCGGAGATTGCCGATACGTATCTCAGGACCGACCGGTTAAACATCGACAGAACGGCGCTGACCGACAGCGAAGGCGTGTTTGATATTGAAGGCAATATCAACGCCATCAATGGCGGTACCGTGGCGCTGAATATGGCAGATACTTCCCTGTTCGTCGGCTCGTCCAGCGTAGACGCCACGTCAAAAGTTAACCTGAACATGAAAGGCGGCGACAGCCTGTGGACGATGACCAAAGACTCCACGCTGACTAACCTGACGCTGGATCAGGCGACGCTGCGCTACAGCCCTGACGGCGTATCCCGCGACGATCAGACCACCTTCAAGACGTTGACCGTGATGGGTAACTATATTGGTACTAACGCGTTGCTGGTACTGAACACGGTTCTGGAAGGCGACAGTTCATTTACCGATAAGCTGATTGTACAGGGCGATACCTCCGGCAATACCAACGTCGGCATTAACAACATTGGCGGCATGGGCGAGCTGACTGTTGACGGTATCAAAATCGTTGAGGTCGCAGGGAACTCTGACGGTACCTTCACCAAAGCCGGACGTATTGTCGCGGGCGCGTATGACTACGATGTGGTGAAAAAAGCCAGTGACTGGTACCTGACCAGTGAGCTGACGCCTGTGGATCCGCCGGAAGAACCGGATCCCGATCCGGTCGATCCGCCAGAGCCTCCGACACCGCCAGACCCGGTCGATCCGGTTGACCCTCCTGAGCCGCCGGAGCCTCCAACACCACCGACGCCGCCTGCGCCTGAACCCACGCCGGTTGAGCACCAGTATCGTCCGGAATTTGGCAGCTATCTGGCGAACAATTACGCAGCCAACACGATGTTTATCACCCGACTGCACGACCGTCTGGGTGAGACGCAGTACACCGACGTGCTGACCGGAGAAGAAAAAGTCACCAGTATGTGGATGCGCAACGAGGGCGGTCATACTCGCTTCGACGACGCCAGCGGGCAGTTGAAAACCACGGCAAACCGCTACGTCCTGCAAATTGGCGGCGACCTGGCGCAATGGAGCAGTGACGGCCTTGACCGCTGGCATCTCGGCGCGATGGCGGGCTATGCCAACCAGAAAAGCAAAACCCGTAATAGCCAGACAGGCTATGCCTCTCGCGGTTCTGTAGACGGTTATAGCGTTGGCCTGTACGCCACCTGGTATGCGAACGAAGCCGATAAAACCGGCACCTACCTGGACAGCTGGGTATTGTACAACTGGTTCGATAACACCGTTCGCGGTGACCATCTGGCCAGCGAAAGTTACAAATCCGACGGTATCACGGCGTCTGTGGAAGGCGGTTACAGCTTCCTGTTCGGTGAAAGTGAGAACGCAACTTACTGGATCCAGCCGAAAGCCCAGGTTATCTGGATGGATGTGCAGGCTGATACCCACCGTGAAAATAACGGAACGGTTGTCAAAGATAAAACTGACGGCAATCTGATGACCCGTCTTGGCGTTCGCGCTTACCTGAAAGGGCACGCGGAAAAAGACGCCGGTAAAGGGCGTGAGTTCCAGCCGTTCGTAGAGGCAAACTGGATCCATAATACCAATAACCAGGCCGTGCAGATGGGCTCCATCACGGATGAAATCAGCGGCACGCGCAATATTGGCGAACTAAAAGTGGGTGTGGAAGGGCAGGTGACGCCACGACTGCAGGTCTGGGGTAACGTTGCGCAGCAGGTGGGCGACAACAGCTACAGCGATACCTCCGCGATGCTTGGCGTTAAGTACACTTTCTGATACGACAGGCTGCCATAAATCGTTGTAAAGATTGAAACCACAGGCCCGATAATCGGGTGATGTCACCAGAGGCGATGCTGAAAATGCATCGCCTTTTTTTTCGCTGATCTTCCCGGTCAGACGGATAGTCAAACTTCGCCTTTCCCGCTACAGTTATTCATCCACGGCGAGTAAGGAGATGAACATGCTCTATATCTTTGATTTAGGTAATGTGATTGTCGATATCGACTTCAACCGCGTGTTAGGGGCATGGAGTGATTTGAGCCGTGTACCGCTGGCGTCATTAAAGCAAAGTTTTACGATGGGAGACGTCTTCCACCAGCATGAGCGCGGAGAAATCACTGACGAAGCGTTTGCCGAAGCGCTGTGTCAGGAGATGGAACTGTCGCTGAGCTATGAGCAATTTTCTCACGGCTGGCAAGCGGTGTTTGTCGCGCTGCGGCCTGAGGTGATCGACATCATGCATAAACTGCGTGAGCAGGGACATCGCGTGGTTGTTCTGTCGAACACTAACCGTCTGCATACCACGTTCTGGCCGGAAGAGTACCCTGAGATTCGCCAGGCGGCGGATCATATCTATCTTTCTCAGGATCTCGGTATGCGCAAGCCGGAAACGCGTATCTATCAGCACGTTCTCCAGCAGGAAGGATTTTCCGCGAGCGATGCGGTCTTTTTTGACGATAACGCCGATAATATAGAAGGGGCTAACCAGGTTGGGATGACCAGCATTCTGGTGACCGATAAATCCACCATTCCTGATTATTTCGCGACGCTGTTATGCTAAAAACCGCGCATCAAAAAGCCAGGCACCATACGCGCCCGATCCGAGCCTGGCTAAAGCTGCTCTGGCGGCGCATTGATGAAGACAATATGACGACGCTGGCAGGAAATCTCGCCTACGTCTCGTTGCTCTCTTTAGTGCCGTTGATCGCGGTTGTTTTTGCGCTGTTTGCCGCCTTTCCCATGTTTTCCGAAGTCAGCGTTCAGCTCCGGCACTTTGTTTTTGCCAACTTTATCCCCGCCACAGGCGATGTGATTCAGCGCTATATCGAACAGTTTGTGGCGAATTCCAACAAAATGACCGCCGTCGGGGCGTGTGGGCTGATCGTTACCGCACTGCTGCTGATGTACGCCATCGACAGCGCCCTCAATACCATCTGGCGCAGCAAGCGTACGCGGCCAAAGGTCTATTCTTTTGCCGTGTACTGGATGATCCTGACGCTCGGGCCGCTACTGGCCGGGGCGAGTCTTGCCATCAGCTCATATTTACTTTCATTGCGCTGGGCAAGCGATCTCAATTCGGTGATTGATGATGTCCTGCGCATTTTCCCGCTGATCCTTTCCTGGCTCTCTTTCTGGTTGCTTTACAGTATTGTGCCGACTACGCGCGTACCCAATCGTGATGCCGTTGTCGGCGCATTTGTCGCTGCGGTGCTGTTCGAAGCAGGAAAGAAAGGTTTCGCGCTTTATATCACCATGTTTCCGTCTTATCAGCTCATTTATGGCGTGCTGGCGGTGATCCCGATTTTATTTGTCTGGGTATACTGGACCTGGTGTATCGTCTTGCTTGGCGCGGAAATAACTGTCACTCTCGGGGAATACCGCAAACTCAAACAAGCCGCAGAACAAGAAGAAGCAGACCAACCATGATTGCACTCATTCAGCGCGTAACCCGTGCCAGCGTCACCGTGGAGGGAGAGGTGACGGGTGAAATTGGCAACGGACTTTTAATCTTATTAGGTGTCGAAAAGGATGACGACGAGCAGAAAGCGAATCGCTTATGCGAGCGCGTACTGGGCTACCGTATTTTTAGCGATGCTGACGGCAAGATGAACTTAAACGTGCAGCAGGCGGGCGGAAGCGTGCTGGTGGTATCGCAGTTTACGCTGGCGGCCGATACGGAACGCGGCATGCGTCCCGGGTTCTCCAAAGGGGCAACGCCGGAACGTGCTGAGGCGCTGTACGATTATTTCGTCGGGCGCTGCCGCCAGCAGGAAATGAACACGCAAACCGGACGCTTCGCTGCGGATATGCAGGTTGCGCTGGTCAACGATGGTCCCGTGACGTTCTGGCTTCAGGTATGAATCAGCTTCCGGCGTGGCCGCGGGTAACAAGAGAGAGTACAGCTATGTATCACCTTCGTGTACCGCAAACAGAAGAAGAATTAGAGCGTTACTATCAGTTTCGCTGGGAAATGCTGCGTAAACCGCTGCATCAGCCAAAAGGTTCCGAACGTGACGCCTGGGACGCGATGGCGCATCACCAGATGGTCGTGGATGAAGACGGTAACCTGGTTGCCGTGGGACGGTTGTACATTAATGCCGATAACGAAGCCTCTATCCGCTTTATGGCCGTTGATCCCGCAGTACAGGAAAAAGGACTGGGGACGCTGATGGCAATGACGCTGGAGTCGGTGGCGCGTCAGGAGGGCGTTAAGCGAGTGACCTGTAGCGCTCGAGAGGACGCGGTCGACTTCTTCGCCAAGCTGGGCTTTGTGAATCAGGGCGAAATTACCACGCCGCAAACCACGCCGGTACGCCATTTTTTGATGATTAAGCCTGTCGCTTCGCTCGACGACATATTGCATCGCGGCGACTGGTGCGGACAGCTACAGCAGGCCTGGTATGAACATATCCCGCTAAGCGAGAAAATGGGCGTACGTATTCAGCAGTACACCGGGCAAAAATTCATTACCACCATGCCGGAGACGGGCAATCAAAATCCGCACCACACGCTGTTCGCCGGAAGTCTGTTTTCGCTGGCGACGCTCACCGGTTGGGGACTTATCTGGCTAATGCTGCGTGAGCGCCACCTCGGCGGCACCATTATTCTTGCCGACGCCCATATTCGCTACAGCAAGCCCATCAGCGGCAGACCCAGCGCGGTAGCCGATCTCGGCTCACTGAGCGGCGATCTTGACCGACTGGCGCGAGGTAAAAAAGCGCGCGTCCAGCTGCAGGTCGAACTGTTGGGCGATGAAACAACCGGCGCGATATTTGAAGGCATTTATATCGTCCTGCCCGCAAAGCCCTTCGGTCCCTATGAAGAAGGTGGGAACGAGGAGGAGTAGTGTCCAGCTTCTGGAAGACGACTCGCAAAAGCGCTCGCCATTTTCAAAATATTCTTTAACCCTGTCTTCGTTAAGCGTATTTTGCCTGAAAATCAACCGCAGATGATATACTAAGGTGATATATGAGCGTTTTGGCGGGACTGGATATGGGCAGAATACTTATCGATTTGTCTGATGACGTGATTCAACGGTTGGATAACCTCAAGCAGCTGAGAAATCAGCCGCGCGCTGAACTGTTGCGGGAAGCTATAGAAATGTACCTCGACCAACAGAGTTCTTCGATTATCCGCGATGCGCTTGGCCTGTGGGGAGACCGCAAAGAGGATGGGCTTGAGTATGAGCGTAAGCTGCGCGAGGAGTGGTAATCATGGAACACATGGCAGTGTTTGATACCAATATTCTCATCGATCTCTTTAACAATCGTGTTGAAGCGGCGGATACGATCGATCGTACCGCGTCACATCGTGCTATCAGCTTAATTACCTGGATGGAAGTGATGGTAGGCGCTCGCAGGCATGGTCATGAAGCGAAAACGGCAGCCGTGATGGGCGCTTTTGAAATTATTGATGTGTCTCGTGATATCGCGGAAAGAAGCGTGTTACTGCGTGAAAAGCATGGAATGAAACTGCCTGATGCCATCATTCTGGCCACAGCCCAGAGCAGAAAATGTCCGTTGATTTCTCGAAATACAAAAGATTTTGCAGGTATTGACGAGGTCCTTACGCCTTACCGTCTGTAGGCCGGGCAAGCTCGCGCCGCCCGGCACTTTCACAGGAGATTACTCCCCTTCACCCGGGAACAGGAACGGGTTGATAGAACTACGGGCAAAGCCCTCCTGCTCCATTTTGGCGTCCAGAATCAACGAGGCAAGATCGTCAGCCACCGCTTCGACTTTCGGGTCTTTTTCCTGATAGAGAATCTTCAGGTAGGTTCCGCAGTCGCCGCAGCTTTCGGCTTTGATTGCCGCCTGCTCATTTTCCAACGACCAGTAGTGCAAATCGCGGCTCTGCTCGCAGTTGCTGCATTTCACGCGCACCACGTGCCATTCGGTTTCACACAGGTTGCAGTGCAGATAGCGCAGCCCCTGCGTGGTGCCAATTTGCACAATGCTGGAGACCGGCATTGAGCCGCACACCGGGCAATACTGGCGCTGTTCGCCGTATTCGGCGCGGGCTTTGCCCGGGATCAGGTTAGCCATCTGTGCCCAGTAAAGCGACAACGCAGCCCAGATAAACGGCGCTTTGTCGCTGCTTACAGAGGCAAAATCCGCAGCGAACAGCGCGCTCGCCATCTGTTCCAGCTCTTGTTCGGAGGCTTTTTCCAGGTTTTCGATCACCGCCAGCGCCGGGCCGCTCATTTCGGGCTTCAGCTCCGCAATCAGCGAATGCAGCAGCGTTTGCCAGTGTTTATCGCGCGGCAGAACGTGAATATCCAGCGGTGGTTTGCCCTGTTCGTTCGCGTCTTTAATGCGTGCGGTCAGGTCTATCTGAAGCGGGTGATCGTACAGCACCACTTCCTGCGCGTGGGCGATCAGCGCAGCAAAGCGCAGGTAATCGCCCAGCGGGTTGTTCTCTGCCAGTTCGCGCAGGCGTTCGGCGCGACGGTTATATAAATTTTTGAGCCGGGGAAATAATAACGGTGGGATCATATCCGTCGCGCGCTTCTCGCTTTTTTCCAGCTCATCTTGCGGGATGATACGAATGCTCATTGAGTGCTTCCTGGTTAGGCGGATCGGTGGTCTGTCATCCGCTCTTGATTTGGCGCCTGCCACGCGCCCGCTCTGGTGAATATCAGTAATGATAACCGCAATCGGTCTGCGGGATATACCGGTGACATCGCAATGTGTGCGGTACGATACCCGATCTTAACGGAGCAGACTATTCACCGTTCGGATTAGCTGGCGGAGCCTGACACGAAATAGCGCCGGAAACAATGTTCCCGGCGCCAGAGTCATTGGGATGGATAATCAGCGGGTCAGGACGATGATTTGTCCTGCTTTTCACGCACTTCGCGGTACCAGCGTGGGTGATGTTTCTTCGCCCACGAGCGGGTAACCCAGCCTTCAACCATAGCCGTAATCGTGCCTTTCACCCACAGCGCAGCGTAAATATGCACCATAATCACCACGATCAGCGCGACGGCGGCAAAGGAGTGCAACATCAGCGCAAAGCGGATCACCGGAATGGAAAACGCCGGGGCAAAGTACGGACGCCAGATGATCACGCCGCTCACCAGCAGCAGCACCAGGAAGATAATCGCCGCCCAGAACACGCATTTCTGGCCGAAGTTATACCGTCCGGTGTCGCCAACCTCGTCGTTGACGATAATCTTGCGGATGTTCTTCGCCCAGAAAATATCGTCCCGATTGATCAGGTTGTGATGCCAGTAACGGAAGAACATGATGATGAACGAGGCGAACATGATCACGCCCACGAACGGGTGCAGAATGCGCGCCAGCTGCGGCGTGCCGAGAATCTGCATCAGCCAGTTGAAGGACGGGAAGAAAAAGCCCAGTCCACTCACCGCCGCCAGCACGAAGCAGAAGGCGGTGACCCAGTGGTTGATGCGTTCCGGCGCGGTGTAGCGCACGATGGTGTCACGACGTTTCATTTGCGCACCTCGTCTTTCTCTTCATGCAGGTTGTCATCTTCTTCCTCCGCACGGTTCGGACCGACCCCGACGTAGTGGAAGACGCTGGCCGCAAAGGTCGCTGCAAAGCCGACCGCTGCAAGAGGTTTCCAGATCCCTTTCCAGAACTTCACGGTGGCGCTGATTTCCGGGTTTTCCGGCAGGCCGTGGTACAGATTCGGCTTGTCGGCATGGTGTAGCACGTACATCACGTGCGTACCGCCGACGCCTGCCGGATCGTACAGGCCTGCGTTGTCGTAACCGCGAGTTTTCAGCTCGGCGACGCGCTCGCCCGCCAGCGTTTTCATATCCTCTTTTGAGCCAAAGTGGATAGCGCCGGTTGGGCAGGTTTTCACGCAGGCTGGTTCCTGGCCGACGTTGACGCGGTCGACGCACAGCGTACATTTATACACGCGGTTGTCTTCCGGATTCAGACGTGGCACGTCGAACGGGCATCCGGCGATGCAGTAGCCGCATCCGATGCACTGTTCAGACTGGAAGTCGACAATGCCGTTAGCATACTGAATGATCGCCCCTTCCGCCGGGCACGCCTTCAGGCAGCCCGGATCGGCACAGTGCATGCAGCCGTCCTTGCGGATCAGCCATTCCAGTTTGTCGTTCTGTTCCACTTCCGAGAAGCGCATCACCGTCCATGATTTGGCGGTCAAATCCGTCGGGTTATCGTAAACCCCGACGTTGCTGCCGATTTCATCACGAATGTCATTCCACTCCGAACAGGCCACCTGGCAGGCTTTACAGCCGATACAGGTGGTTACGTCGATAAGCTTCGCCACTTCTTGCTGGTGATCCCGCGCCTGGGGCGCGGGGGTGAAACCGTTAGTCGCGGAACGACGAATGATGTCTTGCGTTTGATAAGCCATAAGTCGTCTCCGTTATACCTTTTCCACATTCACCAGGAAGGACTTAAACTCCGGCGTCTGCGTGTTCGCATCACCAACGAATGGCGTTAACGTATTGGCGATAAACCCTTTTTTCGCCACACCCTCGTAGCCCCAGTGAATCGGAATACCGATGGTATCGATATCCTTGCCGTCAGCTTTCAACGTGCGGATACGCTTGGTCACTACCGCCTTAGCCTTAATGTAACCGCGGTTAGAGGAGACTTTCACCGTATCGCCGTGGGCAATGCCCAGCTTGTTCGCCAGCTTCTCGCCAATTTCCACAAACTGTTCCGGCTGGGCGATAGCGTTAAGCAACGCGTGCTTAGTCCAGTAGTGGAAGTGCTCGGTCAGACGGTAAGTGGTGCCGACATACGGGAACTTATCGGCTTTACCCAGCGCTTCGGCGTCGCTCTTAAAGATGCGGGCGGCAGGGTTAGAGATCACGTTCGGGTGCAGCGGGTTGGTGCCCAGCGGTGTTTCAAACGGCTCATAGTGTTCCGGGAACGGACCTTCCGCCATCTTATCGACAGCAAACAGGCGCCCCATCCCTTCGGGCTGCATGATAAACGGTCCGACATCGCTACCCGGTGCGGCGGCGCTGTAGTCCGGAATATCCATCCCGCTCCATTTCGTCCCATCCCATTTCAGGATTTGACGTTTCGGATCCCACGGGTTGCCTTGTGGATCAGCGGAGGCGCGGTTATACAAAATACGACGGTTAAGCGGCCATGCCCACGCCCAGCCCAGCGTATTGCCGAGGCCTGATGGATCGGCGTTATCGCGACGCGCCATCATGTTACCTTCCGGTGTCCAGCTACCGGCAAAAATCCAACAGCCGCTGGCGGTGGTACCATCGTCACGTAACTGGGCGAACGAACTGAGCTGCTGGCCTTTCTTGACGATCACCGCGCCCGTTGCCGGGTCAACGATATCCGCCAGCGCTTTACCGTTACTTTCCTGCGCCACTTCTTCCGAATCTGGCTCATCCGGTTTGGTGTAGTTCCAGGTCATGTTCAGCACCTGTTCCGGGTTGGCGCCGCCCTGTTCGGCGTACATCTTGCGCATACGCAAGAAAATACCCGCCAGAATTTCACCGTCGGTACGGGCTAATCCCGGTGCGTCGGCACCTTTCCAGTGCCACTGCAACCAGCGACCGGAGTTAACGATAGACCCGTTTTCTTCCGCAAAGCAGGTGGACGGCAAGCGGAACACTTCGGTCTGAATTGTCGACGGATCGACATCGTTCGACTCGCCGTGGTTCTGCCAGAAGGTTGAGGTCTCGGTGTTGAGCGGATCAATGGTCACCAGGAACTTCAGTTTCGACAGGGACGCGATCACTTTGTTTTTATTCGGGAATGACGCCACCGGATTAAAGCCCTGGCAGATATAGCCATTGACCTTGCCCTCGTTCATCATCTCGAAGTACTGCAGCACGTCGTACCCTTTGTCCCACTTCGGCAGCCAGTCAAAGCCCCAGCTGTTTTCCGCCGTTGCTTTGTCGCCAAAGAAGGACTTCATCAGCGAGACAAAGAATTTCGGATAATTGCCCCAGTAGTTGACCTGGCCTTCCAGCAGTGGCTTCGGCGTATTGGCGGTAAGGTAGGTTTGCAGGTCGGTCTGCTTCTCGTTCGGCAGGGTCAGGTAACCCGGCAGGCTTTGCGACAGCAGGCCCAGGTCGGTCAGCCCCTGAATGTTAGAGTGACCGCGCAGGGCGTTAACGCCGCCGCCCGCCATCCCCATGTTGCCGAGCAGCAACTGGATCATCGCCATGGTGCGGATGTTCTGCGCGCCGATGGAATGCTGCGTCCAGCCGAGGGCATACAGGAACGACGCGGTTTTGTCTTTCGCACTGGTTTCCGCGATGTACTCACACACCTTCAGGAAGTCGGCTTTCGGTGTGCCGCAGATATTTTCGACAACGTCCGGCGTATAGCGGGAAACGTGCTGTTTCAGCAGGTTCCAGACGCAGCGCGGGTGTTGCAGGGTGGTGTCGCGTTTCGCAAAGCCGTTTTCGTCCAGCTCGTAGTTCCAGCTGGTTTTGTCGTATTTGCGTTGCTCCGCGTCGTAGCCGGTGAACAGGCCATCGTCGAAGCCAAAGTCTTCACGCACGATCAGGCTGGCGTTGGTGTAAGCTTCGGTGTATTCGCGGTTGTATTTTTCGTTTGTCAGCAGGTACAGCATCACGCCTGACAGGAAAGCAATGTCAGTACCGGAACGAATCGGCGCATAGAAGTCGGCCACCGACGCGGTACGCGTAAAACGCGGATCGATCACAATCAGCTTCGCGCCGTTGCGAATTTTCGCTTCCATCGCCCAGCGGAACCCGACCGGGTGCGCTTCAGCGGCGTTACCGCCCATTACCACGACGAGGTTGGCGTTCTTAATGTCGACCCAGTGGTTGGTCATCGCACCGCGACCAAATGTTGGAGCAAGACTTGCTACCGTTGGTCCGTGTCAGACACGCGCCTGGTTGTCGACCGCGAGCATACCCAGCGCGCGGGAGAATTTTTGCGTTAAATAGCCGGTTTCGTTACTGGAGGCTGAAGCACACAGCATGCCGGTCGACAGCCAGCGGTTGACGGTCACGCCTTCAGCGTTCTGCGCAACGTAGTTGGCGTCGCGGTCTTCTTTCATCAGCTTCGCGATGCGGTCAAACGCCTCGTCCCAACTGATCTTCTGCCATTTATCGGAGCCTGGCGCGCGGTATTCCGGGTACTTCAGGCGGCTTTCGGAGTGGATAAAGTCCACCAGACCGGCCCCTTTCGGGCAGAGTGCGCCGCGGTTTACCGGATGGTCCGGATCGCCTTCAATATGGAAGATAGATGCTTTGGCGTTTTTCGCCCCGTCGCCGAGGCTGTACATTAACAGCCCGCAGCCAACGGAACAGTAAGTGCAGGTATTACGGGTTTCGCGGGTGCGCAGCAGTTTGTATTGCCGTGTTTCCGCTAGCGCTACGCCGGGCGCGAAGCCCAGTGCCGCCGCCGTGGTGCCTGCCATACCGCCAGCGCAGATCTTAAAGAACTGCCTTCTGCTGACCTGCATGGTTTGCTCCTTGTTTCGACATTGTCACTTCTCATTCACATTCAGTCTGAATGCTCAGGGAGTGGTTGTTATTTTTCTTTGCGGAGAGGACCGCAAAGGTCCAGAATTGGGTCAATTTCCCCTTGTCCCGGTGGGGTTTGTGACAGAATACCACAATGTTGGTACGTCTGTTCTTATACGGTTAAAAGAAAGTGAATAAGATACATCCAGAAGAAGTCGAATATGTGACAAATGTCACGGGTTATCGCGAGGTTAGCCTCTGGACGCGCGAGGATTTGCAACATCCTCAGCGGGATGAGGTCGCGGAAGAAGTCCCGGTTGCGCTGGTCTATAACGGCATTTCGCACGTTGTGATGATGGCGTCGCCGAAAGATCTTACGCATTTCGCCGTTGGCTTTTCCCTTTCTGAGGGAATCATCGCCAGCCCGCGGGATATTTTTGGTATGGATGTCGTGCCGTCCTGTAACGGGCTTGAGGTGCGGATTGAGCTTTCCAGCCGCCGCTTTATGGGGTTGAAAGAACGTCGCCGCGCGCTGGCTGGACGGACTGGCTGTGGCGTCTGCGGCGTGGAACAGCTTAACGACATTGGTAAACCGGTGCAGCCGCTGCCATTCACCCAGACGTTTCATCTCGCCAGTCTCGACCCGGCTTTACAGCATCTGAAGGACTTTCAGCCCATCGGAAAACTGACCGGATGCACCCATGCCGCAGCCTGGGTTATGCCTTGTGGCGAACTGGCGGGCGGTCATGAAGATGTGGGACGTCATGTGGCGCTGGATAAACTGCTCGGGCGCCGTGCCGGGGAAGGAAAAGCCTGGGAACAGGGGGCGGCGCTGGTATCCAGTCGCGCCAGCTATGAGATGGTGCAGAAATCGGCGATGTGCGGCGTTGAAATCTTATTTGCGCTCTCAGCCGCCACTACATTAGCGGTGGAAGTAGCCGAGCGCTGCAACCTGACGCTGGTGGGCTTTTGTAAGCCGGGCAGGGCGACCGTTTATACGCACCCGCAGCGGTTAATTGCCGGATAACACATTCAGTTTATTTGAATTAGATTGGCAAATCCTTCCGCTTTCAGTTGTCTGAGTAACGGCCTATTATTTATCACATCAAGGCACAGTGCCTTACTCAAACAACAAAGTGAAAGGGTTTATATCATGAAAAGCATCAAAACTTTTGTCGCAGTTATCGCTCTCGCTACGTCCTTCGGTACTTTCGCCGCGCAGTCCGTGACCGCAACCGGCTCGACGCTGGAAAGCGCGGAAGCGAAAATCGCCGCTCAGGCTGAACAAGCTGGCGCCAGCGCCTACAAAATTACCCAGGCTTATACTGGTAACCGTGTGCACATGACTGCTGAATTGCTGAAATAAGCCTTGCCGGACGGCGGCGTTCTGCCTTGTCAGGTCTGCAGGCGTTTCCAGCCGTAGGCCTGATACGCGCTGTGCTAACAGACACAGCGCGTATCACATCAAATTACCCCAACGCCTGCGGCGGCGAATCCAAAGACAATCAGCATAATCAACACTTTATTCGGACTCACCTTTTTATTAAGCAGCTTCAGACAGCCAAGCACCAGCAGCAGAGGAATCAGCCCGACGCAAATTTTGTCGAGTATCTCCTGAAGCACAAAAGGTTGCCCAGCGATAGTCGTTTTAAAGGTGGTTGTAAATTTCACCATGCTAGCGCTCATAGCGCCTACCATCATTAAGCCCATTATCGACGACGCTTTGGTAATACAACCAAGTAACCCAGACTGCGTTGCTTCAGCGATGTATTTCGATCCCAGACGGTAACCCATCACCCCGCCGTAATAGCGCAGCAGATAGCTGGGAATGTTATAAATTAGCAGAAACAGCAATGGCCCCAGCGGGTTGCCCTGTGAGGCCAGGCCAATCGCAATACCGGTGGCGATAATGCGCAATACCCCATAGAAGAATGAGTCGCCGACGCCCGCGAATGGCCCCATCAGCGCCACTTTAATGCCGTTGATGCTTGAAGTATCAAAGTTCGGGTTAGCGGCGTTCTCTTTTTCCATCGACAGGGTCAGTCCCATAATGAAGGGCGCCAGATGCTGATTGGTGTTGAAAAACTGGCTGTTTCGCTTGAGCGACTCCGTATAACGGTGGGGATCGCCTGCGTAGATTTTTTTCAGCATGGGGGCGATGGCCCAGCCGTAGCTCAGGCCTTCCATACGGGTAAAGTTCATGGAGCCTAGTAGCTGGAACTGGCGGAAGAACAGCTGGCGAAACATCTTTTTTTCGCTTTTGCTGTCGTCATACGCGCACGACGCGCTGTTGTGGATATCAGTCATTGAAGAACCCATCCTTATCGTCCACCGACGCAGGCGCGGCGACAGTGGCTTGTTTATTCGCCTTGAGTTGATTGAACTCGTTGAAGCACAGATAGACCGCAACGGAAGCGGCAATAATCGCGATACCCATAATCGGCAATTGTAAATAAGCCGCCATCGCAAAGCCGATAAAGAAGAACGCGGCGATATTACGGTTCCACAGCGCTTTCAACAGAATGGCGAAGCCTAACGCGGGCAGAATACCACCGACCGCCGTCATTCCGCGCATCACCGGGTCCGGAATGCTTTCGACCAGACTGCGGATGACGTCGGTGCCGAAAAGAATGCCGAAGAACGCCAGTACCGCAAAGGGCACGCCGTAAAACATCGTCATTCCCAGCGTGATGCCCAGCGCCGCGCGATCGCGTCCCTCCTCCAGCAATGCGTCATATTTTTCCACCAGTGCGGTGTAAACCAGCTTTAGCACCTGATACACGAATACCGCCAGCAGGCTGATTGGTAGCGCCAGCGCCACTGCGACGGCGGGTTCAGCTTTGGTCAGGATGGTGAAGGCCGTCGCCAGGACGGAACCGACGGCGAGATCGGCCGGTACTGAACCGCCAATGGTGATGGTGCCAAGAAAAATCAGCTCCAGCGTGGCGCCGATAATAATCCCCTGCTGAAAATCCCCCAGCACAAAGCCCACCATCGCGCCGCAAATCAGCGGACGTTCGATTAGCGGCTGGCCGAGCGTATGGTCGGCGAACTTGGCGATATACATCACCAGTGCGACAAATAATGCAGACGTTAACATGACGACCTCGCTTAGCTGGCGGCGCTATCCAGCATCTCAATCAAATTCTTCACCGGATGAGAGGGCAGAACCTGGTATTCAACTTTTACGCCGCGCGCGGCGATGGCATGAAAATCCGCTACGTCTTCCGGCGTGACGTACACGGTATCGCTGATGCGTTTTTTCGCCGCCAGATTATCGGTAATGCGCCCGAAGTTGGCGACGTTGAGGCTTTTTATCGCGGGCACCTGTTCAACCAGACGCCGGGCATCGGCGGCATTGTTAACGATCACCATAATTTTCATCGCTTCGGAACGCGGATCGTTAAGCACATCGCCCGCATCTTTTACCGCCATGATGGCGCATTTCGCGGTGTCGGGCGCCGCCATCCGCAGCGACATTTTCTGCACGTCGTTATTTACGATTTGATCGTTGGCGACAAGGATGCGGTTGACGCCGAGGTGCTTAGTCCAGACAACGGCGACCTGGCCATGAATTAAGCGATCGTCAATACGAATTAAAGAAATCATGTGTAGCTCCAGTTAGCAAAAGTAGGGTGTCCAGACGCGGGAAAGACGAACCAGGGCTTCGAAATAAAAATAATCGCCCCAAAGGTTAGGTTCATTAATACCCACGTTGCGGCCATAGTTGTAAACGCCTTCACGCAGCAGGCCGTCCTGCGTGTGGGCAAAGTAGCGCTCACGTAAATTGCGCATCATCAGTTCGATGGCGTTCGCGTAGGCGGGACGCAGCGGGTCGCTGAGCGGCAGCAGGGTTAACAGCTCCGCCAGCCCACAGGCGGCGACAGCGGCGGCGGAAGTGTCGCGCCAGGCGTTATCCTGCGGAGTGAAAATCAGATCCCAGTAGCAGATGTAATCGTCCGGCAGCCGGTTGAGAAAATAGTGGGCCAGTTTACGCGCCAGCTCCGGCTGGCAGGCGTCGCCGGTATGACGAAAACCCAGCGCGAAACCGTAAATACCCCAGGCCTGACCGCGCGCCCAGCAGGAGCTGTCGCTGAAGCCCTGATGGGTATCGCCGCGCAGCGGCTGGCCGCTGTGGATATCCATATAAAAGGTATGAAACGTTGAGGCATCGTCGCGCACCAGATAGCGCGCCGCCTGCGCCAGATGGTGGGTAGCCGCTTCACGCCAGGCGCTATTGCCCGTTTCGTTTGCCGCCCAGAACAGCAGCGGGACGTTGAGATTACAGTCGATGATCATTCGTCCCTGGCGCGCGGGATCGTTCAAATCGCCCCAGGCCTGAATCACTCCAGCCGTTGCGTTAAAGCGCTGATACAGCCGTTCGGCGGCGCGCAGCGCAAGTTCGCGCGCGCGACGGTTGCCCGTCAGTTTCCAGGCGTTAACGCAGGAGAGCAGGTACAGAAATCCCAGGTCGTGCGTATCAACCTTAATCTGCTTATCAAGGCGTTCTTCAAAGCTGTCGAGCAGTCCTTCCGCAATGACGCGATACTTATCGGCACCGGTGACCTCCCAGGCCAGCCACAGCATTCCGGTCCAGAAGCCTTCGGTCCAGTCGACTTTTTCAACGACAGGATAGCGACCATCAACCGCGCTGGCTGCCGGAAAGGTTGTGGTAAAGCGCGGCAGCATCGCGTCTATCTGCGTGATAACTTCCTTCAGCGCTTCGCTCAGCCAGCGCCGATCCAGGCCCGGTTGCGGTTTGAAATAGCGCGGGTCAAGCGTTTCCAGAGCGATGGTCATAATGGCCTCTCCGCGGCAAAAAAGCCGTCCATATCGTCAGCAGGGACGCTTGATTCCGCCTGACGAGCGGTAAGAATTTCAGGCAGGCGGTTCACATACTGCATCGCACCGCTGGCGGCGGTGATGGCGTCCTGGATACGCGCTAAGGTTTCGGTCTGTTCAGAAAGGCAGAACTCCATCAGCATGATCAAATTTGCGCCGCTGATCACATGGATATGCGGATATTTAACCAGCAGTTGGACGGCGGTGTTGTTAACGCTGCCGCCGGGCATATCGGTAAACAGCACCAGTTCCTTTTGTTGGCTAATCGTCTGCTGAACGATCGCTTCAAAGCGGGCTGCCAGTTCCGCCGTTGAGCCGATGTCGCCGCAGTAGGCGCAAATCGGCGTTACGCCATGATCGTCGCCGACCAGCAGATTCAGCGCTGAGACAATGCCCTGCGCATAGTGCCCGTGGGTTGCGATGTACAACTCTCGCATTGTGCATTCCTTCATTTTTCAGTATCTGTTGAAGGTATTGCAAGCGGCATGCCATATTTTTATCTTATTGAATTTAATGAAGTAAAACGTAGTGTTCGAGGGCTTTTGCTGTGTCGAAAAGGGCTGCGAACGCAGCGTCGAAGCGTCTGCCAGTCTGTAGCTGGCAGAAACGTTAACAGAGCGCTTCGGTGGCTATCCACGGCTCCATAATTTCATAAATCATGAGCACTTCGGTCAGCGGCAGGGTGATATTGTATTTACGGTTTAGCGCCTGGAAAAAAGTGTCATGTACGGCGACAAAAGCCTGCTGATCCAACGTGAGTTCAGCTTCTTCGCGGTGCCGGACGCCGTTATTCACCATGACGCGCTCAATCATCAGCGCGATATGCATAAACAGGTTGATACGCAGATAGCTTTCAAAGTGGATTTTGTAGAAAGACTCATACTGCTTAATAACGGCTTCCACTTCGTCGATGATCACCACCGGATTGAGGAAGTTCAACCTGCTGGCAACCCCCTCGACGGTAAACAATTTGACCACCTCCTCGATCATCGGCTCCAGAGCGCCTTCCATGACTAATCCGTTAAAGTAGTCGCGCTTCAGCACCAGCGTTTTCTCTTTAATCAGCTGTTCGACGCTGAGCTGCGGGATGTACCCCGCCTCCAGTTCGGTGGTGGTGATAATCAGCCGCGTGCCGTTAAGCGCCGGGTCGGCGCGGGCGATTTTCCACTTCAGATCGTCATACTCCATCGTGATGATGTCGATCTCCTCCTGCGCCAGATAGCGCTGCACGATATCTTTAAGCTTACGGGAAATACCCTCGCCGGAAATGCACGAAATGATGATTTTGTTGCCGGGAAGTATTCCGGCGTAATAACGCGTTTCTACTTCCCACGCGCCTTTCGCCCCTTCGATAATCGCCTCCATTGGCAACTTGTCCTGGATTTTCGAGGCAATATCCAGCGCCATTGCGGTGCTGACGTTGTTAATCACCAGCAGCTCGCCGTGCAGATGAAGTTTAATCTCTTCGTAGATCGCTTTCAGCGAGCCCATATCGACCAGAATAATCAGCCCGCCGCCGTGCTTAAGACGTGACAGATGGCTTATCAGCAGGTCGATAATTTCCCGGGTTGAGGTCGCGTTGGGCATATCGAAGGCTTTAAAGTAATAGCCGCCGGTCAGCTGGTTGGCGATGCCGGCAATGCTCGACGCAGTCGAGCGCCCGTGGGAAACAATAATGCCCTGAATCGGCGAATCTTCCCCGGCCACAGAATGAAAGATACAACTGAACAATGGCTGCAACAGCGGTAACTGCTGATGCGTGACGTGCTTCGCCAGCAGCGCAATACACTCCTCCGTTAGCAGGCGCGCTTTGCCGGAAACGTAGTCGGCAATGGTCAGCAGTTCATCGGCCTGTTCCGCCTGTTGTGGCGTATGCAACGCGTAGGTCAGGCAAAGCCAGAGCGCTTTACGGATCTCCGGACCGCAGGTGATGCCGGTCAGACACTCCAGTTCGTTTACCGCATGCATTGTGTTCTGCCAGACGTAGCCGTTATACAGCGTTTCAGTGGAAACCACGCCCTTCACCGTCGCCAGCAACTGCTCGATTTTGCGGTTCAGCAGCAGAACATTACCGCTGTGGCAAAAATCGCGGAAAATGACCTCATCATGCATCGCCTTAGGCAGCAGCATACTGGC
The DNA here is from genome assembly GCF_000759835.1 of Citrobacter sedlakii NBRC 105722. Taxonomy (GTDB): domain Bacteria; phylum Pseudomonadota; class Gammaproteobacteria; order Enterobacterales; family Enterobacteriaceae; genus Citrobacter_A; species Citrobacter_A sedlakii. Next base: position 46,062 of record NZ_BBNB01000017.1, read on the forward strand.
GTCGGGTTCCTGTCCTCCTGTGTCGGCGGAAATCACCAGCATTTCGCCGTCCGGATGCGTACCGCGTAGCCTGATGATATCGGCGTCGCGGTGATTGCTCCACGCGCTGGCGCACATGACTTTGATCTGGTTTTTCAGTTCGCCGATGTTGCCGCGCACCGGCGAAGAGACGAGCTGGCGCATCAACTGATTATCGAGGTGGATGTCCCTGCCCAGGTTGGCCGCTTCCTGACACAGGAACAGAGTGACCTGTGCGATACGCTCTGTGAGCGGTCGCGAAATAAAGTTAGGCAACGTTACCCGAACCGGGATGCGTCGGCGGAAGGTATTGAGCAACGCCGTGTCAATATTTTCCGTGGTGGCGAAGATAAAGCGTAACGAAGCCGGATGGCGGGTGCGGTTATCGCCGAGTCGATAGAAATAGCCTTTATCCATAAACAGGAACAGTTTTTCCTGGTTTTCCGCGGACAGACGATGCACTTCATCAAGGAACAGAAAGCCGCCGTTGGCGTCGTCAAACGCGCCCTGTTTCTCACGATCGGCGCCGGTGAAGGCGCCGCGGGTATAGCCGAACAGCGTGGCGGAGAGCAGTTCGGGGTTGTTGGCGTAGTCAGCGCAGTTTAGTTCGACAAACGGTTTATCAGCGGCGATAACGCCGCGTCCGATGGCGTACTGATAGATCAGCGAGGCGAGATGGCTCTTGCCCACGCCGCTTTCGCCTGAGATCAGCACAGGTAAGCCGTCTCCCGGATAGTCCACCGCTGAGCGGCAGAGAGCGACCGCTTCCGCCAGGCTACCCTCGGCGCCGGTCAGACTCTGGAAAGCATCAGCCTTTTTCGACACTAAACGGGACGCTTGCTCATTTTGTGCGCCATTATGCTGAATAAAGAAGCGCACCGGGCGCGTGTTTTCTTTGCGTAAACGCCCCTCGTCGCACAGTCGGTTCAGGTAGTGACTAATGACGCTACGGTTGACCTGCATAAAGCAAGTACAGTCCTGGGCCGTGAATCCCGTAATGCTTTCCGCATAATGCGTCAGAATATGATGCAATAATTTTTCTTTGGCTGTCCGCGCCATCTTTCTTGTCCCGCGTAGAGTAGAAAATAGCGTCGATTATTATTCGACGCTAGACACTGATATTTTTCTTCGACACTAACTACTTTCTACGCTTAATCAGAAAAATGAAACTCAGTTTTAAACAGGATGTGATCGCGATCGGCGATTGTTTTAGTGGTTAGTGCACTCCCGCCATTCTCAAGAGCGCCGTCACCACCGCCGCAGCGATAATCACCACAATCAGCGGCATTTTCCGCCAGGCGAGAAATACCGCGAAAGCCACGCCCAACACGCGCGCCATACCCGCAAAGTGTTCGCCTTCGTAGAAGGTGGTCGCCAGCGCAACGGAAAACAGCAATACCGTCGCGGCATCGGAAAGCAGCGCCTGCGAACGCTCGGAAAGCGCCAGACGACTCCCCAGCTTTGCGCCGCCGAGGCGCATCAGGTAGGTACCCGCCGATAAAATTGCGATGCCGAGGATAAACAGCGTCATGTTGCCCATTATTTTTTCCTCGTCAGTAAGCCAAGCAGGGAAAGCAGCACCGGCAGCCCGACCGGCGCAAAAGGCACGGCAGCAAGCGACACGGCGGCGCCGCTCAGGCCGCGAATTAAAGTAGTACGGTTTTTGAAAGCAGGTACCACAAGCGCGAGCAGGATCGCCGGGAACACGGCGTCGAGACCGATGGTTTCCGGCGCGGGCAGCAACTGTCCCACCACCGTACCCAGCAGGGTACCTACCGGCCAGAGAATGGCAACGCCCAGACCGCAAAGCCAGTAAGCGGCTTTACGCTGCTCCGGCGTTTTCTGCGACAGGCCAAACACCACGCTCTCATCGTTCATAATGTGGCAGCCCAAAAAGCTGGCGGCGCGGGTGCCGACCAGATCGCGCACCGTCACGCCGAAAGGTACGTGGCGGGCGTTAACCAGTAAACCGGCTGCCGCTGCCGCTAACGGGTTTCCGCCGCTGGCGACAATGCCGATGAACATGAATTCTGACGCGCCGGCCAGTACAAAAATCGAGAGCACAAACGGTACCCAGACCGGGAAACCGTAGGCCATCGCCAGCGAGCCGTAGGACATGCCCACTACGCCGACGGCCAGGCATACCAGAAATATCGCTTTTATCGTGTCTGCTTTCAGACTGGAAAAGAGGTGTTTCATCCATTTTAGCCATATCGAACGAGTTTCCATTATAATGAACGGAACATGATCGATTTACAAGACGAACGAATCGTTCGTTATAAAAAACGCGGAGACGTGAATGACACAGCCCATCAGCGTGATTGCTAAAAGTCTGGTACGCGAACGTCAGCGGACAGGACTGTCGCTGGCGGAAATCGCCCGCCGGGCAGGCATCGCCAAATCCACACTTTCACAGCTGGAAGCGGGAAACGGTAATCCTAGCCTGGAAACGCTCTGGTCGCTCTGCGTGGCGCTGGATATCCCCTTTGCGCGGCTGCTGGAACCGCAGGTGCAAAAAACGCAGGTGATTCGGCGGGGCGAAGGGACAAAAGTGGTGGCGGAGCAGGCGCACTATCAGGCCATTTTGCTGGCCGCGTGCCCCCCTGGCGCACGTCGCGATATCTATTTACTGCTGACCCAGCCGGGAGCCGACCGCGTTTCACAGCCCCATCCGCCCGGGTCGATAGAGCATATCATCGTGACGCAGGGTAAAGCGCTGGTTGGTCTGACCGACGCGCCGGAAGAATTAGGTGTGGGTGACTATATTTGTTACCCCGCCGATCGGGAACATATATTTAAGGCGCTGGCACCGGATACGCAGGCAATTCTGGTCGCTGAACAAAATTAAGATTATTTCGATTAATTCGAGCGTGGTGTAATAACGTCACGCTCAATGATTAATCAAAATTATATTTTCATTAAATCTATATTTATAACTTTTTACGATATTTCGTTTATTTCCCCGCTTTTGTTAGATTCCTCACGAACTGTGTATTTGCTGCATTTACACCAATAAATCAGGATGATAATAATTATTAGCCTGTGAAAACACCCGCAATCGCTGTTTAATCATTCATGGGTTCAATTGCTGGTGTCAATATATATAAAAATAAAATTGTTCTTATCTCATTATTCACCACGCGTATTCCTACAGGAAAATGCTGATCATTCTTTATTTCAAGGAAAGCGAATAAATGAAGAAATCGACGTTATCTTTAGCAATCGGATTATTATTAGTGGCAAATACCGGTTTCGCTAAAACAGCGCAATTGACTCTGGAACAACGGCTTGAGCAATTAGAGGCCCGACTGGCGGCGGCGGAAAACCGGGCGGCCCAGGCGGAAAGCCAGGTACAACAATTACAGGTCCAGCAGGCTGCGGAGATCCGCGAAATCAAAGCCGCTCAGGGCAACACTCCGGTTAACGGACAGACACCGACGGAAGAAACGCAGAAAAACGCCGCGACGCCAAATCTGCAGCTCTCCGGCTACGGCGATTTGAAAATCTACGGCGATGTGGAATTCAACATGGATGCCGAAAGCAAACATGGCCTGCTGGCGATGACCAATGCCAATATGGATCCTGACACAACGAATGAACAATGGGATCTGAATGGCCGTATCCTGCTGGGTTTTGACGGGATGCGGAAGCTGGATAACGGCTATTTCGCTGGCTTCTCGGCGCAGCCGTTAGGGGACATGTCCGGCACGGTGGACATTGATGACGCGGTCTTCTTCTTCGGCAAGGAAAACGACTGGAAGGTGAAAGTCGGGCGTTTCGAAGCCTACGATATGTTCCCGCTGAATCAGGATACGTTTGTGGAACATTCCGGCAATACCGCTAACGATCTGTACGACGACGGCAGCGGCTATATCTACATGATGAAAGAAGGGCGCGGACGTTCCGACGCGGGCGGTAACTTCCTTGTCAGCAAGCAAATCGATAACTGGTATTTCGAACTCAACACCCTGCTGGAAGACGGTACCGCGCTGTTTAATGAGGGTGACTACCATGGTCGTGAGATGGATCAACAGAAAAACGTTGCCTATCTGCGCCCGGTTATCGCGTGGTCAAAAGATGAGTTCTCGGTGGCCGCGGCGATGGAATCGAACGTGGTCAATAACGCCTACGGCTACACCGACGCACAGGGCGACTTTGTCGATCAGTCCGACCGCACCGGCTATGGCTTAACCATGACCTGGGACGGCTTAAAGACCGATCCGGACAACGGAGTGGTGCTTAACGTCAGCACCGCGTATCTGGATGCCAGCAGTGAAAAAGACTTTACCGCCGGGGTGAACGCCCTGTGGAAGCGCTTTGAGCTGGGGTATATTTACGCGCATAATAAGATTGATGAATATTCAGGTGTCGTCTGCGACGATGATTGCTGGATTAACGATGAAGGCACCTATGACATTCATACTATTCATGCGTCCTATCAGTTCGCCAACGTGATGGATATGGAGAACTTCAATATTTATCTCGGTACCTATTATTCCATCATGAACAGCGACGGCGATGACGTTCACGGCGACGATTCCGACGACCGCTACGGCGCCCGCGTTCGCTTCAAATATTACTTCTGATGCAAAAAGGCCCGGTATTCACCGGGCCTGGACTCACTGGCGCTTACGCCAGATAAAACACTTCCTTCAGTTCCGCGCTGACCGGGCTGTTGTCCGGGTTTGCGGGCATCACGTCGCGCATATGTTTCCACCAGCGCTGACACACGTCAGTATTCGCGACCGCGTTCCAGCGCTCTTCGGACTCAATCTCCACGGTGGCGAACAGCAGGTTGCGCGCTTCGTCGAGATAGATCGCATAGTGATGCGCGCCGTGCGCTTTTAGCACCGCTTCCAGCTCCGGCCAGATGGGGTTATGGCGGCGCTGATACTCTTCGTGCGCGTCGCCGTTAACCTGCATCACGAATGCTTTACGGATCATAACGCCTCCAGGTATAGCTCGCGGACTTCATCACGGCTGGCAGTGCGCGGGTTGCATGGCGCGCATGGGTCAGCCAGCGCTTTATCCAGCCAGCCTTCGATGTCCTCTTTGGTTACGCCGAGTGCGCTGAACCCTTCCGGAATACCCACGCGTTTGCTCAGGGCGCGGATCGCATTAATCGCTTCCATACTTGCCGCTTCATCGCTCATGCCGCGGGTATCCACCCCCATCGCTCCGGCGATGCGGGCAAAACGCGCGACGGCGTTCGGGCGGTTAAAGTTTTCAATGATCGGCAGCAGAATGGCGTTGCAAACGCCGTGCGGCAGGTTGTGAGTCGCGCCCGGCTGATGCGCCAGCGCATGAACCAGCCCCAGGCCGGCGCTGTTGAATGCCATCCCCGCCAGATACTGACCGAACGCCATCTGCTCACGGGCTTCCATGTTGTGGCCATCATCCACGGCTTTCGGCAGCCACAGGTTGATCAGACGGATAGCTTCCAGCGCGTTAGCGTCGGTTAGCGGGTGCGCGCCAACGGAAACGTAGGCTTCCACCGCGTGGGTCAGGGCATCCATACCGGTCGCCGCGGTGACGGACGCCGGAATATCCAGCATCACGCTGGCATCGTCTACCGCAATATCCGGAATGATATTCGGGTCGATGATCACTTCTTTTACCTGACGTTCGGCGTCAATAATCACCGCGTTGCTGGTCATCTCAGCCGCTGTCCCGGCGGTGGTGTTGATCGCGACCAGCGGTACGCCCGGGTTCTTCACTTTGCCCACGCCGGAATAGGACGTGGATGGCGCCGGATTAGCGGTAAGGATTTTCACCGCTTTGGCGGTATCGATTGGGCTGCCGCCGCCAAATGCGATGATGTAGTCGCAGTTCGTCTCCTGATACGCCGCGTAACCCTTTTGCACCAGCGCTTCGGTTGGATTCGGGAACACCTCGTCAAACAGGTGATACGACATCTGGTGCGCATCCAGCGCGGTGAACAGGCTATCGAGTAGCCCAAGCTTCACCAATTGACCGTCGGTGACGATCAGCGCTTTTCCCCACTGCTTGTTCGCAACCAGATTCACCATATCGCCAATCGCCCCTGCGCCGTGCAGGCTGATTTTGGGAAGTGCCAGCATAAAGCTCATGTTATTCTCCTTAATTACGATGAAATTATGTCCGGCGGCGCTGCGCTTGCATGGCGCCGGAACCGCCAGGGATAGGGATGCCGCTCAGTACCCCACAGGCTGCCACGGCCTGCCAGTCAAAACCGTTAGCCACATCGACATATGCAACAGCGAAACGGGAGATCCACATATTGCCGCTCTGGTAAGGTTTCAGCGCGGCAACGGTGAGCGGGGCGCGATGTTGCGATTAATACAGTTCTAATGCGCTGGCGAGTGGGGTGACGCCGAAACGTTTACCCAGCGCGATCAGTTCTTCACGGCTGATGGTTTGCTTCATGCCGCCCATCGACAACACTTTGACTAACACTTCGGCGGACTTCTCTGCGGTGTCGATCAGGCCGAACGCTTCATCCAGCGTCGGGCCGCTGCCAAACACGCCGTGGAACGGCCACAGGACCAGCGAATGTTTTTGCATTTCCTGTGCGGTGGCCTGGCCGATGTCGTCGGTGCCCGGCACCATCCACGGCAGAATGCCGACGCCGTCCGGGAACACCACCAGACACTCGGTACTGCCTTCCCACAGCTTGCGGGTGATGAGATCGGTGCTGTTTTCCAGCACGTAGGTCAGGGCGATCAGGTTGGTCGCGTGGCAGTGCATGATCACACGATCTTTGCCATGGGTCGCGTTGATGCGCTCGCAGTGGGAGAGGAAGTGCGCCGGCAGTTCAGAGGTCGGCACCGCCTCGTGGGTCAGTCCCCATAAAATGTGATAGCCCGCGCCGTCGCTATCGACTTTCACCACGCCTAAATTGGCTGCCGGGTCGAGCTGCACATTGCGGAAAAATTTACCGGAACCGGTCACGATAAACGGCGTGTTCGCCAACAGCGGCATTGGCTGGCTCAGGGCGATGTAACGTGGCGCGGCGTGGAAGTCTGCGCTGAACGGCGCAATATCCGCCTCGTCGAGACGCAGCGTCAGGTTGCCGCCGTTGCGCTCGTCCCAGCCTTTCAGCCAGGCATCGGAGGTGGCTTTGATCATCCCCTGAACAAACCAGGAATCGGTAATGTTTTGCATAATATAGTGTACCTGTCTCATTATTTGCCCGATGGCGCTGGGCCGATCGGGCCTACGATTTGTCTTAACGACGTTGACTGAGGAGCGCTTTCTCGTATGCGCGTACGTTTTCCAGCCACTGGCTACCGGCTGGCGTATCGTGACGCTGGCAGTACATTTCCCAAACCGCCTGCCACGGCAGTGATTTTTGTTCTTCCAGCAGCGCCAGACGCGCGGTGTAATCGCCGCTGGCTTCCAGCTGGCGCAGTTGTTCTGTTGGCTCCAGCAACGCGCGCAGCAGCGCTTTTTTCATGTTGCGGGTGCCGATAACCCATGCCGCGATGCGGTTGATGGAGGCGTCGAAGAAATCGAGACCGATATGGACGCGGTCGAACAAATTGTGGCGTACGATCTCGCTGGCGATCGCCTGGGTCTCGTCGTCCAGCAGCACCACGTGGTCGCTGTCCCAACGGACCGGGCGGCTGACGTGCAGCAGCAGGCGCGGCACGTAAAGCATCGCGGCAGAGATCTTGTCGGAAATCACTTCAGTTGGATGGAAGTGGCCTGCGTCCAGGCACAGCGCGGTCTGGCGGCTGGTGGCATAGCCCATATAAAATTCGTTGGAGCCGACGGTGTAGCTTTCCGCGCCGATGCCAAACAGTTTGCTTTCCACGGCATCGATGTGATGCGCTGGATCGAGTTTCTCGCTGATCACCTCGTCCAGTGCGTCCAGCAGACGCTGGCGCGGCGCTAAGCGGTCAACGGTAATGTCTTTCATGCCGTCCGGGATCCAGATATTCATCACCGACGGCGTGCCCAGTTGTTCGCCAAAGTAAGCGGAAACGCGGCGGCTGGCCTTGCAGTGATCGATCCAGAACTGACGGGTTTTGTCGTCGGCATGGGAAAGGGTGAAGCCGTCTGCGCTCAACGGATGCGAGAAGCAGGACGGGTTAAAGTCCAGCCCGAGCTGGTTCGCTTTTGCCCATTCCACCCAGTTTTTAAAGTGTTCCGGTTTTATCTGGTCGCGGGAAACCGGGGTCTCCGACTCCAGATAAATGGCGTGCAGGTTCAGGCGCTTCGGCCCTGGGATCAGGCTCAGCGCTTGCTCAAGGTCGGCGCGAAGCTCCGTGGCGTTACGTGCTTTACCCGGGTAGTTGCCGGTGGCCTGAATGCCGCCGGTAAGCGATCCTTCCGGATTTTCAAAACCGGCTACGTCATCGCCCTGCCAGCAGTGCATGGATACCGGCAGACGATCGAGCTGGCGCAGCGCCTCCTCGACATCAATACCTACAGCGGCGAAGCGTTGTTTCGCCAGTTCCCAGGCTTGTTCCAGTTGAGTGGTCATGCGCAAAGCTCCTTTGTCTGTCGTTTTGCGTGAAATTGCGCGACATAGCGGGCAATTTCACTGTCAGGATGAGGGGTAAAAGTCGTCAGGTTATAGTTGGCGGTGACCACCTGGCGGAAGTCATCGACGTTGCTCAGTTCATCTAAGGTCATCAGTTGAATGCCGATATTACCGAGCGTAGAGGCTTCGATCGGACCGGCCATCACGCGGATGCCGCAGGCGTCGGCGCAGAGTTGGTTAAGCAGGGCGTTCTGGCAGCCGCCGCCGACGATGTGTAACTGGGTGAAGGCCTCGCCGCGCAGGGCCGCCAGTTCTTCAAGCACATCGGCGTACAGCAGCGCCAGGCTGTCGAAAATGCAGCGCGCCAGTTCCGCGTCGCTGACCGGTACCGGTTGTCCGGATTCGCGGCAGGCCGCCTGTATTTCCGCGCACATGTCGTCCGGGTTGATAAAGCGATCGTCGTTAGGGTTGATCAGGAAGCGGCAGGCTTTTAACGTCTGCGTTTCGGCGATCAGCGCAGGGAGATCGCCGATCTGGCGTTCTTTCAGCACGCGCTGGAGCAGCCACAGCCCCATGATATTTTTCAGCACCCGGTAACGGCCTTCCGCGCCGCCTTCGTTGGTGATATTGGCCGCCAACGCCGCGTCGTTGGTGTACGGCGTACGGCTTTCAAAGCCCATTAACGACCAGGTTCCCGACGAGAGGTAGGCGCTATGGGTATCGGCCAGCGGAGAGGCGATCACCGCGCTGGCGGTGTCATGACTGGCGACGGCAACCACCGGAATTGCGTTCTTCTGCGGACAAATCCAGTAGCCAATGACATTGCCGGGATGCGTAGGGCGGCCAAACCAGGTTTTCTCCGCACCGGTCCAGGCCAGCAGGGTCTCATCCCAGTCGTCGCTGTTGATATTGACCAGTTGGGTGGTGGTGGCGTTGGTGTATTCCCAGTTCATTTCGCCGGTAAGACGATAGCTGAAGTAGTCAGGGATCAGCAGCGCGTGAGCCACTTGCGACACCAGTTCTGGCTGCTGTTCGACCAGCGCGCGCAGTTGGTACAGCGTATTGAACGGCAGAAACTGGATCCCGCTACGCTGATAAATATCGCCTTTACCGATCTGCGCCTGCGCCAGCGGCATAATGCCGGTGGTGCGGCTGTCGCGGTAGGAGACCGGTAGCCCGACCCGCTGGCCCTGCTTATCCAGCAGGACATAGTCCACACCCCAGGTGTCGATGCCGATGCTGTCAATGCGGATGCCTTCATCGCAAACTTTCTCCAGCCCGAGGCGAATGGCGTCTTCAAGACTGTCGACGTCCCACGTATCAAAACCGTCCTGTTTTTGCAGGCAGTTTACGAAGCGGTGGATTTCACGCAGCGTCAGGGTGCGATGTTCACTGTCATAGCGCGCCAGCATTACGCGTCCGCTGGATGCGCCGAGATCGACAGCGACACAATGGCGAAAAGTCATAGCGAGGTCCTTCTGAGTTTCATTGCGCTCAGTCTAAAAAACCTCGTCATGGCTCACCTTCTTGTTACTGACAGCCATAATTAGCCGCTGGCAAGAAAGCAAAGATGAACGTGATAGCGTTCACAGTTTCCAGTTATACCGCCCCGTTTTCCTGATGTGATGTCGACCGCATTTCCGGATCTTTCCCGCCTTTTCTTGAAAAATTGACGCTGTTTGCTCAGTTTCGTGTCGAAAATTTAAGGTGAGGTTGATAACCCTTAATTACTATTTTGCCATGTTCATTTCATCCGGAAGGGATCATCATGACCGTACTGCACAGCGTGGATTTTTTCCCATCAGGTAAAGCGCCTGTCGCCATTGAGCCCCGGCTGCCACAGTCTGCCTTTCCGGAGCATCACCATGATTTTCATGAAATTGTGATTGTGGAACACGGCACAGGCATCCATGTGTTTAACGGACAGCCGTATACCATTAGCGGCGGCACCGTCTGTTTTGTTCGCGATCACGATCGGCACTTATATGAACACACCGATAACCTTTGCCTGACCAATGTGCTCTACCGTTCGCCCGATGCGTTCCAGTTTTTGTCCGGGCTGGATCAACTGCTGCCCCAGGAACAGGATGGGGCGTACCCTTCGCACTGGCGGGTGAACCAAAGCGTGCTTCAACAGGTGCGCCACCTGGTGGCGCAGATGGAACAACGCGATGAAGAAATGGATCTCCCCGCGCTGGCGAACCGCGAAATTGTGTTTATGCAACTGCTGGTATTACTGCGCAGAAGCAGTCTGATGGAAGGGGCGGAAAATAACGACGCGCGACTGAATCAACTGATGGCGTGGCTGGAAGACCATTTCGCCGAAGAAGTATGCTGGGAGGCGCTGGCTGACCGGTTCTCGCTGTCGCTGCGTACTCTGCATCGTCAGCTCAAGCAGCACACCGGGCTGACGCCCCAGCGCTATCTTAATCGCCTTCGTCTTATCAAAGCTCGCCACCTCCTGCGACACAGTGATGAAAGCGTAACGGACATCGCCTATCACTGCGGTTTCGGCGACAGTAACCACTTTTCGACGCTATTTCGTCGCGAGTTTAACTGGTCGCCACGCGATATCCGTCAGGGACGCGATGCGTTACTTCAGTAACGCGAATGCAGTCACCGTTTTTTGCTGCGAGATTTGTTAGTAATGATGCAATGATGGAGCCGGATAGCGATGCGTTAGCGTTCTATCCGGCCTGCGTGTCACGCTTTTTGTAGGCCGGGTAAGGCGGTAACCGTCATCCGGCAGGGAAGACTTTGGTGGCGAATCAGTTAGTCCTGTTAAAAAAAGACTTTTTTGCCGGTGATGAACAGGCTGTCGCCGTCGCCGATCGCTATCCGCAGAGCGTGTTTGCTGAACATACCCATGAATTCTGTGAACTGGTAATGGTGTGGCGTGGTAACGGGCTGCACGTGCTCAATGATCGTCCGTACCGGATTACGCGTGGCGATCTGTTTTACATTCGCGCGGAAGACAAGCACTCCTACACCTCGGTTAATGACCTCGTGCTGCAGAATATTATCTATTGCCCGGAGCGGCTTAAGCTGAACCTTGCCTGGGAGAGCGCCATTCCCGGTTTCAACGGTACGCCAAGACAGCCGCACTGGCGATTGGGCAGCGCCGGAATGACCCAGGCGCGCCAGGTGATTAACCAGCTTGAGCATGAAAGTCATCAGCACGATCCGCTGGTTAATGACATGGCGGAACTGTTGTTCGGGCAACTGGTGATGACGTTGAAGCGTCACCGCTACGCTACCGACAACCTGCCAGCCACTTCCAGCGAAACCCTGCTTGATAAACTGATCACCGCGCTGGCGGGTAGCCTTGAGCGCCCGTTCGCGCTGGATGCATTTTGCGATCGGGAAGGGTGTAGCGAGCGCGTGCTGCGCCAGCAGTTCCGCAATCAGACCGGTATGACCATCAACCAGTATCAGCGCCAGGTGCGCGTCTGCCATGCGCAATATTTGCTTCAGCACAGCCGCCTGATGATCAGTGAAATTTCGATGCAGTGCGGGTTTGAGGACAGTAACTATTTTTCGGTGGTGTTCACCCGGGAAACCGGGATGACGCCCAGTCAGTGGCGTCATCTCAGTACTCAAACCGATTAACTGGCCATTCCCAGACCAACGATATTGGCGGCAATAATGATGACCACACAGCCCAGACTCAGTACACCGACAGGACGACGTCCGGCGTTGTTCCACTCTTTCAGTACCAGTCCGACGATCCCGCCGCAGAGTACGTAGAAGCTCATGTGCAGCATCCAGCTAATGTAGTCGTACTGCGCCGGAATGCGCGCGTGGCCCCAGGCGTAAAAGAAGAACTGTAAGTACCACATCAGACCGCCCAGCGCGGAGAGCAGTATGTTGGAGACGATCAGCGGTTTTGCCAGCGAGAAGTCGGCTTTTATCGACAGATCTTTTACTTTTGCCAGACGAATAAAGCAGAAGCCAAGGTTAACCAGCGCGCCGCCGCCCATAATCACCACATAGCTTGGCAGAGCGACATACAGCGGATCGACACCCAGCGCGGCAGCCGCTTCGTGCATCGGTTTTGCAGCGTTCATCGCAAAGGACATCCCGGCAGAGAAGATGCCGCACATCACTGCCAGCAACAGGCCTTTTTTCAGATTGAAATCCTCGGCCTTGATGCCCATTTTACGCTCTTTAAGCTGACCGGCGCGGGTGACGATCGCGACGCCAATCAGCGCCACCAGCACGCCCAGCAGCGTCATCCGCCCGCCTTCGGTGTTGATCAGCACATCAAAATTGCCGTTGATGATAGGCGTCATCAGCGTACCGACAATCAGCGTGATGCCAATCGCGATACCAATGCCCATCGACATGCCGAGATAGCGCATTGTCAGGCCATAGTTGATGTTGCCGATACCCCACATGGCGCCGAACAGGAACACGGGCAGCAGAGTAGAAAGATTGAAGGAGCTGAAATAGCCCCAGAAGTCAGGCAACAACATGGCGCTGATGGCCCAGGGCAGGATCAGCCAGGAGACTATGCCCCCCACCGACCACATGGTTTCCCATGACCACTGTTTAACTTGTTTGAACGGGGCATAGAAACAGGCTGCACTGGCCGCACCTATCAAATGCCAAAAGATACCCATCGTAATCGCGTTACTCATCACGTCATCCTCATTGTTTTTATCGTCGGTTTTACCCATCCGACGTCATGAGTTTAAAAAGTGCGCAGATACATAACCTTTTAACGGTTGCCGCAGTCACGGCGTTGATGGCAATCAGGACGTTAACTGAGTGATTTGGCTCACATATCAGGTAAAGTGAGAAAAAAAGATATCCCTACAAAAACTACGGCATTGATAATCATTTTCAATATCATTTAATTAACTATAATGAACCAACTGCTTACGCGGCATTAACACCCAGCCGCTCGACAATAATGGAGATGATTATGAGTTATACACTGCCATCCCTGCCGTACGCTTACGATGCACTGGAACCGCACTTCGATAAGCAGACGATGGAAATCCACCATACCAAACACCACCAGACTTACGTTAACAACGCTAACGCAGCGCTGGAAAGCCTGCCGGAACTGGCCGCGCTGCCGGTTGAAGAACTGATTACGAAGCTGGATCAGGTGCCTGCGGACAAGAAAACGGTTCTGCGTAACAACGCGGGCGGCCATGCTAACCACAGCCTGTTCTGGAAAGGCCTGAAAAAAGGCACCACCCTGCAGGGCGACCTGAAAGCCGCTATCGAGCGCGACTTCGGTTCCGTTGATAACTTCAAAGCGGAATTCGAGAAAGCCGCTGCCACCCGTTTCGGCTCCGGCTGGGCGTGGCTGGTGCTGCAAGGCGATAAACTGGCTGTTGTTTCTACCGCCAACCAGGACTCCCCGCTGATGGGTGAAGCGATTTCTGGCGCATCCGGCTTCCCGATCCTGGGTCTGGACGTGTGGGAGCACGCTTACTACCTGAAATTCCAGAACCGCCGTCCGGACTACATCAAAGAGTTCTGGAACGTGGTGAACTGGGACGAAGCTGCGGCGCGTTTCGCGGCTAAAAAATAATTTGTCTGCCGGATGGCGCGGTGACGCCATCCGGTACGCATCAGCAGGCCCGGTGAGCGAGAGCGCCGCCGGGCCTGTTTTTTTATCTGCCAAAAACGGTATCGATCGTCTGGCATTGTTGCGCATTCAGTTCCCCACCCGCGTTGCGCGACACGCCGGTGCAATAGCCAAACTTGCGCGATACCACTGTTTTAATGGTGGTGACAAAATCCTCGCCGATGGCGTAAATCGACATATAAACGCCGATCTTCTGCTGGATATCGCGCAGGGTGGCGAGGTCGCCCGCCCTGAATGCCTCGCGCGCGCTGACAAACAACTCCGGCATTACGTTGTTCAGCCCGGAAATAATCCCCGCACCGCCTGCCAGCAGGTTAGGAATGTAATATTCGTCATAACCGGACAGTACCGCGAAATCATCGCGTACCGCGCGCGTCGCCTGGATCATGCTGCGGGTATGCGACTGACAGTCGACGGTATCTTTAATGCCGGCGAAGTTCGGGAATTCGCCGGCGAGGGTTGCGACCAGCTCCGGCGTTAAATCGCAGCCGGTACGCGCCGGAAAGTTATAGGCGAACCATTTGCCGCTGAGCTGTTGCCCAAGCTGGCGAAAATAGCGCAATAGCTGGGTTGGCGTCTGGCCGTAGTAATACGGCGGCAAAACCATCACCGCGTCATAGCCTGTGAGATACGCTTCCTTCGCCATCAGCAGCACGTCCTGCGTACAGGTTGAGGAGACGTTAGCAACCATTTTTAGCGTGCTCATGGCGCGCGCCTCACGAATCAATAACAGACGCTCTTCTAACGAGAAGGAGGCGAATTCCCCGATACTGCCCATCAGTAAAATGACGTCGATTCTGGCCTCTGTCAGGCGGCTCAGGTGTTGCTTAAGCCCGTTGAGATCGATTTTGCCGTCATTATCCATTGGCGTAATGGAGGGACACCAGACGCCAGCAAACTGCGTTTGACCTGTCACGTTGTTGACTCCTTATTCTGAAATGGCGTTTCAAAAGACCATTCATTGATAACATGTCTCTTACTGCATCATGTGAACCGTGCTCTCATTTTGCGCACCTGAGGTAAAATAATTATGGTTAAATAGAGCAAATTTATCGGGGAGAGGGACCAGATGCGCTATCCAGTAGAGGTATTTACCGGCAAGATTCAGGACTACGCGGGAAACCGCCCCAGTGCGATCGCCAAAATTCAGGTGGATGGCGAACTTAAGCTCACCGAACTCGGTCTGGAAGGCGACCAGCAGGCGGAAAAGAAAATCCACGGCGGGCCGGATCGCGCGCTGTGTCATTACCCCCGCGAGCATTACGGCTGGTGGGCGCGTGAATTCCCCGTGCAGGCGGAGCGGTTCGTGGCGCCGGCATTTGGTGAAAATCTCTCAACCGAAGGACTCACCGAAGAGAACGTCTTTATTGGCGATATTTTTCGCTGGGGCGAGGCGCTGATCCAGGTTACGCAGCCTCGTTCGCCGTGTCATAAGCTTAACTTCCATTTCGGCATCAGCGATATGGCAAGCCAGATGCAAAACAGCGGCAAAACCGGCTGGCTGTGCAGCGTGATTGCCGCCGGGAACGTGTCGACGGACGCGCCGCTGGAGCTGGTCTCCCGTATTAGCGACGTGTCGGTGCAGGAAGCCATCGCGATTGCATGGCATATGCCGTTCGATGATGAGCAGTATCATCGTTTGCTGTCAGCGGCAGGGCTGTCGAAAAGCTGGACCAGAACAATGCAGAAACGCCGCCTGAGCGGCAAGATAGAAGATCAGTCGCGGCGTCTGCGCGGCTGAAACCTTTATCGCCATCCGGCAACGAAACGTGCCTGATGGCGTTGCTTAACAAGACCTACGGGCATACAAGGATGTGCAGGCCGGACAAGACGTTTTCGTCGCCGTCCGGCACGACAACGTGAGTTACGAACGCTTATACAGCGGCAGCCAGATCACCAGCCGTAGCCCGCCGAGCGGGCTGTCTTCGGCTTTCACCCAGCCACGGTGCTGTTGAATTGCAGTTTCAACAATCGCCAGCCCCAGTCCTGTTCCGCCAGATTCGCGATCGCGCGCTTCGTCTGTCCGGTAAAACGGCCGGAAGATTTGTTCCCGGTCTTCTGGGCTAACGCCCGGCCCGTCGTCATCCACAGTGATCGTAATGCCGTCTTTATCCACCGCGAAGCCAACTTCGATCTTCGTATGGGAATAGCGCAGCGCGTTACGAACAATATTTTCCAGCGCGCTTTCCAGCGCGTTCGGGTTGCCATACAGCGGCCAGGGTCCCGGCGGGAAGTTCACCGTGAACGATTTACCCATCTGCTCAGCTTCAAAGGCGGCGTTATCCAACACCTCACCCCACAGCTGATTTGCTTTCATCGTTTCGCTGACCAGCGCGTTTTTCTGCTGATTGCGCGACATCACTAACAGGTCGTTGATCATGCTATCCAGACGCTGTGCTTCGGTCTCGATGCGCTCAAGCTCTTTGCTTTCGCCGCTGCGGCGGCGCAACAGCGCGGTGCCCAACTGCAGGCGAGTGAGCGGCGTTCTCAGTTCATGCGAGATATCCGACAGCAGACGCTGTTGGGTGGTCATCATGCGTTCCAGCGCGGTCACCATCTGGTTGAAACTGGCCCCTGCTGCAAGGAATTCCTGCGGGCCAGCTTCCAGCTCCGGATGCTGACGCAGGTTACCCTGGGCCACCTCATCCGCCGCGTTTTTCAGCTTGCGCGCTGGTTTCGCCAGGCTCCAGGCCAGCCACAGCAGCAGTGGCGAACTCACCAGCATGGTGACAATCAACAACAACAATGGGCGGTCAAACAGCAGGTTAATAAAATCGGATTGGGAATTGCTGGCCGGCCGAATCAGGTAAAGCTGGTAGTTATCTTCGCCGTCTCTCACCGAGAACGGCCCTACCATCTCTACGCGACCATACTTTTTCTTCTGCGGATGATCGGCGTTATCCGCCTGACCAATGAAGTTACGAATGATCTGCATTTCACTGCGTTCTGCGCCGATCACCCGTCCTTCGGTGGTCACAAGCAATAACCGCTGTCCCGGCGGCGCCCACTTGTCTATCGCGCGGAACAAGCGACGCCACCACATCAAATCATTGGGTGGATCGTTCGCAAGTTCAGCTTCTACGTGTTGCTCTATCATCAACCCCTGGCGCTGTTCGCTGTCCAGCAGCTCGGTCATTTGACGCGAGTCGAGCTTGGGCAACATCAGTACCAGCATCAACACCAGCGCCAGCGTCAACCAGAAGATGGCAAAGATGCGCGCGGTTAAGCTCCCTATCATGAAGCGGAGACCATCAGATAGCCACGACCACGCAGGGTTTTAAACCACGGATGCCCGTCTTTACGTTCCGGCAGCTTGCGGCGCAGGTTCGAGATATGCATATCAATAGCGCGGTCGAATGGCGTCAGGCGTTTACCCAGCACTTCCTGGCTTAAATGTTCACGCGAGACCACCTGCCCAAGATGCTGCGCCAGCAGGTAAAGCAGGGTGAACTCGGTGCCGGTGAGCTCCAGGGTCTGGCCGTCAAAGCTGGCCTCCTGGCGGCCCGGATTCAGGCTCAGCGCGTCGACTTCCAGCGTCGGCGAGCCGTTATCGCTGCTCTGCTGCTGTTCGCTCCAGTGTGAACGGCGCAGAATCGCGCGGATACGCGCAACCAGTTCGCGGTCGTTAAACGGTTTGGGTAAATAATCATCTGCGCCCAGCTCAAGGCCGAGAACGCGATCCAGTTCGCTGCCGCGGGCGGTCAGCATAATTACGGGGGTCTGGTGTGTCTGACGAAGCGCTTTCAGCGTATCGATACCGTTTTTCTTCGGCATCATCACATCAAGCAAAAGTAAATCGATGCTGTCGTCCAGAAGCTCCAGCGCCTGTTCCCCATCATGGGCAACCAGCACCGTGAAGCCTTCCATTTCGAGCAGTTCCTTTAAAAGGGATGTCAACTCTCGGTCATCATCAACTAACAGGATTTTATTCATTGTTTACGTACCTCCGAGGCAGAAATTACGACATCAAGCGCCGCTAATCCATGACTTTACGTTGTTTTACACCCCCTGACGCATGTTTGCAGCCCGAATCGTAGACTGTCTCTCGTTGAATCGCGACAGAAAAGATTTTGGGAGCAAGTGATGCGCAAAGTTACCGCTGCCGTCATGGCCTCAACGCTGGCACTCAGTACATTGAGCCATGCTGCTGAAGTCGTTACAGGCGATAACTGGCACCCGGGCGAACCTTCGGCGCCGCGCACTGTACAAAGCCATATGTTTGACGGCATAAGTTTAACCGAACATCAACGTCAACAGATGCGAGATCTGATGCAACAGGCCCGGCACGAACAGCCTCCTGTTAATGTTAGCGAAATGGAGACAATGCATCGCCTTGTCACCGCAGAAAAATTTGATGAAAACGCTGTACGCGCTCAGGCAGAAAAAATGGCGCAGGCCCAGGTTGCCCGACAGGTCGAAATGGCTAAAGTCCGCAATCAGATGTATCGCCTGCTTACGCCCGAGCAACAAGCGGTTTTAAACGAGAAACATCAACAACGAATGGAGCAGTTGCGCGACGTGACGCAATGGCAAAAAAGTTCATCGTTGAAGTTATTGAGTAGTAGCAACTCACGTTCCCAGTAACAAACCCTGTTTTCCTTGCCATAGACACCATCCCTGTCTTCCCCCACATGATGTGGGGGTTTTTTTTGCCTGAAAATTGTCATCGTCATATTCCATTACTGTTTATCGCCTTCCGTTATACTACCGGCATGTAAAGGCAGGAGTGTTTATGAATCAATCTTATGGGCGGTTAGTCAGCCGGGCCGCGATCGCCGCGACGGTGATGGCATCGCTGTTACTTTTGATCAAAATTTTTGCGTGGTGGTACACCGGGTCAGTAAGTATTCTGGCTGCGCTTGTCGATTCGCTGGTGGATATCGCCGCGTCGCTCACCAACCTGTTAGTGGTGCGCTATTCGCTGCAACCGGCGGACGATGAACACACATTTGGACACGGAAAAGCGGAATCGCTGGCCGCGCTGGCGCAAAGCATGTTTATTTCCGGTTCGGCGCTGTTTCTGTTTTTGACCGGCATTCAGCATCTGATCACGCCTACGCCAATGAATGAGCCCGGCGTAGGGGTAATCGTGACGATTATCGCCCTGATATCGACGATTATGCTGGTCACGTTTCAGCGCTGGGTGGTGAAACGGACGCAAAGCCAGGCGGTGCGGGCGGATATGCTTCATTATCAGTCTGATGTTATGATGAACGGCGCTATTCTCGTGGCGCTCGGGCTTGCCTGGTACGGTTGGCATCGTGCGGATGCGTTGTTTGCATTAGGGATTGGCATCTATATTTTATATAGCGCCTTACGTATGGGCTATGATGCAGTGCAGTCGTTGCTGGATCGCGCCTTACCCGATGATGAACGTCAGGAAATTATTGAAATCGTGACCTCCTGGCCGGGCGTCAGCGGTGCTCACGATCTACGAACGCGGCAGTCAGGGCCGACCCGCTTTATTCAGATTCATTTGGAAATGGAAGATAATCTCCCGCTCGTTCAGGCGCATTTGGTGGCTGAACAGGTAGAGCAGGCGATTTTGCGGCGTTTTCCAGGGTCGGATGTGATTATTCATCAGGATCCCTGTTCTGTCGTCCCCAGGGAAGGCAAACGGTTTGAGCTTTCGTAAGTGTTGGTAAAAAAAGAGAGCCAGGCCCGCATTTTGTGTATAAATTACCGCCATTTGGCCTGACCTGAATCAATTCAGCAGGGAGCGATTGTTATACTATTTGCATATTCGTTGGATCGTCTCGATGTGCAGAATCGACTTCCGGCAACAGATTTCAATTTGCATTCCAAAGTTCAGAGGTAGTCATGATTAAGAAAATCGGTGTGTTGACAAGCGGCGGTGATGCGCCGGGCATGAACGCAGCAATCCGTGGTGTGGTGCGCGCAGCACTGACGGAAGGACTGGAAGTCATGGGCATTTATGATGGCTACTTGGGTCTGTATGAAGACCGCATGGTGCAGCTTGACCGTTACAGCGTGTCCGACATGATCAACCGTGGCGGTACTTTCCTGGGCTCCGCGCGCTTCCCGGAATTCCGTGACGAAAACATCCGCGCCGTGGCTATCGAAAACCTGAAAAAACGGGGGATCGACGCGCTGGTGGTTATCGGCGGCGACGGTTCCTACATGGGGGCGAAACGCCTGACTGAAATGGGTTTCCCATGCATCGGTCTGCCGGGCACTATCGATAACGATATCAAAGGCACCGACTATACCATTGGTTATTTCACCGCTCTGGGTACCGTGGTAGAAGCCATTGACCGTCTGCGCGACACCTCGTCTTCCCACCAGCGTATCTCCATCGTTGAAGTGATGGGCCGTTACTGCGGCGACCTGACGCTGGCAGCGGCTATTGCCGGTGGCTGCGAATTTGTGGTGGTGCCGGAAGTGGAATTTAGCCGTGACGATCTGGTTGCTGAGATCAAAGCCGGTATCGCGAAAGGTAAAAAACACGCCATCGTCGCGATCACTGAGCATATGTGTGATGTCGATGAACTGGCGCATTACATCGAGAAAGAGACAGGCCGTGAAACCCGTGCAACCGTTCTGGGCCACATTCAGCGTGGGGGTTCGCCGGTGCCTTATGACCGGATCCTGGCTTCCCGCATGGGCGCGTACGCCATTGAGCTGCTGCTGGAAGGCTTTGGCGGTCGTTGCGTTGGCATTCAGAACGAAAAACTGGTGCACCATGACATCATCGACGCAATTGAGAACATGAAGCGTCCGTTTAAAGGTGACTGGCTGGACTGCGCGAAGAAACTGTACTAACGCGTGTACCGCAGACTGCCGGCTGGCAGTCTGCGTTGATCAGACAAAATTCCCCGTTTTTCATATTCCCCCAAGTTATAGCCAATCTTTTTTTATTCTTTAATGTTTGAATACCTTTCTGGCACGCTTTCTTCATCACAACACAACATAAGAGAGTTGGGCGATGAACAAATGGGGCGTGGGGTTAACATTATTGCTGGCATCGACCAGCGTTCTGGCAAAGGATATTCAGTTACTTAACGTGTCTTATGATCCAACCCGTGAGCTGTACGAGCAGTACAATAAAGCGTTTAGCGCCCACTGGAAGCAGGAGACGGGCGATAATGTGGTGATCCGCCAGTCTCACGGTGGTTCCGGCAAACAGGCCACGTCGGTGATAAACGGTATCGAAGCCGATGTGGTGACGCTGGCGCTGGCCTATGACGTTGATGCTATTGCCGAACGGGGCCGCATTGATAAAAACTGGATCAAACGCCTGCCGGACAACTCTGCACCGTATACCTCCACCATTGTTTTCCTTGTTCGTAAAGGCAACCCCAAACAAATCCGTGACTGGAGCGATCTGGTCAAGCCGGGCGTTTCGGTGATTACCCCAAATCCAAAAAGCTCTGGCGGGGCGCGCTGGAACTATCTGGCGGCCTGGGGCTACGCGCTGCATCACAACAATAACGACCAGGCCAAAGCCCAGGCGTTCGTGAAAGCGCTGTATAAAAACGTGGAAGTGCTGGATTCCGGCGCACGCGGTTCAACTAACACCTTCGTTGAGCGCGGCATTGGCGACGTACTGATCGCCTGGGAGAACGAAGCGTTGCTGGCTGCCAACGAACTGGGCAAAGATAAATTCGAAATTGTGACGCCTGGCGAATCGATCCTCGCCGAACCGACCGTCTCCATCGTCGACAAAGTGGTGGATAAAAAGGGAACACAGACGGTCGCGGAAGCTTACCTGAAATACCTGTACTCGCCGGAAGGCCAGGCGATCGCCGCGAAAAACTACTACCGTCCGCGCGATGCGGAGGTGGCGAAGAAATATGAAAATGTCTTTCCGAAGCTAAAGCTGTTTACCATTGATGACGTCTTCGGCGGCTGGACGAAAGCGCAGAAAGACCATTTCTCGAATGGCGGCACGTTCGATCAGATCAGTAAACGTTAATCTGTGTGTTGAGCATCGGCCCGGGGCAATTGCCGCCGGGCTTTTTTATTTGTCATCATTTTGCGTTACTCTTGCAGGTCGTTTAGATACAGGGAACGCGTCATGAAAAAAATCGTTTATGGATTGCTGGCACTGCTGGTGTTTGTTGCCGCTGCGGGTGTGGGTTACTGGAAATTTATGCGTAATCCTGACGCATTACGCGACATCGTTTTTGAGCAATGTCTGCCAAACCAACTGCAGCGGCAAAATCCGGCGCCGTGTGCCGAAGTAAAACCCGATGCCGGTTACGTGGTGTTCAAAGACCGCAACGGTCCGCTGCAATATCTCCTGATGCCAACGTATCGCATCAACGGTACAGAAAGTCCGTTACTGACCGAGCCGTACACGCCCAATTTTTTCTGGCTGGCCTGGCAGGCGCGCAGCTTTATGAGCCAGAAGTACGGTAAGGAGATACCGGACAGCGCCGTTTCCTTGACGATAAACTCACGTACCGGGCGGACACAGAACCATTTCCACATCCATATCTCCTGCCTGCGTCCCGATGTTCGCGCGCAGTTGGACGCAAATCTCGCGAATGTCAGTTCCCGTTGGCTCCCCCTGCCAGGCGGATTGCGCGGACATGTGTATCTGGCGCGTCGTGTGACCGAAAGCGAACTGGCACAGCGTAGTCCGTTTATGATGCTGGCGGAAGAAGTGCCGGACGCGCGTGACCATATGGGAAGCTATGCGTTGGCGATGGCTCGCCAGAGCGATAACGCGTTTGTTTTACTGGCGACGCAACGCAATCTGCTCACGCTGAACCGTGCCTCGGCAGAGGAAATTCAGGATCATCAGTGTGATATTCTCCGCTAGCCCCTGCTAATCTGTCATTTACTCGACCTGCCTGTCCCCGTATTCTTGATGAAAAAAACGACAGGAGACAGGCATGTCGCTCTGGCTTTCGCATCCTCTTTTTCTTCCTTCGCTGGTGATTGGCATCACCATTCTGCTCTGGGCAACCTCGCTGTTGCCGGAGTTCATCACCGCACTGCTGTTCTTTACCGTGGCGATGATGGCAAAGATCGCGCCGCCGGACGTCATCTTCGGTGGTTTTGCTTCGTCGGCGTTCTGGCTGGTGTTCAGCGGTTTTGTACTTGGCGTGGCGATCCGGAAAACGGGACTGGCAGACCGGGCGGCGAGGGCACTGTCTTCAAGATTGACCGACTCCTGGCCACTAATGGTGGCGAGCGTGGTGCTACTGAGCTACGCGCTGGCCTTTGTGATGCCGTCTAACATGGGGCGCATCGCACTGTTGATGCCTGTCGTCGCGGCGATGGCGAAGCGTGCCGGAATTAAGGACGGAACCCGCGCATGGTACGGCCTGGCGCTTGCTGTCGGTTTCGGCACTTTCCAGCTTTCTGCCACGATCCTGCCGGCTAACGTGCCGAATCTGGTGATGAGCGGCGCGGCGGAAGGCGCATACGGCATCCATCTCAATTATCTCCCCTATCTGCTTCTGCACACGCCGGTATTGGGCTGGTTGAAAGGCGCTTTGCTCATTGTACTGATCTGCGGATTATTTCCAGGCAAGCCTCAGGCGCCGCGCGAATTAACGCCGCCTGAGCCGATGAGTCGCGCCGAAAAACGGTTGGCCTGGATGTTAGCGGTGGTGCTGGTGATGTGGGTTAGTGAGAGCTGGCACGGTATTGGTCCTGCATGGACCGGGCTGGCGGCGGCGGTGATAACTTTGCTGCCGCGTATCGGTTTTATCAGCGGAGACGAGTTTGCCTCGGGCGTGAACTTCCGTACCTGCCTGTACGTTGCAGGCATACTTGGGCTGGCGATGACCGTCACGCAAACGGGAATTGGCGATGCGGTGGGTGAGGCGCTCCTGCACGTCATGCCGCTCGATCCGCAGGCGCCGTTTACCAGCTTCCTCGCATTGACCGGCATTACCACCGCGCTCAACTTCATTATGACCGCTAATGGTGTCCCGGCGCTTTACACCACACTGGCGCAGAGTTTCTCTGAGGCCACCGGTTTTCCGCTTCTGTCGGTGATTATGATTCAGGTGCTGGGTTATTCCACTCCGCTGTTGCCGTATCAGGCGTCACCGATAGTGGTGGCGATGGCGTTAGGGAAAGTACCGGCAAGGGCAGGCATGTTGCTGTGTATCGCACTGGCGCTGGCAACTTATTTTGTGCTGCTCCCATTGGATTACGCCTGGTTCAGCGTGCTGGGGAAATTATAGTTTCAATACGGTGTTAATTTTTTGTTTTGTGAGATGGTGAATTGTTTTATATGGAGCGATGGCGGTTAATAGCGAAGCGCTGATTTGCGCACTGGAAATTCAAGGACAGATTCATGGACAGATTAACCCCCATCCGCTGTTGGCCTGCCATCATCTCGCTTGTGATTACGCTGACAATCTGGTTTGTTATCCCTTGCCCACCTGAGGTCACCCCAGAGGCGTGGCATCTGTTGGCGTTGTTTATCGGCACGATTGCGGCAATTATCGGTAAAGCAATGCCGATTGGCGCTATCGCAGTTGTGGCGATTATGCTGGTGGCAATGACCGGTGTTACCAATCCGGGTAAACCTTCGGCAGCGCTTAATGATGCGTTAAGCGGCTTTTCAAACCAGCTGATCTGGTTAATTGGCCTGTCGATCATGCTGTCGCAAAGTCTGTTGAAAACCGGGCTGGGCGCGCGCATTGGCTACGGATTTATTGCGCTGTTTGGTAAAAGAACGCTGGGTATCGCCTGGGCGCTCACCCTCGCTGAAACGCTGATTGCGCCAGTCACGCCGAGCAATACCGCGCGCGGCGGCGGCATTATTCATCCGGTGATGCGGGCCATTGCGGAAAGCCTCGGCTCGCAGCCGGGAAACAGTGAAAATGGCTCCACGGGACGCTATCTCGCGCTGGTGAACTACAACATTAACCCGATCAGTTCTGCGATGTTTATCACCGCAACCGCGCCTAACCCGCTAATTGTCAGCTTTCTGCTGAAGGGGACGGATGGGGTACTGAATATGACCTGGGGGATGTGGGCTATTGCCGCGCTGCTTCCTGCGGTCGTATCACTGGTCGTGATGCCCATTGTTATCTGGTGGCTCTATCCGCCCGCGATTACGCGCACGCCGAATGCGCCGCAGTTCGCACGGGAAAAACTGGATGCGCTTGGCCCGCTTTCGCTGGCGGAAAAAATCACCCTGGCGGTTTTCATTTTGTTGCTCTGCCTGTGGGCGGGTGTCCCTGCGATGCTCATGGGCAGCGGCTGGACTGTTAATCCCACCAGTGCCGCGTTAATTGGCTTATCGATTTTGTTGCTGACCGGCGTATTAAGCTGGGACGATATGCTTAAGTGCCGTGGGGCATGGGATACTATCGTCTGGTTTGCCGCACTGGTGATGATGGCGGATTTTCTCAGTAAGTTGGGTCTGGTGGGCTGGCTGGCGACCAGCGTCGGAAGCGCCATTGACCATCTCGGCGTTCACTGGAGCATCGCGACGCTTTTGCTGATTCTGCTTTACGTCTACTCGCACTACTTTTTTGCCAGCACCACCGCGCATATTACGGCGATGTTTGCTGCGTTCTTCGCCGCGGGATTAGGCCTTGGCGCGCCACCCGCACTGCTTGGGCTGATGCTCGGTTTTTCATCCTCTCTGATGATGTCGCTCACGCACTATGGTACGGGCACTGCACCTATCATCTTTGGATCGGGCTATGTCACGCTGGCGGAATGGTGGAAAACGGGGCTGGTCATGAGTGTGGTCAATCTGACCATCTGGGGAGTGACCGGCGCCTTCTGGTGGCGCTGGCTGGGTTACTGGTAAAGCGATAGTGACGGGAGGAGAGCTCCTCCCGTCCCGACAACTTACGCCTGTTTAGCTGCTTCCGCCGCTTTTACGATGACAGCGAAGGCATCCGCTTTCAGAGAAGCACCGCCAACCAGCGCGCCGTCGATGTCCGGCTGAGCGAACAGTTCCGCCGCGTTGGACGCGTTTACGGAACCGCCGTACTGGATGATGACCTGCTCAGCGATTTTCGCGTCCGCTTTGGCAATGTGGTCACGGATAAACTTATGCACCGCCTGTGCCTGCGCAGGCGTCGCTGATTTACCGGTACCGATAGCCCATACCGGCTCGTACGCGATGACCGCGCCTTCGAACGCTGCTGCGCCCTGGGTTTTCAGCACGGCGTCGATCTGACGTGCGCACACTTCTTCGGTTTTGCCTGCTTCGTTTTCGGCTTCGGTTTCACCGATGCACAGAACTGGCGTCAGGCCCTGTTCTTTCAGTACGGCGAATTTTTTCGCGATCAGCTCGTCAGACTCTTTATGGTAAGTACGACGCTCAGAGTGGCCGATAATGATGTACTGCGCGCCGATGTCTTTCAGCATTTCAGCGGAAGTTTCACCGGTGAATGCGCCAGACAGATTCAGGTCAACGTTCTGCGCGCCCAGAATGATGTGGCTACCGGCCGCGGCCTGCTTCGCCAGATCGATATACATTTCCGGCGGAGCGATCGCAACCGCACAGCCAGCAACGCCAGCCAGCTCTTTACGCAGGCTAGCCACCAGCTCGTTTACCATATGGCGGCTGCCGTTCAGTTTCCAGTTACCCATCACTAAAGGATGTCGCATTGTAATTCTCCACGCTTTGTCAGCGAATTAAGGAAGATGGCCACTCTTTCGAGCAGCATGGTCTGTGAAACAGTATAGAGATTTTCCCCTGAGAGGCTTTGCTTTTTATCACTAATTAAGCCCCTCAAGATCCTCAGATAACGCCAGCTTAATCGGTTCAACCGCGAAGGTCAGCCCCTTTTCGCCGTTATCTGCCACAACATAGCGAATTGCGCCTTCGGTTTCGGCGTAGTAGCGTTTATTTTTTCCTGCGGCGAGCAGTTTTTGCAGCTTTTTCTGGCTTTGTTCTTTGGTCAGCAGTGGTGCGACGGTGCGGATCACGGCCGTCATGTACTCCAGCGCTTTCGCTTTCGCCGCTTTTTGTTCCGGCCCCTGGATCGGCAGCCAGGTGATCTGCATACTCTTGATCTTCAACGTTCCCCGCTCAAGGGCGGTAGAAGCGTACAGATTCTCGTTAATTTTGCTGGCTGCGCGGGTGAGATTGGCTTTATCGCGACTGCTGTCGATAGAACGGAATTCGTTTAACGGAAGCTTTGGGTTCTGTTGGTTAAAGTTTTCGCGAAACTGGCTGATAGAGAGATCAAATGTTGGCGCTCCGGCAAGCAAGTATGGCGCTGTGGGGGCGACCAGAGGCTCCGCCGACAGCGCGGTCACGCTGAACGTCATCGCTGAAAATAACATTAAAAACAGTGAACATCCTGGCTTCATCAATCTTACCTTTCGTTATGACTGCTCACGATTAAAACGATAACCGTCTGGCTTGTCAAAAGGGTAAACTGTCGGCGTTTTCTATTTTAAAGGAACTTTCATGACCATACAGCAGTGGTTATTCTCATTTAAAGGGCGTATTGGCCGCCGTGATTTCTGGATCTGGATGGTTCTGTGGCTTGTCGGCATGGTGGTCCTGTTTTCGCTGGCGAGCCAGTCGTTGCTCGATATCCAAACCGCGGCGTTTTGCCTGGTCTGCCTGCTCTGGCCGACAGCGGCGGTGACAGTAAAACGCCTTCACGACCGTGGGCGTTCCGGACTGTGGGCGCTCTTGATGATTCTGGCGTGGATGTTGTTGGCTGGAAACTGGGCAGTCCTGCCAGGTATGTGGCAATGGGCGGTGGGGCGCTTTGTACCGACGCTGATTCTTATCATGATGATTATCGATCTGGGCGCGTTTATCGGCACCCAGG
Source organism: Citrobacter sedlakii NBRC 105722 (assembly GCF_000759835.1). Classification (GTDB taxonomy): domain Bacteria; phylum Pseudomonadota; class Gammaproteobacteria; order Enterobacterales; family Enterobacteriaceae; genus Citrobacter_A; species Citrobacter_A sedlakii. Next base: position 73,894 of record NZ_BBNB01000017.1, read on the forward strand.
GGGAAAATAAGTTCGGCAAAGACACCCAGGACGTTAAGTATAAAGCGGAACGGTAAACAGCAGGCCGGATCCGGCGATGCCGCCCTCCGGCAAAATATTTACCAGTAGTGCTCTGCGGTCATATGACCTGGGCGACGACGCAAGTGTTTGCTCATCTGCCGGGTTTCTTTCAACAACTGCTGGGTATCGCGCACCATCTGCGGATTACCGCAGAGCATCACATGGCTGGTCTCTTTATCTATCGGTAGCCCGATGGCTTTTTCCAGCTCGCCGCTTTCTATGAGCGCCGGAACGCGACCGGTTAACGAACCAGCGACGGTTTCCCGACTGACCACCGTCTGGATCCGCAGCTTGCCTTCATACCGTTTTTGCAGTTCCTGCATGAGCGGTAAATAGCTTAAATCGGCGGCGTAGCGCGCGGCATGGACCAGCACCAGATTTTTAAAGCGGTCCAGATCTTTTCCCCACTGCAGAATCGACAGATACGGGCCAATGGCGGTGCCGGTCGCCAGCATCCACAGCGTGTCGCAGTCGGGGATCTCTTCCAGCACAAAGAAACCAGCGGCTTCACTCACCACCAAGACTTCATCGCCGGGCTTCAGCGCCGCCAGACGCGGGCTTAGCTTGCCGTCGGGAACGGTGACGAGGTAAAACTCCAGATCCGGGTTATCGGGGGCATTCACGTAGGAGTAAGCGCGCTGGACGCGCTCGCCGTCAATTTCCAGCCCAAGCTTGGTAAACTGACCGGCGGTAAAAGGATGAACGGGGGCGTGGACGGTCAGACTAAACAGGGCATCGGTCCAGTTCTGTACCTTCGTGACTTTGCCTGTTACCCAATCTGCCATGGTTTTCTCCTGTTCTGATCTCGTCCCTTTATCTTCGTTCCTTGGCCGCAAGATTTCCAGCCCGGATGGGCTGGAAGGCTCGAACGAACAAATCAATTACAGGATATGCGCCTGCACGTCCGGGTCTTTGCGATCCAGATAGTGAATGGACTGGATACGGCGGATGGTGCGGGACTTTCCGCGAATCAACAGCGTCTCGGTGGTGGCGATGTTGCCTTTGCGGCTAATCCCTTCCAGCAGATCGCCTTTGGTGATGCCGGTGGCGGAGAAAATCACGTTGTCGCTACGCGCCATTTCGTCCAGACGCAGGACTTTTCCCGCGTCGATCCCCATCGCTTTACAGCGTGCCAGCTCTTGTTCGCCAATGCGGCGGTTATCTTCGCTGTCGCCTTTGACGTCATGACGCGCCAGCAGACGGCCCTGCATGTCGCCATCCAGCGCACGGATCACCGCCGCGGAGACCACGCCTTCCGGCGCGCCGCCAATGCCGTACAGCACGTCGACTTCGCTGTCAGGCATACAGGTCAGAATGGAGGCTGCTACGTCGCCGTCAGGAATGGCGAATACGCGCACGCCGAGGGTTTGCATCTGCGCAATCACATTATCGTGACGCGGCTTCGCCAGAATGGTCACCGTTAAATCACACAGCGGCTTGCCAAGCGCGGCGGCGATGTTGCGCAGGTTGTCCGCCAGCGGCAGATTCAGGTCGATAGCGCCTTTCGCGCCCGGTCCGACAATGAGCTTTTCCATATACATATCCGGCGCGTTCAGGAAGCTCCCCTTATCGCCGACTGCCAGCACCGCCAGCGCGTTGGCCTGGCCCATCGCCGTCATACGCGTGCCTTCGATTGGATCGACAGCGATATCCACCGCATCGCCGTGACCGGTTCCCACGTTTTCGCCGATGTAGAGCATTGGCGCTTCATCGATCTCGCCTTCACCAATCACGATGGTGCCGTCAATATTGACCTGATTAAGCATAATGCGCATCGCGTTTACCGCCGCGCCGTCTGCGGTGTTTTTGTCACCGCGTCCCAACCATTTGTAGCCAGCCAGCGCCGCCGCTTCGGTTACGCGGGAAAATTCGATGGCAAGTTCTCGTCTCATAGCAAACTCGTAGCAGAAAGGAATGGCGCGCAGTGTAGCACAGGGGAAGAGGCCTGATTATTGATGTGTGTGCGGGGTTGCCCCCGCATAAAGATTTTTCCGGATGGCGACGCTAACGTGTCCCATCCAGCCGGGATCCTGCTTGTCGTGGTAGGCCGGATAAGGCGAAGACTCGATCCGGCATTCCACAATCACTCGTCGTGTTCTTCCCACGCCAGCGCGCGTTTCACCGCTTTTTTCCAGCCGCTGTAACGGTAGTTACGCTCGGTAGTTTCAATGCCAGGGCGGAATTCACGCTCAATGACCGCTTTTTCCTGTAGCTCATCGAGGTTCTGCCAGTAGCCAACCGCCAGACCCGCAAGGTACGCCGCCCCCAGCGCGGTGACTTCGCGCACTTCCGGGCGCTCGACGCGCGTACCGAGAATGTCCGACTGGAACTGCATCAGGAAGTTATTAGCGACCGCGCCGCCGTCAACACGCAGAGCGTGTAGGCGAATACCGGAGTCTGCCTGCATTGCCTCCAGCACATCACGGGTCTGATAAGCGATCGATTCCAGCGTCGCGCGGATGATGTGGTTGGAATTCACCCCACGGGTCAGGCCGAAGATCGCGCCACGGGCATACGGGTCCCAGTAGGGTGCGCCGAGGCCAGTAAACGCCGGCACCACATACACGCCGTTAGTGTCCTTCACTTTGGTGGCAAAATATTCAGAGTCGAAAGCGTCGCTGATCAGCTTCATTTCATCACGCAGCCACTGGATAGACGCACCGGCCATAAACACCGCACCTTCCAGCGCGTAGTTCACTTCGCCGGTCGGGCCACAGGCGATGGTGGTCAAAAGCCCGTTTTCGGACTTAACTGCTTTCTCGCCGGTGTTCATCAGCATAAAGCAGCCGGTGCCGTAGGTATTCTTCGCCATCCCTTCTTTAACGCACAGTTGGCCGAACAGTGCCGCCTGCTGGTCACCGGCGATACCGGCGATAGGAATGCGCGTGCCGCCTTTACCGCCGATATTGGTCTGGCCGTACACTTCAGAAGAACGGCGCACTTCCGGCAGCATCGCGCGCGGAATATCCAGCGCATCCAGCATCTTGTCGTCCCAGTCCAGGGTGTGGATGTTGAACAGCATGGTGCGCGAGGCGTTGGTGTAATCCGTCACGTGTACGCGTCCCTGGGTCATTTTCCAGATAAGCCAGGTGTCCACTGTACCGAACAACAATTCGCCCCGACGCGCGCGCTCGCGTGAGCCTTCAACGTGGTCGAGGATCCACTTCACTTTGGTGCCGGAGAAGTAAGGGTCAATCACCAGACCGGTGGTGCTACGGACATACTCTTCCATGCCGTCGCGTTTTAAGTGCTCGCAAATGTCGGCGGTACGACGACACTGCCAGACGATGGCGTTATAGATCGGCTTGCCGGTCTCACGCTCCCAGACAATGGTGGTCTCACGCTGGTTGGTGATACCGATCGCTGCAATTTGATCGGAACTGATGTCTGCTTTCGCCAGGACTTCCACCAGCGTAGAGCTTTGCGTCGCCCAGATTTCCATCGGGTCGTGCTCTACCCAGCCTGCTTTCGGGTAGATCTGCTCAAATTCGCGTTGGGAAACGCTCACGATATTCGCATCGTGATCCATCACAACGGCGCGGGAGCTGGTGGTGCCCTGGTCGAGCGCAACGATATACTTTTTGTCAGTCATAATTTTTGTCCCGTAGTCACATTACAGCGAAGCTTTTTGTTGTGTAGCGGCCGTGGTTTCCTTCTCTTCCACGACACAGGTATCGCACGGCAAATGGCGGCCAATGAGCTTGCGATAGGCAAACGCGCCCAGAATAGCGCCAACGATGGGGCCGAACAGCGGCACCAGGAAGTAAGGAATATCTTTGCCGCCGGTGAAGGCCACGTTACCCCAACCGGCCAGCCAGGCGAACGCTTTCGGACCGATGTCACGCGCCGGGTTCATTGCAAAGCCGGTCAGTGGCCCCATTGATGCGCCGATAACCGCAATCAGCAAGCCAATCAGCAGCGGCGCCAGCGGGCCGCGAGGAACACCGTTACCGTCGTCGGTCAGCGCCAGGATAAGCCCCATCAGAATAGCGGTAATCACCATTTCAACCGCGAAGGCCTGCACAAAATTGATATGTGGATTGGGATATGTCGAGAAAGTGCCAGCCAGATCAACACTTTCAACGCTGCCGCGTACGATGTGGTGCGTCAGCTCATAGTCCGCGAAAAGATTGTAATAAAGCCCGTAAACTAACGCCGCTGCGCAAAACGCGCCGGCAAACTGAGAAATAATAAAAGGAACAACTTTACGCTTGTCGAAACAAGCAAACAGCCATAACGCAATGGTGACTGCCGGATTCAGGTGCGCGCCAGACACGCCTGCGGTCAGGTAGATAGCCATCGCTACCCCCAGCCCCCAGATGACGCTGATTTCCCACTGTCCAAAAGACGCTCCGGCGACTTTTAGCGCAGCGACACACCCCACACCGAAGAAAATCAACAACCCGGTACCGAGGAATTCAGCAATGCACTGGCCTTTTAAGGTTGATGTTTGACTCATAATCGGATCCTGAAGAGATTAGTGTTTATTGTAAGCGAGGAGGTCACTGACGTCCGCGATGCCCTGTAGGCATACTGTTAATTTATCGTTAACGAGCAAAAACGAGAAATATCGAAATTAAAATGTGTGTGCTCCGTCAATAAAATGAGCGTTATCGCGCCATAAAGCGCGTTTTGCAATACATAAGAACTGTGAGCTGAATCATTTCTTTAACCAATGTGTTAACACTTTGGAGTTATAGGGAGAATGTCACCAGGAGAAGGATGAAAAGTGTGGCAAACCGCAATCTGCGCGGGATGCTGCTGGACAGGGGCGGCGGGGCTTCATACAATCGGGCACTATAGATTATGCGATATTGTGCGCGTATGCGTGAAGCGTCGCCTTGCAATTCAGGAGAGTATGACCATGTCTTTAGAAGTGTTTGAGAAACTGGAAGCAAAAGTACAGCAGGCGATTGATACCATCACTTTGCTGCAGATGGAAATCGAAGAGCTGAAAGAAAAGAATAACTCGCTGGCGCAGGAAGTGCAGTCTGCACAGCACAGCCGTGAAGAGCTGGAGCGCGAGAACCATTCTCTGAAAGAGCAGCAGAGCGGCTGGCAGGATCGGTTGCAGGCCCTGCTGGGGCGCATGGAAGAGGTTTAATTCCGAATTCGTACAAAAGGCATCCTTAATGGATGCTTTTTTGTTATGGGAGAATATGATCGCTCAACATAGTGTTCTCAAGGAATGCGAGATGACAAAACGAAGCGATATTATCGATAATTCTATTAGGGCACCTGCCGGTATTTATGAGTGCAATTGAGCCTGTCGCTGATCCCTTCTGTGTCAGGGAGATTCGCATTTGAATAAATACAGAACACCCATCATCACTACTTTACTTGTTTCTGTTGCGCTGATCGTCTGCCTGATTGCCATGAGTCCTTTTACTGACGATGAGTATGATCAACGCAATTTTATTAAATATTACCTGCTTACGCCGAAACCACTTATGGAAGCCCCCAGGGTCGCATCGAGTTGGTACTTTACGAATCAAACCGTTGAAGGGAGTGGTTTGCAGATCAGTACGCTCAATTTCACTGGCATTCAGCGTAGTGAAATGCAGAGTCTGAGTGAAAAGTTACAGACTTACATCGATCATTATCCGAATCGACATGAAACGATGAGCATCGCTGTTGAAGAGAGAAATGGGATGTTCGAACTTCGTATCATCCATTACGATTTAGATGACGAGAAATAAAAGAAAGGCCATCCGAAATGAAGATGGCCTTTTTCTTTACTCAATGTCCAGCGGGTCTTCGGAAAGGATGATGCCGGTATTGTCGGCGTAGAGGTGGTCACCGGAGAAGAACGTCACGCCGCCGAAGTTGACGCGGACATCACTTTCGCCAATTCCTTCTCCTGCCGCGCCGACCGGAATCGCGGCAATCGCCTGGATACCGATATCCAGTTCTTCCAGGTCGTCTATCTGACGCACCGCGCCGTAGATCACCAGACCTTCCCATTCATTCTGTGCCGCCAGGCGCGCCAGTTCGGCGTCGACCAGCGCACGACGGACAGAACCGCCGCCGTCGACCAGCAGAACGCGACCACGGCCATTTTGTTCGAGCAGATCGTACAGCAACCCGTTGTCCTCGAAACATTTCACCGTGACGATTTGTCCGCCAAACGACGACCGTCCTCCAAAGTTAGAGAACAGCGGTTCCACGACGTTGACATCTTCTTGATAGATGTCACAAAGCTCGGAAGTATCGTATTTCATAGGCTTAACGTTCAGTTGCTGCGAGAATTTTTAGTATATCGCGCTAAGTGCACTGTTGGCAAAATCATCAATTGTTAATTGATATTTGTCAGTTATCTGCCCCACTGACTTAAGATAATCCCTACAATAAACAGCAGGTTAGTCAGCAATGCCGCTTTTACGGTGCGTTCCAGCATGGGACGCATGGCCGCCGGGTCCATCTGGCGCATGACGTAACGCGACTGTTTTACCAGCAGCGGCGCGGCCAGCAGGAACAGCCAGCCCCACGGACTTTGCAGGGAAAGCAGATTGAACAACGCCAGGCAGACCAGCGTTCCCATCAACAGACAGGCGTGATAACGGCGGGCGTTTACCGCGCCTAAGCGGACCACCAGCGTGTTTTTGCCGTTCTCGCGGTCGCTGTTGATATCACGCAGGTTATTGATGTTCAATACCGCCGTTGCCAGCAGGCCGCAGGCGGTCGCTGGCAAAATCAACGCCGGGATTAAGGTGTGCGCCTGCAGGTACCAGCTTCCCATCACGCTGAGCCAGCCGAAGAAAACCAGCACGGAAATATCACCCAGACCAATATAACCATACGGACGATTACCTACGGTGTAAGTGATGGCGGCGATAATCGACAGCCCGCCGAGCACGAGGAAACCGACAAAATCAGTCAGGGTATGGCAAGCCACAGCCACCAACGCCAGCCCTGACAGGCAAATGAGCGCCACGGTGATAATCAGCGCGCGTTTCATCTCCTGCTGGGTAATCACCCCTTTTTGCATTCCGCGCAGCGGCCCGATGCGGTCCGGCTTGTCGCTGCCTTTTACCGCGTCGCCATAGTCATTGGCAAGATTCGACAGGATTTGCAGCAGCCCGGCGGTAATTAACGCCAGCAGAGCCACCAGCGGATCGAAATATCCCTGCCACCACGCCAGCGTGGTGCCGACGATAATGGCCGCGAAGGCCAGCGGCAGGGTTTTGGGTCGTAAACTTTCCAGCCAGGCCTGAGTGCGGCTAATGTGTTGTTCAGTCATAGTTAGCGCCAATAAAAATGGGGCCTTTCAGCCCCATCAACAGTGATGAAAATGCATTGAACGCGATTATAAGATAAAACGGCTCAGATCTTCATCTGCGACCAGCGCATCCAGATGTTTGCTCACATAATCCGCATCAATTGTTATGCTTTGGCCATTCAAATCGCTCGCATCGTAGGAAATATCTTCCATCAGACGCTCCAGAACGGTGTGCAAACGACGGGCGCCGATGTTCTCGGTGGTTTCGTTCACCTGCCATGCGGCTTCGGCAATGCGCTTAATACCGGAATCGGTAAACTCAATGTTCACACCTTCGGTCGCCATCAGCGCTTTGTACTGAACGGTAACAGAAGCGTTCGGTTCGGTCAGAATGCGTTCGAAGTCGCTGGTGGTCAGCGCCTGAAGCTCAACGCGAATCGGCAGACGACCCTGCAGTTCCGGGATCAGGTCAGACGGTTTCGCCACCTGGAATGCGCCAGACGCGATAAACAGAATGTGATCGGTTTTGACCATACCGTGTTTGGTGGAGACGGTGCAGCCTTCCACCAGCGGCAGCAGGTCACGCTGTACGCCTTCACGGGAGACGTCCGGACCAGACGATTCGCCGCGCTTACAGATTTTGTCGATCTCGTCGATAAACACGATCCCGTGCTGCTCCACGGCGTCGATGGCATCCTGCTTAAGCTCTTCCGGATTCACCAGCTTGGCCGCTTCTTCTTCGATCAACAGCTTCATCGCGTCTTTGATTTTCAGCTTACGCGGTTTCTGTTTCTGTCCGCCGAGGTTCTGGAACATTGACTGCAGCTGGCTGGTCATCTCTTCCATTCCCGGCGGCGCCATGATTTCAACGCCCATTGGCGCTGCGGCAAGGTCGATCTCGATTTCTTTATCGTCGAGTTGGCCTTCACGCAGTTTTTTACGGAATGCCTGGCGCGCCGCAGACGGCTCGGCCTGCTGTTCCGCCTGGCCCCAGTTGTTTTTTGCCGGCGGGATCAGCACGTCGAGAATGCGCTCTTCCGCCATCTCTTCCGCGCGGTAGCGGTTTTTTTCGATCGCCTGTACGCGCACCATTTTGACGGCGGCGTCGGTGAGATCGCGAATAATGGAGTCGACTTCTTTACCAACGTAGCCGACTTCGGTGAATTTGGTCGCTTCAACTTTGATGAACGGCGCGTTGGCCAGTTTCGCCAGACGACGGGCGATCTCGGTTTTACCGACGCCGGTCGGGCCAATCATCAGGATATTTTTAGGCGTCACTTCATGGCGCAGCTCTTCGTCGAGCTGCATACGGCGCCAGCGGTTACGCAGCGCAATCGCCACGGAGCGCTTGGCGTTATCCTGGCCGATGATGTGCTTGTTCAGTTCGCTGACGATTTCGCGTGGGGTCATTTCAGACATGGGAGATCCTTACGCTTTAGAGGTCAATTCTTCGATGGTGTGGAAGTGGTTGGTATAAATGCAGATATCGCCTGCAATATCCAACGCTTTTTCAGCAATGTCGCGAGCGCCGAGCTCGGTGTTTTCCAGCAGAGCGCGCGCCGCGGCCTGGGCGTAGGGACCGCCGGAGCCGATGGCAATCAGATCGTTTTCAGGCTGCACGACGTCGCCATTACCGGTGATGATGAGCGACGCGGTTTCATCGGCAACCGCCAGCAGCGCTTCGAGCTTGCGCAGCATGCGGTCGGTACGCCAGTCTTTCGCCAGCTCAACGGCGGCTTTGACCAGGTGACCCTGATGCATTTCCAGCTTGCGCTCAAACAGTTCGAACAGCGTGAATGCGTCCGCGGTGCCGCCCGCAAAGCCCGCAATGACTTTGTCATTGTACAGGCGGCGCACTTTCTTCACGTTGCCTTTCATTACGGTATTACCCAGCGTGGCCTGGCCATCGCCGGCGATAACTACATGGCCGTTACGGCGTACGCTTACTATTGTTGTCACGAGCAGACCCCTTGGTTACAAATGCAGAATACAAGCCCCGCACGGTGTACGGGGCATAATGCAACTATAGATGGGGGGGATTTTGGGGGTTTCAACCCCCGGCGGCGAGTCGAATGCAGTTTGTGTGGCCAGCCATCTTCAGACGGCTCAGGGTGCTGTCGGCATTTTCTTTGCCTTTCACCGGCCCGATAACCACGCGATTCCAGCCGTTGTTGGTGGTGATTTTGGAGTCAAAGCCTTCGAAAGCCAACTGGGCGCGCACGGTTTCCGCCTGTTCAGCGCCTTTAAAGGAACCGCATTGCACCATCCAGCGACGCTCGTCTTTTTTCTCAGCGGCAGGCTTAGGCGCATCTGGCGCACGGGAAATCGGCGCGGCCTGCTGCGTTTTAGGCTGCGAAGCGGCGGTATGCGCCGGTGTCTGCAACAGATCCTGATACGGCTGCTGGGACGCCGTTTGCTTCGGCTGCGAGGTTTGCTTCGGCGGCTGTTGTACCGGCGCTGGCTGAGCCGTACGCGTTTGCGGCTGTGTCTGGGTTCGCGGTTGCTGTACCGGCTGCGTGTACTGCTGCTCAACCTGACGCTGTTGAGCCTGACGTTGCAGCGTTTGCTGACGCTGTTCCGGCGTCTGCTCGTTCCACGGTACTTCGTTGAGCTGCGTAGGCTGCTGGCGCATATCTGCCTGCATCTGCGCCAGCAACTGTCGCTGTTCGTTGGTCAGTTGATCCGGTTTCATCACTTCACCGCCTGCGGACGGTTCCGTTGGCGCACGTACGCCAGGCTGGCGGCTTTCCAGCTCCTTGATGTAGCGCCAGCGCTCTTCCGGCTTCGGCGGCAGCCCGTTGCCCGTCACTTTCTGGCTCTGCAACGTTTCTGATTCTTCTTTTTTGTGATGCGTGATGAAGTACAGACCACCGATAAAGGCCACAAGGACGGCGGCGGCAATGGCGACCATTGCGGGCGAAACCGCGGACGTGTTGCGTTGCTTTTTCCGTGAGGTGCTCTTTTTGCGCCGCGAAGGTGCCGGTTGGCCGCGACGTACATAATCTCGTTGTGCCACTATCGTTTCGCTGTATTTATTCGTTCGTCAGCCCGCCATGTTACTTAAGCGGCGGGCCTTTGACCAGACGCGGGTGTCTGAAAGGTTTACGTTAAGGCGCGAGTGGAGCCCCTGAGGATCAGTTCGCAGTCCATTAAACGCGAGCCGCTGCTCACATTTTGCCCCTGCATCTGATCGAGCAACAGCAGCATTGCTTCGCAGCCGATTTGGAAACGCGGCTGTGCGACCGTCGTCAGCGGCGGATCGCAAAATTCTGACAGGGCGATATTGTCGAAGCCAATGATCGACAGATCGTTTGGCACTTTCATTCCCTGGCGTTTGGCCCAGGAGAGCGCGCCTAACGCCATCACATCGCTATGGCAGAATACCGCCGTCGGCGGCTGAGGCAGCGACATCAGCTGTTTTAACGCATTGCCCCCCGCTTCGTAAGTGAAGTCGCCACGGGCGATATAGTGCGGGTCGACGGTAATGCCGCAGCGGCGCAACGCCTGTACATAACCCTGCAGGCGATAATGGCACAGCGGCATCTCTTCCGGCCCGGCAATACACCCGATGCGCTGATGCCCCAGCTCATGTAAATAATTCACGGCATCAAAGGCGGCGGTCAGGTTATCGATATGTACCGTAGGAAGTTCCAGCTCTGGGGCAAATTCGTTTGCCATCACCATCGGCGGCAGATTGCGCTGTTCTTCAATACTGGCGTCAAACGGCAGGCGCGAACCGAGCAGCAGCATCCCGTCGATTTGCTTGGTGATGATCAGGTTAACGAACGTTTTTTCCTGCTGGTTCTGATGCGCGCAGTCGCCAATGAGCACCAGATAGCCATGACTTGCGGCGGTGATCTCAATGCCACGGATGATCTCGCTAAAGAAGGGATCGCAAATATCCGGCACAATCACCAGGATCGTCCGTGATTCATTTCGTTTAACGTTGCGTCCCGCCGCCTGCGGTAAATAGCCTACTTCCATTGCGGCCTGTTCGACCCGGTTTCGGGTGGACTGGGAGACTTTTTCCGGGTTCATCAGCGCGCGGGACACGGTTGCCGTTGAGACTTTCGCCTTCTCGGCAACATCTTTCATTGTAGCGGCAACAACCTGCTTCTTCGGTTTCACTCTTTCTCCTCGCCAGGGTAATCCGGCGCAGCACTATCCCTGTTGAAATCACATCGAAAACATTTTTATCAGATAGCGAATGGAAACGGTTACAGAATTTTCATAAAAAGTGTGATGGGTGTTGAATTTTACGATCCGCCTCGCATCGTGAAGGCGTTATCCCTCGATCGGATCGACATCCAGCACCCATTTCACCTTGCGCGCGTCCGGCAGCGTGTTGATGAGCGCAAGGGTGCCGCTGACAATATGTTGCAGGCGAACCCGTGAAGGATGCTGCAATAAAATCTGCCAGCGATAGCGTCCGCCGCGCTTTGGCGCCAGCGCAGGAACCGGGCCCAGCACCCACAGTTTCTCGTCTGCCAGGGGGCTGGCCTGAATCAGATTGCGCAACTGCTGTAAAAACAGCGGGGCCAACTGATTGTTATGGTCTTCCGCCCGCACGATGACGTGGCTGGTCCACGGCGGCAATTGCATCGTCTGACGTTCCGCCAACGCTTGCTCGGCAAACGCGTCATAGCCCTTATGCAGCAGCGTCTGGAGCAGTGGATGTTCCGGATGATGGGTTTGCAACACCACTTCACCCTGTTTGCCTGCGCGCCCTGCGCGTCCGGACACCTGGGTATACAGTTGGGCAAACCGTTCAGCGGATCGGAAGTCTGCGGAAAACAGCGCGCCGTCCACGTCGAGCAAGGCGACCAGCGTGACGTCCGGGAAGTGATGGCCTTTTGCCAGCATTTGCGTGCCAATCAGGATCCGCGCGCCGCCGCGATGCACTTCCGCCAGATGTTGCTCCAGCGCGCCTTTGCGACTGGTTGTGTCGCGGTCGATACGGGAAATCGGCACCCCGGGGAAGAAGGGCGCCAGCGCCTGTTCAAGCTGCTCGGTGCCTAAACCGACCGGCACCATGTGTGTAGAGCCGCAGGTTGGGCACTGGCGCGGCACAGGGCGCTGGCTGTCGCAGTGATGGCAGCGCAGGTGATGCTGGGCCTGATGGAGGGTGTAGTAGTGATCGCAGCGCGGGCATTCGGCAATCCAGCCGCAGTCATGACATAGCAGCGCGGGTGCGAAACCCCGACGATTGAGGAACAGGATCACCTGGTTGTCTGCCTGCAAATGCTGGCGCATCCGGGCGATCAGCGCTGGCGCTAACCCGGCCTGTATCTGCTGGCCCTTTAAATCCAGCACATGCTGCGTGGCGGGGCGGGCATTTCCCGCACGCCGCGTCAGACGCAGCAGACGGTATTTTTTCTGCCGAACGTTACACAGCGTTTCCAGCGCGGGCGTAGCGGAACCGAGGATAATCGGAATGTGTTCGCTATGGGCGCGATAGACGGCCAGATCGCGCGCATGATAGCGCCAGCCTTCTTGCTGTTTATAGGAACTGTCGTGTTCCTCATCAATCACGATGACGCCCAGGTTTTTGAACGGCGTAAATAAAGAAGAGCGCGTACCGATTACAATCGCCGCCTCGCCGTTTTTCGCTTTCAGCCAGGCGGAAAGGCGTTCACTGTCGTTAAGACCGGAATGCAGCACTTCCACCGGCGCGTTGAAGCGTTCGCGAAAGCGGGCGATGGTCTGCGGCGTCAGGCCAATTTCCGGCACCATCACCAGCGCCTGCTTTCCCTGGGCGAGGACGTTTTCCAGCACGCTCAGGTAGACTTCTGTTTTACCGGAGCCGGTGACGCCTGCCAGCAGCCAGGCGGAGAAACTGTCCGAGGCGCTATGAATTGCGCCTACGGCGGTGGCCTGTTCTGTGTTCAGACGCAAACGATCGCCGCAAACCGCGTAACCGGCGCGCCAGTCGCTAAAGCCCGGTGTTTCGCTTGCCAGCTCGCACAGACCTTTTTTACGTAGCGCCTGTAGCGCGGTGTCGTTAAATTCGAGGTCCGCCACCTGGTCGCGCCAGATTTTACCCTGCCGCAGCGCCGCCAGCGCCTGTTGCTGTTTGGGTGAACGCTTTAAGCTGTTGAGGTCGACCGCCTGACCGTCTTCGGTGGCGAACCAGTACCACATTGGCGTATTGGTTGCCGGTTTCCCCTGGCGCAGCAGAATGGGTAGGGCATGAAACAGCACATCGCCGATAGGATGATGATAGTAATCCGCCGCCCACATCAGCAGCCGCCAGACGGACGGCGAGAAAACCGGTTCGCCGTCCAGCACCTCAACCACCGCTTTGAGCTCATTCAGCGGCAGTTCGCTCTTGTCGCTGACCGACACGACGATCCCGACACGCTCCTGCTGCTTGCCAAACGGAACGCGCACGCGACACCCGGCTTTGACGTTCATCCCTTCCGGCAGAAGGTAGTCAAAGGTGCGGGGAAGCGGAACGGGTAAGGCAACGTGCGCAACGGGCATGACATCATCCTGACTTGAAATCTGGCGGGTTAGTATACACATTAGTTGCGGTGGACAAGTGAATCAGTTTGCATGAGCTGGCTAATTTCTGTATGATTCGCCGCCTTTGATGCAAATTGATCGCGTCAAAAATTGACCATTACCCGAGAATTTCGCGCTGCTGGTGTAGAGTGGAAGGCGACGGGAAATAATTAACATCGCGTGGTGTCTGGCGTTAGGGCTGGAAGAGCGACGCGGCCTTAAACTGAGGTTTCCCCATGAAAAAAGATATTCACCCGAAATACGAAGAAATTACTGCTACCTGTTCTTGCGGTAACGTCATGAAAATCCGCTCTACCGTTGGTCACGATCTGAACCTGGACGTGTGCGGTAAATGCCACCCGTTCTACACGGGCAAACAGCGTGACGTTGCAACCGGTGGCCGTGTTGACCGCTTCAACAAGCGTTTCAGCATCCCGGGCAGCAAATAAGATTCTGCTGTCAAAGAAAAAAGCGCCGAAAGGCGCTTTTTTTGTCTCTGTAAATCAGTATTCCCACGTCTCCGGATCGATACCCAGTTCACGCATGATTTCTTTTGCCGCTTCCGGGATCTCGTCGCTGCGCTCTTTTCGCAAATCTTCATCGTTCGGAAGAGGTTGCCCGGTAAAGGCGTGCAAAAACGCTTCGCACAGCAGCTCGCTGTTGGTGGCGTGACGCAGGTTGTTCACCTGACGACGCGTACGTTCATCGGTGAGGATTTTTAACACCTTCAGAGGAATGGAAACCGTAATTTTCTTAACTTGTTCACTCTTCTTACCGTGCTCAGCGTATGGGCTGATATATTCGCCGCTCCATTCAGCCATGAGATACCTTAATCCTCTTTGTCATTAATATGGGGCCAGACCACACGCGGTGTGGCTATCAGCCGGAATTCCGCATAGTTTACCGTACAGGCGATCCCATGACACGGGTAAAGCGCCTGTAGTTGTGCGCTAATGCATATAATTTTAACGGCTATTTGCTGTTTGCTCAATCTATACGCAAAGAAGTTTAGATGTCCAGATGTATTGACGTCTATTGTCACAATGTTTACTCTGAAGCCTGACTTTTCACCGACTCAGCTCAGGAACACCCTAACATGACGCGTAAACAGGCCACCATCGCAGTGCGTAGCGGGTTAAATGACGACGAACAGTACGGTTGTGTCGTCCCGCCGATTCATCTTTCCAGCACCTACAATTTCACCGGTTTTAATGAACCTCGCGCTCATGACTATTCTCGCCGCGGCAACCCGACGCGCGATGTGGTTCAGCGTGCGCTGGCGGAACTGGAAGGCGGTGCGGGCGCGGTGTTGACCAATACCGGCATGTCGGCGATCCATCTGGTGACGACGGTATTCCTGAAGCCTGGCGACCTGCTGGTGGCGCCGCACGACTGCTATGGCGGCAGCTATCGCCTGTTTGACAGTCTGGCGAAGCGGGGGTGCTATCGCGTCCTGTTTGTCGACCAGGGCAACGAGCAAGCGCTACGGGCCGCGCTGGCGGAAAAACCGAAGCTGGTACTGGTAGAAAGCCCGAGTAATCCGCTGTTACGCGTGGTGGATATTGCGAAGATCTGCCAGTTGGCGCGGGACGCCGGGGCGGTGAGCGTCGTCGATAACACGTTTTTAAGCCCAGCGTTGCAAAATCCGCTGGCATTGGGCGCCGATCTGGTGTTGCATTCATGCACGAAATATCTGAATGGTCACTCTGACGTGGTGGCGGGCGTGGTGATTGCGAAAGATCCGGATACCGTTACTGAACTGGCATGGTGGGCGAATAATATCGGCGTCACCGGTAGCGCCTTTGACAGCTATTTGCTGCTGCGCGGGCTGCGCACGCTGTCGCCGCGCATGGAAGTGGCGCAGCGTAACGCGCAGGCGATTGTCGATTACCTGCAAACCCAGCCGCTGGTGAAAAAACTGTATCATCCATCACTGCCGGAAAATCAGGGCCATGAAATTGCCGCGCGCCAGCAAAAAGGCTTTGGCGCGATGTTGAGTTTTGAACTGGATGGCGATGAGCAGACGCTGCGTCGTTTCCTCGGCGGGCTGTCGTTGTTTACGCTGGCGGAATCCTTAGGGGGAGTGGAAAGTTTGATCTCTCACGCCGCGACGATGACCCATGCAGGCATGGCGCCCGAGGCGCGCGCTGCCGCCGGGATCTCCGAGACGCTGCTGCGTATCTCCACCGGTATTGAAGATGGCGAAGATTTAATTGCCGACCTGGAAAATGGCTTCCGGGCTGCAAACAAGGGGTAAACATGAGTGTGATTGCGCAGGCAGGGGCGAAGGGTCGCCAACTGCATAAATTTGGTGGCAGTAGTCTGGCTGACGTGAAGTGTTATCTGCGCGTGGCGGGCATTATGGCGGAATACTCACAGCCTGACGATATGATGGTGGTTTCCGCCGCAGGCAGCACCACCAACCAGTTGATTAGCTGGCTGAAACTCAGTCAGACCGATCGCCTCTCTGCGCATCAGGTGCAACAAACCCTTCGTCGCTATCAGTGCGATCTAATCAGCGGTCTGCTGCCTGCCGATGTGGCGGACAGTTTGATCAGTCTGTTCATCAGCGACCTGGAACGTCTGGCGGCGCTGCTGGACAGCGGCGTCACCGATGCGGTCTACGCGGAAGTGGTCGGCCACGGCGAAGTCTGGTCCGCGCGGCTGATGTCCGCGGTACTCAATCAGCAGGGAATGGAATCCGCCTGGCTGGACGCGCGCGAATTTCTCCGCGCCGAGCGCGCCGCGCAGCCGCAGGTCGACGAAGGTTTATCTTATCCGTTGTTGCAACAGTTGCTGGTGCAGCATCCGGGCAAACGTCTGGTGGTCACGGGTTTTATCAGCCGCAGCAATGCGGGTGAAACGGTACTGCTGGGGCGCAACGGTTCTGACTACTCGGCGACGCAGATAGGCGCGCTGGCGGGCGTTTCCCGGGTCACCATCTGGAGCGACGTCGCCGGGGTTTACAGCGCCGATCCGCGCAAGGTGAAAGATGCCTGCCTGCTGCCCCTGTTGCGTCTGGATGAAGCCAGCGAGCTGGCGCGTCTGGCCGCGCCGGTGCTGCACGCGCGCACGCTTCAGCCCGTTTCCGGCAGCGATATCGATCTGCAATTACGCTGTAGCTACACGCCGGATCAGGGGTCCACGCGCATTGAACGTGTGCTGGCCTCCGGGACAGGCGCGCGTATCGTTACCAGTCATGATGATGTGTGCCTGATTGAGTTTCAGGTGCCCGCGAGCCAGGACTTTAAGCTGGCGTATAAGGATATCGACCAGATCCTGAAACGCGCGCAGGTGCGTCCGCTGGCGGTGGGCGTCCATCACGATCGTCAACTGCTTCAGTTCTGTTACACCTCTGAAGTCGCCGACAGCGCGCTGAGGATCCTTGACGAGGCGGGCTTACCGGGAGAACTGCGCCTGCGGCAGGGGCTTGCGCTGGTGGCAATGGTCGGCGCGGGGGTCACCCGCAACCCGCTGCACTGCCACCGTTTTTGGCAGCAACTAAAAGGTCAGCCGGTCGAGTTCACCTGGCAATCGGAAGAGGGCATCAGCCTGGTCGCGGTGTTACGTACAGGCCCGACCGAAAGCCTGATTCAGGGCTTACATCAGTCTCTTTTCCGCGCCGAAAAGCGTATCGGTCTGGTGCTGTTTGGTAAGGGCAACATTGGCTCCCGTTGGCTGGAACTGTTTGCCCGCGAGCAGAGCACGTTGTCGGCGCGTACCGGGTTTGAATTTGTGCTGGCGGGCGTGGTGGACAGTCGCCGCAGCCTGCTGAACTACGAAGGACTGGATGCCAGCCGTGCGCTGGCGTTCTTTGGCGACGAAGCCGTTGAACAGGATGAAGAGTCGCTGTTTTTATGGATGCGCGCGCACCCCTACGATGATCTGGTGGTGCTGGACGTGACGGCGAGCGAGCAACTGGCGGATCAATATCTCGACTTTGCCAGCCATGGTTTTCACGTTATCAGCGCCAATAAACTGGCCGGGGCGAGCAACAGTGACAAGTACCGGCAAATTCACGACGCGTTTGATAAAACGGGTCGCCACTGGCTGTATAACGCCACCGTGGGGGCCGGATTGCCGATCAACCATACCGTGCGCGATCTCATCGACAGTGGCGATACCATTTTGTCGATCAGTGGGATCTTCTCCGGTACGCTCTCGTGGCTGTTCCTGCAGTTTGACGGCACCGTGCCGTTCACCGAACTGGTGGATCAGGCCTGGCAGCAGGGGCTGACCGAGCCGGACCCGCGTGTGGATCTGTCCGGTAAAGACGTGATGCGTAAGCTGGTGATTCTGGCACGTGAAGCAGGTTACGATATCGAGCCGGATCAGGTGCGCGTCGAGTCGTTGGTACCCGCGCATTGCGAAGAGGGCTCCATCGACCATTTCTTTGAAAACGGCGATGAGCTGAATGAGCAGATGGTTCAGCGTCTGGAGGCCGCCCGCGAGATGGGACTGGTGCTGCGCTACGTGGCGCGTTTTGACGCTAACGGTAAAGCGCGCGTTGGCGTCGAAGCCGTGCGCCCGGAGCATCCGCTGGCGGCGCTGCTGCCGTGTGATAACGTGTTTGCCATCGAAAGCCGCTGGTATCGCGACAACCCGCTGGTGATCCGCGGGCCGGGCGCGGGACGCGACGTGACCGCCGGGGCGATTCAGTCGGACATCAACCGTCTGGCGCAACTGTTATAACCTGTGTTGCAGGCCGGAGGGCGGTTTCGCCTTATCCGGCTGCATCAGCGTTGTCATCGGGCGCGATACCGGCTGGCGATTCATGTAATTTGCCTGTGGTCGACGCTATTTTATTGTCGGGCAAAAACCTCTTTTGCGGCGAACAGCCCGTTTAGCGCAGCCGGAAATCCGGCGTAGACCGCCATCTGCATCATGACTTCAATGATTTCCGCCTGCGTGAGTCCGACATGTAAGGCGGCTTCGATATGCACTTTTAGCTGCGGCGCGGCGTTGCCCATGGCGGTTAATGCCGCGACCGTGGCGATTTCCCGACTGCGTAAATCCAGCTCTGAGCGGGAATAAATATCGCCAAACGGAAATTCAATCAGATAGCGGGCGAAGTCCGGCGCGATATCCCGCAAACTGTCGATAACCGCATCGCCGCCTTTACCGTCTACCTGTTGCAGCATCTGCCGGCCCTTTATAAAACGCTCGGAATACATGGTCTTTTTCTCCTGGTGCACAGTATGTGGCGTGAGGATAGGATGTCCGAAAAAATATCGATAATACCGTTTTCGTGATACCTTTTTGGTATGACACCACCGCTGATACATGCTCTGGATATCCGTCTGCTGCGCTACTTTGCCGTGGTAGCAGAAGAGAACAACATGAGCCGTGCGGCGCAGCGATTGTTTATGTCGCAGCCCCCACTGAGTCGCCATATTCGCCAGCTTGAAGAACGGCTGGGGGTAACGCTTTTTGTTCGTCATACCAAAGGGTTAACGTTGACAGAAGAAGGGCGGCGGGTGCTTGAAATCGTCGGTCCTCTGCTGGAGATGCAGGAAAAAACCTACGCGATGCTGCAACGGGTCGCACAACGCGGTGATCGCGCGCTACGACTGGGATTAAGCACCGCATTCGAACAAGGCGTGTTTGCACCGCTGGAAACGCAGTTGCGCACGCGCGTGCAGCGACTGCATATCGTACGCCACGGATCGCCAGAACTTGCGCGCCTGGTGCGCCGGGGCAAGCTGGATGCCGCGCTGGTGGCGCTACCGCTGGAGACCGCCGGGCTCGCTGTTACGCCAGTAGACTGGCAGGAGCCGCTGATAGCCGCACTGCCCGCCAGCTGGCCGGAAGCGGAAACCGCCTCACTTTCCCTGAAGGGGCTGAACCACCGACCGTTATTCTGGTTTAAGCGTGAGCGCAATCCGGCGTTCTTTGACTACACGCGGAAAATTTTTCATCGCGCTGGCTATTTCCCCGCCTGTATAGAAGAACCGCTGGAGCACGATGTGCTGCTCGCCCGCATCGCCCACGGCGACGGTCTGAGTTTACTTCCCGCGTCGTTCGCCGCTATTCAGCGCCGGGGCGTAGTTTTCCGCCCGCTATGCAACGGTGAACTGACGCTTCAGGCTGGCCTGGCGACGCTGCCAGAGGACGTTGCGCGGTGGCAGTGGCTAGCGTCAGTCCGGTTCTGATACCGGGGTATCCCTGGCGTCATGAATTATTTTCATCTTCCCTGAGTTTTCCTCACCTTTTACGCTGATTTTTAGGTTGACGGCATCGCACTTTTCCGTCATTTTTACATCTGGACGTCTAAACGGATAGATGTTCACAACACAACATATAATGACACGCGATTGATGAGGTAAGGTATGAGCTTTTTTCACGCCAACCAGCGGGAAGCCCTGAATCAGAGCCTGGCGGAAGTCCAGGGTCAGATTAACGTTTCGTTCGAGTTTTTCCCGCCGCGCACCAGTGAAATGGAGCAAACCCTGTGGAATTCTATCGATCGCCTGAGCAGTCTGAAGCCGAAGTTTGTGTCGGTAACGTACGGAGCCAATTCCGGTGAACGCGACCGTACGCACAGCATCATTAAAGGCATTAAAGATCGTACCGGGCTGGAAGCCGCGCCGCATCTGACCTGCATCGACGCGACACGCGATGAACTGCGTACCATCGCCCGTGACTACTGGAATAACGGCATTCGCCATATCGTTGCCCTGCGCGGCGACCTGCCTCCGGGCAGCGGCAAGCCGGATATGTACGCAACTGACCTGGTCAGCCTGCTGAAAGAAGTGGCGGATTTTGATATCTCCGTGGCGGCCTATCCGGAAGTGCATCCGGAAGCGAAAAGCGCTCAGGCAGATCTGCTGAACCTGAAGCGTAAAGTGGATGCTGGCGCCAACCGCGCGATTACCCAGTTCTTCTTTGACGTCGAAAGCTACCTGCGTTTTCGCGATCGCTGCGTTTCGGCAGGCATTGATGTGGAAATTATCCCTGGCATCCTGCCGGTCTCTAACTTTAAACAGGCGAAGAAGTTCGCGGATATGACCAATGTGCGTATTCCGGCATGGATGTCACAAATGTTTAACGGTCTTGATGACGATGCGGAAACACGGAAGCTGGTCGGCGCCAATATTGCTATGGATATGGTTAAGATTCTCAGCCGTGAAGGGGTAAAAGATTTTCATTTCTATACACTTAACCGCGCGGAGATGAGTTACGCAATCTGCCACACACTGGGCGTCAGACCTGCCCTGTAAATACCCCGGCCCTCCCTGGAGGGCTTTTTTACGCCTCGTTTTGATCCACATCTTGTTAACGTAAAATATAAAAGGTATCGACTATCGAATCTGTGGATTATATCGACTATATCTAAGCTCCTGTGGTGTATATCGTAACGGTAACATTGAAAAGGGAGCTGAGATATGAGCACGTCTGACGATACCCATAACACCTTATCCACCGGAAAATGCCCGTTCCATAAGGGCGGTCACGACCAGAGCGCTGGCGCAGGAACCACCAGCCGCGACTGGTGGCCTAACCAACTTCGCGTGGACCTTCTGAATCAACATTCCAATCGTTCCAACCCGCTGGGTGAGGACTTTGACTACCGCAAAGAATTCAGCAAATTAGATTACTCCGCCCTTAAAGGCGATCTCAAAGCGTTGCTGACCGAATCGCAACCGTGGTGGCCTGCCGACTGGGGCAGCTATGCCGGTCTGTTTATTCGTATGGCCTGGCATGGCGCGGGCACTTACCGTTCGATTGACGGACGAGGCGGCGCAGGTCGCGGTCAACAGCGCTTCGCCCCGCTGAACTCCTGGCCTGACAACGTCAGCCTCGACAAAGCACGTCGTCTGCTGTGGCCAATCAAACAAAAATACGGGCAAAAAATTTCCTGGGCGGATCTGTTTATTCTGGCGGGCAACGTGGCGCTGGAAAACTCGGGCTTCCGCACCTTTGGCTTCGGCGCAGGACGTGAAGACGTTTGGGAACCGGATCTCGATGTGAACTGGGGCGATGAGAAAGCCTGGTTGACTCACCGCCACCCGGAAGCGCTGGCGAAAGCGCCGCTGGGCGCCACTGAGATGGGGCTGATCTACGTGAACCCGGAAGGTCCGGATCACAGCGGTGAACCATTGTCTGCGGCGGCGGCTATTCGCGCCACCTTTGGCAACATGGGGATGAATGACGAAGAAACCGTCGCGCTGATCGGCGGCGGACATACGCTTGGGAAAACCCACGGCGCGGCAGCTGCCTCTCACGTTGGGCCGGATCCGGAAGCGGCGCCGATTGAAGCCCAGGGCTTAGGTTGGGCAAGCTCTTTTGGCAGCGGTTCAGGCGCGGATGCGATTACCTCCGGTCTGGAAGTTGTGTGGACGCAAACCCCAACCCAGTGGAGCAATTACTTCTTCGAGAACCTGTTTAAATACGAGTGGGTGCAAACGCGCAGCCCGGCAGGGGCGATCCAGTTTGAAGCGGTGGATGCCCCGGAAATCATTCCGGATCCGTTTGATCCGTCGAAGAAACGTAAGCCGACGATGCTGGTGACCGATCTGACGCTGCGTTTTGATCCGGAATTCGAAAAGATTTCCCGTCGCTTCCTCAACGATCCGCAGGCCTTTAACGAAGCCTTCGCCCGCGCGTGGTTCAAATTAACGCACAGGGATATGGGGCCGAAAGCGCGCTATATCGGTCCGGAAGTACCGAAAGAAGATCTGATCTGGCAGGATCCGCTGCCACAGCCGGTTTATCATCCAACCGAAGAAGACATCATTAACCTGAAGGCGGCGATTGCATCTTCCGGGCTGTCTGTCAGCGAACTGGTTTCTGTTGCCTGGGCGTCGGCGTCCACCTTCCGCGGCGGTGACAAACGCGGCGGCGCCAACGGTGCGCGTCTGGCTTTAGCGCCGCAGCGCGACTGGGATGTTAACGCCACGGCGGCGCGCGTATTGCCGGTGCTGGAAGAGATTCAAAAGTCGACGGGTAAAGCCTCTCTGGCCGATATCATCGTGCTGGCCGGGGTGGTGGGGATTGAGAAGGCGGCGAGTGATGCTGGCGTGAGCATTGGCGTACCGTTTACGCCGGGCCGGGTGGATGCCCGTCAGGATCAGACGGATATCGAGACCTTTGAACTGCTTGAGCCGATTGCTGACGGTTTCCGTAACTACCGTGCGCGTCTGGATGTCTCCACCACCGAGTCACTGCTGATTGATAAAGCACAACAGCTTACCCTGACCGCGCCGGAGATGACGGCCCTGGTCGGCGGGATGCGCGTGCTCGGCACAAACTTCGACGGCAGCCAGAACGGCGTCTTCACTGACCGTGTCGGCGTACTCAGCAACGATTTCTTCGTGAATCTGCTGGATATGCGCTACGAATGGAAAGCGACCGATGAGTCTGGCGAACTGTTTGAAGGGCGCGATCGTCTGAGCGGTGAAGTGAAGTATACCGCAACCCGCGCTGACCTGGTGTTTGGTTCTAACTCCGTGCTGCGTGCGCTGGCTGAAGTGTATGCCTGCAACGACGCTCGCGAGAAGTTCGTGAAGGACTTTGTCGCGGCATGGGTGAAAGTGATGAATCTCGACCGTTTCGACCTGCTGTAAATGTAAGCCTGGATGCCGGATGGCGTTAGCGCCATCCGGCAAACTCAACTTATTCCCACTCTTGCAGGTAGCGCTGACCGTATTGATCGGCCACCAGCAGGGCGGCATACACTTCGTCCGGCGTCGCACCGCCAGGCATGTTATGGATCGTTTCTCCTTCCGCACAGGCGGCTTCTGCCACAGTGCGCATTTTCGCCGGAATATCCTGTTTAATATCCAGTTGCGCCAGTGTGATTGGTAGACCGACGGAGTGACACAGCGCGGCGACAGTTTCAATTTCTTCTACCGGGGCATTTTCCAGCACCAACTGCGTCAACGTACCAAACGCCACTTTTTCACCATGATAGTAATGATGCGCATCAGGAATCGCCGTCAGGCCGTTATGAATCGCGTGGGCTGCCGCCAGACCTCCACTTTCAAAACCGACGCCGCTCAGGTAGGTGTTCGCTTCGATTACGCGCTCAAGAGCGGGCGTCACAACGTGCTGCTCGGCGGCCAGCATCGCTTTTTCGCCCTCTTCCAGCAGCGTGTTGTAGCACAGCTCAGCCAGCGCCAGCGCGGCCTGGGTGCATTTCCCTCCCGCCATGGTAACCGCGCCGCTACGTGAACAAGCGCGCGCTTCAAACCAGGTTGCCAGCGCATCGCCAATACCTGCGGCTAACAAACGCGCCGGGGCGCCAGCGACAATTTTAGTGTCGACGATCACCATGTGCGGGTTATGCGGCAGCATCAGATAACGGTCGAATTCTCCGGCGTCGGTGTAGATAACGGACAGGGCGCTGCATGGCGCATCGGTGGAGGCAATCGTCGGCGCGATAGCGACCGGTACGTTCATAAAATGTGCAAGCGCTTTTGCGGTATCAAGCGTTTTACCCCCGCCGATGCCGAGCACTGCCGCACATTGCGCTTTTTCAGCCACGTCGCGCAGTCGGTCAATCTCGTTCTGGGAACATTCGCCGCCAAACGGTGCGATTTCCAGCGTCAGTCCGGCGTCCTGGATGCTTTTTTCCAGCGCGCTCTGGGCAAAACCCAGAACAAATTTGTCGCCGACAACCAGCCAGCGTTCCGCCAGCGGCTTGAGGTAGTCGCCAAGACGTGTGATGACATCTGCTCCCTGGATGTATTTACCAGGTGATTGAATAATGCGATCCATACGTTATCCCCTTTACAGGTTGATGTTTCCGAAAGCGTTTTTCCAGTCTTGCTCAAACTTCTCAATAGCCGACTGTACCGCAGGGGTATCAAGCATTTGTTGCGCTACATCTAAAGGAAGGGTGATCGCTTCGCAACCTGCCAGCAAACAGTCCAGCGCCTGGCGGGGGGTTTTGAAACTGGCCGCCAGCACTTTGCTGTCCGGGGCATGCAGTTCCAGCAGCGTTTGCAGTTCCTGCACCGTACGGATGCCGTCTCCGCCCTGCGCGTCGACGCGGTTGACGTAGGGCGCGACGTATTTTGCGCCTGCCAGCGCGGCCAGCAGCCCCTGCGATGCGCTGTAGACGGCGGTGCCGAGCGTGGTAATCCCTTCGGTTTTCAACTGCTTGATTGCGGCCAGTCCTTCGGACGTCACCGGGATTTTCACCACAATGCCCGGTATGGCGTTGTTCAGTCGCTTCGCTTCGCTCACCATGCCCTGCGCGTCGCGGCTCATGGTCTGGGCAAACAGAATGCCGGTTTCGCCAATGGCGTTTTGTAAGCGAGGCAGCACATCCCAAACAGACTCTTTACTTGCCGCCACAATGCTCGGGTTGGTGGTCACGCCCGCAATCGGGAAGATGCGCGCCAGACGTTCGACTTCCCGCACATTGGCGGTATCTAAATACAGCTCCATTTTCCTTCCTCTCAGAGTTCAAGTTCATGTTGCAGCAGACTGGCGATGGCGTCGGCGGACGCGGCGTTCACCAGCGCGTTACGAAATTCTTCATGCATAATCCGGCGGGCCAGGCGCGAGAAAATGCGCATATGCTGATCGCCAGCGGCGTGTTTGTTGAGTGTGAGCATGATGATGAACTGCGCATCGTCGTCTCCCCAACGCACCGGCGCGTTGAGGCGCGCCACGCTGATGGTCGATTGCTCAATGTGTTCAGACTTGCTGTGTGGAATGGCGAAGCTAAAGCCCAAACCGGTGGAGAATACTGCTTCGCGTGCCCAGAGATCGGCTTCCAGTTTGCGTGGATAGCGGCAACGGCCCGCCAGCAATAAGTTGTCGGTCATTCCTTTGATCACCTCCTCTTTACTGCGCCAGTCGCTGTCAAGCCGGATGCACTCGGCGGTGACCAGCGGGGCGTCCTGCTGGCTCATGCGGAACTGCGCCAGCAAATGTTCCACTTCCAGCGACGTACGGCAGGCCATCGCCTGATTCAGCAACTGGCGACAGGCACGGCTGTCCAGTTGCGCCATCCGCGCTTTAGCGGCGGGGATTGACGGTGCGCTCATGCTGATTTCATCCAGGCCTAACCCCACGAGCAGCGGCAGTACGGAGCCTTTGGCGCCCAGTTCGCCACACAGGCCAATCCATTTTCCCTGGCGATGCACCGCCTGCACCGCGTAGTCCAGCGCGCGTAAAAAGGCTGGATTCAGGCTGTTGTAGTGGCGGGTGACTTTGGCGTTATCGCGATCGACGGCCAGCAGATATTGCGTCAGGTCGTTGCTGCCGATGCTGAAGAAATCAATTTCTTCGCAGCACTGGTCGATAATGAACATTACCGACGGCACTTCCAGCATAATGCCAAGAGGGATTTTCTCATCGAACGGGATGTGTTCATTGCGTAACTGCTGTTTGGCTTCCGCCAGTTTCTCTTTGACCCACAGGATCTCCTCCATGGAGGAGATCATCGGAATCATGATCTTCAGACTGCCGTGGGCGGATGCGCGCAGAATCGATCGCAGTTGGGTGGTAAACAGCGCGGCGTATTCTTCGTAGATGCGTACAGCGCGATAGCCGAGGAACGGGTTGGCTTCGGCAGGAATGTTCAGGTAGTCCACCGGCTTATCGCCGCCGATGTCCATTGTGCGCACGATAATGCTGCGTCCCCGCGCGGACTCCAGCGCCTGGCAAAAAATATTGTATAACTCGTTTTCGTCCGGCGCGCTGGCGCGATCCATATACAGCATTTCCGTGCGGAACAGACCGACCGCTTCCGCACCGTTACTGAATGCCGCCTGGGCTTCAACGGCGTGGGCGATGTTAGCGGCGACTTCCATCCGGATGCCGTCAGCGGTGCGCGCTTCCTGCGTCAGCCAGATGCGCTGCTGTTCACGCAGCGTCTCCTGTACCCGGGCTTCTTGTTGATAATAGCGCTCGATGGCTTCGCTCGGCGACACCACTACCGCGCCTGCGTTTCCGTCGATATACACTTTCTGATGCCGCCACGGTGTTAAGGCCTCTGTCTCTACGCCCACCAGCGTCGGGATATTGAACGAGCGGGCGAGAATGACCGTGTGCGACGTGGTGCCGCCGCTTTTTAACAACAACCCTTTCAGGTACGTTTTATCCAGCTCCAGAAACTGGCTTGGCGTCAGTTCGTCCGCCATACACACGGCTGGCTGGGTCAGTTGGCCCGGCGGCGGAAAACGTGTTTCGCCGTAAATATGCTGTAACAGCTGGAAGCAGACGTCACGGACATCCAGCGCGCGTTCCTGCAGATAACTGCTGCTGGAACGGGCGAATTCGTCGCAGAAATGGTTCGCACTTTCGACAATCGCCTGCGCGCAGCTTAAGCCGCGCGAAACGCCAGCCAGCAGATGCTGACGCAGGGATGCGTCGCTTGCCAGTGAACGGTGGGCTTCCAGAATCGCGCTGGTAGGACCGTCACTGTCCAGCAAACGGAACGCAATGTTTTTCGTTAACAACGTCAGACCGCGATCCAGCGCTGACTGTTCCTGCTCCACGTCTTTCGCTGCTGGAAGTTCGCCGAGCGCGTTAAGATCCAGCGAAGAGAGAGGAGTCAGCACGCCACCCGCGCTACCGTTGCAGACGGGGCGGGCGCGGAATAACTGCGGGTTAAGGTGAGTCAGCGAGGCCGGAAGCGCGTCTAATTCACGGTTATTAACCTCTGCGAGCGGCGCATCGCAATGCGGAAATTCATCGCGTAGCCACTGATTCAGTCGTTGGTGGGCATTGGCTTCATCTGCGCCGGTAATCAGCAACTGGCAACGGTCGCCTGCCAGCGTGTCGGTGCCGATCAGCGACAGCGCGCTTTTGGCGTTACCTTTTCGGCCAGTGCGCAGATTGTGCCATTCAATCTGAGACGTAAAGGTATTGCACAGCGTTTCCACGTGGCTTGCCGGGCGCGCATGGACGCCATTGGGCAGTTCACAGGTAAATTCCACAATCAGGGCCATTGCCTCTCTCCCATAACGGATTTCTGCTTACAGGATAAAAGGGCTTGGTTGAGCTCTGCCATGTGACAAATCTGCCAAAAACTGGATAAATGTAATGTAAGGTGAAAAGTGCGAGTCGCCTCACAACTCGACGCGTTAGCTGTCATCTGTCGTAGAGTAGAAGTTATGAGGCGGATCGCATTTTTGTACTGATATTACAAAAATCCAGTAAATGGCCTTTTTATCCACTGTCTGCGTCGCTGCGGATTGCCTATTGTTTGCCACAACAACGTTATGGATATGGGCTTTCACTGGCCCGGGAGCGACGTATGAAAGAGTTGGTGCAGATCCTGAAAAATACCCGTCAGCATCTGATGACGGGGGTGTCGCATATGATCCCCTTTGTTGTCGCGGGCGGCATCTTGCTGGCGGTCTCCGTCATGCTGTATGGCAAAGGTGCGGTGCCGGATGCCGCAACTGACCCGAATCTGAAGAAACTGTTCGACATCGGCGTCGCCGGGCTGACGCTGATGGTGCCTTTCCTCGCCGCGTATATAGGTTATTCCATAGCTGAACGTTCCGCGCTGGCGCCCTGCGCGATTGGCGCCTGGGTGGGCAACAGCTTTGGCGCCGGGTTTTTTGGTGCGCTGATTGCCGGGATTATCGGCGGTATCGTGGTGCATTACCTGAAAAAAATCCCGGTGCATAAGGTGCTGCGTTCGGTCATGCCGATCTTCGTTATCCCTATCATCGGCACCTTTATCACCGCGGGTATCATGATGTGGGGGCTGGGTGAGCCGGTGGGCGCACTGACCAGCAGCCTGACGCAATGGTTACAAGGGATGCAGCAAGGCAGCATCGTCATGCTAGCGGTCATTATGGGGCTGATGCTGGCCTTTGATATGGGCGGTCCGGTGAACAAGGTGGCCTATGCCTTCATGCTCATCTGCGTAGCGCAGGGGGTCTATACCGTCGTGGCGATTGCCGCCGTCGCAATCTGCGTACCGCCGCTGGGCTTAGGGCTGGCGACGCTGCTGGGGCGTAAAAACTTCTCTTCTGAAGAACGCGAAGCCGGAAAAGCGGCGCTGGTGATGGGCTGTGTGGGCGTCACCGAAGGGGCGATACCGTTTGCCGCCGCTGACCCGCTGCGCGTGATCCCCTCCATCATGCTCGGTTCTGCCTGCGGCGCGGTTACCGCCGCGCTGTTCGGCGCGCAGTGCTACGCCGGTTGGGGCGGGTTAATCGTGTTGCCGGTGGTAGAAGGAAAACTGGGGTATATCGCTGCGGTTGTGGTTGGCGCGCTCGTTACTGCGCTCTGCGTGAACGTACTGAAAAGCCTGGCGCGGAAGAATATCTCTCAGGCCGATGAAAAAGAAGACGATCTCGATTTAGATTTTGAAATGAATTAAGTGAGGAATAAACCATGACGAAAATTATTGTCGTGACCGCATGCCCTTCTGGCGTTGCGCATACCTATATGGCAGCCGAAGCGCTGGAAAGCGCTGCGAAAGCCAAGGGGTGGGAAGTGAAAGTGGAGACCCAGGGTTCGATTGGCCTGGAAAACGAACTGACGCCAGACGACGTGGCGAGCGCGGATATGGTGATCCTGACCAAAGATATCGGCATTAAGTTTGAAGAGCGTTTTGCCGGGAAGACCATCGTGCGCGTCAACATCAGCGATGCGGTTAAACGTGCCGACGCCATCATGAATAAGATTGACGCGCATCTGGCGCAAACCGCGTAACCGTTTTTGGATTTAAGAGCCTGATGGTCAGGCTTCAGGGAGTTCCTTATGACAGACCGTATCCAACGCCTGAAAAGCGCGCTGTTCCAGAACAACCGGGAAATCTCGCTGGAACGTGCGCTGCTTTACACCGCCAGCCACCAGCAAACCGAAGGCGAGCCGGTTATTCTGCGCCGTGCTAAAGCGACAGCGTATATTCTTGAACATGTTGCCATTTCGATTCGTGATGAAGAATTGATTGCCGGAAACCGTACCGTTAAACCGCGCGCAGGCATTATGTCTCCGGAAATGGATCCGTACTGGTTGCTCAAGGAACTCGATCAGTTTCCGACGCGACCGCAGGACCGTTTTGATATCAGCGATGAGGACAAACGCCTTTATCGCGAAACGCTGTACCCGTACTGGGAGAAGCGTTCGATGAAGGACTTCATCAACGGTCAGATGACTGATGAG
This sequence comes from Citrobacter sedlakii NBRC 105722, assembly GCF_000759835.1. Taxonomy (GTDB): domain Bacteria; phylum Pseudomonadota; class Gammaproteobacteria; order Enterobacterales; family Enterobacteriaceae; genus Citrobacter_A; species Citrobacter_A sedlakii. The sequence goes on from NZ_BBNB01000017.1 coordinate 103,760, forward strand.
GTCAAAGCCGCCGTCAGCACGCAGATTTTTAGCGTCAACCAGACGGATAAAGGGCAGGGGCACATTATCATTGATTATCCGCGCTTGCTGAATAACGGGCTGGGTGAACTGGTGGCGCAAATGCGCGCGCACTGTCAGCGGGCGCCGGATAATCACTTTTATCAGGCCGCGCTGTTGCTGCTGGAGGCGGCGCAGCGTCATATTCTGCGCTATGCCGCGCTGGCGGAGGAGATGGCAGAAGGTTGCGCAGACGAGACGCGTCGTCAGGAATTACTCACCATCGCGGCAAATTCGCGGCATAACGCCGCGCATAAACCACAGACCTTCTGGCAGGCGTGTCAGTTGTTCTGGTACATGAACATCATTTTGCAATATGAGTCTAACGCCAGTTCGCTGTCGCTTGGGCGTTTCGACCAGTATATGCTGCCGTTTTATCAGGCATCGCTGACGCAGGGAGACGATCCTGCGTTTCTGAAAGAGTTGCTCGAGTCCCTGTGGGTAAAGTGCAACGACATCGTGTTGTTGCGCTCGACCAGCAGCGCCCGCTATTTCGCCGGTTTCCCAACGGGTTACACTGCGTTGCTTGGCGGATTAACCGAAAACGGACGCAGCGCGGTAAACATCCTCTCTTTCCTGTGTCTTGATGCCTACCAGAGCGTTCAATTGCCGCAGCCAAACCTCGGCGTGCGCACCAATGCGTTAATCGATACGCCATTCCTGATGAAAACGGCGGAGACCATTCGTCTCGGCACCGGTATTCCACAAATTTTCAATGATGAAGTGGTGGTACCGGCTTTTCTGAATCGCGGCGTGTCGCTGGAAGATGCGCGAGATTATGCCGTGGTAGGCTGCGTGGAGCTGTCGATACCGGGACGAACCTATGGTCTGCATGACATCGCCATGTTTAACCTGCTGAAAGTTATGGAAATCAGCCTGTTTGAAAACGAAGGCAATAACGAACTCAGCTATGAAAGCCTGCTGGCGCATATTCGCGCTAAAATCAGCCACTACATCACTCTGATGGTGGAAGGCAGCAATATTTGCGATATCGGCCATCGCGACTGGGCGCCGGTGCCGCTGCTTTCATCGTTTATTAGCGACTGCCTGGAGAAGGGCCGCGATATTACCGACGGCGGTGCGCGCTATAACTTCTCGGGCGTTCAGGGAATTGGCATCGCCAACCTGAGCGACTCTTTGCATGCCCTGAACGGGCTGGTGTTTGAGCAGCAGCGCCTGAGTTTCGATGAACTGCTCGCAGTGCTGAAAGCCAATTTTGCGACGCCGGAAGGGGAAAAAATCCGCGCCCGGCTGATCAACCGCTTCGAAAAATACGGTAACGACATTGATGATGTCGATAACATTAGCGCTGAACTGTTGCGTCATTACTGCAAAGAAGTCGAAAAATATCAGAACCCGCGCGGCGGCCAGTTTACGCCTGGCTCTTATACCGTTTCCGCGCATGTGCCGCTGGGCGCGGTAGTTGGAGCGACGCCAGACGGTCGCTTCGCCGGAGAACAGTTGGCGGACGGGGGGCTGTCGCCCATGCTTGGGCAGGATATGCAAGGGCCGACGGCGGTGCTGAAATCAGTCAGTAAACTCGACAACATGCTGCTTTCTAATGGCACGTTGCTGAACGTGAAGTTTACGCCAGCGACCCTCGAAGGCGAAGCGGGCCTGCGCAAGTTGGCCGATTTCCTGCGTGCATTTACCCATTTGAAGCTGCAGCATATCCAGTTTAACGTCGTGAACGCCGAAACGCTGCGCGAAGCGCAACAACGTCCTCAGGATTTTGCTGGTCTGGTGGTTCGCGTGGCGGGCTACAGCGCCTTCTTTGTTGAGCTGTCGAAGGAGATCCAGGATGACATCATTCGGCGCACCGCGCATCAGTTGTGAGGTGCTGGATCCGCGTAGCGAAGACGTTGCGCGCATCTTCAATATTCAGCGTTACTCGCTGAATGACGGACAGGGGATACGCACGGTAGTCTTTTTTAAAGGCTGCCCACATACCTGTCCGTGGTGCGCCAATCCTGAATCTATTTCGCCGCGTATCGAAACCGTGCGGCGGGAAAGCAAATGCCTGCATTGCGCGCCGTGTCTGCGGGATGCTGACGAGTGTCCTTCCGGGGCGTTTGAGCGAATTGGGCGTGATATCACGCTGGATGAGCTGGAGGGTGAAGTCATGAAAGACGACATTTTCTTTCGCACGTCCGGTGGCGGCGTGACCCTCTCCGGCGGCGAGGTCTTGATGCAGGCTCCCTTCGCAACCCGCTTCCTGCACCGCCTGCGGCGCTGGGGCGTGCGCTGCGCGATTGAAACCGCGGGTGATGCGCCTGCCAGTCGTCTTCTGCCGCTGGCGAAAGCCTGCGATGAGGTGCTCTTTGATTTAAAAATCATGTCGTCGGAGCAGGCGCGCGATATCGTAAACATGAACCAGCCGCGGGTGCTGGCGAATCTGCGACTGCTGGTGGCGGAAGGTGTTCATGTCATTCCGCGTCTGCCGCTGATCCCGGGTTATACCCTCACGCCCGGGAATATGCAGCACGCGCTGAGCCTGCTGTTATCGCTTGGTATAAAACACGTTCACCTGTTACCGTTTCATTTATATGGTGAACCGAAATATCGCCTGCTCGGGCAGGCGTGGGCGATGAAGGATATTCCGGCCCCGACGGCAGAAACCGTGGCGATTTACCGCGCCATGGCCGAGAGAGCTGGTTTTGAGGTGACCACAGGAGGTTAATATGTCCAGCTCAACGGGACGCTATCTGGTTGCGGTGACCGCGTGCGTCAGCGGCGTGGCGCATACTTACATGGCGGCAGAACGTCTGGAGAAGCTCTGTCAGCAGGAAAAGTGGAGCATTAAAATTGAAACGCAGGGCGCGCTGGGGATAGAAAACCGGTTAACGGAAGAGGATATCAGCCGGGCCGACGCCGTTCTGTTGATTACCGACATCGAGCTGGCTGGCGCGGAGCGTTTTATTCATAGCCGTTACGTGCAGTCGGGGATCAGCGCTTTTTTGCGCGAACCGCAGCGGGTAATCAGCGTGGTACGTAAACTGCTTTCCGCCCCGCAGCAAACCCATTTTATTCTGAACTAGCCTGCTTTTCCGTCAATTGACTGTGGTACTGGCGACGGTACTCAGACGGCGAGCGTTCCGTATTTTTACGAAACAGGCGGCAAAAGTAATTGCTGTCCACAAATCCACAGGTGTGAGCCACCTCTTTTACTTTCAGATCGTAGCCCTTCAGTAACGTTTTCGCGTGTTCCAGCCGTGTGTGATTAAGGTATTCGTTAAAGCCGACAGCGCCTGTTTTTTGAAACAGGTGCGAGAGATAGTTAGGCGAAATATAAAACGCCTGGGCCACTGACTCACGGGTGAGCGGCGAGGCGTAATGCTCGTCGATATAATCGCGAATGGCTTCAAACAGCGCCTGGCTCCGGGATGAGGTCTGAATCTGGCTGCCGAGCAGGTCGCGGCAGTGGCTAAGCAGGCTGGCGACAATTAACCGCGCGGTTTGCTGCTCCTGCGGCTGCATCTCCATTTCATTAAGCGTTTGTAGCAGGAAAGAGCCGATGCGTGGGCCGCGTCGCGCAACGTGCTGCTTCGTCAGGTTCTGAAAGGTTGTTCCGTCCCATTGCACAACGCTGAAGCCTAGCTGCTGTTTGCCAAACAGAATACTGAGCGTCGTTGTCGGCGCCTGCCAGCGTGGGAGGTTCCAGCCGCTCGCCGGAACGTAGAGCGCGTCGCAGTCTGTCAGCGTATCGCCAACGCTGGCGTCGGTCAGTTCGCCTTCCAGTACGATCTCCAGCCGAGGAAAATCCACCTGATAGGCCAGTTCCGGTGAAGGCGCGCTGGTACCAGCAAAGTAAATCTGGCGCAGCGGAGCGGGGCCATTAATCAGGCGGGAAAGAAGATGGCTGACGTCTTGAAACATGTTGATCCCTTGCAGAGCGCAGACAGGGAAACAGTATCGTTGAAAACCGATGGTCTCAAGTGATTATTGCCGGATGCGCGTCGTTTGCCCGGCCTACATTTGTAGACCGGGTAAGGGGGCTGCCGCCATTCGGCACTGCCGTGGGTTACTGATTGCCGGGGCGATCGCCATACGGCAGGGTGTCGTAATCAATCAACGCTTTTTTCTTGTACGGATTGCCAATCCAGCGCGTGATCTCTTTAAACTGCGGGTTGACGACAGAGCGAGTAGGATCGAAACCGTCGTAGCTTAAACCTGCTAAGTCCGACCAGGTGTGGATCAGTTCAGAACTGCTGTACTTCCTGTCTACGTCCTGCGAGAAGTCGCGCGGATGCGCCGCCTGCCATTTTTCCGACGTCCACAGCAGGAACGGTACGGTATACATATGGCGCGTCGGATTGTCTTCGTTGCGTCCCTGCGTTTTGTGCGGCGGCGTGTCGTACACTTCTTCACCGTGATCGGAAAAATAGAGCAGGAAGCCGTTCGGGTCGGTCGCTTTATAATCGCGGATCAGACTCGCCACCACCTTGTCGTTGTACAGGTTGGCGTTGTCGTAATCGTTGTACGACTCCAGCTCCTCTTCGCTCAGACCTGGCGGGACGTGGTCGGTATTTCCATCAAATTTCCCCTCGTTTTCGGGATAGCGGAATTTGTACTTTATGTGTGTTCCCAGCAAATGGACGATGATGAATTTTTTCGGCGCCGGGTCGGCCATGACTTCTTTAAACGGCGCAAGCACATTGGTGTCATATTCACGCGCGCTCTGCGTGCGCTGCTGGTTCATATAGAACTGCTTATCAGTCTGTTTAGAGAACACCGTCAGCATGGTATTACGCGCGGTCATCGTCTGCTGATTAGTGATCCAGAAGGTCTTATATCCCGCCTGTTTCATCATGTTCATCAGCGACGGTTTGGTCAGATACAGGTCCGGATGCTTCTCATTAGCGAAGGTCAGCGCCTGCTGAAGAATCTCAATCGTGTAGGGGCGCGAGGTCACCACATTATTGAAGACGGTCAGATTCGGGTCAGTCTTACGAAGCGCGTCCAGTTGCGGCGTGGTTTCTCGCGGATAGCCGTACAGGCTCATGCGACCACGTTGAGTGGATTCGCCAATGACCAGTACCAGCGTGCGCGGCGCGTCGCCGCTGCTGTCTTTGAAATTCGCCAGCGGCGGCAGAGCGTGGTTTTCACTGAGCAGGTTATTCAGCGAAGAAAGCTGGCGCTGGTACTGATAATAGCCCGAGATAAACTGCCACGGCGCGGCGGGCTCCATGCGTGACGCCAGGCTGTCCAGCGTCTTCTCAAACGGCTTGTGCTTGATAAACGTATTCACCGCCATCGGATGCAGGATCAGCCCGTAAAGCAGGGCAAATGACACCAGATAGCGCCACGGCGAAGGAATATAAACCGGGCGCAGACGCGTCCACAGGAAGATCGCGACCGCCGTATAGGCCAGTGCGATAAGCACAAGTTTCAGACTGAAATACTGTGCCAGATACTCGCTGGCTTCATTGGCGTTGCTTTCAAACATGACGAACAGGACGCTTTGCGAGAACTCCTGGCCGTAAATGACGTAATAACTGAGCGCGGCCAGTGACGTTGCCCACAGGATAATGCCGATGACCGCCGCAATGACGCGGATGCGGTTCGGAAACAGGATCACCGGAATCAGCCACAGGGAACTGAACAGCAGAGAGTCCCGCAGCCCGTTAGTGCCGCTGTAGCCGCTGATAAAAATGGTTGCCTGAAGTAAAGTTGAAAAAAACCAAAAATAGAGAAGCGCCCAGCCCAGCGCTTTTCCGCTAAACGCAGAGGGAGACGGGAGTTTTGTGGAATGCATGTGAATAGCCTGTCTTTAAACGTGATGCAAAACGTAACGACAAAACCTTAAGAAATTCTGAAGCGCTCCCCGCCCGAAGGGGGAAGGGAGCGCCTGAAAATTCTTACGGTGGAAAAAACAGACAGGAATATATTTAAAACGAAGTATTTATGACAGTTATATTTCAGATCACCCTCGCGCCATCGCACGAGGGTGACGAGAGAAGGAACGTTAGCCGGTGTTACGCATACCAGCCGCCACCCCAGCGATGGTCACCATCAGCGCCTGCTCAACGCGCGGATCCGGCTCTTTACCCTGTTCTTCCGTCAGACGCGAGCGGTGCAGTAACTCTGCCTGCAGGACGTTTAGCGGGTCGGTGTAGATATTACGCAACTGGATAGATTCGGCAATCCACGGCAGATCGGCCATCAGATGTGAATCGTTCGCGATATCCAGCACCACCTTGATGTCTTCTTGCAGCAGGTCACGCAGCTCTTTACCCAGCGGCCACAGTTCTTTCGACACCAGACGCTGATCGTAATATTCCGCCAGCCACAAATCCGCTTTTGCGAACACCATTTCCAGCATGCCGAGACGGGTGGAGAAGAACGGCCAGTCGCGGCACATGGCTTCCAGTTCGCTTTGCTTACCATCTTCAACCACTTTTTGCAGCGCGGTACCGGCGCCCAGCCAGGCGGGCAGCATCAGACGGTTTTGTGTCCAGGCGAAGATCCACGGAATGGCGCGCAGTGATTCCACGCCGCCGGTCGGACGGCGTTTCGCCGGACGTGAACCGAGCGGCAGTTTGCCCAGTTCCTGTTCCGGCGTTGCAGAGCGGAAGTAAGGCACGAAGTCTTTGTTTTCACGCACATAGCCCCGGTACAGATCGCAGGAGATCACCGACAGCTCGTCCATGATATGACGCCAGCCGTCTTTCGGTTCCGGCGGCGGCAGCAGATTCGCTTCCAGGATGGCGCTGGTGTACAGCGACAGGCTGCTGACGGTCACTTCCGGCAAACCGTATTTAAAGCGGATCATTTCGCCCTGTTCGGTCACGCGCAAACCGCCTTTCAGGCTGCCTGGCGGCTGCGACAGCAATGCGGCGTGAGCTGGCGCGCCGCCGCGACCAATCGAGCCGCCGCGACCGTGGAACAGCGTCAGTTCGATACCCGCTTTCTCACAGGTTTTGATGAGCGCATCCTGTGCCTGATACTGTGCCCAGGACGCCGCCATGACTCCGGCGTCTTTCGCCGAGTCGGAATAGCCGATCATCACCATCTGCTTGCCCTGGATCAAACCGCGATACCAGTCGATGTTCAGCAGTTGGGTCATGACATCGTCGGCGTTGTTCAGGTCGTCGAGGGTTTCAAACAGCGGGGCAACCGGCATGGCGAAACCAATGCCCGCTTCTTTCAGCAGCAGGTGTACCGCCAGCACGTCAGACGGCGTTTTCGCCATGGAAATCACGTAGGCGGCAATAGACCCTTTCGGCGCTTCAGCGATGACTTTACAGGTGTCGAGCACTTCACGGGTGTCGTTGCTTGGCTCCCAGTGATGCGGCAGCAATGGACGCTTGGAATTCAGTTCGCGGATCAGGAACGCCTGTTTGTCCGCTTCTGACCAGCTTTCATAGTCGCCGATGCCGAGATAGCGGGTTAGTTCACCCAGCGCTTCGGTGTGGCGAGTGCTTTCCTGACGGATATCAATACGCACCAGCGGTACGCCGAAACATTTCACGCGGCGCAGGGTATCGAGCAGTTCGCCGTTGGCGATAATCCCCATACCGCAAGCCTGTAAGGACTGATAGCAGGCGTAAAGCGGTTCCCAAAGCTGTTCGTTTTGCGTCAGCAAACCCGCCGGTTTCGGTAGCTTTTCGCCTTTCAGGCGTGCCTCCAGCCAGGCCTGTGTCGCCATCAGGCGGGCGCGCAGATTTTTCATCAGATAGCGATAAGGCTCCGAGGCGCCTTCTTCACCCACCATCGCTAACAGTTCCGGCGTGGCGTCAACCATCGACAATTCTGAGACCAGAACCTGAATATCTTTCAGGAACAGGTCAGTGGCCTTCCAGCGGCTCAGTAGCAGGACATGGCGGGTAATGTCGGCGGTAACATTCGGGTTACCGTCACGGTCGCCGCCCATCCACGAGGTGAATCGCACGGGCACGAAATCAACCGGCAACTGGTAGCCCAGATTCTCTTCAAGCTGTTCGTTTAGCTCGCGCAGGTAGTTAGGAACACCCTGCCAGAGACTGTTCTCCACCACCGCGAAGCCCCATTTTGCTTCGTCTACCGGGCTGGGGCGCAGCTTACGAATTTCATCGGTATGCCAGGACTGGGCGATCAGTTGGCGTAGACGGCGCATCAGCTGGTGACGTTCGTAATCGACGATGTCCTTGTTGTCGAGCTGTTTTAAGCAGGCGTTAACTTCCACCATTTTGTGGATCAGCGTGCGGCGGGTAATTTCCGTCGGGTGGGCGGTTAGCACCAGTTCAAGCGACAGGGATTCCACCGCTTTTTTGATGGTCGCTTCGTTAAGATCCGGCTGATTTTTGAGTTTACGCAGGGTGCGGGCAATCACTTCCGGGTTGCTGGCGGCTTCGCCTTTCGGCGAAATGCTGTGGTATTGCTCGGCGGTATTGGCCAGATTGAGGAACTGGCTGAACGCGCGGGCAACGGGCAGCAGCTCATCGTTCGACAAATTCTGTAACGTGGTGAGCAACTCCTGGCGGTTTGCCTCATTGCCAGCGCGTGAAGATTTAGACAGCTTACGGATTGTTTCTACGCGATCAAGAATGTTCTCTCCCAGCGCATCCTTGATGGTTTCTCCCAGCACTTTGCCGAGCATACTGACATTACTACGCAACGCGGAATATTGTTCGTTCATATTAACCCAGACACCCCATCTCTGTTGTAATTGTCCTGCGCTTTTCGCGTCGTAGCGGCGCTCGACACCCGAGGTTACCGGCTTATGTCAGTCCCCTGGATGTGCTTGTTTGCCGCCTTGCTACACCACGAAATATGTTGGACATTGTTCTTCGTCGTCTTTTATAAAGCCACGTAAAACCCCTGTCGTCAATTGCTGCGAAATCGGTTCAGCAAACCGATAAATCGCGGCCAATTTACGAAAGTTAATTCCTCGTGGATCAAATAAGCATTACTTATGAAAATGTAAAATAAACGCCGCGATTAACTCAAAAGTGTTAACGCGGCGATGAACATTTAATGCCAGCAAAAGTGATGCACGACCTGAGTGATTAATTCCCGGGTCGGTTTAATAAAACGCGTCTCCAGATATTCATCCGGCTGATGGGCCTGATTAATAGAACCCGGACCGAGGACCAGCGTCGGACACAGCGTTTGAATAAATGGCGCTTCGGTGCAGTAGTTCACCACGTCGGTTTTTTCGCCGAGCAGTTTTTCCACCACTTCAACCAACTGGTGATCCGGGGGACATTCGTAGCCCGGAATAGGCGGATGCAGTTCCGCCACCGTCAGGCGACCCGGCCAACGTTCACTCACCGGAGCCAGCGCTTCGTTCAGTAGGCCGTCAAGATCGCTCAGCGTCATGCCCGGCAAGGGACGGATATCCATGTGCAGCTCACAGCAGGCGCAGATGCGGTTCGAGGCGTCGCCGCCGTGCAGGCTGCCGAGGTTCAGTGTCGGATACGGTACGGTGAACGCGTCATAGTGGTAGCGTTCTTTTAGCGAGTCGCGCAGTTGTATGATGCGGCCTATCGCGTCATGCATCAGCTCAATGGCGTTCACGCCGCGCGCCGGATCGCTGGAGTGACCGGACTGACCGAGCACCCGCACCGCCGTGGAGATATGGCCCTTATGGGCACGAATCGGTTGCAGTGACGTTGGCTCGCCGATGATGGCGCAGTCCGGGCGAATCGATGTATTTTCAGAAAAATAGCGCGCGCCCGCCATGCTGGTTTCTTCATCGGCAGTCGCCAGAATGTACAGCGGTTTTTTCAGCGTCGTCACGTCGACGTCACGCAGGGCGTCGAGAATAAACGCGAAGAAGCCCTTCATGTCCGCGGTTCCCAGACCGTAGAGCTTGTTGTCGTGCTCGGTGAGCGTGAAGGGGTCGCGCGTCCAGCGCCCGTCGTCAAACGGCACGGTATCGGTGTGGCCCGTTAGCAGCAGACCGCCCGCGCCCTGTCCGGCGCTGGCGAGCAGATTGAATTTGTTTCGGGTTCCCGGAACCGGTTGAACCTCCACCTTAAAGCCAAGATCGCTGAACCACCCCGCCAGCAGATTGATTAAAGTCGCGTTGCTCTGGTCCAGCGCTTCTTCGGTGGCGCTGATGGACGGCGTGGCAATCAGGGCGCGGTAAATCTCGATAAATGGCGGTAAGTTCATTTTCATTGTTGACACACCTTAGGTCGTGATAGTATCAATATTCATGCAATAAATGTGAATAAAAATACATTAACGTTGAGCATAAAGGAACCCGATGTTGAATACGCTGATTGTAGGCGCTAGCGGTTATGCGGGCGCAGAGCTTGTAAGCTACGTAAATCGCCACCCTCATATGACCATAACCGCTTTGACCGTCTCAGCGCAAAGCAATGATGCAGGAAAGTTAATTTCCGATTTGCATCCGTGGCTTAAAGGCATTGTCGATCTGCCTTTGCAGCCGATGTCCGACATCAGCGCGTTTACCGACGGCGTGGACGTGGTGTTTTTAGCCACCGCCCACGAAGTCAGCCATGACCTGGCGCCGCAGTTTCTTGCCGCCGGTTGCGTGGTCTTCGACCTTTCCGGCGCGTTTCGGGTGAATGACGCCGGGTTCTATGAAAAATATTATGGCTTTACCCATCAATACCCTGAGCTGCTGGCAACCGCGGTTTATGGTCTGGCGGAATGGAACGCGGAAGCGTTAAAAGAAGCGAACCTGATTGCCGTGCCGGGCTGCTACCCGACGGCGGCGCAACTGTCGCTGAAGCCGTTGATCGATGACGAACTGCTGGATCTGACGCAATGGCCGGTGATCAATGCCACCAGCGGCGTGAGCGGCGCAGGGCGTAAAGCAGCCCTATCTAACAGTTTCTGCGAAGTGAGCTTACAGCCGTACGGGGTGTTTACCCATCGTCACCAGCCGGAAATCGCCACCCATTTGGGGGCAGACGTGATCTTCACGCCGCATCTGGGCAACTTCCCACGCGGGATCCTTGAAACCATCACCTGCCGCCTGAAGCCGGGCGTGACGCAGGCGCACGTTGCCCAGACCTTGCAGCAGGCGTATCGCGATAAGCCCCTGGTGCGCCTGTATGACAAAGGCGTCCCGGCGCTGAAGAATGTGGTTGGTTTACCATTCTGTGATATCGGTTTTGCCGTACAGGACGAGCATTTGATCCTGGTGGCCACCGAAGATAACTTGTTGAAAGGTGCGGCTGCGCAGGCAGTGCAGTGTGCCAATATTCGTTTCGGCTTCGCTGAAGCGCAGTCTCTTATTTAAGGGTGCAATGATGAATCCATTAATTATCAAGCTGGGCGGTGTATTACTGGATAGCGAAGAGGCGCTGGAGCGTCTGTTTACCGCGCTGGTTAACTATCGTGAATCACATCAACGCCCGCTGGTGATTGTTCACGGCGGCGGCTGTGTGGTCGACGAACTGATGAAAGGACTGAACCTGCCGGTCAAAAAGAAAAACGGCCTGCGCGTGACGCCTGCCGACCAGATTGACATCATTACCGGCGCGCTGGCGGGCACGGCGAACAAAACCCTGCTGGCGTGGGCGAAGAAGCATCATATCGCTGCCGTCGGGCTTTATCTGGGTGATGGCGACAGCGTCAACGTCACTCAACTGGATGAAGAATTAGGTCATGTTGGACTGGCGCAGCCGGGATCGCCGGCGTTGATCAACACCCTGTTGGCGGGCGGTTTTCTGCCGGTAGTGAGTTCGATTGGCGTGACGGAAGACGGACAACTGATGAACGTTAACGCCGACCAGGCAGCGACCGCGCTGGCGGCAACGCTGGGAGCGGATCTGATCCTGCTCTCGGATGTGAGCGGTATTCTGGATGGTAAAGGCCAGCGTATTGCCGAAATGACCGCCGCGAAAGCGGAACAACTGATAGATCAGGGCATTATCACCGACGGCATGATCGTTAAAGTGAACGCCGCGCTGGATGCGGCCCGTACGCTCGGCCGCCCGGTGGATATCGCCTCCTGGCGTCATGCGGAGCAACTCCCGGCGCTGTTTAACGGTACGCCGATTGGAACGCGTATTCTGGCGTAATCGATTTACGGTTTTGTAGGCCCGGTAAGCGCAGCGTCGCCGGGCAATGACATTCAAAGATATTAAGGAAGCATGGTATGGCACTTTGGGGTGGGCGTTTTACTCAGGCAGCAGATCAGCGGTTTAAACAGTTCAACGACTCGTTGCGCTTCGACTACCGCCTGGCGGAGCAGGATATTGTGGGTTCTGTCGCCTGGTCCAAAGCGCTGGTCACCGTCGGCGTGTTAACCGCTGACGAGCAGCGTCAGCTTGAAGACGCGCTGACCATTTTGCTGGAAGACGTTCGCGCGAACCCGCAGCAGATCCTGGAAAGCGACGCGGAAGATATCCACAGTTGGGTAGAAGGTAAACTGATCGATAAAGTGGGGCAGTTAGGTAAAAAGCTGCACACCGGACGCAGCCGTAACGATCAGGTCGCCACGGATTTGAAATTGTGGTGTAAAGACACCGTGAGCGAACTGCTCACCGCCAACCGCCAGCTGCAGCGTGCGTTGGTGGAGACGGCAGACCATAATCAGGATGCCGTTATGCCGGGTTATACCCACTTGCAGCGTGCGCAGCCGGTGACGTTTGCTCACTGGTGCCTGGCGTATGTCGAGATGTTGGCGCGGGACGAAAGCCGTCTGCAGGATGCCCTGAAACGTCTGGACGTCAGCCCGCTGGGCTGCGGCGCGCTGGCCGGGACAGCCTATGAGATCGATCGTGAACAGCTGGCAGGCTGGCTGGGCTTTACCTCGGCGACGCGTAACAGCCTGGACAGCGTGTCCGACCGTGACCACGTGCTGGAGCTGCTGTCCAACGCCTCCATCGGTATGGTGCATCTTTCACGGTTCGCGGAGGACCTGATTTTCTTTAACACCGGCGAGGCGGGCTTCGTTGAGTTGTCCGATCGCGTGACGTCCGGCTCTTCCCTGATGCCGCAGAAGAAAAATCCGGACGCGCTGGAGCTGATCCGCGGTAAATGCGGCCGCGTGCAGGGGGCGCTGACGGGCTTGATGATGACGCTGAAAGGCCTGCCGCTGGCGTATAACAAAGACATGCAGGAAGACAAAGAGGGCCTGTTTGACGCGCTCGACACCTGGCTGGACTGCCTGCATATGGCGGCGCTGGTGCTGGATGGCATTCAGGTGAAACGTCCGCGCTGCCAGGATGCGGCGCAGCAGGGGTATGCTAACGCCACTGAGCTGGCGGATTACCTGGTGGCGAAAGGCGTTCCGTTCCGTGAAGCGCACCATATCGTGGGTGAAACAGTGGTTGAGGCGATTCGTCAGGGGAAACCGCTGGAGGATCTGCCGTTGGCGGAGCTGCAGAAATTCAGCAGCGCGATTGGCGATGATGTCTATCCTGTCCTGTCGTTACAGTCATGCCTGGATAAACGTGCGGCGAAGGGCGGCGTTTCTCCGCAGCAGGTGGCGCAGGCCATTAGCTACGCGAAGGCGCGTCTGGCGTAGGGGGTCATGTGCCGGATTTATCCGGCAACACGTTTAAGCCTGGCCTTGCGCCGGGCTTTTTTACGCAAAAAAAATGCGGACCACGGGGTCCGCAAAAGTTCACGTTGGCTTTAGTTATTCGGGTTGAGAGAAACTCTCAGAACGGGCAGTGGCTTCAAGGGTTAAACGATACCGCTCCGTTTCTGTGATGTATTATTAATCAGAAAGCTTGATAGGGATAATCGTTCGTTGCTATGCTACCTATCGCCATGAACTATCGTGGCGATGGAGGATGAATAATGAATATTCGCGATCTTGAATATCTGGTGGCATTAGCCGAACACCGCCACTTCCGGCGGGCGGCTGATTCCTGTCATGTCAGTCAGCCAACGCTGAGCGGGCAGATCCGCAAGCTGGAAGATGAGCTGGGCGTGATGCTGCTGGAGCGGACGAGTCGTAAGGTGCTGTTTACGCAGGCAGGTTTGCTACTGGTGGACCAGGCGCGCACCGTGCTGCGTGAGGTCAAAGTGCTCAAGGAGATGGCAAGCCAGCAGGGTGAAACCATGTCTGGCCCCCTGCACATTGGTTTGATCCCAACCGTGGGTCCTTACCTGTTGCCGCATATTATTCCGATGCTGCACCAGACGTTCCCGAAGCTGGAAATGTATCTGCATGAAGCGCAAACCCATCAACTGCTGGCGCAACTGGACAGCGGCAAGCTGGACTGCGTGATCCTGGCGCTGGTGAAAGAGAGTGAAGCGTTTATTGAAGTGCCGCTGTTCGACGAGCCGATGCTGCTGGCCATTTACGAAGATCACCCGTGGGCGAACCGTGATTGCGTACCGATGTCAGATCTGGCGGGTGAGAAACTGCTGATGCTGGAAGATGGCCACTGTCTGCGCGATCAGGCGATGGGCTTCTGCTTTGAAGCGGGCGCCGACGAAGATACCCATTTCCGCGCGACCAGCCTGGAAACGTTGCGTAATATGGTGGCGGCAGGCAGCGGAATTACCTTATTGCCTGCACTGGCGGTACCGCAAGAGCGCAAGCGCGACGGCGTTGTCTATTTGCCGTGTATTAAGCCGGAGCCGCGTCGTACGGTGGGACTGGTATACCGCCCGGGCTCCCCGCTGCGCAGTCGCTATGAGCAACTGGCAGAGGCCATCCGCGGCGCGATGGATGGCCATTTTGACAACGCGTTAAAAAAGGCGGTTTAAGCCATTTAACGCCGCTACCCGATAGGCTTCCGCCATTGTCGGGTAGTTAAAGGTGGTGTTAACGAAGTATTCAATCGTGTTACCGCCACCTTTTTGCTCCATAATCGCCTGGCCGATGTGAATAATCTCGGCTGCGCGCTCGCCAAAGCAGTGGATCCCCAGAATTTCTTTTGTTTCCCGATGAAACAGAATCTTCAGCGTGCCGACGTTCATGCCGACGATTTGCGCGCGCGCCAGATGTTTAAACTGGGCGCGACCCACCTCGTAAGGCACCTTCATCGACGTCAACTGCTGTTCGGTTTTCCCTACGGAGCTGATTTCGGGAATGGTGTAAATGCCGGTGGGGATATCTTCGATCAGATGCGCGGTCGCTTCCCCCTTAACCAGCGCCTGGGCGGCGATGCGTCCCTGATCGTAAGCCGCGGAGGCCAGACTTGGATAACCAATCACATCGCCTACCGCATAGACGTGCGGCAGCGCGGTCTGGTACATGCTGTTGACCTTAAGTTGTCCCCGGCTGTCCGTTTCGAGGCCAATATTCTGTAGCGCCAGAGAGTCAGTGTTGCCGGTACGGCCATTGGCGTACAACAGGCAGTCGGCTTTCAGCTTCTTGCCGGACTTGAGGTGCATAATCACCCCGTCATCGCAGCCTTCGATCTTCTCGTATTCTTCATTGTGACGAATCACAACGCCGCTGTTCCAGAAATGGTAAGAGAGGGAGTCTGACATCTCCTGATCGAGAAACGCCAGCAGGCGATCCCGGGTGTTGATCAGATCAACTTTGACGTCCATACCGCGGAAGATCGACGCATATTCGCAGCCAATCACCCCCGCGCCATAAATAATCACATGGCGAGGTTCATGGTGCAGATTGAGAATGGAGTCGCTGTCATAAATGCGCGGATGGGAGAAGTCGACGTCTGTTGGATGATACGGACGAGAACCGCAGGCGATAATGAACTTCTCTGCGGTCAGGGTTTCAACCGTGCCGTCATGACACTCCAGCGCCAGGGTGTGTTCATCCACAAAATGCGCATTACCCTGCAATATTTCGCAGTGGTTACGCTCGTAAAAACCCTGCCGCATACGCGTTTGCTGATTAATCACGTTATCGGCATGGTTGAGAATGTCGGCGAAAGAGGAACGAAGCAGGCGGGAGTGATCGCTATATAAGGGGTTCTGATTGAATTCAATGATACGGCTGACGGCGTGGCGGAGGGCTTTCGACGGGATGGTGCCCCAGTGGGTGCAACCGCCGCCAACGTTATGATAACGTTCGATAACCGCGACGCGGGCTCCTTGCTTAACCAGTCCCATTGCAGCGCCTTCGCCGCCGGGGCCTGAACCTATTACTATGGCATCGTAATCGTAGGAATGTGGCATGGTGTGGCTTACCTGTTCTTATACATAAAAGCAACAGAATAGTAACATCATTGCGTTGATAACCCAATTATCGTTGTGCTCTTTTGCGAAGCCGGAGCACAAACCGCGCGTAAACAATCATTCACAAAGCTGAACAAACAGATTAACTTTGAACTCTGGTATAGTGCCAGACAAGGCATATGGAAGGATTCAGACATCGTGATGGGCGTTAGAGCGCAACAAAAAGAAAAAACCCGGCGTTCGCTGGTAGAGGCCGCATTCAGTCAATTGAGCGCGGAGCGTAGCTTCGCCAGCCTCAGCTTGCGCGAGGTTGCGCGTGAAGCAGGTATCGCGCCCACATCGTTTTATCGCCATTTCCGTGATGTGGATGAACTTGGGCTGACCATGGTCGATGAAAGCGGGCTGATGCTGCGACAGCTCATGCGGCAGGCGCGTCAGCGCATCGCCAAGGGCGGGAGTGTGATCCGCACCTCGGTCTCTACATTTATGGAGTTCATCGGTAACAACCCTAACGCCTTCCGTTTATTATTGCGTGAACGCTCCGGCACTTCCGCCGCATTTCGTGCCGCCGTTGCGCGAGAAATTCAGCATTTTATCGCGGAACTTGCGGACTATCTGGAACTCGAAAACCATATGCCTCGCGCGTTTACTGAAGCGCAAGCCGAAGCCATGGTGACGATCGTCTTCAGTGCGGGCGCCGAGGCGCTGGATGTGGGCGCTGAACAACGCCGACAATTAGAAGAGCGGCTGGTATTGCAACTGCGCATGATTGCGAAAGGAGCGTATTACTGGTATCGCCGTGAACAAGAGAAGATGACCCTCATTCCGGGTAACGTGAAGGAAGAGTAATGAAACAGTCAGTTCAGGATAAAGGTACGCTGCTGCTGGCGCTGATCGCCGGTTTGTCGATCAATGGCACGTTCGCGGCGCTGTTTAGCGCCATCGTGCCGTTTTCTGTTTTCCCGATTATTTCTCTGGTGCTGACGGTGTATTGCCTGCACCAGCGCTATCAAAATTGCACCATGCCTGTGGGGTTGCCGGGTCTGGCTGCGGCCTGTTTTATTCTTGGCGTGCTGCTGTACAGTACCGTCGTGCGCGCGGAGTATCCGGATATCGGCTCCAATTTCTTCCCGGCGGTGCTGTCGGTGATTCTGGTATTCTGGATTGGCGTGAAAATGCGTAACCGCAAGCAGGACATCGCGGAAGAGTAAGACAGGCCGGATGGGGGCATTATTGCTTTATCCGGCGTCTGTTTTACCTGGCGGTGAGTAACACGCCGCACTCCATATGGTGCGTATAGGGGAACTGGTCGAACAACGCCAGACGTTCAACTTTGTGCGTCTGGCTTAACGTTTCCAGATTTTTGCACAGCGTCTCCGGGTTACAGGAGATGTATAAAATACGCGGATACGCCTGCACCATTTTTTCGGTTTCGCTGTCCAGCCCGCTGCGCGGTGGATCGACAAAGATGGTTTCGCACTGATAGCTCTTCAGATCAATACCCTTCAAACGAGTAAACTCGCGAACGCCGTTCATCGCCTGGGTAAATTCCTCTGCCGCCATGCGGATAATCTGCACGTTCTCGATCTGGTTCGCCGCAATGTTGAATTGCGCCGCGGCGACGGACGGTTTGGCGATCTCGGTCGCCAGTACGCGCTCAAAGTTACGCGCCAGCGCTAAGGAAAAGTTACCGTTGCCGCAGTACAGTTCCAGCAAATCGCCTTTCGAACCTGTCGTGACATCCAGCGCCCATTCCAGCATCTGAATATTCATCGCTGCGTTTGGCTGGGTGAAACTGTTTTCAACCTGACGGTAGATCATCTCTTTGCCCGCCACTGGCAGGCGCTCGTCAATGTAATCCTGATCCAGCGCGATTTTGGTTTTGGTCGCCCGGCCAATCAGATGCACGTTCAGATTTTGCGCGCGCAGGGCATCACGCAGCGCTTCCGCTTCCTGTCGCCACGCATCGTCCAGCTTTTTATGGTACAGCAGCGACACCACTGCCTGATTGCTCATGGTGGTGAGATAGTCAATCTGGAACAGCTTATGGCGCAGGGTAGGATTCGTGCGCACGCCGTCGATCATCGCGGTCATCAACTGGTTGATCAGTTCGCTTGCCGCCGGAAAGCTGTCTACGCGAATCCGGCTTTTGGTCTGTTGATCGAAGATGATGTGATACAAATCATCGCCATCGTGCCAGATGCGGAATTCAGCACGCATACGATAGTGACTGACCGGGGAGCGGAACACTTCCGGAACCAGGCCAGAAAAAGGCGCCATCATACTCTGCAAGCGCACCACTTTTTCGGCGAGCTGCGCGTCATACTGTTCTGTCGGAAGGTGTTCGGGGGTCATGATGCATCCTGAAAAATAAAAGTACGCGGGGATTGTAGGGATTGCTCAACAGATGTCCAGACATTGATGACTTCTCATATTTAACAATCGGTCTGGACAGTATGTTGTTACAGACTGTAGCATCCGTGTGCCGGTCCTGTGAGTTAAAAGGGAATCCAGTGTGAATCTGGAGCTGACGCGCAGCGGTAAGGAAAGGTGAAATGAGAGCGTAAGCAGACACTGCCTGTGGGTGGGAAGTCTTCATTTCTGTTATCCGGATAAAGGATTACCTTCCAAGCCCGAAGACCTGCCGGCTGACGTCGCAACTGGTCTTCATCATCGCGTACTATCGGTGGGACCTGCGGCATCCTTCTTCTATTTATGGATGCTTTATAATGATTAAAAACATATCGCTGCTGACGGCGCTCTCCGTCACGGCCTTTTCTGGTTGGGCACAGGATGCCACGCCTGATACGCTCGTCGTCACGGCAAATCGTTTTCAACAACCCGTCAACACTGTCCTGGCCCCTACGGATATCGTCACTCGTGAAGATATCGACCGCTGGCAGTCCCGCACCGTTCTGGATGTTATGCGCCGTCTGCCGGGCGTGGACGTCGCGCAGAACGGCGGTATGGGACAGAGTTCCTCCCTGTTTGTACGCGGCACTGAAGCGAAACATGTGCTGGTATTGGTGGACGGCATTCCGGTGGCGCGTCCGGGAATTACCAATAACTCCGATATCGATCAAATTCCGGTCTCGCTGGTTCAGCGCATTGAATATATTCGGGGACCGCGCTCGGCGATATATGGCTCAGGGGCGATTGGCGGCGTGGTAAATATCATCACCATGGCGGGTGATGAGCGCGCGCAAATTAACGCGGGCGTCGGTTCGAACAGTTACCAACAGTATGACGGCACATGGCGTCAGCGTTTCGGTGATACGGTGTTGACGGCAGCGGGTGCTTACCAGTCCACCAAAGGCTTCGACGTGCAGCCGCGCTCCAGCTATAGCGGCGACGGCGATCGCGACGGTTACCGTAACAAACTGTTCTGGGGCGGCGTCGAACATAAATTTAACGATAATTTTGATGGCTACTTCCGCGGCTACGGCTATGCCAGCAATGCCGATTATGACCAGGGCAACTGGGGATACGACGGCGGAAATGATGAGCATCAGAATTACACCCAGTCATGGGATACCGGGCTGCGTTTCAATTCCGGGATCTACTCGTCACAACTGGTGGCCAACTACCAGCGCATTAAGGACTACAACTACAGCAGTCAGACCGGGCGCTACGCTACGGGATACACCCTGGATGATATGGAACAGCGCTATATCCAGTGGGGCAATAACGTGATCGTCGGTCATGGCGCGGTCAGCGCGGGGGTTGACTGGAAGCAGGAAAAACTGATGTCCTTTGGCGCTTCCGGAACCGACAACTACAAGCGCGATAACACCGGGCTTTACCTGACCGGGCAGCAGCAGATCGACAGCGTGACCCTGGAAGCCTCGGGTCGTGAAGATCATGACGATCAGTTTGGCTGGCACGGCACCTGGCAAACGGCAGCCGGCTGGCAGTTTGTCGACAACTATAAAGTGACGCTTTCCTACGGTACGGGTTTCCTCGCGCCTTCGCTTGGTCAGCAGTTTGGCGCTGAGCGCTTTGGCATCGCGTCCAACCCGAATCTGAAACCGGAAGAGTCTAAACAGTGGGAAGCCGGATTAGAGGGGGTGACCGGACCGCTGGACTGGCGTTTGTCGACCTATCATTACAAAATCCAGAACCTGATCGATTACAACAATAACACCTACTTCAACGTGAAGTCCGCGACCATTAAAGGCCTGGAGTGGACAGGTAATATCACGACGGGGCCGGTCGATCATCGCTTAACGTTACAATATGTTGACCCGCGCGATGATGAAACCGATCAGCGGCTCTACCGGCGTGCAAAACAGCAGGTGAAGTATGAGCTGAGCGGCGAGGTGTATGACCTGGGATGGGATGTGACGTACCAATACATTGGCGAGCGCTATGATTATGATTACGATAATTCCCGTAAGATAAAAATGGGCGGGCTGAGCGTGTGGGATATCGGACTTTCATATCCTGTCACCTCACACCTCACAGTTCGTGGTAAAATAGCCAACCTGTTCGATAAAGATTACGAGACAGTTTATGGCTACCAAACTGCAGGACGGGAATACACCTTGTCTGGCAGCTACACCTTCTGATCCACGCCCCACCGTGCTGGTATTTGATTCCGGTGTCGGTGGGTTGTCGGTCTATGACGAGATTCGGCGCCTCCTGCCGGATCTCCACTATATATACGCTTTCGATAACGTCGCTTTTCCTTATGGAGAGAAAAGCGAAGAGTTTATTGTTGAGCGCGTCGTCGAGATAGTGACCGCCGTTCAGCAGCGCTATCCCCTTTCTCTGGCGGTGATTGCCTGCAATACGGCCAGTACCGTCTCGCTTCCCGCGCTGCGTGAGAAATTTGCTTTTCCCGTGGTGGGGGTCGTTCCGGCCATTAAACCGGCGGCGCGCTTAACGGCCAATGGCATTGTGGGGCTGCTGGCGACGCGCGGTACCGTAAAACGGCCCTATACCCATGAGCTGATCGCGCGTTTTGCTAATGAATGCCAGATCGCGATGCTGGGTTCTGCTGAGCTGGTGGAACTGGCTGAAGCGAAACTGCACGGTGAGCCTGTTCCGCTGGAGGAACTGCAGCGGATCCTGCGTCCCTGGCTGCGTATGCCAGAGCCTCCCGACACGGTAGTGCTCGGCTGTACGCACTTCCCATTACTAAAAGAAGAACTCCTGCGCGTTTTGCCGGAAGGGACGCGGCTGGTGGACTCCGGTGCGGCGATTGCACGGCGCACTGCCTGGCTACTGGAGCATGAAGCGCCGGATGCGAAATCGACGGACGCGAATGTTGCTTATTGCATGGCGCTGACAGCAGAGACTGAACAACTTTTACCCGTTTTACAGCGTTATGGCTTTGAGTCGCTTGAAAAACTGTCGGTTTAACGCCAATTTGGGTAAATATCAGGCAGTCGAAAAATTATTTTAAATTTCCTCTTGTCAGCCCGAAATAACTCCCTATAATGCGCCACCACTGACACGGAACAACGGCACGCAAGCCGCCGGGTCAGCGGGGTTCAGAGATGAACGCCGACAGAGAAAAGCGAAAATAATCGCTTGACTCTGAATGAGGAAAACGTAATATACGTG
>NZ_BBNB01000016.1 GCF_000759835.1 Citrobacter sedlakii NBRC 105722
TCTCATAAATTGGGTGAAAACTGTGCAGAACCGGCAGTCGCACCATTCGGCTGAAATAGGGAATGCCTGGAAGGCACAACGACTGCCCATTTCGGTTCGTTACATCGATTTTGTTTAAAGGAAAACAACATGAAAATTAAAACACTGGCAATCGTTGCTATGTCAGCACTGTCCCTGACCTCCGCGGCGGCTCTGGCCGATACCACCACGGTGAACGGCGGTACAGTACATTTTAAAGGGGAAGTCGTTAACGCAGCCTGCGCCGTTGATGCCGGATCTGTCGATCAAACCGTTCGTCTGGGCCAGGTGCGTTCAGCAAAACTGGCGACGGCGGGGAGCACCAGTTCCGCAGTAGGCTTCAACATTCAGTTGGTTGATTGTGATACCAGCGTCGCCACCAAAGCGTCTGTTGCGTTCTCTGGCGCAGCGGTTGACGCCACCAACACCACCGTACTGGCGCTGCAAAACTCCGCCGCCGGTAGCGCAACCAACGTAGGCGTGCAGATCCTCGACAGCCAGGGCACCCCGCTGGCGCTGGACGGCGCAACCTTTAGCGCGGCGACAGCCCTGAATGACGGCCCGACCAACATCCCGTTCCAGGCGCGTTACTACGCGACAGGCGCTGCGACTGCCGGTATCGCAAACGCCGACGCAACCTTCAAAGTTCAGTACGAATAATCCCTCTGACAGGGACGCATTCAGGGCCAGGACGGCCCGTTATCCGCAACAGGACTGAGGTGATAACGATGCAATGGATGAAATCAGGTCTGCTGATCCTTCTGTTTCCCGTTTGCGCGCTGGCCGGGAACAAATGGAATGTGACGTTACCCGGCGGGAACTTACGTTTTCAGGGGGTCATTATCGCCGAATCCTGCCGCGTCGAGGCAGGCGACAGGCAGATGACGGTACAGATGGGACAAATCAGCAGTAATCGGTTTCATGCGCCAGGTGAAGATACGGACCCGGTGCCTTTTGATATTCATCTTCAGGATTGCAGCACTTCGGTAAGCCAACGTGTCGGCGTGGCGTTTCATGGCGTAGCCGATGGTAAAAATCCCGACGTGCTCTCCGTAGGTGAAGGACCCGGGATCGCGACCGGGATCGGCATCGCGTTATTCGATAAAGACGGCAGTCTGGTGCCGCTTAACAGTCCGCCGCTGAGCTGGACACGACTTTATTCCGGGCCAACGACGCTGCATTTCATCGCGAAGTATCGTTCAACCGGACGCCAGGTAACCGGGGGGGCCGCGAATGCCCAAGCCTGGTTCTCTTTGACCTACCAGTAATTAACCCGCAGAGAAACGGAATACAGGAAACGACGGTGAGTATAACAAGGGTAAACATGAACAAAACATGGGCTATGACGCGCGGCCTGCTGGCCGGGTTACTGCTGGTCGCCACCCTGGGCGTGTCTTCTCAGGCTGACGCAGGCGTGGCGCTGGGCGCGACCCGGGTGATCTATCCGGCGGGCCAGAAACAGGTTCAGCTCGCCGTCACCAACAATGACGACAGCAGCACGTATCTGATCCAGTCGTGGGTGGAAAACGCCGACGGCGCGAAGGACGGACGCTTTGTGGTCACGCCGCCGCTGTTTGCCATGCAGGGAAAGAAAGAGAACACCTTACGCATTCTTGACGCGACCAATAATCAGTTGCCGCAAGACCGGGAAAGCCTGTTCTGGATGAACGTAAAAGCGATTCCGTCGATGGACAAGTCGAAGCTCAGCGAGAATACCCTGCAACTGGCGATCATTAGCCGCATCAAGCTCTATTACCGTCCAGCCAAACTGGCGATGTCGCCGGATGAGGCGCCAGCAAAGCTGCGATTTCGCCGCGCGCCGGGCACGCTGACGCTGATTAACCCGACGCCTTATTACCTGACGGTCACCGAACTCAATGCCGGCACCAGGGTACTGGAAAACGCGCTGGTCCCGCCGATGGGCGAAGCCCAGGTGAAATTACCGGCCGATGCAGGTCGCGAGATTACTTACAAGACCATAAATGATTATGGCGCGCTGACGCCGCGTATGACAGGCGCAATGCAATAACGAACGGGGAAACCAGCGAGATCCCCTGAACAAAAAAAGAACTGACAGCCGGGCGATTTCGGACCGGAGGGACTATGTCATATCTGAAATTTGGACTCGAACGTTTGGGGTCCCGGCGTAGGCGGCATGACGCTCCGCGTTTGGCTGGCGCACAGGCGCTGCTCCCCTTTGCCCTTTTGCTTGCCTCGCACTCATTTTCCGCGCAAGCGGAGCTTTATTTTAACCCGCGTTTTCTGGCGGACGACCCTGCGGCCGTGGCGGATCTTTCCGGCTTCGAAAAGGGGCAGGAACTGCCGCCGGGCACGTATCGCGTGGATATTTACCTTAACAACGGGTATATGACCACCCGCGATGTCACCTTCAATGCCAGCGAAAATGGTCATGGGTTAGCGCCATGCCTGACGCGCGGCCAGCTTGTCAGTATGGGGTTGAACGCCGCAGCCGTCAGTGACATCAACACGCTGGCGGCTGACGCCTGCGTGCCGTTAACCGGGATGATTAAAGACGCCACTGCCCGTTTAGACGTGGGGCAACAGCGGCTGTACCTGACCATCCCTCAGGCCTTTATGGGAAGCCAGGCGCGTGGTTATATCCCGCCGGAAATGTGGGATAACGGCATCACCGCCGGGCTGCTGAACTACAACTTTACGGGTAATAATGTCGAAAACGATGTCGGCGGCAGCAGTCATTACGCGTATCTGAACTTGCAGAGCGGGCTGAATCTTGGCGCCTGGCGTTTGCGTGATAACACCACCTGGAGCTACAGCAGCGGCGGAAGTGCATCCAGTAATGAAAACAGGTGGCAGCACGTCAACACCTGGCTGGAGCGGGATATCACGCCTTTACGTTCACGACTGACGCTTGGCGACAGCTACACCAACGGCGATATTTTCGACGGGATTAACTTCCGTGGCGCGCAACTGGCCTCTGACGACAACATGCTGCCGGACAGCCAAAAAGGGTTTGCCCCGGTGATCCACGGTATTGCTCGCGGGACGGCGCAGGTATCCGTCAAACAAAACGGTTATGAGATCTACCACAGCACGGTGCCGCCGGGTCCGTTCACCATCAACGATCTCTACGCGGCTGGCAACGGCGGCGATCTGCAGGTCACGATCAAAGAAGCCGATGGCAGCAGCCAGAATTTCACCGTGCCCTATTCGTCGGTTCCGGTGCTGCAACGTGAAGGCCATACCCGTTTTGCCCTCACCGCCGGGGAATACCGTAGCGGTAACGATCAGCAGGAAGAACCTAAATTCTTTCAGAGCACCCTGCTGCACGGGCTTCCGGCTGGCTGGACGCTGTATGGCGGCACCCAACTGGCGGATCGCTATCGCGCCTTCAACCTCGGGGTCGGTAAAAACATGGGAGAGTTGGGCGCGCTGTCGGTTGACGTGACACAAGCCAATTCCACCCTGCCCGATGACAGTAAACATCAGGGTCAGTCGGTCCGTTTTCTCTATAACAAGTCGCTCACCGATGTCGGCACCAACATTCAGTTGGTGGGCTATCGCTATTCCACGCAGGGGTATTACAGCTTTGCCGACACCACCTACAAGCGGATGAGCGGCTATGACGTGCAGACCCAGGATGGCGTGATTCAGGTGAAGCCCACGTTCACCGATTACTACAACCTTGCCTATAACAAGCGCGGCAAGGTGCAGGTCAGTGTCACTCAACAGTTAGGCCGCACCGCCACGCTCTATCTGAGCGGCAGCCATCAGACTTACTGGGGCAACGACAGCGCCGACGAACAGTTTCAGGCCGGACTGAACGCCGCCATTAACGACATCAACTGGACACTGAGCTACAGCCTGACCAAAAACGCCTGGCAGGACGGACGCGATCAGATGCTGGCCATCAACGTCAACATCCCGTTCAGTCACTGGCTGCGATCCGACAGCAAATCCGTCTGGCGCCACGCCAGCGCCAGCTACAGCATGTCCGACGATCTTAACGGTCGGATGACCAACCTCGCAGGGCTGTACGGCACGCTACTGGAAGACAACAACCTGAGCTACAGCGTGCAGACCGGCTACGCGGGCGGCGGCGAGGGCAACAGCGGCGGCAGCGGCTATGCCGCGTTGAGCTATCGCGGCGGCTACGGCAACGCCAACGTCGGCTATAGCCGTAGCGACGGCATTAAACAGCTCTACTACGGCATGAGCGGCGGCGTGCTGGCGCATGCCAACGGCGTGACGTTCAGCCAGCCGCTAAATGACACGGTGGTGCTGGTGAAAGCGCCGGGCGCGGAAGGCGCGAAAGTGGAAAACCAGACGGGTGTCCGCACCGACTGGCGCGGTTATGCCGTTCTGCCGTACGCCACGGAATACCGGGAAAACCGCGTCGCGCTGGACACCAACACCCTTGCGGACAATGTCGATCTTGACGACGCGGTGGTCAGCGTCGTGCCGACACACGGTGCGATTGTCCGTGCGGAATTTAAAGCCCATGTCGGGATGAAGCTACTGATGACGTTGATCCACAACGGCAAACCGGTTCCCTTTGGCGCAATGGTGACATCGGAAAGCAACCAGAGCGGCAGCATCGTTGCCGATAACGGCCAGGTTTATCTGAGCGGAATGCCGCTTGCGGGGCGCGTGCGGGTGAAATGGGGCGACGGCGCGAACGCCAGTTGTGTGGCGGACTACCGTCTCCCCGCCGAAAGCCAGCAACAGTTGCTCAGCCAGCTCACGGCGGTATGCCGTTAAGGACATGAAGATGAAAAAACGCTTTTACCTGCTGGTCGCGGTGCTTTCGCTGGTCGCCGCGAACACCCGGGCCGCTGACAGCACGATCACCATCAGCGGCTACGTCAGAGACAACGCCTGCGCCGTGGCGGGGGAATCAAAAGATTTCACCGTCGACCTGCTGGATAACGCCGCGAAGCAGTTCAGCAGCGTCGGCGCGACGACGCCGCTGGTGCCGTTTCGGATTGTACTGTCCCCCTGCGGCAGTTCAGTAACCGCGGTGAAGGTGGGCTTTGTCGGCGTCGCCGATAGCGACAACACCAGCCTGTTAAAGCTTGATAGCGGCGCGTCAGCGGCGGCGGGAATGGGCGTGCAGATCCTCAATGGCCGGCAGACGTCGCTGCCGCTCAACGCCGCTTCCTCCGCTATTCCGTGGACCACATTGACGCCCGGACAGCCTAACACGCTGAATTTTTACGCCCGTCTGATGGCGACACAGGTGCCGGTAACGCCGGGACACGTTAACGCGACAGCAACATTTACTCTCGAATTTCAGTAAGCGGAGGCTCTGATGAAATGGTTTCAATCCGGCTGGCTGTTAACGGTACTGCTGGCGGTCTCCCCAACGCCGCACGCCGCCGACGTGACCATCACGGTAAACGGCAAGGTGGTGGCGAAGCCCTGCACGGTCTCTACCGTCAATGCCACCGTCGATCTTGGCGATCTTTACACCTTCAGCCTGGTGTCTGCCGGATCGTCTTCAGCATGGCACAGCGTGGCGCTCGATCTCAGCAACTGTCCGGTTGGCACCTCGCGCGTGGTCGCCAGCTTCAGCGGTACGGCTGACAGCACCGGCTATTACAAAAACCAGGGCACCGCCAGCAATATCCAGCTCGAATTACAGGACGACAGCGGCAATACCCTGAACACCGGCGCAACAAAATCAGTACAGGTGGATGACGCCTCGCAGTCCGCCCGTTTTCCCCTGCAGGTTAGAGCGCTCTCGGTGAACGGCGGTGCGACCCAGGGGACGATTCAGGCGGTGATTAACGTGACTTATACCTATGCCTGAGCAGGAGAAAAAGTTGATGAAAAAAGTGTTCGCCCTACTTACCACCCTGCTGCTGTTGGGCTGGTCGCTCAACGCCTGGTCCTTCGCCTGTAAAACCGCCAACGGAACGACCATCCCCATTGGCGGCGGCAGTGCTAACGTCTATGTCAATCTCGCGCCTGCCGTCAACGTCGGGCAAAACCTGGTGGTGGATCTTTCAACGCAGATTTTTTGTCATAACGACTACCCGGAAAGCATGACCGACTATGTGACCCTTCAGCAGGGTTCCGCCTACGGCGGCGTTTTGTCGAGCTTTTCCGGTACCGTCAAATATAATGGCACCAGCTATCCGTTCCCGACCACCAGCGAAACCGCGCGGATCATCTACAATTCGAAAACCGATCAGCCGTGGCCGACCATTCTCTACCTGACGCCCATCAGTTCCGCTGGCGGGGTGGCGATCAGCGCGGGTACGCTTATCGCAAAGCTGATCCTTCGCCAGCGAAACGACAAAAACAGCGACGACTTTCAGTTTGTCTGGAACATCTACGCCAACAACAACGTGGTGGTGCCCACCGGCGGCTGCGACGTTTCGGCCCGCAACGTGACGGTGACGCTACCCGACTACCCCGGCTCTGTAGCAATCCCGCTAACGGTCTACTGCGCGCAAAGCCAGAATCTGGCGTATTACCTTTCCGGCGCCACCGCGGATGCCGCAAACTCGATCTTCACCAATACCGCCTCGGCCACGCCGGCGAAAGGAGTAGGCGTTCAGCTTACCCGCAACGGCAGCATCGTGCCCGCCAACAGTACGGTCTCTTTAGGTACGGTAAGCACCTCCGCCGTCAGTCTCGGTCTCACCGCCAACTACGCACGCACCAGCGGACAGGTCACGGCAGGCAACGTACAGTCAATCATTGGGGTGACGTTTGTTTATCAGTAACGCAGGCGGGTTACGACAGGATTATGTTCTGTCGCCCTGCGCGTTCGCTGCCGAGGGAGTGGCGAGAATGATGACGCCAGAGCGCGGGCATCTGACGCGTCTGCATCCGCAAACATTGGTGATGACGCCGCTGCCGGCGCTGGCGTCGGCACGCCGGATAGTGGTGTTTTTACCGGAGGATCCTCTCTGGCTGCTCACAACGCTGCAACAGGCGGCCCTTCTGCTGGATCAGGCCGCCACGCCGTTGCCGATGCTGATCCTCAGCCGCTGTCCGAATGGTTGGCTGTGGCACACGCTTCTTCATCTTGTCGCCGACCGCGCGTTGCTGTCCGAAGTGCGCGCCGCCTCGTCCGACCTGCCCGCCCGCTGTATTGCGGCGCTGCTTCGCGGTCACGCTTTACAGGCGTATCCGCCCCTGCCGACGCTGGCGGAAAAGGAGGCGTTGATTCGCCATAAACCCGCCGCCGGCCTCAGCAAACCGGAACTGATCACCATTCTCGATTTACTGCACGGCGCCAACATTGCGGAACGGGCGCTGCACCGTGGCGTGAGCCAAAAAACCCTTTATAACCAGAGAACTTCAGGACTGAAAAAGATGGCGGAACATCACCCGCAGCTGGCGGCGAATTTTCCCGGTCACCCGGTGACCGCGCAGAATAAAATAGACGGCGAAGATCTCTCTGCTTTTGAGCGTGAGTTTGTGCATGCAATCCACTGCCGGGATCTTTTTCCGGTTTTCCAGCCCATCGTGGATGACGAACAGCGGCTACAGGGTATGGAGATCCTCTCGCGCTGGCGGCGCGACGGGACGATTCTCCAGCCCGGCGCATTTTTGCCAGAGATACAGGCCGACTATGCCTGGCTGGTGCTCACCGCCTTTGTTCTGCAGGAGGCCGTGCAGAAGATCAATCGCTATCCAGGCTCGTTTTATTTCTCCATTAACATACCGCGAGCGATTGCCGGTCACATCCATCTTCCCCGCATGCTGGAAACCGCACGTCAACAGTTGCGCCAGCCCCGACATGTCGACAGGCTGGTACTGGAATTTGCTGAAACCATCGATTTCCGGTTACAGGCTCACGCCGCCGCCAACATTGCAGAATTACAGCGGCTCGGTTTTCGTATTGCGCTGGACGACTGTTATTCGCAGGGTAGCGTGTTTTTTCCGGTCAGACAGATCCGCTTTAACGAATACAAGCTGGATATGAGCATTGTTAACGAGATGCAGCACGATCCCCACGCGCTGGCGCTGATTAAAAGTCTGCATTATTACTGCAAGCTGACCGGCAGCCGCTGCGTTGCCGAAGGCGTGGACAGCGACGAAAAGTTCAGGATGCTGAAGGCGCTGGGTATCGATCGTTTTCAGGGCTACCTTATTTCCCCGCCGGTGAACGGAATGGAACTGGAGGCGTTGATGCTGCGAGAGCGCGAGGAACGGGACGAGTGTGAAGATAAAGCCGACGCATAAGGCGTCGGCCCATTGCGGCCTCATCCGTGGCGAACCTTGCGCGTGAGATAATCACGACCCGCAATGAAAATTCCTGGAGTGATGCCGATTCTCTTGTCCCGGCGCGGTGATGCGATAAAATCCCCCTCTTTGCCTCAGGAGTTGTTGCGTGAAACCGGAAAAGCGAGAACGTAGAATTTCCATCATGCCGCTCGGCAATCCTTTCCCTCCCCGTCACTGTTCCCTCTGTCCTAAAGGCACCGCGATTGACCGTAACAATGAACGAGGGTTGATCGACAAAAGAAGACGATTTGCGCCAGGCGATATCATCGCCTCACAGGGAAAACCGGCAGCGTCGCTGTTTGTTATTCATGAGGGGTACTGCACCGCTCAGGTAGAAATGAATAACAAGGCGGTGGTCAGTCGTTTCTTTCTGCCAGGCGACATCATGGCGCTCGATGCGATAAACGATGGGCGCTATCTTTCGACACTTAAAGCCGCCACGGCTGCCGAGATTTGTCATATCAATCTTTCCCGCTTACTTGAAACCGCCGCTAACGACCCTACGGTTGCGGCGTCGGTGATTAAATTTCTCAGCCATGACAGCGGCTTTATGGTGGAAAAGCTTCAGCGCTACGCCAATAAACATGCCGACGCGAAACTTGCCGCCTTTCTGGTGGAATTCTATGAAATGCATTTGCGAATTGGCCGTCCGGAAACGACGCTGCGTCTGCCTTATTCCCGGGAAGATATCGCCAGTTATCTGGAACTTAAAATAGAAACAGTGAGTCGGTCATTAAAAGCGCTTGAACACCTTGGACTCATTAGTCTGCATCGCGTCCGAACGGTCACGCTACATAGTTATCTGGGGTTAAAGAGTCTGCTTTAAAGGATTCCCGTCCGTCACGACACGGAGTGTCATTTTCTGCCCACCTCAAACTGTTTCTGACGTTTATAAATCTCTTGATCAGTAACAGCCTGCGACATAAAAACACGCGCAAATATCGGAATATTCTCCAGATCTCCCGAAAAACATAAGAATTTTCCGATCTTAAATAAAATTTATCATATTTTTAACAAAAAATAAGCATTTAAAAACGTTTGCGTTATAAATCTGTATCATTATGTTTTATAAGAAATTTCCTGGTCGTTGCGCTCACTGACTTTTTGATTTTAATCAAAAAGTCAAAACAGGCCAAAAATCTATTTCAGTGTTATTTTTAGAGAAAAAACCTAATACAAACTTCTCTGCCAAACAAAGATACTACACAAAACCCTTTATCGCCGTTATTGAATGGAAAATTCCTGGCTTTTTTATTATTCATAAAATTTATCGACTGTTGAGTACACATATATTTCAAAAGATAATTTTTATCGCGGCAATTGTTGTTCGCAAATAAAGGATCTGCTGGCTTCCATTTTATAAACAGACGCCCGCAGAGAATAAGTTCTTAGGAGAAGACAAAAATGAAAAAAATATTACTGGTTGCCTCTCTGGCTTCTGTTTTTGCGGCAGCAAATGCGACGGCTGATGTAACGGCCTCTGCGACCGCCTCATGGGATGCTACGGCAACGAAAGATACCAAAAGTATGCTGGTCGTTACCCCGCTTAATTCCCTGACCTTTCAGTACGCCGAAGGGTTAAATGCGTTTAATTCCCAGGACGGCGCGTTTGATATTACCATTCAGGGTCAGGACACCGCGACTGACTTTGAACTGACTGCTCAGGTTATTAGCAATACGCTGACCAACGCCAGCGGCGATGCGTCAACGCTTGACGTAGGCGTTGCGTGGAATGGCACCGCGCTTTCCAGCGCCAGCGAAACCGTTCTGGTCAATAAATCTAAAACCTCTGGCCTGGAAAACCTGCTGGCGGAAGGCGCATACAATGGCACTGAGCGCGTCAGCGACCAGTCTAATTTCAAATTTACCATTGCTTCCGCAACGGTCGACGGCACCACCCCGGTAACCGACTATTCCACTCTGCCGGACGGCTACTGGAGCGGTGATGTGAAAGTTCAGTTCAACGCAACCTGGACGACGCCGACCACGACGCCTTAATCGTGATGATAACGAATTCGGGAGAGTACTCTCCCGAATTTTTCAGGGACAATTATCATGAAGAAATATTTTACCGCCGCTATTTTCACAGGTGTTTTCGCACCCTTTTCAGGTTGGGCAATTAACGTCGGTGATATCACGTCGATAATGACGTCCACGGAGAGTTCATTATCGAAAGAGATCACCAATACGACGGATTCCGCCCGCTTTGTTAGCGTCTCGGTAAAACAATTGTCATCGCCCCTTGCGGATGGCGTCGAGATTAAACCAGCGAATAACGGCGAACTGCTGTCCACACCCGCGAATCTTATCCTCCCTGGACAGGCGACGGATGTGTTCCGTTTTTTCTATAAAGGTCCGGAGGACGACACCGAACGCTATTATCGTCTGCAATGGGTTGACGAGCCGGTCAGTGAAAATGCTGAAACCAAAGCCAATAAAATGGCGGTAGCTACCGCTTCCGCGCAGATTGGCACCATTCTGGTCGTCGCGCCGCGTAAAGAAAATTTTAATTACAGCCGCAGCGGTGACGTTATTAGCAATACCGGCAATGTCTCCTTTCGGGTCATCGCGTATGGCGCCTGTAAAGACAAGGCACGCGAGAATGGCAAAGGTTGCCGCGAGCGTTATTACGTCATGCCGGGAACAAAAATAAAACTGCAATATACCGACGTAAACCATTCACGTTCACATATTGGGATCTGGCACGGTAAGCGATTTATAACGGTCAAATAATACACCGTAATCGGATTAATACGGATAAAGACTCTACACCGGAATGTAAGGAAGCGAATGACAATGAAATATTTTGTCAGGGGAAGCGTTACCCTTTTAATAGTGCTGACACCGATTATCGTTTATTCAGCGCCGACGAAAGTGGGTAAGTATATTATCCCAGGCGCTTTCTCGCGTTCTCTGGAACAGGGAATGACCGTTCCGGTTTATATTCGTTACAATGAGACTGACGAAAAAAGCCAGCAGAAAATTGCCGATGCGATCATCTCGCTCACGGATGGCAGCATTACCGTGAAATCAATTGCCATTGCGGAATTACCCGACAACGCCGTGTTATCAAGAAAAACCCGCATCATGGTGGAAGGCCTTCGCGATGTGAAATTTCGCGATAACACCGTTATCGATCTGTCGGCTGATGCACGCCTGAAGCTGAATATCGCCTCCTTTCATCTGGAAATGATTGTCAGTAAGGATGCGCTGACGGAGGCCATCGTTGCCCGAAGCAGTCTGCTTGGCCCCTCCAGCGTCGAGACGCTTTCCAACGTGCTGAACTACAACGTCGGGACGTATTACAACGATTATCGAACCGGCAACAGCTCGCGAAGCTATCTTACTATTGATAATACGGCCTCATTACGTGAGCACCATTTAAATATTAATGGTTCGTTCTATGGGATTGGCGACAGCAATAACACCAGCAAACTGTACCGTGCGATGTACGAACGCGACTACCAGGGCTATCGGCTGGCATTGGGTATGCTTGATACATGGAACGTGCAGTCGGTAGCCAGCCTGAACGCGCTAAATGGCGGTAAAATTTACGGCGTTAGCTACGGCAATAAAGGGAGTACGGTTATTGAGAAAAACTCCCTCTCCTTAACCCCAATTACCGTATTTTTGCCCGCGGCAGGTGAAGTCCACGTATTAAGAGAAGGGCGACTGCTGAGCGTACAGAACTTTAATATGGGCAGCTATGAAATCGACACCAGCCGTTTTCCGTACGGCGTATATGACGTCACGGTCGAGGTGGTGGTGAATGGCCGAACGGTAAACAGCCGCGTCAGCCGGGTGAATAAAATCTTCGCCCGACAGCAAACCGCCGGAATACAGGGGTTGAACTGGCAGCTCTTCGGCGGCTCGCTGGATTACGATCGCGTGAGTTATAAACGCAATCACTACCGGGATGAAGGGAGTGAGCAAACCTGGATCGCAGGCGGCGCCGCATCAATGACGCTGGCCATTTTGTCTGGCTTAAATCTGAAAACGACCGTTTACGGTTTTGGCAACAACGCGGTCAACGAAACCGATGTGACGCTCAATGTGAATGAGTACGTTAGCCTCGGCAATCAGACGCTTGTCGCTAACGATTCTTCCTGGCGAAACGTCAGTAATATCAATGTGACGATCCCCGGTGGCTACGGGTCGCTGTGGGCGTCACGCGAGGACAGTAAAATTGGCGACCAGCTACCGGTCCAGGAGCGCGATAACTATTCTGTCGGCGGGACGCTTAATCTCGGAAAATTTATTCCCCACGGCGGTTCGTTAACGCTAAGCCAGACGGAAAATCGCTATTCTGGCAACAAGTACCGGAACCTGGATTACAGCACCACCCTGTATTCTGGCCGATACGCCACGGTAGGGCTCCGCGCCGGGATCCAGCGTTATTACTACAACAATAGAAATGATGATGGTCGGCAGGAACGCTACGTCAGCCTGGATTTTTCATTACCTCTGGCTTCCTGGTTAAGTATGGGCGTTTCGCGGGACCGCTACGGCAGCACCCAGGGGAACCTCAGCGCGCGCAAACAGTTTACTGAAGGCGCCATCCGGTCAGTTGGGCTGTCTGCTTCGACGCGCCTGAGCGGCGAACAACATTACGATAATAATTATTCGCTTAACGGTAATATGAGTTACGCCACGAAATACAATTCCGGAATGCTGTCCGTTACGCGCGCGGCGGATAATTCGACGAATATGAACTTTTCGTCACAGGGGTCGGTGGCATGGAGCGGGAAAAACGTGGCGCTGAGCCAGGAACGCCAGCGCGCAGGGATCATCGTCAACACCGATTTGGCTGGCGAAGGGCAACTGGCGGCCAAAATTAACAATCGTCATTATCTCCTGAGCGGTAAGTCAAACTTCATCGCCCTGCCGCCCTATGCGCAGTACAGAATGGAAATACTCAATGACAGAAATTCAGAAGACAGCTTCGATATTGTTTCCGGGCGTACCCAGGAATTGACGCTTTATCCGGGCAACGTCGGCGTGATCAATCCGGAAATAAAAAGCATGGTTACAGTATTTGGCCGCATCCGCTACCCGGACGGCCAACTGGCGACGAATACCGATATTCATAACCATATCGGCAAAACGCGCACCGACGCAAAAGGTGAATTCGCCATTGATATCGATAAAAAATATCCAGTAATCACTCTTGTTTCGGCGAATGGCAGCCTGTGTGAAGCCGATCTCGATCTGGACAAAGCGCGCGGCGCGGCATGGGTAGGCGACGTGAAATGTACGGCGCAAACCTCAATGGCACAACGGTGAGGCTAAATTGATGAACAAAACACTCCACCTTATTCTTGGCTGCGCGCTGGCGTCAGTATCCCCTTCTCTCTGGGCATTAACAGCATCAACGCAGGCTGCGGTGAGCAGCAATATTTTATTTATCGAAAACAATATTGATAACGAATATTTTATAACGCCATCTTCGCTGGATCCGCGCATAAGTGGTTCAAACACCTGGGTGAAATACGGTGACAACCAGGTCAGTCTTGGCTATATGGGTATCGTGGGTTGGGTCAGCAGTACCAGCTATTACCGGGATATGTGGATTGACGATTCGCCGGTGAGTGAACCCTTTAACGGCATTCGCTGCACAACGGGCGCGAATTGCCCTTCTTCTGGTTATATTGCGGCTGATTTAACGGATCAATATGGCTTTTACCATACGAAAGCGACCGGGGCGGGCATCGCTGGCGGATACTATGGTTTTGCTTCATTTACTGACTCGGCATTTGACTATTTTCGCTCAATGACTGTCGGCGCGTCGGAAACGCTGAAACTGAATTTTTGTCGCACCACGGTGGATTATGACTATGCCGCCGGTGCGCGTTGTAAAGACCAAACCAGCGGTAACTGGTATATCCGGCCTTATACCATTAATAAAATAGGTCATTTATCGCTCGAGTCGACAAACGCGTTTCAGGAATTGTGGATTGCCAGTGATGGCACGCCGAGTATTACGAAGGACTCCGGCTATTGTGAACTGGGTGTGGTGAGCAGTGTCGATGGCGTAATTTGTAAGATGGTGAGCTATGATCTCCAGCAAACATCGAACCTCACAGCGTCGCTGACGTTCAGAGCCTATATCGACTCGGCGATGCTGGGCTTTACCCCTGCGGCATCAGCGGTCAAGTATTCAGGTAACGGTTCAAACTGGTATAACTACAGTGCAACCACCGCCTATTACAATGTGCTGACGACCTCCGGAGACTATATCTATATTTTTCTGTCGAAAACGTTTTTGAAAAGCCTTGTCGACTCAGGGTTAAGCATAACCAATAGCCAACCCTTCACGTTTGGCTTTTACAATAGCTTAACGCCGGAGTCTGGCTATTACCAGTTTACGCCTTCGTTACAGCTCAATATCGTACCGAAAGAATATGGCATCAGCATTACCTCCACTGATAACACGACATCGGCACAGGGCAGCG
Organism: Citrobacter sedlakii NBRC 105722; assembly: GCF_000759835.1. GTDB lineage: Bacteria > Pseudomonadota > Gammaproteobacteria > Enterobacterales > Enterobacteriaceae > Citrobacter_A > Citrobacter_A sedlakii. Next base: position 14,694 of record NZ_BBNB01000016.1, read on the forward strand.
GCACGATTGGAGATGCAGATCCTATAGAAATGAATTACACCGTTACCGTTTCCGGGCCGCGGCAGGCCGATACCATTACCGCGCAGGTTATCGGCGACAGCACCACGGTCAATGGCGTACCGTATTGCCTGTTTCAGTCGGCGCAGGACGGGCTTTCTGTTCCTGTTCCCGCCTACCTGCAATACAACAGTGAGTCGGGCGGGATAATACAAAAGCGTAACAGCTGTAACGAAGCGCCGATTTCGATGGCCGACGCACAGTGGCAACAAACACCATGGGATGTGAATAATACTGATGACGGCAGTTTTTTTACCACCGGTCTGACACTGTTATTTCCCATGAATGATTCACGTTCAATGCTTACCGTTGCCGGGGCGGACTGGGAAGGAGTGGTCAGCGCAACCGGTGAAATTAAAGTCACGGCAAACTGGCTGGGCGTAACGCCATGAAACTCGCTCAAACAGGGAAACGAGGTCTGTGGCTGGCAATCATGCTGATGGTCTTTCCGGTCCATGCTGTTTATCTTGAGTCGACTATTTATGAAATGCCTGCCGATAAGTCCTTTATCAGCAAGCGGATCTACAACGATAGTGATAAACAAAACGTTTACAGCATTAGCGCGGTGAAAATCGACAAGCCGGGGCCCGGGGGCGAAAAGCGAAGCCCAATTGCCGATGGCGAACTGCTTTTTACGCCGTTAAATTTCTCACTGGCGCCCGAGTCTGGTGAGTTCTTCAAGATCTTTTATCGTGGGCCTGCGGATGAAACGGAGCGCTATTACCGCATACTGTTTCGCGAACTCCCTGTTACCCTGTTAACCGATCGCGAACATGGCAAGAAGAGCGAAGCGATACCTGCGGTCGCAATTGATACGATCCTTGTCGTTCGGCCACGAAAAATTAACTTCCAGTATCACCTTGATGAACAGAGAGGGATACTGAGAAATACCGGTAACACGTTTTTTAAAATCATTCTTCATCAGGGTTGCCACTCGACGGATGATGAGGCTGAAATGCGCTATCTCCTGCCTGGAGAAACATTCAACAGCGCTCAGCTGAGAGCAAATAACAGAAAATTTATCGTCGCCTTAAACAGGTATCATCCTGTAGGTAAGGCTTGCCAGAGGACGCAGTAATAGCCCCCTTATTACGCGGCATCAGTATGAAAAATCTCATGGCAATTAACCTGAGTGTGTAAGGTCTATAACGGAATAATTCATTTTAAACAATGATTTTAATTCCCTTTAACAAACAAACTTTATAGATTTTTCTGAAGCTTCTTGAGTATTTTTAAGTCAATTGTATGGTCAACTGCACTTTTGGTAAAACTTTTAAAACACACTAAAACACAGGGGTTATATTTTTTATACTCAAGAGAAATTTATGTTTTGAGTTTTATATCTCATTTGTGCCTGTAATTTTCGTAACGCCCTGATTTTGTTGATAAGAGTCAGACTCTATCGCTGCTTTGTATTTATTAAAAAGAGAAAATGCGCGTTTTATCACTTTCTCCCGGAAGACGAGGTAGACGCTATACAATAAATTCACGCTGGTAATAGCTATGAATACTAAAAAAATTTTCCTGTTAAGTTATGACATCTGTCTTTTTTCTGGAATTAAGTCCTGGTTACCTAATTTAGTACTGGTTGATGTTCAGTCAGTAACCAATGAAAGACAGCAACACTTACCGCAATATCAGTCCTGTTTGTTGATCATCGACAACAGACTGCCTTTATTTTTCGTCAACAAGTGGATCCAACAAAACAGCAGCTTATTTAACCACATACACAGTATTGTCCTAAAGATGAGTAAGCATGACTGCTTTCATCGCGGTTATGAAAATGTCGACACTATAGATGCGAAACTGGGTGTGAATAGCGTGATAAACGCATTACATAAGAAGGCATTAGCGAGCCATGAATCCACCTTTAGTCTCGAAAATCTATCGGTTGCCCATTTCCGCTTAACGCATTTTGAAAAAGAAATGCTCAATGCCTCTTTTAGCCGAGGGGAATTGAATAATTTTTGCGTCGCGAATGCTGTGAGTCCGAAAGCGCTGTACCGGTATCGGGATAAAATTAACGCCCGACTGGGTTTTCGTTGTTTCAATGAGTCAGTTATCTTTTTATCCCGAAACGGCTTATTGAACGGCTTCACAGACTCGCCGGGCAACGCGCAATGTCTTGATTATGACGAACTGAACGCCAGCAGGCTGAGCATGGCTATTGTGGAGGAAGAGATCATCCCCTACTACCAGCCGATCGTTAATCAGAATGGCGATATGTGCGGTGTGGAAATCCTGGCTCGCTGGCCGCAGGGGCACCACTACGCTATTTCGCAAAAAGAGTTTATTCCTTTAGCGATCAACAGCGGTCTGATCTTCGAATTGACCAGCTATCTGATGGCGACCGTCGCCCGCGATCTGATCTCCGCAAAGAGAATCATCAAAAATGAGCTGCTTATCGCTTTTAATATTGGTCCTTCCGGCTTAAGCAACCCTGTTTTCTACTGGGAATGCCTCAATTTTCTGGAGCAAACCCAACATTTACCCATAAAGCTGATGATTGAGATCACTGAAGACCAGGCGTTGAATATTACCCCGGCCATTAAAGAACTCATCCGCTCTCTGCGAAACCGCGGCGTACTGTTCGCCCTCGACGACTTCGGCACCGGTTATGCTAATCTTTACTATCTGAACGAGCTGGAGCTGGACATTATCAAAATTGATAAAACATTTATCAATAATATTAAGGATGGCGAACAGCGGGTTCCGATGCTGGAGTCAATTATTCACCTTGCCAACATTCTGGGTTTACGCACGGTCGCTGAAGGGGTTGAGCATGAGTACCAACACCGCTGGCTGGTCAACAATCACATTCATTTTCTGCAAGGCTATTACTTCCTGCCGCCAGTGCCTTTTGCCGATTTTCTTCGCTATCAACGGCGTGAGGAAAGCCCATGGCAATACAACGTAAATCAGTGTGGATGCTGAGCTATCTCCGAAAGGAGATAGCCGCCTTTTCATGATGATATTAATGAAGCCCACCTCTTTTTCAGCCTATCCGCTGCGCGGGTCATCCTGGCGACGATTGTCATAAGGTGAGCTTCTGCCTGTTAACGACGCGTCAAATCGATTCTGCGGCGGGCATACACCGTTTCCAGAGGCATGTGTATGTGATAAACCGCCAATGCCCCCTTCCTTGATTTAAGCATCTTCTTCGTCACCCCGTTTATCTCTCCTGAATCGACTCGCTTATAAATTTCTGCTGAACTCAGCATAAGCTGCTTTTTCAGGATGGCCAGCAAGTTAACCTGAAAAGCACGGGGGATCCGGATACAAACGCTGACCCATTGTCGAGGGAAAATACTGACCGGCCACTGCTCCTGTATATGAAAATCAGGTTTGCCCGACAGCCTCGCATTGTTCCGCTTAAGAATCGCTTTGTTATGCGTAAAGTTTTCAACCGTATCCGCATCATTGAGCAGGAAACGGCGATAAAGCTCAGGATCTAATTTGTTGACATTGAGCCGCGAGAACAGAGCGATATTCCACGTACATTCGCAATGCGTACATTTATAAATACTCCAGACGTCCAGTCTCTTTTTTTGCGAATTGATTCTGAATGCCCCGGCGGGCGTGAACTCTCGTTTGATGTTGCATGACGGGCAGCGTTTTGCAATGCGCTGGTGCCCAACAGGGGTGACAGTCCATGTAACTTTCATAACGTACCTTTTTTAACCCGTACAAATTCGGATCCGTATTGAACGAACCATGTCTTTGTGTACGAAAAATATTTATTTGATATTTTTCAGCGGGTTAAAAAAAGATGTCCAATGCCACTCCCTGTCTTTGGCAAAGCGATACGCCGAGACTAGCAAAGCGGTCATCATCGGGTATATGCGTTCAATCAATATTCGTAATGGTACCGCATGGGATCCTGGAGCGAATGATATGTTTGCACAGGCTAACGCCTGAGCGGTTTCGCGCTGAGATCACACTTTAAAGGATTCGCTATAGCCGCACAAAAAACCTGTGTTACCATTCACTCCGTAAATACCTTTCAACGTCACCCGAGGCTTTGATGCTGGAGAATGTAATCATCTGATAATCAGCTCCCCGACCTTTCAGGCCGGACTGATTATCAATGCGCCGAAATCGAATGCGGACACCGCTGTGTGTTTGCACGTTTTGCACATGATGATTAAACAGGTTTTCCAGTATGAATTTATCCCGTCAGGAACAACGTACCCTACACGTTCTCGCTAAAGGTGGACGTATTACGCACGTCCGCGATACTTCTGGCCGCGTTACCTCTGTTGAATGCTACAGCCGCGAAGGGTTGTTGCTCGCCGACTGTACGCTCGCCGTCTTCAAAAAACTCAAAACCAAAAAGCTGATCAAGTCCGTCAACGGTCAGCCTTACCGCATCAACACCACCGGGCTGAACCACGTTCGCGCCCAGCCTGATAATCGCTAAGGAGAGGATGATGAATATCAGCGCTGTTATTGTCGCTTCAGGACGCATTCGACTTTCACCTGATGAAGGCAAAATCCCCTGGGATGAACCCGCCTTTAGCCAGCGCATGCTGGAAAACCATCTGTCCCAGGAACATGACTGGGCCAGCCGCAGACTGTCGGTGATTGAACAACAGGTTGCGTGGATTGCCCGTCAGCTCCCCTCAGGCGCACGCATTCTGGACCTTGGTTGCGGCCCCGGTTTTTACACCCGTTTGCTGGCCGAACGCGGCTTTAGCTGTACCGGCGTGGATTTCTCGCCGGCTTCTATCGAATGGGCTCGTCAACAGGCGCAAGCCGCGGGGCTGAAGATTGATTATGTTCAGCAGGATGTCCGGACATATCGCCCACAAGAATCGTTCGATTTCATCATGATGACGTTTGGGGAACTGAATGTCTTTAATGCCGCAGACGCAACCCAGCTCATCGGTCAGTGCGCGCGCTGGCTTACGCCGGGCGGAAAACTCCTCGTGGAAGTACACACCTTCGACGAGGTGAAACGTCAGGGCATGGCCCCTGCAAGCTGGCAGCGTTGCCCGCAGGGACTGTTTCTTGCCGATCCTCATCTTCTGTTGACAGAAAATGACTGGGATGAAGAGACACGGACCAGCTCAACCCTGTTCTGGGCAATTGAAGAAACAGGTCGGACGACCCGTTTCGGTAATCAAATGAAGGCCTGGCGTGATGAGGAGTACCTCAGCCTGCTTGCTGACGCAGGTTTGAACGTGCTTCAGCGACCTGCCGGCGCCGACTGGCCAGTCAGCGAGACCTTCGCGGACAAACTTTTTGCGTTGCTGGCAGAAAAAGCACACGCGACGGCGAGCGTTTCACGGAATACGCATGACATACAAGGAATTAACTAATGGATATCCCACGTATTTTTACGATTAGCGAAAGCGAGCATCGCATTCATAATCCGTTTACAGCAGAAAAGTACGCCACGTTAGGTCGCGTATTACGTATGACTGCGGGCACGCACATTCTCGATCTCGGCAGCGGTTCAGGCGAGATGCTCTGTACCTGGGCGCGTGATCATGGCATTACCGGCCTCGGCATTGACATGAGCCCACTCTTCACCGCACAGGCAAAGCTGCGCGCAGCGGAACTTGGCGTCAGCGAGAGCGTGAAATTTATTCATAACGACGCATCCGGTTACGTTGCCGACGAAAAATGCGATGTGGCGGCCTGTGTCGGCGCCACCTGGATCGCGGGCGGTGTCGCCGGGACGATTGACCTGCTGGCAAAAAGTCTCAAGCCCGGCGGGATCATGCTCATTGGCGAACCCTACTGGCGTAAGGACCCTGTATCGGACGAGGTGGCTGTCGCCTGCGGCGTGGGCAGCGTGGCCGATCTCCTCACCCTGCCCGACCTTGTCGCCTCTTTCGCCGCAAGAGGGTACGACATTGTGGAAATGGTGCTGGCGGACCAGGAAGGCTGGGACAGGTACGAAGCCGCGAAGTGGCTGACCCTGCGTCGCTGGCTGGCGGAAAACCCCAATGATGATTTCGCGCAGGAGGTCCGGGCGGAACTGTCTGTCGCCCCTAAGCGTCATGTCACCTATAGCCGGGAATATTTTGGCTGGGGCGTGTTCGCTCTGATTGCCCGATAACCTGAAACAGGCGGTGTGGTTTTCACTGCACCGCCATCATGTCAACTGAGAATATTCCTTGGCCTCGCAGACCGCAAAGCGATTTTGTCTTGGGCAAAGAGGCGAGATAAACAATATTGATGCATTCTCTATCTTTTTGAAGGCTAACAAAGCAGACTATACTTATCCACCCATTCATCCCAGAGGCAGTAACTGACGTGAAGGATACGTATTACAACGATACAAGGATCAATGCGTTAATCCAGAATGAGCTGAATAAGTTCTTTGAGGACTACAACGGTATCATCTACGCCTACGCGATAATGAACAAGAAAGACCCTTCGCAGATGCGGATAATTAATAATAATCCGGCATGGTTCGACATCTACCTGGAAAGAAAATATCAGTTTATAGACCCTGTTATTATTCGGGCTTTACGCTGTGTGGAAGATTTCTTTTGGGAGAACAAGGTCATCTTGTCTGGCGGATACAACCTGACGCGCATTTTCAACGAAAGTTCTGAACATAACATCTACCAGGGGCAGACATTTCCACTGCATGACTACCTGAATAATCTGGTGGTGTTATCCATCATCAGCCAGGAAGATTCCGGCGTGGACATAGAAAAAAATCGTTCACATTTTATGCACTTTCTTATTCAGTTGCATCAGAAGACGCTCAATCTCTATAGTAAAGTGGATCAGAAAAAGAACGTTTTCTTGTCACCACGTGAACGGCAAATTCTTAAATGGGTTAGCGCCGGAAAAACATACGCCGAGGTGTCGGTTATTTTGTCCATTACGGAACGCACCGTGAAATTCCATATGAGCAACGCAATGAAAAAACTCGGGGTGAACAACGCCAGACATGCGGTAAAACTGGGGATGGAGCTCAGATTGCTCGACAACTGAGCCCCGGCGCCCGTTATATACGAAGCAGTTGCTGGAGCATTTCACGAAGCCAGTCGCTGTTCTTGTCTTTGCGAATGATGTCTTCCACGGCGCTTACGCTGGCAGGCATAAAAATATAATAGATTGTTTCCCCTTTCTCAGAAAGTCCCTTCTGAATAACCTCTACTTTCCAGTTCGCATGACGAAAAATGGCATACATGCCGCGGCTGGCAACAGCATACATTCCCCGATATTGTTTCTTCATACAGTAAACGATCATTGCCAGAAACAGCGCCTTACTGGTGGGCATACTGCGCAAATTTCCGTTGTCGCGTCGTTCTTTATCTAAAAACAGTCGGCTGACTTCACAGCAGGGAATATCGGTAGGAAGACTAATATCGTCAAAGTAATCATGGAATATTTCGCTGATCATTGTCGGCTGGGTCGCATCGATAAATCGCGCGCCGCAAAGTAATTGCCCGTCATGCATGCCCAGCAGGTAAGTCGTTTTTTCGTTGTCAAATTGATCCTTTTCCATGCCGTTAATGCATTCGACTTTCCAGTCGAGCCGCTCGCGAAATGTTCTTCGTCTGAGCCGGTAGAGTTCGGAGGCAAATCCTGGCGGCAATTCATCGTAATCATGCAAAAAAAACTCAACAACAGAGTTCATCCAGTTATTCCTGATAATCACACACTGAAATTATTATCCCCTGTCTTTTAGGACAGCTTTTTTTTATGTCGGGTCTTCCTTATACTTAAAAAATACCTGACCAACAGCACTCGCAATGCTAACTGGTCAGGGGGTCAAAGACCAACGCAACACCAGGGATAAATCCACACGGGATTATCTTACATTTAGTGTCCCGGGTACAGAATGTTAGAAGCACTTAGCGTATAAAAAACCAATAAAGTACGAAAAATATCAAATAACTATAATTAATCTGTTGCCCCTTGTATTTTCAAGGGGTAATATTTTCTGTTGCTTTAGCAAAAATAAACGCCACAGGCTCTCCGTTTCTCTCCTCTCCACAAGGTTTCTTTTCGTCACCGTATGCCTCTGCGCGGCAATCACCGTCATAAGCTGAATACCGACTCTCGCCGTTATCTTACTGAGTAAACAGACAGTTACCCGTTATTATCACGCAAAACACCAGGGGTTACCGCACGGTGTCGCTTATCCGTTCTATTGACATCTCCTATTGTACAGCCTGGCGATGGGGGCGTAGCGTTTTCCCCGTTAGAGACAGACGGTGAATCGATAAAGCCTGCCTGTCGGATTATGGGCTGTGTCCTATAATCTTGTGGAATATCACTACAGGAGTGACCTCATGGCATTTGTAACGACAGACGACAGTGTAAAGATCTTTTATAAAGATTGGGGAGATAAAACAGCCCAGCCCATCGTGTTTCATCACGGTTGGCCACTTAGCGCCGATGACTGGGATAATCAGATGTTGTTCTTCCTGGGACAAGGTTACCGCGTCATTGCCATTGACCGTCGCGGTCATGGTCGATCAGATCAGGTCAGTGAAGGGCATGATATGGATCATTATGCTGCTGATGTTAATGCCGTTGTTGAACATCTGGATCTGAAAAATGCGATTCATATCGGTCACTCAACCGGCGGCGGGCAGGTTGCCCGCTATGTCGCGCGCTTCGGACAACCCCAGGGACGCGTGGCGAAAGCGGTGCTGATCAGTGCGGTACCGCCGTTAATGGTAAAAACAGCGGCGAACCCGGAGGGCACGCCTGTAGAAGTATTCGACGGATTCCGTAAAGCGCTGGCCGCGAATCGTGCCCAGTTCTATCTTGATGTGGCCTCCGGTCCTTTTTACGGCTTCAACCGTGAAGGGGCTGACATTTCCCAGGGCACTATTCAGAACTGGTGGCGCCAGGGCATGATGGGAAGCGCAAAAGCCCATTACGAAGGCATCAAGGCATTCTCTGAAACAGACCAAACGGAAGACCTCAAAGCCATCACGCTTCCGGTACTGGTGATGCAGGGCGATGACGACCAGGTTGTGCCCTATAAGACCGCCGCACTTATGCAGGATAAATTGTTGAGCAACAGTGAACTGCGTATTTATCCGGGCTATCCACACGGGATGCACACCACCCATGCGGATGTCATTAATGCTGATATTTTGGCTTTTCTTCGCAAGTAAGCGATGACCGTACCGACTCCCGGAGCAGGTGCAGGCGGGTAAGTTGATATTCTGCCGCTACTCCGTTGTCAGACCCAATACAAGGCGCACGTTATTCCGCAAGCGTGCGCTTTTTTGCGTGCGACAAATCTGCGCCCTTCATCTCCCACAAGATTTATCCTTCGCGTTCACTTTCTTACCAGAAATCATCTTTTTTTGGGAATTGTTTAGTTTATTGTCTGACAATGACGATGTTTAAAGAGCTATTCTGTGACACTTTCTTCAGCACAATGTCCACATAACGTCGTCCTTAACATATGAAGAAAGATCATTTCTTGTTCTTCGTTGTCAGACGGCTGGGGTACATGCCGTATCAACGGAAACCGCCTTCCGGTTTGCCCGTCATATGCATGACCCGTTTTTCGCCCCTCTTTCGTACCATGACAGAACCCTGTGGGGGAAACACTGGAATTGAACGAGATGAAACACTTCTTCTTTTACTGACTGACGTGATCGGCTGGCAGCATCAGAGAAGAACCGCCCCACCACAGTCAATTGCGCTTGCGAGAGACCGGATTGACGTATGGCGTGAGGCCGGGCGAATCGTATTTGTTTACTACGAATCCACCCGTTTTAAGCTTCAACAGTCTCGATAATGCATCAAACGGCTTCAGGAGAATACTATGACACCGACTTTTAATGAAATCGATGTAATGTTTGTAGCAGGCTTTGGACCAGTGACACGCGATACTGATATCAGTAAAGCGTTTTACAAGGATACACTCCGCTTACCTTTAAAGCATCTCGAAGGTAATAAGGAATATATGCTGACGGACGTTGATGGCTTAGAGGGTGTAAAGCATTTTGCTCTCTGGCCTTTGTCTCAGGCTGCGCTGTCCTGTTTTGGTACAGAAGAATGGCCGGACGATATCCCGGTTCCCCAGGGATGGATCGAGTTTGAAGTAAAAGATATCGAAAGGGCGACGGATATCCTGATGAAAAAAGGTTATCAACTGTTAATCGCCGGGCGGCTGGAACCCTGGGGCCAGACCGTGACCCGTTTACTGAGTCCGGAGGGCTTATTGACAGGTGTGACAATCACTCCATGGTTACGTCCGGAATCGTTATAAATGGCCGAATCTGATTTTTTAAGGCAAAGGGAACTGAGGCTGGAGCGGGCGAAGGGAATCGAACCCTCGTATAGAGCTTGGGAAGCTCTCGTTCTACCATTGAACTACGCCCGCTTAGATGAGCGTAAAGCATTATAAACCTTACGCTCTTGTTGGCAAGGGACAATCTGCTGACTGGCGATTAATTCGCCGTCAGCATTTCGGCGGGCTACCCTGCGGCGGCAGATAGCGCAGCGGATCGATGGCCGTGGCGCGATAGCGGATCTGGAAATGCAGTCGCACCGACGCCGCGTCAGTACTGCCCATTGTGGCAATCTTCTGCCCGGCCTTCACGCTCTGCCCGTTATTGACCAGCATTGTGTCGTTGTGCGCATAGGCGGTAATGTAATCTTCACTGTGCTTGATCATAATGAGATTACCGTACCCGCGCAGTTGGTTACCGACGTACACCACCTTCCCCGCGCCTGCGGCGTAAACGGGCGTGCCACGGGCGGCGGCAATATCAATTCCTTTATTGCCCCCGTCAGCCGTTGAGTAAGGCAATATCACTTTCCCGCTGGCAGGCCAACGCCAGCAGCGCTGTCCAACAGGCGGCCAGGATGACTGGGGTACGGAAGAAGACGGTCTGACGGCTGCCGTTTTGCTGGTCGATTTTTTACTCGTTTTGGCGGAAGCCTTTTTCGAACCGCCAAGCCTGAGTTTCTGCCCCACTTCGATGGTATAAGGCGGCGAAATACCGTTCAGGCGCGCCAGCTCTTTAACGCTGGTCCCCGTCGAACGTGATATACGGTAAAGCGTATCCCCCCGTTTAACGGTGTAAACGGCGCCAGAATACGATCCAGATCCGGATGATTTATTTCCTGAACAGCCCGCAAGCAGCAATCCCACACACAGCAGCATCGCCATACCCAGACCATTTCTCTTCAGGCGTCCTGCGCTCAAAACACGTCCTCGCAATATAATCAGACGCTTTATCATAGCAGCCATAAGGCCGATGCCAAATTTATTGCGTAAGGACAGAACAATTAAGACCATTATTGTCTTATATTTCTGGCTGCCGGGGCGTGTTTTGGTAATACTTAACCCGCAATTCTGCGCTACTCTGGTTCTCTGAATACAAGGTTCAGCGCATTGCCGAATCGTTATCGCTTTTCAGGAGTTTTCATGACCGGGGAACATGTCATTTTACTGGATGCGCAGGATATTCCTTCCGGCACGCTGGAAAAATACGCCGCCCATACCGCTCACACCCCACTGCACCTCGCGTTTTCTTCCTGGCTGTTTAATACCGACGGGCGATTTCTGGTCACTCGCCGTTCGTTACTGAAAAAGGCGTGGCCAGGCGTATGGACGAATTCCGTATGTGGTCATCCCCAGCAGGGTGAAAGCACAGAGGAGGCGATTGTTCGTCGTTGCCGCTTTGAACTGGGCGCGCAAATCAGCCGTCTTACGCCGGTTTATCCTGATTTTCGTTATCGCGCCGCCGACCCGAACGGGATCGTCGAAAATGAAGTGTGCCCAGTCTACGCCGCGCAGGTAGTCGGCGACATGGCGGTAAACAGTGATGAAGTGATGGAATATCAATGGTGCGATCTGGAGAGCATACTGGCATCCATTGACGCCACGCCGTGGGCGTTCAGTCCGTGGATGGTAATGCAGGCGTCAAACAGCGCAGCGCGTCATTTGCTTCGGGAATACTGCCAGCGCTAAAGGTTATCGAATGGCGTAACGCTTACCCGGCCTACAGAACAAATGCCGCAGGCCGGATAAGGCAAAATCGCCATCCGGCAACTCAATGCTTACTTAACCGGACGCATCGCCGGGAACAGGATCACGTCACGAATAGTATGGCTGTTGGTAAACAGCATGACCATACGGTCGATACCGATACCCAGACCCGCCGTTGGCGGCAGGCCGTGTTCCAGCGCCGTCACGTAATCTTCGTCGAAGAACATCGCTTCGTCATCGCCCGCCGCTTTCGCGTCAACCTGATCCTGGAAGCGTTGCGCCTGATCTTCTGCGTCATTCAGCTCGCTAAATCCGTTACCGATCTCACGTCCACCGATAAAGAACTCAAAACGATCGGTGATTTCCGGGTTCACATCGTTGCGACGCGCCAGCGGCGACACTTCCGCCGGGTACTCGGTAATAAAGGTCGGCTGAATCAGATGCGCTTCCGCCACTTCTTCGAAAATCTCGGTCACGATTCGGCCCAGACCCCAGCTTTTCTCAACCTTAATGCCGATAGCCTCAGCAATGGCTTTTGCCGAGTCGAAGTTATCCAGATCGGCCATCTCGGTTTCCGGACGGTATTTCTTGATCGCTTCGCGCATGGTCAGTTTTTCGAACGGCTTGCCGAAGTCGAACACGTCGTCGCCGTAAGGTACCTGGGTGGTGCCCAGAACGTCCTGCGCCAGAGTGCGGAACAGCGACTCGGTCAGTTCGATCAGATCTTTATAGTCCGCATACGCCATGTAGAGTTCCATCATGGTGAACTCTGGGTTGTGACGTACAGAAATCCCTTCGTTACGGAAGTTGCGGTTGATTTCGAACACACGCTCGAAGCCGCCGACCACCAGACGCTTCAGGTACAGTTCCGGCGCAATACGCAGGTACATGTCGAGGTCCAGCGCGTTGTGATGGGTGATAAACGGACGCGCAGACGCGCCGCCAGGGATCACCTGCATCATCGGGGTTTCAACCTCCATAAAGCCGCGTCCCACCATGAACTGACGAATCCCCGCCAGGATCTGCGAGCGGATTTTGAAGGTGTTGCGAGACTCGTCGTTAGAGATGAGGTCCAGATAGCGCTGGCGATAGCGCGCTTCCTGATCCTGCAAACCGTGGAACTTGTCCGGCAGCGGACGCAGCGCTTTGGTCAGCAGGCGTAGTTCTGTGCAGTGAATAGACAGTTCGCCAGTTTTGGTCTTAAACAGCTTGCCTTTGGCGCCAAGGATGTCGCCCAGGTCCCATTTTTTAAACTGCTCGTTATAAACGCCTTCCGGCAGATCGTCACGGGCGACATACAGCTGAATGCGTCCACCGACGTCCTGCAGCGTAACGAAAGAGGCCTTGCCCATGATACGACGAGTCATCATACGGCCTGCGACGGATACCTCGACGTTCAGCGCTTCCAGCTCTTCGTTCTCTTTGGCGTCGAAGTCAGCGTGCAGTTGGTCTGAGGTGTGATCGCGTCGAAAATCGTTCGGGAAGGCGATACCCTGCTCGCGCAGGCCAGCCAGCTTCTCGCGGCGCGTTTTCAGTTCATTGTTAAGATCGGCTACCGCGTCAGCGCCCTGTGCGTGTTGTTCAGACATGTTGGTTCCTCATAACCCTGCTTTCAAACTTGCTTCGATAAATTGATCCAGGCTGCCGTCCAGCACCGCCTGCGTGTTACGGGTTTCAACCCCGGTACGCAAGTCTTTAATGCGGGAGTCATCAAGGACGTAAGAACGAATCTGGCTACCCCAGCCGATGTCCGATTTGTTGTCTTCCATCGCCTGCTTCTCGGCATTTTTCTTTTGCATTTCCAGTTCATAAAGCTTTGCTTTCATCTGCTTCATGGCCTGGTCTTTGTTCTTGTGCTGAGAACGGTCGTTCTGGCACTGGGTCACAATCCCGGTCGGGATGTGGGTGATACGCACCGCTGATTCAGTACGGTTAACGTGCTGACCACCCGCGCCGGATGCGCGGTAAACATCAATACGCAGATCCGCCGGGTTGATTTCGATATCAATGTCATCGTCCACTTCCGGGTAAACAAACGCGGAGCTGAACGAGGTGTGACGGCGACCACCGGAATCGAACGGACTTTTACGCACCAGGCGGTGAACGCCGGTTTCGGTACGCAACCAGCCGTAGGCGTATTCACCTGAAATTTTAATGGTGACGGATTTGATACCGGCCACTTCCCCTTCAGACTCTTCAATGATCTCGGTCTTGAATCCGCGCGCTTCCGCCCAACGCAGATACATACGCTCCAGCATGCTCGCCCAGTCCTGCGCTTCAGTACCGCCGGAACCGGCCTGGATATCCAGATAACAGTCGGCGCTGTCATATTCACCGGAGAACATACGACGGAACTCCAGCTGCGCCAGTTTTTCTTCCAGCGTATCAAGTTCAGCTACGGCTTCGTTAAACGTTTCTTCGTCGTCGGCCTCTACAGCCAGTTCCAGCAGGCCGGAAACGTCTTCCAGACCCTGGGCCATTTGATCGAGAGTGTCGACAATGGCTTCCAGCGAGGAACGTTCTTTACCCAGCGCCTGTGCGCGTTCGGGTTCGTTCCAGACGTCCGGCTGTTCCAGCTCGGCGTTTACTTCTTCCAGACGCTCTTTCTTGGCATCGTAGTCAAAGATACCCCCTAAGAACGTCCGAGCGCTCCGTGAGGTCCTGAATGCGGTTTTTTACCGGGTTAATTTCAAACATGGTCTGATTTCTTTTATTGGACTCGTTAAAATGCGGTGATAAGAGCGGGATTGTACCGAATCCACGCTCTTTTTTATAGGTATTGCTGACGCTAAATTGGCCAGATATTGTCGATGATAATTTGCAGGCTGCGGTTACCACGAAACTCGTTGATGTCGAGCTTATAGGCCAGTTCCACTTCGCGCACGCCGTTGTCCGGCCAGCAGGTGGTGTCGACGTTAAAGGCGATACCGTCCAGCAGCGGCCCGCCGCCAACCGGCTCCACCATCACCTTCAGGTGCCGTTCCCCCACCAGACGCTGCTGGAGCAAACGAAAACGCCCGTCAAACAGCGGCTCCGGAAACATTTGCCCCCACGGGCCTGCGTCGCGCAGCATCTGCGCCACTTCCATCGTCATCTCAGCCGCGCTGAGCGAGCCGTCGGAAACCACTTCGCCCTGCAGCAGAGAAGGATCCAGCCAGTCAGTCACCAGCTCGCCAAAGCGTTGCTGAAACAGCTCAAACCGCGATTCCTCCAGCGACAATCCCGCCGCCATCGCATGACCGCCAAATTTGATCATCAGCCCGGGATGCAGCGTATCTAACCGCTCCAGCGCATCGCGCATATGCAGCCCCTGGATCGAGCGGCCAGAACCTTTCAGCGTACCGTCGCCCGCAGGGGCGAAAGCAATGACCGGACGGTGAAAGCGCTCTTTAATGCGTGACGCCAGGATCCCGACCACCCCCTGATGCCATTCGGGATGGTACATCGCCAGGCCGCCCGGCAGGGCGTCGCGACTGCGTTCAAGCTTCTCGCACAAGGCCAGCGCTTCCGCCTGCATTCCCTGTTCGATCTCCTTGCGCGTCTGGTTTAGCGCGTCCAGTTCATTCGCCAGCACGCGTGCTTCGCCAATGTTGTCGCACAGCAGTAACGCCACGCCGACGGACATATCATCCAGCCGACCCGCGGCATTCAGACGCGGTCCGAGTGCAAAACCCAGATCGCTGGCGGCCAGCTTTTGCGGGTCGCGATTCGAGACTTCCAGCAGCGCTTTGATCCCTGGCCGACACTTCCCGGCGCGAATCCGGCTTAGCCCTTGCCACGTCAAAATACGGTTATTGGCGTCCAGCGGCACCACGTCGGCGACGGTGCCGAGCGCCACGAGATCCAGCAGTTCCGCCAGATTCGGCGGCGTAATACCGCGTTCGTCAAACCAACCCTTATCACGCAAAAACGTGCGCAGCGCGAGCATCAGATAAAACGCGACGCCCACGCCCGCCAGCGACTTCGACGGGAAGTCGCAGTCACGCAGGTTTGGGTTGATAATGGCCTGAGCGGCAGGCAGCGTCTCGCCCGGGAGATGGTGATCGGTCACCACCACCGGTATCCCCAGCGCGCTGGCGTGATCGACGCCCGCATGAGAGGAGATGCCGTTATCAACAGTGACAATAAGCTGTGCGCCGCGAGCGTGGGCCTGATCGACCACTTCCGGACTCAGACCGTAGCCATCTTCAAAGCGGTTCGGCACCAGATAGCTGATGTTATCGCAACCCAAGGCGCGCATACCCAGCACGCTCAGGGCGGTACTGGTCGCGCCATCGGCGTCAAAGTCGCCGACCACGATAATCCGCGTCCCCTCGCGAAACGCGTTATAGAGGATCTCCACTGCTTTTTCGACGCCGCTTAGCTGCTGCCAGGGCAGCATGCCTTTTACGCTGCGTTCCAGATCCCGTGCGCTACGTACGCCGCGGCTGGCATACAAGCGGCGCAACAATGGCGAGAGGTCGGAAGGCAGTTCCGCCGTCTCATCGACCTCACGCCGACGAAGCTGTATCTGTTGTTTCACGCGAATTACTTACCGCTGGTCTGTTTCTGATGCGCGTCGAGGAACGCCTTCATCTCTTTCGGTCCCTGGTAGCCGGGAACCACATAGCCGTTATTCAGCACAATGGCTGGCGTCCCGCTGACGCCAAACTGCACGCCCAGCGCATAATGATCGGCAATATCCACGTCGCAGGTTGCCGCTTTCACGCCCTTGCCTGCCATCGCTTCGTCGAAGGCTTTGGTTTTGTCCTTCGCACACCAGATCGATTTCATATCCTGCTCAGCCTGGCTTTCCAGCCCCTGGCGCGGGAAGGCCAGGTAACGCACAGTGATCCCCAGCGCGTTGTAATCTTTCATCTCTTCATGCAGCTTGTGGCAATAGCCGCAGGTGATGTCAGTAAAAACGGTAATAACGTGTTTTTCCTGCGGCGCTTTATAGACGATCATCTCTTTTTCCAGCGCGTTCAGGCGCTTCATCAGCAACTGGTTGGTCACGTTTACCGGACTCGCGCCGCTGACGTCATACATCGGCCCCTGAATGATGTGTTTACCGTCTTCGGTGACATACAGTACGCCGCTGTTTGTCATCACCGTTTTCATCCCGGCAACCGGTGCGGGTTGGATATCGGTGCTCTGTACGCCCAGTTTGGTGAGCGACTGGCGAATCGCGGCGTCGTCAGCCTGCGCCAGACCAGCAAACGCGGCGGCCAGCAAGGTGAACATCATTAAACCTTTTTTCATATCTTTTCCTGTTCTTTCAGCCATCACGCTCTGGGGTGATGCTGTTGATGAAGTTGACGCAAGCGCTCGGTCGCGACGTGAGTATAAATCTGTGTGGTGGAGAGGTCGCTGTGTCCCAGCAGCATCTGCACCACGCGTAAGTCAGCGCCATGATTGAGCAAATGCGTGGCAAATGCGTGACGCAAAACGTGCGGCGACAGTTTCTCGCTGTCGATCCCCGCCAGCACGGCATAATGCTTAATGCGGTGCCAGAAGGTCTGGCGCGTCATCTGCTGCGCGCGCTGGCTGGGAAACAATACGTCAATGGAGGCGCCGTTAAGCAGCCATGGACGCCCATGTTCAAGGTAAGTCTCCAGCCAGTACACCGCTTCCTCGCCCAAAGGAACGAGGCGTTCTTTGTTGCCTTTGCCAATCACGCGGACCACCCCCTGACGCAGGCTGATGTCACTCATTGTCAGCCCCACAAGTTCAGAAACACGCAATCCGGTGGCATACAGAATCTCGAGCATCGCTTTATCGCGTAACTCCAGCGGTTGGTCAACCACCGGCGACTGTAATAATCTCTCAACTTGCGCTTCGCTAAGATCCTTCGGCAAGCGCTGCGGAAGTTTGGGCGACGCCAGCGCCGCGCTCGGATCGTCTGCGCGAATCTTTTCCCGATACAGATACTGGAACAGACGACGCACGGCGCTCAGCAGTCGCGCCGTACTGGTCGCTTTATAGCCACCGTCCATCCGCTCGGCCAGCAGCGCCTGCAGATCGTCGCTCTGAGCGGTTTCCAGCGACGCGTTACGGTGCGCCAGCCACTCCACCAACATAGTGAGATCGCGACGATAGGCGCTCAGGGTATTTTCCGCCAGATTTTTCTCCAGCCACAGCGCATCAAGAAAGTGTTCAATGCGCGCGAGATCCTTTTCCACATCAGCCTCTTTGATTTTGCAAGCCGCCATTATGACTCAATGGTATGGGTTCTGGTACACTCGCCTAAAATCAAAGCAAATATTGAGACGTTTACGCGATGAATATGGGTCTTTTTTACGGTTCCAGCACCTGCTACACCGAGATGGCCGCGGAGAAAATTCGTGACATCATCGGCCCGGAACTGGTCACCCTTCATAACCTGAAAGACGACGCGCCTGCCCTGATGGAGCAGTACGACGTGTTAATCCTCGGTATTCCTACCTGGGATTTTGGCGAAATTCAGGAGGACTGGGAAGCCGTCTGGGATCAACTGGACACACTCAACCTCGAAGGCAAAATTGTCGCGCTCTACGGGATGGGCGACCAGTTAGGCTACGGCGAATGGTTCCTTGACGCGCTGGGCATGCTGCATGACAAGCTGGCGACCAAAGGCGTAAAATTTGTCGGCTACTGGCCTACCGAAGGTTATGAGTTCACCAGCCCAAAACCGGTTATTGCCGATGGTCAGCTGTTTGTCGGTCTGGCGCTGGATGAAACCAACCAGTACGACCTTAGCGACGAGCGGATCCAGACCTGGTGTGAGCAAATTCTCGGCGAGATGGCGGAACACTACGCCTGAATGAGCTCAGTCTGACGGCACAGGGTTCTGCCTGTCCGTCAGCGTTATCGTTGCATTGACTGTTGCAGCATCAGCCGACATAAATCCCGCCACTCCGCTTCATCCATGCTGTCCGCTGCAAGCCACAAATGCTGGCGCTTCCCGCTTTCTGAACGCAGGCGCAACATCATGCCGGTTTTGATAATCCAGGGCGCGCTGACGATTGTCCATTCACGCCCTTGCCATCGAAGCCGACCGTCCATTAGCAGTTTCACCTCGCCCTGACAGGCGTTTATTCGACGCTGACTGCGGACGCAGTCAAACACCACCAGCGACAGTAAAATCATCCACAGCGGGGTGTAGCTCAGCGGCCAGGGCATTAACAAAATCGCCGCGGCCACCAGCCCATGCAGGAGCAGCGACAACCACTGCGCGCGCCACGAGACGCGGAGATCAGATTGCCACAGGACCACGATCCCGATTCCGTGTCTGGATGAGTCGTACCATCTGTTCCAGCTCAACATCCGCTGGTTTACCGTGGTTCATTAACCAGTTGAATAAATCGGGATCGTCGCATTCCAGCAGACGGACAAAAATGCGTTTTTCATCATCGCTTAACGTATCGTATTCATGTTCGAAAAACGGCATGATGGAAATATCGAGTTCACGCATACCGCGACGGCATGCCCAGTGAATACGTGCTTTGTTGTTAATATCCATGTTCTTCTTCCTGTCTTACGAAAATGAACGACCCGGCTATTGTAACGTGTTTTTCATCATAATTTACGGGAATATCAGTATTCGGAAGCACGATCGCTAATTAAAACCACAAAGAGACAATGGGTTCATTGTTTCTGGATGACGCCTCGCAATGCGAAAAATAAGGCACAAATGGGATGAGTAAAGCGCTTGCATTAGGCACTGGCTCTTTTACCATTAGTCATTATTACTGCGTTAAGCAAATCAGGACATTATTATGGCATTTACTCCATTTCCTCCCCGTCAGCCGTCAGCCTCCGCGCGTTTGCCGCTGACGCTGATGACGCTTGATGACTGGGCGCTGGCTACCATTACCGGCGCCGACAGCGAAAAATATATCCAGGGTCAGGTCACTGCCGACGTGAGCCAACTGGATGAGCACCAGCATGTTCTGGCGGCGCATTGCGATGCTAAAGGCAAAATGTGGAGCAACTTGCGCTTGTTCCGTGACAACGGCGGTTTCGCCTGGATTGAGCGCCGCAGTCTGCGTGACGCTCAGCTCACCGAACTGAAAAAATATGCCGTGTTCTCGAAAGTGGTTATCGCGCCGGATGACGAGCGCGTGCTGCTCGGCGTTGCTGGTTTTCAGGCGCGTGCGGCGCTGGCGAATAGTTTCAGCGTACTGCCGGACGCCGAAAAGCCGGTTGCTCGTGATGGCGTTACCACGCTGTTATGGTTTGAACATCCGGCAGAGCGTTTTCTGTTGATCACCGATGCCGCAACCGCGGAAGCCGTCAGCGAAAAATTGCGCGGCGAAGCAGAACTGAACAACAGCCAACAATGGCTGGCGCTGGATATCGAAGCCGGTATTCCGGTCATTGACGCGGCAAACAGCGCGCAGTTTATTCCGCAGGCTACTAACATTCAGGCGCTGGGCGGCATCAGCTTTAAAAAAGGCTGCTATACCGGCCAGGAAATGGTCGCCCGGGCGAAATTCCGCGGCGCCAATAAGCGCGCGCTGTGGTATCTGGCCGGTAAAGCCAGCCGGGTTCCGGAAGCGGGTGACGATCTGGAATTGCAGATGGGTGAGAACTGGCGCCGCACCGGCACAGTGCTCGCTGCGGCGCAGCTCGACGATGGTCAGCTGTTGGTGCAGGTGGTGATGAACAACGACATGGAAGCTGACAGCGTATTCCGCGTTCGTGACGATGCCAATACGCTACACATCGAACCGCTGCCCTATTCGCTGGAGGAGTAAAAACCGACCCAGTGGCGCGGCGTCTGACGGCGCTGCGCTTACCAGACCTACCGCTCGGTTAGAAGCCGGATGAGGCGCTCACCGATATCCGGCATACAAACTACGCCTGACCGACGTACAGATAAATCGCGAGGAAATGGCAGACGCTGCCGCCGAGCACAAAGCCGTGCCAGATGGCATGGTTATAAGGTATGCGTTTACATACGTAGAAAATAACGCCCAGCGAGTAGACCACGCCGCCGACTGCCAACAACGTCACACCGCCTGCCGCCAGCTTGATCGCCAGTTGATACACGACAATCAACGACAGCCAGCCCATCGTCAGATAGGTCACCAGCGACAGCACCTTAAACCGGTGCGCAATTGTCAGCTTGAACAAAATGCCCAGCAGCGCCAGACTCCAGATCACAATCATCAGACCACGCGCCAGCGGTGAGTCCAGTCCCACCAGCAAAAACGGCGTATAAGTACCGGCAATCAACAGATAGATCGCGCAGTGGTCGAATTTCTTCAGCCACACTTTGGCGCGCTGATGTGGGATGGCGTGATACAACGTGGAGGCCAGAAACAGCAGAATCATACTGCCGCCATACAGACTGTAGCTGGTAATCGCCGTGGCGCTGGCGTTCATATCCACCGCCTGAACCAGTAACAGCACCAGGCCGACAATACCAAACACCAGCCCAATACCATGACTGATGCTGTTGGCGATTTCCTCTGCCAGTGAATATCCCTGTGAGATTAATGGCTTTTGAACCATAGCTTACTCCGGAGAAACGAACACATTCGTGATTGCTCCTCTAGCGTAACTGAGAATAGTTCCAGTGAACACCTGTTAGCTAAAATATTTCCACTTTTAAATTTAATCATTTAATATCAATGACTTGAATTTACTATTTCAACTTACAGCTGTTCGGTAAAATCAAACACATTTAAAATCAATTACATAAAACTGCTTCTCATTCGGGTAAATGTCAGCGATTACCTGCTTTAGCTCATCAAGCGTCATATTTTCCTGTCGTGCATGTTCTTCCGTCAGCGTGTCCAGCGTCACTGTCGACGTCCCCACCACGTTAATCGTGCAAAAATAACCATCATCTTCATAACGCCCCACCCGCAGAACATCGCCTGCTTTAAAGTGCGCTTCAGAAGCATCGCGAATGGTGATGGTTTTCCGGCCTGCCAGAATATCGTCCTGGAAGCGCTGAAAAAAAGTGATGTCATTGGACTGCATGTTATTATTTCCTGAAGATCAAGTCAGATGAGTGAGTTTTGCCATTGTGAGTATGTTCTCCCACGCCGCCGTCGCCAGTCTCAACAATATCGAGATGTTGGTCTACAACTATGTCATTAAAAACCGTGACAAAGTGATCTACATGACCATCCGCGAGCTGGCCGACGAGGCAGGGGTTTCCACCACCACCGTGTTACGCTTCTGCCGCAAACTCAGTTGCGAAGGCTACTCAGAATTTCGCGTACGTTTTAAATTATATGTAGAGCAAAATGAACCGCAACAGACAAACTTTGGCGCCAGCGAAATCATTAGTTTCTTTAAAGGCGTAAATAATGATGAATTTGATCAGTTACTCGATCGGGCCGTCGAGATAATATTGTCTTCTGAACGCATTATATTTGTCGGTGCAGGGACATCCGGCGCCTTAGCGAAATACGGCGCGCGTTTTTTCTCGAATGTGGGTAAATTCAGTAACCATATTGACGACCCTTATTTTCCGGTCACTAACGATATGGCGCGTAATGCGCTGGCGATTGTGCTTTCAGTTTCGGGCGAAACCGAGGAGATCCTGCGTTTTGCCAGCCAGTTCAGCCTGCATAAGTGTAAGGTCCTGTCGGTCACCAGCCATGAACATTCGCGCCTGGCAAAACTGGCC
This sequence comes from Citrobacter sedlakii NBRC 105722, assembly GCF_000759835.1. Taxonomy (GTDB): domain Bacteria; phylum Pseudomonadota; class Gammaproteobacteria; order Enterobacterales; family Enterobacteriaceae; genus Citrobacter_A; species Citrobacter_A sedlakii. The sequence goes on from NZ_BBNB01000016.1 coordinate 37,295, forward strand.
GACTTTAATCTCTCCTGGCACGTCCCGCAAACCCGTATTGGCGGCGTATACGATATTACTACGCAAATTCCGGTGATTTATATTCTTGAGACGCTTGGTCGCAAGCTGGCAAAAAAATTAGCGTAAAAACAGGGTGTTTTTTGGTGGTAACAAATTACCGCTACGCTATTTTGTTATATCGTGACATTTACCTTCCCTTTGTTAGACTCAAATCCGTTTGTATGAATTTGAGATAACCTGACGATGAACACACTCACCTTACCGAAAGATTTTTTATGGGGCGGCGCAGTCGCAGCGCATCAGGTGGAAGGCGGCTGGAATAAAGGCGGCAAAGGACCGAGCATTTGTGATGTGCTGACTGGCGGCGCGCACGGCGTACCGCGTGAAATCACCCGGGAAGTGGTGCCGGGCAAATACTACCCGAATCACGACGCGGTGGACTTCTATGGTCACTATAAAGAAGACATCAAACTGTTTGCCGAAATGGGCTTCAAATGTTTTCGCACATCGATTGCCTGGACGCGCATTTTTCCACAGGGCGATGAAACGCAACCCAATGAAGAGGGGCTGAAGTTTTACGATGACATGTTCGATGAGTTGCTTAAGTACAACATTGAACCGGTCATCACCCTCTCCCACTTTGAAATGCCGCTGCATCTGGTAGAGCAATACGGTGGCTGGACGAACCGTAAGGTGGTCGATTTCTTTGTTCGTTTCGCTGAAGTGGTGTTTGAACGCTACAAGCACAAGGTCAAATACTGGATGACCTTCAACGAGATCAACAACCAGCGTAACTGGCGCGCGCCGCTGTTTGGCTACTGTTGCTCCGGCGTGGTATATACCGAGCATGACAATCCTGAAGAAACCCTCTATCAGGTGTTGCATCATCAGTTTGTCGCCAGTGCGCTGGCGGTGAAAGCGGCGCGGCGCATCAACCCGGAAATGAAGGTCGGCTGTATGCTGGCCATGGTGGCGCTGTATCCCTTCTCCTGTAAGCCGGAAGAAGTGATGTTCGCTCAGGAGTCGATGCGTGAGCGCTATGTTTTCACCGACGTCCAATTACGCGGATATTATCCTTCTTACGTGCTGAACGAATGGGCGCGCCGCGGCTTTACCATTCACATGGAAGAAGGCGACACGGACATTTTACGTGAAGGCACCTGCGACTATTTAGGCTTCAGCTACTATATGACCAACGCGGTGAAAGCGGAAGGCGGCAGCGGCGACGCCATTTCCGGCTTTGAAGGCAGCGTGCCGAACCCGCACGTGAAAGCCTCTGACTGGGGCTGGCAGATCGATCCGGTGGGTCTGCGTTATTCCCTCTGCGAACTGTACGAGCGCTATCAGAAACCGTTGTTTATCGTCGAAAACGGCTTTGGCGCTTACGATAAAGTCGAGGAAGACGGCAGCATTAATGACGACTATCGCATCGACTACCTGCGCGCCCACATCGCGGAAATGATCAAAGCGGTAACTTACGATGGCGTGGATCTGATGGGTTACACCCCGTGGGGCTGCATCGACTGCGTCTCGTTCACAACGGGTCAGTACAGTAAGCGCTACGGCTTTATTTACGTCAACAAACACGACGACGGTACCGGTGATATGTCACGCTCACGCAAAAAAAGTTTTGAGTGGTATAAAAAAGTGATTGCCAGTAACGGCGAAGAGCTTTAACCCTTTACGCCGGGTGGCGGCTTCGCCTGACCCGGCCTGGACAGGGCCGCGGTGGGACTTACTTCCCCCCGGCCAGTTCCAGAAAACTCCCCGTCACGTATGACGCCTTCTCACTTAATAGCCAGACGATCGCCTGCGCCACCTCTTCCGGCTGACCGCCGCGCTGCATTGGCAGCATTGACTTCACCCGATCCACCCGCCCGGGCTCGCCGCCGGAAGCATGAATATCGGTATAAATCAGTCCAGGACGAACGCAGTTGACGCGGATGCCCTGCGCCGCCACTTCCAGTGATAATCCCGTCGTAAGGGAATCGACGGCGCCTTTTGACGCCGCATAATCCACATATTCCCCCGGCGCACCTAACCGTGACGCCGCAGAGGACACATTCACAATCGCCCCGCCTTTGCCTCCGTGCCTGAACGACATACGTTTAACCGCTTCACGACAGCAGAGAAAATACCCCGTCACGTTAGTTGCCAGCACGCGGTTGATCCGCTCAGCGGTCAGATACTCAACCGTGCTTTGTTCAAACAGGATACCTGCATTATTGACCAGCGCGGTTAGCGGCTCGTTTTCACTATCGATAGCGGCGAACATCGCCACGACCTGCGCCTCGTCGCTAATGTCAGCGCGCAGGGCAAAAGCCTTGCCGCCCGCGGCCGTTATCGCCTGTACGACCTCGGTTGCCGCGCGGATATTATGATGAAAATTCACGGCGACGGTATAACCTTCGCACGCCAGTTGCAGCGCGGTGGCCCTGCCAATTCCCCGGCTGGCGCCGGTGACCAGTGCAATTCCCATACTCTTTCCCCCACAAAAAAGCCGAGCGGCAGTGACGCTCACCCGGCCTACAATGTCACTGACACAGCGGAATGATTACTGGTATTCGCTCATCGGTACGCAGGAGCAGAACAGGTTACGGTCGCCGTAAACATCATCAAGACGCTTCACGGTCGGCCAATACTTATTCGCCACCCCTGCCGGGAACACCGCGACTTCGCGGCTGTAGCTGTGATGCCATTCTGCCACCAGCTCGTTCTGGGTATGCGGCGCGTTCACCAGCGGGTTATCGTCCAGCGACCACTCACCCGCTTTCACGTGATCGATCTCCGCACGAATCGCCAGCATCGCATTGATAAAGCGATCCAGCTCGACCTTGCTTTCAGATTCCGTTGGTTCCACCATCAACGTGCCCGCTACCGGGAACGACATGGTCGGCGCATGGAAGCCGTAGTCGATCAGGCGCTTGGCAATATCCAGTTCGCTGATGCCCGTCTCTTCTTTCAGTGGACGAATGTCGAGAATACATTCGTGCGCCACGCGACCGTCGCGGCCGGTATACAGCACCGGGAACGCGTCTTTCAGACGGCTGGCGATATAGTTGGCATTGAGAATCGCCACCTGGCTTGCCTGCTTTAAGCCCTCCGCGCCCATCATCCGGATGTACATCCAGCTGATCGGCAGAATAGACGCACTGCCAAACGGTGCGGCGGAAACCGCGCCCTGACGAGTCAGCATTCCTTCAATCTGTACCACGCTGTGGCCCGGCACAAACGGCGCCAGGTGCGCTTTCACGCCAATCGGCCCCATGCCCGGACCGCCGCCGCCGTGCGGAATACAGAAGGTTTTATGCAGGTTAAGGTGCGAAACATCCGCGCCGATAAAGCCTGGCGAGGTAATGCCAACCTGAGCGTTCATATTCGCCCCGTCAAGGTATACCTGACCGCCATACTGATGAACGATCTCGCACACTTCACGGATCGTCTCTTCATACACGCCGTGGGTGGAGGGGTAGGTCACCATGATGCAGGAGAGATTTTCGCCCGCCTGCTCTGCCTTCGCGCGCAGATCGGCAAGATCGATGTTACCGTTCTTGTCGCAAGCGACAACCACAACCTGCATCCCTGCCATTTGTGCAGAGGCCGGGTTAGTACCGTGGGCGGAGGCCGGGATCAGGCAAATATCACGATGCCCTTCGTTACGGCTTTCATGGTAATGACGAATCGCCAGCAGACCAGCATATTCCCCCTGCGCGCCGGAGTTTGGTTGCATGCAAACGGCGTCGTAGCCGGTCAGTTTCACCAGCCAGTCGGCAAGCTGGCCGATCATCTGCTGGTAACCTTCCGCCTGCTCCGGTGGACAGAACGGATGCAGTTCAGCGAATTCCGGCCAGGTGATTGGGATCATTTCTGCCGCCGCGTTCAGCTTCATCGTGCAGGAGCCCAGCGGGATCATCGCCTGATTCAGCGCCAGATCTTTTCGCTCCAGCGAGTGCATGTAGCGCATCATTTCGGTTTCGCTGTGATAGCGATTAAATACCGGATGACTCAGGATCGCGTCGTCACGCAGCATACTTTGCTGAACAGAGCGGCTGTCATGGGCGACGTCTTTGTCCAGTGCGTCTACGTTCAGACCGTGATCGTCGCCGAGCAGGACGGTAAAAAGTTGCTCTACGTGTTCACGGGTTGTGGTTTCATCCAGAGTAATGCCCACTGCGCTGATGATATCGCTGCGCAGATTAAATTCTGCGGCTTCCGCACGCGCCAGCACCGCGGCTTTATCTGCCACTTCCACACACAGGGTATCGAAGTAGTGCGTATGACGCAGTTTCAGCCCTTTTTGCTGCAAACCTGCCGCCAGAATATCCGTCAGGCGGTGAATACGATTTGCGATACGTTTCAGGCCAACCGGACCGTGATATACCGCATACAGGCTGGCAATATTCGCCAGCAGCACCTGTGAGGTACAGATGTTGGAGTTGGCTTTTTCACGACGGATGTGCTGTTCGCGCGTCTGCATCGCCATGCGCAGCGCGGTGTTACCCGCAGCATCTTTCGATACGCCAATGATTCGGCCCGGCATGGAGCGTTTAAATTCATCTTTTGCCGCAAAGAAGGCCGCGTGTGGACCGCCGTAGCCCATCGGCACGCCAAAGCGCTGGGCGGAGCCGAACACAATGTCCGCGCCCTGTTTGCCCGGCGCCGTCAACAGCACCAGCGCCATAAAATCGGCCGCGACGCTGACAATCACCTTCCGCCCCTTCAGTTCGCTAATCAGCGCGCGGTAATCGTGCACTTCGCCGGTGGTGCCGACCTGCTGCAACAGCACGCCAAACACGTCCTGATGATCCAGTACTTTTTCGGCGTCATCGACAATCACGTCAAAACCGAAGGTTTCCGCACGCGTCCGCACGACATCCAGCGTTTGCGGATGGACGTCAGCGGCGACGAAGAAACGGTTGGCGTTCTTCAGTTTGCTCACCCGCTTCGCCATCGCCATGGCTTCTGCTGCGGCAGTCGCTTCATCGAGCAGCGAGGCAGACGCCATATCCAGACCGGTCAAATCCAGCGTTACCTGCTGGAAGTTGAGCAGCGCTTCCAGACGGCCCTGAGACACTTCCGGCTGGTATGGCGTGTAAGCGGTGTACCAGCCCGGGTTTTCCAGCATATTGCGCAGGATCACCGGCGGTAACTGCACGGCGGTGTAACCCATACCAATGAAGGAGGTGAAGCGCTTGTTACGTCCGGCGATGGCTTTTAATTCAGCCAGCGCTGCATATTCTGTCGCCGCCTCGCCCACCTGCGGCGGTGTGGCAAGCTGAATATCTTTCGGCACAATCTGGCCGATCAGCGCATTTAACGACTCGGCGCCAACCGTATTCAGCATTTCTTGCTGCTGCGCGGCGTCCGGTCCGATATGGCGTTCAATGAAAGCGCCGCTGTTTTCAAGCTGGCTTAACGTCTGTGTCATGGGCGATGGTTCCTGAAACGTGCAGTGAATCGTGATTGTCTTTAACTCAATTGCCCGGTGGCGATACGCTTACCGGGCCTGGGCATATAAAACGAATATGCAGAATCATTCGCGTTGCAGGAGGGCGGCGACGCAGAGGATCCCCAGGCGCTTAGGTGAGTCAGTGACCGGGGTAAGCCACGCCTGCAGCGTGAAGAATGCAGCGTTTTTACTCGTCTTCTAACAATGCTTCGTACGCCGTGGCGTCCAGCAGCGAATCCAGTTCGCTCTCATCGCTGGCTTTGATCTTAAAGATCCAGCCCGCGGCATACGGCTCGCTGTTGACCAGCTCCGGAGAGTCGCTCAGCGCGTCGTTGACGGCCACAATCTCGCCGCTCACTGGCGCGTAGATGTCAGACGCCGCTTTCACGGACTCGGCCACCGCGCAGTCGTCGCCTGCGCTGACAGTCGCGCCCACTTCCGGCAGGTCAACAAACACCATATCGCCCAGCAACTCCTGAGCGTGTTCAGTGATGCCAACGGTGTAGGAGCCATCGGCTTCTTTACGCAGCCATTCGTGTTCTTTGCTGTATTTCAGTTCTGCGGGTACGTTGCTCATCAATCAATCTCCAGAAAAGGATGAATCACGCGACGGCTTTGCCGTTGCGCACAAAGACAGGTTTAGTCACTTTTACCGGCATTTCACGGTTACGGATCTGCACAATCGCCGTCTCGCCAATACCTTCCGGCACACGCGCCAGCGCAATGCTGTAGCCCAGCGTCGGAGAGAACGTACCGCTGGTGATGATGCCTTCTTGTTGATTACCCTGGGCATCGGTAAAGCGGACCGGCAGCGCAGTACGCAGCACGCCTTTTTCCGTCATTACCAGACCGACCAGTTGTTCGGCGCCTTTTTCACGCTGCATCTCCAGCGCTTCACGACCGATAAAGTCGCGCTCAGCCGGTTCCCAGGCGATCGTCCAGCCCATATTGGCCGCCAGCGGGGAGATCCCTTCGTCCATCTCCTGACCGTACAGGTTCATGCCCGCTTCCAGGCGCAACGTGTCGCGCGCGCCGAGGCCGCACGGTTTAACGCCAGCATCGACCAGCGCCCGCCAGAAATCGGCGGCCTTTTCATTCGGCATCGCAATTTCATAGCCCGCTTCGCCGGTGTAGCCGGTGGTTGCGATAAACAGATCGCCCGTCTGGACGCCGAAAAACGGTTTCATGCCTTCTACTGCCTGACGCTGTTCGTCGGTGAACAACGTGGCGGCTTTCGCCTGCGCGTTCGGCCCCTGAACGGCAATCAGCGACAGGTCATCACGAACGGTGATCTCAATGGCGTAAGGTTCGGCGTGTTGGGAGATCCAGGAGAGGTCTTTTTCGCGGGTGGCGGAGTTGACAACGAGGCGGAAGAAATCTTCGGTAAAGTAATACACAATCAGGTCATCGATGACGCCGCCCGACGCGTTAAGCATACCGGAATACAAGGCTTTCCCGGTTTTGGTGAGCTTTGCCACATCGTTCGCCAACAGATAGCGCAAAAACTCCCGGGTGCGGCTGCCGTGCAAATCGACGATGGTCATGTGCGACACATCGAACATGCCGGCATCGGTGCGGACCGCATGGTGCTCATCAAGCTGAGAACCATAATGCAGCGGCATCATCCAGCCATGAAAATCGACCATGCGCGCGCCACATAGCGTGTGTTGTTCGTACAAAGGAGTCTGTTGAGCCATCTTGTCCTCATTGAATAAGCGGGGCTGACAACCATTTCGCCGTGACAATATTCACCACGAAACCTGGCGCCGGAGCCCTGTCCCGACCCCGACGCAAACGTTCTCTTTGACTCTGAACTTACCACCGAAACTGACGCTTAACCATAAGGCAAAATTAATCATCACATTAGCTTATGACCAAAAATCGCCAGCAGCACAGAAAAATAAAATACTGCTTAAACGCCCTTCTGTCTGTGTTTTATTTTTAAAATTGCGCACCCTCTCCGCAGAATGAAACATTAAATGCGGAAAAATTGTCAAAAATCGCGCAGCGCAAAAACACTTTCATTAGAAAAAGTAATGCGAAAACGTGGGTGAAATTAGTTTATTTCAAATGAGCGAAGGTCCCCGGCGAAGACGCCGGGAGAGAGAAGTGTGACGGGTCTCAAACTCTGTGAATCGGGACGATTCTCAGCGTAGCCATTCGGGAAGATCGTTCAGGCCCATCGCCTGACGAATCAACTGCGGTTTTACGCCAGGAAGGGTATCGGCCAGCTTCAGACCGATATCCCGCAGCATTTTCTTCGCCGGGTTCTCACCGGCAAACAGTTCGCGGAAACCCTGCATACCCGCCAGCATCAGCGCGGCGCTGTGCTTGCGGCTGCGCTCGTAGCGACGCAGATAAAGATATTGACCGATATCTTTGCCCTGACGATGCAGACGCTTGAGCTCCTCAATCAGTTCTGCGGCATCCATAAAGCCAAGATTCACGCCCTGACCGGCCAGCGGGTGGATGGTATGGGCGGCATCGCCGACCAGCGCCAGCCGGTGCGCAGCAAACTGACGCGCATAGCGCCCGATCAGCGGAAACGCCTGACGCTCGCTTTCCACACGGCACAGGCCGAGACAGTTATCAAACGCGATGGTCAGCGCCTGGTTAAACGCGGCCTCATCAGCCTGCTGCATCCGTTCCGCCTCTTCAGGCGAAAGCGACCAGACGATAGAACACAGGTGCGGATCGCTAAGCGGCAGGAATGCGAGAATCCCGTCGCCGTGAAACACCTGACGGGCCACTGCGCCGTGCGCTTCTTCAGTACGAATGGTGGCGACCAGCGCATGGTGACGATAGTCCCAGAAGGTTAGCGGAATGTCCGCTTTATTACGCAACCACGAATGCGCCCCGTCAGCGCCAATGACCAGACGGGCGGTGAGCATCGTTCCGTCCTTCAGGGTCAGGAAGGTTTCGTTTTCACCCCACGCCACCTGTTGTAACTCCGCTGGCGCCAGCAGCGTGATATCGGAAGACTGTCGGGCCTTTTGCCACAGCGCGTCGTGAATGACAGCATTCTCGACGATATGACCGAGATGGCTGTAACCCATACTTTTGTCATCGAACGTGATACGGCCAAAGCTGTCTTTATCCCAGACTTCCATTCCGTGATAACAGCTCACACGGTGGGAAACGATCTCTGACCATACGCCGAGACGGCTCAGCAGTTTTTCACTGGCGGCGTTGATGGCCGACACGCGAAGCGCTGGCGCCGCATCCGCTGCCAGAGGCTGCGGTTCACGCTGCTCAAGAACCGCGACGCGCAGTCCGCTGCCCTGTAAACCACAGGCGACAGCCAGGCCAACCATGCCTCCACCAACAATTGCTACATCAACACTTTGCACTGTTTACTCCTGGTCAAAAAAACGTCGTTCGTCTGTTGCAGACCTGATAAAGCCCTCATTCAGGCATTTTAACGCGCATCGTGCCGGATGGCGGTTCACTTATCGCGCAACCCAGCCAAGCGTGCGCTTCACCAGAGCGTCACGGGCGGGTGGAAACAGCTCCATAGCCATTAACCCGACGTTGCGCCCAACCACCAGCGGTATCCAGCGATTGGCAAACAGATGCACCATGCCGTCGGTCACGCCGACCGTGGCGTTCCGGTCTTGCTGGCGGCGCTGCTGATAGGCGGAAAGCACATTGTAATCGCCGATATCCTGCCCCACAGACTGCGCCTGCGTCAGGGTTTCAGCAAGACTCATCACATCGCGCAGCCCGAGGTTAAACCCTTGTCCGGCGATTGGATGCAGCGTCTGCGCCGCATTGCCCACCAGTACGGTGCGATGGGTAAACGCTTTCGCCGCCGTAGTCAACGCAAGCGGATAAGCATTACGTTTGCCCGCCAGCGTGATCCGGCCAAGCCGCCAGCCGAATGCTGTCTGCAGTTCGCGGCAAAAACGTTCGTCTGACCAGGCCAGAATCTCGTCGCGCTTTTCCAGCGGGTGACACCACACCAGCGAACAGCGGCCTTCAGACATGGGCAGCATCGCCAGCGGACCATGCGCGGTAAAGCGTTCAAAGGCGCGGCCGTCATGCGCAAGAGACGTGGCGACGTTCGCTATCACCGCCAGTTGCTCATACGGTTCCTGCTGCCACTCAACGCCACACGCGCTTGCCAGCGCTGAACGCGTGCCGTCGGCGGCAACCAGCAGGCTACCGGTAACCGTCTGACCGTTTTCCAGCGTCACGCTCACCTGCTCCGCCGTGCGCGATACGCTGGCGACCCGATCCGGGCAGTGCAGCGTAACGCCAGACGCTTTGCGCAACAGGGCAAAAAGCCGCAGCCCTACGTCGTGCAGTTCAACCACCTGCCCCAGCGCCGGGAGACGATAGTCCTCAGCGTGAAGGGTAACAAAGCCGGCATGACCGCGATCGCTGACGTGAACGCTCGTGATAGCGGTCGCGCAGTCGGCAATGGCCTGCCACACGCCTATTCGCGCCAGTTGCTGGCAGGTACCTGCTGCCAGCGCTATCGCCCGGGCGTCGAATCCGGGGTGGCCATCGGCCTCCGGCGCCGTCGCTTCAATCAGATGTACCGGCAGCGTCCCATGACTGAGTTGCGAAATAGCCAGCGCCAGCGTCGCGCCGACCATGCCGCCGCCCACGATAATCACGCTCATTGCTGACGCGCCGCCGCCATCAGCGCTTCAATCTCGCCCGCTTTTTTCACGACGCTGGCGGTGAGATTCTCGTTGCCGTTTTCTGTGATCAGGATGTCATCTTCAATACGAATGCCAATGCCACGGTATGCGTCAGGCACATCGGCATCCGGAGCGATATACAAACCCGGTTCAACGGTGATGACCATCCCCGGTTCCAGAATCCGCGAGCGATCCTGACCGTATTCGCCAACATCGTGCACATCCAGACCCAGCCAGTGGCTCAGGCCATGCATGAAGAACGGGCGATGAGCGTTGTCGGCAATCAATTGCTCCACCTCGCCATGCAGGATGCCAAGCTTCACCAGTCCGGTGATCATAATGCGCACCACCTCGCCGGTGACCGCCTGAATGGACGTTCCCGGACGGAACAGGCGCAGGCTGGTTTCCAGCGACTCGAGCACGATGTCATAAATTTCACGCTGGGCCGGGGTGAATTTGCCATTCACCGGGAAAGTACGTGTGATGTCCCCCGCGTAACCTTTGTATTCACATCCCGCATCGATCAGCACCAGATCGCCGTCGCGCATTTCGCTTTCGTTTTCGGTGTAATGCAAAATACAGCCGTTTTCACCGCTGCCAACAATGGTGTTGTAAGAAGGATAACGTGCGCCGTGGCGGTTAAATTCGTGATGGATTTCACCTTCAAGCTGGTATTCGAACATACCGGGACGGCACTTTTCCATCGCCCGGGTATGCGCCAGCGCGGTGATTTCGCCCGCGCGACGCATGACGGCGATCTCTTCTTCTGATTTAAACAGGCGCATTTCATGCACCATTGGACGCCAGTCGGTCAGGGTTGCTGGTGCTTTCAGATTCTGCCGCGACCCTTTGCGCAGTTTTTCCAGCGCAGAGAAGACGATCTCATCGGCATAAGCGTACGCGCCCTGCGCGTGATAAACCACGTCCAGCCCGTTAAGTAACTGGTACAGTTGCTGATTGATTTCGCTGAAGGCCAGCGCGCGATCGACACCCAGTTTTTCCGGTGCGGCATCCTGCCCCAGACGACGACCAAACCAGATTTCTGCGGTCAGATCGCGCACGCGATTGAACAGTACGCTGTGGTTATGGGTTTCGTCGCTTTTGATCAGCACCAGCACAGCTTCCGGCTCGTTAAAACCGGTGAAATACCAGAAATCGCTGCTCTGGCGATACGGGTACTCGCTGTCTGCGCTGCGGGTGACTTCGGGTGCGGCAAAAATCAGCGCGGCGCTGCCTGGCTGCATCTGCGCCAGCAGTGCCTGGCGACGACGTTGGTATTCCTGCGGTGTCATGACGTGGCCTCCGTTTTCGTTATCTTTTTAGTGTAGCGTCGGTTTTCGCACTTCCGGTGCGGTCGGCTGCTGTCGGGTAAAAGTGTCGTGACACAGCAGCGCGGCAACGCGCACGTACTCGATGATCTCCTCGAGGGACATTTCCAGTTCCTCCTGGTCTTCATCTTCGTCGTAGCCAAGTTGCGCGATATTACGCAAGTCGTCGATGGCTTCACCCGTTTCGCCGGTGACCTTATCCAGTTTAGGCTGCGTCACGCCCAGACCGAGCAGGAAATGGTTGACCCATCCCGCCAGCGCGTCGGCGCGATCGAAGACGCTCACGTCATCGCCTTCAGGCAGATAAAGCTGAAAAAGGAAGCCGTCATCTTCCAGCGCGTCGCTGGTGGCCGCGTGCATTTTGCGCAACGCCTGAGCCAGTTCATGACCGAAGGCCAGCCCCTCGTTCGTCAGGTCGTGAAGCAGCGGCTGCCATGAGCTGTCGTTGTTGCCGCCGCAAATCATCCCGCTGATTAAACCGTGCATTTCGGCTGGTGTCAGGCCAGCCCCTTGTTGGTTCAAATACTGGTTCATTTCGTTGTAACCAGGCATTTCGTTCTGTATAGACATACGCATTCGTCATCAAAGGGAGGATATTCATGATATGCTACCACTTTGGACCCTGGTGATACCAGAAAAGGGCTTGTATCTTCACACCAGGGTAGCTATAGTGTCGCCCCTTCGCGGACCCCGGGTCTGGAGACGAAGGCAGCGCAGTCAATCAGCAGGAAGGTGGCATGTCTGCACAACCCGTCGATATCCAAATTTTTGGCCGTTCACTGCGAGTGAATTGCCCGCCTGAACAAAGGGATGCGTTGAATCAGGCTGCGGACGATCTGAATCAGCGGTTGCAAGATCTGAAAGTTCGCACTAGAGTCACAAATACTGAGCAGCTGGTTTTCATTGCCGCACTGAACATCAGCTACGAATTAACTCAGGAAAAAGCGAAGACCCGCGACTACGCGGCGAGCATGGAGCAGCGTATTCGGATGCTACAACAGACCATCGAACAGGCACTGCTTGATCAGGGTCGCATAACCGAAAAAACGGGCCAAAATTTTGAATAACACTTCCCGGTTGACTATGGTACAGTGACCGTGAAGAAAAAATTTCTCTGAGATGTTTGCAAGCGGGCCAGTCCCCTGAGCCGATATTTCATACCACAAGAATGTGGCGCTCCGCGGTTGGTGAGCATGCTCGGTTCGTCCGAGAAGCCTTAAAACTGTGACGACACATTCACCTTGAACCAAGGGTTCAAGGGTTACAGCCTGCGGCGGCATCTCGGAGATTCCCCTTCTTAAATCTGGCGACAGCCATGACGCTACATTCTGAACTTTCCTTATCCAGACAAGACATTCGCCGTATGATTCGGCTACGCCGCCGCGCCCTGACGCCATCACATCAACGTGAATCTGGTCAGCGCGCCGCTACCCGTATGCTTACTTATCCTCCGGTGGTGATGGCGCATACGGTCGCCGTGTTTTTATCCTTTGATGGCGAACTCGACACACAGCCGCTGATCGAGCAACTCTGGCGCGCGGGCAAGCGCGTTTATCTGCCGGTTCTTCATCCTTTCAGCCCCGGCAATCTCCTGTTTTTACACTATCACCCGCAAAGCGAACTGGTGACAAACCGTCTGAAAATTCAGGAACCTAAGCTCGACGTACGCGACGTACTGCCGCTTGCGGATCTGGACCTGCTGGTGACCCCGCTGGTGGCGTTTGACAAACAGGGTCAGCGATTAGGCATGGGCGGCGGTTTTTACGATCGCACGTTGCAAAACTGGCAGCAGCATGGTTTTACGCCAGTGGGGTATGCGCACGATTGCCAGGTTGTAGAAGCCTTGCCCGTTGAGAAGTGGGATGTTCCGCTACCTGCGGTGGTGACGCCGTCGAAAGTGTGGGAGTGGTGAAAAAAAACCGGGTGGCGGCGACGCCTTACCCGGCATGAAGATAGTATTGTTCATATTTCATACTTTTTTCACGCTACTATGCGATCGTTCCAGCGGTCTTTATACATAATGTTTCCGTCCGTATACTTCCATGTAATTGTTTCATAACGGAGATTTATTTCTTCGAGATGCATATTAGTCATACCACTGGGATGCAAATTAGGCGTTATTGCAGTAATTTTCACATTCTCTAAGAGCATATTGAAATACTCAACTTCGATACCTGCATCATTAATCTTGTACATTTTTATCGTGGCTGATTTGAGCGTTCTTCCTTCACAAAGCGCCCGAAATAACAGTGGCGTTGTTTTATCAAATTCTTTCTGGAACAGAACAGGCGCATGGAGTCTGGTACCTGTCAGTCTTCCTGTATGCTGATCTGTAGGTAACCAGACATGATGGCTCACTGAGCGTAATTCTATAGAACCGAGTCGGGTTGGCATCAAACAAGAACCCGTGACCGGGGAACCATTTTCATCTGTTAACCATAAATATGCAGGGTTTGACATAGTATAAAACCCTCAATTAATTATTTCCATTTAAACCAAAGAAAGATATGTATACCGATGATCAGTAGAATATAAAAGCCCATCAGTGTAATTGCGAAATCAGGAAAAAATGACACTGCTACCATGCTCAAAACAACAATCGACAGCAACCATCCCGCAGACCAGAAAAAAAGGAAAAGCTCTTCCTTCAACCATTTTATAAAGTAACCCATATAATCACTTCACCAACCTGATGATCAAATCAACTAACGCATCATCTGTAATAAAAGCCGGGTTTAAATATGGGTTCTTCGTAATGACAGGCTCTATGAATAAATACATCATTTCCAGATGATACTCATATAAAGCCTGATAATAGTAGACATTAAACCTCTTCAAATTATTCGCACTTATTGATGCCTGTTGAACTAACCCATAAATGTTCAGTGCCATTGCCGTTGTTGTTACACTGCCTTTTAGCATAAGCGAGCGTAACTTCGATATACGACTGTACACCAGGGCATTAAAAGTAAAACTTTGACAGATTGCGACCGCCACGGAGGAGATCAATAATCTATTGGTTAAACCTGTTGTTGAAATATGAACCCCTGCACCTACAAGTTTTCGTACTATATTTTGCACCTGCCCTTCTTTTTTATTGTTGAAATGAATCTCTATATAGATCCGCATCATTAGAAAAATAATATTGCGATCCTTTACGAGTTGAATAAGACCAGAAATAAACCTTACATCTTCATGTTTGAGTCGAGTGCAAACGTCCTGATAGTTTTCCATAAAACAAGAAGAATAATATGTAGCACGAGTAAAACCATCACCCATTTGTTTCAATGTATCGATAACATTTTTTTTCACTCCAGTCAGTGCACTTTCGAGCTTCAAAGCGAGAATTTTTTCAGCTTCTATTGATGTAATGATTGAGTCACTATAATACATAACCATCCTTCAATAATATTCATTAAATAGCAGCATGAATTGATACAGTCATAGGCTTTCAACACGCTGTCTGTATTTAACATCAGGTTATACTAAAAAAGGGTTATTCACGCTTATGTCATCTTTTTTCAGAATAAGGCCCGAAAAGGGCAAAAATAGCTGCGCTTGCTGAAGACAGGAAAGGGGACTTGTCCAAATGCCGGATGGCGGCGATGCCTCACCCGGCCTGGAGTTCATGATTCGTGGTTTGCGGCTTGCGGTTATTCCAGGCCCGGTAAACGTAGCGCCTCCTGGAAGAATCATCAGCCATATCAATAGGTTAATTTTGCGAGTCGCCTTCCAGAATACCCTCTTGTCAGCGTCATGGTTAAGCGGTATCTTCTTGCCGCACCTGCAAAATCAGGTGCCGGAATTAGCCTTCTGAAAATCATACTGGCGATATATACTTCTATGTCGTGCGACTGGTCTCGCCTCAATGGTGGGCCGGTCGGGGGCGTCGCAAGACGCGCCGGTATCCAGTATGACCGGTAAGGCTAACTCCGTCCGGCACCACCACCCGCGAGATTAGCCTCTCCAGTGGTGGTTTAAATACGACATACTGGAGACGTCCCTAATGGACACTACCCGGCTTTTTTCACACTCTTTATTTACCCTGCCGTTTAACCATGCCACGGATTTCACCGAACTGGCGGATGACTGCGAGCGCTTTACAGAAGCGTTGGTCGAATGCCATAACCCGGTGGAGAAACTGGCTATCTGCGCACGTCTGTCCGCCTGTCTCGCGTTGTTACAGCCCACGCTAACCGAGCCTGCGCCCGCGCATTTGAAAGACAGCCTGACGGTTGACACCTTGCCGACGCGTTTTCCTCTTTTCGCGCCGGAAGCGGATCAGACCGGACGCTACTGCCAGCTGTTAACGCAGTTGTTGATGAACAAAACGCTTTCCGCGGAGATGGAGCGGGTAGCCGGTGATTTATTGCAGGATCTGGTCATCTTTTTTGCCGATACGCTAAAAGCGCCACGCTGGCTGAAAACCGAAGAAGGGCTGGTGGACCTGTAAAAAAACCGGGTGGCGGCGACGCCTTACCCGGACTGGAGCTTGACTCTGTATCAGGCCCGGTCAGCGTTAACGCCACCGGGCATTCTGGATAATCAGTACAGCAGACGTGCGCGAATGGTGCCTGGAATGGCTTTCATCGCCTGCAACGCTTTTTCCGCCACGTCTTCATCCGCTTCAATATCAATCACCACATAGCCCATTTGCGCTGAGGTTTGCAGATACTGCGCAGCGATGTTCACGCCCTGCTCAGCAAAGATCTGGTTAAGCGCGGTCAGTACGCCCGGACGGTTTTCGTGGATATGCATCAGGCGACGCCCACCGTGCAGCGGCAGCGAGACTTCCGGGAAGTTCACCGCAGAAAGCGTGGAGCCGTTATCGGAGTATTTCACCAGCTTACCCGCCACTTCAAGACCGATATTTTCCTGCGCTTCCTGCGTGGAACCGCCGATGTGCGGCGTCAGGATCACGTTATCGAATTCACACAGCGGCGAGGTAAACGGATCGCTGTTGGTCGCAGGCTCAGTCGGGAAGACATCGATTGCCGCCCCGGCCAGATGTTTGGTTGCCAGCGCATCGCACAGCGCCGGAATGTCGACGACCGTACCGCGCGCGGCGTTGATCAGCAGCGATCCGGGCTTCATCAGGGCGATCTCTTTCGCGCCCATCATATTTTTCGTGGAGGCGTTTTCTGGTACGTGCAGGCTGACCACGTCGCTCATATTCAGCAGGTCAGAAAGATGCTGCACCTGGGTCGCGTTACCCAGCGGCAGTTTGTTTTCAATATCGTAAAAGAAGACATGCATACCCAGCGATTCCGCCAGGATCCCCAGTTGCGTACCGATATGGCCGTAACCAATGATCCCCAGCTTTTTGCCACGCGCTTCGAACGAACCGGCCGCCAGTTTGTTCCACACGCCGCGGTGCGCTTTGGCGTTGGCTTCCGGCACGCCGCGCAGAAGCAGCAAGAGTTCACCAATCACCAGTTCCGCAACCGAACGGGTATTCGAGAACGGTGCGTTGAACACCGGTATACCGCGCTTCGCCGCCGCGGACAGATCAACCTGATTGGTGCCGATGCAGAAACAGCCGATGGCGACCAGTTTTTCCGCTGCGTTGATCACGTCTTCAGTCAGATGGGTACGGGATCGCAGGCCAATGAAGTGGGCATCACGGATGGACTCTTTCAGCTGTTCAGCATCCAGCGCCCCTTTGTGAAATTCGATGTTGGTATACCCTGCCGCACGAAGGCTATCCAGCGCCTTCTGGTGCACGCCTTCAACCAGCAGAAACTTAATCTTGTCTTTCTCCAGCGATACCTTTGCCATTTCCCCGACCCTGTGTTTTATCTGATGTTGTGTGTGCGGATTTCCATCCGCCTTTCAACATATCAAAAAAAATTATTGCGGCAATATGAACGTTTGCGTCGACTTGCTGAAGAAATATCATGCAGCGGGAAATACCAGAGGAAAATGCTGGAGATAACTTTTTCTTTGGTGAGTTCAGCAGGGCAAACGATAAAACGTGACAGAAGTCACCAAATTTGCCCTGCGGAAATTTTTTAACCGGAGACGGACGCCCCCTGTCAGATCATTTGGTAATGGTTTTTACGCCGTCGGCAGTACCGATCAACGCCACATCCGCGCCACGATTGGCGAACAGACCGACGGTCACCACGCCTGGAATAGCGTTGATCGCGTTTTCCATCGCCACAGGGTCGAGGATCTCCATGCCGTGGACATCAAGGATAACGTTACCGTTGTCCGTCACCACGCCCTGACGGTATTCAGGACGACCGCCCAGTTTTACCAGTTGACGCGCGACCGCGCTGCGCGCCATCGGGATCACTTCGACCGGCAGCGGGAAGTTGCCAAGAATATCCACTTCTTTCGAGGCGTCGGCGATGCAAACGAACGTCTTCGCCACCGAAGCGATGATTTTTTCACGGGTCAGCGCCGCGCCGCCGCCTTTAATCATCTGCATATGCGGGTTAATTTCATCCGCACCGTCGACGTAAACGCCGAGGCTGTCCACTTCGTTGAGATCGAACACAGGAATGCCGAGGCTTTTGAGTTTTTCGGTGGAGGCGTCCGAGCTGGAAACCGCGCCTTCAATTTGTCCTTTCATGGTGCCCAGCGCATCAATAAAGTGTGCGGCGGTTGAACCGGTCCCCACCCCCACAATGGTACCTGGCTGTACATACTGAAGTGCCGCCCATCCTACCGCTTTTTTCAGTTCATCCTGCGTCATGATCGTATCGCCTGTGATATGGAAAAATTCACGCGCATTATAGACGATTGCGCGGAAAAATCTTCCCGCCCCGCTCTCACGCTGCGGATTTCGTCTTTACCGGGGGCGAAATTATGTCATAGTGCAGAACAAGCAATAATTTTCAGGAGTGGGTCAGAGCAATGAAACGTCCGGACTACAGAACATTACAGGCACTGGATGCGGTGATACGTGAACGCGGGTTTGAACGCGCGGCGCAGAAGCTGTGCATCACCCAATCCGCGGTATCACAACGCATTAAGCAGCTTGAAAACATGTTCGGACAGCCGCTACTGGTGCGCACCGTTCCGCCGCGTCCGACCGAGCAGGGGCAGAAACTGCTGGCGCTGCTGCGTCAGGTAGAACTGCTGGAAGAGGAGTGGCTCGGCGATGAGCAGATCGGCTCTACGCCGCTGCTGCTGTCGCTGGCGGTTAACGCCGACAGTCTGGCGACCTGGCTGCTGCCTGCGCTGGCGCCGGTGCTGGCCGACTCCCCTATCCGCCTCAATTTGCAGGTGGAAGATGAAACCCGAACCCAGGAGCGTTTGCGTCGCGGTGAAGTGGTGGGCGCGGTGAGTATTCAGCATCAGGCGCTACCAAGCTGTCTGGTCGATAAGCTCGGGGCGCTGGACTATCTGTTTGTCGGCTCGAAACCCTTTGCCGAGCGCTATTTCCCAAACGGCGTTACCCGTTCAGCGCTGCTGAAAGCGCCTGCGGTGGCGTTTGACCATCTCGACGATATGCATCAGGCCTTCCTGCAGCAGAACTTTGACTTACCGCCTGGCAGTGTGCCGTGCCATATCGTTAACTCCTCGGAAGCCTTCGTCCAGTTGGCGCGTCAAGGCACCACCTGCTGTATGATCCCGCATTTGCAGATCGAGAAAGAGCTGGAATGCGGCGAACTGATCGACCTCACGCCGGGACTGTTCCAGCGTCGGATGCTTTACTGGCACCGCTTTGCGCCGGAAAGCCGGATGATGCGCAACGTAACCGACGCCCTGCTGGCCTACGGTCACAAGGTGCTGCGCCAGGACTGACGCACTTTAAGACCCCGTGTAAAAATGCCTGAGTTCGTCAAATTGCATGGCAAACTCAATATAGCTCATCAGCGCGGGGGAATTCAGCTTACGGCTGGGGTAAACCAGCCAGAGATCGTTTCCCGCCACCGTCCATTCCGGCAGCACCTGGATTAGCTCGCCTTTTTCTACGCGATCTTCCAGCATAAATGCCGGTAGCAAAGTGATCCCCGCCCCGGCAATCGCGCTTTCACGCGCATAGACCAGGTTATCCGTCAGATGCAGGCGATCGGGTACGTGTTGATAATCTTCGTCCCCGCGATGGAATACCCACTCCGTCCACGCCTTGTGGGTAATGCACTGATGTTCCGGCAGTTGCCGCGGATGAGTCAGTTGCGCAAACCGCGAAAGGTAGTCCGCCGACGCCAGCAGGTAACGCGGGCAATGGCCTATCATCCGGCCAATCAGCGTCGAATCCTGCGGCCTGCCGGTGCGCAACGCGACATCGAACCCGCTGTCGACCAGATCCAGCATTTCGTCAGAAATCGAGACTTCAAGGTTCACGTCGGGATAATGCTTTTGAAAGCGGGCGTTCAGACGCGCCAGCAGCGTCGCGCCGATGCCCGCCGGCGAGGTGATGCGCAACCGCCCGCTGGGGTTGTCGCGCAGACGTTGCACCGCGTACTCCGCGCGTTCGCTGGCAGCGAGGATCTCCCGGCAGTGCACAAGATAGTGTTCGCCAGCATAAGTCAGGTTCAGCTTACGGGTGGTGCGGTTGAGCAAACGGATGCCGACCTGCTGTTCAAGCTGGCTGATGCGCTGGCTGACACTGGACTTCGGTAGCCCCGCCTTCTGCGCCGCCGCGGTAAAGCTGCCGTTTTCAGCGACCAGGGCGAACAGCGCCATATCCTGCAAATGCTTAAACATCGTGTTCACCCCGCCGCGAACATTATCCCTGCTCGCCCATCATCTCTTTGACCAGCTCGACGCAGCGCAGGAAGCGTCCGTCGTAATCGGCCTCCTCAACGTGGACAAAGTCGATGTTGTTTTCGCGCAGCATCTCCACCAGCAGGGTCTGGAACTCTTTGCGATCCACAGAGCTGCCGAGGCTGCGCAAACCGTCGGCCACCCACGGGGTATTATTTTCCAGCAGGATCACAAGGTCAAAGCGATACTCGTCTATCAGCGCCTGCACAAACGGATGCTCCCGCCCTTCGTACTTTTTGCAGAACGCCTGGGTCGTGACGAAATCGGTGTCGATAAACGCCACTTTGTTTGCGTATTTGACCGCAAAATCAATGTATTGCGCATGTCCGAGCGCAATCTTGTCGTAATCGGAATACTGAAGCGCCATTTCGTCGCCGCCAAGATGGGAAAAGACGTAGTCACGCCCGTATTCCCACGCGCTGGTGGTGTTGAAGATATTCGCCAGCTTGTTGACCAGCGTCGATTTGCCGCTCGACTCGCCGCCCAGTACCGCCACGGTGCGGACGAAAAACGGCTTTACTTCCGTCGGGATGTATTCCCAGTAGCGGAACGGGTTTTCACGGATTTGCGCGCCGCTAATGCTCATAAAAGTGCGTTTCGGATCGATAAGCACCGTTTCGATGCCCAAATGTTCCAGATACTGCGGCGCGTCGGCTTCCTCAGAGGTATAGATCCAGTTGGGCTGGATGCCCTTATCAGCCATAAACGTTTTGATGCCGCGACTCCACACATCCCAGCCGTGGGGATACGGCTCCATGCCCTCTTCGTTGAACGCATGAATACGAATGTTCTTCTGATATTTAAAGGTCTGGAGTAGCCAGCGCAGCCGATCCGGCACCGTTGGCTGCTGGGACATGGCGCTGTCTTCAAACAGTTCGCGGTCGCGGGTATCGTCGTAACCCATGATGATATGCAGCTCGTCCACCTGGCTACAGGCACGCTGAATCAGATAAATGTGCCCGGTATGCAGCGGATAGAACTTGCCAAACACCACGCCGATGTTTTTCTGCTGGCGCGGAAATTCCAGACCGAGAAAGCGGTGCAGCGCCTCCAGCTTCTGCGCGCTGGGGCTTTTGATTTTTGCGTTAAGAAGCTGGCTGAGATACCCCTTGGTCATGCCGCTGGCATCCGCCACTTGTTGCAGGGTACAGCCCTTCTGCTTGATGGCGGTTTTGAGATAGTCGAACGATGACACAAGAGCCTCCTGCTGGAAAAACGACGGGTCTTAATTATAAATCGTCAAACACGCTTAGCGCGTCAGAAAGTTTTTTAACGCCGAACACCTGCATCCCTTCCGGCGGTTTTTTCGGCACATTCGCCGCAGGCACAATCGCCCGACGGAAGCCGTGCTTTGCGGCCTCGGAAATACGTTCCTGTCCGCTCGGGACCGGACGGATCTCGCCTGCCAGCCCCACTTCGCCGAAGACCACCAGGTCCTGTGGCAGCGGTCTGTCACGCAGACTGGAGACCATCGCCAGCAGCAGCGCGAGGTCGGCGCTGGTTTCGGTGACCTTCACCCCGCCCACTACGTTAACAAACACGTCCTGATCCGCCATTTGCAAACCACCGTGGCGATGCAGTACCGCCAGCAAAATCGCCAGCCGGTTTTGTTCCAGACCGACCGCCACGCGGCGAGGGTTCGACATCATCGAGTGATCCACCAGCGCCTGAATCTCTACCAGCAGCGGGCGCGTACCTTCCCAGACCACCATCACCGAACTGCCGGAGGTAATTTCGTCGCCGCGGCTTAAAAAGATGGCGGATGGGTTGCTGACTTCGCGGAGCCCCTGTTCAGTCATCGCGAAAACGCCAAGTTCATTGACCGCGCCAAAACGGTTTTTATGGCTGCGCAGGGTACGGAAGCGGGAGTCCGCGTCGCCGTCGAGCAGTACTGAACAGTCGATGCAGTGCTCCAGCACTTTCGGCCCCGCCAGCGAACCGTCTTTGGTGACATGCCCGACCATCACAATCGCCACCCCGCGCGTTTTGGCAAAGCGCGTCAGGTAGGCGGCGGTTTCACGCACCTGCGCCACGCTGCCGGGCGAGGACTGAATATCCGCCATGTGCATCACCTGAATGGAGTCGATCACCATCAGCTTCGGCTGTTCTTCTTCCGCAATCAGGCATATCTGCTCAATGCTGGTTTCCGACAGCATGTTGAGATTGTTGGTCGGCAGGCCGAGACGGTGCGCGCGCATCGCCACTTGCTGTAACGACTCTTCACCCGTGACGTACAGGGTTTTCATCTGCTCGGCGAGTTTACACAGCGTTTGCAGCAGCAGCGTTGATTTCCCCGCGCCGGGATTACCGCCTATGAGGATGGCGCTACCGGGAACGACGCCGCCGCCCAGTACGCGATCGAACTCTTTAAAGCCGGTCGAAAAGCGCGGTAGCGCTTCCAGGCTGATATCGGAAAGTTTTTGAACTTTCGCCACGCCCGCGCTGCCGGCGTAACCGCTGAGCCGCTCGTTACGCGCCACCGTTGGCGATGCGGCGAGACGCACCTCAGTGATGGTGTTCCAGGCGTGGCAGGCGCTGCATTGCCCCTGCCAGCGTGGATAATCCGCCCCGCATTCATTACATACAAAGGCGCGTTTTGGAGCTTTTGCCACGGGTTACCTCGTTATTTCTGATTCATGCTGCCAGAAAGAATGCAAAACACGCCCATCAGATCGGCGTGACGGATGGTGATTTCCGTTTTCTCATTCACTTTCGGCTTGGCGTGGTAGGCTATGCCCAGCCCCGCCGTTTTGATCATCGGCAGATCGTTCGCGCCGTCGCCAATTGCCACCGTTTGCGCCATGGGGATCTCATACTCCTGCGCCAACCGGGTCAGGGTATTGGCCTTATATTGCGCGTCAACGATATCCCCCGTCACGTGTCCGGTGAATTTGCCGTCTACGATCTCCAGTTCGTTCGCCACCACGGCGGTTAAGCGCAGCTTTTCACGCAGATACTCGGCAAAAAAGGTGAAGCCGCCGGAGGCGATCGCCACCTTCCAGCCCAGCGTTTCCAGCTTCAGCACCAGTTGCGTCAGGCCGGGCATGAGCGGCAGCGTGTCGCGCACCTGATGCAGGATGTTAGCGTCAGCGCCTTTCAGCGTCGCCACGCGACTGCGCAGGCTGGCGGTAAAGTCCAGTTCGCCGCGCATCGCGCGCTCGGTCACTTCCGCGACCTGCTCGCCGGTACCGGCCAGTTTTGCGATCTCATCAATGCACTCGATCTGGATCGCGGTGGAGTCCATGTCCATCACCAGCAAACCTGGCGTCCGCAGATGCGGTATTTTACCCAGTGGCGCGACGTCCAGTTGCGCATCATGCGCCAGCTTCGTAGCGCGCGGTGTCAGCGACCCCGCCAGGCGGATCACCTGGTAGTCTTCCACGCACCAGGCTGCGACGATCACCATTGCCGCGCCCAGCTTGCTCTGGTACTGGGTCAGTCGTTGTTTATCCAGCCCGCGACCATACAGCAGCCAGCCGCTACGTCCTGCGTGGTAATCCAGTGGCATCACCTCGTCACCACTTAAAGAAAGGGGCAAACCTGGCCATAAAGAGACATCTTCAGGCAAATCGCACCAGGTAATGTTAGGCATTAAAGCTCCTGTAAAATCGTTCGGGCCGGGAAGGTTCCTGGGGAAAATAACGCATGAGGCTACCTTGTATCCATCGCTTCTGGCAACATTAAGCCTCAAATTTTCAGCAGGTGGAATATGGCTCGCGCAAAACTGAAATTTCGGCTTCATCGTGCAGTGATTGTATTGTTCTGTCTCGCACTGCTTGTCGCGCTCATGCAGGGGGCGTCCTGGTTTAGTCAAAACCACCAGAAGCAACGCAATCCGCAGCTTGAAGAACTGGCCCGCACGCTGGCGCATCAGGTCACGCTGAACATCGCGCCTTCTATGCGTACCGAAACGCCTGACGAAAAGCGTATCAAAAACATATTGCAGCAATTAACCCATGAAAGCCGCATCCTTGACGCCGGGGTTTATGATGAACAGGGCGACATGATTGCCCGCGCGGGTGAAAGCGTAAACGTGCGCGACCGCCTGGCGCTGGACGGCAAAAAAGCCGGGGGCTATTTTAACCAGCAAATCGTCGAACCCATTCAGGGAAAAAATGGTCCGCTGGGCTATCTGCGCCTGACGCTGGATACCCACACCCTGGCGACCGAAGCGAAACAGGTGGATAACACCACCAATATTTTACGCCTGATGCTGCTGCTCTCGCTGGCGATTGGCGTGGTGCTGACCCGAACATTGCTGCAGGGTAAACGAACGCGCTGGCAGCAATCCCCTTTCTTGCTCACCGCCAGTAAGTCGGTACCGGAAGAGGAAGAGAGCGAGAAAAAAGAATAAATTCTGTAAAGGAAAACGCTATGTCTACACTTCGCCTGCTTATTTCTGACTCTTATGATCCGTGGTTTAACCTGGCGGTAGAAGAGTGCATTTTCCGCCAGATGCCCGCCACCCAACGCGTGCTTTTCCTGTGGCGCAACGCGGATACGGTGGTGATTGGCCGTGCGCAAAATCCGTGGAAAGAGTGCAACACACGACGGATGGAAGAGGACAACGTGCGCCTGGCGCGTCGCAGTAGCGGCGGCGGCGCGGTGTTCCACGACCTCGGCAATACCTGTTTTACCTTTATGGCGGGCAAGCCGGAATACGATAAAACGATTTCGACTTCAATTGTTCTTAACGCCCTCCATGCGCTCGGCGTGACGGCGGAGGCCTCCGGGCGTAACGATCTGGTGGTCAAAACGCCGGACGGCGATCGTAAAGTCTCAGGTTCAGCCTATCGCGAAACCAAAGATCGCGGCTTTCACCACGGCACGCTACTGCTGAACGCCGATCTCAGCCGTCTGGCAAATTACCTGAACCCGGACAAAAAGAAGCTGGCGGCTAAAGGGATTACCTCGGTTCGCTCCCGCGTGGCGAACCTCACCGAACTGCTGCCTTGGATCACGCATGAGCATGTCTGTCATGCAGTCAGCGAAGCCTTCTTCACTTACTATAACGAACGCGTTGACGCGGAAGTGATCTCGCCGGATAAAACCCCGGATCTGCCCAACTTTGCTGAAACCTTTGCCCGGCAGAGCAGTTGGGAGTGGAACTTCGGCCAGGCGCCAGCGTTCTCTCATCTGCTGGATGAGCGCTTTACCTGGGGTGGCGTGGAACTGCATTTTGACGTAGAGAAAGGTCGTATCACCCGCACACAGGTGTTCACGGACAGTCTTAATCCCGCGCCATTAGAGGCGCTGGCAGCACGTTTGCAGGGGTGTTTGTATCGTGCGGATACGTTGCAGCAGGAGTGCGATGCGTTGAGGGGAGACTTCCCGGAGCAGGAAAAGGAATTACGGGACGTGTCGGCATGGATAGCGCAGGCAGTGCGTTAAGCGCGTTCTGATGCCTCACCCTGCCCCTCTCCCTTACAGGAGAAGGGCAGGAAAGAGCATTACGCTTTATCGCCCAGCAGAACGGATTCCAGCGCGATTTTAATCATATCGTTGAAGGTGGTCTGACGCTCAGCGGCGGTGGTCTGCTCGTGAGTACGGATATGGTCAGACACGGTGCAGATGGTCAGCGCTTTCGCGCCGAATTCCGCCGCGACGCCGTAAATGCCCGCCGCTTCCATTTCCACGCCCAGGATGCCGTATTTTTCCATCACGTCGAACATTTCGCCGTCCGGGGAGTAGAACAGATCCGCAGAGAACAGGTTGCCTACGCGCGCGTCAACGCCCAGCGCTTTTGCCGCATCAACCGCGTTACGCACCATATCAAAGTCGGCAATCGCCGCGAAGTCATGATCTTTGAAACGGATACGGTTCACTTTGGAATCGGTGCAAGCCCCCATACCGATGACCACATCACGCAGTTTGACATCGTGACGCACGGCGCCACAGGAACCGACGCGGATGATTTTCTTCACGCCGAAATCGGTGATCAGCTCTTTGGTGTAGATGGAGCAGGACGGGATCCCCATACCGTGGCCCATCACGGAGATTTTGCGGCCCTTATAGGTCCCGGTGAAGCCCAGCATGCCGCGAACGTTGTTCACTTCACGCACGTCCTCGAGGAAAGTTTCTGCAATGTGCTTCGCGCGCAGCGGGTCGCCAGGCATCAATACGACGTCAGCGAAATCACCCATTTCTGCATTAATGTGAGGAGTTGCCATCTTTCAGTTCCTTTTAATTTGATTTTTTGCCCGGTGACGCGGCGCGATCCGGGCCTACGGTGTTGTAGGCCGGGTAAGGCGCAGTCGCCGCCCGGCAATGACCTCAGAACATCGCCTTGCCATATTCCATGTCAGACGTGCCAAAATATTTCGCAATGGTCTGGCCGATATCCGCAAAAGTTTCACGGTGTCCCAGTGAACCGGGTTTCACTTTCGGGCCGTACACCAGCACCGGGATGTGCTCACGGGTGTGGTCAGTACCGGTCCAGGTTGGGTCACAGCCGTGATCCGCGGTCAGGATCAGAATGTCATCTTCCCCTACCAGTTCCATCAGCTCCGGCAGGCGGCGGTCAAACAGTTCCAGACCCGCAGCGTAGCCTGCGACATCGCGACGGTGACCCCAGGAGGAGTCGAAGTCCACAAAGTTAGTGAAGACAATCGTGTTGTCACCCGCGTCTTTCATCTCTTTGACGGTCGCGTCGAACAGCGCGTCCAGACCGGTCGCTTTCACTTTTTTGGTGATGCCGCAGTTAGCGTAGATATCCGCGATTTTACCCACAGACACTACCTGACCGCCTTTCTCGTCGACCAGCTTTTGCAGCACAGTGGGGGCAGGAGGCTCAACGGCCAGGTCGTGACGGTTACCGGTACGCTGGAAATTACCCGCTTTGTCGCCGATAAACGGACGCGCGATCACGCGGCCAATGTTGTAGCCGCCTTCGGTCAGTTCTTCACGGGCGATCTCGCACAGCTCGTAGAGTTTATCCAGACCAAACGTCTCTTCGTGGCAGGCGATCTGGAACACGGAGTCAGCAGAGGTGTAGAAAATCGGCTTGCCGGTTTTCATGTGCTCTTCCCCGAGCTGGTCCAGAATCACCGTACCGGAAGAGTGGCAGTTACCGAGGTAGCCCGGCAGATTGGCGCGCTTCACCAGCTTATCAAGCAGTTCCTGCGGGAAGCTGTTCTCGTGATCCGAGAAGTAGCCCCAGTCGAACAGCACCGGTACCCCGGCGATTTCCCAGTGACCAGACGGCGTATCTTTACCGGAAGAAAGTTCGTGCGCCCAGGCGTAAGCGCCAATGACTTCCGCATTCGCGTCCATTCCGGCCGCGATTTTTCCGGTTGAGCCTTCATGGGCTTTCACCAGACCCAGGCGGGTCAGGTTCGGTAAATTCAGCGGGCCTTTGCGACCGTTATCCGCTTCGCCTTTAGCACAGGCTTCTGCGATGTGTCCCAGAGTATCGGCGCCCACATCGCCAAAGCGATCGGCATCTTCCGTTGCACCAATACCAAAGGAGTCCAGCACCATAATAAATGCACGTTTCATATTGTTCTCCATACATCTGCGCTGTAAAAAAGCGATCAGATCAGTATACCGCTATTCGGTAATACGACGATAGACCGTTGGTGTAATTTCAGGCGCGTTGTCGTCAAGGATAATTGCCGCTTTGACCGCTTTCGCCGCATCCTGCCAGCTGGTTTCATCTTTGGCATGAATCACCGCCAGCGGACGTTGGCCATCAACGCTGTCGCCCAGACGGGCCATATCGGTGAAGCCGACGCTGTAATCAATGGTGTCGGATGCCTGACGACGACCGCCGCCCATCGAGACCACCGCCATGCCGAGCGCGCGGGTATCCATCGCGCTGACGAAGCCTTCGCTATCGGCATACACCGCTTTGCTGAGCATCGCGGTTGGCAGGTATTTCGTGTAGTTTTCCACGAAGTCGGTCGGGCCTTTCTGCGCCGCTACCATGCGGCCAAAAATTTCCGCCGCTTTGCCGTTGTCCAGCACCGCCTGAAGCTTCGCGCGGGCTTCCGTATCGTCTTTGGCAAGCTTGCCGGAGATCAGCATCTCCACGCACAGCGCCATAGTCACGTCGAACAGGCGCGGGTTGCGATACTCGCCCGTCAGGAACTGCACGGCTTCACGCACTTCGACAGCGTTACCGGCGCTGGAAGCCAGCACCTGGTTCATGTCCGTCAGCAGTGCGGTGGTGCGCACGCCCGCGCCGTTGGAGACGCCAACGATCGCTTCGGCCAGCGCCTCAGAGAGTTCATAGGTTGGCATAAACGCGCCGCTGCCCACCTTCACATCCATCACCAGCGCGTCCAGACCTTCCGCCAGTTTTTTGGCAAGAATCGAGGCGGTGATCAGCGGGATCGAATCTACGGTTGCAGTGATATCGCGGGTCGCGTAGAAACGCTTGTCTGCCGGCGCCAGAGAGCTGGTCTGGCCGATAATCGCCACGCCAACGTCTTTAATAATTTCGCGGAAGCGGTTGTCATCCGGGAAGATATCGAAGCCCGGAATGGCTTCCAGCTTGTCGAGCGTACCGCCGGTATGGCCCAGGCCGCGCCCGGAGATCATCGGAATGTAGCCGCCGCAGGCTGCCACCATAGGACCGAGCATCAGCGACGTCACGTCACCCACGCCGCCGGTGGAGTGTTTGTCCACAATCGGGCCGTTAAGGTTGAGGCTTTTCCAGTCCAGAACGGTTCCTGAATCTCGCATCGCCATGGTCAGCGACACGCGCTCAGGCATCGACATATCGTGGAAGAAAATGGTCATCGCCAGGGCAGCAATCTGTCCTTCAGAGACGGTGTTGTCACGAATGCCGTTGATAAAGAAGCGGATCTCTTCGTCGCTCAGGGCAAGACCATCACGTTTTTTACGAATAATTTCTTGTGCGAGAAACACGGTAACCTCCTCAAACCAGGCCGGGCTCGCTACGCGTCGCCCGGCAATTCAAATCTTAGTAGCTGCTTGCGCTCTTACCGTCGCCGTGACCCAGCGCTTTCAGCAGGCTGGCCAGCAGGCTCGACGCGCCGAAGCGGTAGTGACGGGAATCCGCCCACTCAGCGCCAAACAGCTCGTCGGCAATCGCCAGAAATTTCTGCGCGTCTTCCGCCGTACGTACGCCGCCCGCAGGTTTAAAGCCCACGGTTTTTTCGACGCCCATATCACGGATCACTTCCATCATGATGCGCGCGCTTTCCGGGGTCGCATTTACCGGCACTTTACCGGTAGAGGTTTTAATGAAATCAGCACCGGCTTTAATAGCGATTTCAGACGCTTTACGGATCAGCGCCTCTTCTTTCAGTTCACCGGTTTCGATGATCACTTTCAGCAGCACGTTTGCCGCCGCGCACGCGTCTTTACAGGCTTTCACCAAATCAAAGCCGACCTGCTCATTACCGGCGATCAGCGCGCGGTACGGGAACACCACGTCAACTTCGTCTGCGCCATACGCGATCGCGGCGCGGGTTTCCGCCACGGCGATCTCAATGTCGTCGTTGCCGTGCGGGAAGTTGGTCACGGTCGCGATGCGGATCTCCGGGGTGCCCTGCTCTTTCAGGGTCTTACGCGCAATGGGAATGAAACGCGGATAGATGCAGATGGCGGCGGTATTGCCGACCGGGGTTTTCGCCTGATGACACAACGCGATCACTTTTTCATTGGTGTCGTCGTCATTCAGGGTTGTCAGATCCATCAGTTTCAGGGCACGCAGGCTGCTTGCAGTTAAATCGCTCATAACATTCTCCAACGGCATCGCCGTATCAATTCTCACCTTGCGGGTTTGTTAGTATTCTAACATCCACCCGCGATTACACTTCGATATACATCACAGTTAATGAAAACTACGTACAAATTTGCATTACTGTAATGAGATCAAATTCAAATAAATGACCTCTTCTGCCGCGATCTTCTTCGCACAGGCGCATCAGGATCAAAAGCCGCGTCAGCGCTTCTTTCTACAATGCCCACACGCCCTTCGGCATAAAAAGGAATCACGATGACCACGAGCAACGAAACCGCGCTGCAACAGCGCTGCCAGCAAATCGTCACCAGCCCGGTGCTGAGCCCGGAGCAAAAACGGCACTTTCTGGCGCTGGAGGCCGAAAACAATTTGCCTTATCCCGCGCTGCCCGCCGGGGCGCGCCAGGCGCTGGACGACGGGGTCATTTGCGATATGTTTGAAGGCCACGCGCCGTTCAAGCCCCGCTATGTGCTCCCCGATTACGCCCGTTTTCTGCGCAATGGCTCCGCCTGGCTGGAACTGGAAGGCGCGCAGGATCTGGACGATGCGCTGTCGTTACTGACCATCCTTTATCATCATGTGCCGTCGGTAACCTCCATGCCGGTTTACCTCGGTCAGCTTGATGCGCTGTTGCAACCATATGTTAAAATTCTAACACAAGACGCGATCGATATTCGAATAAAACGTTTCTGGCGTTATCTCGACCGAACCCTGCCAGACGCGTTTATGCATGCCAATATCGGTCCTGCCGATACTCCCATTACCCGGGCGATTTTACGTGCTGACGCAGAGCTAAAGCAGGTTGCGCCAAATCTGACCTTTATCTACGATCCAGACGTCACCCCGGACAATCTGCTGTTGGCGGTGGCAGAAAACATTTGTGAATGCAGTAAGCCGCATATTTCCAATGGCCCGGCGAATGATAAAATTTTCACAAAAGGGCAGTACGGCGTGGTGAGCTGTTACAACTCGCTGCCGCTTGGAGGCGGCGGCAGCACGCTGGTGCGTCTTAACCTGAAGGCCGTGGCGGAGCGCAGCAGCTCTGTTGATGACTTCTTCACAAATGCGCTTCCTTACTATTGCCGCCAGCAAATCGCCATCATTGATGCCCGATGTGAATTCCTCTATGAAAAATCACATTTCTTTGAGAATAGCTTCCTCGTGCAGGAAGGACTGATCGATCCACAACGTTTTGTGCCCATGTTCGGTATGTACGGTCTGGCGGAAGCGGTAAACCTGCTGTGCGAAAAAGCGGGCATGCGTGCGCGCTACGGAAAAGCGGAAGCGGCTAACGAACTGGGCTATCGCATCAGCGCTCAACTGGCGGAATTTGTCGAGAATACGCCGGTAAAATATGGCTGGAAGCAGCGCGCAATGCTGCATGCACAGTCAGGGATTAGCTCTGACGTTGGCACCACGCCGGGCGCGCGTCTGCCCTATGGCGACGAGCCGGACCCGATCAGCCATCTGCAAGCCGTCGCGCCGCATCACGTTCATTATCATTCCGGGATCAGCGACATACTGACCCTGGACGAAACCATCAAACGCAATCCACAGGCGCTGGTGCAGTTGTGCCTCGGCGCGTTTAAGGCCGGGATGCGCGAATTTACCGCCAACGTCAGCGGCAACGATCTGGTCCGGGTGACTGGCTATATGGTGCGCCTGTCGGATCTGAAAAAGTATCGCGCTGAAGGTTCCCGTACCAATACCACCTGGCTGGGTGAAGAGGCCGCGCGCAATACGCGTATTCTGGAACGACAACCCCGGGTGATCGGTCATGAACAGCAGATGCGCTTCAGTCAGTAAGCTGATCCCCTTCTCCTGCGTTGACGGGCCCGGAAGTCGTCTGGCCCTGTTTTTACAGGGCTGTAATCTGCGCTGTAAAAACTGCCACAATCCATGGACAATGGGACGCTGTAACCACTGCGGCGAGTGCGTGGCGCAGTGTCCACATCAGGCGCTGAGCGTCAGCGATGGAAAAGTCATCTGGCACGCCGAGCATTGCCAGCAGTGCGACACCTGTCTGAAGATGTGTCCGCAACAGGCGACGCCGATGGCGCAGAGCATGAGCGTTGACCAGATGCTGACCCACATCCGCAAGGCCGCGCCGTTTATTGAAGGCATTACCGTTAGCGGCGGCGAAGCCACGACCCAGCTGCCGTTTATCCTTGAACTGTTCACCGCGATGAAAGGCGATCCGCAACTGGCATCGCTGAGTTGCCTGGTGGACAGCAACGGGCAGCTTAGCGAAACCGGCTGGCAGAAACTGCTGCCAGTGTGTGAAGGCGTGATGCTCGACCTTAAAACCTGGAGCAGCGAATGCCACAGGCGGCTTACCGGTCGCGATAACGCGCAAATTAAGCATAGTATCGTGTGGCTGGCAGAGCGTGGAAAGCTGGCGGAACTGCGGCTGCTGGTGATTCCGGGACGGGTGGATTATATGCAGCATGTCGATGCGCTCGCCGCGTTCATCCGACAGCTTGGCGATGTGCCGGTGAGGCTAAACGCCTTTCACGCGCACGGGACGCATGGCGAAGCCAGGACATGGGCAAGCGCAACGCCAGAGGACGTAGAGCAACTGGCCGATGCCCTGCGCGAGCGCGGCGTAGAAAAATTGCGCTTTCCTGCGTTATATCTGTGAATATGCCGGGGGCGCATGGAGAATATAGCGTGCGGCATCTGGCCCCAGGATATTCTCAACGTTGTCACATCAGCAACAGGTTGCATTCGCCCTACGGGAAGTGCTTCTCTACCTCTTCAGCACATTTGAACACTGAACAGCGACAACGATATTACACATCAAACAACGCCGTGGTATTGCGGTACAACGCGTCAGCGATCACGTCGGCAGGTTCCGGGCGCAGTTCGCAAAGCGCATCAAACACCTTAGCCGCCTGTTCCGGGCGGTTTGGCTGGCCCTGAAAACCATTAAGCGGCATGTCCGGGGCATCGGTTTCCAGCAGTAGCGCCGTAAGCGGCAGTTGCGCTATCACGTCGCGGGTTTTGCTGGCGCGCGGATAGGTGATCGTGCCGCCGACGCCAATCCGGTAACCCAGTTGCACAAAACGCTCGGCTTGCTGAAAACTGCCGGCAAAGCCGTGGACTACGCCGGTGCGCGGCAGGTTCTGACGTTTCAGATGCATCGCCAGCTTGTCATGGGTGCGACGGGAATGGAGGATCACTGGCAGATCGTAGCGTTTTGCCAGCTTTAGCTGCGCCTCCAGGATCTGTTCCTGCCTGTCGAACCGCGGGTCGTCGCGAAACAGATCCAGGCCGATCTCTCCCACCGCCACCACTTTTGCCGGACGATCGTCCAGAACCTGCTGTAAGCGTTCCAGACCGTCATCCGCATGCTGTTCGATCACTATCGGGTGTAGCCCCAGCGCGGCGTATAGCGGTACGAAGCGTTCTGCCAGCGCCAGTACGCGGGCAAAATTGGCCGCCTCTGTCGCTGGCACAATAATCTTCTCAATACCCGCTGCGCAAGCCCGCTGCAGGCTGGCGCGCTCATCGCCGGTAAACGGCGGAAAATCAAAGTGACAATGGGTATCGATAAAACGCAAACTCACGCCAGATCCTCATCAGTAAACAGTGTGTCATTGGCCTGCGGCGCTGCGGACACCGCCGCCACATGGGTATCGTTGGCGACCGGTGCGGGAGGCACCACCACCGGACCAGGCGTGACAATTTTCGGAAGATGCCGCAGCAAAGGCGGCTCTTCGGCCAGCATTTTACCGACCGTGGCGAGAAAATAACGGCCACATAGCCGCCCGACTTTATAATCGTCGCGCAACGCCGGAATGCGGCTGCCCAACGCCATGCTTTTTAATGGCTTCGGCGGATAAATTTCAAAAAGACGGATCCTGCCCGGCGGCTTTTCAATGAAACGCTGGATGTCGGTGTAACTTGCCTCATGATGCTGCACCAGATTCACCAGCGGCTGCAGGCTGCTCTCGCCCAGCCAGCGCTCCATGCGCTTGAACCATTGCGGCGTGTAATACATTTGCGACGGCACGGTGCGGATCACCACCACCGTTTGCGCCCCTTGTTTCACTGCTTCGCGAACCGGGATCGCATCGCTAATCCCACCGTCCAGGTAGCTGACCCCTTCCAGCGACACCCCGGTGCGATAAAAACCGGGAATTGCGCTCGACGCGCGAATGATATCCAGCCAGTTCTGCTTCGTCGGCGTGAAGTAACCGGGCGTATAGTCGTCGCCACGGCAGGCGCACATATAAAAATGTTTGCCGCTGTCGAACAGCCGGGCGGCGGTATCCATTTGCAGCGGCATCTGGCTGGCGGTCGCCTCCACCAGCCAGTCAAGATCGATAAGATTGCCTCCACGCACAAAGCGCAACGGATCAAAAAATTCTTTGCGCGTGGTGTAACGCATGATGACTTTGCGCCCATAGCCAGGCTGATTACAGAGGTAGGCTGAAAGATTTTGCGCGCCTGCGGAGGTGCCGTAGTAGAGATCGAACGGATTAAACTGCGCGCGCATAAATTCATCCAGCACGCCTGCGGTAAAGATGCCGCGCTGTCCTCCGCCTTCACACACCAGCGCCAGGCGGCCCGGCTTGAACGGTCTTAATGACAACGGCGCAATATTGCCGAGCGTGACGGGTATACGCTGCCCCACCTCTGCCTTCCTGTTATTGTTATGCTTAAGGGAGCCAAAGTAACGCAAATTGACCGCGGCGAAAACAGAAAAAGCCAGTCCACTGGACTGGCTTCGTTGCAAGTTAGCGTTACGCTTTCACGCACTAGGGTCGTTTACGGCCCATAAACAGGCTGACCAGGAACAGGATGATACCGACGACGAAAACAATTTTCGCTGCGCCTGCAGCTGTACCTGCCAGTCCACCAAATCCCAGAGCGGCGGCAATTAACGCGATAACCAGAAATATAATGCCCCAACGAAACATAAGCCTCTCCTTTACCATAGTTAATGTCGACCGCTTGTTATGAGCGCTCAGGCTACTCATTCGCGATATTTTTAGTGTGGTGCACATTACGCCTCCCGACAAATGTCAGGAGGTCGAATACGAAGAATTACTGAGCTTTCAGATCGTTCTTGACGCTTTTCACGCCATCAACGGCTTTTGCGATACTCTCAGCGCGATCGATTTGCGCCTGCGACTCTACGGTTCCGGACAGTTGGACAACACCATCGGTGGTTTCCACTTTCACTTTTCGGGAAGGAACAATGTCATCCGCCAGCAGTTTGGCTTTGATTTCACTGGTGGTTGCCGTATCACCGGCATAGCCTTTCACTGAACTCTCTTTACCGTCGCGAACGTGCAGTTTGTCGCTCACCGAGGTCACGCCTTCCACGCCTTTCGCCACTTTCACGGCTTCTTCAGCCTGTGCCTGACTTTCGACGAAGCCGCTCAGGGTCACCACTTTCTGATCGGTTTTGACAGAAATATCGGTGCTCTTAATATTTTCATGATCCACCAGTGCCGCTTTTACTTTTGCGGTAATGGCGCTGTCATCCATGAAATTACCGACTTTATTCATAGAGCTATCGACTTTTTGCCCTGCGCTTTCGGCCCCGGCTTGCGCTTTGTCCATGGTAGCGTTTTCTGCATATGCAGACCCCGTCGCCACAGCAGACGTCAGCATTACGGCCAGCAGAGTTTTAGAAATCTTCAGTCTTGTCATAGTCATCGATCTATTCCTGTATGTTTGCTCGTAATTTGAGCTCCGGCAACACGGGGTTGCATTGCTGAATGGGGTGACAAAACATCACCCAGTCAGAAGTCAATGGCAGCGGTCACATTCACAACGTGTGAAGCAGTGCTGTCGAAGGCCCTTCCGTTTCAGTTATTAATATCGTGGCTACAATCAACATCAGCTTTAAGCACTCCACTTCACGCATTGAACGGTATTTAAAGCCAATATTTATGTCATCACTTTGTTAAATATAGATCACAATTTTGAAATCGCGCGGGGAATTGCGCAAAAAATCGGCAAACATAAGCAAAAGAGAGGGATTTAAGAACATTCCGCAAGGGACTAAAAAGGCAGGGAAAGTGGCAGAGCGCAGCATTGCCGCGCTCTGAGAGGGAGATTAGTGCTCGCGAGTCTTACGGAACTGAACATCAGGATAACGTTCCTGCGTCAGGTTGAGGTTAACCATCGTTGGCGCAATGTAGGTGAGGTTGTCACCGCCATCCAGCGCCAGTTGAACTTCATTTTTACGTTTAAACTCTTCGAACTTCTTCGCGTCAGCGCATTCCACCCAGCGAGCGGTCGCCACGTTGACGGATTCATAAATCGCTTCAACGTTGTATTCGCTCTTCAGACGCGCAACCACCACGTCAAACTGCAGCACACCGACCGCGCCGACGATCAGATCGTTGTTGGCGATAGGGCGGAACACTTGCACCGCGCCCTCTTCCGACAGCTGGACCAGCCCTTTCAACAGCTGTTTCTGCTTGAGCGGATCTTTGAGGCGGATGCGGCGGAACAGTTCCGGCGCGAAGTTCGGGATACCGGTGAACTTCATCATCTCACCCTGAGTAAAGGTGTCGCCGATCTGAATGGTGCCGTGGTTATGCAGGCCAAGAATATCCCCCGGATACGCTTCTTCAACGTGTGAACGATCGCCAGCCATGAAGGTCAGCGCATCAGAAATCACCACGTCTTTACCGATGCGCACCTGACGCATTTTCATGCCTTTTTCATATTTTCCGGAAACGACGCGCATAAACGCCACGCGGTCGCGGTGTTTCGGATCCATGTTGGCCTGAATCTTAAAGACAAAACCAGTGAACTTCTCTTCTTTGGCTTCCACGGTGCGGGTATCGGTTTGACGCGGCATCGGCGCTGGCGCCCACTCCACCAGACCGTCCAGCATGTGGTCAACGCCAAAGTTACCCAGCGCGGTACCAAAGAAGACCGGCGTGATTTCCCCGGCGAGGAACAGTTCTTTGTCGAATTCGTTAGACGCGCCCTGCACCAGTTCCAGTTCATCGCGCAGCTGCTGCGCCAGATCGTCCCCCACGGCGGCGTCGAGATCCGGGTTGTTCAGCCCTTTAACAATGCGCACTTCCTGAATGGTATGGCCTTTCCCTGTCTGGTACAGATACGTTTCGTCTTTATAGAGGTGATACACCCCCTTGAACAGCTTGCCGCAACCGATCGGCCAGGTGATCGGCGCACAGCCAATTTTCAGCTCGTTCTCAACTTCGTCCAGCAGTTCCATCGGGTCGCGGATGTCGCGGTCGAGCTTGTTCATAAAGGTCAGGATCGGCGTATCGCGCAGACGGGTGACCTCCATCAGCTTACGCGTACGATCCTCGACGCCTTTCGCGGCGTCGATGACCATCAGACAGCAGTCCACCGCCGTCAGCGTGCGGTAAGTATCTTCCGAGAAGTCTTCGTGCCCCGGGGTGTCCAGCAGGTTTACCAGGCAGTCGTGATACGGAAACTGCATTACTGAGGTGGTAATAGAGATACCACGCTGCTTTTCCATTTCCATCCAGTCGGATTTCGCGTGCTGGCTGGAACCACGGCCTTTAACGGTACCCGCCGTCTGGATAGCCTGTCCGAACAGCAGCACCTTCTCGGTGATGGTGGTTTTACCGGCGTCCGGGTGAGAAATAATGGCAAAAGTGCGGCGCTTGGCCACCTCCTGCAAATAAGGAGACAACGTCATAATTCATTCTTCTTGGTAAGCGCGGCGTCGCGCCGCGCATGTTGAATACGAAAAATTGCGGCTATTTTACCCATCAACGGGGGGGAGGCAATCAGTGTTTACACAGGAGTTGCTCCAGTTCGGCTAATGACGTCACGGTCCAGGTCGGTTGTATGCCTTCTGGCTGCTCGCGATGATGCGCATTCAACCAGCATGTCGCCAGCCCGGCATTGATGCCGCCGAGGATATCAGATGCCGGGGTATCGCCCACCATCAGTACCCGGGAACGGTCCGGATTACCAGCCTGCGCCAGCGCGTAATCGAAAATCTTCGGGTCCGGCTTCGCCACGCCAACTTCTTCTGAGATGACCAGCAAATCAAAATAATCGCGCAGACCGGTCCGCTCTAAACGGATCTGTTGCAGGGCGGTAAAACCGTTGGTGATGATGCCAAGCCGGGCATTGCCGCGCAGGGCATTAAGCAGCGACACAGCGCCTGGCAGCGGCGCGCAGATCTCCGCCATCGCATTTATAAAGGCGTCATTAAGCTGCCCCGGCGCCACGTTGAGCCGTTCCGCCCAGCTTTGAAACCGGGCATGCTGAAGCTGTAATGAGGTGATCGCGCCGTTTTGGTAATCCACCCACAGTGGTTTATTGACGGCCTGATAGTCCTGAAAATCCTCAGCGGTAAAGGTAATGCTATAGTCGAGAAACATCCGCTGTAAGCCGGTAAACGAGTCAAACGTAAACAGCGTTTCGTCGGCATCAAAGAAAATCCAGTCCCACTTCATCATTACACCTTCTCTTACATACTGATTGGCAGTGCCATTATGATGGCGTCCTCGCGACCGTCGGCGGTCGGGTAGTAGTTGCGGCGAATCGTTGCCTCGTTGAAGCCTAAGCTTTCATACAGTGCGATGGCGGCAACGTTGGAGGCGCGAACCTCCAGCCACAGCGTCAGGACGCCGCGTTTTTCCAGCTCATCAATGAGGTGTTCCAGCAGCGCTTTCCCTACGCCCTGACGCTGAAAGTCGGGATCGACCGCGATATTGAACAGCGTCGCTTCATCGACTACCACCTGCGTGATGGCAAATGCGGCCATGCGTCCGTCTATCGTCAACTGATAGTTGAGATAACGTTCCCCCTGATTACTGGTAAATGTCTGTTCACTCCAGGGAAACGCGTGGGCGCGCTTTTCAATCTGAAACGCCGCGGGTAAGTCACGCTGGCTGAGGGAAGAAATCGTGTTCATGTGTACAGATTTGTCGCCATAACGCGGCGCGCGCGGGCGCGCTGGTTTGTAGTTCATTAAATGAAGGCGTTGAAATCACCGCCCCTTCCAGCGTGACGGGCGCATCGTTGCCGAGACGCCAGCAGTGGCAGCGGCTCCCCTGCGGCAGCATGACCACGCGGTCAGGCGTCAACGGTAATACCTGATCCGGCGTCAGGCGCAGCGCGCGAAGAATATCGCGCATCAGCGGTTCCGTCAGCGCGGGGAGATCGTCGCCAACGATCACCAGGCTGACGTGCCGGGGAAGCGTAATCGCAATCTCGCCCTGTAAAGCGCCAGGGCGACGCAGTGACCACTGGGTGATACCCAACTGTTGCAATTGCCAGTCTCGCCGCGATGTCATGTAAAACGCTCCTGTCTGTCAAGGGCGCAAATATAGCAAATTCATCGAAACTGCGCCAATTACGCTCTATAATCCCCGGCTGATTAACTTAAGGAGCCTTCCATGTCTGCTTTTACCCCGGCAAGTGAAGTCTTGCTGCGCCACAGTGATGATTTCGAACAAAGCCGTATTCTGTTTGCCGGAGATTTGCAGGATGACCTGCCCGCGCGTTTTGCCAGCGCCGCCAGCCGTGTGCATACCCAACAGTTTCACCACTGGCAGGTGCTAAGCGGCCAGATGGGCGACAGCGCCCGTTTTAGCCTGGTAGCCCAGGCTGAAGACGTGGCCGACAGCGATACGCTGATCTACTACTGGCCGAAAAACAAACCGGAAGCCCAGTTCCAGCTGATGAATCTGCTGTCGCTGTTGCCGGCGGGCACCGATATTTTTGTCGTTGGCGAAAACCGCAGCGGCGTGCGCAGCGCTGAACAGATGCTGGCGGAATTTGCGCCGCTGAACAAAGTCGACAGCGCCCGTCGCTGCGGTCTGTATCATGGCCGTCTGGAAAAACAGCCTGTCTTTGACGCAGAAAAATACTGGGGCGAATACGCCGTTGACGGCCTGACCATCAAAACCCTGCCGGGGGTGTTTAGCCGCGATGGTCTGGATGTGGGCAGCCAGTTGCTGCTTTCCACCCTGACGCCGCATACCAAGGGTAAAGTGCTGGATGTCGGCTGTGGCGCTGGCGTGCTTTCCGTCGCGCTGGCCAGCCACTCGCCGAAGGTGCGCTTAACCCTGTGCGACGTTAGCGCACCCGCGGTTGAAGCCAGCCGCGCAACGCTTGCCGCCAACGGCATTGAGGGTGAGGTGTTTGCCAGCAACGTCTTTTCTGAAGTGAAGGGTCGGTTTGACATGATCATCTCCAACCCACCGTTCCACGACGGTATGCAGACCAGCCTGGATGCGGCGCAGGCGCTGATTCGCGGCGCAGTGCGCCACCTGAACAGCGGCGGCGAGTTGCGTATCGTCGCTAACGCCTTCCTGCCCTACCCGCAGGTGCTGGACGACACCTTTGGCTTCCATGAGGTCATCGCTCAGACCGGTCGCTTTAAGGTCTACCGTACCGTTATGACCCGCCAGGCGAAGAAATAGTCTGGTCATCCCTGGCCGGATTAAGCTGTCTGCGCACCGTCCGGTATGGTTTACAGATGCCGGATAACGCGTTGTTTATCCGGTCTGCGTTCAACGCTACGGTTAGCGCCCATTTTT
The DNA here is from genome assembly GCF_000759835.1 of Citrobacter sedlakii NBRC 105722. Taxonomy (GTDB): domain Bacteria; phylum Pseudomonadota; class Gammaproteobacteria; order Enterobacterales; family Enterobacteriaceae; genus Citrobacter_A; species Citrobacter_A sedlakii. The sequence goes on from NZ_BBNB01000016.1 coordinate 77,677, forward strand.
CCAGCAATTGAACTTGCGTGCGCAATTAACTATTGACGAAAAGCTGAAAACCACTAGAATGCGCCTCCGTGGTAGCGATTCTTTTCAAGAATCGATGGTATGCGAAGGTGGCGGAATTGGTAGACGCGCTAGCTTCAGGTGTTAGTGTCCTTACGGACGTGGGGGTTCAAGTCCCCCCCCTCGCACCATAATCCACGTTGATATTGCTCGCACTGGGCGAAGGTGGCGGAATTGGTAGACGCGCTAGCTTCAGGTGTTAGTGTTCTTACGGACGTGGGGGTTCAAGTCCCCCCCCTCGCACCAACGAGGCGATATCAAAAAGTAAGATGACTGTGCGAAGGTGGCGGAATTGGTAGACGCGCTAGCTTCAGGTGTTAGTGTCCTTACGGACGTGGGGGTTCAAGTCCCCCCCCTCGCACCAATTATCTTACGGCCTTCCTTCTGCTGTTCCCTGTTGTTTATCCCTGATTCAAATTCATCATTACCAGCATCATTCCACCGATCAACGCAACGCATGATGGCAACAGAACAAAATGCCGCAGGTGTTTGTGATACAGCATCACCGGAGTGAGTAATAGCCCTAATACAATAATGGTCTTCCAGACCTCAAGGGAAAGATCGGCAAACGCCAGTCCGGCAATCACGATCCCCGGCAGTAATACTCCCCAACCACTGCCCAGCGCCCGTTGCAACATGGTTTCACCTCTCACACTGATAATGATAACCAATATCATATGATAAATTTTCTCATTTGTCAGCGCACCGTTGCACATCCTGACATCAGCTTTACTTAAGCATTGATGACATGAATTCTTTAAGGTGATAAATTGCGCAGCGGTAAACATAGAAAGCAAATACCTCTTACTTTGAGCGAGCGACTTCTCGCTTTTTTCACGTGGCCTGAACAGTGTAATTGTTAGATAAATAATGAATTAAGACATGACTGCACAATCCTGGCTTTCCCTGCGCGCTAAAAAATATCAGCTCTCTCTCCGTCTGTTTTTGTTTCTTAACGCCGTTTCCGCTTTGTTTGCTATCGCTTATCCGATCTATCAGATTAAAACCGTCTCAGTGCCGGGTATTGTTATTCTGGCGCTGAGCGCGGCCCTCCTCGCGTGGCACGGTAGATACGCCAATAAAAGGATTAATTTACCGATCGTTTCTTTCGCGTTTGGCGGGCTATGGGCGGCGCATATTACGTTGAAATACACCGAGCTCCCGTCTCCGGACGACACTTTCCTGCTGATGGCGCTACTGACTGTTTTATTCATCGGATCTATTTCATTTGCCAATAATATTGTCGCTTTTACGCTTCACTCGCTGCCCTCCGTACTGGTCTGCCTGTGGTTAAACGGCAATGGACAGGGCCTGCGGATCCTCTATTTCCTGGCGTTGCCCATGGCGGGAGTGGCGATTCAGCATGCAATCCAAAAACGTTACGATGATTTCGCCCAGCAGCTGATGTACAAACTGTTGGCGGAAAAAGAGACGTTGAACGACCTCAGCATGCTCGATCCTTTAACGGGGTTATACAACCGGCGGGGACTTCAACACCGTCTGGAGACCCTTCTTGAGACGGATACCGATGAGCATTACGTGTTGCTGATCGATATCGACCATTTCAAAGCCTACAACGACCATTACGGACACATGATGGGCGATCAGGCGCTGATGCGCGTATCCGCGGCTATTCGCGACACCGTACGTTCGCGTGATGTGGTTGCTCGCTTTGGCGGCGAGGAATTTATGGTTTTGCTGACGGCAGCCGATCCGCAGCAGGCGCATGCCGCCGCTGAGCGTATTCGTCAAAGCGTGTATGACCTTAAGATCCCACACATGTTTAATGAAAGCGTCGCGACCAACGTCACGATCAGTATCGGTATCGCGCCGCTGACAGGCAGAGAGATCGAAAGCGCCATTAGCAGTGCGGACAAAGCGCTTTATAAAGCCAAGCATCTGGGACGTAACCATATTTTAGCCAGCAGCGATCCCGGTATCGCCTGACGCGGTATGGTGTAATCGTGCGGAGTGAGAAGCAAGCCTGACAAAGCGCTTGCTATCGGTTATGCCTATAGCTAGGATTAGCAATCATTATCATTTAGATTATTATCCAGACTATGGCTTATCGTTCCGCATCCGTCATTGATAACGTCATCTGGCGAACGCCTCTGCAGCCGCAGCGCCCTTCGCTGGCGGAGGCCGTACGCGCAACTATCGCCCAGACACGCGAGCACCTGCTGGATTTCATTCGTCTGGACGAACCTGCTCCCCAGTCTGCTATGACTCTGGCGCAATGGTGTCGACCAAATGAGCTGCAGTCATTGCTGGCGGTCTATTCCGACCATATTTATCGCAACCAGCCCACGCAGCCGCGAGAAAATAAGCCACTGCTATCGCTGTGGGCGCAGTGGTATATCGGTCTGATGGTGCCGCCGCTAATGCTTGCCTTATTAACGCAGGAAACGGCCATCGATGTCTCTCCCGAGCATGTGCACGTGGAGTTTCATGAAACGGGTCGCGCCGCGTGCTTCTGGATTGACGTTCATCCGGATCGTCAGGCGACGGAATGCTCTCCGCAGATGCGCATTGAAATCCTGATCAAACAGGCGCTAACGCCTGTCGTCCAGGCTCTTGAGGCCACGGGCGAAATTAACGGTAAACTCATCTGGAGCAATACCGGTTACCTTATTCACTGGTACCTCAACGAGATGAAACCGCTGCTTGGCGAAGAGTTACTTCACGCGCTTCGCCATGCCTGCTTCTTCGAAAAACAGCTTTCCTGCGGCACTGATAACCCACTCTGGCGGACCGTTGTCCCGCGCGAAGGCGTACTGGTACGCCGCACGTGCTGCCAACGTTACCGCCTGCCCGACGTGCAGCAATGCGGCGACTGCACGCTGAAATAAGCCGGGAGCTTTCGCTCCCGGACCGTTATAACGCAATCTGCTCGCTTTCGGCGTCAGTTCGCTGCGCTTCTTCCGCTTCCTGCGCCAGTAACTGCTTCTCATATACCTTAAAGAAGGGGAAGTAGATAATGGCGGAGACCAGCGCCAACAGCACTACCAGGATCGCCGCGCGATAATCCCAGCCTAATGCCCATGCCGCCCCCACCGGCGCAGGCGCCGTCCACGGCACCACCGAAATCACCCGACCAATCAGATCAAACTGCATGGCTGCCCATGCGATGATGGCGTTGACCATGGGCGCCAGCAGAAAAGGAATGAAGAACACTGGATTCATCACGATGGGCGTACCAAATATCACCGGTTCGTTGATATTGAAGATGCTGGGCACCACGCTTAAACGACCAATCGAACGCAGATGTACGGAACGGCTGCGAAGGTAACAAATCACCAGCCCCATCGTCGCTCCTGAACCGCCAATGACAATGAAGAAGGTCCAGAACGCCTCCATAAAAATGTGCGGTAACGGCGCGCCCTGCGCCAGCGCCGTCTGGTTCATGCCGAGATTGGTCAGCCAGAACATTTGCAGCATCCCGGAGACGATCGCCGCGCCATGGATGCCCGCAAACCACAGCAGATGCCCAATCAGCACCGCCAATAAAATTGCCGGCAACGAATCGGCTGCCGAAACCAGGGGTTTAAAGATGGCCATGATCGCCTGCGGGATCAACATGTCGAACTGCGCCTGGATCAGCAAGCTGAGTGGGTACAACGTCAACACAACGACCAGCACAGGGATCAACAGATCGAAGGAGTTTTTGATCATCGGCGGCACCTGATCCGGTAAGCGAATCCCGATGTTATGCGTCTTCAGAAAACGCATCATCTCAACGCAATAAATCGCCACCAGAATCGCCGTAAAAATACCTGTACCGCCAAGACTGTCAACCGGCAACGTCCCCTTCGTTTTTGGCGCGGCGATCAATAAAAAAGCCATAATCGCCAGCATTGCGCACATAAAGGGATCAAGCTGATGTGACTTCGCATAGTGTTTTCCGAGGTTGTACGCAATCGCCGCACAGATGTAGATAGACATGATCCCCATCGTCATATCGAACGGGGTAAGGATTTGTCCTTCAAACTGCTTTGCCAGATCCAACCAGCCTCTGGCAAAACCCCAGGTGGTGTCGGGGGAAAACGGCGGATAGGCGAAAACCAACAGAAACGATCCAACAATCATAAACGGCATCGCAGAAATAAAGCCGTCGCGAATAGCCATGACATGACGTTGTGAGGAAATACGCCCCGCGACAGGGCTGACGTAGTTTTCGACGAACCGGAAAATCACATTAAAGACTGCATGGTTGGTAGATTTCATAAGTGGCTCTTTTTATGTGATACAGAGGAAGTGACAACTGCAGTATTAATCGCCCTTTCGCGTACTGCAACCGGTTACGGTAACCGGTTTCCGTGAATGTGAAGAGGATCGAAAAAACGTCTATGTTACTGGTTTGTTACATTAAAATATTTACAGCGGCGCCTGTCTTATGACAAATTACGCCAGCGGTTTTGCACACACTGGAAAACCGTCGAATGGTGTCAGGAGAAAAGAATGAGTTTGCAATCCGTACGGCAGTTTCTGGCCGAACATGCGCCCGATATTGAAATCATTGAATTAGAGCAAAGCACCGCCACGGTTGATCTCGCGGCAAAAGCGCACCATGTGCAACCGGGACAGATCGCAAAAACCCTGTCGCTAAAAGTCAAAGACATGATCGTACTGATCGTCGCGAAAGGCGACGCGCGACTGGACAATAAAAAACTTAAAAGTACCTTTGGCGCGAAGGCCCGAATGCTCAGTTGTGATGAAGTGGTGAACGCGACGGGTCACCCGGTTGGCGGCGTTTGCCCGTTTGGCCTGGAGACGCCGTTACCGGTTTATTGTGATGTGTCGCTAAAGACGTATACCGAAGTGCTTCCCGCCGCTGGCGCAATCCATAGCGCTATCCGCATTTCACCAGAACGGATGGCTGAACTGACCTCAGCGACCTGGGTGGATGTCTGCCAGTGAAGGTCAACCGTGCGCATTCCTCTTAAGAGAAGCGCGATTCCCGCGCCTACAGCAGAATATCCGCCGCGTTCAGCAAACCGGCGTCCGAACTGACGCCCAGTTTCGACATCACATTAAATTTATGCGCCCGAATAGTTTTAATATTTCGCTCAAGCTCAACGGCGATTTCAGGCATAGAGTAACCGTGGGACATAAAACGCAAAATTTCACGCTCAGTAGGGCTGAGCATCCGACTCTGTGTGAGATACCAGAGATTATGATTACTTTCATTAATTCGGCGGGTACCGCTAAGCGCCGTAAATAATGCTTCCTGTAATACCGGCAGCGACGCCTCTTTACTGAGAACGCCGTCCAGCGGCGACGGCGACAGCGCGCCGATTAATCGCGCTTCGACGTTATCATCGGCAATCACCAGACGTCGCATACGGGGAAAATTGGTGGCCAGTTCAGCCAGACACATTAACCCCATCCGGCGATCTTTTCTGATTGAAGAAAGCGAGAAAATAACGGCAGAAAATGTCGTTGTGTTCATCGCCTGTAGAAATTCATCTCGTGTCGAGTAAAGGTGCAGTTTATAGTGATATTCAGTATTTTTTTTAAATAAATCCTGAATACCAATACCACTCATAACACATTTTTCTATGAGTGCGACATTTCCCGCATAGTTTCGGTTTTCCATTCTGGCGTATCTCCATATACAGAAGGTAAATTCAGCTCTCTCGCTCCTTGAGAACTGTTAATCCAGGCGTACATCTCAGCGTTGCTGTTGATTGATAAACGGCGCATCGCGCTATTTTTCTGGGCGCTGATGGTTTTATTACTTTTCTTTAGCAGCATCGCGATCTGATTGATGCCCCATCCCTTGCCTAACAAGCGCAGCACTTTTCGCTCGGAGAGCGTTAAAATAATAGAACGCGAACCAAATTCCGCGTGATCGACGTGTTCTGGCGACAGCAACGTTTTGCTCACGCTGTCAGGATGTTTGCTGCCTGCACGCAAGGTGTTGACCAGGTTTTCAATCGGTTCCACATCGGACAGCAGCGTACTGGATGGGCACATTAGCAATTCCACCGCCTGCGGATACCAGGCGCGTGAGACGAGAAAAACCCAATGAATATCGCGATACTGAGAGATCAGGGTGGAGAACTGCTCACAGATAGTGCGCGGATGGCGGCACTCTCCGGTAAGATCGGCGATGACAACGTTAGAACGACGAAGTTGTAATAACGTAAGTTCGTCGACAGCGCGACAGGTGGAGACGTCATATTCCGGGAAATGCCGATGCATCACCCCATTCAGTCCAGCCTGAATGACCGGTACTTTGCTGATAATAATTCCGTTTTTGCAGCATCCTGGCAACATATATCCTCCACATCCCATAGCCGTTATCGCCCTGTTATTTTTGCATTTTGCGCAGAAAAAGATTATTCAACGCAATACAAATAAACATAACAATAATCAGTATGAATTGTTAATCCCTGGTTTTCTTTCAGAATTCATAGGGGCGATTATACAACTATCCACGTAGTATAATGCAATCCTGCCCCGTCAATATTTAACCATAAATCCAGAATGAGACATTAAAATATTCTTAAATTATAAATTAGCATTACTAATCCTTTTTGAGATAACGGATTTGTTTCATTAATTCACGAAATGCTTTAGGCGACATATTTTCATTTTTTTTAAAGAAACGCGAAAAGTAAGTCACATCGCTAAACCCCAGGTAATCTGAGATCTGGTTGATGGTCATGCTGGTATATTGCAGACTGCGTTTGGCTTCCAGCATGATGCGCTGATGCACGACGATTAATGCACTGCAATTATGAAATTCACGGCATAACTGATTAAGGTAATTCGCGGAGAGTCCCACTCGACGCGCATATTCCCCCAGCGGCAGGTGCTCGCGATAATGACTTTCGATCTGGCGCGCAAAAAGACGCATTGCGCTACGTCTGCGCGCCAGTTTGTCGTCCTGTTGTATTGCTGGTCGATGTTGCCGACGCAGCCAGACCAGTAGCGCGCTCAGCAAGGCAAACAGCATCATTTCCCGCGCCTCATGATCCGTCTGGTATTCCTTACGTAACGCCGAAAACAGGCTGTGAATATGGCGACGGGAGTGTCCCACCGGCACGCACTGCGGGGCGCTGAGCAAAGAGAGCGGCTGTAGAAACTGCGCCTCCAGGCGGCTTATCAGCGGCAGGGCAAGCGAGAGCACATAGCCCTGGGTTCCCGGTGAGAAACGAAAGCCATGCACGCACAACGCAGGCACCACCTGCAGGCAGGGCTCCCGCATGACCGTCGAGAGTCCTTCAACCTCGATCGTCGCCTCCCCCCGGTGCAAATAGAGAAGCTGGACAATCTCGGCGTGCTGGTGCACCCGGATGTGCCATTCATGCAGGCTGCTGCGCTGATGGATCGACTCACAGTGCAGCAATTCCGGCGTCGGCCACCCCTGTTGTTCGCCATACAGTTTGAAAACGGGAACCCCATCAGTGAATGGCATCTTCTCTCCTTCTCGTTAACCCACTTTTTCGTATGGCAGCCCGACGTAGTTTTCCGCAATGGTCGTCAGTCCGGCGACAGACCCAAGATAATATTGCCGATCCGCCTCCTGCATCTTGCGGTCGAAATCGCTCTTGTCCTGAAAATCATGCAGCAGGTGAGTCATAAACCAACTGAATCTTTCCCCTTTCCAGACCCGGTTAAGGGCCAGGCGTGAATAGCTTGCCAGCAGGTCGCCCCGCCCATGCTGGTAATATTGCGTCAGAATACGCCATAAATAGTTCACATCCGAGGCGGCAAGATTCAGGCCCTTCGCCCCGGTGGGCGGAACGATATGCGCCGCGTCGCCAACCAGGAACAGCCGACCATACTGCATTGGTTCCACGACGTAGCTGCGTAGCGGCGCGATACTTTTTTCCAGTGAGTGACCCGTCACTACCTTTTGCGCTAATCCGTCCGGCAGCCGCCGTTTGAGTTCGTCCCAAAAGCGCTCATCGCTCCAGGCCTCAACCTGCTCGCTAAGCGGCACCTGCAAATAGTAACGGCTTCTTGTTAGTGAGCGCTGACTACAGAGCACGAACCCGCGTTCATGATGGGCGTAAATCAGCTCCGGATTCACCGGTGGCGTGTCGGAGAGCAGCCCCAGCCAACCAAAAGGCCAAAGACTTTCATACTCGCGGATCGCCTCGCGCGGAATACTTTGCCGCGAGACGCCGTGAAAGCCATCGCAACCGGCGATGAAGTCACAATCCACACGACACTTCTCCCCCTCCTTTTCAAACGTGACGTACGGGCGATCGCTTTTAGCGTCGTGAATGTCTACCTGCTGCACGCCATAAATCGTGGGCGCTCCACATTCGCCACGTTCCTGCATTAAGTCCCGCGTGACTTCCGTTTGGCCGTAAACCATCACGCTTTTTCCACCGGTTAATTCGCTCAGCGCCACGGGGATACGTTTACCGTCGAAGATAAACTCAACGCCATGATGTACCAGCCCTTCATTGTCCATGCGTCGGGCGGCCCCCGCTTCGCGCAAAAGATCTACGGTCCCGCTTTCCAGAATGCCCGCGCGGATCCGGCCAAGCACATACTCCGGCGTCTGGCGTTCAATGATAAGCGTGCGGATCCCCGCCTTATGCAGCAATTGCCCGAGCAACAGGCCGGAAGGCCCTGCGCCAATAATGGCGACCTGAGTTTTCATCGCGTCCCCCAGCCGATAGTTGATTATTTGTTTAAACAATGTTGTTTAAAAGTTTCAAATTGCATTTTTGATAAGCACGCGACGAAAAAGAAGGTCAAAATGCGGACAGAAATTGCACTTTTCACCGATTTGATAAAAGTGTGGCGCAGTTCAAATTCTCATCTGCAGAGAACTGGTTCTTTTTTCAACATAAAGATTGATCTCAGCGGGAGCCAAAAAACGTCCGCTTCATGATACAAAGAAGTCTTTCGTCATCAGTCAGTACGCAACGCGTCTTTTCAGTCAGGGCGAGTCATGCAAGAAGAGCAGTCATTTCAGCGAACGGTTACACGGTTGTGCATTCAGTGCGGGCTTTTTTTACTGCAACACGGTGCGGAAAGCGCGCTGGTTGATGAACTCTCCACCCGCCTCGGCCTGGCACTGGGCATGGACAGTGTGGAAAGCGCTATCTCCTCAAACGCCATCGTCCTGACCACCATCAAAGACGGGCAATGCCTGACCTCAACGCGTAAAAACCAGGACCGCGGGATCAACATGCATGTGGTCACAGAGGTTCAACATATTGTGATCCTCGCTGAACATAAGTTGCTGGATTACAAAGGCGTCGAGAAGCGCTTTAGCCAGCTCAGACCGTTACGTTACCCGCGATGGCTGGTCTCGTTGATGGTCGGCCTGTCCTGCGCCTGTTTCTGTAAGCTGAACAACGGCGGCTGGGACGGCGCGGCGATCACCTTCATCGCCAGCATGGTCGCGATGTATATCCGACAGCTGCTGGCGCACCGCCATCTGCATCCGCAGATCAACTTTTGTATTACGGCATTTGTCGCCACCACAATTTCCGGTTTATTGCTGCACCTGCCGGCCTTCCGCCTGACGCCTACGGTGGCGATGGCCGCCAGCGTCCTGCTGCTGGTGCCTGGTTTTCCACTGATCAACGCCGTAGCGGATATGTTCAAGGGGCACATCAACACCGGACTGGCGCGCTGGGCTATCGCCAGCCTGCTGACGCTGGCGACCTGCGTGGGGGTGGTGATGGCATTAACACTGTGGGGGCTTCGCGGATGGGTATAATCGATTTTATTCTTGCGCTGATGCAGGACATGGCGCTTTCCGCCATACCGGCGATGGGTTTCGCGATGGTGTTTAACGTGCCGCACCGCGCGCTGCCCTGGTGTGCGTTGCTTGGCGCACTCGGACACGGCTCGCGCATGGTGATGATGAGCGCGGGTTTCAATATTGAGTGGTCGACTTTTGTCGCCTCACTGCTGATCGGCAGCATCGGCATTCAATGGTCGCGCTGGTATCTGGCGCATCCAAAAGTGTTTACCGTTGCGGCGGTGATCCCGATGTTCCCCGGCATTTCCGCCTACACGGCGATGATCTCCGCGGTAAAAATCAGCCACTTTGGTTACAGCGAGGCGCTGATGATCACGTTGCTGACCAATTTCCTCAAGGCGTCGTCGATTGTCGGCGCGCTGTCGATCGGCCTGTCGGTACCCGGCCTGTGGCTTTACCGCAAGCGTCCACGCGTATAATCCTGGCGGCAGGTTCCTCCCTGCCGCTCGCCCGCCCCGGTGTGTTACTATAGAAGCAGAGTCCCTTCTCGGTTGCAGTCCGTATTGAGAAACGTTATGTCATCCAGAATTTTAACCCCGGACGTCATTGGTATTGACGCCCTATTACATGACCACCAGACGGTGCTGGCAAAATCCGAAGGCGGCGCGGTAGCGGTGTTCGCCAATAACGCCCCGGCCTTTTACGCGGTCACCCCGGCGCGTCTGGCGCAACTGCTGGCGCTTGAAGACAAACTAGCCCGTCCGGGTTGCGACGTGACGCTGGACGCTCAGCTGTATGAAGAGCCGCAGCCGGTGCCGGTTAGCGTGCCGCTGGGGAAATTTGCGATGTATCCCGACTGGCGCCCGGACGACGACTTTCAGCGTCAGGCCGCGCTTTGGGGCGTGGCGCTACGCGAGCCGGTCACCGCCGAAGAGCTGGCCGCGTTCGTGGCTTACTGGCAGGCGGAAGGGAAAGTCTTTCATCATGTCCAGTGGCAGCAAAAACTGGCGCGCAGCGTACAGATTGGCCGCGCCAGCAACGGCGGGTTACCGAAGCGCGACGTCAACACGGTCAGCGAACCTGACAATCAAATTCCACCGGGTTTTAGAGGGTAACAATGAAAAACGTTGGCGATCTGATGAAACGTCTGCAAAAAATGATGCCAGCACACATCGAACCCGCATTCAAAACGGGTGAAGAGCTGCTGGCATGGCAGAAACAGCAAGGTGAAATCCGCGCAGCGGCGCTGGCCCGCGAAAACCGGGCGATGAAAATGCAGCGTACCTTTAACCGTTCCGGCATTCGTCCATTGCATCAAAACTGCTCCTTCGATAACTATCATGTTGAATGTGAAGGACAGATGAACGCGCTCAGCAAAGCGCGCCAGTACGTTGAAGAATTTGACGGCAACATCGCCAGCTTTATCTTTTCGGGCAAGCCGGGAACCGGAAAGAATCATCTGGCGGCAGCCATTTGCAATGAACTGTTGCTGCGCGGCAAATCGGTGCTGATCATTACCGTCGCGGATATTATGTCCGCGATGAAAGAGACCTTCAGCAACCGGGAAACCAGTGAAGAACAGTTGCTAAACGATCTCAGTAACGTCGATCTGCTGGTGATCGACGAGATCGGCGTACAGACAGAGTCACGCTACGAAAAAGTGATCATTAATCAGATCGTCGATCGGCGCTCTTCCTCCAAGCGTCCGACCGGCATGCTCACTAACAGCAACATGGAGGAAATGACCAAATTGCTGGGCGAGCGGGTGATGGATCGTATGCGGCTCGGCAACAGCCTGTGGGTGATCTTCAACTGGGACAGCTTTCGCAGCCGGGTCACCGGTAAAGAGTATTAATAGCCTGATGGGCGGGTTCTAAGACCATTCTTACCTTTCACAGCGCTATACTGCGCTAAACGTGCCTGATGGCGCTACGCTTATCCGGTCTGCGATTCATGTCATCAGGCCGGGTAATCCGCCATACCGATAACTTCCTTACATGAGTCAGTATGATGAAAACAGCTAAATACCTTCTGGGCTGCGCGGTAACCGCCAGCGTGTTTATCGCCACCAGCACCTTTGCCGCCTCCTGGCAGGAGTCGCTTTCCAGCGCCGCCAATGAACTGAGCAAGCAAAGCGCCTCTTCTTCCCAGAGCGGAACGTCGCTTTCTTCCCTGACCAGCCTGCTTAACGGCGGCAATCAGGCGCTGAGCGCGAACAATATGAACAACGCCGCAGGTATTTTACAGTACTGCGCGAAGCAGAAACTGGCCTCGGTAACCGACGCGGAAAACGTGAAAAATCAGGTACTGGATAAACTCGGGCTGGGTGCGACAGAGCAGAAGCAGGACACTCACTATCTGGACGGCATTCAGGGTCTGCTGAATACCAAAGACGGCCAACAGCTTAACCTCAACACTATCGGCAGCACGCCGCTGGCGGAAAAAGTGAAAACGAAAGCCTGTGACCTGGTGCTAAAGCAGGGAATGAACTTCATTTCCTGACGCCAGAAGCCGCGTTTCAGCTGTCTCCCGGCTGGCGCGGCGTTTGCCGCTTCTTTTTATCCTTCTCCCCCCTCTCGTCCCCCGTATAGCGGGAAGTGACGGCGATCAAAAAAGTCTATTTCTAAACCAATTCTGAATAACATCGCATTAATATGTCACTAGAATTGCAGCTAAGTGACAACCCCATTACATTGTACTTCCTGAAAAAAGATTCACTGCCAGCCAACGCCTGGTTAAGCGCCTTTCTGCAAGAAGGCTATTCGTGAGGATCGTCTGTTGTCTGAGTTACTTTCCATCGTTCTGTTTCTCGCTTCCGTATTCATTTATGCGTGGAAAGCGGGTCGCAACACCTGGTGGTTTGCCGCAACATTAACCGTGCTGGGGCTGTTTGTGATTTTAAATATCACGCTCTACGCCAGCGACTATTTTACCGGTGACGGCATTAACGACGCAGTGCTCTACACGTTGACCAACAGTCTGACGGGCGCAGGCGTGGGCAAGTACATCCTGCCAGGCGTCGGCATTGCGCTGGCGTTAGTGGCGGTCTTTGGCGCGCTGGGCTGGGTGCTGCGCCGTCGTCGCCACCACCCGCACCATTTTGGCTACAGCCTGCTGGCATTGCTGCTGGCCCTCGGTTCAGTGGATGCCAGCCCGGCCTTTCGCCAGATCACCGAACTGGTAAAATCCCAGACCCGCGATGGCGATCCTGATTTCGCGACATACTATAAAGAGCCTGCGAAGCGTATTCCTGACCCGAAGCTGAATCTGGTTTACATCTATGGTGAAAGCCTCGAACGTACGTATTTCAATAACGACGTTTTTCCGGATCTGACCCCGGAACTGGGGGCGCTGAAAAATGAAGGGCTGGACTTTAGCCACACTCAACAACTGCCGGGCACCGACTACACCATCGCCGGAATGGTCGCTTCGCAGTGCGGCATTCCGCTGTTCGCCCCGTTTGAAGGTAACGCCTCGGCGTCCGTTTCCAGTTTCTTCCCGCAGAATATTTGTCTGGGGGATATCCTTAAAAACTCCGGCTACCAGAACTATTTTGTCCAGGGCGCTAACCTGCGTTTTGCCGGAAAAGACGTATTTCTGAAATCCCACGGCTTTGACCATCTGTATGGCGCGGAGGAGTTAAAAAACGTGGTGGCAGATCCGGCCTACCGTAACGACTGGGGCTTTTACGACGATACGGTGCTGGACGAAGCGTGGAAGAAGTTTGAAGAACTGTCCCGTTCCGGCCAGCGTTTCTCACTGTTTACCCTAACGGTCGATACCCATCACCCGGATGGCTTTATTTCGCGCACCTGTAATCGTAAGCGCTACGATTTTGACGGTAAGCCGAACCAGTCATTCAGCGCGGTAAGCTGCAGCCAGGAAAACATTGCCGCCTTTATCCAGAAAATCAAAGCGTCACCATGGTTTAAAGACACCGTTATCGTGGTCTCTTCTGACCATCTGGCTATGAACAACACCGCATGGAAATACCTGAACAAGCAGGATCGTAATAATCTGTTCTTTGTGCTGCGTGGCGACAAGCCGCAGCAGGAGACGCTGGCGGTCAAGCGTAACACCATGGATAACGGCGCAACGGTGCTGGATATTCTCGGCGGCGATAACTTTATCGGTCTTGGCCGCAGCAGCTTATCCGGTCGGTCCTTGTCCGAAATCTTCCTTAACAGCAAAGAAAAAATCCTGTCGATGAAGCCGGACGTTATCCGTTTGTGGAACTTCCCGAAAGAGATGAAAACGTTCACCGTCGATCGGGATAAAAACATGATCGCTTTTTCCGGCAGTCATTTCCGTCTGCCGCTGCTGCTGCGGGTCTCCGACAAGCGCGTCGAGCCGCTGCCGGAAAGTGAATACTCCGCACCGCTGCGCTTCCAGCTTGCCGATTTCGCCCCGCGAGATAACTTCGTCTGGGTCGATCGCTGCTACAAGATGGGCCAGCTGTGGGCGCCGGAACTGGCGCTTTCGACTGACTGGTGCGTGTCGCAAGGACAGCTTGGCGGTCAGCAAATCGTACAACATGTCGACAAAGCGCAGTGGAAAGGCAAAACGGCATTCAACGAGACGCTCATCGACATGGAACGTTATAAAGGCAACGTCGACACGCTGAAGATCGTTGATAACGACATCCGCTACAAAGCCGACAGTTTTGTCTTCAACGTGGCTGGCGCGCCGGAAGAAGTGAAGCAGTTCAGCGGGATTTCCCGCCCGGAATCGTGGGGACGCTGGTCGAACGCCCAGCTCGGCGATGAGGTGAAAATTGAATACAAGCAGCCGCTGCCGAAAAAATTTGACCTGGTGATCACCGCGAAGGCATTCGGCGACAACGCCAACCGCCCAATTCCGGTGCGGGTTGGCAAGCAAGAGCAGACGCTGGTGTTAGGTCACGACGTCACCACCACCACGCTTCATTTTGAAAACCCCTCCGAGGCGGATACGCTGGTGATTGTTCCGCCTGAACCGGTTTCCACAAACGAAGGCAATATCCTCGGCCACTCACCGCGTAAGCTCGGTATTGGGATGGTGGAAATCAAAGTGGTTAACGGCCAAAGCTAACATTATCAGGCGGGATAATATTCCGCCTTTAACCCTTAAACACAAAATATAAACCTATAAAAAAATAAAAAACCAGTCATAATAACCTTATAAATAGAAATTATATTTATAAATATCCTGCAGAAAGATAATCCCTTACGCTTTCCCGACATTCATTTTCAGGGCAAGCGAACGCGCCGGTTATCATGCTTACAGGTTATAAATTCGAATCTATCCGCGTTTTACAAAGTGAAAACGTTATCGCCTGGGAGGTGTTGTCCACCGCCCCTGATGAGGTAGACCTGGAGCATTTTTTCAGTCACTTATCGTTGCAGGACAGGTTCAGCCTCTTTTTTGCTCAGCTCACTCACGTCCTGCAAACAACGCAGACGGGTAAATATTATCTCAACGCCAGTGAGGATGTGCTGCTGAGCGAGGGGTTCATTGAACGCCTGGCAGCGGAAGTACGTCAGCCGGAAAAGATTGCCGTTGAGCTCACAGACCTTGAGCGTCTCCGCGCGCTCAGTCCTGACGAAAGCCGCAGGCTACGTGAGCGCATCGCCACCCTTCGTCAAATGGGCATTGCCGTCTGGGCCGACGATGTCCATGACGACATTCTCACCTGCCTGCTCGAACAGGCCTACGCCTTTTCCGGTGCGAAAATCGACAAACATGCCTTCTGGGCCGGTCGCGAACAGCAAACTCCGCTGTTGAAGCTGGCTCAGCGTTGCCGACAGATTGCGCAAGAAGTGCTGATAGAAGGCATTGAGACCGTCAACGATTACGAATTAGCCTGCCGCTCTACGGCGCATTACGGCCAGGGTTATCTGTGGAATAAACCAGCACTATGATTCCCTCATTTGCAGAGCGTTATCAGCTCATTGTATACAGCGACAACTACTATCTCTGGTCAGGATTACGCCACTTAATCCGCGAGATGGGCGAACCACAACTGTCGATTGCCTGGCACAACGATCTCTCCAGTAAGAGTCTGTTTCAGCTACGCGAAACGATGCTTAACGATGCCAGCAGCAGAAGATGGTTGGTCGTCACCCCTGACAACCGTCTGCGCGAAGTGCAGCAAATCCTGCCGCCTGAAAACGTCTGCGTAATCCATGACACTCTGACGCTAAAGCAGTTTGCCAATCATCTCCGTCACCCTGATTTTCGCCGCACGATCCAGAAAGATGCGCCACTGACCCGAACAGAAGTGAGCGTTTGTTTATTGATCATTAAGGGATTTTCCACCGTGAAAATTGCCGAAATGATGAACAAATCGCCGAAAACCATTTACACCCATAGACGCAACGCGATGGTCAAGTTTCATTGCCATACGCTGGCGGAACTGCATCGAAAAATGCATCTGATGGAAAGCCGTTCGCTTTACCTGTCATCGTAAGGACGAAAACATGAAAATTTCTTCCCGCGCGCTTCCGGCGCTTTGTCTCAGTTTATCCGCACTTGTCGCGCCGCTGGCGTGGGCTGACAGCACGGCCAGCGCCACGCTGCACGTCTCGCTGGAGGTGCTGAAGTCCTGCACGCTGCAGGCTAACGATCTGAATTTTTCTCGCCACGGTTCCGACGAAACCAACGAGATTCAGGCCAGTACGCAGCTCAGCGTGCTGTGCACTAACGGTACGCCGTTTTCGCTTTCTGCCGCCAGCGCCGACAGCGAAAACGATGGAACATTCTGGCTGAAAGCAGAAGACAGTAGCCTCGGCGCGAAAAATATCGCCTATAAGCTGTATGCCGACGAAAGTAAGAAAACGCCGGTAAACGCCAGCGGCGGCATCGAAGGCACGGGTAACGGTCAAACGCAGTCAGAAACCCTCTACGGCGTCATTGAGGCTGGCGCGCTGGCCGAGGCCAGGGCCGGTTTATACAGCGATGATGTGACGCTGAATCTGGTGTACTAATATGCGCTGGCTATTTCTGTTGACGCTGTTTTGTCTGGCTATCCTCGGTTTGTTAAGCCGTTACGCCGAGTCCGCCACGTTACAGGTCGCCCCCGTGACGCTGAATCTTAACCCACATCAGCGCGCCGCCGCCCTGTATCTCACCAACACAGGCGATACGCCGATTCACGCGCAGGTGCGAATCTATGACTGGACGCAGGACGATGGTAAAGACGTCCTCACGCTGACCGACGACATCGTCAGCAGCCCGGCGGTGGCCTCACTGGAGCCGGGACAACAGCAACTGGTGCGCATCGTGGTACTCAACCCAGGCTTACACGCGCATGAACAGAGCTTTCGCCTGCAGATCGACGAACTGCCAGGGCTTTCCGCCGCTGGCGCCAGCCATACCAGCGTCCATTTTCTGTTGCGCTATTCGATCCCGCTGTTTATCGCAGCGGAACACAACGCGGCGCTGGATGACATTTCGCAGCTCGCCTGCGCGCAGCAAGAGACGGATATCTGGTGCCAAAACCGCGGAACATCGCATATTCGTCTGAGTAACGTTCAGGCGCTGGCGAACGATGGCCGCCCCATAGAAACACTCCCGGGTCTGGCGGGTTATGTACTGGCAGGACAGCGGTTCATGCTTCCGTTTAAACGCGATCACCGTCGCCTGCTATCCGCCCTGCGCGCCTATCTGAATGAAAATACTGAAGCCAGCCTGCTTAAGGTACATCCTGCTGCTGTGGCTACTGCCCATGACACTCCACGCTGAACCCTCTGCGAAAACCACGCTGTACCTGTCCATTACCGTTAACCATTATGTTCACGACGGACTCTGGGCGGTACGCGTTGAGGATAACGCTCTCTGGCTCGCCAGCCGCGACGCGAAATCTCTGGGGATCGCGTTGAACGATGACAGTCGCCCCTGGATCGATCTCGCTTCTCGCAAGGACATTAAGGCGGAGTTTGACCCTCTGCAACAGCATCTGTCGCTAACGCTCAAACCGTCGGCATTAAACCATCGTCAACATCTGGTTAGCCAGCCGCCCCCGTCGTCACAGGTGCTGCCGCAGGCGGAAACCATGGGGACGCTCTCTCTCGACTATTCACTGTACGCCAGCGAAAGCGCAGCGGAACGACAGGCAAGCGTCCAGAGCCGGATGCAAAGCTCCGGATGGCTGCCTGGCCAACTGAGCAGCAGTATGAA
The DNA here is from genome assembly GCF_000759835.1 of Citrobacter sedlakii NBRC 105722. Taxonomy (GTDB): domain Bacteria; phylum Pseudomonadota; class Gammaproteobacteria; order Enterobacterales; family Enterobacteriaceae; genus Citrobacter_A; species Citrobacter_A sedlakii. The sequence goes on from NZ_BBNB01000016.1 coordinate 95,570, forward strand.
CAGCCGCATTCAGCAAGGGCAGAATGACGCGCGCACCCGCCATACCCGTCTGATGACCGCCTGGCAATACGATATGCCGCAGTCATTAACCAGCCTGACGCTCGGTGACGCCATCACCACCGGGGTAAGCTGGAGCCGCCAGGTACGGTTTGCCGGGCTGCATCTGTCGCGCAACTTTCAGCTTGATCCCCGGCTGAATACCGCGCCACGGGCAGAATTCAGCGACAGCGTGGTTTTGCCGTCAACGGTCGATTTGTACATTGACGGCCTGCGACAAAGCCGCCAGCGGGTCGCGCCGGGCAACTACGTTCTGGATACGATGCCGACCTTTTCTGGTCGCGGGCAGGCGCAGGTGGTGATCACCGACATCAATGGACAGCGGCGAGAGGTCACTCTCGACGTATACGGTACGCCAGACTTGCTGGCGAAAGGGATGAGCAGCCATTCGCTGGATATCGGTTGGCTACGGGAAAATTACGCCGAACACTCAAACGATTACGCCGCATCCCCGCTACTGGATGCGGGATGGCGCTACGGGGTCAGCAACCAACTGACGCTGGGCGTCCATAGCGAGCAGCATCGACAGGCGCACAATATCGGCATCGCCAGCGACTGGCTACCCTCGCCACGCGCCGGGGTGCTCAGCGGTCATCTGGCGACCAGCCAGGGAAAGGTGGGCAACGGCGTGAAATGGGGGCTGGGCTATCAGTGGAACGCGCAGGGCAGCGGTTTTTCGCTGAATACCAGCCGCAGCAGCGACGACTGGTCTGATATTGCCCGGGTCAGCGGAAGTCTGCCCGTCAGTCGCAGCGACAGCCTGTGGCTCAGCCAGGCGTTACCGGACTGGGGCACACTCGGTGCGGGCTGGGTGCGGCAGGACAGCGTACGCTACATCAATGCCAGTTGGTCGCGTACCTTTGATAACCGGATTTCTGCCACGCTGGGCTATAGCCATTCACTCAGCAATGGCGACAAAACCGTTCAGCTTCTGCTCTCTTTGCCACTGGGAAGGCGGGACACGGTGTCGTTCCAGACCCGCCAGACCGCAACTCGCTGGGATTATCGCCATCAACCTGATGACCTGCAGGGCGGCTGGTCCTGGCAGCTTGCCCGCAGCGACGGTCAGCTCAGGCAGCAGCATGCGGAACTTGGGCATTTGAGCCGCTATGGCGAATGGCGCGTTGGTCTGGATCGCGACAACCGCGAGAACAGCCGCTACCTCACCGGCGAAGGCTCCCTGATGCTACTGGAAAAACACGCCTATGCGCTGCGCTACAATCAGCAGGGCATGGCGCTGATCACCACTAACGGCATAGGTCATATCCCCATCGCCATCGAAAACCGGCCTGCGGGCGAAACCGATGAAAATGGCTTTCTGCTGCTGACCGATCTGCCTCGCTACCACCAGAGCAAAATTACCCTGGATCCGCTGAGGTTGCCGCCGGACGTGGTGACGCCGATGACGGATATCCACGCCGCGCCGGGCGTCACCGAAGCGGTGAAGGTCGACTTTCACGTCCACCGTTCGCGGTTAGTCACGGCAAAGGTAGTGGATAAACAGCGTCATCCGCTTTCGATGGGCAGCAGGGTCAATACTCCCGACGGCGCCACGATTGTCGGACGCGACGGGTTTATCTGGCTGGAAAATCCGCCCATGCCGGGAAAACTGGAGATACAACAGCCGGCAGGACGCTGCCAGATCCGTCTGCCCGCCTCTGAACCGCAGGCTGGTCCGGTTAATCTGGGAGAGCTGTCGTGTCTGTAAGCCAGCGCCCGCTGTTCGCGCTACTGCTGTTTATTCTGTCGGCTTTTAACGCCAGCGCCAGCAAATGCTGGATAACCCAGGGCGCAGGCGTCACGTTTGGTACGCTGGTGACCGGCAGCGCCAGTACGACACATGCCAGCGTCCATTTCAGTTGCTATGCCGATTTCGGCGAAACGCGCTACTTCAACGTCTGCCTGAGCAGCCTTGAAGCCAGCCCGTTTAAGATGACCTCCAACGGCGATGAGGAAGGCAAGGCGTACACGATGCTGTTTAACCTGTACAGCGCCGTGGACAATACCCGGCCGCTTACCGCGCAAACGGCGGGTCGCGCGCTGCAAACGCCGCTAACGGTGGGCGGCAATCAGGTCGGCAGCGGCAGTTTTCCCTTAAACGCGGAGATCCCCGCCGGGCAGAATAACCTGCCGGTGCGCAGTTATTTTAACTATGCCCTCGGACTGAAATTAACGTGGAATAGCGCCACCCGCCCCGAGGCGCTCACTGCCTGTCAGGACGGCGTATCACAAGGCGAAGCCATCGACAGCGCCTCACACGCCAGTGCAACTCTGTCAGACAGCTGTTTCATCCAGAATGTCTCGCCGCTCAACTTTGGCGTGGTAAACAGCACCGCATTACGCGGCCAGGTGAACTCAACGGCATCGATCCGTGCCCGTTGTCCTGTCGGCACGCGCTATTCCCTGGGGCTTAGCGTCGGAGAACATGCGCGCGGGCAAAACCGCCAGATGTGCAATTCGCAACAGCAATGCCTGACGTACAACCTCTGGCAGGATGCCGCCATGAGCCGCCCCTGGGGAGACCAGATCGGCAACAATACGCTGGAAATGGACCATCATAACGGCAGCATTCAGGATGTGACGGTGTACGGCAGCGTACCGGCGCAAACCTTAACCGGCACAGGTGAGTTCAGCGACGATGTTGTCGTAACGCTCACTTATTAATCTGTTTAATACCGGTCTGGATCAATGTTACCGATAACATTTAGCGTTAAAATTATTCACGCACTAAATAAATACACCGCTACTCTTTCACCCGGACTACCAATAATCCCATGAAATACCTGCTTGCAGACATGCTCGTTTACGACAACGAGGATGGTACGCTTACACTCCAGAATGACGCCGCTGCGGAAAGTCAGTCGTTAACCTGCACCGCGCAGACCATTCTGAATCTGCTGATCGACCACCACGGCATGGTGGTTGAACGCGAGACGTTCCTGCAGGAGGTGTGGGATAACCGCGGCCTGCACGGCTCCAGTAATTCACTAAATCAATACATCAGTATCCTGCGTAAAATGCTGGCGACGCTGGTGCCCGACAGCCTGTTTATCGTCACGGTGCCGAAAGTGGGGTTTATGCTCAGCGCAGATATGCCCGTGATCCCTCTCGACACAGAAACGCGCGAAAGCGCCCCCGCGTCCCCCCGCTCCCCGCGCATAACCGGGTCGTTGATACTTGTGACGCTCATCGTGACGGGGTTATGTCTCGCGGCATTGTTCTGGAATGCGCATCGTCAGCGTGCAGAATTGTTTCTGCTCAGCCACATTGATACCTGTCCGGTTTACAGCTTCACTCCCTTCCCTGACGGCTTTCGCGAACAGGCGGATGCGCTACTGGCGCAGATACAAAAAGCCGGTGAATTTCGCTGTCTGCCCGACTCGCTCTTTTATGTGCACATTCAGGATCCGCTGCTGTATGGCGATCAAGGACGGCTGGTGCTCTCGCAGTGCTCGCGCTTTCGCGGACACACCAGCAGTTGTCAGACCTTGTATTACTATGAGTGGTAGACCGTGAAACAGAAAAAAAGGATCTTCGCCGTTCTTGCCCTCAGCCTGCTGGTGATTCTGAGCATCTGGCTGTGGATCAAACACAGTGAGCAGTTGGCCATGACCTGTCAGGGAGGCCTGGTCTTTAAGGATCGGCGGGCAGACAACCCGTTTACCTTTGAAGGCGTCGTGGTGATACATTTCACGCCCGACGGCACCGGTTATTTCAGTCTGAACGGCGATATCATGAATAAGCAGAATCACTGGACAGTGTCGCGCCAGCAGAATTTCAGTTGGAAGCACATCCATGACGCTTTTTACCAGTTGCAGATCAATCAGGTTGAACGGTTCGGTCATGATGACGTGCCCGCGGGGGTGTTCGAAAAATACGCCCTTGGGACAACGCAGAACCAGAAGCGCCTCTTAAACATTCAACGAACGCCTGATGAGGCGGTTGTCATCAGCAACTATTACTCGCCGCTGCTGGTTTGTGCGGGATAAAAAGACAGCGCCCCACACTGCTCCGGGCGCTGTATGGCAACAGCTAAAACGTTATCACGCCCTTGATCAGTTCCCGGTTATTGATCACTTCACGTTCGAAGATCCCGGCAAGCTGGCTGAACGGATAGCGATGCGTCAGCATCATTTCAGCGGTCAGCTTGCCTTCCGCCATCAGGCGCCCCACTTTGGCAAAATCTTCCGGAGTGGCATTACGGCTGCCCATCAGGGTGGTCTCTTTCTTGTGAAATTCCGGATCGGAAAACTGAAGATCGCCTTTGAACAAACCGACAAACACAATCGTGCCGCCGTGACGAATCAGGTTAACGGCGTTATTCATCGCGTGCGCGCTGCCAGTGGCATCCAGTACTTTCTGTGCCAGCGCGCCGTCAAATTGCGCACGCAGCTGCGCGTCAAAGTCTGTGGCCGACGGATCCACCACCGGCAGCCCCAGGCGGGTGGCGACATGTTCGCGCCGGGCTGGGCTGGTATCCGCCACCACGACCTGCGCGCCATCCGCTTTGGCGATCGCCGCTGCGCCCAACCCGATCGGACCCGCCCCCACAACCAGCACCTGCTCGCCCGGCGCAATTGCCGCCCGTCGAACCGCATGCGCGCTGATGGCATAAGGCTCAATCAATGCCGCCGCTTCCGGCTCAATATCTTCCGCCAGCAGTAGATTCGTTTCCGGGACGCTGAGATACTCGCCAAAGCCGCCGTCCTGGTGAACGCCGATAACCGAAATATGTTCACAGCAGTTTGTGCGACCGCTCAGGCAAGCGGGACACTGTTGGCAGGCGACGTAAGGGATCACCGCCACCTGTTGACCGACCTTAAGATGAGTCACCTTTTCGCCGAGCGCGACAATATCCCCACATATTTCATGGCCTAATACACGCGGATAGTTAAAAAAAGGTTGGTTCCCGCCCCAGGCATGAATATCGGTACCGCAAATACCGACAGTTTTTATTTTAATTAACGCCTCATACCGCGCCGGAATCGGAATTTCTGTTTTTTTCACTATTAATTTTTTGGGTTCCTGACAAATCAACATCGTCATTGTGGACATAATCATGCACTCCGGTTTTTTCGTTGCTTCAGATATTGATGAAATGCGAAATAACGGCGTAACCGGAAAGCTAATTTGTGAAACTCTACGCATTAAAATGTTTTAAATCGGGTTTTAATGCGCAAAAAGGAGGAAATAATGAGCCGTTCACAAAATTTACGCCACAATGTCATTAATCAGGTAATCGACGATATGGCGCGCGGCCATATTCCCTCTCCGCTGCCGTCGCAAAGCGCGCTGGCGGAAATGTACAACATCAGCCGGACAACCGTGCGCCATATCCTTCATCACCTGTGCGCATGCGGCGTACTGACGCCGGTGGCGGGTGATTACGTCATCGCCCGCCGTCCGGACGCCGACGACGGTTTTGCCTGCACAACGGCGTCGATGGCGGAGCAAAACCGGATATTTGAGCAGGCGTTTTTCACCATGATCAACCAGCGTCAACTGCGCGCGGGCGAAACCTTCTCTGAACTTCAACTGGCGCGCGCGGCGGGCGTAAGCCCAGTCGTGGTGCGGGAATACCTTTTAAAATTCGGGCGTTATAACCTCATTCAAAGTGAAAAACGCGGCTACTGGAGTATGAAGCAATTTGACCAGTCGTGGGCTGAACAGCTTTTTGAGCTACGGGAGATGCTGGAGACGCACGCATTGCAGCATTTTCTCAATCTACCCGATGACGACCCGCGCTGGTTACAGGCCCGAACCTTGCTTGAGCGCCACCGGACGCTGCGCGACAGCATCGGCAGCAGCTTTCGCATGTTTTCCCAGTTGGACCGGGATTTTCACGCGTTGCTCCTTTCCGCTGCAGATAATATATTTTTTAATCAGTCACTTGAAATTATCTCCGTGATCTTTCATTTCCACTATCAGTGGGACGAGCGTGACCTGAAGCAGCGCAATATCATCGCCGTCGACGAACACATGACCATCCTCAGCGCATTAATCTGCCGAAGCGATCTCGATGCCACGCTGGCACTGCGTAACCATCTGAATACCGCGAAACAATCGATGATTCGCTCAATCAATCAGCGTGTCCAGGAGACGTATTAAAGACAGATTAAAAACAGGATTCCGGAACCCACCGCACGCTTTTATCAAAATAAAAACGCGGAAGAAATATCCCTTACCTATGCTCACGAACTGTCGACGTTATTAAAAAAGCATTGTGAGCGGCGGGGATAAAATATTCCTTTGCCGATCGTTTACATGAACGCTGCGCGACACGATGTCCCGCAGAAAATAATAAACACAAGTAATGGGAGTCCGGCGTGGAAAAAGACAATATTACCCTCGACCCGCGTTCTTCATTTGACAAACCGGCCACTGCCGATATTACCGTCCCGCCTGAAGGCATGGTACAACGCAGCAGTCGAATAAAACGTATTCAGACCACTGCAATGATTTTATTATTTTTCGCGGCGGTGATTAATTATCTTGACCGTAGTTCGCTGTCGGTGGCGAACCTGACGATCCGGGAAGAGTTAGGGCTAAGCGCCACCGAGATCGGCGCGCTGCTGTCGGTCTTTTCTCTGGCCTACGGCATCGCCCAACTTCCCTGCGGCCCGCTGCTGGACCGCAAAGGGCCACGCATTATGCTCGGCCTCGGCATGTTCTTCTGGTCGCTGTTTCAGGCGCTTTCCGGGATGGTGCACAGCTTTACGCAGTTTGTGCTGGTGCGCATCGGCATGGGGATTGGCGAAGCGCCGATGAACCCGTGCGGCGTGAAGGTCATCAACGACTGGTTTAACATCAAAGAGCGCGGTCGCCCAATGGGCTTTTTTAACGCGGCATCCACTATTGGCGTAGCCATCAGTCCGCCGATTCTGGCGGCAATGATGCTGGTCATGGGCTGGCGCGGCATGTTTATTACCATCGGCGTGCTGGGCATCTTTCTCGCCATCGGCTGGTATATGCTGTATCGCAACCGCGAGCAGGTGGAACTGACCGCCGTCGAGCAGGCTTATCTGAACGCCGGGAGCGTCAACGCCCGTCGCGACCCGTTGAGTTTTGCCGAATGGCGCAGCCTGTTCCGCAACCGCACCATGTGGGGCATGATGCTCGGCTTTAGCGGCATTAATTATACCGCGTGGCTGTATCTGGCCTGGCTGCCAGGGTATCTGCAAACGGCCTACAGCCTGGATTTAAAGAGTACCGGGCTGATGGCGGCGATCCCTTTCCTGTTCGGCGCGGCGGGGATGCTGGTCAACGGCTACGTCACCGACGGGCTGGTAAAACGCGGAATGCAGCCAATTAAAAGCCGTAAAATCTGCATTATCGCCGGGATGCTGTGCTCTGCAGCCTTCACCTTTGTGGTGCCAAACGCCACCACCTCCATGAGCGCGGTTCTGCTGATTGGCATGGCGCTGTTCTGTATCCATTTCGCCGGGACTTCCTGTTGGGGTCTTATCCACGTGGCTGTCGCTTCACGGATGACCGCGTCGGTGGGGAGTATCCAGAACTTCGCCAGCTTTATCTGCGCCTCGTTCGCGCCGATTATTACCGGCTTTATCGTTGATACCACCCACTCATTTCGCCTGGCGTTGATTATTTGCGGCTGCGTCACCGCAGCAGGCGCGTTGGCTTACATCTTCCTGGTTCGCCAGCCAATTAGCGATCCCCGTAAGGTGTGAAAGGCAATATACTGAGCGGATGAAAATACACTGCCGCCCCACCACACTTGCTGATACCGCCGACCTGCCCGCTATTGAGCGCTCGGCAGGACGGCGCTTTTTAGCCGTTCCTGCGCTTGCCTGGATCGCTGACGACACCATTACGACTGTGGAGCAGCATCGGGAATATGTCTTAGCCGGAATGAGCTGGCTGGCAGAGACCGACGGGCATGCCGTTGGCTTCCTGCTCGCAGAAGCACTGGAGTCTTCGCTGTATATCGCAGAGTTTTCGCTGCATCTCGACTGGCAGGGGAAAGGAATTGGTCGTCAGTTGCTCAACGTTGTCAGACAATGGGCTGATGAACAGGGCTATACCGCGATGACGTTGACCACGTTTCGTGACGTGGCGTGGAACGCGCCGCTGTATGCCCGGCTGGGCTTTGAGATGCTCGACGAGGACTCGCTGCCAGCCGCATTGCGTCAGAAGCGAGAAGCAGAAACGGCGCGGGGTATCGCCCGTGGATCCCGCTGCGCCATGCGCCTGCGTCTGAGGTAAACGTCCGAGGGCGGCTACGCTTTCCCAGGCCGACGCTTACCCGGTAGGCCGGTTAAGCGCAGCGCCAACCGGCGGCGTTCCTTCGCCACCGGCTTTACCGCTTAAAACGTTTCCCAGTTCTCGCCGGTATCCGCCACAACGGCCTTGCGCGGCTGAACGGGTGCCGACACCGGTTTCACGCTGGCGGTTTCGCGCGCGCGCTGCTGCTCCTGCTGGATGCGGAACACGGCGACAGCCTGAGTCAGGCGGCTGGCCTGCTCTTCCAGCGCTGCAGCCGCCGCTGCGGACTCTTCCACCAGCGAGGCGTTCTGCTGCGTGACGCGATCCATCTCCGCCACGGCCAGGCCGACCTGATCAATCCCACGGCTTTGTTCGTCAGACGCGGAGGCGATTTCGCCCATAATGTCGGTTACGCGCGTGACCGCGTTCACGATCTCATCCATCGTTTCGCCCGCGCTTTCCACCAGCGTAGAGCCAACGTCAACACGGCTCACCGAGTCTTCGATCAGGCTCTTGATCTCACGCGCCGCCTGGGCGCTACGTTGCGCCAGATTACGCACTTCACCGGCGACCACAGCGAATCCGCGGCCCTGCTCGCCTGCACGCGCCGCTTCGACCGCCGCATTAAGCGCCAGGATGTTGGTCTGGAAGGCAATACCATCGATCACGCTAATAATGTCGGCGATTTTTTGCGAACTGGAAGCGATATCGCGCATGGTCTGCACCACGTTGTCCACCACTTTGCCGCCTTTTTGCGCCGTCTCGGAGGCGCTAAGCGCCAGATGGCTGGCCTGACGGGCGTTTTCGGCGTTCTGCTTCACGGTAGCGGTCAGTTCTTCCATGCTCGCCGCGGTCTCTTCCAGAGACGCCGCCTGTTGTTCGGTACGGGAGGAGAGATCGTTGTTGCCCATGGCGATTTCACTGGCGCCGCTGTAAATCGCGTTCGCGCCGTTACGCACATCACCCACGGTACGCACCAGCTCGCCCTGCATATGGCGCAGGCTCTCCGCCAGCTGGCCCATTTCGTTAGAGCCTTCCACATCAATACGCTTCACCAGATCGCCGCTGGCGATATGGCGAATACTTTCAATCAGCCGGTTCATCGGCGCAATCAGCGACAGCTTAATGCCAAACCAGACGGCAAAAATCACCACCAGTACCGCGAGCAGCACGCAGCCAAGCACCCACATCGCCTGATTGTAAGAATTGTTGTTGTCCTTGACCGCCTGGTCATAAAGTCGGTCGTTCTGCTCAAGATAGCTCACATACTGCTTCTCAAAAGCGTCCTGATATCCCTGGGTTGGCTGATCGAAAAACGCGTTGATATTACCCGCGCCGAGCAGTTGTATAAGTTCAGCCAGCGCATTGTGGTAAATATCGTAATTGCGTTTGATCTCAGCCGAAGCCGCTTCGCTTTGGCGCGGGTCACGCGGCAACGCTTCGTAATCGGCCCAGTTTTTTTCCGCCTGTTTCAGCGACGCCGTGGCTATCTGCATCAGATCCGCCACGGTCGCGCCGCTACCGATGTTGTTCTGATCCATCATGTAACGGATACCCGCGCGGTTCAGGGTATTGCGGGTCTGCAACAGCGCCACCCAGCTACCGTTTAGCGTGGACTGTTGCTGGCGAATGGTTTGTAAAACGGTGAAATTCTCTTTGTCATTCTTCAATGCGTTAAAGAACAGACCGCCTGAGGTGAGTTGTAAAAGGCCAAACAGCGCCAGGACCAGCAATAAGCTGGTCACAATCTTGATACGTTTTAACATGTTTTCTCTTTCCGCTAGACAGATACTCTGGTTTTCGGCCTGGAATGAGAAAACTTTATGGAACCGCGGGCGGTATCACAGGAAATTTGCTTAATTAACTGGCAATAACGGTGATAACCCACTCTGCAAACGGGCAGCGGGCGGCTGCCCGCGTACGTTACAGCAGTGCTGAAATCTCCTCATACAGTGAGCGTGGGATCGTTACGCCTGCATCCTGGCATGTTTGCCGCGAGATGAAACGACGCTCGCCCGGCAGCCGCGCCCCCTGCGCCTGCATTGAGGCAAACAGCGTTTCAGCACGATCCAGATGTACATGGGCTTCCGCACCCAGAAACCGTTCAGGATCAAGCGCCAGGATCAGCTCGCCGCCGTACGGCAAACCGCCTGCGCCATCGTCCCAGGCCAGCGACTCTGCGCTGGTCATATCGCCAATCAGCGGCCCGGCCAGCAGCTCCACCATCGCGGCGAAGGCGGAGCCTTTATGCCCGCCAAACGTCAGCATCGCGCCATCCAGCACCGCCTGCGGATCGGTAGACGGTTGCCCTTCACTGTCGATTCCCCAGCCTTCGGGTATGGGCTTTCCGGCTCGCAGATGAAGCTGAATTTCACCGCGCGCCGCCGCGCTGGTCGCCATATCGAAAATATACGGCGGCTTGTCTTTTCGCGGCCAGCCAAAGGCGATGGGGTTCGTACCAAACAACGGACGCGTACCGCCAGCCGGCGCGACCCAGGCATGGCTTGGCGTACAGGCGTAGCCGACCAACCCGGCGTCGGTGAGCGGTTCGATATCGGCGAACAGCGCTGAGAAATGCACACAGCGATTAATGGCCAGCGCCGCGATGCCGCAGGTTTTGGCTTTGCAAATCAGCAGCGGCAGCGCCTGTTCATAGGCCACCAGCGAAAACGCGCCGCCCGCGTCGGCTTTGACAATCGCGGGGGCCTGATCGGTAATGACCGGACGCGCATCCGCAGAGACTTTTCCCTTACGCAGGGTGTCGACAATCCCCAGCAGCCGCCACAGGCCATGTGACGCGCATCCGTCGCGTTCACCCGCCGTGACGTTACGCGCGATAGCATCTGCATGTTCAGCGCTAAAGCCGTTTTTACATAACACTTCGCGTGACAGCGCATAGGCCTCAGAGAGTGCGAGGGTGACGTTTTCCATGTTCTTCTCCTTATAAGGGTGTCGGCAATAAGCGTAGACCCTTATTGCCCGAGGCCACAGTATTTTTCATTGTGATCTCAGTCACATAAAATCAATCCCTTAACGGTCGTCTTTACCGCTTACTGACACTTCTGACCGCTTAACTCAACATTTGACCGCTTATCCATTTACCTTACTTTACGCGCGCGTACCTCTGGCAAGATCGCTCCACCTTAGTCGTCATTTTTTCTCCTCAAACGCAACGCAAACCCAACGGCTTCGGCCAATTATTCATCTTAGAAAACCAGGTTTTACTATGGATACTAAAAAGATATTCAAGCACATACCCTGGGTGATCCTCGGGATCATCGGGGCCTTCTGCCTCTCGGTAGTGGCCTTACGTCGGGGTGAACACGTCAGCGCCCTGTGGATCGTGGTCGCTTCCGTGTCGGTATATCTGGTGGCTTACCGCTACTACAGCCTGTACATCGCCCAAAAGGTGATGAAGCTTGACCCTACACGTTCAACGCCTGCGGTCATCAATAACGATGGCCTGAACTATGTTCCGACCAACCGCTACGTGCTGTTTGGTCACCACTTTGCCGCTATCGCTGGCGCGGGTCCACTGGTTGGGCCGGTTCTGGCGGCGCAGATGGGCTACCTGCCGGGTACGCTGTGGCTGCTGGCGGGCGTGGTGCTGGCCGGGGCGGTGCAGGACTTCATGGTACTGTTTATTTCTTCACGCCGTAACGGCGCGTCGCTTGGCGAGATGATCAAAGAAGAGATGGGCACCGTGCCGGGGACCATCGCCCTCTTTGGTTGCTTCTTAATCATGATCATCATCCTCGCCGTCCTGGCGCTGATCGTGGTCAAAGCGCTGGCGGAAAGCCCGTGGGGCGTCTTCACCGTCTGCTCAACGGTGCCGATCGCGCTGTTTATGGGCATTTACATGCGCTTTATTCGCCCCGGTCGCGTGGGTGAAGTCTCCGTGATTGGTATCGTTCTGCTGGTCGCCTCGATCTATTTCGGCGGCGTGATCGCGCACGACCCGTACTGGGGCCCGGCGCTGACCTTTAAAGACACCACCATTACCTTTGCGCTGATCGGCTACGCGTTTGTTTCCGCACTGCTGCCGGTCTGGCTGATCCTCGCGCCGCGCGACTATCTGGCGACCTTCCTGAAAATCGGCGTTATCGTCGGTCTGGCGCTGGGTATCGTTATCCTGAACCCGGAACTGAAAATGCCTGCGATGACTCAGTACATCGACGGCACCGGCCCGCTGTGGAAAGGCGCGCTGTTCCCGTTCCTGTTCATTACCATTGCCTGCGGTGCGGTCTCTGGCTTCCACGCGCTGATCTCGTCCGGTACCACACCGAAACTGCTGGCCTGTGAAACCGACGCGCGTTTCATTGGTTATGGCGCAATGCTGATGGAATCCTTCGTAGCGATCATGGCGCTGGTTGCGGCATCCATCATCGAACCGGGTCTCTATTTTGCGATGAACACCCCGCCTGCGGGCCTGGGCATCACCATGCCGAACCTGCATGAAATGGGTGGCGAAAACGCGCCGCTGATTATGGCGCAACTGAAAGACGTCACCGCACACGCGGCGGCCACCGTCAGCTCCTGGGGCTTCGTGATTTCGCCAGAGCAGATCCTGCAAACCGCGAAAGACATCGGTGAACCGTCCGTGCTGAACCGTGCTGGCGGCGCACCGACGCTGGCGGTAGGTATCGCGCATGTCTTCCACAAGGTGCTGCCTATGGCGGATATGGGCTTCTGGTACCACTTCGGTATTCTGTTTGAAGCGCTGTTCATCCTGACCGCGCTGGACGCCGGTACCCGTTCTGGCCGCTTCATGCTGCAGGATCTGCTGGGCAACTTCGTGCCGTTCCTGAAGAAAACTGACTCTCTGGTCGCCGGCATTATCGGCACCGCGGGCTGCGTGGGTCTGTGGGGCTACCTGCTGTACCAGGGTGTGGTCGATCCGCTGGGCGGCGTGAAGAGCCTTTGGCCGCTGTTCGGTATCTCTAACCAGATGCTGGCTGCCGTGGCGCTGGTTCTCGGCACCGTGGTGCTGATCAAAATGCAACGCACCAAATACATCTGGGTCACCGTGATCCCTGCGGTCTGGCTGCTGATCTGCACCACCTGGGCGCTGGGTCTGAAACTGTTCAGTGACAACCCGCAGATGGAAGGCTTCTTCTACATGGCTAACCAGTACAAAGAGAAGATTGCCAACGGCGGCGAGCTGACCGCTCAGCAGATCGCCAACATGAACCACATTGTTGTGAACAACTACACCAACGCAGGCCTGAGCATTCTGTTCCTGGTGGTGGTGTACAGCATTATTTTCTACGGTTTTAAAACCTGGCTGAAAGTGCGCAACGTGGACAAACGTACCGATAAAGAAACCCCGTACGTTCCGGTTCCGGAAGGCGGCGTGAAGACATCTTCACATCATTAAAAACCGAGACCGGGTGGCGCTGCGCTTACCCGGTCTACGTATGATGAGCGCCGCAGTAAAGTAGGCCGGATAAGGCGTTAGCCGCCATCCGGCTTAATTCATTACAGGTATAAGACAATGTTTGGTAACTTAGGGCAGGCAAAAAAGTACCTCGGCCAGGCGGCGAAGATGTTGATTGGCATTCCAGACTACGACAACTACGTCGAGCATATGCAGACCAATCATCCCGATCAGCCGTACATGAGCTACGAAGAGTTCTTCCGCGAGCGCCAGCAAGCACGCTACGGCGGCGACGGTAAAGGCGGCATGCGCTGCTGTTAGAAGGAGAAGTGAATGACCCCGATTGCAGTCACCCTACTCACCGGATTTCTTGGCGCGGGTAAAACCACCCTGCTGCGCCATATCCTCAACGAACAGCACGGCTATAAAATCGCTGTTATCGAAAACGAGTTCGGCGAAGTCTCCGTCGACGACCAACTCATTGGCGATCGCGCCACGCAGATAAAAACCCTGACTAACGGCTGTATTTGCTGCACCCGCTCCAACGAGCTGGAGGATGCGCTGTTGGACCTGCTTGATAATCTTGATAAAGGCAACATCAGCTTTGACCGGCTGGTGATTGAGTGCACCGGCATGGCCGACCCCGGTCCGATCATTCAGACCTTTTTCTCCCATGAGGTCATTTGCCAGCGTTATCTGCTGGACGGCGTTATTGCGCTGGTCGATGCGGTTCACGCCGACGAGCAGATGAATCAGTTCACCATCGCCCAGTCCCAGGTCGGTTACGCCGATCGTATCCTGCTGACCAAAACCGACGTGGCGGGCGGGAGTGAAAAACTGCGCGAGCGGCTGGCGCGCATCAACGCCCGCGCCCCGGTATATACCGTGACGCATGGCGATATTGACCTCTCTCTCCTGTTCGATACTAACGGCTTTATGCTGGAAGAGAACGTGGTCAGCGCGACACCACGCTTCCATTTTATTGCCGATAAGCAGAATGATATTTCTTCCATTGTGGTGGAACTGGATTACCCGGTAGATATTGGCGACGTTTCGCGCGTGATGGAAAACCTGCTGCTGGAATCCGCCGACAAACTGCTGCGCTACAAAGGCATGTTATGGATTAAAGGCGAACCCAACCGCCTGCTGTTCCAGGGCGTACAGCGTCTGTACAGCGCCGACTGGGATCGCCCGTGGGGCGACGAAACACCCCACAGCCAGCTTGTGTTTATTGGTATTCAATTGCCGGAAGACGAAATCAGAGCCGCATTTGCGGGGCTGGAGAAGTAATATCTCCCTGCCCGACAGGCCGGAGAAAGCGTTTACGCTATTATCCGGCGCCGACCAGCGTGCTTACGCAGGCTATTTCTTGTTTTGCTCTCGCAACATAGCTTCACGCAAAATAGCATTAAGGCGTGTCTGGTAACCTTTTCCCGGCCGTTTCAACCACTCCATAACGTCAGCATCAATACGCACGGAAGCCTGTGTTTTTAATGGACGAAAAAACTTTCCACGCACCGCCTCAGACCACGGCTCATTCCCTGCGGGAGGAATGTCGCTGTAATCAATGTCATCATCAGTTTTTTTCGCCAGCGCATTAAGTTCCGCCTCATGCTGAGCACCGATCGCGGGTGCGTTACCGCGCTTGTGTTTAACCATGCTCATAATGATACCTCTCTTTCCTGTCTGCCTTACGGGCGCTGATAATACAAATAACCTCAATGCCACTTTCTAACCGAACGCTATGAGCAACCAAAATGACTACGATGCTATGAACAAGACCGATAGTCTGCCAGCGATATTCTCCATTCTCATAACGATCCTGACGCGACAGATGCCGGGGGTCATCGAATACCAGAACGGCATCCTCAAAGCGAACGCCATGTTTACTCAGGTTACTCTTTGCCTTGTTTGTATCCCATTCAAACTCCATCGGCATGTCATTTCCCTTTATTGTATATACAAAAAAGTATAGACAATCATCTCACAATTATAACGACACTGTTGGAAATAGCTTCACAATTTTCTTTAATACGGAAAAATGGGCCCAAGTTACCGTAACGCGAAAATTACTCTCACCTTTCTGTTAAGTGATTAATTCCATGGTGTTTTATCAATTTTATGGCAAGCTATTGCTAATGTAGTCGTTAAGGGATCAACGTAAAGAATTACAAAGTGATTACCCCGCTTTTTCCAACTTATGCCCAAGTAAAAGCGATGATGAAGGCGGTTACAGGCTATTCCCTGAAATCAATACGTAATATGATTAACGCCATCTTCGAGCAAACCGCTACGCCGCAAAAGCCCGTGGACTGGTCCGAGCCGGATAACTGGATCCATGACCGTCTGACTGGCGAAGATGCCGAAATCGCGCGCCGAATCTGGGAAACGGGCAACCATATACTTAACCCCCGCCACAGCTACGGCTATTACCTGTTCCTGAACTATCCGTTATTTGAACTGATGAAAAGTACGGAGAACGACGTCTGGTTCCCGACCGTTCGCGGCGAACGGTTTTTACTGGACGACGAAGAGACGCTACGTTGGTTAGACGATCTGGAAGGCCTGTTGCAACTGCTGGAGTTACTGGCAGGACGTGACATGTCCCGTCGCGCGGATCTGCTCACCGAATGGCAGGCATTTTTACATCAGCATTCCAGATTTGCTTCCGATCGTTCGGCCAGGAGCACGCTGTACTCGCGTTTGTATAATCTTATCGATCGCAATCTGGTCGCCCGCGAGAGAATGAGCTATCGCATTACCGACAGTGGTCGCCACTGGCTCGGCAAATCGCTTCCTGCACGCAACAGCGACCCGCGCAAGGAGCAGCTTGATGCGGTGAAGCGCTATAACGAACAGCAGAAAGGGGTTTTATGCGAGCAACTCGCCACCAGGAATCCGTACAAGTTTGAGCATCTGATCGGCCAACTGCTGGAAGCGATGGGTTATGAATAGGTGGAAGTGACCAAAGCCTCAGGCGATAAGGGTATGGACGTGGTCGGAAAAGTACAGGTCGGCATCTCCACCATTACCGAAGTGGTGCAGGTGAAGCGGATGCAAAATACCATCACACGACCCTGTATCGACCAGCTCCGCGGCGCACTTCCCTACCACAAAGCCATTCGCGGCACGCTGCTCACCACCAGCAAGTTTGCCGCCAAATGTGCGGAAGCCGCGCTGTTTCCGGGCGCCGCACCGATTACACTAATTGATGGCGATCGCCTGCTGGAGCTTCTGATTGAAAACAACGTCGGCATAAGACGTAGCAACGCCGTGGAGCTGTTGGACGTGGACTTACAGCTGTTTGATGAGCTGGAGCTGCAGTTAAGGGCGAATTAAACCTTTTTGCCGTTACTAGAACCGCCTGATTTTTTCAGGGCGAGTTCATCATAGTGGAAAACAGCAAAGCAACCTTCATTTGAAATCACAACCAGACGGCCAATCATGTACGCCTGGTCATCCTTCCTTTTACTCTGGCTAACTCAGACTCTGAAAACGCAACTTTTCCGCAAATCAGCAAAAAAAGAGACAAACAGCATGACAACGCCAACAACAGTACGCTACCTTACTGCACATAATGTTCTGTATGATTTTTAGTTCACATTAAGGGGAGTGTCATGAAAAGAAAGAAAGGGACTACTGGCATTCTGTGCTTTTTTCTGATGACTGTATCATCTAATGTACTGCTTAGTGTTAATGTTCAGTCACTTAGTACGAACAAAAAAGATAGCACTGCAACCGCTGTTGGGGTCAACCTTTCGGTTGACTTTAAATATGAGAAAAAATGATGATAAAACGACTTTCAGAAATTGCAGAGGTTACCGGCGGTCATACGTTTCGAACCAGGGCCGAAGCCGTAAAAGGTAACATTCATTTGCTGCAGATCAAAGATATAAGAGAAGGTGTTTTTGACAATTTTTCAAGTCTCCCTTTTGCTGATATTCCAGAGGAGAAATTAAAAATAAGTCTTCAAACCAATGATATTCTTTTACCACTAAGAGGGGAAAGAATACCAGCAATGTTGCTCTGTAACCCATATAACATATCGGCTACAACAACCAACCAAATAGCTGTTATAAGAATCAATACTACTATAATACAACCTGAATTTTTATACTATTTTTTGAATTCCCCTAAGGGTGCTGAGCAGATCTCTGCATTACAGGGGGGGGGACTGGTAGTCAATCTTAGCTTAAAAAACCTGTTAAAACTTGAGATTCCCACACCATCATTGGATATTCAAGATGAAGTTATTACCCTTCGTAGAATATGGGATGAGCAAAGAGAGACGTTAAAAAATTTAATCGAGAACGGCACTATCCTATGCCACACAGCAATTAATACACTAATGAATCGTAGGTAAAGCGATGCAAGAACAAGAATTTGTAAGGCTGCTGCAAGCAATCGATTGCAATAACCTTGATAAACACACTCAAATCATGTTTAACATTGAAATGACAGTTCTCTGTTATTTACTTAATGGTTCCCTCAAGCAACTAACTAACAATACTTGCACAAATATTTTTTCGCTTTATGAACAATCAAAGTCAAATACCAAGGGTTGGATAGAATTAAATAAGGAAGAGTTTGATTTTATATTTTCCAATGTCACATTCTACGCCCCTTCCTTAAACAAAGAGATCAGAAACTACATTTATAGAATTTTTGATTTTTGCAACAAACATATTAACACCTTATCCATAAATTATACATTGGATATATTTTCATATATATTTGAAACATATCATCCCCAGAAAGAAAAACATTACACTCCAAAAGAAATAACAGAATTAATGACTCACATCATTCAGGAAAAACAAGATGGATCTTTTTTAGATCCTGCTTGCGGCTCTGGTGAGTTTATTTCAGAAGCGATTAAAACTCTTAAAGATATATCAGGATCAGAAAAAAGTATTGACAGATTAAAAATCTCTAAAATGAAGGCCCTTGTGAACGAAATATCTCCATCAAATATCACCTCTACATATTTTGATGCAGAGAACACCTCGGAGAGAAAATTTGATTTCATTCTTTCCAATCCCCCTTTCTCTTTAAGAATGCCTTCCACTACTAAAAATAAATTTTGTATTTATGGAGAACCACCAGCATCATATGCTGACTTTGCTTTTTTACAATACTGCATCTATAAATTAAAAGATAATGGGCAAGCGGCTATAATCTTACCCGACGGTGTACTTTTTAGAAGTGGCAAAGAACACGACATTCGTAAAAAAATCATAGACAACAATCACATTACAGCAATTATTTATTTACCAAAAGGAGTTTTTAAGAATACAGCCGTTGCAACAAATATTTTATTTTTAAGCAAAAAAAGTGAAAATAGCGATATTTTCATCCTAGATATCAGAGATAAAACCAACTTTGACAATCAAGAAGTTTCAAAATTATTTATCTCTCGAAAAGCAACTTCGATATCAAGATATATATCCAGAAAAGAAATTGCTGACAATAATTATAATTTATCTGCTTCATTATATTTCAGACACGAAGTGAAAGAACAAAGCCTGGCGCTTCTTATAAATAAGCAAAAAGCACTTGAAGAAAGGTTACTTTCGTTACAGCACGTATTTCAAAGCAAACTAACCAAGCTAATGAAATAATCCACAGGCCGGAGAAAGCGTTTACGCTATCATCCGGCGCCTTCCCATGTAAGCCCGAATCACTCCACCACAAACCGCGTTGCCGCAAAGCAGTTCAGTACCCGGTGTACCAAAAACACCATCGTCAGCGTTACCATCAGCGCCACGGTGACCGAGGTGATGCGGTACAGATCGCTGAATACCAGGTCGCTGTCCGGGTGCAGGTTCTGACCGAACATAATGCCGATGGTGGTGATACTGGCGAAGCCCACTCCCGCGCCGACCTTTTCCATCACATGCAGGCGGGCGCTGAAAGCCAGGCCGAGCCCAATTAACGGCATCATGAGCAGCATGTGGTTGCTGAAGTCATAAATAATCAGCTGCACCACCAGAATGTACAGGCAGGCCAACACGACGCCCACCACGCGCCAGATAGAACTGATCACCGCGCCACGATAGTGCATGGGAAAGAGAATCAAAATGCCCGCCATCAGCGCCGACAGGGAGTCACTGAGATCGCAAATCTGGAAAACCACAAAGATCATCGTCGCCACACTGCCGGAAAGCAGCGACTCATGACGAACCCGGGCAGCGTCTTTGTCAATACGCGGCGGCGGCTGTCGCGGTTCCACATCGGGAATCAGATAGTGCAGCAGCGCGCTCAGCGCCACGGCCATCACGCAGGCTTCCATATTGGAAAACATCAGCGTATGCCAGTTCGTGGTGGGATAGCTCATAAAGTTAAGCATTGTACTCTGGCAAACCACCCCCATTGAGCCAAGCAGAAACAGTGGCCCCTTGCTCATAAAGCGAAAGCGCATCACGTACAGAGCCAATACCACCAGCGTCATAATAAGCGGCCATTGCGAAAGATAACCGACAATCAGTACCATTTCGACGCAGTTCACCGCTGCGCTGAACACAAACTGCGTCGCCACGTGACGGTTAAACACCGGCACCAGCGACATCAGCATCAGCGGATAGACCACAAAAAACACGCCGTACTGAACGTTGTAAAATGTGGAAACACTGAGGGCAACCGTTCCGGCGACGGCGATGCGTACGGTCTGGCGAAAATCGTTGGCCGTGTAAACAATCTTCCCGTGCGGCGTAAACACCTGTGCCAGCGTATTTATCGAGGCCAGAGAGCTAATAAACATAGTGCAGCCAGCTTACGAGGTGGATCTGCGCCCCGGCGAAGGTGCGGGCAAACGGCCCTTCACTGTTATACAGTTGCACTGTGGCGCGCGCCCCGGTCGGTAACGGTTTTTCCAGCGGCTTGTCCAGCGCCACATGGATGCGCATCCGCTGGGCATCACGTACCCAGCGTGTGGACTGCTCCGGCTGCGACAGTTGGCCATTCACATCCTCCTGCCCCGCCAGGATCCCGGCATCGCTGCTGGTGACGTGAGCGGGAAACACGTTGCCCGGCAGTGCGTCAAAGACCACGGCGGCATCGGTGCTGGTCTGAGTATGGCGCAGGCTCTTCTCGCGAAAGTCGGCCACGATATCGGTCTGGTTGCTGACCAGCGCCAGCAGCGGCGTGGCGGCAGTGGCATACAGGCCGGGGTTTAGCTGCAGATTACTCACCGTGCCGTCGGTCTCGGCTTTGACCTTCGTCCAGCCCAGGTTCAGCTTCGCCTCGTCAAGCGCGTTACGGTATTTTTGAAGCGTGACGTTAAGACTGTCGTCGCGTTCGCCACGCTGGATCAGCAGGTTCTGAATATTGGCTGTCAATGCCGATACCGACTGTTCGCTGGTTTGCCAGGCGGTGCGGGCTTTGTCGAGATCCGCCTGAGAGACGTTCTGCATCGCGCTCAGCTTCTGGTAGCGATTAAGCGTAAGTCTGTCGTTGTGGGCGGTGTATTGCGCGGTGCGCAGGCTGGCGCGCGCAGCGGCGATCTGCGCATCCAGTTGCTGATTGCTCAGTTTCGCCTGTTCCAGAGCGATCTGCGCAGCCTCAACTTTATTAATAAACGGTGTCGGGTCGAGCTCATACAGCAGATCGCCTTTTTTCACCTGGCTGTTGTTGTGTACGTAAACGTGGGAGACGTAACCGGATACCCGGGAAGAAACCGGCGTGACCACGCGCATTACGGTGGCGTCCGGCGTCAGTGGGATCCAGATATCGGCAACAATAAACCAGGCGAATATCACCAGGAAAGCGGCAATACTCACCCTTACCCAACGGGCAAATTTTTGTTCTGGCGTCATCATTTTTAGCGTTGATTATCTTCTTCGCGGATTGTCCGCAGATTGCAGGCGATTTGATTAAGTGTGGCGCTGAAAAGGGCAAGTTCCGCTTCCGGGATGGTGCAGGTCACGCGCTGCTGATACGTCTCGATCACCCTGTTGAGTTCACGCAGAACCGCGCGACCGTTGTCCGTCAGGGTGAGCAGGCGAATACGCTTGTCCCAGGGCGATATGGAACGTATCAGATAACCCCGTTTTTCCAGCTGCGCGAGCGTGCGCATGAGCGGCGGCAGTTCAATACCCTGCATTTCAGCCAGCTCGCTTACCGAGACGTTATCGCCCAGTTGATGCAATTGCATCAATACCGTCCAGCTTGACTGCGTCAGGCCGGTGTCGGTGATGGCGGTATCAATAATGGCGCGCCACTGACGCACCACCATCGCCATGCGCATGCCCATCGGACGGCGGGCAAACAGTTCGTCTTCGGTCATAGCACTTCCCCTCTTAGCTGAGGGGAAAATAATACTTATCAGGATAAGTATCAAGAAACAGGCCGGGTATTCGCATGAATTGATAAATATTATGAATGTATTTAGAACGACGCTGTGCGCGTCGCCCTTATTGATTTTACGGGCTTTTAGAGCTCATCCCGCCGTAAGCCAATATCTTTGAGCCGTTCATCATTCATCTGTTGCAAAATGCGTCGCGAGTAAACCCGTAAGCGCCACGCTTTATACGCCCGCCAGATCAGCATAAATCCCGCAAATGGCCGTTTTGTCCTGTTCTCGTAAAATTCCATTCTCCACCTCCGCATTAACCTGAGGCTTTATTCTGGCGGGGGGCGATTATTCATTACAGATTCAAAAAACACTTTTCATTAACATACAGATTGACTAAAAATACGTCTGTACTGCAAAAAATGCACCTGTCTGTACTGGTTTTGAAATCTGTATGGCATTTATAAGGGATACAGCATGACGCGTTATCAACATCTGGCCAATCTGCTGGCTGAACGTATTGAGCAGGGTTTATATCGTCATGGAGAAAAATTGCCGTCAGTGCGCAGCCTGAGCCAGCAACATGGCGTGAGTATCAGCACTGTGCAACAGGCGTATCAGCGCCTGGAATCTCAGCAGCTCATTACGCCACAGCCGCGGTCAGGCTATTTTGTCGCGCCGCGCAAAGCGCAGCCGCCGGTCCCTCCGATGTCTCGACCGGTACAGCGTCCGGTGGAGATCACCCAGTGGGATCAGGTGCAGGATATGCTGGAAGGGCATCACGATGCGTCTATCATTCCCTTTAGTAGCGGCATCCCGGACATCAGCCAGCCAAGCCTGAAGCCGCTGTGGCGCGAGTTAAGCCGCGTCGCGCAGCACAATCTGAGCGCGGTGCTGGGCTATGATGAGCTATCCGGCTGTCGCGAACTGCGTCAGCAAATCGCGCGACTGATGCTCGACGGCGGTTCCGTGGTCACCGCCGAAGATATTGTCATAACCAGCGGCAGCCAGAGCAGCATGTCGCTGGCGCTGCTGGCGGTGTGTCAGCCGGGGGATATTGTCGCCGTGGAATCGCCCGCCTACTACGGCACCATGCAGCTTCTGCGCGGTTTAGGCATCAAAGTAATTGAAATTCCTACCGATCCGGATACGGGGATCAGTATCGAAGCGCTGGAACTGGCGCTGGAACAATGGCCGGTCAAAGGGGTCATACTGGTGCCAAACTGCAATAATCCGCTTGGGTTTATCATGCCGGATGCGCGTAAGAAAGCGGTACTGGCGCTCGCCCAGCGTCACGATATCGTTATTTTCGAAGACGATGTTTACGGCGAACTGGCCTCGGAGTACCCTCGCCCGAAAACCATTCACGCCTGGGATATCGACGGACGGGTGATTCTGTGCAGCTCGTTTACCAAATCGGTCGCGCCGGGCCTGCGCGTCGGTTGGGTGGCGCCTGGCCGTTACCATGACAAGCTGCTGCATATGAAGTACGCCGTTATCGGCTCCAACGTCCCGGTCACCCAACTGGCGGCGGCCGCGTTTGTCCGGGAGGGTCACTATCACCGTCACCTCCGGCGAATGCGCCAGATTTACCAACGCAACATGGAAGTCTACACCTGCTGGGCACGGGAATATTTTCCCGGCGGCATCTGCATCACGCGGCCAAAAGGCGGTTTTTTACTGTGGGTTGAATTACCAGAACAGGTCGATATGGTCTGCGTGGCGAAACAACTCTGTCGACTGAGAATCCAGGTTGCGCCCGGCTCCCTGTTTTCGGCATCAGGTAAATACCGCAACTGCGTGCGCATCAATTGCGCGCTACCACCGGACGAGAAACACCGGGAAGTGATGCAAAAGCTTGGCGAGGCGATTAAGGTGGCGATGGACTAGCTTCTGCCACCCGCTACGCGTTGCCAGTCGGGCGCCCCTCAATGCGCCACGTTTTGTATCTCTTCCGCAGAGAGCCCGGTCAGACGCTGCACCGTTGGAGGTTCAATCCCCTCCGCGAGCATCATTGCGGCAATACGCCGGGCTGCTGCGCGCTGACCTTCGGCCAGCCCTTCCTGTTTGCCTTCCTGTTTACCCTGCTCCATGCCCTGGCGGATCCCTTTTCTGAGAATCGCATTACGAAATCTTTCTGCAACCGTCATTAATCGCTCCTTGTGTTGAGGCACCCGCTGCGCCATCTCTTCCAGAAAGACGCTGAACCGTGGCGTATAACCGTGCTGTCTTTGTAAATAATTAAACAGCGCTTTCAACTGTCTGTCATTAGCGCAACCGGTAACGAGTAGCGATGCCAGTTGTTCTACCAGCCCCAACAGATCGCGTCTGCGAATATGCTTTTGGACCAACTCCAGTAACGCCATCCGCCGATGCTGCATAATTTCATCGTCCGGGATCACCGTGATATCCACCAGAGGGAACGCGGCGCTATACAGTTCACGCGCCAGCGCAGGATCGGCAAAGTCATCCAGCCAGTTCAGAGAAAAGGGATAAGGGCTTTCCACGCCGTGATAAAACAGCATCGGCACCACCAGCGGCAGCCGCTTATGTCCGGCGTCTAAATGCTGTTGCATCGCCGCGATGGCGTAGCGCATCAGCCTGAATGCCATATGTGCATCAGGCGTGCTTTGATGCTCGATAACCACATAGATATACCCCTCGCCTTCATCGGTTTGTACCGACCACAGCACATCTGAATAATACGCCCGCAGATTGTCTTCAATAAAACTGGTCGGCTCCAGCTTCAGCGTCTGCAAATCGCACAGCGATCGCAGCGAAGCCGGAAGATGAATATCCAGAAAATCACGGGCGGTATCCGGATGGCGCAGAAAGGTCTTAAACACGGCGTCATGCGGGGTGGATGTGTTTGTTTTGCTCATGGCGGTCCGTCACCTAAAAAATTTACCGCCACGTTACCGTGCCGCCTCCCCCGTTTCATGCGCCACTTTCCTTCTCTGCGAAACGCCTCCAGAGAAAAAGCCCCCCAGATGTAACAGCAACATGTTCGCGGAATGCGCTACGCAAAAACCACACAACGTCGGCGATTACGACGTTTCCGCCGTCCGGCCTGTGGTATAACTCATCATTATCAACAGGAGAGGCTGACCGTGAACCGCACCCGAAATATTTCACAATCATTCTGGCGTGACGAACAACTGCCGTGGCTGGAATTGCGAAGTACCAGACGCAGCCATCAGGCCTACAAGCGCCATTACCACCCGCAACTGTCGGTTGGCGCGATCCTGGAAGGAGAAACCCGTTGCGTCAGTCACGGTGTAGAGTACCGCCTGCAGGCAGGCGATCTGATTGTGATCCCGCCGGATGCGCCACACAGCTGCAACCCGGTAGACGGACAGTGTCGCAGCTATCATATGCTCTATCTGGACGCAGACTGGTGCCGTGCGCAATTCGTTGGCGTGACCGCCAGCGCGCGCCTTGTCGCCCCCGCGCCGGTCATTCGCAGCCCGTCGCTGTTTGCCGATTACCTTACGCTGGTTACGTTCATGGCGCGCCGACAGACGGCGGCGGTAGCGAGCGCCGCCCAGCGTCTGCTGCGCCAGCTCCCCTTGCACATTGGCACGACAGATACTCCACGCGCCAGCAGTCGCTATTTACTGACACGCCTGCAAAGCGATTTGCTTTCTCCACCGTCGCTGGATGAGTTAGCCCATGAGTGCCAGATGCGTAAAGAGACGCTGATCCGCACCTTTAAACAGGATATCGGCCTGACGCCGGGCAGTTACCTGAACATCGCGCGCATCGGTTACGCCCGCGCGCGGTTACGCGCCGGGGAGACGATTGCCGACGTCAGTTACCAGAGCGGATTCGCCGATCAGAGTCATTTTCATCGCACCTTTGTCAGCTATACCGCCGCCACGCCACGTCAGTATGCGTCGGGGCGATCAATATCAGACAATAATTAGCGCCGGACAAAAGGTAGGGTGATCTCCGGTTTACTGTCTGAGGTCACTATGGAACGCTTCTCTGTTCTCTTTCCGTCTGCATTCCCCGCGCTGGCGTTGGCACATTTTGTGGCGCTGCTGAGTCCGGGACCCGACTTCTTTTTACTGGTCGGCTATGCGGTCCGCTACCCATTGCGGGGTAGCGCCGGGCTGTGTGTCGGGATTGCCGCAGGCAATGGCCTGTACATCCTGCTGGCGATTGTCGGCTGGGGGATCCTGCGCCAGCTGCCGCTCCTGTTTACCGTCATTGAGCTGCTCGGCGTAGTGTATCTTCTGTGGATTGGCACCCTGCTGCTGCGAAGCCGTCCGCAGGCGTTGTCCGGTTCCGGCGCTGAAAACGCTTGCCCGGGTTTTCACCAACAGTTGCTGCTGGGGCTGGGCTCCTCTTTGCTCAACCCAAAGAACGCGCTGTTTTACCTGGCGCTAATGACAGCGTTGCTTGGCCCCGGGGTGACGCTGGTGCAGCAAACGGTAAGCGGCATCTGGATGACCAGCGTGGTGCTGGCATGGGATATACTGATCGTCACGGTTATCGCTCTGCCAGCCGTCCAGCAGCGCTTCACCCACGGGTTACTGTGGATTGAGCGGGCCGCTGGCGCCATTTTGTGCGTTTTTGGCGTGGGGATTGTCGGACGGTTTATCTGGCCGCTGATTGTCGCTACGCCGAATTAACCCGCAAAACTCTTTTGATTACCGTCAAATTTTAATTACACTTAATGTGTATATTTTCCACTCAACTTACTTTTCCCGAGGTGTGATGTGCTGAATGTCATCTGTAATCGACACACTTTCTGACGTGAGTCAGTGGTGTTTTCCTGTCTGTGTTTATGCGCGGACAGCGCTTTTGATTACATGAAATTCAGTCCATCCGCAGTCTGTTTGCGCCCGTTCTCTGCCTGACGTCCCTGTGACGGTATTGAATTTCGTTGTTCCCGCTATGGGTTGTTCCACATGGAGTGCGTTTACGATGTCACGGATTTCTCACTTTTTCTCACGACACGCCACGTCGCTGTTTTTTCCGATGGCGCTGATCGTGTATGACTTTGCCGCTTATCTGTCGACGGATTTGATTCAGCCTGGCATCATCAACGTCGTGCGCGATTTTAACGCCGACGTCAGCCTTGCGCCCGCGGCGGTCAGCCTTTATCTGACCGGCGGTATGGTGTTGCAATGGTTGCTGGGGCCGCTTTCGGATCGCATTGGCCGCAGGCCGGTGCTGATTACCGGCGCGCTGATCTTCGCCCTCGCCTGTACCGCCACGCTGTTCACCACCACCATGACGCAGTTTCTGATCGCGCGCGTGGTACAGGGCACCAGCATTTGCTTTATCGCGACGGTCGGCTACGTCACGGTTCAGGAAGCCTTCGGCCAGACGAAAGGCATTAAATTGATGGCGATTATCACCTCTATCGTTCTTGTGGCGCCTATTATCGGCCCGCTTTCCGGCGCGGCGCTGATGCACTTTGTCCACTGGAAAGCGCTGTTTGGTATTATCGGCGTGATGGGCTTTCTTGCATTTATTGGCCTGTTGCTGACCATGCCGGAAACGGTCAAGCGCGGCGCGGTGCCGTTCAGCGCGGTCAGCGTGCTGCGCGACTTCCGCGATGTGTTCCGCAATCGTGTGTTCCTCGCGGGCGCCGCGACGCTGTCGCTCAGCTATATCCCGATGATGAGCTGGGTCGCCGTTTCGCCGGTGATCCTGATCGACGCTGGCGGCATGACCACCTCGCAGTTTGCCTGGGCGCAGGTGCCGGTGTTCGGCGCAGTGATCGTCGCCAACGCCATCGTCGCGCGCTTTGTTAACGATCCCACCGATCCCCGCTTTATCTGGCGCGCGGTGCCTATCCAGCTTAGCGGACTCGCGGTGTTGATTGCCGGAAACCTGCTCTGGCCGCACGTCTGGCTGTGGTCGGTGATGGGCACCAGCCTGTACGCGTTTGGTATAGGAATGATCTTCCCGACGCTGTTCCGCTTTACGTTGTTTACCAACAATCTGCCCAAGGGCACGGTCTCGGCGTCGCTGAATATGGTGATTCTGCTGGTGATGGCCGTCTCCGTCGAGGTTGGCCGCTGGTTGTGGTTTAACGGCGGGCGAATCCCTTTTCACCTGCTGGCGGTAGCGGCAGGCGTGGTGGTCGTGTTCACGCTACGAGGTTTGCTCCATCGCGTGCGCCAGCATGGCGAAACCGAGCTGGCGCTTGAGAAATAAAGCAAGCCGGATGGCGGTGAAGGCCCCTTAACCAACCGACAGGGTTCGCAGGTGGGTTAAGCGTCAGCGCCATCCGGCAAGGGAATCACTTTACGCGATGCGCGCAAATCCGGCGTCGAGATCGGCAATCAAATCGCCCACGTCTTCCAGCCCGATATGCACCCGCACCAGCGTTCCGCTGAAGTCCACGTCCCCTGCCAGACGGATGCTGTTTAGTTCCTCCGGCTGATTCGCCAGAATCAGCGATTCAAAGCCGCCCCAGGAGTAGGCCATATGGAACAGCGAAAAGTTATCAAGGAACGCGGCCAGTTGCGTGTCCGACAGGCGTTTTTTTAGCACAAAGGAGAACAGGCCGGAGCTGCCGCTAAAGTCACGCACAAAGTACTCGTGCCCCGGGCATTCCGCCAACGCCGGATGGTTCACGCGCGCCACTTCCGGTCGCGCCGACAGCCAGCGGGCAATCTCAATACTGCTCTCCTGATGCTGCTTCAGGCGGACCGACAGCGTACGCAGGCCGCGGCTGCCGTTATAAGCGGTATCTGCATCCAGCGTCTGCCCCATCAGATACGAATTCTCACGCAGGCGCTCCCAGCAGCGGGCGTTGGACACCGCCGTACCCAGCATACCGTCTGAATGACCGATGGTGTACTTGGTTCCTGCCTGAATCGAAATGTCCACACCATAGTCCAGCGCCTTAAACAACACGCCAGCCGCCCAGGTGTTGTCGATCATAATGACGATCTCCGGGTTCACCGCGCGGATCGCTTTTACCATCCCCGGAACATCCTGCACTTCCATGGTGATCGAACTGGGTGATTCAAGAAACACCACTTTGGTTTCCGGCCGGATCAGTTCGGCAATTCCCGCGCCGATCATAGGATCGTAATAGGTGGTTTCGACATTGAATTTACTGAGGATCTTATTGCAGAAATCCTGGGTCGGCTCATACGCCGCGCCGGTCATCAACAGATGATCGCCCCCCTGTACAAAGGCGAGGATCGCATTGGTCACCGCCGCCGCGCCGCACGGATAGAGCGCGCAGCCGACGCCGCCCTCCAGTTCGCTCATCGCCTTCTGAAAGGCGAAGTGAGTATACGTGCCGCGACGTCCGTAAAACAGCTCGCCGTTGGCGCGATTGGCAGTGGCGAATTTTTTGTCTTTGACGGTATCAAACACCAGAGAGGAGGCCCGCTGGATCACCGGGTTCACCGCTCCCTGGGTATAGCGCTTATCGCGTCCGGCGATGATTAACTGCGTTTCAAGCTTCATTGAATCTTTCATATTTTTTATCCTTCATCCGTACGCAAACTTATACCGTCGCCGTGCCAGGGTTAATCCCGACACTGGCCTGTTTCTTTCCCGCGAAGCGCTCAACAATCTGCGTCGCGTTTAAATCGTGAATGACGTTAATCAGCGTTGCCGGAGCATCGGTAATGGTACCAAGCACCACCAGCATCGGAATTGCCTCCATCGGCAGTCCCAGCGTGGTGACGATAAAGATCTCGCCGAGAAACGCCCCACCCGGCACGCCGCCAACGATAATCGCCGACAGCACGGCAATCAGCATGGTCAAAAAGAAGGTCTCGGTGGTAAATTCCATCCCCAGTACTGAATAGATAAAGACAATCTTCAGCGCCGCAATCATCGCCACGCCGCCCTTGTTCAGGTTGACCAACAGCGGCACGGAGACATCAACAATTTCCGGATTAATGCCCATCGCCTTGCCCGCGCGCAGGGTCACCGGTAACGTGCCCAGCGAGGAACAGGTGCCCAGCGCGGTCACGGAAGGCTCAATGGCGTGGCGCCAGAAGGCTTTTACCGCCGGAACGCCCCCGCCGATGTACGAATAGAGTATTGAGCCAAAGACGTAATACACCAGGGTGGCGACCATAAACAGGCCAATTGCCCGGGCGAAGGTCAGCAGCAAGTCGGCGTCCTGGCTGGCCATCGTCGCCGCGAAGTAGCAGCCAAGCCCGACCGGCGCGACCTTCATAATGATCGACACGATCTTCATGATCACCGTGTTGGCGTCTTCCAGCAGCGACGCGATGCGCTTACCGGCCTGCTCCGACTGACCGATAGCGATCCCGGCAACGATCGCCATGACGATCAACGCCAGAATATTCGACTTGGAAAACAGGCCGATAAAATCATTGGTGGTGATCATACTGACAAAATCCATCTTGCCGCTGCCCGCCTGCACGGACTGAGACAGATCGATAGTGACGCCCTGCGCCGGGTTGTACCACAGCGCCAGAGCGACGATCCCTGCCGCGGGTATAAACGCCATCGCAATAGAGACGATAAAAATAACCGCCATAATGCGCCCCAGACGCTTCAGGTCGGTCATGCTGGCAATAGAAGACATCACGCTAATGCCAACCAGCGGAACAATAATCATAAACAGCAGGTTCAGGAAAATCTGACCTATCGGCTGAAGTTGACTGGCAACCGCGGGGGCATAAATACCGAATACGCCGCCGGCCACCAGTGCGAGTAATAAGATAATTGACGATTTATAGGGTTCGAGTCGTGACCACATACGAGGCACCTTTCATTAAAATAGAATATAAAATGAGAGTAAATTCACAATTTGATGGGGTTCCGATTTTTCCTCCTTATTATTTTGTGACCTGACTCACTTAAGTTGTTATTTTTTCATTTTGTCAGCACGTTGTTTCCTGTGATTCAATAGTTGCATGTTTCAGAAAGGAATGTAACGGCATATTCGTACCGTTTTTGCAAATCACTTGTGAATAAAAGGAAACAATGAGCGCGCCCATTTCACTCAAGCATTTAGAGTTTTTTGTCCGGATTGTCGACTGTGGCGGCTTATCTGAAGCGGCGGCGCAGCTTAACGTTTCGCCGTCGGCGGTAAGTAAAAGTCTGGCGGCAATGGAAGATACATTAGGAACGACCTTAATTAAGCGTACCACCCGCAGTATTACGCTGACCGACGCTGGACACTATTTATTTAATCGCGCCAATAAATTACTGAAAGAATTTGATGAAACGTTGAATACCACCTCTGGCTATTATCACAATCCTCAGGGGGAATTACGCATTACCTGCTCTATTGCCTTTGGTTATTCCCGGCTGGTCAATCTGGTGGATAAATACCGCACCCAGTTTCCCAACGTGAATCTGTATATCGATCTCAACGATAATTTTATCAACCTGAACGATACTGACTTTGATATTGCGCTGCGCATCTCCACCGCACCGCCGCAAAACTATGCGATGCGCAAGCTGGTGCCGATCCGCTGGGCCTGGTGCGCCTCACCGGGCTATCTCGCCAAAAAAGGGATGCCGCTGCGGCGCGCCGATCTGGTGGATCATGACTGTCTGGTTTACCCCGGCCTGACGCCAACCGTAAAGGTCGCCGACGAGCAGGATCGGCTGCATCAACTCAAACTGCATATGCCGATTCAGGCCAACAGCAGTCTGGTGCTGCTGAAATCGGTGCTGGAGGATCAGGGCGTGGCGTATCTGCCCACCTACCTGATTGGCGATCATATCCAGAAAGAAGAGATCACCCCGCTGATGCTCGACGGTACGATCGCCTGCGAAACGCACACCCTGTACGCACTTTATTTCCCCAGCAAATACAGTAACCCAAAGGTACGATCGTTTATCGATTTTCTGGTGGCGGAACTCGGCGCTCTTCCGGCCTGGGACAACTGGATCCCGGGCTGAGTACGCGTTGCACAATCCCACTGTCTGCCTCTATCCTTAAGCGTATGAATAAAATCGCTGAACTTAAACGCGCCAAACTGCTGGCGCTCTCGTTGCTGCTGATCGCCGCCAGCACTTTTGTGGTCACGCTTTTTCTGCCTCCCGGTTTCTGGGTTAGCGGAATCAAGGCCATTGCCGAAGCGGCGATGGTCGGCGCGCTGGCGGACTGGTTCGCGGTCGTGGCGCTGTTTCGCCGCGTGCCGCTGCCATTTATCTCGCGCCATACGGCGATCATCCCACGCAATAAAGATCGCATTGGCGAGAATCTCGGCCAGTTCGTCCAGGAAAAATTCCTCGATACTCAGTCGCTGGTGGCGTTGATCCGCCGCCACGAACCGGCGCTGTTGATCGGCAACTGGTTTAGCCAGCCGGACAATGCCCAGCGGGTCGGCCTGCATTTATTGCAGATCATGAGCGGTTTTCTGGAACTGACCGACGACGCCCGCATTCAGCGCCTGCTGAAACGCGCGGTACATAAAGCCATCGACAAGGTGGATCTCTCCGGTACCAGCGCCCTGATGCTGGAAAGCATGACCAAAAACGATCGTCACCAGGTGCTGCTCGACACGCTGATCGCCCAGCTTATCGCCCTGCTGCAACGCGACAGCTCACGCCGGTTTATCGCCCAGCAGATCGTGCGCTGGCTGGAAACCGAGCATCCGCTGAAAGCGAAAATTCTGCCGACCGAATGGCTCGGCGAGCACAGCGCCGAACTGGTTTCTGACGCGGTGAATTCACTACTGGATGACATCAGCCAGGATCGCGCTCACCAGATCCGCCATGCTTTCGATCGCGCCACATTCAAACTTATCGATAAGCTGAAAAACGATCCGGAAATGGCGGATCGCGCCGAAAGCATTAAAGAGTACCTGAAGGAAGATGAAGCCTTTAACCGCTATCTGGGCGAGCTGTGGGCGGATCTGCGCCAGTGGCTGAAAAACGATATCAACGCCGACGATTCGCGCGTCAAACAGCGGATCGCCAATGCTGGCCAGTGGTTTGGCGAAACGCTGATTGCCGACGATGCGCTGCGCGCGTCGCTTAATGGCCATCTGGAACAGGCTGCGCATCGGGTTGCCCCAGAGTTCGCCAGCTTTCTGACCCGCCACATCAGCGACACGGTAAAAAGCTGGGACCCGCGCGATATGTCGCGGCAGATTGAACTGAATATCGGCAAAGATTTGCAGTTTATCCGCGTCAACGGCACCCTGGTCGGTGGTACCATTGGGCTGGTGCTTTATCTGTTATCCCACGCCCCGGCCCTGATGGGCTTTTAAGGAAATACTATGGCTGATCTCACTCTTTCCGCAGCGGAGCGCGAGCGCTTGCGCGACGAGCTGGAGCGCTACTGCCGCGATCAGTTCGATCTCCACCTGGAGCAGTTCGACGCTGAGTTTTTTATCGATTTTATTATCGATAAATTGGGCCCCGCCTTCTACAACGCCGGCATTGAAGAGGCGATCCGCACTCACCTTGCGTGGAATGAACGGATTCAGGAGGAGATGGATCTGAAAAAGATCCTCTAGCGATGCCGTCTCAAAGCGATCCGTTTGACGGTTAAGAAGTCGTTAAGATCTTTGCCTAATACTAGACGTCTGTTCGCCGTTCAGGGAAAGATCGCTTATGAAAAGGATTGTCTGGCTGTTAAAACGCCCCGTGGCCGGGTTTGTCGTGTTTGCTGGGGTTATCGCCGCAATGGGCTTCATGCTCCTTACCGGGGCGATGGCCGATGCCGAACGTCCGGACTCTTCTCTACAGCACTATCGCGCCACGATTGATGGCAAAGAAATTGCTGGCATTAAAAACAACATCTCTTCGCTCACCTGGTCGGAAAAAAGCGACACCCTGTTCAGCACCCTGAACAGACCCGCCACCCTTGTTGAGCTGACCAAAGAAGGTGACTTACTGCGCACCATCCCGCTCGATTTTGTGCAAGATATGGAAACGATCGAATACGTCGGCGACGACACCTTCGTGGTGAGCGATGAGAAAAACTACACCATTTACGTGATCACCGTAAATGAGCGCTCAGAGGTGAAAATCGTCAAAAAAGTGCAGTTCGCTGTGCATGACACGCCGACCAACCGCGGTTTTGAAGGACTGGCCTGGTCACAAAACGATCGTACCTTCTGGTTCTTTAAGGAGCGTAAACCGATTGAGATTTACACGGTTCGGGGATTACTGCGTAACGATGAGCTCTCGATTAGCCGGGATCTCGCGCTGCAGCGCAATCTGGCGGTAAAAGACATTTCCGGCGCAGAGTTTAATTCACAAAATAATACCTTGTTGATCCTTTCTCATGAGTCACGAACGCTAAAAGAGGTGACGCGGGACGGCGACGTGATTGGCTCCCTGTCGTTGACCGGGGGCCACCACGGGCTGGCAAAGACTCTCCAGCAGGCGGAAGGGATTGCGATGGACAACCAGGGCACGATCTTTATCGTCAGCGAACCGAATCTGTTTTACCGCTTTACGCCAGAGCCTGCACACTAAATTCACATTATGCCTTACCCGGTTGTTAAAAATTTGTTACTCTCACTCTTACCACGCGAATCATCACACAGGGTACGGCATGAGCCAACAACCGCATCATCTCGCTGACCGTTTTTCTTTTAGCACCGCTCTGTTTGGTATGATGGTTTTAGCGCTCGGCATGGGCATAGGCCGCTTTTTGTATACGCCTATGCTGCCGGTACTGCTGGCTGAAGGACGCTTTAGTTTTAGCGAACTGTCGTGGATCGCCAGCGTCAACTATGCGGGCTATCTGGTGGGAAGCCTGCTGTTCTCTTTTGGTCTGTTCCATCTGCCGGGACGGTTACGCCCGCTGCTGTTCACCTCCGCCGTCGCCACCGGCATATTGATTCTGGCGATGGCGGCGCTGACACATCCGGTCGGCGTGATGCTGGCGCGTTTTCTCGCCGGGGTCGCCAGCGCCGGAATGCTGATTTTTGGCTCGACGCTGATCCTGCAACATACCCGTCATCCGTTCGTTGTGGCCTCGCTGTTTTCCGGGGTCGGCGTGGGCATCGCGCTGGGCAATGAGTATGTTATCGCCGGGCTTCAACTGGCACTTACCTCGCAGACCCTGTGGACAGGGGCCGCCGCCTTCTCCGGCCTGCTGGTGGTTTTGCTCGCGCTGCTGCTGCCT
Source organism: Citrobacter sedlakii NBRC 105722 (assembly GCF_000759835.1). Taxonomy (GTDB): domain Bacteria; phylum Pseudomonadota; class Gammaproteobacteria; order Enterobacterales; family Enterobacteriaceae; genus Citrobacter_A; species Citrobacter_A sedlakii. The sequence goes on from NZ_BBNB01000016.1 coordinate 130,574, forward strand.
TCCCGCGCTCATGCGATACCGCCCGCGCCACTGGCTAAGGCAAAGCATCAGCCAATGCGCTGGTGGTTACTGGCGATACTCTATGGCCTTGCCGGGTTCGGCTACATTATTGTTGCCACCTATCTACCGTTGATGGCTAAAGACGCGGGGTCGCCGCTTTTAACGGTACACCTGTGGACGCTGGTGGGCCTTTCGATTGTGCCGGGCTGCTTCGGCTGGCTATGGGCCGCAAAACGCTGGGGCGTTCTGCAATGCCTGACGGCAAACCTAGTGATTCAGGGTGCCTGTGTGCTCCTCACCCTCGCCAGCGGCTCGCCAACGTTGCTGGTGCTCAGCAGTATTGGTTTTGGCGCGACCTTTATGGGCACCACTTCGCTGGTGATGACCCTCGCCCGTCAGCTGAGCGTGCCCGGGAATCTCAATCTGTTGGGCTTTGTCACGCTGACTTACGGTATTGGGCAGATCCTCGGCCCGCTATTAACCACCTTTTTCGCCAGCGGAACAGAGGCCATTACCCGCGCAACGCTCTGCGGCGCGCTGGCGCTAATGATTGCCGCATTAATCAGTGTCGCCCAGCTTTATCAACAAAAGCGCTTATTACGCTGCCGCGCAAAATAATCACCGGAGTCATAAAAAGCGGGCCTGGATTATTTTCAAAACGCGATGAAGCCATTCCAGAAGTTCCGAAAGAATAAATCCGTGATTATTTTATGGGTGGTGATAATCGGCGAAGGAAATATGATGACGGTACATCCCCACATCATTATCGTTATCATCACGACGGCCAGGGTCAGGCCCATTGTAAAAGCGCTAATACAGTCCACGGAACGGCAGAGCGGCAAAGGCAACGTCTGAAAACCTGCGCTTAATTTTCCGCGCCGTGCTTAAGATCGTCTTCGTGGACGGTGCGGTGAAGCATTAACGCTTCGGCAATAATATCCTGCTTACTTTTCCGCGTTTCCAGCGCCAGCGCACGGACATAGTCCCAAAGGGTTGACTCTACGCGGGCGCTCAACAGAACCATATTTTTAGAACGCGTACCTCTGGCTTTGCGTTGATCGGGATAATCGCGAGAAGGCATTGTCATCTCCTGAAGGCGGGTGGTCTTAACAGGAGAGGAATATGCAGTTAGCGGAAAAACAAGTCAACGCACAAAAATTCATCAGCCAGGTAATTTAATTGTTAATAAATCGCCTCAAAATGGAACGCTATTTCAAATGAAAGGGAAGACTGGCAACCTTTATTTCGTCACGATTCCTTTACACCCTGACCTTTATTCTACGTCGGCCTGGTGTAAATTGGCATGGATAAAATGTGGACCGACAGTGGAAAATTCCTGTTCGCCAATAAGTTACTCCTCAAATAAATGTTTACATTGCGCGGAATAACCGGATTTTTTAGAGGGGGTTAAACGATGCTTACGCCATCATTTTTGTAGTGAGCCTCACAATATTCTGCCCCCGGACGTCTTACCACTGCTGCTTGTCGCGCTGGAAAGGTAAACAAGACGTAAACGGCAACATTTTTTAAGGACGCAAATTAAGTGCCTTCAGTTTGATTTAAGTCAATTTTCAAGAGACACATTTGCCAATTTTTGGTAAGAATCTGATGAAACGCACAAATAACCGCCCTCGTTGTACAGGAATTTTTACGCGTCTGCCTGTCCATCTCTCTGCGGAGTGGCATTGACATAAAAAAGCTGTTGGTCCGCCCTGAAATTCCCCGGCGGACCGTTGTCCACTGCGGGCTGTCGTTATCGCTCCCGCATGGCTTCTTTCGCCTTGTTCAGCGGTTTCAGCAGATACTCCAGCACCGTTTTATTGCCGGTTTTGATATCCACGGTGGCAATCATGCCGGGAAACACCGGAAAGGCTTTTTTCTGTTTATTAATTAACTGATTGCTGTTGGTGCGAATGTAAACCCGGTAATAGTAGAGATCGCGTTTGACTTCATCCTGAATCGTATCCGGCGAAATGAGCGTCACCACGCCGTTGATGCCGCCATAAATGGAGTAATCGTAAGCGGTAATCTTTACCATCGCTTCCTGCCCCGGATGGATAAACGCAACATCGCGCGGCAGGATTTTCGTTTCAATCAGGATCTGATCGTCTAACGGCACCAGGCTCATCAGCTTGCCGCCTGGGGCGATCACACCGCCTACAGTCGTGACGTTGATATCTTTCACAATGCCGCGTACGGGGGCGGTAAAGGTCAGGCGGGTCAGCGAATCTTCCCGCCCGCGCATCACTGACCGCTCGGTCTCGATTTCAGCGTTGGCCTTCGCCAGCTCTTCACGGGCGCGCACGTAATACTGGGTTTGCAGCTCGGCGATCTTATTTTCCATCTCATTCTTTTGCCGGCGCAGGCGCAGCACTTCCACCTGGCTGGCTGCGCCCTGTTTGATCAGCGGTTGGGTGAGCGCCAGCTCGCCGTCAATCAGCGCGATGCCCTGCTTCAGCCCCTGGATCCCTTTTTCCAGGCTTTCACGTCGGGACAGAAACAGCGCGCGCTCCTGGTTTATCAGCGCCGTCTCGTTGTTCAGCTCCGGCGGGAATACCGGCTCGGTGCCGTTCACTTCCGCCGTCAAACGCGCCGAGGTCGCCAGCGCCGCATGCAGTTTCGATTCGCTCTCCTGCACGCCGGACTCGGTTTTCGTCCGGTCGAGCTGCGCCAGGACTTGCCCTTTTTCCACAATGTCGCCTTCACGCACGTGCAGTTTGTAGATAATGCCGCCTTCCAGCGACTGGATCTCCTGCTCGTGGGACGATGGCACCACTTTGCCGCTGCCGGTGGTTACTTCATCCAGATGAAAGTAGCTCGCCCAGGCGACAAACGCCGCCAGCAGGGCAAACAGGAACCAGACGATCAGGGAAGAGCGCGGCAGTTTAGGCTCGCTGAGGCGACTGTTAAAACGGTTTACATCGCGCATTTTACGCTCTCCCTGGGTTGTTCGACGGCATCCGGGTAACATTGCCTGTCGTCGGCGGCGTCATACCGTGTTTATGCAAAATGGCGTCACGCGGGCCGTCCATGACAATACGTCCGTTATCCAGCACGATAATGCGATCCACCAGTTCAAGGATCGGCAAACGGTGCGTCGCCACCACCATCGTTCGCGTATTGCCCAGCCAGTTCTTCAGGTGCTGAATAAACTGGCTCTCGCCAATTTCATCCAGCCAGGCAGTGGGCTCATCCAGCAGTAAAATATTCGGCGACGTCAGCAGCGCGCGCGCCAACAGCAGCGCCTGACGTTGTCCGCCCGACAGTCCGGCGCCGCCTTCGCTGATCACATAGTTCAGCCCGGTTTTCTGCTTGCGCACAAATTCGAGCGCGCCGCTGATCGCCAGCGCCTGCTGGATATCGTCATCGGTCGCCGTGGGGTTACCGAGCGTAATATTGTCGTGGATGGAGCCAAAGAACAGGCGCGCCTGCTGGCTCAGCAACTGCATATCGCGGCGCAGATCCGCCGGGTCAAGGTGATTGAGCGCGATATTGTCGAGCAGCACCGACCCCTGCTGCGGTTCCTGCATACCCGCCAGCACCTGCAGCAGCGTACTTTTACCCGAGCCGTTGCGACCGAGCAGCGCCACGCGCTCCCCGGCGTTGATATTCAGCGAAGGCACCGTCAGCACGTTAACTTTCTCTTCTTCGTCGTAGTAAAACGCGACGTTTTCCAGTTGATAATGCCCGCGCAGGTGCGCTTTATGTACTTTCTTGCCCTGCTGCGGCTCATCAACCGGACGCTGCATCAGCTCATCCAGCCCCTGTAACGCCACCTTCGCCGATTGCCAGCGCGACAACACGCCGGAGATTTGCGACAGCGGCGCGATAGTGCGCGAGGCCAGAATCGAGGTCCCGACCAGCGCGCCCGTGGTCATATCACCAGCAATGACCAGATAACAGCCAATCAGCAGCACCACCGCATAGACAATGGACTGCACTTCCTGGGTCCAGGTCAGCAACAGACTGGTCAGCCAGCGCTGGCGCATGCCGACGTCAGCGGCGACAAAGTTGGTGTTGTTCCACTGGTTCTGAAAACGCTGTTCGGCGCGCATCAGTTTGATATCTTCAATGCCCTGTACCGCTTCCACCAGCGTGGCGTTACGGATAGCCGACTCGCGCATCCCCTCGCTGGACAGCCGCCCCAGCGGACGCTGCACCAGCAGGCCGGGGATCAGCAGCAGCGGAACCGCCATCAGCACCACCAGCACCAGCGGACCGCCAATCATCCATAAAATGAAGACAAACAGCAGGAAGAAGGGTAGATCGGAGAGCGCGGCGATGGTGGTTGAGGTGATCAGCTCACGCACTGATTCCAGTTCGCGGATCTGGGCAATAAACGATCCGGTGGATTTGGATCGCGCGCCGTTCTTAATCCGCATCGCATGAGCAAAAATGCGTTCTGAAATACGCAAGTCGGCCCGCTTGCCCACCACGTCAGAAATATAGACGCGCAGCATACGCATAATAAATTCAAACAGGATCGCCAGCATTACCCCGCCAAACAGCACCCACAGGGTAGTTTCAGACTGCGAGGGCACTACGCGGTCGTAAACCTGCATCGAAAAAATCATGCCAGAGAGCGCCAGCACGTTCGCCACCAGCGCAACCACCATAATGTCGATATAGCGAGGCCAGTCTTTTAACGCCAACTGCCAGAACCAGTTTTTCTTATACGGCTTAATGTAATCATCAACGCGCGCGTCAGGCGTGGATTCCAGCGGACGTAAAATAAATAACGCTTTCAGTCGCGCGCTTAATTCATCGCGCGGTAATACGGTTTCCAGCCCTTCATCGCCGCTGAACTGCAGGCTGATATTCCCGTCGTTGTCCATGCGGGTAATGACGGCGATTTGCCCTTCGCTAAATTCCGCAATCAGCGGCAGACGCCACGGATCGAGATGCGAGACTTTCGCTGCGACCCTGCGCAAACCCAGCCCCAGCTGGCGCGCCATATCTTTTAACACCAGCTCGCGCGGGGAGTCAGTTTCATAGTTTATCGACACCCGAACATGCTCCTGCGAGTAGTCGAGACGATAATGTTGCGCCACGCCGATCATAGCCTGTAACCAGGGTTCATATTGCGACTGCGTGTTCATAGCATTCTGTTCCTGTTCTGCGACATTGCGCCGTAACGGAATTGCGTGAGGAATAACGGATTGTGTGCTCATACTCGTTTCTGCCGCAGCGCGATAAACCTGTTATCCACTCTGCGCTGTTCATTTTTTAGTCTAGTGCGTATTTACCGCGAAGTGTGCCGGGGGAAGCGATTCCCCCGGACGTCGGTTATTACATAATCACCAACTGATGGTTTGCCAGCAGGGTGGCGAGGTCGGTTTGTACGCCATTCAGGGTGACCACGGTGGTGGAGGCGGAGACCCCGCCCGCACCGTCAAGATCCACATGAATTTCGGTGTTGCTGCCGTTCTGCACCACGCGGACGTAGTCTTCGATATTCCCCGCCTGGGCATCCAGCGTCGCGACGCTGTTGACGTAGGTGGCTGACCCGCTGCCGGTGTAGCCGCTGCCGGATAACAGTTCGCGCAGGTCGATACGATCGGTATCCGCCGTCCCTTCCCAGGTGCCGACGGTAAAGCCGTTGACCACGTCGCTGCCGTTGCCGCCAGCGGCGTCTGAGGCGTTGATCAGCTTGTACAACAGGGTATCGTGTCCGCCGTTGCCAATATTGAAAGTATCGTTACCGCCGCGCCCGTTGAAGACGTTTTCGCCGGTACTGCCGGTAAAGGCATCGTCACCGTTGCCTCCGGCAATCCCTTCAATGTTGACGAACTGTGCCTGACCAAAACCGGTGTTCTGCATCGCGCCGTTGCTGAGATCGATGTTCAGCGCAGCGCTGCCCGCCAGCGTGTAATCCACCATATCCATCCCGCCCTGTGCGGTCCAGACGTCCACATCCGACACGACGCGACTACCGCCGCCGCCGTTATAGATATGGGTGCCCGCGGTAGCGTTCAGCGTATCGTTGTAGCCGGTACCCACAATTCCCACGGTATTGCTGCCGTCGGTCGCCGCCAGTGCGCTATTCGCCGCTGACGCGCCGTCTTCCGCTGTCAGGACGTACGCATGGTTCTTCTCCACCGCCGTCAGGCCGCCCCAGGAAGCGTTGACGTTTTCAACCGTGTTCACTACGCCGGAAGCGTCAAACGTCGCCGACGACACGCCGCCGTAATCCTGACCGTTCGCCAGCAGCACCGCGCTGTACGACTTGCTGGCGTCCAGACCGTAGAAGTAGACCAGACCTGACGAGTCGTTCATGTTCACGCCGCCCTGCGGGTTAATCACCTGCGAGCTGACTACCTTGCCGGTGCTCTCATCCACCAACAGCACGGTATTGCCATAGAAGGCGTTAATCCCGTTGGCATCGGCAATACGCAAAATCATGCTCGTGCCGTTGCTGATGGTGCTGGTGTTCTCGATGTATTCCGTTTTACCGCCCGCGGCGCGGAACACCACCAGATCCTTGTCACCGTCATAATCCAGGTCCAGCGTCAACGCGCCAGTGGTGATGTTGGTGCTGCCCTGGTTCGCGCCGGTTAGCAAAGTCTGAGAAGACCAGTCAACCTGGTTGCTGCCGTTCACGCCGTTGTTGGTCCACAGCAGCCCCACGTTGCTGGTATTGGTGGCGATGGTCGATCCCGCCGCTCCGGCGATTTCGATCAGATCCATCCGGCCATCGCCGTTCCAGTCCACCGCCAGCGAGGACATACTGTTCACGCTGTCGCCCAGCGTCTGCACGTTTGACCCTACGCCCGCGCCGTTGGCCGCCGCGGTGAGTTTGCCGGTGCCGTCGTTATAGAAGATGGCGCTGGTGGCGCCGCCTTTGGCGGTCAACCCGGCAACAAACAGATCCATATAGCCATCGCCATTCAGATCGGACCAGGTTAGCGTGGTGTAATGGTTATCGGATGCGTTATCCCCGTTGAACACATCCGTGATCAGTTGGGTATTGGTCAGCGTCATATTGCCGTTAGCATCCACGCCGTTGGTTACGATCGCCAGACGGGAGTTGGAGCTACTGGTGCCTCCGGCCGAAGTCGTACTGGTGCCTGAGGTTGCGTGATAGGTAATGTCCACGTAACCGTCGTTGTTCAGGTCAACGCCCGATACTTCACGGTCCGGCGTCGGGTTACCGCCATTGGTCGAAGCCACGCCGTCCTGCGAGTTATTGGTATAGACATAAGCGCCGGTCTTATCAAACCCCATCACGGTGCCGTCAGTGTTGAGTACAAACCCGGAGTCATAGCCGCCCCGTCCTTCAGAGTCGTTCGGCGTTTCGTCGCCGTAGACCATATCCACATAGCCGTCGCCGTTGATATCGATCCCCATTGCGCCGCCGTACCAGCCGTAGACGTTGCCGTTCGGATCGTTAGTCTGGCCCGACACGCCATAAGCGCCCACCTGGAAGGCGGTATAGCTGCCGTCGGCGTTGTATTTGAACGACTGCTGTCCGTTGGCATAGCTGGTGTCCGCGCCGAGAATATCCATCAGGCCATCGCGGTCGAAATCGATAAACGACGACTGCTGCTGACGATCTGGTCCGCTGATCGCCACCGAGTCAAACGAGCCCAGGGTAGTCGAATCCGTCGCGTTCTGGGTAAAGACCGTCGAGTTACTGAGGATACGCCACGTCCCATCTTCGCCCAGGGTTAGCGCGGTACCGGTATCTTCCGAAGAGGCCGCGGATGACGTAAAGGTGATGGACGGCGTTGGCGAAACCGTCAGCTCACCAGTGGTGTCGTCATGGGTAATCTCCGTGCCATCGGCTTTAAACAGCGCGGCCTTCACGTCGTAAGTGCCCAGCGCCAGCGCGTCGCTGTCCGGGAGCTGCACGTACCAGGTGCTGTTTTTTGGGTCAATGACCACCGCGCCGTTGCGTGAGCTGTACACGACGTTATTGATCGTCACCTCCACGTATTCGCCCGGCAGGATTTCAAAGTCCACGCGCCCTGTAATAATCGGCGTGGTATCCAGCGTATTCTGGGTATCGGCATACATTTTGAGGTCGACAGTGAAATCAAATACCGGCGACTGCGCGCCTTCGTTGCCAGCGGCATCGACGACAACCGCATAGAACTCCCCTTTTTCGCCGTCAACCAACGGTTCGTTCAACTGGAACGTCCAGTCGGTGCCGTTGACGTCCGCTTCGCCGACCAGTGTGCCGTCGGCGCGGTAAATACGCACCATTTCCCCGGTCAGCAGACCTGTCGTCAGCGTGCCGTTCAGCACCGGCATACGATCGTCGGTTGTGGTGCCTGCCGCGAACTCGCCGCGTGAAGAGGCAACGTCGTCGGTATAACTGTGGATATTCACCGCGTTGGTGGATGCGGTCAGATCGACGGTGACAACCTGGTTCGTTGTCGCGCCCACGTTGCCCGCCACATCGACAACGCGGACCTGGTAAGTCTGATCGCCTTCCGGCAGCGTGCGCGAATCGACATAATGCCAACTGTTGCCGTTCGTCACGACATCATGCCAGGTCAGGCCGTTATCGACGCTAATCTGTACGCGATCGCCTGCGGCAAGCGGCGCGCCAAGGGAGCCGCTGAGGGTCAGCGAGGTATCGTTGGTCAGGAAGTCGCTGCTGCTGTAACCAGTATCCGTAGAGATACTGTCGATGCTGACCGTGATCGCGCCGTCCGGCGGGGTCAGATCGACGGACACCTGCTGGTGCGCGGTCGCGCCAATGTTTCCGGCGGTGTCGATCACGCGGACCCAGTAATCATGAACGCCTTCGCCCAGCGTACGCCCATCGGCAAACGACCAGCTATTGCCAATCACCGTAACGTTCTGCCAGGTGGCGCCGCCATCGAGGCTGATCTGGACGATCTCGCCCGGCGCCAGCGTCGCGCCCAGCGATCCCTGCAGACTGAGCGAGGTGTCTTTCGTAATAAAGTCACTACTGCTCAGACCACTGTCGTCCGTAATGCTGTCAAAGACGATGGTTTTCGTCGCGTCCGGTACCAGAGTATCCACGGTCACCGTCTGGCTGGTGGTCGCGCTGACGTTACCCGCCTGGTCGATCACGCGCAGCTGATAAATATAATCGCCGTCGGCGAGCGTGCGCCCGTCGGCAAACGACCAACTCAGTCCGCTGACGCTGACGTCAGTCCAGGTGTTGCCGCCATCAAGGCTGATCTGCACATGTTCACCGCTGGCGATCGCCGCGTTCAGCGAGCCTTGCAGGGAAATCTGGTTGTCATGCGTAATGTAATCGCTTGTCGACAGCCCGGTATCCTGGGTGATCGCATCAACGGAGATCAGCGTTACGGCTGGCGGCGTGGTGTCTACCCGCACCGACTGACTGTCGACCGATCCGACGTTACCCGCCGCATCAATCACTCGCACAATGTACAGATAACCGCCGTCCGCCAGGCTACGACCGTCGGCGTAAGTCCACTGTGTGCCGTTCACCAACAGATCGATCCAGGTTGTCCCGCCATCAAGACTGATCTGCGCGGTTTCGCCACTGGCGAGCGATGCGCTGAGCGAGCCGTCCAGTACCACCAGATTGCTGTTAGTCATGAAGTCGCTGCCGCTCAGGCCGCTGTCGCCCTGCACGGCATCAATGTTGATGATCTGGGCTGGCGCGGTCAGATCGACGTTCATTACCCGATCGGCGCTGGCGCTGTTGCCAATGGTATTGCTGACCTGCGCATTTACCGTATACGCCGTGCCGTCCGCCAGCGCGGCGACGTCGACGCTGCTCACTACGCAGCTCCACTGTCCGTTGCTGTCGACCACCGCGGTATAGCGATTGCCGTTAAGCGTGATGGTCACCGTCTGACCGGCAGGCGCGTCCGTCGTACCGCTGAGAGTCAACGGAGCACCTTGCTCTGCGGCATTGATCACATCATCGGTGCTGATGGCATCAATGGCGATAGTCGGCACATCACCGTTCAGGATCACGTTGTGCGTGACGTTACCTGCATTACCCGCCGCGTCGTTAACGGTGACGGAGATGGCATAGTTACCGTCCGCCAGGCCGGTAAAATCGCCCGCCGGGACGAATAGCGACCAGTTGCCGCTGGTATCTACCGTCGTCTGATACGTGTGCCCGTTAAAGGTCAGGGTTACCGTCTGTCCCGGTTCGGCAGTTGTGATGCCGCTGAGGGTCTGTCCGGCTCGTTGCTCGCCACTGTTGATGATGTTGTCGCCCGCCACCGTATTGACGGTAATAACCGGCGCGCTGGCATCCACCGTCAGATTATGGGCAGCCTGACTTTCATTTCCCGCCTTGTCGCTGACAACAGCGGAAACCGTCAGCGGACCGTTGCTTAACCCGGCCAGATCGGTAGCAGGCACGGTGACGCTCCAGGTGCCGTTCGCCTGCACCTGCGCGGTGTAATTAGCACCATTCAGCGTTACCGTTACGGTCTGCCCCGCTTCTGCGCTGGTGTTGCCCTGCACGGTCAGCGGCTGCTGCTGTTCCGCCGCGTTCAGTACGTCATCCGCGGAGATCGTGTTGATGGCGATCACCGGCGCATCCGTGTCGATGCTGTAGCCGTGGGTGGCCGATGCGGAGTTACCTGCCGCATTGCTGACGCTGGCCTCCACGCGGGCGTTGCCGTCGGTCAGGGTCGCCAGTTCCGCAGCCGGGACGACCAGCGTCCAGTGGCCGGTGCTGTTGACAGTTACCGTGTACGACTTGCCGTTAAACAGCACGGTGACGTTCTGGCCGGCTTCCACGTTTGTGGTGGCGCCGGAGAGCGTCAGGTCTGCGCCCTGCTCGGCGGCGTTGATCACGTCGTCGGCGGTCACGCTGTTGATGGTGATGGCCGGTGCGGCGGTGTTCACCGTCACATCGTGGGTGGCCGAGCCGCTGTTGCCTGCCGCACTGGTGACGGTCACGGACACAGTGGTGGTGCCGTCGTTCAGCGCGGTGATATCTGCCGCCGGGACGCCGATGCTCCAGTTGCCGGATGCATCCACCACCGTGGTGTAGGTTTTGTTGTTAATGGTGACGACAACCGCGTCACCCGCCGCCGCACCGGTGACGGCGCCGCTGACCAGCTGCGTCTGGCCGTGTTCGGCGCTGTTGATGATATCGTCGGTCGCCACGGTGTTGATGGTCACCACCGGCGCGGCAGTGTCAACGGTCAGGGTATGGCTGGCCGAACCGGTATTACCGGCGGCGTCTGCCACGCTGGCCGTCACTGCCCCCGTTGTGATGGAGGCCACGTCCGCTGCCGGGACGGTC
>NZ_BBNB01000015.1 GCF_000759835.1 Citrobacter sedlakii NBRC 105722
ATAAGCCGGGTTCTGTCGTGGACAGTCATTCATCTAGGCCAGCAATCGCTCACTGGCTCAAGCAGCCTACCCGGGTTCAGTACGGGCCGTACCTTATGAACCCCTATTTGGCCTTGCTCCGGGTGGAGTTTACCGTGCCACGGACTGTTACCAGCCGCGCGGTGCGCTCTTACCGCACCCTTTCACCCTTACCTGATCCCACGTGCGTGGGCCATCGGCGGTTTGCTCTCTGTTGCACTGGTCGTGGGTTTCCCCCCCAGGCGTTACCTGGCACCCTGCCCTATGGAGCCCGGACTTTCCTCCCCTCCGCCTGTCTCCCCCGAAAGGGACGACGACGAAGCGGCGACTGTCTGGTCAGCTTCGGCGCGAAGTATAGAGGGTTTACGCGCCCTTGTCACCCCGCGCTGCGCATTCCCATCGCCAGCGTGGCCGCAATATTTCGCGAAGCGCGGTAAATATTGTCAAATGCGCCCCGGAAGGCTTCTTCCAGCGTGCCGATGCTGCTTAATACGCTAAACACAGCATCAATACCGTGCTGGTGCACAACCGCGACGTCACGCGTCAGGCTGCCGGCAATACCTATCACCGGCTTGTGGTATTTCTTCGCCACGCTCGCCACGCCGACCGGTACTTTTCCGTGAATGCTCTGACTGTCAATTCGTCCTTCGCCAGTCACCACCAGCGTACAGTCGTGGATATGCTCTTCCAGATTCAGCGCCTGGGTCACAATCTCGATACCGCTTTTCAGCTCCGCGCCGAGAAAGGCCATCAGCGCCGCGCCCATACCGCCCGCCGCGCCTGCGCCAGGAACCTCTCTGACATCCACCCGTAGCGATTTTTTGATGATATCGGCGTAATGGGCAAGATTAGCGTCCAGTTCGACAATTAACGCCTCGGTCGCGCCTTTCTGCGGTCCAAAAATCCGCGATGCGCCCTTCTCCCCCACCAGCGGATTGGTGACGTCGCAGGCAACGCGAATCGTGCAGGCGCGTAATCGCGGATCAAGACCCGAAATATCAATTGCGTTGAGGCTGTTCAGGCTGCCTCCGCCATAACCGATCTCGGTGCCATTGGCGTCGCACAGTTTCGCGCCCAGCGCCTGTATCATACCCGCGCCGCCGTCATTGGTGGCGCTGCCGCCAATACCGATGATGATGTTTCGCGCCCCGCTTTCCAGCGCCTGCAAAATCAGCTCGCCCGTGCCGCGAGAGGTGGTGATCAGCGGATTGCGTTTTTCCGGGGGAACCAACGCCAGTCCGCTGGCTGCCGCCATTTCGATAAACGCGGTTTTTCCGTCTCCTGACATGCCCCAGTTGGCATTGACCTTTTCCCCCAACGGGCCGGTAACCCAAGCGGAATGTTCAGTTCCCTGCGTGGCGGCAATCATGGCTTCAACTGTTCCTTCACCACCGTCGGCGACGGGAACAGAAACATATTGCGCATCCGGAAAAATTTCCCGGAATCCTTTTTCTATTGCCTGAGCTACCTCACTGGCAGAAAGGCTTTCTTTATAAGAGTCTGGGGCAATGACGATTTTCATAGGGGTAGCCTGTTACTGCATAACGCCAATTAGCGTTTCACTGTTCCGGCCTGCGCCAGGCAGGCCAGATTGCTGCGTGCCACGAGGCACGACGTGATTAGCGAGTGACTTCCACTTTCGCCAGTTTTTCGTAATAGCATGCCAGCGCGCTGTGATCGGCCGTCCCCAGCCCGTCCGCGCGCAGCGCCTGCATCATCTCCATCACCGCAGCGGTCAGCGGCAGCTGCGCGCCGACACCGTGCGACGTATCCAGCGCGTTCGCCAGATCTTTAATATGCAGATCGATACGGAAGCCCGGTTTGAAGTTGCGATCCATAACCATCGGCGCTTTCGCATCCAGCACGGTACTGCCCGCCAGACCGCCGCGAATCGCCTGATAAACCAGGTCCGGGTTTACCCCCGCTTTGGTCGCCAGCGTCAGCGCTTCTGACATCGCGGCAATATTCAGCGCCACAATCACCTGGTTAGCCAGCTTGGTGACGTTACCCGCGCCGATTTCACCGGTATGCACCACGGATCCCGCCATCGCCTTCAGCAGATCGTAATATTTGTCGAAGATCGCTTTGTCGCCGCCCACCATGACGGACAACGTGCCGTCGATGGCTTTCGGTTCGCCGCCGCTGACCGGCGCGTCGAGCATATCAATCCCTTTGGCCTTCAGCGCGTCGCTGATTTCACGGCTTGCCAGCGGCGCGATCGAACTCATGTCGATCAAAACGGTGCCCGGCTTCGCGCCTTCAATAATGCCGCCTTCACCCAGCGCAACGTCTTTCACGTGCGGGGAGTTCGGCAGCATGGTGATGATCACATCACACTGCTCAGCGATCGCTTTTGCGGTAGAGGCGGTTTCTGCCCCGGCAGCAATAACTTCAGCAATCGCTTCAGGGTTACGGTCAGAAACCACCAGCGAGTAACCTGCTTTCAGGAGGTTTTTACTCATTGGTTTACCCATGATACCCAGGCCAATAAAACCAACTTTCATCGTCATATCACTATTCTCTCTTGTTGCGGTGGTGGTTATTTCTTAAAGGAATCTGCCAGCTTCTGCGTGGCGGAACGGAATACGCCCAGATCGCTGCCCACGGCCACAAACGTCGCTCCCCACTCCAGATAACGGCGCGCATCGGCTTCAACCGGCGCCAGAATGCCGCAGGGTTTACCGTTCGCTTTCGCACGGGCAAAAATGTGCTGAATGGCTTTCTGAACGTCAGGATGCGACGCGTTGCCAAGGTGGCCTAACGCGGCAGCCAGATCGCTTGGCCCGACAAAAATACCGTCAACGCCTGCGGTTGCCGCAATCGCGTCCACGTTATCGACGCCCTGCTGGCTTTCGATCTGCACAATGATGGTGATGTTCTTATTCGACTGCGCAAAGTAATCCGCTACGGTGCCAAACATATTGGCGCGGTGTGATACGGATACGCCGCGAATCCCCTCTGGCGGATAGCGGGTCGCCGCCACGGCGTTTACGGCTTCTTGTTCTGTTTCCACAAACGGGATGAGGAAATTGTAAAAGCCGATATCCAGCAGACGCTTGATAATCACCGGCTCGTTGGTCGGCACGCGCACAACCGGCGCGCTGGCGCTACCTTTTAATGCCATCAGTTGCGGGATAAAGGTTGAGACATCGTTCGGCGCATGTTCGCCGTCCAGCACCAGCCAGTCAAAGCCCGCCAGACCGAGCACTTCGGTGCTGATGGGGCTTGCCAGCGCCGACCAGCAGCCGATCTGCACCTGATGCGCAGCCAGCGCTGCCTTGAATTTGTTGGGGAAGATGTCGTTATTCATCACGTTTACCTTGTCACTTAACCGTTATATAGAGAGTTTTATAAACCGACGGACGGGTCACTATTTATTTACCCAGACATTTAAGCCGGTATTTTATTATTGTTTGACATTTACCGATGCTAATTAAAATAACCGACGGGTGTAATAAGTTCGTGGTTCAGTATAATCAGCCGCGGTGTATTAGGCATTGTGCAAACGCTCATTAAAGAAACGAGCATTAAATATTATTTTGAGCATATGCACATAAGCCTGGGCGCTGATGCACAGATTTACGCTTTGCTCACCCTGCGGGCGTGGCGTTCGCCACAACGGGTGATCGCGATCACATTCTTATTCCAGCGCGCCTGACATGCTTATTTTATCAAAATGACATTCTCTTTTTTCAGGTTCACTGAACGAATTATTTTTAGCTGGAGAATACTGAGCAATGGCTAACATCGACATCCGACAGGAATCGCCGACGGCGTTTTATATTAAAGTTCACGACATCGATAATGTGGCAATCATCGTTAACGACAATGGTTTAAAAGCCGGAACGCGTTTCCCGGACGGGCTTGAACTGATCGAACATATTCCGCAGGGGCACAAAGTGGCGCTGGTGGATATTCCCGCGCATGGTGAAATCGTTCGCTATGGCGAGGTGATTGGTTATGCCGTTCGCAATATCGCGCGCGGAAGCTGGATCGATGAGTCCATGGTGGAACTGCCGAAGGCGCCGCCACTGCACACGTTGCCGCTGGCGACCAAAGTGCCGGAGCCGCTGCCGCCGCTGGAAGGTTATACCTTTGAGGGCTATCGCAATGCCGATGGCAGCGTGGGCACCAAAAATCTGCTCGGCATTACCACCAGCGTCCACTGCGTGGCGGGTGTGGTCGATTATGTGGTGAAGATCATTGAGCGCGATCTGCTGCCTGACTACCCGAACGTCGACGGCGTCGTCGGCCTGAACCATCTGTACGGCTGCGGTGTGGCGATCAACGCCCCGGCAGCGGTAGTGCCGATTCGCACAATTCACAACATTTCGCTGAACCCGAACTTTGGCGGCGAAGTGATGGTCATCGGCCTCGGCTGTGAAAAACTGCAACCTGAGCGCCTGCTGGAAGGTACCGACGATGTGCAGAGTATCCCGGTGGACAGCGCCAGCATCGTGAGCTTGCAGGATGAAAAACACGTCGGTTTCCGCTCGATGGTGGATGACATTTTGCAGGTGGCTGAGCGCCATCTCGCGAAACTCAATCAGCGCCAGCGCGAAACCTGCCCGGCCTCTGAACTGGTCGTCGGGATGCAGTGCGGCGGCAGCGATGCGTTTTCCGGCGTCACGGCGAACCCGGCGGTAGGGTATGCCTCGGACCTGCTGGTTCGCTGCGGCGCCACGGTGATGTTCTCCGAAGTGACCGAAGTGCGTGACGCCATCCATCTGCTGACCCCGCGCACGGTCAACGAAGAGGTGGGCAAGCGCCTGCTCGAAGAGATGGCCTGGTACGATAACTACCTCGACATGGGGAAAACCGACCGCAGCGCCAACCCGTCACCGGGGAACAAAAAAGGCGGGCTGGCGAACGTGGTCGAAAAAGCGCTCGGCTCCATTGCCAAGTCAGGTAAGAGCGCGATTGTTGAAGTGCTGTCGCCGGGCCAGCGGCCAACGAAGCGCGGCCTGATATACGCGGCAACCCCCGCCAGCGACTTTGTCTGCGGCACCCAGCAGGTGGCGTCGGGGATCACTGTCCAGGTCTTTACTACCGGACGCGGTACCCCGTATGGGCTGATGGCGGTACCGGTGATCAAAATGGCTACCCGCACCGAGCTGGCAAACCGCTGGTATGACTTAATGGATATTAACGCCGGGACCATCGCCACCGGGGAAGAGACCATTGAAGAGGTCGGTCAGAAGCTGTTTGCGTTTATCCTGGAGGTAGCCAGCGGACGGAAGAAAACCTTCTCGGATCAATGGGGCCTTCATAACCAACTGGCAGTGTTTAACCCGGCGCCGGTGACGTGACGCCTCCCTTCTCTTCTCATAAAGCATGCCCGGCGGGCGTGCTTTTTTTTCGCCCGTAATCTTTCGCAAACCTTCTTTTGCTTTCGTAACTTTCATTTATCCGATCGAAATCACATAAAAACATTACGAAAGCCTATAAATTCTTTCGAAGAAGACAAACGAAAGATTTCGGAGGAAGGATGTTTATTATTTCCAGCAAGACCATGCTCAGGAAGGCCCAGCGCGAGGGTTACGCCGTACCGGCTTTCAACATCCACAATCTTGAAACCCTGCAGGTGGTCGTGGAAACCGCAGCAGAATTACGTTCACCGTTGATCGTTGCGGGGACGCCAGGCACGTTTTGCTATGCAGGCGTGAGCAATATCGTCGCCATCGCCGGGGAACTGGCGAAGTCATGGAACCATCCTCTCGCGATCCATCTTGATCATCATGAAAAACGTGAAGATATAGAACAGAAAGTCGCTGCTGGCGTGCGTTCCGTCATGATCGACGGCTCGCACCTTCCGTTTGCCGACAATATTGCCCTGGTGAAAAATGTTGTCGATTACTGCCATCGTTACGACGTTAGCGTCGAAGCCGAGCTGGGCCGTTTGGGTGGACAGGAAGACGATTTGAGCGTTGACGAAAAAGACGCGCTTTACACCCATCCGCAGCAGGCCCGGGAGTTTGTCGCCGGAACCGGCATTGATTCTCTGGCCATAGCAATTGGAACGGCTCACGGCCTCTACACCGCCGAACCGCGACTGGATTTTCAGCGCCTGGCGGAGATTCGGCAACACGTGGATATTCCACTGGTACTGCACGGCGCCTCGGGCCTGCCCACCGGGGATATCCAACGCGCAATCTCACTCGGCATCTGCAAGGTTAACGTTGCCACCGAACTTAAAATTGCCTTTTCCGATGCCCTGAAAACCTATCTTAGTGAGCATCCCAAGGCCAATGATCCCCGACATTACATGGTGCCAGCCAAAGCCGCCATGAAAGCCGTCGTGCGCAAAGTCATCGCCGACTGCGGCTGCGAAGGCAAGCTTTGACAGATAGCGCATTCGCATTCAATACAAACGAAAGATATCGGAGTCAGAAGTGAAAGAAATTATCTCGCGTCATAAAGCCGGTGAACATGTCGGGATCTGTTCTGTCTGTTCAGCCCATCCGCTGGTCATTGAAGCGGCCCTGCGCTTTGATCTGCACAGCGACAACAAAGTGCTGATTGAAGCGACCTCTAACCAGGTTAATCAGTTCGGCGGGTATACCGGCATGAAACCCGCTGATTTCCGCGATTTTGTCTATGGCATTGCCCAGGAGGTTGGCTTCCCGCGTGAGCGTTTAATCCTTGGCGGGGATCATTTGGGCCCGAACTGTTGGCAGGATGAACCCGCAGCGGATGCGATGGAAAAATCGGTGGTGTTGATTCAGGCCTACGTCGCCGCAGGATTCAGTAAAATCCACTTGGACGCCTCTATGTCCTGCGCCGATGACCCCACGCCGCTCGACCCGATGGTGGTCGCCGAACGCGCAGCGGTACTTTGCCAGGCGGCTGAAGCGACGGCAACGGAAGAACAAAAACGCCGACTGACCTATGTAATCGGCACTGAAGTTCCGGTACCGGGCGGGGAAGCCAGCAGCATTGGGACGGTTCACGTCACCCGCGCCGACGATGCCGCCCGCACGCTGGAAACGCATCAGGTTGCCTTTCGCGCTCGGGGGCTTGATGAGGCCTTAACCCGCGTTATCGCCATCGTCGTGCAGCCCGGCGTGGAATTCGATCACACCCAAATTATCCACTACCAGCCTCAGGCTGCCGAAGCGCTCACTACCTGGATCAAG
The DNA here is from genome assembly GCF_000759835.1 of Citrobacter sedlakii NBRC 105722. Lineage (GTDB taxonomy): Bacteria > Pseudomonadota > Gammaproteobacteria > Enterobacterales > Enterobacteriaceae > Citrobacter_A > Citrobacter_A sedlakii. The sequence goes on from NZ_BBNB01000015.1 coordinate 7,155, forward strand.
GCCACGCCAATGGTTTACGAAGCGCACTCCACAGACTACCAGACCCGACAAGCCTACCGCGCGCTGGTTCGTGATCACTACGCCATTCTCAAGGTCGGCCCGGCCCTGACTTTCGCTCTGCGTGAAGCCGTTTTTGCGCTGGCGCAGATGGAAGACGCCCTGATTTCGCCGGAACAACGCAGCCGGGTGCTGGAGGTGATCGATGAAGTGATGCTTAACGAGCCTGGATACTGGAAGAAGTATTACCGGCCGACCTGGAGCCAGGCGATGGTCGATATCCATTTCAGCCTGTCAGACCGTATCCGTTACTACTGGCCGCACCCGCGTATTCGGCAAAGTGTGGAAAAACTGATCGCCAATCTGAGTGGCGTCTCATTACCGCTGGGATTAATCAGCCAGTTTATGCCTGTACAGTTTGAACGGCTGTCGGAAGGCGCGCTAACCGCCACGCCGCGCAGCCTGATTATTGACAAAATTCAGGATGTTTTACGTGCATACCGGTTCGGTTGCGCGTCAGAAACAGCCTGAAAACCGGAGACGCTATGAGCCAACTTTTTGTCCGTACTGGAATTCATTTTACCTCGCGCCAGCAGGCGCTCGCGCACATTGCCGAGGAGATGCTGGCCAAAGGCGTGGTGCATGACACGTATCCGCAGGCGCTTCTCGAACGTGAAGCAAACTTTCCAACCGGCATCGCGCTGGAACGCCATGCCGTTGCGATTCCACACTGCGAAGCGGTTCACGCCAAATCGCCGGCGATCTACCTCATCCGTCCCGATACTCCGGTGGCGTTTCAGCAGGCCGATGACGACGGCGAAATTGCCGTTTCGCTGATCATCGCGCTGATCGTTGAAAACCCGACGGCGCAGCTGAAACTCCTGCGTCGTCTGTTTAGCGAACTGCAAAACCCGGACACCCTTGAAGCGTTACTGAGTGCCCCTGAAACAGCGCTGGCAGCCCGTTTTCAGGAAACTATCCTGATGCCTGAGCCTTGCGAACAGGCCTGATAATATACTGATAATAAAAGGAATACCCTATGAAACGTAAAGTGATTGTGGCCTGTGGCGGTGCTGTCGCGACCTCTACGCTGGCCGCGGAAGAAATTAAAGAGCTATGTGAAGCCAACGATATCACACTCGACCTGGTGCAATGTCGGGTCACGGAAATCGAAACCTATATGGACGGCGCCGATCTCATTTGCACCACCGCCCGCGTCGACCGCACCTTTGGCGATATTCCTGTCGTTCACGGTATGCCTTTTGTTTCCGGGGTGGGTATCGAAGCGTTGCAGCAAAAAATACTGACGATCCTCGTGGGGTGACGCCATGTTTAGCGAAATTATGCGTTATATCCTCGACTTAGGCCCAACGGTAATGCTGCCGCTGGTGATCATCATCTTCTCAAAACTGCTGGGGATGAAGCTCGGGGACTGTTTTAAATCGGGTCTGCATATTGGCATTGGCTTTGTCGGAATCGGTCTGGTGATCGGTCTGATGCTTGACTCTATTGGCCCTGCGGCGAAAGCGATGGCCGAGCAATTTCAAATCAATCTTCACGTCATTGATGTTGGTTGGCCCGGATCGTCACCCATGACCTGGGCCTCGCAAATTGCGCTGATCGCCATCCCGGTCGCGATTGGCGTCAATATTCTGATGCTGGTGACGCGTATGACCCGCGTTGTGAACGTCGACATCTGGAATATCTGGCACATGACCTTTACCGGTGCGATGCTGCATCTGGCGACCGGATCGTACTGGCTGGGGATCCTCGGCGTGATTGTCCATGCTGCCTTTGTTTACAAACTTGGCGACTGGTTCGCAAAAGATACCCGCAACTTCTTCGGTCTGGAAGGAATAGCTATCCCGCATGGCACCTCAGCCTACCTCGGTCCTGTCGCGGTACTGGTCGATACGGTTATCGACAAAATACCGGGCCTTAACCGCATTCATTTCAGCGCGGACGATGTGCAAAAACGCTTCGGTCCGTTTGGCGAGCCGGTGACCGTCGGTTTTGTGATGGGGCTGGTGATTGGCATGTTGGCAGGCTACGACGTGAAAGCCGTCCTGCAACTGGCAGTCAAAACAGCGGCAGTGATGCTACTGATGCCGCGCGTGATCAAGCCGATCATGGATGGCTTAACGCCGATAGCCAAACAGGCGCGTAAACGTCTGCAGGCCCGATTTGGCGGCCAGTCATTTCTGATTGGACTGGATCCGGCGCTGCTCCTCGGCCATACCTCTGTGGTTTCCGCCAGCCTGATTTTTATCCCGCTGACGATCCTGATTGCGGTGCTGGTCCCGGGTAACCAGGTGCTGCCGTTCGGCGACCTTGCGACTATCGGTTTCTTTGTCGCGATGGCGGTGGCGGTACATCAGGGCAACCTGTTCCGCACGCTGATATCCGGCGTCATCATTATGGGCATCACGCTGTGGATCGCCACGCAAACCATCGGTCTGCATACCCAGCTTGCCGCCAATGCCGGGGCGCTGAAAGCCGGTGGCATGGTGGCCTCCATGGACCAGGGGGGATCGCCGGTAACCTGGCTTCTGATCCAACTCTTTACCTGGCAGAACGTTGTAGGGTTCGTGGTAATTGCCGCCCTCTATTTCACCGGCGTACTGCTGACCTGGCGTCGGGCGCGTCATTTTGCAGCCGCGGAGCAAAACGCAACGCTGACGGAAAGTCAGCCCACCGTGTAATTTCAGGGGAGCGTTCGCTCCCCGTTATCTTTCTGGAGAATGTTATGAAATCAGTGGTGATTCACGCTGAGGGAGACGTGCGCGTTGAAGAACGCCCCATGCCCCAGTTGCAAAACGACGACGACGTGCTGGTGAAAGTCATCAGTTCTGGTCTGTGTGGTTCTGATATTCCGCGAATTTTTGCTAAAGGCGCGCATTATTACCCTATCACCCTCGGCCATGAATTTAGCGGCTACGTTGAATCGTATGGCAAGGGCGTGAAGGACATGCAGCCGGGCGACGCGGTTGCCTGCGTGCCGCTTCTGCCCTGCTTTCACTGTCCCCAGTGCGAGCGTGGTTTTTACTCGTTGTGTAAACAGTACCAGTTTGTCGGTTCGCGCAGTGAAGGCGGCAATGCGGAGTTCGTTGTCGTAAAGCGCGCCAATCTGTTCCGCTTACCTTCCGATATGCCTGTCGAAGACGGCGCGTTCATTGAGCCGCTCACCGTTGGTCTGCATGCGTTTCATCTGGCGCGGGGATGTGAAGGGAAAAACGTTATCATCGTTGGCGCGGGCACCATCGGCCTGCTCGCGCTTCAGTGCGCAAAAGAGCTCGGTGCGAAAAGCGTCGCCGCCATCGACATTAATCCACAGAAACTGGCGCTGGCAACAGCGCTGGGAGCCACGCGGGTGTATAACAGCCGGGAGATGAGCGCAGCAGAGATTCAGGCAGCGCAGAACGACGCGCAGTTCGACCAGTTGGTGCTGGAAACGGCAGGCACGCCGCAGACCGTCTCACTCTCAATTGAAATTGCCGGACCGCGTGCGCAGGTAGCGCTGGTCGGCACGCTGCACCATGATCTGACGCTCACCAGTCACGTTTTTGGGCTGATCCTGCGCAAAGAGCTCACGGTGCTGGGCAGTTGGATGAACTACTCCAGCCCGTGGCCAGGAGAAGAGTGGGAAACGGCCGCACGCTTGTTGACCGAGAAACGCCTGCAGCTCACCCCGCTGGTTGCCCATCGGGGTAACCCAGAGCGTTTCGCAGAAGCCGTGAAAGCGCTAAACGGCGCACCTATGCAGGGAAAAATTCTCCTGGACTTCTCCTGATCGTACGAGCCAGCAACCTGCGCTGGCTCACATTTACTTTCGAAATTTAGCGTTCACCTTTCGCAATCCTTCGATTAAACTAGTCACAGTTAATTATCAGGCAAATCAATATGAACTCATTTGAGCGAAGGAACAAAATTGTCGACCTGATTAATTCGCAGGGCAGCGTGTTGGTTCTTGATCTTTCGAATACCTTTGGTATTTCTGAAGTCACTATCCGTGCCGATCTGCGTTTGCTGGAGGAAAAGGGTCTGGTTACGCGGTTTCACGGCGGCGCGGCTAAACCCGGAAGTCATCTGGCGGAAGGCGATAATCAGGAAGTTATACTCGAGGACCGTTACCAGCTTGCCAGCGATCCGAAAAAGCGCATTGCTCAGTCAGCGGCGGCGATGGTGGAAGAAGGGATGACCGTGATTCTGGATAGCGGCAGCACCACGTTATTGATCGCCGAAGCGTTGAACCGTAAGAGCAACATTACCGTGATTACCAACAGCTTACCGGCGGCATTTACCCTGTCCGACAACAAAGACCTGACGCTGGTGGTTTGCGGCGGCACGGTAAGGCATAAAACACATTCCATGCATGGCACTATCGCCGAACGTTCGTTACAGGGCATCAGCGCAGACTTGATGTTTGTCGGTGCGGACGGTATCGACGCCACCAACGGGATCACCACCTTTAATGAAGGGTATTCGATAAGCGGAGTGATGGCCGCTGCGGCACACAAAGTTGTCGCCGTTCTGGACGCCACCAAGTTCAACCGCCGCGGATTCAACCAGGTTCTCCCCATGGAGAAGATCAACTGCGTGATCACTGACGATGGCATCAGTAAGCAGGATAAAGCGGCGGTACTCAAAACCGGCGTTGAGCTTATTATTGTTTAGAGCTTCACTTAATAAAGGCAGGCCTGCGCCTGCCTGCAGCGAGTCTACTTTTTATCCGGTTATACAGATTAAAAATACTGTTTAGTTTAAGATTATATCTTTAGCTTGATGGTATCTTATCCCGAAAGAAATTTATATAAAGATATTGCACAAAAATAATATTAAAAAGTCTTTTTTGAGATGAATCGCCCCCTCATATCAATAATATGAATATTTTTATTTGACTTATCTTAAATAGACTGCTCACTTTTATTTAACCTTACACTTTCATTATGACTTAAAATCAACCAGTTATGAGCAACAGCATTAAGTATGAATTTTTAAAACCCCCTGTTGACAGATCAATTAACCACCAGCCAAATAGACTTTATTAATATAAATATATTCCGAAAACATAACATTACGCCATTCTAAGCCGTCAGGAACTGTATAATCCTTAAAGCATGCAGATATATTGCCTAATGAAATATTTCATTGTATTTTAAGCAAGGATAAGGAATTAGTAATGAAACGCTATACGAAATCCGTTATTGCGGGTTTACTCACGCTTTCCGCAAGCCACGCGTGGGCGACAGATGGAACGATTGAATTTACCGGGCAAATATTAACCAGCACCTGTGAATTTGCTAATGGCGACACGGTTGATGTTGAACTTGGTCATTAAGCCGCTTCTCAGTTCAAAACCGTTGGCGATAAAACGCCAAGTATTCCAGTCACTATCCCATTAAAAAATTGTCCAACTGACCCGTGGGAGCATGTTGATGGTGTTGAAGATGCGTCTTTCCAGCTATGGTTAGAAACACGAAATGGCGGAACGACCGGAACAAATGACGAACTGGTTGCGGTGACGGGTATGGACGAACCTGCGACGGGTGTCGGTATTCGTATCGATAACGACCAGGGGACACAAATGGCCATTAACAAACTCAACGATCCTAAAGTGTCTTTCCCTATTACCGGGGCGACGATGGATATCAATTTACTGGCTTATTACGTTTCAACCGTAGAGTCTAAAGACATTACGCCAGGTGAAGCAAACGCTTCGGTTGATGTCACTCTTGATTACCGTTAATCCCTTCATCATATCTCTTTATCCCTTTTTACAGGGATAAAGAGATATTAACATTTCAGGGAGTAAATAATGAAGAGACTGGCGACACTGGCATTTTTTATCTTGCTTACCACTCTGGCAAGCACGGCTTTCGCAGGGGGTATCGTACTGGAAAGGACGCGCGTTATTTATGACGCCAGTAAAAAAGAGGCCGCTCTGCCGCTCGCTAACCACAGCGAAAAAATGCCTTATCTGCTGCAATCATGGGTAGAAAACAGCAACAACAGCTCGCGCGGCCCGTTTATTGTCACGCCCCCACTGTTTCGACTTGATGCCGGAGAAGACTCTACGCTACGTATTATTAAGGCTGATGGACAGGTGCCTAATGACAGAGAGTCGATGTATTTTATCAATGTGCGAGCCATTCCTGCACAGAACAAAGCCGATCTCGCCAATACCAATACATTAACGTTAGTGTTTAAAACCCGAATCAAACTTTTTTACCGACCAAAAGGACTCAACGGTAAAGCCAGAGATGCTTTCAAAGCGCTCGAGTTTGGCATCTCAGCGAACCAACTGACTATTTATAACCCATCGGCATATCATGTCGTTTTTGCGGGATTAAGTTTAGACAATGTCAACCTCACAGACAAAATTGAATACATCGCGCCGCAGGAAAGAAAAATAATTGCCATCAATGCTACGACTGGAAGAACGGTGAAATGGGCGGCAATAAATGATTTTGGTGGCAGTACAGCGCCAGAAACACGCCTGATTCCATAAAACAGGCTACGCTTCAGTGATAAGGGAAATATGAGCTATAAGCGGAAAAAGGATTTAACGGAGAAAATCGATGTACTGTACGCAAAGAAATATTTGCGCCACTGCATCAGGTACCTTTTGCCGTTTACCATCACCAGCGGTTACCTGGTTTCAGGTACTGCTTTTGCCGATGACTATTTTTTCGACCCCGCTCTACTGGAAACCGCCAAAAGTGGTCAACGCCCCGTCGATCTGTCACTTTTTTCTCATAAGAATGCACAGCAACCCGGTGAATATTCTGTCGAGATTTACATCAATAATAAAAAGTTGATGCAACGAACGCTGCCTTTTGTCATCGCAAATAATCACCAGCTTCAACCACAATTTACAGTAGGGCAACTACGCGAATTAGGCTTTAAAGTCGATGAGAATCCGGCATTTGCCAATGCTGATGACGGTACGCGCATTCCCGATCTCGCTAAAGCCGTTCCCGGTAGCGTTGCGATATTTGATTTTAACCACAGCAAACTCAAGTTAAGCGTTCCGCAAATTGCCCTTTATCGCGATGCCAGAGGCTATGTTGATCCTTCGCGCTGGGATAACGGTGTTCCGGTCGTTTTCACCAACTACAGTTTCACCGGTTCCAGAAGCCGCTACGACAATAACGAACAAAGTGAACGCCAGTACATGAACCTGCAAAGTGGCGCGAACTTCGGCGAGTGGCGATTACGTAACTACTCCACCTGGACGCACAATGAGGATGACGCTCGTTGGGACAGCATCAACAGCTGGTTGCAACGGGACATAAAGTCCCTCAGGTCACAGTTGGTGATTGGCGAAAGCTCAACAGACGGCGCCATTTTTCCGGGCTACCAGTTTACCGGCGCTCGCCTTTACTCCGACGACAACATGCTGCCAAACAGTCAAAAAGGCTTTGCGCCAACCATTCGTGGCATCGCCAATTCCAGCGCTATCGTCACGGTTCGCCAGAACGGTTATACCATTTACCAAAGCAACGTCCCTGCAGGCGCATTTGAGATTAACGATCTCTATCCCTCCTCCTTCGGGGGCGATTTGGACGTCAGTATCGAAGAAGCCGACGGGACAGTTCGCCATTTCGTTCAACCTTTCTCGTCGCTTCCCGTTATGCAAAGGCTGGGGCATCTGAAATACAGCCTTACTGCGGGTCGCTTTCGCGCCGCCCAATCAGCAGAGAGTAAAGAACCCCAATTTATTGAAAGTACCGGCATCTATGGTCTGAGCAACGCCCTGACGGTGTATGGCGGAATGCTAACCGCTGAAAATTATCGGTCGCAAACCGTCGGCGTTGGCGGCACTCTGGGAGAATTCGGCGCCGTTTCAGTGGATATTGGCAGGGCAGAGACGCAATTTGATGATGGCAATACCTTTGAAGGCTATACCTGCCGTACCCAATATATTAAAGATTTGCCAGAAACTGGCACGAATTTATCGCTGGGATATTATCGCTATACCAGCAATGGCTATTTTACGTTTTCTGATGCCAATGCAAAGAATATAAATAATAGTTACCGTCAAAAAAGTGAAGCACAATTCAGCATCAGCCAGACGCTACTCAACAGCATCAATTTTTATGTTTCCGGTTCTCAACGTACCTACTGGAACGACAGCCAAAAAGATAACAACTTCTCCGCAGGACTGAATGGCAGCCTCTACGGCGTCAGCTATAACCTTAACGGACAATTCACCGATTCAACGGACCGCGAGAGCGAGCGCTCCGTTTCACTCAGTATTAGCGTACCGCTGGATCGATGGCTTCCCCATGCGCAGGCGACATGGCGTGTTACGGAAGATAAAAATAAAGCGACGCAGCATGAGGTAGGAATTAATGGTTCGCTGTTGGATGACTATCGTCTGAGCTATAGCCTTAAGCAACGGCAAAGCGAAGATAATGAAAACACCAGTAGCAGTTTTTCCGCAAATTACCGCTCCGCATACGGTACCGTCAGCAGTAGCTACGACTACAGTCCAGATAATCGCCAGCTCAGCTATGGCCTTTCTGGCGGCGTCGTTGCGCATTCTCATGGCGTAACGCTGTCCCAGCCGCTTGGTAATGCCTTTGCGCTTATTGACGCCAATGGCGCCGCCAATATACGGATTAAGAACTACCCGGGAATCGCAACCGACTATTTTGGCAATGCCGTTATCCCTTTTCTCACGCCGTATCAGGAAAACCGAATTACGCTGGACACGACCACCATGCCGGATGACGTTGACGTAACGGAAACAGCAAAAATCGTCGTGCCAGGTCAGGGCGCTGCCGTGAGTGCCTATTTTAGTGCGCAGACGGGGCGCAGAGTTTTACTCACCGTGACCGATGCGCAGAACACCCCTTTACCTTTCGGTGCTATGGCGAATAACCAGAGTGCGGGAACGCAAAGCATCGTGGACGAGGGCGGCGTGCTTTATCTCACTGGGGTTAACGAGTTGCCGCAAACCTGGACGATTCGCTGGGGTAAAGAAGCCAGCCAGCAATGTCAGTTTACTTATAGCCTGTCAGATAACCGGCAGAGCGCATCATCTGTTCTAAAAGACACAACGGTATGTCGTTAAGGGTGTATTCGATGAGAATTTATATTTTATCTGTGATTACCGCGCTTATCGCCCTGGCTTCTGCCTCACCGGCTCAGTCAGCGACAGGTATCTGCGAAGCGAATGGAAATTTTATGACAGATATCGCAACCGACTGGACAAAAGAACAGAATGTGACAGCTTCAGTCTGGCAGATCCCTTCGGCAGCCAGGGGCAGCGCCTATCAATTAGGATGCGACTGCAGTGCTAACACCAAGGTCAACCTTTATTATTCAACCGTCAGCGCAATAACCACCACCGGACATTTAAGTGGTTTTTATCGTTTAAACGACAGCCTGGACATTAAAACCGAGATCAACGATATCCCCAACGCAGGTACCGTACTTGTTCCCACGAAAATTGGTTCGCCCATCAAGGATACCAGCGGTTCTTACAGTACAAAAACCAGTAACAGCGTCTGTAATGACGATCCTGCCGAGCAAAGATCGTCAGCGATTTCATTTGGTATGGATACCACATTTACGCTGTATGTCCGCAAACCGTTTTTAGGCGAAATGATTATTCCTGACACCCTTGTCGCCTACATCCAGGCGGCATGGAGCAGCTCGTCGTCCTATCCAAAAACCTTCAATAATATTGCTGAACTGCATATCCAGGGGCGAATTACGGTTCCACAACACTGTAAGATTAATCAAGGAGACGTCATCCAGGTGAATCTTGGAACAATCAGTGCTGCGCATTTTACAATTAAGGACCAAATGCCTGAGCATTACACACCCATTAACTTCGACATTACCTATGACTGCGGGGATATGTCTGAAATAAAGAACAGCCTGTATATGTATATCGAGGGCAGCGATTTGGCCAGCCAATATGTGCTCGTCGCAAGACGCAGAGAGTCTGACAACGAGCCGGATGTGGGAATCCGCCTGGTGGATATCACCACCACAAACATAGATATTCCTTTTAACCCCGGCGCACTTCTGATGGACAGTTCCGGCAGCGGGACCGCGCATTTACAGGCTTACCCGGTCAATCTCACCGGGGGCACGCTTGCCGGAGGGCGTTTTAAGGGGACCGCCACCATTACCGTGGTGGTGAAGTAGCAGCGTTAGTCCTGCTGCTCCAGCGCATACTTATACAACGCGTTTTTCTTCACGCCGTGAATTTCAGCCGCCAGCGCGGCGGCTTTCTTCAGCGGCAGCTCCGCCTGGAGTAACGCCAGCGTGCGCAGGGCGTCGGCGGGCAATTCGTCTTCTTGCGCTTTATGCCCTTCGACAATTAATACCATCTCGCCCTTGCGGCGGTTTTCGTCCTCTTTCACCCACGCCAACAGCTCGCCGACCGGCGCACCGTGAATCGTTTCCCAGGTTTTGGTCAGCTCTCGCGCCAGCACGACGTAACGGGCTCCTCCCCATACCGCCACCATATCTTCCAGACTGTCGAGCAGGCGGTGAGTCGATTCATAAAAAATCAGCGTCCGCGCTTCCGCTTCGAGAGCTTTGAGTGCATCACGTCGGCCCTTTGATTTTGCAGGTAAAAAGCCTTCATAGCAGAAGCGATCAGAAGGCAAGCCCGCCGCGCTTAATGCCGCAATGGCCGCGCAGGGCCCCGGCAGCGGCACCACGCGGATCCCCTGCTCACGGCAGGTACGCACCAGGTGATAACCCGGATCGTTAATCAGCGGCGTTCCGGCATCTGATACCAGCGCAATGTTCTGCCCTTCTTTCAGCTTTGCCACCAGCGTATCGGCTTTTTGTTGCTCGTTATGGTCGTGCAGGGCGAACAGGCGGGCGGTAATCGCGAAATGCTGCAACAGCAAACCGGTATGACGGGTGTCTTCAGCGGCAATTAAATCAACGGCTTGCAAAACTTCGAGCGCACGTTGGGTAATATCGGACAAATTCCCGATGGGAGTAGGTACAATAAAGAGTTGGCCGGGAGATTTATCCGCCGATTCGTGTTGTTTCATTGTGTCGTCCGTATTGCCGATTTAATATTGAGCATTGCGTATAAAAAATATCACTGGATACAGTATGGTACCCTTAACATTTTCTCGTTTAAAAGCCGCGCGCTGTCTGCCCGTCATTCTGGCAGCACTGATTTTCGCCGGCTGTGGCACCCAGGCGCCCGATCAAAGCACTGCGCACATGCAGGGCAGCGCGCAAGCTGACTCTGGCTTTTATTTACAGCAAATGCAGCAGAGCGCAGATGATAGCAAGACCAACTGGCAATTACTCGCCATTCGTGCCCTGCTGAAAGAGGGCAAAAACCAGCAGGCTATCGAACTGTTTAATCAACTGCCGCAGAACCTGAACGACGCCCAGCGCCGTGAGCAGGCGCTGCTGGGGGCAGAAGTGAAGGTCGTGCAGCAGGACGTTGCCGGCGCGAAAAAACAGTTAGGCGAGATCGATCTTTCCGCGCTGGATAAAAATCAACAATTGCGTTTCTGGCAAATCGGCATCGCCGCGGAACAGGGACAGCCTTCCCTGACGCTCCTGCGTGCGCTGATCGCCCAGGAACCACTGCTCGGCGCAAAAGAAAAACAGGCGAACATCGATGCCACCTGGCAGGCGCTGACTTCCATGAGTCAGGATCAGGCGAAAGCGCTGGTTATCAATGCGGATGAAAACGTACTGCAGGGTTGGCTGGATCTGCAGCGGGTCTGGTTTGATAACCGCAGCGATCCGGACATGATGAAAGCGGGCATTACAGACTGGCAAAAACGCTATCCACAGAACCCGGGAGCGAAAATGCTGCCGACGCAATTGGTGAATGTGCAGAGCTTTAAGCCAGCGTCCACCAGTAAAATCGCCCTGCTGCTGCCGCTGAACGGTCAGGCCGCCGTTTTTGGCCGCACCATCCAGCAAGGGTTTGAAGCGGCGAAAAACCAGGGCACGCAGCCCGTAGACGCGCAGCCAGCCGCCCAGCCCGCGCCGGTAGAGGCGCCTGCGCCAGCCGAACAACAGCCGCAGGTAACCGATGGCGTCGCCAGCCCGTCTCAGGCGTCGGTGAAAGACCTGACCAACGAGCAGCCAGCACAGCAACCCACGCCGACCAGCGCCCCGCAAACAGCGCCTGCACAGCCTGTAACGGCAAGCGCGGCGGCGAATCCCTCCGCGGAACTCAAAATTTATGACACCAGCTCACAGCCGCTGACGCAGATCCTGAATCAGGTTCAGCAGGATGGCGCGAGCATCGTGGTAGGCCCGTTGCTGAAAAGCAATGTCGATGAGCTGATCAAGAGCAATACCCCGCTGAACGTGCTGGCGCTAAACCAGCCGGAAGCGGTGCAGAACCGCGTCAATATCTGCTATTTCGCCCTCTCGCCGGAAGATGAAGCGCGCGACGCCGCCCGTCACATTCGTGACGAGGGTAAACAGTCGCCGCTGCTGCTGATCCCACGCAGCGCGCTGGGCGATCGCGTGGCCAACGCTTTTGCTGAAGAATGGCTGAAGCTGGGCGGCGGTACCGTGCTACAGCAAAAATTCGGTTCTACCGCAGAGTTACGGATGGGTGTCAACGGCGGCGCCGGCATCGCGTTAACCGGTAGCCCGGTCGCCGCCAGCGCGCCATCGCAGCCTGGGGTGACCATTGGCGATCTGACCATTCCGGCGCCGCCAACCGAGGCCCAAATTACCGGTAGCGGCGGTCGTGTCGACGCGGTCTATATACTGGCGACGCCGAACGAGATCGCGTTTATTAAGCCGATGATCGCCATGCGCAACGGCAGCCAGAGCGGCGCAACGCTTTACGCCAGCTCCCGTAGCGCACAGGGAAATGCCGGACCGGACTTCCGTCTGGAAATGGAAGGCTTACAGTACAGCGAAATCCCAATGCTGGCTGGCGGCAATCCCTCGCTGATGCAACAGGCGCTCGGCGCGGTACGCAACGACTACTCTCTGGCGCGCATGTACGCGATGGGCGTTGACGCCTGGACGCTGGCGAACCATTTCTCGCAGATGCGTCAGGTTCAGGGCTTTGAAATCAACGGCAACACCGGCGCGCTGACCGCTAATCAGGACTGTGTGATTAACAGGAAGTTATCATGGCTCAAATACCAGCAAGGGCAGATCGTCCCGGCCAGTTAACGAGCAAACAGACCGGCGGCGCGTGGGAAGTCACCGCGCGACGCTGGCTCGAGCGCAAGGGACTGCAGTTTATCGCCGCCAACGTCAACGAACGTGGCGGCGAAATTGATCTGATTATGCGTGAAGGTAAAACGACCGTCTTTGTTGAGGTCCGCTACCGCCGCTCAGCAGCCTTCGGCGGCGCGGCGGCCAGTGTGACCCGGAGCAAACAACGCAAATTATTACACACTGCCCGCTTGTGGCTCGCGCGCCACAATGGGAGTTTTGATACTGTGGATTGCCGGTTCGATGTGTTAGCCTTCACCGGAAATGATGTTGAGTGGTTAAGGGATGCCTTTAACGACTGCTCATGATACTTAAACCAGTTCCTGCTTATAAGGCGTCATTGTTGCCGCCAGTCCGGGCGGACAGCGCGGAACACCCGGGACGTACGTGTCGTACGTGCGGAGGGTAAGCGCTTGCCAGGAACAAATGGCAAATAAAATAGCCTTATAGCAGGGACTTAAGGATTCGCGTGTTAGACAGAATTAAAGTCTGCTTTACAGAAAGCATTCAAACTCAGATAGCTGCGGCTGAAGCGCTCCCGGATGCGATCTCCCGCGCCGCCATGACGCTGGTACACTCGCTGCTGAATGGCAACAAAATCCTCTGTTGTGGTAATGGGACATCCGCTGCCAATGCACAGCATTTTGCTGCCAGCATGATCAACCGTTTTGAGACAGAGCGTCCCAGTTTACCCGCTATCGCACTAAATACCGATAACGTGGTCTTAACTGCGATTGCCAACGATCGCCTGCATGATGAAATCTATGCAAAACAGGTCCGGGCGCTGGGACATGCGGGCGATGTTTTATTGGCTATTTCGACGCGCGGCAACAGTCGCGATATCGTAAAAGCCGTAGAAGCCGCCGTCACGCGTGATATGACGATTGTGGCGCTGACCGGGTATGACGGAGGAGAGCTGGCCGGGCTGTTAGGGCCGCAGGACGTTGAAATCCGCATACCGTCTCACCATAGCGCGCGCATTCAGGAGATGCATATGCTGACGGTAAATTGTTTGTGCGATCTGATCGATAACACGCTTTTCCCTCACCAGGATGATTAAGGAGTTTACATGAAGGCTTTATCGCCAATCGCAGTCCTTATTTCTGCGCTGCTGTTGCAAGGCTGTGTCGCTGCCGCCGTAGTCGGTACCGCCGCGGTGGGAACCAAAGCAGCAACCGACCCGCGTAGCGTCGGCACCCAGGTGGATGATGGAACCCTGGAACTGCGCGTGAACAGCGCGCTGTCGAAAGACGAACAAATTAAGAAAGAAGCGCGGATTAACGTGACGGCTTATCAGGGCAAGGTGCTGCTGGTGGGTCAGTCGCCTAACAGCGAACTGTCATCGCGCGCCAAACAGATCGCAATGGGCGTGGAAGGCACAACCGAAGTCTTTAACGAGATCCGTCAGGGCCAGCCAATTGGCCTCGGAACCGCTTCCAACGACACCTGGATCACCACCAAAGTACGCTCTCAGTTACTCACCAGCGACCAGGTGAAATCCTCTAACGTGAAAGTGACCACCGAAAACGGCGAAGTGTTCCTGCTGGGTCTGGTGACCGAACGTGAAGCCAAAGCCGCAGCCGACATCGCCAGCCGGGTGAGCGGCGTGAAGCGTGTCACCACCGCGTTTACCTTTATTAAATAACACATCACCCTGCCTACGTGATGGCTCACGTAGGCAGGGTAGCAATCCCACGTCACACTCGCGCAAGACAGCCGACAATCACCCCCGATATCGCCACCAGCACCCCCGTCAGCCACAGCGCTTTTGCCGGGAATGTTTTGCGCAGCATGATCAGCGACGGCAAGCTCACCGCCGGAAGCGTCATCAACAGCGCCAGCGCGGGCGCGGTGCCCATACCGGCCAGCATCATCGTTTGCACAATCGGAATTTCCGCCGCCGTCGGGATCACGAACAGGCATCCGGCTACCGCCAACGCGATGATCCACATCAGGCTGTTATCAATGGCGCCATCGGCGTGCGGAAACAACCAGACGCGCGCCGCGCCGAGAACCAGCACCGCCAGAATATAGACCGGAATAGTGTTCCAGAACAGCGTCCACAGCGCTTTACCCCAACGCGCAAAGAACCCACCCTGCGCTTGCGGCGCGGCGATCTCGATCGGCAGATCGGTTTGCGCAGGCTCTTTCACCCATTTTTGTACCAGCGTCGCCACCACCAGCACCATTGCCAGCCCGGCAACCAGGCGAATCGCCGCGAAATGCCAGCCAAGCACAAAGCCCATAAAGACCAACGTCGCCGGGTTAAGCAGTGGGTTTCCCAGCCAGAAGGCCAGCGCGCCGCCCATTGATACTTGCTGACGGCGCATTCCTGCCGCCACTGGCGCGGCGCAGCAGGTACACATCATTCCGGGCAAAGAAAACAGCGTGCCAAACAGCGTACCGCGAAAGCGCGATTGCCCCAGCGTGCGCAGCAGCCAGTCTCGCGGGATCAACACCTGGATTAATGAGCCGAGAATCACCCCCAGCGCCGCCGCTTTCCAGACGGCGAGGAAATAGACCATGGCGTAATCCCAGGCTGCCTGCCACGGATTCGCATCCGCCTGCGCCAGAATGGATTGGCCGATACTGTGAGTTTCGGCGGCAGTAAAAGCTTTACCGTAATACGGTTGCCATTTCACATACCAGAGACCGACGATAACAACGAGAAAGAAAAGAGCGGGTTTCCACCATTGCATTGGCGTTGCCGCCTGAGATGAAGACTGACCAGTCATAGCATTCCCCAGGGAGTGTTAGAATATTTTGCCGGTGAATACTACGCCTTTGGGAAATGTTTGGAAATGTCGTTTTTTTGCCTGATGCCGAATGCCGGATAAGACGCAACGCGTTGGCTTCCGGCACGATGCGAAAGCCTATTGCGCCGCTTTTTCCCGCAACTGCGCAGAACTAAGAATTGTTACCCCCTCTTTTTCGGGCGCCAGCGCCTCTGCCAGCATCGCCCGCGCCACATCCCTCGCCTCTATCGACTTCCAGTTACCCGGAAGCAGCCGGAACAGCGGCGCAAAAAGGGTTTCGTTCATTCGATGTTTCGCCCGGTCCCCCAGCAGCATAGACGGGCGGACAATGGTCAGCCGCGGCCAGTCCTGGGCGATGAGCGCCTCTTCCATCTCCCCTTTTACCCGATTGTAGAAAAAGGGCGAGCGGGCGTTAGCGCCCATTGAGCTGACTACCAGCATGTGCTGTGCGCCAAGCCGCCTTCCGGTCAACGCGGTATCCACCACCAGCGTATAATCTGCATGGACAAACGCCTCTTTGCTTCCCGCCTCGCGCCGGGTGGTCCCCAGGCAGCAGAAAACAATATCCACCGGATCCGTCACCTGCGCCAGCGCATCGGTCAGTTGCGGATCGTGAGGATTGTACACGCCAGGCATGTCAGCCAGCGGACGACGCGTGGGTGCGGCAATCGAATGGATTCTCGGTTCATTAAGCAGCATTCTCAGCAGATGACCGCCTACCAGCCCCGTCGCGCCTGTAATCAATACCTGACTCATCCTCACCCCTTTACAGAATTGTCCAACTTGCACTCTCAGTCTCATCGACCAGACTTATTCATTCACAAGGTAATTATCCCTCATCATGGAAAATTTGCCTTATCCAATGCCAACACCGCGGAGGAAGCATGAGCAAGAAGATAGCCGTTTTAATCACTGACGAGTTTGAAGATTCCGAATTTACTTCACCTGCAGCAGAATTTCGTCAGGCCGGACACGAGGTCATCACCATTGAGAAGCAGGCGGGGAAAACGGTAAAAGGGAAAAAAGGCGACGCCAGCGTCACCATCGATAAAGCCATTGATGATGTCAGCCCTGCCGACTTTGACGCCCTGCTGCTGCCCGGCGGCCATTCACCGGATTACCTGCGCGGCGACGATCGCTTCGTCACCTTCACACGCGACTTTGTGAACACCGGAAAGCCGGTTTTTGCCATTTGCCACGGCCCACAGTTACTGATCAGCGCGGACGTCATTCGCGGGCGCAAGCTCACCGCCGTTAAACCCATTGTGATTGACGTGAAGAACGCCGGGGCGGAATTCTTCGATCAGGAAGTGGTGGTGGATAAAGACCAACTGGTCACCAGCCGAACCCCTGACGATCTGCCGGCGTTTAACCGCGAGGCGTTACGTATCCTCGGCGCCTGACTGCCTTAACCAGTGAAGTTTTTTGCCAAAGCCCAGCGTGTTGTCGGTGAACTTGAGTTCATCCAGTCGGATCTCCCAGACTGGCGCTGACAGCATTCTGGCAACCGGAAAGCGGCGATGATAGGCGTTACGCGCCGCGTCGCTTTCATCACCGTCCAGCCGGCGAATTTCACCTGTAAATTGCACGCCGCGAATAAGCGCTACTGATTTGGGCTGACCGTTTACCGTCCCGGCGACCTTCGCTCGCGGCCCCGACATCTGCGCGTGGCGGGTTTTGTCTTCTGTCAGCAAGTAAAAAACCACCTTCTGCGCATCATAAAGGTAAAACGCGTTGGCGCACCAGAGTTCCCCTTCATGCTGGACGCACCAGGTCACAACGTGTTGTTTTGCCAGCCAGCGGCTAATCGCAGTGAGTGTTTCCATTGCTGTTCTCTTTTATACTGGGAGCCAGAAACGTAACACGCAGAAGGCCACGATGACACCCTGGTTTCTCTATTTGATCCGTACTGCGGATAATGCGCTGTATACCGGTATCACCACCGATGTGGCGCGCCGCTATCAACAGCATCAGAGTGGAAAAGGCGCGAAGGCGCTGCGGGGAAAGGGTGAGCTGACGCTGGCGTTTTCCGCGCAGGTGGGCGATCGCTCGCTGGCGCTGCGCATGGAATACCGCATTAAACAGCTCACCAAGCGTCAAAAAGAGCGCCTGGTGGCGAATGGCGACGGTTTTGCAGCGTTACTCAACGACCTGCAAACCACGGCGCTTAAAAGCGATTAAAGTGTTCGTGATACTCAACCCGCCCCGTCACGCCCTTCAGCGCATCTTCAGCTAAACGATGCACCTGGAACGCGCTCTCCGTGCCCGGCCAGCGGCAGTGTAGATCGTAATGGGCGGCCAGTTCAAAACCAAAACGGCTATACAGTGCCGGATCGCCCAGCGTGACGACGGCGGCATAGCCAAATTCGTTGAGGGAATCGAGTCCTTCGTAGACCAGTTGACGAGCCAGCCCTTGCCCACGGTAGTGTTCATCCACCGCCAGCGGCGCCATCCCCACCCATTGCAGGTCTTCGCCCTGTACATCGACCGGGCTAAACGCGACGTAACCCACCACCTGACCTTCGTCGTCCGTGGCGACCAGACCGAGCGTCAGAAAACCATCTTCACGCAGATCGTGAACCAGTTTTGCTTCCGCATCGCTTTCGAATGAACGACGCAACAGGGCATCAATCCCCGGCGCGTCAATTGGAATTTCTACTCGAATCAGCATGGTTCACCTACCGATGTCTGTTTGGTTTCCGGCGAGTGCTTCAGTCCCGCCTCAACAAAATCCGCCACCTGTAGCAGCAGCACGCGTAAGGCTTTTGGCATCTGCTCCAGCTCAATGGCGTCCATCAGGTTTTTCACATACAACCCTAACTCCGTATCCCCTTCAATGACCAGCCGACGCTGGAAAAAGAGCGTATCCGGATCCTGCTTACGCGCGGCGATCATCAGCAGATCGCTGGCTTCGGCGCGAAAACTGACGTCGGCCTGCGCGTGCTGACTGACGATCAGCTTGTCATTTTCAACAGAGGTATACCATTGAAGGCCAATATCGCTAACCGTAATGCTTAACCAACGGCCTTCGAGGAACGCCAGCTCCCCGTCTGCCAGCGCCTGGCGAAACTGCCAGCTCAGGACCTGTTCCAGAACCTGGCGCTTCAGCGCAAAGGGCGTCAGTTTAACCGGCACGCTCATCAGAGACGGACCAAAATGCACTAAGCGTGAACGCAGTTTATCTAACACGAGCTTTACTCCCTGTTTCCGTAGTCCTGCCATTTTGCCATATCAGATAAACGACATAGCGGCGTAAATCAACAATTGTATGCGTTAACCGTACCTCTTTATTGCTGATATCAATACGACTTTAACTGCCTTAAATCAAAAATTGTCGCAGCAAGGTTAACTAAAATCCCAGTTCGTTAACAATTATGCGTCCCAGGCGGCGCTATCTTCAGGATAAATTATGGAGCTGCTCTGCCCTGCCGGAAATCTCCCGGCGCTTAAGGCGGCCATCGAAAACGGCGCTGACGCCGTCTATATCGGGATGAAAGATGATACCAATGCCCGTCACTTCGCCGGCCTTAACTTTACCGAGAAGAAACTGCAGGAAGCGGTGAGTTTTGTCCATCAACATCGCCGCAAGCTGCATATCGCCATCAACACCTTTGCGCATCCGGACGGCTATGCCCGCTGGCAGCGCGCTGTCGATATGGCGGCGCAACTGGGCGCCGACGCGCTGATCCTCGCCGACCTGGCCATGCTTGAGTATGCCGCAGAACGTTATCCGCATATTGAGCGCCATGTCTCCGTTCAGGCATCGGCGACCAACGAAGAAGCGGTGAATTTCTACCATCGCAACTTCGACGTCGCACGTGTGGTGCTGCCCCGCGTGCTGTCCATTCACCAGGTGAAGCAACTTGCCCGCGCCACGCCAGTACCACTCGAGGTCTTTGCGTTCGGTAGCCTGTGCATTATGGCGGAGGGTCGCTGCTACCTGTCGTCGTATTTAACCGGCGAATCGCCGAATACGGTAGGAGCCTGCTCCCCCGCCCGTTTTGTTCGCTGGCAGCAAACCGGGCAGGGACTGGAATCCCGCCTGAACGATGTGCTGATAGACCGCTACCAGGACGGCGAAAACGCCGGGTATCCGACACTGTGTAAAGGCCGCTATCTCGTCGGCGGCGAGCGCTATCACGCGCTGGAAGAACCCACCAGCCTGAATACGCTGGAACTGCTGCCGGAACTGCTGGCGGCGAACATTGCGTCGGTGAAAATCGAAGGACGCCAGCGCAGCCCGGCATACGTAAGCCAGGTGGCGAAAGTGTGGCGTCAGGCGATCGACCGCTGTCTGGCCGACCCGCAAAACTTTGTGCCGCAAAGCGCATGGATGGAGACGCTCGGCGCGATGTCCGAAGGCACCCAGACCACGCTTGGCGCGTATCACCGGAAATGGCAGTGAGAGAAGCAATGAAATATTCCCTGGGGCCGGTGCTTTATTACTGGCCGAAAGAAACACTGGAAGATTTTTATCAACAGGCGGCGCAAAGCAGCGCTGACGTGATTTATCTGGGTGAAGCGGTGTGCAGCAAACGCCGCGCCACTAAAGTGGGCGACTGGCTGGAGATGGCGAAATCGCTCGCCGGCAGCGGCAAGCAGGTGGTGCTTTCGACGCTGGCGCTGGTGCAGGCCTCGTCTGAGCTGAACGAACTGAAACGCTACGTGGAAAACGGCGAGTTTTTGCTGGAAGCGAGCGATCTCGGCGTGGTAAACATGTGCGCCGAGCGCAAGCTGCCGTTTGTCGCCGGACATGCGCTGAACTGCTATAACGCGGTAACGCTGCGTCTGCTGCTCAAACAGGGAATGGTACGCTGGTGTATGCCGGTGGAGCTTTCCCGCGACTGGCTAGCTAACCTGCTGGAACAGTGCGATGAGCTGGGCATTCGCAACCAGTTTGAAGTCGAGGTGCTGAGCTACGGCCATTTGCCGCTGGCTTATTCCGCTCGCTGCTTTACCGCCCGTTCGGAAGATCGCCCGAAAGATGAGTGTGAAACCTGCTGCATCAACTATCCGAATGGCCGCGACGTGCTCTCCCAGGAGAATCAGCAGGTGTTTGTACTGAATGGCATTCAGACCATGAGCGGCTATGTCTATAACCTTGGTAACGAACTGACGTCGATGCAGGGACTGGTGGATATCGTTCGTTTGTCGCCGCTCGACACCGGGACGTTCGCCATGCTGGACGCCTTCCGCGCCAACGAAAACGGCGCGTCGCCGCTGCCGCTCGCTGCGCACAGCGATTGCAACGGCTACTGGAAGCGGCTCGCCGGGCTGACGCTGGAAGCCTGATAAAACAGCTCACTTTGTTAACAACATTCGCTAATCTTTAATGCAGTATGACAAGATTAACCGGAACAAAGTGAGCCGTTATGACTGACAAAACCATTCCATTCTCGGTGCTGGATCTGGCGCCGATCCCTGAAGGGGCCTCGGCCAAAGAGGCATTCTCACACTCGCTGGACCTCGCGCGTCTGGCGGAAAAGCGCGGCTATCATCGCTACTGGCTGGCGGAACACCACAACATGACCGGCATCGCCAGTGCGGCAACCTCGGTGCTGATTGGTTACCTGGCGGCGAATACCAGCACGTTGCATCTGGGGTCCGGCGGCGTGATGCTACCCAACCATTCACCGCTGGTGATTGCCGAGCAGTTCGGCACGCTCAACACCCTGTATCCGGGGCGCATTGATTTGGGTCTCGGCCGCGCACCGGGTAGCGATCAGCCCACGATGCGCGCGCTGCGTCGTCATATGGGCGGCGATATCGATAACTTCCCGCGCGACGTGGCGGAGCTGGTGGAGTGGTTTGACGCCTGCCACCCCAACCCGCAAGTACGTCCGGTGCCCGGCTACGGCGAACAGATCCCGGTGTGGCTGTTGGGTTCCAGCCTGTACAGCGCGCAGCTGGCGGCGCAGCTTGGTCTGCCGTTTGCGTTCGCCTCGCACTTCGCGCCGGATATGCTATTCCAGGCGCTACATCTGTACCGTACTCAGTTCAAACCCTCCGCGCGACTGGAAAAACCGTACGCGATGGTGTGCATTAATATCATCGCCGCCGACAGCACCCGTGATGCGGAATATCTGTTTACCTCAATGCAGCAGGCGTTTGTGAAACTTCGCCGTGGCGAAACGGGCCAGCTTCCGCCGCCCATTCAGAATATGGATCAGTTCTGGTCGCCGTCAGAACAGTACGGCGTACAACAGGCGCTGAGCATGTCGCTGGTGGGGGATAAAGCGAAAGTCCGCCACGGTCTGGAATCCATTCTGCGGGAAACGCAGGCCGATGAGATTATGGTTAATGGCCAGATTTTCGATCATCAGGCGCGTCTGCACTCCTTCGATCTTGCCATGCAGGTGAAAGAAGAACTGGTGGGGTAAACAGGGGTTTGCCCGGTGGCGCTACGCCTGCCGGGCATTATCGCTATTGATACACCGGCAATAAATTAAAGCTCGACAGGATATGCACCAGCGCGTTGCCCACGCCGAACACCAGGATCAGCGCAATCATCGGTTTGCCGCCCCAGACGCGGAATGTTGGGCTACCGAAGCGTTCACGTGATTTACGCGCCAGCAGCGCCGGGACAATCGCCGCCCAGATCGTCGCCGCCAGACCTGCGTAGCCAATCGCGTACAGGAATCCGTTCGGCCACAGCAGGCCGCCCACCACCGGCGGAACAAAGGTCAGCAGCGCGGTTTTGAAACGCCCCATCGCTGAGTCGTCAAAGCCAAACAGATCCGCAAGATAATCAAACAGACCAAGCGTGACGCCGAGGAACGAACTCGCCACCGCGAAGTTGGAGAAGACTACCAGCAGCAGATCCAGACTGCGGCTGTTCAGTACGCCGCTCAGCGCCTGCACCAGCACATCAATATTGCCGCCCTTCTGCGCAATGCCGATAAATTCCGGACGTGGGATATTGCCCATCGTCCCCAGCAGCCAGACGCTGTACAGCACCAACGCCAGCAGCGTACCGTAGACCAGACACTTCACAATCGTGCGCGGATCTTTGCCGTAGTACTTCATCAGGCTCGGCACGTTACCGTGGTAGCCAAATGACGCCAGACAAAACGGCAGCGTCATCAGCAGGTACGGCGTATAGGTGGCGTTGCTTTCCGCGACGTTAAACAGCGTGGTTGGGTTGACGTGCCCAAGCAGGCTGCCGAAAGTCAGGAAGAAGGTGATCACCTTCGCGCCCAGTACAATTGCCGTCATCCGGCTTACTGCTTTTGTACTCATCCACACCACAAACGCCACCAACAGCGCAAAGCCGAAGCCTGCCGCCCGAGCTGGCACATTCAGCGACATTTCAGCGAAGGTGTGATGCAGAATCGAGCCGCTCGCCGAAATGTAGGCATAGGTCAGAATATAAAGCACAAAGGCTATCGAAATGCCGTTGACCACGTTCCAGCCTTTACCCAGCAGGTCTTTGGTGATGGTGTCAAAGCTGGCGCCAATACGGTAGTTCAGGTTGGCTTCAAGGATCATCAGCCCGGAATGCAGCATGCAAAACCAGGTAAAGACCAGCGCTGCCATGGACCAGAAAAACCAGCTACCTGCCATAACCACCGGCAGAGAGAACATCCCTGCGCCAATAATAGTGCCGCCGATGATCACCACGCCGCCAAGCAGCGACGGTGACGTTTGGGTGGTGGTTAGTGTTGCCATACAGCCCGATCTCCAGTGAATTCTTTTGCGACTGAATTTTAATACGCTGCACTGTACCAGTACAATAGTACAAAGGGAATAAAAAAAGCCCCGATAATTTTATCGGGGCCTGTATCTTTTACTTTACGTTAGTCAGCGCGGGATTTACGCGTCACCAAAACGGCGACGGCTTGAACCCTCTTCACGACGTGGAGCACGACCTTCGCGACGCTCGCCGCTGAAGCGACGTCCATCACCGCGACCGCCTTCGCGACGCTCGCCGCCGAAACCGCGACCTTCGCCACGACCGCCTTCACGGCGTTCGCCACCGAAGCCACGACCACCGCCACGACGTTCAGTGTGCGGCTGTGCATCGCCCAGCAGCTGCATGTTCATCGGCTTGTTCAGGATGCGGGTACGCGTAAAGTGCTGCAGCACTTCTCCCGGCATGCCTTTCGGCAGTTCAATGGTGGAGTGAGAAGCGAACAGCTTGATGTTACCAATGTAACGGCTGCTGATATCACCTTCGTTGGCAATCGCACCCACGATATGACGCACTTCCACGCCATCATCACGGCCCACTTCAATGCGGTACAGCTGCATATCACCTACGTCGCGACGTTCACGACGCGGACGATCTTCTCGGTCGCCACGCGGACCACGATCGTTGCGGTCACGCGGACCACGGTCATCGCGGTCGCGGAACTCACGCTTAGGACGCATTGGCGCATCCGGCGGAACGATCAGGGTACGTTCACCCTGCGCCATTTTCAGCAGCGCAGCGGCCAGCGTTTCGAGATCCAGCTCTTCGCCTTCTTCGGTCGGCTGGATTTTCGCCAGCAGCGCACGGTACTGATCCAGGTCGCTGCTTTCCAGCTGTTGCTGTACTTTCGCGGCGAATTTTTCCAGACGGCGTTTGCCCAGCAGCTCTGCGTTCGGCAGTTCCACTTCCGGAATGGTCAGCTTCATGGTGCGTTCGATGTTACGCAGCAGACGACGCTCGCGGTTCTCAACGAACAGCAGCGCGCGACCCGCACGACCGGCGCGGCCCGTACGGCCGATACGGTGAACGTAAGACTCGGAATCCATCGGGATGTCGTAGTTGACGACCAGGCTGATACGCTCAACGTCCAGGCCACGGGCGGCAACGTCGGTCGCGATCAGGATGTCCAGACGACCATCTTTCAGGCGTTCCAGCGTCTGCTCACGCAGCGCCTGGTTCATGTCACCGTTCAGCGCGGCACTGTTATAGCCGTTACGCTCCAGCGCTTCCGCCACTTCCAGGGTCGCGTTTTTGGTACGAACGAAGATAATCGCCGCATCAAAATCTTCTGCTTCCAGGAAACGCACCAGCGCTTCGTTTTTACGCATGCCCCAGACGGTCCAGTAACTCTGGCTGATGTCAGGACGGGTTGTCACGCTGGATTGAATGCGCACTTCCTGCGGCTCTTTCATAAAGCGGCGGGTAATGCGACGAATCGCTTCCGGCATGGTGGCCGAGAACAGCGCGGTCTGATGACCTTCCGGGATCTGCGCCATGATAGTTTCGACGTCCTCGATGAAGCCCATACGCAGCATCTCATCGGCTTCGTCCAGTACCAGACCGCTCAGGCGAGACAGGTCAAGGGTACCGCGTTTTAAGTGATCAAGCAGACGACCCGGCGTACCGACGACGATCTGCGGCCCCTGACGCAGGGCGCGTAACTGCACGTCATAACGCTGGCCGCCGTACAGGGCTACCACGTTTACGCCGCGCATATGTTTAGAGAAATCTGTCATGGCTTCAGCAACCTGAACCGCCAGTTCGCGGGTCGGTGCCAGCACCAGAATCTGAGGTGCCTTCAGCTCAGGATCAAGATTGTTGAGCAGCGGTAAAGAGAACGCTGCGGTTTTGCCGCTACCGGTCTGGGCCATACCCAGAACATCGCGACCACCCAGCAGATGCGGAATGCACTCTGCCTGGATTGGAGATGGTTTTTCGTAACCCAGATCGTTAAGGGCTTCAAGGATAGGAGCCTTCAGGCCCAGATCTGCAAAAGTGGTTTCGAATTCAGCCATGTAGTACGTGTGCCTCAAAATTAATGGCGGCCAGTCTACATAACTCATCATGAAATTGATCTGCAATTTTCATTGAAAAGTGTGAACCGGCTCAAAGTAGGTGTATTAACGAACAACAACGCCCTCACCCGTGAAGGTGATGGCAATCAATAAGATTACGGGCTGATGTGTACGTCAGCTATTGCTGGTCCGATTCTGCCAGGTCATCTTGGTCCTGGCCCAGGAGCGATAATTCCAACAATGCATATCGGTGCTCAACAAAGTTATGAACGTTGTTAGCCACCGCCAGTTTGAACAGAGCCGTAGCGCTGTCCAAATCCCCCAGACTTAGGTAGTACTTACCTAAATAGAAGTTGGTTTCACTGAGATGCTCAGCGAGCGAGGTGTTATCCGTTGCGTCTGCCTTAAGCTTTTCCATTAGCGTGGATTCGCTAATGTCGCCCAGGTAGAACTCGACAATGTTCCATCCCCATTGTTCTTTATCCGATTTCTCGAAGCGCTGTTTTAACGCTTCTTTCGCCTGCTTCTCATCGAGCTTCTGCTCAGCGAGATAAAGCCACAGGCTGCGGAAAGGATCATTGGGATCGTCTTGATAAAACGCCAGCAGATCATCTTGCGCTAACTTGTCGCGACCGCCGTAATACAATGCGATACCGCGATTTAAGTGCGCGTAGTTGTAAGTTGGATCAAGCTCAAGTACAGAATCAAACGCTTCATAGGCAGCATCAAAATTGCCTGCCTGCGTTAAATATATACCTAAGTAATTGAATACTTCAGGCATATCCGGTCGGATTGCCAGCGCTTGTGAAAAATCATTTCGCGCTAATGCCCTCAGACCGAGACTATCATACAACACTCCGCGCTCATATAAAAGCTGCGCGCGTTCGTCATCGGTTAAAGCCCGACTGGCAAGGATTTGTTCCATGCGTGCCAGAATCACTTCCTGCTGCAAAGTCGGTTGCAATGGTACTGCGAGGACTTCACTCTTACGCCAGGCGGAGTTACTGCATCCTGCCAGCGTGAGTGCTGTCGCTACGAAACACCAGCGCAAAAAAGGCTTCATTTCCCACTCCCGAAGACAACGATTAACTGAACGTCCTGTCCACCGGCGGCTCAACAAGGCGTCCTGCCAGGTTAAACGCCCTCCGCAAAGCGGAGGGCAAAAACAACCTTACTCGCCCTGTTCGCTGGCTGGCGCTTCCGGCGCAGCAGCTGGCTGGGACTGCTCAGTGGCTTCTTTGATGCTCAGACGTACGCGGCCCTGGCGGTCAACTTCCAGAACTTTAACCGGTACTTCCTGTCCCATCTGCAGGTAATCGGTCACTTTCTCAACGCGCTTATCAGCGATCTGAGAGATGTGGACCAGACCTTCTTTACCGCCGCCGATGGCAACAAACGCGCCAAAGTCAACGATACGGGTCACTTTACCATTGTAGATACGACCCACTTCGATTTCAGCGGTGATCTCTTCGATGCGGCGAATCGCGTGTTTCGCTTTGTCACCGTCAGTCGCGGCGATCTTCACTGTACCGTCGTCTTCGATTTCGATGGTGGTGCCGGTCTCTTCGGTCAGCGCACGGATCACAGAACCGCCCTTACCGATCACATCTTTGATCTTGTCCGGGTTGATCTTGATGGTGTGGATACGCGGAGCGAATTCTGAGATGTCGCCGCGCGGCGCGTTGATCGCCTGTTCCATCACGCCGAGGATGTGCAGACGCGCACCCTTAGCCTGGTTCAGCGCAACCTGCATGATCTCTTTGGTGATACCTTCAATTTTGATATCCATCTGCAGCGCAGAGATACCGTCGCGGGAACCCGCTACTTTGAAGTCCATATCGCCCAGGTGATCTTCGTCGCCCAAAATGTCAGACAGGACAACAAAGTTGTCGCCTTCTTTCACCAGACCCATCGCGATACCCGCTACGGCGGCTTTGATCGGCACGCCTGCGTCCATCAGCGCCAGAGACGCGCCACACACGGAAGCCATGGAGGAAGAACCGTTGGACTCCGTGATTTCCGATACCACACGCACGGTGTACGGGAATTTATCCATGTCCGGCATAACCGCCAGCACGCCGCGCTTCGCCAGACGACCGTGGCCGATTTCACGACGTTTCGGAGAACCGACCATGCCGGTTTCGCCGACGGAGTACGGAGGGAAGTTGTAGTGGAACAGGAAGCTGTCGGTGCGCTCGCCCATCAGTTCATCAAGCACCTGCGCGTCGCGGGCAGTCCCCAGCGTCGCGGTAACCAGCGCCTGAGTTTCACCACGGGTGAACAGTGCGGAACCGTGAGTACGCGGCAGTACGCCAGTGCGCACGTCCAGACCACGAATCATATCTTTTTCACGACCATCGATACGCGGTTCGCCTGCCAGCACGCGGCTACGGACAACGTTTTTCTCGATGGCGTGCAGAATTTCACCCAGCTCGTTAGCGTCCAGAGTGTCGTCTTCCGCCAGCAACGCATCGATGGTTTCAGATTTGATCACGTCTACCTGAGCGTAACGCTCCTGCTTGTCGGTGATGCGGTAAGCGTCGCTCAGACGAGACTCGGCCAGAGCAGCAACGCGCGCGTTCAGCGCTTCGTTTACGGCTTCCGGCTGCCAGTCCCAGCGCGGTTTACCGGCTTCTTTCACCAGATCGTTGATCGCCTGGATAACCACCTGCTGCTGTTCGTGACCGAACACCACCGCGCCCAGCATCTGGTCTTCGCTCAGCAGTTCCGCTTCGGATTCAACCATCAGCACAGCCGCTTCAGTACCGGCAACAACCAGATCCAGCTTGCTCTCTTTCAGTTCGTCCTGCGTCGGGTTCAGTACGTACTGGTCATTAATGTAGCCTACACGCGCGGCGCCAATCGGGCCGTTGAACGGAATGCCGGACAGGGACAGCGCGGCAGAGGCGCCGATCATCGCAACGATATCCGGGTTAACCTGCGGGTTAACGGAAACCACGGTCGCGATAACCTGGACTTCGTTGACAAAGCCTTCCGGGAACAGCGGGCGAACCGGGCGGTCAATCAGACGCGCGATCAGGGTTTCACCTTCGCTCGGGCGGCCTTCACGACGGAAGAAGCTACCCGGAATACGACCAGCAGCGTAGGTACGCTCCTGATAGTTGACGGTCAGCGGGAAGAAGTCCTGACCTGGTTTGGCTTTTTTCTGGCCCACAACGGTAACGAATACCGCAGTGTCATCCATGCTAACCATAACAGCGGCAGTGGCCTGACGCGCCATCATGCCAGTTTCCAGCGTAACGGTATGTTGACCGTACTGGAATTTACGAACGATCGGATTAAGCAAAATAATATCCTTTCCTGATTCTGGCGACCCTATGCTGAGTCGCCGTTAAGACCCGATCTTCTGCGCATCCTCGCGACTAATGACAACCCTAACCCGCATGATATTGGGTAAAGCCTCTCATTAGCCGCGCGAACCTCTGCAACGGAAGATCATTCATAGCAACAATACAATAGTTTCCCGTGAATTGCTGCCATCTGCTTGAAAAAAGGGGCCATGAAGGCCCCCTTTTTTGAAACTCGCAAGAATTAGCGACGCAGACCCAGACGCTCGATCAGCGCGGTGTAGCGTGCAACATCTTTACGTTTCAGGTAGTCGAGCAGTTTACGACGCTGAGAAACCATGCGCAGCAGACCACGACGGCTGTGGTGATCTTTTTTGTGCTCTGCAAAGTGACCCTGCAGGTGGTTAATCTGTGCAGTCAACAGAGCAACCTGAACATCGGTAGAACCGGTGTCGTTTGCGTCACGACCGAACTCAGAAACGATTTTAGCTGTAGCTTCAGTACTTAGAGACATTTTAAAACTCCAAAGTATTAAGAATGAAAGGACGCCGATCTCTAATTCAGCAGTCCCAGTGTACATCGCGTAAACTGTTAAAAAATTTACGCGACGTTAAGCGCCAGTATTCTACTCGTAGCGCCTGCTTATCGCAAGACGAACCCGCATCAGGCTGGGTATTCCACCACTAACCGACGAGGCGCCACGCGGCCTTCGTCGTCGATCTCGCCCATGCCAATAAACTTACCGTCATCCCCTTCCGTCACGCGGACCAGCCCGTCCAGCGGCGCGCCCGCGGTGCGTACCGGATTACCATTTTTAAAGTAAACCGAGGAGGTTAACGGCAGATTAACGACCGGGTAGTCCGAGGCCGGACTGTCCATTGGCATCAGCAGCGGATCCAGCAGTTGCGCCGCCGGAATGCCCTGCTGCTCGGCTTGCGCCACTCGCTCACGCAGTTGTTCCAGCGTCACCATCCGATCAACCGGATAGTTGCTTACCGTCAGGCGGCGCAGATAGGTGACATGCGCCCCGCAGCCCAGCGCTTCGCCAAGATCGTCGATGATGGTGCGGATGTAGGTGCCTTTCGAGCAGTGCACTTCCAGCTCCAGTTCATTGCCTTCCTGGCGAATAAACAGCAGTTCGTAAACCGTTATCGGTCGGGCTTCCCGCGGTACTTCTATCCCCTGACGCGCGTATTCGTAGAGCTTTTTGCCCTGATACTTGAGCGCCGAGTACATCGATGGGATCTGTTCAATGTCGCCACGAAAGGTATCCAGCGCGGCGGCAAGCTGCTCAGGGGTAAACGTTACCGGACGCTCCTGCACGATTTGCCCGTCGGCATCGGAGGTGTCCGTTCGCTGCCCGAGACGGGCAATCACACGATAGCGCTTGTCAGAATCCAGCAGATATTGCGAAAACTTTGTCGCTTCTCCGAGGCAAATCGGCAGCATACCGGTCGCCAGCGGATCCAGCGCACCGGTGTGTCCGGCGCGGTTGGCGTTATAAATGCGCTTTACTTTCTGCAGGACATCATTGCTGGACATGCCCTGCGGCTTGTCCAGCAGCAGGACACCGTGAATGTCGCGACCACGACGACGAGGACGACTCATTAGTCCTCCTTGCTGTCGTCCGGGTTCACACGACGCTCTTCGTCATGTTTTACCACGTTGGTCACCAGGTTAGACATGCGCATCCCTTCGACCAGCGAGTTGTCGTAGAAGAAGGTCAGTTCCGGCACGATCCGCAGGCGCATTGCCTTACCCAGCAGGGAACGGATAAAACCGGAGGCTTCCTGCAACGCTTTGATGCCCGCTTTCACTGCGTCTTCATCTTTGTCGTTCAGGAAAGTGACGTACACTTTGGCATACGCCAGATCGCGGGACATTTCGACACCGGAAACGGTCGTCATCATGCCCAGGCGCGGATCTTTAATTTCGCGTTGCAGGATAATTGCGATCTCTTTTTGCATTTCCTGCGCCACGCGCTGCGGGCGACCAAATTCTTTCGCCATAATCAATTCTCCAGACAAAAAAGGGAGCAATCAGCCCCCTTTTGAAATTCATGCCGGGTGGCGCTTCGCTTACCCGGCCTACGCAAAATTATCTTCTAAGTATTTTGGGTTGCAACAAGGCGGCAAGAGTGTGAATCCCCGGGAGCATAGATAACTATGTGACCGGGGTGAACACTCGTAGCCAACGCAGTTGCGGCCCGAAAGACGACGAAGATTATGCGATGGTACGTTGGATCTCGATAATCTCGAACACTTCGATCATATCGCCGACGCGAACGTCATTGTAGTTCTTCACGCCGATGCCACATTCCATACCGTTACGGACTTCGTTGACGTCATCTTTGAAGCGGCGCAGGGATTCCAGCTCGCCTTCGTAGATAACCACGTTGTCGCGCAGAACGCGGATCGGGTTGTGACGTTTGATGGTCCCTTCGGTAACCATACAACCCGCGATCGCACCGAATTTCGGTGATTTGAACACATCACGCACTTCAGCCAGACCAATAATCTGCTGTTTCAGTTCCGGAGACAGCATACCGCTCATCGCCGCTTTCACTTCGTCGATCAGGTTATAGATGACGGAGTAGTAACGCAGATCCAGGTTTTCCGCTTCAATCACTTTGCGCGCAGACGCATCGGCACGTACGTTGAAGCCAACCAGAATTGCGTTGGATGCTGCCGCCAGGGTCGCGTCGGTTTCGGTGATACCGCCCACGCCGGAACCGATGATCTTCACTTTCACTTCGTCCGTAGACAGTTTCAGCAAGGAGTCGGAGATCGCTTCCACAGAGCCCTGTACGTCGGCCTTCAGCACGATATTCACTTCGTGAACTTCGCCTTCGGTCATGTTGGCGAACATGTTCTCGAGTTTCGATTTCTGCTGACGCGCCAGTTTGACTTCACGGAATTTGCCCTGACGGTACAGTGCAACTTCACGCGCTTTCTTCTCGTCACGCACCACGGTCACTTCATCACCCGCAGCCGGTACGCCGGACAGACCGAGGATTTCCACCGGAATCGACGGACCCGCTTCCAGCACTTCCTGACCCAGTTCGTTACGCATCGCACGAACGCGGCCATATTCGAAGCCACACAGCACAATATCGCCTTTATGCAGGGTACCTTCGCGAACCAGAACGGTAGCAACCGGGCCACGTCCTTTATCCAGGAAGGATTCGATGACCGCGCCGCTCGCCATGCCTTTACGTACCGCTTTCAGCTCAAGTACTTCGGCTTGCAGCAGAATCGCATCCAGCAGCTCGTCGATGCCCGTACCGGCTTTTGCCGATACGTGGACGAACTGGCTTTCACCGCCCCACTCTTCCGGCAGAATGCCGTACTGGGACAGTTCATTCTTCACGCGATCCGGATCCGCTTCCGGCTTATCGATTTTGTTCACTGCAACCACCACCGGCACACCCGCCGCTTTCGCGTGCTGGATAGCTTCAATGGTCTGCGGCATCACGCCGTCGTCTGCGGCAACAACCAGAACCACGATATCCGTTGCCTGGGCGCCACGCGCACGCATGGAGGTAAACGCGGCGTGACCCGGGGTATCCAGGAAGGTGATCATGCCGTTGTCGGTTTCAACGTGGTACGCACCGATGTGCTGGGTAATGCCGCCCGCTTCGCCAGAGGCCACTTTCGTGGAACGGATGTAGTCCAGCAGAGAGGTTTTACCGTGGTCAACGTGACCCATGATGGTCACTACCGGTGCGCGCGGTTCAGCCGCTGCGCCGGTGTCACGGTCGCTCATTACCGCTTCTTCCAGCTCGTTTTCACGACGCAGGATCACTTTGTGGCCCATCTCTTCGGCAACCAGCTGCGCGGTTTCCTGGTCGATGACCTGGTTAATGGTGGCCATTGCGCCCAGTTTCATCATCGCTTTGATGACCTGAGAGCCTTTCACCGCCATCTTGTTCGCCAGTTCGCCAACGGTGATGGTTTCGCCAATCACAACGTCACGGTTAACGGCTTGCGCTGGCTTCTGGAAGCTCTGCTGCAGCGCGGAACCTTTACGCTTGCCGCCTTTACCGCCACGAACCGCTGCGCGCGCTTCTTCGCGATCGGCTTTAGACTCAGCGTGCTTGTTGCCTTTCTTCGCCGGACGGGCCGCTTTCGTGTTGCGACCGCGGCCACGGCCGCCTTCAACTTCACGATCGTTCTCGTCTTCAGCCTGGCGGGCATGCTGAGAAGTGGTGACGTGATAATCACTGGTGTCTTCAGTTGGCTCAGTGTTATCCGTCCATTTATTTTCTTCCGCCATACGGCGAGCTTCTTCCGCTACGCGACGCGCTTCTTCTTCAAGCTTGCGGCGCGCTTCTTCTTCCGCTTTACGCTTCAGCTCAGCAGCTTCATTTTCACGGCGGGCTTTTTCGGCCTGGGCGGTTTTGGTCATATCGTCAGTCTGTTGATTGCTCACTTTGTCTTTTTCCGCAGCTTCACGTTTCGCTTTTTCAGCGGCGTCACGCTTAGCTTGTTCTGCGGCCTCACGTTCAGCTTTTTGTTGCGCCTCGCGTTTGGCTGCTTCTTCTGCCTCACGACGGGCTTGCTCTTCCGCTTCACGCTGCGCTTGCTCCTCCGCGGCGAGACGTTCAGCCTCTTGCGGGTCGCGTTTCACAAATGTGCGCTTCTTGCGGACTTCGATTTGTACCGATTTGCTTTTTCCACCGGTACCAGGAATGTTCAGGGTGCTACGCGTTTTACGTTGCAGCGTCAGCTTATCCGGACCTGAACCGTTTTCACGGTTCAGGTGCGCCAGTAAGGTCTGTTTTTCTTGTGCGGACACAGAGTCATCAGCAGACTTCGGGATACCGGCATCAGCAAATTGCTGTACCAGGCGTTCCACGGAGGTCTGTATCTCTGCGGCCAACGTTTTTACGGTTACATCTGTCATGCTGTTCCTTCCTGCTACAGTTTATTACGCTTCGTCACCGAACCAGCAAATATTACGGGCAGCCATAATCAGCTCTCCGGCTTTTTCGTCGGTCAACCCTTCGATATCAGCCAGATCATCAATGCCCTGTTCGGCGAGATCTTCCAGCGTACAAACACCACGGGCAGCCAGTTTGAAGGCCAGTTCACGATCCATACCGTCGAGATTCAGCAGATCGTCAGTCGGTTTGTTATCACCGAGGCTTTCTTCCTGGGCCAGTGCCAGAGTGGTCAGTGCGTTTTTAGCGCGCTCGCGCAGCGCTTCAACGGTCGGCTCGTCAAGGCCGTCGATTTCCAGCAGTTCTTTCATTGGCACGTAGGCCAGCTCTTCCAGGGTTGCGAAACCTTCTTCAACCAGAACTGTTGCGAACTCTTCATCAATATCGAGATATTTGGTGAAGGTATCGATGGCGGCGTGGGCTTCAGCCTGATGTTTTGCCTGCAGGTCATCAACGGTCATTACGTTGAGTTCCCAGCCGCTCAGTTGCGAAGCCAGACGGACGTTCTGACCGTTACGTCCAATCGCTTGCGCCAGATTACCCGCTTCGACGGCGATATCCATGGTGTGTTTGTCTTCATCCACCACGATAGACGCGACGTCAGCAGGCGCCATTGCGTTAATGACGAACTGCGCCGGATTATCGTCCCACAGAACGATATCAATACGCTCGCCGCCCAGTTCGGTCGACACCGCCTGAACGCGCGCGCCACGCATACCTACGCAGGCGCCGACCGGGTCGATACGCTTGTCGTTGGTTTTCACCGCGATTTTCGCACGGGAACCCGGATCGCGAGCCGCCGCTTTAATTTCGATCACTTCTTCGCCAATTTCCGGCACTTCAATGCGGAACAATTCGACCAGCATTTCCGGTTTGGAGCGGGTAACGAACAGTTGCGCACCGCGCGCTTCCGGACGGACTGCATACAGTACGCCGCGGATACGGTCGCCCGGACGGAAGTTTTCACGCGGCAGCATATCTTCACGCAGGATCACGGCTTCAGCATTATTTCCGAGATCCAGTGAGATGTTGTCGCGGTTCACTTTCTTCACTACGCCGGTGATGATTTCACCTTCGTGTTCACGGAACTGATCGACAACCATCGCGCGTTCGGCTTCACGTACTTTCTGTACGATAACCTGTTTTGCCGTCTGGGTGGTGATACGGTCAAAGGTGACAGATTCGATCTGATCTTCAACGTAGTCGCCCAGGTTCAGGCTTTCGTCTTCAAAACGCGCCGCTTCGAGCGTAATCTCTTTCGTCGGCTGGGTTACTTCTTCAACAATCAGCCAGCGACGGAAGGTATCGAAATCACCGCTTTTACGATCGATTTCTACGCGAACGTCGATCTCTTGTTCATATTTTTTCTTAGTTGCTGTAGCCAGCGCACTTTCCAGCGCTTCAAAAATCTTCTCGCGTGGCAGCGCCTTTTCGTTGGATACGGCTTCAACAACAGCCAAAATTTCTTTGTTCATCGCGGGCTTTTCACCTCAATCCAGACTGTTAAAAGTGGGGAACCAGGTTCGCCTTCTGGATATTACTCAGCGCGAACACTTCATCTTTTCCTTCGACTGTGACGGTAATCATTTCACCATCCACCGCTTTAATCACGCCCTGCCATTTACGGCGGTTCTGTACCGCCATGCGGAGTACCAGCGAAACGTCTTCACCCAGGAAACGCGCGTAGTGTTCAGCAGTGAACATCGGACGGTCGAGCCCCGGTGAGGAGACTTCCAGGTTATACGCCACCGTGATCGGATCTTCTACGTCCAGTACAGCGCTCACCTGATGGCTCACATCAGCACAATCATCAACATTGATGCCATCTTCACTATCAATATAGATGCGCAGTGTGGATGTGCGACCGCGAATAAATTCGATGCCGACCAGCTCGTAACCTAAGGCTTCAACTGGCGCTGTAATCATCTCTGTTAATTTTTGCTCTAATGTGGACAAGCCCACCCCCAAGACATAAAAAAAGGGCCTAAAGCCCAGTTATTCTGTAGTCAGATAACAAAAAACCCCGATAAATCGGGGCTTTAGATAACTGAACCCTATAACCGCAACTGCGGTCTGGAGAACCTTCCGAAAGAATTTTTTTCAAATCCAGCTACGAAGGCCTAAGTCTTCACAGTATATTTGAAAAAGAACTCTAAGGGAAAGTGGTTGCGGGGGCCGGATTTGAACCGACGACCTTCGGGTTATGAGCCCGACGAGCTACCAGGCTGCTCCACCCCGCGCCTGAAACGTGGCAAATTTTACTCGTTTTGGGTAAAAGATGCAAATACTGCTGGGACTTGGTACCGAGGACGGGACGTAAAATCTGCGGCTATTATATTGATTACTCCCCCATTGTGTCAACCTTGTTAACAGCATCCTCTCGCGACACGCCATCGCCGCGAATGGTGGAAAAACGCATGAAACACTTCCTGTCTTGCGAAAAAGATGTTTAAATGAAAACTCATTTATTTTGCATAAAAATGCAATAAGAGCAGAAAGCCGATCTCACCATCAGTCTATCAAGCAGGGTTTTATTTTATGACGACGATTCTCAAGCATCTTCCGGCAGGTCAACGTATTGGTATCGCTTTTTCCGGCGGACTGGACACCAGCGCAGCACTGCTGTGGATGCGACAAAAAGGGGCTGTCCCATATGCATATACTGCGAATCTGGGTCAGCCAGATGAGGACGATTACGATGCGATTCCTCGTCGCGCAATGGAATACGGTGCAGAGAACGCTCGCCTGATTGACTGCCGTAAACAGCTGGTTGCCGAAGGTATCGCGGCGATTCAGTGTGGCGCATTTCATAACACCACTGGCGGCCTGACCTATTTTAATACCACGCCACTGGGCCGCGCAGTAACCGGCACCATGCTGGTTGCCGCGATGAAAGAAGACGGCGTGAACATCTGGGGTGACGGCAGCACCTATAAAGGAAACGATATTGAGCGTTTTTACCGCTACGGTCTGCTGACCAACGCTGAGCTACAGATTTACAAACCGTGGCTGGATACCGACTTTATTGATGAGCTGGGTGGTCGTCACGAGATGTCTGAATTTATGATCGCCTGCGGCTTCGACTACAAAATGTCTGTCGAAAAGGCGTATTCCACGGACTCTAATATGCTCGGCGCGACGCACGAAGCCAAAGACCTCGAGTTTCTGAACTCCAGCGTGAAGATCGTTAATCCGATCATGGGCGTGAAGTTCTGGGACGAAAACGTGAAAATCCCGGCGGAAGAAGTCACCGTACGTTTCGAACAGGGGCATCCGGTGGCGCTGAACGGCAAAACGTTTAGCGACGATGTGGAGATGATGCTGGAAGCGA
This sequence comes from Citrobacter sedlakii NBRC 105722, assembly GCF_000759835.1. Taxonomy (GTDB): domain Bacteria; phylum Pseudomonadota; class Gammaproteobacteria; order Enterobacterales; family Enterobacteriaceae; genus Citrobacter_A; species Citrobacter_A sedlakii. The sequence continues at coordinate 44,388 of NZ_BBNB01000015.1, forward strand.
ACCGTATCGGCGGCCGTCATGGTCTGGGCATGAGCGATCAGATTGAAAACCGTATCATTGAAGCGAAAAGTCGCGGTATTTATGAAGCCCCGGGGATGGCGCTGCTGCATATCGCCTACGAACGTTTGCTGACTGGCATTCATAATGAAGACACTATTGAGCAATATCATGCGCACGGGCGTCAGTTGGGCCGCCTGCTGTATCAGGGCCGCTGGTTTGACTCACAGGCGCTGATGCTGCGTGACGGTCTGCAACGCTGGGTCGCCAGCCAGATCACCGGTGAAGTCACGCTGGAACTGCGCCGCGGTAATGATTATTCCATCCTCAATACCGTTTCAGAGAATCTGACCTACAAACCGGAACGCCTGACGATGGAAAAAGGTGACTCTGTATTCTCACCGGACGATCGTATCGGTCAGTTGACTATGCGTAATCTGGATATCACCGACACCCGTGAGAAGCTGTTTGGCTATGCGCAGTCTGGCTTGCTCACCGCCTCTTCCGCGACCGGTCTGCCGCAGGTAGAGAATCTGGAAAATAAAGCGAAGTGATCGGAATAGATGCTTTTCACCAGGCCGCGTTTGCGGCCTTTTTTATACGTGGCGTCACCCTGTATACCGGATAAGCGTGGCGCCATCAGGCTTCGTGAATAATGTTGAATATCGGCGCAACCACTATTCGGCAGGCAAATGACCACAGACGGCAAGGGTCATAAATAAAAGACGAAAAAAAAGACGCTTTTCAGCGTCTTTCTTTCGGAATATTGGTACCGAGGACGGGACTTGAACCCGTAAGCCCTATTGGGCACTACCACCTCAAGGTAGCGTGTCTACCAATTCCACCACCTCGGCACGAAAATCTTATTGTGGGATATCGCTGGTCGGCTTAGCCGGAGCCGCAGGCTGAGTTTGCTCGGTTTTCGCCGGCGCGCTCAGATTTTCCCACTCACTTCCTTTATTGGTCTTATTGCTGTTGATATTGCCCAGCACCAGACTGATGATGAAGAACAACGTCGCCAGCACAGCCGTCATTCGGGTCATGAAGTTACCAGAACCACTTGAACCAAACAGCGTAGCGGAAGCGCCTGCTCCGAAGGAGGCTCCCATATCAGCGCCTTTACCTTGCTGCAGCATGATCAGACCGACAAGGCCAATTGCCACAATAAGGAAAACTACCAAAAGAGCTTCGTACATAATCAACCTGTTCCTTGCGGAGTTGCCGCATACCAATGCTTCAAACCAATAAAGCGGGATAAGCTACTGTTTCCCACTGAAGCGGGTGTGAATACTAACCAAAGCGAATGTCCTTCGCAAGGGCAATTTTAGGCCATTGTATCAACTGCGGAAAAAAACAGCAAAAGCATGCCATTTCTACCTGCAACAGGCGGCATTTGCCGCCTTTTTATGCAGTAAAAAGGACCTTTACACCGCCTTTACAGCCTCTGCGATACGGTGAGCGAATTCAGTGACCTGGGCTTCGTCCTCGCCTTCCACCATCACGCGGATTAACGGCTCGGTGCCTGACTTACGTAACAGCACGCGACCGCGGTTGCCCAACGCCGCTTCCACATCCGCCGTTATCGCCTTCACGGTTTCGTTTTCCAGCGGATCGCCGCTGCCGGCGGTATAGCGCACGTTAACCAGAATCTGCGGGAACATTTTCATGCCGCTGCAGAGATCGTGAAGACTCATATGGTTACGCACCATTGCCGCTAATACCTGCAGTCCCGCCACAATGCCGTCGCCCGTGGTGGTCTTATCCAACAGAATGACGTGCCCGGAGTTTTCCGCACCGATACGCCAGCCTTTTTCCTGCATTTTTTCCAGCACGTAGCGGTCGCCTACTTTGGCACGGGTAAACGGAATGCCCAGTTGCTTGAGCGCCAGCTCCAGCCCCATGTTGCTCATCAGCGTACCGACGGCGCCGCCGCGTAATTGTCCCTGACGCAACGCTTCACGGGCGATGATATACATGATCTGATCGCCATCGACTTTGTTGCCTTCATGGTCAACCATGATCACGCGGTCACCGTCACCGTCCAGAGCAATCCCCAGGTCGGCTTTTTCCGCGACAACGCGCGCCTGCAGAGCACGCACATCCGTCGCGCCCACTTCTTCGTTAATATTGACGCCGTTCGGTTCACAGCCAATCGCAATGACCTTCGCGCCCAGCTCGCGCAACACGTTGGGCGCGATGTGGTAGGTCGCGCCGTTCGCGCAATCGACAACAATTTTTAACTCATTCAGGCTCAGTTCATTTGGAAATGTGCCTTTGCAGAACTCAATATAGCGTCCTGCGGCGTCCACAATACGGCTGGCTTTACCCAGTTCAGCGGAGTCCACGCAGGTGATCTCCTTTTCCATTTCTGCTTCAATGGCTTCTTCCACCGCATCCGGCAGTTTGGTGCCATCAATAGAAAAGAACTTAATACCGTTGTCATAGAACGGATTGTGCGACGCTGATATCACAATGCCAGCCTCTGCGCGGAAAGTGCGCGTCAGGTATGCCACGGCGGGTGTCGGCATCGGGCCGGTAAATGAGGCGGATAAGCCCGCCGCCGCCAGTCCCGCTTCCAGGGCCGACTCCAGCATGTAACCGGAAATACGCGTATCTTTACCGATGATGATTTTACGGGAGCCGTGGCGCGCGAGCACTTTACCGGCCGCCCATCCCAGTTTAAGCACGAAATCAGGGGTGATCGGGGCGTCGCCAACGCGACCACGGATTCCATCGGTACCAAAATATTTACGGTTACTCATAGCGTTTGTTTTCCTTTGCGGACAATGTGGCTTCGACCACACGCATCGCTTCTACGGTTTCTTTGACGTCATGGACACGAATGATCTGCGCTCCCTGCATGGCCGCAATTACCGCGCAGGCCAGGCTGCCGCTCAGTCGCTCTGAAGGCCCGACGTTGAGCAACTGGCCCACCATCGATTTGCGCGACATTCCCACCAACAGCGGCAGATTAAAATGATGAAACTCAGATAAACGCGCCAGTAATGTATAGTTGTGGGAGAGATTTTTACCGAAACCGAATCCCGGGTCGAGTAACAATTTCTCTTTTGCGATACCCGCCCTTTCACAACGTGCTATCTGCTCAATAAAGTAGCGATTAACTTCAGCGAACACGTCGTCATATTTCGGCGCCTGCTGCATGGTTTTCGGTTGCCCCTGCATGTGCATTAAGCAAACGGGCAAACCGGTTTCCGCTGCGGCTTCCAGCGCGCCGGGTTCAGAAAGCGAGCGGATATCGTTAATGATGTGAGCGCCCACTCTGGCTGATTCGCGGATCACCTCCGGCTTTGATGTATCCACGGAAATCCAGACTTCAAAACGCTGCGCAATCGCCTCAACAACCGGAATCACCCGCTGCAATTCCTCTTCCACACTGACATCAGCCGCGCCAGGACGCGTTGATTCGCCACCAACATCAATGATAGTTGCACCGGCGTTAATCATCAGATTCGCATGCTTCACGGCCTCGATCAGCGTGTTATGCGTTCCACCGTCAGAGAAGGAGTCTGGGGTGACATTGAGAATGCCCATCACATGCGGATGGCGAAGATCAAGTGAAGTGCCCTGGGCGAAGAGTTGCATAATGTTATCCCTGGTATGAAATCATAAAAAACCCCGGAGCAAGCCCCAGGGTTTTCATTAACGCGCAGTCATCAACAATGGTATGACTTATTTGTCGCCTAACTGCTCTGACATGGTATTGCCCGGGTTCGGCGTACGGGGTTCATCAACCGGACGCGGCGCACGCGGGGTGCCATTGTTGTCAGAATTGTTAGAGCCGGGTTCTTCCCAGCCAGCTGGCGGGCGAACGTCACGGCGTGCCATCAGGTCATCAATCTGCGGCGCATCGATGGTCTCGTATTTCATGAGCGCATCTTTCATTGCGTGCAGGATGTCCATGTTATCGTTCAGAAGCTGACGCGCACGATTGTAGTTACGTTCAATCAGCGCTTTCACTTCCTGGTCGATGATACGCGCGGTTTCATCGGACATGTGTTTGGCTTTCGCGACGCTTCGACCAAGGAACACTTCACCCTCTTCTTCCGCATACAGCAACGGACCGAGTTTTTCCGAGAAGCCCCATTGGGTCACCATGTTACGCGCCAGGTTGGTCGCCACTTTGATGTCGTTTGACGCGCCGGTAGAAACGTGTTCCACACCGTAGATGATCTCTTCTGCCAGACGACCACCGTAAAGCGTCGAAATCTGGCTTTCCAGTTTCTGGCGGCTGGCGCTAATCGCGTCGCCCTCAGGCAGGAAGAAGGTCACCCCCAGCGCACGACCGCGCGGAATAATCGTCACTTTATGCACCGGATCGTGCTCCGGCACCAGACGACCAATGATCGCATGGCCAGCTTCGTGGTAAGCGGTCGATTCTTTCTGCGCTTCCGTCATCACCATGGAGCGACGTTCCGCACCCATCATGATTTTGTCTTTCGCTTTTTCGAATTCAACCATGGAGACCACGCGCTTGTTGCCACGCGCAGCAAACAGGGCCGCTTCGTTCACCAGGTTCGCCAGGTCCGCACCGGAGAAGCCAGGCGTACCGCGGGCAATGATGGCCGCATCGATATCCGGCGCCAACGGCACGCGACGCATATGGACTTTCAGGATCTGTTCACGACCGCGCACATCCGGCAGCCCCACCACGACCTGACGGTCAAAACGGCCTGGACGCAGCAGCGCCGGGTCAAGAACGTCCGGACGGTTTGTCGCCGCGATAACGATAATACCTTCGTTACCTTCGAAGCCGTCCATCTCAACCAGCATCTGGTTCAGCGTCTGTTCACGTTCATCGTGACCGCCACCCAGACCTGCGCCACGCTGGCGGCCTACGGCGTCGATTTCATCGATGAAGATAATGCACGGCGCCGCCTTCTTGGCCTGTTCGAACATGTCACGTACGCGAGACGCACCGACACCAACAAACATTTCCACGAAGTCAGAACCGGAAATGGTAAAGAACGGTACCTTCGCTTCACCGGCGATGGCTTTCGCCAGCAGGGTTTTACCGGTACCCGGCGGCCCTACCATCAGAACGCCTTTCGGGATTTTACCGCCCAGTTTCTGGAAACGGCTCGGCTCGCGCAGGTATTCAACCAGTTCACCGACTTCTTCTTTCGCTTCGTCACAACCTGCTACGTCGGCAAAGGTGGTTTTGATCTGATCTTCCGTCAGCATGCGCGCTTTGCTCTTACCAAACGACATGGCGCCTTTGCCACCGCCGCCCTGCATCTGACGCATGAAGAAGATCCAGACACCGATCAACAGCAGCATCGGGAACCAGGAAATAAAGATGGAAGCCAGCAGGCTCGGCTCTTCCGGTGGTTCACCCACAACCTTGACGTTTTTCGTCAGCAGGTTATCAAGCAGCTTCGGATCGTTAACCGGAATGTAGGTCGTGTAACGGTTACTATCTTTCTTGGTAACGTTGATCTCACGTCCGTTAATACGTGCTTCACGAACCTGGTCGTTGTTGACCTCTTGCAGGAAGGTAGAGTAATCCACCTTACGGCCATTAGACTCGCTGGGCCCAAAGCTCTGGAATACTGACATCAGCACAACGGCAATGACCAGCCAGAGTATTAGGTTTTTCGCCATGTCACTCAAGGGATTAACCTCTTATTACAACTGTGTTAAAAACAGCGTCAGGATACTCTATATCCAGCGTCTTTCAAACTTTCGTCTGAAATCGACCAGTTATGGTTTACGCCCGGTCGCTACAATATACACTTCACGCGAACGTGCGCGAGAAGAGTCCGGCTTACGAACTTTCACCTTCGTAAACAGGGAGCGAATTTCCCTTAGGTACTCATCGAAACCTTCGCCCTGGAACACCTTCACTACAAAACTTCCACCCGGCGCTAGCACATCACGACACATTTCTAACGCCAGTTCCACCAGGTACATGGCGCGGGGGATGTCCACCGCCGGTGTTCCGCTCATGTTTGGTGCCATATCTGACATGACAACTTGTACTTTACTGTCACCCACGCGTTCCAGCAGCGCTTTCATCACTAGTTCATCACGAAAGTCGCCCTGAAGAAAGTCCACACCAACAATAGGATCCATAGGTAAAAGATCGCAAGCGATGATGCGGCCTTTGCCGCCAATTTGCGAGACCACATACTGTGACCAGCCTCCTGGCGCGGCACCGAGATCGACAACCGTCATTCCCGGCTTAAAGAGTTTGTCACTTTGCTGTATTTCATCAAGTTTAAACCAGGCACGGGAACGTAACCCCTTTTTCTGTGCCTCTTGAACATATTTATCGCTAAAGTGTTCCTGAAGCCAGCGACTCGAGCTGGCAGAACGCTTTTTACCTGTCATTTAACTTTCCCATCCGGGCAGAACATCGTTGCCATACGGCGTAAATTTCAACGCACTATTTGGTGATATATGGGAGATGGCGGTAGAATGACCCGTTTTCAATCCCAACGTAAGCAAAAATATACGATGAATCTGAGTACTAAACAAAAACAGCACCTGAAAGGTCTGGCACATCCGCTCAAGCCGGTCGTTATGCTTGGCAATAATGGTTTGACCGAAGGGGTACTGGCCGAGATTGAACAAGCGTTAGAGCACCATGAACTTATCAAGGTGAAAATCGCATCAGAAGATCGCGAAACCAAAACCTTGATCGTGGACGCTATCGTGCGCGAAACCGGCGCCTGTAACGTACAGGTCATCGGTAAAATGCTGGTGCTTTATCGCCCAAGTAAAGAACGTAAAATCTCGCTGCCGCGCTAAGAATATCCTGACGTTGAACACAAATTCTGTGTAAAACGAGGGATTTTCCGCTGGCAGGAGAGCAAAATGCCACGCTCTGTTCGTTGATAAAAGGCCGCTATGCGGCCTTTTTCCTTTCTTTACAATACATCAACATCTTGAGTATTGGGAAATTCTTACAGGTATTCGACCCTGGTGATCTCATACTCCACTTCGCCGCCCGGCGTTTTGATGACCACAACGTCATCCTGCTCTTTGCCAATCAGACCGCGGGCAATCGGCGAATTCACCGAAATCAGGTTTTGTTTAAAGTCGGCCTCATCATCGCCCACGATGCGCCAGGTCTGCTCTTCATCGTTATCAAGATTCAGCACGGTGACCGTCGCACCGAAAACAACGCGACCGTTGTTAGGCATTTTTGTAACGTCGATCACCTGCGCATTCGACAGTTTCGCTTCGATATCTTTGATGCGGCCTTCGCAAAACCCTTGCTGCTCACGCGCGGCGTGATATTCCGCATTCTCTTTGAGATCGCCGTGTTCACGCGCTTCAGCGATAGCGGCGATAATTTCAGGGCGGCGTACAGATTTCAGAAAATCCAGCTCTTCGCGCAGTTTTTCTGCGCCGCGTAAGGTCATCGGAATAGCTTGCATTTGTTATACCTCTTAAACATTCCTGTAGGGGGCAATGGTCCACCCCGGCTGTTAAGCCTGCCCCGGTATGGCGTCATACCCGAGCCAGAAGCAAAAAAATACCGACCCGGGCAAAAACCCAGGTCAGCTACAATTCTCAATTTGATACTCATTTTACCCTGGAGTTCCCTATGGGTCATCGTTTACTTTCCAGGGCATTGCGCCGTAGTATGACGGCTTGTTTCCAGGTTGTTAGCGCGAGATTATGCGATTTTCCAGATTTATCATCGGATTGACCACCAGTATAGCGTTCAGCGTCCAGGCCGCGAACGTTGATGAGTACATCAACCAGCTTCCTGCCGGAGCCAATCTTGCCCTCATGGTGCAGAAGGTTGGCGCGCCGGCCCCCGCGATTGATTATCATAGTCAGCAAATGGCCCTACCTGCCAGCACGCAGAAAGTCATCACCGCGCTGGCGGCGCTGATACAGCTTGGCCCGGACTTCCGTTTTACGACAACGCTGGAGACCAAAGGCCAGGTCGATGGCGGCGTTTTGAAGGGTGACTTAGTGGCGCGATTCGGTGCCGATCCGACGTTAAAACGTCAGGATATTCGGAATATGGTCGCGAACCTGAAAAAATCAGGTGTCACGCAGATTACCGGAAATATCCTCATTGATACCTCGATTTTTGCCAGTCATGACAAAGCGCCGGGATGGCCGTGGAATGACATGACTCAATGCTTTAGCGCCCCGCCTGCGGCTGCGATTGTGGACCGAAACTGCTTCTCCATTTCGCTTTATAGCGCCCAGAAACCCAACGATTTGGCGTATATTCGCGTAGCGTCTTACTATCCTGTCACCTTCTTTAGCCAGGTGCGTACGCTCGCTCGCGGCTCCGCTGAGGCGCAATACTGTGAACTGGACGTGGTGCCTGGAGATTTAAACCGCTTCACATTAACCGGCTGCCTGCCGCAGCGTGCCGAACCGCTGCCATTAGCCTTCGCCATCCAGGATGGCGCCAGCTATGCCGGGGCAATTTTAAAAGCCGAGTTAAAACAAGCCGGTATCAGTTATGGCGGAACGTTATTACGCCAGACGCAGGTCAATGAACCGGGAACCATTGTTGCCAGCAAACAGTCCGCCCCGTTGCACGATCTGCTTAAGATTATGCTGAAAAAGTCGGACAACATGATTGCCGATACCGTCTTTCGCATGATTGGCCATGCCCGTTTCAACGTGCCGGGCACCTGGCGCGCCGGATCCGATGCGGTACGCCAGATCCTTCGTCAGCAGGCGGGCGTAGATATTGGCAATACCATTATCGCCGATGGTTCCGGTCTTTCTCGCCACAACCTGATAGCCCCTGCGACCATGATGCAGGTGCTGCAATATATCGCACAGCACGACAACGAGCTGAACTTCATCTCTATGCTTCCGCTGGCGGGTTATGACGGATCTCTGCAATACCGGGCGGGTCTGCATCAGGCGGGAGTGGATGGTAAGGTGTCGGCGAAAACCGGTTCGCTTCAGGGCGTTTATAACCTGGCAGGGTTCATCACTACCGCAAGCGGGCAGCGTATGGCATTCGTACAGTATCTGTCAGGCTATGCGGTTGCGCCAGCCGAGCAGCGTAACCGCCGAATTCCGCTGGTGCGTTTCGAAAGCCGGTTGTACAAGGATATTTATCAGAACAACTAGGCGGGCGGTAATGCCGGAGAAGCGAAGCGCCATCCGGCGCTTCGCATTACACAGGTTAACGCTTATAAATGAACTCAACGCCTTCTTCGTCGTCTTCGTCCCAGTCGTCATCCCAGTCATCTTCCGCTTCGTCTTCGACTTCCGCGAGCTGCTGGCGGTGGTAGTCATCCCACATGAATTCGACTTTTTCCGGCTGCTTCGCTTCTTCAGCCTGAACGATTGGGTTCTCGATGATAAAGGTCATCACATCCCAACAGAGATCTTTCACGCCCAGTTGGCTGGCGGCAGAGATGAGATAATATTTACCTTCCCAGCCCAACGCATCGGCGATCGCTTTCGCTTTCTCTTCCGCTTCGGCTTTATCCAGCAGATCGATCTTGTTGAACACTAACCAGCGCGGCTTGGACGCCAGATCCTGGCTGTACTTCTCCAGTTCGCCAATGATGATACGGGCGTTTTCCACCGGATCGGAACCGTCGATCGGATCGATGTCGATGAGATGCAGCAGAACACGGCAGCGCTCAAGATGCTTCAGGAAGCGAATCCCCAACCCTGCGCCTTCAGAAGCGCCTTCAATCAGCCCCGGGATATCCGCGACCACAAAGCTCTTCTCATTATCCATACGCACCACGCCAAGGCTCGGCACCAGCGTGGTAAACGGATAATCCGCCACTTTTGGTTTCGCCGCCGACACTGCGCGAATAAAGGTCGATTTACCGGCGTTTGGCATACCGAGCATACCGACGTCAGCCAGCAGCATCAGCTCCAGTAACAGATCGCGCTTATCACCCGGCGTCCCCATGGTCTTCTGACGCGGGGTACGGTTTACGGAAGATTTAAAACGGGTATTCCCCAGACCGTGCCAGCCGCCTTTCGCCACCATCAGACGCTGACCGTGTTTGGTCATATCGCCCATGGTTTCGCCAGTGCCCTGATCGATCACGCGTGTGCCGACCGGCACTTTAATGGTGACATCTTTACCGCGTTTACCGGTGCAGTCACGGCTGGCGCCATTCTGACCACGCTCCGCGCGGAAGGATTTCTCAAAACGGTAGTCGATCAGGGTGTTAAGGTTTTCGTCCGCTTCCAGCCAGACGTCACCGCCGTCACCGCCATCGCCGCCGTCCGGGCCGCCTTTCGGGATGTATTTTTCGCGACGGAAGCTGACACAACCGTTACCACCATCGCCTGCAACGACCAGAATCGTTGCTTCATCAACAAACTTCATTTTACTCTCCGTAAATCATTCGCCTGAGCGGGGTTGCGATACCACCGGTTCATGCTTGCGTAATCCGCCCCAAATTCGATGACCAATGGCGGAGTACATCGCGCCCGCAACCACGACAAACGCACCGAGATAACCTAAAAGGTTTAACATCGGTCTGGCGAAGAAATCGGGCCAGGCCACAGATAAAAGATCTGAAAATAACAAGGTAAACAGCGGGGTAAGCGTGATTAACGCGCTCACCTGCGCCGCTTGCCAGCGCGCCATCGCTTCCGCCAGGGCGCCATATCCTACCAGCGTATTCAGCCCGCAGAAAATCAAACAGGCAAGCTGCCAGTCGCTGAGCTGCGCGATCACCCCTGGCTTCGCCAGCGGCAATAGCGCTATCGTACATAAAGTGTACAGTAAAAACAGGATCTGCGGTGACGCCAGACGCCGCAATAATACTTTTTGCGCAACGCCATAACTCACCCAGACCATCGCCGCTCCAACGCCAAAAATGACGCCCCAGGTGTAATCGGTCAGTTTGGTAAAGATTTCGACCAGGCTGGTGTTGAAGAACATCACCAGCCCACTCAGCAGCATCATTGCGCCGATGATCTGCGTGCCGCGCATTTTCTCTTTGAGAATAAATACGCTGGCAACCATCATACCAACCGGCGACAGTTGCCCAATAACCTGCGAGGCTGTCGGGCTAAGATATTGCAGGGAAGAGCTGAACAGAATGAAATTACCAAAAAGCCCGCCGGTGGCAATCGCCAACAGCACCAACCAGCGCGGCTTACGGAAAATTCGCAGCGGCGGCAGCCTGCGCTTCACCGCCAGGATCGCCCCCAGACCAACGCTGGCCATTAAAAAACGGTAAAACACGACGGTAGGAGGTTCCATCACCTCCAGCACCTGCTTCATCGCAATTGGCAAAGCCCCCCAACACATCGCGGTGGTGAGCGCCAAAAGAATGCCAATGCCAGCCTGCTGCTTCATGCCCGTTTCCCTGCAAGGGCTCGTGAGCCGAAAAGGAACGGTTTCACGAGCATATTTACCGGTCGTCGAATGTAAAAAGCCCCGCAACAGGTGCGGGGCTTTAATCCGTTACCGGACCACGAAAAACTTACTCAGCAACGATGCTGATGTATTTACGGTTGTTCGGGCCTTTAACCTCAAATTTCACTTTACCGTCTGCTTTAGCAAACAGAGTGTGGTCACGACCGCAACCTACGTTAGCACCAGCGTGGAATTTGGTACCACGTTGACGAACGATGATGCTACCCGCCAGAACGGTTTCGCCACCGAAACGCTTAACGCCCAGGCGTTTAGCTTCTGAATCGCGACCGTTACGAGTGGAGCCGCCAGCCTTTTTATGTGCCATTTAAATCTCTCCTCAGGTCTTAGGCGCTGATGCCAGTAATTTTCACATCAGTGAACCACTGACGATGGCCCTGCTGCTTACGATAGTGTTTACGACGACGAAACTTAACGATTTTAACTTTCTCGCCACGACCGTGAGCAACAACTTCAGCTTTGATTACGCCGCCATCAACGAAAGGAACGCCGATTTTGACTTCTTCACCGTTTGCGATCATCAGAACTTCAGCGAACTCAACAGTTTCGCCAGTTGCGATGTCCAGCTTTTCCAGGCGAACGGTCTGACCTTCGCTTACTCGGTGTTGTTTACCACCACTTTGGAAAACCGCGTACATAAAAAACTCCGCTTCCGCGCACACCTTTTGAATGATTCAGAGTGCGCTATAAATATTCACAATAGGGCGCGAATATTACGCAAAACGTGAGCCTTTGACAAGTGCTACAGTCAATACATGAAGAAAAAAAACACAACGTGTATGGTAACGTTTATCTGCGGCGTTTTTTCAGTACAATCAGCATTTATTTCTAACCCTAAACCCTAAGTTACCTTGATGTACCGTCAGGTAAACAGGGCGAAAAGCCCGGCTTTTGCGATGAATTTAGAAAAAATCAACGAGTTAACCGCGCAAGATATGGCGGGTGTCAATGCGACAATCCTTGAACAGCTTAATTCCGACGTCCAGTTGATCAACCAGTTGGGCTATTACATTGTGAGCGGCGGCGGAAAACGTATCCGTCCGATGATTGCGGTACTCGCGGCGCGCGCCGTGGGTTATCAGGGAAATGCCCATGTCACTATCGCGGCGCTGATCGAGTTTATCCACACCGCCACCCTGCTTCACGACGATGTGGTGGACGAATCCGACATGCGTCGTGGCAAAGCCACCGCCAACGCCGCGTTTGGTAACGCCGCCAGCGTTCTGGTCGGCGACTTTATCTATACCCGCGCGTTTCAGATGATGACCAGCCTTGGCTCGCTGAAGGTACTGGAAGTGATGTCCGAAGCCGTTAACGTCATCGCAGAAGGCGAAGTGCTGCAGTTGATGAACGTTAACGACCCGGACATCACCGAAGAAAACTACATGCGCGTCATCTACAGCAAGACCGCGCGCCTGTTTGAAGCGGCGGCGCAATGCTCCGGTATCCTTGCGGGCTGTACTGGCGCGCAGGAAAAAGGGTTACAGGACTATGGCCGTTACCTCGGCACCGCTTTCCAGTTGATTGACGATTTGCTGGATTACAGCGCCGACGGCGAGCAACTTGGTAAAAACGTGGGTGATGATCTGAACGAAGGCAAGCCAACCCTTCCCCTGCTGCATGCGATGCGTCACGGTACGCCTGAACAAGCGCAAATGATTCGCACCGCCATTGAACAAGGAAACGGCCGACATCTTCTGGAACCGGTTCTGGATGCGATGAACGCCTGCGGCTCGCTGGAATGGACACGCCAGCGCGCGGAAGAAGAAGCGGATAAGGCCATCGCCGCCCTGCAGATCCTACCGGACACGCCGTGGCGCGACGCGCTGATTGGCCTCGCGCATATCGCCGTCCAGCGCGACCGTTAAACACATCCTCTCCATCCCGTATCGCGCGGGATGGATTCATATAAATTCCAGTAAATTTCTTTAATTATTTTGCTCATCCATAAACCCCTTGCAATAGCTGTAATAACTCCTGGCATATTCTGAATATTCGCTCTCTTTACATGAACTTTTTAGAACATTTGTTCTTGCGGCGTATAGTGTGTTTCTCAGGTTTATTGTTCAAAATTCCCATGAACAAGTTAAGGAGCGAGGGAAAAATGGAGAGCAAACTGATCGACTGGCATCCCGCTGATATCATCGCGGGATTACGCAAAAGAGGGACATCAATGGCGGCTGAATCGCGCAGAAACGGATTAAGTTCTTCGACGCTGGCCAATGCCTTAACCCGACCGTGGCCGAAAGGCGAACTGATTATTGCCAAAGCGCTGGGAACGGAACCGTGGGTGATCTGGCCGTCGCGCTATCACGACGCCAAAACGCATGAATTCATCGACAGAACGCGCCTGATGAGAGCGTCGCGTCGGGAGAAGCCAGGCACCGAGTGACACGGCAGAACGGTAGCCCCTTTCGCGATGGGGCTACCTGTTTATTCGTGACGAATGCGTCCGAATTACTCGCCTTTTACGCGCTCGATGTTCGCGCCCAGCGCACGCAGTTTATCTTCAATGCGCTCGTAACCGCGATCGATATGATAAATACGATCGACCACTGTGGTTCCTTCTGCAATACATCCTGCCAGCACGAGGCTTGCAGAAGCACGCAGGTCGGTTGCCATCACCTGGGCGCCGGAAAGTTTATCGACGCCGTGGCAAATCACGGTATTGCTTTCGATTTCCGCATGCGCGCCCATGCGACTCAGCTCCGGCACATGCATAAAACGGTTTTCAAACACGGTTTCAGTAATGAAGCCCGTGCCTTCCGCCACCAGGTTCAGCAGCGTAAACTGCGCCTGCATATCGGTCGGGAACGCCGGATGCGGCGCCGTACGCACGTTTACCGCTTTCGGGCGTTTGCCATGCATGTCGAGGCTGATCCAGTCTTCGCCCACTTCGATATCCGCACCGGCGTCGCGCAGCTTCGCCAACACGGCGTCCAGCGTATCCGGCTGCGCGTTACGGCAGATGATCTTACCGCGGGAGATAGCCGCCGCGACCAGGAAGGTGCCGGTTTCGATACGGTCCGGCAGTACACGGTACACGCCGCCGCCCAGACGTTCAACGCCTTCGATCGTAATCCGATCGGTCCCCTGACCGGAGATCTTCGCCCCCAGCGTCACCAGGAAATTCGCCGTATCGACAATTTCCGGCTCACGCGCGGCGTTTTCAATAATGGTGGTGCCTTCCGCAAGGGTCGCTGCGCACATGATGGTGACCGTCGCGCCAACGCTGACTTTATCCATCACGATATGCGCGCCTTTCAGTCGTCCGTCGACAGAGGCCTTCACATAACCTTCTTCCAGCTTAATGGTCGCACCCAGTTGCTCAAGACCGGTGATATGCAGGTCAACCGGACGTGCGCCGATAGTACAGCCGCCCGGCAGTGAAACCTGGCCCTGACCAAAACGGGCGACCAGCGGACCCAGCGCCCAGATCGACGCGCGCATGGTTTTCACCAAATCATACGGCGCGCAGAATACGTTGACGTCGCGCGCATCAATGTGCACAGAGCCGTTACGCGTCACTTTGGCACCAAGCTGGCTCAGCAGCTTCATGGACGTATCCACATCTTTCAGTTTCGGGACGTTCTGGATCTCGACCGGTTCTTCCGCCAGCAGCGCCGCAAAGAGGATCGGCAGTGCGGCGTTTTTTGCACCTGAAATGGTGACTTCGCCCTGGAGCTTCGTTGGCCCCTGTACACGAAATTTATCCATGATGTTGTTCTCAGTTAAAATTCATCGTCGCTACCGGTATTTCTCCCGTAGCTCAAAAACCGTTAAGTTTGCGATCGCGCGCCCACTCTGCGGGGGTATACGCTTTGATGGACAGAGCATGAATGCGGTTGTCCGCAATATACTCCATCAGCGGGGCATAGATGGTCTGCTGTTTCTTCACCCGGCTCATACCGTCAAACATCTCACCCACGGCAATAACCTGAAAGTGACTGCCATCGCCGGAGACGTGGACTTCCTGGAGGGAGAGTGCGTTCATCAGCACGCTCTGGATTTCATTATTTTCCATGGGCTCTATATTCGTCAGATAGTGAAAACAGCCCAACATCTTAGAGCAAAGTTGCGCTGTCATAAATAAGCAAAAGGGCGATCAACGTAAAGTTGCCTGATGGTGACGCTAACGCGTTGATCAGAACGACAGGAAAAGACCGGATAGCCAGTAAGCTACCCGGCGCAAATTACAGGCGAGGAAGAACGTCCTCAGGCAGATTATACAGCTGCGCCAGGGTGTAAACTTTATCGTTCACCCCCTGCAACGAAACACGGGTGCCCTGCTTTTTTGCCTGATCGATAAGATGGAGCAGCAGCGCCAGCCCACCGGTATCGACGCGGGAAATCTGGCTCAGGTCGATACAGGTGACGCCTTGCATTGCCTCAACGCGCGCATCCCATAGCGGATTTACCACGTCCTGATCCAGCTCTCCCATCAGCGCCAGCGTATCGCCTTTACGCGTCCAACTGAGTGACTGCGTCATTACTTCTTCTCATCCAGCGTGATTTTCTGCTGTGCGATAGATTTCAGTTGCGCGGTCAGGCCGTCGATCCCTTTGGTTCGCAGCAGGTCGCTCCACTCGTTTTGTTTAGTGGTGATCATGCTGACGCCTTCGGCGATCATGTCATAGGCCTGCCAGTTGCCCGTCTGGGTGTTTTTACGCCACTGAAAGTCGAGGCGCACCGGCGGGCGACCGTTAGGATCGATAATGGTGACGCGGATCGGCACGATCGTCGCATCGCCCAGCGGTTGTTCAGGCGCAATCTGGTAAGTCTGACCGTGGTACATCGCCAGCGCCTGTCCGTAAGCCTGCTTCAGGTATTCACGGAACGCGGCGAAATAGGCTTCGCGCTGCGCGGGGGTCGCTTCTTTGTAGTAACGGCCCAGCACCAGCGCGCCCGCATATTTCACCTGCACATACGGCAGCAGTTCCTGATCGACGACGTCGCGCAGGTAGTCCGGATTCGAACGGATTTTCGGCTGTTCATTTTTCAGTCTGTCGAACGTTTTCTGCGCCGCTTCGTTCATCAGCTTGTACGGGTTAGTTTGATCGGCTGCAGTGGCGGCGGTCAGTGGTGCAATCACCAGCAGAGCCACCATCATCAATCGTTTAAACATATGTCGAATCTCCTGAGATTAATTCGTTGTGCCCGCAGGCCCGTTAGCGTCATTATTGCCTTCGGCCGGCGCTGGCGCATCGCCAGAATTCTTATTGTCATCCCCCTTACTGTTGTAAAGGAACTGACCAATCATATCTTCCAGCACCATCGCGGATTTAGTGTCCTGAATCGTGCCGCCATCTTTGAGGATAGACGTTCCCAGCTCCGGGTCCTCAAAACCGACGTTCAGCGCCAGATATTGTTCGCCCAGCAAACCGGAGGTCCGGATGCTCAACGAGCTGGTGTCAGGAATGTGGTTATAACGTTCTTCGATATCCAGCGTGACGCGCGGTAAATAAGTTTTCGGATCTAACGAAATATCCGCGACGCGTCCCACGACCACCCCGCCAATGCGCACCGGCGAGCGCACTTTCAGGCCGCCGATATTATCGAAGGTCGCATAAATCGTGTAGGTCGGCTCTGTGCGCATCGACGTTACGTTTGCCGCTTTCAGGCAGACAAACAGCGCCGCCAGCAGCGCCGCTAATAAGAAAATCCCCACCCAAATTTCATTTTTTTTCGTTTGCATGAACTCAATTCCCAAACATCAAAGCGGTCAGCACAAAATCCAGGCCCAGAACGGCCAGCGACGAGTGCACAACGGTGCGTGTGGTAGCCCGGCTGATCCCTGCCGAGGTCGGGATCGCATCATATCCATTGAATAATGCAATCCATGTTACGGTGATGGCGAACACCACGCTTTTAATCAAACAGTTCACCAGGTCGAGACGCCAGTCGACGGCGTTTTGCATCGCCGACCAGAAGAATCCCGGGTCGATCCCTTTCCAGCTTACGCCGACCAGGGAGCCGCCCCAGATACCGACCGCGACAAACAGAATGGTTAGCAGCGGCAGCGAAATCACGCCAGCCCAGAAGCGCGGCGAAATCACCCGGCGTAGCGGATCAACGGCCATCATTTCCATACTGGACAGTTGCTCGGTGGCGCGCATCAGACCGATTTCCGCGGTTAACGCGGAACCCGCGCGTCCGGCAAACAACAGCGCCGCGACAACCGGGCCAAGCTCACGCAGCAGCGACAGCGCCACCAGCATGCCAAGGCTGGTTTCCGCGCTGTAGGTGGTGAGCACCAGATACCCCTGTAGCCCCAGCACCATGCCGATAAACACGCCCGACACCAGAATGATAAGCATCGACAGGACGCCGACATTATAGAGTTGGCGCACCAACAGCGGCGCATGTTTACGAAATTCCGGTTTGCCGACCAGCGCATTGAATAACATTAACCCGGCGCGCCCAAACGAGCTGACGGTTTTGATACCTTTGTGTCCCAGCGTCGCCAGTGCATTTAACAGCATGTGTGGCTTAACTCCCTGTTCCGAGTAGATCAGAATGATAATCGCCCGCCGGATAGCGGAACGGGACCGGCCCGTCGGCAATACCGTCCAGGAATTGACGGACGCGCGGATCGGCGTTCTCCTGCAGTCCTTGCGCGCTACCGTGGGCGACAATTTTCTTGTCCGCCATGATCCAGGCGTGATCGGCAATGCTCAGGACTTCAGGCACATCGTGAGAAACCACCACGCAGGTGACGCCCAGCGCGCTGTTTAATTCAGAGATCAATTTAACCAGTACGCCCATCGTGATGGGGTCCTGCCCCACGAACGGTTCATCGAACATGATAAGGTCCGGTTCCAGCGCGATAGCGCGCGCCAGCGCGGCGCGCCGGGCCATTCCGCCGGAGAGTTCGGACGGCATCAGTCTGGCCGCCCCGCGCAGACCGACCGCTTCGAGCTTCATCATGACTGTACTTTTCAGTAACGGCGCGGGCAGCGTGGTATGTTCGCGCAGCGGATAGGCGACGTTATCGAAAACGTTCATGTCGGTAAAGAGCGCGCCCGACTGAAACAGCATACTCATCCGTTTACGCACCGTGTAGAGCCGCGAACGCGACATGGCGGGAATATTCTCGCCATCAAACAGGATTTCGCCCTTGTCTGGGGAAATTTGACCGCCGATCAGGCGCAGGAGCGTCGTTTTACCGATGCCCGATGGTCCCATGATCGCGGTGATCTTTCCACGCGGCACCGTCAGGGAGATATTATCGAAGATGCAGCGGTCGCCACGCGTAAAGCTGACGTCGCGCATATCGACTAAATTCGCCGCAGACTCACCCATTCATTCATCCTTTGTATTACGTGTTGATCAAAGCATGGCGTTGAATGGCGCCATGAACCCAACATATTTACAGAATATTACCTGCCCTGGTTAGCTAAAGCTGGCATTTGTTTTACTTTTTAGCCGCATAAAGTCAAAATTAAGACTTCGTTACGGTTTCCAGAGGATCCCGGTGACCGGCGAGTATACCTGAAGAAAGGACTTTAGATGCTTTTAGCAACGGCGCTGTTAATTATTGGTTTACTTCTGGTCGTCTACGGCGCCGACCGTCTGGTGTTCGCCGCGTCTATTTTATGCCGAACGTTGGGGGTCCCGCCGCTGATCATCGGCATGACGGTGGTCAGTATCGGCACGTCGTTGCCAGAGATCATCGTTTCGCTCGCCGCCTCCCTGCACGGGCAACTGGATCTCGCCGTTGGCACCGCGATCGGATCCAATATCACCAATATCCTGTTGATCCTGGGGCTTGCCGCGCTGATCCACCCCTTTACCGTGCATTCCGATATTCTGCGTCGCGAATTACCGTTAATGTTGCTGGTCAGCGTAGTGGCCGGTTCCGTACTTTACGACGGCCAGCTAAGCCGTAGCGATGGCATATTTTTGCTGTTGTTAGCGGTGTTATGGCTGCTGTTCATTGTTAAAATCGCCCGTCTGGCCGAACGCCAGGGCAATGACAGCCTCACCCGCGAACAACTGGCGGAGCTACCGCGCGAAGGCGGGCTGCCGGTGGCGTTTTTATGGCTGGGCATCGCGCTTATCATAATGCCGATGGCCACCCGCATGGTGGTTGATAACGCCACCGTTATTGCCAATTACTTTGCGATGAGCGAACTGACCATCGGCCTGACGGTTATCGCTATCGGCACCAGCCTGCCGGAGTTGGCGACCGCGATTGCCGGCGTGCGTAAAGGTGAGAACGATATCGCGGTAGGCAATATTATTGGGGCGAACATTTTTAATCTCGCTCTGGTCCTTGGCCTGCCCGCGCTGCTGACGCCCGGCGAGGTCAACCCGCTGGCGTTTAGCCGCGATTACAGCGTGATGCTACTGGTAAGCGTCATTTTTGCATTACTCTGCTGGCGGCGCCCCCGCCAGTCCGGTCGCGGCGCGGGCGTACTGCTGACCGGCGGTTTTATCATATGGCTGGCGATGTTGTATTGGCTGTCGCCGCTCCTTGTTGGATAACTGGAAACAGATTATGTCGCACTTAGCGTTACAACCGGGTTTTGACTTTCAGCAGGCCGGTAAAGAGGTCCTGGCGATTGAACGTGAAGGCCTGGCGGAGCTTGATCAGTACATCAATCAGGACTTCACCCTCGCCTGTGAGAAGATGTTCAACTGCACTGGCAAAGTGGTAGTCATGGGCATGGGAAAATCGGGGCATATCGGACGCAAAATGGCCGCGACGTTCGCCAGCACCGGCACGTCCTCCTTTTTTGTGCATCCGGGTGAAGCCGCCCATGGCGATCTCGGCATGGTAACCTCGCAGGATGTGGTGATTGCCATCTCCAACTCCGGCGAATCCAGCGAGATTGCCGCGTTAATTCCTGTACTCAAACGCCTCCAGGTGCAGCTTATCTGTATCACTGGCCGGCCAGAAAGCAGCATGGCGCGTGCCGCGGATGTGCATCTGTGTGTTAAAGTACCGAAAGAGGCCTGCCCGTTGGGGCTGGCGCCGACCAGCAGCACCACGGCCACATTAGTCATGGGCGATGCGCTGGCGGTGGCATTGTTAAAAGCGCGCGGGTTTACCGCCGAGGATTTCGCGTTGTCTCATCCGGGCGGCGCGCTGGGGCGTAAACTTTTACTGCGCGTTAACGATATTATGCATACCGGGGATGAAATCCCCCATGTACGCAAAGACGCCAGCCTGCGCGAGGCGTTGCTGGAAATCACCCGTAAAAATCTCGGTATGACCGTGATTTGCGACGATGCGATGAAGATCGACGGTATCTTCACCGACGGCGATTTACGTCGCGTCTTTGATATGGGCGTTGACGTACGCCAGTTAGGTATCGCCGACGTGATGACGCCGGGCGGTATCCGCGTGCGTCCCGGGATTCTGGCGGTCGATGCGCTGAACTTAATGCAGTCCCGCCATATCACCTCAGTAATGGTTGCCGATGGCGACCAGTTACTCGGTGTGTTACATATGCATGATCTCCTGCGTGCAGGCGTTGTGTAGCAATTCAAGGATAAAAGAAATGAGTAAAGCAGGTGCGTCGCTTGCGACCTGTTATGGCCCCGTTAGCGCTGAAGTCATCGCCAAAGCAGAGAACATTCGGCTGCTGATTCTTGACGTCGACGGCGTGCTGTCGGATGGACTGATTTACATGGGTAACAACGGTGAAGAGCTAAAAGCCTTTAACGTACGCGACGGTTACGGCATCCGCTGTGCGCTGACGTCTGATATCGACGTTGCCATTATTACCGGGCGAAAGGCTAAACTGGTAGAAGATCGCTGCGCCACCCTGGGGATCACCCATCTGTATCAGGGCCAGTCTGACAAGCTGCTGGCGTTTCACGATCTGCTGGATAAGCTGGCGATTGCTCCGGAAAACGTGGCGTACGTCGGCGATGACCTGATCGACTGGCCAGTGATGGAAAAAATCGGCCTGAGCGTCGCGGTCGCGGATGCGCATCCGTTACTGATTCCGCGCGCGGATTACGTCACGAAAATCGCTGGCGGACGCGGTGCGGTACGGGAAGTGTGCGATTTACTCCTGCTGGCGCAGGGTAAGCTTGATGAGGCCAAAGGGCAATCGATATGAGTAAAGCCAGACGTTGGGTTATCATTCTACTGTCGTTGGCCGTGCTGGTGCTGATTGGTATTAATCTGGCCGATAAAGACGATACCGCGCAGGTGGTGGTGAACACGAGCGATCCCACTTATAAGAGCGAGCATACCGATACCGTCGTGTACAGCCCGGAAGGCGCGCTGAGCTATCGTTTAATTGCGCAGAACGTTGAGTATTTCTCGGATGAAGCCATTTCGTGGTTTACTCAACCGGTATTAACCACCTTTGATAAGGACAAGGTCCCTACGTGGTCAATCAAGGCGGATAAAGCCAAGCTGACCGACGATCGGATGCTGTATCTGTATGGTCACGTTGAAGTCAACGCGCTGGTGCCTGACGCTCAACTTCGCAAAATTACCACCGATAACGCGCAGATCAACCTCGTGACGCAGGATGTCACGTCTGAGGATCTTGTCACGTTATACGGAACAACATTTAACTCCAGCGGACTGAAAATGCGCGGCAACTTACGCAGCAAGAACGCCGAGCTGATTGAAAAGGTTAGAACCTCCTATGAAATTCAAAACAAACAAACTCAGCCTTAATCTTGTGCTTGCCAGCGCCCTTCTGGCCGCCAGCATTCCAGCGTTCGCCGTCACCGGCGATACCGAGCAGCCGATCCATATCGAGTCGGACCAGCAGTCTCTGGATATGCAAGGTAACGTCGTCACCTTCACCGGCAATGTCGTCGTGACCCAGGGCACCATTAAAATCAACGCCGATAAAGTTGTCGTGACCCGCCCGGGCGGCGAAGAAGGCAAAGAGGTCATTGACGGCTTCGGCAACCCGGCCACTTTCTATCAAATGCAGGACAACGGGAAGCCGGTCAAAGGCCACGCCTCGAAGATGCACTACGAGCTGGCGAAAGACTTCGTCGTGCTTACCGGCAATGCTTACCTGGAACAGCTCGACAGCAACATCACCGGCGATAAGATTACCTATCTGGTGAAAGAGCAAAAAATGCAGGCGTTCAGCGAGAAAGGCAAGCGCGTGACCACCGTTCTGGTACCGTCCCAGTTGCAGGACAAAAATAAAGACCAGGCTCCGGCTCAGAAAAAGAGTAACTAATTCGTTATGGCAACATTAACTGCAAAGAATCTGGCGAAGGCCTACAAAGGCCGCCGCGTCGTGGAAGATGTCAGTCTGACCGTTAACTCAGGCGAAATTGTCGGTCTGCTCGGGCCTAACGGCGCGGGTAAAACCACCACGTTCTATATGGTGGTCGGCATTGTGCCGCGCGACGCCGGTAACATCATCATTGATGATGAAGACATCAGTTTGCTGCCGCTGCACGCCCGCGCGCGCCGCGGTATTGGCTATCTGCCGCAGGAAGCATCGATCTTCCGCCGCCTGAGCGTGTTCGATAACCTGATGGCGGTACTGCAAATTCGCGACGATCTTACCAGCGAGCAACGCGAAGATCGCGCCAACGAGCTGATGGAAGAATTTCACATTGAGCACCTGCGCGACAGCATGGGACAGTCGCTTTCCGGGGGCGAACGCCGCCGTGTCGAGATCGCCCGCGCGCTGGCCGCAAACCCGAAATTTATCCTGCTTGATGAACCGTTTGCGGGCGTTGACCCGATCTCCGTCATCGACATCAAACGTATCATTGAGCACCTGCGCGACAGCGGCCTGGGCGTTCTGATCACCGACCATAACGTCCGTGAAACGCTGGCAGTATGTGAACGCGCCTATATCGTCAGCCAGGGACATCTGATCGCCCACGGCACGCCAACGGAAATTCTCCAGGATGAACACGTTAAGCGCGTATACCTTGGGGAAGACTTCAGACTCTGATAGGGTAGAAGTTCGCGACGTTATAGCGGGGGAAAACGACTCTGAACATGAAGCAAGGTTTGCAACTCAGGCTCAGCCAACAATTGGCGATGACGCCGCAACTTCAGCAGGCTATCCGTCTGCTGCAGCTGTCCACGCTGGAACTTCAGCAGGAGCTGCAACAGGCGCTGGAAAGCAATCCGCTGCTTGAGCAAACCGACGTTCATGATGAAGTGGAAACCCGCGAAACGCAGGACAGCGAAACGCTGGACGCCGCCGACGCGCTCGAGCAAAAAGAGATGCCGGAAGAGCTGCCGCTCGACGCCAGTTGGGATGAGATCTATACCGCCGGTACGCCATCCGGCACCAGCGGAGATTACATCGACGACGAGCTTCCCGTTTATCAGGGCGAGACCACCCAGTCCCTTCAGGATTACCTGATGTGGCAGGTGGAGCTGACGCCCTTCTCCGATACAGACCGCGCGATAGCCACTTCCATCGTTGATGCCGTGGATGACACCGGATATCTCACCGTCTCTCTGGAAGACATTCTCGACAGCATGGGCGACGAGGAGGTGGACATTGATGAGGTCGAAGCGGTCCTGAAACGCATCCAGCGCTTTGATCCGGTTGGCGTGGCGGCGAAAGATCTGCGCGACTGTCTGCTGATCCAACTGTCCCAGTTTGATAAGGCCACCCCGTTTCTCGACGAAGCCCGGCTGATCGTCAGCGATCACCTTGATCTGCTGGCGAATCATGACTTCCGCACCCTGATGCGCGTGACGCGCCTGAAAGAAGACGTGCTGAAAGAGGCGGTCAATTTTATCCAGTCGCTCGATCCCAGGCCCGGCCAGTCGATCCAGACCAGTGAACCTGAATACGTCATTCCGGATGTACTGGTGCGTAAGCACAATGGCCGCTGGACGGTCGAACTGAACGGCGACAGCATCCCCCGGCTGCAGATCAATCAGCACTATGCGGCAATGTGTAGCGGCGGGCGTAACGATGCCGACAGTCAGTACATTCGCAGCAATTTGCAGGACGCGAAATGGCTGATTAAAAGCCTGGAGAGCCGTAACGATACGCTCCTGCGCGTCAGCCGCTGTATCGTCGAGCAACAGCAGGCCTTCTTTGAGCAGGGCGAAGAATTTATGAAACCGATGGTGCTGGCGGATATCGCCCAGGCCGTCGAAATGCACGAATCAACCATTTCCCGTGTGACCACGCAGAAATACCTGCACAGTCCGCGCGGCATTTTTGAACTGAAGTATTTTTTCTCCAGCCATGTGAACACCGAAGGCGGTGGCGAAGCGTCCTCCACGGCTATCCGCGCGCTGGTGAAAAAGCTGATTGCGGCCGAAAACCCCGCGAAACCGCTGAGCGACAGCAAGTTAACATCTTTGCTGTCGGAACAGGGTATCATGGTGGCGCGCCGCACCGTTGCGAAGTACCGAGAGTCTTTATCCATTCCGCCGTCGAATCAGCGTAAACAGCTGGTTTGACCCAACCGATAAGGAAGACACTATGCAGCTCAACATCACTGGAAACAACGTCGAGATCACTGAAGCCCTGCGCGACTTCGTCAATACCAAGTTCGCGAAGCTCGAACAGTATTTCGACAGAATCAATCAGGTCTACATTGTGTTGAAAGTGGAGAAGGTCACCCACATCTCGGATGCAACCCTGCACGTCAACGGTGGCGAAATTCACGCCAGTGCGGAAGGTCAGGACATGTATGCCGCCATTGACGGCTTAATCGATAAGCTGGCAAGACAGCTGACCAAACATAAAGATAAACTGAAACAACACTAATTGTCCGGGCAGTTAGCGGGTGCAGGACGGCCTGTTGTGTACAACAACGGGCCATTTGTACAGTTAGCGCTCCGAACCTGTTTTCTCACTTGAAGGGGCAGGTTCTTAGGTGAAATTATGATAAATAACGATACAACTCTACAACTGAGCAGTGTACTTAACCAGGAATGTACACGCAGCGGCGTGCATTGCCAGAGCAAAAAACGCGCGCTGGAGATTATCAGTGAACTGGCGGCAAAGCAGCTAAGTTTGCCTCCACAGATCGTTTTTGAAGCGATCCTGACGCGGGAAAAGATGGGCAGTACTGGCATCGGCAACGGCATCGCCATCCCACACGGTAAAGTGGAAGAAGATACCTTGCGGGCCGTAGGCGTGTTTGTGCAACTGGAAACGCCGATTGCTTTCGACGCGATCGATAATCAACCGGTGGATCTGCTCTTTGCCCTGCTGGTGCCCGCGGATCAAACCAAAACGCATCTGCACACGCTGTCTTTAGTCGCCAAGCGTCTGGCGGATAAAACCATTTGTCGCCGGCTTCGCGCTGCGCAAAGCGATGAAGAGCTGTATCAAATCATCACTGACACAGAAGGTCGCCAGGATGATGAGTAAGCGCGTAAAACACTCCCCTTTTGACGTGGTGAGGAGAAACAGTACATGGTACTGATGATCGTCAGCGGTCGTTCAGGGTCAGGTAAATCTGTCGCCCTGCGGGCGCTGGAAGATATGGGTTTTTACTGCGTGGATAACCTTCCCGTGGTGCTGTTGCCCGATCTGGCTCGCACGCTTGCCGAACGCCAGATCTCGGCAGCCGTCAGTATTGACGTGCGCAACATGCCTGAATCCCCGGAGATCTTCGAGCAGGCGATGAACAACCTGCCCGATGCGTTCTCACCGCAGTTGCTGTTCCTTGACGCCGATCGCAACACTCTGATTCGCCGTTACAGCGATACACGTCGTCTGCATCCTCTTTCCAGTAAAAACCTCTCCCTGGAAAGCGCGATCGATCAGGAAAGCGACCTGCTGGAGCCGCTACGCTCCCGCGCCGACCTGATTGTCGATACTTCAGAAATGTCGGTACATGAGCTGGCGGAAATGCTACGCACCCGATTACTGGGGAAACGCGAGCGCGAACTGACGATGGTGTTTGAGTCCTTTGGCTTTAAGCACGGCATCCCGATTGATGCCGACTATGTTTTCGACGTGCGCTTTCTGCCAAACCCGCACTGGGACCCGAAGCTACGGCCCATGACCGGTCTCGACAAACCCGTTGCCGCTTTTCTCGACAGGCACACAGAAGTACACAATTTTATTTACCAGACGCGCAGCTATCTTGAGCTATGGTTACCGATGCTGGAAACCAACAACCGTAGCTATCTGACCGTAGCCATCGGCTGTACCGGCGGGAAGCACCGTTCGGTGTATATTGCAGAACAGCTGGCAGACTACTTCCGCTCGCGCGGTAAAAACGTTCAGTCGCGCCATCGTACGCTGGAAAAACGCAAAACATGACCGTGAAGCAAACTGTGGAAGTCACCAACAAGCTGGGCATGCATGCCCGGCCTGCGATGAAGCTTTTCGAATTAATGCAGGGGTTTGACGCCGAAGTTCTGTTACGTAACGATGAAGGCACCGAAGCCGAAGCCAACAGCGTCATTGCGCTGCTGATGCTGGACTCGGCGAAAGGCCGCCAGATTGAAATTGAAGCCTCAGGCCCGCAGGAAGTCGAGGCGCTGGCTGCGGTGATCGCCTTGTTCAATTCAGGATTCGACGAAGACTAAGTCTCCGGTTGACCGCAATTAAGATCTTCACAGAAAACGCCGCCCGGCGTTTTTTTATTCTCACGCTCTCCGTTTGTACATTTTGTGCGCTTTTTTCTCTAAGAATAACCTTAAGAAAACCTTAAGGCCGCTCGTTTAGGTTTCATTTACTTTGGTTGTCCATACTGGATTATTGTCAGTAAATATTTCCAGGATACCCTCATGATTCGTCTATCCGATCAGACACCCCTGGGCACCGGACGACATCGTAAATGTTATGCGCATCCGGATGATGCCCGGCGCTGTATCAAGATTGTCTATAACGGCGGCCACGGCGGCGATAAAGAGACACAGCGCGAACTGAAATACTACGCGCGTCTCTCTCGCTATTTGCAGGACTGGAGCGGGATCCCGCGCTATTACGGCACGGTGGAGACCGACTGCGGTACAGGATATGTATACGATGTGATTGCCGATTACGATGGCAAACCGTCTGTGACGCTCACTGAATTTGCTAAACAGTGTCGTTACGAGGATGACGTTGCCGTTTTGCGTCAATTACTGAAGAAGCTGAAGCGCTATCTGCGTGACAACCATATCGTGACCATGACGCTGAAGCCGCAGAATATCCTCTGCCATCGCATCAGTGAATCCGAAGTGGTGCCCGTCGTGTGCGATAACATTGGTGAAGGAACGCTGATCCCGCTGGCCAGCTGGTCGAAATGGTTTTGCCAGCGCAAGCAGGAACGTTTGTGGCAGCGGTTTATTGCCCAACCGGCATTGGCACTGGCGCTGGAAAGAAGCGCGGCGCCAAAAGAGTCCGCAGGTCTGGCGCTCTCTTCCCGCGAGGCTTAAAACGTTTAATACAACGCGTTGCGGGTCATAAACGACTCGCCACCCAACTGCCGCATCTGACGCAGTATCCATGCCTGACGGCTACGGACATACCCGGACGGCGCGGCGGCATTATAGCGCAGCGGATTAGGCAACACAGCCGCGAGCAGCGCCGCTTCCGACTGCGTCAACCGGCTGGCGGGCTTGCCGAAATAGCGCTGTGCCGCGGCCTCCACGCCAAAAATTCCCTCGCCGAATTCGGCGATATTCAGATACACCGTCAGGATCCGCTTCTTGCTCCAGACGGTCTCGACACCCAGCGTCAGACCCGCCTCCAGACCTTTACGCAGCCAGCTTCGCCCGTCCCATAAAAAGAGATTCTTGACCGTTTGCTGTGACAGCGTAGAGGCGCCGCGTATGCGGTTCTCGTTGCGCTCATTGTGCGACAGCGCTTTTTCAATCGCGGCGACGTCAAACCCCCAGTGCGCCGGGAAGTGCTGATCTTCAGCGGCAATCACCGCCAGTCCCATCCAGGGGGAGATTTCATTCATATTCACCCAGTCGGAATGGGCGACATAGCCGAAATCCCCCTGTAGCCACGCGCTAATCTGGCGCTCCGCCATAACCGCGGAAAACGGCACCGGCGCCACGCTGAACAGCGCAATGCCGCCGCCCCAGAACACCGCGAGCACCAGAATAATGCGCAGAACCAGACGCCGCAGAAACGCGGTGATGCCTTTTTTCATTCCGTCAGAACCAGCACGCGCGACACCAGTTTTTCAATGCCAGACGCTGCCTCGGCAATATTCTGCGCCAGCATATACGCCGGTGTAGTGACAATTTTATGGTCTTCATCGACGACAATATCATCAACCGGGCATGGCACATGCTCTGCGCCCATATCTTCCAGTACTTCTGCGGTATCAATGTCGGTACCAATGGTCAACCGCAGCGGGAAGCCGAAGATTTTCGGCAGCATCGCCGGGGCGATACACATAAAGCCGAGCGGTTTCCCCGACTGATGCATGGCGACAGCCAGCGCCGCAAGATCTGCGTCAACCTGACATTCACGGCCCTGGCTGGCGAAGGTGCTCAAATTTTTAGCCGCGCCAAAGCCGCCAGGAACGATCAGCGCATCCAGTTCAGCAGAAACGGCTTGCGAAAGCGGGCGTATCTCACCACGCGTAATGCGGGCCGCCTCGATCAGCACATTGCGGGTTTCCGCCATCGACTCTCCCGTCACATGGTTAACCACATCGGCCTGGGGCTTATCCGGCGCAAAGCAAACGGCCTGCGCGCCGCTACGGGCAATCGCCAGCAAAGTCAGCACCGCTTCATGAATTTCCGCGCCGTCATAGACGCCGCATCCGCTGAGCACTACGCCAATTTTCTTCATGCAAAATGTCCTTTTCCCTTCGTATGAAGCGCATTAATAATTGTGATTACACTGCCGCGCTTCACACATTTAACTGATTCATGTAACAAAACATTTAAGATTTGCTATCTTATCTGCGTGCGGCCTGAAAATGAGCGCTGCGCCTTTTGAGATAATGAGTATAACTTACGGCGCAGCCACGATTTCCCTGGTGTTGGCGCAGTATTCGCGCACCCCGGTCAAGCCGGGGTCATTTTTTTCCGCCGTTCGCCGCCACCCAGGCTTTCAGCACCGCCACGTCGTGCTGCCACTCCTGCTTCATCTCTTCTATCCATTCGCCGACGTTATCCTCCCAGGCCGGGAGATCCGGAGACTGGATCTGCTGCCCCAACTGTTGCAAATGACGCAAACCGACAGAGCCAGCGGCGCCTTTGATTTTATGTCCTTCTTCCACCACGCCTTTTTTGTCGCGCGCCGTCAGATTGGACTCCAGCACGCTCAAATAGCCCGGCATCATCTTTTCAAACACGGCGAGGCCATCGGTAATCAGCTTCGGCCCCACCAGCTCGATATACTGTTCCAGCATCGGAATATCTAACAGCGCTTGTGATTTACTGCTTTCTTCAGGTGTCACCGTGCTCTCCTCCTCGTTTTGCGTGTCCCAGTACTTCTTGATCATCGCGGTTAATGCCGGAACCGACAGCGGCTTGCTCAACACGTCATCCATTCCGGCATCCAGATACTCTTGTTTATCTTTCAGAACGTTCGCGGTCAGCGCCACCAGCGGCGGCAGATCTTCACGCGAATAGCGTTTGGTCAGCTCACGGGAGATATCAAGACCGGTCATGTCCGGCAGTTGGATGTCAAGCAGCACCAGGTCATACTCGCCCGGCGTGAACATCTCCAGCGCCGCTTTGCCCGTCATTGCCACGTCTACGCTATTACCGAGTTTTTCCAGCACCGAACGCGCCACAATGACATTGAGTTCGATATCTTCCACCAGCAGCACATGCAGCGCCGGCAGCGGCAGATCGTCCTCTTCAAACGCGTCTTCCACTTCTTCCGCGACGGCGGGCGCATGCACGGTCAGCGTAAAGGTGGAACCTTTCCCCGGCTGGCTGGACACGGTGATATCGCCGCCCATGTTCTTCGCCAGACGACGGGAAACCGCCAGACCAATCCCGGTGCCGGTGGCCGGTTTACCGCCGTGGCTGTCTTTCACCTGATAATACATGGCGAAGATTTTATCCTGCTCATCCTGCGGAATACCGATGCCGGAGTCCTGCACCTCAAAATGCAAGATATCGCCTTCGTCATAGCGAACCCGCACCGTCACCTGACCCTGCTGGGTAAATTTCACCGCGTTGCTGATCAGATTCCACAGAATCTGGCGCAGACGCGTACCGTCGGTCACCACCTTATGCGGCAGCGGCAGCGTCGGCTCCAGCACAAAACGCAGCCCTTTCTGCTGCGCCTGCAGACCGGAGAGGTTTTCCAGGTCGGCCATAAAGCTGGTGAAATCCACCGGCTGATTATCGAGCTGGACTTTTCGCCGCTCCATCTTATCCATGTCAATGATATCGTTGAAAATATTCCCAAGCGTCACGGCGGAAACATGGATCGTTTTCAGGTATTTTTCCTGCTCGGCGGTCAGGTCGGTGTCGAGCAGAATGCGGCTCAGGCCGACGATGCCGTTCAGCGGCGTACGAAGCTCATGGCTAATAGTGGAGATAAAGGTGGTTTTGTCGCGGCTGGCGCGCTCAAGGGCATCCTGGTAACGCTTCCGCTCGGTAATATCACGGCCAAAGCCCATCAGACCGTGGCGTTTACCCACGCGGTCGTAGTACGGCACTTTGCGGATTTCAAAACAGGCTTTCCGTCCGTCCGGGTAGTCCAGCCACTGTTCGTAGGTCAACGACACGTTATGGCGGAACACTTTTTCATCGGTTTCAATGACTTTTTCTGCCGCTTCCGGCGAATAAACATCAGCAGGCTTTAAGTGCACCAATTGCTTTTCACTTTTGCCGGTCAGCAACTCCATCGCCCGGTTACAGCCGGAAAATTCTTTATCTTCGTTGCGATAAAAAACCAGGTCCGGAGATGCATCAAGGAATGACCGCAGAAAAGAAGACTGTTGCTCAAGCTGAATTTGCGCTTCCTCGCGCTCTTTGATCTCCACTTTCAGCTGTTCAAAGGTCGACTGACGTTCAGCTTCCGCCTTTTCGCGATCGGCGATCTCCTGATTCAACTGCGCGATATTATCTTTTAACTGAACGTTGAGCTTCAGGTCGCGCTCGCGCATCTCCTCCAGCTTTTGCACCAGCCGGGAAAGCCGCTGGCGTGACTCCTCCAGTTGCTCGACCACCACCGACAGAAAATAGACGGCCCAGGGAGTGATTAATAAACCAAAGAAGATGGAGCGGATGACGTCGATCTGTTCGACCCGGCCATGCAGCACCATAGTGACCGCCATCTGCACGACAATTGCCAGCACAACGAGCGCTAACGCCAAAAGCAGCGAAAAGCGCACCAGACCCAATTTCATCATTAGATCAACATAGTACTGCGCCAGCATACGAATTTGCTTCATCAGGAATTTCCTTTACGACAACCTGGCACAATAATACTCAATTCTGGGCGTGACGTTGAAGAATGTGCAAGAAATGCGAGCGCCCGTCATAGATCAGGCGTCGGGCGAAATCCAGGGGCGTCCAAGCGCCGCCCCCTGAACGCCGTGTTCGTTAAGATAGCGATCCAACTCGACCATTCCGGTCCAGCGATTTTCACACCACAGTGGCGCCAACAGCGTCGGACGGCGGGCGCTGGCGGAGATACGATGGTAAATCACTTCCGGCGGCGTATGGCGGATCATCTCTCCTGCCGTCAAGGTATAATCGTCCAGCGCAATGCCGGTCAGCCGCCCCGCTTCCCAGGCCTTCGCCATAATGCTACCCGTGACAATATGCAGCGGGTGCAGCTTAATGCCATCCACCCCCGTCTCCACCACCCGCGCCAGCGTTTGCAGACACTCACGCTGGCCTTCGCCCGGCAAGCCGACGATAAGATGCGCGCACACCTTCAGTCCGCGCTCGCGCGCCAGCCGGGTGGTGCGCTGGTAGCAGGCGAAATCGTGACCCCGATTAATACGATGCAGGGTTTTATCATGCGCGGTCTGTAACCCAAGCTCCAGCCACACTTCGTAGCCCTGGTCTTTATACTCACAGAGCAGATCGAGCACCGCATCCGGCACGCAGTCGGGACGCGTGCCGACGCACAGGCCGACCATGTTGGCCTGGCTTATCGCCTGCTGATACATCGCGCGCAGCACCTGCACTTCGGCGAAGGTGCTGGTATAAGCCTGGAAATAAGCCAGATAGCGTTTGGCGCGATTGACCCGATGCGCCTGATGGGCAAGCTGTTCGGCGATTGATCGATGCTGCTGGGCTTCATCGGCAAAAGAGGCGACGTTACAGAAAGTGCAGCCGCCACGACCGATGGTGCCGTCACGGTTAGGGCAGCTAAACCCGCCGTGCAGCGTCAGTTTATGAACCTTTTGTCCATAACGACGCGAAAGATCCCCACCAAACATATTGACTAATTTCTGTAACTGCATAATCTGATAGACCGCCTCTTAAAAAGAGGCCAAAGCCTGCCATTTTTAGCCCCGTTCGGCGATGACCTGGATCAATCGCCACGGCGGGCTTTTATCAATTGCATATCCAGTCAAAATAAACGCTATTTCATTCATAAGCTGTTCAATTATTTTTCCTTATCTCCTTCCATTTTTTTTATCTTCTGACGCCGATTGCGCAAAAACAGTATAATGAATTGCCTTCACAGCGACAACCAGCACAAAACACTGCATCTCACGGGGAATCAAGCTGAGATAAGGGTTCACAGAGGGATATGACAGTGAGACAGATCACACTCCGCATCCCGTCTCTCCCACGTTAAAGCAATGTAAAAATGTCAATAATTCCAGTAATTTCATTATGATACATGCTGCGTAGCACATTTTGGCATAAATAAGCTTGCCATTTGACCTGTGTGTGGATTCCCGATAAGTTGGAAATCCGCTGGAAGCTTTCTGGATGAGCGCTGCGCTCATCATATTTATGCAGTAATTGAGATTCCCTCTGACAGCAAGTCCTCAAACTTGTTTGACCTACGCGATAAGGATAAAGAGGGCGAATGCGAGGTAAGCGTAAGATGCGCAAACCCCGTCGCCATGCTCTTGGTGTGCCCGCGCGCAAACGGTGTCGGAAGGGGATCCCGCAGAGCCTGGGGAGGTTCACTGATATGTTGTACGATAAATCCCTTGAGAAGGATAACTGTGGTTTTGGCCTGATCGCCCACATAGAAGGCGAACCTAGCCACAAGGTAGTGCGTACCGCAATCCACGCACTGGCCCGAATGCAGCACCGTGGCGCGATCCTCGCCGATGGTAAAACCGGCGACGGTTGCGGCTTGCTGTTACAAAAACCGGACCGCTTTTTTCGTATCGTTGCCGAAGAGCGCGGCTGGCGCTTAGCCAAAAACTACGCCGTCGGGATGATCTTTTTAAATAAAGATCCGGATCTGGCCGCCGCCTCTCGCCGTATTGTTGAAGAAGAGCTGCAGCAGGAAACCCTGTCGATTGTCGGCTGGCGTGATGTGCCAACCAACGAAGGCGTTCTCGGTGAAATTGCCCTCTCCTCTCTGCCGCGCATTGAGCAAATTTTTGTCAACGCCCCTGCAGGCTGGCGTCCGCGCGATATGGAACGCCGCCTGTTCATCGCCCGCCGCCGCATTGAAAAGCGCCTCCAGGACGACAAAGACTTCTACGTCTGTAGCCTGTCGAACCTGGTCAACATCTATAAAGGCCTGTGTATGCCGGCGGATCTGCCGCGCTTTTACCTGGACCTGGCGGACCTGCGTCTGGAATCGGCCATCTGCCTGTTCCATCAGCGTTTCTCCACCAACACCGTACCGCGCTGGCCGCTGGCGCAGCCGTTCCGCTATCTGGCGCATAACGGCGAGATCAACACCATCACCGGTAACCGTCAGTGGGCGCGCGCCCGTACCTATAAATTCCAGACGCCGCTGATCCCGGACCTGCACGACGCCGCGCCGTTTGTTAACGAAACCGGCTCCGACTCCAGCTCCATGGATAACATGCTGGAGCTGCTGCTGGCAGGCGGGATGGACATCGTGCGCGCGATGCGCCTGCTGGTGCCGCCAGCCTGGCAGAACAACCCCGACATGGATCCGGAGCTGCGCGCGTTCTTCGACTTTAACTCCATGCACATGGAGCCGTGGGACGGTCCGGCGGGGATCGTCATGTCCGACGGTCGCTTCGCTGCCTGTAACCTCGATCGTAATGGTCTGCGTCCGGCGCGCTACGTCATCACCAAAGACAAACTGATCACCTGCGCCTCGGAAGTCGGCATCTGGGATTACCAGCCTGACGAAGTGGTGGAAAAAGGCCGCGTTGGGCCTGGCGAACTGATGGTGATCGACACCCGCGGCGGCCGTATTCTGCATTCCGCCGAAACCGACGACGATCTGAAAAGCCGCCACCCGTATAAAGAGTGGATGGAGAAAAACGTTCGCCGCCTGGTACCGTTTGAAGAGCTGGCTGACGATCAGGTGGGAAGCCGCGAACTGGACGACGACGCGCTCGCCAGCTACCAGAAACAATTTAACTACAGCGCGGAAGAGCTGGACTCCGTCATCCGAGTGCTGGGCGAAAACGGCCAGGAAGCGGTCGGCTCTATGGGGGATGACACCCCGTTTGCCGTGCTCTCCAGCCAGCCGCGCATTATTTACGACTACTTCCGCCAACAGTTTGCGCAGGTAACCAACCCGCCAATCGATCCGCTGCGCGAAGCTCACGTCATGTCGCTGGCCACCAGCATTGGTCGCGAAATGAACGTCTTCTGCGAAGCGGAAGGCCAGGCGCATCGTCTGAGCTTTAAATCGCCGATCCTGTTGTACTCTGACTTTAAACAGTTGACGACGATGAAAGAGGAGCATTATCGCGCCGACTGGCTTGATATCACCTTCGACGCCACGCAGACCACGCTGGAAGAGACCGTGAAAACGCTCTGCGACACCGCCGAACAGATGGTGCGTAATGGTACCGTCCTGCTGGTGCTTTCCGACCGCAACATTGGCAAGAACCGTCTGCCGGTGCCCGCGCCGATGGCCGTGGGCGCGGTACAGACGCGTCTGGTGGAACAAAGCCTGCGCTGCGACGCGAACATTATCGTCGAAACCGCCAGCGCCCGTGACCCGCATCATTTTGCGGTGCTGCTCGGCTTCGGCGCGACCGCCATCTATCCCTATCTGGCTTACGAAACGCTGGGCCGTCTGATCGACACCCAGGCGATTGCCAAAGACTACCGCACCGTGATGCTGAACTACCGTAACGGCATCAACAAAGGGCTGTACAAGATCATGTCCAAAATGGGCATATCAACCATCGCCTCTTACCGCTGCTCGAAGCTGTTTGAAGCGGTCGGCCTGCATGACGACGTGGTGAACCTGTGCTTCCAGGGCGTGGTGAGTCGCATCGGCGGGGCAGGCTTCGCCGACTTCCAGCAGGATCTGCTGAATCTCTCCAAACGCGCCTGGCTGGCGCGCAAGCCAATCGCCCAGGGCGGCCTGCTGAAGTACGTGCACGGCGGCGAATACCACGCCTATAACCCGGACGTGGTGCGTACCCTGCAACAGGCGGTACAAAGCGGCGAGTACAGCGACTATCAGGAATACGCGAAGCTGGTCAACGAACGTCCCGCCACGACGCTGCGCGATCTGCTGGCTATCACACCGGGTGACGACGCCGTGAGTATTGACGACGTTGAACCGGCCAGCGAACTGTTCAAGCGTTTCGACACGGCGGCAATGTCCATCGGCGCGCTGAGCCCCGAAGCCCACGAAGCGCTGGCGGAAGCCATGAACAGCCTCGGCGGGAACTCCAACTCCGGCGAAGGCGGTGAAGACCCGGCACGCTACGGCACCAATAAAGTGTCGCGTATCAAGCAGGTGGCATCCGGTCGCTTTGGCGTAACGCCAGCGTATCTGGTCAATGCCGATGTTATCCAGATCAAGGTCGCGCAGGGCGCGAAGCCGGGCGAAGGTGGCCAGTTGCCGGGTGATAAAGTCACCCCATACATCGCCAAACTGCGCTACTCGGTACCGGGCGTGACGCTGATCTCCCCGCCGCCGCACCACGATATTTACTCTATCGAGGATTTAGCGCAGCTGATTTTCGACCTGAAGCAGGTGAACCCGAAAGCGATGATCTCCGTGAAGCTGGTTTCCGAGCCGGGCGTCGGCACCATTGCGACCGGCGTGGCGAAAGCCTATGCCGATCTGATCACCATCGCTGGCTACGACGGTGGTACTGGCGCCAGCCCGCTCTCCTCGGTGAAATACGCGGGCTGTCCGTGGGAGCTGGGTCTGGTGGAAACCCAGCAGGCGCTGGTGGCAAACGGTTTGCGTCATAAGATCCGCTTGCAGGTGGACGGTGGCCTGAAAACCGGCGTTGATATTATCAAAGCCGCGATTCTGGGCGCGGAAAGCTTCGGTTTCGGTACCGGCCCGATGGTGGCGCTGGGCTGTAAATACCTGCGTATTTGTCACCTGAATAACTGCGCGACGGGCGTCGCAACGCAGGATGACAAACTGCGTAAGAATCACTATCACGGGCTGCCGTTCAAAGTGACCAACTACTTTGAGTTTATCGCCCGTGAAACCCGCGAGCTGATGGCGCAGTTGGGCGTCACCCGCCTGGTGGATCTGATTGGCCGTACCGACCTGCTGAAAGAGCTGGAAGGCTTTACCGCCAAACAGCAGAAACTGGCCCTGTCCCGTCTGCTGGAAACCGCCGAGCCTCATCCAGGCAAAGCGCTGTACTGCACGGAAAACAACCCGCCGTTCGATAACGGCGTGCTGAACGCGCAATTGTTACAACAGGCGAAACCGTACGTTGACGAACGTCAGAGCAAAACCTTCTGGTTTGACATTCGCAATACCGATCGTTCCGTTGGCGCGTCGCTGTCGGGCTATATCGCCCAGACGCATGGCGATCAGGGGCTGGCGTCTGACCCGATCAAAGCGCACTTTAACGGCACCGCGGGCCAGAGCTTCGGCGTCTGGAACGCCGGCGGCGTTGAGTTATACCTGACCGGCGATGCTAACGACTATGTCGGTAAAGGCATGGCGGGGGGGCTGCTGGCGGTACGTCCACCGGTCGGTTCAGCTTTCCGCAGTCATGAGGCGAGCATTATTGGTAACACCTGCCTGTACGGCGCGACCGGCGGTCGCCTGTACGCCGCAGGCCGCGCAGGTGAACGTTTTGCGGTGCGTAACTCCGGGGCAATCACCGTCGTGGAAGGCATTGGCGACAACGGCTGTGAATACATGACCGGCGGTATTGTCTGCATTCTCGGCAAAACCGGCGTGAACTTCGGTGCAGGCATGACGGGCGGTTTTGCTTACGTGCTGGATGAAGACGGCGAGTTCCGCAAACGCGTGAATCCGGAATTAGTGGAAGTGCTGAGCGTTGACGATTTGGCGATTCACGAGGAGCATTTGCGTGGATTGATTACCGAACATGTGCAGCATACCGGATCGCAGCGTGGCGAAGAAATTCTGGCGAACTGGTCAGCTTTTGCCACGAAGTTCGCGCTGGTGAAGCCGAAATCCAGTGATGTGAAAGCCCTGTTGGGTCACCGTAGTCGTAGCGCAGCCGAGCTGCGCGTGCAGGCGCAGTAAGAGGGTCTGGTCATGAGTCAAAACGTATATCAATTTATCGACCTGCAGCGCGTTGATCCGCCGAAGAAGCCGCTGAAAATTCGCAAAATCGAGTTCGTCGAAATCTACGAGCCGTTTTCTGAAGGTCAGGCCAAAGCACAGGCAGACCGCTGCCTGTCCTGCGGCAACCCGTACTGCGAGTGGAAGTGTCCGGTACATAACTACATCCCGAACTGGCTGAAACTGGCCAACGAAGGGCGTATTTTCGAGGCCGCCGAGCTGTCTCACCAGACCAACACCCTGCCGGAAGTGTGCGGTCGCGTCTGCCCTCAGGATCGCCTGTGCGAAGGATCCTGTACGCTGAACGACGAGTTTGGCGCGGTGACTATCGGCAATATCGAGCGCTATATCAACGACAAAGCGTTCGAGATGGGCTGGCGTCCGGATATGACCGGGGTACGTCAGACCGACAAACGCGTGGCGATTATCGGCGCCGGTCCTGCCGGGCTGGCCTGCGCCGACGTGCTGACCCGCAACGGCGTAAAGGCGGTGGTCTTTGATCGTCATCCGGAAATCGGCGGCCTGCTGACCTTCGGCATCCCGGCGTTTAAGCTGGAAAAAGAGGTGATGACCCGTCGCCGCGAAATCTTCACCGGCATGGGCATTGAGTTCAAACTCAACGTGGAAGTGGGTCGTGACATACAGCTCGACGACCTGCTGAAGGATTACGATGCGGTATTCCTCGGCGTCGGCACTTATCAGTCCATGCGCGGCGGGCTGGAAAACGAAGACGCCGATGGCGTGTTTGACGCGCTGCCGTTCCTGATCGCCAACACCAGGCAGGTCATGGGCTTTGGCGAAACCACCGACGCGCCGTTCATCAGTATGGAAGGCAAGCGCGTGGTCGTGCTGGGCGGTGGCGATACGGCGATGGACTGTGTGCGTACCTCTGTTCGTCAGGGCGCGACGCACGTCACCTGCGCCTATCGCCGCGACGAAGAAAACATGCCGGGTTCAAAACGCGAAGTGAAAAACGCGCGTGAAGAAGGCGTCGAGTTTCAGTTCAACGTGCAGCCGCTGGGTATTGAAGTCAACGCCAACGGCAAGGTGTGCGGCGTGAAAATGGCGCGCACCGAAATGGGCGCGCCGGATGCGAAAGGCCGTCGTCGCGCGGAGATCGTCGCCGGTTCAGAACACGTGGTCCCGGCTGACGCCATCGTGATGGCGTTTGGTTTCCGTCCGCACAGCATGGAATGGTTGAAAGCGCACAGCGTCGAGCTGGACTCACAGGGCCGTATTATCGCTCCGGAAAGCAGCGATAACGCGTTCCAGACCAGCAATCCGAAAATCTTCGCCGGTGGCGACATCGTACGCGGTTCTGATCTGGTGGTCACCGCCATTGCCGAAGGCCGTAAAGCGGCTGACGGGATCATGAACTACCTCGAAGTATAAACCGTTCAGGCTTCCCGGCTATCGCACCAGCGCTGATAGCCGGGGAGTCCATTTCCAACGAAAAATTTGCGCCAGACCTGTTTTGCAGCATTTGGAAATCCCGCAAACAACATCCGCAGAACTTTAAAATGCCCCACCCCTGACCTGACGATGCCTTCTTCTTTTCAATGCTGAATCCAGCCCTACGGAAACGTTTGCATTCACCAGAAAAATGTATATCATGCGGCGGATTTTTTGGCCAAAATTCAAGGAGGCGTTGTGTCGCAAGATAACAATTATAGCCAGGGACCCGTCCCACTGACGGCGCGGAAAGGTGTCATTCCATTAACGTTTGTAATGTTGGGATTGACGTTTTTTTCCGCCAGTATGTGGACCGGCGGCACGCTCGGCACCGGTCTTTCCTATCATGATTTCTTCCTGGCAGTTCTCTTCGGTAATCTTCTCCTCGGTATTTACACCGCTTTTCTCGGTTACATTGGCGCCAAAACTGGCCTTTCGACCCACCTCCTAGCCCGCTACTCATTTGGTGTGAAAGGCTCATGGCTTCCCTCCCTGCTATTAGGCGGGACGCAGGTAGGCTGGTTTGGGGTTGGCGTGGCCATGTTCGCAATCCCGGTAAGTAAAGCAACGGGAATTGACGTCAATATCCTCATCGCGGTTTCCGGCCTGCTGATGACCATGACCATTTTCTTTGGCATCTCGGCGCTGACGGTGTTATCGATCATCGCCGTTCCGGCGATTGTCATCCTCGGCAGCTACTCCGTGTGGCTGGCAGTGGACGGCGTGGGCGGTCTGGATCACTTAAAAGCGATCGTGCCGCAGACACCGCTCAATTTTTCAGGCGCGCTGGCGCTGGTCGTCGGCTCGTTCATCAGCGCCGGGACGCTCACCGCCGATTTCGTCCGCTTTGGCCGCAACGCGAAAGGCGCCGTACTGGTCGCGATGGTGGCGTTTTTCCTTGGCAACTCGCTGATGTTTATTTTCGGTGCCGCAGGCGCCGCCGCGGTGGGCCAGGCTGATATCTCTGACGTTATGATTGCTCAGGGCCTGCTACTGCCCGCCATTATCGTTCTTGGCCTGAACATCTGGACGACCAATGACAACGCGCTCTACGCATCGGGTCTGGGCTTTGCCAACATTACCGGGCTCTCCAGCCGCACGCTGTCAGTAGTAAATGGGATTATCGGTACGCTCTGCGCGCTGTGGCTGTACAATAACTTTGTCGGCTGGCTGACCTTTCTGTCGGCAGCGATTCCCCCCGTTGGCGGGGTGATTATCGCCGATTATCTGATCAACCGCCGCCGCTACGCCAACTTCCACAACGCAACTTTTGTGACGGTCAACTGGGTCGCCATCTTGTCAGTCGCGCTCGGCGTGGCAGCCGGGCACTATCTCCCCGGTATTGTGCCGGTGAATGCGGTCCTCGGCGGCGTATTCAGCTACATCCTGTTAACCCCATTCGCCAGACGAACCTTTGCTAACGCCCCGGAGGCCACCCATGCAGAATAATACGCTCACGATTCGTCAGGCCCGCTTGCAGGGGCAAGAAGGGCTATGGCAGATCGCGATTGAAAACGGACGATTCAGCCGTATTGAACAGCAGGAAACCGCCTCAGCGCCTGCAGGTCAACAACTTGACGCCGAAGGCGGGTTGGTGATTCCGCCTTTCGTCGAGCCGCATATTCACCTGGATACAACGCAAACAGCAGGTGAACCAAGCTGGAACCAGTCGGGTACGTTATTCGAAGGTATTGAACGCTGGGCAGAGCGTAAGGCGCTCCTCACCCACGAAGACGTTAAGACTCGCGCAATGCAGACGCTGAAGTGGCAAATGGCCAACGGTATCCAGCATGTCCGTACTCACGTTGACGTCTCCGATCCCACGCTGACGGCGCTTAAAGCGATGCTGGAAGTGAAGCAGGATGTTGCCCCATGGGTCGATCTGCAAATCGTGGCGTTCCCGCAGGAGGGCATTCTTTCTTACCCCAACGGCGAGGCATTGCTGGAAGAAGCGGTGAGGATGGGCGCGGACGTAATTGGCGCGATCCCCCACTTTGAATTTACCCGCGAGTATGGCGTTGAGTCGTTGCATAAAACGTTCGCGCTGGCGCAGAAGTACGACAGGCTGATCGACGTGCACTGTGACGAAATCGATGATGAGCAGTCGCGCTTCGTTGAAACCGTCGCCGCGCTGGCGCATCGTGACGGGATGGGCCCACGCGTCACGGCCAGTCATACCACGGCGATGCACTCTTATAACGGCGCGTACGCGTCCCGCCTGTTCCGTTTACTGAAAATGTCGGGCATTAACTTCGTCGCTAATCCGCTGGTGAACATTCACCTGCAGGGCCGTTTCGACACCTATCCTAAGCGTCGCGGCGTGACGCGGGTGAAAGAAATGCTGGAAGCGGAAATCAACGTTTGCTTTGGTCATGATGACGTTTTCGATCCGTGGTATCCGCTGGGCACCGCAAACATGTTGCAGGTGCTGCATATGGGATTACACGTCTGCCAACTGATGGGGTACGGACAGATTAACGATGGGCTAAATCTGATCACCAGCCACAGTGCGAAAACGCTCCACCTCCAGGATTACGGCGTGAAGGTAGGAAATTCGGCGAACCTGGTGATTTTACCGGCTGAGAATGGTTTTGATGCGGTTCGTCGCCAGACGCCTGCGCGCTATTCCATCCGCCACGGAAAGATCATTGCCGAGACGGTTCCCAGCCAGACAACGCTGCATCTGACGCAGCCAGAAGCGGTCACGTTTAAGCGGTAATGTGCTGAAGAATATAGCCGGATAGCGGAGTCATCCCTGTCCGGCCTGTAAATGCATCTGGTCTAAACGGCCAGCAAACTGGCTCGTACCTTCACCACCACTTTCTTAATTTCGCCTGGCTCCCGAAATACGCATCCTGGCTTATGCGGCTCTCCCGGCATAAACACGGCGAACATCCCCGGTTGCAGGGTGACAGACTGTTCGTCTGCGATCTCACTACACAACTGGTAATCCTCTTCTTCATGCATCTCTTCGCAACGTCGCGCCGCGCCGTTCACGCCAAAGTGAATGCGCTCTTTCCCCGCTAACAGCAATTGGATATCGATATACTGCTCGTGCAGCTCCGCTTTCTTTTCCGTCGGCAACTGCGTGAAAAATTCCATCACATTCATAAAAATATTGTCGCTCTGCAGCGCATAGCGACCAGGCGCTTTTTCCTGCGGCCTTGCCGCCAGCGCAAGCGTCAGCGCATCCAGAAGCACAGGATGCAAACCTGCGGACGGTAACGAACGAACTTCACCCAATATCATAGACGTTCTCCTTGAGCCAGCAGCGCTGCGCCCAGTAACCCTGCATCGTGTCGGTAGTGCGCGGCGGATAATGCAACGTGATAGACCGGCGGTTGTTGGGCCAGAAAATCGCCGACCTGCGTCAGATAACCTTCCGCCAGTCCGACGCTGCCGCCCACCACTACCCGCTGGCAGTCGGTGATCGCTTTGACATCGGCGATCAGCCGCGCCAGTACTTTCGCCGAGCGCGTAACCAGCTGTGCCGCCTGCGCATCCCCTTCCGCCGCGCGTGCAAAAAGGGTTCTGGCGTCGCAACCAGCAAGATCGCCTTGCGCGGCGGCGGCAATGCCGCGTCCCGAGGCAATCGCCTCCACGCAGCCAATCCGACCGCAGCCGCACCGTGGGCCGTTCGGATCCGCCAGGGTGTGTCCGAGATGCCCGGCCAGCCCCCCGCTACCGGTCAGCAGTTTGCCGCCGCTCACCACCCCGCCGCCCACACCGGTCGACACGGTGATAAACACCATATCGCGGGTCGCATCGGCCAGCGCCTGGTATTCCGCCCAGGCCGCTGCCTGCGCATCGTTGACCGCCAGGGTCGGTAACCCGGTGATCGCTTTTACTGTTTCAACTAGCGGAAAGTGTAGCAACCCGCCGAGATTTTGCGGGTTAATCGCCAGCAGGCTACCGTCGCGAATTATCCCGGTTGACGCAACAGCAACCCGCTGCGCCTGCGCCTGCAGCGGCGCAATCAGTTCCGCGAGCGCTTCGCGCAGGGCATCTGGCGTTTTACTGGCGGGCGTTGGACGTTCAATTCGTTCGCGGATCTGTAAATCCTCATCCACCCGGGCGGCGGCGAGTTTGGTGCCGCCAATATCAATCGCCAGCGTCGTCATAGCACCGCCTTTTTCAGCGCCGCGTTGTACCACCCGCAGATGTGTTCCAGACGCGTAATCGCAGACCCCACCGTCACCGCCCAGGCGCCGTGACGCATCGCCTCCGCGGCCTGTGCTGGCGTGTTGTAGCGCCCTTCGGCAATCACCCGACACCCGGCGTCGCTCAGGGTTTTGACCAGCGCCAGATCGGGCTCTTCTGGCGTTTCCGGCGTCGTGTAACCGGAAAGCGTGGTGCCAATCATATCCGCGCCCCGCTGATGGCAGGCCAGTCCGTCCTCACGCGACGCGCAGTCCGCCATCGCCAGACGCTGATGATGATGGATCCTCGCCAGCAGCGCGTCCACAGGA
This sequence comes from Citrobacter sedlakii NBRC 105722, assembly GCF_000759835.1. Taxonomy (GTDB): domain Bacteria; phylum Pseudomonadota; class Gammaproteobacteria; order Enterobacterales; family Enterobacteriaceae; genus Citrobacter_A; species Citrobacter_A sedlakii. The sequence goes on from NZ_BBNB01000015.1 coordinate 88,130, forward strand.
ACCGGTCGCACGCGATCGGTACCATCAAACGCAATAATATCCGCCCCGGCCTGCGCCAGCGCATCGACATCGTCCAGAAACGCGGTGATGCGCACAGGAGAGTCGTCCAGATCGCGCTTGAGGATGCCGATAATCGGCACGTTCACCACAGCGCGCGTTGCCCGTACATTGTCGATGCCTTCAATACGCAGGGCGACCGCCCCCGCCTGCTCCGCCGCCAGCGCCATCGCCGCAACGATGTCCGGCTTATCCAGCGGACTGCCGGGAACCGGCTGACAGGAGACAATCAGGCCGCCGTTTGCGGCGATACTTTTATCCAGTTGAGCAAGTAACGACATACTTCTTCCCTTCCGAGTGTTACCCGGTACGAGACCGGGTAAATGGCTTAACTTTTACCTTTCGCTAACGCGCTTTTATCGCCGCCGAGCGGTACGGCGCCGCTGAACGGTTTACCATCAATGGCGTCGTGCGTACGTAATGCTTCCGGGCGCAGCCAACGCTGCACGCGGGACGGCATATCCAGGCCAATCAGCAGGATCACCACAAAGGTCAGGCTAAACGAGAGCGATCCCAGCGCGGTACCCAGATCCAGACGCTGGGCGATAAGCGCGCCGAGGATGGGGGCCAACGCGCCGCCCAATGCCCCCACGTTATAGGTGAAGCCCAGGCCCGCCGCACGCTGATCGGTGTCAAAATAACCGCCGATCAGCTTCGGTAAGATCCCGGAGATCCCCTGCCCTAACATCTGCTGGAAAAACAGTAGCAAACCGAGCACCCAGACGTTTGTGCCGCCAATCGCAAACACCGGAATGATCAATACTTGCGAGGCCAGCAGACTGCAAACGTAGGCTTTGCGCGTGCCAAGCCAGTCGCCGAGGAAACCGCCCACGCAGCAGCCGACCGCCGCGCCAAAACCGCTAAAGAACAGCACGCGCGCAACGGTTGACGGATCGTACGCCAGTTCGGTTTTCAGATACGTTGGCAACAGCGCCTGGATAGGCCATGAATAGAGGAACGCAAACAGCACGACGACCATCAGCATCACCCCTGTCGGCCAGCGCTTGCCGCTGCTTTGCACCATGAAGCTGATAAAGATAACCGCGCACAGCAGGCCAAGCACGGCAACGATCGCCGCATTTTGCAGGTTGCCGGCAAAGCAGAACCACAGCGCTGTTGCCGCCGCGATCGTCATCAATACGTTGACGACACGATGCTCGCCCCGATAGAGAATATCGACCATCGTGCGCACCGGCGCTTTACCTTCATGCTTCTCTTTCCAGTCTTCGGCTTCCGGAATGTTTTTACGCAGCCAAAGGGCAAAGACGATTGGCAAAATGCCGATAAAAAACAGTGCACGCCATCCCCAGACAGGAACGACAAGGCTATAAACCTGTGCGGCAACCACCGCACCGACGGAGAAACCGGAAATCAGAAAGCCGCTGGCTTTGTTACGCAGATGTTTCGGCCAGCTTTCAATGACGTACGTGGCGCTGGAGCCGTATTCCCCCGCCATGCCCATGCCGATCACCAGTCGGGCGATAAACATGGTGGTGTATCCCGGCGCAAAACCGCAGGCCAGGGTTCCCACAGAGAACATAATGATGCTGGTGACCATCGCCAGACGACGCCCGTAGCGATCGCCCATCGCCCCCAGCATCAGCCCGCCAAACCAGCGGGAAATAAAGGCCGCCGAAATCAGGCTTGCCGCCTGTACCGTCGTCAGCCCAAATTCGCTCTGTACTTCGGTCAGGACAAGGGCAATTAACACAAAGTCAAAACCATCCAACAAATATCCCAGCCATGCGGCAGAAAACGCCCGCCATTGGGCGCGATTGAGATGGCGATACCACGGGATGCTTTGGGTACACTTACTCATAACACTCTCCCGATAATTTTTGCTGTTATGCCGGATGGCGGCGTTGCCTTATCCGGCCTACAGAGTATGTTTTGCAGGCCGGGCAAGCGAAGCGCCCCCGGCTTTTCACGGTTACGCCTTCTCTGCCAACAATTGCTGAGCCAGCGCCTTCAGTTCCGGTAGATAGCGTTCGTCTACCGGGGCAAACGGCTTACGGCACAGCGGGACGGACAGCACGTCCATGTAGTGCAGTACCGTTTTCAGCCCACGGAATACCCCGGTTTTTATCAGCAGATCGATAACCTGATTACACTCGGTTTGCAGTTGTTGCGCAGCCTGAATGTCACCGGCCTTAAGCGCCTTTACAATGCCCTGGTAGCGCCAGCCCATAATGTTATAGGTGCTGCCGATCCCACCATCCGCCCCCGCCAGCAGGCCGGAAGCAAAAATCTCATCGTAGCCGTTGTACAGCACCAGATCCGGATGCGCGCGACGGATTTGCTCCATCTGATACAGATCGCCAGAAGTTTGCTTCAGCGCGCCGACGCCCGGTAGCGTCACCAACGTGTTGATCTGATCCAGGCTGAGCTTCACGCCGCTGAGCGCCGGGATGTTATAAACCACCATGGGTAATCCCTCTGCCGAATCAATGATTGCCCGATAGTGGTCGCAATGCTCCTCAAAACTAAACGGATAGTAAAACGGCGTCACCGCGGAGACAGCGTCAAAACCATAGCGATGCGCCGCCCGGGCGAGCTGTTGGCTTTCCGCGGTACTCACCGTTCCCACATGGGCAATCAGCGTGACGTCGCCCTTCGCTTCTTCCGCGACAACTTCCAGTACCCGCTCTCTCTCCGCGACGCTCTGAACGAAGGCTTCCCCGGTCGACCCACCCACATAAAGCCCATCGATGCCCTGCGAGACAGTAAAGCGCACCAGACGGCGCAGACTGTCGATATCCAGCTGCTGTTGCGAATCGAAAGGGGTTAATAACGCTGGCATTACGCCTCGTAACTCTTTTGCCATACCGACCTCTGTCACTGTTAGTGTTATCTGATTGCATACCTTTATACCTGTTATACCAGATCAAATAAGCAGCAGTGCAATACAGCGTGCTTATATTGCGATCTGCTTCACTAAAGGATCGTTATTTTTTAGATCGAGACTGTTGTCCGAGGGCGTGCCAGGTGGCGGAGACGCTATTGAGATGGGTTTGTAACGCACGATCGGCTTCGTCAGGATCGCGCTGACGAATCGCTTCGACGATCGCGATATGCTGCTGATAGCTAACGCTATTATGCTCATGAAGCTCGCGATCAGGTACCGTTGGACGCGCGGCGATCAGCCAGTCGAGCAAAGCGACATGGATCGCCATGAAAATCGGATTACCGGGGATCTCCGCCAGCACGCGGTGAAAATCCACGTCGGACCGGATAAACAGCGCGTTGTCATCCAGCGACTGGCTGTTGAGTTCCAGCGCTTTCGCCAGTAGATCGATCTGCGCGTCAGTGGCGTGCTCCGCGGCGTAGCGCACCAGACTCGATTCAAAAAACAGCCGCAGTTGTTCGAAGTGGGCAATGCCTCCGGGATGGGCGAGGAAATCTTTCGCCATGCCGGACAATTCGCTGATGATCGTGTCGGCGGAAGGACGGGAGACACGGGCGCGTTCACCATTATTGATCTGCACCAGCCCTTTACGCTTGAGCGCCGCCAGCGCTTCACGCACCGAGGGGCGTCCCACGTTGAAGAATGCCATCAGCTCACGCTCAGACGGAAGCTGTTCGCCCTCGCCAAATTCCCGACGACGAATCATTTGTTCCAGTTCTTCTTCCACCATCTCAGAGAGCTTTTTCCGCGCCAGCGGACGTTTTCGCAGACTACGACCGATAAGGGCAGACGAATTTTCAGCTTGTGAATCAAATGTTTTCATAAGACCTGATCAGCACGTTACGGGAATGTATAGCAGCTTCATCCTAACACAGGATCGAAATAAGGGGGAAACAGGGCGGCAGGCATAAAAAAACAGGCTCTGACGAGCCTGTTTGACATCACTTCACCACGCGAAGCGCTGGTCGTCCACCGCGCGGCGGCGGATCGTTATCCGGATTGTCGTCGTCATCACGATCCGGCTTATCGCCGTCGATAACCGACATGACGGTTTCGCTCTCAGCGCCAGACGCCGCGTCATCATCATTCAGGCTGGCAACGTCTTCGTCGTACGCCGCTTCCGGTTCAAACATCGTTCCGGCGCCGTTTTCACGCGCATAAATCGCCAGCACTGCCGCCAGCGGGACGGAAACCTGGCGCGGTACGCCGCCAAAACGCGCATTAAAACGCACTTCGTCGTTGGCCAGTTCCAGATTCCCCACCGCGCGCGGGGCGATATTCAGGACGATCTGACCGTCGCGCGCATACTCCATTGGAACATGCACGCCAGGCAACGTCACATCCACCACCAGATGCGGCGTGAGCTGGTTGTCGAGCAACCACTCATAGAAAGCACGCAGCAGATAAGGACGACGTGGTGTCAGCTGTGACAAATCCATAGGCATTAACCCCGGCCGAGGCGCATTTCACGTTCAGCTTCGGTTAAAGAAGCCAGGAAAGAGTCACGTTCAAAGACGCGGGTCATATAGCCTTTCAGCTCTTTCGCGCCCGCACCGCTGAACTCAATGCCCAGGATCGGTAAACGCCACAGCAGCGGCGCCAGGTAGCAATCGACCAGACTGAATTCATCGCTCAGGAAGTACGGCTTCTGACCGAAGACCGGCGCAATCGCCTGCAGTTCTTCACGCAGTTGCTTACGCGCGACGTCCGCTTCCGAGGCAGACCCGTTGACGATGACGTTCATCAGGGTGTACCAGTCTTTTTCGATACGGTGCATGTACAGGCGGCTTTCGCCACGTGCGACCGGGTAAACCGGCATCAGCGGCGGATGAGGGAAACGCTCATCCAGGTATTCCATAATGATGCGAGATTCCCACAGGGTCAGCTCACGATCCACCAGTGTCGGGACGCTCTGATTCGGGTTGAGGTCAATCAGATCCTGAGGTGGATTGTCCTTCTCCACGTGCTCGATCTCAAAACTCACACCTTTCTCAGCCAGCACAATGCGGACCTGATGGCTATAGATGTCAGTAGGACCAGAAAACAGCGTCATTACCGAACGTTTGTTGGCAGCGACAGCCATGAAAACCTCCAGGTATATTCAGAATTTTTACTGCTACCAGCCACCGCGTGGCCAGCCAGAAGTGATGTCACCCACATCGGAAAGGTCATCATCGTTCAAAAAGCAAACAAAAAATGAGCAATACCCGATATTTGGGCAGAAAATTGGATGATAGTTTACCAGATTTTGTGACCTTTGTGGTGAGTCGATTCCGGAAATGGGGAAAAAGAGGGAGTTGTCAGGGGATTACGCCCGATTTATCCATAAAAAAACCCGCCGAAGCGGGTTTTTTCGCCAAGAGTCTTCTGCCTGAGGCAGAGAACCATTAACGTTTGGAGAACTGCGGACGACGACGTGCTTTACGCAGACCGACTTTCTTACGTTCAACCTGACGAGCGTCACGAGTAACGAAGCCAGCTTTACGCAGTTCAGAACGCAGAGACTCGTCGTACTCCATCAGAGCGCGGGTGATACCGTGACGGATCGCACCAGCCTGACCAGAGATACCACCACCTTTAACAGTGATGTACAGATCCAGTTTCTCAACCATGTCGACCAGTTCCAGCGGCTGACGAACTACCATGCGAGCAGTTTCACGACCGAAGTACTGTTCCAGAGAACGTTGGTTGATTACGATTTTGCCATTGCCCGGTTTGATGAACACACGAGCTGCGGAACTTTTGCGGCGACCAGTGCCGTAGTATTGATTTTCAGCCATTGCCTATAATCCCGATTAGATGTCAAGAACTTGCGGTTGCTGTGCCGCGTGGTTGTGCTCGTTGCCAGCGTAAACTTTCAGTTTACGGAACATCGCACGACCCAGCGGGCCTTTTGGCAGCATGCCTTTAACCGCGATTTCAATCACACGCTCAGGACGGCGAGCAATCATCTCTTCAAAGGTCGCTTGTTTGATACCACCGATGTGGCCGGTGTGATGATAGTACACTTTGTCAGTACGCTTGTTGCCGGTTACAGCAACTTTGTCAGCGTTCAGAACGATGATGTAATCACCGGTATCTACGTGCGGAGTGTATTCCGCTTTGTGCTTACCGCGCAGGCGAAGAGCCAGTTCAGTAGCCAGACGGCCCAGAGTTTTACCGGTCGCGTCAACAACGTACCAGTCGCGTTTTACGGTTTCTGGTTTAGCTGTAAAAGTTTTCATTAAAAGCTTACCCAATAAATAAGTTACACGTTGGTGAACACCCAAACGTTTAGTCAGTTGAGGTTCACACGACAAAGTCCGGCAAACCTACCCCTTCGAATAGCCAATGCCAGCACACAAAAAGTTTCGGGAAAAAAACTTTCTTGTAACGTGGGGTCGCAGGATTATAGAGAAGTCGGGGTCAAAGATCGACCCCTTTTTGTGATTTGTGTAACGGTCATCCGCGCCGGAGGGCGAGCGTTCAGGGCATATGCTCCCGCTTGAGGTACTCCTCGCTCTGCATCTCCTGCAACCGCGACAAGCAGCGCTGGAACTCGAACTTCAGCCGCTCCCCCTGATAAATATCATATAAAGGCACCGCCGCGCTGATCACCAGCTTGACATGGCGTTCGTAAAACTCATCCACCAGCGCGATAAAGCGCCGCGCTTCGCTCTCCATCAGCGGCGTCATCACCGGCACATCGAACAGCATTACCGTATGGTAAAGGCGCGACAGGGCAATGTAGTCATGCTGGCTGCGGGCGTCGACGCACAGCGTGTCGAACGACACCGCCAGCGTTTGGTTTTCGGCGCCCAGCGTCGGCAGCGGACGGTGATTGATTTCCAGCGTCGGCCCCTGCTCGCGCTTCACCCCTGCCAGCGCCAGCCACAGCGTATCCATCTGTTGCCGCGTTTCATCGTTAAGCGGTGAAAGCCACAGGTGCGCCTGGGTCAGGGTTCGCAGGCGATAATCAACGCCCGCGTCCACGTTCATGACGTCGCAATGTTGCTTAATGGCATCAATGGCGGGAAGAAAGCGTGCGCGCTGCAGGCCATTACGGTACAGCTCGTCAGGCGGAATATTCGAGGTCGCCACCAGCGTGATACCGCGGGCAAACAGCGCTTTCATCAGCCCGCCGAGCAGCATCGCGTCGGTAATGTCGGAAACAAAAAATTCGTCAAAGCACAGCACGTCCGTTTCGGCCTGAAAACGGTCAGCGATCGTTTCCAGCGGATCGCTCTGCCCCTGGAGCGCCGTCAGTTCTTCATGGACGCGCAGCATAAAACGATGAAAGTGCAGACGCTGTTTACGTTCGCCCGGCAGACTATGGTAGAAAAGATCCATCAGCCAGGTTTTCCCACGCCCGACGCCGCCCCACATATATAAGCCGCGCACCGGGACGCGCTGCGTCACTTCTCGTTTTCCCAACAGCTGGCCGACGCGGGCCATAAAGCCTTTCACCGGGGCGGCTGGCGGCGTCTTCACCGTTAGCGCCTGATAGATCGCCTCCAGGCGGTTAACCGCCTCTTTTTGTACGTCGTCGGGTTGGTGGGTGCCGTCGTTAATGGCTTTCAGATAACGCGATGTGGGGGAAATGCTTTGCATGATGTTATTGTTATTCCTTGAAAATCGGTGTGCCGTCGTTCACGGTTGTCGAAAAAAAGGCCGTTCTACACTACGCGATATACACGTGGGATTCCACTTCTGCGGGATTAGCGGTTATAGTGGCTATATCAGGCGCGGGCATGGAGCCTAAAGCCAACACCCTACGGAAACAAAAGACAACGGGAGATGTTCATGACCTGGGAATATGCGCTAATTGGTTTAGTCGTCGGCATCATCATCGGCGCCGTAGCCATGCGTTTTGGTAATCGCAAATTACGTCAGCAACAGGCGTTGCAGTACGAACTGGAAAAGAACAAAGCTGAGCTGGAAGAGTACCGTGAAGAGCTGGTGAGCCACTTTGCCCGCAGCGCCGAACTGCTGGACACCATGGCCCACGATTACCGCCAGCTGTATCAGCACATGGCGAAAAGCTCCAGCAGCCTGCTGCCGGAACTGTCTGCAGAGTCGAATCCGTTCCGTAACCGCCTGGCGGAGTCTGAAGCCAGCAACGATCAAGCGCCGGTGCAAATGCCGCGTGACTACTCTGAAGGCGCATCCGGCCTGCTGCGTAGCGGCGCAAAGCGCGACTGATCGCACATCGGCACGAAATTTTCCGGGCGCGCTCATTGCGCCCGCCTCTTCTCTCCCGTCCCGACTATCATTTAATCATTATCCGCATTGTTAGCTGACTGAAAATTCAATAACATCAACCTGTTTTGAATCGACTTTCCTTTCACTCAAGGTACGAGAGCAGGATCCATGAAAAAACACACCCAGCTGTTGAGTGCTTTAGCGTTAAGTGTCGGGTTAACTCTCTCGGCACCGTTTCAGGCCGTCGCCTCGATTCCCGGTCAGGTTCCGGGCCAGCCCGCGTTGCCGAGCCTGGCGCCGATGCTCGAAAAGGTGCTGCCTGCCGTGGTGAGCGTGAAGGTTGAAGGCACCGCCACCCAAAGCCAGAAAGTACCGGAAGAGTTCAAAAAGTTCTTCGGTGACGAACTGCCGGATCAGCCCTCACAGCCGTTCGAAGGTCTTGGCTCCGGGGTGATCATCGACGCCGCGAAAGGTTATGTGCTGACCAACAATCACGTCATTAACCAGGCGCAAAAAATCAGCGTACAGCTTAACGACGGTCGCGAGTTTGACGCGAAGCTGATTGGCAGCGACGACCAGAGCGACATCGCCCTGCTGCAAATTCAGAACGCCAGCAAGCTGACGCAAATCGCTATCGCCGACTCCGACAAACTGCGCGTCGGCGATTTTGCGGTGGCCGTAGGCAACCCGTTCGGTCTGGGACAGACCGCCACCTCGGGTATCGTCTCCGCGCTGGGACGCAGCGGGTTGAATCTGGAAGGACTGGAAAACTTTATTCAGACCGACGCCTCGATTAACCGCGGGAATTCCGGCGGCGCGCTGCTTAACCTGAACGGCGAGCTTATTGGCATCAACACCGCCATCCTCGCGCCCGGGGGCGGCAGCGTGGGCATTGGCTTTGCCATCCCCAGTAATATGGCGCGCATTCTGGCGCAGCAGTTGATTCAGTTTGGCGAAATCAAACGCGGCCTGCTCGGTATCAAGGGCACCGAAATGACCGCTGACATCGCCAAAGCGTTCAAACTTGACGTTCAGCGCGGCGCGTTTGTCAGCGAAGTGCTGCCGAACTCCGGTTCCGCGAAGGCAGGCGTGAAATCCGGCGACGTCATCACCAGCCTCAACGGTAAGCCGCTCAATAGCTTTGCCGAACTGCGATCGCGTATCGCCACCACTGAACCGGGCACAAAAGTGAAACTGGGCCTGCTGCGTAATGGTAAGCCGTTGGACGTGGAAGTCACGCTCGACACCAGTACTTCCGCCTCTGCGAGTGCGGAAATGATCGCCCCGGCGCTTCAGGGCGCGACGCTGAGCGACGGTCAGCTGAAAGACGGCAGCAAAGGCATCAAAATTGACAGCGTGGAAAAAAGCAGCCCGGCCGCCCAGGCTGGTTTGCAGAAAGATGATGTGATTATCGGGGTCAACCGCGATCGCGTCCATTCCATCGCCGAAATGCGCAAAGTGCTGGAAGCGAAACCGTCAATCATCGCGCTACAGGTGGTTCGCGGTAACGAGAGTATTTACCTGCTCCTGCGCTAATGCGACTTAACCGGACATCAGCCCCGCGTGTGATGTCCGGTTAACTCGTGGTATGCTGCTGCCGTTTCCTTTATTAATGACGCCTCCATCATGTTTGTGAAGCTCTTACGTTCGGTCGCAATTGGTTTGATTGTCGGCGCCATTCTTCTGGCCGCCATGCCTTCGCTACGCAAAATCAACACCCTTTCCGTACCGCAATACGACAGCGCCGACGAGACGCCGGCGAGCTACAACTCTGCGGTACGTCGCGCGGCGCCTGCGGTGGTCAACGTCTATAACCGCAGCATGAACAGCACCGCGCATAACCAGCTGGAGATCCGTACGCTCGGTTCGGGCGTCATTATGGATCAACGCGGCTATATCATTACCAACAAGCACGTGATCAACGATGCCGACCAAATCATCGTCGCCCTTCAGGATGGTCGGGTGTTCGAAGCGCTGCTGGTCGGCTCCGACACGCTGACTGATCTGGCGGTCCTGAAAATCAACGCCACCGGCGGCCTGCCAACCATTCCGATCAACACCCGTCGCACGCCACACATTGGCGACGTCGTGCTGGCTATTGGTAACCCGTACAACCTCGGGCAGACCATTACCCAGGGGATTATCAGCGCGACGGGGCGCATCGGCCTGAACCCGACGGGACGGCAGAACTTCCTGCAAACGGACGCCTCGATCAACCACGGAAACTCCGGCGGCGCGCTGGTGAATTCGTTGGGCGAACTGATGGGAATCAACACGCTGTCGTTTGACAAGAGCAACGATGGTGAAACCCCGGAGGGGATCGGCTTTGCCATCCCGTTCCAGCTGGCGACCAAAATTATGGATAAGCTGATCCGCGACGGGCGCGTGATCCGCGGCTACATTGGCATTGGCGGTCGCGAGATTGCGCCACTGCACGCACAAGGCAGCGGGATGGATCAGATCCAGGGGATCGTCGTAAATGAAGTCGCCCCGGATGGCCCGGCGGCGCAGGCGGGAATTCAGGTTAACGATCTGATTATCTCGGTGAACAATAAGCCGGCAGTGTCCGCGCTGGAAACGATGGATCAGGTGGCGGAGATCCGACCGGGGTCGGTGATCCCTGTGGTGGTCATGCGTGATGACAAGCAACTGACGTTGCAGGTCACCATTCAGGAATACCCGGCGACCAATTAATACGCTGCATCCGTCACGCTGCCGCTTTGTTGGCTATGGTCATTCTCCCCAGTCTCGTACTGTTCGTACGCTTCTGGGGTTTCACTGACTTGCTGCCCCGACGCTACGTAAATGATTCGGGGTACAGAGAATATCCGCCAAACCCAATCACAAAAAAACCGGAGTCTGCGCTCCGGTTTTGTCTTTTCTGGCTACGGTTCGCTTACTTGTTAACGAACTCTTCGCCAAGCTGAATGTCTTTCTTCAGCGTGTCCAGCATGCCTTCCAGCGCATTCTGTTCGAATGCGCTCAGTTTGCCGATAGACTGACGTTCTTCCACGCCGTTTTTACCCAGCAGCAGCGGCTGAGAGAAGAAACGCGCATACTGGCCGTCACCTTCAACGTAGGCACATTCCACCACGCCTTTTTCGCCCTGCAACGCGCGAACCAGAGACAGGCCAAAACGTGCCGCCGCCTGGCCCATCGACAGGGTTGCGGAACCGCCACCGGCTTTTGCTTCAACCACTTCAGTACCCGCGTTCTGGATACGTTTGGTCAGGTCAGCCACTTCCTGCTCGGTAAAGCTCACGCCCGGGATCTGCGACAGCAGCGGCAGAATCGTCACGCCAGAGTGTCCGCCAATTACCGGAACTTCAACGTCGGTTGGCAGCTTACCTTTCAATTCCGCGACAAAGGTGTTGGAGCGGATGATGTCCAGCGTGGTGACGCCAAACAGTTTGTTCTTATCGTAAACGCCCGCTTTTTTCAGCACTTCAGCGGCGATAGCCACGGTGGTGTTCACCGGGTTGGTGATGATACCGATGCAGGCTTTCGGACAGGTGGTCGCGATCTGCTGAACCAGGTTCTTAACGATACCTGCGTTAACGTTAAACAGGTCGGAACGGTCCATGCCCGGCTTACGTGCAACGCCTGCGGAGATCAGCACCACGTCAGCGCCTTCGAGCGCCGGGGTCGCGTCTTCACCGGAGAAGCCTTTGATTTTCACAGCAGTTGGGATATGGCTCAGATCAACGGCCACACCGGGAGTCACTGGAGCGATGTCGTACAGGGAGAGTTCTGAACCTGAAGGCAGTTGGGTTTTTAACAGTAGTGCAAGCGCCTGGCCGATGCCGCCAGCTGCGCCGAGGACTGCGACTTTCATCCTAAACTCCTTATTATATTGATAAACTAAGTGTTTGTTGCTCCGCGGCGGCGACCATAATCCACAAATACGATGAATACAATCACTCATACTCAATTATGTGTAGTCACGCGAATTTAGCTTTTATGCATTTAATTTACGTAATACGAGGACGCCAGCGCAGTCGAGCAACTTTCCAACAGGTGGTGACAATATACCCTACTGCCCGACCAAAACAACATCATTTTGATAACAATTAATTTACTTTTAAGCTTATTTGCGAGGCGTGACACAGGCATGTTTCTTGATAACGAAATTTGATAAAATTCCGCTCTTTCATAACATTATTTCAGCCTTCACTAAGGCAGACTGTTTGCATAAAAATTCATCTGTATGCATAATAATGTTGTTTCCATCCTCATACTACGGGTGACTTATGCGAAGCTCCGCTAAGCAAGAAGAGTTAGTTAAAGCGTTTAAAGCGCTGCTCAAAGAAGAAAAATTCAGTTCCCAGGGCGAAATCGTCCTCGCGTTGCAGGATCAGGGCTTTGATAATATCAACCAGTCCAAAGTATCCCGCATGTTGACCAAGTTCGGCGCGGTACGCACCCGCAACGCGAAAATGGAGATGGTTTACTGCCTGCCGGCTGAACTCGGCGTCCCCACGACCTCCAGTCCGCTGAAGAATCTGGTGCTGGACATCGACTATAACGATGCGGTGGTGGTGATCCACACCAGCCCTGGCGCCGCGCAGCTGATCGCGCGCCTGCTGGACTCGCTCGGTAAAGCCGAAGGTATCCTTGGCACCATCGCCGGTGATGACACTATCTTCACCACGCCGGCGAACGGCTTTACGGTGAAAGATCTGTACGAAGCCATTCTGGAGCTGTTCGAGCAAGAGCTTTAATCCCCTTCACCCCGCTGCGTTCCGCGGCGGGGAAAACCCGGCCCGCACCTCAATTCACCCGCTTTTCTGCTGCATCTGATTTAACAGTTAGTGCCTTTTACTGCCTAAAGACATTCACATAGTGAATACATCTTCTCTAAAACGCACAAATCGCTAAATTGTATAACATTTTGATTTTATTGAAAAAGACACTAAATGCCTGCATTTTTAATGACGCATTGTTATAAAAATGTCGTTTTTAATCACTGACAAAGCAGCGAAACAGTTAGCGTGGTATTAATTTATCGCGTTATTAGTGTATACTCAGTTCTGTGATGAGGGTCACGAAACGAAGACCCCCAATAATAAAATTCGACGAGGTACTTATCATGAAAATCAAAACGACTGTTGCAGCATTAAGCGTTCTCTCTGTTCTTTCTTTCGGCGCTTTCGCCGCAGATTCGATTACCGCAGAACAAGCACAAAATCGCGAAGCAATGGGTTCTATCTCCGTAAGCGCGATCGGCTCAAACCCGATGGACATGCATGAAATGCTGAACAAAAAAGCCGAAGAAAAAGGCGCATCAGCGTATCAGATCACTGAAGCCCGCAGCGGTGACAACTGGCATGCCACTGCCGAACTGTACAAATAAACCCTCGTCGTCTAGTCCGACGACCTTGCCCCCGACTGTCGGGGGCTTTTTTATGCCTTAATGACGGACGTTGAAGCGCAACTGCCCTTCCAGCTCTTCTTCCGCTTCATCAAACAGCAGAATCAGCGCGCCATAGCGTCTGCGCAGCTTGTCGGGGAGATGCACAAACTCGATCTCCAGCGGCAGCGGCAGCTTTTCGCTCATAACGATATCCCACAGCGCATCGAGATCGTTCACGTTTTCGCTGGCGAGGCCAAACATCCGGGTAAATTCACGATAAAAATCGTTCTGATCCTCAATTTCATCAAAATCAAATGTATAGATGTTCATTTATCGCCACCTTCCCGACGCCACCTCACTTACAGGCCGCCAATGTGCAGGGTTTTCACTTCCAGGAATTCGTCCAGCCCCAGCACCGATCCTTCACGTCCCAACCCTGACTCTTTCACGCCGCCAAACGGCCCCAGCTCGGTGGAAACCGCACATTCGTTAATGCCGATCATGCCGCTTTCAATGGCCTGCGAGACGCGGAAAACCCGCTGCAGGTTTTGCGTATAGAAGTAGGCGGCGAGACCAAACGGCGTGTTATTCGCTCGCTGAATGACTTCGTCTTCGCTGGTAAAACGGAAGCAGGCGGCAACCGGCCCAAAAGTCTCCTCGCTGGCCAGCTTCATGCCATCACTGCACTCCCCCAGCACCGTCGGTAGCCAGAAGTTACCGCCAGACGGATGCGCCTTGCCGCCCGCCAACACCTTCGCGCCTTTCGCCACTGCATCGTCGACGTGCTCACGCACTTTGTCGACCGCAGACGGCTCTATGAGCGGCCCGACCACTACGCCTTCGTCCAGTCCGTTGCCGACCTTCAGCGCCTGTACTGCGTCCGCCAGCCTGCGGGTAAATTCGTCATAGACGTTCTCCTGAATATAGAAACGGTTGACGCTCACGCATACCTGACCGGCATTACGGAATTTATTGGCGATCGCACCCTGCACGGCGGCATTGATATCGGCATCGTCAAATACGATATAAGGCGCGTTGCCGCCCAGCTCCATCGAGACCTTTTTCATCGTTTCCGCCGCGTTTCGCACCAGCGTTTTCCCGACGGCAGTGGAACCGGTAAAGGAGATTTTGCGCACTTCATGGCTGGCCATAATCGCGTCGCTGATCTCCTGCGTATTGCCCGCCACGGCGTTGAGGACGCCATCCGGTACGCCCGCTTTCTTCGCCAGGGTAAGCAGCGCAAAGGCGCTTAGCGGTGTGTTATTGGCGGGTTTAATCACGCCGGTGCAGCCAGCGGCCAGCGCCGGGCCAAGTTTTCGCGTCAGCATCGCCATCGGGAAGTTCCACGGGGTTATGGCCGCCACCACCCCCACCGGTTCACGGGTCGCCAGAATGCGCGATCCGGGTTTGACCGGCGGAATAATTTCACCGTTAGCGCGTTTAGCCTGCTCCGCAAACCACTGGATAAAGCTGGCGGCGTACTCCACTTCGCCTTCCGCTTCTTTCAGCGGTTTCCCCTGTTCGGTGGTCATTAACTGGGCCAGCCAACGTTTATTCTCAATAATCAATTCGTACCAACGGTACAAAATAGCCGAGCGCGCTTTCGCCGTTTTCGCTCGCCAGGCGGGAAACGCTTTGCTGGCGGCGGCAATCGCCTCCTCGGTCTGCTGTTTACCCGCTTTGGCGACCTTCGCGATTATCTCGCCGGTGGCCGGGTTCAGGACATCAAAGGTGGTATCCAGCGTTTTCCACAATCCATCAACCAGATATCCCGTCTGGAAAAGTTCGTTCTCCTGGAGCGTTTGCATGGTGTTTCTCCTTTCGATGTCATGGTTTTGCGCACATCGAATAAGTATAGCCATAAAAAAACCGACGCTTTTGGCGTCGGTTTCAGGTCAGCTATCGGTGAGCGCATGTTGATACTTGTGTAGCATGCCGGTCAGACGTTTTACCGGCTCGGTCACCTGCGGCGGCGCTTCCCAGACTCGCAGTTTTTCCTGATAGACGTTCAGCTCCTCCAGCAATTGCGCGAAGTAGCGTCGACGCTTATCGTCATTGCTGGCCGATATTACGTGATCCGCTGTACGGCGCAGCTGGCGGTGAAACGCTGACAGATCCTCGTTGACTGGAACAGGCGCGTCGCGCAGGCGCTGATGCGCAATGATCATCGTCAGGGCAAGACGGAATTTCGGCAGGTCGCCAGGAAATTTGTTCATCAACAAAAACAACTGCTGATAAAGCGCCGGAAGATGATTCTCTTTACGACGCACCACGTTGGTGGTCATCGCCGAGACCGCCGCAGAGACAAACTGGTTCAGCAGCACACGCCCGGTACGGGCGCGGGAGTTATCACGCACCAACAGGATAACCAGGAACGCCAGCACGCAGCCGACAATTTGTCCTAACGCGCTGTCGAGAAACTGGCTGAAATGGAAGGTCATCGGGTTGTCCAGTACGATAATGTTAATGGTACTGGCAAGCGCCCCCATCGATCCCAGCCGCCGCTTCTGTACTTCGATCCCGAGAAAGAACCCCAACACCGCAAGACTCAGACACAGCAGCAACATGCTTTGCTGGGTATTAGGCAGGATCACCAGAAAGTAAAACGCCCCCAACGGCAGCGCCGCGAGCGTCCCGTAGATAAAATCGATCCCCACCATCCGCGGATTCGGCAACCGCATGGCGAGCGAGGTCACCACCGCGATCATGACCATTGCCCCGTTGCCGGAGGTCCAGCCGGTCCACAGCCAGAACAGGCTGCCCAGTACGCAGGAAATCGTGGTACGCCAGAAGTTGACCATCGCATGATGACGCTCGGCGGATTCCACTTTCACCACCGGCTCGCCCTCCAGGATCTCCTCCTCGGTACCGCTAATTTTGGTATTACCGATTACTCCCCGTTTAAGCAGAAGATAGCGCGTCGCCGCCCCGGCCCAGGTGTACAAGGTCACCGGCGTTTCGCGCTCGCCGGTCCACGCAATCACCCGACGCAGGCGTTTAAGCTGTTTATGCACGTCCTGCGCCGTTTCAACGGGCATATCGAAGAACTCCCGGAACGTATCGGTGATCGCTTCCGGTCGCGTATTCTGAATCAAATAGGTTTCGCAGGACTGAGTCACCATGGTCAGCGAAAGCGTGTTAATCGCCTTCAGACGGCGGTTGGCAAGCGCCCAACGCGATGATTCCATGTTCAGGTTACTGCGCATTCCCTCCAGCGCGGCGGTTCGCCGCACCAGATCGCCCCAGGCCTGATCCACTTCTTCGCTGTCGCCATGTTTGATACACAGCTGCATCAATTGGTACTGCGCGACCAGCAGGCTGTCCAGTTCGCGATCCACTTCCTGTTTGATGGATCGCGGAGAAAACAGAAGATCCGCCATGATGGCGCAGACAATCCCGATGACGATTTCGCTACATCGTTCAACGGCGAACTGCGGCGTCAACAGCGGTTCCGGCTGAATGGTGATAACGATAATCAGGGCGGTATAGCCCGACAATCCCCAGGCATAGGAGTTTTCGATACGCACCAGCGACGATACCCAGGTACAAAACCCCGCCCAGATACAGCACACCATAATCATCAGCAGCGGCGCGCGGATCATCGTCGTGATGATCACCAGGGCGGCAATACAACCGATGAAAGTCCCAATAATACGCAGCATCCCGCGATAGCGGATAGCGCCGGAATAGGGTTCGCCGCCAGCGGCGAAAGCCGGTCCCGCCGCGACGATAGCCGCGGTCAGAACGGCCCAGCGCGGCGTCTCAAGCTGAAAATGAAAGCCAACAAACAGCGCCAGTACGATGGCGCATGCCAGTTTAACCGCAAAGCGGATGTGCTGGTTGGCAATGGAAAAAATACCCATCGCGATTAACCAAACTCGCGCAGACGGTGCGCCATTTTACGGAAGAACGAGTCGTTGTTGGCGTCGCGATCCTGCGTACCGGTGACAACCACGGTGGCGGTCGTCCCGGCAGGCCACAGGTTCTCCTGCTGATCGTCAAGACGAATACGCACCGGCACGCGCTGCGCCAGACGGACCCATTCAAGGTTAGAATCGATAGTGGCCATACCTTTGTCGTCACGCGTGCTGCTGGCGTTGGTCACCCCCGCCGCCACGCTGTCCACCGTACCTTTCAGCACCGTGTTGCTGCCCAGCGGGGTGATCTCGGCGCGGTAACCCGGACGCACGCCTTCCAGTTTGGTCTCTTCCATATAGGCCAGCACGTAGAACGAGTTTTGCTTCACCAGCGCCACAGCGGTGGAGCCCCGGGTAATAAATTCGCCAGTATAAACGTTAAGGTTAGTGACCCAGCCGTCGGCCGGAGCGCGGATCACGGTACGCTCAAGATCTAATTTTGCCAGGTCGCGGGTCGCCTGCGCTTTCGCAAGCTGATGTAAGACGGTTTGCAGAACGTTATTGGCCTGGTCGATTTCCTCTCGTGACATCGCCTGTACGCCAAGACGGTTACGGCGGCTGGCC
Organism: Citrobacter sedlakii NBRC 105722; assembly: GCF_000759835.1. Taxonomy (GTDB): domain Bacteria; phylum Pseudomonadota; class Gammaproteobacteria; order Enterobacterales; family Enterobacteriaceae; genus Citrobacter_A; species Citrobacter_A sedlakii. The sequence goes on from NZ_BBNB01000015.1 coordinate 106,107, forward strand.
TCCTGACGTTTTTCCTGCGACAGCACCCGGTAATAGGCGACGTCGGCTTCTGCTTCTTCAAGCGCTTTCTTGTAGCGCGGCTGGTCAATGGTAAACAGCACCTGATCTTTCTTTACCAGCTGGTTATCATGCACATTCACGTTAGTGATCAGCCCGGAAACATCGGGCGCAATGGCGACCACGTCGGCGCTGAAGCGCGCGTCACGCGTCCACGGTGATTCGGTGTAATAGACCCAGGCGCGAAAAATAGCGATGAACGCCAGGATGACCAGAACGAGGGTAATGGCCGTACGGGAGAGTTTTCTTGTTAGTGTTTTCACTTCAACCTCAAACGAACAGGCGCGATATTAAGTAAAAGAGACAGCAATACAGCGCGGTATTGAACAGAGCCGGATGCCAGACAAAATCATAGATGCCCGTGGGCACAAGCACCCGGCGCACCAGCCAGAAAATCGCCAGTGACAGAAGCAATTCGAAAAATATCGGTGGGAAGGACAGACCAAACACCACGATAACGGGAAACAGACTCATGTTGACCTTGATTTTTTAGAGAGTGCAGGCGATACAGTTTTTAGCCGTGTCGCCGCGGAGAAGGGCAAGGAAAGCCAGGCGAGAGCGACGCAGCCGTTATTTGAATAATAATATATTAACGTAACTGTTATGCTGTTATCTATAATATGTGATCTAAATCACTTTTAAGCCAGAGTGAATAATGGAACGATTAAAACGGATGTCGGTGTTTGCCAAAGTCGTGGAATTTGGCTCCTTCACCGCCGCGGCCAGACAGCTACAAATGAGCGTTTCATCCATCAGCCAGACGGTTGCAAAACTGGAAGATGAACTGCAGGTTAAACTGCTCAACCGCAGTACGCGCAGCATTGGGCTGACTGAAGCCGGTAAAATTTACTACCAGGGCTGCCGTCGAATGCTCCATGAAGTGCAGGATGTTCACGAGCAGCTTTACGCGTTTAACAATACCCCTATCGGCACGTTGCGGATCGGCTGTTCTTCAACGATGGCACAAAATGTCCTCGCCGGACTGACCGCAAAAATGCTGAAAGAGTACCCCGGCCTGACGGTGAATCTGGTCACCGGTATTCCCGCACCCGACCTGATTGCTGACGGCCTGGACGTGGTGATCCGCGTGGGCGCGTTACAGGATTCCAGTCTGTTTTCCCGCCGCCTGGGGGCGATGCCAATGGTGGTTTGCGCCGCCAAACGCTATCTCGCGCAGTATGGCATACCGGAGAAGCCAGCCGACCTCGCAAACCACTCATGGCTGGAGTACAGCGTCCGTCCGGACAATGAGTTTGAGCTGATCGCGCCAGAAGGGATTTCAACCCGTCTGATCCCGCAGGGACGCTTTATCACCAACGATCCGATGACCCTGAGCCGCTGGCTGACCGCCGGCGCGGGCGTCGCCTACGTCCCGTTGATGTGGGTGATCAACGAGATTAACCGCGGAGAGCTGGAGATCTTATTACCGCGTTATCAGTCCGATCCGCGTCCGGTTTATGCCTTGTATACCGAAAAAGATAAGCTGCCGCTGAAAGTGCAGGTCGTGATTAACTACCTGACCGATTATTTTGTCGATGTATCGCAGCTATTTCAGGGAATGTACGGTCGGGGAAAAGAGAAAGGCTAAATTGCCCGATGGCGCAGTCGCTTATCGGGCACGCAGGAACACAACACGCCAGGCCGGATAACTCGCAACGTGCGGCCATCCGGCACGGCAGACCCGCAACTTACGCGGTGCCGCCCACGGTCAGGTTATCCACCTTCAACGTCGGCTGACCGACGCCCACCGGCAGGCTCTGTCCTTCTTTGCCGCAGACGCCGACGCCGTTGTCCAGCTTCAGGTCATTACCCACCATAGAGATCTGCTGCATCGCTTCGATCCCGGAACCAATCAGCGTTGCGCCTTTTACCGGTTTGGTCACTTTACCGTTTTCAATGAGATAGGCTTCCGAAGTCGAGAAGACGAACTTACCAGAAGTGATATCCACCTGACCGCCGCCAAAGTTTGGCGCGTAGATGCCATATTCGACGGATTCAATGATCTCCTGCGGGGTGGATTTTCCCGGCAACATATAGGTGTTGGTCATGCGCGGCATCGGCAGATGTGCGTAAGACTCACGACGACCGTTTCCGGTTGGCGCAACGCCCATTAAGCGCGCATTCAGCTTATCCTGCATGTAACCTTTCAGAATGCCGTTTTCGATGAGCACGTTGTACTGGCCCGGCGTGCCTTCGTCGTCAATCGCGACAGAACCACGACGATCGACCATCGTGCCGTCATCCACCACCGTACAGAGTTCAGAAGCGACCAGCTCGCCGACCTGTCCACTGAACACCGACGTACCACGACGGTTAAAGTCGCCTTCCAGTCCGTGGCCTACCGCTTCATGGAGCAGCACGCCCGGCCAGCCCGCGCCAAGCACCACCGGCAACGTGCCTGCCGGCGCGGCGACGGCGGAGAGATTAACCAGCGCCATACGTACCGCTTCTTTCGCCCATGCGTCTGCGCGAACCTCCCCGTCCAGATCCGCAAGGAACCAGTCATAGCCGAAACGACCGCCGCCGCCGCTGGCGCCGCGCTCGCGTTTACCGTCTTCTTCCACCTGTACGCTAACGGAAAGACGCACCAGCGGACGCACATCCGCCGCCAGCGTTCCGTCCGTTGCCGCCACAAGGATCAGTTCATAGACGCCGGTCAGGCTCGCGGTGACTTCCTGCACGCGCGTATCAGCGTCTCGCGCCACGCTATCGACACGACGCAGGATATCGAGCTTCTCCTCACGGGTCATGCTCTGGAGCGGGTCCACTGAGGTATAAAGCGCGGAGTGTTCCACAGCGCCCAGCGTTTTCACTTTTCCGTCGCCGCTGTCTCTGACAATGGTGCGCGCAGCCTGTGCGCTCTGGCTCAGCGCCTGCAGGCTGATCTGGTCTGCATACGCAAACCCGGTTTTTTCGCCGCTGATCGCCCGTACGCCCACGCCCTGGTCAATATTGTAAGAACCATCCTTAATGATGCGATCTTCTAAAACCCAGGATTCGTGATAGCTCGACTGAAAATAGAGATCGCCGTAATCGAGACGGCGTTCGGCCAGTTGGCCCAAAATGGCAAACAGATCCTGATGTTTCAGGCCGTTTGCTGCCAGCAATTGTTCACTTACCAGGTTCAGACTCATCGTTTTGCTACTCGTTAGTTGCTGCGTAGGAGAGCGCTATGCTAAAAAATTTACGCCGGATGGCGCTGCGTTTATGCGGCCTACGGAAACGTCATAATGTAGGTCGCTACGTTACCCTCCGGCAAGACTATGTACTGAGAGTGGGGTAATTCCGCGTCGCCGTCAAATCATTGCGTTTTTTCTTTCCGCGGCTGGCGCAGAACTTCGTTGATCTGCGGTTGATCGACCGGACCGGTGATGCGATAGCGCAGAATCGACACTTTGTTCCACAGCGGCCCAAGCACCTTACTGGCGGCAAATACCGCCGCGCCGACGATCGGGTTGACCGCAAACGCGGCAGCCACGCCCACCGTGGCAGAGATTTCCGGCGCCACGACCGCTTCAATGTCCAGTTCGCGTCGCACCAGATTAACCGACCCTTTCATAGCGATATCCGCTTCCAGGCCGTCCACCAGCGTATCATCGGTATGCAACACGCCGTCTTTAATCCACGCGGTACTGCGGATCGAATCAAAGTAGAACCCTTCGCTAAAGGTGTCGCTAAAATCAAAACGCAGTTTACGCAGCAGCGCGTCTACGCTGAGCAAGCGCAGGAGCTGCCCGGCGTGGCCGGTGCTTAAGTCGGTGATTTCCCCTTTGCCCAGACGGGTACGAATAATCCCGTTGAGTGAGGCTTCATCTGGTTGCCACGGCGGATTGCGCCAGTGCAGATCGTAATCGACATTAAACGACGCGTTGCGCATCGGCGTGGTCACGCCAAAGAAGCCTGCCGCCGCATCAATCTTGTTGCCGCGCAGTTTACCTTTAATCGAAGTGCGTTCGCGGCCAGGCGCGTTGACCCACTGGCCGTCCGCGGTGAGCCGGGCAAAGCCGGTGTCCAGCAACCCGTTGCTCAGGTTCAGCGTATCGCCGTTGATCGCCAGATCGGCATCGATGCGCCCATACTTCTGCCCCCATAACCAGCATTCGCTACAGCGCAGCTGCATGTCAGGCCAGCCGCGGAAACTGACGCGATCTACAGTGGCAAACGGCGTCGCGGGAGCGTCGTTTTTTTCTGCAGGTTTCGCTGTGGACGGGTTGTAATAAAGGTATTTGATATTCGCCAGCCACGGCGCGTTATTGCGCATCGCCAGCGTCGCATTGATCTCTCGCCCCTGCGCTTCAACGGTCGTTCCGTTCAGCGCTGGCTGCGAAACAATGCTCATGTTGTTCCACTGTTGACCGCCCAGCGTCAGCGCTGGCGTACGCAGGGTAATGCGCTGAGGAAACTTCGCGCTGCTGGTCACGTTATCCGCCGCACCTTTCTGGAATAACGCCAGCCATTCGGCGCCATCCAACGCGGGCAGATTAAGTTCGATACCTTCCTGTTCGGGCAGTGGCGGTGTGGTTCGACTTTCCGCCGTCCAGATGGCGCGGTCCAGGGTAAGCTTCTGACCCAGCAGCCAGCGGCTGTTGAAATGGTTCTCTTTGTCTGCGTTGCCGGTGAGGGCAAAGCTACGCAGGTCGCCGTTAGCGGTAATGTTAACGGGTAACGGTTCACCGGCTTTTTTATTCAGCGGCGCTGGTAAGCGACTACTTACATTTTTAAGATCGCCGTTCAACTCAACGTGGTAATGCGCGCCTGAACGATACGGCAGGTCAATCCCCACCTTTCCCTTCCACGCCACGCTGCCACCGAGCGCGTCATTCACCTGAGCAGGCAATACACCAGTACGGGTGGGCTGCCAGTTACCGTTGAGGTTCACCGCGACCTGATACGCTTTTGCTCCCTGGGTCGTGGAGAAATCGACGTTTAACGGTTGATTAAACCAGTTCGCCGTCATCGGCCCACTGTTGAGATCGCCATTGGTAAAGCTGAATTTACCGCTAAGGTTTTTCAGGGTGCTGTCGATCGGTTTTATCAACAGACTGTTGTCGCGCAACGTGACGTCGCCTTTCGCCGTTACCAGCTCGCCGTCGAGGGGAATATCCAGATGTAAGCGAGCATTCACATCGCCGCCAATTTGCAACTGCTCAAGAGCGGCGCCGAGCGACTCTTTAAGCGGCGTACCGTCAAAATACGGCCCCACTGCGTCGCCAGGCCCAGTGATATCGGCATCAATCAACAGTTTTTCTTTCGAATAGTCGGGGATGACCGCTGTCAGATTGGAGGCTTTTACACCACCCAAATCGACACCGTCGGTTTTCATCCACAAGCCGTCGTTAAGGAAATCCAGCTCGATATCCAGATTGGTCAGCGCAGGCCAGTCCGGCTGGAAAGCGAATTTGGCGTTACGCAGCGGCACCAGCACTTCAAACTGGCCTTCGTTATGTTTATAAGGGAACAGATGGGGGTTTCCGCCATAGACCAGCGTCGCGTTATTCGCTTCACCGCCCTGAATCGCCCCGCTGAGATAGTCCACCAGCGCTTTGCCCATCAGGTTTTCCGGAAAATACCGCCAGGCCTGGGAGCCGTCGTCGGTGCTGATACCCGCCAGAATGCCCAGCCACGGCTCGTCGCCTGCGGGTTGCAGATAGCGGAAACCGCCGCGGGCATGTACCGCTTTGGCTTTAACGTCAATATCGCGCCCATCCAGTTGAAAACCTTTCTCATTCTTCAGCCAGTTCAGGGTCGCTACGCCATCTTCAATTTCTAACGGCGCGCGGAAAACCGTTTCATACGGCATTTTCGCCTGCTTCATGGCGGCGGTTAGCCGACCATCCTCAACGCTTCCTGAAAGGGTCCCGGAAAAATGCTCTGCTCCCGGCAACAGCTTCCACTGCTTCCACGCCAGATCGCGCCATGCAGCCTGAAAACGGGTCTTTTCGGTCGCATCAAGGGGGATATCCAGCGCCAGCGTGTCAATCGTTCCGCTCGGCTGCGTCGCCTGCCAGACTTCACCAAGCGCAGGCGAGAGCTTCGCCGCGACGGGGCGCAGCCCATCAAGGCCGGCTAAATCAAGATGGCTGGCGCGAATGCGTAGCTCGTCGCTACGTTTACCGTCCGCGCCGCCCACGTCCTGCTCAGGGATCCAGGCAAGCTGCAGTGCGCCGCTCGGCCAGCGCTTGCCGTCCATGGTGATGCGGGTATCTGGAATGGCGAACTGCCAACCGGGCTGTTCGCGACTGATATGCGCCGTCAGGTTATCGACTGCAAGCGTGTGGGTCGTGTTTTCGCCTTTCCAGCTCGCGCCGCCCTTTTTCAGCCAGACGTCGCCGCCAGCGATCTCTCCCTTGCTGATGTTCATCCAGCCCTCAAGACTAAAGCGCGCGGTTTCCAGCGCCACGTTGTCCTGCATCCATCGCCCCAACCACGGCTTGACGTCAATGTCGTCCGCCTGCAACCAGACGCGGCCGTTATTCAGCAGTCCATCATCGTCGCGCAGGTCCATACGGACCTGCATTACGCCATGTTGACCGGTCAGGCTCGACAGGCTGACCTGCCCCTCCGCGCGGTGACGGTTTCGGCTGTTAAGCCAGGTCAACTGGGGGATAGCCAACTGGGCGCGCTGGCCTGAAAGGGTCAGAAAGCTAATCTGGCTGTCGCGGAGATCGAAGTGATCGAACTGACGCAGAAAAAGATCGCTGATGCGTCCCGCTTCAGGGGTATCCGCGTCTCCGCTGCGCTGAATGGGGGTATTGGTGCGTAGGTTCAGTTGCCAGAACGTCAGATCGCGAAACTGCCAGCGCATATGCAGCAAACTTTGCCAGACATCCAGCGCCAGGGTGACGCGCTTCACCGCAAACTCGCCGCCGTCAGTTAGCTGCACGCGGATGTCCCGCGCTTCCAGCGTCGGACCAAAATTTTGCCAACTGGCGGTAAGCTGGCTGGCCTCCGTCGGCAAACCGGTCTCGGATTCGATCTTGGCGAGGATGGCAGGACGCCAGCTGTTGAGATGCGGCAGGGCCAGGCGCAGGCCACTGACCAGCAGCGCTACGATGACGACGAGCGCGGCTCCAGTGAGCAGTAATATCCCCGGCAATCGCCTCACGCGTCTCTCCTTGTCTGCCTGAAAGTGGCTCGCAAACTGCAAGCAAAGGGTGCCAGATGGCGGCGTGAACGCGTGATCTGGCCTACGTAAATGATTACATCATTACGACGTCGAACTGCTCCTGGTTATAGAGCGGTTCGATTTGCACTTTAACCTGTTTGCCAACAAAAATTTCCACTTCCGCCAGCGCGTGCGACTCCTCCCCTTTCAGGGCCTCCGCGACCGCCGGAGAAGCATAAACCAGGAAACGGTCGGAATCGTATGCATGATGCACGCGTACGATCTCACGCATAATTTCATAACACACGGTTTCCACCGTTTTCACCGTACCGCGACCGTGACAGGTTGGACACTCGTTGCAGAGCACATGTTCCACGCTTTCCCGCGTGCGTTTGCGCGTCATTTCCACCAGTCCCAACTGTGAAAAGCCATTGATGCTGGTTTTCACACGGTCTTTGCTCAGCGCCTGCTCCAGAGAATGCAGAACCCGACGGCGGTGATCGTCATTATTCATATCGATAAAGTCGATGATAATAATGCCGCCCAGATTGCGCAGGCGAAGCTGGCGGGCAATGGCCTGCGTGGCTTCGATATTGGTGTTAAAAATGGTGTCGTCGAGATTGCGATGGCCGACAAAAGCGCCGGTATTGATATCAACGGTCGTCATCGCTTCGGTCTGATCGATAATCAGATAGCCGCCGGACTTCAGCTCAACCTTGCGCTCCAGCGCCCGCTGGATCTCATTTTCCACATCAAAGAGATCAAAAATCGGCTGACGCCCGCTGTAATGCTCCAGCTTGCTGGTCATTTCCGGAATGTACTCGGCGGTAAACTCCAGCAGCGCCTCGTAGGTCAGACGGGAATCCACGCGAATGCGATCCAACTGCGCATCGGCAAAATCACGCAATACGCGCTGCGCCAGCGCCAGTTCGCCGTACATCTGATACCGCGTCTGCGGGCGCTTTTTGCGCTCCATGACTTTCGTCCAGACACGCTTGAGGTAGGCGGCATCGGAAGCCAGATCGTCTTCACATACGCCTTCTGCCGCGGTGCGAATGATAAATCCACCCTGCTCGTCGCAATATTCCGCCACCACCTTTTTCAGTCTTTCGCGTTCGGCTTCGCTTTCAATACGCTGAGACACCCCAACGTGTGACGCGCCGGGCATAAAGACCAGATAACGGGAAGGCAGGGTGATGTCGGTGGTCAGACGCGCGCCTTTGGTGCCGAGGGGATCTTTCACCACCTGCACCATCAGATCCTGTCCCTGACGCACCAGTTCGGAAATGTCCCGTACGGTAAACTGTTTCTGCTCATCGCCCGCCACGCATTCGGTATGCGGCATGATGTCAGAAGCATGAAGAAATGCGGCTTTATCCAGCCCAATATCTACAAAAGCCGCCTGCATACCCGGCAGTACGCGACTTACCCGACCTTTGTAGATATTGCCTACGATTCCTCGTCGCGCCTCACGCTCAATGTGAATCTCCTGGAGGATCCCGCCGTCGATATACGCCACACGCGTTTCCGATGGCGTTACGTTTACCAACAATTCAGCCGTCATGTTTATCCCTTTTCTCACGCAGTGAGTTAAAATTGCTTAGCAACTCATACGTTTCAACCAGCGGTAAGCCGACTACGGCGTGATAGCTGCCATTTATCTTCCTGACAAAACAGCCACCCAGCCCCTGAATACCGTATGCACCTGCTTTATCCATCGGTTCACCGCTGGCGATATAGTCAGCGATATCCGCATCCGACAACGCTCTGAACGTCACGTCGGTCACCACCAGACAGTCGAGCACGTACTGACTGTCGGCCAGCGCCACGGCGGTCATCACCTGGTGCGTCTGCCCGGATAGCTTACGCAGCATTGTCGCGGCGTGTTCTGCATCGCGCGGTTTCTCTAAAACTTCACCATGAAGGATGACGATCGTGTCCGCCCCCAGCACCGGCAAATCGCGCGGGGTCTGCGTCACGCCTGCCTGTGCTTTTTCACGCGCCAGCCGAGAGACATACTGCTGCGCGCTTTCCCCTGCGCCGCGCATCTCTTCGATACCGGTAACGATACGCTCGAACGCAACGCCCAATTGGGTGAGCAGTTCCTGGCGGCGGGGTGAACCGGAAGCTAAGTATAGAGACGTCATAGAAACCTTTATTGCACTTATTGCACCGCGAACTGCTGGCGGATTTTACGCATCAGCAAGAACAGCCACGGCCAGAGCACGCCGTTGACTACACTACTCCAGAACACTTCAGGTCTGAAAGAGACGTTGATCACTAAAAACTCTGACCAGAAAACAATAATATCCACCACCAGCGAAAGCAACATCACCACCAGAGCCTGCTGCCAGAGCGCCAGATTGCGGAATAACTGAAATTTTAATGCGACCAGATACGCGATGATGCTCATCGACAGCGCCCGCACGCCAAGCGTGGAACCGCTAATCAGATCCAGTATGGCACCCATCACAAAGCCTGTGCCCACATTTACGCGGTGCGGCAGCGCGAGGATCCAGTACAGTAAAATGAGCAGCACCCAGTTTGGCCGAAAGACGATGATCTCCTCCGGCCAGGGCATGATTTGTAATAAAAGCGCGATGAGAAACGAGAGCCAGATAACCCAGCGACCCTGGCTACGATAGCTCGCCACTACTGACCTCCCGACGGACGCGGCTGAGGCGACGCAGGCTGCGGCGTTACGGGCGTCGTGGCGATCCCGGTCGCTGGCGCGGGCATTGGCGCAGGCGGCCCCATCATATCCGGCGAGGGCAGCACCTGAGGCATCATCTGCGTCAGGCGCTCATTCGCCACGCGATGCACATCTTCCGGCGTCATGGGATTTGACCCGTTACGGTCGGCGCCCCACAACAGCAGCAGATAGCGCAGACGCTGTAAACCGGCGGTTGGACGCGCCTGTATCACGGTATATGCCCGCTGTGTATCCAGCTTAACGGAGGAAACCACGGCCACCGGATAACCTTCCGGGAAGCGCCCGCCCAGCCCCGACGTCACCAGCACATCGCCGACGCGAATGTCGGTATTGGCTGGCAGGTGTTCGAGCTGCAAATCATCGGTGCAGCCGTTACCGGCGGCAATCACACGGATATCGTTACGCAGTACCTGAATCGGCAGCGCATGGGTCGCGTCGCAAATCAGTAATACACGGCTGGTCAGCTTCGCCACCGCGACCACTTGGCCAACAACGCCTTTATCGCTGATGACCGGCTGGCCTTCGTAAACGCCGTTCACGCTGCCTTTGTCGATAACCACTTGATCGCTGTAGGGATCGTTAACCGTCGAGATGACCTGCGTCACCATTTTTTGTTCATCCTGACGCAGCGGCGATCCCAGCAGCTCGCGCAGACGCGCATTCTCCTGTTTGTACTGCCCGAGCATCAGCAGCTCGCTGTTTTTCAGCAGCAGTTCCTGACGCAGCGCCCGGTTTTCAAGCTCAAGCTGGTCGCGCGAAGCCAGCGTTTGCGAGACGCCATCAAGCAGTTCACGGGGACCATTGGAAATAAAGTAGAAAGGACTGACGGCGGTATCCATGTACGTGCGGATTTGACTGAACGTACCCAGACGGCTGTCGGCGATAATGACGCCGAGCGCCACCAGCACCGCCAGGATAAGGCGAATCTGTAGCGACGGGCCACGGCTAAAAATTGGCTTCATAAGTTTGCGTATTCTCGTATCAGATTCGGCAGAGGCGCCAGACACGCCCCTGCCTGCATCCGATTACTCTTCGCTGAACAGGTCGCCGCCGTGCATGTCGATCATTTCCAGCGCTTTGCCGCCGCCACGCGCCACACAGGTCAGCGGGTCTTCAGCGACAACAACTGGAATACCGGTTTCTTCCATTAACAGGCGGTCAAGATTGCGCAGCAGCGCGCCACCGCCGGTGAGCACCATGCCGCGCTCGGAGATATCAGACGCCAGTTCCGGCGGGCACTGTTCCAGCGCAACCATCACCGCGCTCACGATACCGGTCAGCGGTTCCTGCAGCGCTTCCAGGATTTCATTGGAGTTCAGGGTAAAGCCGCGTGGAACGCCTTCCGCCAGGTTACGACCACGCACTTCGATTTCGCGCACTTCGTCACCCGGGTAAGCGGAACCGATTTCGTGCTTAATACGTTCTGCGGTCGCTTCACCGATCAGAGAGCCGTAGTTACGGCGGACGTAATTGATGATTGCTTCGTCGAAGCGGTCACCGCCGATACGCACAGATGACGAATAAACGACGCCGTTCAGAGAGATAACGGCCACTTCCGTCGTCCCGCCACCGATATCCACCACCATGGAACCGGTTGCCTCAGAAACCGGCAGGCCTGCGCCGATAGCGGCAGCCATTGGCTCTTCGATCAGGAACACTTCACGGGCGCCTGCGCCCTGCGCGGATTCACGAATAGCACGGCGTTCAACCTGGGTCGCGCCAACCGGCACACACACCAGCACGCGCGGGCTTGGACGCATAAAGCTGTTGCTATGCACTTGCTTGATGAAGTGCTGGAGCATTTTTTCAGTCACGAAGAAGTCGGCGATCACGCCGTCTTTCATGGGGCGAATCGCAGCAATATTGCCCGGCGTACGGCCCAGCATCTGCTTCGCGTCATGACCTACTGCAGCCACGCTTTTCGGCGAACCGGCACGATCCTGACGAATGGCCACAACGGAAGGCTCATTCAATACGATGCCTTGTCCTTTTACATAAATAAGGGTATTCGCGGTACCCAGGTCAATGGACAAGTCATTGGAAAACATGCCACGAAATTTTTTCAACATACTAAGGGATAATCCTGAAAGCTGGGGCGGAAAACAAAATCCGCTTACTTTACCAACCACACGCAGCAGCGACAAGGCGCAAAAATCATCTGCTACGGTGAAAATTAGTGCAGTTCGTTTCCTCTGTTACAAATCTCTACCTGAGTCCCTCAGGGCTGAGCTTTTCAGCAGCAATCCTCGCTTTCATTTGCAACCTGTTTAAGGTCATTCACCTGCATATGTGCTGCAACACCCTGGCGAGCAGACAAGCACACCCCCATGAAAGCACAGCGCGCGTTATTCTACGTGAAAACTGAACAAACGGCAGGTCAAACCGAGTATCTTTGAGAATATTTTTTCACGTTTGTATCCAGCGGTTGGGAGGAGGCAAAGAAATCCCCCTGTCCGCCCGCAACGCCGCGGGCTGTCAGCGTCTGCCACTCGCCACGCGACCGTACGCCTGTCGCGTAAACCTGGGTATGGGTGCCCGAACAGGCTTCCACCAGGCTTTGCACCAGTAACTGGTTCTCTGTTCGCTTCTCAATGTTTCTGACCAATCCCGGATGGAGCTTGAGTAATTCCACATTGAGCTCTTTGATCCAACTGGTGCTGACCAACGTTAAACCCGCCTGGGTTACCGCCACCCGAACGCCTAACGCATTCACCAGACGAATAACTGGCTGTAACCGGCTGATGTGTTGACCCACATCTGCCTCTGCAAGTTCAATAATTATGCGTTTACGTTGTGATTTTTCACACTGCATCAAGGTATCACGCAGCCAGCGTTGAAAACGCGGGCGAATCAGCGACTCTACGGTGACCTGAATCGCCAGATTTTCTTCCGGCCAGTAGCCCAGGAGCGGAATGACCCGGCTGATCTGCAGACGGTCATACTCTTCCGACAGGCCGAACTGAAGCACCATCGGCATATATTCCGCCGAGCTAACCTCTTCATGGCCGTCAAAAATGCGGCACATCAGTTCCCGGTGGTGAACGCGCCCTTCGCGGGTAACCGCTGGCTTTTGATAAATGCGCGGCCCGCCGCGACTGAGCATTTGTTCAATGAGGGTGCGCCAGCGTACGTTGCCGCGCCCTTTTTCCGGCAGCGTATCATCGTACACCGCCCAACTATTTCCGCCCTGCAATACCGCGTTGCGGGTGGCCGCTTCCGCATGTTCCATCACCTGTTCGGTCGACTGGCCGCTACGCCAGGCGCAAATGCCGATATGGAACATATCGTCGCGATCGAGCATTTTATTGGTTGGCAGCGCATCGACCGCTTTCAGAAGTTGCCCGGCGACGCTCTCCGCCTCTTTCAGGGTACGGTGCGGCAACAGCACGGCGAAGTCACTGCGATGGTAACGCGCCAGCAGCGCGCCCGGAAAGCGCAGGATAAAGGTGGATAACAAATTGATCAGGCTGAACAGTTCTTCTTCGGCGAGGTTGCGTCCCCAACTGTCACGCAGCAAATTGAAGTCCGGCAGACGAATCATCATCACCACCCCATGAGCGCCGACCTTTTCTTGATCGTCCAGCAGTGTCGCCAGTTGGTTATCAAAAAAGAGACGGTTGCTGAGGCCGGTTTTGGTGTCCTGAGCCGCGTACGAGCGAATAAGCGTATCGAGTCGGCTGCGTTGCTCTTGCGCGCTCTGGATCTCGGAGAGCAGCATGTCCAGCGCGCTGCTGGTGCGCGCCGGCCATTCATACACGCTGCCGCGAACATTCGGTCCGCGCTCGCCGTTCAGGATCCGCGTAGAACGCACCTCCAGTAGCTCCTGGCCGGAAAGTTGGCGCTGCAGCCAGCGCACCGCCAGAAACAGCATCAGGATAATAAAACCGATCGCCAGCGTGAGCGGCGCGGTGGTCATCAGCGAATGAAAATAATTCCCCATCGGATCCTGATAAACCAGATCCATCGTCATGCCCGGATGTTTTAACAGCGGTACCGACAGTTCCCGGAACATATTACTGGTGCCAACCGGACGGTAGCTGCTGGCGCGCGTCTGGGTAAAGATCGTTTTTTCACCCTGGCGCAAATCAAGCCGGACGATATCCGCAGACATCATCAGTTCGTTGATGTGTGGTGACAGCGCGTTGTAATCGCGCGAAACGAGATGCGTATCGATGGCAGTGGCGACCGCCTGCACGCGATGACTCATTTTGTACTGGATGGCATTGTAAAAACTCAGCGAGCAGCCGATCAGGGTGACAAAAATGGTCAACCCGGTGAGTAGCGTAACAAAAGCTGAGAATTTCGTCGTTAATCGCATCCTTGTGTTAACTCCGCCAGTAAATTGCGACACGAAAATGCATAACCAAACGCGAAATCCGCCTGGTTGCGCAAAGAGTGAGTGCATACTACCAAATCAGGTGTATCTGGCAATTTATTGCGTTGAATCGACGTCACGTTTCAATTAGCGAGTATAGTCTTCAGGAATCATTTTCCAATCCACTACGCAACATTGAGGACAGGTTATGCAGGCTTTGATATTGGAACAGCAGGACGGTAAAACCCTCGCATCCGTGCAGACGCTTGAAGAAAGCCGGTTGCCGGAAGGCGATGTTACCGTGGACGTGCACTGGTCCAGTCTGAACTACAAAGATGCGCTCGCGATCACCGGAAAGGGAAAAATCATTCGTCATTTTCCGATGATTCCTGGAATTGATTTCGCTGGCACTGTGCGCACAAGCGAGGATCCGCGTTTTCATGCCGGTCAGGACGTTTTACTGACCGGATGGGGCGTTGGCGAGAATCATTGGGGCGGTCTGGCCGAGCAGGCGCGCGTCAAAGCGGACTGGCTGGTGGCGATGCCGAAAGGCCTGGATAGCCGTAAGGCAATGGTGATCGGTACGGCGGGCTTCACCGCCATGCTCTGCGTAATGGCTCTGGAAGAGGCCGGTATCCGTCCTGAAGATGGCGAAATCGTGGTGACCGGCGCCAGCGGCGGCGTGGGCAGTACGGCTGTCGCCCTGTTGCATAAGCTGGGTTATCAGGTCGTTGCCGTATCGGGTCGTGAAAGCACCCATACTTATCTGAAACAACTTGGCGCCCAGCGCATTTTGGGACGCGACGAGTTCGCTGAGTCTCGCCCGCTGGAAAAACAGCTGTGGGCAGGCGCGGTGGATACCGTTGGCGATAAGGTGCTGGCAAAAGTTCTGGCACAGATGAACTACGGGGGTTGCGTGGCGGCCTGTGGCCTGGCGGGCGGTTTTGCCCTGCCGACAACGGTGATGCCGTTTATTCTGCGCAACGTGCGTTTGCAGGGTGTGGATTCCGTGATGACGCCGCCCGCCCGCCGCGCCCAGGCCTGGGAACGACTGGTTCGTGACCTGCCGGAAAGCTTCTACGCGCAAGCCACAACGGAGATCGCGCTGGCCGACGCGCCGAAATTCGCCGACGCCATCATGAACAATCAGGTTCAGGGCCGTACGCTGGTTAAGGTTAAATAAGCCGTAGCGCTGCAAAAATTTACATTTAAATAACGAAATTTCTCAGCGCATTGACAGACTCCCTGCCATAGTAACTACGCGTTACGCGTATGCCGGGAGTCTGTTATGAAAAAATACCGTCCACTTACTGAAGCCGATGTCACCGCCGAATCGGCTTTTTTTATGCATCGCCGCCAGGTGCTTAAAGCCCTGGGCATCAGCGCTGCCGCCCTCTCGCTCCCTACAACGGCGCAGGCCGATCTGTTGGGATGGTTTAAAGGCAACGATCGCCCCCCCGCGCCTGCCGGAAAGCCGCTCGACTTCAGTAAACCCAGCGAGTGGCAAAACAGCCTGCCCTTAACGCCGGAAGATAAGGTCACTGGCTATAACAACTTCTATGAATTCGGACTGGATAAAGCCGATCCGGCGGCCAATGCCGGCAGCATGAAAACCGATCCCTGGACGCTGAAAATCAGCGGAGAGGTCGCTAAACCCCTGACGCTGGACCACGACGCCTTAACCACCCGCTTTCCTTTAGAAGAACGCATTTACCGGATGCGCTGCGTCGAGGCCTGGTCAATGGTGGTACCGTGGATTGGCTTTCCTTTACATAAGCTGCTCGCGCTTGTCGAACCCACCAGCAATGCCCGTTATGTGGCGTTCGAGACGCTTTACGCGCCGGACGATATGCCGGGACAAAAAGATCGTTTTATCGGCGGCGGGTTGAAGTATCCCTACGTTGAAGGCCTGCGGCTTGACGAAGCCATGCACCCGCTTACCCTGCTCACCGTTGGCGTCTACGGTAAAGCGCTACCGCCGCAAAACGGCGCGCCCATCCGTCTGACAGTGCCGTGGAAATATGGCTTCAAAGGCATTAAATCGATCGTTAGCATCAAACTCACCCGCGAACGACCGCCGACCACCTGGAATCTCGCCGCCCCGGATGAGTACGGTTTTTACGCCAACGTGAATCCGCACGTCGATCATCCGCGCTGGTCGCAGGCCACGGAGCGATTTATCGGTACGGGCGGGATCCTTGACGTTAAGCGCCAGCCGACCTTGCTGTTCAACGGCTATGGCGAGCAGGTGGCGTCGTTATACCGGGGACTGGATCTGCGGGAGAACATATAAGTGCGGCTGAATGCAAAACAGATTACCTGGCTGAAAATCCTCCTTCACCTGGCGGGGATTGTGCCGTTGCTTTGGCTGTTCTGGGCAATTAACAGCGGCGGGTTAAGCGCCGATCCGGTGAAAGATATTCAGCATTTTACCGGTAGGACCGCTCTGAAATTTCTCCTGGCGACCTTGTTGGTCACGCCGCTGGCGCGTTACGCTAAACAGCCCTTATTGATACGCACGCGGCGTTTGCTGGGGCTATGGTGTTTTGCCTGGGCCACGCTGCATTTAACCAGCTATGCGCTGTTGGAGCTGGGCATTCAGAATCTGGGTTTACTGGGCCGCGAATTGATTACGCGCCCGTATTTGACGCTGGGCATTATCAGCTGGCTTATTTTGCTGGCGCTGACGCTGACCTCCACGCAGGCGGCGCAGCGCAAGCTGGGCAAACGCTGGCAATTGCTGCATAACGTCGTCTATCTGGTGGCGATCCTCGCCCCTTTACATTATCTCTGGTCAGTGAAGGTTTTATCCCCGCAACCCGTTATTTACGCCCTGCTGGCGCTGGCGCTTTTAGCCTGCCGTTACAAGAAGTTTCGCCAGTGGTGGCGCTAGTTCAGCGAAGTGTGCTGTCGGTTACAAAACGCAGAGACTCAGATGTTATTTACGTGTTAGCGGTTGATTATCTTCCCTGATAAGACCAGTATTTAGCTGCCAATTGCTACGAAATCGTTATAATGTGCGACCCTGACCTCCCGAAAGGCGTTTTTAAGCCGCTGAAAGGGTGACAATCGCGCTTTGAAGGTATATTTTGTTTTTTGCCGGAGGATTGCCGCAAATCGCAGCATTTTAACCGACAAGTCTCACTTGAGGCGTAAAGGCGAAATAGACCGACGTCCTGACAGGCAAACGCGCTGTTGCCGTTGGGACTCACGCTTTACAGACAGCGGTAACCCCTCTGTCACAATCACACTAAACAAAGAGTACGGAACCCACTCATGGATATTCGTAAGATTAAAAAACTGATCGAGCTGGTTGAAGAATCAGGCATCTCCGAACTGGAAATTTCTGAAGGCGAAGAATCTGTACGCATCAGTCGTGCAGCGCCGGCAGGCAGCTTCCCGGTTATGCAACAGGCTTACGCTGCGCCAGTGATGCAGCAGCAACCGGCTCTGTCTAACGCAGTTGCTCCGGCAGCAGAAGCGCCGGCAGCCGCCGCAGCGGAAATCAGTGGTCACATCGTACGTTCCCCAATGGTTGGTACTTTCTACCGCACCCCGAGCCCGGACGCCAAAGCGTTCATCGAAGTGGGTCAGAAAGTCAACGTCGGCGATACCCTGTGCATCGTCGAAGCCATGAAAATGATGAACCAGATCGAAGCAGACAAATCAGGTACTGTGAAAGCGATCCTGGTCGAAAGTGGTCAGCCGGTAGAATTTGACGAGCCGCTGGTCGTCATCGAGTAACGAGGCGAACATGCTGGATAAAATTGTTATCGCCAACCGTGGCGAGATTGCACTGCGTATTCTTCGTGCCTGTAAAGAACTGGGCATCAAGACCGTGGCCGTGCACTCCAGCGCGGACCGCGATTTAAAACACGTATTGCTGGCGGATGAGACGGTCTGTATTGGCCCGGCTCCGTCCGTAAAAAGTTATCTGAACATCCCGGCGATCATCAGCGCCGCCGAAATCACCGGCGCGGTCGCGATTCACCCGGGTTACGGCTTCCTCTCTGAGAACGCCAACTTTGCCGAGCAGGTTGAACGTTCCGGCTTTATCTTCATCGGCCCGAAAGCCGACACTATTCGCCTGATGGGCGACAAAGTGTCTGCGATTACCGCCATGAAGAAAGCAGGCGTACCGACTGTACCGGGTTCTGACGGCCCGCTGACCGATGATATGGATGCGAACCGCGCCCATGCGAAACGCATCGGTTACCCGGTGATCATCAAAGCCTCCGGCGGCGGCGGCGGTCGCGGTATGCGCGTGGTGCGCAGCGATGCTGAACTGGCGCAGTCCATTTCCATGACCAAGGCGGAAGCGAAAGCGGCTTTCAGCAATGACATGGTGTACATGGAGAAATACCTCGAAAACCCACGCCACATCGAAATTCAGGTGCTGGCTGACGGTCAGGGGAACGCGATCTATCTGGCGGAACGTGACTGCTCCATGCAGCGTCGTCACCAGAAAGTCGTCGAAGAAGCGCCAGCGCCGGGCATTACCCCGGAACTGCGTCGTTACATCGGCGAGCGTTGCGCGAAAGCGTGCGTCGATATCGGCTATCGCGGGGCGGGTACCTTTGAGTTCCTGTTCGAAAACGGCGAGTTCTACTTCATTGAGATGAATACCCGTATTCAGGTTGAACATCCGGTTACCGAAATGATTACCGGCGTCGATCTGATCAAAGAACAACTGCGTATCGCAGCCGGTCAGCCCCTGTCCATCAAACAGGAAGAAGTTGTGGTTCGCGGCCATGCGGTGGAATGCCGTATCAACGCCGAAGACCCGAATACCTTCCTGCCAAGCCCCGGCAAAATCACGCGTTTCCATGCGCCTGGCGGTTTTGGCGTGCGCTGGGAGTCCCATATCTACGCCGGTTACACCGTACCGCCGTACTATGATTCCATGATCGGCAAGCTCATCTGCTACGGCGAAAACCGTGACGTGGCGATTGCCCGCATGAAGAACGCCCTGCAGGAGCTGATCATCGACGGTATCAAAACCAACGTTGATTTGCAGACCCGCATTATGAACGACGAGCACTTCCAGAATGGTGGCACGAACATCCACTACCTGGAGAAAAAACTCGGTCTGAACGAGAAGTAAGTCAGCGTTAATGCGAAAAGGCCGGGCAACCCGGCCTTTTTTATTTCTGGGGATCGCCAGGCCCCATCATGTACAATCCCCGCTTTCTTCATCCACAAGGGACAAAAAATGGACAAACGTTTTGTTCAGGCCCATAAAGAAGCGCGCTGGGCGCTGTGGCTGACCCTTCTTTATCTTGCTGCATGGTTAGTGACCGCTTACTTACCCGGCGTGACGCCGGGTTTCACCGGGCTGCCCCATTGGTTTGAGATGGCCTGCCTGTTGACGCCGCTGATCTTCATTCTGCTGTGCTGGGCAATGGTAAAATTTATCTATCGCGACATTCCGCTGGAGGATGACGATGCAGCTTGAAGTCATTCTGCCGCTGGTTGCCTACCTGGTTGTGGTATTTGCCATTTCTGTTTATGCCATGCGTAAAAGGCAGACCGGCTCATTTCTGAATGAATATTTCCTCGGCAGCCGCTCAATGGGCGGGGTTGTGCTGGCCATGACCCTGACCGCGACCTATATCAGCGCCAGTTCATTTATTGGTGGCCCGGGCGCCGCCTACAAATACGGGCTGGGCTGGGTTCTGCTGGCAATGATTCAGCTCCCCGCTGTCTGGCTCTCGCTGGGCGTCCTCGGTAAAAAGTTCGCCATTCTCGCGCGCCGTTATAATGCCGTGACCCTTAATGACATGCTGTTTGCCCGCTACCAAAGCCGACTGCTGGTGTGGCTGGCGAGTCTCAGCCTGCTGGTGGCCTTTGTCGGGGCGATGACAGTGCAGTTCATCGGCGGCGCGCGGCTGCTGGAAACGGCGGCGGGTATTCCTTACGAAACCGGGCTGCTGATTTTCGGGGTCAGTATCGCGCTGTACACCGCCTTTGGCGGCTTTCGCGCCAGCGTGCTGAACGACACCTTGCAAGGGTTGGTGATGCTTATTGGTACGATCGTTCTGCTGGTCGGTATCGTGTACGCCGCAGGCGGTTTAGGACACGCGGTTGCAACCCTCGAGGCCATTAATCCGCAACTGATCTCCCCTCGGGGGGCGGATGATATCCTGTCTCCCGCCTTTATGACCTCGTTCTGGGTGTTGGTGTGCTTTGGCGTGATCGGGCTGCCGCATACGGCGGTACGCTGTATTTCGTATAAAGACAGCAAGGCCGTGCATCGCGGGATGATCATCGGCACCATCGTGGTCGCGATCCTGATGTTCGGGATGCACCTTGCGGGCGCGCTGGGACGCGCGGTGATCCCGGACCTGACGGTGCCGGATCTGGTGATTCCCACCCTGATGGTCAAGGTGTTGCCGCCTTTCGCTGCCGGGATCTTCCTGGCTGCGCCAATGGCGGCGATTATGTCGACGATCAATGCGCAATTGCTGCAGAGTTCCGCTACGATCATTAAAGATCTCTACCTCAATATTCGCCCGGATCACGCGGAAAATGAGACGCGGCTGAAGCGTATGTCCGCGGCGATCACCTTGATCCTGGGAGCGCTGTTATTGCTGGCGGCCTGGAAGCCGCCAGAGATGATTATCTGGCTGAATCTGCTGGCGTTTGGCGGACTGGAAGCGGTATTCCTGTGGCCTCTGGTGCTTGGGCTGTACTGGGAGCGCGCAAACGCAACCGGGGCGTTGAGCGCGATGATCGTCGGTGGTGGGCTATACGCCATCCTCGCCACCCTGAATATTCAGTATCAGGGCTTTCACCCGATAGTGCCCTCGCTACTGCTAAGTCTGCTGGCCTTTCTGGTCGGAAACCGTTTCGGTTCCCCCGCACCACAGGCCGCCGTATTGTCTACTGATAAATAAAGAGTTTTGCCATGCCATGGATCCAATTAAAACTGAATACCACCGGTGCGAATGCGGAAGATCTGAGTGATGCGTTAATGGAAGCAGGCGCTGTTTCCATTACCTTCCAGGATACCCACGACACGCCGGTTTTCGAGCCATTGCCGGGCGAAACCCGCCTGTGGGGCGACACTGACGTGATCGGCCTGTTTGACGCCGAGACGGACATGAAAGAGGTGGTCGCGATTCTCGAGAATCATCCGCTGCTTGGCGCGGGTTTTGCCCATAAAATCGAACAGTTAGAAGATAAAGACTGGGAGCGCGAATGGATGGAAAACTTCCACCCGATGCGCTTTGGCGAACGCCTGTGGATCTGCCCCAGCTGGCGTGAAGTCCCCGACGAAAACGCGGTCAACGTCATGCTCGACCCGGGACTGGCGTTCGGCACCGGTACACATCCAACGACCTCCCTGTGCCTGCAATGGCTGGACAGCCTCGATTTAACCGGTAAAACCGTGATCGACTTCGGCTGTGGCTCCGGCATTCTGGCGATTGCGGCGCTGAAGCTTGGGGCGGCGAAAGCCATCGGCGTGGACATTGATCCGCAGGCGATTCAGGCCAGTCGCGACAACGCCGAACGTAACGGCGTTTCCGATCGCCTGGCGCTTTACCTGCCGCAGGATCAACCAGAAGCCCTGAAAGCCGACGTGGTGGTCGCTAATATCCTTGCTGGCCCGTTACGCGAGCTGGCGCCGTTAATCAGCGTCCTGCCCGTTACAGGCGGTTTGCTGGGCCTTTCCGGTATCCTCGCCAGCCAGGCGGAAAGCGTCTGCGAAGCCTATGCCGATCTCTTCGCCCTCGATCCGGTAGTGGAAAAAGAGGAGTGGTGCCGGATCACCGGAATAAAACAGTAATCCCTTTTTTCAATATGGCCTGTTAGCAGGCCTTTTTTTCGGCTTTTTACCTCTTCTCCATCGCCTTCCATTCGCTAAAATAGTGACGTAACCAATTGAAGTTACACATATAAAAATCATATACATTCATTGGAAGAATACGATGAACCATTCTTTGAGCAAGGCAGCGCTTCTGGCGCTAAGTATCATGCCGTTTACGGCACTGGCCTCACACTGGACCTATGAAGGCGAAGGCGCCCCGGAGCACTGGGGTACGCTGAGTGAGGAATATAAAACCTGTCAGACAGGAATGAATCAGTCCCCTGTTAATATCGACCATACGGTCAATGCCCATTTGAGTCCGCTGGCTACCCACTATGTTGATGGCCCTGTCACGCTGATCAACAACGGGCATACCATTCAGGCCGGGTTAAAATCCACCACTGCGGATACCGTAACGATCGATGGCCAACCATTCACGTTGCAGCAGTTTCACTTCCATGCGCCGAGCGAAAACACCGTTCACGGTAAGCATTACGCCATGGAGATGCATCTGGTGCATAAAGATGCGAAAGGGGCGATTACCGTCGTCGCCGTCATGTTCGACAAAGGCGCCGCCAATAGCGAGCTGGAAAAGCTGTGGGCGACGATGCCGGAAAAAGCCGCTCAGGACGTCAAGATTACCACCCAGATGGACCTGAACGCGCTGTTGCCAAAAGAGAAATCTTACTGGCGTTTCAGCGGCTCTCTGACCACACCGCCCTGCTCTGAAGGCGTGACCTGGATCGTTCTTAAGCATCCGCTGACCCTCTCTGCGGCACAGCTGGAGAAGTTCAGCCACACCATGCACCATGACAATAGCCGCCCGGCACAGCCGCTGAATGGCCGCGTGGTGGTTGAGTAAACGACGACACGGTAAACGTTCATGCCTGAAATGAGAGCATAGTCACACTATGACCTGCTAATCTGCTGGTTAATTCAGCAGATTATCTTGTCAGCTTCTGTGGTATCGAAGAAAAAATGAGAAGTTACGCAAAATAATACGCGTACAGAAATTCGACACATTTTTTTAATTTAATGATTTATAAAGCTAATTATTCAAGTCACCTTCGTTTAACGGTGATTCTTTGATCCATCTCAGAGGATTGGTCAAAGTTTGGCCTTTCATCTCGTGCAAAAAATGCGTAATATACGCCGCCTTGCAGTCACAGTATGGTCATTTCTTAACTCATGCGCATCAGACAATACCAGCTCAGAAATCGCCTGATCGCAGCGCCAATGGCTGGCATCACTGACAGACCCTTTCGGACGCTGTGCTACGAGATGGGAGCAGGATTGACCGTATCCGAGATGATGTCTTCTAACCCGCAGGTTTGGGAAAGCGACAAGTCCCGGCTACGGATGGTGCACGTTGATGAGCCAGGAATTCGCACGGTGCAAATTGCCGGTAGCGACCCTGTTGAGATGGCCGATGCCGCACGTATCAACGTGGAAAGCGGCGCCCAGATTATTGATATCAATATGGGGTGTCCGGCTAAAAAAGTGAATCGCAAGCTCGCAGGTTCAGCCCTCTTGCAGTACCCGGAATTAGTGAAGTCAATACTAACCGAGGTCGTCAGAGCAGTGGACGTTCCTGTCACCCTGAAGATTCGCACCGGCTGGGCTCCGGAACACCGTAACTGCGTAGAGATTGCCCAACTGGCTGAAGACTGTGGCATTCAGGCTCTGACCATTCATGGACGCACCCGCGCCTGTTTGTTCAATGGAGATGCTGAGTACGACAGTATTCGGGCAGTTAAGCAGAAAGTTTCCATTCCGATTATCGCGAATGGCGACATTACTGACCCGCTTAAAGCCAGAGCTGTGCTCGACTATACGGGGGCTGATGCCCTGATGATAGGCCGCGCAGCTCAGGGAAGACCCTGGATCTTCCGGGAAATCCAGCATTATCTGGACACTGGGGAGCTGCTGTCCCCCCTGCCTTTGGCAGAGGTTAAGCGCTTGCTTTGTGCGCATGTTCGGGAATTGCATGACTTTTATGGCCAGGCAAAAGGGTACCGAATTGCGCGTAAACACGTCTCCTGGTATCTCCAGGAGCACGCTCCAAATGACCAGTTTCGGCGCACATTCAACGCCATTGAGGATGCCAGCGAACAGCTGGAGGCGTTGGAGGCATACTTCGAAAATTTTGCGTAATGAAATAAAGAGCTGACAGAACTATGTTCGAACAACGCGTAAATTCTGACGTACTGACCGTTTCTACCGTTAACTCTCAGGATCAGGTAACTCAAAAGCCCCTGCGTGACTCGGTTAAACAGGCACTGAAGAACTATTTTGCTCAACTGAACGGTCAGGATGTTAATGACCTCTATGAGCTGGTACTGGCTGAAGTTGAACAGCCCCTGTTGGACATGGTGATGCAATACACCCGCGGTAACCAGACCCGTGCTGCTCTGATGATGGGCATCAACCGTGGTACGCTGCGTAAAAAATTGAAAAAATACGGCATGAACTGATACTAATCAGTTAACTGTCTGATATAAAAGGCGCTACTCGGCATGGGGAAGCGCCTTTTTTATACGCATTTCTTGTGGAGTAGAGATGAAAACGGGAGTTGAACCACACTACTTTGGCAATGAATCGACGTCGGTCATTCACGGAGATGCGTTAGCCGAACTCAAGAAATTACCCACTGAAAGCGTCGACTTAATTTTTGCCGATCCGCCCTATAACATCGGAAAAGATTTTGACGGCATGCGGGAAGCCTGGGACGCGGACGTTTTCCTCGCCTGGCTGTTCGAATGCATTGAAGAGTGTCATCGGGTACTGAAAAAGCAGGGCACGATGTACATCATGAACAGCACCGAGAACATGCCATATATTGATCTCAAGTGCCGGAATCTGTTTACCATCAAGAGCCGGATCGTCTGGTCCTACGACAGCTCAGGCGTACAGGCGAAGAAATATTTCGGCTCAATGTACGAACCGATCCTGATGATGGTAAAAGACGCCAAAAATTACACCTTCAATAGCGAAGCGATTCTGGTTGAGACAAAAACCGGCGCTAAACGAGCGTTGATCGACTACCGTAAAAACCCGCCTCAGCCCTACAACACGCAAAAAGTCCCGGGAAACGTCTGGGAGTTTCCCCGTGTGCGTTACCTGATGAATGAATATGAAAACCATCCGACGCAAAAGCCTGTCGCCCTGTTAAAGCGGATCGTATTGGCCTCCTCAAACCCTGGCGATACCGTCCTTGATCCTTTCGCGGGCAGCTTTACCACCGGCGCGGTGGCGCTGGAGACAGGACGGAAGTTCATTGGTATTGAGGTAAATGATGAATACGTCAAGATAGGCCTGCGACGCATGAATGTGACCTCGCACTTCACCAGCGATGAGCTTGCGAAAGTGAAAAAACGGAAGACGAAAAATTTGTCGAAAAAGAGCCGCACGGGCCCCAAAACGCTCAGCGTCGTGACAAAGTAAAAGCATTGTAAGCCCGCTTTTCAGAGCGCATTTTTCGTGTATATTTCCAGCACGCTTGGGCATGAATACACAGGATTGGACAATGATTCGCAAGTATTGGTGGCTGGTTGTTTTTGCGGTCTCCGTTTTTATCTTTGATGCGTTACTGATTCAGTGGATCGAGCTTATCACCACGGAATCCGACAAGTGTCGCAACATGGACTCGGTGAATCCCCTTAAGTTGGTCAACTGTGCCGACCTGCAATAGCGTCACGTTTTTGAATTGGGGAAATGATTATATTTCCCCGTGAATATTGGTTGGTTTTATTAATTGCCTGACATTTCCGTCCGGGCTTAACATGCTTAATACGTTATCCACCAGCGCAGGCGCCTGCTCATAAAGATTATAACTGGCAGGGTTCATTAACCAGTTTTTAAGGATGCCGCTAAAACTGCCGCAAATAATGATTAAGGCCACGTCCAGATCAAGGGTTCCGGGTATCATGCCCTCCGCCATACAGGCCTGTAATGCCTCGCGTAACGCCTGCTGGTTAAAACCTATTTTCTCACGTATTTCCCGCTCAGATATCATGTCATCCTGAAATTCACATTTATGATATAAGATTTGTAATAAAGCCTGCTGTCGTGGAACTTCGGCAATATATTGCAATGCGACGATAAACTTCTCACGCAGTTGTTGTAACGGGTTTTCTGCATTCAGCGCAGTGACTCGTTCCTGAATAAGATCGCGCAAAGGGGGTTGCTGCTGCCACACTTCGTTAAACAACTGCGTCTTGTTGCTGAAGTGCCAGTAGATTGCGCCACGCGTGACCTGGGCGGCGTCGGCAATATCATTGAGCGTGGTGTTGCCTACGCCCCGTGCGGCAAACTGTGTAATGGCCGTTTCAATTAAATGTTGTCGCGTTTTAAGGGCATCAGCCTTGGTTTTTTTTGCCATGGAGTATCACATCAGAGTTGGAGTAATTATTACGCCAGTAAAGCCGTTCTGGAAAAACCGACTGTAACATCTCAGACCCGCGCACACGAAATAAAAGCCTGATTGTGACGCACAAATCATTCAAATAAATAGAGTGCGCGAATGCCAATAGATAAATTATTCACACAAGGAATGTATATTTCAAAATATATTAACTCGCAATAAAGAATGTCTAAATTCGACAGGGCAATACGGTAAGCCAGTGTTCCTTTTTTTTGTTTTTACGTGCCGTTGCGCCAACCTAAAAATAAGTATTACTTACATCGCGACCCAATAATTTGTAGGATAGCAAGCTGTTATTTTTTCGCGCACGTTACCGCCTTACCGTTATCCGGTAAATAACGAGCTATTGGTTTTTAAGGAACAGTAATGACGAAACATGCCAGGTTTTCACTCCTGCCCTCATTCATTATCATCTCTGCTGCGCTGCTGGCCGGTTGTAACGATCAGGGAGAGCAACAAGCGCATGCCAGCGAGCCGCAAGTGACCGTACACGTGGTCAACACCGCGCCATTAGCCGTGACCACAGAATTACCGGGACGCACCACAGCCTTCCGCATTGCCGAGGTTCGCCCGCAGGTTAGCGGTATTGTCCTTAAACGGAATTTCACCGAAGGTAGCGATGTCGAGGCCGGACAGTCGCTTTACCAGATCGATCCGGCAACCTATCAGGCCGACTATGACAGTGCGAAAGGCGAGCTGGCGAAAAGCGAAGCCGCTGCCGCCATCGCCCATTTGACGGTGAAACGCTATGTTCCGCTGGTTGGTACAAAGTACATCAGCCAACAGGAATACGATCAGGCCATTGCCGATGCGCGCCAGGCTGATGCCGCCGTCACAGCCGCAAAAGCCG
Source organism: Citrobacter sedlakii NBRC 105722 (assembly GCF_000759835.1). Classification (GTDB taxonomy): domain Bacteria; phylum Pseudomonadota; class Gammaproteobacteria; order Enterobacterales; family Enterobacteriaceae; genus Citrobacter_A; species Citrobacter_A sedlakii. The sequence goes on from NZ_BBNB01000015.1 coordinate 133,380, forward strand.
CGGTGGAAAGCGCGCGTATCAATCTCGCTTATACCAAAGTCACCTCGCCGATAAGCGGACGGATTGGCAAATCAAGCGTCACCGAAGGCGCACTGGTGACTAACGGGCAGGCGACGGAACTGGCAACCGTACAGCAACTCGACCCTATTTACGTCGATGTGACCCAGTCCAGCAACGACTTCATGCGTCTGAAAGAATCTCTCGAACAAGGCAGTCTGCACAAGGATAACGCCAGCAGTAGCGTCGAGCTGGTCATGGAAAATGGCCAAGCGTATCCGCTAAAAGGCGCTTTACAGTTCTCTGATGTCACCGTTGACGAAAGCACCGGCTCAATCACCTTACGCGCCGTGTTCCCTAACCCGCAGCACACATTGCTGCCGGGCATGTTTGTCCGCGCGCGTATCGATGAAGGCGTGCAGCCAAACGCGATCCTCGTACCACAGCAAGGCGTCACACGAACCCCGCGCGGCGATGCCACGGTACTGGTCGTGAACAACGAAAGCAAAGTGGAATCCCGCCCCGTTATCGCTTCGCAGGCAATTGGCGACAAATGGCTGATAAGCGAAGGGTTACAGCCTGGCGATCGGGTGATCGTGAGCGGGTTGCAAAAAGCGCGTCCAGGCACCAAAGTGAAAGCCACGCCGGATACCGAAGCCCCTGCTGCACAAGCGGCGCAATAAGGTAAACGGACATGGCAAACTTTTTTATCAGGCGTCCTATTTTTGCCTGGGTACTGGCCATCATTCTGATGCTGGCGGGCGCCCTGGCCATTATGCAACTGCCCGTTGCGCAGTACCCCACCATCGCTCCACCGGCGGTTTCAATTTCCGCAAACTATCCGGGGGCAGATGCCCAGACGGTACAAGATACCGTGACTCAGGTTATCGAACAGAATATGAACGGTATCGATAACCTGATGTATATGTCCTCCACCAGCGACTCTGCGGGAAGCGTAACCATCACGCTGACTTTCGAGTCGGGTACCGATCCGGATATCGCTCAGGTTCAGGTTCAGAACAAACTGCAGCTGGCGACGCCGCTCCTGCCGCAGGAAGTTCAGCAGCAGGGAATTAGCGTTGAGAAGTCGAGCAGTAGCTTCCTGATGGTTGCAGGCTTTGTTTCCGATAATCCTCAGACCACCCAGGACGATATCTCCGACTATGTCGCCTCAAACGTTAAAGACTCCATCAGCCGTCTGAACGGCGTCGGTGACGTTCAACTGTTTGGCGCGCAGTATGCGATGCGCATCTGGCTGGATGCCAATCTCCTGAACAAATACCAGCTCACGCCGGTAGATGTTATCAACCAGTTGAAAGTGCAGAACGACCAAATCGCGGCCGGTCAGCTTGGCGGGACGCCCGCCCTGCCGGGACAACAGCTTAACGCCTCGATCATTGCGCAGACGCGTCTGAAAGATCCCGAAGAATTCGGCAAAGTCACGCTGCGCGTAAACAGCGACGGCTCCGTCGTGCGGTTGAAAGATGTCGCGCGCATTGAGCTTGGCGGAGAAAACTATAATGTTGTCGCTCGCATTAACGGTAAACCGGCATCCGGTCTGGGGATTAAACTGGCTACCGGCGCCAACGCCCTTGATACTGCCACCGCCATTAAGGCCAAACTGGTCGAGCTACAGCCCTTCTTCCCGGCGGGAATGAAAGTGGTTTACCCGTATGACACCACCCCGTTTGTGAAAATCTCCATTCATGAAGTGGTGAAAACACTTTTCGAAGCAATCGTACTGGTATTCCTGGTGATGTATCTGTTCCTGCAGAACATTCGCGCCACGCTGATCCCGACCATTGCCGTTCCGGTTGTCCTGTTGGGGACGTTTGCGGTACTGGCGGCATTTGGTTACTCGATAAACACCCTGACCATGTTCGGCATGGTGCTCGCCATCGGCCTGTTGGTCGATGACGCGATAGTGGTGGTTGAAAACGTCGAACGCGTGATGATGGAAGATAAGTTGCCCCCACGGGAAGCCACTGAGAAGTCCATGTCGCAGATTCAGGGCGCCCTGGTGGGGATCGCAATGGTGCTCTCCGCCGTGTTCATCCCGATGGCCTTCTTTGGCGGATCGACAGGCGCAATCTACCGCCAGTTCTCCATCACCATTGTGTCGGCAATGGCGCTCTCGGTGCTGGTCGCGTTGATTCTCACGCCTGCGCTCTGCGCGACGTTGCTTAAACCCGTCTCCGCTGAGCATCATGAGAAAAAGAGCGGTTTCTTCGGCTGGTTTAACGCCAAATTCGATCATAGCGTCAACCATTACACCAATAGCGTCAGCGGCATTGTCCACAACACCGGTCGTTACCTGCTAATCTATCTGCTGATTGTTGTCGGGATGGCGCTCCTGTTCGTACGCTTGCCGACATCCTTCTTGCCTGAAGAGGATCAGGGCGTGTTTCTGACCATGATCCAACTTCCTGCCGGGGCAACGCAGGAGCGCACGCAAAAAGTGCTGGATCAAGTGACCCATTATTATCTGGACACCGAGAAAGCCAACGTTGAAAGCGTCTTTACCGTGAACGGCTTTAGCTTCAGCGGTCAGGGACAAAACTCGGGGATGGCCTTTGTGAGCCTCAAGCCCTGGGAGGAGCGTAGCGGCGAAGAAAACAACGTTGAATCGATTATCGCCCGGGCGACTCGCGCTTTCAGCCAGATCCGGGATGGCATGGTTTTCCCTTTCAACATGCCAGCAATTGTCGAGCTGGGTACCGCAACGGGCTTCGACTTTGAGCTTATCGACCAGGCGGGGCTGGGGCATAACGCGTTAACCCAGGCGAGAAACCAGCTTTTAGGAATGGTGGCTCAACATCCTGAAACGTTAGTACGCGTTCGCCCGAATGGGCTGGAAGACACTGCGCAGTTTAAGCTGGACGTCGATCAGGAAAAAGCGCAGGCGCTGGGTGTCTCGCTGTCCGATATCAACGAGACAATCTCTGCGGCGCTGGGCGGCTACTACGTTAATGACTTCATTGACCGTGGTCGTGTGAAGAAAGTCTATGTTCAGGCCGACGCCCAGTTCCGCATGTTGCCGGAGGACATCGATAATCTGTATGTGCGAAGCGCAAATGGAGAGATGGTGCCGTTCTCTACGTTTAGTTCATCACACTGGATTTACGGTTCGCCGCGTCTGGAGCGTTACAACGGCCTGCCTTCAATGGAAATCCTGGGGGAAGCCGCTCCTGGAACCAGTTCCGGTGAGGCGATGGCCTTAATGGAAAGCATGGCTTCCAATCTTCCTGTGGGGATTGGCTATGACTGGACAGGAATGTCGTATCAGGAGCGGCTCTCCGGAGACCAGGCGCCAGCGCTAATCGCCATCTCGTTTGTCGTCGTCTTCCTTTGCCTGGCCGCACTGTATGAAAGCTGGTCGATACCTTTCTCGGTGATGCTGGTTGTGCCGTTAGGTATTGTGGGGGTATTGCTCGCCGCAACGTTATTTGGGCAAAAGAATGACGTTTACTTTATGGTTGGGCTGTTAACCACCATTGGCCTGTCCGCGAAGAACGCGATCCTGATTGTCGAATTCGCGAAAGACTTAATGGATAAAGAAGGCAAAGGCGTTATTGAAGCGACGCTCTCTGCGTCACGTATGCGTTTACGTCCAATTCTCATGACGTCACTGGCCTTTATACTTGGCGTATTGCCGCTTGCGATCAGTAATGGCGCGGGTAGCGGCGCGCAAAATGCGGTCGGGATCGGCGTGATGGGCGGCATGGTTTCAGCAACCCTGCTGGCAATCTTCTTTGTGCCTGTCTTCTTCGTGGTCGTAAGAGGTCGTTTTGGACGAACCCGCCAGTAACTGTGTCAACAAAGGCGTCTCAGGACGCCTTTGTGACATCCTGCCTTGTTCTTACTTTATGAATCGAATCATTATTTTGTTCTGTCCGGCAGGGTGTCATTACGCTTTTACCTGTATCACCATAATTAAGCCGTTTGAAAATGATTTCTGGTATCACCTTTAATTATATTTTTCTCTTCATTGATTTACTTTTCTGTTAGCTCTGTAAATTTCCTACTGTTCATTTACGAAATACTTTTCTATTACTCACCCTGTCGATATTCACGTCCGAAATTAGTATTTCGTTTTAGTGAATATGTTAAAAATATTTTGCTCCAAAATGTGGCTTACGTTTCATTTTCGCACTATTTAAGGGCGCTGCATGTATTTAATCCTGTCTACACTCTGGATATTGCGTCGTGCACGCTGACGCAAAACCTGGCACTCCCTTTGCTTATAAGAGTACGGCCAGGCCACAGACAGGTTTAAAACGTTGCATAACGTTCTCTATAACAATAATTCTCGCCACACAGGATGCATTATGAAAAAGATGATGATCGCCACGCTGGCTGCTGCCGGCGTGCTGCTTACGGTTGCAAATCAGGTACATGCGGGTGAAACCCTGGATGCCGTAAAAAAGAAAGGCTTCGTACAATGTGGGATCAGTGATGGGCTGCCCGGCTTTTCTTACGCCGACGCGGAGGGGAAATTCTCGGGCATTGATGTCGACGTATGTCGCGGTGTCGCTGCTGCTGTGCTCGGCGACGACAGCAAAGTGAAATACACCCCGCTGACGGCCAAAGAGCGCTTCACCGCGTTACAGTCCGGCGAAGTGGATCTTCTCTCGCGGAATACGACCTGGACCTCCTCGCGTGACGCCGGGATGGGCATGTCATTTACCGGCGTAACCTATTACGACGGCATCGGTTTTCTGACACACAACAAAGCGGGTCTGAAAAGCGCGAAAGAACTTGATGGTGCGACTGTTTGTATTCAGGCAGGAACAGACACTGAGCTGAACGTGGCTGACTATTTTAAAGCGAATAAGATGAAGTATACCCCAGTGACCTTTGATCGCTCTGACGAGTCGGCAAAAGCGCTGGAGTCAGGACGTTGTGATACCCTCGCCTCCGACCAGTCTCAGCTTTACGCTCTGCGCATTAAGCTAAGTAACCCAGGCGAATGGATCGTCCTGCCGGAGGTAATCTCCAAAGAGCCGCTTGGCCCTGTTGTCCGTCGCGGCGATGATGAATGGTTTGCTGTTGTACGCTGGACGTTGTTTGCGATGCTTAATGCTGAAGAGATGGGCGTCACGTCAAAAAACGTTGATGAGAAAGCGGCTAACCCCGCAACGCCGGATATGGCGCATCTGTTGGGCAAAGAAGGGGATTACGGTAAAGACCTGAAACTCGATAACAAGTGGGCGTATAACATCATCAAGCAGGTGGGTAATTACGCTGAGATCTTTGAACGTAACGTGGGATCGGAAAGCCCGTTGAAGATCAAACGTGGGCAAAACAATCTCTGGAATAACGGCGGCATCCAGTACGCACCACCCGTACGTTAAGCCGTTGTGCTGTAACGAGCGCCGCACAGGCGGCGCTCAGTCCAGAGTCATGGTTACCGAGGCTTTCTTATGTTCCATCGCCGCTCTCACGCAAAAGGATCGCTCTCCTTTTCTCATCCTGTGGTCCGCGCGTGGCTGTTTCAAATTATCGCCATTCTTGCGGTCGTCGCCGTGGTTATTTACCTTGTTCACAATACGATTAATAACCTGAGCAATCGCGGCATTACTTCAGGTTTTGCGTTTCTTGACCGCAGTGCCGGGTTTGGTATTGTCCAGCACCTGATTGACTATCAACAGGGTGATACTTACGGACGCGTTTTTCTGGTTGGTTTGCTTAACACTTTGTTGGTTTCCGCATTGTGTATTGTGTTTGCTTCCGTTCTCGGCTTTTTTCTCGGGCTGGCACGCCTTTCCGATAACTGGTTACTGCGCAAACTGTCGACGGTGTATATTGAGATCTTCCGCAACGTCCCCCCGCTTTTGCAAATATTTTTCTGGTACTTCGCGGTGTTACGCAATTTGCCCGGCCCGCGGCAAGCTGTCAGCGCGCTGGATGCCGTGTTTCTGAGTAACCGGGGTCTCTATATTCCCTCTCCGCAATTGGGAGAAGGCATACTGCCTTTTACGATCTCAATTGCGCTCGCCGTTGCGATTTCCGTTGGGCTGTTTCGCTTCAATAAAATGCACCAGACAAAAACAGGACAGTTACGTAAAACCTGGCCTACTGCGCTGGGGCTGATTGTCCTGTTGCCACTGCTCGCCCACTGGCTTTTTGGCGCTGCGCTTCATTGGGACATCCCCGAATTGCGGGGCTTTAACTTCCGTGGCGGAATGGTGCTTATCCCCGAACTGGCGGCGTTGACGCTGGCACTGTCGGTTTATACCTCGGCGTTTATTGCGGAAATCATTCGCGCGGGGATTCAGGCGGTACCGTATGGTCAACATGAAGCAGCGCGTTCGCTGGGGCTTCCAAACACGGTCACCCTACGTCAGGTCATTATTCCTCAGGCGCTGCGGGTGATTATCCCGCCATTAACCAGCCAGTACCTCAATATTGTTAAGAATTCCTCGCTGGCCGCCGCGATTGGTTATCCCGATATGGTTTCGCTGTTCGCGGGAACGGTTCTGAATCAGACAGGACAGGCCATTGAAACGATCGCCATCACCATGTCGGTGTATCTGATCATTAGCCTGAGTATCTCACTGCTGATGAATATTTATAACCGCCGCATCGCCCTCGTTGAGCGCTAAGGAAGCATGATGACAAAAGTCCTGCTGTCACATCCCGCGCGTCCAGCCAGTCATGGTCATGGCCGAATCGTGGCCTGGGTGCGTAAAAATCTTTTTTCCAGCGTATTGAATAGTCTACTGACGATCTTATGCCTGTGGCTGATGTGGGAGCTTATTCCTCCCTTTGTAAACTGGGCGTTTTTGCAGGCCAATTGGGTCGGTTCTGCTCGTGCGGACTGCACGCAATCAGGCGCATGCTGGGTGTTCATCCATGAACGCTTCGGCCAGTTTATGTTTGGCCTTTATCCGCACGAGCAACGCTGGCGGATCAAGCTAGCGCTGTTTGTCGGGCTGGTCTCAATTGTTCCGATGTTCTGGAACAGGATGCCCCGGCGCGGACGTTATATTGCTGTCTGGGCAGTCATCTACCCGTTAGTGGTCTGGTGGTTGTTGTATGGCGGTTTGCTTGGGCTGGAGCGGGTTGAAACGCGCCAGTGGGGAGGGCTGACCCTGACCTTAATCATCGCCTCTGTCGGGATCGCTGGGGCGTTACCCTTAGGGATTCTTCTGGCTCTGGGGCGCCGCTCCCATATGCCCGTTGTCCGGATCTTATCTGTTATTTTCATTGAGTTCTGGCGAGGCGTACCGCTGATCACCGTCCTGTTTATGTCATCGGTTATGCTGCCATTGTTCATGGAAGAAGGAACAAGTATCGATAAACTCATTCGGGCGTTGGCAGGGGTGATTCTGTTTCAGTCCGCCTATGTCGCGGAAGTTGTTCGTGGTGGGCTTCAGGCGCTGCCAAAGGGTCAATATGAAGCGGCGGAATCGTTAGCTCTTGGCTACTGGAAAATGCAAGGGCTGGTCATTCTTCCCCAGGCCCTGAAGATGGTTATTCCGGGCCTGGTCAACACCATCATCGCGCTGTTTAAAGATACCAGTCTGGTCATCATCATCGGCCTGTTCGATCTCTTCAGTAGCGTGCAACAAGCCACGGTTGACCCTGCCTGGCTGGGTATGTCCACCGAAGGCTATGTTTTTGCCGCTCTGATTTACTGGATTTTTTGCTTCAGCATGTCGCGCTACAGCCAGTATCTGGAAAAGCGCTTTAACACCGGGCGTACGCCGCACTGAGGATTCTATGAGCCAACTTTTAATGCCATCTGCCGATGCGATGATTACGCTGGAAAACGTTAATAAATGGTACGGGCAGTTCCATGTTTTAAAGGATATTAACCTGAGCGTAAGACAGGGAGAACGCATTGTTTTATGTGGTCCTTCCGGATCGGGGAAATCAACGACGATCCGCTGCATTAATCATCTCGAAGAACATCAACAAGGACGTATCGTTGTGGATGGTATCGAGCTGAATGAGGACATTCGTAATGTCGAACGCGTCAGGCAGGAGGTTGGAATGGTATTCCAGCATTTTAATCTCTTTCCGCATCTCACTGTTCTGCAAAACTGTACGCTGGCTCCCATTTGGGTACGTAAAATGCCGACAAAAGAGGCCGAAGCCCTGGCGATGCACTATCTCGAACGCGTTCGTATAGCGGAGCATGCTCATAAATTCCCGGGCCAGATCTCGGGAGGTCAGCAGCAGCGCGTAGCGATTGCTCGCTCGCTGTGCATGAAACCGAAAATCATGCTGTTTGATGAACCTACTTCAGCGTTGGACCCTGAAATGGTTAAAGAAGTGTTGGATACCATGATTGGCCTGGCACAGTCGGGGATGACAATGCTTTGCGTCACGCATGAGATGGGGTTTGCCAGAACCGTGGCAGACAGAGTGATCTTCATGGACCGGGGAGAGATTGTAGAGCAGGCTCCGCCAGATGAGTTCTTCGCGCATCCGAAATCAGAACGTACGCGAGCGTTCCTGTCGCAGGTCATTCATTAAACGCTTGTTTTGCCCGGTGGCGCCACGCTTACCGGGCCTATAGATTCATAGGGTTCCAAACGCAAAAAGGCCATCCTTTCGGATGGCCTTCTCACTTAATTGATGTCTGGCAGTTCCCTACTCTCGCATGGGGAGACCCCACACTACCATCGGCGCTACGGCGTTTCACTTCTGAGTTCGGCATGGGGTCAGGTGGGACCACCGCGCTACTGCCGCCAGACAAATTCTTTTCTACTGTGCCGAACTTTAACCTAATTAAGTGGTGCTGATACCCAGAGTCGAACTGGGGACCTCACCCTTACCAAGGGTGCGCTCTACCAACTGAGCCATATCAGCACGCTAAATTTGATGCCTGGCAGTTCCCTACTCTCGCATGGGGAGACCCCACACTACCATCGGCGCTACGGCGTTTCACTTCTGAGTTCGGCATGGGGTCAGGTGGGACCACCGCGCTACGGCCGCCAGGCAAATTCTTTGTGCTCTGTACGCAATACTTTATCGCATCAGCGGCGTTGGCTGCGTTCGCCCGCAGCAGTCACATACTTCTGTATGCTCCTGCTGACGTGCATCACTTGCCGCCTTGCTGCTGCGCAAACTATTGCGTACATATTT
>NZ_BBNB01000014.1 GCF_000759835.1 Citrobacter sedlakii NBRC 105722
ACATTCCCGGTTCTGGAAGAGCGGGAACTTAACGATTACATTCTGGTATTCCCTGCCGATTCCGGGATTAAGCCGATTTATGTGTATCTGAAAGATGATTCACGAAATCAACCCGGAACAGCTACTGGCAACGGTGTAAAACTATCCGGAGATAAACCTTGGCTAGATTTATCTGTTACAAACTCGGGAGATGGGGCTCCAATACCATCTCTGGTAGCAGATACTCTACGAGGTAAGAAGTTCAGCTCTTATGATGACTTCCGTGAAGCTGTCTGGAATGAAGTCGGTAAGTACCCAGAATTAACTAAAGACCTTACAACAGTAAACAAAGACAGGGTTGCAGATGGTCTTTCACCATGGGTTCCCAAAGAGGGTCAATACATAGGACCAAACACTATTTTTAAAAAATTCGAGATTCATCATGTAATTCCCATAAAAGATGGGGGAGGCGTCTATGGTATGGATAACATACGTATAGTTACGCCTAAACTACATGATGAAATACATTACAGGAGATAGGTGACATTATGAATATGCCAGTTTTGAAAGATAGACTTGAGGATTACACTGAAAACGAGTTTCTAGAAATCCTGTATGAGTTTAGAAAAAACACCAGAAAAGAGAAAGAATTAAAAGGAAAAAAACCGGATGAATATTTTGACATGCTAATGGATAATTTTATCAAAGTTACAAATCACCCTAAAGGCAGCGATTTAATCGTATTTCCAGATAAAGATGAGGATGGAGAACCCTCGAAAGTTCTAGAACTAGTCAAAAACTGGCGTAAATCGCAAGGACTCCCATTGTTCAAAGACTCAAAGTAATGATGAAAATAATAAGGGTATTCACTATTCATGACTCAACGGAAGAAAACAGATTTACAGTTACTTCAATGTATTCTGCCAGAAATGGGGTTTATTGACGAACGGAGATAGATTACATCCGCAAACTGGATGTGTACATCTTCGCCGACAGCCCGCTTCACTATCATTTTGATGTACGCCTGCCGTATCGCGAGCCGTCGAGTCTGTTCGACGGCACGGCAGAATCGGTCCAGGACGTGCGGGCTTGGCCACCGGTACGGTCGCTACGCAGGATTACATTCTGGTTTTCCCTGCCGATGCCGGGATTAAGCCGATTTAAGTTTATCTCAATGAGGTCAAAAAATCTTATATTCATGGCTACAAGCACTACCCGCCTAAAAATAGCCCTGGAGTGAAGTTGTGAAAAACACAACGTCTGGCCCAGCAAAATTTAAGCCAGAAGTTGACATTGAGTCTATAAATCATGATGTTTGGAAGAATGACATCCCAACTACAAATGATCAAAATTGGAAGATCAAAGAGTTCGATAACGTAAAGGGAGCATACAAAGGTAAAGAAACTAATTGGGTAGTGACTAAAGAATCACAAGGAACTATCCACTCTCATCCAATTGGGCCTCAAGAAGTCAGGAAATTAATGAAATGAAAAAAAACAATCTAATTTTAGATAAAGTTCATCATGTAGAATGAGTACTGAATATTTATGATGAACTTTCAAGCTTAGACTTTACCAAAGCAATATTTGAGCAAGTCACTAAGCTAGACGAGGATCTTTTTCAACTAACTTTCAACAATGGAAATATTCTTGATATTGGATGGACCTCTGCATTTGAGGAAGAAGGTAGATTTATAATACAAGTTATCTCAAATGAAGATTGGGAGATGCCAATATATAAATCATTTGCAAGTTGGGACGAGGAAGAGTTAAGCGATAAGATCGACGAAGCTTTGAAAAATTGTTCATATAAAAACCCAATATGAAATTACAAATTCAACATATCGGTGTTAACAACATCTGGCACGACTGGCTGTTGATATAACCATTGAGGCGTAGAAACGGCTTAGCACGATTGAGTATGGGAAGTGTTTGTAAATAGACCCGTTTTAGTTCCATGCATTTTTTGAGATCCCGGCCAAATAATGTTGTTGTCGGTATTCCTCTGGTGTCATATTGCTCAGTGATTCATGCGGGCATTCACAGTTATATTCTGACAACCATTTTTCCGTGATTTCCCGCACTTCATTCAGCGTTCTGAACAGATAAAAATCGAGTATTTCTGTACGGTATGTCCGGTTAAAGCGCTCAATGAAAGCGTTCTGCGCCGACCTGCCCGGCTGGATAAATTCCAGTTTTACTCCATGTTTCTCTGCCCAATCAGCCCGCGCCAGTGAAATAAACTCCGGAGCATTATCCATGCGAAGCATGGCTGGATAGCCGCGGTTTGCCGCGATCCTGTCGAGCACCCGGACCACTCGCGGGGCTGGCAGATTCAGATCGATTTCAATCGACAATGCCTCCCGGCAGACATCCTTAACAGTTCGTCCGGCTTCAACCGATTTGATTACGGCAATGATCTGGTGCTCAGTAAAACGGGCTTTACGTATAGCGATCTCCTTCGTTGGCAGCGTGAGTATGCCGGAAGATCTCTAAATGTGAATGGCACGATTATGCGGGATACTTACACAACCATCTCCGCGATGCCGGGCTGACGGGCGAATACTCCCCTCACTCCCTGCGCTATGCCTGGGCGCAGGACGCGATCAGCTATTACAAGGATCAGGGATTAAGCCACAAAGAGGCACTGGCGGTAACCTCAACAGATCTGGGACATGGGGATGGGCGAGGACGGTATATCGAGCAAGTTTATGGCTAAATTAATTAGCCCGATATCCATCATAAAAGCAATATAAATAGCAACATAACTTCTAGTATCAATCACTCTAAATGCTAGTATTTTCTCTTTGTGTAATACCAGATAATTGCAGATATTGCTAAAACTAAAACAGCAGAGATCCCAAAAGAAATAAAAGGTGCTATAACTTTATTCATTCCACTCCATTTATTAAGAATTAGTGGATTAACTGCAAATTCAGCAAAACTTGTAACACCAACCAAACCGAAAATAAATGTTAACCAATAATTGCTAGAGTTTCTTGCTGAATCTGACCTATATTTAAGTTCGTCCATGCGAAATCTAGCCATCTCTTTCGAAGAAGCAATTAAACTCTCTGTCCCAAAAGATTTAATGAGATATGAAAGCGTATCAGAAATTTCCCCAGATATACTACTATGATGAATTTTATTTTCTGTTTCTGCCAATGTTGTATAGGAGATAAATAGATGCTGTTCAGATGGCGGGTTATTAGCCCAAGAGCACGCTCTAGAAATACTCATATTATGATATTCAACCTGCTCAACTCTTGCCTGATTTTCAAGTATTCTTGATGAGGTATTTCTGTCATCCCAAATATCTTCTGACTCATTCTCTCCTCTTAACCAAGTCCATAAGTAAATGGATCTATTTGCATGTAGACAATAATCATTAAACTTCCTTAAATCTGGCGGCAAGGAGTTTTTCTTTTCGCTGATATCAGCTCTATTCAAAAACTTAACCAATGACTCAGAGAAATTTTTCAACAAAGCACTTTTATCCTGAGGTTGCTTATCGAAACGTAAAAGAGAAACAGAAGGCCGTCCGTGCCAAAGATAACTATATGATTTAGCTTTATTATTCTTAAATTGTGGAACCAACATGCTACTAATAACGTTTGAATATATAGAACGACACATTTCAATCGTAGATTCCCATGATTCATTCTCCTCCGTTCCTGCAATCTGGTGCAAAATCCATTCTCTATGATTATCGAACGAAAAAGTACAACCTTCTTTCTCAAAAGATTCAGTTAATACTTTCATGCTATTATCTCGCATCTTCTGTTTTAATTTTCTTATTTCTCTTCCATCAAGATAATTTCCACCAATTGAAAAAACATCTTCAAAGCTATTTTCTAAAACTACTTCACCATCGAGCATTTGAAGTTTCGCATCAACCCATATTTTATCAAAATATCTTTGACTTATGTTTATAATTGATGATAAGAAACTGTCATCATCAATCCCATTCCATTTACCATCAAATTGAAAATAAATGATAGCGATTCCATCACGGTAGATCTTTACTCCCGGATACATAGGGTACTGCTCATTACTTATCTCCAGAACAAAGGGAGGTAATGATGTTCTTATGTAAGCCTGATTATCATTCACGAGTCTATTTTCATGGAAAAACAACTCGGAAGAAATCATTAAATCAGGAATTATTTCTTTTGGTATATCATCATCAAAATTTATTTCCCATGAAGAATCCCAATTTCTTCCTTCTGGATGTAAATTACTATATTTTATTTGATTATTTTCATTGAGATATAAAAACTTAAAATCTGAAAAACAAACATATTTAGAAAACCCTGATTTAAGAAGTTTATTAGCAGTCTTCAATAAGTCTACCGAATGAACTTCAAAACCTAACGAATAATTGTAAAACACATTTACTTGATTAATAAAAAGACGCTTTTTTTGTTTATTATTAAGCATATTAAAAAACATAGTCGAACTCACTAATTTTATAGAAATTTTATCTTAATCGTGCAATAAACCATTACATAGCAAGGTTCATCCACTCCTCGTACTTCCTCGGCGAAAACGGGGTGAGCGTCACTGTTGTTCCAGCAATCCAACCATCAACCATGTCCGCCCACTGCTGCAACATGTAAGCTCGCGGTCGCGCGTATTCGGCTTTGTTATAAATTGCTCTCACCCCTTTCTGCTCATGTGCGAGACATTTCTCTATCCAGTCCGATGGATACCCTGCCTCATGCAATAACGTGCTAGCCGTCCGCCGCATGTCATGGACGGTAAAGTGCTCCAGCGCCTTCCCTTGCGACTGTGCCACTTTTACGGTTGTAGTGATAACGCCGTTCAGGGCTGCATTAGACAGTGGTTTGTTGATGTTATAGCGCCCTGCAAGTAAGTAAGGACTTCCTCCGGCACACATTTTCAGGCCTATCAGCAAATCATTAACCTGGCGCGAAAGATAGATGACATGAGTCCGGCCTCCTTTCATACGGCCAGCAGGAATGGTCCACTCATTGGTTTTGAAATCAACCTCATCCCAGGTCGCTAAAGTGAACTCGCTTTTACGTACCATTGTCAGAAATATAATCTTCAATGCCAGTTTGAGCGTTGGCATCCCTGCAACGGTATCCAGTGTATTGAAGAAAATGCCAACTTCTCGCGGGGAAAGGCTTCTGAGCCTGGGAGTGAACGTTGCGATAGAACTCGCTTTAATATCCTGAGCCGGATTAGAAAAACTGTGCCCTCGATCATTTGCATAACGATAGACACTGCTGATTATCTCGCGAACCTGTACCGCTGTTGCATTACCTCCTCGATCTATTATCCGATCGCAAAGGTCGCGCACCATTGCCGTAGTAATTTCGGTCATTAATTTGTTGCCCAGCACAGGCAGGATATCTCGCTCAATAACCGCTTCTTTCATCGCTCTGGTACTGTCCGCCAGTGTTACATGCTTCATGTAATTGTCGGTATATACCGTCAGCGTCTCACTCTCCCGGAGCTTATTTTTACCGTAACGTTTGTCTACAGCAGGTGATATGCCTGACTTGAGCAGCTTTTTCGCGGTATGAAGTTTTTCCCTTGCTTCAGCCAGAGAAATACCGTCAATACCATACTTCCCTAATGTCAGTGTTTCTCGTCTTCCGTTGATACTGTAATCGTAGCGAAACGAGACTGTGCCTGACGTCAGCACTGCAACATACAAACCATCCCGGTCAGTAACTTTATAAAGTTTGTCCTTTGGCTTGAGGTTTTTCAGTTTGATATCAGTCAGCATAAAATCACCATTTTGGCATTATTTTTACAACGGTATCAGACAGAGAGAAAAATACACCTCTAAGGCGATACCGTGAGAAATACCGCTAAAAAGTGTGAACTGGAGTGAGGAAACATGAATGCACATAAATAAAAACCCCCTGTAAAAACAGAGGGTTGATTGCATTTTTACCTGTTCATGAAAACTCAGGAAGGGTTATCGGCTTATTCCCACTCAATGGTAGCGGGGGGCTTACCGCTGATGTCATACACCACGCGGGAAATGCCGTTCACTTCATTGATGATGCGGTTAGACACGCGGCCTAAGAAGTCATACGGCAGGTGCGCCCAGTGCGCGGTCATAAAGTCGATGGTTTCAACCGCACGCAGAGAGACAACCCAGTCGTATTTACGACCGTCGCCCATCACGCCAACCGAACGAACCGGCAGGAATACGGTGAACGCCTGGCTTACCTTGTTGTACAGGTCAGCTTTGTGCAGTTCCTCGATGAAGATCGCGTCCGCACGACGCAGCAGATCGCAATACTCTTTCTTCACTTCGCCCAGCACGCGTACGCCCAGACCTGGCCCCGGGAACGGGTGACGGTAAAGCATGTCGTACGGCAGACCCAGCTCCAGACCAATCTTGCGTACTTCGTCTTTGAACAGCTCTTTTAGCGGTTCAACCAGACCCATCTTCATCTCTTTTGGCAGACCGCCGACGTTATGGTGAGATTTGATGACGTGCGCCTTACCGGTTGCTGAAGCAGCAGACTCGATGACGTCCGGGTAGATAGTGCCCTGAGCAAGCCATTTCACCTCTTCCAGCTTCAGCGCTTCTTCGTCGAACACCTCCACGAAAACGCGGCCAATGATCTTACGTTTTGCTTCCGGATCGTTTTCACCCGCCAGCGCGCTGAGGAAGCGGTCTTCCGCCGGAACATGAACGATGTTCAGACCGAAATGGTCGCCGAACATATCCATCACCTGCTGCGCTTCATTCAGACGCAGCAAACCGTTATCAACAAAGACGCAGGTCAGGTTTTTGCCGATCGCACGGTGCAGCAGCATCGCGGTGACGGAGGAGTCAACCCCACCGGACAGACCGAGGATCACTTTGTCATCACCGACCTGCTGACGGATACGCTCAACCGCGTCGTCGATGATTTTTGCCGGCGTCCACAGCGCTTCACACTGGCAGATATCGCGCACGAAGCGCTCCAGCATACGCATCCCTTGACGGGTGTGCGTCACTTCCGGGTGGAACTGCACGCCGTAGAAACGTTTTTCCTCATTCGCCATGATGGCGAACGGGCAGCTTTCGGTGCTGGCAACGGTCACAAAGTCAGACGGGATAGCGGTGACTTTATCGCCGTGGCTCATCCAGACGTCGAGCAGCGGCTTGCCGTCGGCGGTCAAGGAATCTTCGATGCCACGCACCAGCGCGCTGTCGCTAACCACTTCAACCTGGGCGTAGCCAAATTCGCGCTCGCTGGAGCCTTCTACATGACCGCCCAACTGCATCGCCATGGTCTGCATGCCGTAGCAAACGCCAAATACCGGTACGCCCGCTTCAAAAACGTATTGCGGCGCGCGCGGACTGTTTTCTTCGGTGGTGCTTTCAGGGCCGCCGGAAAGAATGATACCGCTAGGATTAAACTCGCGAATCTGTGCTTCAGTTACATCCCAAGCCCACAGTTCGCAGTACACGCCGAGTTCACGTACGCGACGCGCAACCAGCTGAGTGTACTGCGATCCGAAATCAAGGATGAGAATGCGATGCTTGTGAATATTGTCTGTCATTGACGCTAATTCCGAGGCAAATGAAACCAAAAAAAGCGCCCGTCAGGGCGCGTAAACTTATCAGGAGCCCAGACGGTAGTTCGGGGACTCTTTAGTGATGGTCACGTCATGAACGTGACTTTCCTGAATACCCGCACCGCTGATACGGACGAATTCCGCCTTAGTACGCAATGCGTCAATAGTACCACAGCCCGTCAGTCCCATACAGGAGCGCAGGCCGCCCATCTGCTGGTGAATGATCTCTTTCAGACGGCCTTTATAGGCAACGCGGCCTTCGATACCTTCCGGCACCAGTTTGTCGGCGGCGTTATCGCTCTGGAAGTAACGGTCAGAAGAGCCTTTAGACATTGCGCCCAGCGAGCCCATTCCGCGGTAAGATTTATAAGAACGGCCCTGGTACAGTTCAATTTCGCCCGGAGATTCCTCGGTACCGGCCAGCATAGAGCCGACCATCACCGCGCTTGCGCCTGCGGCAATGGCTTTCGCGATATCACCAGAGAAACGGATACCGCCGTCGGCGATAACCGGAATGCCGGTGCCTTCCAGCGCTTCTACAGCGTCAGATACGGCGGTGATCTGCGGAACCCCCACGCCGGTTACGATACGGGTGGTGCAGATAGAGCCTGGGCCAATCCCCACTTTCACCGCGCTTACGCCAGCGTCAGCGAGCGCGCGCGCGCCTGCGCCAGTCGCCACGTTGCCGCCGATGATTTGCAGATCCGGGTACTTCGCGCGGGTTTCGCGGATACGCTGCAGTACGCCTTCGGAGTGGCCATGAGAGGAGTCGATCAACAGGACGTCAACACCCGCAGCAACCAGCGCATCAACGCGTTCTTCGTTGCCCGCCCCCGCGCCAACCGCTGCGCCGACGCGCAGGCGACCGTGCTCGTCTTTACAGGAATTCGGTTTACGTTCTGCTTTCTGGAAATCTTTAACGGTGATCATGCCGAGCAGGTGGAAGCTGTCATCAACAACCAGCGCTTTCTCGACGCGCTTTTCGTGCATTTTTGCCAGCACGACATCACGCGCTTCACCTTCACGCACGGTAACCAGACGCTCTTTCGGGGTCATATAGACGCTCACCGGCTGGCTCAGGTCCGTCACAAAACGCACGTCGCGGCCCGTAATGATGCCGACCAGTTCGTTGTCTTCGGTCACAACCGGGTAGCCTGCGAAACCATTGCGTTCGGTCAGTTCTTTAACTTCGCGCAGGGTGGTCGTGGGCAGAACGGTCTGCGGGTCGGTAACCACGCCAGATTCATGTTTCTTCACGCGACGGACTTCTTCCGCCTGACGCTCGATAGACATGTTTTTGTGGATAAAACCAATGCCGCCTTCCTGGGCCAGAGCGATAGCAAGGCGCGCTTCAGTCACGGTATCCATTGCTGCGGAGAGCATAGGAATGTTCAGACGAATGGTTTTCGTCAACTGCGTGCTGAGATCGGCAGTATTCGGCAGAACGGTGGAGTGAGCGGGAACGAGGAGGACGTCGTCAAACGTCAAAGCTTCTTTAGCGATACGTAGCATGGGCAATATCTCTGACCTGGGGTGGATAAATATTGCCGTGGCATTATACAGAGCGTAACCGATTGCATCTACACTTTTTTGCAAAAAAACCTTGCGATCCCCGGTAAGCGGGTTACTATCGACTGAATAACCTGCTGATTTAGAATTTGATCCCGCTCACATGTTATCCTCTCAGACTTCCGCCATTTTTACCGTAAGCCGCCTTAATCAGACGGTTCGTCTGCTGTTAGAACAAGAGATGGGACAGGTCTGGATCAGCGGCGAAATTTCGAATTTCTCCCAGCCCGCGTCAGGCCACTGGTATTTCACCCTGAAAGATGACGCCGCCCAGGTGCGCTGTGCGATGTTTCGCAACAGCAACCGCCGGGTAACCTTCCGCCCGCAACACGGGCAGCAGGTGCTGGTGCGCGCCAATATCACCCTCTACGAGCCGCGCGGCGATTACCAGATTATCGTCGAGAGCATGCAGCCCGCGGGTGAAGGGCTGCTCCAGCAAAAATTCGAACAGCTAAAAGCCACGCTTTCGGCAGAAGGTTTGTTCGATCAGCAGTTTAAAAAACCGCTTCCCTCCCCTGCCCGCTGCGTCGGGGTGATCACCTCGAAAACCGGCGCTGCGCTGCATGATATTCTCCACGTGCTCAAACGCCGCGATCCGTCCCTCCCGGTCATTATTTATCCGACCGCCGTACAGGGTGACGATGCGCCAGGGCAAATCGTGCGCGCCATCGAACTGGCGAACATGCGTAACGAGTGTGACGTGCTGATTGTCGGACGCGGCGGCGGTTCACTGGAAGATTTATGGAGCTTCAATGATGAACGGGTGGCGCGGGCAATCTTCGCCAGTCGCATTCCGGTAGTGAGCGCCGTCGGACACGAAACGGACGTGACGATTGCCGATTTTGTCGGCGATCTGCGCGCGCCGACCCCTTCAGCAGCCGCTGAAATGGTCAGCCGCAACCAGCAGGAGCTGGTGCGCCAGCTTCAGTCTGCCCAGCAGCGCCTTGGCATGGCGATGGACTATTTTCTCGCAAACCGCAGCCGTCGCTTTACACAGTTGCATCATCGTCTGCAACAGCAGCATCCGCAGCTGCGACTGGCACGTCAGCAGACGGCACTGGAACGATTACAACAGCGGATGAATATCGCGATTGACAGCCAGCTTAAGCGTTCCGGCCAGCAGCAATTCCGCTTGTTACAGCGCCTCAATCACCAAAATCCTCAGCCACGCATTCACCGGGCGCAAAGCCGTATTCAGCAACTGGAATATCGTCTGGCGGATACAATACGCGCGCGCCTGAGCCTAACGCGTGAACGCTTCGGCAATGCGGTCACTCATCTGGAAGCCGTCAGTCCGCTCTCCACTCTGGCACGCGGCTACAGCGTGACCAGCAGCGCCGACGGCAATGTGCTGAAACACACTAAACAGGTGAAGGCTGGCGATCTGCTGACCACCCGGGTCACCGATGGCTGGGTGGAAAGCGAGGTGAAAGCCGTCAAAACGGTAAAAAAAACCCGCCAGCGTAAAAGCGTTTAATTTTCACACTATACTGCTGTTATTCCTTATTTATTCGGCCTTGCCAGAATTCAGGAGAACAGCATGCCCCACTTTTACAGCGTCATCCCGCCTTATATCCTGCGTCGCATTATCGAAACAGGTTCTGAACCGCAGCAGCGGTGCGCACGACAAACGCTGAGCCACGTGCAGACCCTGATGGCGCATATGCCGGGCAAGCCCGCCGCGCCGCACGTCAGTCAGGCTGGCCAACTGGAACGCGACATTTACGATGCGAAGCAGACCCAGGAACTGCCCGGCACGCAGGTCCGTTATGAGGGCCACCCTTCGAATGGCGACGTGGCGGTAGATGAAGCCTATGATTATCTCGGCATAACCCATGACTTTTTCTGGAAAAACTGGCAGCGCGACTCGTTGGATAACAAAGGGTTAATTCTCACCGGAACGGTTCATTATGGACGCGAGTACCAGAACGCCTTCTGGAACGGGCAGCAGATGGTGTTTGGCGACGGCGATGGCGAGATTTTTAACCGTTTCACGATTGCCATTGACGTGGTGGCGCACGAACTGGCGCATGGGATCACGGAGTCCGAAGCCGGACTGATCTACTTTGAGCAGGCGGGCGCGCTCAATGAATCGCTATCTGACGTGTTTGGCGCGCTGGTAAAGCAATACCATCTGGGGCAAACCGCGGACCAGGCCGACTGGCTCATCGGCGAAGGGCTGCTGGCGGAAGGTATCAACGGCAAGGGATTACGCTCAATGTCGGCACCGGGTACCGCCTATGACGATCCGCTGCTTGGCAAAGATCCACAGCCTGGTCATATGCGCGATTTTATCAAAACGCGTGAGGACAACGGCGGCGTGCACCTTAATTCCGGCATTCCTAACCGGGCGTTTTACCTCGCCGCGACGGCGCTCGGCGGTTACGCATGGGAGAAGGCTGGCTATGCCTGGTACGATACAGTGTGCGATCGCCAACTGGCGCAGGACGCCGACTTCATTGATTTCGCGCGTTTAACCATTCATCACGGAGAAAAACGTAGCGGTAAAGAAACGGCGCAGGCCATTGAGGACGCCTGGAAAGCCACAGGAGTGATGTAATGGATATCCCTGAACTCACTGATGACGCCGTTGTGGAACTGGCACGCGAAGGCGGCGTCGCGTTTATCCCGAAGCTGAGTCAACAGCGCAAAATTGCCCTTTCCACCTTGTCTGAGGCCCAGCGTCAGCGCGTTGCCGACATCCTGCGGCAAAGCCTGTCCGTCGGCACGCCGCCGGGTCAGGCGGATTCGCCGGGGCGAGGCGATCAGCGCTATTTTCGTATTCAGATCGTCTGGACCCGGCACGATCAGGCGGGATACGCCGATATCATCGTGCTGGTGCCGGAAAATGACGCGCCCGCTTCGCTCGTTGAGCTTTGGCAAAAAGGAGAGGATTGCGTGTGCGATTAAGTTCGCGTCAGGGCAAACTCAACGCGTTTTTTTGAAATCAGGCCATGGCCATTCTGGCAAAAGTAATCCACCGCGCCACAGGCTTTTAAGATCTGTAGCGGCTTATGGCAGTCCGGGCACAGCGCCGCAAGGGCATAATCGACATTGCACGTCGCACAATGCGCAGTCTCACCGTTACGTTCCAGCGGATTTTGGCAGTCTGGACAACGAAGTTCCATAGCAGTCTCCCTATCTGGATGTGTGCCCTCTCCTGAGAGAGGGCTTAAGTGATTACTTACTTTTCTTGATATGTTTAATCAGGCGCTTACGCTTGCGCATCTGCGTCGGGGTCAGCGTATTACGCTTATTCGCATACGGGTTTTCCCCTTCTTTGAACTGGATACGAATCGGTGTCCCCATCACTTCCAGCGACTTACGGAAGTAGTTCATCAGATAACGCTTGTAAGAGTCCGGCAGGTCTTTAACCTGGTTGCCGTGAATCACCACGATTGGCGGGTTGTAACCACCGGCGTGGGCGTATTTCAGCTTCACGCGGCGGCCACGCACCAACGGCGGCTGGTGATCTTCCACCGCCATCGTCATGATGCGGGTTAGCATCGCGGTGCTGACGCGACGGGTGGAGCTGTCATAGGCCTCACGTACGGATTCAAACAGGTTGCCGACCCCGCTGCCGTGAAGTGCGGAGATAAAGTGTACGCGGGCAAAGTCGATAAAGCCCAGACGGAAGTCCAGCGTCTCTTTCACCTGCTCTTTCACTTCCTGCGTCAGGCCATCCCACTTGTTCACCACAATAACAAGTGAGCGCCCACTATTAAGGATGAACCCCAGCAGCGACAGGTCCTGATCGGAAATCCCTTCGCGGGCATCAATCACCAGCAGCACCACGTTAGCGTCTTCTATCGCCTGCAGCGTCTTGATTACCGAGAACTTTTCCACCGCGTCGGTAATCTTGCCGCGCTTACGCACCCCTGCGGTATCAATCAGCACATATTCACGCTCGTCACGCTGCATGGGGATATAAATGCTGTCGCGCGTGGTGCCGGGCATGTCGTAGACTACCACGCGGTCCTCACCCAGAATGCGGTTAGTAAGCGTAGACTTACCCACGTTCGGTCGTCCGACTATCGCCAGCTTGATCGGCAGATCCTGCGGGTTAAAATCATCTGCCGGCTCTTCTTCCCCGTTCTCGTCGGCGTCGTACTGCGCCCAGTATTCGGCGTCTTCATCCACCTCTTCCTGCGGCGCGACATCGTCCATCCACGGCAGCAGAACGTGCTCCAGCAGGCTGAGAACGCCACGACCATGAGACGCGGCGATCGGGTGAATTTCCCCCAGCCCCAGGGAGTAGAATTCCACAACCGCCTGGTCCGGATCGAGACCGTCGGTTTTGTTGGCGACGAGGAAGGTCGGTTTTTCACGGGAACGCAGATGCTGAGCGATGGCTTCGTCAGCAGGCATCAGGCCCGCGCGGGCGTCCACCATAAACAGTACAACGTCCGCTTCTTCAATCGCCAGCAAGGACTGTTCCGCCATACGGGTTTCTACACCGTCTTCCGTCCCGTCAATACCGCCAGTATCAATACAGATAAACTCGCGACCATCAATTTCCGCACGACCGTACTTACGGTCACGAGTCAGACCCGGGAAATCCGCAACCAGCGCATCCCGGGTACGGGTTAGACGGTTAAATAACGTGGATTTTCCGACGTTAGGGCGCCCGACAAGCGCGACCACAGGTACCATGTTTAAAGCCTCATTTTATAAATCATCAGACAACAGACGCGATTTTTGCGCCGTTGTTAAAAACAGGAAAACGGCCCCTGCACCAGGAGCCGTTTTTTA
Organism: Citrobacter sedlakii NBRC 105722; assembly: GCF_000759835.1. Taxonomy (GTDB): domain Bacteria; phylum Pseudomonadota; class Gammaproteobacteria; order Enterobacterales; family Enterobacteriaceae; genus Citrobacter_A; species Citrobacter_A sedlakii. The sequence goes on from NZ_BBNB01000014.1 coordinate 13,854, forward strand.
ACGCGTACGACCGGAACGATTAACGTGTAATCGCGTACACGGTACCGTCTTTCGCCTGGATCAGCAGTTTGCCGTCGGCAGACACCGGTTCGGTCTGGAAGCCGGAGCTGTCAACTTCCTGCTGTGCCACAAAGCGGCCATCTTCAACGTTGAGCCAGTGCAGGTAACCTTCGCTGTCGCCCACCACCAGATTGCCATTGTACAGCACCGGAGAGGTCAGCAGACGGTGAAGCAGATCGCTCTGTGTCCACAGGGTTACGCCGCCGTCGGTGGTCAACGCCAGTATGCGGTCATTCTGATCCACCAGATAAATACGGTTGCCGTCAACGATGAAATCGTTCACTGACCCCAGTTCACGTTTCCACATGATCTGACCGCTGCGCAGATCCAGCGCCGTCAGGTTACCATTATACGCCAGCGCATAGACGATACCGTCAACGATAACTGGCGTGGTATCGACATCGCTGAGACGGTCGATTTCTGTAGAGCCCGTCGCCTGAGAAATACGCTGCTGCCAAATCATCTGGCCCTGCTGCATCAGCACGGCGCTTACGCGACCGTTATCGCCGCCGACAATCGCCGCGCCGAAGGCCGTCGCTGGCGCAGACTCGCCGCGCAGAGACAGAGAAGGCATATCAAGGTTGACGGTCCACTTGATCGCGCCATCCGCTTCGTTCAGCGCCTGCAGCTGGCCGTTACTGGTATGAATCAGCACCAGGCCGTCGCTGACCACCGGACGCGACAGCGCTTCGCCCGCGACTTTGGTCTGCCACGCAACGGTACCGTCCGCGGTGTTCAGGGCATATACCTGGGCTTTTTCACTGCCCAGGTAAACATGACCGCCAGACACCGTCACGCCGCCAGACAGCAGCGCAGGCGCGCGGGAGAACCAGCCATCTTTCTCGTTGAGGTTAACCGACCAGATCTCTTTGCCGTCGTCGGCATTTAACGCTTTCACCACGCCCGCACGATCGGCGGCGTAAACCACGTTATCTGCCAGCGCAGGATGGAGGTTGGAATAGAAATCACCGATCCCGTTGCCCACAGAGGTGCTCCAGACGGTAGACGGGGTAAACTGGTTCTCAACCACCGGTAATGGGGACATTTTAACAACGTCTTCTTCGCCGCTAAACAGTGAACAGCCGCTCAACAGGGTAACGGACAGCAGTCCTGGCAGAAGTAATTTACGCAATTGCATCGGGTCCCTCTCAGATGGACAAATTATTGATTTTCATCTGCAACATTTCGCTCAGTGCCGGGGAGGCTTTGCTGTTTACGCCTGCTTCCCATGCACTGCGCGCACCTTTCTTGTCGCCTTTGCTCAGCAACGCTTCGCCACGCAGATCGGCAACAATCGCCGCCCAGCCTTCACCTTTTACGGTGTCGAGGGTTTGCAGCGCAGTGTCAGCCTGTTTAAGCTGTACCTGAACGCGAGCCAGACGCAGTGAGATAACCGCTTTAAGGTTTTCGTCACTGGTGGCCGCCAGTCCCTGCTGTAGCTGGGACACGGCTTTATCAAGTTGATTCTGGTCGACAAACTGTTGCGCCAGCTCCATCGACGCTAACGCGCCGTAGGTGTTTTTATTCTCAGCAGCAAATTTTTCCGCCGCAGACAGGTTTTCTGCGTTATCCGCGCTGAGCGAGCTCACGACGGTCTGATAAGCCTGAGAAGCAGAGCGTGCGGATTCAGTCTGGTGACTGGTCCAGTAGCGCCAGCCAATCAGCGCGCCAACCCCTAAAATCACCCCAACCGCCAGGGCTTTGCCGTTTTCGGCAAAGAAGCGTTTAATCGCGTCAACCTGGTCGTTTTCGTTCTCGTAAATTTCCACGCAGTCCTTCTCCTTAAGCCATTAACGTGCGCAAATGCGTTGCAACGCTATCCTGTGCAACCGCCGTTTGCTCACCGGAGCGCAAATCTTTCACAACGACAGTACCGGCAGCCACTTCGGACTCGCCAAGCACCAGCGCAATGCGGGCGCCCCACTTATCAGCGCGGGCAAACTGTTTCTTAAAGTTGCCGCCGCCGTGGTTTGTCATCAGCTTCACGCCCGGGAGGTCATCCCGTAAACGTTCCGCCAGCGTCATTGCCGCAGACTGCGTATCCGCGCCTGAAGCCACCAGGTATATATCGACAACAGGATCGGCAGTAAATTCCGGATTCACCGCCTGAACAAGTAAAACAAGGCGCTCAAGCCCCATTGCGAAGCCCACCGCCGGGGTCGCCCGGCCACCAAGCTGTTCCACCAGTCCGTCATAGCGGCCGCCAGCGCAAACGGTGCCCTGGGAACCCAGGCTGCTGGTCACCCATTCAAAAACGGTACGGTTGTAGTAGTCAAGGCCGCGAACCAGACGCTGATTAACGGTATAGCCAATGCCCGCGGCTTCCAGCAGTTTACACAGGCCGGCGAAGTGTTCGCGGGAATCGTCGTCGAGATAGTCGCCAAGCTGCGGCGCATCGTTAAGCAGCGCCTGTACGTCCGGATTTTTGGAGTCCAGAACGCGCAGCGGGTTGCTGTACATACGACGTTTGCAGTCTTCGTCAAGCTTCTCAACGTGCTGTTCCAGGAAGGCGACCAGCGCATCGCGATAACTGGCGCGCGCCGCCAGAGAACCAATAGAGTTCAGCTCCAGGTTAACGTGCCCGGCGATCCCCAGCGCACGCCACCAGCGTGCTGTCAGCATGATCAGCTCAGCGTCAATGTCCGGCCCCTGCAGGCCAAAGGCTTCGACGCCCAACTGGTGGAACTGGCGATAGCGCCCTTTCTGCGGACGCTCGTGGCGAAACATCGGTCCGATGTACCACAGACGTTGTTCCTGATTGTACAGAAGACCATGCTCGATGCCGGCGCGTACACAGCCTGCCGTTCCTTCAGGACGCAGGGTCAGGCTATCGCCATTGCGGTCCTCGAAGGTATACATCTCTTTTTCAACGACGTCAGTAACTTCACCAATCGCGCGTTTGAATAACGGGGTCTGCTCTACAATCGGCAGGCGGATTTCACTGTAACCGTAGCTACCGAGCACGTTTTTGAGTGTGCCTTCAATGCGCTGCCAGATGGCGGTTTCGCCAGGCAGATAATCGTTCATGCCGCGAATGGCTTGAATGTTTTTTGCCACGTTTATTCTCTTTCTGAATATAAAAATGAACCCTCAGCGCTTTCCCGAACGAGACGGGAGCCATGCGGGTTCAATCATACACGGGAAGCTACGCGCTTCCCATCACGTTATTATTTTTCAACCTGCTGCACGTTGATGCGCTGCGCTTCGTCGAGCATCGTCGCTTTGGCGCGAATGCGGGCTTCAAGCTGGTCAATCATGTCGTTATTATCCAGACGATCTTTACGAACGCCATCTTCATAGAGACCACTTTTCTTGTTGCCGCCCGTCACGCCCAGCGTGGAGACCAGCGCTTCGCCCGGCCCGTTGACCACACAGCCAATGATAGAAACGTCCATCGGGGTGATGATATCTTCCAGCCGCTGCTCCAGCGCGTTCACCGTACCGATCACGTCGAACTCCTGGCGCGAACAGGTCGGGCAGGCAATAAAATTGATGCCGCGTGAGCGAATACGCAGTGATTTGAGAATATCAAAACCGACTTTGATCTCTTCCACCGGATCGGCAGCCAGCGAGACGCGCAGGGTGTCGCCGATCCCTTCAGACAGCAGCAGCCCGAGGCCGATCGCGGATTTCACCGCGCCGCTGCGTGCGCCGCCGGCTTCGGTGATACCTAGGTGCAGCGGCTGAGCGATCTGACGCGCTAACAGGCGATAAGACTCAACGGCGAGGAAGACATCGGAGGCTTTCACGCTGACTTTAAACTGATCGAAATTGAGACGATCGAGATGATCGACATGGCGCATTGCCGATTCCAGCAGCGCCTGCGGCGTCGGTTCGCCATATTTTTCCTGCAGATCTTTTTCCAGCGACCCGGCGTTAACGCCGATGCGGATCGGGATATTTTTGTCGCGCGCGCAATCCACCACCATGCGGATACGCTCTTCATTACCGATATTGCCAGGGTTGATACGCAGACAGTCCACACCATATTCCGCCACTTTCAGCGCGATACGGTAGTCAAAGTGAATGTCGGCCACCAGCGGAACAGAAACCTGCTGTTTGATGAGCTTAAAGGCTTCTGCGGCATCCATGGTGGGGACGGAGACGCGAACAATATCTGCGCCAACGCGTTCCAGCGCTTTTATCTGGTTAACCGTCGCTTCCACGTCCGTGGTCCGCGTATTGGTCATCGACTGTACGGCGATGGGGGCGCCATCGCCAATCGGCACATTCCCAACGTAAATACGCGTTGATTTTCTACGTTGAATTGGAGCCTGGTTATGCATGAAAAATCTCCCGCGTTACCCGTCTGTTACTGCGCCGGTGATTGTTCGGCATTGAGGGTCAGACGCGCAACCTGGTTAGTTCTGATAAAACGGCTCAGATCGACAGGTTTTCCTTGATACTGGATCTGCACCGCCGCCGGAGCGCCAATTTTAAGCTTATAAGGCGCCTGCCCGGTTAGGTTTAAATTGCCATCTTTACGCTGCATACCGCTGAACAGCTTTTTGCCGGTCGCATCGGTCACTTCCAGCCAGCAGTCGGCGGTGAAGTTCATCACCAGCGCGTTCGGGTCGACAGCAGGTGCCGCCGTGCCTGCCGGATCGGTTGGCAGCGTTGCTGTACCGTCCGTCGCGGACTGTGGCGCAGGGGTGGCCGGAGACGTCGTGGCGGTATCCACGTTAGCCTGAGAAGGCGACACAACGGCGTTCTGCTGCGGGTCAACCGCAGGCGCCGTTGTGGTTGGCGCTGGCGTTTGCGCGGTTTCCGCCGGACCGGTCGACGCAGGGGTATTATCCTGACTTGCTGCGGCGCTGGTATCCAGCGGCACGCTCTGCGTCGTTGCGCCATTTGCGTTCAGCTCAGCAGCGGACTGATCGGCCATCGTCGTGATCTCCTCCTGCTGCGCCTTATGGTTTTGCCACCACCAGGCGCCCGTCAGGCCGACGACCACAAACAGCACCAGCCAGGTAAACGTCATCAACCAGCCGTCGCGCTTTTTGCGCCGTTTACCTAATGAGAAGCTCTGCATCGGCGCCACTTTCGCCGCACGGACAGGCGCCTGTTTTTCCAGGCCAGGCAGCAGCTCTTCTTCAGGGATATGCACCAGACGCGCATAGGAGCGGATATACCCGCGCAGGAAGGTCGAAGCAAGATCGGCCGGGGCCTTATCGTCTTCGATATCACGTACGGTAGACACCTTCAGGCAAAGTCGCTCAGCGACAGCCTGCTGGCTGAGTCCGAGTTGTTCACGGGCATTACGCAGACGAACGCCAGTGGATTGTGCTTCATGTTGGTCGTGAGTGGCTTCAGTATTCATTCGCTACAGCTGCTGGTGTAAATTTGGATTCAGGCGCCGGCGAGTCACAATGCCCACCCACACCGCGAAACATCTGGTCAGTTAACCTTAGTCAGACAGTATAAGCCTGTCAGGTCACTCTTAACAAAAACAGCTCAAGCCAGAGGGCTAAACTATTGTTGCACCGTACATACTGCCTTAAAGTCGACAAAAACGCACCGTTATTATTGACCAGACGAGTACAAGCGCGGCCCTCATTCAAATAACATTGCGTCACTGCACATAAAACGGGCAGTGACGCAATATTTATCAGATCGCTTTCACGTCGATAGCCTCGCCCTGCATACGTTTACGCAGGGTACGCTTGGTCCGATCGATAACATCCCCGGCCAGTTGACCGCAGGCGGCGTCGATATCATCGCCGCGGGTTTTACGCACAATGGTGGTAAACCCGTAACCCATGAGCACTTTCGAGAAACGATCGATGCGGCTATTGGAGCTGCGGCCATACGGCGCGCCCGGGAACGGGTTCCAGGGGATCAGGTTGATCTTACATGGCGTATCTTTCAGCAACTCCGCCAACTGATGCGCGTGCTCGGTTCCGTCATTGACGTGATCGAGCATGACATATTCGATGGTCACACGCCCCTGGTTAGCGTTGGATTTCTCCAGATAGCGGCGCACCGCGGCGAGGAACGTTTCGATATTGTATTTCTTGTTTATAGGGACAATTTCGTCTCGAATTTCATCGTTCGGCGCGTGCAACGAGATCGCCAGCGCGACATCGATCATGTCGCCTAATTTGTCCAGCGCAGGCACGACGCCGGAAGTGGACAACGTGACGCGACGTTTGGACAAGCCAAAGCCAAAATCATCCAGCATGATTTCCATCGCCGGAACCACATTGGTCAGGTTGAGCAACGGTTCGCCCATCCCCATCATCACCACGTTAGTGATCGGGCGCTGGCCGGTGACTTTCGCCGCGCCAACGATTTTCGCCGCACGCCACACCTGGCCGATGATTTCAGAAACGCGCAGGTTACGGTTAAATCCCTGCTGGGCCGTTGAGCAGAATTTACATTCCAGCGCACAGCCTACCTGAGAAGAGACGCACAGCGTGGCGCGGTCGTCTTCCGGGATGTATACCGTTTCAACGCGCTGATCGCCGACGGCAATCGCCCATTTGATGGTGCCGTCGGAGGAGCGCTGTTCTTCAACCACTTCCGGCGCGCGGATTTCCGCCACCTCTTTCAGCTTACCGCGCAGAACTTTGTTGATGTCGGTCATCTCATCAAAGTTGTCGCAGCAATAGTGATACATCCACTTCATCACCTGATCGGCGCGGAAGGGTTTTTCACCTAACTCTTTAAAAAACTCCCGCATCTGCTGGCGGTTGAGATCCAACAGGTTGATTTTTCCATCTTTATTGGGAACTACCGGGGTGATGCTTTCAGGCGTGACAATGTGTTCAGACATATTCTATTCCGGCCTCGTTATTACACGTTATGGCCCCTGGAGGGTTGAAAAAGAAGCGCCCCGGTGAGCGGTGCCGGTGCTCGTCCTGGGGCGCTGCATTGTACAAATTCTGGCGCAAGGATGCCACGTCTGCACGCGGCATTTACGAAATTATTAACGAGTACGCGGGCACACCTCGCCTTCTCCGAAGAAGAAGGCGATTTCGCGTTTCGCGGATTCCAGGGAGTCGGAACCGTGGGTGCCGTTTTCGGTGAAGCTGTCCGCGTAGTCCGCGCGCAGGGTACCCGCCAGAGCGTTTGCCGGGTTGGTTGCGCCCAGCAGATCGCGATGACGCTGCACCGCGTTTTCGCTTTCCAGAACAGAGACCACGATCGGGCCAGAGGTCATAAACTCCACCAGACCGTCAAAGAACGGCTTACCGTCGTGCTCAGCATAAAAACCGCGAGCCTGTTCTACGGTCAGGTGCAGCATTTTTGTGCCGACAATTTTAAACCCTGCTGCTTCAAAGCGCGCAAAGATATTACCAATAACGTTTTTTGCCACCGCGTTTGGCTTGATGATGGAAAAAGTACGTTCAATCGCCATTATTAACCTCTGATAAGTGTTCTGTTGTTGTTTACCTGGCGCGGATTATAAAGAGCATCCTGACTGTTGCCTATGGATAAAGGTAACATTTTTTTAAAATAAGATGAGTATTAGCAACAACACGCATGCGTTCGCGGCGGATGGCCTGACAAACGGCGCTGACGACTACAGTAAGGAAAATCTCACCGTCGCAATTTGTCCTGCGCCATCCATCACCAACAGTTGATATTCTCGGTTTTCCACGAGCCGCAACGTGATCGCAGATCCTCGTTCGCTTAACGGTTCGCCATTAAGGAACCACCAGCGTTCGCCGCTTCCACCGCTGCTCTGAATCGCGACGCTCGCCTCAAGGCTACCCGGTAAACGCTTCACTATCGCCCCGTCACGTATGCCGGAAAGCTGAAGCGGTAAAAGGGCGTCCTGTCCCAGCGGCGGGCACTGTACGGAGGGCGGCGGCAGCCTTGCAGCACGACGCTCCGGGGTCGGTAACCACGGCTCCAGCGGCAGCGGCCAGACGATCAGCGTCCGCTCGCGCGCCTGCGGACAGTCGGCAGCAACGCGTTTTCCCGCGCCGTCCAGCCAGACAGGAAAACGAATACCGCTCACGCCTTCCTGCTCAGGCAACAGCAGCGTCGGCGGCTGTGCGCCCTCCAGCAGCCAGCTCGCCAGACGACGGCGACAGTTGGCGTCGCCATCCGCAAGAGATTGTCCGCCAGGCCAGCAAACCGTCCCTCGCGTCACTGACGAAGGGCGCGGATCTTCCGGCAGCGATGCGCCGCGGGCCAGCAGCAAGTTGTTTACCTGATTCAACAGCGGAATGGCGCTGGCGAATCCAAACTGTCCGGCGACGGGCGTTCCATCCGGTCTGCCGGTCCAGATGCCGATCACATAGCGAGCGTTCAGGCCAATCGCCCACGCGTCGCGATAGCCGTAGCTGGTACCGGTTTTCCAGGCCAGCGGCGCGACGCGGGGTAGCGCGCTGTCAGGTAACGGCTGCGCTTCATCCGCCATGATTCTCCGGATGATCCATGCCGCGCCCGGCGAAAGCAATGGACGCTCAATCAGCGGCTCGTCCGGTTGCAGGCGCAGCTTTCCCGCCTTACCGTGGCGGGCAAACGCGCTATACGCCGCCGCCATCTCCTCAAGCCGCGCGCCTGCGCCCCCCAGAATCAGCGACAGGTTCGGCGCGGCGCCCGCAGGCAGATACAGCGGCAATCCGGCGTTGCGCAGTTTCGCCGCAAAACGTTTTGGTCCGTAGGCTTCCAGCACCTGCACCGCTGGCAGGTTCAGCGATCTGACCAGCGCCTCACTCATGCTGACGGGGCCGTGGAAGCCGCTGTCAAAATTGCCAGGCCGATAGTCCCCGGTACGACGTGGCACATCCTGTAATAAAGACGCCGGATGAATTAACCCATCATCCAGCGCAAGGCCGTAGACAAAGGGCTTTAACACCGATCCGGGTGAACGGATCGCATTTACCATATCCACATGACCGAATCGCGTGTCGTCATTCAAATCTGCCGAGCCGACCCAGCCACGCACACTCATATCGGTATGGTCGACCACGATCATCGCCAGGGAACTGCGCGCCGGAAGCCTTCCCTTCCAGTTATTCGCCAGCTCTTCCAGTTGCCTTTGCAACCCGGCATCCAGTGTGGTGACGATTTTGTCGCGCTGGCTTTTGCCCAACATCATGCGCGAAAACAACGGCGCCAACTGCGGCATTTGTCTCGGCGCAAGCCAGACAGGCTCTTCACGCGACTCTTGCACCTGCTTTGGCGACCACACGCCCTGTGTCGCCATTCGCGCAAGCACTTTATTTCGCGCGGCCTCTGCCCGTTCCGGCCACCGGTCGGGACGCAGACGGCTCGGCGCCTGAGGCAGCACCGCCAGTAAAGCCGCTTCGGAATAACTCAACTGCGTCGGAGGCTTACCCAGGTAAGCCCAACTGGCCGCGCCGACGCCCTGCAAAGTCCCGCCAAACGGCGCACGATTGAGGTACAGGGTCAGGATATCACGCTTAGAGAGGTGCCATTCAAGCTGAAAAGCGCGCCAGAGTTGACGAAACTTGCCGCCGAAGGTTCGCGGATGCGGGTCAAGGAGTCGGGCAACCTGCATGGTTAAGGTGCTACCGCCGGAAATCACGCGTCCGGCGCTCAGATCCTGCCACGCCGCGCGAAGCACAGAGAACGGATTGACCCCCGGGTGCGTCCAGAACCAGCGATCTTCGTAATTGATGAGCGCCTCAAGGTAGCGGGGGGAGACCTCTTCAACGGTAACCGGATAACGCCAGATCCCTTCCGCGTCGGCGAATCGCCATAACGGCGTACCGTCATGCGCCACGACGACACGGGCCGGATTCACTTCGCGCAGGGGTAAGGGCCAGATTTTATCAGCCGCCAGAACGGCGGCGACCAGAAGGACAGACGCAACTGCCAGCCAGAGCCAGCAGTTGCGTTTGCGACACAATCGGATCATTTACGGCTTAACAATCAGCAGATTGTCAGCCGCGCCGATCGCCCGCCATTGTGGTACATACATTGACTCCACCAGCGGCGTCGGCACCTGGTACGTTCCCGGCGTCACCGCGCGCGCCAGATACACCAGCGTGACGGGCTGCCCTTCATTGATCGCCACGGCGGCGACAAAGCGATCATCGCGGAACTCCATGTGCTGAATGTCCGCCTGTTGCATCTGGTTAATCAGGTTCTGCACTTCGCTGCCGCTTTCCTGCAGGCTGGCGCTGCCATTGGACAGGTTCTGGTTTTCCAGTTCCAGACCGGCTGGCAACAGATCCACCACCAGCGCATCGGGCACGTTCTGGCTGGCCTTCACTTCCAGCCAGACCAGCACCAGTTCGCCACTGCGTAGCGAATCCAACGCCTTGCTTTGTCCATCAGTGCCCAGAATATGGCGCTCAATGTGCAAAACATTGCTGGCTGGCGCTGGCGCGGTTTGCGGGTAGCCGCTGACATCCAGGCGCAGCCACATTGGCTGTGTGCCGCTGTTGGTCACCTGCAGCGCGGCAAGTTGATCGGCATCGAGATTACGGGTTTGCGCGCGATCGCCCGCCAACGGCTGCGTCTCAAGCGACGTCTGCGCCTGCCAGGTTCCCGGCAGATCCTGAAGAGTGCGCGCCGCAAGGAACAACGCGTTATTCTCCTGCGTTGACAGCCAGCGTTGACCAAATGCCTGTTCAGAGAGGGTGTTCAGCAAGCTGTTCTGCGCTTCCGGCTTCAGCTTGTTTTCTTCCAGCAGCGACAGCATCAGCGCGTTATCGCGAAGCGGGCTGCCGTAATCCGCCATCCATTGACGATCACTGTCGCGCGACGTCGTCAACGCCAGGCTAATCGCCTCGTCGCTACGCTTCGCATCCCCCATATTTTTCAGGGCAATCCCCAGTTGCAGCAGCGGTAAACCGGACGCCGCCTGACCGCGACGCTCCCAGATTTCACGCAGCGCGCCGAGCGGCGCTTTCTGCTGACGCGCCAGCACCAGCGCGGCATAGGCCTGCACGGCAAACTTACTCGCCCGGGTGTCATCGGCGTAGCGAATCGACATCATGCCCGGATCCTGAAGATAGCGCAGCAGACGCGCGTTCCCCTGGTTAATACTTTCCGCCGGGACGCTGTAGCCCTGCTCGCCCGCACGGACAAGAAAGTCCATCGCGTACGCGGTCAGCCAGTATTCTTCCGGACCGTTTTTATCCCACAGCGCAAAGCCGCCGTTATCACGCTGCATCTGCAGCAGACGTGAAATGCCGGTTTCTATCGCCGCACGGCGCTTTTCATCGCTGTCGCCAGCAATGCCCAACGCCTTAAGCTGCGCAGCGTTAGTATAAAGCGACGGGAACAGGCCGCTGGTGGTTTGTTCCAGGCAGCCATACGGATAGGCTTTCAGTTCGCGGATATAACGCGCCAGATTCAGCGGCGGTTTACCGCTGAACAGCAGTTGTCCCTGGGTGGTGACTGGCGAGAAATTGGCCAGTACATCGGCAGGCGCCGACCAGCTTTCGCCTGATTGCAGCATAATGCCGTGATGGGTTGTTTGCGCCGGGAATGCCGGACGAACGCCTATCTTCCACTGTTTTTGCTGCGCCCCCACCGCTTCGCCCGGCAGCGTCAGGCCAGTGAGCGTAGCCTGCAGCTCACCATCGCCAAAGCCCTCTTTTGCGCGCACCGGAATAAACAACGTCGTACGCACACCCGGCGCAAGAGTGACTGGCGCAGGCTGCTCGCTGATCAACTCAATCAGACCGCGGGTCGTCAGCCCCACGTTTAGGGTCTGCGGCTGGTCCGTAAGGTTAGTGATATCCAGCACCAGACGCGACGTATCGCCGCTGGCCATAAAGCGCGGCATATTCAGTTCAGCGATAACCGGCGCCGCCACAACGGTTTTGCTTTCGCTACTGCCGAAGTCTTCCGCGGTCCACGCTTGCGCCATGACCCGAAGTTCACCGTTGAAATCGCCAATCGGCAACGTCACGATGCCTTCGCCCTGTTCATTTAGCGTAACTGGCTGCGCCTGTTGGGCGACAATATTGACATGGTTAACCGGGGGTTTACCCCCGCGTTTTAGCTCATCGCCATCGCCACCAAAGCGCAATGCCGCCAGACGTCCCTGGCCTTCAATGACCTGACCATAGATATCGTAGATATCCGCGCCATAGCGTTTTTGCCCGAAGAACGCCTGCCACGGATCCGGCGTGACGTAATCAGTAATATTCAGCACGCCGCTGTCCACAGCGGATACCAGCACATTTACCTGTTTCGGCGCGGCGCCGTTTTTGGCGCTGGCTTTAATTTTCACCGTCAACGGCTGGTTCGGCCGCATTTTCGCCGGGCTCTCCAGCGTCAGCGCCAGGCGACGATTTTCATCGCCTAACGGCAGATGCAGCAAGCCTACGGCGCGTTTTGGCGTCGCCGAACGCGATTTATCCCCAGGACGCACCACCAGCGTACTCAGATAAAGATCGTGGCGATTCCAGTCTTTATCTACCGGAATTGACAGATCCAATCCAGCCGCCGGTACGTCAATTTCTTGCCACCACACCGGGCCTTCGCTGGATTCCACCATCGCATAACCTTTGCCTGCCGCCGGCGCGGCAATATGCAGCCTGATGGTGTCGCCCGGACGATAAGCGGGCTTATCGAGCTTCAACGTCACGCGATCCGGACGTACCGCCCCGCTGCCGTCGCTGTTGTCCTGCCAGCTATAGCCCGCCCAAAAGCGAACGCTACTGACAGCATCGTTTGGCGCTTTGACTTCCAGTCGGTAAGCGCCCCATTCCACCGGAAACGACACTTTACCGGTTTCATCGGCGCCGAGATCCAATGTCTGTTCGCCTTCGACCAGATCTTTTTGATCGAAGCGCGATTCCCAGCCCTCGCTTTCCGACCAGTTCCAGTAGTAATCACGGCGTTCACGGATCAACCGCACCTGCAATCCGGATACCGCTTTTTTCACGCCCTGCGCATCGGTATAAACAATATCAAACGCGGCGTTGCTGTCTTCGTCGACAACAGGCTGATTGACGGTGGTGTCGGTGCGATAGTCATACACTGCTTTTACCGCAAACTGCGGACGGATACCCGGCAGCGTGTCGGCTGGCCAAATCGCCTGCTCCGCACGGCGTGTGACCGGGCGACCACCGGACTCCAGCAGGCTGGCCTGCAAGACCACCTGTAACGGTGAATGGGCGTCACGCCACTGGCTGTCGGTACTGACCTCGCCGCGCCCTTGCGCATCCAGCGTTAACTGCACTTCGTCCAGGCTACGTGAAAGATTCTCCTCCGCGATGTTGCCAAACTGGAAGCCCGGCAACGCCGGAACGGCTTCACGCAATGGTCGGAGGAACAGCTGGCCTTGCAGAGCATTACCATTTGCGGGAGCGCCATACAGGTAATAGCCGGTAACCGAGAAATTTACCTTGTCCGCAGGCGCTAATGGCGTTTTCTGCCCACTGAGGTTCAGCGCCATTCGTTCCGGCATAAAATCTTCCACGTGGAAGTCCCACATCCGGCTCTGGTTATCGCCCGTGTTCGCGCGGATATTCCACATGCCGGTCGGCGCGCCGCTGTCCAGCGGGTAGGTAAAGCGGTACAAGCCATTTTCAGCCTGACTCACCACGCTGCGGATCACCTGGCCGTCCGGTTTGACCACCTCGAGCTTAACCGGCTGATCGGGCAGCGACCTGCCGTCGCTGTCGCGCAGCAGTCCATTGAGGATCACCGTTTCGCCCGGACGATAGAGATCGCGCGGGCCGAACATAAAGAATTGCTTGCTGTAGCCTGGCGCGCCTGCGATATCGAACTCGGCCAGGTCCAGCGCCGGCAGTTTGAGATCCAACAGGGTGGTTTGACCGTCTTTCCGCGCTAACAGCAACGCGGCATTTTTCGTGTTCTCCAGTTGCAGATGGCCTCTCCCGTCGCTGGTGGCCTGCGCCAGCGTCTGGCCTTTCTCATCCAGCAGAGAGACATTGACGCCCTGCTGCGCCGCGCCGTTTTCCAGACTTTGGGTAAAAACATCCAGACGGTTCTGGTAGCGATGCGCCGAGACGCCAATGTCGCTTAAGGTAAACAGCGTCGCGGCATTGCTGTATTCATACTTACCGGCTTTCGCCATGACCGCGACATAAACGCCGGTCTGCTGCAGCGGTTTAATCTCGCTGAGCGGTAAGAGAAGTTTTTCGCGGGTGTTGCGCGCCGGATTCAGGTCGAAACGGCCAGAATAGACTAAATCGGCCATTTTCAGCAGCGTGTCGGACTCCCAGTTCGAAAGGGAATTGCGATACTCCCACTGGCTGACGAACGCCGCCAGCGATTCCGGCTTCACGCGGAAAAAGTTGACGTCTACGTTGTTCACATTCAACGCCATGACCGGCAGGCCTTCCACCACCTTTCCTGGCAGCAGCGACCCACGACTGGCAAAGCCGACGCTGGGCTGCACGTCACGGGTGGTGAGCGCTTTTTCGTACGTAATGTCGAAAGTCGCGTTGTTCAGCGCTTTAAGATCCCGTTCAACCGTGACCACCAGAGAACGATTAGGCTCCAGATGGCGTAAACGCAGCTCTTTCAGATTGGGCGAAAGCTCCCAGGCGCCATCGACTTTGCCGCTTTTCTTATCCACCACATGCACGGTGCGGGCGAAATCCTGTTCGGGATCGAGCGGAATGGAAAAAGTCAGCACCAGCGTGGCGGCGCCATCGAGCTGTACTTCTGATGCGTCCAACAGCGTTAAGGCTTTGCCTTCGCTTTGCTGGGCCAGCTTTTGCAACTGCGCCGGATCTTTCTGGACAGGCGGTGTGGCCTTTGTTTGCGTCGCTGGCGTATCGCTTTTGGCGACAGTTGTGGTTTTGTCGTTGTTGTCGCACCCAGCCAGCGCCAGCATCAAAATGCAGGCGGCTACGCGTATGTGTTTCATTTTTCATCCCTGGCCGACATGGCCCGTTAGCAACGTAGGACAGACATTATGCGTGAGATTTATCGTTGTGTAAGTCTGTATCCGCTCTGCGCTGTCTGAATTTTTTTTAGAAGTGTGGCGCTACCGGACAATTCGGGCGCTTTTACTTGCCCGTTATCCCTAAACGTCCGAGAATTCTTCTTTTCTGTGACGCAAAAATGGAGATGCTTATGTCCACTTCCTGGTTTGTCGCCGCCGACTGGCTTGCTGAGCATATTAACGATCCGCATATTCACGTTATCGACGCCCGAATGGCGCCGCCGGGACAGGAAGACCGCGACGTTGCACAAGAGTTCCGCGCCGGACATATTCCTGGCGCTGTGTTTTTCGATATCGAAGCGCTTTCCGACCACACCTCTCCTCTGCCCCATATGATGCCGCGCCCGGAAGCCTTTGCCGTCGCCATGCGCGAACTCGGCATACATCAGGATAAGCATCTGGTTGTTTATGACGAAGGAAATCTGTTTTCCGCGCCACGCGCGTGGTGGATGCTGCGGACGTTTGGCGTGGAGAAGGTGTCGATCCTGGGCGGCGGGCTGGCGGGCTGGCAGCGCGCTGCGCTGCCACTGGAAGAAGGCGACGTGACGCTGCCGGAAGGCGAATTTGACGCCGCATTTACCCCCGGAGCCGTGGTGCGTGTTACTGACGTGCTGTTAGCCAGCCACGAAAAAACGGCGCAAATCGTCGACGCCCGTCCGGCTGCGCGTTTTAATGCAGAAGTGGATGAGCCGCGTCCCGGCCTGCGGCGTGGCCACGTCCCCGGCGCGTTAAACGTGCCGTGGACCGAGCTGGTTCAGGACGGTGAATTAAAAACGACGGACGAACTGGACGCCATTTTCTTTCGCCACGGGGTCAGTCTTGATCGGCCCATTATTGCCAGCTGCGGTTCCGGCGTGACGGCTGCCGTGGTGGTGCTGGCGCTGGCCACCCTGGGGGTTCCGGACGTTGCGCTGTATGACGGCGCATGGAGTGAATGGGGCGCGCGTGATGATTTACCGGTGGAGCCTGAACCGTCTGAATAAATTCCGACAGGACTTGCTTATCCCCACAAAAAAACCGTTCAACCGCGCGTTTTTTTGTGCTGGTTCGGTTCGCGGCCTTCCCGGCACGCTGTGTTCAAAAATCTCAACGTTCAGAACAAGTAAGCCAGGTAGCCGTCCTACGGGGCGGCTTTCCTGTGATCAGAGAATCCGTTTTTGCTTAAAGTCACGCAGGAATCCGCCCCAGCGACGTTCGTAGAACGGTGCGATATGCTCGGTAATAAAGTGGCTGATGCCCTTTTCGCCTTTCACGACCTGACAGATATCAATTGGCTCATCGCCCGGTAAGGTGTCGGTCGCCACGCTGCCCGCCGCCTGAATAATGTCCTCAATATCGCCGTCAGCCTCAATGCCTATCAACAGGTTAGATTCAGCATCGGCACTTTCTTTAATGGAGCACAGAAACGCCCGCTTCACCGGCTTGAGGGTTTTAAACAACGTGGTGAGCGAATCGATCATCTGGGCTGGCGGTTCAGCGACGTCAGAAAGGATCAATGATTCCCCTCCCTCCAGCACCTCTTGCGAACTCAGAGGATTGCCCTCTTCACCCATTAACAGGCTGATTTCACGCGGCATAAACTCTTTGCCGGTCGGCAGTTTGGCGTTAAGGAACAGCGTCTCGCCCAGGGTCATTTCAAACAGAGTGCGCACGGGCATCACCACAAACGCCTGTTCTTCCTCCACTGCCTGCTGTAGCGCGTCCAGAGAAGTAAAGAACGGAATAACGGAGGTGCCGTCCTCTTTTTCCCAGTGCTGAAGATCCAGCGCAGAGTCTTCGACGATCGCCTCGCCTTCGGCAGCGGTGCCGGGCACCCAGACGGTCGACTCCAGCAAGGTGCGGAAAAAGGCCGGACGGTGCGCGGGTTCTGTCGCCGCTTTCTCCAGCAGAATTTCTAATTCGTTTTTCGTTTCGGACATAGGCATCACACATCGTATTAAAAATGATTACAGGCCTGACGCAACGCGTCGCGTCAGGCAAAATGCCGGGAGGCGCTTCGCTTGCCCGGCCTATAAAGCGGATTTTAGGCGGTCAGCAGATTCGCAATCGTGCGCACGCCCAGGCCAGTCGCCCCGGCGGACCACTGCTCAACCGGCGCTTTGCGGTAGGTGGCCGAACAGTCAATATGCAGCCAGCCCTGCTGGTAATTTTCGACAAAGTGCGACAGGAACCCCGCCGCCGTGCTCGCACCGGCCGGATACGCCGCGCTGCCGGTATTATTCAGCTCGGCAAAATTCGAGGGCAGTTGGTTACGGTGGAACTCCGCCAGCGGCAGACGCCAGAACGGCTCGTTTTCCGCCGCCGCGCTGGCCAGCAGGCGGTTCGCCAACTGATCGTCAAAGCTGAACAGCGCATGATAGTCATTACCCAGCGCCGTTTTTGCCGCGCCGGTCAGAGTGGCGGCGTCGATGATCAGCTCTGGTTTCTGCGCGCCGGCGTCAATCAGTCCATCCGCCAGTACCAGACGGCCTTCCGCATCGGTGTTCATCACTTCTACGTTTTTACCGTTACGATAGCGAATAATATCGCCCAGCTTAAACGCATTGCCGCTGATCAGGTTATCGGCACAGCAAAGGAACAGCTTCACGCGCTTGTTCAGACCGCGGGTAATGGCAAACGCCAGCGCGCCGGTCACCGTTGCCGCGCCGCCCATATCGGATTTCATCGAATCCATAAAAGCGCTCTGTTTGATGCTGTAACCGCCGGAATCGAAGGTGATGCCTTTACCCACCAGACAGGCATAAACCGGCGCATCTTTATTCCCGGTCGGGTTGTAGTCGAGCGCCAACAGCACTGGCGGACGCTCAGAGCCGCGGCCAACGGTATGCAACCCCATGTAATTCTGCTCGCGCAGGTCTTCGCCTTTCGTAATACGGTAAGAAACATGATCGCACGCTACGCTGCACAGCAGGTCAACGGCGCGCTGCGCCAGCTGCTCCGGCCCCAGTTCTTCCGCCGGGGCGTTGATGGTGTCGCGCACCCAGTCGACGATCGTCAAACGGTTGTCCAGCTCCTGGCGCTGTGCGTCGTCGAGTTGCGGCCACTCGACCTTACGGCTGCCTTTCGGCCCTTTGTAGCCCTGCCAGAAGGCCCAGCTGCGATCGGCGTCCCATCCGTCACCGGCAAGCTGGACATGCTTAATACCCAGCCCGTCAATTTTACGCGCGGCGCGCTGAATCAGGCCCAGGTCGTCTTTACCGTTGAGGTGCAGGGTAATCCCGTCGCTATTAATACTGTATGTGGCTTTTTCACCCCAGCGCGCGTCGGCAGGCTGAGTGGAAAGCGTGATTTTCATGGCTTCTGTCATTGTTATTTTTCCTTAACTTCGCGCATACAGGAAAACGGGCTACCCGTAGGCAGCCCGTTGTCTTATTCGGCTTCGTCCAGCCAGACCAGCAGAATGGCCTCAAGGATCTTTTCGTTCGATGCCTGCGGGTCATCGTCGAATTCTTCCAGGTCGCAGATCCACTGATGCAGATCGGTGAAACGAACGGTTTTTGGATCGAGATCGGGGAAGGCGTCGTACAGCGCTTCGCCAATTTCACGGCTGTCTGTCCACTTAAGTCCCATACTACCCTCTGTTAATGCTCGCGCGCATGGTTGATTGTGTAACGTGGGATTTCGACCACTAAATCATCTTCGGTGACGCGCGCCTGGCAGCTTAAGCGACTCTCCGGCTCCAGCCCCCAGGCTTTATCCAGCATGTCGTCTTCTTCTTCCGTGCTTTCCGGCAGGGAATCAAAACCTTCACGCACGATGCAGTGGCAGGTGGTACAGGCGCAGGATTTTTCGCAGGCGTGTTCAATCTCGATGCCGTTACGCAGGGCAACGTCAAGAATGGTTTCACCGGTCTTCGCTTCCAGAACTGCGCCATCCGGACAGAGGTCCTGATGAGGCAGAATAACAATCTTTGGCATATTAAACCTCGTCCACGGAATGGCCTTTCAGCGCGCGACGAACCGACTGGTCCATGCGGCGAGCGGCGAATTCCTGGGTTTGTTTGTCTACGTTTTTAATGGCTTGTTCGATAGCGTCAACGTCATCGCCCTGCGCCGCCTCGCTCAGGCGCGCGGCGGCCTCGTCGATAACCTGACGTTCTGCGGCGCTGAGCAGCGCGGCATCCGCAACGAGCGCGCCGGTTAAACTTTCCAGCACGCGCGCCGCTTCGACTTTCTGCTCGGCCAGCATACGCGCTTTCACGTCCTGCTCGGCAAAGCTCATCGAATCCTGAATCATTGACGCGATTTCGCTGTCGGTCAGACCATAGGACGGTTTGACCTGAATAGAGGCCTCAACGCCGGTCGATTTTTCCATTGCGGTGACGCTCAGCAGGCCATCAGCGTCCACCTGGAAGGTAACGCGAATATGCGCACCACCCGCTGGCAACGCCGGGATCCCGCGCAGCGCAAAGCGCGCCAGCGAACGGCAGTCCTGCACCAGTTCACGCTCGCCCTGCATGACGTGGATCGACATGGCGGTTTGACCGTCTTTAAACGTGGTGAAGTCCTGCGCGCGCGCCACCGGAATCGTGGTATTACGCGGGATCACTTTTTCCACCAGGCCGCCCATCGTCTCGAGGCCCAGCGACAGTGGAATCACGTCCAGCAGCAGCATTTCGCTGTCCGGCTTGTTGCCCACCAGGATATCCGCCTGAATGGCGGCGCCAATGGCGACCACTTTATCCGGATCGATCGCGGTCAGCGGCGTTCGGCCAAAGAATTCGCCCACGCGCTCACGCACCAACGGCACGCGCGTAGAACCGCCCACCATCACCACTTCCAGAACTTCCTGCGGCTCAACGCCCGCGTCTTTCAGCGCGCGTCGGCAGGCCAGTAAGGTACGCTTAACCAGCGAGGAAATGAGTTCATTGAACTGGTCGCGGGTGATTTTCCCCTGCCAGCCCGCCACGTTAACGGTGACCGACTCCGCGTCACTGAGGGCGATTTTCGCGGCGATGGCCGCATCCAACAGTTCACGCTGTACGCGGTTATCGCTGCGATCGGTAATCCCCGCCTGTTCACGAATGTAGTCTGCCAGCAGGTGGTCGAAATCGTCGCCGCCCAGCGCGGAGTCGCCGCCGGTTGCCAGCACTTCGAACACGCCGCGGCTCAGGCGCAGAATAGAAATATCAAAAGTGCCGCCGCCGAGATCGTAGACGGCAATCACCCCTTCTTTGCCGGAATCCAGACCGTAGGCAATCGCCGCGGCAGTCGGCTCGTTAAGCAGGCGCAGCACATGCAGCCCCGCCAGACGCGCAGCGTCTTTTGTCCCCTGACGCTGCGCGTCATCGAAGTAGGCCGGAACGGTAATCACCACGCCGTCCAGCTCGCCGGAAAGGGATTCGGTGGCACGCGCGGCCAGCGCTTTCAAAATGTCCGCGGACACCCGCACCGGATTCAGCAATCCCGCTGCGGTTTCGATCATCGGCAGGCCGTTAGCGCTGGCCTGAAAACGGTACGGCAGATGCGGGTAACGCGTCTGGATATCCGCCAGCGAGCGGCCCATCATGCGCTTAACCGAACTGATGGTGTTAGCGGTGTCCAGCGCGGCGTTCTCGCGTGCGGTGTAGCCCACCGTGTGGCCCTGCTGCTGATAGTGAACCACCGACGGCAACAGATGACGACCGTCATGGTCAGCCAGCGTTTCGGCCTGACCGCTACGCACGGTAGCGACCAGAGAGTTGGTGGTTCCAAGGTCAATGCCCGCCGCCAGACGACGCTGATGCGGCGCAGCACTCAGACCAGGCTCACTAATTTGTAATAAGGCCATAATTGCTTCCGAAAATTAAAAATCGAGCAGTTTTTCTTCGAGTTGTTCTGCACTGCTTCGCAGTTTATCGAGAAAACGCAGTTTACGCACGGTATCGGCCGCCGCGTCCCACGTCTCGTGATTAAGCTGTTCAACCATCTGCTGATGGCGGCTGTCGAACATGGACTGGACGCGCTTAATAAAGGCGTCGAGCCGCGCTTCGTCTTTCGCCTGTTCAATCTCGTCGAGTTCTTCGCGGAGTTCCAGTTGTTCCATGAGAAAAGCGGTGTCGCGCACCGTATGCTGCTCGCTGGCAAGGTCGAATCCGTGGAGTGAGAGCAGATATTCCGCACGCGTTAAGGGATGGCGTAGCGTTTGCCAGCCCTGGTTGATGGTGGCGGATTGCTGTACGGCGGCAAGCTGTTCAGCCTGGGTGCCACTGGCGAATTTATCAGGGTGATACTGACGTTGCAGATCCTGAAAACGCATCGTCAGGGCCTGGAGATCAAGTGGGTATTGCGCGGGTAATCCGAAGAGAGTGAAGTAATCCATAACTATCTCAGGGGTAGCCTGTCAGAACAAACCCCACACGTAAGACATTACGCGTGGGGTTATCGGTAAGCGCTCAGACGTGGAAGCTTTCGCCGCAGCCACATTCGTCTTTAACGTTCGGGTTGGTGAACTTAAACCCTTCGTTAAGACCTTCTTTGACGAAATCTAACTGCGTACCATCCAGAAATTGCAGGCTTTTGCCGTCGACGACTACTTTCACGCCTTTGTCTTCAAACACGGTGTCTTCCGCCGCCGGTTCATCAACAAATTCCAGTACATACGCCATACCTGAGCAGCCCGAGGTTCTTACACCCAGACGCAGGCCGAACCCTTTACCGCGGTTCGCCAGGAAGGTATTAACTCGCGCTGCTGCACTGTCGCTAAGTGTAATCGACATAACAAAACCTCAACTCTTCTTATTTTGCTTCACGTTTACTTTTGTAGTCCGCAATGGCGGCTTTGATCGCGTCTTCTGCCAGGATAGAGCAGTGAATTTTCACTGGCGGCAGTTCAAGCTCGTCGGCAATATCGGTGTTTTTGATCGCCTGCGCTTCGTCCAGCGACTTCCCTTTGACCCATTCGGTGACCAGGGAGCTGGAGGCGATGGCGGAACCGCAGCCGTAGGTCTTAAAACGCGCGTCTTCAATGATACCTTCATTGTTGACTTTAATCTGCAACTTCATTACGTCGCCACAGGCTGGCGCGCCGACCATACCGCTGCCGACGTTCTCGTCGCTGTTGTCGAAGGAACCCACGTTACGCGGATTCTCGTAATGATCGATGACTTTTTCGCTGTATGCCATGTTGAATTCTCCTTATCGGTACCGATTAATGATGTGACCATTCGATGCTGTTCAGATCCACGCCCTGCTTGTGCATTTCCCACAGCGGAGAAAGATCGCGCAGACGGCCAATGGATTTACGAACCAGTTCGATGGTGTAATCAATCTCTTCTTCGGTAGTAAAACGACCTAAAGAGAAACGGATAGAGCTATGCGCCAGCTCATCGGTCATCCCCAGCGCGCGCAGCACGTAGGATGGCTCGAGGCTTGCGGAAGTACAGGCTGAACCGGACGATACCGCCAGGTCTTTCAGCGCCATGATCAGTGACTCGCCTTCAACGTAGTTAAAGCTGACGTTAAGAATGTTCGGCGCGCCCTGTTCGAGATCGCCGTTCAGGTAGACTTCTTCCATATCTTTCACGCCGTTCCACAGACGGTTACGCAGCGCGCGCAGGCGCGCCATTTCGGTTTCCATCTCTTCTTTGGCGATACGATAGGCTTCACCCATACCGACGATCTGGTGAACAGGCAGGGTGCCGGAACGCATACCGCGCTCGTGTCCGCCGCCATGCATCTGCGCTTCAATACGAATACGCGGTTTACGGCGAACGTACAGCGCGCCGATCCCTTTCGGGCCATAGATTTTGTGGCCGGAGAAGGACATCAGATCCACTTTCAGTTGGCTCAGATCGATAGGCAGTTTGCCCACGCTCTGGGTGGCGTCCACGTGATAGATGATGCCGCGCGCACGGCACATTTCGCCGATAGTCGCGATATCCTGCACCACGCCGATTTCGTTGTTCACGTGCATGATAGACACGAGGATGGTGTCATCACGCATTGCCGCTTCGAGCGCTTTCAGATCGATAATACCGTTGCTCTGCGGCGCCAGGTAGGTGACTTCAAACCCTTCGCGCTCAAGCTGACGGCAGGTATCCAGCACGGCTTTGTGTTCGGTTTTGCTGGTGATGATGTGCTTGCCTTTTTTCTGATAAAAGTTGGCTGCACCTTTGATCGCCAGGTTATCGGACTCTGTCGCACCGGAGGTAAAGACAATTTCACGCGGGTCGGCGCCGACCAGCTCGGCAATCTGATTACGGGCAATATCGACCGCTTCTTCAGCCTGCCAGCCAAAACGGTGTGAACGGGAGGCCGGGTTACCAAAGGTTCCGTCCAGCGTCAGGAACTGCATCATTTTCTCGGCAACACGCGGGTCCACCGGCGTGGTTGCGGAGTAGTCGAGATAAATCGGTAATTTCATTGCTCTATAAACTCCGTACATCGCTTCAATGCAAGGAATCAGGCAACCGGCTGGATGTACGACCGAGTTAGCGGGGCAATACGTCATTGCCCCGGCCTGATTCTGAAATACGTTTTACTACTTACTACGCGCGTAATTTAACGTCGATCGCGTCTTGAGCACGATTCGTGCGCGGTGCGTCATGGGTGTGCTGACGATCGGACACATCCAGGACTTCCTGATTATTCACCAGTTCGCCCAACGTAATGTTGTTAAGGAAACCGGTCAGACGGTCGCTGAGATCGCGCCACAGCGCGTGAGTCAGGCACTTATCGCCGCCCTGACAGCCGCCTTTGCCCTGGCAACGGGTCGCATCCACCGACTCGTCAACAGCGCTGATCACTTCACCTACTGCAATACTGCCGGCATCTTTACCCAGCAGATAACCACCGCCTGGTCCACGTACGCTGGAGACCAGACCATTTTTACGCAAACGGGAGAACAGCTGTTCCAGATAAGAAAGGGAAATACCCTGACGCTCGGAAATATCAGCCAACGGTACCGGGCCCGCTTCGGAGTTGAGCGCAACGTCCAACATTGCGGTCACGGCATAACGCCCTTTAGATGTCAGTCTCATGTCTTACTTAACCTCAAACTCGCCCCTGCCCGGGGTTTTTATTGTAAAATGGGGGTATTGCATAGCAGGGCCAAGTCTGACATTCCTGAGTAAATTGGTCAACTATTTACTTGACTGTTTTAGTCAGGTATTTAACCTTCAGTGCCGTTTTCACCTGCCGGATGGCGCTCCGCTTATCCGGCTTACGGTATGTGCCTTCGGCCTGGCTTACTTCTCTTTCTTTAACTGCTCAATCGACGCCAGCATACCGCGCAAAATGTTCAGCTCCTGGCTCTCCGGACGCGCACGGGTAAACAGACGGCGCAGTTTGTTCATCACCTGCCCCGGATGGTTCTCACGGATAAAACCTGTTGAAAGCAACGTCTGCTCCAGGTGACCGTAAAAACGCTCCAGATCGTCAACCAGCGGGTAAGGCGTTTCTTCATGCTCCGCGGCGTCCGGGTTTTCCTGCGTCGCCAGCCAGGCCATGCGGACTTCATAGGCGATAACCTGCACCGCCATTGCCAGGTTCAGCGAGCTGTATTCCGGATTAGCGGCAATCGCGACATGGTAATGGCATTTTTGCAGTTCATCATTGGTCAGGCCAACGCGTTCACGGCCAAACACCAGCGCCACCGGCGTATTCGCCGCTTCCGCCACGCTTTTCAGGCCGCATTCGCGCGGGTCAAGCATTGGCCACGGCAGCGTACGCGAACGCGCGCTGGTGCCAACCACCAGGCTGCATCCGGCAAGCGCCTCGTCGAGCGTGTCGACGATCTGCGCGTTGCCGATCACATCGCTGGCCCCGGCCGCCAGCGCAATTGCCTGGGAATCCGGTTTCACCAGCGGATTCACCAGCCACAGATTGGTTAACCCCATTGTTTTCATCGCGCGGGCGACAGACCCCATATTGCCGGTGTGGGAGGTTTCGACCAGCACAATTCGAATATTTTGCAGCATTGTCTTTCTTCGTCTAAAGATTATTCGGCCATATTATCATAAACCGGAGACATATTCCGATCTCGCTGCTATAATCTGCGCCGTTTTCCCGTTCTTTAACATCCAGTGAGAGAGACCGATGCATCCGATGCTGACCATCGCCGTGCGCGCAGCGCGCAAGGCGGGTAATGTAATTGCCAAACACTACGAAACGCCTGACTCAGTAGAAACCAGCCAGAAAGGCAGCAATGATTTCGTGACCAACGTCGATAAAGCCGCAGAAGCGATTATTATCGAAACGATCCGCAAATCTTACCCACAGCACACCATCATCACCGAAGAAAGCGGTGAACATGAAGGTACCGATCAGGATGTTCAATGGGTTATCGATCCACTGGATGGCACGACCAACTTCGTTAAACGTCTGCCGCACTTCGCGGTATCAATTGCGGTCCGCATTAAAGGCCGTACCGAAGTCGCCGTGGTTTACGATCCGATGCGCAATGAACTGTTCACCGCCACCCGCGGTCAGGGCGCGCAGCTGAACGGTTACCGTCTGCGCGGTAGCAACGCGCGCGACCTGGATGGCACCATCATCGCTACCGGGTTCCCGTTCAAAGCGAAACAGCACGCCACCTCTTACATGAATATCCTCGGCAAAATGTTTACCGAGTGCGCTGACTTCCGCCGCACCGGCTCCGCCGCGCTGGATCTGGCCTACGTTGCCGCCGCGCGCGTTGACGGTTATTTCGAAATCGGCCTGCGTCCGTGGGATTTCGCCGCAGGCGAGCTGATCGCCCGTGAAGCGGGCGCGCTGGTATGCGACTTCACCGGCGGCCATAACTACATGACAACCGGCAACATCGTGGCGGGTAACCCGCGCGTAGTGAAAGCGATGCTGGCCAGCATGCGTGACGAACTGAGCGACGCGCTGAAGCGTTAAGCAAAATGCCGGAGCCCGCCTCCGGCATTTATTCAAAACGGCCTCAGGCCCCTTCCCGTCGGCGCCGCACTCACCCACATCACCACCGCAGCAATCATTAAGAACGTCCCTCCGGCTAACGCCAGCGTCAACCATCCTACCTGCCGCCACAATACCGGCGCACTGTTGCCGCTCAGTCTGGCCGCCAGCGTCCGGAAGCTATGCACCAGCAGCGCCAGCGATGTAATAGTGAGCGATGTCCCTGCCGCCATCGCCAGCGCCGAGGCCATTCCCCAGTAAAAAACGCCGATGACTTTGCTGAACAGCAGTACCATGATTGCGCCGGAACAGGGACGCATCCCCATTGACAGAATAATCATCAGCCGGGCGCGCCAGTCGTCATCATTGCTTAGCTGCTGCGGATCCGGTAAATGCTGATGCCCGCAGCCGCAGTTTTCATGATGCGTATGGTGCGGCGTGAAGGCGATGAATTTGGGCTTACGCAGCAGCGCGCGAAGTTTTTTCAACGCCCGCCAGCAGAGCAGGAGCCCGAGGACGCCGACCAATGCGTAACTGCCCTTTTCGAGCCAGAAACTGCTCAAATGGAGTTGCCTTGCCGGAAGCTGTAGCACGCCAAGCACCAGCACCACCAGTCCAATCGCCACCAGCCCTTGCAATAGCGAGGATGCCAGCGTCAGGCCGATACTCGATTTCAGCTTAGAAGGATGGGTCGCCAGCCAGGTCGCGATCACCACCTTGCCATGCCCTGGCCCCAGCGCATGCAGCACACCATACAAAAAGCTGAACAGCAGCAGCGAACCGCCCGCCTGTGCCGGATTCGCGGCAACAGTCTTCAGCAAAGCGCCCATCTGCTGATTAACTTCCCGCTGCCAGAGCACGCTTTTAATCATCACCTGCGGCCATGCCTGCCAGAGCCAGACGCCGCCCACGGTAGCCAGCAATAAAAACAGTGCCAGCGGCCAAAAAGCCATCCAGCGGCGTGAAGGAAGACGAGAGGGTGACATTACCGACATCTCAGGGTGACCTTCTGCGCAAATTGTTTACCCAGTTCCATATCTTCCGGCGGCGCGTCCGCTTTATCCAGCGACTGGGCAAATTTCAGGGATTCTTCGCTGGGGGTCGGGGTATGCATGGCAATGTCGCACTGCGTTGCCATCGCCGGAGAGAGCGTGGCGTCACTGTCTTCTTCATAACTCATATCGACGTAATAGCTGGGATCGAAAGTAGAAAAGGTAAAGGTTTGCCCGCTCAGCGGCTGCGGTTCAGCGAGTGGCAGAGTAAACGTCAGTACAGCCTGATGGGCTTCACGCGCCATACCGTATTCCGTGGGACGATTTTTAAATTTCACCCGCTGCCCGTTATGCCACATTTCGGTGAAATAATGCTGTCCCAGCACGTTCGCCATCACTTCCGCCGCCAGTTTCTTCCAGACTTCCGAGCCGGGTTTCGCCTCCCCCGCGTCGTAAAGCAGGTCGGCTGAGGTTAACTCATCCATCGTCCAGCGCATTTTTAACGCGATCAGGCGACCATCCTCACTCACCGTTTCTGTTTTCAGGCGGATAAAGCTATGAGGATGCGCCACCGCCATAGAGGTCATAAAAAACATCAGGCACGCCAGCGCGCTGCGTTTAACCAGTGGCATCATTACCTCTCAATTCGGCTACAGGCCACGAAAAACCAGCGTGGCGAAACTGACCGAGAGGATAGCAAAGAAATCTGTAAAATTGGGCGCGGATTTCGTGTCTCGATTCAGTTCTCATTTTTGATATTTTCCCGCCGCGTTGTTCAACACGCCAACGCCAAATTTTGCTTCGCCAACGGCAATATGATGCATAAATGTTAATAAATAGTTTCAATTACACGTAAAAAATAACACAATCTGTCTCTATCAAAGGCTAACTCACTCCAAATTAAACATTAATTTAACCTTGCATTATCCAAAAAATAACAATTAAGGGCATTGATCACATTTAGCAAACTTATGATTCATTGCCTCTTCCCTTCGTTGCTAATCTCGTGGCGTGACATGCCCTGGTCCCTACAAAAGGAACAACAATGAAATTCAAACTCGCATTACTCAGTGCCACTCTGGTTTCTGCATGCATGTTGTCCGGCACGTCCTTTGCGGCAGAAAAATATGAAATCGCTGTGGTTGCAAAAGTGACGGGGATTCCATGGTTCAACCGCATGGAAACCGGCGTCAATGAAGCTGCGAAAAAGCTCGACGTCAACGCTTACCAGACCGGTCCGTCAACGCCCGATCCGGCGCAGCAAGTGAAAGTGATTGAAGATCTGATTGCCAAGAACGTGAACGCGATCATTGTGGTCCCGAATGACGCGAAAGTCCTTGAGCCGGTTCTGAAGAAAGCGCGCGATAAGGGGATTGTCGTCCTGACCCACGAGTCACCTGACCAGCAGATCGGTCAGTGGGATATTGAAACCATCGACAGCGAGAAGTACGCGCAGGCGAACGTTGACGAACTGGCGAAAAACATGGGTGGAAAAGGCGGCTACGCCATTTACGTTGGTTCGCTGACCGTACCGTTGCACAACGCCTGGGCCGACTACGCCATTAAGTACCAGAAAGAAAAATACCCTGACATGTTTGAAGTGACTTCGCGCCTGCCGGTAGCGGAGAGCATCGATAAATCCTACGCCACAACGCTGGATCTGATGAAAACCTACCCGCAGATGAAAGGCGTTATCGGGTTTGGCTCGCTGGGTCCGATCGGCGCAGGCCAGGCGGTACAGAAAAAACGGGCGAAAGATAAAATCGCCGTGGTTGGAATCGCGATGCCAGCACAGGCCGCGCCGTATCTGATGCGCGGTGATATCAAGAAAGCGATGTTGTGGGATCCGAAAGACGCTGGTTACGCGCTGGTCACGGTCGCCGATCAACTGTTGCAGGGTAAAGAGGTGACGCCGGATCTTACCATCGACGGTTTAGGGAAAGCCGATGTCGACATGGAACAGAAAGTGATTCGCTTTAATAAGA
The DNA here is from genome assembly GCF_000759835.1 of Citrobacter sedlakii NBRC 105722. Taxonomy (GTDB): domain Bacteria; phylum Pseudomonadota; class Gammaproteobacteria; order Enterobacterales; family Enterobacteriaceae; genus Citrobacter_A; species Citrobacter_A sedlakii. The sequence continues at coordinate 42,589 of NZ_BBNB01000014.1, forward strand.
TCCTCGAAGTCACCAAAGACAACGCACAATCGCTCGGTTTCTAAGGCTTTTTGCCAACACCAGGGAAACCCAACGCCGTTCGTCTGAATGGCGCTATCAATAAAAATTAACACTTAGCGCCCTTCGGGGCGCTCGCAGGGGTATTGTCCATGACAGACACCACCGCATTTATCACTCTTGAGAATATCAGCAAGCAATTCCCGGGCGTGCTGGCGCTGGATAACGTGAATCTGACGCTGAAAAAAGGCGAAGTTCACTGCCTGGCAGGACAGAACGGCTGCGGAAAAAGCACCATCATTAAAGTGATTTCGGGCGTTTATCAGCCGGAAAAAGGGGCGCAGATCCAGTTGGATGGAAAACTGTTCCACCATCTTTCTCCGCAGCTCTCTTCACATTATGGCATCCAGGTGATCTATCAGGATTTATCCCTGTTCCCCAACTTCAGCGTGGCAGAGAACATTGCCGTCAACCGCTACCTACCCGGCGGCGATATCTGGGTACGCCGCGGCGCAATGAAACAACAGGCGCTGGCGGCAATGCGGCGCATTGGCGTGTCCATCGATCCGGACAAAAAAGTCGAAAAGCTGTCGATTGCCGACCGCCAACTGGTGGCTATTTGCCGCGCCATTGCCGCCGAAGCGCGGCTGGTCATTATGGATGAACCTACCGCTTCGTTGACCCGCCAGGAGGTTAACGGCCTGCTGCGGGTGGTAAACGAACTTAAGGCAGATGGCATCTGCGTGGTGTTTGTCAGCCACCGGCTTGATGAAGTGATGGAAGTGGCGGACCGCATCAGCGTCATGCGTGACGGCAAGCTGGTGGGCACGTATCCGGCAAGCGAGCTCGACAGCCACGAGCTGGCGTTCCTGATGACCGGCCAGCGCTTTCATTACAGCCCGCTCCCGGAAAAACCGTCGCCTGAGCAAGAACCCCTGCTTGAGCTACGCAACCTGAGCCGTCGTGGAAAATATCAGGACATCAATTTGTCGCTGCGCAGCGGCGAAATCGTGTCGATTGTCGGGTTACTGGGCGCCGGGCGCACCGAGCTGTGCCTGAGCCTGTTTGGCATGACCCAGCCGGAAAGCGGTGAAATTCGGATCAACGGTCAGCCGGTCCGGCTGCGTAATAACCAGGATGCTATCCGGCACGGGATCGGCTATGTCTCGGAGGATCGCCTGACGCAAGGGCTTATCATGGATCAGTCGATCTATGACAACACCATCGTCACGGTTTACGACAAACTGCATACGCGCAGCGGTCTGCTGGACCATCGCCACGCGCAAAAACAGGTCGCCGGACTGATCCGTGAACTGAACATTAAGGTTTCCGATCCGCAACTGCCGGTAAAAACGCTGTCCGGCGGAAACGCCCAGCGTATCGCCATTGCCAAATGGGTGGCGACCAACCCACGGATTCTGATCCTCGATTCGCCCACCGTGGGCGTGGATATCGCCAATAAAGAAGGGATCTACCAGATCGCCCGCGACCTGGCGGAGCAGGGAATGGCGGTGCTGATGATTTGCGATGAGATCCCGGAAGCCTATTACAACAGCCATCGCGTGCTGGTGATGCGTCGCGGAAAGTTGGTGGCGGAGTTTAACCCGCATCGCTGCTCTGAACAGGATATTGCCGAGGTGGTAGAGGTCATCCATGAATAATAATCGTCTCTCCCGCTTAGCGGGACACCATGAATTTTGGCTCGGCCTGCTGGTGATTGCGCTGGCGGTCGGGCTGAGCATCAAAACCGATGAATTTCTGTCGTTAGGTAACCTGACGGATGTCGCCACCAGCTACGCGATCCTCGGCATCCTCGCCTGCGGGCTGTTTGTGGTGCTGATCTCCGGCGGTATCGATATTTCGTTTCCGGCGATGACCGCCATTGCGCAGTATGCGATGGCAAGCTGGGTTATTGCCCACGGCGGCAACTTCCTGCTGGCCCTGGCGCTGGCCTGCGTCGTCGGGCTGCTGCTCGGCTTGCTCAACGGCTTTCTCGTTTACTGGCTGCGCGTACCGGCGATCATCATTACCATCGCCACGCTTAACGTCTATTACGGTCTGCTGGTTTACGCCACCAAAGGCACCTGGCTGTACGGCTTCCCGGACTGGTTTATGAACGGCATTAACTGGTTTTCGTTCACCGCCGCCGACGGTTATGACTACGGGCTAACCCTGCCATTGTTGTGCCTGGCGGCAGTGATTGTCTTTACCGCCGTGCTGATGAACTTTACCCGCCTGGGCCGACAAATTTACGCGATGGGCGGCAACCGCGATGCGGCCTCGCGCCTCGGTATGAATCTGCTGAAGCTGCATTTCTACGTTTACGGCTACATGGGGATTCTGGCGGGCGTCGCGGCGGTGGTGCAGGCGCAAATCACCCAGTCGGTAGCGCCAAACTCGCTGCTCGGTTTCGAACTCACTGTGCTGGCGGCAGTAGTGCTCGGCGGCACCAGCATGAGCGGCGGACGCGGCACGCTGACCGGAACGCTGCTCGGGGTGATCCTGTTGGCCTTTTTGCAAAACGGCCTGACGCTGCTGGGCGTCTCATCTTACTGGCACACCGTTTTCAGCGGCGCCATCATCCTGGTCAGCATCAGCGCGACGGCCTGGAACGAAAAACGCAAACTGGCAAGGGAGCTCTAAGATGAAAACGATAGCACGCGTTTTACCCAGTGATGCCATCATCCGCCTGCAGTGCGTCATTATTATTGTCGTTGCCGTGATCTTTTCCGCGCTGCTGGGAAGCCGTTTTTTCAGCGCCGCCAATTTCCAGTCCATCGGCTCGCAGTTGCCGATCCTCGGTATGCTGGCGCTCGGCATGGGGATGACCATGCTTACTGGCGGCATCAACCTGTCGATTATCGCGGGCGCTAACGCCTGTTCGCTGGTCATGGCGGCGATCATCGTCAGTCAACCGGATAACCCGCTGTTTCTGGCGCTGGCGCTGCTGGCGGGCGCAGCGGTGGCCGTAGCGATCGGTGTCGTAAACGGGGCGCTCATCGCCTGGGTCGGCGTCTCACCCATCCTGGCGACGCTCGGTACCATGACGCTGATCTCCGGGTTGAACATTCTACTTTCCAACGGCACGGTGATTTCTGGTTTCCCGACAGCGATTCAGTATCTCGGTAACGCCACTGTCGCCGGTATTCCCGTCGCCCTGCTGCTGTTCCTGCTGGTTGCCGTCCTGCTATGGGTTTTGCTGGAGCACACCACGTTGGGGCGCAGCCTTTATCTGATGGGCTCCAACGAGCAGGCGACCCGCTACAGCGGCGTGAATACAGTGCGGGTGCAAATCTCCGTCTATGTCATTTCCGCTCTGCTCGGCTGGGTGGCGGCCATCTTGATGATGGCCAAGTTCAATTCGGCGAAAGCCGGCTACGGCGAGTCGTACCTGCTGGTGACCATTCTCGCCTCAGTGCTGGGCGGCATTAACCCGGACGGCGGCTTTGGGCGCATTATCGGCCTGGTGCTGGCGCTGGTGGTGCTGCAAATGCTGGAGAGCGGCTTTAATTTGCTGGGGATCAGTAGCTATCTGACCATGGCGCTCTGGGGCGCGGTGCTCATCCTCTTTATCGCATTACAGAATCGTAAAGCCTGATTTCAGGAGAAAAATGATGGCGAGTTATTTTATTGGTGTGGATGTAGGAACCGGTAGCGCCCGCGCAGGGGTGTTTGATCTCAACGGCAGAATGGTTGGACAAGCCAGCCGTGCGATTGAGATTTATCGTCCGCAGGCCGATTTCGTCGAACAGTCGTCAGACAATATCTGGCAGGCGGTGTGCAACGCCGTTCGCGATGCCATTAATCAGTCAGATATCAACCCTATTCAGGTCAAGGGGTTAGGCTTTGACGCGACCTGTTCGTTGGTGGTGCTCGACAAAGAGGGACAACCGCTGACCGTTAGCCCGTCGGGGCGCAGCGAGCAGAATATTATTGTCTGGATGGATCACCGCGCCATCACCCAGGCGGAACGCATCAACGCCCTGCACCACCGCGTGCTGGACTACGTTGGCGGTATTATCTCACCGGAAATGCAGACCCCAAAGCTGCTGTGGCTGAAACAGCACATGCCGAACACCTGGGCCAACGCGGGCTATTATTTTGATTTGCCTGATTTCCTGACCTGGCGCGCCACCGGCGACGACACCCGTTCATTGTGCTCCACGGTCTGCAAGTGGACCTATATGGGCCACGAGGACAAATGGGATGCCAGCTACTTCCGCGAAATTGGCCTTGAAGATCTGCTGGAACACGATGCCGCCAAAATTGGCCGCTATGTTAAAACGATGGGCGAACCGTTGGGTCACGGTCTGAGCCAGCGCGCCGCCAGCGAAATGGGACTGATTCCGGGCACGGCGGTGAGCGTGTCGATCATCGACGCCCATGCCGGTACGCTCGGCACCCTGGGCGCCAGCGGCGTGTCGGGCGATGTGGCCGATTTCGATCGCCGGATCGCCCTGATTGGCGGCACCTCGACCGGCCATATGGCGATCTCTAAAGAACCGCGCTTTATCAGCGGCGTCTGGGGACCGTACTACTCAGCGGTGCTACCGGAATACTGGCTTAACGAAGGCGGACAATCCGCCACCGGCGCGTTAATCGATCATATTATTCAGTCACACCCGTGCTACGAAACGCTACTGGCGCAGGCTACGTCGCAGGACCAAACTATTTATGAAGTGCTCAACGCGCTGCTGCGAAAAATGGCGGGCGAGCCGGAGAACATCGCCTTTTTAACCCGCGATATACATATTCTCCCCTACTTCCACGGTAACCGTTCGCCGCGCGCCAACCCCACCCTCACCGGGGCGATAAGCGGGCTGAAACTATCGCGGACTCCGGAAGATATGGCGCTACAGTATCTGGCCACCATTCAGGCCATCGCGTTGGGGACACGCCATATCATCGAGACCATGAACCAGAGCGGTTACAGTATCGACACCATTATGGCCAGCGGTGGCGGCACCAAGAATCCCGTCTTCGTGCAGGAACACGCTAACGCCACCGGCTGCGCGATGCTGTTGCCGGAAGAGAGCGAGGCGATGCTGTTGGGCGGCGCCATGATGGGCACGATCGCGGCGGGCGTTTTTGAGAGCTTCCCGGAAGCGATGTCGGCGATGAGCCGGATTGGCAAAACGGTGACCCCGCAGACCAACCGCATCAAACAGTATTACGACCGTAAATATCAGGTGTTTCATGAAATGTATCAGGATCATATGAAGTACCGCCAACTGATGCAGGCGGCGTCATGAGCCGCGCATGGCAACAGGCCACCGCCACCTGGACGCTGTATAGCGAGGCGCTGGCCGGACTGGCCGATCATCTGAGCGAGGCGCAGTGGCAGGCGTTAATGGCGGCGCTACGCGCTTGCCGGGGGAAAATCGCCGTCACGGGCGTCGGCACCTCCGGCATCGCAGCGCGAAAAATCGCCCATATGCTGGCCTGCGTTGAACGTCCGGCGATCTACCTTAACGCCACCGACGCCGCGCACGGCGACCTGGGTTTTTTGGACGCGGACGATCTGGTCATTATGATCTCTCGCGGCGGGAACTCAGATGAGCTAACGCGCCTGCTGCCAGGACTCGCGGCGAAAAATGTACCGATTATCAGCGTCACCGAAAACGCTGACTCCGCCATCGCCCGCGCCGCCCGGCTGGTGATTTCAACAGGCGTTAAGCGTGAAGCCGACCCGCTAAACATGCTGGCGACCACTTCGATTATGCTGGTCATCGCCATTTTCGACGCCGCCTGCGCCTGCCTGATGAGCGAAAGTGGTTACTCAAAAGAGACGCTGTTGTCGGTGCATCCCGGTGGCGACGTTGGATTAACGTTACGCCAGACGCGTTAGCGTTTCCCGCTCCGCCGGCATCGGCGGGGCGTCTTTTAGACAACCGAACGATAAAAAAGCAAAAAATGCGCTTCAGGCGCTGCGTTTCACTCCTTCCTGACGCCCTGTACGTGAAAAATTCTGTGACCTTCCTCAGCAATCCTGACCTAAAGCATTTCATTCGTAATTATTATGGAAAAACTTTAGCTATTCTTATCAAACATACATTCGGGAGGTTCGACAGATGATGCCAACGCTTGCTCCGCCATCTGTACTTTCTGCTCCCCAGCGCCGTTGCCAGGTCTTGCTGACGCTTTTCCAGCCAGGGCAAATTGCCACCGCGGAAACATTCAGCGCGCTTAATGGCGTCGATGATAGGCTTGCCCGCGAAGATGTCACCGAAACGGGACGTGAGATCCAGCGCTATCATCGACTGAGCATCATTTCTGGCCCTGACGGTTGCTACCGGATCGAAGGTACAGCGCTCGATCAGCGCCTCTGCCTGCTGCACTGGCTGAGACGCGGCTTACGGTTATGCCCCAATTTTATTTCCCAGCACTTCTCGCCCGCCCTCAAGCGCGAGCTGAAGCAGCGGGGGATCCTGCGCACGCTCTACGATGACACCAACCTTCACGCGCTGATCAACCTCTGCGCCCGCCGTCTGCAAAAGCCGTTCGAGAGTCGCGACGTGCAGTTTTTACGCCTCTATTTGCAGTATTGCCTTTTGCAACATCACGCGGGCATTGCGCCGGAATTTAATCCGATCCAGCAGCGCTGGGTGCAAACCTGCGCCGAATATCAGCTCGCCCAGGAAATTGGGCGCCACTGGCAGCGACGCGTGCGACAGGATGCGCCGCTCACGGAGTCGCTGTTTATGGCGCTGCTGTTTTCGATGGTGCGCCTGCCCGATCCGATCCGCGACAACCATCAGCAAAACCGGCGGCTACGGCTGGCCATCGCCCGTCTGGTGCTGCGCTTTCGCGAACTGGGCGCGGTGCGGTTCAACGATGAACAAGGGCTGAACGATCAGTTATACATTCACCTTGCCCAGGCGCTGAACCGCAGTCTGTTCTCGATCGGTATTGATAACACCCTGCCGGATGAATTCGCGCGTCTTTATCCGCGCCTGATGCGCACCACCCGCGAGGCTCTGCGCGGTTTTGAAGAGGAATACGGCGTTGCGTTTTCCGAAGAAGAGACGGGTCTGGTGGCGGTGATTTTCGGCGCGTGGTTGATGCAGGAAAATGATCTACACGAAAAGCAGATCCTCTTACTGACCGGCGATAACCGCATGCTGGAGCAACAGATAGAACAGCAGCTTCGCGAACTGACGCTACTGCCGTTAAATATCAAACCGGTGCCGATGCGGACATTTCAGCAGGAAGGGTCGCCGCGCGGCGTCGCGCTGATCGTCACGCCTTACACCACGCCGCTGCCCCTGTTTTCACCGCCGCTGATACACGCGGCGGAGGCGTTAACGCCGCACCAGCAACAGCAGATCCGCAAAATGCTGGAGTCAGGCTGAAGCCGTTACTTTTGGCCGCAGCGCCATCGCGGGCAGAGCCACCAGCGCCATCACCCAGAACACGCCGTTGCCCAGATGCTGATAGAGGAATCCGGCAAAGACCGTCATGATGGCGATACTGCCGCCCATCGCCACCGCGGAATAGACCGCCTGCAGGCGAATCACTTCACTCCCCTGCCGCGCGGCGATATAGCGCATCGCGGCCAGGTGACATACGGTAAACGTGCCGCAGTGCAGGATCTGCGCCACAATCAACCACGGCAGCGCGGTGGTCCAGCCCATCAGCGCCCAGCGAATCACGCCGCAGACGGCAGAAAGCAGCAACAGGTCGCGGGCGCTAAAGCGGCGGAACAGCTTTTTGCTAAGAGCGAAGATGACAACTTCCGCCACGACGCCAAGCGACCACAAATACCCTACCGCCGAGGCCGAATACCCGGCCCCCTGCCAGTAAATCGCGCTAAAACCGTAATAAGCGGCATGCGCCCCTTGCAGCAGGCAGACGCAGGCCAGAAAGCGCCAGCTCTGGGTCACCAACGCTCGCCACGCTGGCCATCCGGCGCTCTCCTGCTGGCGGCTTTCTCCCTGCGGCGGCACGCTCGGACGCAGCAGCATACCGAGCAGCATGGATGCAATCCCCAGGGTGAGCATTACCAGAATCGCCCGATAATCAAACAGACTCACGAGCTTACCGGTTAGCGCCGAGCCGATCACAAAGGCGACTGACCCCCACAGACGCACCCGGCCATAGTCCATCGTGATCTGTTTTTGCCAGGTGTTTGCCAGCGCATCGGTTAACGGCACCAGCGGGGAGAAAAAAAGGTTAAAGCCGACCATCACGACCATCAGCCACGCCACGTGGGCGCCCGCCCAGAATGCCAGCGCGAACACCAGCGTCAGCAACGCCAGGATGCGCAGCGCTGAAATCAACCGCGACGGGTCGCTGACCCGGGGGGCAATCAACAGGCTGCCAAGAAAACGGGCGATCAGTCCGGCGCCCAGCAGCAAACCGATGGTTTCGGGGGTTAACCCGGCGCCATTAAGCCAGACGCTCCAGAAAGGTAAGAAAATACCGTAGCTAAAAAAATAGGTGAAGTAACCGAGCGCCAGCCAGCGCGTGGAGTGCAAGACCATGATTCCCTCCCGTTTGGAGGCGATAGTCTGGCGATAAACGCAGGCTGACGCAAGTGAACATTAACAGCGGGATAACCTCTTTTTTGCCTTAATCAACGCGGATTTGCAGTGCAAAACGGCACGCTTCTCCCGCACTTAATACACGTAATCCCGGCTGCCCCGGCATGTGGTGGGCGTTAACCGGATGCGACTGCGGCTCAAGGCAGAGGAATGACCGACCCGGCATTCTGAACAGCATCAGCCAGGGAGTTTGCGCTGAAAGCGTGATCTTCATCACGCTATGTCGGATGACCGCCCGTCCTCCCCAGCCGGAATAGCCCACATTCAGCCAGCGATCCGCGCCATTATGCGCCCGGCTAAAATCCGCTTCTGGCGGAATGTCGCTGCGCCAGGCCAACGGCAGGTGCTGTTCCCCTTCCGGCCAGTAGCCGCTGGCGGAAAACTGCGCTGTACTTTGCGCGTCAAAAGCAAACCAGGGATGAAATCCACAGCCGTAAAGCATCGGTCGCTGACCCTGATGGGTTATCGAGAGCTGCGCCGCCAGCGTTGCGCCGTCGAGAGCGTAACGCAAGGTGGCCCAATAATCGTAGCCGCAGGGGTGCTGGCTTCGCAGACGCAAAACGCAGTGCTGATCGCCAGCGTCGGCCACCTCCCAGCGTTGACGCCAGCCGTCTCCGTGCAGCCAGAACGTGGGGTCAGCATCATGCAAGGGCAGTTGAACGACGCCGTCGCGCTGGGAAAAACGGTTTCCCGCCACACGGTTAGCCACCGGCAACATGGGAAACAGCCCACCCGCGCCGTCGCCTGTATACAATACTGGCTGCTGATGTGGTAACGAAAACAGCGTCAGCAGCCTGCCTCCTTGCGGATCCACGCGCATCCGCAGATGCGCGTTTTGCAGCGTCAGCGCGGTGCTCATGAGCGTGCGCTTTTCTGCTGCGCCGACGGGCTGGTTTTCAGCTGTTTAGCCGCCAACTGTTCTTCCAGCGCTTCCAGCGTCACGCCTTTGGTCTCCGGCACGTTACGCAGGATGTACAGAAAACCCATCGCGCAAATCACGCCATAGAGCAGGAAGCTGCCTGCCGCGCCGAGTCCGGCATTGAGCAGCGGAAAGGTATACGTCAACAGGAAGCAGGCGATCCACAGCGCCAGCGTCCCCAGCGACATCGCCAGACCGCGCACCCGGTTGGGAAAAATCTCGGAAAGCAGCACCCAGGTTACCGGGGCAAGGGTCATGGCATAGATCGCGATCGCCGCCAGTACCAGAACCAGCACCGGCCAGCCCATGATCCCCATGCCATACGCGCCCGCAATCAGCACATAGATGACAGTCAGACCGGATGCGCCAAACAACATCAGTTTGCGTCGACCAATTTTGTCGACCAGCGGCAGCGCGGCAAGCGTAAACACCAGGTTAATGATGCCGGTGGCGACGATGGATTTCAGCGTACCGTTAATGTCGAAGCCCGCAGAGGCGAAGATCTCCTGGGCATAGTTGAAGATCACGTTGATCCCGCACCACTGCTGGAACACCGCAAGCACCATCCCGATAACCACGATCGGCTTGATCTGCGGCTGTAGCAGCGTCGACCAGGCGACTTTATGGCTATCTTTACGCAGGGAGTGTTCAATCTCTTTCAGCGTCTGCCCGGCGTACTCCGTACTGCCAATCCGCTGTAGCATCGCGCGCGCCCGCTCCGGTTTCCCCGCCTTCACCAGCCAGCGCGGCGATTCCGGAACAAAAAACATCAGCACCAGAAACGCCAGCGCCGGAACAAGCTCGGCGCCAAACATCCAGCGCCAGCCGGTCTGACCGTTCCAGCTTTCCACGATGGCCTGTTGCGTCGCGCCTGGCGCGACGGGTTCGGCGATCAGCAGGTTGATCAGCTGCGCCGCGAGCACGCCGATCACAATAGTTAACTGGTTAACCGCCACAAAGCGACCGCGCTTTTCCGCCGGACTGACCTCGGCGATGTACAGTGGACTCAGGGCTGAGGCCAGACCGATCCCGATACCGCCGACGATGCGGTAAATAACAAACATATCGAAATTATGGGCAACGGCGGTTCCCCATGCCGAGGCGCTGAACAGAATGGCCGCGAGGATCAGCGGCATTTTGCGACCGAACTTATCGGCGCACCAGCCGGAAATCAGCGCGCCAAAAATACAGCCCACCAGCGCGGAACTCATTGCCCAGCCGGACTGCGCCGGATCGGTAATGGAAAAGTACGCTTCATAAAAGGGCTTTGCCCCACCAATGACCACCCAGTCATAGCCAAACAATAAACCGCCGCAGGCCGCAACCAGACAAATGGTCCAGACGTAGCCGATATTCAGGTGTGTCTGCGCATTATTCATGTTGATTCCTCTTTCAGGGAAACGCAGGGAACAGGAGGTTGTCGGTGGTGTTTCCACCACCGGTTCAGGGTTTAGTTCCATAACGCCAGGGGGATGGCGTGGCGCAGGAGCAGCGCTTTGTCATGCGCCGGATTCGCCTGCAGTAATGCGTCGAACGCCAGCTGGCTGGCGGTAAGATTGCCCAGCCCCAAATGCCCTAACGCGGTGATAAACAGACAGTGCTGTTGGTGCTTCGCCGCCGCGGGCGTATCAAGCACCACCAGATCCGGCAACGAAACGGCGAAGAAGTCCACCTCTGGCACGTTGTCGCGCTGAGTTTCAACCCAATGCAGGAAGCTCTGGAACAACCGCTCCGCAGCGTGATGCTCGCCCAGCGCCTTCAGCGCCATGCCCTGCCAGAACAAGTAATCCACCGGTTGATCGTTATAATAGCGGCCAGCATCAAGCGAACTGCCGCCGCGCGTCGCTCGCGCAAAATAGCGCTGCGCCTCGTCGTGATGCCCCTGTTGCTGCGCGCAGTAGCCAAGCAGATACCAAATGTCATTATCCGTTTGCCCCGGCAAACGCCCCTCGCCCAGGTTATGCGGATAGCTCAGCGCCTGTTGCAGCAGGTAGACCGCATTCTGGTACGCGCCTTCGCCGATCGCCGCCAGCGCCCGATGCATCTGGTTGATCAGGTACTGGCCGGTCGCCTTCCCTTCGCCCCCTTCCCAGGGATGGAATGCCCGCTCGCGCAGGACCTTCGCCGCCGCCTCGTAGTCGCCCAGTCCGTTCCACAGGCTGAGCAATTCCACAGTGAGATCGTCGCGCTGAAAAACAACGGACTGGCGGGAGACCAGCTGTTGCAGACGCTGTGCAGCAGGGGTAGCCAGCAGTTTGTCGAGGTAATCCCGTTCAAACAGGAAACGGGCGTTGTCCGGCTCCAGCGCCACCGCCTGCGAAAGGTACTGTCGCGCCAGTACGGCATCCTGCTGTTTATTCCATGCGTAGATGCCTAGCAGACGATGCACCGGTGCGAAATCCGCTTCCTGCGCAAGCGTGAACTGCCAGCAGGCCAGCGCCGCATCGTAACGGCGTTTGCTGTACCAGAAGCAGCCGAGTAAATATTGCGCCCACGGGCTGTCCGGTAGCGTTTGCAGCATTTGCACTTCGTCGAGCGTATTCGGGAAGCGCACCCGGTTGTGCAGACAGGCGCGTGACCGATCAATCAACGACTGCGGGTTATCGCTCAGGGATGCGCGCCAAAGCAGCGGCAGCGTTTCCTGGCTGTCCAACAGCGCCAGCACGTCGCGCGCAGCGTCTTGCTGACCACAGGAGAGCAGCCAGCCCGCCAACTCACAGGCGTTAGTACCGCGTCGTCCCGTGATGGCAATCAACGCATCTTTCGTTGACTCGTCGCGGCTCACCGCCCAGCGCGCATAGTGCAGCGCGTAGCTGAGCGGATAATCGCGAAGCTGCTGATCGATCCAGGTCAGCGCGTCAGCTTCTCGGCCCAGCTTCGCCAACACCAGCGCCTTTAACCCCATCGCCAGGTTGTTGCTACCGTTAACGCGCAGGCTTTGATTGACTTTGTCCAGCGCGTCCGCGTAATTTCCCCGCCGCATCGCTATTCGCGCCAGCGACCAGAACGCGGCATCCCGACAGTTCCCGCTCCAGCTCGCTTTAAAGTAGTGATCCCATGCCGCGTCGAAATTCCCCTGCCGCTCCAGCGCGGCGGCAAGCAACATGCTGGCTTCGCCGTCACGCGGGTTTTTGTTGAGCTTGTGCGCCCGCGTCAACGCGGCGCTCGCACACTGTGCCGCCAGCGTCCAGTCCGCGCGATTTAGCGCCAGCGTACCCAGCGCGACGTTGTTGCGATAATCCAGCGGATCCACCTCCAGCGCCCGACGATAGTAATCCTCGGCATAACGGCTGGCATGGTTGTATTGCTCCAGGTGCTGACCAATAAAGTAGAGCTCATCGGTATTGGAGAGCGCTTCCGGCATCGCCGGCGCCGTTGCTGTCGACGGCAGGGGAACCTCCCCGGCGATGTGTTCTTCGTATTTCAGCCATTCCCGTCCATCAGGATGGCTTACCGTCATCGTGATCCGGTCCGGGCCGTTTTCCACGATCCGTGTCATCCAGCTCTGGCCCGGTGCCAGCGTCAGGGTGGTTTCATAAAAAGGCGCGCCCTCTGCGCTGAGCGTCACTCGCGCCTCATGCAGCGGCGCGATGGCGTAAACGCCAACCGACAGAGCGCCGTCTTCACGCACCAGACGGAGCGCCAGATCGGTGCTGGCATTCTGTACCATGCCCAGTTCGCTGTAAGGAAGGAAGTTCTGGACGAACACCTTTTCCTCATAAGGCGCAAGCCAGGTAAAATCCGGCTGGTTATCAGTGAAAACGCCGGTCATCAGTTCGATATACGGGCCGTTATCATCGGTCAGGTTACGATCCCAGGCGACGCCAAAATCGCCGTATCCCCAGGTCCACTGTTTTTTACCCGGTGAAACGTGATGATCGGCCACATGCAACAGGCCACCACGTTCACCGTGATGCCAGGCACCGACAAAGTCATAGTCTGACTTTTCCGCCATGTAGGAGGTCGGAACCGGCACGTTTTTGTAGCGGGAGATATCCACGCCCGCCGAGTAATCGACTTTATAGTAGGTGCCGGTGGCGATCGGAAAAGCAGAAACGTCGCGCTTGCCGTGGTCAAATACCGCCGTCACGTCCGGCGGAAATACGCTCTGATGATCATCCCCCCCCTTCACCGCCGGGTTAGCCCACCACAAAAAATGGCGCGGTGTCGCGTTGCCGTTGAATACCTTACCGGTGATTTCAATCAGCGCGCGATCCGGATACAGCGTAAAACCAGCCATAACCTGCAAACCGCGCATCGGCTCCACCTCGCCCATCCAGACGGTTTGTTCGCCGTTTTCACCCGCCTGGACGGTGAAATCCACCGGCATAAAGGTGGTGGGACGGTGGTGCTGCGGCCAGTTAAACTCAATGCCGCCGGAGATCCACGGCCCCAGCAAGCCGACCAGCGCGGGTTTCACCACTTCGTTGTAATAGACAAAATCGCGCGCCCGCACTTTGTCGTAAGCGCGATGAATACGTCCACCCAGCGCCGGTAGCAGCATGACGCGGATAAAATCGTTCTCCATCCACACGGCCTGATACTCACGCATCTCACGTTTGCCGGTCAGCGTATCAATAACGCCATACGGATACACGGCGCCGGAAGAGCCCTGGTAGACGCGCTTTTCAAGAAACATGGGGTTTGGATCTTCTTCCCCCACCGTCCAGCTCGGAAGTGATAAGGTTTCCTGCCAGACCTTAACTGAACCGTACATGCTGCCTCCACTCAATGAATAAAAGTAAAATATCGACTTAAGGCTATTGTGGTACAGTTAACTGGCGTTAAAATGCGCAACGCTCACGCAATATAGTTAAGGGAGTTAAGTGTATGCGCCATTTAGGCTACAACAATGCGCGGGTCCGGCAGGCAAACAAACAGCTCTTTCTGGCGCATTTATGGCGTGAGAAACAGCTCAGCAAGTCGCAGCTGGCGCAAATGACCGGCCTGTCGATTCCAGCAGTGAGCAATATTCTGCAGGAGTTAGTGGATGAGGGACGGCTCTGCCACTCCAGAGAAACGCTGAGCCAGCGAGGTCTGAGCAACGGAAGCTTTCACCTGCCCGAACGCGGGGCCTGGACGCTCTGTATGAACGTGACGCCGACCAGCCTCACCAGCCAACTGGCGGACGCCCGTCTGGTCGCCGTCGGCGACTGGCGGCACGAGGTAATCAATGCCGCCACGCCGAAAGACTTGCTCAGCGCTATAGCCCGCCACTGGCGCGTGTACCAGCAGCGCTATCCTGAGATCACCCTTAATCTGGCGCTGGGCGTGCACGGTCAGGTTGACCCGATTACCGGTGCGTCGAAAACCATGCCGCAGGCACCGTGGAAAACCCCGGTAGAGATAAAATATCTCCTGGAAGAAATGCTTGGCGTGCAGGTTCGTCTTGATAATGACTGCGTGATGCTGGCGCTGGCGGAGAAATGGCAAAACCCGGCGGCCAATGAAGATTTCTGCGTGATTAACGTCGATTATGGGATTGGTTCTTCCTTTGTCATCAATGACAGCATCTGGCGCGGCAGCCTGTACGGCAGTGGACAGATAGGACACACCATTATTCATCCGGACGGCGTCGCCTGCGACTGTGGTCGCTACGGTTGCCTGGAAACCGTGGCCTCGCTGAGCGCGCTGAAAAAACAGGCGAGGGTGTGGATGAAAACGCAACCCATACCCGAGCTGGATCCGGAGAGGCTAACCACGGACAGACTGATTGAAGCATGGCGGCAGGGTGACGTGCGTATTCAGGCATGGGTGGAACATGCGGCGAACGCCATCGGATTAAGCCTTTATAACTTCCTTAATATCCTCAATATTAACCAGATCTGGCTATACGGGCGTAGCTGTGCTTTTGGCGAAAGCTGGCTAAATACCTTACGCCAGCAAACCGGATTTAATCCTTTCGACCATGGCGATAATCCGCGGGCGAAAGCGACGCGGATCGGCTTTGGCACGTTGAGCCGCGCGCAGCAGCTTATGGGTATTGGCTATTTATACGTTGAATCGCAGTTGAGCGAGATTGACCCGGAGCGCCGCGGCGGCGAGGGAAGCGTGAGGGCATTTTATTCAGATAACCGGGCATCAGAGTGACGCCCGGCATAACATCGCGACCGGATGGTCAGGCATGCGCCGCCATCCGGCATTCGCAGTGAATTACGCGTAAACCGGGAAGCGTGCGCAAATATCCAGAACGTTACCTTTCACGCGCTCAATCACCGCGTCGTCATTGATATTGTCCAGAACGTCACACATCCAGCCCGCCAGCTCTTTCACTTCCGCTTCTTTAAAGCCACGGCGAGTGACAGCCGGAGAACCGATACGGATACCGGAAGTCACAAACGGGCTCTTCGGATCGTTCGGTACGCTGTTTTTGTTTACGGTGATGTTGGCGCGACCCAGCGCGGCATCGGCTTCTTTACCGGTCAGGTTTTTATCAACCAGATCCAGCAGGAACAGGTGGTTTTCAGTCCCGCCGGAGACCACTTTGTAACCGCGGCTCAGGAACACCTCCACCATCGCTTTAGCATTTTTCGCAACCTGCTGCTGGTAAACTTTGAATTCTGGCTCCATCGCTTCTTTCAGCGCTACCGCTTTCGCCGCGATAACGTGCATCAACGGGCCGCCCTGCGCGCTCGGGAACACGGCGGAGTTCAGTTTTTTGTACAGTTCTTCGTCACCGCCTTTCGCCAGGATCAGGCCGCCGCGAGGACCCGCCAGCGTTTTGTGGGTGGTGGTGGTCACAACGTGCGCGTGCGGAACCGGGTTCGGGTAAACGCCTGCGGCGATCAGGCCCGCAACGTGCGCCATATCGACGAACAGATACGCGCCGATGCTGTCGGCGATTTCACGCATTTTGGCCCAGTCAACGATACCGGAGTAAGCAGAGAAACCACCGATAATCATTTTCGGTTTGTGCGCTTTCGCCAGCTTCGCCATCTCTTCGTAGTCAATTTTACCGGACTCATCAATACCGTAAGGCACGATGTTGTACAGTTTGCCGGAGAAGTTAACCGGGGAGCCGTGAGTCAGGTGGCCGCCCTGCGCCAGGTTCATACCCAGTACGGTATCGCCCGGCTGCAGCAGCGCGGTGTAAACCGCGAAGTTAGCCTGAGAACCAGAGTGCGGCTGTACGTTAGCGTAGTCAGCGCCGAACAGTTCTTTCGCGCGATCGATCGCCAGTTGCTCAACGATATCGACATATTCACAACCGCCGTAGTAGCGCTTGCCCGGATACCCTTCAGCATATTTGTTGGTCAGCTGAGAGCCCTGCGCCTGCATGACGCGCGGGCTGGTGTAGTTTTCGGAGGCGATCAGTTCGATGTGCTCTTCCTGACGTACTTTTTCCTGCTCCATAGCCTGCCACAGTTCGGCATCATAATCGGCAATGTTCATTTCACGCTTTAACATCCGCATCTCCTGACTCAGCTAACGATAAAATTTTGGCCTTAATTAGGCGGTCCTGTTGGACAACGGCCAACAGTATAACTGAATCATTCTGTGATAACAGGTCTTGACAAAGGATTTTACGCAAACGATTACCTCGGCATTCTATAAGGCTTTGCCGAATGAAGACTTTACGGTTTTCAACGGATTTCTTTTCAGGTTTGTGATGCAGATTTTTCACGTTGTAACTTTTGCAACGCAAAGTCACAAAGAACCATTTACAAAGCAGGGGTATTTTTTATAAGATGCATTTGACATACATCATTAAAGATTCAGATAAAGGAAGACCGTATGCTTGACGCCCAAACCATCGCCACTGTAAAAGCCACCATTCCCCTGCTGGTCGAAACGGGTCCCAAACTGACCGCCCATTTTTACGATCGCATGTTTGCCCATAATCCCGAACTCAAAGAAATCTTTAACATGAGCAACCAGCGCAATGGCGATCAGCGTGAAGCGCTGTTTAACGCCATTGCCGCCTATGCCAGCAACCTTGAGAATCTGCCCGCGCTGCTGCCTGCTGTGGAAAAGATCGCCCAGAAACACACCAGCTTCCAGATCCAACCGGAGCAGTACAACATCGTCGGCACGCATCTGTTAGCCACGCTGGATGAAATGTTCAGCCCGGGTCAGGATGTGCTGGATGCGTGGGGTAAAGCCTATGGCGTGCTGGCGAATGTGTTTATTCACCGCGAAGCGGAAATCTATCGTGAAAATGCCCGTAAAACCGGCGGCTGGGAAGGGACACGACCATTCCGTATTGTCGCGAAAACCCCACGCAGCGCGCTGATTACCAGTTTTGAATTTGAACCCGTCGATGGCGGCGCGGTGGCCGACTACCAGCCGGGTCAATATCTGGGCGTCTGGCTGAAGCCGGAAGGTTTTCCGCACCAGGAGATTCGCCAGTACTCGCTGACCCGCAAGCCGGATGGCAAAGGCTACCGGATTGCCGTGAAGCGCGAAGACGGCGGGCAGGTGTCTAACTGGCTGCATAACCATGCAAACGTCGGCGACGTAGTGCATTTAGCCGCGCCTGCCGGTGATTTCTTTATGCAGGTCCCAACGGACACGCCAGTGTCGCTGATCTCCGCAGGCGTCGGTCAGACCCCAATGCTGGCGATGCTGGATACGCTGGCAACAGCGAAACACAGCGCCCAGGTTAACTGGTTCCACGCGGCGGAAAACGGCGATGTGCATGCGTTTGTCGATGAAGTGAGTGAACGGGGAAATACGCTGCCGCACTTTACCGCGCACACCTGGTATCGCATCCCGACAGAGGCCGATCGCGCAAAAGCGGCATTTGACAGTGAAGGGCTGATGGACCTGACGGCGATGAAAGCATCGCTAACCCATCCGGCTATGCAGTTTTATCTGTGCGGTCCGGTCGGGTTTATGCAGTTTGCCGCGAAGCAACTGGTGGAAATGGGCGTGAAAAACGAAAACATTCATTACGAATGTTTTGGTCCGCATAAAGTGCTGTAACGCACAGCGGAAAAACCCGCAGGCCTGACAGGCGCCGCGCCATCAGGCACTGCGCCAGCCTACAGGCAGACGCGGCTTAAATGGCCGCGTCGTCTTCCTCGCCAGTACGGATGCGTACAACCCGCGCCACGTCGAAGACAAAAATCTTACCATCGCCAATTTTGCCAGTCTGCGCAGTACGGATGATGGTATCGACGCAGGTTTCCACGATGTCATCCGGCACGACGATTTCGATTTTCACCTTCGGCAGAAAATCGACCATATATTCCGCGCCACGATACAGCTCGGTATGCCCTTTCTGACGGCCAAAGCCTTTCACTTCTGTTACCGTCATCCCGGTGATGCCGACTTCAGCCAGCGCTTCACGCACGTCATCCAGTTTGAAGGGTTTAATAATCGCATCAATCTTTTTCATGGTGTTCCTGTTTTAATCGCGTAACCGGTTGCTAACCGTATCATAGCGTGCGTCCTGGTAGGGAGCTACTCTTTAAAGTCGTTGGCATCAAGCTCGTGACGTGAGAGCAATTTATAAAACTCCGTCCGGTTGCGTCCCGCCATGCGCGCCGCATGGGTCACATTGCCTCGGGTGATTTGCAGCAGTTTACGCAGATAGTTCAGTTCGAACTGATTACGGGCTTCGACAAAGGTCGGTAACGCGGTGTTTTCGCCTTCCAGCGCCTGCTCGACCAGTGCGTCGCTGATCACCGGCGACGAGGTCAGCGCCACGCACTGCTCAATGACGTTCACCAGTTGCCGGACGTTACCCGGCCAGCTGGCGGTCATCAGGCGCTTCATCGCATCGGTGGAAAAGGCGCGCACAAACGGTTTATGCCGCTCCGCCGACTGACGCAGCAAATGATTCGCCAGCAGCGGGATATCTTCCGTCCGTTCGGCCAGCGCCGGGATCTTCAGGCTCACCACGTTGAGGCGGTAGTACAGATCCTCACGAAACTCGCCGCGCACCATCGCTTTCGGCAGGTCACGGTGGGTAGCCGAAATAATACGCACATCAATGTCGATGTCGCGGTTGCTGCCGAGCGGCCTGACCTTGCGCTCCTGCAACACGCGCAGCAGCTTCACCTGTAACGGCGCGGGCATATCGCCAATTTCATCAAGGAACAGCGTCCCGCCTTCTGCGGCCTGAAACAGCCCTTCGCGGTTGCTGACCGCGCCGGTAAACGCCCCGCGCGCGTGACCAAACAGCTCCGACTCGAGCAGTTGTTCCGGCAACGCGCCGCAGTTAATGGCGATAAACGGTTTACTGCTGCGCGGGCTGGCATTATGGATCGCCTGGGCGAAGATCTCTTTCCCGGTGCCGCTTTGCCCGTTGATCAGCACGCTGACGTCAGACTGAGCCACCATCCGCGCCTGCTCCAGCAGACGCAGCATGAGCGGGCTGCGGGTAACGATTGACTCACGCCAACTGTCGTCGGTCGCCGGGGCGGACTGTTCCAGTGCTTCATCAATAGCATGGTACAGCGCGTCCTTATCGACCGGTTTAGTGAGAAAACTGAACACGCCTTTTTGCGTTGCGGCGACCGCGTCCGGGATCGACCCGTGGGCGGTAAGGATGATCACCGGCATGCCGGGCTGCACCTTCTGGATTTCGCTGAACAGTTGCATCCCGTCCATTTCATCCATGCGTAAGTCGCTAATCACCAAATCCACTTTTTCACGGTTTAGCACGCGCAGTCCTTCGGCTCCGCTCTCTGCTGTAACCACGCTGTAGCCTTCACTGGTCAGACGCATACCCAACAGTTTAAGCAAGCCCGGATCGTCATCGACCAGCAGTAAATGCGCTGGTTTACGGCTTATCATGGCGATACCTCATCGTCGGACGGAACCGGCGCGGCAGCTTTCTCTTCGCTGTGTCCCGCGTCAGGATTGTAACTTCCGGCAGGCTTACGGCTGGAAAGCCGGCGCTCGATGTCCGTCAGGTTTTCCAGTTTGCGCGTCGTCAGATCTAACTGCGCCTGCATGTGCTGTTGTTGCTGGCGCAGCGTATCAAGTTCGCTGTCGCTGGTTTGCTGCAGTTTGCTGTAGCGCTGGCGCTCTTCAGCAAGCTGAAGCTGGAGCGCCTGTCCGTCGCGCCAGATTTGATAAAGCGGGCGCACCTGCGAGGGGATCAGGGTACTGACGCCGTCAAGACGGGAGATCGTGTCGCGACGCTCCAGCGGCGTGATTTTGGCGTTCGCCAGCAGCACGCCGCGCTTAAAGGCGTTTTGCCAGCTGTCGTCGTTCAGCATTCGGGCTTCATTGCGCGACTGTACCGGCATCAAACGATCGGCGCAGTCAATGGCGCGCAGCCAGTACAGCGGATTGGTATCGGTCACCGGGCCATGCAGCGCCCAGATATCGGTACAGTCGACCGACAGATAATCCGCCAGTTGAGTCGTAGGCAGGTTATCCTGCGCCGTTTCGCCCGCGTCATGTTTTACCGCCTGCGGTACACAGCCCAGCAGCGCCAGACAGGGTATTCCCGCCAGGATGACCCGACGGGACAGAATTCGTTGAAAAATGTGAAAAAAAACGTGTGGCATAGTTACCAGACTTATCTGTTTAGTCGTTTTTCGATGCAGAAAGCGGCAATTCGATTCGGAAGCAAACCGCTTGCGCAGAGTCCTCGACAAGATACAGTTCGCCCTGCATACGGCGAATGCAATCTCTGGCGATACTCAGCCCCAACCCGCTGCCCTTCACGGCCCCTTTTCGTTGATGACTTCCCTGGAAAAAAGGCTCGAAAATCATGGTCTTTTCCGCTTCGGGAATTGGCGTACCGGTATTGCAGACGTCAATGTAAACCCGGTTTCCCTGGAAACGGCTACTGATACGAATGTTACCGGATTCGGCTCCGTAGTGCACCGCATTGGAATAAAGATTATCCAGCACGCTCATCAACAGCATCGGCTCCGCCAGACAGCGGTCAGCTGACAGCTCAACCGCGGTATGCATCATTTTAGCGCGAGCAGGCAAACTGTGAGCGGAAACGACCATATCAACCAAAGGTTCAATCTCAACGCTTTCCATCTCAACGGGGCTGTCCGCCAGCTTACGGTTATAATCGAGCAGTTGTTCAATCAGTTTTTGCAGGTTGCGGCTGCTGTCGTCGAGGATGCCGACCACCTCTTTTTGCTCCGGCGTCAAGGGGCCCACCACCTGATCGGCCAACAGTTCCGTCCCTTCCCGCATGCTGGCGAGCGGCGTTTTCAGTTCATGGGAAAGATGACGCAAAAACTGATGGCGCTGAGACTCAAGCCAGGACAGCCGCTCGCTCAGCCAAATGATACGCTGCCCTACGGAACGAAGCTCGCGCGGTCCGGTAAAAGTGACGGTATTGCCAAGCGACCGCCCTTCCCCCAACCGGTTGATCATTCGCTCTATGCCTTTTACCGGCCCGATTATCATCCGCGTAAACAGCAATACCATTGCAAGACTGACCAGAAACAACACCAGCGCTTGCCAGCCGAAGAACTGGCCGCGTTCGGCAATCTCCTGTTGAAGCTGTTGCCCGCGCGAGAAAACCACGGTACGCGTGGCCTGCACCATCTCGGTATTGGCGCTGGCAAAGGCTTCCAGACGCGCGGCAGCGGCGGTATCCGGCCCGCTGTTACGGCATTGCAACTGCGTCAGATCGTTCAGATCCTGATGCAGCGCCTGATACAGCTTATCGTCTGGCAATACGCCGGCGTGGGCGTCGAGCATTTCGCTGTAGCGTTTGCGCTGGCTCTGGTACACCCTGGCAAGGGTTGGATCGTCAAGCACGCAATACTGGCGGTAGCTGCGCTCCATCTCCAGCGCTACGTTGGTCATTGCCTCGCTGCGGCGCGCATCGATAAGCGTCGTACGGTTGGTTAGCGCCGCCTGCGCGCTCAGGGCGTTCAGGCTTTGCCACGCCTGCCAGGCAAGGACCAACAGCGGTAACAGGATCAGCAGGAATGCCAGCGTTACCAACTGTCGTAATGAACGGGGGAAAACAGACCAGCGCTTCAATGCGTTACTCTCGCCAAACAGGAATAAGAGGATGCTAACTGAGGCAAACGTCAGATACAACAAAGCCGGGTAAAACCCGGCTTTGTTATGGAATAAGGCGGTGCCTAACTCGACGTTTCGCCCGATGGTTGATAAAGCAACGCTATTATCAGAAGTTGGACGGCAGGCACCTTGTTGTGCGTCATTCGAAGTTTATGTAGCACGTCCCGAAGGGGCTGACATAAGAAGGTGAATGAGCCACTGGTGAATATTATGCAGTAACTGTGCCAACAAATAAAACATTTTGTTAACACACTGAATTTCATGATATTTATGTAAAATAAGCCCGCGCCCTGCATTGCTTATTTTTCACCCCAAGTGTCGCTGATTAGCAACACCTTAAGCACAACCTTTATACCGCTATAAAAATCAATAGGTTAAGCGTCTCCTTTTGACGACACTCACCTGGCTGTGTTGTCGTAAATTCGCGACACCCACTAAAAAGCCCGGTAAATATACCGGGCTCTTTGTGAAGAGGCTATTCAACAGGCAACGGCTTAGCCTAGCTGCTTACGCGCGTTGCGGAAGATACGCATCCATGGGCCGTCCTCGCCCCAGTTTTCCGGGTGCCAGGAGTTACTGACCGTGCGGAACACGCGCTCCGGGTGCGGCATCATGATGGTCACACGACCGTTTTCCGTCGTGACCGCGGTAATGCCGTTTGGCGAGCCGTTCGGGTTTGCCGGGTACGTTTCCGTCACCGTGCCAAAGTTGTCGACATAGCGCAGCGCCACCAGACCTTTGCTCTCCAGCGCGGCAAGATGGGCCTCATCGCGTACTTCGACGCGCCCTTCCCCGTGGGACACAGCGATAGGCATTTGCGAGCCGACCATCCCCTGTAGCAGCAGCGACGGGCTTTGCGTCACTTCCACCAGGCTAAAGCGCGCTTCAAAACGGTCCGACTGATTACGCACAAAGCGCGGCCACAGCTCGCTGCCCGGGATCAGTTCACGCAGGTTCGACATCATCTGGCAGCCGTTACATACGCCAAGCGCCAGGGTTTGCGGACGATGGAAGAAAGTTTCAAACTCATCGCGCACGCGATGATTAAACAGAATGGATTTCGCCCAGCCTTCCCCTGCGCCCAGCACGTCGCCGTAAGAGAAACCGCCGCAGGCCACCAGCGCCTGGAAGTTGCCCAGTCCGGTGCGACCGCCGAGGAGATCGCTCATGTGCACGTCGATGGCGTCAAAGCCCGCGCGATGGAACGCGGCGGCCATTTCAACGTGGGAGTTCACCCCCTGCTCGCGCAGGACGGCGACCTTCGGACGCGCGCCGGTGGCAATGTACGGTGCGGCGATATCGTCATTAAGATCAAACGTCAGCGTCACGTTCAGGCCCGGATCGGCGTCGTTGGTTTTCGCGTCGTGCTCCTGGTCGGCGCATTCCGGATTGTCGCGCAGGCGCTGCATCTGCCAGGTGGTTTCTGCCCACCAGACGCGAAGCGTGGTCCGGCTTTCGCTGAACACCGTCTGGCCGTTAGCATTAATCACGAAACGGTCGCCCGACACGGCCTGACCGACATAATGGACGCAGTCACCGAGGCCGTATTGCGCCAGCAGCGCTTCAACCGCCTCACGATCCGCCGCACGCACCTGGATCACCGCGCCCAGTTCTTCGTTAAATAACGCGGCCAAATGGTCGCCGCCCAGCGTGGCGATATCGGCCTGGAGACCGCAATGGCCGGTAAAGGCCATTTCCGCCAGCGTCACCAGCAGACCGCCGTCAGAGCGGTCGTGGTAGGCCAGCAATTTACGCTGCGCCACCAGCGCCTGAATCGCGTCGTAGAAACCTTTCAGCTGCGCCACGTCGCGCACATCCGCTGGTTTATCGCCAAGCTGACGGTACACCTGCGCCAGCGCGGTGGCGCCCAGCGCGTTGTGTCCTTTACCGAGGTCAATCAGCAGCAGGGCATTGTCTTCGGTCGAGAGCTGAGGCGTAACGGTATGACGTACGTCCTCTACGCGGGCAAAAGCGGAGATCACCAACGACAGCGGCGAGGTCATTTCACGCTGTTCGCCGCCTTCCTGCCAGCGGGTTTTCATCGACATGGAGTCTTTGCCTACCGGAATGGTCAGGCCAAGCGCCGGGCAAAGTTCTTCGCCTACCGCTTTTACCGCTTCATACAGACCGGCGTCTTCACCGGGGTGACCGGCAGCCGCCATCCAGTTCGCGGAAAGCTTGATGCGTTTGATGTCGCCGATCTGCGTCGCGGCGATGTTGGTCAGCGCTTCACCAACGGCCAGACGCGCGGAAGCAGAGAAGTCGAGCAACGCCACCGGCGCGCGTTCGCCGATAGCCATCGCTTCGCCATAGTAGCTATCGAGGCTGGCGGTCGTTACCGCGCAGTTCGCTACCGGCACCTGCCACGGGCCGACCATCTGATCGCGGGAAACCATACCGGTAACGGTGCGGTCGCCAATGGTCACCAGGAAGGTTTTTTCCGCGACGGCTGGCAAATGCAGAACGCGCTTCACGGCGTCGGCAAGCGTGATGCCGCCGCGATTCAGGGCGTCGCCTTTCGCTTTGAGGGACTGAACATCGCGGGTCATTTTCGGTGTTTTGCCGAGCAACACGTCAAGCGGCAGATCGATCGGCTGGTTGTTAAAGTGACGGTCATTCAGCGACAGGTGTTTTTCTTCCGTCGCTTCACCAATGACCGCGTACGGCGCGCGTTCGCGACGGCACAGTTCGTCGAAGAGCGGAAGCTGGTCGGCGGCAACCGCCAGCACGTAACGCTCCTGGGATTCGTTACACCAGATTTCCAGCGGGCTCATGCCCGGCTCGTCGCTGAGAATATCACGCAGCTCGAACTTACCGCCGCGCCCGCCGTCGCTCACCAGCTCCGGCATGGCGTTAGAAAGACCGCCCGCGCCAACGTCATGAATAAAGAGAATGGGGTTAGCTTCGCCCAGTTGCCAGCAGCGGTCGATCACCTCCTGGCAGCGACGCTCCATCTCCGGGTTGTCGCGCTGCACGGAAGCAAAGTCGAGATCCGCGTCAGACTGGCCGGACGCCATTGACGACGCAGCCCCACCGCCGAGGCCGATATTCATTGCCGGGCCGCCGAGAACGATCAGCTTCGCGCCAACGTTGATCTCGCCTTTCTGTACATGATCCGCGCGGATGTTGCCGATCCCGCCCGCCAGCATGATCGGTTTATGGTAGCCGCGCAGCTCCTCGCCGTTATGGCTGTTGACCTTTTCTTCGTAGGTACGGAAATAGCCGTTCAGCGCCGGACGACCAAATTCGTTGTTGAACGCCGCGCCGCCCAGCGGGCCTTCGGTCATGATATCCAGCGCGGTCACAATGCGCTCAGGCTTGCCGAAATCTTCTTCCCACGGCTGTTCAAAGCCAGGAATGCGCAGGTTAGAGACCGAAAAGCCCACCAGCCCCGCTTTTGGCTTCGCGCCGCGTCCGGTTGCGCCTTCATCGCGAATCTCGCCGCCGGAACCGGTCGCCGCCCCCGGCCATGGCGAGATTGCCGTTGGGTGGTTATGGGTTTCGACCTTCATCAGGATATGCGCCGCTTCCTGGTGGAAGTCATAGCGCCCGGTGGCATGGTCGGCAAAATAACGTCCCACGTCAGAACCTTCCATTACCGCCGCGTTGTCTTTATAGGCAGACAACACGTGGTCGGGGGTGTGTTCCATCGTGTTTTTAATCATTTTGAACAGCGACTTCGGCTGCGGCTCGCCGTCAATCACCCAGTCGGCGTTAAAAATTTTGTGGCGGCAGTGTTCGGAGTTCGCTTGGGCAAACATGTACAGCTCGATATCGTTCGGGTTGCGCCCCAGCGTTGTGAACGCATCCTGCAGGTAGTCGATTTCGTCTTCCGCCAGCGCCAGGCCGAGACGCAGGTTGGCGTCGATCAGCGCCTGGCGGCCTTCGCCCAGCAAATTGACGCTGGCGACCGGAGCGGGCTCGTGATGGATAAACAATTTTTCCGCATCGTTTAATGAGGAAAAAACCGTTTCCATCATGCGATCGTGAAGCTCTGCGGCGACCTGCTGCCACTGTTCAGCGGTCAGCGTGGAGGCTTCAACATAGTAAGCCACACCGCGCTCCAGGCGATCGATTTGTTGCAGACCGCAGTTGTGGGCGATATCCGTCGCTTTGGAAGACCAGGGGGAGATGGTGCCGGGGCGAGGCGTTACCAGCAGCAGTTTGCCTTCCGGCGTATGGCTGCTCAGGCTCGGGCCATATTTCAGCAGGCGAGCAAGCTGCGCCTGCTCATCTTCGCTCAGCGGCGCGTTCAGATCGGCAAAATGGACGTACTCGGCGTAAATGTTGTGGACCTGGAGGTTGGCAGCCTGAAAGCGCGCCAGCAGTTTGTTGATACGGAATGCCGACAGTGCAGGCGAACCACGCAGAATTTCCATCATAAGTCTCTCGTCTTCTAAGCTTTCGGTGTGCCCAAGTGGGGAAACGGGCGTCATTATAAAGAATCTGCGCCGCCGACGAAACCGTTTGCGTCGAAATAAAATTGGCGTCAATTTTTGCCAGACGGTGCGGCCAATCGTTCTAATTAGTTGCCAACTGACGCAAGTTTAAGCAAAATGCCGCTCACTGATAAATACTCCTGGTCTTACTATTCCTTTTCCTACACTGAGGCAACGCACGGTACAGAGAATTAACTAATTGAAAAAATTAAAGATTAATTATCTGTTCATCGGCATCCTGACGCTGTTGTTGGCCGCCGCGCTTTGGCCCTCTATTCCCTGGTCCGGTAAAGCTGAAAGTCGTATCGCGGCGATCCAGTCGCGGGGAGAGCTGCGCGTGAGCACCATTAACTCGCCGCTGACCTATTCAACGCTTAATGGTAAGCCCTACGGGCTGGATTATGAGCTGGCGGAACAGTTTGCCAACTATCTGGGGGTGAAGCTGAAGATTACCGTACGCCAGAACATCAGTCAGTTGTTCGATGACCTGGATAACGGCGATGCCGACCTGCTGGCTGCCGGACTGGTCTATAACAGCGAACGGGTTAAAAATTACCAGCCCGGCCCGACCTATTACTCCGTCTCGCAGCAGCTGGTCTACAAAGTGGGCCAGTATCGTCCGCGTACGCTGGGCAGCGTGACGGAAAGCCAGCTGACTATCGCTCCCGGCCATGTGGTGGTTAATGATTTACAGACGCTGAAAGAGACAAAATTTCCTCAACTCAGTTGGCGAATCGAAGACAGAAAAGGCACCACGGAGCTGTTGGACGCCGTGCTTGCCGGTAAGCTGGATTACACCATTGCCGACTCTGTCGCCATCAGCCTTTATCAGCGCGTACATCCGGAACTGGCGGTCGCGTTGGATGTCACTGACGAACAGCCGGTCACCTGGTTTAGCCAACTGGACGATGACAATACGTTATCAGCCGCCCTGCTCGATTTCTTCAACAGCATCAATGATGACGGTTCGCTGGCGAGGCTGGAAGAGAAGTATCTCGGCCACGGCGACGATTTCGACTATGTCGATACCCGCACCTTCCTGCGCGCCGTTGAGGCCATGCTGCCCGACCTGAAACCCTTATTTGAAAAGTATGCTCAGGAAATTGACTGGCGTCTGCTCGCCGCGATCGCCTGGCAGGAATCGCACTGGGATCCGCAGGCTACCTCGCCGACCGGCGTTCGCGGCATGATGATGCTGACCAAAAACACGGCCCAAAGTCTGGGTCTTACCGATCGTACCGACCCGGAGCAGAGCATCAGCGGCGGCGCGCGGTATTTACAGGACATGATGAGCAAGGTGCCGGAAACCGTGCCAAAGGATGAGCGCATCTGGTTTGCGCTGGCGGCGTATAATATGGGCTATGCGCATATGCTCGACGCGCGAACGCTGACGGCGAAAACCAAAGGGAACCCTGACAGTTGGACCGACGTGAAGCAGCGTCTGCCACTGCTCAGCCAGAAGCCATATTACAGTAAGCTGACCTATGGCTACGCCCGCGGTCACGAAGCGTACGCCTACGTCGAAAATATCCGCAAGTATCAGATCAGTTTAGTGGGCTATTTGCAGGAGAAAGAGAAACGGGTCGCGGAAGAAATGAGGCTGGCGGAAGAATATCCCGTGGTATCCCCTGCGGAATTCAGCAAGCAGTCGCTGCCGCTCTCCTCCTTCCTGTCACAAGCGTCCTCCGGCTATCTGGCGGATGCCCCTTCCTTGCTGCGCCTGCCGCAGAAAAAGGACGCAGAGTAAATTGACCGCGTCCTAGTCGGATGAAAGGTGAGCGCGTGATGCGTTTTTCAGGGCTTTAATTTCCTGACGACGCATGCGAAAGAAGTCGCTGAGCAGCGTCGCGCACTTATCGCGCAGCACGCCTTCGATAACCTCTACGCGATGATTCATTCCCGGATGGTGCAGCACGTCAATAAGTGAACCGGCAGCGCCGGTTTTGGCATCTCGGGCGCCAAACACCACGCGGCTAATACGGCTATGCACCATTGCCCCTGCGCACATGACGCACGGCTCCAGCGTTACGTACAGCGTGGCGTCAATCAACCGGTAATTCTGTAACACCAGTCCGCCCTGGCGGAGCGCCATGATCTCCGCATGCGCGGTCGGATCGTGGTGACCAATCGGGCGGTTCCAGCCTTCGCCAATCACGCGGTTGTTATGCACCAGTACCGCCCCGACTGGCACTTCTCTCGCGTCCCAGGCACGCTTTGCGAGGGTAAGCGCATGACGCATCCAGTATTCGTGGCTAAATTCAACGTCTGACAAAAGGGATACTCCGGTAATCATAGCGGGCCGCATTATACACAGTAGCTATGCTTTCAACTATTCCAGTTGCTGGAGCTCTCCGCGAGGCGTGACGCGCCAACGATGCTGGCAAAAATAGAGCAACGGGTTGTCCTGTTTACTGTCGCTGTAGCCGCTGTACAGACGCAGCGGCGTACCGATTTGACGCTCAAGCTGCGCCACTTTTTCATGTCCCAGACAGCGCATCGTCAGCACCCAGCCGCCATAGCCGCGCCGCATCTGGCTGGCGATAAGATTGACCCGCGGCAGCCACGGCGTATCAAAATACACCTGCTCCACCAGCGACTGCGGCGAACCGGTAATCAGCCAGATATCGGCATCTGAACTGAGCAGATAGGTTGTCAGACGTTCCTGGACGAGCGGAAACGCCGTCACGCTTTCCCGAAACCAGCTCACAAAGTCTGCATGCAGCGTCTGCAGCCGCGCTTCGCTGTGCCCGAAGGTGCAGCCCCACAGCAGCAAACTCATTGGCCAGCGCGCTGCGCGCCCTTTTATCAGCAACGCGCCGGCAATGACCGGCAAAAGAGGCAGCACGAGCAGCGCGTTGAGAGGCTGGCGACGCAACAAATAGCGCAGGAAACTGCCGAACATGTCCTGCTGGTGCAACGTACCATCCAAATCAAAAAATACGACACGACGCGCGTTAGTGGTCAAACCTTACTCCTCTGGATCATTCAACGTCTGTCATCAGGAAACGGAAACCTGACGATAACTCCTGATCTTAGCCTAACAGATAGATCGTCACTTTTCCGGCAACAATCATTTACCCAGGCGATCCGCAGACGAGTCAGCTAACGCCGCGCGTAAAAAGCCCTGATGTTGGGCCAGCTTCTCTCTCGCCGCCGTAGCGTTAAGACCGGTCAGCGCCATCAGAATAGCGGGTTTAACGTCATAGTCGGTTTGTTTGAGAAGCGCTTCCGCGTCGTCGCGCGCAATGCCCGTCGCCTCAACCACCATCCGACAGGCGCGATCGACCAGTTTGACGTTAGTGGCCTGCATATCCACCATCAGATTCTGGTAAACCTTGCCGAACTTCACCATCGCGCCAGTGGAGATCATATTGAGCACCAGTTTCTGGGCAGTGCCTGACTTCAGGCGCGTTGAGCCCGTGAGCGCCTCGGGGCCAACGACCGGCGAAATCGCGATATCGGCTTCGCGGGCAATGGGTGAATCCGGATTACAGGAGATAGCCACCGTCGTGCAGCCCACGCCACGCGCATACTTCAGCGCCCCGATCACGTACGGTGTACGGCCCGAAGCGGCCAGTCCCACCACCAGATCCTGTGGCTTTAGGTTGATCGCGACAAGATCGTCTTCCCCCAACTGAGGATTGTCTTCTGCGCCTTCGACCGCTTTAAGCAATGCCCCCGGACCACCGGCAATCAGCCCGATAACCAGACCGTGCGGGACGCCGAATGTCGGTGGACATTCCGAGGCATCAAGCACGCCAAGGCGTCCGCTGGTCCCTGCCCCCATATAGATAATACGCCCCCCGGATTTCAACGCGTCAGCCGCGGCGTCGACCGCTCGCGCAACCTCCGGGAGAGTCGCTTTTACGGCTTCCGCTACCTGCGCATCCTGTTGATTAAAACGCTCAACCAATTTAAGCGTCGGCAGCGCATCAAGATCCATCGTTTGGGGATTGCGGGTTTCTGATACTAACGCGCCGAGATTCATATTTGCTCCTCAGGAATTTTTAATTCATATTTATCATTAATAATGGAATAGAATATTCACTAAGGCGAGCAAAATTTCAGTCTGTTGCGCCATTTCGTTTTCCGGGAGAGGTTATGAACTGTTTGATTCGTATTCGTCAGCGATATTCTGGGTTTGCGCAGAGTGATAAAAAGCTCGCGGACTATCTGCTCACGCAGCCGGATACGGCAAGACATCTTAGCTCTCAGCAGCTGGCTGCCGAAGCGGGCGTGAGTCAGTCAAGCGTCGTGAAGTTCGCGCAAAAGCTTGGCTATAAAGGTTTCCCCGCATTGAAACTGGCGCTCAGCGAAGCGCTGATGAGCGCGCCAGCCGCGCACTCTGTGCCGGTGCACAACCAGATCCGCGGCGACGATCCGTTACGTCTCGTCGGCGAGAAGTTGATCAAAGAGAACGTCGCGGCCATGCATGCCACGCTGGACGTGAATACGGAAGAGAAGCTGATCGAAAGCGTGAATCTGTTGCGCAGCGCCCGGCGCATTGTGTTGACCGGCATCGGCGCGTCGGGTCTGGTGGCGCAGAGTTTTGCCTGGAAGCTACGAAAAATCGGCCTCAACGCGGTCGTGGAGCGCGATATGCATGCGCTGCTGGCGACGGTTCAGGCGTTGACGCCAGACGATCTGCTGTTTGCCATTTCCTACAGCGGAGAGCGCCGTGAGCTGAATCTGGCGGCGGATGAAACGCTGCGCGTCGGTGGCAAGATTCTGGCTATAACCGGTTTCACCCCTAACGCCCTGCAGCAGCGGGCCAGCCACTGTCTTTATACCATTGCGGAAGAGCAGGCCACGCGCAGTGCTGCTATCTCTTCCACTCACGCACAGACGCTGCTGACCGATCTGCTGTTTATGGCGCTGGTACAGCAGGATTTAGAACATGCGCCGGAGCGGATACGCCACAGCGAGGCGCTGGTAAAAAAACTGGTTTGAGCAAAGAATGCGCGTATAATGCCCGCCCGGTTTGTGATGTTATGAGAGTTTCCTGATGGCCCTGTTAATCACCAAAAAATGCATCAACTGCGATATGTGCGAGCCAGAATGCCCCAATGAGGCGATTTCAATGGGCGAGAGCATTTATGAGATTAACAGCGACAAGTGCACCGAGTGCGTAGGCCATTATGAAACGCCCACCTGTCAGAAGGTGTGCCCTATCCCGAATACCATTTTGAAAGATCCGGCGCATGTCGAAACGGAAGAGCAACTGTGGGACAAGTTTGTTCTGATGCACCACGCCGATAAGCTGTAACGGCTGCCTGAGACCCGCCTCCGGGCCTGATAAAACAGGATGCCGTTCGGCAAGTGAATACGCCGGATGACGGCAACGCTGCTTAACTTTCAATAATGACCGTGGCGCAGGCGTAATGGCGCTCATCGGCCAGCGTCACATGCATATGAACAACACCCTGTTTCTCTGCCAGCGCTAACGCTTCCCCCCACAGCCGCAGGCGCGGTTTCCCCAGCGCATCGTTGAACACTTCAAACTGATTAAACGCCAGGCCATTGCGGATACCGGTACCCAACGCTTTTGCCGCCGCCTCTTTCACCGCAAAGCGCTTGGCAAGAAAACGCACCGGCTGCTGGTGCGTCTGCCAAATCGCCCACTCGTTGTCGCTGAGCACCCGTCTGGCAAGGCGGTCGCCGGAGCGGGAGATCACCGCTTCGATGCGGGCGATCTCCACGATATCGGTGCCTAAACCGAGGATTGCCATTAGCCGCGCGCTTCCAGCATCAGGCGCTTCATTTCCGCTACCGCCTCTTTCAGGCCGCTCATGACCGCACGCCCAATAATCGCATGGCCGATATTCAGTTCATGCATTTCCGGCAGCGCGGCAATAGCTTTCACGTTGTGGTACGTTAAACCGTGGCCCGCATTGACCTTCAGACCGAGGCTTGCTGCAAAGGTCGCCGCTTTCGCGATGCGCGCCAGCTCCTGCGCCTGGTCAGCGTCAGTTTGCGCATCGGCATAGCAGCCGGTATGGATTTCAATGTACGGCGCGCCCACCTCGGCAGCGGCTTTGATCTGTACTTCATCCGCGTCGATGAACAGCGACACGAGGATCCCCGCCTCCGCCAGACGCTTGCAGGCATCACGCATTTTGTCGCGCTGCCCGGCGACATCGAGACCGCCTTCGGTGGTCACTTCCTGGCGTTTTTCCGGCACCAGGCAGCAGAAATGCGGTTTGGTCTCCACCGCAATCGCCAGCATTTCTTCGGTCACCGCCATTTCCAGATTCATCCGCGTGTCCAGCGTCTGGCGAAGAATACGAACGTCGCGATCGGTGATATGACGACGATCTTCGCGCAGATGGACGGTGATACCATCCGCGCCCGCCTGTTCAGCAATGAACGCCGCCTGCACCGGATCCGGATACGCCGTGCCGCGCGCGTTACGCAGGGTGGCAATGTGGTCAATATTGACGCCTAACAGTAATTCAGCCATGACAATCCTCGTTTTTTTATTTTCGCTTCGGCATAAACTGCCGGAATAATTCGCGGCTCTTTAAAGGTTTTCCACCAAGATACGGCTTCAGCGCCATGCGGGTAAAGCGTTTCGCGGCGCGCAAGGTATCAGCATCGGGAAACTCGCGCTCCGCCAGCGCCCGCAACTGCCGACCGGTAAAGGTGCTGTTGTCGATCACCACGCTGGCGATAAAGCCTTTTTCCTCGCGGTAACGATAGGTCATTGTGTCATCCACCGCTTCACCGCTGCCGGCGCAGTGCAAAAAGTCCACGCCATACCCAAGGTGCCCGAGCAGCGCCAGTTCGAATCGACGCAGGGTCGGTTCGGGCGTACCGGTAGCGCCCGCCAGCGCCTGTATGCAATGCAGATAGTCGAAAAAAAGGGCCGAAAAACGGGTTTCGTGCTCAAGCACGCGGGCCAGCAGTTCGTTAACGTACAGACCACTGTATAAGGTGATACCGCTCAGTGGGAGGGCCAGAGAAACGGCTTCAGCGCTGCGTAGCGTTTTCACTTCGCCACGCCCGCCAAAGCGCACTAACAGGGGGGTAAAAGGCTGGAGAGCGCCTTTCAGGTTCGAACGTTTAGATCGCGCGCCTTTGGCAACAAGGCGCACGCGACCCGACTCTTCCGTGAAGACGTCCAGCATCAGGCTGGTTTCGCTCCAGGGACGACTATGCAGGACAAATGCGCGCTGCCAGCCTTCCATCATACTCGTCGTCTGTGCAGGACGCAGGTTTAGAGGTCGTCGACATAACCGAGACTGCGCAGCGCGCGCTCGTCGTCGGCCCATCCCGATTTCACTTTCACCCACAGTTCAAGGTGAACCGGGGCTTCGAACATCTCCTGCATGTCTTTACGCGCTTCAATGCCGATGGTTTTAATCTTGGCGCCTTTGTTGCCAATAACCATCTTTTTCTGCCCTTCACGTTCAACGAGGATCAGCCCGTTGATGTCGTAGCCGCCGCGCTCGTTAGTCACGAAACGCTCAATTTCGACGGTGACCGAATAAGGCAGCTCAGCGCCAAGAAAACGCATCAGCTTTTCACGGATGATCTCAGAGGCCATAAAGCGCTGGGAGCGATCGGTAATGTAATCTTCCGGGAAGTGATGAATGGCTTCCGGCAGGTGTTTACGCACAATACCCGCGATGGTGTCGACGTTCATCCCGGTCTCAGCGGAGATCGGTACGATGTCGAGAAAGTTCATCTGACTTGCCAGGAACTGCAGGTGCGGCAGCAGATCGGCTTTTTCCTGAACGTTATCCACCTTGTTCACGGCCAGGATCACCGGTGCTTTGCCGTCGCGCAGCTTATTCAGCACCATCTCGTCGTCCGGGGTCCAGCGCGTACCTTCAACCACGAAGATCACCAGTTCAACGTCACCGATAGAGCTGCTGGCCGCTTTATTCATCAGACGGTTGATCGCACGCTTTTCTTCCATATGCAGACCGGGAGTATCGACGTAAATCGCCTGATATGCCCCTTCGGTATGGATGCCGACAATTCGGTGACGCGTGGTCTGCGCTTTACGGGAGGTGATCGAAATCTTCTGCCCGAGCAGCTTATTTAACAGGGTGGATTTACCCACGTTCGGACGTCCGACGATGGCTATAAATCCGCAGTAGGTTTTATCTTCGCTCATTCCAGCTCCAGTTTTTTCAGCGCCTGTTCGGCGGCAGCCTGCTCCGCCTTACGACGGCTCGAACCGGTGCCTACCACCGGCTCACTCAGGCCGCTGACCTGGCAGTGGATTGTAAATTCTTGATCGTGCGCTTCGCCGCGAACCTGCACAACCAGGTACGACGGCAGCGGCAGATGGCGACCCTGTAAATATTCCTGCAAACGCGTTTTCGGATCTTTTTGTTTATCGCCCGGACTGATTTCGTCCAGACGGGTCTGGTACCAGTTGAGAATCAGTTTTTCGACGGTTTGAATATCGCTGTCGAGGAACACCCCGCCAATCAACGCTTCAACGGTGTCGGCCAGAATCGACTCACGACGAAAACCGCCGCTCTTCAGTTCTCCAGGCCCTAAGCGCAAACATTCGCCCAGATCGAATTCACGCGCCAGTTCAGCCAGCGTATTACCCCGCACCAGCGTTGCGCGCATACGGCTCATGTCGCCTTCGTCTACGCGCGGAAAACGGTGATACAGCGCATTCGCAATCACAAAACTTAAAATGGAGTCGCCAAGAAACTCTAAACGCTCGTTATGTTTGCTGCTGGCGCTGCGATGGGTTAATGCCTGCTGCAACAGCTCCTGATGAGTAAAAGTATAGCCCAGCTTCCGTTGAAGCCGATTAATTACGATGGGGTTCATGCGATACCAATAAATAAATGCGTCAACAATTCAGCACACGAAACAGACCTGATACACAGGCTATTCAGCCAGCCGCAGAGCGACAGCTTTACTTGCCTGTATATGGGGAACCAACGCTGTTTCGTGTGCCGTGGCGACCAGGAGGCGCCAACCTTAAACTTCGGGGGAATATTCTATACACAACGACAAGGGATGTCGTTAGCCTGGGGGGAATTATCTAATAAATAATTCACGTTGCCGCCACATTGACGACAACGTGAACGCTAAACCGCGATCAGTGGATCCCGCCAATACGGCTTAAACGGACGCCGGTCGGCCATTCGCCTTCCTGCTTGTCAAAACTCATCCAGATTGCGGTTGCTTTCCCCACCAGATTAGCTTCCGGGACAAATCCCCAGTAACGGCTGTCTGCGCTGTTATCCCGGTTATCGCCCATCATGAAGTACTGCCCCGGCGGCACAATCCAGGTCGCCAGTTGCTGGCCTGCCTGACGGTAATACATCCCCACCTGATCCTGCGCAATCGGCACGGTCAGAATACGGTGCGTGACGTCGCCAAGGGTCTCTTTGCGCTCGGCAAGTCGAATGCCGTTCTCTTTCGTTTCACTCTGCGGTACGTCAAAGAAGCCGCTGGTCGCCTCACCGCCGTTACGACGCGAGAACGTCTGTACGAAGTCGCTCGGCTGTACGTCGCTGTAGGTCACCGGTAAAGCATTTTCGCACGCCTGACCGGAGCGACAGCCAGGCTGAATGGTGAGTTCTTTGGCAACCGGATCGTAAGTCACTTTGTCGCCAGGCAGCCCAACCGCACGTTTAATGTAGTCGAGCTTCGGATCTTCCGGATATTTAAAGACCACGATATCGCCGCGTTTCGGATGACCGGTTTCGATCAACGTTTTCTGGTAGATCGGATCTTTAATCCCGTAAGCGAATTTCTCCACCAGGATAAAGTCACCAATCAGCAGCGTTGGCATCATTGAACCTGACGGGATCTGGAACGGCTCATAAATAAACGAACGCACGACCAGCACAATCGCCAGCACCGGGAAAACCGACGCGCCAGTTTCCAGCCAGCCGGGTTTCGGCGCCACTTTCTTCAAGGTGGCTTTATCGAGCGAATCACCAGCAGCGGCCTGCGCTGCGGCCTGACGCTCCCGACGTTTTGGCGCGAAAAAGAATTTATCCACGCACCATAAAATGCCCGTCAACAGTGTGGCAATCACCAGAATCAGGGCAAACATATTGGCCATGCCAACTCCTTAAGGGTTATTTGCTGTCTTTACCGACATGCAGAATGGCGAGGAACGCTTCCTGAGGCAGTTCGACGTTACCGATCTGCTTCATACGCTTCTTACCTTCTTTCTGCTTCTGCAGCAGTTTTTTCTTACGGCTGATATCGCCGCCATAGCATTTCGCCAACACGTTCTTACGCAGCTGTTTCACGGTAGAACGCGCAATAATGTGTGTGCCGATTGCCGCCTGAATCGCGATATCAAACTGCTGACGCGGGATCAGATCTTTCATCTTCTCCACCAGCTCACGGCCACGGCTCTGGGAGTTGTCACGGTGCGTGATCAGCGCCAGCGCGTCGACGCGTTCGTTGTTGATCAGAACGTCTACGCGCACCATATCGGAAGCCTGGAAGCGTTTGAAGTTGTAATCCAGCGACGCATAGCCACGCGATGTGGATTTCAGACGGTCAAAGAAGTCGAGCACGACTTCCGCCATCGGGATTTCATAGGTCAGCGCCACCTGGTTACCGTGGTAAACCATGTTGGTCTGCACGCCGCGTTTTTCAACGCACAACGTGATGACGTTCCCCAGATACGCCTGCGGCAGCAGCATATGACACTCTGCGATTGGTTCGCGCAGTTCATAGATGTTGTTCAGCGGCGGCAGTTTTGACGGACTGTCGACGTAGATCGTCTCTTTTGCCGTGGTTTCCACTTCGTAAACAACGGTCGGCGCCGTGGTGATGAGATCCAGATCGTATTCACGCTCCAGACGTTCCTGAATGATCTCCATATGCAGCAGCCCAAGGAAGCCGCAGCGGAAACCAAAGCCAAGCGCGGAAGAACTTTCCGGTTCATAGAACAGGGACGCATCGTTAAGGCTCAGTTTGCCGAGGGCATCACGGAAGCCTTCGTAATCGTCGGAGCTTACCGGGAACAGACCTGCGTAAACCTGCGGTTTGACCTTTTTAAAGCCCGGAAGCGCTTTGTCCGCCGGGTTACGGGCCAGCGTCAGGGTGTCGCCCACCGGCGCGCCGTGGATATCTTTAATGGCGCAGACCAGCCAACCTACCTCGCCGCATTTCAGCTCGGTACGGTCAACCTGCTTCGGCGTGAAGATGCCCAGGCGATCGGCGTTGTAGGTTTGACCGGTGCTCATGACCTTCACTTTGTCGCCTTTGCGCATGGTGCCGTTTTTAATCCGCACCAGCGACACGACGCCGAGGTAGTTATCAAACCAGGAGTCGATAATCAACGCCTGCAGCGGCCCTTCCGGGTCGCCCTGCGGCGGCGGGATATCGCGCACCAGGCGTTCCAGCACGTCGGTCACGCCAACGCCCGTTTTCGCCGAGCAGCGCACAGCGTCAGTCGCGTCAATGCCAACAATATCTTCAATCTCTTCGGCGACACGTTCCGGATCGGCAGCGGGCAGGTCAATTTTGTTCAGAACCGGCACCACTTCGAGATCCATTTCCATGGCGGTGTAGCAGTTCGCCAGCGTCTGCGCTTCAACGCCCTGCCCGGCATCCACCACCAGCAGCGCCCCTTCACAGGCGGCGAGCGAACGGGAAACCTCGTACGAGAAGTCAACGTGACCGGGGGTGTCGATAAAGTTAAGCTGGTACGTTTCACCATCTGAGGCTTTGTAATCGAGCGTTACGCTCTGTGCTTTGATGGTAATGCCGCGCTCACGCTCCAGATCCATCGAGTCGAGAACCTGCGCTTCCATTTCACGGTCAGACAGGCCACCGCAGATCTGGATAATACGGTCAGACAGCGTCGATTTACCGTGGTCGATGTGAGCAATAATGGAGAAATTTCGTATATTCTTCATAAATATGAATTTTTTAACTCGCTATGCTGATAAATTTTTCTTGATGGACACAGCGGTGGACACTCCACAGTAACTACCCCATCAACGACTGGCGTGCATATTACACTGTAGCGCCGAAATCGTCAGCATACGATCACTTGATTAACCTACGATGTAACATCTATAAGGCGTATCTTCTGTCCGGACCAGCTACTCTATACTTTTAGTATGACATTTGGCTGGAGATTTCTATGTGTGGACGTTTTGCGCAAGCCCAAACTCGTGAAGAATACCTGGCCTACCTTGCCGATGAAGGTGATCGCGACATCGCATATGACCCGGAGCCGATTGGTCGTTACAACGTGGCGCCCGGCACCAAGGTCCTGCTACTGAGCGAACGCGACGAGCAGATGCACCTCGATCCGGTGTTCTGGGGATACGCACCCGGGTGGTGGGATAAAGCACCACTGATTAACGCCCGCGTTGAGACTGCGGCCACCAGCAGAATGTTCAAGCCTCTCTGGCAGCATGGCCGGGCGATCTGTTTTGCCGATGGGTGGTTTGAATGGAAGAAGGAAGGCGATAAGAAACAGCCCTACTTCATCCACCGTGCAGACGGTCAACCAATATTTATGGCTGCGATCGGAAGCATACCGTTTGAGCGCGGCGACGAAGCTGAGGGTTTTCTCATCGTGACATCAGCAGCAGATCAGGGACTGGTCGATATACACGACCGACGGCCACTTGTGCTTACGCCGGAAGCGGCAAGGGAATGGATGCGCCAAGATGTTGGGGGGAAAGAGGCAGAAGAGATTATCGCCGACGGCTCTGTTTCAGCAGACAAGTTTATCTGGCACGCGGTTACGCGCGCCGTGGGAAATGTGAAGAATCAGGGGGCGGAGTTAATCGCGGCGACACGATGAAATGGAAAAGTGAGCAAGTACTTCCATTATGAGCGAATAGCGGACATGAGATTTTGGCAAAAAAATAACTACAAAAAACAGAGGTATAAGCATGTAAGATCATATTTTTCATTATTAACCGGTGAGGTCAGGCTTCGTACGATTATTGTGGGCTTAAGTGATGAGCTTCATGAATTTATGGCTCCCTCGTCAGGGCGGGTGTGTACCACAGCCTGATAACTCGTAGATTCCACGCGAATCTGTAATTTCAGATTCGCGTGATAGTCTCAGTTGCTAGAGTATTTACTGAGTAATATCAGGCTCCTGTTTTACAGTCTGAACCCTAGACGATTCAGGAGCCATTAACAGGAATAATCGAGACATCCCGTCAAAACTGATAGCGGATCCCCAGTTGGCCCTGCGTGTCGCTGTAGCCTTTTTCACCAACTTGAACACCAATGCCACCCCACAGGCTTGTTGAAGTAGCCAGTCTCGCTTCAATACCGGTTTTTACTTCAGCGATATCTTTCATGCCATCCTGTGTAAGTTGGCTCCCATCCATACGAACACCATAGCGCTCCGTGTTATGAATCCAGTTAGTTTCGATATAGGGTCTAAATTCGCGCCCGGAATTATCATCGATCTTGCTGTGTCCTTGCAGATAAGCTTTGATACCGATGCGACTCTGAATGTTTCCTTGCCCTTCATCCTGGACATAGATACCGTTTGGTGAGTATCGGGCATCAGCAGAAACATCTGACCAGATTAACTGCATCTGGGGCTGGATATAAAAATCGGTGCGTTCACCTTCAAACATTTTATAAGCGTATCCGCCTTCCGCAGAAGCGCTGAAACCTTTTGAAGTGTAACGGTCAGAAGCCTGACCGGCCTCATTCACAGAATTACGAAACCAGCTGTACTGAACCCACGAATCAAGGTTAAGACCGGAATTTTCTTTAGGATCCTCCATCCAGGTGCCGTACAAACCGACGCTGTATCCGTGAAGACTGGAAGTGGTGCGGGTGTTATAGCGGCTGCGTACAGACGTAGTCGTGCTGTTCTGGTTTGCATATCCGGCCATTAACCCAATAGCCCAGCGGTCAGCGTTACTGAGAGTTCCGGCGAGTATTTCTCCCCCTATCTGGGCAACGTAGCGGTTACTCCGGGTGCGGAGTACGTCGGCGCGGGACCGTGTATGTCCTCCCACCTGTCGCAGCCATAAACGGGTTCCCTCAGCGTTATCAGTCGGTGAATTCAGGTATTCCATGCCGGTCTGACGATCGGCCAGACGGGTGTTAAAAATCTGATTCGCCGTCGCCAGATTAGCCATATACCCCCCTGCGGACGTACTGATATCTTTACCTGGAGTAGGCGTTGGTTCTGGCGCTGGTTCTGGTGTCGGCTCAGGTGTCGGCTCAGGCTCAGGAGCTACGTAATTACTCGTGAGGTAATAATTATTGCCCTTCTGAATGACCGTATAATTATACAGGCCAGCACGAATAGCCTTACTGTTATAAAAAGCGCCAGCGGACGACGCGCCGGCAACCTGTACAATCTCAATACCGTTGAGGGTTTGATCTCCTTTACCGCCCAGATTATTGACTGAAACCTCTGTTGTTCCTGTCGCATTTCCGCCAATCAGTAATTTATCCATAATGGAAGTATCATTACCTAATATGGCATTCATGATCAGGGAGCCATCATTACCGTGGTAATCCCCTTGAATGGTAAGTTCGCTGCCGGCACTGAGCGACGGTCCTCCGGTAAACAATTGCCCGCTATTAGTGAGATTACCATTGATTACCGCAACCGAGGCTGGCTGAGATGAGACAAATGAAAGTGTGCCTGTATTCAGGATATCCCCGTTAACAGTGACGCTGTCATGAAGAATAGCCTGACCGCCGTTGGTTAGAGTACCAAGCATGGTTGAGTTTTCATGGGCGCTGAGCGTACCACCGCTGTCAATCGTGACATCTTCAGCAGTCCCCCCATTGAGCTCAAGTATTCCACCTCTGTTAACCTTAACGTTATGGGAATAGGCACTATTCTGAACAGTCTGGTTTCCACCATAATTAACCGCAGTATTGTAGGCGTTACCACCTGCATTAATAATCTGTTTACCACCATTAATGACCGTTTCTGAAGCCGTACTGTCCGAACTGATTATCTGTTCACCGCCAGTATTGATCGTGGTTTTATTTGCAGTTGCTGAATTCTGCACAATACTCTGGCCACCGTTATATATAATGGTTCCGTTGGCCACACTGCCTTCATCGGTGATAATTTGCTGACCACCATTTAAGATGGTATCTTGAGCAGTACTTCCTGTCTTTATTTCTTGTTTACCGCCTGCATTCACTGTAGTGTTGGTTGCTTTACTAGCCAGGTATACCTCCTGAGTACCGCCATTAATAATAGCGTTACTGACGGAGCCGCCCATCCCTACCCACTGCAGACCGTTATCATTAATTATGGTACCCGATGCATAACCACCATTTTTAACACTCTGGGTACCTTCGTTATTTACTACGGTATTGTCAGCCCGCCCCCCGGCAGTGATTTGTTGCATTCCAGTATTAACAATTGTATCAGTGGCTACACCACCATCACTGACTTCCTGACCCGGAACACAGTTGGGTCTACTACAGCTGCCATTATTCGGAGCATCAAAACCATTTTCATAATTAATTACCGTCCCGATTGCCTGGCTCCCTGTCCCCACAACAATCTGGCGTCCGTTATTCAGCGTGGTATTAATGGTCGTCCCGCCCTCAACCACCTGATAACCGTACTCTGGTACGATTTCTCCGGTTACGGTTATGCCTGATGTTACCTCCTCCGTATATTCAGCCCGTGCCGGAAAACTTACCATGGCTGTAAAAAGAACAACCGGTAAAATACCTGCTGTTGCCCGGAATGGGGTGCCATTGCGTGTAGTGAGTTCAGATGTAACTATCCACGCCTGCCTCACGTGACTCCATACAATATTAAATGCCTTATTCATAATTTATTCTTTATCGTCCATTTTCAACGCTTGCGGTAATTTATTACATTTCACCGCCCGGAAACTCTCTTAACGTACATTCCGAAAAGATGTTCGTTATTATTGAACAAACGAGAGTTGTAACAACAGTTATTTTAAATTAAGTTATATTAACCCATTGTTTATCAATAGCTTATGTTTTGTGTTTAACCGTGAACTCTACCCTGTTCTGGTGTTATACTTAACAGTGAAATATAAATATTGATACTCAGGATAGCCTTGCTGAAATGGAAAAATTAATAGCCAGTAAAATAATCATCAGTGATACTGTCGTGTTTATCCCAGTCTCTAGGGAACTTAGAAATGACGTTACGGGGGAAGTGGTCACTCTGTACACGCCAGCAAATTATTGTCTTTTATATCTTTTAGTCAGTCGTCCGCAGATACTGACCAAAGCTGAATTGATTAAGATTTCCTGGAATGATAAATCACTGATAATATCCGATAATACTTTTAATCAGATGGTGTTTCATCTTCGGCAAAGTCTGGCAAAGGTAGGCGCTGATGGCATTATCATTACAGTTCCACGCCGGGGACTGAAAATAAATCCATGTGTTTCAGTAAAAATTTCCGGTCCCGGCATTCAGGAACCCACTCAGACAAAGAGTAACATAATTAATTTCATCTCTGGTATTACCAGGAGCATTTCACTGAGCAGCGGGAGGAATATTTTTTTTGTCATTCTATCCGGGGTTTTACTTTTCCTGTCTGGTTTTCTGTATATGTATACGTCAGAGCCTGACAAAACTGCTTTTAATAATTATCTCCATCAGGAATATAAGATGTGTACCGTTTTATATAATGAAAAAATCCTAAGGGAAAATGTCAGTGCATTGCTTACAAAATCAAAAACTGACTGTTCGCGAAAAAGATATATCATTTTAACTCAAAGCGATAACCATTCAAGATTATCTGTTATCTCGTGTCCTGCCGATATCGGAAATACAAAAGCCTGTTCTCTTTCTTTATACGTTCAGTGAGATCCTTATGTGCAAAAAATTGCCTGCTGTACTTTTTTTTATATCCACTATTATTTTCCTCAGTATGGCTGTGTTCGCTGCCTACAGAAAAATAAGTAATGATCACCATATTCTGTGCCTCGCCAATCAGTCAACAATACATGGCGATTTTTTGATGCAGGGAGAGTTCGATTTTTTATTTCAGAAAGGGAGAGGAAGGGTCAGAATCAACGGCAGTACGGATGTTGGCGAAAAGGAAAACATAGTGAGCCGTCAGATTTTCTTCAATTATACCCGTCAGGGCGATGATTTTGTCCTTTTAAGCCAGCAGGTACAGATGATGAATAATGGTGATCCCACTATAGCTAACAGTGATTTTAACAGTCACTTTCCAGCTTTCTTTTCGCAGGAAGAAAAACAGCTAGCGATGGCCATTCGCCTGGATCAGTCCGGGAACTTTGTCATGTACTTTGCAGACGTTCCGGTGTTTTATTGTCAGCCTAAA
The DNA here is from genome assembly GCF_000759835.1 of Citrobacter sedlakii NBRC 105722. GTDB lineage: Bacteria > Pseudomonadota > Gammaproteobacteria > Enterobacterales > Enterobacteriaceae > Citrobacter_A > Citrobacter_A sedlakii. The sequence goes on from NZ_BBNB01000014.1 coordinate 86,696, forward strand.
ACGTGACCTCTCTTTCAGCTGGCATAGATTGTGCTGAGATCCACCTGTACCCCCTCCTTCAGGGGGGATATTCAGCTGATCAGGTCTGTCCTGTGTTTAAGCAATATATGTGCAATATCGCTATCTATTTACTGATTTTATGATGTTTTATCCATTTCCTCCCTCACTTTAGCCAACCTGCTTATGTCATTACATAAATTGAGCTGCAATAAATGATTTTTAAGTCTATAAATTCAGCCTTTCTAATCGTGGCACTTCGTTTATACGTACGTATAGCCTTATTAGAGTTTGAGCTGGCGACCTTAATGTCCGTTTCTGGCACAAAGCGGACTAAAGCGTACAAAAAATTTATCTAACCCTGAGAAGATCGGTATACCTGGTAGTATACCGCGGCGAAAGCATTTCGCGTTTCATCTGCCACTGCTGCTGTATGCCCTGTCCGGCAAAGTAGAGCGTTCCCTTCCCATCTTTGGCGTTGAGGTGGTCCAACACTTCCATTAGTTTTTCGCTGCCGGCACGCGGCGCATTATCATCAAACAGGTTAAGCTGCGCCACGCCCTGGCTGAAAAAGTCACCCAGCATCACCCCCGCCTTTTGATAACGGTGCCCGTCTTTCCAGATTACATCAAGACAACGCGTGGCCGCGCCGATAATGTCCCTGCTGTCCTGCGTTGGCGTGAACAATTTAACGGAAGCGCTGTTACCGTAATAAGGCTCATTGAGGGCAAAAGGTGAGGTTTTGACGAATGCCGAAATAAACCTGCAATACTGATGTTCCCCCCGTAGTTTTTCTGCCGCACGCGCTGCGTAACTACAAATGGCCTGCCTCATCTGCTCGTAATCAGTTACCCGATCGCCGAACGAACGGGAGCAGACAATTTCCTGCTTTGCTGGCGCAAACTCTTCCAGCCCCAGGCATGATTCGCCACGGAGCTCTCTTACAGTCCTTTCCAACACCACGCTGAAATGCTTACGGATAAACCGGATGTCGGTGTCTGCCAAATCGAGAACCGTCTTGATCCCCATGGCCTCGAGATTTTTAGCGATTCGGCGACCAACGCCCCATGTTTCATCAACCGGCAGCGCCGCCATTAATTTACGCTGCCGCTCAACATTCGACAAGTCAACTACACCACCGGTCTGCCTCAGCCACTTTTTCGCCGCATGATTTGCCAATTTGGCCAGCGTCTTTGTCTGCCCTATGCCAACGCCTACCGCAAGTCGTGTGTTCCTGTAGACAGCTTCCTGCAGTTCCCTGCCGAAGTCTTCCAGCACACGGCAGTTACGCACACCAGTCAGCTCACAGAACGCCTCGTCTATAGAGTAAATCTCCACCCGCGGTGCCAGATCCTCGAGCGTGGTCATCACCCGCTGGCTCATATCCGCATACAGCTCATAGTTGCTGCTGAAGCAAACGACGCCTACGCGCCGAATTTGATCTTTTAACTTGAAGTACGGCTCCCCCATCGCTATCCCAGCGGCTTTAGCTTCCGCGCTACGCGCAATCACGCAACCGTCATTGTTAGACAATACGACAACGGGCCTTCCCTTAAGATCTGGCCTAAATACCGTCTCGCAACTCGCATAAAACGAGTTCACATCAACTAGAGCAAACATCTTAACTCAGCTCAACCTCAGCAACTGGCATAACGTAAGCCGATGTTTTTCTAATGGTATAATTCATAAATCCTCCCTTGCATTGACACTGAGTTTTAAAACAGTATAAATACTGTATATCCAACCAGTAAAGTAAGGAGAAAAAATATGTTTGTTGAGCTGGTTTATGACAAGCGTAATGTTGAGGGATTGACGGGAGCCAGAGAGATCATCCTGGCTGAACTGACGAAGCGTGTGCATCGGATTTTCCCGGATGCAGAAGTGAAGGTGAAGCCGATGCAGGCAAACGGCCTGAATAGCGACGCCAGCAAAAGCGATCGAGAAAAGCTAAACCATATGCTTGAGGAAATGTTTGAAGAAGCCGACATGTGGCTGGTTTCAGAATAAGAGCATTGTTTTGTCATATTGCATATGTAGAATCCGCACCGGCTGGCAATCATTCAATACTCGCACTATCGAACGAACGCCTGCTTGCCGCCGCACGTTCTTGCATACGACTTGCGGCGGTTTTATTTATGAGGTAGGTTTCTGCACGTCTGCTTCCAAAGCCTCATTCTGTCGCTGGTTCCAGATACTATCTGGTGGCATTTCAACACGTACGGAAACAAAAGAATCTTCAGGAATGTCTGCTGGCTCGCCATTAGTTAACCCGTTGATTTCGTTTCTTGCAAACTCAGGCGCTTCCGGGTGTGTACGGTGATATGTTTTTACCAGAACAGAGCCATCAGCATTCACTTCATAATCAAGCCAGATGCGCGCGAGCTTGTTCCTGTCTACCGGGATTTCAAATCCACCATCGATCCCTCCCCATGCTGCATCTGCATTAAGGCCGGTGCAACCTGCTATCAAATACTCACCTGTATTTATGTGGGTAACAACAACTCCCTCCGACTCTTCATTCGTTTCATAGCTACCATCCCTGAATATCTTTACAATGGGAGACGCAACCTTTATGAAACCGTTCGAATCTACGGTTGTGTTTCGTTCGTCTCTGAATTTGATAACGTCACTAAGATAGTACGTATCGCCCGACGGCTGGGCGACTTTGTACCCCGCCCCGTTTCTATTAATGCCTATCTGGAAAACGCTATCGCCACCGCTGTTATCATTCCAGTTGCGGGAACTTAAAACACCAACCAATGCAGCACTGGTTTGCTTCCATCCTTGATCCCCGCGCATAATCGCGCTCGATACGCCTAGCGGGTAGTTACCTAAAAGTGCATAGCTGATGATTCCTCTAAAATCTTTAGCGTTTTGTTCTGCTATTTCTGGTGTTACTGGGGTGGGGATGGCGGAATGACTGTTTACGTTCCTCGTTGCAGAATTACCTAAACCGAGATTACTTCTTGCGCCTGATGCTGTATTTGAGCCAGTGCCTCCAAGTGAAACAGGTATAACACCAGCATCATCTACTAAACCGAGATTTATCCTGGCACCCTGTGCAGTAGTTGAGCCAGTTCCCCCTTGGTTAACAGGAACTGCACCGTTCGTTTTAGTGGCTACAGTGCTAATCATATATGGCCATGACGGACCAGAGAATTGCGAGCCGTCTGGCAATGTAACAGTTATATTTCCGTTGTTACTAAATAACTGCTGCCAGTTCTGCTTGTCGTAGTTAAGACCACGTAGCGCTTCTGCACTTTGTGCAACCAGCGCGGCAGTAACCATGTTCAGCGCCACGCGTGGAACCGCCGACCACGCGGCGCCGGATTGTGTCGGGCCTGTGTATACGCTGACCAGCGTCAGGCCTGTGTCACTCTCTACCGATTTAACCGACAGAGTGTATGGTACACCTCCGACCGTTACTACAACGAAATCTCCTGCGGCGAGTTCCGTTGCAAATGAAGTACCGATACCTGTCACAATGTCAGAGTTATTGGTCAGGGTTAAAGTTCCTGCGGACATGGTTATTTCCTCAGTACATGTTTGGAAGGATTAAAACGGGCATATTAATATTCTGGTTAAATGACATGTCGAATCTGTTGTCATTGTAATTACCGACCACTTGGTTATACGCTGACCGGACGTTTCCGCCTGACATTACAACGCCTTTTTTTCTGACATTGAAGTATCCATCGACTCTCCTCGACTGCGCACCTGTAAATACTATCTGGCAATATTTATCACCTACATACTGATTACTGTCGGTCATGGTTAATTGCTGGTCATATACAAATGGTCGCTTCACTGTTGAAAATGTTACCTGTCCTGCTGAATTTGTCATGGTGATGCCATCACCGGCTACAGGAGCGGTATTATTGAAAATTACCAGGTCCATTGTTACAGATGCGGAAACATCATCCCTTCCTGAGTAACTGATGTCTCTTACAATAATATTTGTTCCGTCAAACCCTACAGATACATTATTGTTATTCCATTTCCCGAACGGTATTCCTGATACGGGTAGAGCCATCGAACCGTTGACTGTCACCGTGCCAACGTAAGCACATGTCATTAATTTAGCCTGATTTGAAATTGCCGTGAAATCAGTAGAGTTGGAAACGAGAAGTCCTTCGTTGTAGGTAGTGGCAGGAAGAATTTCAAATACTGTTCCTGCCCAGTTTGGTATTCGCTGGTAGTTGCCCCTGTTTGTACCGTTAACAGTAATACCGCTGTCTCCGTTTCTTGTCACTGATGTCATATATATCGGCAAAACAATCCAGGTTTGATTGTCGGCAAATTCCTGTATATCAACAGGACGTGTCGGCAAAACAAAAACTGTAGAACCCGGAGTCAACGGAGTATCGACGCGAAATTGATTCGCTCCGGTTCCGTTCCCTGAAAAACTTGCACAAAACGACGGAGCACGAAGCCCCGCGGTAATAGCCATCACAGGACGGCCATCATTATAATCTATCAGTATTCCTTCCGGCATATTTCACCTTATGTCCAGCGACCAACCACTACACGCCCGCCACCAGACAGATTGACAGTAATTCCATTGCCGTTAATTACGACCGTATTATTCACACCGTTAAATGCAAACTCACCACTGTCGGCATAAAGCTTTCCATGAAACTCAGGGCTGGCATTTTTTGGCAAATTCCAGCCACGCACACCAGGAATGAAGTTAGAAGACTGCAAAGAATCAGTTATTTTTCCAAAGTCGATTGATGCTTCCTGAATCAATACACTCCTGATAAAGACCTGTCCGTTATATACAAAGAAAGCAGCCTGCCAGTTACCTGGATCGCTGCCTGAATAAATGCCGAACTGATCAGCCGCAAAAACTACAGTTGATTTGTATGAGCTACCATCAGGCTCAATGGACATGCCGAAACCGGTATTGTATTTCACTCCGTTCCTGACAATACCCATATTGAGCGTATAGGATGCCTTCGCTGTACCATCACTATTAACGACTGCAGTCATCTTCTGGTTAACGGCTGATGTAAGGCTACCTTCAGGGCCAATCTGCGCCTGAACATACGTGGACAGGTCAGCAAGTCCCTGCTCAGCAGACGCTACCGTGGTTTTCACGACAAGGATATCGGCACGTACCTCACCGTACTGTTGATACTGGTGCTCAACAGTTCCGTGGTTCGCCAGCGAATTTTCCATAATGCCTTCGAGGTTGGTATCAACACCTTCTTTAACATTCTGGAATGCGTCAGAATTCTGAACAGCATCATCAATGAGGTCGATCAGGCCTCCGGTATCCATTGAGCACAGCGCCGGAACCTCAACAAATGCTGATGCACCAAAGGCGTTAATCGTCCTGATGTACCAGTAATAGGTGTGTCCCACCTGTAGCTGGTTACTGGTCCATGTGGTGCCAATACCCTCCCTGCTGGCGTTCCCCTCAACGATTTCAGTCGTTGTGCCGGGAAGCTGAGTTTCGCCTGATGTCCAGAAGTCAAACTGGGTGGAAACGTTTGTTATCGCAGCCAGACGTGGGATCAGCGTGACGGCAAAGAAACCCTGCTCAATATCAACATGCGACGGAGGAGGCGGGGCCTCAATGCTGAATTCCAGATAGCCTTCAGGAGATTCCGCTCCCATCTGGTTAACGGCGATAACATGGGCGGTATAGGTATCCTTTGGCAATCCGGTCAGACGTGTAAATGAACCCGGAACCTGAACAGAAAGCACCATCTGGCCGTTACGACGAATGATGACTTTGTTATAGGTCACCTGCCCCACGTTTTCCCAGGAAAGAATGCCCTGTACCACCTGCCCGATTTCCTCAACGGTGTATCTGAGGTTTTGCGGCTGTGCCACGCCACCGGACGGTAACTGCGTGAATGGTGGCCGCTCTACAGGCTTACCTATTGCATCACCCCAGACATCAGCAGTTTCCTGTTTCAGCGTTAGCTGTACACCATTCTGCACGCCAAACTTCCAGTCGGTAACGCGCATCTCTACGTTGACGATGCCCAGTGACGGGAAATTCACCTTCGCATACATTCCAGGACGATAACGGTACCCGCTCAGATTCAGCGTCACGTTCATCGTTCTGGCAATACGGGTGCGCTTTAACTTCACATCGGCCAGACGCTGAGCCTGAAATTCAGAGGTCACAAACCGAAGTTTCATGTCCTGTGAAATTTCTACGCCATCCTCTGTTACCCACTCGCTGACGGAAACGGACGGGAAATCGGCCTCTGTGAATCCCTGTTCCGGGTCGACAAACGTCCCCTTGATGGTATTAACCCGCTCTGACTGGGATACCTCAGGCATAATCTCTATGTCGCCTGCCAGCTGACTTTCGGTGATCACCTCTGTCGCAGGTCCATAATATGCGCCGACAAGCAATCCATGTTTTCCGGCAATATAAGTCACATCACCCGCGCACGCCGCCAGCATCCCTTCCAGAATAGTGACCTTGTTTTCGCTAAGATCGAATTCACCGTTTATCGTGTAACGTTTTTCAACGGTATTGGCGCCGGTGATCACCTCCTCATCGCAGATGTTGGCCGCTTCCTGAAACTGATCCCAGTTAATATCTGAGTCTGGAACTTTCAGGTAGTTTCGGTAGTAGTCGAGAATGACCAGGGCGGCATTGTTGCTGTATCCAGTCAGACCGGTTCGCGGGTCGTAAACCTCACGACCAAACTTTTCAACCTTGATATTCGGGATGCCGGAAGGGAATTTTTCAGCGTTAAATTTCAGGGACACACGCAGCCAGGTGAGCCCTTTGCCGATCATGTCATCTTTCCATGACGGGCAGTTCTCCAGCATGAACGGGTCAGCCGTCTGTCGGTTGGTGTGCAACTCAAACGATGCGTGTTCAGGGTAACTAGTTACAGGCTCATCGCCAAGCCAGATGGTTCCGATGCTGGACAATGAATGTCCCGCCAGCGCAACGGCCAGGTGCAGCATTTCGCCATCGTCCTGTTCGCCAGCCTGCTCTTCAGAGAAAAACAGCGTGCCTGAAGTCGTGGTGCGTCCGTAAACGACAGTTTTTGCGCTGGCCGCTGCTCGCAATACCTGCTTGCGTTCAGATGTGTCACGATATGAATCAATCCCGGAAGGCTTTTTGGTGAGCGCCTGCGTAGCAACCTGGGCGGCAACAGTGATAGCCATTGCGATCCCGTAATACTGATAAGAGGCGGCTGCGCCAGCGGCGACGGTAGCAATAATTGGGATAGCTGCAGGCATTAACGCACCCTCCAGACACTCAGCGGTTTGACCCGCAAGCCAACCAGACCATTTTCACCGGGAACCCATACCGCGCCCGAACAGACAACGCCGGCACACCGTGACCCGGCATTTTCAACAACAGCAATATCTCCGCGCTGTGCCAGCTTCACCGGTACCTCATCGAGATATCGAGCCAACACCTTTTCAAGTGATCCGCCACCGCGAAGAATTGCCTTTTTTGCTCCCGTTTCGCTGTCATAAGTTCCACGCCAGCCATTCGCAAAATTCTCCCCGGTCATCGCTTCTGCACAGTCAGCAGCAAACAGGCAGCAGTCATGCTGGCCCCATGAAAAAGGCCGCTCAATGGCGGCCTTCATCACTGCGTTTAATCTGTTTTGCCAGTCCGGATGCTTCATGCTTCCTCACTTATAAGTAAAACCAGGAGCATCTTTTTTATTGCCCCAGTAAATCGAACGCTCCGCCATCTGAGCAACGTAACGAAAAATATGATCCCCGGGATACGCGGCCTGCTGCGACTCATCGGTATAACGATCGGGGAATGGGCGCTGCCAGTCCTCAAAAATATTACTGATGGTGTATTGCAGGGCGTTTGTTTTCCCGGCAGTGGCCCCGGTGCCGGAAACCTTGCCCTTAAAAAGTAAATCGGCAACCTGCACCACGCCGTTGTCATCCATCGCCACCAGGTAAATCTCAGCGCTGCGGCCAACACACCGCTCATTCAGCGTCTTTGCAAAGAGTGACAGGTCGAGCCCTGAGAGCGTCATCTTCACCTGCGTTGGGCTGGTTGTGTTCGTTTCCGTGGCATCATCAATTGACCCCATTCGCCCCATGCCGTAATAAACATACCCACCAAGCACGATTGTCCCGGTACCGGAATGTACATAAACGGTGCCGGACTCAAACTGGATATTGGCAGCGATCACCGCCGTCACCCGGTCGCGGGAAAGCCAGTCGACCATCGAATCAGAAAAAGGGGAGTACAACATTAAAACGCCTCCTCAAATTCAATGGTCATTGACGTTATCCCACCCGGTTTACGGTCAAATGCGCCCTGCAAGTTATCTGAAAGCTTGAATATCCCCCATGGTTCTCGCACCTCTACCGTACTATTTGCCGCTGGAGATGACCGCAGCATTGGGGATATAGGGATCACAGCAACACCGCTGGAATTGCTGAATACATCCTCAGTCACTTTTTTCAGTTCCGAATTTACAGTCAGGTAGTAACCGGCTTGCATCACCATTGTATTAGCCGGCCAGCCTTTAGTTGAAAGGTTACTTCCTGTTTGATACGCATCCGTCACTAACACTGCGGCGGCAGTCGAGCCACCATCACGCCCCCAGTCACGAATTTTCACACGTCCATATTCACCGTCCAGTGACGCCAGTACTGCCTCAATTTTTCTGGCCTGAGCGTCATCCAGAACGTCATAGCCGACAGTACATTTCCACCGGGATCCCGGAAAGCGCACTACCTGGGATGAGCCATTGAATGGAGATCTGAATGTTTTGGTATTCGACTCGAGATACCAGTTGAGGGATGAAGGGCGAGGCCCTGGCCACTCTAATACATCAGCCATCTGTTAAACTCCTAGTAATCTCCGCCCCTGCCCACGGTTCTGAAAATCCTGAAGCATTTCCTGTCTGGCCCGTCTGGCGCCGTCGTCAGCCCCTTTTCTGGCAGCATCTTCCATTGCGCGATTCAATGCAGCGTCGCCATTTCCTGAAACATGAATCGTTTGCTGGACGATTATGTCGCCAGAGAAGCCCCCTCCCTGCGCTCCCATCATCCTGACCCCCAGATTCCCGTCAGGCGTTCGGGCAAGTGGCATAATTGCTTCCGGCCCTGCTTCACCAAATACACCAGCGCCTTTAGCGAAGGCAAAAAGCTTCGGTGAATCAAATACACCGCCAGAATATGCGCTAAGTGATGGAGAGTTATAAACCCCACCTTTAGCATTTTGTTTGAAGAAATCCAGCCCACTTGATGCACTGCCATAGGCTCCGGAAGGAGTCGAGCCACCACTGTTCGCTGAACCAAATAACGAGCCCCAAATACCTGCGCCTTGCATTGATTTGATGCCGTTTACGATCATCGCGTTCAGTAGCACTTTTTGAAGGGACTTCAGAACACTCATAGACCACTCATTCCAGTCCGCTTTACTACCGCTTAATCCATCGGCCATAGTATCGACAAGACCATTCATCGCTCCCTGAACAACGCCAGACATCTGGGTAGAATATGTCGATGCTGTATCCATCCAGTTTCGAAACCCCTGCTCCACGCCGCCCAGCCAGTCATTGTTCATCGCGTCGAGGTTTTCATAGTGTTGCTGCATTATTGCCCTCTCGCGGCCTAACGCATCGGTCAGCATTTGTGATTTAGCGTTATACGTTTCCTCGCTCATACCTTTCGATTTATCTGCATAATCACGATCAAGTTGCTGTCGCTGAGTATTATATTTTTGTTCCAGTTGAAGCAGTTCCTGCATCTGTTTCTGCTGCTTCTCACCCAGACCGAAACCAGAATCCTGAACAGCATAGCTGGCCCGTAAATTATCCAGCCCCATCTCAAGCGTACTGCGATACGATGCAAGTTCCGTCGCCTCCTTCATCAGGCGGTTATTTTTCTCCTGTTGGGCATTGCGCTCCATCAATGAAGTAATTTCGTCTTTACGAAGCAGTAGCGATTTTTGTGCGGTAGTTAATTGGGATGGTGATCGTGTTTCCAGAGTGGAAAGCTGCTGACGCCATTTGATGAGTTCCTGTTCAGAAGAAGACAGTTTGTTTGTTGCTTCAGCCTGAGTAACCAGCAGGGCATTTTGCTGGTTGAGCTGATCAATCATACGTTGCCCTGCATCTTCAGTAACGGCTTTACCTTTTGGCGCTGCCGGCGTTTTTGGGTCTTTAAATTGTTCGTCGATTTTTTTTCGGTTGTAAGCCTCTTTCTCAGGGCTAATGATCGAACCTGCGGCTCTCGCCTTAATCAAGGCTTGCGTGTATGCTTCTTGTGCTTTGGCTCTCTTTTCTGCGTTGCTGGCGAAACGCTGATCGATGGCGTTGATTTCCTGCTGCGCTTTGATTCCGTCCTGCTGTTTTTTAAGGTATGAATCATAGGAATCGTTAATTACGTCCTGCGCAATCTTTTCCCCCTGAAGGGATGAAAATCGTTGTTTTAATAAAGCTAAGCCTTTTTGCTGTCGATCAAGGTCATCAGATTTCCAAGGACCGTATGGCCCTGAATTAGCAGCTTGTCCACGTTCCAAATCAGCAAGCGATTTCTGTGCGCGCTCAATCTCACTGCTGGCATTCTGTATTTTCTGTTCAAGAGAAGCCTCACGACCTACATCAAGCATGGAATCCCATGCCCATCCAGCAGCCTTACCCAGTGCGTTCCACGCCGTTTCGAGTGTACCGAGGTTTTCCTTAATCTGATTCGACCGCTGGATCAGGGTAGAGGAATAGGCTTCACTGGCAACGCGAGCGGCTTCCTGCTGATTTCCTTCATCCTGAAGGGCTTTAATCTGGTTGTACGTTGACAGCGTCAGGAAGCGATACTGGTCATTAAGTTTAGTGATTGCATCCAGCGGGTCAGCTGCAATTTTGTTGAAATCACCGACTAACTGATCTGTCGCAATACCAGTGGCTTCGCTTGTTTTAACAACGGCAGTAGTCACACGTTCCAGCGAGTCTCCGGCAACCTTCCCGGACTCAATGAGTTGTTTTAGGACTGGCGCAGCGGCGGCAGTGGTAGAATTTGCTGCCGCTCCGGCTCTGGCTGCCATATCTGCCAGTTGACCAGATGTCTTCCCTACCTGATTACCCGTCAGGATAAGTGATTTATTAAATGCGTCCTGCTCCTGCGTGCCTTTGTAGTACGCCACGCCCAGCACGCCGACAGCAGCAGCAGCCAGTGTGAATGGATTGATCAGGCCCATCACATAAGAGCCGACACCTTTAATTGCCGGACCAATGCCGCCGAACATATCTTTTAACTGCCCGCCCTGCTGTAACAGAACCATCAATGGTGGTTGCCCTGCGGCTAAGCTTGTGACGATATCGGTCATTTGCATCGGAACAAGTCGCATGGCAAAAGCGGTCTGCTTTGCTGACATGCCCGTATTTTTCAGTTGATCTGAAAAGCCGGTAAGACGATTGCGGGCCTCTTCAATTTTTTTCGAATAGACATCAAAGGTCTCATCGTCCAGCATGCCTTTCGACTTAAATTTCGCCAGTTGTTGCTGTTGTTTATCCAGTTTATTCAGCGCAGCGTTAACCGGGTCAATGCGGTCAAGTAGTTCCGATAATGCTGCAGACTCTTCCTCGGTGGCTTTTGTCACCTTCCCGGCACTGAACGCAGCTTTCCGCCCCCATTCAGTCAATCCATGTAGGGCACTGGTCAGGCTTTCAGCATTTTTTTCTGCGCCGGTGCTGTCGATAATGATGGCAAGGCGGGATTTCTGTTCTGACATTGAGATCTCCGGGCATTAAAAAAGCCGCACGGTGGCGGCTACTGATCGTTTATCAGGATGTTAATGGTTTATATACCTGGCTATGTTTGATACTCAGCCCGTCAGTGGTGGGACACTGGCGAACCTATATGAAGAGGGATGGCTGATTACCTCTGTATAAGGAATTAAGATGAGCAAAGATAACAAAACCCCCAGCACTGACGCGGTGACAATAGCTCATGATGTGCTTATGGCTGGAATTATCTCTACATTACCTCCGGAGCAAGCAGCAACAATAAAGAAATTTGCTATGTCCAGACTAAACGCGCGTTTAGATTTAGAGCGCTCAAAGTCGGAGCCGAATAACTTCGTTTTACAAATGCTCAATGATTCAATTGATTGTGTACAGAAACTAGTTTAAGGAAATTTAGCGCCGGAGCTTTTGAGTGCATTGGTAATAATACTTTCAGTGTTGCCTTGCATAACTGCGACCTCTTTAACCGCGGCCTGATTCTTGGCCGCATTGATAATTTTTACAATTACCTGATTAGCATGCTCTTTAGCCCGTTGATTGTGCCTTTCCAGTGTAAAATCAGTTATTAACTCTTCGCTGTATGGAATGTTAGCCAGCGTTTTTGAACCGATATTTACCGACACATTACTGCCAATGCGCTGTATGAATTTCATGGCTAAGTCTTTGTTCATAGTAACACTTAATCCATTCTTTTCTGGAAATTCCACCTTGAACTCCAGCGCTTCAACTTGTTGTTCTAAAGTCATAACTATCTCCTGCCTTTCGGCATCAGGTAATAAAAAACCCATCCTGAGATGGGTTTAGGTGTATTTAAGTAGATTAGGCCGCCGCACTGACGCCGAGCAGTCTGGAGATCTTCGTGATGCCTTTAGCAGTTATTAGCACCTGTTCAACAATTTTCTCACTGCCATCAGAACGGTTGACCGTCGTCACTTTATGCTCAAGATAGCCAGACTGAATTTTGTCCTGATAACCAAGCCATGCTTTGCCACCCGCGCGACGATAGATCCAGTGCCACTCGGAAAGTAGCTTGAACAGGGACTTAGGCTGAACCTGTAAATGCTTGGCAGAATCGGTAATGCACATGCTGCCATCTGCTTTCGCGATACGTTCCAGAGCTTCAACATCCGGCTTCATTTCATCGACCTGATGCTCAAGTGCAATTACCTTCTCGCTATAAGTCAGCAAAGTACCGCGCAGGAACGTAGCGTCATTGAGTGCCGCCATTGCATCAAATGCAGGCTTAGAAACCTGTTTCTCAAGTTCTTGCCAACGATCTACCAGCCGGGCTGTAAACTCTGGAGAGAGTTGAGCAACGACTACGATACTGTCGCGCTTACCTTGCTCTCCTTCAAATACATAAAATGCTACCGGGCGGCCTGCTGTAGCCTTTTCCTCAATTTGAGGAGAAGCAATCACTCCTCGTTCAATCAAGGTTTCGACTGTCCTCTTCACATTGTCATGGCGCTTCCCAACCAGGCCAGCAATATCAATGCTGGACATGGTGACAAGCTGATCTTGTACTGCTAAAGTATGTTTAGTCATATACGTTCCTACACGTTGTTAGACTTCAGTGAACCGCCAGTCCTACCTGGCGGTTTTTCTTTTTGCCCTACTGTAAACTCTGTATCGCCCCTATCACCTCCTCTTTCGGGGCTACTAGCCATCCTTTTCCCCTGAAAAATTTAACAAACCCATCAAATGACATGACCACTTGATCTTCTGTTAATGGATAAGATCCCTGCACTACACCTTTTTCATCGGTGTAAATCATCGTTCGCCCCGACCCGCTAAGCGGCATTGCTGACTGAAATGGGATTGGTTTGTTATCTTTTGGCAAAAGATCGCCTTCCAGTACCTTACCTGCCAGATACTCCATCGCTTCAGCAACCTGTTTAGGCGTCAACTCGTCAATATGGTTAACGCCAAACTCGCGGTGGATCATTTTATAAAGCGGTTGATAGTGAATACCTGTTTTGCCCATGATGCGGTTAACCAGACCACGCAGCGGGGTGCGATCGTCGGTGCTGGTCTTGCGCGGGTTAACCGCCTGCCCTTTGGTCCAGTAGTCATGCAAAATGGTGAAGCATTCTTCCTGATACTGGATCAACTTATCGCGGATATCAGCGCGAACTTTCTCTGGGTTGATGCTAAACAACCACCCGTTGAGTTTCTTTAGTGGGAGAACAAGCATTTTCTGAATGCCGCCAGCGGAAGGTATATTCATATGAATACACCCAAACTTACCAATGTGGCGAGCCAGTTTCTGCTGCTGTGTGCCCCAACTCATGCCAAGGTTTTCAACGATAGGTTTCATCGCAACATAAGCGATACCGGCAGCCATAGCAGTAATAACCTGCTGACCGTTGAACGGCACGTAAGAGGTGTTAACAGCTTCAAGAATTGCTATACTTGTCATGTCAATATTCCTTGGTGGTTTGTTGATACCGAAGCCCCAAAGGTTGCCGCCGATGGGGCTTCACTGTTTTTACTGACCATTTGCACGTTCCTCACGCAGGCTTTTCGCCAAGCGCTGAACTATTGCAGAGTTGATAGAAATTCCATCCATTTCTGCCAAATGGCGGATCTCTTCCTTCATGCGCTCAGGAAGTCGAAGCATGAAGTTTTCACTTTTTTTACCCGTATAAAGAATCTCACTCATTTCAATCCCCTTGCATTTTGATATCACGGTGAAATGATTTCACCGTGTCGCTATTTAGTCAATCTTTTTTTGATTACACTGTGATATCAGATTTGAAGAGGTATCACATGAAAGGTATGCGGAACATTGCCCCATTCGGCTTGAGAATGCCGGATGAATTAAGGGAAGCTATAGCAGAACGCGCCAAGCGCAACGGCCGCTCTATGAATTCCGAGATAGTGCAGATTCTTGAAAACGCCATTTCAGGGTCACAGGTTGGTTCTGTACGTATTGGTTTCGGTGAGAGTGATTTTGTCGAGATCGATCCAAGCGATCATAAGTCTGTGATCAACGGTCTTTTCGAATTGATGCATAAACTCCAGGTTGGGGATAACGATACGAAGCCCACTTAACTGTTAAAGAACACCTACAGGAGTAATTAAAGCGTCTGTAGGTGCTCAAAGATAGGGTGGCAGATGAAGAAATTACCCATCAGGTAATTTGAATAGATATGAACATCTGTGATCGCACAAAATGCGAAAACCCACCTGAATGGGGCTTTCAGTGGTTACCTGTTATCAAGCCCCTTTAAATATCCGACTAAATCCTTGGCGTTCTCACAATGTTTTTTATCTTTTGGGATGATTTTGCTTTCATCCAGACAACTTTGCGTATAGAACCCAGCGTTATACATCGCAAATGAAGCCAGGGATAACACCATTTGTTCGCACAAAGCTTCATCCTGGTGTCCTTTGCACACCATCTCCGCCCCGTCTTTTAACTCTTCAACTGGAGTTTTATCTTCTGCTAATACGTTGAAAGAAAACAAAACAGGCAGAATTACAACCGCTATTGTTTTTTTCATTTTCTCCCTCTTGGCCAAGGAATCACATTGGACATATCCACACCCTGTAGATCATCATTTTCTTTACTGAATTCCGCCCATTGATAAAAATCGGAAAAATTAACACTCCTATTCCCGCCATGGTCCTGAGCGCTAACCACACCATTAACCTCCATTCGTTCAATAAGTCGTGATGCACGGTTAAACCCAATTCTGAATTGCCTTTGAAGAAGGCTGATTGAAGGATTTTGCCTTTCAATAACAAAATGTACGACCTGGTCGAAAAGCGGATCATCATAATCGTCGCTGTCCACATCCCTATCCCCATCATTAACATTTTCACACAGATTAGCACAGGGACAGAGCGAGACCATGGGCTATTTATTTTCAGTCAGCCTCTGCTGCCTCTTTGTCCATGTATCCAACCACAAATCATCAAGCGCAAAAATCGCAGTATCGAATTCATCACGTTCAAGGGAGATCTTGCGTGAAGAAAGATAACATTCGATGTCGTGAAGTGAGATAGGCAGCGGGACACCAGCCATTCCAGCATAAAGCCGTGAGCGGGAAATAACGGAGTAAGCGTTGAGGATTTCCACCGTTACTCCGTCAATTTCAGGCTCTGGAATTGGCGGGAGTTTTAATTTCTCCCTTCGCCACCTTGCCTTTTCACCGTGCTCCCCGCCGAACTCACTCAGCCACTTTTGCGCTTCGATGGCTTTTTTACGGTTTCCTGCTTTTTCTGCTCTTTTCCCTGGGCGATGCTGGCGGCCTCAGCCAGAATTTGCCAGTAAATCACTGGTTCCTGTTTCATAAGTGCAGCACCGCGTTCCGGCGTGTACTCAATCGGAATCTCTTTGCCATCAACAAGCTCACCGACACCCTTCCAGTCTTTCAACAGGTAACGCGCGCAGTTATCGATTAGCAGGTCATCAGCGGAGTCAATTTCTCCGACCGATGACAGGCTAAATTCGCTGGTTCCCACCTGGTAACTGGCATCCATCTTTTCAATATGGCGGCGGATAAGCGCATTACGTGAGCGGTACTGGTCGTTATCAATGCTGCTGACGAGTAGTTTCAACCCTTCAATAGGTTTCAGCTCTTTCAGTGGTGTAAACCAGCGCTCGCCGCCAATATCAATTCGTGGAGTCAAGATGATCATTAAAAGCTCCTGCATTAAAAATGCCCGCGCCGCCATGCAGAGCGGAACGGGCAAGGGAAATTTTATGGTTCAGTTACGGTAATGGTTACCGTATCGGTAAAAGTGCGCGCCTTAGCAGTGATAGTTGCCGTTCCGGCCGCCACACCAGTAACGACACCTGACGCGTTAACTGTTGCCACTACAGGATCGGATGACTCCCAGGACACGGTATCCGTTGCGCCTGCGGGAGCCAGAGCTGCAGTGAGGCTGGTTGTATCGCCCACATCAACAGAAGCTGTTTCCGGTGTTACCGTGATGCCGGTTGCTGGAATGGTTACGGCGCGGGTAATCGTCGGCGACTCGTCGGCCGCAGTGATATCCAGTTGAACCTGGATAATGTCGGTATTGCCGCCATCAGGCCAGTCACCGGAGACCTGCACTTTCGGGAAGCTAAACGTGTACTGGCCTTCGTCGTTCGCCAGAGTGAAACTGAATGGCACGGTTGCGCCGGTAAGCGTTTTGCTCCAGACTTCCCACGCGGCTTTTGACCACGATAAAGTGATCGAACCTGACGGCGTAAAGGTGGTCGGGATGTTCGCCCCGGCAAACGGTGAACCGGTACCGATACAGCGCTGCGTCTGGACGTTATTGTCGAACTGGATGTTGAAGGTATCGATACAGAAACCATCACCACCATCGACGCCGTTCAGATTTATCGCAGTGACCTCTTTGAACGAGTAACGCAGTTCGCCAGCATTATCGGCAGGAGTACCGGTGATGTAACTCGTATCATCTGCTTTTGAGTCCCACCCCAGCCCGGCGAATGTGACTGTCGCGGTAACGTCACCGTCGTTAGGAATTTCCAACTGGAACACGCTTACCTGGGCGCCGCGAACAATGGAGGCAATACCAACGTCCGACGCGTATGTTGCGAGTGAGAAAGAGATACGATCATTCCCCATCGCCAGCACATTACCCGCCCACTCCGCGCCAAAACACGAAGCCAGGAAGTCATCATGCTGGCCGTAGCGGAACTTTGCCCCGACATCGCCGCCTACATCGACCGTTCCCAGCGTAGCGCCTTGTGCCATTCGGGTACCGCCGATCTCGTCGTTGTCATTGGTATTCTGGGATGGACCAACGCCCCAGCTCGTACGTTTGAAAAGATTCCAGACGCCAGCAGGCGTAATTCCTGGAGTCGTCTCCCGGATAAAGGCCGAGAGTACCTTAGCGCCGCTCGACATGCGGTCACCTCCATCGAAGTTAAGCGCTACAGAGCGCGGTAAGGGATTTGTAGATTGAACTGAGACCAGCCATCCGTTTCGCCAGCGGGCACAGCGGATACGGCGAAATAACTGAGTTTTCCATCATCCTGAAATTCAAAAAGCTCACGGAGTTTGTCTGCTGTTTGAGTGATAAGCAGAGAGCCAGAACCAACAGGGACGAAGATCTGAATAATCAGCACCCCGGTGCGCTGAACGACTGGCCCATCCCCGATCTCGGTTGCGCCAGCCTGTCCTGCAATGTTGGTGAGGCGGGCCCAGATATCGCGGTTGCTGGGGTCAAATACAGGACCATTGGGATAATCCACCGCATCAGAGGCAATAGCGGTCTGTGCCGCCATTCGAGAAATGACAGCGTTTCTGATTTCTGTAAGGGTCATTTGTAGGCCTGAATCACACCATTAAACGAGACGGCATAGACGCCTGTCGGCGCCTGTGTTGAGTGACCATTCTCCAGAGGCACGGAGTAAGGCAGGTTCGACTGGATGTAAATCACCGAGTAGGCTGGCGCCTGGTCAATAATATTTTTGCCATTAAGAAACGTCATTGTCCCGCGCGGATCCGGTTCGGTCGGGACGGAATGATTAGGTTCGCCGATGCTGACGAAATGCGATGCCCTGAAGGTTCCTGCGCGATACTCAGCCGGCCGCCTAATATCCATGCTGTCATTAACACGGACTTTCTTTCTGAGACGGCCTGTCTTTGTCAGGTTGGCAGGATCGGCATAAAGAGATTCGTTCCATTCCCCAACAGCTTTGTTGTATTGAACCGCGGTCGCGTTGATGGCCCACAGCTCCGGGTTTCCTACCGGCGACCGTTGAACAATTTCATTCAGCAGCTGAATGGCGATGGTTCTCTGCCGTAACCTCACATCGTCTTCCACCAGCCCGGCGAATGCCGCCGGGTCGATGTTCCAGCCCTTAGCCATATCACGCTCTCCGCAGTTGAATGGAGTACGCAGCGCCAGCAGAGTCGGAAGAAGCGGTGATGACCTCGTAGCGCTGAAGCTCACCCGTAATCGGATCCGGTGCGGTGATGATATGCCCGACGGCCGGCTTGTCAGTCACCTCGTTAACCAGGGCGGTTAGCTTCACATCACCATGCAGAATGTTAACGCCATCGATACGGCGGAGTTTATAGCGCGCCAGCACTCCGCGCCCCGAGTAAGTCACCTGTGTTTCAGTACCGGTTTCCGTTACCGGGTCCCAGGCACCCCGAACGGCGTATGAGCCAGTGAAATCCTTAACGGCATCCCGCAGGTCGGTATCGAAGGCTGCGGCGACTTCAGTTTGTAGTTCGTCGCGGATACCCACGGTCTACCTCCTCTATGCTTTTTTCACCAAAACGCTGAAGCGGTATATTGTTAGAAACATATCCGCCAGTAAAAAGGACCAGGACGTTACCACGCAGTTTTCTGGTATAGATTTCGCCATTGCGCTTAACCCGCAGCGGGAGCGGAGCAAACTCTACAACACCCTTTGTCGGGTTTGCGTAAACGACATGTCTGATCGGGTTTCCATTCACAAACACATCGCGGGGACCGAGCCCGTCGCCGGCATAATGCACATATGGATTTTGCATGTTACCCCCTTACCGCCGCTCAATATGAGCATGGATAAAGTCGGTTTTAAGCGACTCCATAGCGCCAACCATCACATAGGGGCGTCCACCGTTATGCCAGCAATCAATCGCGTTACCCTCATCATCAAGCAGTATCACTGCGACACTGTGGCAGCCGCCGTTTTCGGCTCTCTCCAGAGCCTGTTTCAGCAGGCGAATAACCTGGTCGTTATCGAGGCTGTGATGGCTGGGCTTTTGAAATGGGACCACCTTCAAATCGGACATATCACGCCCTCACAAAGAACGTCTGGAAAGGGTTAATCATCCACGGTTTGAGCATATCCAGCGCCAGCTGCAAATCAGGATCGAGTAATTCAGTGCTGGTGGTTGAAAACTCGGCAAAAGTGCGGGAAACCTTCACATCGTCGGCCTCAACGCTTTTGCTCGTCACCACGCCGGAATCTGTTTTTTGCTGATACAGATTGCCTGCAGCGGCTACGGAAGCGATAAACGCTCCGGCTTGCTTAACTTGTTCAGGAATATGCTCCGGGTCGATATCCTGAAGGTTAAGCGCCGTCATCCAGGTGTTTGCCTGGAGCACGGCTTTAACCTTTTTGTCGGCGGCAGCCCAGGTATCGCCCAGCAACTCGTCAACGTCCTGGATTGTTATATAAACGGTCATCGGATCCTCACCAAAAGAAACGGGGCTTTCGCCCCGTCAGTTAACCACCCGCTGGAGCAGTGAACGCGATCGCTTCAGTTGTTTTCACCACGCCGTCAACGGTAGCCTTCACCGTGAAGGAGCCGGCCGTAGCAGAGGTGAGTTTCACCGTCGAGACACCAGCAGACCCTGTCTGTGACGTCGAAGCACTTAGTGTGCCGCCTGTAGACGTCCACGCCACAGATGCGCCGGAGACTCCTGCACCATTTCTGGTGTACTTGAGCGAAACGGTCACCGCGTCGGTACTGTCAGCAGTTGCGGAAGTTTTATCCACTGACAGGGTTACTCCCCCGCAGGGGCTTCCAGCTTAATTAGTACGCCTGCAGTGGATTTGTTACTGGTGAAATGTTTCTTCCAGTTCGCGCCGGTGCCGATTTTGGTCAGGTCAGGGTTAGCGCCTTTCGTCTCATCCCAGCTGTAACCCAGCAGTTCAACGTTAACCGTACCCTCTGCGCGATAGCCAATGGCAAGGTTTTCCTGGTCGTTAATATCGTAGGAACGGAAGCCCGGAGCCTGTGATTCCGTTACGGATACCGCGCCGGCCACCAGCCCCAGAATCGCATCAACTGGCATGGTGTCAGTTACCAGCACCGGTTTACCCAACGTGCCTGGCTGTCCGCCATAAACCACCACGCCAGCTTCTTCGTAAATTTTGTTGTCGATAGCCTGATCAACAATGTCGAAATAGGTCGTGGAATGCATAACGAACAGCGCAACACGGTTAAATTTATCGCCGTATTTACGCAGGCCACGGGTCAGCGTTTTCTTACCATCAGTGGCAATATCCGCGGATACCGTCATGTCAGCATTTGCGCCAATGGCTGCAACAAGACCCTGTAGGGCATACTTGATATAACCTTCAAGCGTTGCATCAGCGACGTCGACGCCGATCACCTCGGAGAATTCGCTAACGTCGCGACCCCGACGTTTAAACGCCTCCTCCGTGGTTTCATACGGGCCGTATTTCCACGGCGCCTTAACGCTGACAGATTCACCGGCACCGATTTTTTTACCCGTTACCGGGTCGGTGGAGTTAACGTTGCGCGATTCGATAGAACCACCAACTTTATAGAAGGTGCGCTTGCGAAAATCACCCTCGATCAGTTCGTTGTCGAGAATGATTGCGCCGTTTGAAGCGGCGTTGAAGACTTCCAGATTATCCTGGCGACGCTCAAGAAACGCAGTCTGCGCGAGGTCGTCATAGATAATCAGGTCACTGTTTACGGTCGTAGGCATTGATTAGTCCTTACTTAGGCAATTTGAGATAGGCCTGCTGGCCATGTTTGCGGATGTAGTCCGCTTTGTCGCTTGAGCTCATTTCTGAACGTTTCAGACTACCGCCACCGCCACCGGGTTTATGACCACCAGCCCCGGAGCCTTCGGCGCGCGGGAACAGGTGCGGGGCCGTCTCTTTCAGAGATTCAGCCCACTCAACCGGGGTGAGCGGAGTTTTGCCGTCTTTACCGAACAGAACATCGCCATTTGCATCAACTGCTACGGCCTCGCCTTCGTCGTTGAGCTGGAATGTGCCTTTAGCACGAAGAATCAGATCGTCGGATGCTTCTGGCAGCGCGCCAGCCTTAAGCGCTGCGCTGCGGATAGCATCACCCAGGACACGATCACGGAATTTGTTGGAGAACGCTTCCGCCTTTTCAGCGCGTTCATTAGCGGCTTTGATTTGCTTATCAACATCAGCACGTAGCCGCTCAGTGCGTTTATCCAGTACCTCGTCAATTTTCCCGGCGGCGATCAGTTGCGCCTCTTCATCATCAGAGAAACGCTGGAGAATAGTTTTCACCGCGTCAGGATCGATACCTTCAAAACGCTTAAGCGACTCAGTGGACTCTTTGAGCTTACCGAGTAACTCACTATTTTTATTTTTCAGGCCTGAAACCTGAGCACTGACCTGCTCATCGATCAGCTTTTGGATTTCCGGCGTAATCTCGGGCGCACCACTACCGGAGCCACCGCCATCACCACCTTCACCACCAGCTGCCGAATAATATTTAATGAACATGTTACGAATAAGCATGTTGTCCCCTTGGGATAGTTACTGTGGGCCTGGCCCAATAAAAAAGGCCGCCCGAAGGCAGCCTGATTGAATAAGATGTGTTAGTTAAAGCCTGGCGTTTCTGAATGCCTGCTCATCCTTTGAGCGCAACTGGTCCAGCGTCAGCCACTCGCCCCTGTCGTTGTAGAACTCATCGGGAGACATGCCGCCATCACGAATCAGCCTGGCGCGCGTTTCTCCGACAATCTCAGCTTGTCGCGTGAACGACTGCCGGGAGAACCAGTCCTGGTAATTCGTATCAGCCGGAACCTGTCCATCCATGCTGGCGCGCGAGCTATTCTTGATTTCGCCGACTTTGATACCCAACTCCTCGGACGATTTCAGGATGTAAGTTTCAGTGCTCCGACAGCAAAAGTGGATTTTTCCAGGTCCCTGCAGATAAGGCACCTTGTGCCCTATCGGTTTATTATCCAGCGTGTACTTGAGACGGTCGCGGATCCGACAATCCTTTGATGTCCGGTTATCCAAAGTAGATAACCACTGCTTACCCTTCAGAATGTCGTCGTTCGCCGACGCAAAGCTTTGTCTGGCTGTCGATGCAAGATGCCCTACTGCCGTTTTTGCAATGCTGGCTGCATTGGCCCGGCTCATCTGCAGCGCACCATCCTGGTAACCACGATTAGCATGGCCACGGACCTTTTTTGCGATTTGCTCCTGCGTATCGCCCAGCAGGAATCCCTGCCGCACCGTATTGGATATCCGCGCCATCCGATCAGCTTCGAGGTTGCTGGCCCATTCACTCAGCAAACGTCCCTGGAATGGACGCCCCATCGCCGCGGCATAAACCGCATCCGGGGAGATACCCACCAGCGGATGAAGAGCAAGAACATCGTCGGGAATAGCAAACTGGAAGAGGCTCATCTGAAAAGTGGCTTCGTGCTTCGCCAGTTCCTGCAACTCGGCAGTAAGAGCTGCATACATCGACTGAATCGCATCCTTGTTTATCGCCCTGACGCTTACCAGTAACGCTTCCAGCCTAGAAACGGTAAAGCTCTCAGCGTCCAGCGTATCAATAGCCACCAGCAACCTTGCGGTAAGTTCGGCGTCGCTGTCATTCAGGACTTTTATCATCCTGTTGGCAACGCCGTTACTGTAGCGACTCACCCATATAGCGTGGGCTATGGATTCATCCTGCAGTTTGTCATTCGCCGTTGCCATTATTGCCACCAATCAGGTTAGGCGCGCCGTTACGAATAGCGTCAATGACAGTTTCAGGGTCATCAGCGGGATCTATCAGGTCAAGCCTCTGCAGAGCTCTGACCATATCAGTGTCGCGAATCGCACCGTACTGCCAGGCATTGACGATTGCCGTTACCATGCCGGATTCTGCGACTTTGGCGATAAACTCCTGATTGATGCTGTAACGGTATTCCTCGCCTTTTATGCCGAGATATCTGGCGCACCAGCCGAGTGCCAGCGTATAGGCCTCCGAGACATTGGAAACGCAAATGCCGAGCACCGATGTGGATGCGGTTTGCTCGCCGCTGGATTGAGTGGCGGTTTTAACCGCGCCGTTCTGCTCGATAAGCCGGGCGCCAAGCTGAACAGAATAATCACGCTTACTGTCCATCGCCTCTTTAGCCAGGGTGTTTGGTTGCGCCTGAGCATAGGTAAAACTCCCCTCCTTCGGCAGCAGGAATGGAGAACGAGAACCGACACGAATTCCCTTATCCTGCAGCCAGTCACGCCAGGCGGTATCAAGCCCGGAAATCACCGGCTGAACCTGACCGCAGAAAAATACGCTGTCTTCGTAATCCGCCGAATTTCGATAATGACCAAGGTTAATTTCAACGAGGGCGGCTAATGGCGACTCGTCGATGCTGGGATCGTTATTTTGTGCACCAACGAAGGTAAAGGGGATCTCATCCCAAAAATCCTCACCTTTAGGCTTCGGGTGATACTCAGAATCGACGGAAAAAGACACTGCATCGGCCGACTTTCGCCACACCCTGCAGATAAACTTGCCGTCCTCCAGGGCAAGTTCCCGATACTGGATTTCATCCTTGTACGCAAAACCATCTTCCTTTTCCATGCATTCGCGTAAAACCACCAGCACCAGTTGATCACGTCCATTGATGCGTTTGGTGCGCCAGTTAATGATGCTTTCCGCCTGATAACGAAGGATGATCGCCTCGTCGGTCTCAGCTGCATAATCCGTATAAAGCCCCTCGCGCGCGGCCTCCAGAATATTTTCTGTAACCTGCTGGGACTGCTGATAAATGCTGGCACCAGCACCATCGGCGTTATCACGAAGATAATTCAGTTTATCCGGCGCGGTCATGGTCGGGTCTTTTCTGAATGCCAGCCCCAGTAAACCCACCTTTGTATTGCCCGTTATCGCGTAGAAAACGGCGCGCTGAATGTAATCAGCATTGCGCTTTTTATTGCGTGCAGACTTATCGGACGGATCCAGAAAAGGGAGGTATTCATTCCCGGCGGCCTTTACAGCATCAGCCCCTTTGCACACGTCACGAATTTTTTTCCACACGGGCATCGCCGCCCTGACCTCAGGGCGAACATAAGTAATATCGTTATTGGCCATCAGAATGTCGTGTCCAGTGAAATAGAGAATGCAGGTCGAACTATTGGGAATTGCTTCACAATGAAGTAACCAGCGCCATCGTTGGGGTGATCGTTATCGCTCTTTTTATCCGGCTCGCCGTTTTTATCCCACACCTGTTGTTCCAGGCAGTCGGCATAGACCGGGCAACGGGCCACATTCACCTTGTACCGGCGATCGCCATTACCATTGCAGAACATGGCGTTCATGGAGTTGATGCGGTCCTTTACCGGCGGGTTAGCATCATCAACGATGACGTTAAATCCGGCCTGTCGGAGCTGCTCAATATCTGTTTTGCTGGCGTTGTTTGATTTTCTGGAGTCACCAGAGGCATCCGGGTAAATATAAATCTCGCGGACCTTGCGGTAGTCACCGTCGGCATACAGCCAGAAACGTTCCTTGATGATGCGTATCATGTCTGGCGTATCGTAAGCGTTGATAATCTCTGTTACCGCGTGTGGTAAGCCGAGCCGCAATACATGGACGATCCCGGCCATCTTCCCGACGTTGAAATCCATCCCGATATACAGCGCTTCACCTGGCTGCTCTTCCTCACTGGAATTATTCAGCACTCTGTCGAACTGATGATAAATGGTGCCGCTGGTCAGGTTAGTAAACTGGCCGTTCAGATATGCCTTGATCAATTCCGGCGGGTAACTCGCCAGAAGCGAAGGAATATAGTCATCCGGCAGGTTCTTTTCGTTGTCGAATGTCGAAGCCTGTACCAGACCATACATCGACCTCAGTTCAGGCTTTTCCCTCACAGCCTTAACAAACTGGTTATAGACGAACTTAAATCCTTCAGGTGTGGTAGTCACGTCAATGCCATTACGCAGACCATCAACTTTATAACGCATACGCGCGATTATTTTTCGCCACGCCTGACGCGCCTTATCCGCTTTCAGAACGTCGAGTTCATCCACCAGCGCATTGCCGATTTTAAAGCCTACTATCGTGTCGGGCTTTTCCATCGACCGACAAATTGTCGTGCCGCGGTACTGGCGCCCACTGTAGAAATGGACCTCTTTGTTGCTTTCAACGATTTTGACTTTCAGTCCCCAGTCGTGAGCAACTTCTTCCACCGTGGGGTAGAAAATATCGCGGATCTGAGGATAAGTCGGGGCAAAGTAGCCCTGGTTTATTTTGGGGAACTCCCAGAACCCTTTGCATATTCCACCGCAGCCAACCCATGTCTTACCGGATCCAAAACCAGCTACATAGGCTTTGAACTTCTGTTGCATAGCCAGAAAACGAGCCTGGGGAACGTTAAGCGTCGGAGCTATCGCCATCCTCTTCCCTCACTCGCGCATCGACTACGTTGATATTGATCGCAACTGGCGTTGGTTCGTCATATTCCGGGTCAGCGGCCAGCTCTTTGCGGAGCTTGTCGATCTCCAGCTGCCGGCGCTCGATTTCAATCTGCTGTAGACGCTGGGCGAACTCACTGTCAGCCAGGCCGAGACGTTTCATCACCGCCTCGTACATGCGCTCACGGCTGATGGCGGTTATCTCAACGCCATTCTTACCAAGCTTCACACCGGAATATGCCAGCGCTGCCGTAGTGGGCAACTTGCGGGTATCAGCAAAAAATGGCTGGCCTATTCCATCGCCATTGCAGCGTGGACATTCCGGGTTTGGTTCCTGCGTATGGTCATATCCATATCCGCCCACGTCCTCAGGCTCGCGACGTTTGCGTTCAACCGCTTCGATTCGCTTTTCTTCGTACTCCACGGCATCACGCCATTGGTACTGGTGACCGAAGCCCCAGCAGTAGCGGCAGCTCCCGCGGCGATACTGAGAAAGCTGGTTGGCGTCGAACGTTGCCAGTCGCCACATCTGCGCAAGCACCTCGTCTGCACTGCCGAGTGTGCGCATTAACGATTCTTTCTGCTGCTGCGCAATCGCCTGCGCAACGTTAGGATTCGCTATGAGTTGACGACCATAGTTTGGGTCACTATATCCTGCGCGTGCAGCGGCGGCAGTGGCGTTATTGTCCTTCAGGTATTCCGCGACAAATAAACGCTGTTGGGCAGTAAGACCGTCATCATCCACCAACTCTTTTGCGCATTTTTCCTTTTGCGCAGTGCGCAGTTTTTTCTGCGCATTTTTTTGCGCACTTTGCGCAGAAGGTTTCTTGATGTAGCGGCGGGCGGTAGCGTAGTTCAGTCCCTGCGCTTCACACCATTCCTTTGGTGATACGCCGGTTGCGGCATGTTCGGACAGGAACCGTTGCTGAAGCTCGCCCCAGTCCGGTTTTGCCATTGTTTTACTCCGTTATTTTGATTCGATGGTCGCCATAAAGTGAAATACGCTTAAGCTTTCTCAGTGAATTGACGATAATGATTCCAGTGGCTGATAGAAAAGGAAGAACAATGATTAGATGTGTAACTCCCGCCTATAAAAAAATCTGGAATATTTGCGAAAATTCAGATCAAAGCGATAAGGCAGTGATTCTTATCGTTAACAGTGCTTGGGCAAAAGAAGTTGCCTTGGCTCAATTCAAAGAGGATGGGTACGACCCAATAAGCACCAAGCTGACTTCTATCAGAGAATGGATGACGCACGGCGGAGAGCTAAACCCATCGATAATGCACATTTCTCGCGATGGCATAACAAGGTTTGACGAAGGTAGAACTCGCGCGATCGTGGCTGACGAAAAAGGCTACCATGACTATCCGATCGCAACCACTTACCGCCACGCTATGAATCTCAAGGAGCACTGGGGCTCAGTATCGAGTGCAAAAAAGGTGTTTGATTTTACTGAGTGCTGGGATCGTATAGATAACGCGATAATCTTAGGAAATCCATAAATACTGGCATATGCGTTAAACGTATATGCACGTTTAAACCGATGAGGTACTCGCAACAGCACATTTCCAGCTTGTCTGTGAGTACCAGTGTTTATCTCATTAAAGGGAATAAATATGAGCATGCCGCAACCAATAGCTAACATGCTTTTGTTGCAGATGATGACCCAGCCAAAAGACATCAAACTTGCTGCAATCTATGCGTTAGGCGAAGGTAGATGCCAAGCGGATAACATTACCCAGGAACTACACAAATTAAGCCAAAGTGATGATATAGAGATTAGAATCGCAGCCATTAAGGCACTTGGTCGGTTATATCGATAAATACTGTGATTTCGCCATTACGATGGGTCTGCCCATGGTGATGGCAATAAAAAGCCTCGCGAATTCGAGGCCTGTCCCCTTAAAACCAGTTTGAATTAGTCATCATCCCTACGTAGATGAATTGAAACTGACTCCCCGCCACCGATAAATCCGCCATAATGGTCGAATGTTCCTTCGTGTTCCAATATAGCAACCACGGCGGCCGTCTCAGTGTTATTCATCCCGAGCTCATCTGCGATCTCTTGTTTTATCTCCGTCAAATCAACGACTTTCTTGCCAATGTTTTCTAACCGATTAATCATCCCACTCCAATCATCGTTAGAAATCTCAATGATTTCCGCATTAGCATTCATACCGACGGTAGGATCAATAACTACCCCATCGCTATTCCTTTTGTACTGAAAAATACCGGCCTGACCACCTTGGTAACCGCCTAATGTTTGTAATACTTTCATGTGCATCCATCTCCATACAGTAAGAATGGAAATATAATCGGCACACAAGTAGAAGATCTTTAATTTATAAACTCATTGCTTGCTTCTTATGGCAGTTCGCCTGCCACGTTTTGTTATGCGCCAGGATGTCGCGCTTCGTCTGCTTGTCCAGCACATCCCAGTCGTGAGCCGTGCCGTAGATGGGCTTAACCCAATCGCAGGCCGTGTCCACTACCTCAATCCTTGCGGATCCAGTTGTCGCGCAGCTCGCGATCAACATCGTCGCCACGCATATGGTTAACAGTCTGCTGTACATTACTGGCCTCTTTCGTTACTTCCACCCGGCGCTCTGCTACCGCTACCGTTGCTGCGGCGTTCTCTTCGGTGCGCTGCTTGTCTGCTTTGGCTTCCGCTGTGCTGGTGCCGCGCGCATGGCCGAAACCAAAAGCACCAGCGATAGCTGCAATCACCGCTGTGGCCAGCCCGATAATCATTTCAATTCCCATAGCAGCCTCACACCAGCACGGCTTTTGCCAGATTGAACCGACGACGGCGGTCATCAAGACCGTTTTTACCGCCGTTGATGATGATCGTGATACGTTCCACATCGCCGGAATACACAAGGCATCCGCTGGTGGCAAAGAACCACGCTGCGGAACGCGCTGCATTTTCGTCCTGCTCCAGCAACTCCGGCTGAGTAACCAGATCCAGTTTTAGCGCCAGGCCGCATTTGCGATAGTTGATTAACCCTGTGATTTGCTTCAGCCCGCGCCCGCGATATTTCCACCCGTCACCGGCAACCTGATTGCCCAGGTTCTTTTTGCCCCACTCGCCGCCGTAAACCAGGTTAGCAATCGCTTTCTGATTTGCCGGTTGCGTTGCCGTTCTGCCGAGCGCGGCGGCCTGCTGTGCCGTGATACGGTGCTTGCCGAATACGGGAACAAGACGATCGGCTGTGTAGTTCAGGCTTTCCACCAGCTTTTCATACCCGCCGGACTCATGCCCCATCTGCGCTATGAACATGGACTGATCGAGCGGCGCAGTGATGCCGAATTCTTTCATTGCCGTGTCGATATGCGGAAACCAGCGCGCGGCCAGTCCGACGCTTATACCAGCCGCCAGATGAAATTGTTGTTGATTCATTTGATTACCCCGATATTGAGGCAGGACAAAAAACTACTGACAAAGTGTGATGTAATAAATGCGAAATAGAGTTTGACTAAAGTCGATACTCCACCTCATTAGAACAACACCAGGCCTCGAACTTTCAGGGAAGCGGAGATGTCGCGCTTCCCTTTTTTATTTCTGAAGAATGTTGATTAAACGTGCCACGTTTCCCCGAGCCCAAAGCACGGCGGCGCAAATCAGGATATTAATGATGACCACCATCCAGTGTGATTCCTGGTAGAGGCCGAACAGATAGCGGAATGGGATGCTGGCATAAACCAGTACAGTGAAATAAGCGAGTAGAGAAACTATTGGGCGATGCCTGGCACCATCACGCTGGTAAAACATCAGAGCGAGAACGATGACCGCGCAAATACCAGCATTGATCATCGCTGAAGGATCACTTGTTACCATTGCTGGCCCCTCCTCCGCGCAATCTCGAAAGCATACTGAACAAGCTTCCCAAATCCTGACTGTTGATGAAGGTAAGAAGTTTGATAGCCAACGCAGCCACTGCCACAGCGCCGAGAGCATCAAGCGGCCTGTCACTGTAACCTGTCCACTTGGCAAGGTACGAACCAACAAGCCCTGCTCCGAGAACGCCAACAATAAACGACGTCACGAAATAGCAAACCAACTTTATCCTGCTGATGTTTGCTGCTGTCGCTACGTAGAACACGGCCCCTGCGAAAGCGCCAAACACCACGCCATAATCAATACCGGTTGCGATGCCAAAAACACTGGCACCCATAAGCCCACCAGCGGCAACCGTAGTGCCAGAAACAGGATCGGACATTTAGCCCCCTCTATTGCTGTGAGTCCTCTCAGTACGAGGGGAAATAAAAAAGGCCGCCCGGAGGCAGCCTGATCAAAAATAAGTTTTTTAACCTGGTGGATCTAACGGACCAGCCAGGATACTGACTTCACTGTTGTGACAAATTGCATCATCCCGGGTTAAGTGCCATACGCCAGGTACAATTTCGCCGGTTGATATATCTTCGAACTCTTCACTCTTGAAATATGCCACCTGGACAGAGTCAACGTGCTTAATCCAGTAGAACCCTTCCTGCATAGGTCACCTCATCACTGATAGAGTAGACAGTATAGCGGTACGGCAACGTCATAGCAGACTGAATAATAGATGTGTTTAAACAAACCGGCATTAATATGAGGCACTCCATCCAACAAACCACCCACGGTTGTACGGATATTAACGGAGTGCTTTTGGATGAGCGCTGAACCCAAAGATCAGTATTTTTACACAGCAATTTTGCAAAAAGCAGCGCCCATTCAAAACTTGAGCGGTCAGCGGGAATCGAACCCGCATCATCAGTCTGGAAGGCTGAGGTAATAGACATTATACGATGACCGCATGGTCCGCCATCGAGGATTCGAACCCCGAACCACAGAGGTAGAAGCTCCGTGCTCTTTCCAGTTAAGCTAATGGCGGAAAAAATTGACCAGTGAAGTCCACTGGTCATGGGTCATGCTGTTGTCTCTGCGAAACGGGTGTATCCCCACCCAGTGTTTTCAGTATCGAGAGCATTATCAAATGCCATATTAACTATAGCATCGCAGAAAAAAGTCATACTGATAATTCCCAATGACTCACTTCTGAAAGGCTCTATGGTTGTATTGCCTTGTACATAGCGCAAAAAATACCGATTGGCAGACTTAGAAATAGAAAACCCCGCACGATGGCGAGGCTTGAATTTGTTTGGTCGATGATTGAAGCTATGGCGACGATATCAGATTTACTCAAAATATATGCTATTTAATTGACTTTTGCAATACCCTGCTGTGAAAAGGTCGCTTTTTGTTGTGATCTTGTTTTCACCAGACAAAGCAGAGATTCGGTATCAAGCCTTTTAAAGAGGTGATACATTGTGCGCCAGTAATTACTATAGTTTTTGCTCCAGTTATCTGGCTTAACACCCACCAGCGCAGCCAGATCGCCATACTGATACACATCCTTACCGGCCAACTCAGCTTTCACATCCTGCGCCGCCAGCCAGATTAACTGGCGCAGCCGCTCCATCGTTTTCTTCGCCACCCGCTTACCTTCCAGTTGCTGACTGAACTGTTCCCACGCCGATCGAGTTATTACCACCTGATGGTCCCAGTTAATGTTCTCGCTGTAGTTCCATAGCAACCAGGCTTTCTGGTGCTCTTCGAGGGACAGCAGCGCGCGGCGCCATGATGCGGTTGAGTATTCAACTGGCTGCACCAGCGGAATTGCACTCCCTTTCGCCAATGATTGCTTGCCGGGGATCGGAGGGTTATTCAGCGTTATCAATTTTCCGGTCACTTCATCCCGGATGCGCTGTTTTTTTCGTGGATAGTTCTTCGTATCGAACTGGGCGTTCTCCAACCATGCCATCAGCTGCCCTTTCGTGGCGCCACTCAGATCTGCTATCGCTACAATGAGCTGCTGGCGCACATATTCCAGATATTGTGTGTTCATTGCGTGGCTCCTGCTGAAAGGTAGATGCGAATAAAATTCCGGAGGATGCGGTAATCCACCAGCACCGAACCCCGGCGCCGGTATATGCGAAGCCGTGTCCAGCGCATGCGGATCGCCTCAATCAGTTCTGATGTCATAAGTCCCCCAGTTCGGTGATAGTCAGCTCCAGCCTGCCGTCCCTGACGACTGGCATCCGTATTACGCGGTAGTCGTCCACCTGCTGGTCGTCCTGCCAGAAACCTGATTTCGTCAGCGCGTCGAATGCGGCCTTCTGCAGGTTGTCCAGGTCACGGCGGCGGCGGTCAGGCATATGGCACTCAATGCAGATCTTTACCGGACCGGTGATGCCGATATCCAGCAGTTGGCCTTTAATGATTTGGGCTACGCGATCGCGGTAAGCCTGGCCTTCCGTACTGATGTGGGTACGCCCGCGGTTGTGCCGGTAATAACGGTTATTACTTGGCGGCCACGGCAAGGAAATTCTGTACTCGCTCACGTCTTTACCTTCCCTTCTTTCAGCCAAATAACCTGCGTACGGGCCATGCCCTCCAGCGCACACTCCTTTGCATAATCCGCATCAACCCGGCGGGTGCGGCGATCAATTTCGTCGTGACAGCTGCTGCATGCGATGGTGGCAATCAGATCAGGCGGTTTAATGCCGGTACCGCATAGGCCGGCCAGGCGGATATGTGCCAGCACGCTCGTTTCTGGGTTTCCGTTGCATACTCCGGGGATCCGCACCTGACATTCGCGGCCGCGCGCCGCTTTGCGTAAATCCGCCATGCTCACCCCCAGACCTTTTGGCGGTAAGTTCTCGGCGTCCGCGCCGGATGTAAGCATTCAGGTAATTTCGCGCTGACGGTCCACGTGACGTAATCGGGATTCAGGCTGCGCTCAACCCTCACGCCGCGGCGCCTGTATTCCGCCACCAGATCGTCGGCCTGCTGCGTGGTGCATTCGGTGTGCTGAAAATATGAATATTTCATCCCCATCACCCCGCAAAGCTCATAAGCTGGGCCGCGGCGTTCTCGGCTTCCTCCTGCGTGCGGAACGTGCGGGACAGTATCCAGCGCCAGAGAACGTCGAGCGCGGCTTTGTACAATTGCTGGAACTCGGTTTCGTCCATATTGGCAAATGCAATGCTGCGAGGATACTTGCGGAGGGTGCCGTCCGGTAGCTGGATAGCGTCGTAGTGGCCGGACTCGATGGTCACCCACGCACGATAAGCGTCAAAGGATTTGCAGGCACTGATGCTGCCGGCGCGCTTATCAGCGATGCGATCGAGATACTGCTCGGCGGCGTCAAGAAGTGCGCCCTCATTCCCCCCATAGGAAGCAAGGAATTTTGCGTAGCCGGTCACCAGCTTGCGTTCGTTGGATGAGATCGCGCCGCCGGTAGGCTCCCAGTATTCGAAGCCCAGATTCAGCAGAGCGAAGAAGCGGCGATGAAACGCAGGATTGCGTACCTGTTTGAAGTCGGCCACCAGCACGGCGCCGAGCTTAATTTTTGATTGCAGTAAATCGCTGGTCTCCGGCGTAGCCGGGATCAGGATCCCTGAGGACTGTTTGATAAGTTGTAATTGCGCCATGGTTTTCCCCGTGGCGCAGCAGGTTAACGGCTGTTCAGACCGTTGATTTCATATTATCAGAAGGTGGTGTTACCCGGTAGCCGAGACGATTAATAAATTTCATAAACCCATTGGGAGTAAAGACCTCTTCATCATCCAGCAATGGGCGCATAGATACCATGCCGTTCACACGATAGATAAGATGCCTGCCTGATGAAGGAAAGCTAAACAACACGCAGCCATCAGACCGTCTGACAATGTCATACCAGTTATCTTCTGATGTGTGGAATGCTGAATCACTCACTTTCTTTTCTCCCTTCGAGCGACATACAGACGCGATTAAAAATGTCGGCAGCAGCATCAAAGGTATACACATTGCGGTATTCGGATAAATGCGCGCCAGCCCTAAGCGCTATGTTAATAAAACCATTCGTCAGCGCTCTCCCAGGTCTCCTAGAGGATCATTTCAATTTGCTTTTTATCGTCCTTGGCAGCGCCATAAACATTAAGTCCATCAGATCCGGCTCGTCGAATCACCAGACTGCAATCTTCATACTGATTGCTAAGCCGCTTAAGCAGTTCCTTCTCAAGTGCCGCCTCCGCACCGTCAGGAAGTTTTTTAGTGCAATCAATGGTTAACTCAACTTTCATTATTGCCTCCATTGCATATACTGTATTTTTATACAGTATACCTGTGCGGAAAAATGATCAACGGTTTAATAGCACTGATTGCTAATTATTATGGCAGCAGGTTAAAAAATACCCGCCGTAGCGGGTTGATTACTATGATATTTTTAGGCGGCAATCGCTTTCGTCTGGCAATGCTCGGGTAGGTTGGCGCGCACCAGTGCCTCATTCTTCAAGGTCATCTGCAAGATACCA
Organism: Citrobacter sedlakii NBRC 105722; assembly: GCF_000759835.1. Classification (GTDB taxonomy): domain Bacteria; phylum Pseudomonadota; class Gammaproteobacteria; order Enterobacterales; family Enterobacteriaceae; genus Citrobacter_A; species Citrobacter_A sedlakii. The sequence continues at coordinate 120,867 of NZ_BBNB01000014.1, forward strand.
AGCAAGCAAAAATTGCAATAATGCTTGCTGAGAAATTTTTCTCAAACGATAATTACTCCATTAATTATCCAAGGAGTCCATTATGTCCATCAAAGATGAATCCCCACAAGCTAAGGGTGGAAAAGCTCGTGCAGAAAAAATGACTGCAGAGGAACGTAAAGAAGTTGCTCAGTTTGCGGCCAACAAGCGCTGGCAAAGGATCAAAACTAACCTTCCCTCTACCCAACTCGAAGGTGTTCTAAAAATCAATGACACCGAACTGGAGGTAGCTGTACTCAGCAATGGGAAGCGAATAATATCTCAATCATCCGTTTTTAAAGCATTAGGGCGCCCAAGTCGAGGCGTGAGAGCCACGCTTGATGGTGAGATCATACTGCCTGCGTTTATGGATGCCGCTAACCTTGTTCCATATATTAATCAAGAGCTTATGGAGGTGATCAAACGAGAGCGATATTTAGACAATTCAGGATCTGAACTTGAGGGTTATGATGCTTCAATACTTCCTCTGGTATGCGATGCTTATTTAAAAGCCAGACAGGATGGTGCGCTAAAAGCAAACCAGATGGATACAGCTCAAAAAGCAGAAATCTTAGTCCGTTCACTTGCAAAAGTTGGTATTATCGCCCTAGTTGATGAGGCGACAGGCTATCAAGAAATTCGCCCTAAAGATGCTTTACAGGCCTATTTAGACAAAATAATCAGTAAGGAACTTTCTGCGTGGGCTAAAAAATTTCCTGACGAGTTTTACGAAAATATATACAAGCTGAAAAATTGGCCTTGGGCTGGTATGAGTAAGAATCGGTTTAGCGTAGTTGCCCATTACACTAGGGATCTTGTGTATGAACGTCTCGGCGACTCTATTCTTCAGGAGCTTGAGAAAAAAACACCAAAACAAATGAATGGACAGCGAAAAAACAAAATGCATCAATGGCTTACTGATGATGTCGGCAACCCCATGCTATCCCAGCACTTGCATTCGTTAATTATGGTTCAGCGATTAGCCATCGCCAATGGGTACGGATGGAACAGGTTTATTAAAATGGTTGATCAAGTCATGCCACGCAAGGGTGGGACTTTTGAGCTTGAACTTAACGATACTTCACTTGATTAATTCTTCAAATATTCACGCCCAAACTGTCATACAAATTGGGCGTTAATGTCCCCCTTCCTACTGAAACACAATTCAGGCAATAAATAATCTACACAAGGCGGGCTTGTAAAAGTAACTTGAAATTATTTATAAGTAAGACCGTACCTCATTAATTTCATATACTCTTCGCTAGTTTTTTTGCATTTATCCTTTTCTTTTAACGCCTTCGCGGTGCAGGCTGCTTCTGAGTATCCGATACCTGTAGCATTAAGCAGCATAATCTTAATAGACTTCTCACAAAGCTCTTGTGCTTCATGGTTTGCCGGATTGAAACATGTCGACTCAGTCATTCGTTTAAAATCTATTACATCAGAGTTGCTATCCGCAAAAACTGAACAACTGACTATCAAAAGTAACGTACTCAAAAATTTCATTTATTCCTTTCCTTTTTATAAATAGGGTTATTCACTTTTAGTCACTCAAAGCTTTTCCCTCGATAGTATCTGACTCTTTACATAAAATACTCGCGTAGGTGTTCTGGCTGCTCTCTCGCTACCTGTTCAGCTACAGCCGGCATATTCAGACGCTCTTTGTACGCCACGCCAGAAGCCGCAAGGTCAACGTTTACCTTGTCTCGTTCTTCTTGCGGTAGCTTTGCTATGTTTCTGGCTGTCATACATTACCTTTCTTCGTTCTGCGTGGGATGGAGTATGCAGTTTTGGAAAAAGAATTTGTTACAACAAACCCCGGTTCGACATAGCGTTCAAATATTTCCATATTCCCTGTAATGGCGCCTTCAGGAGTGCCGCGGCGTTCAATATCGATCTTCCAACGCTTAAGAATATCCTTTGCTTTTTTTTCGGTGAGAGGGATGTTGCGTTCTTTGGCAATAATCAAAAGCTGCTTAACTGTTGGTAAATCTCTTGCGGTTGGCTTCTTCATGAACGGCTGTTGATAAATAATTAAGGGCCATGATTCTAGCATAGCCCTTTGCCGTTTATTTTGATCTATCCTCGAAACATTACCGCCTTAGTGGCCAATGTCCTTCACCTCCAGTTGCGGTGCTGCCGGAAGCGGCATCCAGTGGGTTGGAGTCCATGAAGCCCCATAAACATCCCACTTCCCACAGTGCCAATAACCAACCTTCCTCCTCCAGTCTCCAGGACCGTCGAACTCCGATGCACAAAGGACATCAATGTTGGATTCCGGCATCCGCTAGCTGCTCTTAATCCAACAATCCGGAGTGTTGGCAACGGTGTCACCATTGGTTAACGCTTTACCATTGGTGCTGTCGTTGCCAGCCTGAAGCATCGCGGCGCGGCAGGCGTTCCATGCCCTCATTGCAAGAGTTGCTCTGTCTTCCCTTGCCAGCCCGTTGATTTGCACAAAGTTGCATGCGGTGGAAAAGCTCATTTTTTCAGGCGCTGGCGGGGCGGCGTAGAGGGGCATTCCGTCAGGGTGTTCGAATGTGTCCCCTTGGCATAACTCAAGCCAGGCGCCAGCTCTTTTTGCGAACAGCCCTACCGGCTCAGCGGTAAGCGCTGCCGGCGCGATACGCGCCAGCTCCTGCAAAATTACCACATCGGCGTGGCCGAGGGTGTAACCGGCCTTTAAATCTGCAACGGCTAGTGCTTCTTCTTTGGTAATAGTGCTCATGGGTTAGTCCTATGGTGTCCAGTACGTCAGTTCTTCTGCAACATGCTAGTTGGCGTCAGCCTGATCCTCAAATGGTGGGTCTGTTTTGAGGTGTTCCTCAACCGTGATTGCCGCATTCTCCCGACAGAATGCCTTCCACCCTTTACGGCCTGTTTTCCATCCTTGATGCCAACCCAAAGCCTTTGTTTCTGTACGCCATGCGCGGTTTGCTAACTGCATTTGTGATTTAGCCATGTTTATTCCCCCTTACCGATGCCAGCGGCGCGGATTGCTTTTGCACACTCAGAAATAGCCTTGTTCCAGATTTCTGTTTCAGCCCATAGCACGCTACCTACGTATTCATCTGGGCAAAATTTTTGAGCCGGGAGCGTCACTTCCCGCGCCTCCAGTTCTGCTATGCGCTTCTCAGCAGCTTCAATGATTCCATCGAGGCGACGGTTTCGGCTTTCGAGTGTTTTGATTTGCTCTTTATCGGCTTCCAGCTCATCCAGCAGCGCCTCATGACAGGCATTCCATGCATGCCACATGTAGGTGTAATGGGATCCGGGGTAACTACCGTCTTGATTGCGGTGCTTTTTAAGGATCCCCCACGGAAGAGCTCCAGATTGCTCAGCCCACCGTTCAAAGGCCTCGCGTGTTTTTTCTTCCTGCGCCGGTTTGTCGATGTTGCTCATTGGGCAGCCTCCCGCTTCTGCTTGTTGTATACGGCCCAGCTCAGGGCGTCGAGCTTGTCACGGCCTGCCTTGTCGTACATGTGGATACCGTCTTTGCAGGCATGCTCTTGCTTAACCTGATTTTCGAGGGCGTTTATTTCGTCATAGGACAGGGTTGCCAGTTTGAGGCGATTCCAGCCGAAATTACGGACGCGGGTCATAACTCACCGCCTTTGCGCTGTTTGTACTTAGCCATCAGCATCTCAGCCGGAGTCGGCCCGGCGGCCACTTTTGGTGCGGACAATGCGCGACGGATAGGTGGTACGGGCTTACCAGCCAGAACCCGCTTTTCCCAGTCATGCAGGATGTCGCCAGCGGCCCGGATAAGTTCCTTTTCGCTGAGTTGCCCCTCCGTTCCACGACGGCGCAGCTCCAGGCAGACGTGGTAATACAGCGGGTTTTTATCCCTCCAGGGGAATTGCTCGCTGGTCGGATAGCGAAAAACCAGCTTCCGCCACCGCCAGTATTCGCTCATGATGTCGTCCACACTGATCCCTAGCGCGCCACTCCCCTCGCGGCACCACGAAATAAACTGACCTGGCGACGGCCAAAACGGAGACTGGCTGGAGCGGGCTTTTTGCATACCGGCGGAAAGCTGTTCACGTGAGGTAATGCCTGACTCGGCAAAAGCGGCGATCCATTGCTGCTTCGCAACGCGAATATCACCGTCAGTTCGTAGGTTCGTCTGAGTGGATGCCGGAAATACCTGCATGAGGTTTTCAAAAAGCATATCCACCAGCTTTTCAGCAGCGGAATTCACCACTTTTCGCTCATTGCCTACCATGCGCGCCAGCATGTCGCCATCACGATTTTCAATTGCACGATACAGATCAGGTGTCATAGAAATTTCTCCCATGCTTCAGGGCTATTCCAGTGCGGTCCTGTTTCGGATTTATTTGCTCTGACATCTGCGCGTTGCTTGCGAGTGGTGTCTTTGCGCTGGAGGGTCAGGGTGTCCCATTTGGCTCGTAGCTTTGCGGGCGAAAGGATGTTTGAATGCCAGAACGCGTCTTTGCTTGCCCACTGAAACAGCTCGCAGATTTCACGGTGGCTGTGTCCGTCAAGTTCACGCATCAGGCGTACATCGTTAGCCCAGGCCACAAGACCGGGTTTCTTTGGAAAGGGTTTTACTTTTTCAAGCAGTGCGATGATCCATTCTGCGCACTGCTGGTCTTCAGCAGTTCCCCACTTGGTGAAATTTGGGGTGTAAATCGCAGCTTCAGGATGGGCAGATAAAAATTTCTTCAGGCGGTCGTCTGAGGATTCGTCAGAATTCTCGGACGATGATCTTTTAATATTGTTATTGTTATAGTCTTGGGTGTTTACCGTTTCCGGGAAGGTTTTTCCTGTTTTCGGGAAGAGTTTTCCCGATTTCGGGAAGGTTTTTCCCGTTTTCGGTTTGTCTAAAATCCAGGCTGATAGCTCAGTATTTATACCGACAATTTTCATTACGCCCTGTTTGTGACTAAAAATAATTCCACGCTCAGCCAGAGACCTGATCGCATCAGAAACATGCGAATCTGACAGCCCTGTAAGACCAGAAATTACAGTGTTCGTAACCCGATCCTGTTTTTTATTCCATCCGTAGGTAAGCCAGATCACCGCTTCAAGGCACTGCCATTCCCGCCCTGACATGCGAAGGCGCGGTTTAAGCTTCTGAATCTCGTTTGCGATCCTGGTGTACCCATTGGACAGGTCGGCCATGTGACCTCCTGTTTGCTCGGTTCTTATGGGAAAATTGATAACTTCAGCGGTATTTGACATACTCATCTCCGCAATTACCTACCGTTTTTGCACCTGAAAGCCGTTGGTGTTCGAGCACCGCGGCTTTCGCCTTTTCACCTCTACAACTCTTCATCGATACCTCACATAACACCCGCCGCGAGTGCCGCCAGACCACTGAGAACCTGCCCCATAGCCTCGGCGGGCAACATTGCCAGCATCTTCTCGATACCCTCCCGGACCTCCTTCACCATCTGGTGCTGCGGCGCGCGAAGCATCAGCGCCCGTTTCGCTTCGCTAACCTCTTTCTCCATTGCTGCATAGCGCGCTATGAAATCGTCCTGCGGCGCCAGGCGCCCGCGGAATTCAAGTGGCAGAACAGCGATGATCGCAGACGAAAGCTGGCTAATATTTTTGCGCGCATACTCTGTATCACCATCAAGCCACCGGAATAGTTTCTGACGCTTACGGCTTAGGTCTTCAGGAAATTCCAGCCCGGCGCCGCCCTGTCGTTCCCATTCCTCAACGATGATTCCGGCAACGACATCCTGGTTATCCAGTGACGCAGCCCAGGCACGAACGGCGTCGCGGATCTGTTCGTGCTTATCTGCCGCGCTTGGCTGATTGCGATTTATCACCGCTGCCGGATGGAATCCGGTATTTTGGTGAAGTGATAGTGTTTGCACTGTTATGCCCTCGCTTGTTGCGCTGGTAATCCGTCTGTAGGGTTGAGATACAGGTCGGGGCGTAACTCATGCGGAGTTACACCTGTAACATTGAAAATAGGGATGACACGATTTGCCGGTACGACGCCATTATCACGGTGACGCCAGTGACTTACCGTCATTGACGATACGTCTAGCATTTCAGCTAAACGGGTAGCGCCCCCTGCAATGCTTATTGCTTTATCAAGTGCTTTCATATTTGGCTCCAAGTAATAACAAACCAAATTAAACATTATGTTTATTTTTAAGTCAACACTATGAATGTTGTGGCGATAAACTTTTAGTTTAGAATCTTGAAATATGAGAAAAAATACGCACCAGACAGATAGCCCGCAAGTTCAACGGCTAAATGAGATCATCGAGAAGAAGCGCATATCTAAAGCGGATATAGCGAGGATCTGTGGTGTGAGTGCACAGTCGGTCAACAACTGGTTTGTTAGAGGGGCGATAGGTAAAAGCTCTGCAATAAAACTTGCCGATGCACTCGGTGTCAGCCTTGAATGGGTTTTAGGCCAGGATGTGGATGCTAAAGACGGCTTGAGGCATGACGAAAGAAGATTGTTGGAACTATACAACCAGCTACCGAACGAAGAAGAACAACAGAACATGTTGCGGATCGTATCTCTACGCCTGAAGGAACTTGACGAATTATACGCCAAGTACATGGGGCGGCGGATTAAGGGTGATGCGGAATAACACATCACAGGCATACAGCAAACAGGTGTAATCAGTAGCCTGTTGATTATGGGATTGGTTGATGGAAATGCGTTTTTGAGCCACTGCCAGCTGGCAGAAAGTTGCTTTCACAAAGTAAAGAGAACATAATTTAAACAGCTAGTTCTCTTTAGGAGTTCATCATGTTCAGGAAATTATTGAAACAAGCCAAATCACAGACGCCTAATGAGGTCTCAGATGAGCTTGTGGACGTTTTTGATGAAATAGATGAAAAGCAACGGAAAATTGCTGAAAAAAAAGAAAAAGTTAAAGAGGAATGGCAAAATGGAGCAAGAGCAACAAAGCACCGATTCACTATATGATTTTTTTTATGTTGATAATCAGCGCGCATCTTCGTTACTAGCGCAGATGCATGGGCCAGGCGTTGTAACTTCCATTAAACATGTAACTGCAGAAATTGATAAATCTTTGTCCGATGCAGGATTTGACTTAAAATTTGTCAAGTCAAAAATTGGAGTAGAAGAAACAGTCAATCAGACTCAAGAAAAAAGTTTTGATGCTTCTTGGACCCTCCCAATCAATCTGCTCGATAAGCTTGATGAAAACGGTATGATAAGAGTTGAGCTTAACGGAGAGCGTTTGGGAAGTATTGTTCTATGTAAGGGAAAAATGAGAATATTTGATATCTCTGTTTTCCAAAGAAGCGTTCCATTTATTGCCAAAATGATGAAAATGGGACAGCCAACGCTTCCACCTAAAGCAAAAAAATCAAACTTTAATGTTGAAGATCAATTCATTGCCCCAGGTGTAACATTTGGCATGATGAAAGAGATATTAAACATTGTTCCAAACACTTTACAGGTTGATTTTATAAACGAAGCATCTCAAACCATCTGGATGACCATAAACAGAGACTACCTCACAATCAATCCAGATGACATGGTACTCAAATATGGTTCAAACCTTCCTGGAGAGTGGTATGTGATTGGTTTCATTGATGCTCTTCCAGAAGTCGAAGAAAATATGATGGAAACTGTTGCGTATGAGCCAAATCAAATGAAAGATGGTATCTCTGGTATGTTGTCTGGAATAAGGGATTTGGCAGGGAGAAGCAGTAATTCATATGGGATGACACCCCTTATTATTTTCAGAAAGATTCAATAAAAAACCCGGCCACCGCGCCGGGTTTTTTATTGCCCTACTCTTCCAGTAACTTCACTGCCAGCTCCATAACCTGAATCTGATCAGCATCCCACTTATCCAGCCCCTTCGATATCTCCGTACGTATCACATCAGCTATAGCCACTCTTTTGGTTTCATGCCCTTCAGCTACCATCGCAAACACGACATCACCCACAATCCGGCACATTTCCTGATAGCGCAGTTGCGCCAGTTCTTCGTAATCCATCACCCAACACTCGCCAATTGATGTTTTTGTAACCATACGATAGCCCTGAAAACATACAACCTGCATAATACCGCACCGATGAATAAACTATTTGTTTATATAAAAATCCTCACTATGTTGACACAAGAATAAACATTGTGTTTAATTACTCCATCAACACGACTACCCAGGCAGGACGCCCACGAAGTAGCCGTCCGGGGCATACGAAGACCGGAATGAGGTGGATGAGTTAACGCGCAGCAGGTTTCAAACGTTCCGCCAGCCGGGCGATAACGGCAAGCAGAGGGATAAATCATGAGTGAGGTAATTTTTAGCTTTGAAAACTCCAGTGACGCAGTACGCGCTGGGATGTTGATGAATAAGGTGGATCCGTCACTGCGTTATATGCAGATACGAGCAACTGTCTGCGTAACCTGGCATGCAAACATCGTAGCGGCAACTCAGGCCGTTCTGGATGCAAACATTCCATGCACTTTTCAATACTGGAATGACATTAAAAACAGTCATCGCAGAGATTAGAAAATGATTGATTTCGCCCGCAAGCCTGCACGTATTCAGGCTATCAAACTTAACTATTTCGGAGTGATGCTTCGCCGCCTTTGCTACCTGCTGGCACAAAAAGGAGATCCGGATGCTTAAACAGTGCGGCTACTGCCGCAAACCCATTGATGAAGGCAAAGAAGTAAAGGGCACCCTTCTCTATCGCAACGGCTCACTGCTGGCGCGCAAAGAAAAGAAATATTGCTCTAAGCAATGCGCTGAATACGACCAGATGGCGCACGAAGCGTAATTAACTGAACTGAAATTCTAAATAAAAAAATCGCCATTTATTTGGCGTGGGCTCTTACACCCTGAATAAACCAAAAGGAATATTTTATGCAAATCGTAACAATCGAAATGAACCTGAAAGCAGTTAATAAGAGCATTGCTTTATTCAATTGCGAAAAGAAAGTCTCTGGCGTTATTCACTCGAATTCTACTGGCGAAACTACCGTCGTTCTCGATGGTGGTTATGTGCTCGGAAAGTTCGACTGCCCTCACTGCGCTGTAGAAGCCATTTCACTGCTCACAGTCAAGGTGAGTGATGGGGATAAAGCGGGGTTTGGTAATTACCGCAGTTACAAGCTCGATTACTCAGAAAGATTTTATCAGACCATCCATTAAGAAAACGCCCACCGAAGCGGGCGTGCCCTGTCCGGCGTCACCGACCAAAGCGAACCGGACATATCACCTGGTAAAACCGAGGTGCCATTAAGGCGCCTCCATTCTACACGAATTGAGGACAAAACAATGAGTGGAACTAATCCTGTATTCTTAGTCCGCAAAGCAAAAAAACAATCCGGCCAGAAGGATGCCGTTCTCTGGTGCAGCGATGATTTTGAAGCGGCAAATGCAACGCTGGATTATCTCCTGATCAAATCCGGCGCGAAGCTGAAAGATTATTTCAAAGCCGTCGCCACCAATTTCCCCGTCGTCAACGAACTGCCGCCGGAAGGCGAGCTGAGCCTCACGTTCTGCGATTACTATCAACTCGGCAAGGACAATATGACCTGGGCGCAAATCCCCGGCATCACCTTGCCGTCATCTGAAGCTGCCGCCGCGGCCCGCCAGCATATCGTTGACGGTGTTGATACTGAAACAGGCGAAGTGCTGGATCACACTGAAAACTTTGAGAACGAGGATAGCAGCCCACCCCCTGCCCCAGAGCTGACTGTTGTTGCAACTATGCCTCTCCGTCATCGAGTTCTGGCTCAATACATTGGCAACGGCGAGTACCTCTATCACGTCGATGCCGATCAGAAAAAAGCAATTATTGCTCTGGAAATGGACACCGATAATTCATATGTCCAGAACCTGTTACTGGCCGCCGAGAATGTTGAGGCGTTCAAGAAAGCAGTTGAACACGACATTCATAAATCAGTGAATGCCGTAAAAACAGTATTCCCTGTCGACGGAAAAATTCCTGAGCTGGCGACTGTTATCCAGTTCCTCAAAACATGGTTCGATACCGAACATATCGATCGCGGTTTGCTCGTTAAGGAGTGGGCGAAAGGCAACCGTGTATCGACTATTCAGCGCACTGAAAGCGGCGCTAACGCTGGCGGCGGTAATAAGACCGATCGTCATCCGGATGTAAAGCATAATTTTGACGTTCTCGACATTGAAATAGCGCTCGCCACCCTGCCTATGGATTTTAATATCTATGAGCTGCCGGGCAGTGTTTACCGTCGCGCAAAAGAAATCGTTAAGAAAAAGGAAAGTCCATTCAAAGAATGGTCCGCAGCACTGCGCGCAACGCCCGGTATCCTGGACTATTCGCGCGCCGCTATTTTTGCTCTTATCCGCGGTACATCATCCGAATTGGTTAAATTTCCTGGACGGCTGCGGGCCTATATCAACGCAAGCCTGACCGAGAGCAATCACGAGAAACCTACGGCAGAAACTCTTGCGGCAGCCCGTCACACACCGGAAAAAGACGCTGTAGAAGAAGCCAGCCGACAGCTGGCCGCCGAACGCGGTGAATACGTCGAGGGTATCAGCGACCCAACCGATCCAAAATGGGTTAAAACCGAGACAAGCCAGCCAACCGACGAACCTGAACTGGTTAAAAACGTCGGCAACGGGATTTTCGACGTGTCCGCTTTAATGCAGAACACATCAATTCATGGCACAGAAACGGATCCGGAGGCCACCAGCAGTGTGCAGGTTCAAGAAACTGACAATGATGAAAAACCGGCTGGTAATGCGGTGCAGGCAGGCGAAGGCGATCTGGGCACTGGTGAAGAAGCAGATACCGTAGAGAACCAGAATCAGGCTGAAACGCACCAGAGCAACGATTCTGTGAGCCAGTCTGAGCCTGAGGCGCAACAGGAAGAGCCAGTACCGGAGGCAGCGTGGCCGGAATACTTCGAGCCGGGCCGCTATGAAGGCGTACCGAATGAGGTTTACCACGCAGCCAATGGTATCAGCTCCACCCAGGTGAAAGATGCGCGCGTGTCGCTGATGTACTTCAATGCGCGCCACGTAGAAAAGACCATCGTCAAAGAACGCTCCGCGGTGCTGGATATGGGCAACCTGGTGCATGCACTGGCGTTACAGCCTGAACAACTGGATGTCGAATTCAGCGTTGAACCGGTTATCCCGGAAGGTGCTTTCACCACAACGGCAACTATCCGCACGTTTATCGATGAGCACAACGCCAGTCTGCCGGCGCCGCTGTCTGCCGACGACATCAAAGCGTTACTGGAAGAGTACAACGCCACCCTGCCGCCGCAGATGCCGCTAGGCACTTCAGCAGATGAAACCTATGCATCGTATGAGCAGCTTCCGGAAGAATTCCAGCGCATTGAAAACGGCACCAAACATACAGCCACTGCGATGAAAGCCTGCATCAAAGAATACAACGCCACCCTGCCTGCGCCGGTTAAAACGAGCGGCAGCCGTGATGCACTGCTCGAGCAACTGGCAATTATCAATCCTGACCTGGTCGCGCAGGAAGCACAGAAACCACAGCCGCTGAAAGTATCCGGCACGAAGGCCGATCTGATTCAGGCCGTGAAGTCTGTTAATCCGGGCGCCGTGTTCGTCGACGAACTGCTGGATGCATGGCGCGAGAACCCGGAAGGCAAAGTGCTGGTCACCCGCCAACAGCTCAGCACCGCGCTGAACATTCAGAAAGCCCTGCTTGGGCACCCGACCGCTGGCAAATTGCTGGCTCACCCAAGCCGCGCTGTCGAGGTGAGCTATTTTGGGATTGATGAGGAAACCGGGTTGGAAGTCCGGGTACGCCCTGACCTTGAAATCGATATGGGCGGCCTGCGCATTGGCGCCGACCTGAAAACTATCAGCATGTGGAACATCAAGCAGGAAGGCCTACGTGCGAAGTTGCACCGGGAAATCATCGACCGTGATTATCACCTGAGCGCGGCTATGTACTGTGAAACAGCCGGGCTGGATCAGTTCTTCTGGATTTTCGTCAACAAAGACGAGAACTACCACTGGATCGCCATCATAGAGGCATCCGCCGAACTGCTTGAACTGGGCATGCTGGAATACCGCAAAGCGATGCGAGCGATAGCGAACGGTTTCGACACTGGTGAATGGCCAGCGCCTATCACAGAAGACTACACCGACGAACTGAACGATTTTGATGTACGCCGCCTTGAAGCGCTGCGTGTACAGGCATAAGGGGAACTGTCATGGAAAATACTAATATTGTCACCACCGAGCAGCAGGCTCCAAACACTATCTCTGCCAGCAACGCAATTTTTAACGTTCAGGCCCTTGGCCAGTTAACAGCGTTTGCAAATCTTATGGCAGATTCTCAGGTGACGGTACCGGCACATCTGGCCGGGAAACCAGCCGACTGTATGGCAATCGTAATGCAGGCGATGCAATGGGGAATGAACCCGTACGCCGTCGCACAGAAAACACACCTAGTAAATGGCGTTCTTGGGTATGAGGCTCAGTTAATCAATGCGGTAATCGCAAGTTCCAGTGCCATTCATGGGCGATTCCATTACCGCTACGGTGGCGACTGGGAACGCTGCACCAGGACGCAGGAAGTCACAAGGGAAAAGCACGGTAAAAACGGGAAATACAACGTAACCGAACGGGTGCGCGGCTGGACTGATGAAGACGAAATGGGGTTGTTCGTTCAGGTCGGAGCAATTCTTCGAGGTGAAGCAGAAATTACCTGGGGGGAACCGCTTTATCTCTCTGGTGTTGTTACACGTAATTCTCCTTTGTGGGTTTCCAACCCGAAACAGCAGATCGCTTATCTGGGCGTGAAATATTGGGCTCGCCTGTACTGCCCGGAAGTGATCCTCGGCGTGTACAGCCCTGATGAAGTTGAGCCACGGACGGAGCGAGAAATCAATCCGGCACCGGCGCAAAGAATGTCTGTCGCAGAGATTACCAGCGGTTCAGACACCGTAACCAGCGAACAGGACACAGGTATCAGCGTTGATTCCCTTGCCGATGATTTCCGTGACCGCATTGAACGCGCCGAGTCGGTAGATGCAGCAAAAGCCATCAGAGCTGATCTGGATAAAGAAAAAGCTGTGCTGGGTACTGTTCTCTTCACCGAACTGAAAGGTAAAGCGGTGCAGCGCTACTTCATGGTGGACGCCCGTAACAAGGTGGAAGCAGCGATTAATTCTCTTCCGAACCCTGGCGATCCGGATGCCGAATCGTTATTCGCTAAGGCTGAAGCCACTTTGACCTCATCGCGCCGCCACTTGGGTGACGAACTGTATGACCAGTTCCGCATCACCCTGGACGATATGAAACCGGAATACATCGGCTAACTGTGACGGGAGGGGTTACCCCCTCCCGCCTGAGGAGATTTTATGCGCCTTATAAATCGCAGTAAGCAATCGCCACTGGGCCGCCGGGCATGTGACGCAGCACTGGCAAAGCATGTTGAACGTTACGGGGACTATGGTCGCAGCGAAAGGAAGGAAATATACACGGTGAACGTGGACGGCGTGAAGATCTGGGTAGAAGTGGTCAACCGTCATAAGAGTTATGTGGCAACCGCTATGACTGGCATGCGCCGTCTGAGAACTCTGCCTGGTCGGTTTAACTGATAACGAATAATCAATAACGGCCCCGGTCGGGGCCACTGGAGAGATGATGAGCGAAAAAATTGAAGACTTCGATCTGATGAGCACCCGCGAAATTTGCTGCCAGTTGCGGATCTCCGCCAGAACACTGGAGCGTTATCGTAAGCGACCGAGCGACAGCAACCCGTTCCCGCCGCCGGACTGCTCCTACATGGGCGGATCTAATAAGTGGCTCAAAGCCAAAGTGCAGGAGTGGCAGCTTCGTGAAATGTCACGCCCGGTCCAGCGCCCTATGTCTCACCTGAATTTGCCCCGTGACAGCAAGGGACGGATTATCCGGTCTGACGTGGCGTGAACTCCAATACGTCGGGCTCGATGATGCTCATCAGTCGAGCCCACCACTTACTGTAAGCCTCTCTCATTTCCTCGATATAAGTGTATTTATCGTATACCGACCACACTCCAGGCAGTTTGTGCCCGAGCATCATCTCGGCAATATGCGGCTCAGTCAGCTCTGAGAAGTTCGTTCGCGCAGTCCTACGCAGATCATGAATCGTAAAGTGTGGCACCTGCTCGTTATAAGCCTTCAACATGAACTTAACCAGGTTGCTGCTGATGCTCATATGAAAACCTTCGCTCATCGGTTTGTCTTCATATTTCGAGAAAACAAAGCGCCCCGGCGCCAGCTCGATCGCCCGCTTTATCAAGGGGAGCATTTCAGGGATGATAGGACGGATTATCGGTTTCTTACTCTTCCGCCCTGTCTTATGGTTTTCCCATGGAACAGTCCAGATCCCTTCTTCAAAATCAAAATGTGCGACTTCAGCCTGCCGGAGTTCGCCAACCCTGCACGCCCATATCAGTGACAATTTATAGAGGATCTTGTTTCGCTCAATGAGCCGGGAATCCTCAATGGCTCGCCAGACAATCGCCAGTTCTTTGCGGTCCAGTGTTCGCTCGCCCATTTGTTTCTGGATGCCGAAATCACGACCAGACATTTCAGACAGTGGGTTAACCTCCAGCAACTGGCGTTTAACCGCCCACGAATAGCACTGCCGACCGTTACTTATTACGCGCCGGGTGATCTCGCTGTACCCTTGCGCCAGCCGGTCCAGAACCGTAAGCCAGTTGTGAAGCGTCAGCTGATGCGCCGGATATTTCCCGAGCTTAGGGAAGACGTGTAGCTCGAACGTACGCAGGATTTGCCCGGAGGTCTCTTTCTGAATGCAGACCATAGAATGCCATTCGCGGAAAAGCTCCTCGAATGTGTACTGACTGTTAATTTTGGCTTTGTCGAGATTTTGCCTGATGCGCGGATTCTCGCCGCGGGCAAGAATAGCGGCCCACTTCGTCACTTCGTCGCGAGCGGCTTTCAACCCGAATTCCGGGTAGCTGCCGATCGTCATCTTGTCCTGCTTGCCCAAGAAGCGGAATCGGTAGAAAAACGTGACGGCACCCTTTTTGGAAATGCGCACCCACAGACCGTCCCGGTCTGCCTTCTCCTCAACTTTGTCTCGTTCGCGCCCAAGGCACGACTTGAGATAACTATCTGAAATAGCCATGATTTGTCCCTGCGTGTGTCCATCAGAACGACCGGTTCCGTGTCCATCATAGAATATGGACGCACTGGTGGACACAAAAACCATGACTTATGATGTCGCAGGTTGACTGTACATGCAACCAGTATTATTTTTGTGAAAGCTTATTTTATGGGGGTTTAGAAGGATATTTGTCGGAGGTTTGCGGAGGGTGTCGGGGTATCAATTATCGATGTGAGCAATGATCGAAAAGTTACGTATGTTCTTCATATAGAGTAATTATTGTGCCTTAACGCCCGCCGTGGCAGGCTTTGAGAAGTCGCTGTTCTGAGCTTAACGTCTGTTTAACTGAAACGCCGCATTCTACACTACAACGGTGAGGCGAGGAAATGTTCATAGAGTAAGGATAGCGGGAACGGGAAGCCGCCCTCCGGCAGAGACAGGATTAGCGACTTTCTGATGATGTGGCATCGACGCGAACAAGGCCAGGCGGGAGCGCGACATTCAGAATGACCGGCTGCCAGGATTCACGTTCAGCAAGCTGACGGGAAAAGCCTCGCGCAAACAAAAACCCGCCGACGCCGCCGAGTACCGCGCCGCTTAGCGCAGCGAGATCGGAACCAAACAGCGCCTGAAAAAGGGAAGCGAACAAAAACAGCCCCACCAGCGGCGTCATATACACCAGGACGGCAGAGCCAAGCAAGCTGGCTTCAGCAATGCCCAGTTCCACTTTCTGGCCGGGTTCCAGCGGCGTGTCGCTGGGCACAACGAGCGTGTGCGTCGTCTGCGGCCCCAGCTTATTAAGCACGCGGCTGCCGCACCCGGCGCGTGACGCGCAGCTGTTGCAGGATGCTTTCACGTCGCAGCTTACCAGCGCCTGACCATCTTGCCAGGAGACGACGGTAGCCCACTCTTTGATCATTGCATCACCCCAAACTTAATGGTGTCGGCAATTCGCTTCGCCGTTTGCGGCGGCAGTTCACCCACAATGGTGATTTCGGCGTTATCACGCACGCTGGTGCTGACGGTCCGGCGACCGGTTCGCAGCATCTGATCGGTACTGGTTGGCGTCGCTCGGTTGACGTTGACAGAGAAGCTGAACAAACCGTCCGAATAAAGACGCGATTCAATCGGCATGTTGTCCATCGTGGGCAATGGTCGGCGACCGCTGGACACCTCGCTAAAACCCTTCGGCAACCAGGTTGGACTCCAGTTGAATTTCGCTTTTTCACCGGCCGGAACGGAGAGCAACGGCGGCAGGTTGGCTTTCGCCAACATCTGCATGCTGTTTCCCACGTCCTGATTAACGGTGAAAGCGATTACCCGAAATTGTTCTAACGTTTCGCCATCACGGTCAAGCAGATCGACACGCATCGGCAGCTTGGTTTCAGTATCCATCCAGACGATATAGCTATAACGGGTGCCGTCACGCGCGACAACGCGAATCACTTCGCACAGGCGATCGGCGATACGGGTTCTGCCCACGGAAATGAAGTCGTAGTACGGGGCAAGGCGCTTGAAGTCGGTATAGATAAGCGATGGCAGAGAATCAACAATATAGTCGCCGTTAAGGGTGAACGGCTCAAGTCCGGGTTCGAAATAGCTGATTTCGTTTCCACGCTGGACAACTTCGCGGCGAGGGCCGTCCATTTGCAGCAGTTGGGCAAGCGGGCGGTTGTCCAGACGCGCGTGGCGATAGCGTAAAGACTCTACGCCTTGTTTTGTGATGCTGACGAACGACAGCTCGTAAGTGAGTGACTGGCTGGCCAGATTCATCTGCTGCAATAACGCCCCGGACGCAGCATTGGCCGAGGCGTTTACAGAAAAGAACAGGCTACCCGCCACAAGTGACATGGCAAACCAAAGTTGCTTCATTACTGCGATTGCGTTCCTAGAGTTTGAATTCCTGGCACCTGAACAGCGGCTTGCTGTGTTTGCGCCTGCTCAAACTGAAGCTGTTCGGAGTGCAGTCGACGTTGCAGTTCGTAATCCTGCAACATGGCATTAATTCGACGACGCTGCTCCTGTACCTGCTGCTGTTGACCACCGTTTGCGGTCGCGTCAGAAGGTACTCCCAGGCTAACCGGGCTGGCTTTGCCCATCATCGGCAGTGTGTTAAACACTGGCGTTTCGGGCTGCTGGGACGTTTCAGATTGCCCATTATAGTGCTGGACGCCAACAATAACTGCAAGCGATACGCATGCAGCGACCCCCATTTGGGTAAGTTGCACTGCCCACGGGCGCATTTTTTTCCAGAACGGCATTTTTTGCCACTGGTGCGGTGCGGGCTGGGCCTCTGGAATTAATGGCGCCGTCTGGCGTACCGGCTCATCTTCAATGGCGGCCATAACGCGAGCGGAAATATCGAAATGAAGCACGTCAGGCGTGTCACCCCGCATAGAATCGCGGATCAGGTGGTAGCCTTCCCAGGTTTTTTGCATTTCCGGGTCGTGAGCCAGTTCTTTGAGCAGCTCACTGTCCAGCGTTTCGCCATCCATTAAAGCGGAAAGTTTTTCTTTCTGCATGCCTAATACCTTTTCCAGTATCCCGCTATCGTCAACGCCTGATAAGCGGTTGAACTTTATTATCAATAGCTTCCCGCGCCCTAAAGATACGTGAACGCACCGTACCCACTGGACAATCCATGATGGCCGCGATTTCTTCATAGCTCAGGCCATCCAGCTCCCGTAAGGTGATTGCCATACGTAAATCTTCCGGGAGGGACTCGATAGTACGGAAAACTATCTGTCTCAGTTCTTCTGACAACATTAAGTTCTCAGGGTTCGAAATTTCTTTCAGCGCACCGCCACTTTCGAAGTTTTCTGCTTCAATCGCATCCACATCACTGGATGGTGGACGACGGCCCTGAGCCACCAGGTAATTCTTCGCCGTATTAACGGCAATACGATACAGCCAAGTATAAAAAGCGCTATCTCCCCGGAATGAATCCAGCGCACGATAGGCTTTTATAAATGACTCTTGCACCACATCAGGAACGTCACCCGACGGCACATAGCGGGAAACCAGACTCGCCACTTTATGCTGGTAGCGCACTACCAGTAAGTTAAAGGCTTTCTGATCTCCCTTCTGGACCCGTTCAACCAGGACCTGGTCCGTTAACTGCTCGCTCATCCGAGGTAAAGTCTCCCCAAACCAAATTTCCACGCGTTCGCGAAACGCCACTCCATTAGCTGCACTGTGAGCAAGCAACAGGTTAGAGTGTCACGTTTTTGTAAAGTTCCGTTACGCATCTGTTTTTTGAGTGTCAAGTTGTAGACGGTCATTATCTCTCATTATAAGTCTACCGAGTCTGAACAATGCACTATCTCATAAGAAATGCCCATAAACCGGTTGCAGAGTACCCCAACAGCTACTTTATTTCATCCTCTAATCTGGCGCTTACGGCCCGCTACGCAAAATATATCCTTAACCAGACATTTCCTTGCAATCCCGACTTCTGTTTAGCCAGCTCAACGGAACTGAAAATAAAACGTGCTGAAACGCAGGTTATGATGCTATGCTCGCCAGACACTGTTTAGTAAATTAAACAAAGATCATGAAAACCACTCCTGAACTTTCTTGTGACGTGTTAATTATTGGTAGCGGCGCTGCCGGCCTCTCGCTGGCGCTGCGTCTTGCAGCGAAGCATCAGGTCATTGTCCTGAGCAAAGGCCCGGTTAGCGAAGGGTCCACCTTCTATGCGCAGGGAGGGATTGCCGCCGTTTTCGATGAAACCGACAGCATCGATTCCCATGTGGAAGATACGCTTATCGCCGGCGCCGGTATATGCGATCGCCACGCGGTAGAATTTGTCGCCAGCAATGCCCGCGCCTGCGTTCAGTGGCTAATCGATCAGGGTGTGCTGTTTGATACGCAAATCCAGCCTGACGGTCAGGAAAGCTATCATTTAACCCGTGAAGGCGGTCACAGTCATCGTCGCATCCTCCATGCCGCAGACGCTACCGGTAAAGAGGTCGAAACCACGCTGGTCAGTCAGGCGCAGAACCATCCCAACATCCGCGTGCTTGAGCGCAGCAATGCTGTCGATTTAATTATTTCCGATAAAATCGGTCTGCCGGGCACGCGCCGGGTGGTCGGCGCCTGGATCTGGAACCGTAATAAGGAAAGCGTGGAGACCTGCCATGCGAAGTCGGTAGTGTTGGCTACCGGCGGGGCGTCGAAGGTGTATCAGTACACGACGAATCCGGACATTTCCTCGGGTGACGGGATTGCGATGGCCTGGCGCGCGGGCTGCCGCGTCGCTAATCTTGAATTCAACCAGTTTCATCCTACCGCCCTGTATCACCCACAGGCGCGAAATTTCCTGCTTACCGAAGCGCTGCGTGGTGAAGGCGCGCATCTTAAACGTCCCGACGGCACGCGCTTTATGCCGGATTTCGATGAGCGCGGCGAGCTGGCGCCGCGGGATATTGTCGCCCGCGCGATCGATCATGAAATGAAGCGTCTGGGAGCGGACTGTATGTTTCTCGACATCAGCCATAAGCCTGAGGCGTTTGTCCGCCAGCACTTTCCGATGATCTATGAAAAACTGCTGGGGTTGGGCATTGATCTGACAAAAGATCCGGTGCCGGTGGTGCCTGCTGCGCATTATACCTGCGGCGGCGTGATGGTGGATGATTATGGACGCACCGACGTTGATGGCCTGTACGCCATTGGGGAAGTGAGCTATACCGGCCTGCACGGCGCTAACCGTATGGCGTCGAATTCGTTGCTAGAATGCCTGGTTTACGGTTGGTCGGCGGCAGAAGATATCGACAGACGTATGCCTTACGCCCGTGGCGTAAGCGCCCTTCCCGCCTGGGATGAAAGCCGTGTAGAAAATCCCGATGAACTTGTCGTTATCCAGCATAACTGGCACGAGCTGCGCCTGTTTATGTGGGACTACGTCGGCATCGTGCGAACCACCCGACGCCTGGAGCGCGCCCTGCGGCGTATTACTATGTTGCAGCAGGAGATCGACGAGTATTACGCCAACTTCCGGGTGTCGAATAATTTGCTGGAGCTGCGTAATCTGGTGCAGGTCGCCGAACTGATCGTACGCTGCGCAATGATGCGCAAAGAGAGCCGCGGTTTGCACTATACGCTTGATTATCCGGATCTGCTGGCCGTTTCC
Source organism: Citrobacter sedlakii NBRC 105722 (assembly GCF_000759835.1). GTDB lineage: Bacteria > Pseudomonadota > Gammaproteobacteria > Enterobacterales > Enterobacteriaceae > Citrobacter_A > Citrobacter_A sedlakii. Next base: position 141,095 of record NZ_BBNB01000014.1, read on the forward strand.
GGACCGTCGGTACTGTCGCCACTACATACTCACATAAACAAATAAAACGCCTGGGTCAGCGCCGTGTAACCTTCTGAGTAACGCTGGTCTGGCCCGCGTATTACCAGCCTGTCGCTAAAGCATTCTCCCTGTTTTGGTGAAAAAGCCAACAGAACCCGATGCGGTAAACGCGCTTCATTTTCCGCAACGTCGGTCCTGAGCCTTAAATGCCAGCCCATGTCATGCGCCTGCTGCGTAAAAAGGCCGCCGGTCTTTTCCGGCAGGACGACGCAGAGAAAACCTTCTTCCGTAATCAGCTCCGCCGCGCAGGCTAGCAGCGCCGGGTGATCCAGCGTCGTGGTATAACGCGCCCGTTCCCGTTGCGGCGTCGCACAGTCGACGCCCTGCTCGTAATAAGGCGGGTTACTGACGATCAAATCAAACTTAACGGTTTGCCGGGAGGCCCAGCCCTGAACGTCTTCCTGGTGCAGGGTCAGCCGCCCGGCCCATGGCGACTGCAGAATATTCTCCTGCGCCTGTTCGGCGGCATCTACATCCAGTTCAACCGCGTCGACCGTGACGCTTTCATCGGTACGTTGGGCGAGCATCAGAGCCAGCAGACCGCTGCCCGTACCGATATCCAGGATCCGCTTTACCCCGGCCACTGGCGCCCATGCGCCAAGTAAAATACCATCCGTCCCGACTTTCATTGCACAGCGATCGTGAGCGACAAAAAACTGTTTAAAGGTAAATCCATTACGACGAAGAACGGATGTAGACTGGGACATGAATAACAAACCTTGCAGAAAAAACGGCGACAGCGCCGAGTAAAAACAATACCTGAGAAGCGATATCCATACAAACAGATGAAGATTACAGCCGTAACGTCTATAATCAGCGCCCCACACAGAGGTAGAACATGACTGTAACGACTTTTTCCGAACTTGAACTCGACGAAAGCCTGCTGGATGCCCTCCAGGAAAAAGGCTTCACTCGCCCGACCGCCATTCAGGCTGCCGCCATTCCGCCTGCGCTCGATGGCCGTGATGTGCTCGGTTCTGCGCCGACAGGCACCGGTAAAACGGCGGCATATCTGCTGCCAGCGTTGCAGCACCTGCTCGACTTCCCGCGTAAGAAATCCGGCCCGCCGCGTATCCTGATCCTTACGCCGACGCGCGAACTGGCAATGCAGGTCGCCGATCACGCTCGCGAGTTGGCAAAGCATACCCATCTGGATATTGCGACCATTACCGGTGGCGTCGCGTACATGAACCACGCGGAAGTGTTCAGCGAAAACCAGGATATCGTGGTCGCGACCACTGGTCGCCTGATGCAGTATATAAAAGAAGAGAACTTTGACTGCCGCGCGGTAGAAACCTTGATCCTTGACGAAGCGGATCGCATGCTGGACATGGGTTTTGCTCAGGATATTGAGCACATTGCCGGAGAAACGCGCTGGCGTAAGCAGACGATGCTGTTTTCCGCGACCCTGGAAGGCGAGGCGATCAAAGACTTTGCCGAGCGTCTGCTGGAAGAACCGGTTGAAGTGTCTGCCACTCCGTCCACGCGTGAGCGTAAAAAGATTCATCAGTGGTACTACCGTGCCGATAACTACGAGCATAAATTCGAACTACTGAAGCACTTGTTGAAGCAGGAAGACGCGACCCGCACCATCGTGTTCGTGCGTAAGCGTGAGCGAGTTCATGAACTGGCAGAGCAACTGCGCCTGGCAGGCATTAACAACTGCTATCTTGAAGGCGAGATGGCGCAGATCAAACGCAACGAAGGCATCAAACGTCTTACCGACGGTCGCGTGAATGTGCTGGTCGCCACCGACGTTGCGGCGCGCGGGATTGATATTCCTGACGTGAGTCACGTGATTAACTTCGACATGCCGCGCAGCGGGGATACCTATCTGCACCGTATCGGTCGTACAGGCCGCGCAGGGCGTAAAGGCACAGCCATTTCACTGGTTGAAGCGCACGATCATCTGCTGCTGCTGAAAATCGGTCGTTACATTGAGGAACCGCTAAAATCACGCGTGATTGATGAACTCCGCCCGACCACGCGAGCGCCCAGTGAAAAAATGACCGGGAAACCGTCCAAAAAAGTGCTCGCCAAACGCGCAGAGAAGAAAAAAGAGAAGGAAAAAGAGAAGCCGCGGGTGAAAAAACGTCACCGTGATACCAAAAATATTGGTAAGCGCCGTAAACCGAGCGCTAGCGACGTCGCGCAGCAGTCCGGTGAAGAATAAAAACGCCGTTTCTCTCTAATAATAAAAGCCGGCATTTGCGCCGGCTTTTTATTCTCTGCGTTGCCATCAGAAGTGCATTTTCAGTCCCAGTACGCCTTGTACCGGTTCTTCGATATATCGCCCTTGTCGGTAATTGACCTCGCCATACAACGTGGTATTTTCCGCCAGTTCCAGCGACGCTCCCGCGCCATAACGTCCAGATGCCCCGTTCACATTATTATCAAAGCGTATGCCGTTAATGGCGACTTCGTTTGACTTCGCGGTTTCCTGAACCACTGCCGCATGGAAGTAAGGCTTCACTTCCGCGCGTCCCAGTGTGAACTGGCTACCGACACGCGTACCGGCTTCCGCAATCAGCGAACGGGGCTTGCCGGTGTCCGCTTTCATGCCATTGCTGAGCGTGATGTTGGCCCGGTTTGCCTGAACGGCGCTGGTACGGACATACGGCTCGGCATAAGTTTGTGCCGTCAGCCAATGACGATAACCGCTTTCCAGCACGCCGCTCAGCGCATACTGATGCCAGTCGCCCCTGGTGTAACCTCCGTTGGTCATTTTCGCCTTCAGGTCGCTGTTCAGACGGTTGCCTTTCATTACGCCATCAACGTAAATCCCGGAGCGATCGAACCACGTGGCATACGCGCCCAGACCGTAGCTATCCAGGGTACTTTTCCCACCTCGCGCATGTCTTACCTCATTCGCAGAGCTGGACATCCAGACGCCGGTTAGCAGGTTTCCATGCTCAAATCGTGTGGTCTTATCCGCACCGATTTCAATGCCGTTTTGCTCCAGACGATACGCCGCGCCATTGCTACTGTGAACGCGGCTGTTGCTGCCGGTGTAATGCCCCCATACACTGTTTTCCGGAAGATTATCCGCCGAAAGCGTTGAGCGCCAGGCGCGGAAGCCATCCAGTTCAGCATTCACCACGCGCGTGATTGCCGACGCCATGTTGAGGATCGCATCCGTTGACGGCGTGGTCAGTTTATTTTCGTTACCGCCATTACCACCGGTATCGGGCTGCTCTCCACCGCCAGTACCAGGAATTTCTGTACCCGGTTGCTCTGTGCCTGGTTCTTCCGGCTCCGGTTCTTCAGGTTCCGGCTGCACGGTATTTCCGTTCGCCAGGCCCAGATACCAGATGTTACCCTCCAGTTGATCTTTACCTTGCTGGTGATAAAGCGAGTACATGTACACCCCCGCATCCAGCATTGCGACACGACGTTGTACAGTGCTGACCAGCGTGAAGTCAATATTGCCCTCTTTATCATTCACCAGGTTGACGGTCAGATTGTCTGGATCGGCAATTTCCCGGCCTGAGTCATGGACGATGATATTGAACTGGCCAACGCCATTATCAATAGTGACAAAGTTCCCGTTACGTTCCGCCAATGACGTATTAAACAGAAACGATCCTGTCCCGCTCAGCGAACCGATCGACAAAGCCGCATAATCGCCATTGCTGTCACGCAGAAACGAGACGATCCCTCGCTCCGACGACAGCGTATCGATTCGGGCAGGCAGCACACTGGTGGTATTGTCGTTTAAGTCAGTAATCGACAGAGTACCGCCTTTCAGCGTCAGGTCGCTGGCATATGCACCGGCTTCCATAATCATCTCGCCAGCCCCGTTGACAACCGTACTCCCCGTCGCCCGTGCGGAGGTATACAGCTGAAATGCTCCGCTGTTAACTACCGTGTCGTGCGCGGTGGTACCGCTTGCCAGAGTCATCACACTGGCGTCATTGAGGGTGGCGTTCCGCGCGCTCGCTGCGCCGGAAAGCCTCATCGTGCTCGTACCGTTGAGCGTCGTCCCGTTCGCCACGGTGTTTTCAGTCATGGTTAGCGCAGCGGTATCAAACAGCGTGGTATCCGTTAAGGCAGCATTGCCTTTGATATCCAGCGTACCGCTACCGGCGATTTGCGTGTCGCTGGCCACCGCATTCATACTCATCAGCATCGTGCCGCCATTAATGACTGTCTTGCTGGCGCTGGCCGTTGAGTTCATATTTAAACGCCCGCCCTGCTCAACGTAAGTGTCTTCTGCTGAACCGGAAGCAGAGATATTCATATTCCCGCCAGATTGCACCCGCGTGTTTCGGGTCGAGGCATTGTCATGAAAACCCAAATAACCCCCGTTCGTGACCGTGGTGTTCTCCAGAAGCGAATGCTCTCTGATAAAAATTTTGCTATCTTTATTTACAACTGTATCGACACCATAAGAATTCCCATACATCGTTAATAACGATGTACCATTTAATACGGTATTACTTATCTGGCTATTATCGTAGGTGTAAATATACCCACCATCATCAACAAGCGTATCAGTGGCCGAGGCATCGCCATTGAGATAAAGCCGTCCATGTTGTTTAACATGCGTGTGAGTGGCTGTGGCATGATCGTTTAACGTCATATTACGATGCGTTGTGGTATATTCCGCCGTCGCCTTACCCGATAAGGTCACTGTACTGTTATCATTAATAATAGTATTACTTATTGACGCATTATCGTTAACATTTAAATAACTGATGCCGTTTAACGTGGTATTCGTCGCCGTCGCGTTATTGTTTAGAATGACAGTCGTGTTGGTTCCTTGCAGCACAGTATTATTTGCAAGAGTATTATCGTTCAGCGTCAGGAGACTGCGCCCCTTCAATGTCGTGTCTGCTAAGGAGACACGGTCTCCGGCAGTCAGATTACCGACATCAAGCAGAGTGGATTCTGCCTGAATATCACCGCCAAGCGTTAACGTTTTCGATTTAGAAACGGACGTATTAATAATTTTTCCGCTGTCATTCAGTGAAACATCTTCTGTAGAAACCTTCAGACCGTCCTGAAGATATTCAGCACTGGCGTTAAACGCTGTACTGTATATAGCCGTCAGGCAAAAAAAGGCGACCTTATTGCGTCTCATATTTTTCCCAAAGATATTATTACAAATTTATAGAAATAACGTTGTCCGACTAAAGCAGACAGAAAATTGAAGTAGAGTTGAACGGAGGGTATTTTCTTAATTGCGCGGATAATAGCCGTTTTCCCGCATGTTTATTTAAACCAAACCTAAACCACGAAAAAACTGACAAAACTATACTTACCAGCGCGAAAAATAACGTCGGTGATATATGTGTTGAATGAGGAGGAATAATAAAAGTTTAATTATCGCTAAACTTTTAATCACGCGGGTGATTAATGCAAACAATAAAAAACCCCGGTCGCAGCGCGTGCCACCGGGGTTGATGAATCAGTCTGAGCGGTGTGCTTACAGACTTTCAGTAAAGGTACGAGCGATAACGTCGCGCTGTTGTTCGGGCGTCAGAGAGTTGAAACGCACGGCGTAACCGGAAACACGGATAGTCAGTTGCGGGTATTTTTCCGGATGCTTAACCGCATCTTCCAGCGTTTCGCGACGCAGTACGTTAACGTTCAGGTGCTGGCCCCCTTCCACACGCACTTCCGGTTTCACTTCCATCGGAATTTCGCGGTATTCAATGTCGCCCAGTTTGTTTACTGCAACCACTTCGTCTTCGGCAAAACCTGCTTTTGCAACGATGCAGCGTGCTTCGCCTTTTTCGCTGTCCAGCAACCAGAAGGAATTCAGCAGGTCATCGTTAGCGGCTTTAGTAATCTGGATACCTGTAATCATGTGATGCCTCCCCGGCAAATTATTTGATTAGGGTTGGCCGTCTCGCGGCCAATTGGTAAAACCATTGTTGCTTGAGTGTATATATACCCCCCTGACACCCTTGATTCTTTGATTTAAATCAACAAAAACCACACCACAAAAGTGGTGATGCGATGAATTTATTGTTTTACATCAACTTACGCCCGACCCAGGCATAAACTTTTTACATAAATTTTCAACTTTATTAGAGGCATAGCGCACGCTGCCGGGCGACAGCAGTTTGCGCCATGCAAAGAAGCAGTTAAGCTATGTTGATTGAAAATTCGCAGGAGAGCGAGATGGCCACCGAATTAACCTGGCACGATGTGCTGGCTGAAGAGAAACAGCAGCCCTATTTTGTGAATACGCTTCACACCGTTGCTGCAGAACGACAGTCAGGAATGACGATTTATCCGCCGCAAAAAGATGTGTTTAACGCGTTTCGCTTCACCGAACTGGGCGAGGTAAAAGTCGTTATTCTCGGACAGGATCCCTATCACGGCCCCGGCCAGGCGCACGGGCTGGCGTTTTCCGTTCGTCCGGGCATTGCGCCGCCGCCGTCGCTGGTGAATATGTATAAAGAGCTGGAAGGCTCGATCCCGGGTTTTACCCGCCCCTCACACGGTTATCTTGAAAGCTGGGCGCGTCAGGGCGTGCTGTTGCTCAATACGGTATTAACCGTTCGGGCCGGCCAGGCGCATTCACACGCCAGTCTTGGGTGGGAAACCTTCACCGATAAAGTGATCGCACTGATCAACCAGCATCGTGAAGGAGTGGTGTTCCTGCTCTGGGGATCGCACGCCCAGAAAAAAGGGGCAATTATTGATAAGCAACGTCATCATGTGCTGAAAGCGCCCCACCCGTCTCCGCTGTCGGCGCATCGCGGATTTTTTGGCTGCAATCATTTTGTTCTGGCGAATCAATGGCTGGAGCAGCGTGGCGAAAAGCCTGTTGACTGGATGCCGGTATTACCGGCAGAGAGCGAGTAAGTCAGTGAATGCATGCCCGGCAAGCCCTTGCCGCCGGGCAACGTGTCGTTACGCTTTATTCTGACGCCACCATTCGGCAAGCAGTACGCCAGTCGCGACTGAGACGTTCAGACTTTCGACCTTCCCGGTACCATCGATCTTCACGCACAAATCGCTGGCATCATGCGCAGCGTCCGGCAGACCATCTGCTTCCTGGCCCAGCACAAGCACCACTTTTTCTGGCAAGGCAGTGCTGAACAACGGTTTACCTTGTTCGCTTGAGGTGGTCACGACGGTGTACCCCGCCTGACGGAAATCATCCAGCACATTCACAATACTGTCGCCGGTGATTGGCTGCACGTGCTCCGCGCCGCCTTCTGCGGTACGAATTGCCGCACCGGATTCCAGCAATGCTGCATCCTGCACCACGACGGCCTTCACGCCAAAGTGGGCGCAACTGCGCATCATGCCGCCCAGGTTGTGCGGGTTAGACTCTTTTTCCAGCGCCAGCACGCAGTCCTGCGCACCCGCCTGACTCACCCATTGCTTAACGGTGGTGCCGTTACGTTTTTTGATGAGGAAACAAACGCCGCCGTGATGTTCAGTACCCGAGGCTTTTGCCAGCTCCGCTTCATCTACCACGTGATACGCTTTGCGGTTCGCCGCCATCCAGCGTAGCGCTTCTTTAAAACGAGGGGTAACGCTCTGAATGAACCATGCGCGGACAATGGCTTCCGGACGGCTCTGGAACAGAGCCTGGCAGGCATTTTCGCCGTAAACGCGGGTCTCTTCCGCGCGCTGACGACGCAACACTTCAGGATCGATAAAACTTTTACCGCTGATCCCACCGTGATCGGCTTTTTCCGGCGTCTCGTCACCGGGAGCCCGGGACACAGTACGCCACGGCGAATCTTCACGCTTGCGATCGCGGTTCTGAGAGGGTCGTTCATCGCGGGCGGGGCGACGGCCACCGTCAGCACGAGATTTTCCTGGACGTCCGCCCCCTTTCCCGGTACGCGGGTTATAGGTACGTTTATCAGAATCATCATCACTGCGGACATACATCACTTTGACCTTGCCGCTTTTGTTTTTCAATTCATCGTTCATGCTTTTCTCCACCAGCGCTGCGCGAAGCGCGCAGATTACCCGATGTACACTGAGTTAGCCATTATTTCATTTAAAAGCTTATGACTATTGTACTCATTGAATAAAACACATTGTTGTTTAAAACAGTCTCGTCGATAATATGTAACATATTGGAAACATATCGGCGTTCATGCCGTTCATTATCCCTACTCATCCAGAGGTTAGTTATGAATACCGTTTGTACCAGCTGCCAGGCCATCAACCGCATTCCCGACGATCGGGTTGAGGATGCGGCAAAATGCGGACGCTGTGGTCACGACCTGTTTGACGGAGAGGTGATCAATGCGACCGGTGAAACGCTGGATAAACTGCTGAAGGACGATCTGCCTGTTGTGATCGACTTCTGGGCGCCGTGGTGTGGCCCATGCCGTAACTTCGCCCCCATTTTTGAAGACGTCGCCGAAGAACGCAGCGGTAAAGTGCGTTTCGTGAAAGTGAATACTGAAGCAGAGCGAGAACTCAGCGCCCGCTTCGGCATTCGCAGCATCCCAACCATTATGATCTTAAAGCACGGTCAGGTTGTGGATATGCTCAATGGCGCAGTGCCAAAAGCGCCATTTGATAGTTGGCTGAACGAATCGCTGTAATCTCGTCGGGGCGCATCTTGTGCCCCGTTTTTACCTCTGCGACAATGGCGTTTTTCGACGCACTTCTCAATCCCTAATGACTGAAAACGCTGTTCTTAAGCTTCGTGCTGAACGTCTTGCACGCGCCACGCGCCCTTTTCTCGCCCGCGGTAATCGCATTCGTCGCTGCCAGCGCTGTTTACTGCCGCTGAAACTGTGCCTGTGCGCGACCCTGTCGCCTTCGTGGGCGAAGAGTCGTTTCTGTTTGGTGATGTTTGATACCGAACCGATGAAGCCCAGTAATACCGGACGACTGATTGCCGATACGTTGCCGGATACCGCGGCGTTTCAATGGTCGCGAACCGAACCGCCGCAGGCGTTGCTGGATTTAGTGCAAGACCCCGCGTATCAGCCGATGGTGGTTTTTCCCGCCTCGTATGCCAGCGAAGAACGTGAAGTGATCCTGGCGCCCCCCACCGGTAAACCACCGCTGTTCATTATGCTCGACGGCACCTGGCCGGAAGCGCGCAAAATGTTTCGTAAAAGCCCCTACCTCGACCACCTGCCGGTGATTTCCGTCGACCTGTCGCGCCTGTCGGCCTATCACCTGCGCGGCATCCATGCCGACGGGCAATATTGCACCGCCGAGGTGGCTATCGCCCTGCTGGATCTGGCCGGTGATACCGACGCCGCAGGTGCGCTTGGCGAACACTTTAGCCGCTTCAAAACCCGCTATCTCGCAGGAAAAACCCAACATCAGGGAAGCGTCACAGCACAATTAGCAGAAAGCGTTTAAAATCATTCGGTCATCTCTATGCAAGGGAAACCGATATGAGTCAGCGAGGGCTGGAAGCGCTACTGCGACCCAAATCGATAGCCGTGATTGGCGCATCGATGAAACCCAACCGGGCGGGTTACCTGATGATGCGCAATCTGTTGGCAGGCGGCTTTAACGGCCCGGTTCTTCCCGTCACGCCCGCCTGGAAAGCGGTATTAGGCGTACTGGCCTGGCCGAACGTCGACAGTCTGCCTTTTACGCCTGACCTCGCCGTATTGTGCACCAATGCCAGCCGCAATCTGGCGCTGCTGGAAGCGCTGGGAGAAAAGGGCTGTAAAACCTGTATTATTCTTTCCGCCCCCGCGTCTTTACATGCTGAATTATTGTCCTGTGCCGCGCGCTATAAAATGCGTCTGCTTGGCCCTAACAGCCTTGGGCTGCTCGCGCCCTGGCAAGGGCTCAATGCCAGCTTTTCTCCGGTGCCGATTAAACGCGGTAAGCTGGCGTTTATCTCCCAGTCCGCTGCGGTGTCGAACACTATTCTCGATTGGGCGCAGCAGCGCGAAATGGGCTTTTCCTACTTTATTGCGCTTGGCGATAGCCTCGACATTGATGTCGACGAATTGCTTGACTATCTCTCCCGTGACAGTAAAACGAGCGCCATTCTGCTTTACCTGGAACACTTAAGCGATGCCAGACGATTTGTCTCTGCCGCCCGCAGCGCCTCGCGCAATAAACCGATTCTGGTGATCAAAAGCGGTCGCAGCCCGGCTGCCCAGCGTTTATTACAGACCAGCGCCGGAATGGACCCTGCCTGGGATGCCGCTATTCAGCGCGCAGGCTTGCTGCGCGTGCAGGATACTCACGAACTGTTTTCTGCGGTAGAAACGCTGAGTCATATGCGTCCTTTGCGCGGCGACAGGCTAATGATTATCAGCAATGGCGCAGCGCCGGCGGCGCTGGCGTTGGATGAACTTTGGTCGCGTAACGGCAAACTGGCCACGCTGAGTGAAGAGACGTGCCAGAAGCTACGCGATCTTCTCCCTGCGCACGTTGAAGTAGCTAACCCGTTGGATCTTCGCGATGATGCCAGCATTGCGCATTACACTAAAACGCTGGAATGCCTCCTCGCCAGTCAGGATTTTGACGCGTTGATGGTTATACACTCCCCCAGCGCCACCGCGCCGGGTACCGAGACCGCTCAGGCGCTGATAGAAACCGTTAGCCACCATCCGCGCGGCAAGTTTGTTTCGTTGTTAACCAACTGGTGCGGAGAGTTTTCCTCTCAGGAAGCCCGACGGTTATTTAGCGAAGCCGGACTGCCAACCTATCGCACCCCGGAAGGCACCATTACCGCGTTTATGCATATGGTGGAATACCGGCGAAACCAGAAACAATTGCGGGAAACGCCCGCGTTGCCCAGCAATCTCACCGCCAATACGACGCAAGCCCATGACCTGCTTCAGCAGGCGATTCACGAGGGTGCGACATCATTAGATACTCATGAAGTTCAGCCCATTCTTCAAGCCTATGGGTTGCATACGCTTCCCACCTGGATTGCCAGCGACAGCGCCGAAGCAGTGCATATCGCCGAGCAGATTGGCTACCCGGTCGCGCTCAAGCTGCGTTCGCCGGATATTCCTCATAAATCAGAAGTACAGGGGGTCATGCTGTATCTGCGCACGGCGAATGAGGTTCAGCAGGCGGCCAATGCTATCTTTGATCGGGTAAAAATGGCCTGGCCGCAAGCGCGCATACACGGTCTGCTGGTGCAAAGCATGGCAAACCGCGCGGGCGCGCAGGAGTTGCGCGTGGTCGTGGAGCACGATCCGGTGTTTGGCCCATTGATTATGTTGGGCGAAGGCGGCGTGGAGTGGCACCCTGAAGAACAGGCTGTCGTTGCGCTTCCGCCGCTGAACATGAATCTGGCGCGTTACCTGGTTATTCAGGGAATAAAAAGTAAGAAGATCCGCGGGCGTAGCGCTTTGCGTCCGCTGGATGTGGCGGGTCTGAGCCAGTTACTGGTGCAGGTGTCGAACCTGATTGTCGACTGCCCGGAGATCCAGCGACTGGATATCCATCCGCTGCTGGCCTCAGCCGGAGAGTTTACCGCGCTGGATGTCACTCTGGATATCGCGCCCTTTGAAGGTGATAACGAAAGTCGCCTTGCCGTGCGTCCCTATCCTCATCAATTAGAAGAATGGGTCGAGATGAAAAATGGCGAGCGCTGCCTGTTCCGACCTATCCTGCCGGAGGATGAGCCTCATCTTCAGCAGTTCATTTCCCAGGTCACCAAAGAAGATCTTTATTACCGCTATTTTAGTGAGATCAATGAATTTACCCACGAAGATTTAGCTAACATGACGCAGATCGACTACGATCGGGAAATGGCATTTGTCGCAGTGAGACGCGTTGAGCAAACGGAAGAAATTCTCGGCGTCACCCGCGCGATTTCCGATCCGGATAACGTTGATGCGGAGTTTGCCGTCCTGGTGCGTTCCGATCTCAAAGGGTTAGGATTAGGTCGTCGATTGCTGGAAAAATTAATTACCTATACCCGGGATCACGGACTCAGACGGCTGAATGGGATTACGATGCCTAACAATCGCGGCATGGTGGCGCTGGCTCGTAAGCTCGGTTTCCACGTGGATATCCAGCTTGAAGAGGGTATCGTTGGGCTAACGCTTGAGCTTGCGCCGCCCGAGGAATCGTGAGTAAGGTACTGGAAATGTTGACCACTTTAACGGGGACGGTGTTATCATTGCCCGCTTATGTCGTCTGCATAGCACAGAGGACCCTTCAATGAACAGAGAAGAAATGCACTGTGATGTTGTCAAAATTTAAGCGTAATAAACATCAACAACACCTTGCCCAACTACCGAAGATTTCTCAATCAGTTGATGATGTCGATTTCTTTTATGCTCCTGCCAGGTTCAGGGAGACTCTGCTGGAGAAAATAGCCGGCGCGAAGCAACGCATTTGCATCATCGCCCTGTATCTGGAACAGGATGACGGTGGCAAAGGCATCCTAAACGCGCTTTATGAGGCGAAACGGCAGCGGCCGGAACTCGACGTTCGGGTGCTTGTCGACTGGCATCGTGCGCAACGTGGACGAATCGGCGCGGCGGCATCGAATACCAATGCCGACTGGTATTGCCGGATGGCACATGAAAACCCCGGCGTCGACGTACCGGTCTACGGCGTACCCATCAACACTCGTGAAGCCCTTGGCGTTCTCCATTTCAAAGGCTTTATCATTGATGACAGCGTGCTGTACAGCGGCGCTAGCCTGAACGACGTCTACCTGCATCAGCATGATAAATATCGTTATGATCGCTATCACCTGATCCGTAACGCCAAAATGGCTGACATCATGTTCGAATGGGTCACCCAGAACCTGATGCAGGGTCGTGGCGTTAATCGACTGGATGATACTCAACGTCCAAAAAGTCCGGAAATCAAAAATGATATTCGTCTGTATCGCCAGGAGTTACGCGATGCGGCCTACCATTTTCAGGGCGATGCGAACAACGATCAGCTTTCCGTGACACCATTAGTAGGCCTGGGTAAATCCAGCCTGCTCAATAAAACCATCTTTCATTTGATGCCGTGCACGGAACATAAGCTTACGATTTGCACGCCTTACTTCAACCTGCCAGCGATTCTGGTGCGCAACATTATTCAGTTGCTGCGTGAAGGTAAAAAGGTGGAGATCATCGTCGGAGATAAAACCGCCAACGATTTTTATATTCCGGAAAACGAGCCGTTTAAAATTATCGGCGCTCTGCCCTATCTCTACGAGATTAACCTGCGGCGTTTCCTGAGCCGTCTGCAATACTATGTGAATACCGATCAGCTCGTCGTCCGTCTGTGGAAAGACGAAGATAATTCTTATCATCTCAAAGGCATGTGGGTGGATGACAACTGGATGTTGCTTACCGGTAATAACCTCAATCCGCGCGCCTGGCGTCTGGATCTGGAAAATGCGATCCTGATTCACGATCCTCAGCAAGAACTGGCGGCGCAAAGAGAAAAAGAACTGGATCTGATCCGTACGCATACTACGATCGTTAAACATTATCGCGATCTTCAAAGCATCGCTGATTATCCGGTCAAAGTCCGTAAACTTATTCGCCGACTTCGCCGGATTCGGATCGACAGGCTTATTAGTCGTATTCTGTAATCAAAACCCCGTCCTGTACGGGGTTTTCTGTATGGAGGTGCCGGTGCGTATACTTCTTGTTCTGAGCGTCTTTGTTCTTTCGGGATGTAGCCATCTGGCTCAGGACAGCTGGCACGGGCAAGATAAGGCTCAGCATTTTATCGCCTCCGCGATGCTTTCAGCCGCAGGTAACGAATATGCGCATCATCAGGGTATGAGCCGCGATCGCAGCGCCGCATTTGGTTTGATGTTTTCGCTCAGCCTTGGCGCGTCAAAAGAACTGTGGGACAGCCGCCCTGAAGGGAGCGGCTGGAGCTGGAAAGATTTCGCCTGGGATGTCGCCGGGGCAACCACTGGCTATGCCGTCTGGCAACTGGCGCATGACTAAAGGCGCAGCCCTTTACCCTTGCGGTGCAGCATCAGCGAGACTAAAAACGCGACGATCGCCATAACTGTGACATACCAGAAGAAAGAGGTTTCCATGCCGACAGACTTCAGCGAGAGCGCGACGTATTCTGCGGAACCACCAAACAACGCATTCGCCACCGCATAGGAAAGACCAACCCCCAGCGCACGAACCTGCGCCGGAAACATTTCGGCCTTCAGAATCCCACTGATTGAAGTGTAGAAGCTGACAATTAGCAATGCGCACATGACCAACCCAAAGGCTGCGTAAGGCGATGTCACGTTCTGTAGCGCGGATAAAATGGGTACGGTAAACAGTGTCGCCAGCGCGCCAAAACACAGCATCGAGGTACGTCGACCAATTTTATCAGACAGGGCGCCAAACAACGGCTGAACAAGCATGTATACAAACAGAGCGGCAGTCATAATTCCGCTGGCCACGTTGGCATGCATCCCGGCGGTATTCACCAGATACTTTTGCATGTAAGTCGTGAAGGTATAGAAACAGAGGGAACCCGCGGCGGTGAATCCAAGCACCATGATAAATGCTCTGCGGTTTCGCCATAGTCCTTTCAGCGAGCCTGCTTCTTTCAGAGCTCGGGTTTCCTGCTTTGACGTTTCGTCAAGCTGACGACGCAGCCAGAGCGCGACCACGGCCAGTACTGCGCCTAACGCAAAGGGTATACGCCACCCCCACTCTCTGAGCGCTGCATCCTCCATGCTGTGCTGTAAGACTACTACAACCAGCAGTGCCAGCAATTGCCCACCAATCAGCGTCACATACTGAAACGAGGCATAAAAACCTTTTCGTCCTTCTACAGCGACTTCACTCATATAGGTTGCGCTGGTGCCATATTCTCCACCAACAGACAGCCCCTGAAACAGACGGGCAAGCAGTAACAACGCTGGCGCCCATGTGCCGATGGTTTCATAACCGGGCAGACAGGCGATCACCAGCGATCCCATACACATCATACACACCGATAACAGCATGGATTTTTTTCGCCCATGTTTATCGGCTATCCGACCGAACAGCCAGCCGCCAATAGGGCGCATTAAAAAGCCTGCGGCAAAGACGCCTGCGGTCTGGAGAAGTTGAGTTGTGGTGTTACCCGAGGGGAAGAAGATGTGCGCAAAGTAGAGGGAACAGAAGGAATAGACGTAGAAATCAAACCATTCAACCAGATTCCCGGATGAGGCACCGACAATTGCCCATACGCGGCGACGGGTATCACTGTCGGTCAGTGACCCGTTCACAGTTACACTGCTTTCTGTCATTAGAATTGTACTCCTGCCAAAGATCTGATTGTGATCATCAGTTGTGTTTGCTGTCATTTTGGTAAATGAAATGTTATTCAATTGTTATATATTATTATGTGACAGGGGTCGAGGATTTAATTAGCAGTAGAAGGAATTCAGAGGAAGCTCAGTGTGTATGGGGGTCAGGACCCGACTTTTACCATAGCCTGACGGCAATCGGTCTGCAGAGCAGTTGGTCAACTTAGGCGCCAGAAGGATGCTTGTTCGCGGCGGATGTCGCTGCGCTGAGATGGCCTGTA
>NZ_BBNB01000013.1 GCF_000759835.1 Citrobacter sedlakii NBRC 105722
GATAGGGCTGGCGGGGGGGATTAACCCGTATGGATATGTTGTAAATCCACTAAATTATAGTGATCCACTTGGATTGGCTTGTGTATGTCCCGGGTTGTACGATTGGTATAAATATAATCGCTCTCAAGGTATAACAGCAATACAAGCGTACCAAGCGATAAAAAATTCTTCACCACTAGATATATTTAATTATGCTCTACACAGACAAGGTCTTTCAGGACACAATTATCCAATGAATTTTAAAGAAAAATTCACTGCAGGAAATTATAAATATGAAGTAAGAGCCCATGATGTGAACCCTAATGCTCCGCCAGGAAGCAATTCTGCTAATGGCCCTATATATAGAGTAGGTAGAAGCCAAAGTGGAACAAATCCTGCGACTAATCAAGGATATGGTTGGGAATATGGCTCACATGACGGGAATTGGCATCATACATCAACTTTGAAGCCAAATAGCCCGAATTATAATCCTGGTGCTGCAAATGATACGCATATACCGCTACCTACTAGAGTTGTCCCATGAGTGAAAAAAATATAATCGATGAGATAAAAGAACATAATTGGAAAGAAAGTTGGTTAGATTTCTCATTTTTTCTTTACGAAAGAAATCGCCTGATTATTGCAGGAAGTGATGATCTTTCTTACTATCATAATCTGGAAGTAATAATAGACAACCCCTCTTATATTAATGGTGTTATGGATTGGTCATGTGATCTTAACGAAGAGTTTATTAAATCATCAAATTATACTGAAAATAATTGTAATATGTCAGTACTGGAGTTTTATTCAGACTCTGAATTAAAACTCAAAGTTATTGCAGAAAAAATATCAGTTAATTTTGATGTCGTTTTTTACTATAAAAAAGAAAATTTAAACATTGGTGAGCGATTAGCCTATTGGGTTAAATAATAATAGCCGGAAAGTTCGCTGTACTTTCCGGCGTTTTATCGAATCACTATGCCACGAAGTTATTGAAGGAAAAATTATTGCAATAGATAGAAAAACCATAAGAGACTACTGTGATAAAGGAAAAGAAAAGGAGTCATCCATATAGTAAGTGAATTTTCAACCGAAAATGGGGTTGTACTGGGAAAGGTGAAATCTAACGCTAAAAGTAATGAGATTATGGCTATTCCTGAACTACTAGCAGTTCTAGGGCCGGGAAGAAAGCGTAAATGAGGGCAACCTTACATACAGGCTGCGCTTTCCGGGGCAGTATGAAGATGAAGAATCGGGGTTGTGTTATAACCGGTTCCGGTACTATGATTGCGGGATAGGGCAGTACCTGTGTGCGGACCCGATAGGACTGGTGGGGGGATTAAATCTTTATCAATATGTGCCTAATCCTCTCAGTTGGATCGATCCGTTGGGTCTTGCAAGGTGTAAACCAACGTCACCAGGTGCTATGCAAAAGCAGGTTGAACGAGGTCAGGCTCCAAAAGATATAATTCGAGTTGATCGCGGTCATATTCCAGGACAAGAACCTCATGTCCATTATAAAGATGGAACATCGTCCAATCAGAGTGGCGGTATTCATGATGCCCATAAAGTCACCCCAAACACTAGCAAAAAGGCTATTGATTGGCTTAAAGAGCATGGCTGGGAGCCCCCTAAATAAGGATTTTCTGGATGAATGTATATGGTTATGCTTCTGATAATGTTGATCTAATTTCTTTGAATGAAATTACATTGCAAGCATCAGTTGCTGAGCTAAGTAAATTGGTTGATTTTCTAAAAAATACAATTATTTTAATGGAAAAACATAAAGAAGATTTTGGGCATGAACATTTTAGTGATTTTTTAAAAAAGTCATCTGAGATTGATGTTGAAATAATAATAAGCAATGCAGATCTTGAATCAAAATAATAAAAAACCGGGAAAGACCCTCAAACCTTCCCAGCTTTTTATTTATCTAACCCTCGTTCAGCACACTAAATATCCCGTTTTTAATCACCTTAACTATCTGTTTAACATGATAAAGCTGCTCGCGCAGCTCCTACACCTCATTGTTGTCAGCGATGATAGTCAGGTATCCTTTCGAAATCTTCACCGTCACGCCGCACCCGGTCTCAAATCCCGCCTCTTTCAGCCAGTCGCCCTTAAGGTGCAGGCTGGGGTTGCGTGAATATCCGGTGGGGACTTTGGTTTTACGGTTGGTGTGGGAAATGTCGACATAGCCGCCTTTAAGACGGCGTTGGGTTTAAAAGGATGACTGAAACCGGATTACCAGGGGAACAGGTAATGACAGGTATTGATGAAGGGAGTATGTTGACCGGGCGTAAAAAGTCATCGGTGCCTTCATTTTAAATACATGTTCTACTAATTGGAGGTATTACCTTTTATCTGGAGAAAATGGTTTAATAAAAGAGGAATTTGTGTGGTTGGCTATCTACAAATCAGAAATGCTCGCAAAGGCATCATGAGAGATATTTACAGGATTCAGGGAGAATTTGAGGCTGGCACATTTAAAGGTCCGGCTATCACTGCCTCTGGTCTTATTCACACCGACCAGGTTCGATATCAGTTCATGAATAATATTCAGGCCTTTTTAGAAGCTCAACTCGAATGTATCAATGGTGGCGGTAAAACAGAAGATAAAAATCTAGCACTGCACTACTTAAGAATGGAACAAGAATATCCAGAAAAACAAATAATCTGGTTGCTATCCAAGCAGGCACAGCCAGCAGCATCTGTCGAAATAAATTTCATAAAGGGCATGATATCCTATATTGTTAAAAACATTGGGCTAATTGGTGAAATAGCTCAGGTTGCATCCGGAGTAACTCTTCTTTTTGCCGGTTCACCAACGATGGTAGGTACTGTTGTGGGAGGTTTGCTTATCTTACACGGTGTTAACAATATATTAGAGAATGCTCTGAGTTTATTTTATGGTAATGATAATGCTGAGGGGCCTGCAACTTAATTGCATAGAGATGCAACTGAGTATCTAGGATATGACCGGTTTTATAGGAGGTTAGTATTTGCAGGTATTGATCTAGCTTTATCAGCAACAACTCTATTTGAGGCTGGGTTAGCAGAAGTCCGAATCGGGACTGAGTTAGTGACCGCCCCTTCAGATTATTTCATAATATATCCGCAGATTATGAAACAAAATTTAGAACGATGAGTGTATTTGCTTTATATTTAGAAATATTTACTGACACAGCGATTTTATATTCAGGCACTCAGATTTACATTTTTTACCAGCAACCAGGTCTGATGAACTCCCATAAGCTCTCTTTTTATTCAATAACCATTAATAGAAAAAGTATATTAATCTAATGTAGGATTTTCACAACCACATGTTCCCTTCCTTATAATAGGAATCAACAATGAATAACGATGAACTAATAATAATGATGCGTAGGAATATTTTTCTGAAAAACAGATTAATAACCTAGATAAGTTACCAGAAAAATAATCAACACCATTATATGATACGGTTGCTGAACCAGCAAGACGCATCCACCATTCTTTATTTTCTAATATTTATTCCTTATTATAATTTATCAGTACGCTAATGATATCAAACAAGAATATTATACTTCACCACTGATTTTTCTTTATATTGGTACATCGCACCTTGTATATTCAAAACTTCATATATTTGCGCCATTACTCCAGGGATATAAGGCAAGAAAAGTCATAAAAGAAACGCAGAGAAAAGTAAAATCTTAGCAGGGTGCAGACATTAGATTTTATTTAAAAAAAATTTAATGGCTAGTGTTATGAGTTTATATTGCGTAGTCACCGACACATTTCTCAGCTTCCCGGATATATATACAACAAGGTAAATGAAAAATATACAAGCCAACGATAAAAATAAAAAATCAAGTCTTCTGACCAATACTTCTGTAACAATAAACGGGATATGGAAAAATAGCATGCCGAAAAATATCATCAAGGCATCCCGAAGCGCCCTCTTTGCTGAAACATAAATTTCCCTATAAACATCATTTACACAAACTTTAGAATGAGGGTTTTCAGCCTTTACTCTCTTTTTGAACATACAGAGCTCTTTCGAAGAAAACGCAACCTCTTTTATTTTATCTTTTAGCTTAAACTTTTTAAGTTCCATTTATTATTTCAACCTCTGGCAATAGTGACTTATTTTACTAATAATGTTCAGAGATGATAGCACACATGATTTCATATTTTGAAAGTAGATTTGACCCAGACCACATAAATTGCGAATATAAGTCAGTATATCCTCATAAAAGTCCTCAGTTCTGTTCAGCTATGGTTTTCATCATAAAACCCACGAATATAAAAAACTCTACAATTGATACAAGTTATAATTTATTAGCAAACCTTATAACTACAACAGGAGTAAAAAAAATCTTAGGTAATAAATAAATTACAAACCACAAACGTAAGAGTTAATTACACTGACCACTGACTATTTTATGAGTTTAACCGCACTTAAACACAGCCTGCCATTTCAGAATTTCTTTATTCCAACACTGGATAATGAAAATCCCCGGAAGACAGAAGATTGGTATGTGGTTAGATATTGATACATTAATCGGCATTAAAGATGCAGAACTGAAAAAACTTTGTTTGGAAAAGCTTTCCTACCGTGATATTGAGCTTGTACAGCACACTGAAAGATGAATGATCTGCCTAACAAGATAGAGTCACAGACACTAACATCAGTCTACCGTCACGTCGTATCTCTGATAAGCAGAGCAGCAATAGGTACTCGACTCAACGGAATTTTAATAATCTCTCCTGCCCCTTCTGACTATCGTTCCCTTCCAAATTTATACCCCCCAACATTCCTTAAAAAATCTCTGTATAAACTTTTGTCGATAATGTCTTTACTCACACGATCGCCACCTCAAAATTACATGAGGTTTATTTTTATGCGTAATAAAAATGAATTCTCAAACGTGAAAAATGTGATGTTAATCAACAAAGCAGGCTCTGAGCGCAGTAACAAAATTAAATATCAACAGACTTGTTATTTAATGTTAAATTTGTTAAACACCCATAGTAACATGACGAAATAAATTTAGATGTGATAATCACTGAATGCTGGACGTTATGGCTAAAACCAGGGCAATTAGACAATCACGCGAGAACAATCATTTTTTATTGGGAATATTCCGAATGCCTCGCGAGATGTTATTAATGCCTGACGGGCAATTAAAGGCTAACTTGTTGATTTAACCTTCTTTGTTGCAAACGATATCCCCCCTTGCTAGAATCTTCGATAACTTCTGTAGATTCTTTTGATAAAAACCATTGATGGTGCTTTTGCATTTTATCTCGTATAACTTGACCATATTTTTCCAGCGGAAGAAGTAAGTGTCTAACTTTATAAATTGAAATGCCGCAAAGATCGGCAATTTCCCGTGTAGACAGACCTTCAGCACTATGATCTTTTAATAGTTCAAGAATAAAAACTTGCTCGGGAACCCTGACCGTAGCAAAGCTGCTTATTCCCATTTCCGCCGCTATCATCTGCAGAGTGTTACACGGTGCGCTATACCGTACGGGTAACGCACCTGAAGGGTAAGAACTCAGCGAGAGTTTCATGGCACAGCCTCCTGGGTTACAAAGGAGTGCCCAGTATGCATTCACACCCGTTTAACTAGCAACATTAGCTGCAAATGATCATGAAAAAAGGTTTTTTATCTAACATTCACGTTGTTTTATTTTAAAAAACCTGCATGTTAGAGAAAAGCAGGGCTTAGCGCGGAGAGGAACATGAGGTTCGACATAGAGGGATTTATCACTTTTGATACCGAGGATGCGTCTCTCGTTAACCTGTTGACCGGTGATTGTATTGAATTATCTCAAACATCGACACGGCTTCTGGCGGAGTTGCTTAATCATCGCGGCGATATCCTCTCGCGCAATGAAATTTTCCAGTCTGTTTTCGATAAATATGGCGCCCGGGCGTCCAACAGCAATTTGAATCAGTATATTTCAACACTGCGCAGAAACCTGAACGATTTAGGCGTTGAAAAGGAAATCATCGTCACGGTGCCGCGTATAGGTTTTAAAATAGCGGAAGATGCGATCATCAATAACGATCGCGAGTATCGAACGCCCTTTCTTGAAGAAAAAGAACCTGAACCAGAACTGACTGAAGTACACCACTCGTTCCATCAGATGATTACCCGCGTTATCGCGCTGGCGATGGCCCTTTTGCTGCTGATCATAAAACCTGGCGCATACAAATCTGAACCCGACTTACATAAAATGGTTAAAGGTCAGTGTGTTATTTTTTCGTCTACGTCCTTGTCGTTGATGGATGTTAAAAACAGCTTTGACTTAACGCCGCAAGTCCTCGATTGTTCGAAGGCTAAAGAATTGTACGTTTACAAACAGCAGGTAACAGGCACCCTGGGTAATATTATGCAACTACTCCTCATTAAGTGTGACAACCGTGGTTGCGTAAGTTTTTATTACAGAGAAAAAAATAATGCCTAAGCGAATTATTTTACTTTTTATCAGTATCGTTGTGTTGTTTATCGGCGCAGTTTACGGTTTCACCCGCCCCCCGGCCTTTTCATGCAAGTCACAATTTTCGATTGTACAAAACATCAACAATGATACCATCCGTAGTGAAGGATTGATTTTTGCCAATCTCACAGATGACACGTTTCTGGTCAGCATTGACGGTTTGTTGGTCCATAATAAACAAAAGTATTTAATCTCGCGCACGCTCAAAATGAAATACCAGCCGTACAACGCCAGTGCGCATTTGTACAAAATAACCCGTGTGCAAATAGTTCGCGACAACACTGACAATGTTGATGATGAGATAGCTAATAGTTTACTGTTTGGCAAAGGGCCGGACGAAAAAATTATTTTTCTTAAAAAGCTCAATAACAATGTAATATTATTTGGTAACCACGCATTTCCGCAGTATGGTTGCAAACGAGATTAATTTGTGTGGTTTTCTTTCACGAAGCACAGCATATGTTAACTTTCTCATATCATGAATATAAACTTAATCGAATCTCTGGCTTGTATTTCAAAAATAATAGACATGATCAATCCCAGACTCAACCTGCATCATGTCAGAACGGCCTACATCGCCTGGCATTTAGCCAGGGAGTCGCAGTTTACCCCCGCGCAGTGTCGCAAGACCCTGCTGGCGGCGCTACTGCACGATATTGGCGGTCTGAATGAAGAGTCGCGCCTTCAACCGCTTAGCTACTATGACAATGAGCTCAATAACCATGCCGCGGTGGGCGCCGAACTGCTGGCCAGCGTGCCGTTATTGAACCCGTTAAGCCCTATTGTGCGCTACCATCACACCCGCTGGGATAATGGCCAGGGAGCAATGGTCAACGGGTCTAAAGTCCCAAAGGAAAGCCATGTGATCTACCTGGCGGATCGGATAGACGTTTTAATCGCGCGCTACCGCGCTAACGATATAATATCGGTCAAAGACGAAATTATTAATATTATTGCGGGCGGCGACAATCTTTTATATAAACCTGAATATATCTGCGCCTTCAGAAAAATAGCAAATTGTGAGCATTTTTGGTTAAAAATCAAATCGACAGACTTTGACGATTATATTAAAGATATTCCCCGGATTCATAACGACTCCGTCTCCTTGCATAATTTTCGTGACATCGCTGGCATGCTGGCGTTTATTATTGATGGGTTTAGCCAGCATGGCGTTCAGCATTCGCTGGTCGTGGGACGCATATCGGGTTATCTCGCCAAAGAGATGGGGATTACTCCAGTACAATGCCTGAAGATTGAAATTGGCGGTTTGCTGCACAATCTGACGTCCCTGACGTGCGGCTCAGCGCCAGCGCATACCGGTGATGAAAATGTGGTCTGGGATGAGCTTTACCCCATTGAAGCGATCAGAGATATCGCGGGCTGGTGCCACACGCATAAGACGGTAACGGCAAGATCCGCCGCGCCGCCAGAAGCCATGATTCTGCGGGCCAGCATCTGGCTGGCGTCATTGCTTCAGGGCGTAACCCTGTCGAGTGAATTCAAAGCGCGCGTAGGAGAAACGGCGGAAATCGCCCCGGAACTGGCAGGGATCGTGCAACAGCACAGTACGGTGTTGTTGCAAATCTTTCAGGAGTCGGTCAAAGAAAGGCGCGCATTAGTGCAAAGAATCAACCAGTTAAGTCTAACGTAAACCGCGAGAAGCCTCACTTCTCGCGGTTTTCGATCATCAGGCAGACAAACCGCCGTCCAGTATCAGCGTCTGCCCGGTGAGATAACTGCTTCCCTCCCCCGCCAGAAACGCCACTGCACGCGCAACGTCCTGCGTACGCCCGAGACGGCGCAGCGGAATATTCTGCTGCATCGTTTTCAGATGCGCCGCAGGAATAGCCTGTACCATCTCACCTTCAATCAAGCCCGGCGCCAGACAGTTAACCCGAATACCAAAGCGCCCCACTTCCCGCGCCAGCGAATGCGTCAACCCGATCATCGCCGCTTTACTGGCCGCGTAAGCCGTCTGCCCGCTATTGCCCTTTACCGCCGATACCGACGACATAAACACAATCGCACCGCTGCCCTGGGTCATCATGGCGGGCAACAGGATCCGGTTCCAGTTCACGACGGAAACAAGATTGTTATTCAGCACCTCCTGCCAGTCCTGCGCGTTCTGGTGAATGTGCAGACCATCACGGGTCATTCCGGCGTTATGGATGATAGCGGCTGGCGCGCCGCATTTTTCCAGCAGCGACGTTGCCAGTTGCGAAACACGTTCTTCATCGCTGCCGTCGCAGCAGTGCCCCTGCACCCAGGTTGCGGTGCGCAGACGCTGCGCGGCCTCCAGCGTCTGCGCGATCCTGGCCTCGTTGCGTCCGGTAAAGACAATATTCCAGTCCGGCAGCAGGTGGCTCACCAGCGCCTGACCAATCCCCCGGCTACCGCCGGTGATCAGCATCCATTTTTCCGCCATGTCAGTCCGCCATCGCCTTTTCAATACGCTGGCTCAGCTCGCGCAGCGTCATAAAGGGATTCTTCATGAACATTTCCGGATTCACCGTCACATTAAATTCACGTTTCGCCAGCACCATCAGCTCAACGTAGTCCAGGCTGTCCAGCTCCAGTTCCGGCAGCGTCGTCTCCGGGGTCAATGCGTCCGGCGTCATATCTTTTGCGTCGCAGATCATTTCGCTGATTTTTTTATAGATCGTTTCTTGTTGGCTCATTTTATTTTCCTTTTGTCAGCGCGCCGACCTTCAGGGTAACGGCGCTGCAAATGAAACGTTGTTGATAACAGGTTCGCGCCGCGATCCGCACCACCGCGCCCGTAGCGAGGTCGCCGACGACCAGCGCAGGGAGCGTGTCGATCACCAGCCGCGGCGGTAACGTATTCGCCCGCCACGGCTCAAGAAGCAGACTGTCGAAAATGACCTCCTGATGGGTCTGCATGACCGGGAAACGGTTAAAAAGCGCCTCCAGAGAAGGGCAGTCCGGCAACATCGCGGCGACAGAGGGTTGATGTAGCAGCGCATCGTCCTGTAGCAGATGGCGGAACAGCAGCGCGTCCAGGAAATGCCACTGCTGGGCGTCGGGCAGCAGCGGCTGAAATGACTGATGCAGCCCGGCAAGCGTGGCGGAGTCCAGCACTCGCTGGCTCAGGCCGTCGTCGCGCGGAAAGCCCTGTTCCGGCGTAAGCTGACAGGACAGACAGGTTTCTCCCCCCGCGCGCTCTTTCACCGACACCACGACGCGCTCGCTCGCTTCACGCATCAGAGAGTACGCCGTATCCCGCCACAGTGGTCTGCGCAGACGTACGGTGCATTTCAGAAACGGCGCGCTGTCGGCGGGCGGGCTGATAAAACGCTTCACATCGAGTAACGCGCGCATCCCGTGAACACTAAGCGCGTGTCCCCCGCGTGCTTTCACCCACGCTTCGTCAAAATGCACCGGGTTGTAATCACCGGAAAACGCCGCCCAGCGGCTGGCGTCCTGATGACCATAATGCAGGGGCATCATGCGTGTTTCTCCAGGATCAGCGCCGCATTCGCTCCGCCAAAGCCAAAGCTCAGATTCAGCGTGCGGCGAATGTCGCCCGCGCGGTGACCCTCGATCACATAATCCAGATCACAGCGTTCATCAGCCTGTTGGAAGTTGGCCGTCGCGGGCATCACGCCGTGGGCGATAGCCTGTAAGCAGACGATACTTTCGAATGTCCCTGCCGCGGAGATTAAGTGTCCGGAATAGGATTTGGTGCTGGAGACCGGGATAGCGTAAGCCGCGTCGCCCAACGCCATTTTGAGCGACTGGGTTTCGTTAATGTCGTTCAGCGGCGTTGAGGTCCCATGCGCATTAATGTAGTCCAGTTGTTCAGGCTCCAGCCCGGCCTGCTGCAGGGCATGGGTGATGGTTTGCACGCGGGCCAGACAGTCTTCCGCCGGCGAGGTGAAATCCCAGGCGTCCGAGAAGTTGGCGTAGCCGGTGATTTCGCCGAGGATCGTCGCCCCACGCGCCAGCGCCCCTTCGCGTTCCTCCAGACACAGCACCGCCGCCCCTTCAGAAAGCACAAACCCGCTGCGATGGGCGCTGAAAGGACAGCTTGCCCGCTGCGGGTCCGACGGCTCCTTGCTGAGCGCCCCCAGCACGTCAATGTTCCACACCGCACAGTGACTGGTGAGCGACTCGCCCGCGCCAGCCAGCATCATCTGCGCCCTGCCGCTGCGAATCACCTCATACGCGTCGCCAATAGCAATCGTGCCCGTCGCGCAGGCGGCAATCACCGTATTCTGATAGCCGTTCAGCCCCCAGAACTGACTGCATGCGGCAGTCGTCACGCTTGGCATAGCGTAAAAACAGTTGAACGGCGAGGCGACGCCCGTTGCGGCAAATTCGCTCTGCGCCTCGTAACTTTCATCCAGTCCTGCCCAGCCGGTGCCCATAATCACGCCGCAGTCCAGCGGGTTATAGAATTCCTGGGGGGGCTTATCGCCGAAGGCCATGCCCATCGCCTGACGCGCCGCGCCAACGGTCAGGCGGGCAAACCGCGGCAGCCGACGCCGGATGGCGGCAGGCACCCCCATCAGACTCGGCTCGTTATCCACCAGCCCGAGAAAATGGGTGTTGATATTCAAGGCGGTTTTGTCGACGTAGCGATAGCCATGTCGTTTGTCCATGATTGCCTGCCAGCTTTCCTCTGCCGTTGCGCCAAGCGGGGTCACGGCGCCATACCCGGTAACGACAACCCGCTTAAAGTCATTATTCAGCTTCATGTTCCATCATCCTGTATTGCGTTTCGCCACCCCCTTGCGCCAGCCAGAGCTGCAGCGTGGCGTAGAGGTAGTCGTATTGGGTTTGTGCAAGGGCGTTCTCTAACGTCAAGATGTCGTCCTGCGCATTGAGCAGCGTCTGAAAGTCCACGGCCCCGGCGCGATAACGGCTTTCCGTCAGCGTTAAGCGCTGCTGGCTCAGCGCCAGCGACTGATGCAGCCTTGCGCGCTGCTCGCTCGCGCTCAGCCGGTTTTCCATTGCCTCATCCACCTCGGCGAGCGCGGCATAGGCGGTCGAGCGAAAGGTAATCGCCGCCTGTTTAACCGCTAAATCCGCCTGCCGCACGGTAAGGCGCTGGGTGTTCCACTGGATAAACGGCAGGGCCAACGCGCCGCCCACGGTGCGTATCGGATCGCTGAACCATTGGTTAAATACCTGACTGCCGGCATTCAACGAGGCGTCAAGGGAGAGCGAAGGGTAAAAACGCAGCCGCGAGGCGTCGTATCCGGCAAGCGCCGCACGCAGACGGGACTCCGCCGCCTGAATATCCGGACGCTGAGCGATAACATACAGCGGCGTTTTTTGCGCAACCGGCACCTGTTGATTGACATCCAACGCAGGCGACTCGTCAGCGTGCTGTTCCGCCGGTCTGTTAAGCAGCAGCGCCAGCGCATTACGCGCGCTGCTTCGCTGTTGCTCCAGCGTACGCAGTTGGTTTCGCCGCTCCAGCAGCGCCTGCTGCGCTTGCAGGACGTCAAGCTGTCCCACTTTCCCGGCCTGAAACCACGACGTCACCTGCTGTAAGGTCTGCTGAGAAATGGTCAATGCTGCGCGCTGGTTGCGGATCTGCTGGTTATACAGCGCGATACGCCAATAAAGCTGGGCGGCCGTCCCTTGGGTGGAAAGCATCGTCGCGTGATAATCCTGTTCGCTTGCCACCGCCTCCCATTCGCTCTGTTCACGGATACGGGCCAGCTTTCCCCATAAATCCACTTCATAGCCAATAGTGATCCCACTGCTGTAATTCTCCTGCGACGCGCTACCGCGCCGCACATTTTTGCTGTTGCTGGCGGAACCGCTCACCGTGACGTCAGGGGTGAGGTTGGTATTGGTCAATCCTGCAGCCACGCGCGCCTGCTGGAGGGCGATCGCGGCAGCCGCAAGATCGTTATTGCTGATGAGTACCTGCCCGATAACCCGCGTCAGGCGCGGGTCGCCAAAACGCTGCCAGCCAAAAACCGCTACTGTATCCGGCGCCACTTGCCATTGCCGGGGCAGTGAGAGCAGCGGACGCTGGTAGTCGCTGCGGGTCAGTTGCCCACAGCCGGAAAGCAGTAGCGCTGTCAGAAAAACCGCGCCCCAGCGCAATTTTTTGCCGGATGGCGACGTACTACGTGGCGGTAATATCTTCATCGTCATTCGCGTGCCAGCGCCTCTGTCGGATTAAGGCGAGCCGCTCTGCGCGCCGGGAAATAGCCAAACGTCAGGCCTATAAGCGCGGAAAACCCACACGCCATCAGCACCGGAAAGGCGGTAAAGACCATCGTGAAGGCGTCGGTGGCGACAGCGAAGATATGCCCTGCCACCCACGAGCCCATTACCCCGAGCAGGCCGCCGAGAGCGCAGATCATCACCGCCTCGATCAGAAACTGATTCATAATGTCTGACGGCCTTGCGCCCACGGACAGGCGAATACCGATCTCATGGGTACGCTCGGTCACCGAAACCAACATGATGTTCATCACCCCCACGCCGCCCACCAACAGCGAAATAGCGGCGATTGCGGTGATCAACAGCGACATAGAGTCGGAGGTTTTTTGCAGGGCGTTTGCCAGTTGATCGTCGGTCTGGATAAAGAAGTCTTTTCTGCCATGCTCACGCAGCAGATGCCGTTCCGCGCGCTGCGCCGCGTCATGCGGTTCCAGCGTCGGCTGAAAACGCGCGATCAACGACTCCAGCGGTTTCTCGCCGGTTAGTCGCTGTTGTAAGGCCGTATGCGGCGCCCAGGCCGCCATAAAGCCGCCAACCACTTTCGGACCAGGGCGCGTGGCAACACCAATGACCCGCCACGGCGCACCGGCAATTTGCACGATCTCGCCGAGGGCGTTTTCACCGCCGGGAAACAGCGTATCGCGTCCGGTTTCATCAAGGATGAGCACCGGTTCGCCTTCGGCGACGTCACGCGCGGTAAAGCCATTTCCCTCGACGAAGCGCAATCCCTGCAGCGAGAAGAAGTCCTGCGACACGCCGGAAAGCATCAGCGAAGAATCCAGCCCCTTGCGGACCGCGAGCGTGGTGCTGCTCACCACTGGCGAGACGCCCATAATCCACGGCAGCGCTTGTAAACTCCGCACATCGTCCAGCGACAGCGCGCGTTCCATATCCGGGCGTTTGCTGCCCCATCCCGTTCCAGGACGGATCTCCAGCGTGGTGCTTCCCAGCTTGCCGATTTCGCTCATGATCGCCTGACGCGCCCCTTCGCCAACGGCCATCGACGACACGACTGACGCAATACCGATGATAATCCCGAGCATTGAGAGAAAGGCCCGCATCCGGTGCCCAAGCAACGATCGCCACGCCATGCGTACCGACTCATGCAGACTGCGCCCTAACGACGCGCGTCCGTTGTCCTGATCCGGTAACGCCGAAGCCTGCCTGACAGCAACATGCTGTTCATCGCTGATGATCCGCCCGTCGCTGATTTCAATAATGCGCTGCGCCTGACGGGCCACGTCGCGGTCATGGGTCACGATAATCACCGTGTGCCCGGCGGTATGCAGCTGATGCAGTACATCCATCAACGCCTTACCGCTCACGCTGTCGAGGGCGCCAGTCGGCTCATCGGCCAGAATGATATGGGCGCCGTTAATCAGCGCCCTGCAGACGCTCACACGCTGCTGCTGACCGCCGGAAAGCTGAGCAGGCCGATGTTGCAGGCGGTTCTCCAGACCGAGCTGGCGCGCCAGTCGCTGTATACGGGCTTTACGCTCTGGCTCCGGCATGGCGGTATAAAGCGCAGGAATCGCGATGTTCTCTTCTGCGGTCAGATACGGCATCAGGTGGTAGCGTTGAAAAATAAAGCCCAGATAGCGGCTGCGAAGGTCTGCCAGGCGCAGTTCGTCGGCCTCATGCACCGGCGTGCCGTTAATCAGCACTTCACCGGACGTGGGTTTGTCGAGGCAGCCAATAATGTTCATTAGCGTGGATTTCCCCGACCCGGACGCCCCGACAATCGCCACCATCTCGCCGGCGTGAAGGGTCAGTGAAATATCGCTGAGAACCGGAAGCACCTGCGTTCCGGCGTTAAACGCGCGGCAAACCTGACGTAAAACGATAATCGGCTCCATCCGCTATCCCCGCCCTGCATCCTGCGCCAGCACCACCTGTTCACCCGCCGTTAACCCCTCCAGCACTTCAGCATACTGCCTGTCATTAATGCCGATACGGATGATGCGGGTGCGCGTTTTGCCATTCTCATAAGTGGTAATGGCGTAACGCTCGGTGTCCTGTGCCTGCCCCAGCGCGGCGACCGGTACGCGCAGAACGTTTTTGGCTTTCGCAATCTGGATAAACACCTGCGCCGTCATTGACGTTTTGAGCTCGCGCTCCGCGTTAGGCACTTCAAACGTTCCGGTGTAGTAGACCGCCATCGCCTGCTGATTGCCGCCCATTCTGTTTTCCCCGGACGCCTCCAGCGCCTCCTGCGGCGCGGGCTGAACAAAGCCCATCGTGCTGCTATAGCGTTTTTCCGGGTTGGCAATGACGTAGAAACGCAGCGGCTGACCGGGGCGGATCTTCTGCACGTCCGCCTCTGAAATCCGCGTTTGCACCTGCATGGTGTCGAGATTCGCCAGCACCAGGATGGTCGGCGCGGTTTGCGAGGAGACGATGGTCTGCCCTTCCCGGGTCACAATCCCCAATACTTCGCCGTCGATCGGGGCGACGATGCGGGTATAGCTCAGGTTAGCCTGCGCGGATTTCACCGCCATCTCCGCCTGTACAATCTGCGCATCGCTCACAGCGATCTGCTGCACCTGCGCGTCGTACTGCGCCTGCGCCTGCTCAAATTCACTGCGCACGCCAGAGCCGTCGCGCATCATCATCCGCTGACGGTTAAGCTCCTGGCGATAACGTAACAGGGTCGCCTGCGCCGACAGCTTTTGCGCTTTGGCGCTGGCAAGCTGCGCGTGGGCGTTGTTAAGGTCAGACTCCTGAATGGTCGGGTCGATCTCCGCCAGCAGTTGCCCTTTTTTTACCTTGTCGCCCTGACGCACGTACAGCTTGCGAAGCTGTCCGTTGACCTGCGCCCCAACGTTGACCTGCACCGCCGGTTTCAGGACGCCGGTGACCAGCACGACTTTTTCGATATCCCCTGTACCAATGGTTTCCAGCGCCAGGTGTTCATCGGGAGAGTCAGAGGCCAGCGTCGTCCACGCCACGCTGCTGGCGACGACAAACACCAGTCCGAAAGCAGCCAACATCCAGCGGGTTTTACGCGTCATAGATCGGCCTCCAGAGGGCGCAACTGGCCTGCAATAAGCTGATAAACGCGCGGAAAATGCGACAGTACCTGTTCGCTGTGGGTTACAACAATCAATGATTTACCGGTTTCGTGACAGTGACGGCGGAGCGTCTCCATCACGGTCGCCGCCGTGTCGTCGTCAAGATTCGCGGTCGGTTCGTCGAGCAGCAACACCGGACGCGTACTGTACAGCGCCCGCGCCAGCAACAAGCGCTGACGTTGCCCAAGAGAAAGCGCCGCGTGGCTTTCCCGAATCAGGGCGTCAACACCGCCTGGCAGCCCGCGCACCACGTCACCCAGCGCGAGGGAATCAAGCAGCGCCTCAATGCGTCCGCGGTCGCGTTCACGGTACTGTGCGTCAAACAAAGTGATGTTTTCCCGCACCGAGGCGTTAAACAGGATGTCCTCCTGGCTTTGCAGACAGACAAGCCGCGTGAGCAATTCCGGAGACAGGCGCGTTTCGCCGGCATAACAGCCGCCCGCCTGAGGTGCCAGCAGTCCGGCGATCAGCCGCAACAGGGTACTCTTTCCGGCCCCGGACTCGCCGACGATCGCCATCTGCTCTCCGGCGTTCAGGGTGAACGATACTCCGTTCAGAATCGGCCTCGCCGGATCGTAATCGTAGCGCAGAGCATCAAAGTGAAGCGTGGGCACCGCGCCTGACGGCAGCGCCGGGGTCAACGGCACGGGCTCGGCTTCGTCTCTGCGGGCAAACAGGCTATGGGCGCGGGTATCAATAACGTTGAGCTGGGTTTTTTGAATAATGCCGTAGAAAATCCGCGTCACGTAAGAGGTAAAGATCTGGCGCAGAAAGCTGTAGGCAAAAAAGTCGCCCAGCGAGATGAGTTTGCTGTGTACCATCGGCAGCACCACCAGCATAAACACCACCATTTCCAGACTGCCAGTCAGCTGATACAACCCCTCTTTAACCTGCTGATAGACTTTCTGGCGCTGTAGGCAGGAAAAAAGATCGCGGCTGAACGCTGCAAACTGCCCTTGCCGCTGGCCTTCCAGCCCGGCGGTTTTGACGGTCAAAATGCCCTGGATAGTCTCCATAAAGAAGTCGTTCAGGGTGGCGCTTTTAAGCTGCAACTGCTGCGTGAACCAGCGGTCGCGGATCACCGCCCAGACGCTGATGATCCCCATCACCGTCACCCCCACCGCCGAGATCGCCGCCAGTACCGGGGCGATCCAGAACATCACCGCCAGCGCAATAACGCAGATCACCCAGTCGGAACGCAGACCGTTATCCAGTTCAATCTTTTGCAGCAGACCCACCTGCCAGGCGGTGAAGCGGCTGAAGATCTCCCCCGGCGCGCGTTTTTCAAAGAAGCGCAGCGGATTGCTGAGCAGACGGGAAAATCCAACCCCGCTGTGGATCAACACAAAGCGTTTAATGAAACGCTCGCTAATCACCCGTACGCCCAGCGCCATCAGCGAGGAAACCATAAACGCCAGGATAAACCAGCCGTAGGGAAAATCGCTGTTCCCAACGCTGGAAAACGCCTGATTAATGGCGTTGCTGACCATTGTCGGCATCAGAAACAGCGTGAGGGAAACCAGGAAGGTCAATAACATCAGCCGGTAAATCCCCGGCACCGCCGCGGTTTCCTGCATACTCATGGCGCGTGGCGCAGTCTGCGTCTCATCCGGTAACGACAGGCCAGGATCGGCCTCCAGCGGTCGATCCGGTTCGACAATCAACGCATAGCCGCTGATCTCCTGCTTCAGCGCGGAAAACGGCAACCACTGCTCGCCAATCGCCGGGTTCATCACGCACACTTGATTCCCCTTACGCCAGGCCAGCAGAACGTAATGGCTGGCGCCGTAGTGCAGAATAGCCGGCAGCGGCAGGTCATTCAGTTCGTGATGCTCAAACAGGACCGGCGTGGTGGCAATGCCCAGCCGCGCCAGAATTGTCATCAGCGTATCCAGCGACGTGCCGTGATCGGACGCCGGAAAAATGTCGCGCAACGTCTCCAGCGAAACGGTTTTCCCCTGCGTCTGCGCCAGCATCGCCACGCACGCCAGGCCGCATTCGTTGGTTTCTTCCTGAAAGATCTGATTCGGGATGGTGGTTTTCATTTTTATAATTAGTGATTAATAAAATAGAGAGAATGGCTGTGCCAGAGCAGCCACTCCTGCGGATAGTCGCGCAGGGTGGACTCAATAATTCCCGGCAGCGTCTGCGCGACGTCGCGGCTGGCGACCGGAGGATGAATGTGGATACGCAGGCCGTTGTCGTAACTCAGGTGGTAAAACACCACCTGGGCCTTGATCACCGCGGAAAGACGAACCACGCCGTTGTGCAGCTTCGCGCTGCGGTCAAATAAACGGCACGGCAATTTCGCCGCCAGCGCACCTTCGGCCTGCAAGGTATAGTCGGGCGAGATATCGGGAAATATGATCATGTTTTGCCGACCGCAGGCGACATCCGTAATGAGCGTCATCAGATCGCCTGCCAGCGCTTTGTTTTCCTGGTGAATTGAGCAGTACGAAAGCGCGACGCCCCCCAGCGCGCGGGTCTGGGCGTTATAGAGTTCCGCGCTTGCAGAGACCACAACACTGGCGCTTCCCGGCGTGACGCAGGCGCCAACCATCGCCGCCAGCACGTCCGAGACCGTATGCAGCGGCGCCAGAATATAAGGCGTGTTTTGTTGATGCAGCGGCGCGACCACGGCGTCGAGCTGCGCCGCGCAGGCGCGAATCTGTCGCAGCAGCGCCGGACTCTGCCCCCAGGTAGCGGCTTCTTCCAGCAAACGACGGCGGACGGCTATCCATACGGCGTCCACGCGCCCCGAATACCCTGTCAGACAGCGTGCGTTTTCATTGGCCACCGCGTGTTGACAGCGAAACGAGCGTCCCGCCAGACGCAGGGCGCAAAGCCCCCTCGCCACTGTCAGCACCGCGGGGAGGTATCCGTAGCGCAGAATTTTCCGCAGCGCAAACATCGCCGCCCGGGACAGTTCCCGGCGCAGGCGGCGCACTTGTCCCAGACGGTTGCGGATGCTAAAGACGCTCCAGATAATAAAAAACCTGACCACGGAGACTATTTATCCTCTTTAAGCAACTGCTGCATCCGCTGGGCAAATTGCGGAAACTCCCGATCCTGCGCCACCACATAACGTTTATTGATAATAAATATTGGCGTGGCGTTAATCGCATAATGTTCGGTAATTGCCGCCATTTCGCTGAGGCGTTTTTTTACAGCCTCGCTCTGACGGGCTGTATTGAATTTCGTCGTATCGATATTATTTTTTACCAGCCAGCCTTGCAGCGCATTGTTATCCGCCAGATCGACACCACGCGTTATCACCGCATTATAAGCGCTGTCGCGCACCTTCTTTTCAATGCCCATAACTTCCAGCGTGGCAAATAACGGCGCGTACGCCGCCAGACCGTTATTATCACCGGCGATGTGAATAGAGGTAAATGTGCTGCCGGGCGGTAACGACCGGCTAAATTCAGCGAGGTTATCTTCGTTTGCCGCACAGTAATGGCAACCGTAGGACATAACTTCAATAATACTGCGTTCTTCTTTTATCGGGCTGCTCGCCACCTGCTCAACGCTGACTTCACGAAACGCCTGCGTTTGAGAATCATCCGCTGAAAATGTATTGAAAACAAAAATATGATAACAAAGCACCGTCATCAGCGAAGAGATCACGATGAGAAACAGTGAATAACCAATAAGGGTAATACGTTTAAAATGCGTCGCCATAACATTCTCGCCACGGAAAAGAAAAGCCTGGGGGCATATCCTCCCCCAGGCTGAGCCCGATTAGAAACGGTTCGGGATACCGCCACATTTGCTGGAGTCAGCATCTTTCATGGTCGTGGTGCTGCCGTGTTTGTCGGTGCAGGTCGTCAGTTCCTTACAGGAGGTTACGCCACCGATAGTCACGTTCTGATAGGTTATTTCGCAGGTTTTGCAGGTTCCGCCCACAACCATTGCAGCTTCGATCGCAGTTAATGTTTTCATTTCTGTTTTCCTTCATTAAGGTTTAATAAGGTGCATTCATTTGCACCGGGAATTCGGCGAAAGCGTTCGCCAAAAATTTTCCACACGCTCAGGGCATAATTCCCTTAAACGCCGCGAACAGGGCAATATTGTTGCGGATATTCAGCCGCTTCATTAAATGGCGCTTGATATAACTCAGGCGACGCACGTCCACGTTCACTTCATCGGAAATCTGCGACAACGATTTCCCTTTGAATATTTCTTCCATTAGCCACCACTCATTACCGGAAATGGTGTAATCTTCTTCCCTGTTGTGCAGTTTTTGCCGTGTGTAGTTCACCAGCGAGTGGCTAAAGCAGCATCCCCGATGGCCTTTATCAAACAGATCCTGAAAAAAGGGACCGATATTGTCGATATTTTCACTTTTCAATAACCAGTGCGCACTCGGCAATATGGTATAGAGCGCAAAAAACAGCGGCAAATTATGCTCGCTCAATAAAATCACCAGACTTTTATCTTCCTGCTGATAAAAATCTTTCATCAGTTGCAGCGCGCGAAAACGCTCTTGCGGCAAACTGTCAAGATCGCAAAGAATCAGCAGTCGATGATTATCATCGACTTTTGTCTGGAGCACAGAAATCAGCTGGGCGTAATCATCGGTTAAGGAATATTGCGTCTCAGCCTGCTCGCCGACTAAACGGGCAATTACCGTTTTTAAGCCTTGCGAATAAAAGAAATTCTTATCATAAAGAAAACACTGATACACCATGCCTCAAATCCCTGTTGACGCGCTACTGATAGCTCAATGTGTAATTCGCCGTCGCGGTAAATGGCCCGGTGGTAAGGGTTCCGTTTGCTAAGGCATCTGGCTCCGCTTCAACGAACGCCTGAAAGTTCAGCCGTAAAATCGTGTCGTTAATGGCCACTGGAGTCGTGGCGGCGTTCAGCTGTACCGGGGTGTCGTCGACCTCCAGCAGACCAATACCCACGCCGCTTGCGTTACCTGGCGCGGTGGCGCTGATCGCCAACCGATCCGCGAGATTAGGGTTAGCCGTCCCGCTGAACGTCACCGTTACGCTGTTAAAAACGCTCGGGGTACAGCCCTGAAGCTTGATGGTGAAGGGCACGGGGACCGTTTTGCCGTTAATGTACAAAGACTTGGTTGATATGTTGCCAAAGTCGACCGGCACCCGCTCTGACTCAGGCGCGATGCTGCACGGATAGGCCATCACCACACCCTTAAAGCTCAAATCGCCGCCGATCAGCTGCCCCAGCGCCCATGCGGAGGGGGTGATAAGCGTCGTCACGAAACAGGCGAGGATCATCATAATGCGCTGCATATTCCCTCCTTACTGGAATTCAGCCACGACCGTGGCCGACGCGTGAAATTCGCCTTCCGGAACTGTCGACGTCGCGCTTTGGGCGATCGGTGCGGCAACCAGATTCCAGTCGCCCTCGTTATTCGCAAATCCGGGCACGTTATAAAAGGTGTTCGGCTTAATGAGATTGCGCTGAGCGTCGCGCAGCGCAATACCCAGCATCGAACGATCGACGCCGCCGGTGCCCTGCGTGCTCAGGTACGAGCCGTCCGTGAAGGCCGGGTTAGGCTGCTGGATACCAAGCTTGATATTCAGCGCCCCCTGGGAAAAGCTGCCGCCTTCGCACTTCACGTGAATCGGCACATGTTGGCTGAAATTATTGCCGTCCAGCGCGCTGCCGGTACCCGGAATAGTGCCGAAATCAACGACAATCGGCGTCCCCTGGTTCACCACGCACTTATCCGGTACGGTGATCACCCCGGAGGCGATGGTAATGCGCGATAACGGCGTGCCGCCGATGGCCCCTGGCCCGAGACGCCCAAACAGCTTAGCGATTTCGGACCCCTGTAAGTTCACGCCGTTGATAATGGGTTTGGTGATCATAAAGGTCACCCTTCCCTTAGTCCCGGAAGCAAACTCGTTATCCAGAATCGTACTCGGCACGTTGCAATAGTTTTGCTCAATCCCGTTGGACAGACCTGTAAACGGAACCACTTTATAGTCCCGCACCGTTCCGCCGATATAGATCTCAATTTTGACGTCCATATAGTCATTGAGCTTCAGATAATCCGGGTTGCTCCCCTGCTGGGTTAACGTCGCCTGCGCCGTGTAGTACACCGCCTGATTCGTCATCGGCACAGAACAGTAAGCGCGGCCCTGGAACATCCCGGCCAGGTCAAACGTATCCGTATAGGTTGACCCTGGCTGATTATTGGTAATGTTCGTATTGTTAATGTTGACCATATAGTCATAAGTGCCGCCGACCGGTTCAATTTCGCCATCCACCGCCGACCATGCGGCTCCCGGCATCCCGAGTGCGCAAGCCACCAGTACAGCCGACGCTTTGCGGCGCAACAGGCCTGATACATTCATTACAGATACTCCATCTTCAGGCGCACCAGGCTACTAAACTCACCGGCGCTGACGTGGGTGCCGGTAGACTCCAGCGCCGCCATAAAGCTCAGCTCGCTGTCGCCGTTTTTAATCAGCCAGGGGGCATGGGTCTGCCCGACGTCCAGCGCATTGCCGCTTTTATCCAGCAGGCGAACACCCGCGCCGCGGGTGGTACCGGTCGTGCGCAGCAGTTGCGTATTATTCACATCCGCCTCGCCGACAAACGTCATTTGCACGGCCTGCTCGCCAGTGCTATACGCGCGCCAGTCTTCGCCGGTGGTACGGGAAGCCAGGCTTCCCCGCGCCTGCGACGCCCCTTTCAGGCAATCTTTCAGATACAGCTTGAAGCGCACCGGCTGGCTGCGATCGCCCGCCTGATGAAAACGCTGGGCGCTAATGTCACCCAGTTCGACGTCCTGGATACGTCCCTGTGTCATAAACACGCAGGGAGAGGCATACACCGAGCCGTGAAACCGGACAATGCCGCTATCTTCGCCGACCTGCTCCAGCGCATTGTGCTGCGGCTGTACCGGTACGTCCGCCGAACTGGAAAACGTCACGCCCATCGCCAGGAGGGCAATACATGGAAAAGGATTTTGCATTGTCAGGTTCCTTCTTGATTAACCCTGTTGAGCAGGCGGCAACGCTTTACAGGTGTTGCCATCGCAACGGAATTTCAGTTCCGGGTGACCGCCATAGTCATTCACAAACATCATTGAGAACTGATTGACGCTTGCGTCTGTCACATCAAACTGCTTGCTTGATTTCGGCGCGACCATGATCCCCGGGAATTTGGTGATCTTCTGTCCGGCGCCTTTCGACAAGCCAAGAATGGTGATGTAGTAAGGCGTCGGGTTCTCTGCCGTCATCTTGCTGCCGTTCTTATGGAACACCACCTGATCCTGCCAGACTTCGCTTTTTGACTTCGGGATCACCGCCGCCGGGCGGTAAAACAGCTTGATGCGCGACTGCATCGCCAGCTGTAGCGTGTTCGGTTTGTCCGGCTTCGGCGGGATCTCCCGGACGTTGAGATAGAACAGGCTCTCTCTGTCCTTCGGCAGCTTTTCGATACCGTCGGTTTTGGTCACGCGCGCGATCCCTTTCTGCCCGCCGTTGATCCGCTGTAGCGGAGGTAACACCAGCAGCGGCGACGTGATCTTGTTCCCCTTCTCATCTTCCACCCATGACTGGGCGAGGAACGGAACATCCGGGCTGGTGTTGCTCAGATTGGCGCTCGACGACACATCTTTCTCCGTAATAATCACGCGGGTCCGATCCAGCGAGACGCCTGCCTGCGCATAGCCACCCACCGCGCTCAGCGCTAACGCCGCCAGCAGGTATCCGTTATGTCTTTTTTTGCTCATTTTTGGCCTTTTATTACAATGAGATAACTCGTTCTACCCGGAATTAACGACACGGCAGCAGCGTATCCGCGCGTCCATTTGTCGCGCCTGGTGGGATGGTGATCTTGCACTGCTGTTTCCCGCCCCACATCACGTTCAGCGTTTCGTCAGGGTTGACGCCCGCAAGCCAGGCTTTACCGTCTTCCAGCACCATCGCGACGCTGATACCGTCGGCGTTGTAGACTTCCGCGCCGAACGGCGGAACGCTGTTA
Source organism: Citrobacter sedlakii NBRC 105722 (assembly GCF_000759835.1). Lineage (GTDB taxonomy): Bacteria > Pseudomonadota > Gammaproteobacteria > Enterobacterales > Enterobacteriaceae > Citrobacter_A > Citrobacter_A sedlakii. The sequence continues at coordinate 23,721 of NZ_BBNB01000013.1, forward strand.
TCAGCGAGGCGCAGCGTGCCCATCATCTTCATCCCTTTCGCCATGCCGAAGGCCTGATAACCAATCGCCCCTTCGGTAAGCGTTGTGGTGCTGATGGCTTTAGACGGTTCGATGTCGCCGTCCATCGCGTCTACATCCACGCGGGTGTCAAAGCTGTTGTAGCTCACGACATCCGGCACCACGGCAATGCCGAAGCGGTTGGTCCGCGACTTCTCGCCGTTGAGCGGTACGCCGCCAATACCGTTGGTATCCACCATGACGCGAGCGGTGTTCAGCGTCGCGCCGCTGTTGTGAATGGCTGCGCCGTGTCGGGTCGCCGTAAAGCCGCCACGTAACGTGGTGCTCAGCGCCATGTATTCATTCTGGCGATAGCTGGCGTTGGTATTAATTTCCGCCACCTGCGAGCGATGGTTGTAATAACCGTCAACGCTGACGTTGCCTTGCTGGCTGGCGCCTGCGCGAACGCGCCACAGGTTGTTGTAATCGCTGTTGTCGGTATAGGACGCCATCGGGCTGGTTTTGCCGTTGTTGGTCTGGACATCCAGCCCCGCCCATCTGTTGTCGCCCACCGGCACTGACAGGGAGAAGGAAATCGAGTCGTCTTTACTTCCTTTATAGTCAGTACGATAAGCAGAGAGGTTGGCGGTAATACCGTTAATGTCTCCGATACGGAAAGAGCGTCCTACCGACATGCCGTAGCGGTCCTGGCTGCGCTTATCCCAGTAGTTCTGATGCGTCCAGGTCAGGAAGACCGTGGTCGCTTTGCCCGGTTCATCGGCCCAGAACGTTTTATTCCCGGTAATGGTATAAAGTTCTTTTTCGCGGCCCAGGTGGTCATAGCCTTCGTAGCGCTCATCGAGGTATTGCGCCATTGAGCGGAAATCTTCCTGCGAGAAGCGGTAGCCCGCGAAGGTGATGGAGCTGTGGTACTCATCAAACGTTTTCGCGTAGCTCAATTTGTAAGAGGTGCCTTTCTTGCGATCGCCTTCCCGCGTGCGGCTCCACGACTCGGTGGCGTCAACCGATATGGCGCCCAGCAGGTTAAGATCGCGGCCAATACCCAGCGAGGCGGCGGTGTACTCTTCACCAGCTGACTGCAGGCCGCCGTACAGCGACCACGCGTTGCTGACCCCCCAGGAGAAATCGCCGGAGAGGAACGTCGGTCCCTGCATTTTATGGTTGTAGCGCGACGGCGTACCGCCGGAAATGTTGTAGCGTACATAGCCCGGACGCGTCAGATACGGAATGTTGGCGGTGTTCACCTGGAAGGTCGACACCGACCCGTCCTGCTCTTCGACCCGCACATCAAGCGTACCGCGCACCGAACTGCGTAAATCCTGAAGGTTGAAAGGACCGGCGGGTACGGTAGTTTCATAGATAACGCGCCCGTTCTGGCTGACGGTCACTTTGGCGTTGGTACGGGCGATACCGTGGACTTCAGGAGCATAGCCCTGCAACGCTGGCGGCAGCATGCGCTCATCGCTGGCGAGGTTGATCCCGGTGAAGCGCACCGTGTCAAATACCTGCGAATTCAGGTAGATCTCACCGAGCGTCAGCTTCGCCGCCATCATCGGCAGCGGACGGTAGGCGTAGATTTGGTTCCAGTCGAAATCAAACTGATGGTTCTGGCTGTAGTAGCTGGTCTGATACTCGCCACGCACACGCCAGCCGCCAATGTTGGCGCCCGCCTGCCCATAACCTGACAGCGAACTGTAGTTTTTATCATCGGTGAACTGACGGGTAATCTGCCCGTTGAGGCTGTAGTCAAAAATCAGCCCGGCCACCCCGTCGTCCCAGCGCTCAGGCGGCGTCCAGTCGGGGTCGTTATATTTCATCCACGCCTGCGGTACGCTGATGTCCAGCACGCCGGCGTAGTTGGTTAATTTGCTTCCCGGAAGGCTCTGCAATACATAGCAGTTCTGATACAGCTGAGTGACCTGCTGCCGCGCGTCTTCTTTCAGCGCCAGCTTGTCGAGCAGGTCGCCAGTGATGCAGGGGATGGTGCGTTTGCCTTCAGGCGCTTCGACGTAACGAATCTTCTCCTGCCCCACCGGCTGGCCATTGATACGAATATCTAACAGGTAGTCGCCAGGGGTAACGTAGTTGTCCGTCGCAAAGCGCGACAGATCGATACGCGTACGATCTGCAGCATCCAGGACATCGGTATTAAATTCAACGCTTTCCTCAGCCCAGACCGGAGCAGCATAACAGCAGCTCATTACATGAAGGGCTATTATCGTTATCTTTGTTTTTAATTTTACCGACATGATTTTCATCCCGAATAAATCCGTAAAAAACGTCCTGCTTCCCGCTACGTTATTGTTATTTTGTTAGTTGTAATCCATAAAAAATTGCGCAACGGCTGTAAATTCACCCGCCTTTATATATTTCTCTACCGGCACCAGTGATGCGGTAAATTTCAAAACATTATCGCTCTCGCTCAGTTCATAACCGGGAGAGGGTTCGCCGAGCGTTAATATCGCGCCCTGACTGTCGCGTAAGCGAATGCCAAAGCCATCGGCCTTGCCGTTAACTAATAACGTGGTGGGATCGGAAGCTGCCGCGCTGCCAATAAAGGTGACTAAGGCATAAGGATAAAGTGAACCGTCATTGCCTCTTTTTACGATTGAGCAACCTGTGAGGCGAACCAGAAAAGGTCGCGTAATATTCCCTTCATCGTTGCGATTAATCTGACTGGCAGAAACTTCGCCAAATTCCACTTCAACATCACGACTTGACGGGTCAAGGCTGCATGCGGCTTCAATTAATTCGCCGCTCATGGCTAATTTGCCTGGCGTTATGGTAGAGCCTGAAGCAGAACCCGTCGCCACCAGGGCACACAAATAAAGCGACAATAAGCCTGCGTTGCCTGATTTCATGCTGTCCCTCCCTGGTACGAATGAATAATTTAAATGAGTGCGGGAAGCCCCGCACTCAGCACTTCAGTCCGATTACTGGTAAGCAATCTCGAAGTTAACCGTTGACTGGAAAGAACCGGCAGTCACAGTCGCGCCTGCGCTTTCTTCTTTCAGATAAGCAACAAACGGGATGGTGTTGGTGCCGTTAACCAGCTGTACTGCAGTCGTTGCCTGGCCCCATACTACGTCCTGGCTGGCGCTGTCGCGCAGGCCGATACCCGCGCCGGAAGCGGTGCCGGAGGTGAAGGCAGCCAGAGTGGCGTCAGTCGGGTTAACGCTGGTCGGGTTATAAGTGACTACAGCAGTGGTCGCCACGGTAGTGTCGCAATGCTGCAGTTCGATGTTCTTATGTACGTTTCCTGCATGATTACCGCCCGCCAGTGCTGAAACCGGAACCTGGCCGAAATCAACAATAACCGGGCTTGAATTCGGCGCCAGGCCGCAAGCGGTATTCACCAGTTCACCCTGGAATTCGATTTTGCCAGTTGTTGTATCAGCAGCTAATACAGACATAGAGCTCAGAGCAGCAGTGAAAGCAACAGCCATAGCAACTTTATTCATTTTCATAACAATATCCTGTTTGTACCAAATCCTGAGAAATAATAAAGAGTCTTCACGTCGCGATCGGTATTTCGCTACTTTTGTAAACAACTCTTGGTTTTGTTCCGGAAATGTTCTGGTAATAATTAAAGTTGAAATTATTCAATCTTAATTACCGCCATTCCTTCGAACTGTGCAAAATGCTATCAAATCAAAATTTCACCACAAAGCACTACATTTGCTATGGAAAAGATACGCATTGATAACTCGCAAAAACAAAAAACAGGATGTTATATCTCGCGAAGCTGTGTGATTAATCCTAAACACATGAGGAATTGAGGCGGGAATATTCCTAAGACATAAAAAAAAGACTTAGGATAATTCATATAAACGGCAGAAATAATTTTTCTAACAACACTCGTGAATAAGCGGAAACGCGATGAATAACGTTTAATTCAGGAACATCCTCGCTTATTTCAACCCCTACCGCTCCAGCCTAACGGCATCGTAACCGCACTGCACACGGCATTCTCCGCAGCCGTTACAGCGTTCGGCATCCACCGTGGGGACACCGCTGGCGCTGATAGCGCAGGCCTGTTCCGGGCACGCCTCCACACACTGATTACAGGCGCGCGCCGGGTTTACGCAGGCGTCGTGAAACACGGGACGCAAACCAGTGTCCGGACGCATTTGTGGACGCAGCGCGCCGGAGGCGCAGGCGGCGATGCACAACCCGCAGCCGTCGCAGCTGGCGTAGTCAATTGCCAGCTGTGGGAAGCCATCGTCGTGCGGCGACAGAATGCCCATCGGGCAGGCATCAATACAGTGATGACAGCGGGTACATTGCACGCTAAAAAGCGCGTCTGGCAACGCGCCCGGCGGCAGAGGGTGGGAAAGGTGAAAAGAGGCATCTTCGGGCGCGGTATGTTTTGCCGCGCTGACGAAGGCGCGAAACAGCCCCCGGCGGCTCACGTGCCGGTGAGTCATCAGTTCCTGATAATATTTCTCCGATTTATTCATCCGAAATAAAGCCGCTTCGCTGGCGGTTGCAACGCCTGCTGCTGTTCAACGTCCCGCAGATAACATTCCGCCACCGCAGCAAGACGGGAATAGAACGGACTGATTGCGTTGGCATGCAGCAGCGCGAGATAGCGATACCCCCACGGCAGTAAATGTGTTTCCAGCAGCGTATTCGCGGCGGCGTCATTCCCTTGCTCAAGCAGCGCGCTGTAGGCAAGCAGCATCAGTCCGAACTGATCTTCCGGTTCGGTATGGCGGGCGTCAAAGGCCATACCGTGAGACTGTAAAAACGCACGGTATTCTGCGGTTGTGTCGCCCATCAGCAGGTTATCCCGCTCCAGCCAGACCGATCCCCAGGGCGGTACAGGCATGTCGCCCTGCCCTTCAAACAGGACCGAAAACTGCCAGGCCAGCGCGTCCGCGTCGGGCTGCGGCCAGTCGGCGCATAAACGTGAGATCGGCGTCAGATCGCGCCACGGATACAGCTCCGGCAGCGTCGGCAGACAGTCGATAAGCGCCTTGACGTCTGGCTTTTCCGGCGACCAGTAAAACAGTGCGCCGAGGATACGCGGTAATACGGCACGGGTTGGCATAGTAAAGCTCCTGAAAAATGCCTGAGTATTGCCTGTTGGCGCTACGCTTGTCAGGCCCACAGGTTAGCGCCGCAGGCCTGACAGGTAGGGTTACATCGGCAGCGTCCAGAGATTGTAGAACGCGATACGGCCAACTAATTCCGCGGCGATCACCACCAGCGCCGTCGCCGCGAGAACCGCTACGTTCGTTTTCAGTCGCGACCAGACAACCACGCCCACGATACCCGCCGCCAGCAGCACCGCCTGCGCGGTGAACCAACTGGCTTGCGCCGCGGTCAGGGCGCCGTCAGCGCTCATAAGCGTCGACATATAGCCTGGACGCAGACAGAAGCTGACGAGGATCGCCAGCACGCTGATCAACAGTCCCAGGCGCAAACCAAACAGCCCGGCGAGAATACCGCCGCCAATGAGCGGCGTCAGCACCATCATCACGGTGGTATAAGAGGAACGCCACGTCACTACCGTTGGCAACTGGTAGATCTGCGGAATCGCCAGAATAAAGACCACGCCGACGATCGCCGCCAGCCACACCAGCCCCTTACACAACGCGGCGCCACGGTTGAGCAGCAGCCCGAGGGACCCCAACCCGCCCAGCGTAGCAAACACCGCCGACAGCACGATTTCATTGCTCATAGGCGAATGCCCGACACGCAACAGCATATTCAGCGCGCGCAGCGGCTGGCCGACATGGAAGATCCCCAGCAGGACGCCAACACCAAACAGACACATGACGGAAAACAGCCCCACCGCCATTCGTCGGGCGTCAATCTGCCCGAGCGTGCCGCCGATCAGCAGCAGAATAAACGCCCCAACCGCGCTTTGGGTAAAGACGGTAAAAAAGACCAGCGGTAACTCATGCATGGCGCACCTCCCCCATGTTCACAATTGCCCCTTCCTTGTCCCCCGACGCGCGCGCCTTCGGGTGCGGCTTAATAATCAGGTTAGGATGGGTAAACGACGCGGACGGCAGCGGCGCGATTTCGTTTTCACTGCCATATTTCGCGCGCAGCTCGTCGATCGGGCCGAAATCCAGCGCGCGCTGTGGGCAGGACTCCACGCAGATCGGGCGCAGATTACGCTCCAGGCGGTCGAGACAGCCGTCGCACTTGCGCATGACTTTCGCCTGCGCATCGAACTGCGGCGCGCCGTACGGGCAACGCATTTCGCAATATCGGCAACCCACGCAGACGCTATCATCCACCAGCACCAGACCGTCCTCTTCACGCTTGTGCATCGCCCCGGTCGGACAACCAGAGACGCACACCGGCTCGTCGCAATGGTTGCAGGCAATAGAGAGATAATAGGTAAAGGTGTCGTTGTGCCAGCTTTCGCCCTCTTTCACCCAACTGCCGCCGCCGTATTCATACACGCGACGGAATTTCGGGCCGACGTCCAGATCTTTGTTATCCTTGCAGCTGACCTGGCAGGTTTTACAGCCGGAGCAGCGCGAGGAGTCAACGTAAAAGCCATACTGTTTCATTGTGGTTCACTCCTTAAGCGCGTTTGATGTCGACCAGGTTGGTATGCTGTGGATTCCCTTTCGCCAGCGGCGACGGCAAATGGCTGGTCAGAGTGTTGATGCACCCGCCAACGTCCACGCCATTGCTGTCCAGCCGGGTCCACGCGCCCTGCGGCATCGCCACTACGCCCGGCAGAATGCGCTGCGTTACCTTGCAAGGGATCGCCACGGTCCCGCGATCGTTAAACACATGCACCAAGTCGCCGGACTTAAGCTGACGCGCGTTAGCGTCGATCGGGTTGATCCACACTTCGTCCGGAACCGCTTCATGCAGCATCAGCACGTTGGTATAGGTAGAGTGGGTATGGCCTTTGGTATGGAAGCCGCTCAACTGGAGCGGGTATTTTGCCGTCAACGCCTTGTTCAGGTGCGACTCTTTTACCACGCAGAACTCCGGAATCGCCGGAATACGATCGCCTTCCGGTAGTGTCCAGGCTTTCTCCAGATCCGCCAGCGCCTGAGAATAAATCTCAATCTTCCCGGATGGCGTGGTCAGCGGGTTCGCCTCGGCATCGGCGCGGAAGTCGGCAAACGCCAGGCTTTGTTTTTCTGTCGCGACGCGCTGATCGATCACGCCCATCTCTTTCGCCACCGACCACTCCGGCAGATACGGACGCTTTTCGCGGATCTGCTGATAATGCATTTCCGCCCACTGCGCTTGGGTTCGCCCTTCGGTATATTCCTCGCGCAGCCCCAGGTGTCCGGCAATATCGGCGCAGATGTCATAGGTGCTGCGCACTTCCCACATCGGGGTCACCGTTTTTTGGAGGGCGATCATATAGTTGTGCGACCCTGCCGCGTAAGAACTGTCAACCAGATCTTCCGCTTCCAGATAGCTGGTTTCCGGGAGCAGGATATCGGCGTACTTCGCGCTCGGCGTCATATGGTTTTCAATGACGATAATGGTTTCGCACAGCGTTTCGTCAGCGAGAATTTTACGCGTACGGTTGGTTTCACCGTGCTGATTCAGCAAAGTATTACCGGCCTGATTAAAGAACAATTTGATACCGGTTTTTAGCCGCTCGGCGTTTTTCACCCCCATCGTGGTGGCGGTCATTTTCTCCGGACTTTGAATGGCGTCGGTCCACAGATAACAGGGAATGGAGGTTTTTACCGGGTTGGTCAGAATCGGCAACAGCGGTACGCCGTACGGTGTACCGTATGGCCAGTTACCATTATTGGTGCCCGGCAGGCCGAAATGGCCGGTTAACGCGGGCAGCGTCTGGATCGCGCGCACGGTCTGTTCGCCATTGGCGTGACGCTGCGGTCCCCAACCCTGGCAAATGTAGCAGGCGCGCGCCGAGGCGATATCCCGCGCCAGTTGGCGGATGCGCGCCGCCGGAATACCGGTGATATCCGCCGCCCACTCTGGCGTTTTCGCTATCCCGTCATCGCCAGTGCCCAGCACGTAATCTTTATAGCTGGCATTCGGCGCCGCGCCTTCCGGTAGCGTACTGCTGTCGTAGCCGACGCAGTATTTATTGACCTGCGCTTCGTCAATAAGCTGCTCGCTAATCAGCGTATGGGCGATACCGGCCACCAGCGCGGCATCGGTGGTCGGGCGAATCGGCAGCCATTCCGCATGTTCCGTCACCACTGAGTCTGTATAGCGAGGATCGATAATGACTACTCGCGCTTTAGAGGTCTCCAGCGCGCGACGCAGTTCTTCCACCTGCCCGCCGCCGGACATACGCGTTTCAGACAGGTTAAGGCCAAACAGCACCACCAGATCGGAATGGGCTATTTGGGTGAAGTGGCTGCCCACGTAGGTGCCGTGGGTGTAAGGCGTCGCAGTGGCGATTTGCGCGGTGGAGTAGGTGTTGTGATAGTTCAGATAGCCGCCGGTAAGGTTAAGCAGACGCTTCCACGCTGGCGAACCCTGGGTGTGATAGTACGCGCCGGACTGATAGTTATAGTAAATCGCTTCGCGGCCATATTTCTCCGTCACGCGCTTCATTTCCGCAGCGATAAAGGCGGTCGCTTCGTCCCAGGAAATACGTTTGAATTTTCCTTCGCCACATTTACCCACGCGCTTCATCGGATACTTAATGCGATCCGGGCTGTAGACGCGCCAGCGGCTGGAACGGCCGCGCAGACAGGGACGTATCTGGTGCTCGCCAAAGACCGCGTCGTCTTTCGCATCTTCCGGTTCGATACGTACGATACGATCGTCTTTAACGATCACCTTTAGCGGGCAGCGGCTGCCGCAGTTAACGAGGCAAGCGCTATGGCGGACGGTTTCGCCATTTGCGGCGGGTGTCGCATCGGAAGGGGTATCGGCGTGGGCAGAGGTCGAAAAGGGAAGGGTTATCGCGTTACTCAGGGCAACAGCGACCCCCACTTTCGCCGTGCCGGTGACGGCATCTCGTCGGGACAATTTGGCGTTGAGCCACTCTTTTATTTCCATGTTTTATTTCCCACATTGCATCCATAGTTATTATTAATAAGTAATCATTTCTCATCATAAAGGAGTATGCTTGTCAGACGATTGACTATGATCAAGCGAAAAATCCCAGACGAAATAATCTTCCCCTCAGATTCCGCGCGGCTTAGCGAGAAATTTCCCTTTAGCGAATAGCAGCAGTTATACTTTTTACGTATTCATCACCGGGTTTAATTATGTCCCTGTTACAACGCACCCCCTTGCGACGTCTGACGCTGGCCTGGCTCCTGACCCTGACGCTGTTGATCATGGGCTATACCCTGCATCTACACTGGGGGGCGTTTATTCAGTGGTGTCTGGCCGCGCAAATCACGCTGCACCGTTATCTGGTGATGTACCTGCTCCAGTTAAATAATCATCAGTACAGCGGCGGGTTCTGGCTGCTTATCGGCGCGTTTATCTATGGCGTGCTGCATGCGGTGGGCCCGGGGCATGGGAAATTCATCGTCACCACGTATCTGAGCGCCAATAAAGAGAGTTTGCTGGCCGCGCGGGTTGTGCCGTTTATGGGCAGCCTGATGCAGGGGGTGAGCGCGATTCTGTTCGTGTTTATTCTGGCGATAGGCTTTAACTTCGCCTCCGGCGATCTCAGTACCAGCCGCTGGTATGTCGAAAAAATCAGCGCCGTGTTAATCGCCGGTTTTGGCGGATTTCTGATTTATCAGGCATTTCTGTCCCTGCGTCCCGTCACCTTTACACGTTTTACGCGCGTAACGCCCCAGCATCTCCATAATGAGAAGTGCGGATGTGGTCATCACGGAGTGGGACGCGACCTGACGGACAGCAACTGGAAAACCCGTCTGGGCGTAATTCTCGCCATCGGCGCCCGCCCCTGCAGCGGCGCCATCATGATCCTGCTTTTTTCCAATGCCCTCGGCATTATCAGTTGGGGGATCGCCGCGGTCATGACCATGTCCTTTGGCACCGCGCTGTCGATCATGGGATTGTCGCTGGCGGTACGCTATGCGCGTAGTCAGACATTGGCCTGGTTTGGTACAGGCCATCCCGTGGCGAAATGGCTCGCGCCCGCGGTAAAAATCATCGGCGGCGTGCTGCTGATCTTCTTTGCCGCCGTGTTGTTTTTAACGGTGATCCCGATTAGCGCGAACGGTGACTATATCGCCGCCGGTTGTTAACCTGCAGGGCGCAGAAAATATCTGATAGTGACTCCAGACCCTGCGCTTTTTCCCCACCACCTTTGAATTACGCGTCTCAATAGGGATAATAACCCCACGAATTGTGAATCCGGGACCACCATGAGATACCCCCTGCCCTACCGCAAGCTGCGTAAACGGCCGATGAAACTCGGTACGACGGTGATTTTGATGGTCAGCGCCGTCCTGTTTTCCGTGCTGCTGGTGGTACACCTGATTTACTTCTCGCAAATCAGCCACATGACGCGGGAAGCATTGGCTGATAAAGCGCTGGCGGTGGCGCGAACGCTGGCCGATTCTCCGGAAATTCGTCAGGGGTTGATGAAAAAACCCGAGGAGAGCGGGATTCAGGCCATCGCCGAAGCGGTGCGCAAGCGAAACGACATGCTGTTTATCGTCGTGACCGACATGCAAAGCCTGCGCTATTCCCATCCCGAAGCCCAGCGTATAGGGCAGCCGTTTAAGGGCGACGATATTTTGCTGGCGCTGGATGGCAAAGAGAATGTCGCCATCAATCGTGGCTTTCTCGCCAAAGCGCTGCGCGTTTTTACCCCCATTTATGACGAGCAACACCGGCAGATTGGCGTGGTGGCGATAGGCCTTGAACTGAGCCGGGTGACTGAGCAAATCAATGACAGTCGCGGCAGCATTATCTGGTCGATACTCTTTGGCGTGCTGGTTGGCCTGTTGGGGACGTGGGTGCTGGTGAAGGTGCTTAAGCGCATCCTTTTTGGCCTTGAGCCGTATGAAATCTCTACCCTCTTCGAGCAGCGCCAGGCGATGTTGCAATCCATAAAAGAAGGGGTAATTGCCGTAGACGCCAGCGGCGAAGTCACGCTAATCAACGCGGCCGCGCAGGAACTGCTCAGCTACCGCAAATCACAAGATGACGCGCAGTTGTCCACGCTCAGCCATGCCTGGTCGCAGGTGGTGGATTTAACGGAAGTGCTGCGCGACGGCACGCCCCATCGCGACGAGGAAATCAACATTAAAGATCGGCTGCTGCTGATCAACACCGTACCGGTGCGCAGCAACGGGAAAATTATCGGCGCGATCTCCACCTTCAGGGACAAAACCGAGGTCCGCCAGCTTATGCAGCGGCTCGACGGTATGGTTAACTATGCCGACTCACTCCGTGAACGCTCCCACGAATTTATGAATAAATTGCATGTGATTCTGGGTTTGTTACATCTGAAGCGTTATAAGCAACTTGAAGACTATATTATAAAGACTGCGAATAACTATCAGGAAGAAATCGGCTCGCTACTGGGTAAAATAAAATCACCGGTGATCGCCGGATTTTTACTCAGTAAGATTAATCGCACCTCCGATGCGGGGCACAAACTGCTGATTAGCCACGACAGCCAATTGCCGGACAGTGGTAATGAAAATCAGGTTGCGGTATTGATCACCGTGCTCGGAAATTTAATTGAAAACGCGCTCGACGCGTTAGCGGAACAGCCAGGAGGCGAAATCAGCGTCTCCTTATACTATCGCAATGGCTGGCTACATTGTGAGGTCAACGACGACGGTCCGGGCATTACGCCGGAGCGAATTGACTCGATTTTCGAAAAAGGCGTCTCGTCTAAAGGAACTGGACGCGGCGTAGGTTTAGCGCTTGTTAAACAACAGGTTGAAAGTCTTGGCGGCAATATTTTCGTGGAATCCGAACCCGGCGTTTTCACACAATTTTTCGTACAAATACCCTGGGATGGGGAGAGGGCCAGCACATGATCAATGTCTTTATTATCGATGACGATGCGATGGTTGCGGAGTTAAACCGCCGTTATGTCGCACAGATCCCCGGCTTTCAGTGCTGTGGCACCGCCCCGACGCTGGCGAAAGCCAAAGAGGTTATTTTTGACAGTGACACCCACATCGATCTGATTTTGCTGGATATCTACCTGCAAAAAGAGAACGGGCTGGATCTGCTCCCTCTCCTGCATGCCGCCGGATGTAAAAGCGACGTCATCGTCATCTCCTCCGCCGCCGATGCCGCCACCATTAAGGATTCGCTGCACTACGGGGTGGTGGATTATTTGATCAAACCCTTCCAGGCATCGCGCTTTGAAGAAGCGCTGACCGGCTGGCTGCAAAAGAAACGGGACATGGATAAGCACCAGTACTTCGAGCAGTCGGAACTGGACCAGTTGATCCACGGCAGCGCGTCAAACGAGCAGGACACCCGCCGCCTGCCGAAAGGGCTGACGCCGCAAACCCTGCGCACGCTCTGCCAGTGGATAGACGCCCATCAGGATTATGAGTTTTCCACCGACGAACTGGCCAACGCGGTGAATATTTCGCGTGTCTCCTGCCGTAAATACCTTATCTGGCTGGTTAATTGTCATATTCTGTTCACCAGCATCCATTACGGCGTGACCGGCCGTCCGGTATACCGTTACCGTATTCAGGCAGAACATTATTCTTTACTTAAGCAATATTGCCAGTAGAAGATAAATTCACCGTCGGCCATTATTACGTTATCTATTGGTAACAATTATTGCAATAATGAAAAATCGGCAACGTAAAAGTAAAAAGAAGAAAGAGAATACATTGTGCCAGATCAAAATGAATTTGCTGGCCGTATTTCTTTCGAGCCGAAATTATTGCCAGAGGTCACATTGTTTTTAATTTCAAAAACGCTAACAAAAGTTAATAAAGTATTCACTAACCAGTGGAGTGTGTATTTTTAACCACAAAGGAGTAGTCTGGAAATATAACCGGACGAATAAAAAAAGATAAACAGTGGCAATGGAATCGATGCTGCAGCTTAAGGATAAGCGCATTTCGTGAGCAGAGTAGATGTTCATAAATTTCATAACGATACAACAAGAAGCACACGCCTTGCCTCTGCTCTCCTTTTCAAACCTGCCCATCGCCGGGAAGCGCTGCTTCCTGAGTATCATAAAAGCCGATTCGCATCGTCCGCATAAACATGACGAATGCTTATCGAATGTTTAGAAATTAATCACGTTTCAGACGCAACGCATATTCGCCAGGCTCTGCGCCCAATTCACAAAAAACAGAACATGGCTGTGATCGATTTATCAAAATTGATGAGTTTTATCGCGAGGGTAAATAAATGCTATTTAGTATACAACTTCTAATAATATTAATATGTTTGTTTTATGGCGCCAGAAAGGGCGGTATCGCGCTGGGTTTGTTAGGCGGTATTGGCCTGGTCATTCTGGTGTTCGTTTTCCATCTCCAGCCGGGTAAACCGCCTGTCGATGTCATGCTGGTTATCATCGCCGTGGTCGCCGCCTCGGCAACGCTACAGGCTTCCGGCGGCCTGGACGTCATGTTGCAGATTGCTGAAAAGCTGCTGCGCCGCAACCCAAAATATGTCTCTATTGTCGCGCCGTTTGTGACCTGTACGCTAACCATTCTTTGCGGTACCGGTCACGTGGTGTACACCATTTTGCCGATCATCTACGACGTGGCGATCAAGAATAACATCCGCCCGGAACGCCCTATGGCCGCCAGCTCCATCGGCGCGCAGATGGGTATCATCGCCAGTCCGGTATCCGTAGCGGTGGTTTCGCTGGTCGCTATGCTGGGTAACTTCACCTTTAACGGTAAGCACCTGGAGTTCCTCGACCTGCTCTCCATCACCATTCCGTCCACCCTGCTGGGCATTCTGGCGATCGGGATTTTCAGCTGGTTCCGCGGTAAAGATCTGGACAAAGACGAAGATTTCCAGAAGTTCATCTCCGTACCCGAAAACCATCATTATGTGTATGGCGACACTGCCACGCTGCTGGACAAAAAACTGCCGAAAAGCAACTGGCTGGCGATGTGGATCTTCCTGGCGGCTATTGCTGTCGTCGCGCTGTTGGGCGCCTTCTCTGAGCTGCGTCCGGCGTTTAACGGAAAACCGCTGTCAATGGTGCTGGTCATTCAGATGTTCATGCTGCTGACTGGCGCGCTGATTATTATCCTGACGAAAACCAATCCCGCTTCAATCTCTAAAAACGAAGTCTTCCGCTCGGGTATGATCGCCATTGTAGCGGTGTACGGGATCGCGTGGATGGCGGAAACCATGTTCGGCGCGCACATGACCGAAATCGAAAGCGTGCTCGGTGAAATGGTGAAAGAGTATCCGTGGGCCTACGCCATTGTCCTGCTGCTGGTTTCCAAGTTTGTTAACTCGCAGGCGGCGGCGCTGGCAGCTATCGTTCCTCTGGCGCTGGCTATCGGCGTTGACCCGGCGTATATCGTAGCGTCTGCGCCGGCGTGCTACGGTTACTACATTCTGCCGACCTATCCAAGCGATCTGGCGGCGATTCAGTTCGACCGTTCCGGTACGACGCGCATTGGTCGCTTCGTCATTAACCACAGCTTTATTTTGCCAGGTTTGATTGGCGTCAGCGTTTCCTGCGTGTTTGGCTGGATCTTCGCCGCCATGTACGGATTCCTGTAAAGGTTCCCCCGTGCCGCTCCTTTTCGGGCGGCACGGGATTAATAATATTCAGAAAAATCAACAGGCTGGAAGCACATGTCAAACAAAGAATTCTTTTATCAGGCGCCTTTCCCGATGGGGGAAGACAAAACAGAGTACTATCTGCTCACTTCCGACTACGTCAGCGTGAGCGAATTTGAAGGAGAATCTATCCTGAAGGTGGAACCGCAAGCCCTGACGCTGCTGGCGCAACAAGCCTTCCACGACGCCTCTTTCCTGCTCCGCCCTGAACACCAGCAACAAGTCGCCTCCATTCTTCACGACCCCGACGCCAGCGAAAACGATAAATACGTGGCGCTGCAATTCCTGAGAAACTCCGAAATCGCCGCTAAAGGCGTTCTGCCGACCTGCCAGGACACCGGCACCGCGATTATCGTCGGTAAAAAAGGCCAGCGCGTCTGGACCGGCGGCGGTGATGAAGCGGCGCTTTCCAAAGGCGTTTACAACACCTACATCGAAGACAACCTGCGCTATTCCCAGAACGCGGCGCTGGATATGTACAAAGAGGTGAACACCGGCACCAACCTGCCTGCGCAGATCGACCTGTATACCGTCGACGGCGACGAGTACAAATTCCTTTGCGTGGCTAAAGGCGGCGGTTCGGCCAATAAGACCTATCTTTACCAGGAAACCAAAGCGCTACTCACTCCGGGCAAGCTGAAAAATTTCCTTGTTGAGAAAATGCGCACGCTCGGCACTGCGGCCTGCCCGCCGTACCATATCGCTTTCGTCATTGGCGGTACCTCCGCTGAGAGCACGCTGAAAACCGTGAAGCTCGCCAGCACGCATTATTACGACGGTCTGCCGACCGAAGGCAATGAGCACGGCCAGGCGTTCCGCGACACGCAGCTGGAGCAGGAACTGCTGGAAGAAGCGCAAAAACTCGGCCTCGGCGCGCAGTTTGGCGGGAAGTATTTCGCGCATGACATTCGCGTGATCCGCCTGCCGCGTCACGGCGCTTCCTGCCCGGTGGGAATGGGCGTCTCCTGTTCCGCTGACCGTAACATCAAAGCGAAAATCAACCGCGAAGGGATCTGGATTGAGAAACTGGAGCACAATCCGGGCCAGTACATTCCCGATGCCCTGCGCCAGGCGGGTGAAGGCGACGTGGTGAAAGTTGACCTTAACCGCCCAATGAAAGAGATCCTCGCCCAGCTTTCGCAGTACCCGGTCTCCACACGCCTGTCGCTGACCGGCACGATTATCGTGGGACGCGACATTGCCCACGCGAAGCTGAAAGAGCGCATTGAGTCTGGCGAAGGGCTGCCGCAATACATTAAAGATCATCCGATCTACTACGCGGGTCCGGCGAAAACCCCAACGGGCTACCCGTCCGGTTCATTAGGCCCAACCACCGCAGGCCGTATGGACTCCTATGTCGATCTGCTGCAGTCACACGGCGGTAGCATGATCATGCTGGCGAAAGGCAACCGCAGCCAGCAGGTGACGGACGCGTGCCATAAACACGGCGGCTTCTATCTGGGCAGCATCGGCGGCCCGGCGGCAGTGCTGGCGCAGCAGAGCATCAAACATCTGGAGTGCGTTGAATATCCGGAACTGGGTATGGAAGCAATCTGGAAGATCGACGTGGAAGACTTCCCGGCGTTTATCCTGGTAGATGACAAAGGCAACGATTTCTTCCAGCAGATCGTCAGCAAACAGTGCGCTAACTGCGCGAAGTAATCACAGCACCACGCCGGATGGCGGCTGCGTCTTATCCCTCCTGGACTCCCCTCCCCAGGCTGGATAAGCGCAGCGTCATCCGGCTTTCACTTTCCCATGCCGGCTGCGACAACGCATCCGGCAACATTACGTGCAGAACTCCCCATTATCCCCGGCGAAACGTCATAACCAGAATCGGCAGCGCGAATACCAGCGTCAGGAGATTCGCCATGCTGACGGCCATGTCGTCTATTAACAATCCGTAAATCAGCCACATCACTAACCCACAGACAAACATCACGTACATTACGCCAGAAATGCCCTGCGTGTTGCGGGTAGCGATCACTTTTATCGACTGGGGTAAAAAAGAGAGCGTCGTCAGGCTTGCCGCCAGATAACCCACCCACGAAATCCATTCCATGATTACGCCTTCGCTTCGCCTGTCACGCTAACCGGAATTGCCGGTAGCTCGGGCTGCTCAACGGTGGTCGGCGTCCGCCGATATTTATCCAGCAGATGGATCTGGATCTTGCGCAGCATATCGCCGTTCAGATGATAAAAACGGAAGTAGAGAATCAGCGTCAGGACGAAAAACAGGGTTGGCAGCGCGATCATAATAAACTGCATTCCTTGTAGCGTTTCGGCAGACTGCGCGACGTTTGGCGCGTAGCCAATCAGCCCTAACACAATAGCGATAAAGAACGACGCGAACGCGGAGCCGCCTTTTACCACCATGGTCTGTACCGAATAGGCAATGCTTTCGCAGCGAACGTGCAGCTTGTACTCGCCGTAGTCCACAGTATCCGCCACCATGATGACCTGTAGCACCCAAAAAAGCGCGGTGCCGATATTCATCAATACCCCAGCGAATACAATCAGCGCGGCATTATGGTATCCCGCCAGCGCCATTACCAGCAGCGCCGCGCAGCTCAGCACCGGTAAAACGGAAGCGCTTGCCCACAAAATTCGCCGTGACAGCAGTTTCACCAGTCGCGGGAAAAAGACCAACGTCAACAGGTTGGCGGCTCCGGCATAGGACATGTAATACGGAAACAGATCGGCATCGCCAATCACATAAGTGAAGTAGTAAATCGCAAAACCGTTGATGATGTTGGAGGCCACGTTATAAGCCAGCGCCATCCCCAGCAGGCAGGAGAGCTGATCGTTTTTATAAATCAGCGCGACGATGGCTTTTAAGGTCAGACGGCTGCCGTCGGCGTTCGCCGAGCTGTCGGAAGAATAAACCTCGTGTACGTTGCGCAGCGTAACGATCGTTGAAGCAATAAAAAACACAATCAGCACCAGCGTGAACATTTGAAAGCCAAATCCACGATCGGCGCCCCCCACATAATTGACAAACGGCAGCGTCACCCCGGCGGTGACAAACCCGGCGAGGCTGGCGAAAAAACGAGGGAATGGCACCAGTTGTTCGCGTTCGCGCTTGTCCAGAGTGATGGTTGGCACCAGCGACCAGAAGGGAATATCCATAATGGTATAGGTCATGCCCCACAGGATGTAGGTCACGCAAACAAACACTATCTGCGTTGTGCCTTCGAACAGGTGGGCGCTAAAAACCAGAAACAGCACCAGCGAGTTCGCCAGCGTGCCAATGAGGATCCACGGCTTAAACTTCCCCCAGCGCGTACGGGTGGCGTTGACGATCCACCCCATAATCGGGTCGTTGACCGCATCCCAGATTCGGGCGACCAAAAACAGCGTACCGATAAGCCCTACCGACAGTCCGACCACATCGGTGTAGTAATACATGAGGTACATGTAGACTATGCCAATCGCGAAATCCTTACCAAACGCCCCGAATCCATAACTGAGTTTTGTTGTCATTGATATGCTCATAGGGTACCGGGTCGCTGTTGCCAGCGCCCGCCTTCTGTAATGGGAAACGTCAGAGATAAAATGCCGGGGGCTTCCCCGGCGTCATGAACATTAACGATGTAGCCAGGCCGGTAACCAGTCGCCGTGTGCGGCGATCAGGTCATCCACCAGCGCATAGATTTCCTCAATGCCCAACACGGCGGCGGTATGCGGATCCATCATCGCCGCGTGGTAAACGCGATCGCGGTTTTCCGTCAGTATCGCTTCAGTAAGCAGTGTCTGAACGTTGATATTGGTCTGCATCATCGCCGCCAGATGCGACGGGAGCATTCCGGCCTTCGTCGGCTGGATACCGTTGGCATCGACCAGACAGGCCACTTCGACACAACACCCCTGCGGCAGATTGTCGATAAGCCCGTCATTGCGTACGTTGCCGTAAATCACGCTCGGTTCGCCGGTCCACAGGGCGTTCATGATTGTGCTGGCATATTCACGCGACGGCTTAATCTCAATGCGATCCGCCGTTTTGTACTCCTCCAGCTCTTTATGCCAGTTCGCCAACTGCTCGACGCAGCGTTTCGGGTATTCATCCAGCGGCACGCTGTACCGCGCGATCAGATCTTCACGCCCTGGCTTGATAAACCACGGGGTGTATTCGGCAAAATGCTCCGAGGATTCCGTTACGAAGTAGCCCAACTTTTTGAACATTTCGTAGCGCACGATGTTCTGACAGCGCGTATTACCGTGAATGTTTGGCTTCGGCGCCTGTCCTGCGTCATACGCCGCCAGCAATTCCGGATAAAGATTGACGTAGCGCCCCTCGGCGGTCTTTCGCTCCAGTTCCAGGTAAAACGCCATATGGTTAATGCCCGCGCAGCGATAGCGCAGCGAGGCCGGGTCGATATCCAGATCGCGCGCCAGCTCTTCCGCCGTACCCTGCACCGAATGACACAGCCCCACCTGCTTAATGTGCGGATAGCGAGCGTACATCGCCCAGGTATTCATCGCCATCGGGTTAACGTAGTTCAGCATGGTAGCGTCCGGGCATACCTCGGTCATATCCTCACAAATCCGCCAGAGATGCGGAATGGTACGCAGCGCCCGCATGATGCCGCCGGGGCCGAGTGTATCCGCGATCGTCTGCTCCAGCCCGTGGCGTTTACAGACTTCAAAATCGGTGACGGTACAGGGTTCATAACCGCCAATCTGGAACGCCACCACCACAAAGTCGGCATCCTGAAGCGCCGTTTTTTGATCGGTATGGCAGGTGATTTTTCCGGTTGCGCCCGCGGAATCCATCAGCTTGCGCACCACAATGTGGGACTCCTCAAGCCGTGTCGGATCGATATCCATCAGCGCGATATGGGCCGACTTCAGTGCCTGGCGATGAAAGACGTCGCCGAGGATATTTTTCACGAAAATCGTCGAACCGGCGCCGATAAAGGTAATTTTTGGTGCAGACATCATGACTCTCCAGATCGGTGTTGTACTGCACACATCGTGGCATGCGATCCGCGGGAAAACCTCCGTCTTCTCCAATGAGCATTCCCGAAAACTCAGATCGCCCGCCGCCGGGCATCAGATCTGAGCTTTTGGGAGTAAATAGCCAGTAAAGCAGAGTATCCGGCCTGTTTCGCCGACTATTATTGTTGTTAGCGGACCGACTTGTGCGCCTGTTCGCGGTATCTTTGCGCAGCCGCAGGCATGATTCTGATGATTCAGGAAAGGGAGAAAGTATGAGTACCCAACCGATAGCGTTTCTTCCGCCCGATCCGCATATGTGCAATGGCGATGAAAAGCAAACCCGTAGCCCGCTGTCGCTCTATTCTGAATACCAGCGAATGGACATTGAGCTACGGCGGCCTCACGCTATGGCAGCCAGTCACTGGCACGGTCAGGTGGAAGTCAACGTGCCGTTCGACGGCGACGTGGAGTATTTAATTAACAACGAAGTGGTGCGGATAGAACAAGGCCATATTACCCTGTTCTGGGCCTGTACGCCCCATCAGCTTACCCGTCCCGGTGAATGCAAACAGATGGCGATTTTTAGTTTACCCATGCACCTGTTTCTTTCCTGGCCGCTGGACCGCGAACTGATCAACCACGTCACCCACGGAATGGTGGTGAAATCGCTGGTCAGCCAGCAGCTCAGCACATTCGAAGTGGTGCGTTGGCAACAGGAGGCCAACAGCCCTAATGAACAGATTCGCCAGTTGGCGATCGATGAAATCGGTCTGATGCTAAAGCGCTTCTGCCTTTCCGGCTGGCAGCCCGTCCTGCTTAATAAAACCTCGCGCACGCATGAAAATAGCGTCTCTCGCCATGCGCAGTTTTACGTCAGCCAGATGCTCAGCTTTATTGCCGATAACTACGATCAGGCGTTGACCATCAACGACGTGGCGGATCACGTGAAGCTCAACGCTAATTACGCGATGGGGATATTCCAGCGCGTCATGCAACTCACCCTGAAGCAATATATTACGGCGATGCGCATCAATCACGTGCGCGCGTTATTAAGTGACACCGACAAAACGATCCTTGACGTCGCGCTGACCGCCGGGTTCCGCTCAAGCAGCCGTTTTTACAGCACCTTCAATAAATACGTCGGCATGTCGCCGCAGCAGTATCGCAAACTGAGCCAACAGCGCCGCCAGACAGCAACCGGGTGAGGGGGCGCAAAAGGCCGCCCGGTAATATCACTATCAGCCCCAAAAATAATCGACCTGTCGATAAAAACGCGCCAATTAACAGGATATTTCCCACATAACCCATTGATTAGTAATTTATTTATCGTAAAAACCCTGCCCTTGACGCCCTCTTTACTCTCTGTTTTGCCGGGACAATACTTGCCCGCGTCACACATTCCTTCACTACCGGGTAAAGATGATGAAAGTATTAATTGTTGAAAGTGAATTTCTGCATCAGGACACCTGGGTGGGCAGCGCCGTGGAACGTCTGGCTGACGCCTTAAGTCGGCAAAATGTTACCGTCATTAAGTCCACGTCTTTCGACGACGGCTACGCCATCCTTTCTGCCAACGAAGCCATTGATTGCCTGATGTTCAGCTATCAGATGGAACACGCGGATGAACATCTCAACGTCAGGCAACTGATCGGTAAGCTTCATGAGCGCCAGCAAAACGTGCCCGTCTTTCTGTTGGGCGACAGAGAGAAAGCCACCGCATCGCTGGACCGCGACCTGCTGGAGCTTGTCGATGAGTTCGCCTGGATCCTTGAAGATACCGCCGACTTTATTGCCGGGCGCGCCGTGGCGGCGATGACCCGCTATCATCAGCAACTGTTGCCGCCGCTGTTCAGCGCGCTGATGAAGTACAGCGACATTCATGAATACTCGTGGGCCGCCCCGGGCCACCAGGGCGGCGTGGGCTTTACCAAAACGCCTGCCGGTCGTTTCTATCATGACTTCTACGGCGAAAACCTGTTCCGCAGCGATATGGGCATTGAGCGTACCACGCTCGGTTCGCTGCTCGACCACACTGGCGCATTTGGCGAAAGCGAAAAATATGCCGCCCGCGTCTTTGGCGCAGACCGGTCATGGTCAGTGGTGGTCGGGACGTCCGGCTCCAATCGCACAATCATGCAGGCCTGTATGACCGACAATGATGTGGTGGTGATTGACCGTAACTGCCATAAATCCATCGAACAGGGGCTGATCCTGACCGGGGCGAAGCCGGTTTATATGGTGCCAAGCCGCAACCGCTATGGCATTATCGGGCCAATTTATCCGCAGGAGATGCAGCCGGAAACGTTGCGGAAAAAAATCGACGCCAGTCCTCTGACCCGCGAAAAAACCGGGCGACAGCCCACCTACAGCGTAGTGACCAACTGTACCTATGACGGCGTTTGCTATAACGCGAAAGCGGCGCAGGATCTGCTGGCGCAAACCACCGACCGCATCCATTTCGACGAAGCCTGGTACGGCTATGCCCGCTTTAACCCAATTTACGCCGATCATTTCGCCATGCGCGGCGAGCCGGGCGATCACCGCGGTCCTACCGTTTTCGCCACCCACTCCACTCACAAACTGCTGAACGCGCTTTCGCAGGCGTCGTATATTCATGTGCGTGAAGGGCGCGGCGCGGTGAATTTCTCCCGCTTTAACCAGGCGTACATGATGCATGCCACCACCTCGCCGCTGTACGCTATTTGCGCATCCAACGACGTGGCGGTTTCAATGATGGATGGCAACAGCGGCCTGTCGCTGACGCAGGAAGTGATCGATGAAGCGATAGATTTCCGTCAGGCGATGGCACGCCTGTACAAAGAGTACCGTGCCGACGGCGACTGGTTCTTCAAACCGTGGAATAAAGAGCAGGTTACCGATCCGCAAAGCGGAGAAACGTATGATTTTGCTGACGCGCCGGCGTCTTTACTGGCCACCGACCAGAACTGCTGGATAATGCGTCCGGGTGAAAGCTGGCATGGATTTACGGATTTACCGGATAACTGGAGCATGCTCGACCCGATCAAAGTCAGTATTCTCGCACCGGGTATGGGTGACGATGGCGAACTGGAAGAGACTGGGGTGCCTGCCGCGCTGGTTACCGCATGGCTGGGACGTCACGGCATCGTGCCGACCCGCACCACCGACTTCCAGATTATGTTTCTGTTCTCGATGGGGATCACCCGCGGGAAATGGGGCACGCTAATCAACACGCTGTGCTCGTTTAAACAGCATTATGACGCCAACACACCGCTGGCGCAGGTAATGCCGGAACAGGTGGAAGCGCATCCTGACGCTTATGCGAATATCGGGCTGCACGATCTGGGCGATCGGATGTTCGCCTGGCTGAAAGAGAATAACCCTGGTGCGCGCCTGAACGCGGCCTATTCCAGCCTGCCTGTTGCAGAAATGACGCCGCGTGACGCCTATAACGCCATTGTTAATGATGCAGTCGAAAGGGTGGCAATTGAGAATTTACCGGGGCGTATTGCCGCTAACTCGGTTATCCCTTACCCGCCAGGCATTCCCATGCTGCTTTCCGGGGAAAACTTTGGCGATGACAACAGTCCGCAGGTGGGGTATCTGCGCGCGCTACAGTCGTGGGATCGTCACTTCCCGGGCTTTGAACATGAAACGGAGGGGACGGAAATTATTGACGGTGTGTATCACGTCATGTGCGTGAAAGCCTGACGTCTGTTCCGACGACTGCGTCATGGCCCGGCCAGCGTGACGCAGCCAGATTTTGGCCAGAGGATGTGACAGCCTTTTCCTGAGTATTGTTGCAACATGAGCATTGTCATACCTTTTTGCGCGGGTCCCCCCCGCGCTTTTTTTATCTCTCATTCCGGTTTCCACCCTCGTAAAAAATTCTTTACATAAGAATCATCTGCTGACGCTTGAAATAGCAAATAAAAAGATTATTTTAATGCAGGATTGGATTCATCATACAAATTTTACGGCTTCCGTTATCTCTCTCCATTGGCGGGATCGGGTATTTTATGTTCATATTTCAGGAGTTGGGGTATGAGACTTTGCAGCACAGAACCCTGCATCGTGGTGTTAACAGAAAAAGATGTTTGGCTGAGGGTAAATGGAAAAGAGGCGATAAATTTAAAAGCACATCATATGGCGCTTATCGCCTGCGAAAATAACATCATTGATATCTCATCGCTTAATAACGCACTTGTCGCGCATATAAGTCGCGATATCATTAAAGAATACCTGCGTTTTTTGAATAAAGATTTATCTCACGTCCCCCTCTGGCAACGAAGCTCATCACCAGTGTTAACCGCATTATGCGTAACGCCAGACGTTTTTCGGGTCGCGGCGGAACACAGCGTCCAGCATACCAACAGTCCCGGCGAAAACGAGCGCACCCGCTCCCTGCTGTTCACCGTACTGTCGCGCTTTCTCGACAGCAAAAAGTTTATGTCGCTGTTAATGTTTATGCTGCGTGACCGAATCAGCGACAGCGTTTACCATATTATTGAAAGTGATATACATAAAGCGTGGAACCTCAGCCAGGTTGCCAGCTGTTTATGTCTGAGCCCCAGCCTGCTGAAGAAAAAATTAAAAAACGAAAATACCAGCTACAGCCAAATCATCACTACCTGCCGTATGCGCTATGCCGTTAATCAATTATTAATGGACGGTAAAAATATCTCTCAGGTTTCTGAACTGTGCGGATATAACAGCACATCCTATTTTATCTCGGTATTTAAAGAGTATTACGGCATGACGCCGTTGCATTATGTCAGCCAGTTTAAGAATCGCCCTGCGCCCTGACGCATTCCTGTTTTGTAATAAGCCACGATAATATCAGCATTAGCGATAAGCCTGTTCCGACATCATTCAGCGGCGCACTCCGGGCGTATTATACGACCTGATTTCACAGTCCTTTTCAGGAGTTGAATAATGTCTTCAGATGCTGATGCCCACAAAGTGGGCTTAATCCCCGTCACCCTTATGGTGTCGGGGAATATTATGGGATCAGGGGTTTTCCTGCTGCCAGCTAACCTCGCCGCCACCGGCGGGATTGCCATCTACGGATGGTTAGTGACCATTATCGGCGCGCTGGCGCTGTCGATGGTTTACGCCAAAATGTCGGCATTAGACCCCAGTCCTGGCGGCTCTTACGCTTACGCACGACGCTGCTTCGGCCCTTTCCTCGGGTATCAGACCAACGTGCTGTACTGGCTGGCCTGCTGGATCGGCAATATTGCCATGGTAGTCATTGGCGTTGGTTATCTCAGCTACTTCTTCCCGATCCTGAAAGATCCGTTGGTGCTCACTCTGACCTGCGTGGCGGTGCTGTGGATTTTCGTTCTGCTGAATATCGTCGGGCCGAAAATGATCACCCGCGTACAGGCCGTCGCCACCGTGCTGGCGCTGGTGCCGATTGTTGGCATCGCCGTGTTCGGTTGGTTCTGGTTTCGCGGTGAAACCTATATGGCGGCGTGGAACGTTAGCGGCATGAACACCTTTGGCGCGATTCAAAGTACCCTGAACGTCACGCTGTGGTCGTTTATTGGGGTAGAAAGCGCCTCGGTAGCGGCGGGGGTAGTTAAAAACCCGCAACGCAACGTGCCGATCGCCACCATTGGCGGAGTGCTGATAGCCGCCGTCTGCTACGTGCTCTCAACCACCGCGATCATGGGGATGATCCCGAACGCCGCGCTGCGCGTTTCCGCCTCGCCGTTTGGCGACGCCGCCCGCATGGCGCTGGGGAATACCGCAGGCGCGATTGTTTCCTTCTGCGCCGCGGCGGGTTGTTTAGGTTCGCTCGGCGGCTGGACGCTGCTGGCCGGTCAGACGGCGAAAGCCGCCGCCGACGACGGCCTGTTCCCGCCCATTTTCGCCCGCGTCAACAAAGCCGGTACCCCGGTCGCCGGGCTGATCATCGTCGGGATCTTAATGACCCTGTTTCAGTTCAGTAGCATGTCGCCAAACGCCGCCAAAGAGTTTGGTCTGGTGTCCTCTGTCTCGGTGATCTTTACCCTGGTGCCGTATCTGTATACCTGCGCCGCACTGCTGCTGCTCGGTCACGGACACTTCGGCAAAGCGCGCCCAATCTACCTGCTCGTCACCTTCGTGGCATTTGTTTACTGCATCTGGGCGGTGGTTGGCTCCGGCGCGAAAGAGGTGATGTGGTCGTTTGTCACCTTAATGATCATTACTGCACTGTATGCCCTGAACTACAACCGCATCCATAAAAACCCGTATCCGCTGGATGCGCCAGTGAGCAAAAATTAGTTCGCCTGCCGGGAAACGCCCAAGGGCGCGGCTTTTCAAAACAGCCAACCTTAATTTCTTAAGGTTGGCTTAATTTTACTCTGCGAAGATTGGCGCCACTTCGTTGATGGACCTCACCCCATGTTAAAGCGCATATTCAAAAGACCCTCTATCAGCCTGCTCACCTGGCTGCTGCTGGTTTCGTTTTATCTTTCCGTTTGCCTGAATCTCGCCTTTTATAAGCAGGTCATACAGGCTCTACCGCTGGACTCCGCGCGTAACGTGCTGGTCTTTCTGTCAATGCCGGTGGTGGCGTTCAGCGTGATCAACATCGTCCTGACGCTGGCCTCGTTTCTCTGGCTGAACCGCCCGCTGGCCTGCCTGTTTATTTTGATGGGCGCGGCGGCGCAATATTTCATCCTCACCTACGGCATCATCATCGACCGTTCGATGATCGCCAACATGATGGATACCACGCCCGCCGAAACATTCGCCCTGATGACCCCGCAGATGGTGCTTACCCTCGGTCTGAGCGGCATTGTAGCGGCCCTGATCGCCTGCGGGATCAGAATCAGACCCACTACGCCGCGTTTGCGCAGCGTACTGGCGCGTGGGATCAGCATTATTATCTCCGTCCTGCTGATCGTCCTGGTCGCCAGCTTTTTTTATAAAGATTACGCCTCGCTGTTTCGCAACAATAAGCAGTTGGTGAAAGCGCTCAGTCCCTCGAACAGTCTGGTGGCCTCCTGGTCCTGGTACGCGCACGAACGGCTGGCTAACCTGCCGCTGGTGCGCATTGGCGAAGATGCCCATCGCACTCCGCAGAGCGTGGACGGCGAACGTAAAAACCTGACCATTTTGATCGTCGGGGAAACCTCGCGGGCGGCAAACTTTTCGCTGGGCGGCTATCCGCGTGAAACCAATCCGCTGCTGACAAAAGATAACGTGGTCTACTTCCCGCGCACCACCTCATGCGGGACTTCTACCGCGGTCTCCGTGCCGTGTATGTTCTCCGGGATGCCGCGCAAGCAATATGACGCAGAGCTGGCGCACCATCAGGAAGGGTTGCTGGATATCATTCAACGCGCGGGTATCAGCGTGCTGTGGAACGATAATGACGGCGGCTGCAAAAGCGCCTGCGATCGCGTACCGCATCAGAATGTCACTACCCTCAACCTGAAAGGCCAGTGCATTGACGGCGAATGTTATGACGACGTGCTGTTTAACGGCCTGGAGTCGTATATCAACCAGTTACAAGGCGATGGGGTCATTGTGTTGCATACCATTGGCAGTCACGGCCCGACGTATTACCACCGCTACCCGCCGCAGTTCAGGAAATTTACCCCAACCTGCGACACCAATGAAATTCAAACCTGCTCACAGCAGCAGCTCATCAATACCTACGATAATACCGTTCTGTATGTCGACTATATTGTTGATAAAACGATTAATATCCTGAAGACGCATCAGGATAAATTTACTACCAGCCTGGTGTATCTTTCCGACCACGGCGAATCGCTGGGGGAAGATGGCGTGTATTTGCACGGTCTGCCTTACGCCATTGCGCCAGAAACGCAAAAGCATGTGCCGATGCTGCTGTGGCTGTCGCCGGATTATCAGCAACGCTACGGCGTAGACAATGATTGCCTGCAAAAACAGGCGCGGGAACAGGATTACTCGCAGGACAATCTTTTTTCGACCATGCTGGGACTGACCGGCGTGCAGACAACGCAATACCGGCCCGCGGATGACATTCTGCGGACCTGCAGGAGAACCGCTGAATGAAAATACTGATTGTGGAAGACGATACGCTGCTCTTACAGGGGTTGATCCTGGCGGCGCAAACCGAAGGATACGCCTGCGACGGCGTCTCCACCGCACGCGCGGCGGAGCAGTGTCTGGAAAGTGGTCATTACAGCCTGTTGGTGCTGGATCTCGGCCTGCCGGACGAGGACGGCCTGCATTTTCTGGCGCGTATCCGGCAGAAAAAATACACCCTGCCCGTGTTGATCCTGACCGCCCGCGATACGCTCAGCGACAAGATCGCCGGGCTGGACGTGGGCGCCGACGACTATCTGGTGAAACCCTTTGCGCTGGAAGAACTTCATGCCCGCATCCGCGCGCTGCTACGCCGCCACAATAACCAGGGCGAAAGCGAACTGGTGGTCGGCGGTCTGACTCTCAATATGGGGCGTCGCCAGGTCTGGAAAGCCGGCGAGGAGCTGGTGCTGACGCCAAAAGAGTACGCCCTGCTTTCCAGGCTAATGCTGAAAGCCGGCAGCCCGGTGCACCGGGAAATTCTTTATAACGACATTTATAACTGGGACAACGAGCCTTCGACCAACACGCTGGAAGTCCATATCCACAACCTGCGCGACAAGGTCGGTAAGTCGCGCATTCGCACCGTGCGTGGCTTTGGCTACATGCTGGTGGCGACCGCGACCGAGGAAGGCTAAGTGAACCTGACGCGTTTTCTGCGCCGGCCCATGACCCTGCGCCAGCGCCTGATGTTGACCATCGGCGTTATCCTGCTGGTTTTCCAGTTGATCAGCGCCTTCTGGCTCTGGCATGAAAGCACTGAGCAGATTGAGCTGTTTGAGCAGGCGCTACGGGATAACCGCAATAATGACCGCCACATCATGCATGAAATTCGCGAAGCGGTCGCCAGCCTGATCGTCCCCGGCGTGTTGATGGTCAGCCTGACGCTGCTGATCTGTTACCAGGCGGTGCGGCGTATCACCCGGCCGCTCGTCAGCCTGCAAAAAGAGCTGGAGAGCCGCACCGCGGATAACCTGACGCCGATCGACCTTCGCAGTTCAACGCTGGAAATTGAAGCGGTGGTTTCCGCGCTGAACCAACTGGTGAACCGGCTGACCGCGACGCTTGAGAACGAGCGCCTGTTTACCGCCGACGTGGCGCACGAACTGCGAACGCCGCTGGCCGGGGTACGTCTGCATCTCGAACTGCTGTCAAAAGCGCATAATATAGACGTCGCCCCGCTCGTTGCGCGGCTGGATCAGATGATGGACAGCGTCTCGCAGCTGTTACAGTTAGCGCGCGTCGGACAGTCGTTCTCGTCGGGTAATTATCAGCAGGTCCGGCTGCTGGAAGACGTCATCCTGCCGTCCTGGGATGAGCTTAGCACCATGCTGGAACAGCGCGATCAGGCCCTGCTGCTGCCCGAGAGGCGCGACGACGTGACGGTAAAAGGCGACGCCACGCTGCTGCGCATGCTGTTGCGTAACCTGGTGGAAAACGCCCATCGTTACAGTCCCAAAGGGACGACGATCGCGATCGCGCTGAACACGGATAAACAGGCCGTCATGGCGGTTGAAGATGAAGGGCCGGGGATCGATGAAAGTCAATGCGGCGAGCTAAGTAAAGCGTTCGTGCGTATGGACAGCCGTTTCGGCGGCGTCGGGCTGGGGCTGAGTATTGTCAGCCGCATCACGCAGTTGCATCGCGGCGAATTTTATTTGCAAAACCGGGTGGATGCGACGGGAACCCGCGCGTCGGTGAGGCTGGAGAAGATCTAATAAGTGGTGACCCAGACGTACAAAAAACTGGTGACAATCAACACGCTAAAGACAGTGGCGACACGTTCATAAAGACGCTTTTTCATCATACTCTCCTCCAGATTATGAAGGAGAGTATGCCCGTCAGAGATTAAGCAAACCTTAAGACGCCGTTTACTCGTCGATACGTGGATGCTGCTGAACCAGACGAGTCCGTTTCTCCTGGAGTTCAGCAATTTCCTGATCGATATCTTCGATTTTCTGCTCGATGTTATCGTAGTGCTCGCCGAGGATTTCTTTCGCTTCCTGAATGTCAGACGCGGCAGGCGTCGCCCCTTTCAGCGGACGGTTGGCGGTCTCTTTCATGGTCATACCGGTAATGAAACCAATCACCGCAATCACCATCAGGTAATAGGCCGGCATCATCAGGTCCCGGGAGCTTTCCACCAGCCAGGCGGCCAGCGTTGGCGTCAGACCGGCAATCAGCACCGAGATATTAAATGCCGCCGCCAGCGCGCTGTAGCGAATGTGCGTCGGGAACATCGCCGGGAGCGAGGAGGCCATCACGCCGGTAAAGCAGTTCAGGATCACCGCCAGCATCAGCAGACCCGCAAAAATCAGCCCGATCACGTTACTGTTAATCAGGATAAATGCCGGAATCGCCAGCGCAAACAGCGCGATACTGCCCAGAATCACAAACGGGCGGCGACCAAAACGGTCACTCAGCAGCCCCATCACCGGCTGCACAAACAGCATCCCGATCATAATGGCGATAATGATCAGCACGCCGTGATCTTCCGAATAGTGCAGGTTATGCGACAGGTAACTCGGCATATAGGTCAGCAGCATGTAATAGGTTACGTTGGTGGCAATCACCAGACCGATACACGCCAGCAGGCTGCGCCAGTGTTTGGTCGCAATCTCTTTAAACGAAACTTTTGGACCCTCCTGCAAGCCTTCGCGGTCACCCTGCTCCAGTTTTTCGACGTGCTGCTGAAACGCCGGAGTCTCTTCCAGCGCATGGCGCAGGTAAAGCCCGATAATCCCCAGCGGCAGCGCGATAAAGAACGGAATACGCCAGCCCCAATCAAGGAAGTTTGCTTCCCCCACCACCGTGGAGATCAGCACCACGACACCTGCGCCCAGCACGAATCCGGCAATCGAGCCAAAGTCCAGCCAACTGCCCATAAAGCCGCGTTTACGGTCCGGGGAATATTCCGCGACAAAGATCGACGCGCCGGTGTATTCGCCGCCGACCGAGAAGCCCTGCGCCATCTTGCACAGCAGCAGCAGGATAGGCGCCCAGATACCAATAGAAGCGTAGGACGGTATCAGGCCGATACAGAACGTACTGATCGACATAATGACGATGGTGATAGCCAGGATCTTCTGACGCCCATATTTATCGCCGAGCATACCGAAGAACAAACCGCCAAGTGGACGAATCAGGAAGGGAACAGAGAAAGTCGCGAGCGCGGCAATCATTTGCACGCTGGGGTCAGCCCCCGGGAAGAATACTTTACCTAACGCGTAGGCAACGAAGCCATAAACACCAAAATCAAACCATTCCATCGCGTTGCCGAGCGAGGCCGCGGTGATCGCTTTACGCAGTTTACCGTCATCAATAATGGTTACGTCGCGAAGCGTTATCGGTTTTACTTTTTTCCTTTTCAGCATAGCTGTCCTCATAGACTAAGCCCTGTCTCGCTGCATACCGCTTCATTGGCGCAAGCTGCGCGAACGTCACCGTCGAGCGTTGGAATTACGCAGGCGCAATTCCTTTACCAAGCGTAGCAGGTTTACTTACACTGACCGGTTAAGGACTGTACAACCGAACCTGTTGACGCCTGAAGTGGGCGGTTAATGACCTCTTTACCCTACCAGTGTTTAAATTTGTGATCAACTTCACATATATGTTTGTGTTTCGTCAAAGAACGTAAATAAGGTGATCCTCACTCTCTTTTTTGACGTGGCAACGTTGCGATTCTTTTTTGCTTTCGTTGCGATGACATTCATCGTCACGACCAAACATTTCCCGGCGACACTATTAATCTGCTATGCAAATTCCCCTGGCTTTTTTACACCTTGTTTACGTTTATTTTAAATAATCCAAAAGCCGCCGAATGTTTACATTAATTATGTGACAAAGATAACTAAAACACTGTTTCGTTTTCATTGAATCAATATTCCAATGAATGCAAGATAAGAGACGAGGCAACACCACCGGGGAGCGAAAGAGGCCGCCAGCAGGCGCAATCGCTACGTACAACGTAAAGGGAACGCAGTATTTTCTGCGCTTCGCTTCGATATAACAAACTGAATTCAATACCTTTTGCCACCTTGTCCGTTTGTTTCGCGGGTAAGAAGTGAGGACGTTTATGAAAATTAAAGCCACCATAGAACGCATCCCTGGTGGGATGATGTTGATTCCATTACTGCTCGGCGCCGTTTTAAATACCCTGGCGCCAGACACGGGCGCGTATTTCGGTTCATTTACTAAAGGAATGATAAGCGGCACGGTGCCCATTCTGGCGGTATGGTTCTTTTGTATTGGCGCTTCTATCGATCTGCGCGCAACCGGTACGGTATTACGTAAATCCGGTACGCTGGTGATCACGAAAATTGCCGTTGCGTGGGTGGTGGCGATGATCGCCGCCTCGTTTATTCCGGACACCGGCATTCAAACCGGTTTCTTCGCGGGTCTGTCTGTACTGGCGATTGTTTCCGCAATGGACATGACCAACGGCGGCCTGTACGCCAGCCTGATGAACCAGTACGGCACCAAAGAAGAGTCCGGCGCGTTCGTGCTGATGTCCCTGGAGTCCGGTCCGTTGATGACCATGGTCATTCTTGGTTCCGCTGGCCTCGCTTCTTTCGAGCCGCATCACTTTATCGGCGCCGTATTACCGTTCCTGATCGGCTTTGCCCTCGGCAACCTCGACCACGATCTGCGTGCGTTCTTCAGCAAGGCGACGCCAGTACTGATTCCGTTCTTCGGCTTTGCGCTGGGTAACACCATTAACCTGAGCGTGATTGTTGATACAGGTCTGCTGGGCATCATGCTGGGCGTGGCAGTCATCATTATCACCGGTATTCCGTTGATTATTGCCGACCGCGTGATCGGCGGCGGTAACGGTACAGCGGGCGTAGCGGCGTCTTCTGCGGCGGGCGCTGCGGTGGCGAACCCGGTCATTATCGCCCAGATCAACCCGGCGTTTGAGCCCGTCGCGGCTTCCGCGACGGCGCTGGTTGCCGCCAGCGTGATTGTCACCGCCATCCTTGTGCCGATCATCACTGCGCTGTACGCCAAACGCTTCGGCAACGTTCAGCCTCCGGTCAATGCGGAAGAAAAAACCGCTGAATCCATGAATCACTAACCTTCAGTCGCCCTCCCGCTCTGTGCGGGAGGGCGCGACGTCTAACGACTGCGTCCGCTTTTCTTCGCGCCTTTCACCTCGCTTTCTTCCAGCCCCCTTTCTTAAAACGCGAGTAGTCCCGACAACGTTGGGGATTTTGTGTATAATTGCCGCCTTTTTCGGCAATCTGCCATGCTTTTGGGGCGCGTTTGCCCCTGCTGACTTTTGAGGAACTCACCATGTCATTACCTAACTGCCCACAATGCAACTCCGAATACACCTACGAAGACAACGGCATGTATATCTGCCCGGAATGCGCCCACGAATGGAACGATGCCGAACCGGCGCAGGACAGCGATGAGCTGATTGTGAAAGACGCTAACGGCAACCTGCTGGCCGACGGCGACAGCGTGACCGTGATTAAAGATCTGAAGGTGAAAGGCAGTTCTTCGATGCTGAAGATCGGCACCAAAGTGAAAAACATCCGTCTGGTGGAAGGCGATCACAACATTGACTGCAAAATCGACGGTTTCGGCCCGATGAAGCTGAAATCGGAGTTTGTGAAAAAGAACTGATTGTTATCCTGCCTGCCTGATATTGCCCGGTGGCGCTTCGCTTACCGGGCCGGGGGTAACTACACTTAATGGGCTTCCCTTATCAGAGGTCCAGATCATGTCGTTAAGTCCCTATCTCTCTTTTGCTGGCAACTGTGCCGACGCCATTGCGTTTTATCAGCAAACGCTCGGCGCAGAACTGCTCTATAAAATCAGCTTCGGCGAAATGCCCCCGTCGGCGCAGGACAGTCAGGACGGCTGCCCTTCCGCAATGACCTTCCCCGATACCGCCATCGCCCATGCCAATGTGCGCATTGCGGGGAGCGACATTATGATGAGTGACGCCCTACCGTCAGGCACGGCGCACTATTCCGGCTTTACGCTGGTTCTTGACACGCAGGATGTCGACGAAGGAAAACGCTGGTTCGACCGCCTCGCTGCCGAAGGAAAAATTGAAATGGACTGGCAGGAAACCTTTTGGGCGCACGGCTTTGGCAAGGTCAGCGATCGTTACGGCGTCCCGTGGATGATCAACGTCGTTAAGCAGCAGGCAAACGGTTAACCTCGCGGGAGGCCCTGCCTCCCGCCCTGTCATCTGATTCCACTTAATTCTTCATCATCAGGTCATCACAACTTAACCCAAACGTCACATTAATCCGCCACGATGGGGCCACTTTTTTCAGAGAGGCCGCATCATGCAAACGATTATTCGCGTCGAAAAACTCTCCAAAACGTTCAATCAGCAGCAGGCGCTGCACGCCGTCGATCTGAACATCGTTTCCGGTGAGATGGTGGCTCTGCTTGGGCCGTCGGGTTCCGGCAAATCCACCCTTTTACGTCACTTAAGCGGGCTGATCACCGGTGACAAAGCGCCGGGCAGCCACGTCGAGCTGCTTGGTCGCACCGTCCAGCGCGAAGGCCGTCTGGCGCGCGATATCCGCAAAAGCCGCGCCCATACCGGCTATATCTTCCAGCAGTTCAACCTGGTCAATCGCCTGACAGTACTTGAGAACGTCCTGATTGGCGCGCTCGGCAGCACGCCGTTCTGGCGCACCTGCTTTAGCTGGTTCACCCAGGAACAGAAGCAGCGCGCGTTACAGGCGCTGACCCGCGTCGGCATGGCGCACTTCGCGCACCAGCGCGTTTCTACCCTTTCCGGCGGCCAGCAGCAGCGCGTGGCCATCGCCCGCGCCCTGATGCAGCGGGCGAAAGTGATTCTGGCCGACGAGCCGATTGCCTCGCTGGACCCGGAATCCGCGCGCATCGTGATGGATACCCTGCGCGACATCAACCAGACCGACGGCATCACCGTCGTCGTCACGCTGCATCAGGTGGATTACGCCCTGCGCTATTGCGAACGCATTGTGGCGCTGCGTCAGGGGCATGTGTTCTACGACGGCAGCAGCCAACACTTCGATAACGATCGCTTTGACCATCTGTACCGCAGCATGAACCGCGTCGAACAGAACGCGCAGGCTGCTTAATTCAAAAAGACCAGGCAAGTGAAATAGCCTGGAACAATGCGAGGATATTATGAATTACAAAACGGTTGCCGCGTTGGCGTTTACCAGCATGTTCAGCGTCAGCACCCTGCTCACCCCGGCACATGCCGAAGAACAGGAAAAAGCGCTGAACTTTGGCATTATTTCGACCGAGTCACAGCAAAACCTGAAACCGCAGTGGGACCCGTTCCTGAAGGATATGGAAAAGAAACTGGGGGTCAAGGTCAATGCCTTCTTCGCCCCGGACTACGCCGGGATCATCCAGGGGATGCGCTTTAACAAAGTGGATCTCGCCTGGTACGGCAATCTTTCCGCGATGGAAGCGGTAGATCGCGCCAACGGCCAGGTCTTCGCCCAGACTGTCGCCGCTGACGGATCGCCCGGCTACTGGAGCGTACTGATCGTCAACAAGGACAGTCCGATCAACACTCTCGACGATCTGATCGCCCAGCGCAAAGATCTCACTTTCGGCAACGGCGATCCTAACTCCACCTCTGGCTATCTGGTTCCCGGGTATTACGTCTTCGCAAAAAACAATATCTCCGCCAGCGACTTCAAACGCACCGTTAACGCCGGTCATGAAACCAACGCACTGGCGGTAGCGAACAAGCAGGTCGACGTCGCCACCAACAACACCGAAAACCTCGACAAGCTGAAAACCTCCGCGCCGGACAAGCTCAAAGAGCTGAAGGTGATCTGGAAGTCGCAGCTGATCCCGGGTGATCCCATCGTCTGGCGGAAAAATCTTTCTGAAACCACCAAGGACAAGGTGTACGACTTCTTTATGAATTACGGCAAAACGCCGGAAGAAAAAAGCGTGCTGGAACGTCTGGGCTGGGCGCCGTTCCGTGCCTCCAGCGACCTGCAACTGGTGCCGATTCGCCAGCTCGCCTTGTTTAAAGAGATGCAGGGCGTGAAGGACAACAAAGGACTGAGCGACGAAGAGAAAGCTAGCAAAACCTCGGCGATTAAAGGGCAACTGGACGATCTCGACCGTCTGACTGCCGCGCTCGGCGCCATGACCAGCGTGAACAAAGCGGTGCAATAACCCCTGGCTATAGGCCGGATGACGCTGTGCTTATCCGGCCTATACCCGCGTCAAATCGTCGTCACTTATGGAGCAACTATGCAAACCATTACCGTCCCCCCGCCGAAGCGAAGCTGGTTCTCGCTCTTGAGCTGGGCCATCCTGCTGGCTGTACTGGTCGTGTCGTGGAAAGGCGCCGAAATGGCCCCGCTGACGCTGATTCAGGATTCCGGCAACATGGCGACGTTCGCCGCCGACTTCTTCCCGCCGGACTTCAGCCAGTGGCGGGACTACCTCGGCGAAATGGCCGTCACCCTGCAAATCGCCGTCTGGGGCACCGCGCTGGCGGTCATCCTGTCCATTCCTTTTGGTCTGATGTGCGCCGACAACCTCGTACCGTGGTGGATTTACCAGCCCATGCGCCGTCTGATGGACGCCTGCCGCGCCATCAACGAAATGGTGTTTGCGATGCTGTTCGTGGTCGCCGTCGGTCTCGGTCCGTTTGCGGGCGTGATGGCGCTGTTTATCCACACCACCGGCGTGCTGTCGAAACTGCTTTCCGAAGCGGTCGAAGCTATCGAACCCGGCCCGGTAGAAGGTATCCGCGCCACCGGCGCCAATAAGCTCGAAGAAATTCTCTACGGCGTACTGCCGCAGGTCATGCCGCTGCTCATCTCCTATTCGCTGTACCGCTTTGAGTCCAACGTCCGCTCCGCCACGGTGGTCGGCATGGTGGGCGCAGGCGGCATCGGCGTCACCTTGTGGGAGGCGATACGCGGT
Organism: Citrobacter sedlakii NBRC 105722; assembly: GCF_000759835.1. GTDB lineage: Bacteria > Pseudomonadota > Gammaproteobacteria > Enterobacterales > Enterobacteriaceae > Citrobacter_A > Citrobacter_A sedlakii. Next base: position 60,294 of record NZ_BBNB01000013.1, read on the forward strand.
TTCCAGTTCCAGCAAACCTGCGCGTTGATGGTGCTCATCATCATCACCGTCAGCCTGCTGGATTTCCTCTCCCAGCGTTTACGTAAGCACTTTATCTGATTCGCGAGGCATTGATGGCTATGCACTTGTCTACACATCCGACCAGTTACCCGACGCGTTATCAGGAGATTGCCGCGAGACTTGAGCAGGAGCTTCGTCAACATTACCGCTGCGGCGACTATCTTCCGGCGGAGCATCAGCTTGCCGCCCGTTATGAGGTGAACCGCCATACCCTGCGCCGGGCCATCGATCAGTTAGTTGAACGCGGCTGGGTGCAGCGTCGTCAGGGTATCGGCGTGCTGGTGCTGATGCGCCCGTTCGACTACCCGCTGAACGCCCAGGCGCGCTTTAGCCAGAATCTGTTGGATCAGGGCAGCCATCCCACCAGCGAAAAGCTGCTGGCGGTACTGCGACCGGCTTCCCGCCACGTTGCTGATGCCCTCAGCGTGCAGGAAGGCGACAACGTCATTCACCTGCGAACGCTACGCCGGGTCAACGGTATCGCCCTGTGCCTGATCGATCACTACTTTTCCGACCTCAGCCTCTGGCCGCTGTTGCAGGGCTTCCATAGCGGCTCGCTGCATGACTATCTGCGCGAACAGTCCGGGCTGACGCTGATGCGTACCCAGACGCGCATCAGCGCCCGCCGCGCGCAGGCGAAAGAGAGCAAGGTACTGGAAATCCCGAACATGGCGCCGCTGCTCTGCGTGCGCACCCTGAACCATCGTGAAGGTGAGGAGCAGGCAGCGGAGTACTCCGTCAGCCTGACCCGCGCCGACATGATCGAATTCACTATGGAGCACTGAATGCACATCGATACCGCCACCCGCCAGCGCTGGATGCGCGCGTTGTCCTGGAGCAACGCCGAAACGCTGAACGCACTGATGCAGGCGCTGAAGCTGGCGCCGGAATACACGCTTATCCGCGCGCCGGAAACCGGTCTGATGCAGATCCAGGCGCGCATGGGCGGCACCGGCAACCGTTTCTTTGCCGGCGATACCACGCTCACCCGCGCGGTGGTGCGCCTGAACAGCGGCACGCTCGGCTACAGCTACCTGCTGGGACGCAATAAACAGCACGCCGAACGGTGCGCCGTCGTCGACGCGCTGTTACAGGAGCAGGCCCATTTTCAGACGCTCATGGAAACCTTAATCGCCCCGCTGGAGGCCGAACGCGAGGCGCAAATCGCTGCCCGCCGCGCTGAAGTGAACGCCAGCCGGGTCGACTTCTTTACGCTGGTACGCGGAGATAACGAATGACACGATCCACGGAACTACAAACCGCCTTTACCCTGCCCGTTCAGGACGCGCAACAGAGCTTTCGCCGCCTGCTGAAAGCAATGAGCGAACCGGGCGTGATTGTCGCCCTGCATCAGCTTAAGCACGGCTGGCAACCGTTGAACCTTGCCACCACCAGCGTCCTGCTGACCCTGGTCGATGGCGACACGCCGGTATGGCTGTCACCTGCGGTGAACAACGACATCGCCAGCCAGAACCTGCGTTTTCATACTCAGGCGCCATTGGTCGAGCAGCCGCAGCTGGCAGCGTTTGCCGTCACCGACGAGCGCATCAGCCGCGAGCAGCTTAACGCCCTTTCTGCGGGTTCCGCCGTGGCGCCGGAAACCAGCGCCACGCTGATCGTCCAGGTCACCAGCCTCAGCGGCGGGCGGATGCTGCGCCTGACCGGGGCGGGGATCGCCGAAGAACGGATGATCGCGCCGCAGTTACCGGACTGTCTGATCCACGAACTGACCGAACGCCCGCATCCCTTCCCGCTGGGCGTCGATCTGATACTTACCTGCGGCGAGCGCCTGCTGGCCATCCCTCGCACTACCCACGTGGAGGTGTGCTGATGTACGTCGCCGTTAAAGGGGGCGAGAAGGCGATAGCCAACGCCCATGCGCTCCAGGAGAACCGCCGTCGGGGCGATGCCGCCATCGGCGAACTGAGCGTGGCGCAGATTGAACAGCAGATGAACCTGGCGGTTGACCGGGTGATGACCGAAGGCGGTATCGCCGACCGCGAACTGGCGGCGCTGGCGCTGAAACAGGCCAGCGGAGATAACGTCGAAGCCATCTTCCTGCTGCGCGCCTACCGCACCACGCTGGCGAAGCTGGCGGTGAGCGAACCGCTGAACAGCGCGGAGATGCGCCTGGAGCGGCGTATTTCCGCCGTCTATAAAGACATTCCCGGCGGGCAGCTTTTAGGCCCGACTTACGACTACACCCATCGCCTGCTCGATTTCACCCTGCTGGCGAACGGCGAAACGCCGCCTCTGCGCACCGCCGATCACCCAACGGAACCCGCGCCGCACGTCTTTTCCCTGCTGGCGAAGCAGGGGCTGGCAAAGCGCGAAGAGGATACCGGCGCACAGCCGGACGATATCACCCGCACACCGCCGGTCTACCCCTGCTCGCGCGCCTCACGCCTGCAACAGCTCATGCGCGGCGACGAAGGCTACCTGCTGGCGCTGGCCTATTCCACCCAGCGCGGTTATGGCCGCAACCACCCGTTCGCGGCGGAGATCCGCAGCGGCTACGTTGAGCTGGAAACGGTGCCGGAAGAGCTGGGATTCGCGGTAAACGTTGGCGAACTGCTGGTGACCGAATGCGAGATGGTCAACGGCTTCGTCGCCCCGGACAATGATGCGCCTCACTTCACCCGCGGCTACGGGCTGGTGTTCGGCATGAGCGAACGCAAAGCCATGGCGATGGCGCTGGTGGATCGCGCGCTACAGGCACCAGACTACGATGAAACGGTCACAGGACCGGCGCAGGACGAGGAGTTCGTGCTGGCGCATGCGGATAACGTCGAGGCGGCGGGTTTTGTTTCGCACCTCAAGCTCCCTCATTACGTCGATTTCCAGGCCGAGCTGGAACTGCTTAAACGCCTGCAACAGGAGGCCGACCGTGACGACTAACCTCTCCGGCTACAACTTTGCGTACCTTGATGAACAGACCAAACGCATGATCCGCCGCGCTATCCTGAAGGCGGTGGCGATCCCTGGCTATCAGGTGCCGTTCGGCGGCCGCGAAATGCCGATGCCCTACGGCTGGGGCACCGGCGGCATTCAGATCACCGCCAGCGTGATCGGCGAACCGGACGTGCTGAAAGTGATCGACCAGGGCGCCGACGACACCACCAACGCGGTGTCGATCCGCAACTTTTTTAAGCGCGTCACCGGCGTAAACACCACCGAACGTACGGAAGACGCGACGCTGATCCAGACCCGCCATCGGATCCCGGAAACGCCGCTGACCGAAGATCAGATCCTGATCTTCCAGGTGCCGATCCCAGAGCCGCTGCGCTTTATCGAACCGCGCGAAACCGAAACCCGCACCATGCATGCGCTGGAAGAGTACGGCGTAATGCAGGTGAAACTGTACGAAGATATCGCCCGCTTCGGCCACATCGCCACCACCTACGCCTATCCGGTGAAGGTGAACGGGCGCTACGTGATGGACCCGTCGCCGATCCCCAAATTCGATAACCCGAAAATGGACAGGATGCCCGCTCTGCAACTGTTTGGCGCCGGGCGCGAAAAGCGCATCTACGCCGTACCGCCGTACACCCGCGTGGAGAGTCTCGATTTCGACGATCATCCGTTCAGCGTCCAGACCTGGAATGAGCCGTGCGCCATTTGCGGGTCAACCCATAGCTATCTCGACGAAGTGGTGCTCGACGACAGCGGCAAACGGATGTTTGTCTGCTCCGACACCGACTACTGCAGCCAACAGAGTGAGGCCCAACGCCAATGACGCAGCCGCTGCTTTCAGTGAATCACCTGACCCACCTTTACGCGCCGGGCAAAGGCTTCAGCGATGTCTCGTTTGACCTGTGGCCGGGCGAAGTGCTGGGCATTGTCGGGGAGTCCGGTTCCGGTAAAACCACCCTGCTGAAGTCAATCTCTTCGCGCCTGACGCCGCAGTCCGGCGAGATCCAGTATCAGAACCGTTCGCTGTATGCGATGAGCGAGGCCGACCGTCGCCGCCTGCTGCGCACCGAATGGGGCGTGGTGCATCAGCATCCGCTGGACGGCTTGCGACGCCAGGTCTCAGCGGGAGGCAACATCGGCGAACGGCTGATGGCGACCGGCGCGCGCCACTACGGCGAAATCCGCGCTACCGCGCAAAAATGGCTCGAGGAAGTGGAAATTCCGGCCTCGCGCATTGATGACCTGCCGACCACCTTCTCCGGCGGAATGCAGCAGCGTTTGCAAATCGCCCGCAATCTGGTCACCCATCCAAAGCTGGTGTTTATGGATGAACCGACCGGCGGGCTGGACGTTTCGGTGCAGGCCAAACTGCTGGACCTGCTGCGCGGGCTGGTGGTGGAGCTGGATCTGGCGGTGGTGATTGTCACCCACGATTTGGGCGTTGCGCGCCTGCTGGCGGACCGTCTGCTGGTGATGAAGCAGGGCCAGGTGGTGGAAAGTGGATTAACCGACCGCGTGCTCGACGATCCGCATCATCCATACACGCAGTTGCTGGTGTCGTCGGTATTACAGAATTAAGAGGCCAACATGATTCGCGTTGAAAACGTCAGTAAAACCTTTGTTCTCCACCAGCAAAACGGCGTGCGTCTGCCGGTACTGCAAAACGCCTCGCTGACGGTAGCGCGCGGCGAATGCGTGGTGCTGCACGGTCACTCCGGCAGCGGAAAATCGACGCTGCTGCGCTCGCTGTACGCTAACTATCTGCCCGACGAAGGGCAGATCCGGATTCGTCACGGCGACGAGTGGGTGGATCTGGTGCAGGCGCCAGCGCGCAAGGTACTGGAAGTACGTCGTTCTACCATCGGCTGGGTCAGCCAGTTTCTGCGGGTGATCCCCCGCGTGTGCGCGCTGGACGTGGTAATGCAGCCGCTGCTGGACCTCGGCGCGCCGCGAGAAGCATGCGCCGCCAAAGCCGCGAGTCTTCTGACCCGCCTCAACGTACCCGAGCGCCTGTGGCATCTCGCCCCCTCGACCTTTTCCGGCGGCGAGCAGCAGCGGGTCAACATCGCCCGCGGCTTTATTGTCGATTATCCCATCCTGCTCCTCGACGAGCCCACCGCCTCGCTGGATGCCAAAAACAGCGCCGCCGTGGTGGCATTGATTACCGAAGCGAAAGCGCGCGGCGCGGCGATTGTCGGCATTTTTCACGATGAATCCGTGCGCGACCGGGTGGCGGATCGTTTGCATCTTATGGGAACAACACCATGATTATCAACAATGTAAAGCTGGTGCTGGAAGACGAGGTAGTGCAGGGATCGCTGGAAATGCACAACGGGATGATCCACGCTTTTGCCGAAACCCAGAGCCGTCTGCCGGAGGCGCTGGACGGCGAAGGCGGCTGGCTGCTGCCGGGACTGATTGAACTGCATACTGATAATCTGGATAAATTTTTCACCCCGCGCCCAAAGGTGGACTGGCCCGCCCATTCAGCGATGAGCAGCCACGACGCGCTGATGGTCGCCAGCGGTATCACCACCGTTCTGGACGCGGTGGCGATTGGCGACATGCGTGACGGCGGCGACAGGCTGGAAAATCTGGAAAAGATGATTAACGCGGTGGAAGAGACGCAAAAGCGCGGCGTCAACCGCGCCGAGCATCGCCTGCATCTGCGCTGCGAGCTGCCGCATCACACCACCCTGCCGTTGTTTGAAAAGCTGGTCGGCCGCGAGCCGGTCACGCTGGTTTCCCTGATGGATCACTCGCCGGGCCAGCGCCAGTTCGCCAACCGCGAGAAGTATCGCGAATATTATCAGGGCAAATATTCCCTCACCGACGAGCAGATGGCCCGCTATGAAGAAGAACAGTTGGCGCTCGCCGCCCGCTGGTCGCAACCTAACCGCAGCGCTATCGCCCGGCTTTGCCGCGAGCGCAACATCGCGCTGGCAAGTCATGACGACGCTACGCCCGACCACGTGCGCGAGTCACATCAGCTTGGCAGCGTGATCGCCGAATTTCCCACCACCTTCGCCGCGGCGCAAGCGTCGCGCGAGCATGGCATGAATGTGCTGATGGGCGCGCCGAACATCGTGCGCGGCGGTTCACACTCCGGTAACGTCGCCGCGCATGCGCTTGCCGAGCTGGGGCTGCTGGATATTCTTTCGTCCGATTATTACCCCGCCAGCCTGCTCGACGCCGCCTTTCGCGTCGCCGATGACGATGCCAACCGCTTTACCCTGCCGCAGGCCATTCGTCTGGTGACCCGCAACCCGGCGCGGGCGCTGAATCTGAACGATCGCGGCGTTATCGCCGAGGGCAAACGCGCCGACCTGGTACTGGCGCACCGCAAAGGCGACCACGTGCATATCGATCACGTCTGGCGTCAAGGAAAAAGGGTGTTCTGACTATGGGAAAACTGATCTGGCTGATGGGGCCGTCCGGCTCCGGTAAAGACAGTTTGCTGGCGGCGCTGCGCCAGCAGGAACATGCGCAGCTCCTGGTCGCGCACCGCTACATTACCCGCGCGGCCAACGCCGGAAATGAAAACCATATCGCCCTGAGCGAACAGGAATTTTTCACCCGTGCGGGACATAACCTGCTGGCGCTGAGCTGGCACGCCAATGGTTTATACTACGGCGTCGGGGTGGAGATCGACCTGTGGCTGAACGGCGGATTCGACGTGGTGGTTAATGGCTCCCGCGCCCATCTTCCCCAGGCGCAGGCGCGTTACGGCACAGCGCTGATGCCGGTCTGTTTGCAGGTCTCCCCCGCCATTCTGCGCCAGCGGTTACAGGCGCGCGGACGCGAAAGCGAAGCGGAGATTGCCGCCCGTCTCGAACGCGCCGCCCGCTACGCGCCGTTTGACTGCCATACGCTGAACAATGACGGCAGTCTGCTACAGTCAGTCGATACGCTGTTAATGCTGATCGGACGAAAGGAGAAAAGCCATGCCTGCCTGTGAACTGCGTCGCGCCACGGCGGACGACACCCACGCCGTCTATGCCCTCATTTGCGAACTAAAGCAAGCCGAGTTCGATCATCAGGCGTTCAGCGCCGGCTTTGCGGCGAACCTGCGGGATAGCAATCTGCGCTATCAGCTTGCGTTGCTCGACGGCGAGGTGGTGGGCATGATTGGTCTGCATATGCAATTTCATCTCCATCACGCCAACTGGATCGGCGAGATTCAGGAACTGGTGGTAATGCCCCAGGCGCGCGGCCTGAAAATCGGCAGCCAACTGCTGGCCTGGGCAGAGGACGAAGCCAGACGCGCGGGGGCGGAGATGACCGAGCTTTCCACCAACGTGAAGCGTCTTGACGCCCACCGCTTTTACCTGCGCGAAGGTTACACCCAGAGCCATTTTCGCTTCACCAAAGCGCTGTGAGGCAACCGATGAGCCTGACCCTCACCTTAACCGGAACCGGCGGCGCACAAGGCGTTCCAGCGTATGGCTGCGACTGCGCGGCCTGCCGCCGGGCGCGCCAGCATGAAGCGTATCGTCGTCGCCCGTGTAGCGGCGTGATTAAATTTAATCATGCGGTAACATTGCTGGACGCGGGCTTGCACGATCTTGCGGATCGCTGGCCTGCCGGATCTTTTGAGCAATTTTTACTCACCCATTATCATATGGATCACGTGCAGGGGCTGTTTCCGCTGCGCTGGGGCGTGGGCGCGACGATCCCGGTGTACGGGCCGCCTGACGAACAGGGCTGCGACGATCTGTTTAAGCATCCCGGCATTCTCGACTTCAACCATACCGTCGAGCCGTTTGTGGTGTTTGATTTGCAGGGATTGCAGGTGACGCCGCTGCCGCTGAATCACTCAAAGCTGACCTTTGGCTATCTGTTGGAGTCTGCCCACAGCCGGGTGGCGTGGCTTTCGGATACCGCCGGGCTGCCGGATAAGACGCTGAAATTTTTGCTCAACAACCGCCCGCAGGCGATAGTGATCGACTGTAGCCATGAACCGCGACCAGACGCGCCGCGCAACCATTGCGATTTAAACACCGTGATTGCGCTGAATGAGGTGATTGGCTGCCCACGGGTGATCCTGACGCATATCAGCCATCAGTTTGACGTGTGGATGATGGATAACCCGCTGCCGGACGGCATCGAAGCGGGGTATGACGGGATGGTACTGGTGCTGGACTAAGCGTTTTCCCTCCTCCGCGGGAGAGGGCAACAGACTGCCCTTACCACCGTTCGTAATCTTCTTCCAGCCTGCGTTCGTCCTCTTCTAATCGACGTCGGTCGTCATCCAGCTGGCGCTGGCGTTCGTCTAAACGGCGGCGCCTGTCCTCGAGCTGTCGGCGGCGATCGTCGTACTGTCGACTGTCGGTTTGACGGCTGCGATCGTAACGATCGTCATCATCGTCATTACGGCTGCTGCCGGGGTTATAGGCGTCGTTGATCGCCTGCTGAATATTGCCAATGGTGTCATCAATCACATCGGCCTGCGCCAGTTGGCTGGTTAAAGTCAGCAGACCCAATAGCAGGGCGGAAGAGTAACGTTTCATAAGGCCAGACTCACAGGTGAACTGGCCTTAAGGTAATGACTGGCTATTGGCTGGAGTAGCGGAGGAATCTCAAATTCTGTCGCGATCAGTCCTCATCAGGCCTCAGGCATCTCCATTGAGCGGATCACAAAAAAGTCCTGCGAAATACCCGCGCCTTTTTCAACGGTTTGCAGGTCGTGTACAAACCACGCGTACATTTCTGGCGGTGCTGCATCTATGGGAAATGGCTGGGGCTTACCGAGGTGCGCCGCATGAAAATAATCCAGAAATCGCTTCGCACGCCACAGCGCGGGTCCATACACGTTCGGTACGATATCCCTGCGCCTGTCCATGGGATTCTGTTCCATACTGTTTCGCATTCTTATGGCAGTATCCTTCACATCATCAAGCCAGCCCCAGTTTTGCTGTAACACAGACAGTTCACTGGCGTACTGCCCGGCGGTCTCTTTCGCCTCCTGCGTAATGCCTGCAAACCCTGCCGATGCGCCAGCAGAGGCCAGCGTATCGCCGCGCTGCTTTTCGTATTTCATGCATTCTGTTCGGTACTGATAGTACTGACGACCCAGCCAGTCGATATAGCTGTCCAGATGACGATTTTGGCTTGCGGTACTTAATAAAGTAAAGGGCAATGCGCTCTGGTAAGCTTCTGCCCACTGCAGTACGGACTGGTTTTTGACGTTGTCCTGGATGATGAAATATTCAGCAACCACGGGGTTGCTTTCATTCAACGTCTGAAAATCAGGGAAAGGCACACCCGCCATGGTCGCCTCGCGGTACATTCTGTGCAGCGCCACGCGGCAGAGTTCCGCACTGGGTTTCTGTTCGTCCGGTTTCAGGCCACCGCCAATATCCTCCGCGCATCCGGGATAGAGTTCTTCCTTGTGCGCCGGGTTATTGCCGGTGCGGTACAGGCTGCGCCAGACGCGGGTTTCATGGGCGGCGACGAGATGCAGGCTTTTCTTTACCGCCTTAGGCAAGGGGGTGTCCTGGTCGATGGATTTGTCTCCCAGAAATACGCTGATTCCTTTTAATGGCCCGCCAAACGCAGAGATAAAGTAATCTACGCCGTTGTTGTTGCTGGCTGACGTACGCCGTGAGCAGTCAAACAGGCCGGTAAAGACGATATCGACAGGTATGCCCTGGTAGGTATATTTATCCCCCTCTTTCTGACAAATATCTTTCAGCAGACTGTCGAGAAATTTACGTGCCAGGGTAGCGCCGAGATCGAAGCCGAACAGAGAGACAGAGATAAGCCTGATGGGAACCGGACTTTTTTTAACAGCTTCTTTGTATCCTTCTTCAAACGATATTTTTGTCGATGCAATACGGGTATCAGCACCCGTTACCAGCATATCTGCTATCACAGGGTTATCACGAAGCCAGGGGGTTGCTTCGATAACACTTTTTTTGGCAGCCTTTTTTGTCGTATCGGAAGCCAGTTTTTTCCATTCCGTAGGGTTAAGAAGTTTCTTTCCCTGGTTTTTTAAAACCTCGTACCAGTTGTTGCCTTTTATAGAATCCATGCCCGCGTCTTTGGCCATTTCGCCGGGCTGCTCTTTTAAATTATCCTTTATGCTGTCCAGACCGCTATCCATGACGGTGTGAAGTTTTTCAACGAGAGTTTCATTAAAAGGAGTGCCCAGGCCTGAAATGTAAAATGCATCATACGTTTCTCGAGGGGTGTTCTGTTGTATGCTTGGAAATGCTCTATACAAACGCGCAATATTGCTGAGACGATTCTCCGGTGCATCCTGTTCGATATTTCGATGAATTCCATCAAAAAAGAACCCCACATGCCATACCCGTGAACAGTTCCCTAAACCAGCATCTTCCGCCTGCTGGGCCCGGTTTGCCGCGGCAATAAGGCTTTCAATATCCATATGTTAGTTTCCTTTTTTTAATTCTGAGGCCTGGTCTTTGATATCGTGAGAATCAGGATGATTAAATCCGGTACTCCACCATAACCGGACATTATCTTCAGGCAGAAAATAGACATGAAGATAGTTTTCACCCCACTGGCGGACGGGCATAGGCATTACCGTGCGGCGTGATTCTAATCTCATACCCTTAAGGTATTGCTCGTGAGTTATATCCAGTGTCCAGATCACTTCCGCCTTATCCCCGCTGATACTGCCGCAGCAGGTGGCGCCGCCCCCGCCATGAGCAAATGCGTTCGCACCTGCAACACCATTCACGCTAAACCCTAAAACAGGTCTGTCGAGTTCATTGTGAATAATCAGCGTCACCGGCCCCGACGGCGGTCCCCAGACCGCCGCCCACACCGACCAGCCAAGATAAATCACCACCGGCAGTATCAGTGCTCCCCAGAGCCATTTTCCCCAGCGGGCATAACCCCGGTTAACCGCACCGTCTATTTTGGCGAACGCCTTAAAAAATCCCATTTTAATCCCTCAGAATCAGTGCCTGTTCTGGCGCTGCTTTTCTGCCACCTGTACGGCTATCTCCTCAGCGGACGGACTGTTAAAACCCGTGCTCCACCATAAATAGACTTTGTCATCGGGCAGGAAATAGACATGGAGATAATTTTCGCCCCACTGGCGCTGCGGCATGGGTAATATTTTTTTGTGGACTTCTGTACGCACCCCCGCTTTGTATTGCGCAAGTGTGTAATCGACAGTCCAGATAATTTCAGCCTTATCCCCGCGGATGCTGCCGCAGCAGGTTGATTTACCAGGACCAGTCCCGTAAGGATTACTTTTATCGCGTGCAAACGCATTTCCTCCCGCCACGCCATTTACGCTAAATCCTCTTATGGGCCTGTCGAGTTCACTGTGAATAATCAGCGTCACCGGCCCCGACGGTGGTCCCCAGACCGCCGCCCATACCGACCAGCCAAGATAAATCACCACCGGCAGTATCAGTGCTCCCCAGAGCCATTTTCCCCAGCGGGCATAACCCCGGTTAACCGCACCGTCTATTTTGGCGAATGCCTTAAAAAATCCCATTTTAATCCCTCAGAATCAGTGCCTGTTCTGGCGCTGCTTTTCTGCCGCCTGTACGGCTATCTCCTCAGCAGACGGACTGTTAAAACCCGTGCTCCACCATAAATAGACTTTGTCATCGGGCAGGAAATAGACATGAAGATAGTTTTCACCCCACTCACGTCCTGGCAAAGGAAGTGTTAACTTGCGGGTCTCTTTACGCAGCCCTGCGTCGTATTGGGCTCTGGTGGTACTGAGTGTCCAGATCACTTCCGCCTTATCCCCGCTGATGCTGCCGCAACAGGTGGCTGCACCGGGACCAGTCCCGTAAGGATTACTTTTATCGCGTGCAAACGCATTTCCTCCCGCCATGCCATTCACGCTAAATCCCAGAACAGGCCTGTCGAGTTCACTGTGAATAATCAGCGTCACCGGCCCCGACGGTGGTCCCCAGACCGCCGCCCACACCGACCAGCCAAGATAAATCACCACCGGCAGTATCAGTGCTCCCCAGAGCCATTTTCCCCAGCGGGCATAACCCCGGTTAACCGCACCGTCTATTTTTTTATACGCACGGAAAAATCCCATATTCTGGTTTCATCCCTGACGTTGAATAATATTTTTGAATACTTGCTCCAGCGAGACTTTTCCCTGCGCAACATTTTCTAATGCAGAGTGCATAGCTCCTGACTCCAGTATTTTCTTGCCACCATTGAGATAAAAAAAGGCATACAGTTTTTGCTCTGCACCCATTTTCATCTTCGCTTCGCATGCCTTGTTCAGCGCTTTCTTGACCATATCGCGCTGTACACACGGAGAGAAATGCTGACTGGAGGGCAACTTTTGCCAGGCGGTTAATACACTGGTGACAACCGGGTCATCTGCGATGTATTGCCATTCTTCTTTATTCATCCGTATGGCGCTATCTCTGGCATTTATTACCCGCGAAGGGGGAATATTTACAGGCTGCCATCCATTCTCTTCAGGTGACCACCACTGAGAAACCCCTCTAAATAATATACTGTGCCATTCCCGATCGTTACGGCTCGCCAGCAGACTCATGACATTCCGGACATAAAAACGCACTAATGACGCAGATCCATCGGGCGAAATAATTGTGCATGCAGCAGAAAGCTGAACGGCTAAAGCTCCGCCTGAGCGTGAAGAAGCGATAACAGCCGCTAAACCCGGCATGGAATCAATATAACGCTCTACCGCCTCCTTATTTTTTAAAGCGAACAACCAGGGTCCATAGTTTCTGAATTCTGCAAGTTGTGGATGGAGATAAAGCGAATACAGAGCCGATGCGTGTTCATTATAAAAAGTTTGAAAAGCATCCGGTGTTTGCGCGCCGCCTTCCAATAGCAGAAAGAGATGAGTGGTCGTTGATTCAGGTAGCGCCTGCATCATTTTTGTGGCATCCATTGACTACGCTCCCTGAACAATAGCGTCGTTGGCTTTGATGGCATTGAGAAGACACTCAATACATATTGAGCCTCTAAGCGGCGGATACTGGCCGGGGATAAGCGGAATGGGTAACGGCATGGTGGCCGGAGCCGCCGCCATCGTCCGCTTCGTCCGCCGCAGGTACGTCCCCGTGGTGCCGTACTCGACTTTCCCCGCTTCCAGCCGCAGGTAGCTCCCGCCACCAATCAGCGTGATGCGTTTCTTCCCGGCAAACGTGATGTCACTTGTCGACGTCAGGATCAGTTTCTTCTCCGCAAAAAGCTCTATTTTCCCGTTCTGCGCCTGCATCTCCACCGGGCCTTCGCTGGCTTTCAGGCTCAATTGCCCCGTCCGGGCAAACAACCCCATTTTTTCACCCGCCAGCGCCGTCATGTTACCCATCACGCCGGCGCTGATATCTCCTCCGGCGTTGATGGCGACATTTTTTGTTGCGGTTATCTGCATATGTTCCCCGCTGGTCAGCGCCATCCCTTCGGGTGCGGAGAACAGCAGGGTTTCGTTCAGCGGCTTCAGGCGCTTTTCAAACATCTGTATCTGGCTTTCACAGTCAGCCTTCAGCGCCTGCGCCTGCTCCGCCGCCATCTCCAGTTGCTGAAGCTGTTGCAGGCAGATGTCGATTTCCTTAAGCGCGGTGTTCATATCCAGCACCTCGCCCTGTGCCTTCTGCTGCCCGTCCGCGGTGATAAAGAGCCCCTTCGCCACCCGTATCACACCGTATTCATCTGTCCGGAGTTCAAAGCCCTTACCGCGGGGCTTCTCCTGTGCATCCACCAGATGTCCGGAGTTCAACTGGGTCTTGCCGTACTCTGTGGCGAGTTTGATATGTTCTTTCTGGCGCTGGTCTTCCATCCGCAGCTTGTTGTTCGCGGGCGTGCGCAACACGTTGCGGGTATGGTTGTCGCGGGCAACATGATCCGGGTGCTCAGAATCATGCAGGGCGTAAGCGATATACGGCAGGTCGATGTCGCCGTTGCTGTACGCGATGGCCACTTCGGTGCCGTCGATAAGCGGCGTGTGCCAGCCGTACGTTTCCCCGGCATACGGCTTCGCCATCCGCAGCCACAGGTACGCGAAACCCTGCTCCGCATCGTTCCGGTCAAAGTCCAGCCTGACGCGGTAGCGGCCCTGTTCGTCCAGGTGAGCGTAAATGTCGTTCTTCTCCCGGCTCTCAATGCGGGCAGGCAGGGTGCCGTGTACTTCCGGGCGATGCGTTTCCGCCGGGCGGAAGCAGTAACGCTCCGTGTAGGGCATCCCGTCGACGGAAACATGCAGGCGGGTGTCACGGGCGGCGTGGTACTTTACTTCCGTTATCACCATGCCGTCCCGGAGCGCGCGAATCACCTCCCCTTGCGGCTCCAGCACCTGGCCGGGCATCAGGCCGGCGGCGTTACTCTCAAGATGAATACAGGCCGACGCGTTCAGCTCGCGTTCATGGTGGATACGGGCATAAAAGGCGCCGGATTCGGTCTCCGGCTCCGGGTCAGTATCGTCGCCCGCCTCCCGGTACGGCGCGGCGTACCGGTAGTGCTCTCCGGTGGTCACCGCGTCACTGCGCACGCTCACCGTGGCGTCCATCGGTGTCCCGGCGGTGCGGTAGTTGTAATCCCGGGCGCTGACCATGACTGGCACCGCCTGGTTCAGGGTGTACACGTCCCACACCGACTCCTCTGCCCCGTCATACAGCCCGGACGGTTCGCGGTACGGCAGGCTGACGTCAAATCGGTAGTTCAGCTGGCTGTCGGCAAAAATCACCACTTCGAGCCCGCGCGCCTCGTCCGTCTCCGTGCGCCAGAAAATCCCGACCTCTGAAAGTATGCGCTGCACAAACTCCAGGTCCGTCTCCCGCCACTGGGTTATCAGTTCCCGCGCCGGGTACGTCCGCTCCAGGCGGAAGTCAAAATCCGCGCCTTCCAGGCCATGTCGGCGTAATACCTGCTCCACCACCTCCGGCACGGACTGGTGTTGGAAAATGCGGCACTGGCGGGTGCGGCTGAGCAACGCCAGGCGAGAGCTCATCACCACCTGGTAATGCGACTGGTCGGCGGTGGTGGAAATCCACTCAAGACGGGTGATGATGCCGTGCACCGCCTTGCCGCTGCGCATGCGCAGGGTGGCGTGTTTCATCAGCGCGTCTTCCGGGGCGAGGTTGTTCTGCGGGGTGGTGAAGTCGATGGTCCAGCGGAATGGTTCGCTGAGGGCTTCGCGCCCGGTAAACTTCAGTACATCCACTTTTACCGGGCTGTCGTAAATTTCCAGCAGATAGCGCGCCTGCCCGTCAAACAGCACTAGCCAGTTATCCATAACTAAGACCTGATTTAAAATTGTGGTCAAATCAGGATAGTTGCATGCCGAAACAGTAGTGTAAATAGCTGAAACAGGAGTTAAATTCTGAAATAGTAGGGCTTTTTCAAATTACCAGCCCCTTATGCCGCGTCCGCGCCCGCCGCTGCGGGTAATACGTTGGTTCCTGGTTCGGGTTTTAATCACGCCGCTTTGCCCTTCCATCGCATCCCGGGCGTATATCACCAGGTGGATAATCGCGTTTTCCCGCTGGCTGACGTCAATCCATGCGGACCATGCCGGCGTTTGCGTCTCACTTTCCAGCGTAGAGCAGGTTATTGAAATCATGCGCCAGCCCGCCGTCAGTTGTCCTACGGCTTTCATTTTGTGGCTGTGTAGCAGCCCGCAAACTGCGACATCGTCTTCAGCCACCAGAATCACCGGTTTCATCGCATGGTTCCATTAGGCAATTATGTTAAGTCTGCACCATTCTGTCGTCCGCACCAGCCGGCATGTTTTTTTTGCATGACGGAAATTAAATCCATGTCACATCTCCTGCCCTTTCGACACGTCAATTTTGACGATTGCCTGTTTTTCGTCAGGGTTTTGCCCAATAAAGGGTCGTAAAGTCAGGAAATACTCACAACAAAAACATGGCATAGAAGCTGCATAATGGGCAGGTAAGAACTGTTTAACTGGAGCAAAGTGATGAAAAAAGTCGTCACGGTTTGCCCGTATTGCGCATCAGGTTGCAAAATCAACCTGGTGGTCGATAACGGCAAAATCGTCCGGGCTGAGGCAGCGCAGGGGAAAACCAACCAGGGGACCCTGTGTCTGAAGGGCTACTACGGCTGGGATTTTATTAACGATACCCAGATCCTGACCCCGCGCCTGAAAACCCCTATGATTCGTCGCCAGCGCGGCGGCAAACTGGAATCCGTTTCCTGGGATGAAGCGCTGAATTATGTCGCTGAACGCCTGAGCGCCATCAAGGCGAAATACGGACCCGACGCCATTCAGACGACCGGTTCGTCGCGTGGCACCGGGAATGAAACCAACTACATCATGCAAAAATTTGCGCGCGCCGTTATTGGTACCAATAACGTTGACTGCTGCGCTCGCGTCTGACACGGCCCATCGGTTGCAGGTCTGCACCAGTCGGTCGGTAACGGCGCAATGAGTAACGCAATTAACGAAATTGATAACACCGATCTCGTGTTTATCTTCGGGTATAACCCGGCGGATTCCCACCCCATCGTGGCGAATCACGTGATTAACGCGAAACGTAACGGCGCGAAAATCATCGTCTGCGATCCGCGCAAAATTGAAACCGCGCGCATTGCCGATATGCACATCGCGTTGAAAAACGGCTCGAATATCGCGCTGTTGAACGCCATGGGCCACGTCATTATTGAAGAAAACCTGTACGACCAGGCGTTTGTCGCTTCGCGTACGGAAGGCTTTGAAGAGTACCGTAAGATTGTCGACGGTTATACGCCGGAATCTGTTGAGGATATCACCGGCGTCAGCGCCCACGACATTCGTCAGGCGGCGCGGATGTATGCCGGGGCGAAAAGCGCATCGATCCTGTGGGGCATGGGCGTCACCCAGTTCTATCAGGGCGTGGAAACCGTTCGTTCGCTGACCAGCCTCGCGATGCTGACCGGTAACCTCGGTAAGCCGAGCGTCGGCGTCAACCCGGTGCGTGGCCAGAACAACGTACAGGGCGCCTGCGACATGGGCGCGCTGCCGGACACCTATCCGGGCTATCAGTACGTGAAGTTCCCGGAAAACCGTGAGAAGTTCGCCAAAGCCTGGGGTGTCGACAGCCTGCCGGAACATACCGGCTATCGCATCAGCGAGCTGCCGCACCGGGCGGCGCATGGCGAAGTGCGCGCGGCGTACATCATGGGCGAAGATCCGCTACAGACTGATGCCGAGTTGTCAGCCGTGCGTAAAGCGTTTGAGGACCTGGAACTGGTTATCGTGCAGGACATCTTTATGACCAAAACCGCGTCGGCGGCGGATGTGATTTTACCGTCTACGTCGTGGGGCGAGCATGAAGGGGTCTTTACCGCCGCTGACCGTGGTTTCCAGCGCTTCTTTAAAGCGGTCGAACCGAAGTGGGATCTGAAAACGGACTGGCAAATTATCAGTGAAATCGCCACCCGGATGGGCTACCCGATGCACTATAACAACACCCAGGAGATCTGGGACGAGTTGCGTCATCTGTGCCCGGATTTCTACGGCGCCACGTACGAGAAAATGGGCGAACTGGGCTATATCCAGTGGCCGTGTCGCGACACGTCCGACGCCGATCAGGGCACCTCGTATCTCTTTAAAGAGAAATTTGATACCCCGAACGGTCTCGCGCAGTTCTTTACCTGCGACTGGGTTGCGCCGATCGACAAGCTGACCGAAGAGTACCCGATGGTGCTGTCGACGGTTCGTGAAGTTGGCCACTACTCCTGCCGCTCAATGACCGGTAACTGCGCGGCGCTGGCTGCGCTGGCGGACGAGCCGGGCTATGCGCAAATCAACGCCGCCGACGCCGCGCGTCTGGGCATTGAAGATGAAGCGCTGGTCTGGGTTCATTCGCGTAAAGGCAAAATCATCACCCGTGCGCAGGTCAGCGAACGCCCGAACAAAGGGGCGATTTACATGACCTACCAGTGGTGGATTGGCGCCTGTAACGAGCTGGTTACCGAGAACTTAAGCCCGATTACCAAAACGCCGGAGTACAAATACTGCGCCGTACGCGTTGAACCGATCGCCGACCAGCGCGCCGCCGAGCAGTATGTGATTGACGAGTACAACAAGCTGAAAACCCGTCTGCGCGAAAGCGCAATGGGTTGATTCTGACATGCCTTACCTGGCATGTTTAACGACAGCAGCCTCCTCCGTGGAGGCTGTTTTTTTATCCAGACGATCTCTTTATACTGTCTTTTCCGTACCCTAACTAAAACGCAAAATGAAACCACTTCTTGCATTGATGTTATTCATGACATTCTTTGCCCATGCTGCCGCCCCGGAACCGGGAAGCCAGTATTTGCAGGCCGCAGAGGCAGGAGACAGACGCGCACAGTATTACCTCGCTGACAGTTGGTTTAGCTTTGGCGACTTAAGCAAAGCCGAATACTGGGCGCAGAAATCCGCCAGTAATGGCGATGCCGACGCCTGTGCGCTACTGGCGCAAATCAAAATCACCAACCCGGTCAGCCTCGATTACCGTGAAGCGAAAACGCTGGCCGAAAGGGCGGCGCAAGCGGGCAGTAAAGCGGGCGAGATCACCCTCGCGCGGATTCTGTTGAACACCCAGGCCGGGAAGCCCGACTACCCGAAAGCGATTTCCCTGCTGCAAAACGCCTCGCAAAATCTCGAGAGCGACGTGGCGGTTGATGCGCAGATGCTGCTTGGACTGATTTACGCCAACGGCGTCGGCATTCCGGCAGACGATGACAAAGCGACCTGGTATTTCAAACGCAGTTCCGCCATTTCCCGTACCGGCTATTCCGAATACTGGGCGGGAATGATGTTTCTGAACGGTGAACAGGGCTTTATTGAGAAGAACAAACAGAAGGCGCTGCACTGGTTGAATCTGAGCTGCACCGAAGGATTCGATACCGGCTGCGAGGAGTTTGAGAAGTTAACGAACGGGTGATTCAGATTGCCGGATAACGCGATGCTTATCCGGCAACCTGTTAACCGTTACTGGGCGGTTTTATCAAATTTGCCCAGCACCTCGCGCTCGTAAGCCAGCGCTTTCTTGCGGTCAAACTTGTGTTCCCACTTGGAAATGACCAGCACCGCCAGCGCATTCCCCACCACGTTCAGCGCGGTACGCGCCATGTCGAGGATACGGTCGACACCAGCGATGAACGCCAGACCTTCCAGCGGAATACCCACGCTGCCTAATGTAGCCAGTAGCACCACAAATGACACGCCCGGCACGCCGGCAATCCCTTTCGACGTAACCATCAGCGTCAGCACCAGTACGATCTCCTGCCACAACGACAGGTCGATCCCGTACAGCTGCGCAATAAAGATGGCGGCAATACTCTGGTACAGGGTGGAACCGTCAAGGTTAAAGGAGTACCCCGTTGGCACGACGAAGCTGGTAATCGACGCTGGCGCGCCGTAGGCTTCCATCTTTTCGATGATACGCGGCAGCACACTCTCGGAGCTGGCGGTGGAGTAAGCCAGGATCAGCTCGTCTTTCAGAATGCGAATCAGGATCCAGACGCTAAGTCCACACAGGCGCGCGACAATCCCCAGCACCACCAGCGCGAAGAACAGAATCGCGAAGTGAACCAGCAGCACCAGTTTTGCCAGCGGCCACAGGGAGGCAAAACCGAAGTTAGCGACGGTCACGGCAATCAGTGCGAACACCCCGACCGGCGCATAACGCATGACCATATGGGTGACTTTAAACATGGTTTCGGAGATGGAGCGGAACACCGTCACCAGCGGTTCACGGTGTGTGGCAGGCAGCGAAGAAAGCCCCAGGCCAAACAGTACCGAGAAGAAGATGATCGGCAGCATGTCGCCTTTCGCCATCGATGCCACGATGTTGGTTGGCACCAGCGAGAGTATGGTGCCCATCAGGCCATGCGCATGGCTCTGCACCTCCGCCGTCGTGTTCTGGTATTTCGAAATATCCACGGTCGCCAGTTGCGACATATCAATGCCGGAACCGGGTTGAAACACATTCGCCAGCGTGATACCCAGAATGATGGCGATGGTCGTGATCACTTCGAAATAGATAATGGTTTTGGCGCCGATACGCCCAAGCTGTTTGGCATCACCCACCCCGGCAATACCGACAATCAGCGTCGAAATCACGATAGGGACGACGATCATTTTGATCAGATGGATAAAGATATCCCCTGCCGGTGACAGCAGGTTAGCAATCAGCCATTCACGGCTGTCGCTGTGATAGTGCAGGTAACTCCCCAGTAGAATGCCCAGCACCATGGCAATCAAAATCTGCCAGGCCAGGCTGAGTTTAAAACTTTTCATAACAGCGGACTTCCTCAATGGAGCGCCAGTCCCCTCGTCAAAGCGGGAATGGATACATACTGAAAGGGTATGAATTGTGTTGCGTTGGGTTATAGAGTTTTTTAACGCGCATAATCAGTACCATTTGCAAGGCATCTTGCGCAACCCTTTCAGAACAGCGCATTTAGCTGAAATAATGCATAATAACGCGAGTTTATGGCGTTTATTATGAATAACTATTTGTTATGGAAAGATTTTTAAAAGTGCGTTTTTGAATTATAACTTTCAGGAATTATTTTGCGTATGATGTTCATTTGCCTGTTTTTTAAACAGCAAAAACGACATAAATCACAAAAAAACAAAATCATTTCTGACGATTCTGCAACAACTTCGCCATATTTATTGCGTCAATCACCTGTGCGCGGTTTACCCGGGGTGAATTGAGATCAAGGGCTTTTTGCCACTGGATAATCGCCTCGCGGTAATCAGCCTGCATAAACGCATCCGAGGCCAGGAGCATCAGCGCGGTCACCTCACTGGCGTCCAGCGCTAATGCTTTATCAATCATCTCACGGGCCAGCGGCGTCATATGCTGTCCCGCCTGATAGTAAAGCACCGTCGCCAGCGCGGCGTAAAGCTCGGCGTTCTCCCCGCGCAGTTGCAGCGCCTGACGATACGCCCGCTGCGCGTTAGCGTAGTCGTTACGCCAGAGATAATACTCGCCGAGTAACGCCCACTTTTCGCTGTCCTGGGGATTCGCGCGAATCTGGTTCTGCAACGTTCGCAGTTGCGCTTGTGGAGTTTGCGCGTCGGTAAACGCATGCAGCGGATCTGCCAGACGCTGCTGTTCGCTGCGTACCGCCTGCCATTTCGGCGACAGCAGATAGCCGCTAAAGCAGATAATCACCATCAGCATGACGGCCGCCGCCAGACGTTTTACGGGCAGAGAACGGTGGGAGTCAGGCTGCATCATCGTTTGTCCTTTTGGGCGTTACCGCGCGCCACAGGATCCCCACCACCACCAGCAGTAACAGACACGGCAGCGCCCAAAGCAGCAAAGTTTGTCCGTTCAGCGGCGGATTGTAGCGAACAAAGTCGCCGTAGCGTTCGGTCATCCAGACAGTAATTTCCGCTTCGCTTTTCCCCTCCGCCACCATTGTGTAGACCTGATGGCGCATACTGACCGCCACCGGCGCGTTGGATTCCAGTAAGTTCTGGTTCTGGCACTGGGGACAACGCAACCGGCTGGCGACAGAAAGCGCTTTCTCCTGCTGCTGCGGGTTAGCGAAGGTCCAGGTATCGACGACCTGAGCGTGGACGGTAAGCGTGAAAAAAAGTAGCGTAACCAGGATGAACAGCCTGTGAAATGGCGCCGTATTACGCATTTTCCCTCCTCCCGCGCCAGCCGCTCAGTAGCGCGCCGACAATCATCAGCAGCCCACCGCCCCAGATCCAGCGCACGCCGCTTTGAACGTACAACCGCATGGCGTAACGTTCCGGACCGGTTTTCTCGCCCATTACCGCATACCAGTCGTGTATAAGGTTCCAGCGAATGTCCGGCTCCATCATCTGCTGGCGGCGCGCGGTATAAAACCGCCGCTCCGGTGTCAAATTGCCAATACGATTCTCCCCCTGCCACAGCGCAATCTGCGCTTTCTCGGTAGTGTAATTGCCCTTTGCTTCAAGCTCGAGCCGGTCGAAGCGGAAGGTGTATCCTGCCAGCGCCACCTGCTGCCCCGGACGTAAATTCAGGCTAATCTCCTGACGGCTGACGCTGGACACCACAATCCCCAGCGCCGCGATCAGCACGCCTGTATGGGCAATCAGCGCCGGAAGCTGTCGTCGCCAGGCAGATTTACGGTTTCTTATCGTCGCCACAACGATGACGACCAGCATCAGCAGGCCGAACGGCAGCGTAGCGCGATTGAAATAAGGCGCGCCTACGGAAAGACGTCCCCAGCCAAGCAGACCGTAAATCATCGGGTAAAGCGTCCCCACCAGCACGATCAGCAGTACCGCGCAAAAAAGCAGTAGCGTCGCGAGTATCAACGTTTCGCGCGACCCGTTCCCCGCACGCGCTGTCGGTTGACCATCACGCGCCCGCCAGGCGTACAGCGCAAGCGAAGCGAGACTCAGCACGGCGAACAGCGCAAACAGCGGCGCCGCGCGCACGTTATCCAGCGCAAAAGCATGCACAGAGACCAGAATGCCGGAGCGCACAATCAGCGTGCCCAGCAGTGAAAGAATCAGGGTGACGACCGCCAGCAGCAGTGACCAGTGGCGAAAAATCCCCTGTCTGCGCGAAAGCGACAGACTGTGCAGCAGCGCGCTGGCGGACAGCCAGGGCAACAGAGAGGCGTTTTCCACCGGGTCCCAGAACCACCATCCGCCCCACCCCAACTCGCAGTACGCCCACCAGGAGCCGAGGATGATGCCGAGGGTCAGCGCGCACCAGCCGGGCAGCGCCCAGCGCCAGCACACCCGGGCGGCCGCGGCAGTAAAATCGCCGTGAAGCAGCGAGGCGAGCGCCACGCCCGTAGCCACCATCAGCCCGCCATAGCCCAGATACAGTAGCGGCGGATGCAGGATCAACCCCAGATGCTGCAGCATCGGGTTGAGATCGCGCCCTTCTATCGCGGGAGAGAAAATACGTGCAAACGGATCAGACCACACCACCACAAACAGCAGCAGCAACGCGGTGATCAGAGAAAGAAGGCTGAGCGTCAGCGGAAACAGCGCATCCGATTGTTGACGGTAGCGCCAGGCAAACAGCGCGCTCCAGGCAGAAAGAAACAGCACCCATAGCAGTAAGGAACCTTCATGTCCGCCCCATACCGCCGCCAGCTTTAGCCCCCACGACAGCAAGCTGTGGCTGTGCTGCGCCACGTAGATGACCGAAAAGTCGCTGCTCAGAAAGGCGTTTATCAACAGCGTAAACGCCGCCAGCAAAAGCGCGAACTGCGTCCAGACGCCGACGCTCGCCAGGCGCATAACGCCCAGCCAGCGCCGCTGAATCCCGGTCAGCACGGCAAGCGGGGTCAACACGTTGACCCCAAGGCTTAACAACAGCGCCAGAAAACCGGCTTCAGGTAGGAACACGTCCAGGTTATGCAACCGTCAGTTGCCCCGCATACAGAATAAAGAAACGTAACAGCAGAACGCCGGTCAGGCTGGCGCCGCAGGCCGCCAGCACACCGTGGAAGGTGGATCCACGATTCGCCCACGGCTTCAACAGCATCGGCACAATCAGCCCCAGCCCCGCGACGCCGATCCAGAACCACCAGGTCCAGAATCCACCGCCTAACGCGGCGGAAAGCGCGCGCATTTTGCCGTCATCGCCCAACGCCAGGCCAACAAAAAAGGCCGCCAGCAGGAAGATTTCCAGCCACACCACCGGTGTTTCCATTCGGTGAACAAAGTGCGCTTCCGTACTGTGTGGGTTGCTGCGCTGGCGCAAGGCCATTGCAATGAGCGCCACCGCCGCGCCGGAAGAGATCCCCGAGAACAGGAACAACACCGGCAGGACCGGGTTATTCAGGAACGGGTAGGACTTGAGCGCGGAAAGCAAAAATCCGGTGTAGGCGCCAAGCAGTACCGCCAACACCAGCATCAGCGTTTCAAGCGCGCGATGAAACGGCGTGATGAGCGACAGCGCTTTTGGCAGCACACTCAGACGCGGCAGCCAACGCTGTTGCAGAGCAATCAGCTCTTTTTCAAAGATTTTCGCCAGCCACAGTACCAGCACCACCATGTACAACTGGAACAGCATGACCCCCATCGACATCACTGACGTAAAACTGTAGTGAAACATCAGTTTCCAGAAGGTCCACGGACGCGTCAGATGGAAGATCAGAATCAGCAGGCCGAGAATTATCGCCCCCGGCCCGACCACCAGCGTTGTACGCAGCAGCGTACTGTCAGCGCCGCCCGCCTCCGGATGGAAACGACGCAGCAGAATCGCCAGCGTGACCAGCCCGGCGGAGATACCGATCAAAAACAGATAGATGGCGATGGGCCAGTCCCACACCAGCGATTCAAAGTGGAAAGCAGATGCGTTTGTCATTGGCTCACCTCCCCAAATTTAAAGGGAACGCGGTAGACCTTCGGTTTCGTGCCCAGCGCCAGCTTGTAACGGTAGGTGGGTTTCTGCTGTAACAGCCGCGAAATATCACTGTTGGGATCGTCAAGATTACCAAAGGTCAGCGCCTTCGTCGGGCAGGCCTCAACGCAGGCTGGCAGCTTGCCCGCTTTCAGGTTGGTCTTACGGCAGAAATCGCACTTATCCGCCGTTTTCGTCACCGGATGAATAAAGCGCACCCGGTATGGACAAGCGGCGATACAGTACTGGCAACCGACACAGAGATCCGGGTTGACGTCCACAATACCGTTGGCGGCATCGCGATAGGACGCGCCGGTCGGACAGACGTCCACGCACGGCGCATGATCGCAATGCTGGCATGAATGACGGAAAAAGCGGTACTTCACGTCCGGAAACGTCCCCTGCGGTTCGCTGCGAATAATCGTCAGCCGCGAGACGCCTTCCGGCACGTTGTTCACTTCCCGACAGGCATCCATACAGGCGGTACAGCCGATGCATAACGATTCATCATGCACCATGCCGTAACGCACGCCGTTGATATTCAACGTTTTCGCTACCACGCGTCCTGCTGTGCCGCTAACCGCCACCAGCGCGCCGACGCGGGTGATAAACTGGCGACGGGAGCAGCTCATGGATGCTCCTTAAGCAAGGGAACCGACGCCGGATTAAAGTTCGGATTGTTGCGCTGATCGCTGTGGCAATCGACGCAGATTTTAATCCGCCCTTTATCGCTTAACGTCTGCATTGCGTCTTGCTTCGGATGCAGTGAGTGACAGCTGGCGCAGGCCACTTTCGTGACGTGAACATCGTGCGGCCAGAAAGCTTTTTGCAGTTGCTCGGGCAGGTGACAGGACATACAGACGCTGTTTTGCTGCTCGACGTTGTACATCGGCTCGTTAAAGCGCATCACATCCTTCACCCCTTCACGGTGCTGCGGCGACGGCTGGCCGTGGCAGTTAGTACAGGTGACCGGCAGTTTATTATTCGGATTGGTGGCGGACGCATGCTTGCCGTGCATCCCGTCGGTGTCCGGCTTATGACAGTCCAGGCAGGCGGCGTCCGGGCTACGCTGTGGCGTGACCTCCCAGCGATCAGACTCCTGCGGCGTTGGCGTGGCGGTTGCCCCACTCAGGCTCCATAACAGACCTGACGCCAGCACCCCAGCAGTTAATAACGAACGTAATACGCTCATATTCACTCCGTTGAGTAATCCGCCCCTGTGTGTGGGGCGGAAGGGGTTATTGGCTTAACAGACCGTTTTTACGCGCCTGGTCTTCCCACTGCGGAATCACCGTTTTGATGAAGTCCTGTTTTTCAGCGTTAATCTGCTGCATGTTCAGACCGATCGCCGCCTGGGCTTTCTCTTTGGTGGAGATATCCGGCAGGGCGATCTCGTGGGTGATGCCTTTGGTCGCCAGCAGACGCGCCAGTTTGGTACGGGCATCAGCGGCTTTATCCATCGCGCCGCCCAGCATCCGCAGCCCTTCTTCCGGCGCATGCATATGAATGCCGTGAGAGGCGATCGACAGATCCCAGCGCCATTGCGCATGGCGAATGTCTTCCAGAATCGGCTTCATTTCCGCTTCCGTCGCTCCGGCATCCCAGGCCGCCTTCGCTTCGAAGTGGGCATGAACCAGTTGATCCTCGACGTTGATTTTCAGCTCGTTGATCGACTTTTTACGCTCGGCGACCACGTTTTGCAGCGCAGCCTTGTCCTGGGTATGGCAGTTCGCGCAGGTCTGGGCGAAGTTGTCGAATGGATTGCCAATCTTGTGGTCGGTGTAGAGTTTACCTTCCGCGTTCTGCACTTTTGGCATGTGACAGTCAATACAGGTCACGTTGTTTTTACCGTGAATACCCGCGCTCCAGGTCTCATATTCCGGGTGCTGCGCTTTTAACATGGGCGTTTTCGACAGCGAGTTGGTCCAGTCAGAGAACGCGATGGCGTCGTAGTATTTCTCCATGTTCTCGACCTTCATTCCCTCATCCCACGGGAACTTAACGGCTTTGTTTTTACCGTCGAAATAGTATTCTACATGGCACTGACCGCAGACCATTGACTGCTGGTCAAAGCGGCTGGCCTTATCGAACGGCTTGCCGATGGTTTCCATTGCGCGTTCCGCATAGGGGCGCGACAGGGTCAGTTCCGGCTTGCCTTTCGCGAAATCGGCGGATGCGGTGTTATGGCAGTCGGCGCAGCCTAAGTTATTGACGATCTCCGGTCCCCCACGCGCCCATTTGCCGTGGAAGTAGCCATCTTCCCCCTCTTTTTGGATCAAACGCGCCACGTCCGGGCTTTTGCAGCTCCAGCAGGCCATCGGCAGCGGACCGTCTTCGGCGTTTTTCGGCGCGCCCGTACGCAGGGTTTCCCGCACGTCGGTTACCGCATACGCGTGCCCGCGCGGTTTGTTGTAGTCACGAGAGAAGGGATAACCTGCCCACAGGATCACCAGCCGCGGATCTTCCGCCAGCGCGTCTTCCCGCGTGGACTGTTCCGACGTGGCTTTCCAGGAGAGGTATTGATCGGGATGTTGAGGCGCGAAGACGTCATTTTTCGCTTCAACGGTAACGGTTTTTGCGGGTGCGGCAGTTTGCTCAGCGTAAACAGCAGAAATGAAAAAAAGCGGTACTATCAGGCTGAAAAAACGGCGTGCACGATGTGTAATCCTTGTCATAGAGGTCTCATCCAGATTGCGCCATTGCTCTTAATGACGGTTCTTTTTTATTCTTTCCATGACGATAACCGCACATAACCGTCATGACATTGCCCTAATCTAGATGTAACAAAAAACCACACGGAAAATGTTGTCTTTAATCAATTGTAAGTGTATGTAAAATACCACTTTAGAGTTAGCCAGCCCATTTTATCGCTACTCCCTTTGTGCTTTTCCTCGTCGAAACACCTTCATAAAAAATTAACATAACCGTCTGTTGCGAAAAGAATTCCCCAACTTTTTTTGGCCTTCTTCAAAAAACGTATTGCCGATTATTTGCACAGTTCCGTTATTGCGTGATCTGCCGCGCAAATACTAAACAAAACTGACTAAACCCCTACATTTAACGTTTATGAGACATATTATTAACATCTTACAAGGAGAACAAAAGCCATGAGCCAAATACATAAACACGCCATTCCCGCCAATATTGCGGACCGTTGCCTGATAAACCCGGAGCAGTATGAGGCAAAATATCAACAATCAATTAACGAGCCGGATACCTTTTGGGGCGAGCAGGGCAAAATTCTCGACTGGATCAAACCGTATACACGCGTAAAGAACACCTCTTTCGCGCCGGGCAACGTCTCGATTAAATGGTACGAAGACGGCACGCTCAACCTGGCGGCGAACTGCCTTGACCGCCATCTGGCGGAAAATGGCGATCGCACCGCCATCATCTGGGAAGGCGACGACGCATCGCAGAGTAAACACATTAGCTACCGCGAACTGCATCGTGACGTCTGCCGCTTTGCCAATGCCCTGCAGGCGTTAGGCATTGAGAAAGGCGACGTGGTGGCGATTTATATGCCGATGGTGCCGGAAGCCGCCGTCGCGATGCTGGCTTGCGCGCGCATCGGCGCGGTGCATTCGGTGATCTTCGGCGGTTTTTCGCCGGAGGCGGTTGCCGGACGCATTATCGACTCCAGCTCGAAGCTGGTGATCACCGCCGATGAAGGGGTGCGCGCCGGGCGCAGCATTCCGTTGAAGAAAAACGTCGACGATGCGCTGAAAAATCCGAACGTAACAAGCATCGAACATGTGATTGTGCTCAAGCGCACCGGCGGCACTATCGACTGGACGGAAAACCGCGATTTGTGGTGGAGCGACGTCATTGAAAATGCTAGTGCTGAGCATCAGCCTGTTGAAATGAATGCGGAAGATCCGCTGTTTATTCTTTATACCTCCGGCTCTACCGGCAAGCCGAAAGGCGTGCTGCATACCACCGGCGGGTATCTGGTGTATGCCGCGAGCACCTTTAAATATGTGTTCGACTACCATCCGGGCGACATCTACTGGTGCACCGCCGACGTGGGTTGGGTCACCGGACACAGCTACCTGCTGTACGGCCCGCTGGCCTGCGGCGCCACGACGCTGATGTTCGAAGGGGTGCCCAACTGGCCGACGCCAGCGCGTATGGCGCAGGTGGTCGATAAGCATCAGGTCACGATTTTGTATACTGCACCGACCGCGATCCGTGCGCTGATGGCGGAAGGCGACAAAGCGATCGAAGGCACCGACCGTTCCTCCCTGCGCATTCTCGGCTCCGTTGGCGAGCCGATCAACCCGGAAGCGTGGGAGTGGTACTGGAAAAAGATCGGCAATGAGAAATGCCCGGTGGTCGATACCTGGTGGCAGACCGAAACCGGCGGTTTCATGATCACCCCGCTGCCGGGGGCGACAGAGCTGAAAGCCGGTTCCGCCACCCGTCCGTTCTTTGGCGTGCAGCCTGCGCTGGTGGATAACGAAGGCAATCCGCAGGAAGGGGCGACCGAGGGCAACCTGGTGATCACCGACTCCTGGCCGGGTCAGGCGCGCACGCTGTTCGGCGATCATGAGCGTTTCGAGCAGACCTACTTTTCGACCTTTAAAAATATGTACTTCAGCGGCGACGGCGCGCGTCGTGACGAAGATGGCTATTACTGGATCACCGGTCGCGTGGACGACGTGCTGAACGTGTCCGGTCACCGTCTGGGCACCGCGGAGATTGAGTCCGCGCTGGTGGCGCATCCCAAAATCGCCGAAGCGGCGGTGGTGGGTATTCCGCACAGCATTAAAGGCCAGGCGATTTATGCCTACGTGACTCTGAACCACGGCGAAGAGCCTTCTCCGGAACTGTACGCGGAAGTGCGCAACTGGGTACGAAAAGAGATTGGTCCGCTGGCGACGCCGGACGTGCTGCACTGGACCGATTCCCTGCCGAAGACCCGTTCCGGCAAAATTATGCGCCGTATTTTGCGCAAGATCGCGGCAGGCGATACCAGCAATCTGGGCGATACCTCGACCCTTGCCGATCCTGGCGTGGTAGAGAAACTGCTCGAAGAGAAGCAGGCTATCGCGATGCCTTCATAATGAGAACAGGCCGGATGGCGCTGCGAAGCGTTTTATCCGGCCGACATTTCTGACCTTACCCCTCTCTTCATCGGGAGGGAAAATATAAAACCCCCCAAAGGATTTCGTGTTGCAGGAAGGCGGCAAACGAACACATCCCCAGTCGCAGAGTGAACCAGGCGACTGGGGTGGGTAAGTGCGGCCAACGCACCTGTGGCGCGAAAGACGCAGGGGGCCTCTGGAGAGCTCTGTGATGAATGACACTATTTATCAGCGGATAGAAGACAGTGCGCGTTTCAGGGAGTTAGTCGAAAAAAGGCAACGGTTTGCCACCCTTCTGTCGGTCATCATGTTGGTGATTTATATCGGCTTTATTTTACTGATTGCTTTCGCGCCTGGCTGGCTGGGTACGCCGCTCCACGCGGGAACCAGCGTCACCCGGGGTATCCCCATTGGCGTCGGGGTCATTCTGATCTCCTTTATTCTGACCGGCATTTATATCTGGCGGGCGAACGGCGAATTCGACCGTCTTAATAATGCAGTACTGCACGAGGTTAACGCATCATGAAGAGAGTCCTGACGGCGCTTGCCGCCACACTACCCTTCGCGGCCAACGCGGCGGATGCCCTTAGCGGTACAGTAGAGCGCCAGCCAACCAACTGGCAGGCCATTATTATGTTTTTAATTTTTGTCGTATTTACGCTCGGAATTACCTACTGGGCCTCTAAACGCGTGCGTTCGCGCAACGACTACTACACGGCGGGCGGCAATATTACTGGTTTTCAGAACGGACTGGCGATTGCGGGCGACTACATGTCTGCCGCCTCTTTTCTGGGCATCTCCGCGCTGGTGTTCACTTCCGGCTACGACGGCCTGATTTACTCGCTGGGCTTCCTGGTGGGCTGGCCGATCATTCTGTTTCTGATCGCCGAGCGCCTGCGTAATCTGGGACGTTATACCTTTGCCGATGTGGCCTCCTACCGTCTCAAGCAAGGCCCGATCCGCATTCTTTCCGCCTGCGGTTCGCTGGTGGTGGTGGCGCTGTATCTGATCGCCCAGATGGTCGGCGCGGGCAAACTCATCGAACTGTTATTTGGTCTGAATTACCACATTGCGGTGGTGCTGGTCGGCGTGCTGATGATGATGTACGTGCTATTCGGCGGTATGCTGGCGACGACGTGGGTGCAGATCATCAAAGCGGTGCTGCTGCTGTTCGGCGCCAGCTTCATGGCCTTTATGGTGATGAAGCACGTCGGTTTCAGCTTCAATAACCTGTTTACCGAAGCAATGGCGGTTCATCCGAAAGGCACCGCCATCATGAGCCCTGGGGGGCTGGTGAAAGATCCGATCTCCGCGCTGTCGCTGGGCCTTGGTCTGATGTTCGGGACCGCCGGTCTGCCGCATATCCTGATGCGCTTCTTCACGGTGTCAGACGCGCGCGAAGCGCGTAAAAGCGTGTTCTACGCCACCGGCTTTATGGGTTACTTCTACATTCTGACCTTTATTATCGGCTTTGGCGCGATCATGCTGGTCGGGGCAAATCCGGCGTACAAAGACGCGGCGGGCGCGCTGATTGGCGGCAACAATATGGCGGCGGTACATCTGGCTAACGCGGTCGGCGGCAATCTGTTCCTCGGCTTTATCTCCGCGGTCGCTTTCGCCACTATTCTCGCGGTGGTGGCCGGACTGACGCTGGCGGGCGCGTCGGCGGTTTCGCACGATCTGTACGCCAACGTGTTTCGTAAAGGCGCCACCGAGCGCGAAGAACTGCGGGTGTCGAAAATCACCGTACTGGTGCTGGGCGTCATCGCCATTATTCTTGGCGTACTGTTTGAAAACCAGAACATTGCCTTTATGGTCGGCCTGGCGTTTGCCATCGCGGCAAGCTGTAACTTCCCGATCATCCTGCTTTCCATGTACTGGTCGAAGCTGACCACCCGTGGCGCGATGATGGGCGGCTGGTTAGGGTTACTGACGGCAGTGGTGTTGATGGTGCTTGGCCCGACGATTTGGGTACAGATCCTCGGTCACGAAAAGGCGATCTTCCCCTACGAATACCCGGCGCTGTTCTCCATTACCGTGGCGTTCCTCGGCATCTGGTTCTTCTCGGCCACCGATAACTCAGCGGAAGGAAACCGCGAACGCGAGCAGTTCCGCGCCCAGTTTATCCGTTCCCAGACCGGATACGGCGTCGAACAAGGCCGCGCCCATTAATCACTCTCCCCCTCCCCGGTCTTTATGGCCGGGGATCACATTTTTCTTCCTGCGTTCTACCCATCTCCCGCGATAGCGCTACAGTACCCAAACAAGAGTGAAACGCTGTTTTTATTACATCAACACGTTAATTCATTTTAAGAGAAGGGAATGCGATGAAGAAATATGCCCTGGTGGGAACCGGCGGTCGCGCTGGATTGTATATTTCGGCAATTGGCGGGCAATGGAAAGAGAACGCCCGGCTGGTTGCCTTCTGCGATACCAACCAGACCCGGATGAACTACGCCAACACATTACTGGAAAAAGAGGGCGCTGCGCCGGTACCGACCTGGAAAGCGCAGCAGTTTGAGGAGATGATCCGTGAAACGCGCCCGGACATTATCATCGTTACCACCATGGACCGCACCCACGATGATTACATCGTCCGGGCGCTGCATGCGGGCTGCGACGTGATCACCGAAAAACCGATGACTATCGACGAAAAGCGCGCCCTGCGTATTCTGGATGCCATTGAAGAAACAGGCCGCCAGGTGCGCGTCGCCTTCAACTATCGCTATGCCCCACACCACAGCAAAGTGCGCGAACTGCTGATGAACGGCACGATCGGCGAGGTTTACTCCGTCCACTTCGAATGGCTGCTGAACACCGAGCATGGCGCAGACTATTTTCGTCGCTGGCACCGCGAAAAGCGCAATAGCGGCGGCCTGCTGGTGCATAAATCGACCCACCATTTCGACCTGATGAACTTCTGGTTGGCCAGCACGCCAGCGCGCGTTTACGCTGAAGGCGGCCTGCGTTTTTATGGCAGAGAGAACGCCGAACGACGCGGCGTCACGCAGTTTTATCCCCGCGCCCACGGCTACCCGCAGGCGAAAGACGACCCGTTTGCCCTGCAAATGGCAGAGAATCCGCAGTTGAAAGCGCTCTATCTGGATGCGGAACATGAGGATAGCTACTTCCGCGACCAGAGCGTGTTCAGCGACGGCATTACCATTGAAGATACGATGTCGGTGCTGGTGAAATATCAGAATGACGTACAGCTGACGTATTCACTGAACACTTATCTGCCCTGGGAAGGGCTGAACGTGGTCTTTAACGGCAGCAAAGGCCGTCTGGAGATGAAGATCGTCGAGAAATCGTACGTTAACGCTGGCGGCGAACGCGCCAACGAAGGCAGCCTCGAGACCTGCGATATTACCGTCTTCCCAATGTTTGCCGCGCCGTGGAAAGCTGACTTCACGCTGGGCGAAGGCGGACACGGCGGCGGCGACAACGCGATGCTCGCCGATCTGTTTGGCGAGGTGAAACACGACCCGCTTCAGCGCGCCGCCGACCACCGCGCCGGGGCGATGTCGATCCTCACCGGCATCGCCGGAAACCTCTCCATGCAGCAGCAGCGTCCGGTCCACTTTAACGAATTTGCGCTGGCGTCGCGTCTGACATAACCCAACCGCCGCCGGTCAGAACATCAGCTTCGCGACCAGCGGCGCAATGAGCACCATCACGACGCCGGAGAGCATCATCACCAGGCTGGCGACGACGCCCTCCTGCTGCCCCAGTTCGTAGGAGCGCGCCGTTCCTGCGCCGTGAGACGCCGCGCCGAATCCGGCGCCTTTCGCCATACCTTCGCGTATCGACAGCCGCAGAAACAGCGCATCGCCAACCGCCATGCCAAACACGCCGGTCACCACCACGAACAGCGCCACCAGATCCGGCTGTCCGCCGATAGGCTCCGCCGCCGCCAGCGCAAACGGGGTGGTCACCGAGCGAACGGCCAGGCTGCGCTGGATTTCATCGGAGAGCGTAAACAGCCGCGCCAGCCAAACCGAACTGGTGACCGCCACCACCGTTGCCGTCACCACGCCTGCGCTAAGGGACATCCAGTGACGTTTGATGATGGCAAAATTGTCGTAGACCGGCACTGCAAAGGCGATGGTCGCCGGACCAAGCAGCCACAATAACCAGTGCGACTCGCCAATATAGCTTTGCCAGGAGATATGCCCAAACACCAGCATCAACACCAGCAGCGCCGGGGTGAGCACCAGCGGCATCAGCGGCAGTCGGCGAAAGCGGCGATACAGGCGCTTGTTGAGAAAATAGATGACCAGTGTGATGACCAGACAGAGCGCGCTAAGCTGAAAATTACTCACGATTTAACCTGCGCAACTCATAGCGATACACCTTGTCCACCACCCACGCGGTCGCACCGAGTACCATCAGGGTGCTGAGCGCAATCACGGCAAAAATACGCCAGCCGTCGATCAACAGCAGTTGCGCATAGTTCACCACCGCCACCACCGCGGGCACAAAGAACAGCAGCATTTCCGCCAGCAGCCAGCGGGCCCCCACCCGCACCCAGCGCAACGGCAGGATCCGACACACAATCAGCGTCAGCATTAGCACCATGCCCACCAGATTGGCCGGAAGCGGCAAATGCAGCCAGGAGACAAGGTTTTGCGCAACGATAAACAGACCAGCGTACAGCAGAACCTGAACCGGAACCTGAAGTCGCTGTACGACAACAGGCGTAATGCGGCGTATCGCCACAGCCATGAAGGGATGTCCTGAAAAATAATTCGGAGCGCCAGTATAGAGAGCGCCCGTCGATGAAAGAAATGAATTAAAATCATTGCGGTCATAGTCGTAAGGAATAGTCATGGACATCAGAACGCTGCGTTATTTTGTCGAGGTGGTGCGCCAGCAGAGTTTCACCCGCGCGGCGGAGAAGTTGTATGTCACGCAACCCACCATCAGCAAAATGTTAAAAAATCTTGAAGACGAGCTTAACTGCACGCTGCTGATCCGCGACGGGCGCAAGCTTTTGCTCACGGACACCGGACGGGTGGTGTTTGAGCGCGGGCTGGCGATTCTGGCGGAGTTTCGCCAACTGGAAGCGGAGCTGGGAGACATCAACCATCTCAACAAAGGCCTGCTACGGTTAGGCATTCCGCCCATGGTCGGCATGTTGATGGCGGGGCCTATCAGTCTGTTTCGCCAACGCTATCCGGGCGTCGAGCTGAAGGTCGCGGAGTTTGGCGGCCTGACGGTGCAACAGGCGGTGATGAATGGCGAACTGGACGTGGCGATGACCGCGCTGCCGATAGAAGCTGAAAGCGGTCTGGCGACCCTGCCGCTGTTTAACCATCCGCTTTGCGTCCTGGCGCCCCGTGCCGGTCAGTGGACAACCTGTGAGTCCGTTTCCCCCGAAACGCTGGCGGAGCACCCGCTGCTGATTTACAACGAAGATTTCGCCCTGAGCCGTCAGTTGATGCAGCTTTTTAGCGAACGCAACGTCAAGCCGCGCATTGCGGTACGCAGCGGACAGTGGGATTTTCTTGCGGCGATGGTACAGGCAGGCGTCGGCATTGCTATTCTGCCGGAGCCCATCTGTGAACGGCTGGATAAAAACACGCTGCGCTGGATCCCGCTGGAAAGCGAACTGCGCTGGCAGCTCGGGATGATTTGGCGCGAAGGGGTCTACCTTTCCCATAGCGCCAAAGCGTGGCTTTCATGTTGCGAAGGATTCTGGGCAGGGGCATCGCAAACCATCAACCCGGCAAAAAACTAAAGCGCCACAAGGGCGCTTTAGTTGTTTTCCGGTCTTTGTCTTTCTCTCTATCCCGCTGAGTTCACGGGAGGGTTTCCCCCGACGTCAACACCCCTCATTCGAGCACGTGGTGGAGGTTCCGGTTTGTGTTGATACTGTAAGTGTATGCCGAGGCCGCCTGTTTGCCAGCCGACATGGTGATTTTTTAGCCGAATTTTTTTCGTCATCTTCCACAATTTTCTATAGTTAAGAAGATGAATTCACAGGAGCCTCACATGCTAACGGTACATCATTTAAACCAGTCTCGTTCCCAGCGCATTCTCTGGGCGCTGGAAGAACTATCGCTGCCCTACCAGATTGTCCGTTACCAGCGTGAAAAGACCCTGCTTGCCCCGCCGGCGTTGAAAAAAGTGCATCCGCTCGGCAAGTCGCCCGTGGTGGAGGATAACGGCGTCGTCATTGCGGAATCGGGTGCAATCCTTGAATACTTGCAGGAAACCTACGACAACGAAGGCAAATTTAAACCCGCCGACGCGGAACAGAAGCGGCAGTACCGATTCTGGCTGCACTATGCGGAAGGTTCGCTCATGCCGTTACTGCTAATGAAACTGGTCTTTGTCAGTCTTGGCAAGCCGCCGGTTCCCTTTGGCTTGCGCGCGCTGGGCGGTGCGCTGGGAAAAGGCGTGCAGAAAGCGTATCTCAATCCACAACTGGAAACCCACGCGCGTTTCATTGACGCTCACCTTGCCGAACATCTCTGGTTTGCCGGAGAACCGTTCAGCATGGCCGACATTCAGATGAGTTTCCCGCTGTTTGCTCTACTGGCGCGCGGCGGCATCGATAATCTCTCCCACATCGAGGCATGGAAAAAACGGGTGGAAATGCGTCCGGCCTGGCAGCGGGCGATTCAACAGGGCGGCCCCTTTGAGATCCCCGGGGGGTGAGGACGAAAATGTCTCCTGTGCCCCGCGCATGGGCGAAACGACACGGCAAATTATGTTGCCAGATTGCGCATCGACGGTAACGTTTGCGCATCAGTTGATGATTTCTTCGTCGTTAACGCAAGAAATGCATAAAAAGCGACAAAGTTCAGTTGAAAATCGCCATATGATCGCTGGATAATCGTTTGCTTTTTTTTACTACCCGTTTTTTTATGCGCGGAGCTAAACGTTTGCTTTTTGCGACTCCCCTTTTGTCGCGACAGAGCACAGGGAATTGACGTTTCGCTGGCAGTGGATTGTCCACCACGCATAAAGACGAAAAATAAACTCTCAGGGGATGTTTTCTATGTCTACGCCTTCAGCGCGTACCGGCGGTTCACTTGACGCCTGGTTTAAAATTTCACAACGTGGAAGCACTGTCCGTCAGGAAGTGGTTGCCGGGTTAACAACGTTTCTGGCGATGGTGTACTCGGTTATCGTGGTGCCGGGCATGCTGGGCAAAGCTGGCTTTCCGCCTGCCGCGGTATTTGTCGCGACCTGTCTGGTGGCGGGGTTAGGCTCCATCGTTATGGGGCTGTGGGCGAATCTGCCGCTGGCGATCGGTTGCGCCATTTCACTGACCGCATTTACCGCGTTCAGCCTGGTGCTCGGTCAGCAGATCAGCGTGCCGGTGGCGCTGGGCGCGGTATTCCTGATGGGGATTCTGTTTACCATTATCTCTGCGACCGGCATTCGTAGCTGGATTTTGCGCAACCTGCCGCAGGGCGTCGCGCATGGCACCGGTATTGGTATCGGCCTGTTTTTGCTGCTAATTGCGGCAAATGGCGTAGGCCTGGTAATCAAAAACCCACTGGATGGCCTGCCGGTGGCGCTGGGTGACTTCGCAACGTTCCCGGTGATCATGTCGCTGGTCGGACTGGCGGTAATCCTCGGCCTTGAAAAGCTGAAAGTGCCGGGCGGCATTTTGTTGACCATCATTGGTATTTCGATTGTCGGGCTGATCTGTGATCCGGCGGTGAAATTCTCCGGCATTTTCGCGATGCCGTCGCTGAGCGATGAAAACGGCAAATCGCTGATTGGCAGCCTGGATATCATGGGCGCGCTGAATCCGGTGGTGCTGCCAAGCGTGCTGGCGCTGGTTATGACCGCAGTGTTTGACGCAACCGGCACCATCCGCGCCGTGGCGGGGCAGGCGAATCTGCTCGACAAAGACGGCCAGATCATCGACGGCGGCAAAGCGCTGACCACAGATTCCCTGAGCAGCGTGTTCTCCGGTCTGGTGGGCGCAGCGCCGGCAGCGGTGTATATCGAATCCGCGGCAGGGACGGCAGCGGGCGGTAAAACCGGCCTGACAGCGATCACCGTCGGCGTTCTGTTCCTGCTGATCCTGTTCCTCTCTCCGCTGTCCTATCTGGTGCCGGTATACGCGACGGCGCCTGCGCTAATGTATGTGGGCCTGTTAATGCTGAGCAACGTGGCGAAAATTGATTTCGCCGACTTCGTCGACGCGATGGCGGGTCTGGTCACAGCGGTGTTCATCGTGCTGACCTGTAATATCGTTACCGGCATCATGATCGGCTTTGCCACGCTGGTGATTGGTCGTCTGGTTTCCGGCGAATGGCGCAAGCTGAACGTGGGTACGGTGGTGATCGCCATCGCGCTGGTGACGTTCTACGCGGGCGGCTGGGCGATTTGATCGCGAAGTGATTCCGAAAACGGGTGGCTTTGGCCGCCCGTTTTTATTTTCACCGCACATTTCGTTGTCTTTTGCGATACTCTGAAAAAGGTAAAATCGAGGCACGAAGCCTCTCAGGCACATAAAAAACATCGCAAACAGGGAACGCATGGAAATTTTTTTCACAATACTCATCATGACCCTTGTGGTCTCGCTGTCCGGGGTATTTACGCGCGTATTGCCCTTCCAGCTCCCCTTACCCCTTATGCAGATTGCCATCGGCGCACTGCTGGCATGGCCCACATTTGGTCTGCATGTGGAATTTGATCCCGAACTGTTTTTAGTTCTGTTTATTCCGCCGCTGCTGTTCGCCGACGGCTGGAAGACGCCGACGCGCGAATTCCTTGAACACGGGCGAGAGATCTTCGGTCTGGCGCTGGCGCTGGTGATTGTCACCGTTGTCGGCATCGGTTTTCTGATTTACTGGCTGGTGCCGGGCATCCCGTTGATACCCGCTTTTGCGCTGGCGGCAGTACTGTCGCCAACCGATGCGGTGGCGCTTTCCGGCATCGTCGGTGAAGGACGTATTCCGAAGAAGATCATGGGCATTTTACAGGGCGAAGCGTTAATGAATGACGCTTCTGGTCTGGTGTCGCTGAAGTTTGCCGTCGCGGTGGCGATGGGCACAATGATCTTTACCGTTGGCGGCGCAACCGTGGAATTTCTT
Source organism: Citrobacter sedlakii NBRC 105722 (assembly GCF_000759835.1). GTDB lineage: Bacteria > Pseudomonadota > Gammaproteobacteria > Enterobacterales > Enterobacteriaceae > Citrobacter_A > Citrobacter_A sedlakii. The sequence continues at coordinate 98,712 of NZ_BBNB01000013.1, forward strand.
AAGGTGGCGATTGGCGGTATCCTCGCGGGCTTTGTGGTCAGTTGGCTGTACGGGCGTTCGCTGCGTTTTCTTAGCCGCTGGGGCGGCGATGAACCCGCGACACAGATCGTGCTGCTGTTCCTGCTGCCGTTCGCCTCTTACCTGATTGCCGAACACATCGGCGTGTCGGGAATTCTGGCGGCAGTCGCCGCCGGGATGACCATCACCCGTTCCGGCGTCATGCGCCGCGCGCCGCTGGCCATGCGCCTGCGCGCCAACAGTACCTGGGCGATGCTGGAGTTTGTGTTTAACGGCATGGTCTTTTTACTGTTGGGCCTGCAACTGCCTGGTATTCTCGAGTCGTCGCTGGTGGCGGCGGAAGCCGATCCAAACGTCGAAATCTGGATGCTGTTTACCGACATCGTGCTGATTTACGTCGCGCTGATGCTGGTGCGCTTCGGCTGGCTGTGGACGATGAAAAAATTCAGCATGCGTTTTTTGAAAAAGAAACCGATGGAGTTTGGATCGTGGACCACGCGTGAAATTCTTATCGCCTCTTTTGCGGGGGTGCGCGGGGCGATCACGCTGGCGGGTGTGCTCTCCATTCCTCTGCTGCTGCCGGATGGCAACGTTTTCCCGGCGCGTTACGAACTGGTGTTCCTCGCCGCCGGGGTGATCCTGTTCTCGCTGTTCGTTGGCGTGATAATGCTGCCGATACTGCTGCAACATCTGGAAGTGGCTGACCATTCGCAGCAACTGAAAGAGGAACGCATCGCGCGCGCGGCAACGGCAGAAGTGGCGATAGTAGCGATTCAGAAAATGGAAGAGCGCCTGGCGGCGGATACCGAGGAGAACATCGACAACCAACTGCTGACCGAAGTGAGTTCGCGGGTCATCGGTAACCTGCGTCGCCGCGCTGACGGACGCAACGATGTCGAAAGTTCGCTACAGGAAGAGAACCTCGAGCGTCGTTTCCGCCTTGCCGCGCTGCGTTCTGAACGCGCGGAGTTGTACCACCTGCGCGCCACGCGTGAGATCAGCAATGAGACCCTGCAAAAGCTGCTGCATGACCTTGATTTGCTGGAAGCGCTGTTGATTGAGAATCAGTAATCCTGTCGCCCGGATGCGCTTAGCGGTCCGGGCCGGCGAAAAACGTTAATCATCCTCCAGCAGCCGCGCGCCGGTACCCTGTTCACCAAGTCGGTCGCCAGGGTTCCGCAACGGGCAATCCTTACGCGATAAGCAGCCGCAGCCGATACAACCGTCCAGCTCATCGCGCAGCGCCACCAGCGTATGAATGCGACGGTCCAGTTCATCCCGCCATTGCGAAGAGAGCTGCTTCCACTCCTTCGCACTCAACGTATGGCCTTCCGGCAGTACCCCAAGCGCCTCGCTGATGGTCGCCAGCGGAATGCCGATCCGTTGGGCAATCTTAATGATCGCCACATAACGCAACACATCGCGCTTATACCGCCGCTGATTGCCGCTGTTACGAGTACTGCTAATCAACCCTTTACTTTCATAGAAGTGCAGCGCGGATACCGCCACACCGCTGCGTTTCGCCACTTCGCCCGGCGTCAGCAAGGCTTTTATGCGGGGTAATTTCTTTTCCATAAATCGCTTTACCTCAAGTTAACTTGAGGAATTATACTCGCCCGCAGACAAAAGACGAATCGAACCCTGAAAAAGAGGCAACGCTATGTCCCATCAGCAAATTATTCAGACCCTTGTTGAATGGATTGATGAACATATCGACCAACCGCTGAACATTGATGTGGTCGCGAAAAAATCAGGCTATTCAAAATGGTATTTACAAAGGATGTTCCGCACCGTGATGCGCCAGACGCTCGGCGACTATATCCGCCAGCGCCGACTGCTGTTAGCCGCCGTGGAGTTGCGTAATACCGAGCGACCCATCTTCGATATCGCTATGGATTTAGGCTACGTATCACAACAGACCTTTTCCCGCGTTTTTCGCCGGGAGTTTGATCGTACACCCAGCGACTACCGCCATCGTCTGTAAGTTTACTGCCCGCGCGACATCAGACGTGCGGGCGGCTGCTGTAGCCAGTCGATGAACGCCTGCGGCGGCAGCGCTTTCGCGAAGTGCCACCCCTGACAATACTGTACGCCGCGCTTAAGCAACCAGTTGACCTGATCCGCCGTTTCCACGCCTTCCGCGATGGTTTTCAGCCGCAGGCTTTGGGCCATCTCGATAATATGCTCCGCGATCAGGTGGCTGGTGCTGTTCGTGGTGAGTGTGTCGATAAACGATTTATCGATCTTCAGGATATCCACCTTCAGGGAATACAGGTTATGCAGGTTGGAATAGCCGGTGCCAAAGTCATCGATCGCCACTTCGTAGCCCGCCTGACGAAACGCCTGAATAACCGGCGTGGTTTTCGGCACGTCGATAAAGCCCCGCTCAGTGACTTCCACTTTGATCTGTTGCGCAAGCACACCGTACTGACGCGCTTTGTTGGCGATCAGGGCAATCAGTCGGGAAGAATGGAAGTCTGACGCGGAGAGATTGATCGAAATATACAGCGACGGGTTTGCCGCCAGAAACGCCCCCATCTCCCGGAAAACGTCCTCCACCACATAATCGGTGATCTGCGCGATCATCCCCTCTTTTTCCGCCAGGGGGATAAATTCGGCGGGACTCATGACCTGTCCGTTGTATCCAGGCCAGCGCAGCAACGCTTCCGCGCCCACGCATTTCTCATTTTTGATGTCCATAATCGGCTGATAGTGTACGCACAGTTGGCGCTGTTTAAGCGCCCGCTGCAGCATCCGCGGCGGCGACCTGTATTGCCGACGCGCCCGCGACCAGAGCAGCAACAGCAGTATGCTGCAAAGCACGGCAAGCGGAAGGGTGAAAAGCAGTTGCTGGTACAGATTTTGATAAAATCGACCGGTCGTTGTCGAAACAATCACCGCGATGGGGCGTTTATCGGAATGAACGAGCGTGTAAAAACGGCCATCCTGCTGAAACACGGACTGACCGCGGCGCACCAGCGGCAGTAGCTCCGCAACCCACGCTTTTTCGCTGACGGAAAAGAACGTATCGGTAACCGTGTCGAAAACGCCCCAGGCAAGCGCCGGATCGTCTGTCATCACTTCGCTGAAGGATAAGGGATTGATCACTGCAACGTAATTGCCACGCTGCATATACGTCATTTTGTAGCCTGTAAAAAAGGGCGTGTCACGGAAGTAATAAATCGCGACATCAGGTTTTCGTTTATACTCAGCGTCCGGCATAATAAAGGGCGTGGTCGGCGCCATGACCGTTGAACATAAAAAGCGATTACCCTGAGCATAAATTAACTCATTGATATAAAGACGCCCACGAATAATATTTAACATTCTTTGCCGATGTGCGGGGGTACAGGCTTGTCCCTGATACTGTTCGGCGGCGTCGCGCGCTAAATCAGCCTGTAAAATAACCAGTTCAGTTTTATCTAATGTCAGTTGTGCGAATATACGCAATTGATGACTGGTCTGGGATACGGCTCGCAATTGGGCAAACCATAGCGCTAACATCATGGGAAGCAACACCACCATGATTATCCCGAGAAACCTCAGCATCTTCCGTCGCGCCTGATGATTCATTTCAGCCCTATATCCCTGCATATTATACGCCTGTTATTATCGAGGCCGGATGCCATACCTGGATAATTGCCATTGCCGCCAACGCACGGGCAATCTGAAGCCTGACAGGTATAAATCACACAGGGGTGTTACGTTGCATGAATCCTACAATATTAGCAACTGACTTTTATTAGTAAAAGTCTGATAATATCAGGGGTTATTAATATCATTTCGTGGTTCATTCCTGGCAAGCCATCATTTCTATTAAGCAGTGGCGTTCAATTTCCCGGTATTATTTTGGACAAACCAAAAAAGGTCGACTTAATCGCGCGTTATTAACGCTCTATTCCGACCAGACGCCCCGATGCTTTTACTTCCGCTGAACACCTTTACCCACACGCAAAGCATGGTTAAAAAGCAAACAAAAAATCCTCGCCCTGGCTGGAAAATAAGCTCATTAACGTGATATAGTTCACAAAAATTATGAAACAGAAACAACGTTTCATTCGTGTTAATGTGAATGCCTGTCGATAGCCAGAGTGTTACACGCCCGTGAAAACGCCGCGCTGTCCGGGCACCTGCTTTTCAGAGGAAATGTTTCATGGCAACCCTAACCACTGGCGTGGTGCTTCTCCGCTGGCCACTGCTGAGCGCCGTGCTGATGTTTTTAGCCAGTACGCTGAATATCCGTTTTCGTAAATCCGACTATATTGGCCTGGCTGTTATCAGCAGCGGTCTGGGCGTTATCGCCGCCTGCTGGTTTGCCACCGGGCTGCTCGGCATCACCCTGATGGATATCTCCGCCATCTGGAAAAACATCGAATCCGTTATGGTCGAAGTGATGAGCCACACCCCGCCCGAATGGCCGATGGTATTGACCTGATTCCCGGCCCCGCGTTTGCAATCCCGACGGGGGCCTGGTCAGTCCATTACCGCCCCCGCATTCCGTATTCATGCCGCTGGCAAATGGGACACCGTGTGTCGTCTGCGCCAAACGTGGCGAACACCCGGCGACAGTCCCGGCAGACCTTACGCGTAAACGGATAGTGCTCTGGCTGACTCTCGCCCACGCTGTGCCTGGTCGTAATCGCTTTTGTCGGGCAAACTACCGCGCAGTTATTGCACCCCGTACAACGTGACATCTCTGCGCGTAACGCCCGTTCGCCAATCTGAATCGCCTTCTCCTGACAAACCCGTTCACACGCTCCGCAGAGTACGCAACTGGCGATATCAAGCTGTAGCGCATAGTCCTGCATGTGCGGCATACGGCTTCGGCGCAAACGCGGCGACGGGTTCACGCTCGCGGTCTGCACCTTCTCTTCGCTGACGTGCAGTAAATGACGTCGCGCCACGTTCACGCGCTTCGCGGACGGCGGAATCACTTGCCAGAGTGGTTCCCCCAGCGCCCTAAGGCGAATATTTAACGCCGCCACGGCAAGCGCCCACGTGGGATATGCATCGATGTCGATTTCCAGTCCGCGAATCTGATACTGAAGATGCCACATCAGCAGTTCTTCTACACTCGCCGCCTGGGCGGTAAACGGCGCCACCAGCGTTTGCTGACGGTAAGAACGCCGGGCGGTTGGCAGATCTTCCAACGCATCGACAGGACAAACAAACGTACAATGACCGCATCGAATGCAGCGATCGTTGTCCAGCGTAACCGTAGAGGCAGAAAACGAAATGGCCTGCGCCGGACAGGCCTGACGGCAGGCGTCACAGGTATGTTGAGGAAAACGCTTACGTACGCAGGAGGCGCCCACACCCGGCGGTGTGGGCGTTTTCATCAGGGTAAAAAGGGCCATTAAAGAATGCTGAAGAACATAAAGCGCAGCAGCGCCTCAGCCACAACCAGCCCCAGCCCGCCCAGCAGCATCGCCGTGCGGCACGAGCGCCATGCGCCAATGGCGAACAGCAAGGAACCCAGTACGGAAAGTCCCCAGGCAACGTTTCTTAGCCCTGTCAGTTGGTGAAACGCGACCAGCGGCTGATGCGGCAGCGTGACCACCTCGTTCAGGCTTGCGGATGCCAGAAAGTTGACATAGTCCGGCTGCACCAGCAGACGAATGGCGGTGATCGCCACCACCAACACCGCGGCCATCCGCAGAAGCCGTTTGATACCCGGCAGCAGGCCGTTGCCGATCGCCGCACCCAGAATGCCCGCCGCGCCAAAGAACATGACCCAGGTATTGATATGCTGCCAGGTCACGACCGACGAATGGACATAAATTGCGCCCATGCAGTAGATATCCACCAGTCCGGCCAGGGTCGCCAGCGCCAGCAGGAGGCGCGAAGGCTGTTTTTTCAACATCACCAGCAGCGTTGCCAGGCCCAGAATCGCCAGATAGAGGCTGGCAAAGACGATCTCCCGGCTCAGCCATGAACTTTCCACATGGCGCAGCGCATTAAACGCATTCAGCGGGTAACCGAGGTGCAGCGTCGAGGCGATCAGCCCCAGTCCGCCCATCACGCAGGAAACCAGCATCGCCGGCAGCAGCGACCGCTTCTCGCCCGTCGCCAGGGCAATAAACAGCGTCAGCCCTACGGAGCCCTGCACCAGCAGGGTGAAAATCAGCAACGGTAACTCATGCATGGCGTTTACCTCCCTTCTCTGCGCCCTGGTGCGGTTTGATCACTAAATTCGGATGGGTAATGGAGGAGTCTGGCAGCCCCTGCACATCGCAAACATCGCCGTATTTAGCGCGCAGTTCGTCAATCGGACCGAACTTAATCGCCTCCAGAGGACAGGTCGCCACGCACACCGGCTGCTCGCCTTTTACCAGCAGGTCGATGCACATATCGCATTTCGACATCTGTCCGGCCTCGGTGTCCATCTGCGGCGCGCCGTAGGGACAGGACCAGGCGCAATAGCCGCAGCCGACGCATTTATCGGTATTGACCCGCACAATGCCGTCGCCTGGACGTTTGTGCATCGCCGTGGTCGGGCAGTTCTTAGTGCAAATCGGGTCGTCACAGTGGTTGCACGAGATCGACATCGTGTACGCGTAAACGTTGTTCGCCACGCCGCCCTGTCCGGTGGAGATAAACCCTCCGCCATTGACTTCATACACCCGACGAAAACGGCGTCCCACTTCCAGATTATGGCGATCTTTGCATGCCACCTGACACGCCTTACAGCCGGAACAGCGCGACGTATCGATAAAGAAACCAAGCTGTTTGTCGCTAACGGGCGGATACTCTTTAAATTGACTCATGCTTTAACGACCTCCACCAGCATGGTTTGATGTGAATTCCCTTTTGCAAGAGGCGTAATACGCGTTGAGCTCAGCACGTTCGGACAACCGCCATGATCGACGCCCTCTGCGTCAGGTTGCCACCACGCGCCGGCCTGCATCGCCACCACGCCGGGAATAATGCGCGGCGTGACCTCTGCTGGCACCTGGCAAATACCACGGTTGTTGTGGATACGCACGGTGTCGCCGTGGGCAATGCCGCGTTTTTGTGCATCAACCGGGTTAATCCACAGCTTCTGTTCCTGCACTTCCTGCAGCCACGGGTTCGCGTACTGGGTAGAGTTCGCGCGGTTTTTGCCTTTCCAGGTGATCATCTGTAACGGGAAGGATTTCGTTAGCGCGTCCTGTGGCCCCTCGTGTGCGGGCACGTAGTGCGAAAGCGCCGGAATTTCCGGATGCTGCATGTCGTAGAGACGCTTCGAGAAGATCTCAATTTTACCCGACGGCGTTGGGAACGGATGGTTTTGCGGATCGCGAATGTTGTCCTCAAAAGCCACATACGGCTTGCTCTTGAACAGATGGCGACGCTTCACCTGTAATTCAGCAAAGTCCGGCAACTGCTGTTCCGGCATTGACAGCCGCGTCTGTTCCCAGATGTGCTCAATCCACTCTTTCTCACTGCGGCCCTCGCTGAACGCGGGTTCCACGCCGAGCTTCGCCGCCACTTCGCGGATCCAGTCGTAGTCGGAGCGACGCTCAAAGTCGGGTTCCACCAGTTTTTCCGACAGCACCAGGTAGTTTGCCGTTCCCCAGGTTTCGCCAATGTTCCAGCGCTCCATAAAGCTGGTTTCCGGCAGCAGAACGTCGGCATATTTCGCGCTCGGCGTCATATACAAATCGCTGACCACGATGAACTCGATTTTCGACTCGTCGGCTAGGATCTTTGCCGCCTGATTAACGTCCGGGTTCTGGTTCACCAGATAGTTGCCCGCCAGCGAAAAGAGAATGCGGATGTTGCTCTTAAGCTGCTCTGCATCCTTCAGCCCTTGTTCCGGGGTCACCTTGCTGGCATCGTCCGCCGCCTGCACCCAGTTCATGATCGAGATTTTCTCTTTCACCGGGTTTTCCGGCATTTCCGGACCGGTGGTGAACAGGCGATTGCCGCAACCGCCGTAGCCCGCCGCCCAGCCACCTTTAACGCCAACGTTGCCGGTAATGGTCGCCAGCAGAGTGGAACCGCGCGCGGTACGTTCGCCGCAGATATGACGCTGTGGGCCCCAGCCCTGAATCAGCGCCGCCGGTTTGGTGGTGGCATAGTCGCGCGCCAGCTGGCGGATGGTCTGCGCAGGCACATGGGTGATTTTTTCCGCCCACTCCGGCGTTTTAGGTACGCCGTCTTTATCGCCCATCAGGTAAGCGACCAGCGACTCGTTCGCCGGAACGCCTTCCGGCATGGACGCTTCATCAAAGCCGAGCGTATAGCGTTCAATAAACGCTTTATCATGCAGGTTTTCGCTGATGATGACGTACATCATCGCGTCCATCAGCGCGTTATCGGTGGTCGGAAGCAGGGGGACCCATTGATCGGCCAGCGATGAAACGGTGTCGGAATAACGCGGATCCACGACAATAAAACGCGTGCCGTTCTGCTTCATCCGCTGGAAATAGTGGTTGGTATGACCAAAAATGGTTTCTGTCGGGTTATGCCCCCACAGTATTACCAGCGGTGTATTTTCCAGCGTATCCAGCGAGTTGCCGCTGGCGGCGACGCCGTAGGTATAGGGGGTGGCGGCAACCGTATTGCCAAGACTCACCGAATGGTAATATTCCAGATAGCCGCCGGTTTGATTTAACAAGCGACGAATCATTTTATCGCCGGAAAAAGTTCCGCCGCTGGTCGCGGTGTTATTATGAACAAAGCGAGAAGCCGGGCCATATTTTTCGGTAATACGTTGTAAATTATCCGCAATAAGTGTGACGGCTTCCGCCCAGGAAATACGTTCAAACTTTCCTTCACCGCGTTTTCCCACGCGTTTCATTGGGTATTTCAGACGGTCGGGATGATAAACAAATTTACGATAACCCCGTCCGCGCACGCAGGCGCGCATAATGGGCATATCCGGATCTAATTCATTATCGGGACGGGTGGTGATTTGCGTCACCACGCCATCGCTAACGTGGGCGCGGATATCGCACTTTCCGCCACAGTCGAAGGTGCTACAGGTAGGTACTACACGCTCTGCCGGGGTATCTACCGACGCGTCGGCGTGTCCGGTCTCTGCGGCTTTTGCCTGTTCCGACAAAATAAAAGGCAGCGTGACTAACGCTGCGCTCGCTTTTAACATGCCCCGCCGGGAGACATTCAGAGAGGGCGTATCCTCTCTTATTTCGTGATCTTGCATTTCATCCCCTCAAAAAGCGTATCATCAGGGGTAATTCATTTTGGGTATTTGATTTTTATCAACCGAAATAAATAGCCATGGTGTTTTTGAAGACTTTTTATAATAATAAGAAGCATTCCCAAATATTTTTACTTTCTCTTTAACTCATTATTCACGAAATAATTGCTTTCCTAACACTTACTCAAAAAAGGGAAAAAAAGCACAACCTCCCGGTGTGAAATAAAATCGTCCACAAATTTGAAGTGAGAACTATTCTCATATTAATGGGCGCCAGGAAAAATTAACTGTCGAAACGATTGGCTAAGCCTACTCCTGTTCATTGCGCACCTTATGCGCCTGAGCACCACGACGGGTTAACGTCCGGGCGGGCGCGCAAAGTGCGGTTGGCCTTTGACACCAACGAGATGGCAGGTTACGTCGATTGTTCTGTGGGATGAACCCACAACCCGCCTCGACTCAATGAGCAGGTAGTATTGATGGGACAAATACAGACGTTCAGACAAGCGGGGAAAACGGTGGCGCAAGGAGACGCCGCCCACGTAATGCAACCTCGTGTTTTATAGCAAATATGTAATATTCATACTGAAATACCTCCTGAACCTGTTTTTGGAAAACCACTGTGTATTTTCCGTTAACGACACGTGGTCTGATTAATTACCAGACCGCGTATAGGATAATTATTAAAACTGCATAAGAATCTGCCTAATGTCATTATTATTCAGGTTTTAAAAGTTATGTAAGGAAGACTATTTTTATTTCTTTTAACCCAGATATTTTACGAAAGCATAGGTTGAAATACCGCTGACAACCGCAATTGCTATCGCAAAAATAATCAATACAATCAACCTCTTGCCATTATAAATGCCAAACATACACCCTCCTTTCTAAAATTTACAAAAGCCATTAAGACACTGAGCAACATGAATAATTCGCTAACAATGGCAACGATAAAATAATATTTAGCGAAACGCTATTGATTAATATCAAAAACCGGAACGCATTATTCCAATAGCATGCTCTGGCTTTTTAAATATTATAATTTTTATACTTCGAGGAATTTTACATTGACCAGAATGCCGAACAGCAATCGTCTCCATTCTGCGCCATGCGCTGGAAAAAAACCGTACCAGCTTTCTGTGGATGAGGTCTTAAACAACCTGCAGAGCCAGTCAAGTGGACTGACTCAAAACGAAGCCAGCGCCCGTCTCGCCAGAGACGGCGCTAACGCCCTGCCGGAAAAAGCCGGTAAACCCGCCTGGCTGCGCTTTCTGACCCATTTTCATGATGTATTAATTTACGTGCTGATAGCCGCCGCGGCCCTGACGGCCATTATGGGTCATTGGGTCGATACCGCCGTCATTCTTGGCGTGGCGGTCATCAACGCCCTGATTGGGCACGTTCAGGAAAACAACGCCGAGAAATCGCTAAAAGGCATTCGCAATATGCTTTCCAGCGCCGCCGTGGTGATTCGCAACGGTCAGCATGAAACGGCGCCGACCACCGAACTGGTCGTCGGCGATATCGTGGTGTTACGCGCGGGGGATCGTATCCCCGCCGACCTGCGTGTCATGGAAGCGCATAATCTGCGGGTGGAAGAAGCCATCCTGACCGGCGAATCCACCGTGGTCGATAAGACGGCGGAAGCGCTGGAAGGGGAACTGCCGCTCGGCGATCGTAAAAACCTGCTGTTTTCCGGCACCACCCTCAGCGCAGGCGCCGGACTTGGCGTGGTCATTGCCACCGGCGAAGCCACAGAGCTGGGCCACATCAATCAGATGATGACCGCCATCGAGAAGCATCGTACGCCGCTGCTGGTACAGATGGATAAGCTCGGCAAAGCGATCTTCTCTCTGATTCTTGCCATGATGGTTGGGCTGTTTATTTTCAGCCTGCTGCTGCGCGATATGCCAATGGGCGAACTGCTGCTGTCGCTCATTAGCCTTGCCGTCGCGGCGGTTCCGGAAGGCCTGCCCGCCATTATTTCTATCATCCTGTCGCTCGGCATCCAGACGATGGCCCGCAAACGCGCCATTATCCGTAAGCTGCCAACGGTCGAAACGCTGGGCGCCATGTCGGTGATTTGTTCCGATAAAACGGGCACCCTGACGATGAACGAGATGACGGTGAAAGCCATCATTACGGCAGATAAAAACTATCGCGTGCAGGGTAACAGCTACGAACCCACGGGCGAGATCCTCGTTGAGAACGACGCCACGACGGCGGAAATGCGTCCGGGTAGTGTGCTGGAAACCTACCTGCGCACGATCGATCTGTGTAATGACAGCCAACTGATGCGGAACGAGCAGGGGCACTGGGGCATTACCGGCGGGCCAACCGAGGGCGCGCTAAAAGTGTTGGCCGCAAAAGCGAACCTGCCCGCCATCGATACAGAACTGCGCAGCAAGATTCCGTTCGACTCGCAGTACAAATATATGGCGACCCATTTCCGTATCGGCCAGGACGAGCGCGTGCTGGTGACCGGCGCGCCGGACGTTCTGTTTAAACTCTGTCAGCAGCAGCAAACCGCCACCGGAACAGAAGCTTTTACTCAGGCACACTGGGAAGCAGAAATCGCCCGCTATGCCAAAGAGGGGTTGCGCATGGTCGCCGCCGCCTGGAAACCCACGCGTGCCGATGCCGGTACGCTAACGCATGACTGCCTGAGCGATGGGCTGATCTTCCTCGGCATTGCCGGAATGATGGATCCACCGCGCCCGGAAGCGATTGATGCGATCGGCGCCTGCCAGCAGGCTGGGATCCGCGTCAAGATGATCACCGGCGATCATCCGCAAACGGCCATGAGCATTGGCGGTATGCTCGGGATTCATAACAGCGCCCACGCGGTGACTGGCTATGAGCTGGAGCAGATGGACGACACCGCGCTCGCTGAAGCCGCTGTGACGTACGATATTTTTGCCCGCACCAGTCCGGAACATAAGCTGCGCCTGGTGAAAGCGCTGCAAAATAAAGGCGAAATTGTTGGCATGACGGGCGATGGCGTGAACGATGCCCCAGCCCTTAAGCAGGCTGACGTTGGCATCGCGATGGGGATCAAAGGCACCGAAGTGACCAAAGAGGCCGCTGACATGGTGCTGACGGACGACAATTTCGCCACCATTGCCAGCGCGGTGCAGGAGGGGCGCCGCGTCTACGACAATCTGAAGAAAACGATCCTGTTTATTATGCCAACCAACCTCGCGCAGGGATTGTTGATTATTGTCGCGCTGCTGGCCGGAAACCTGATGCCCCTGACGCCGGTACTGATTCTGTGGATGAACATGGCGACGTCCGCTACGCTGTCGTTCGGCCTGGCGTTCGAAGCCGGAGAGAGCAATATTATGCGCCGCCCGCCACGTCGGCCCCACGAAAACGTGATGGATGGTTTTGCTATCTGGCGCGTCGGCTTTGTCGGTACGCTGATTGCCGCCAGCGCCTTTATGCTGGAAGCCTGGCTTCAGCCGCGCGGCCATAGCCCGGAGTTTATTCGAACCGTACTGCTGCAGACGCTGGTCACGGCGCAGTGGGTCTATATGCTGAACTGCCGCGTATCGGACGGTTTCTCGCTGGGGCGTGGGTTGCTGATGAACAAAGGCATCTGGCTGGTGAGCGGCATTCTGCTTCTGCTACAGCTGGCCATTATCTATGTGCCTTTCCTGCAAATGATGTTTGGTACCGAAGCACTGCCGCTGCGCTACTGGGGTATCACATTGGCCATTGGCGTCGCGCTGTTCCTGATTGTTGAAATCGAGAAACCGCTGACCCGCAAATTCCGCCGGACGGCGTAATCAGAATAACGTAAAGGCCTCCATTTTCGGAGGCCTTTACGCTGGAATGCCTGACGGCGCGCTTAGAACGGAATATCGTCGTCAAAGTCCATTGGCGGTTCGTTAGACGGTGCCGGTGCAGACTGCTGCTGCGGACGAGACTGCGCGCCGCCGCTGAACTGGTTGCCGCCCTGAGGCTGCTGCGGCTGACCCCAACCGCCCTGCTGCTGCTGACCGCCTGCCGGCGCACCGCCGCCCTGACGGCCACCCAGCATTTGCATGGTGCCGCCCACGTTAACCACAACTTCCGTGGTGTATTTGTCCTGACCGGACTGATCAGTCCATTTACGGGTACGCAGTTGACCTTCGATGTATACCTGAGAGCCTTTACGCAGATATTCGCTGGCCACTTCCGCCAACTTACCGAACAGCACAACACGGTGCCATTCAGTCTGCTCTTTCATTTCACCGGTCTGTTTATCACGCCAGGATTCGGAAGTAGCCAGCGTAATGTTGGCAACTGCGCCACCATTCGGCATGTAGCGTACTTCCGGGTCCTGGCCCAGATTACCCACGAGAATAACCTTATTTACGCCTCTGCTGGCCATGATCGAGTCTCCTGAAAAACGTTTCTTAATAAGTGTAAACGCGCGATTGTAGCATTACCAATGGCGGTTTTACCACGTTGTGACGCTGATTCCGCGAAACAACCTTAGCCGGACATTGTTACACACTACACTGCGTTTTGCATTCCAATACTGTATATCCATTCAGGTTATATTGTGTCATAATTAACCGTTTGTGATCGCCGGTCGCACCATGCATGCAGCCGGGCAAAAAGCGTTTAATCCGGGAAAGGTGAATGGATAAGATCGAAGTTCGGGGCGCCCGCACCCATAATCTCAAAAACATCAACCTCGTTATCCCTCGCGACAAACTGATTGTCGTGACCGGGCTTTCGGGGTCTGGCAAATCCTCGCTTGCTTTCGACACGCTGTATGCCGAAGGGCAGCGTCGTTACGTAGAATCCCTTTCCGCCTATGCGCGTCAGTTTCTGTCGCTAATGGAAAAGCCGGATGTCGATCACATTGAGGGGCTGTCTCCGGCTATCTCAATTGAACAAAAATCGACATCACATAACCCGCGTTCCACGGTCGGCACCATTACTGAGATCCACGACTACCTGCGTCTGCTGTTCGCCCGCGTCGGCGAACCGCGCTGTCCGGATCACGACGTGCCGCTGGCGGCGCAGACGGTGAGTCAGATGGTCGACAACGTGCTCTCACAGCCGGAAGGCAAGCGCCTGATGCTGCTGGCGCCGGTGATTAAAGAGCGTAAAGGCGAGCACACCAAAACGCTGGAAAACCTGGCAAGTCAGGGGTATATCCGTGCCCGTATCGACGGTGAAGTGTGCGATCTCTCCGATCCGCCGAAGCTGGAACTGCAAAAGAAACACACCATTGAGGTGGTGATTGATCGCTTCAAAGTGCGTGACGATCTCAGCACCCGTCTGGCGGAGTCGTTTGAAACCGCGCTGGAACTTTCCGGCGGTACGGCAGTGGTTGCCGATATGGACGATCCGAAAGCGGAAGAGCTGCTTTTCTCGGCGAACTTCGCCTGCCCGATCTGCGGCTACAGCATGCGCGAGCTGGAACCGCGCCTGTTTTCGTTCAACAACCCGGCGGGCGCGTGTCCGACCTGTGACGGCCTCGGCGTACAGCAATATTTCGACCCGGACCGCGTGATCCAGAATCCGGATCTGTCGCTGGCTGGCGGCGCAATCCGCGGCTGGGATCGCCGTAACTTCTACTACTTTCAGATGTTGAAATCGCTGGCGGAGCACTACAAGTTCGACGTAGACGCGCCGTGGGGAAGCCTCGACGCCAGCGTGCACAAAGTGGTGCTGTACGGTTCCGGCAAAGAGAACATTGAATTTAAATACATGAACGATCGCGGCGACACCTCGGTGCGTCGCCATCCGTTCGAAGGCGTGCTGCACAATATGGAGCGGCGTTATAAAGAGACGGAATCCAGCGCGGTACGCGAAGAGTTAGCCAAGTTTATCAGCAACCGTCCGTGCGCCAGCTGCGAAGGAACGCGTCTGCGTCGCGAAGCGCGCCACGTCTTTGTTGAAAATACGCCGCTGCCGACCATTTCCGATATGAGCATCGGTCATGCGATGGACTTCTTTAATAATCTCAAACTGTCCGGCCAGCGAGCGAAAATCGCCGAGAAAGTACTGAAAGAGATTGGCGATCGCCTCAAATTCCTGGTGAACGTCGGTCTGAACTACCTCACGCTTTCCCGCTCAGCCGAAACGCTTTCCGGCGGCGAAGCGCAGCGCATTCGTCTGGCAAGCCAGATTGGCGCGGGGCTGGTCGGCGTCATGTACGTCCTTGATGAGCCGTCCATCGGTCTTCATCAGCGCGATAACGAGCGTCTGCTGGGCACACTGATTCATCTGCGTAATCTCGGGAATACCGTCATTGTGGTGGAGCACGACGAAGACGCGATTCGCGCCGCCGACCACGTGATCGACATCGGTCCGGGCGCGGGCGTCCACGGCGGTGAAGTGGTTGCCGAAGGTCCGCTGGAAGCGATTATGGCGGTGCCGGAATCGCTGACCGGGCAGTACATGAGCGGCAAACGGAAAATCGACGTGCCGAAACAGCGCGTTCCGGCGAATCCGGAAAAAGTGCTGAAGCTGACCGGCGCGCGCGGTAACAACCTGAAAGACGTGACGTTGACGTTGCCGGTGGGACTGTTCACCTGCATTACCGGGGTGTCCGGCTCCGGTAAGTCGACCCTGATCAACGATACCCTGTTCCCGATCGCCCAGCGTGCGCTGAACGGCGCGACGATCGCCGAACCTGCGCCCTATCGCGACGTTCAGGGGCTGGAGCATTTTGACAAGGTTATCGACATCGACCAAAGCCCGATCGGGCGCACGCCGCGTTCTAACCCGGCGACCTATACTGGCGTGTTTACGCCGGTTCGCGAACTGTTTGCCGGTGTGCCGGAAGCGCGTTCGCGCGGCTATACGCCGGGACGTTTTAGCTTCAACGTTCGCGGCGGGCGCTGCGAAGCCTGTCAGGGCGACGGCGTCATTAAGGTTGAGATGCACTTTCTGCCGGATATTTATGTCCCCTGCGACCAGTGCAAAGGCAAGCGCTATAACCGCGAAACGCTGGAGATAAAGTACAAGGGCAAAACCATCCATGAAGTGTTGGACATGACCATTGAAGAAGCGCGCGAGTTCTTTGATGCCGTACCGGCGCTGGCGCGTAAGCTGCAAACCCTGATGGACGTGGGGTTGACCTACATCCGTCTCGGCCAGTCGGCGACCACCCTCTCCGGCGGCGAGGCCCAGCGCGTGAAGCTGGCGCGCGAACTGTCGAAGCGCGGCACCGGCCAGACGCTGTATATTCTGGATGAGCCGACCACCGGTCTGCACTTTGCCGATATCCAGCAACTACTGGACGTACTGCACCAGTTACGCGATCAGGGCAACACCATCGTGGTGATTGAGCATAACCTCGACGTAATCAAAACCGCGGACTGGATTGTTGATCTCGGTCCTGAAGGCGGGAGCGGCGGCGGGGAAATCCTCGTCTCCGGTACGCCGGAAACGGTGGCGGAATGTCAAGCGTCCCACACCGCCCGCTTCCTCAAGCCGATGTTGTAAAACGAAAAACGCCGTTCATTGTCAGAAGAACGGCGTTTTTCTTTATGACTGTACCAGCAGCTTACGTTTTTCTTCCGGCAGCGTGTTCACCGCCTGCTGATACGACGCATCCACCAGATAGTAAATCTGCGAGTCCGGCAGCGAACCGTCAAGGTATACGGTGCTCCAGTGCGCTTTGTTGAGATGCCGGCTCGGGCGCACATCGCTGTGCTGCTGGCGCAATAATTCCGCCAGTTCGGGGCTGGTTTTCAGAGATACCGCCGGGCGTTCTTCCACCTCTTTCACCATGGCAAACAGCACATCTTCAACTTTAATCTGGGTGGCTTTCCAGTCGCTGTGCACGCTCTGTTCTGCGCCAGGTTTTGCCATGCAGTATTGCAGTAACTCTGAGTTAGTCATCTTTATTCCCCTTGTAGTGTCGCGATTATCTGGCGCGAACCGCCGTGGATGCGATGCTCACCGAGCCAGATGCCCTGCCAGGTACCCAGCTTTATTCGCCCTTTATGAACCGGCAGCAGTAGCGATACGCCAAGCAGGGACGATTTGATATGCGCTGGCATATCGTCTGGCCCTTCGTAGTCATGTTCGTAGTTGCCATGATCGGGAACGGCTTGCAGAAAGAAGCGTTCCATATCGTGCCGAACGGTGGGATCACAATTCTCGTTAAGCGTCAGAGAAGCGGAGGTATGTTGCAGCAAAAGGTGCAGCAGCCCGGTCTCTACGCGCGGCATATCCGCCAGAAGCCCGAGGATCTCATCCGTGACGAGATGAAACCCGCGCGGCTTCGTGTGTAAAGTCAGGGTTTGCTGATACCACATAGGCTGCTCCTTGTTGAAACGTCTTTATTCAGTTTGCAGCAAGTCAGCGAAAGGTAAAAGCTACGCGCTCATTTTTGTTTAAAAAAACAGCGAATCGCGGGCGTTTCTTAATATTCCGAATTGACGATCACCTCTTCGCCATACGCTCCTGCCTGCGGCAAGGGTTTATAGGTCGAGTTGGACGCGCGCAAAATGCGGATGCCGCGAATACCCATTTCGCGCGCAGCGCTGATATCGTTATCCGAATCGCCGTAGAAGATGCGAATATTTTTCGCCTGTAGCCACTGGGTTTTGGTGTTCTGTCCCGGCTTATCGCCCGCGAAGATCACCGGATTCATATTTGCCGCCGGAATATGAAAGTCATCGGCCAGCGTTTTCGATACCGTTTCGGTTTTGGTCTGGCTTCGTCCGGTGACAAAGTAAATGTCGTCGCCACGACGCACATGCAAGGCGATCAGCTGGCGCGCCACCTCTTTGGGAATGCTGAACTCATCCCAGCCGTTATTCATCTTTTCCCAGAATGCCGGATTCGTCAGATACGCTTCGCTGTCCGGCGAGTACATTTTCTTTCCGCGCCAGAAGCCCGGGCTGGAAAATAATACGGTATCGTCGATATCAAACCCGACCGCCATCGGCGGACGCCCGGTGAGGCTGTTTTCGATCTGTGTGACCGACACCCAGTGGACCGGCGCTTGTTCAGCGAGTTTTGCAACGTTAGTGCCCGGATTAAGCGGAGACGGCGGGGATGCAAGCGCGCTGGCGGAGTGATTTAACGTGAAAAGCAGACAGAGGGCGCTGGCGGAGTGATTTAACGTGAAAAGCAGACAGAGGGCGCTGAAGGCCAGTGTGATCTTACGCATACTTTTCCCTTCAAAGTCATTTAGTTATGATTTTTAGTGCGACTATTCAAAACGCTCTGACCTTAACCCCGACGACAAATGAAGGGAAGAAATTTCTACGGTTTTGTCATAGAAAAAGAGAATGATCACAGCTGAAGAAAGTAAGCCCATAAGCCGGATGAACAATGTGCCATCCGGCCTGCTGACGTAAAAATGTTACATAACGGCGGCAAAGGCTTTTGCCACGCGCTGAACGTTGCCGGTGTTTAGCCCGGCGACGCACATGCGTCCGCTGGCGATAAGGTAAACGCCGAACTCGTCGCGCAGGCGATCCACCTGGGCGGCGCTCAGGCCGGTATAGCTGAACATGCCGCGCTGTTTTAGCAGATAGTCAAAGTTTCGCCCTGGAATGGTCGCCGTCAGCACGTTCACCAGTTCCTGACGCATCGCCAGAATCCGGGTGCGCATCGTTTCCACTTCCGCCAGCCAGTTCGCTTTCAGCGTCTCATCGCCCAGCACTGTCGCAACCAGTTGCGCGCCAAAGTTTGGCGGGCTGGAGTAGTTACGCCGTACGGTGGCTTTAAGCTGTCCCAGTACGCGCCCGGCGGCTTCTGCATCGTCGCAGATCACGGAAAGACCGCCGACGCGCTCGCCGTAGAGAGAGAAAATTTTAGAAAAAGAGTTGCTGACCAGCGCGGGCAATCCGGCGCTGGCAATAGCGCGAATCGCCCAGGCGTCATCGTCCATCCCTGCGCCAAACCCCTGGTAGGCGATGTCGAGGAACGGGATCAGATCGCGCGCTTTCAGGATTTCGGTGACTTCGTCCCACTGGGCATGGCTTAAATCCGCCCCGGTGGGGTTATGACAGCAAGGATGCAACAGCACGATGCTACGTGCGGGCAGCGTTTTCAGGGTAGCCAACAGGTCGTCAAAACGCACGCCGTTAGTGGCGTCGTCATACCAGGGGTAAGTACTTACTTCGAATCCAGCCCCTTCAAATATGGCGATATGATTTTCCCAGGTCGGGTCGCTGACCCACACGCCGGAATCCGGGAAATAGCGCTTGAGAAAATCCGCGCCAACCTTCAGCGCCCCGGAGCCGCCCAGCGTCTGGATCGTGGCGACACGCTGCTGCTGGAGAACCGGATGATCGACGCCAAACAGCAGTGGCGCAATGGCGTGGCGATAGCTGTTCAGACCTTCCATTGGCAGATAAAGCGAGGCGCCATGCGGTTGCGCATTCAGGCGTGCTTCCGCTTCGGCTACCGCGTTGAGCTGTGGAATGATCCCGTCTTCGTTGTAATACAGGCCGATACTCAGGTTCACTTTGTCACTGCGCGGGTCGTCTTTAAACCGCTCCATGAGCGAAAGAATCGGGTCGCCAGCATAGGCGTCAACTTTTTGAAACACGCGATGGTTCTCCAGGTTTACAGGCAGGGGTTAAGACACAATAAACCGGATAACCGTGAAGATCGAGAGGATGTTGCAGAGAATATGCCGCGCTTTGCCGGATGGCGACAACGACTCCGGCCTGCAGTGAGATCAACCCAGGCCGGAGAGCCGTACGCTTAATCGATATACTTCATCGCCACCCGTGATGTCAGGCGCGTGATAAGTTCGTAAGCACTTACTTTCGTTATTTCAGCGATGCGTTCGACGGGCAGCCCTTCGCCCCAAAGAATCACCGGATCGCCTGCATTGTCCTGCGCCTGCGGGCCGAGATCTACGCAGATCATGTCCATCGCCACGCGTCCCACAATCGGCACTTCACGACCGTTCACCAGCACCGGGGTGCCGGTCGGCGCCGCGCGCGGATAGCCGTCGCCATAGCCCATCGCTACAACGCCAAGCCGCGTGTCTCGCTCGCTTCGCCACGTTCCTCCGTAGCCTACCGGTTCCCCGGCTTTGTGCTCGCGCACCGCTATCAGGCTGGAGGTCAGGGACATCACCGGCTGGCAGCCGAAGTCCGCGCCGGTAGACTGGTTTTCCAACGGCGAAACGCCATAAAGGATGATCCCCGGGCGCACCCAGTCAAAATGCGACTGTGGCCATAGCAGGATCCCGCCGGACGCGGCAATGGAGCGCTGCCCAGGCTTTCCCGCGCAGAAGGTGTTGAAAATCGCGAGCTGCTTTTCCGTCGCACCACATTCCGGTTCATCGGCACGGGCGAAATGGCTGACGATATTGACCGGCTGACGCACATTTTTGCATCGGGTCAGACGCTGATAAAACGCGTCTGCCTGCTCCGGCAGCACGCCCAGACGGTGCATACCGGTGTCGAGCTTCATCCACACGCTTACTGGCGCATCCAGTTCCGCCGCTTCCAGCGCAGCCAGTTGTTCTTCGTTATGTACCGCCGTATGCAGATGCTGTACGGAGATAGTGGGTAGATCAGACGCCTCAAAAAAGCCTTCCAGCAGCAGGATAGGCTGGGTGATCCCTCCCGCGCGCAGGCGCAACGCCTCTTCAAGTCGCGCGACGCCAAAAGCGTCAGCATCGGGGAGCGTTCGCGCGGTCTCTAACAGACCGTGTCCGTAGGCGTTCGCTTTCACCACCGCAACCAGCTTGCTGGCAGGCGCCAGTTGACGCAGACGTTGCAGATTGTGTCGCAGAGCGCGGCGATTAATCATGACGGTTGCCGCTTGCATTTGAGTTCCTTAAATTATATGTCTCAAATTTGGCGTTATTGTTGCAGCGAGTTTGGGTGCGGCCAGCGCGCAGCCACCGGAGCGTACTGAAGTACGTGAGGATGGCGAGCACTGCCCAATCCCAAAATCGCAAATAAAATAGCCAAATTATTTATTCGTCGTCGTATTGTGGCCCGGCATAATTATCAAAGCGCGACCATTGCCCGTTGAATGTCAGACGCACCGTGCCGATGGGGCCGTTACGCTGCTTACCAATAATGATTTCCGCGATGCCTTTCAGGTCACTGTTCTCGTGATAAACCTCATCACGGTAGATAAACATAATCAGGTCGGCGTCCTGCTCGATAGAGCCGGACTCACGCAGGTCGGAGTTGACCGGACGCTTGTCGGCACGTTGTTCCAGGGAGCGGTTAAGCTGCGACAGCGCCACTACCGGCACATGCAGTTCTTTCGCCAGCGCTTTCAGCGAGCGGGAGATTTCGGCGATCTCCAGGGTACGGTTGTCGGAAAGCGACGGTACGCGCATCAGCTGAAGATAGTCGATCATAATAAGCCCGATGCCGCCATGTTCGCGGGCAATACGGCGCGCGCGGGAGCGCACTTCCGTCGGCGTCAGGCCGGATGAATCATCAATATAGATATTGCGTTTTTCCAGCAGAATGCCCATCGTACCGGAAATACGCGCCCAATCCTCGTCGTCGAGCTGACCGGTACGGATGCGGGTTTGATCGACGCGGGACAGCGACGCCAGAGAACGCATCATGATCTGTTCCGAGGGCATTTCCAGACTGAAGATAAGCACCGGCTTGTCCTGCAACATCGCCGCGTTTTCAACGAGGTTCATCGCAAAGGTCGTTTTCCCCATCGACGGACGCGCGGCGACGATAATCAGATCTGAAGGCTGTAAACCGGCGGTCTTTTTATTGAGGTCGTCATAGCCAGTGTTCACGCCGGTCACACCATCGTGCGGCTGCTGGAATAGCTGTTCGATACGCGCGACGGTAGCGTCGAGCACATCGGCAATATTTTTTGGACCTTCGTCTTTATTGGCGCGGCTTTCGGCGATTTTGAACACGCGGGATTCGGCGAGATCGAGCAGGTCTTCGCTGGTGCGCCCCTGCGGATCAAACCCGGCTTCGGCGATTTCATTTGCCACCGAAATCATTTCACGGACAACGGCCCGTTCGCGGACAATGTCAGCATAAGCGCTGATATTCGCCGCGCTTGGCGTATTTTTTGACAGTTCCGCCAGATAGGCGAATCCGCCAACGCTGTCCAGCTGTCCCTGGCGCTCCAGCGATTCCGCGAGCGTAATCAGGTCGATAGGGCTGCCGCCTTCCTGCAGGCGACCCATTTCAGTAAAGATGTGACGGTGCGGACGGGTGTAGAAATCATCCGCTACCACACGTTCGGCAACGTCGTCCCAGCGCTCGTTATCCAGCATTAAACCGCCCAACACCGACTGTTCCGCTTCAATCGAGTGCGGCGGCACTTTCAGCCCGGCAACCTGCGGGTCGCGCTCCCGGACATCAGTCTGTTGTTTGTTGAAGGGTTTATTTCCTGCCATAGTGAATGGAGTTACCGAAATAATGATTGGGTCGAAAGATTACCACATTTCTTTTGGAGGAAGCATGGCAACACGTATTGAATTTCACAAGCATGGTGGCCCTGAAGTGCTTCAGGCCGTGGCGTTCACCCCGGCAGATCCGGCGGAGAACGAAATCCAGGTCGAAAACAAAGCGATTGGCATTAACTACATCGATACCTACATCCGCAGCGGGCTTTATCCGCCGCCAGCGCTGCCCAGCGGGCTGGGTACCGAAGCAGCGGGCGTAGTGAGCAAAGTGGGCAGCGGCGTAACGCACATCAAAGCGGGCGATCGCGTCGTGTATGCGCAATCTGCGCTCGGCGCCTACAGTTCAGTGCATAACGTCGTGGCCGATAAGGCGGCGATTTTACCCGACGCGATCTCTTTCGAGCAGGCCGCTGCCTCGTTTTTGAAAGGGCTGACTGTCTTTTACCTGTTGCGTAAAACCTATGAAATCAAACCCGATGAACCGTTCCTGTTCCATGCGGCGGCAGGCGGCGTGGGTTTGATTGCCTGCCAGTGGGCGAAAGCGCTGGGCGCAAAACTTATCGGTAGCGTGAGCAGCGCGCAAAAAGCGCAGCGGGCGCGGGATGCAGGCGCGTGGCAGGTGATTAACTATCGCGAAGAAAATCTCGTAGAGCGGGTCAAAGAGATCACCGGCGGGAAAAAGGTCTGCGTAGTGTACGACTCGGTGGGGAAAGACACCTGGGAGTCCTCGCTGGACTGTCTGCAGCGTCGCGGCCTGATGGTCAGCTTCGGTAACGCGTCCGGCCCGGTGACCGGCGTGAACCTGGGGATCCTGAATCAGAAGGGTTCCCTGTACGTCACGCGCCCTTCTCTGCAGGGCTACGTCACCAATCGCGATGAGCTGACTGAAGCCAGCAACGAACTGTTCTCGCTAATCGCCAGCGGCGTGATCAAAGTCGATGTGGCGGATAGCCAGAAGTTTGCCCTGCAGGATGCGCAACGCGCGCATGAAATGCTGGAAAGCAGGGCTACGCAAGGGTCCAGCTTGCTGATTCCGTAAACCGGGATCCGCTGAAAGAATTAGGGCTTCCACCTGGGAAGCCCTTTCTTTTTTTAGTTCGGCTGTATGTAGGGTACAGCACGATGAATCCGTTAGACGCGCAATAGTGACAGATTTGATTATCAATTCCTATTTGGTTCTAAAGGCAAAATTGCAGGTTGTGACGAACCCCACAATACCCTAGTAACGCCAGCGGTTATTGCGACGATATTGCGGCACTTTCGGCGATTTGATTGCCTTGATAACCCATACCACAGCAACCGCCAACAGCAGCCATGGCAACAGTTTGATCATCAAAGCAAACATTCCGCCCAGGAACATCACCGCGGTTGCCACCACCAGCGCAGCCAGGATGCCCAACAGCGAAACGCCAGTGACCATCAGCATGATAAAAAAGCCAAGCACAAAAAGTAGTTCCAGCATGACGCTCTCCCATAATGAAATTCTGATCAATGCTTTACAAAATGCGTGCCAACATTAATTCGTTGATATATAAACAAAACGCCCCGCAGCAATGCGCAGGGCGTGGTGAAATTGACTAACTAATGGTGAAATTTTAACGCTTATCAGCGACCAGTTTTAATGCATGCTCAAGCACGTTGATATCCGCACCGGCTTTATGGGCATTTTCGCTCAGGTAACGACGCCATTGACGCGCGCCCGGAATGCCCTGGAACAGGCCGAGCATATGGCGGGTGATATGGCCTAAATAGGTCCCCTGCCGCAGTTCCCGCTCAATATACGGATACATCGCCCGTACCACGGCCACCGGATCGGCATCCGCGGTGTCAACGCCGAAAATCTCCCGGTCAACCGAGGCCAGAATTCCCGGATTCTGGTACGCTTCGCGCCCGACCATAACGCCATCCATATGGGCAAGGTGCGCTTTCGCCTGTTCCAGTGACGTAATACCGCCGTTAATCGACAGGGTGAGATGCGGAAAATCCCGTTTGAGCTGATAAACCCGTGGGTAATCCAGCGGCGGAATTTCTCGGTTCTCTTTCGGGCTTAATCCGGAAAGCCAGGCTTTTCGGGCATGAATGATGAACATGTCGCATTCACCGTTACCTGAAACGGTATTCATGAAGTCGCAGAGAAATTCATAGCTGTCCTGGTCGTCGATACCGATGCGCGTTTTAACGGTCACCGGAATCGACACCGCATCACGCATCGCCTTCACGCAATCGGCTACCAGCTGCGCGTTCCCCATCAGGCATGCGCCAAACATACCGTTCTGCACGCGATCCGACGGACAGCCGACGTTAAGGTTGATCTCGTCATAGCCGCGAGCCTCCGCAAGTTTTGCACACTGCGCAAGCTGAGCCGGATCGCTTCCCCCCAGTTGCAGTGCCACCGGATGCTCCTCATCGCTGTACGCCAGGTAATCGCCTTTGCCATGAATAATGGCGCCTGTTGTGACCATCTCGGTATAGAGCAACGTCTGGCGAGACAGCAGGCGCAAGAAATAGCGGCAATGTCTGTCCGTCCAGTCGAGCATCGGTGCGATGGAGAAACGGTGAGCGGGAAAGGCAGCGTGTAATTCTGATGACATGGCGATTTTTTGAGCGTCTGGTGAACAAGGGGCGCTACTATAGCACAAAGGTAAACCGGAGACGTAACGTCTCCGGTGCTGCCTCAGAACGTCATGCTGAGCTGCGCGCCTGCCCCCCAGGTTTCGTCTTCACCATACAGACCCATCAGATCCACATGAACGCGGTTGAACGGAGAAAACCCAACGCCGCCGGTAAAGACATTGCTGTCGTTCGCCTTCACATCAGCACGGTAGCCTGCCCGAACGGCCAGCCAGTTCAGCGGACGAACCTCTGCGCCGACGCCTACATACTGAGAATCATCTTCGCTCTTAAAACCTTTCGTTTCGGTTAGATCGCCATCCGCTGTCAGCGTCACTACGTCGTTATGCCAGGCGACACCCGCGGTGACCAGCGGGCGAATCTGATAGGTATCCTGATAATTACGCGTTTCGCCGGTCAGGCCGTTGGTAATGTAAATCGATTTGGTGTCGATATCGCGCGAGATAAGGTTTTGCCCGCTGACGCCCAGCGTCCAGTTTTCGCCAAAGTCCGCCGCAATCCCGGCATCGACGTTAAAGCCGGTGTCATCGTTGCGGTATCGGCTGCTGTTCCAGTCGCTGCTGTCGTAGTTATAAATCGAGGTCGTGTAATTATAGAGCCAGGTTTTTTGCAGTTTCGGCGTGACGCCAATAGAAAGCGGCACGTCGCCTAAGGCAAACTGACGCGCCACCGCGATACCGTAATCGGAGACGATTGCCGCCCGGCCGGATGCCGTGGAGTTAAGGTGTTTGGTGATTTCATCAGAGCCCTGCAGCGCCGCCCTGCCCGCTTCAACTAACGCATAGGCATCGCTACCCTCGATTCTGCGCAGATAATCAATATCGCCTTGATCGATTGACGCGCTTACACGGCCATGCGCATAGCCTTTCGCCACAAACGCAACGGATAACACCTCGTTGGGAATACTGACCGCCAGTCCGGCCCCGGCGTTAGCATGCGCCGTCTTCCCTTTCAGGTACTCCAGCTCATCGGCAAGATCGCGCGCCGCCCCCTGAAACTGGTTTAACACGCCGCGAGGGTTCAGCAGAACCTCGGCTGGCGTCAGGTTATCGACGACGTCATCGTAGTAGTCGATTTTGTCGCTGATTTCATCAATCTCATCCTGCAAGTTATCCTCGTCGGTAATTTGCGCCCCAACCGCAGGAAGGATGACGGTAATGCTGTCCTCAGGTTTAGCCTTCGCCAGCAAAGCCGGGTTGATGAGAACCCCACTGCCATAATGTGCCGAAGCCACGCCCGTCCCGCCCATTGCATCGTTACGCGCTTCCGCCCAGGTATTTGCCGCGTTCGCCTGGTGTGATACCCAAAACGAAACCGCGATCGCCACCACCGAAAAGTTAAAATTTTTATTCACAGTAAACCCATTTTTATTAGCAGGTGAAATAACGCCTCTGCCAGTATCAACGCAGCAGAGGAGAACTATTGCTGTGAAAAAATGAATAAAAATGGTGCTATTCGCTTCATGCAGAATGGGGCTGAAGCGTTCTCTTTTTGTGATACGCCTCAATATGTATAGAAGACTTTATTAAGCGCGGAAAGATTCGCAGACGATATATCGTCACTGGCAGGATCTCGGCGTTTCCTGCAGAACATGATAAAGTGAGGGTTTATCACCCCACGCTAACCGAGGTGCCCAATGGAAAAGACCACAACGCAAGAGCTGCTGGCGCAAGCTGAAAAATTGTGCGCGCAACGCAATGTGCGACTGACCCCGCAGCGCCTCGAAGTGTTACGCCTGATGAGCCTGCAGGACGGGGCAATTAGCGCTTACGATCTGCTCGATCTGCTGCGGGAGTCAGAGCCACAGGCCAAACCGCCGACGGTTTACCGGGCGCTGGATTTTCTGCTAGAGCAAGGGTTTGTGCATAAGGTGGAATCCACAAACAGCTACGTACTTTGCTATCTTTTCGATCAGCCGACGCATACCTCAGCCATGTTTATCTGCGATCGCTGCGGCGCGGTGAAGGAAGAGTGTGCGGAAGGGGTGGAAGATATTATGCATACGCTGGCGGCAAAAATGGGTTTTGCCCTGCGTCATAACGTGATTGAAGCGCATGGGTTATGTTCAGCGTGCGTGGAGGTTGAAGCCTGTCGTCATCCCGGCGATTGCCAACATGACCATTCTATTCAGGTGAAGAAAAAACCCCGTTAATGGCGCGAGCGGCAAGGCGCGCCGCTCACTGTAAGCAAATAAAGGGCAGTACGTCCTTGTACTTTTGGGCAGGAGGGTTTACCAGCGGTAGTCGTTGCGGGTTTCCCAGTCACCCACCTCTTTTTCCGCCTGATCTTTCTGGTAGCCATAACGTTCCTGGATTTTACCTACCAGCTGATCGCGCTTACCTTCGATAACCGTCATGTCATCGTCGGTTAATTTGCCCCATTGCTCTTTCACCTTACCTTTGAATTGTTTCCAGTTACCACCGGCTTCGTCTTTATTCATCATAAAGTCCTCTTCGTTAGGCTGTGAATAGCGAGTCTACGTCATCCAACGTTGCTACGTTTCTTGCTGGACGTGATATTAAGTGTAGTCAGGGATTCTGGGTTCGGTTGAGTATTCAGAATATTTAACCGTCACGTTGCCGAAAACCAGGTACCGTTACGCCAGTGCCGCCGCCAAATCCATGCTAACGAAAGTCCGCGCAGCGCCAGGAAAACCGCCAGCGCCAGCCACAAACCGTGATTCCCCAATGCCGGTACCGCCAGCAGCGTTAACGCAAAACCCGTCGCCGCCACCGCCATACTGTTACGCATTTCCGCAGCGCGGGTCGCGCCAATAAACATGCCATCCAGCAAGTAGCACCAGACGCCGACCAACGGCAGGATCACCTGCCAGAACAGATAACGATCGGCTAACTGCTGCAACTGCGGCAGTGAGGTCAGCAGCGCGATTATCTGCTCCCCCAACAACAGGTAGGTCAAAGAAAACAGCAGTGCTACGATGCCTGACTGACGACACGCCGCCCGCCAGACCTCCAGCAATTGACTGCCGTCCCGCGCGCCATACGCCTGGCCGGAATGCGCCTCAACAGCGTAGGCAAAGCCGTCCAACGCATAGGCGGTAAAAGTAAGCAGCGTCATGAGCACTGCGTTCACGGCAATGATGTCGCCGCCGAGCCTTGCGCCAAGAACAGTAATGGCGCCAAAGCAGAGCTGGAGCAGCAGCGAACGCAGCATAATGTCGCGATTAAGCGCCAGCAGGCGACGAATATTCCCGCGCCAGGCCTGCTTTAGCATCGCCATCGAAACGCCGCGCAGATGCAGCACCTTGCGCACCATCAGCATTCCCAGCAATAGCGTGGCGTATTCAGCTATCACCGTGGCCAGCGCAGCGCCCTGCACGTTCATATGCAGACCCATCACCAGCCACAGGTCGAGGATAATGTTGAGGATGTTACCGACAATCAGCAGAATCACCGGCGCCCGCGCATACTGCACACCGAGCAGCCAGCCCAGCAGGACCAGATTGGCCAGCGAGGCGGGCGCGCTAAGCCAGCGGATTTCCAGGAAGCGTCTTGCCTGCGCCAGCACCGCCTCGCTACCGCCGACGATATGCAGCGCCAGATCGATCAGCGGCGTTCGGCAGAGCGCAATGAGCAGGCCAGCGCCCAGCGCCAGCAGCAATGGCTGTACTAACGCGCGCGCCAGCGCCTGTGGGTTCTTCGCTCCAAACGCCTGCGCCGTAAGCCCGGTAGTGCTCATTCGTAAAAAGAGCAGCAGCATGAACAGAAAACTGGTAGCCGTCGCCCCAACCGCCACCCCGCCGAGGTAAACAGGACTGTCAAGGTGGCCTATCACCGCGGTATCCACCAGCCCAAGCAGCGGCACAGTGATGTTGGAGAAAATCATGGGTAAGGCAAGACGCCAGAGCGCTTTATCAGCAGATGCAAAGAACGGCATGAGAAGAAGCCTGAGGAGCAGTTATCGTAGATTTAAAATTATACAGGCCTGATAAGCACAGCGCTGCCAGGCCTGGCGCCGGATAACGGCGCGTACGCTCTTATATCCGGCTAAATGAAATTACAGCCATTCACCGTTGCGGATGACGCCGACGGCCAGCCCTTCAATCGTGAAGCTTTGTTCACGCAGATCCACGACGATCGGTGTAAATTCGCTGTTTTCTGGCAGAAGCTCGACTTTGTTGCCCTGTTTTTTCAGGCGTTTTACCGTTACTTCGTCATCAATGCGCGCCACGACCACCTGACCGTTACGTACATCCTGCGTTTTGTGTACCGCCAGCAGATCGCCGTCCATAATGCCGATGTCTTTCATCGACATACCGCTGACGCGCAGCAGGAAGTCGGCGTTCGGTTTAAACAGTGACGGATCGACCTGGTAATGGCCTTCAATGTGCTGCTGCGCCAGCAGCGGCTCGCCTGCCGCAACGCGACCGACCAGCGGTAAGCCATCTTCTTCTTCCTGCAGCAGTCGAATGCCGCGGGACGCGCCGGAAACGATTTCAATCACCCCTTTGCGCGCCAGCGCTTTCAGGTGTTCTTCAGCGGCGTTTGGGGAACGGAACCCCAAACGCTGCGCGATTTCCGCACGCGTCGGCGGCATACCTGTCTGGCTGATGTGATCCCGAATAAGATCAAACACCTCTTGCTGCCTGGCCGTTAACGCTTTCATTCCGCCCCCTGGGTGTATATACAGTTATGCTGTGAGTATATACAGCTAAAGGTGATTTTGGAACCACAAACTGCACAATGATCCGCAGTTTTATGCGGTTATGGAACGGAGCGCGTATGTTGTTAGTGAAAATGGGCCCACAGCAGAATGCCCCAGGTGATCAGCGCGACAATAATGGAAAGCAGCACTGCCGCCGATCCCATGTCCTTCGCCCGTCCTGACAGCTCGTGATATTCGGATCCAATACGGTCGACGACGGCTTCAATTGCACTGTTTAAAATTTCAACAATCATGACCAGCAGCACCGAGCCAATCAGCAGAACGCGGGTAATAGCATCGACATCCAGCCAACAGGCGATGGCCACGCCTGCCAGCACCGCAATGCTTTCCTGACGGAACGCCGCCTCGTTGACCCATGCTGCGCGAAACCCCTTCCAGGAGTAACCGGCTGCTTTAATAATTCGGGTGAATCCAGTGGTATTGTTAGCCATTAAAAGAACCTTTTTGCATTATTGGCGTCAATGACAATGCTTTGTTAGCGCGTATAATCTGAGTGCGGGCAACGCGGCGCGAAGTATGACCGTATACAACAGAAATTCACATGACTTTCTGATATCCTTGCAGCGCATTTGCATTATTAACCAGAGGCTTTACATCGTTTATGTCCGGCTGGCCACGAATTTACTATAAATTACTGAATTTACCATTAAGCGTACTGGTAAAAAGCAAGTCTATTCCGGCGGATCCTGCCCCGGAACTGGGACTCGATACCTCTCGCCCAATTATGTACGTTTTGCCGTATAACTCCAAAGCGGACTTACTCACACTGCGCGCGCAGTGTCTGGCGCACGATCTTCCCGACCCGTTAGAGCCGCTGGAGATCGACGGCACGCTGCTGCCGCGCTATGTCTTTATTCATGGCGGACCGCGTGTCTTTACGTATTACACGCCGAAAGAAGAATCTATCAAGCTGTTCCATAACTATCTCGACCTGCATCGCAGTAATCCAGACCTGGATGTGCAAATGGTGCCGGTCTCGGTGATGTTTGGCCGCTCGCCTGGACGTGAAAAAGGCGAAGTGAATCCGCCGCTACGTATGCTTAACGGCATTCAGAAATTCTTTGCCGTCTCCTGGCTGGGGCGCGACAGCTTTGTGCGTTTCTCGCCGTCCGTGTCGCTGCGCCGCATGGCCGATGAACACGGCACCGACAAAACCATCGCGCAGAAACTGGCGCGCGTGGCGCGTATGCACTTCGCCCGTCAGCGTCTGGCGGCGGTCGGTCCGCGTCTGCCGGCGCGACAGGATCTGTTTAACAAACTGTTGGCCTCGAAAGCCATTGCCCGCGCGGTAGAAGACGAGGCGCGGAGCAAGAAGATCTCCCACGAAAAAGCGCAGCAAAACGCCATTGCCCTGATGGAAGAGATCGCTGCGAACTTTTCTTACGAGATGATTCGCCTGACCGACCGCATTCTGGGCTTTACCTGGAACCGGCTGTATCAGGGGATCAACGTCCATAACGCCGAGCGCGTGCGCCAGTTGGCCCACGACGGGCACGAAATCGTCTATGTGCCGTGCCACCGCAGCCATATGGACTATCTGCTGCTCTCGTATGTTCTTTACCATCAGGGGCTGGTGCCGCCGCATATCGCTGCCGGTATCAACCTGAACTTCTGGCCTGCGGGACCGATTTTCCGTCGCCTGGGCGCGTTCTTTATCCGCCGCACTTTTAAAGGCAATAAGCTCTATTCGACGGTGTTCCGCGAGTATCTCGGCGAACTGTTCAGCCGCGGCTATTCCGTTGAATACTTTGTCGAAGGCGGGCGTTCCCGTACTGGCCGTTTACTGGATCCGAAAACCGGCACCCTGTCGATGACCATCCAGGCGATGCTGCGCGGCGGTACCCGTCCGATTACGTTAGTCCCGATTTACATCGGCTACGAGCACGTCATGGAAGTGGGCACTTACGCCAAAGAGCTGCGCGGGGCGACGAAAGAGAAAGAGAGCCTGCCGCAGATGCTGCGTGGCCTGAGCAAACTGCGTAATCTCGGTCAGGGCTACGTTAACTTCGGCGAACCGATGCCGCTGATGACGTACCTCAACCACCACGTTCCCGACTGGCGCGAGTCTATCGACCCTATTGAAGCGGTGCGTCCGGCCTGGCTGACGCCGACGGTTAACGGTATTGCTTCTGAACTGATGGTGCGCATTAACAACGCAGGGGCGGCGAACGCCATGAACCTGTGTTGCACCGCGCTGTTGGCGTCACGTCAGCGTTCGCTCACTCGCGAGCAGTTGACCGAGCAGCTCAACTGTTATCTGGATCTGATGCGCAATGTGCCGTACTCCTCTGACTCAACGGTCCCGTCGGCCAGCGCCAGTGAACTGATCGATCACGCGTTGCAGATGAATAAGTTTGAAGTCGAAAAGGATACCATTGGCGATATCATCATTCTGCCGCGCGAGCAGGCGGTACTGATGACCTATTATCGCAACAACATTGCCCATATGCTGGTTCTGCCGTCGCTGATGGCGGCGATCATTACCCAGCACCGCCGTATCTCCCGCGACGCGTTGCTGCAGCACGTGGATGTCCTTTACCCAATGCTGAAAGCCGAGCTGTTCCTGCGCTGGGAGCGCGATGAACTGGCTGGAGTCATTGACGCGCTGGCGACAGAAATGCAGCGTCAGGGGCTGATTACCGTACAAAACGACGAGCTGCATATTCATCCTGCGCGTTCCCGCACGCTGCAACTGCTGGCGGCAGGCGCACGCGAAACGTTGCAACGTTACGCCATTACCTTCTGGCTTCTGAGCGCGAACCCGTCAATCAACCGCGGTACGCTGGAAAAAGAGAGCCGGACCGTGGCGCAGCGTTTGTCGGTTCTGCACGGCATCAACGCGCCGGAGTTTTTCGACAAGGCAGTGTTCAGTTCGTTAGTGCTTACTTTACGTGACGAAGGCTATATCAGCGATACCGGCGATGCAGAACCTGGCGAAACCATGAAGGTGTACCAGATGCTGGCGGAGTTGATTACCTCGGATGTGCGTCTCACTATCGAGAGCGCGACGCAAAGCGAGTAACGTATAAAAAAACCGGTCGAATGACCGGTTTATTGTTTATAAATGCCAGTAGCTCATCGCCAGCCCGATAAACAGCGCCAGTCCGACATAGTTATTGTTCATAAACGCTTTGAAGCAGGCTTCACGTTCGCGGTGAGCGATCAGCTTCTGCTGATACGCGAACAGCGCGCCAGCGACCACAATCGCCCCGTAAAATCCTATCCCCAGTCCGTTCAGCCAGCCAATCAGCGCCATCAATACCAGCACCGCGACCTGCAAAATACCGATGATCAGCTTGTCGTTTTTACCAAACAGAATAGCGGTCGACTTAATACCGATCTTCAGGTCATCGTCACGGTCAACCATCGCATACTGTGTGTCGTAGGCCACCGCCCAAAGTATGTTAGCCAGGAACATTAACCAGCAGCTCAGCGGCACCGATTCGCTCACTGCGGCAAAGGCCATCGGAATCGACCAGCCAAACGCCGCGCCCAACACCACCTGCGGCAAATGGGTGTAGCGCTTCATAAACGGGTACACCCAGGCAAGCGCCAGCGCGGCAACGGAAAGTAAAATAGTCATGGTGTTGAGCGTCAACACCAGCAGGAAGGCGAGCATCACCAGCACGACAAACAGCGTCCGCGCCTCTTTTTCAGTCACTGCGCCGCTGGGTAACGGACGGTTCGCCGTGCGCTTCACGTGGCCGTCAAATTTGCGATCGGCATAGTCGTTTACCACGCACCCGGCGGCGCGCATCAGCCAGACGCCTGCAACGAAGACCGCCAGAATCCACAATGGAGGCACGCCAGGGGTCGCGACCCATAACGCCCATAGCGTCGGCCAGAGCAGCAGTAAGGCGCCAATGGGCTTATCCGTCCGCATTAAGCGATGAAACGCCAGAAGCTTGTTCTGCGTCAGACTCCACTCCATTTTATTTTCCTCTTAGTACAACGGTGATGCCGGTAAAAACAACTCGGTCAGCAACAGCGGCTTACCGCTCAGCCGCAGGCGCGAACGCCGCCCCCAAAGCCCGGCATCACAACCAATCTCAATAAAATCTCGGGTTAATGTCGATGATGTAAAAAGATAGCGCCCTAACGGGATTTTGCCCAATTTTTGTAGGGCTATTTCCGGGCCGCTGAGAGTGGATTCAGGCACCACTGTGCGTCCGGCAAGCCAGGGTTCGTCATCGGCGCATAACAGGATTTCACGCAGCCAGTAGCGGGACTCTTGCGGCAGCAACGCCAGTTCGTCCGCTACCTCTTGTTGCCCGACAAAGCCTTCTCTTATCAGCGTCACCGTGACCCGTTTTCCCTGCTGCTCAAAACGTTTTGTCATGGAATCTTCCAGTAACAGCCAGTCGAGCTGTTCTGCATCCAGCGCAGGGATCGCTTCAAAATAGCGCAGCGCACGCAGTTGCGTTAACGCGGGGTGTGACATGCTGACTCTCCGTTTCATAACTGAAAGTCATTGTATCGCAGAAAAGCGATTACAGAAGGAAGAAACGCAGTTAAGTGATCTGTTACGCAACAGAAACGTAACAATTCGCATCGAATGCTAAAACGAGGGCGAAAAAAAGGTGCGCCACAAGACGCACCAGTTGTTGCAAATCAGCAATGTGGGGAGAACCTTACCCCTTGCCTTTTACACTGCTGATAAAGGTGGAACGAGCAGATGTCGACCCCAGGCGTTCAGCTTCATCAAGCAGTTTCAGCGCTTTATCCACGTCACCTTTGGCGACGGCGTCTTTAATCGCCTTGTTAAAGTAGCTTTCAGTGTCGTTCAGCATCGGCTCGCTTTTCTTAACCGGCGCAGGTGTCGGCGCGGCAGCGGGTGCGGCATAGGCAGGCGCAGGCGCGGCGGTATTACCGACCGTCACCGGACCCGGGCCGGACGATCCAAACAGCGGCCCTACCAGCACGCTGGAGCTGCTGCTGGTTTTCACTTTCAGTGTCAGCAGGCCGTCGGTGGTGTGACGGGCCACGGGGTCCGGAATATCCGGTACGGCGTTACCGACACCTTTGGCATAGGCTTTGGCCGGATCAAGCAGCGTAGTGGTCTGCTGGAGATCTTTCTCGGTGGTAAAGACCAGCACGTAGAGCTTCTGCTGGCCCAGCGCTGGCGTCAGACGCATCACCCCTTCCAGACGATCCGCGCTCATTACGCCCGGCGCCTGGTAAGTGAAATAGCTGCTGGGGAAAAACGCGGATGGCGTCATGTTCTGATCAAGAATCAGCACGTTCGGCGCAAAGACGCTGGTTTGTTTATTTACTTCGCTGGAAAGCGTAATGTTCAGTTCGCCGATATTCGCCGGGACGCTCCAGGCCGCGACGGGGCCGGTAATGCCCGCCACGTCGAGGCGCTGGCCGCCGGTTGAAAGCTGGACAGATTGCGTTTTAGATTGATCGGCCGGCGTCCAGGTTAATTGCTGGAGCGCAGCGGTCGGAATAGTCGGCGCGGCGCTGGTGTTTTGCGGCACATAGTTGACCTCAGCCAGGCTGATGCCCGGCGCGCTGGCGAGTAACCCTGCGGATAAACAAAGGGCGACGAGACTTTTCTTCATTTTCATTGTTATCACCTCAGAAAGCATGGGTTCAGCGGTGGCCAGGCAATAGCGCGCTAAACCGCGAGAAAACAGAGGGGCTTACGCCCCTCGTTACGTCAGGTTAATGCCGGATTACCACCAGATTTCCATCTGGGCGCCGAAGGACCACTCATCGTTGTCGCCACGGCTGAAGGTACGGGCGCTGGTATCGCTATAGGCGATGCCGTTGTCATAACCCCATTTTTCATCCCACTTCGCGTAAGTTGCGAAGACACGGATAGCCGGACGAGACCAGATGCTGTCGCCCGCCTGCCACTGTTGCGCCAGGGTGATTTTGTACTGGTTGTTGGTGTCGTCGGTACGCTGAGATTTCACGTTGTCGTAACCCACTTCCATCAGGGTGCTCATGATCGGCGTCCATTTGAACATTGGGCGCACACCCACGGTCCACCAGCGCGTACCGTTTTTGTCGTCACGGTCGATATCCTGATACATACCGACGTACATCAGATCCCAGCGATCCCCCAGCGAGATGGCGCCGTGGTCAAGGATACGTACCAGCGAACCGTTGTTATTGATTTGGTTGTTAATGTAACCAATCTCATTATCGCCGTCGTAGTTATTGCCGGTGTAGGAGCCTTGCGGAACCCCTTTACCCTGCGTCGTCATTGCGTCGGTAGCGTACTGAACTACAAACTTGTTGTAGCCCTTCAGCATGCTCTGGGTGTGTTCAGCGGTGAACATCCAGCCGTCTTTGGTTGCGCCGTCGGCGTAACTGTAGCCGTCGGTTTTGTTAGCGCGACCATAGTCAACGCCCAGCTCCAGTACGCCGTCCGGGTTGGTTTCCAGTCCTGCTAAACGCACGTCGAACACGTCGTTCGCTGTGTCTTTATAGTCACGATAGATATCGTTGCTGGAGAAAATATAAGAACCGCCCGCTTCCTGAGAACGGGTCGCGGCCAGAGACAGTTTACCGAAGCCCAGATCGATGTTTTCAATACCGGCGCCAGGACCGGAAATATCCCAGTAGTAGAAGTCGATCATGTGGACGTCATGACGCTGATAGAAGCGCTTACCGGCCCAGATAGTGGAGCCCGGCAGCCAGTCGATCAGGTTTTTACCCTGTACGTTGGCTTCACGGAACGCCGGATCGGTGGCTTCCCAGTCGTTCTGCTGCGCGACGGAGTAAGCGACGTTGGTATCGAAGTAAAAACTCTTATCGCCCTCTTTCCACACTTCCTGACCCAGTTTCAGTTCCGCGTAGGTTTCACATTCGTTACCGAGACGGTACTTACTTTGAGCGCCGGTTGCCTGGAAGCACTGTTGTTCGCCGCCACTGCCCGTCCAGCCAATACCGGAACGAGCATAACCATGGAAATCCACGGCCATTGCCTGAACAGACATCATGCCTGCTGCTACGGCAACCGCCAGGGGGAGTTTGCGCAGAGTAATCATCATTCTATCTCCTGAGATCATTGCTTTTCTTTAAACGCGTCACCGGTCGGGCTGCCGCTTTGTTGGCTTGATGCCGCCACGTCGGGTTTTACGTTTTGTTTTTTTAATGGGGAGCCTTAAACGCCCGGTTCCTTGTGCAACCGACGACATGCGGTGCCATCCTCACGGAACAGATGGCAACGCTCTGGCGGCAGGCCGATAGCGAATGTGGCGCCCTCTTCTACCAACACCACGTCGTTCTGGCGGTAAACCAGGTTCTGACGGATGGCGGGGATCTGGATATGAATTTGCGTTTCGTGACCGAGTTGTTCGACAACCTGCACTTCACCTTCCAGGGTGACGTCGGCGATGTCGCTCGGCAACAGGTGTTCAGGACGAATCCCTAAGGACATGTTTGCCCCCACCTGGACATTCGCGCTGTCGACAGGCAGCCAGACGTGCTGGCGGTTAGGCAGCTCAACCTGCACCTGGTCGATGGCGGTGGCGGTGACTTTCACCGGCAGGAAGTTCATCTTCGGCGAGCCGATAAAGCCCGCGACAAAGCGGTCAGCCGGATAGTGGTACAGCTCCAGCGGCTTGCCGACCTGCGCCACGCGTCCGGCGTCGAGCACCACAATTTTGTCCGCAAGCGTCATCGCTTCGACCTGATCGTGGGTGACGTAAATCATCGTGCGGCCCAGGCGTTTATGCAGGCGGGAGATTTCAATACGCATCTGGACACGCAGCGCGGCGTCAAGGTTGGACAACGGTTCATCGAGCAGGAACACGCGCGGTTCCGCCACCAGCGTACGGCCAATCGCCACGCGCTGGCGCTGACCGCCGGAAAGCGCCTTCGGCTTACGCTCCAGCAGGTGCGCCAGTTGGAGTACTTCCGCCACCTGATTGACGCGCTGGTTCATCACCTCTTTTTTGGCGCCCGCCAGCTTGAGGCCAAACGACATATTTTCCGCAACGGTTAAATGGGGATAGAGCGCATAAGACTGAAAGACCATGCCAACGCCGCGTTCTGCGGGCGGGATATCGTTCATTCGGGTGTCACCGATGAAAAGATCCCCGCTGGTGATGGTTTCCAGCCCGGCAATCATACGCAGCAGTGTGGATTTTCCGCAGCCTGACGGTCCGACAAACACCACGAATTCCCCTTCGTGAATGTCGAGGTTGATATCTTTCGATACCACCACGTCACCCCAGGCTTTCGTTACATTTCGCAGCTGTACGCTCGCCATGCCCTTCTCCCTTCGTTACAACCTGTCATCGACAGCAACATTCATGATGGCCTGACTATGCGTGATTCATTGATTGCGTAAATCCTCCACCCCCCGGCTTTTTTATGGGGGAGGAGTCGGGAGGATGAGAGAAGGAGCACTGAGACCGACGCCAGGCAGCAGCAGGGAATTTCGTGATGTCGCTTGCAAAAATGGGACTGTTTTTATGTGCGCCAGTACGCATTACTCACATTTATGTAACACAGATCACATAAAGCGGGGGTGGGGCGTAGGGGGAAGGATGATGGAAAGAGGATGTCAATTAAGGAGACTGGGGCACGTTGAACCACTGAAGTCGTACCACGAGCACATCACCAAAAGGATGGCAGATATGAAGATTAAGACTGGCGCACGCGTTTTCGCATTGTCCGCCCTCGCAGCAATGATGATTTCCGCACCTGCGCTCGCCAAAATTGAAGAAGGCAAGCTGGTTATCTGGATTAACGGCGACAAGGGCTATAACGGCCTGGCCGAAGTGGGCAAAAAATTCGAGAAAGACACCGGCATTAAAGTGACCGTTGAGCATCCGGACAAGCTGGAAGAAAAATTCCCGCAGGTCGCGGCCACCGGTGACGGCCCGGACATTATCTTCTGGGCGCATGACCGCTTTGGCGGCTACGCGCAGTCTGGCCTGCTGGCTGAGATCACCCCGGACAAAGCGTTCCAGGACAAACTGTATCCGTTTACCTGGGATGCGGTGCGTTATAACGGCAAGCTGATCGCCTACCCTATCGCGGTCGAAGCGCTGTCGCTGATTTATAACAAAGACCTGGTACCAAACCCACCGAAGACCTGGGAAGAAATTCCGGCGCTGGATAAAGAACTGAAAGCGAAAGGTAAGAGCGCGCTGATGTTCAACCTGCAGGAGCCGTACTTCACCTGGCCGCTGATCGCCGCTGACGGCGGTTACGCGTTCAAGTTTGAAAACGGCAAGTACGACGTGAAAGATGTCGGCGTGGACAGCGCGGGCGCGAAAGCCGGTCTGACCTTCCTGGTTGACCTCATCAAGAACAAACACATGAACGCGGATACCGATTACTCCATCGCCGAAGCGGCCTTTAACAAAGGCGAAACGGCAATGACCATTAACGGTCCGTGGGCGTGGTCAAACATCGACAAGAGCAAAGTGAACTACGGCGTTACCCTGCTGCCGACCTTCAAAGGCAAGCCGTCAAAACCGTTCGTGGGCGTGCTGAGCGCCGGTATTAACGCCGCCAGCCCGAACAAAGAGCTGGCGAAAGAGTTCCTTGAAAACTACCTGCTGACCGACGAAGGCCTGGCGGATGTGAACAAGGACAAACCGTTGGGCGCCGTGGCGCTGAAATCCTATCAGGATCAGTTAGCCAAAGACCCACGTATTGCCGCCACCATGGATAACGCCCAGAAAGGCGAAATCATGCCGAACATTCCGCAAATGTCCGCCTTCTGGTATGCGGTACGCACAGCGGTAATCAACGCCGCCAGCGGTCGCCAGACTGTTGACGCCGCGCTGAAGGACGCGCAGGGCCGTATCACCAAGTAATGTACAGGTAAGGTGCCGGATGGCGGCATCCGCGCTTTATCCGGTCTGCATAACGCTGCAGGCCGGATAAGCGCAGCGCCATCAGACACACTGACCTGCAGGATTTCAATGTTGTTGAGGAAGATCCCCATGGATGTCATTAAAAAGAAACATTGGTGGCAAAGCGACGCGCTGAAGTGGTCGGCGATCGGTCTGCTTGGCCTGCTGGTGGGTTACCTTGTAGTTTTAATGTACGCACAAGGGGAGTATCTGTTCGCCATCATGACGCTGATTTTAAGCTCTGTTGGCCTGTACATTTTCGCTAACCGTAAAGCATACGCCTGGCGCTATGTTTATCCGGGTCTCGCCGGGATGGGGCTGTTCGTCCTGTTTCCGCTGATCTGCACTATAGCCATTGCGTTTACTAACTACAGCAGCACCAACCAACTGGCGCAAGAGCGCGCGCAACAGGTTCTGCTGGACCGCTCTTATCAGGCGGGTAAAGCCTATAACTTTGGATTATACCCGGCGGGCGACGACTGGCAGTTGGCGCTGACCGACGGGGAAACCGGTAAATATTACGTTTCTGACGCCTTCACATTTGGCGGCGAGCAGAAACTCGAGTTAAAAGCAGCGGACGCCCTGCCTTCCGGCGAGCGCGCCAACCTGCGCGTCATTACCCAGAATCGCCAGGCGCTGAACCAGATCACCGCCGTGCTGCCGGATGAAAGCAAAGTCATCATGAGCTCGCTGCGCCAGTTCTCCGGCACCAGACCGCTGTACACGCTGGCCGACGACGGCACGCTCACCAATAACCAGAACGGCGTACAGTACCGTCCGAACAACAACATCGGTTTTTATCAGTCCATTAACGCCGATGGCAACTGGGGCGATGAAAAACTGAGTCCGGGCTACACGGTCACTATCGGCTGGGATAACTTCACCCGCGTCTTCACCGACGAAGGCATTCAGAAGCCGTTCTTCGCCATCTTCGTCTGGACCGTCGTGTTCTCGGTGCTGACCGTCATCCTTACCGTCGCAGTCGGTATGGTGCTGGCCTGCCTCGTGCAGTGGGAGTCGCTGAAAGGCAAAGCGATTTATCGTGTACTGCTGATTCTGCCGTATGCCGTCCCGTCGTTTATCTCGATTCTGATTTTCAAAGGGCTGTTTAACCAGAGTTTTGGTGAAATCAACATGATGCTGAGCGCGCTGTTCGGTATCAAACCGGCCTGGTTCAGCGACCCGCTGACCGCCCGCTCGATGATTATCATCGTGAATACCTGGCTGGGTTATCCGTACATGATGATCCTGTGCATGGGGCTGCTGAAGGCCATCCCGGACGACCTGTACGAAGCGTCGGCGATGGACGGCGCAGGCCCGTTCCAGAACTTCTTCAAAATTACGCTGCCGCTGCTGATTAAACCGTTGACGCCGCTAATGATCGCCAGCTTCGCCTTTAACTTTAACAACTTCGTGCTGATTCAACTGCTGACCAACGGTGGCCCGGATCGTCTCGGCACCACCACGCCAGCCGGGTATACCGACCTGCTCGTCAGCTATACCTACCGCATCGCCTTTGAAGGCGGCGGCGGGCAGGACTTTGGTCTGGCGGCGGCAATCGCCACGCTGATTTTCCTGCTGGTGGGCGCGCTGGCTATCGTTAACCTGAAAGCCACACGAATGAAATTTGACTAAGGAGGGCATCGATCATGGCTATGGTTCAACCCAAATCTCAAAAGCTGCGCCTCCTCGTGACGCACTTAGGGCTGCTGATTTTTATCGCGGCGATCATGTTCCCCCTGCTGATGGTTATCGCGATCTCACTACGTGAAGGGAACTTTGCCACCGGCAGTCTGATCCCGGAAAAAATCTCCTGGGAGCACTGGCGGCTGGCGCTGGGCTTCAGCGTCGAGCATGCTGATGGCCGGGTCACGCCGCCACCCTTCCCGGTACTGTTGTGGCTGTGGAACTCGGTGAAGATTGCCGGGATCACCGCCATCGGTATCGTGGCGCTCTCGACCACTTGCGCTTACGCCTTTGCCCGCATGCGCTTTCCGGGTAAAGCCACGCTGCTTAAAGGGATGTTGATTTTCCAGATGTTCCCGGCGGTCCTGTCGCTGGTGGCATTGTATGCCTTGTTTGACCGTCTTGGTCAGTACATTCCGTTTATCGGCCTGAACACGCACGGCGGGGTGATCTTCGCCTATCTTGGCGGTATTGCGCTGCACGTCTGGACCATTAAAGGCTATTTCGAAACCATCGACGGCTCGCTGGAAGAAGCGGCAGCGCTGGATGGCGCCACGCCGTGGCAGGCTTTCCGCCTGGTATTGTTGCCGCTGTCGGTACCGATTCTGGCGGTGGTGTTTATCCTGTCGTTTATCGCCGCCATCACTGAAGTGCCGGTTGCTTCTCTGTTACTGCGTGATGTCAACAGCTATACCCTGGCCGTGGGGATGCAGCAATATCTCAACCCACAAAACTATCTGTGGGGCGATTTTGCCGCGGCGGCTGTGCTTTCTGCTATTCCGATCACCCTGGTGTTCCTGCTGGCCCAGCGCTGGCTGGTTAACGGCCTGACGGCAGGCGGTGTGAAAGGATAAGTTTTACGCTGTACCCGCCCGGAAACGGGCAATGCCACTGCACCCTCAACGTGTATTTATCCAACTTGTGACTGTAATTCGGCGCTCCCCGGAGCGCCTTTTTTTATGTTATTTGATAATGCCGTTATGATTATTATCTTTCGTGCTCACGGTCACTGCTTTTCTATTTTCCTTTTATCATCCGGCGCAACAAACAGAATTAAGATCACAGAAAAGACATTACGTAACCGCAATGTAAAAAATGATAATTGTTTTACCTGCCTGTTAAACCCACCATCTTCGACACTGATAAAAAGAACTGTATCCGCAAGGCAGGTCTGAATGAACACCCCATATAATTCCCGATATATTTTTTCGATTACCTTAGTCGCAACATTAGGAGGGTTATTATTTGGCTACGATACTGCGGTAATATCCGGTACCGTTGAGTCATTGAATACCGTCTTTGTTGCCCCACAACATCTCAGTGAATCCGCCGCCAACTCGTTGCTCGGCTTCTGTGTCGCCAGCGCCTTGATCGGCTGCATCATTGGCGGCGCGATCGGCGGCTATTGCAGCAACCGCTTCGGTCGTCGCGATTCGCTTAAAATTGCCGCACTGTTGTTCTTTATTTCCGGTGTCGGTTCCGCCTGGCCGGAATTAGGCTTTACCACCATCAATCCGGATAATACCGTCCCCGTTTATCTGGCCGGATACGTTCCTGAATTTGTTATTTATCGTATCATTGGCGGTATTGGCGTCGGGTTAGCATCCATGCTGTCGCCAATGTATATCGCTGAAATGGCGCCAGCGCCAATCCGCGGGAAACTGGTTTCGTTTAACCAGTTCGCGATTATTTTCGGCCAACTCCTGGTGTACTGCGTCAACTATTTTATTGCCAAATCCGGCGACGCGACCTGGCTGAATATCAACGGCTGGCGTTATATGTTCGCCTCGGAATGTATTCCTGCCCTGCTCTTTTTACTGCTGCTGTATACCGTTCCGGAAAGCCCGCGCTGGCTGATGGCGCACGGCAAACAGGAACAGGCCGAAGGCATTCTGCGCAAAATTATGGGATCCTCGCTCGCCACGCAGGCCGTACAGGAGATTCACCAGTCGCTGGAGCACGGCCGCAAAACCGGCGGACGCCTGCTGATGTTTGGTGTGGGAGTCATTGTGATTGGCGTTATGCTCTCAGTATTCCAACAGTTTGTCGGCATCAACGTGGTCCTTTATTACGCGCCGGAAGTGTTTAAGACGCTGGGCGCCAGCACCGACGTGGCGCTGTTACAAACCATTATCGTTGGCGTGATCAACCTGAGCTTTACCGTGCTGGCCATTATGACGGTAGATAAATTTGGCCGTAAGCCGCTGCAAATCATCGGCGCGCTCGGTATGGCTATCGGGATGTTTAGCCTCGGCACCGCGTTTTACACCCAGGCGCCGGGAATCGTCGCCCTGCTGTCGATGCTGTTCTACGTCGCCGCGTTTGCCATGTCGTGGGGTCCGGTATGCTGGGTTCTGTTGGCGGAAATCTTCCCGAACGCGATTCGTGGCAAAGCGCTGGCTATCGCCGTCGCCGCTCAGTGGCTGGCAAACTATTTTGTCTCCTGGACTTTCCCAATGATGGACAAAAATTCGTGGCTGGTCGCTCATTTCCACAACGGTTTCTCCTACTGGATTTACGGTTGTATGGGCGTGCTGGCAGCGCTGTTTATGTGGAAGTTCGTGCCGGAGACCAAAGGCAAGACGCTGGAAGAACTGGAAGAACTGTGGGCACCTGCGGAGAAAAAATCCCGCGAAGCCCCCGCACAGTGATTACTCTGACCTTCAACGGCGGCCTGCGGGCCGCCTTTTGCTGTTTAGCGCAACGCTAGACACGTACAAAGTCGGTTTCGAAATTAAAGGTATGCCAGAGATGACGCGCGCAGGAGTACTCGAAAAGGCGACCATTGTCGAGAAAGGCCGTTTGTTCCACCTGAATCAGGATAGTCGGCTCGCTTAAGTCCAGCCACTGCCGCTCCTGGTCACTGGCGTTCCGCCCGGTTACCGTCATATGCGCACTGTGAATAATCTGCCCCAGTTCACGGGTAATGTAAGCGTAAATGGAGTGCTGAATATGACGGAGGTTGAGATGAGGGAAAAGCGCCACCGGCATCCAGGTGTACTCAACAATCGATGGGATCGCGTCAATAATACGCACCCGCTGAATCTCATGGACCAGTTCGCCTTCCGGGATTTGCAATTTTTGCGCAATGTCCTGCTTCGCAGGCACAGCGGCATACTGCTGGACGCGTG
The DNA here is from genome assembly GCF_000759835.1 of Citrobacter sedlakii NBRC 105722. Lineage (GTDB taxonomy): Bacteria > Pseudomonadota > Gammaproteobacteria > Enterobacterales > Enterobacteriaceae > Citrobacter_A > Citrobacter_A sedlakii. Next base: position 143,169 of record NZ_BBNB01000013.1, read on the forward strand.
TCGACAACGTTTTACCGTAGCTGGCACACCGCTGCGCGGTGCCTATGAGATGAGAATTGCTGGCGGCAGAAACCTGACGCTTTACAAAAGACCCCAGCCCGCGTTTACGTAACACCAGACCTTCTCTGACCAGCAGATCCAGCGCCTTCGCCACCGTTAATTCGCTACAGGCAAATTCAGCCGCCAGTTTCGCGCCTTCGGGAAGTTTTTTGTCCGGAGCATAAATGCCCGCCACAATGCGATGTCGCACCTTGTGGTATATGTCCATATATTTCGGCATAGTTCCTCCGCAAACGGCCCCTTACGGGGCCGGTTCTTGTTATCGGGATAGTGAGGCCGCCATCCGCACCCAGGTATGTCGTCGCCCACGAATCGCAATCGACAAGGCATTGAGCGCCTGCGGATCGGCCATACCCGCCACGCCGGCGTCGCCAAAATTATGCATGTCGCTGCCGCAACGCTTACTGGCAAGGCCAATTTCGCGCACCGTAGCACAATCCGCCCCTTCCTGACTACTGCTCAGGGTGGTGACGGCAAGACCGCCGCAGTCGTGCACCGCCTGCACAATTTCCGCTACACGGACTTCCGACGCGCCGCGACAGCCCGCAGGCGCCGGAAAGATTACGCCATGCGCGCCAGCCCGGATATAGCTGGCATACTCTTCCGGCTGCCCCAGCCCTGTCGTCAAGAATTTCGCGACCAGAATCAGTTTATCTGTTTGCGCACGGAGCTGGCTAATCGCCTGGCGCAGACGTTCAGGCGTGACGCCGGGTTTGTCATAGCCGGTGAGGCAGAAGAAATCTGCATGTGCCATCGCATGGAAATGCGCGGGCGAAAAAGCATTGGGCGTTGAGGCATCACCTTCTCCGCTGATTTCAAAACTGACGCCAGTTAAGCGCCCGGTTAATCGTTTCACCTGGGTGACAGGATCGTTGCCAAACCGGCCGTCGCCGCCGTTGAGCTCAGGTTGCAGGCAGTTAACGCCCTTCAGCAACAGCAAATCTGCGCCGAAGGCGCTAATCAGTTCCGCGTTGGTCACTTCTGCAAACAACGGCGGTGACTGTACGGCGATCTCGGCCATAATGACTCGCCCTTCGCTGACCATAATGGCTTCGCGCAACTCATCGCCCATGACGGGGAGAGAAAAGTCGCTGGCCCGACAGTTGAGGATCCGTTTCATCATGCAACCTCCCCGCCGAGGGTGACAATGGCAGGAGACGGTTGGCGAAATGCCGTTTCAAGGATTTCGAGGTTGGTCAGCGCCTCGCTTTCACTAAGGTAATTCGCCTCTCCGCAGGTCAGGGTCGCATACAGCGAATCGTAAACGCGGCCATAATCACCCGGAACCGCCGCAAACGTCTCGCGGACGGTATCCCCGTCAGCATTCACATATTCCAGCACAGCCATTTCTTGATCCGCGCCAAATGCGGCGTCTCCTGGCATAATACCGGCTTTCAGGCTGGTCTCTTGTTGATCGATACCATAGCGAATAAACGACCCCCGGGTACCATGAACGATAAACCGCGGCCCGGCTATTTTGACCAGATGACTGGTTTTGACAATCGCGGTGATGGTGCCGTAATAGAGATGTACTTCAAAGGTATCGTCAGGATTATGCGGATTTCTCAGCTTACGGAGATGGTATCCAACCTGCTGCGGACGACCCAATAGCGAGAGGATTTGATCAACGGTGTGCACGCCCAGGCCATAAAACGCGCCGGTGAAATCGCTGCCCGGACAGGTTTCTGCATCGGGGCGAAAATAGTCGAAGTGGCTTTCGATGTCGACAATATCGCCGAGTTTGCCGCTCTCAATAGCCTGTTTCATGGTCAGAAAGCAGCTATCGAACCGTCTGTTCTGAAAGGGTGTGACGGTAAGTCCTTTTTCGCGCGCCAGCGCAAACAGCGTTTTGGCTTCCTCCAGCGTGGTGGTAAACGGTTTCTCCACCAGCACGTTTTTACCTTTTTCAAGGCATAATTTTGCGTATTGGTAATGGCTGTCAGGGTGGGTACAGATCACCACCAGTTGGATTTCGCTGTCGTTCAGAATATCGTCAGGATTCGACGTGAAAGTAATGTGCTGATAGCGTTCGCTGGCTTCAATTTCCGGCTTACGCTGAATATCATAAATACGTTTAACGTTGAATTTATCTTTGCGATGCAGAACATACGGCAAATGATAACGGGTGGCGCTTTTACCAAAACCGATATAAGCACAATTAATCATGATTATTCCTTAATAAAAAAAGATAAGGCCGCGTGAACCGCAGCGGGTCCGTCGAGTTTGCTAAAATGCTGAGGATCTATCGTGACAACAGGGCAGTGATGATTAATCTCCTGCGCGATCGTTTCCTGAAGATAAGCGAGCTGCGGCCCGAGCAAAATCAGCTGCGCCTTTTCATACTCTTGCGCCAGTTTTCCGGCGTTAACCGCATAAACAGTCAGCGTGCAACTCTGGCTCTCGGTATATTTACGCATTTTCGATGCCATCAATGAGGTGGACATGCCTTCATTGCAGGCCAGAATAATGGTTTTACCGTCCAGCAGATGAATACCTTCTGCGTCATCGCCATGGGTCTCAGCGTTTTGCTCCGCAACGATTTCGTCGATGACCTTTTCATTGCGGTTCTTGATCATTGCGCTTTCGTAGGCTTTCAAAAATGGCATATAGATAATCACCCCCAGCGCCAGCAAAACCGCCTGCAAAATCACATTGCGGTAATCACCGCCGGAACCCAGCCATCCGGAAATAAATGGCGGAACAGACCACGGGACATACGCGACTATTTTCGACACCCATCCCCAGGACGTCGAAAAATAAGCGATAATAAAATTAATTTGTGGGTAAACGATGAATGGAATCATCATTAACGGATTATAAAGCACCGGGAAACCAAATATTACCGGTTCGTTGATATTGAAGAGGCCCGGCGCAATGACCGTTCGGGAAAATTTACGATGGCTGGATAATTTACTACGAATAAATACGGCCAGCAGCAGCGCCAGCGTGCTCCCTGTCCCGCCCATATGACCGTAAAGATCGCGAAACGGTAGCACGATGATATGCGGCGGAACTTGCCCGCTGGCAAAAGCCGCCATATTTTCCTGCATCGCCACCAGTAGCGGCGGCTCCAGGACAGGATTGATAATACCGCCGGGATGAATCCCTAATGCAAACAGGATATTGGTAAGCGTCGTCAGCACCAGAAAGCCAGGAAGATTGGTGGTTAAATGCACTAATGGCGCCTGTATAAGCCGCTGTATCAGGGCCTGAACCTCTGTGTGCGCCAGCGTGCTTACCGCAAACGCCGCCAGCGCGAAACTGGCTATCGTCAGCATTATCGAAAACATGGCCTGAAAGGATTGCACCACCATTGGCGGGACGTCGTCACCAAGGCGAATCTGTAGCGCCTGACATTTTGACACCCACAAGAAGAGATTGGTTGAGAGTATCGCCGTGAGTATCGCCAGAAAGACGCCCCCGGCATTGGTACAAGCGTAAGGCACGATACCCGACAGTGTAATCTTCTGACCATCTGCCAGGGTTTGCGTTGTTTCGAGCGGCATCAATACATAGAATACCGCCAGCGCGACCATCGCGGGTATAACCGGCGTCGGGTGTTTTTTCTTACTGGCGACGTGATACGCCACTAATATTACCAGCATCAGCGATAATATATTCATCGTGCCATTAAGAATTCGCTCACCAATATTACGCAGACGTAATAAGGCTTCGGCAGATAAAAAGTTGCTCAATAGGCCATTGGTATCAAGAATGACATAATTGAGCATAATAAATAAACCCGCCAGCACGAGGAAGGGAACCGCAATAATAAAACTATCGCGTAAGCTCCGTAAATGAACCTCGGCGGCCATCTTCTGCGAGGCGTCAGTAATCCGCCCCAGTATTGAGGATTGAAACATACCGTATCCCTGTCGAAAAGAGGATTAACGCGGAGCGGGGAAATTCAGCGCGATCATTTCCTGAATAAGTTCCCGGGCGAGCATGGCCGTCATTAAATGGTCCTGTGCATGGACCATAATTAAATGAACCGGTACTTTCCCTTCTCCTTCATCATATTCAATTAGTCGGGTTTGTAAGGCGTGGGCTTCTTTCGCGGCTTGTTCAGACGCGGCCATTTGCTTCGCTGATTCAGAAAAATTGCCTTTTCGGGCCTCCTGTAACGCCTTAAATGCGCAGCTTTTACACTGCCCGACATTAACAATCAGGCCCATCACGGTCTCTTCATAGCCTGTTTCGCTAAACATATGCACTCTCCATGAAATGCGAATGACGACATCCACCTCTGGTGAGATCCCTCACCGCCCTCAGGTTTCATGGAAAAGCATTTAAAACTATATAGTTTTAAATTAAATCTATATAGATCACATTTTAAACACTGCCTGAAGCGTCACTCCCGCTTAAGCCGTTTCGAATTACATAACCATAGCGTGATCACCAACAGCAGGATCGCCGCCGAGTAGATCAGCACATCCAGTGGAGAGGTATGATCGACGATGATCAGCCGCACTATCGCAGTGATCCCGATATACACAAAATAACGTAGCGGAAAGTGAAAGCCGGACTGAAAGTACTTAACAATCAGAGCGATAAATTCGAAATAAAGAAAATAGACCACCAGCCCTTCCACCAGCTCATATTTGCTGGTTTGCTCAGGCGCAAACAAGACATCCGCGAGATGCAGCGTCTCTTTTCCGAGGAAGACAACGAGGATCAGCCCCAGACTCAGCAGGCCCAGGTTCAGAACAGTCTGAAGCACGGTGGAGATAAACTCCGCGCGTGGACGAGATAATGACGTCATAACGGCACCTCTTTCTCAGTGGCGAGGTTCCTGTATAACGCAAAAATGTGACGGTGATCTATATTTTTTGTTTATGTTTGCTTATTCATCCGATGGCGCTGCGGTTAGCGGAGCGACAAAAACGTTAGCCGGGCAAGCGCTGTACCGCCCGGCTAACAGCATTAACGGAAATTCACGCTCCGGTCGCTGGTCATGTTGTACAGCTGGAATTTACGTCCCAGTTGCTGACCACCGTCACGCGTCAGCGGCGTCCAGCCAACCGCCGCCCGGCTGCGGGTCGGGCCGGCGGAGAAGAGATCCAGCGGAATCGAGACATACACCCCTTTGGTGAAGTCCCCTTCGCCGTATTCGTCCGGCGACACATTTGTGATGGTGGCGTAACCGCCCACCACCACGCCGCTGTCGAAGCGTTTAGAGATATCCAGCGTTCCGCCCTTATCGCCCGCCAGATACTGACCGACACTCGCTTTCACCAGCACATCCTGCGCAAACGACGGCGTCCAGTAGGCGGTCAAATGCCCGGTCTTAACGCTGTAGTCGGTGAATTTCATCATCTCTTTCGCGCTGCGCCAGTCACGCTGTTTCACGTAATTCGCGTCGAGACCAAAGGCCCAGTTGCTGTCTACCGGACGGTAAAGAACCTCTGCCCCCGCGCCGCCGTACATGGTTTCCAGATAACCCCCGTAGACCTGGCCGTAGAAGCCGTTGCCGAAATACTGGAAGTAATTGGCCTGTAGGTTATTGACGTAAGCGTCGTTCTGCACATATTCACGCACCCGGGTACGCACACGCGGCAGCTTCGAGTCATTTGGCGGATTAGTGTAGTTAAACTTGTCATAGTTGTTGGCAAGGTTGCCAAACAGGCTACCGGTGGTCAACAGATGGTCGGTGACCCACAGATCGGCCGTCGCCATAACGCCCAACTGGTACATGTAGAAGTTTTCCGGCCCGCCCACGGACTGGTTCAGCACCGGATCGATGTGGAAAGCAAAGCGAGACTTGTCGATATACCAGCCCTGCTCGGTACTTTCAGGAACCACAGGCTCGAGGCGTTTTTGCGCCAGCGGCGTTTCGTGTCCCAGCGGTTCCCCTTCAAGATGACGTTTCAGGCTGGAGACGTCCGTCTCGGTGGTCACCTGCGGCAGGTTAAGCCGGTTTTCGGTTACGCGGATCGTGCGGATCCCCTCTGGCAGATCGTTCATCACGATCCGGTTCGCACGTTCAATCCCTTCACGCGAGTCGCGGTATTTCACCTGCTCGCCGGTGACATACAAGGTATCCCCCTTCACCTGAATCTTTGGATCCGCCAGTCCGGCATTGTATTTCAGCAGCGTAAGCTGGTTCGCTACCACCGAGTGTTGCAGGATCGCGTCCTGAGGCTGCGGTTGGTATTTCGGTCGGGCGTTATCGCTGTAAGAGGGGCGCAAATCGTTGAAGTTTGTACGCAGCGTGACGCCAAACATAAAGGTGTTGCCGCGCTCATAGCTGAGGTTAACGTCGGCCCAATCGGTGACGCGATAAATGGCGCCGACGTTAAACTTGCTTTTCTGTTCCAGCTTGCCCGCGAAGTCCTGCTGGTAATTATTCCCTTCATATTCCAGCTTCAGACGTAGCGGCTGCCAGGGTGTCTGGTATTCAACGCCGCCAAACAGCGAAGCCGGGCCGTGGAACATCTGGCTACCGTCAATGGATCCCGCCTGCTTATAGCTATTATCGCGGTAACAATATTTGTCGCTGTAGGAACACAGCGGGTTTGTGACGTTGCCGCTGGTCCCCAGATAACCCCAGCCGAGCCCAAGTGAAAAATCAAACGGACCCCAGGCCTTGCTCGCCACGATGTATTCGGCGTCAAACAGGCCGGTCCCCCCGATATCCCGCGCGCCCACCGCCACCTGCGGCATCCAGTAGCTTTCTTCCCAAAGTCGCAGCTTCAGATCGAAGGCTTTATCTTTATAGGTTTGATCGCCGGAGAAAGACTCTACGCTACTGTATTGTCGGGTTCGCACGTCGGTATAACGCAGTGTGGTTTCCAGCCAGGGGAAAAGCTGTACGGAAGCCGAGTAGTAACGGTACTGATCGTTATCACGATAGTTGAGACTCAGCTCACCCTCACGCGCCATGCGCGCGGTCGGGGTTTGTAATAATCCTACGCCGCCAAAGTCAGACTGAGAGGGGCCAATGGGCGCCGGGTACGTTTCGGCGTGGCAGGCCGCGCTGATGCCCAGCGCCAGTAAGCTGAGCAGATGTGTTTTTTTCATTATTCGGGTATCCGCTGCGTCAGGGTATGGAGAATGTCGGCGTTCAGCGCGTCCGGTTCGCTGCTCCAGACAGAATCGTCAAGCCCTACAAAAATGATACTGCCCGGCATCGGTTCAACGTGACGCTTATTCCAGTAAGCGACCGGCACTTTCTGACTGCGTCCATCAGGATAAACAACCCACGCGTAGCTGCGATCCGCGCCACTGAGCAGGTTTTGTCCGTCAAGATAATGGGTGACATCGCGTCCGGGCATAAACGGTTGTTTTCCGGGACGGCTCAGCAGGCCGAACAGAGTGACCTCCGTGGGCTGCGCGCCTACCCACAGCGTGTAGTTTCCCTGGAGCGGCGGATTACCGCGTTCGCTAACGCGCACCACGTCCGGGTCGAGCGTGATATGTTGCCTGCCGGTGATCTTCAGCGCCTGAATTTGCTGGCGCAGGGTGTTGATAGCGGCGGCATCGTCACCGCTCTCTTCCGCGCTCAGCGCCGCCAGTCGCGCGACCAGCGCCTGCTGTTGACGCAGTGCCGTGGCGGTAGCCTGTTCTTCGCTAATGACCGCCCCCGGCCACCAGCTGTTCGCCAGCCTCGGCTGGCCGACCAGATCGATCAGGTGTTCCGCGCCGGTCAGCGTTTTGGCTTCCTCGCCCCCTGCCATAAAGACCTTGACGGTGCCCGCGGCAATAACCGATGACGCGCTCAGGCTCAAGAGCAGCGCGGTAAGCGTTCGTCTCATCATGATTTTGCCGCCTTGATCAGCGTGGTTTTCACCGGGAAGAAGTCCGCCCCCAGATACTGCTCTGACTGGCGAATCTGCCCTTCGCTGTCTACCCAGTAGCGGTTATGCCAGCGTGCCTGGTCGGTGGTCACCGCCTCGTCCAGCACACGTACCGGCGTTTCATCACTGCCCACCTTCACCGTATCGCTGCCGTCCCACGTAAAGACCGAGCGCGCGGTGGCGTAGCGAACCTGCCTGAATTCGGTCCAGCCCATCGTGCGGATCCAGGTGGCGCCGTCGACGATCTGGTTGGGCTTTCTTAGCGGGTCTTCAGCGAGGTTATTGACCTCTATAAGGTTGTCGCCGCCGAGCAGCGTTTTCACCAACCGACCATGCTGGGTCACGAGAGTCGCCTGATCCTGGGTCACCCATTTCTGCTGCCCGTTCTCCGCGAAGGCGAGCACCACGAACAGCTGCGGTCCGCCGTTAAGCTGCATATACTGACTGGCATAGGGCATATTCTGGATATCGTCGTCCGTCAGTTGGACGCCAGGCGTACCGAACATGCTGTCCCACAGTGAGTTGCCCAGTTCTTTGGTGGTGGCTGAGCATGCCTGTAACAGCAGGCAAATAAAGATGATTCCAGGTCGCTTCACGACTCTTCTCCGCATGGTTGCCAGGGGTGCGTAACCCTGTCCTTCAGGCCCACAGGCTTTCGGAAATCTAAAATAACCACACCGAAGTGTGGTTATGGTTAAACGTACCGGTGTTACTGGGTACTGGTGGTCGTGGTGGTGGTGGTCCCGGTATTGGAACCGTCACCGCCGCCGGTTGCCGCCAGAGCGACACCCACCGCTGAGCTTACGGTGCTGGCGCTGGTCGCGGAGGAACTGCCCGCTGACACCGACGTCGCCGCCGAACCTGCCGCTTCACCCACCTGAACGGGGGCTGCGTAGACAGAGCTCGCCGCAAGCGCAGATATGGCAAAAATGCCATACAGAACTTTTTTCATAACAATTTCCCTTCATTGAATGAATGGAGATTTACCCAAAAGCGTTTCGGGCGGGATCGAGTATACACAACTAAAGCATGCGGATTGCGGCGGGTCTAAATAGCGAAGTCGTTTTAGGATAATTGGACTTTTGGTGAGCAATTGATTTTAATGTAAATATGATTACGCTTTATAATCAATGCGTTGAAATTTCATGCGTATGCCTTTACCCTCCGTATTTTCCTAAAATAACTCAGGGTGATTTTAGGGGTATTCATTATTTTAGGATTAAGCTCAATATCATTATTTGCGCATCAGCACGGACAAACAGAATTATCTTATAAAAAAGCCGATATGAATATCGGCTTAAAATGAGTTCGACAAATTCATTGGAATGACAGCATGAACGCAGCCGCTACGGCTGCGTTTCAAAGCCGATTAGCGCCAGGCTTTATAGCGGTTGATTAACCCGTTGGTTGAACTGTCATGGCTGCTGATCTCTTTATCATCATTCAGCTCTGGCAGAATACGGTTAGCCAGCTGCTTGCCCAGCTCTACGCCCCACTGGTCAAAAGTGAAGATGTTAAGAATCACGCCCTGAGTGAAGATTTTATGCTCATACAGCGCGATCAGCGCGCCCAGGCTAAACGGCGTGATTTCGCGCAGCAGGATAGAGTTGGTCGGGCGGTTGCCTTCGAACACTTTGAACGGCACAACGTGCTCAAGCGTCGCCGGATCTTTACCCTGGTCGCGGTATTCCTGCTCAACCACCTCGCGGGATTTACCAAACGCCAGCGCTTCGGTCTGGGCGAAGAAGTTAGACAGCAGCTTCGGATGGTGGTCGGACAGCGGGTTGTGCGTAATCGCCGGGGCGATAAAGTCGCACGGTACCATTTTGGTGCCCTGGTGGATCAGCTGGTAGAACGCGTGCTGGCCGTTAGTGCCCGGCTCGCCCCAGATGATGGGACCCGTCTGGTAATCCACCGGATTGCCGTTACGGTCAACGTATTTGCCGTTGGATTCCATGTTGCCCTGTTGGAAGTAGGCCGCAAAGCGGTGCATATACTGGTCGTACGGCAGAATCGCTTCGGTTTCTGCGCCAAAGAAGTTGTTGTACCAGATACCGATCAGCGCCAGCAGCACCGGCAGGTTTTTCTCTGGCGCGGTGGTGGAGAAGTGCTTGTCCATTGCATGCGCGCCGGAGAGCAACTCAACAAAATTGTCGTAGCCCACAGAGAGGATAATCGACAGACCAATCGCTGACCACAGAGAGTAACGGCCGCCCACCCAGTCCCAGAATTCAAACATGTTGGCGGTATCAATACCGAACTCGCCGACCGCTTTCGCGTTGGTGGACAGCGCCGCGAAGTGCTTCGCCACATGCTTTTCGTCACCGGCGGTTTTCAGGAACCAGTCGCGCGCGCTGTGGGCGTTGGTCATGGTCTCCTGAGTGGTGAAGGTTTTGGAGGCGACCAGGAACAGAGTGGTTTCCGGATTCACTGTCTTCAGCACTTCAGCGATGTGGGTGCCATCGACGTTGGAAACGAAGTGCATGTTCAGGTGATTTTTGTACGGACGCAACGCTTCGGTAACCATGAACGGACCAAGGTCGGAGCCGCCAATACCGATATTCACCACGTCGGTAATCGCTTTGCCGGTGTAACCCTTCCAGCGACCGGAAATGATCGCTTCAGAGAAGGTTTTCATCTTCTCGAGTACCGCGTTGACTTCCGGCATCACATCTTTGCCGTCAACGATAATGGGGGTATTGCTACGGTTACGCAGCGCCACGTGCAACACGGCGCGGTCTTCAGTACGGTTGATTTTCTCGCCGGAGAACATGGACTTGATGGCGCCCGCCAGATCGGTCTCTTTCGCCAGATCCTGCAGTTTGCTCAGCGTTTCTTCCGTGATGCGGTTTTTGGAGAAATCCACCAGCATCAGATCGTCAAACGTTGCGGAGAATTTGCTGAAGCGATCGCTATCCTTCGCGAACAGATCCGCGATGGTAACGTCCTTCATCTCGTTAAAGTGTTTCTGGAGTGCCTGCCAGGCAGAAGTCTGCGTCGGGTTGATGTTTTTCATGAGCAATACTCTTCTGATTTGAGAATTGTGACTGGGATCGATTGTAACGCCAGTCACCGAAAAGTGTGATTGTTTTAATGCCGTTGCCCTGGCCATGGTCAAACGAAATGAAAAGAAGCCAAAAGTATAGACGTTATTAGCACCTTTACTGAGCCTAAACGCAGCATAAAAAATCCGCATAATCCCGGCGTTGACAGTCCAGGCCACTCATTTTATTTATAAATACGCGAGTTAAATTTGCATTTGCGCCTGCACCGGTTTCTGTTTTGCCCTTGTGCCATGGTCGCTTTCTCATTCCCTGACACGAGGTTGTTATGACAGAGCTAGTCGTCTCCAAATTTGGCGGTACCAGCGTAGCCGATTTTGATGCCATGAACCGTAGCGCCGACGTGGTGCTTTCCGACACCAACGTGCGCGTGGTGGTGCTTTCCGCTTCGGCGGGTATCACCAATCTGTTGGTTGCGCTGGCGGAGGGACTGGAGCCGCCTGCGCGTTTTGAAAAACTCGACGCCATTCGGCAAATTCAGTTCGATATTCTTGAACGCCTGCGTTACCCGAACGTGATCCGTGAAGAGATCGAACGCCTGCTGGAAAATATCACCACGCTGGCGGAAGCCGCCTCATTAGCCACCTCGGCAGCGCTGACAGACGAGCTGGTCAGCCACGGCGAACTGATGTCGACCCTGCTGTTTGTTGAGATCCTGCGCGAACGCAACGTGCAGGCGCAGTGGTTCGACGTACGGAAAATCATGCGGACGAACGATCGCTTTGGTCGTGCCGAGCCGGACGTTGCCGCGCTGGCGGAACTGGCATCGCTGCAGCTGGCGCCGCGCCTGAGCGAAGGGCTGATCATCACCCAGGGCTTTATTGGCAGCGAAAGCAAAGGCCGCACCACGACGCTGGGTCGCGGCGGTAGTGACTACACGGCAGCGCTGCTGGCCGAAGCGCTGAACGCGACGCGAGTGGATATCTGGACGGACGTTCCGGGCATTTACACCACCGATCCCCGCGTCGTGCCGGCGGCAAAACGCATCGACGAAATCGCCTTCGAAGAAGCCGCGGAAATGGCCACCTTTGGCGCAAAAGTTCTCCATCCCGCGACTCTACTGCCGGCGGTACGCAGTGACATCCCGGTTTTTGTCGGATCGAGCAAAGACCCAAAAGCGGGCGGTACGCTGGTGTGCAACAAAACCCAAAACCCGCCACTGTTCCGCGCGTTGGCGCTGCGCCGCAAGCAGACGCTGCTCACCCTGCACAGCCTGAATATGCTGCATTCGCGTGGCTTCCTGGCCGAAGTGTTCGGTATTCTCGCGCGTCATAATATCTCGGTCGATCTGATTACCACGTCGGAAGTCAGCGTGGCGCTGACCCTCGACACCACCGGTTCAACCTCGACCGGCGATACGCTGCTGACGCAGTCACTGTTGATGGAACTGTCCGCGCTGTGTCGGGTGGAAGTCGAAGAAGGTCTGGCGCTGGTGGCCCTGATTGGCAACGATCTGTCGAAAGCCTGCGGCGTCGGCAAAGAGGTGTTTGGCGTGCTGGAACCGTTTAACATCCGTATGATCTGCTACGGGGCATCCAGCCATAACCTGTGCTTCCTGGTGCCGGGCGCAGAAGCTGAACAGGTTGTGCAGAAGCTGCACCATAATTTGTTTGAGTGATTGAATTTTTATGCCGGAAGGCCCGATGCGCGCAAGCGTTATCGGGCCTTTTTATTTCATTACCGTCCGCACAATGCTTCCGACAAACATAAATTGTTTGAATATTAAACGCTTCCGCGATAAACAATAAGCATGGCCAGGCTCGATCCCGGCCTGTTTATAACGACACAACACACTTATCGCAAGGAATGAAACATGCTGGCCACTCTCACGCGGCTGTTCCCATTATGGGCGCTGCTGCTCTCTGTTATTGCGTATTACACCCCCTCCACTTTTACGCCGGTCGGTCCGTGGATCGCCACCCTACTGATGCTGATTATGTTCGGCATGGGCGTTCACCTTAAGGTTGACGATTTCAAACGCGTGCTTTCCCGGCCTGCGCCGGTGGCTGCCGGGATTTTCCTGCATTATCTGCTGATGCCGCTCGCGGCCTGGGTGCTGGCGCTGGCGTTCAGGATGCCGCCGGAACTGTCCGCAGGTATGGTGCTGGTGGGCAGCGTCGCCAGCGGCACGGCCTCAAACGTGATGATTTATCTGGCGAAGGGTGATGTGGCGCTCTCCGTCACCATCTCGTCCGTCTCGACGCTGGTCGGGGTGGTGGCGACGCCGTTGCTGACGCGGCTGTACGTTGATGCGCACATTCAGGTGGATGTGATGGGCATGCTGCTCAGCATTTTGCAGATAGTGGTGATCCCGATCGCTCTGGGTCTGGTGGTGCACCATTTGTTTCCCCGCGTGGTAAAAGCGGTAGAGCCCTATTTACCCGCGTTTTCGATGGTCTGCATTCTGGCGATCATCAGCGCCGTGGTGGCCGGTTCCGCCTCGCATATTGCCTCGGTCGGCTTTGTGGTGATTATAGCGGTGATCCTGCATAACACCCTCGGTTTGCTCGGCGGCTACTGGGGCGGACGCCTGTTCGGGTTTGATGAATCCACCTGCCGGACGCTGGCGATTGAAGTGGGCATGCAAAACTCCGGCCTCGCCGCGGCGCTGGGGAAAATCTACTTTGGCCCGCTCGCCGCCCTGCCCGGCGCGCTGTTCTCGGTCTGGCACAACCTTTCCGGCTCACTGCTGGCCGGTTACTGGTCCGGTAAGCCTATTGGGAAAAACAAGCATCAATAATTAACGGAAACAGAGGCCTGATAAGCTACGCGCCATTAGGCCATACAGGCCAGTTGGCGGCTTCGCTTTATCTGGCCTACAAAGCATCGTCTCTTTGCCGTACACTGGTTGCACTATCCGATTGAGGACACCCGCATGGCACTCCCCCGCATTACCCAAAAAGAGATGACGGAACGCGAGCAGCGCGAGCTGAAAACGCTGCTGGATCGCGCGCGCATTGCACATGGTCGTCCGCTGACGAACAGCGAAACCAACAGCGTGAAGAAGGAGTACATCGATAAACTGATGGCCCTGCGCGAAGCAGAAGCTAAAAAAGCCCGCCAGTTGAAGAAAAAGCAGGCTTACAAACCGGATTCAGCGGCGTCGTTCTCCTGGTCGGCGAATACGCCAACGCGCGGCCGACGTTAACGACCTTTCTTTTTACGCCCCGGCGAGGTGAAACGCTTACCGTTTGCCGCCGGGCGCGCTTTCTCTTTTTCTTTCGGTTTTTCGATCTTCACCACCGGCCGCTTTATCCCCGCGGTTTTCGGCTTCGATTTTGCCTTCGGTTTCGCTTCAGACGATGAGTTTTCGATCAGCTTAAACAACGTAATCAGTTCGTCATCCGTCAGATCGCGCCATTCGCCGAGCGGCAGCCCGGCAAGGCCCACGTTCATGATGCGCGTACGTTCAAGCTTCGTGACTTCGTAACCGAAGTATTCGCACATCCGGCGGATCTGGCGGTTCAGCCCCTGAATCAGGGTAATGCGGAACACAAATGGCGCTTCTTTTTTTACCTTACACTTTTTAGTGACCGTACCAAGGATCGGCACGCCCGCGCCCATACCACGAATAAACTCGTCGGTGATCGGCTTATCGACCGTCACCAGGTACTCTTTTTCATGATCGTTTCCGGCACGCAGGATTTTATTGACCAGATCGCCATGGTTGGTCAGGAAAATCAATCCCTGCGAGTCTTTATCCAGTCGGCCAATCGGGAACACGCGCTTACTGTGGTTAACGAAATCAACGATATTGTCACGCTCGCTGTCTTCAGTGGTGCTGACGATCCCCACCGGCTTGTTCAGGGCGATAAACACCAAATCTTCCGCTTCACGCGGCTCAATCAGCCGACCGTTGACCTTCACCACGTCGCCCGGCATCACCTGATCGCCGATGGTGGCGCGCTTGCCGTTAATGAAGACATTTCCTTGTTCGATAAAGCGGTCGGCTTCACGACGCGAGCAGATCCCGCTTTCGCTGATGTATTTATTGAGTCGGATGGATGAGTCGGGCAGCATAGTTTCTCCTGTAGACACTGCATTCTCCAGGGTGTTACTCCCTTGCCGCCTTGATACAGCCTGAATGCCGGTGTGTATTAAAAGCGAAATATACCTTACCTTTGGGGCGATAAAAAAGAACCACGTTGCTACGCCCCGCCATCACGCGCACCACCCACTCAGTTTACCGTCAGACGTAGGGCAAGATCCTGCGGGTAGGGATCAAAATAGTTTTGCGTCAGCAGGTAGCGATCCGGGTATTCGGCCAGATAGTGCTTCAGCAGCGTTAACGGGGCGAGGATCGGCAACACACCGGCGCGATAGTTAAGGATGACGTCGCGCAGCTCCCCACGCTGGCGGCTATTAAGTTGGTTACGGAAATACCCCTGGATATGCATCAGCACATTGGTGTGGTTTTTCCGCGAGGCCGGTTTTTTCAGGATCGTCATCAGCTTTTCGCGGTACACCACGAAAAACGCCTCCAGATCGTCCCATTCATGTAATGAGGCGACAAACGGCCCGATCTCGCGATACCCCGCCTGATGGTGCGCCAGCAACTGGAGTTTGTAGCGACTGTGGAAGTCCAGTAGCGCACGTCGCGTCAGGCCCGTTTCACGCAACGCGTTGAGTTCGTGCAGGGCAAATACCCGCTCAACGAAATTTTCCCGCAGCACCGGATCGTGCAGACGGCCATCTTCTTCAACGGGCAGCCAGGGATAGCTCGCCATTAAGGCGCCGGTGAACAGACCGACGCCCTCTTTACGCCCGCGATTGCCTTTTTCATCGTACAGCCGTACCCGCTCCATGCCGCAACTGGGTGATTTTGCACAGACAATAAAGCCTGCCAGATCGCCCAGACGCGAGAGATGGCTGTCGGTAAACGTCGCCATGTTGTCCGTCACATCCTCATGCGGCGCATGGCTAAAGCGCATCCGGATGTCCCCTGCCGCCGTCTGCACCAGGCGCAGCGCCGGACGCGGAACGGGCAGGCCAATCGCCATCTCCGGGCATATCGGTTTGAACGTGACCCACTGCGCCAGTTCATCCATGACAAAGCCCATACGCTTGTGGCCGCCGTCAAAACGAACGTTCGATCCGGTTAAACAGCCGCTGATACCAATAACGGGTTGCACGTTCATGCTCTTCTCCTGACTGTGAATCATAAGGCGTAATGATATTTTAGCTGCTGGGCATACTCTTATGTAACAGGCGCATAACAGTGGATAAAGATTACTCTCAATCTTCTGCCAATCACGCCGGTTTGAATGAAGCGCGAACCGTTTGCACTACACTTTACTTCCAACTGCGTAGATGAAAGGAGTTCTCATGAAGCTATGGCCTGTCGTAACCGGTGTCGCGATTGCGTTGACGCTGGTTGCCTGTAAATCCCCCACGCCGCCGAAAGGCGTTCAGCCCATTACGAATTTTGACGCCAGTCGCTATCTGGGCAAATGGTACGAAGTCGCCCGCCTGGAAAACCGCTTTGAGCGGGGGCTTGAGCAGGTGACCGCCATCTACGGCAAGCGCAGCGACGGCGGTATTAGCGTGCTTAACCGCGGTTACGACCCGGTGAAAAATATGTGGAATGAGAGCGAAGGGAAAGCCTATTTCACGGGTGAGCCAACCACGGCCGCGCTGAAAGTCTCGTTCTTCGGGCCGTTCTACGGCGGCTATAACGTGATTAAACTGGATGATAATTACCAGCACGCGCTGGTCAGCGGCCCGGACCGCAGCTATCTGTGGATCCTGTCGCGCACGCCCACTATCCCGGACGCGGTGAAGCAGGATTATCTCGCCACCGCGCGCAGTCTGGGCTTCCGGGTCGATCAACTGGTGTGGGTGAAGCAGACGCAATAAAGACTCATGCCGCCCTTCGGGACGGCATGAAAGGTATTACCGAACCAGATGCAAAAAGTGGAGATGTTTTTCATACTGGTCAAGAATGTCGTTGATGATTTGTTCCTGATTCCAGCCCATCACGTCGTAGTTTTGTCCGCCCTCTTTCAGATAAATTTCAGCACGATAATATTTATGCTGTTCATTCTGCTGCTCGTCATTTTCCAGTGCGGACAGGGCAAAGGTTGGAGAATTATACCCCCGCAACCTGACTTCATAGATGAAGTTCAGCTCGTTTCCCAGATCAACTTCCAGCCGGAGGCGATCCTCCGACGCATCGCTGATGTGGCTAAGCGTACCCTGTTTATTCAACTCTTCCTGGACCAGCACCATAGCAGGCTGGATCACATCATCCATAAAACGTTTAACCAGCGAGCGCTTCGGCAAATAGGCGATATTACGCAGCCTGCGCTGCCACGGTATCGGGTTTCTGGCGGCGGTTGGCGCAATCGTCGCCATGCTCTGGCTTTCGCGTTTGGTCAGATCCCGGCGCAGCGCTTTGAGCAAACCGTAAATCGAAATCAACAATATCGCTGAGAACGGCAGCGCACTGGCTATTGTCACCGTCTGCAACGCGCTTAGCCCACCCGCCAGCAGAAGGGCAATTGCGACAATGCCCATCAACGAGGCCCAGAAAATGCGCTGCCAGACAGGCGTATTGCTGGACCCGCCAGAGGCCAGCGTATCGACCACCATGGCGCCCGAATCGGCAGAGGTCACAAAGAAAACGATCACCATCGCCATAGCGATAAACGAAAGCGCCCCGGAAAACGGGAAATGTTCGAGGAAATTAAACAGCGCCAGGGCCACGTCCTGCTGAACGGTTGTAGCCAGATCGTTGGCGCCCTGGAACATAATCAGGTAGATAGCGCTGTTGCCAAACACGGTCATCCACATCAGCGTGAAACCGGCCGGTACAAACAGCACGCCCGTGACAAACTCCCTGATCGTTCTGCCCCGGGAAACTCGGGCGATAAACATGCCGACAAACGGAGACCAGGACAGCCACCATCCCCAGTACAGCAGCGTCCAGCCGCCCAACCAGTTACTGGACTTCGGTTCATAGGCGTACAGGTTGAATGTTTTACTCACCAGTTCCGATAAATAGCCACCGGTGTTTTCTACAAAGGACTTCAGTAAAAGCACCGTCGGCCCCAGCAGCAGAACCAACGCCAGTAGCAAAACGGCGAGACCGAGGTTCAATTCCGACAAAATACGAATACCTTTATCCAGCCCGGAAACCACTGAAATTGTCGCCAGCCCGGTAATTACCACGATCAGAATGACCTGAACCGTTTCATTTATCGGCACGTCAAAAAGATGATTAAGCCCGGCATTGACTTGCAATACGCCATAACCCAGTGACGTGGCCACCCCAAAAACGGTACCAATGACGGCAAAAATATCCACGGCATGCCCGATAGGGCCATATATGCGATCGCCAATAATGGGATAAAGCGCGGAGCGAAGCGTTAGCGGCAAGCCGTGACGATAGCTGAAAAAAGCAAGGATCAGCGCCACTATCGCGTAGATTGCCCAGGCGTGAAGCCCCCAGTGGAAAAATGTCAGACGCATCGCCTCTTTTGCCGCGGTGACGGTTTCAGGCGTACCCACCGGCGGCGAAAGGTAGTGCATGACGGGTTCAGCGACGCCAAAGAACATCAGGCCAATCCCCATCCCCGCGGAAAAGAGCATGGCGAACCACGAGTGATAGCTGAAATCCGGCTGTGCGTGGTCCGGGCCGAGCTTAATATCGCCGTAACGGGAAAGGCCAAGAAATGTCACGCTCAACAGGATCAACGCAACCGCCAGAATGTAAAACCAGCTGGCGTTGGTAAAAATGCTCTGCTGTAGCAGCTTGAAATTTTTGTCAGCGATTTCAGGAAAGATCGCTGCGAAGGCGACCAAAAGGAAAATTAACAAAGCAGACGTAAAAAATACTGCTTTGTTAATCTGGCTTTTTGATTTCAGGGGTGTCGTTTCTGTTTCACTCATAGAATATCCATTGCGTTGGAGGCTAATTTCGCATTAGGAAAAGACCTAATTACTGACATCCTAACAAAATTAATTCTAATTCTCAGGTCGTATATCCCGCAGGGTGCTCCTGAGATAAACGAATATTGAGGGTGAATCACACCGCTGAAGGTACTCACATCAGATAAATAACCACCAGGAAAATCGACGTTCACTCACTGGCCCGGCCAGCGCCACCGGGCTCGCTTTTCTCTCTCTTTACTGTCACTGATACTCGTCACGCTCGTCATCTTCATCCGGTTGCTCAAGCACGCTGTAGGCAACGGAGCAGAACAGCGAGTTCAGACGCTGCATGTCACCCAGCAGCCCCAAATGCAGAGAACTGGTTTCGATGCTTTGCACGTTCTGCTGATGCAGACGGTCGACGTGCGCGTGGGAATAGCGGCGGTTCAGTATACGAAAACGGTGCTTGCTGCGGCGCAGTCGTCGGGCGCTGGTGACGTCGCCAGAGAAGAATACCGACATCGCCAGCTGTAGGTTACTGAGCAGTTGATCGTGCAGCGCATCCAGCTCTTTTAACCCTTCGACAGAAAATGCGCGACGTGCCGCCAGCGATTTATCGGCAATTTCACTGCCCATGCGCTCGACGATATCCGATGCCTGCTCAAGGTTAAGCGACATTTCGATGATCTCCGCCCAGCGCGTAGACTCCTCTTCCGCCAGCTCTTCTTTCGGCATCCGCGCCAGATAGAGCTTGATAGCGGTATACAGCACGTTGATGTCATCCGCTATTTTGCGCAGCTCTTTCTCTTCACGCGGCTCGCCGTGCATCACCTTTTTCAGTCCAACCATCATCTGTTCCATCGCGTCGCCGATCCGCAACGCTTCCCGAGCGGCATTGGCCAGCGCCAGCGTCGGGGTATCCAGCGCGCTAACGTCCAGATGCTTCGGTTTCAGGTGCGCCTCCAGCTCCGGCTGGTCACGGATCAATCGCTGGCAAAGCCGCGCCATCGGTTCAGCGAACGGGATCATCGCCAGACAACGCACCAGGTTGTAAAAGACGTGGAAGTAGATCACCAGTTCGGACTTCGGCAGCGGCAATTCATCCATCAGGTCCGCCAGCGGATGCACGAACGGCAGAATAATCAGGCTGCCCACCAGCTTGAACAGCAAGCTACCCAGCGCCACGCGACGGGCAGCGGCATTGGCGGCGCTGTTGTTGAGCATCGCCAGCAGACCGGAGCCGAGGTTAGCGCCAATCACCAGACACAGCGCCACCGGGAACGAGATAATGCCCGCCGCCGTCAAGGTCGCGGTCAGCAGCACCGCCGCGAGACTGGAGTAACTGATGATGGCAAACATCGCGCCGATCAGCGCATCAAGCATGATATCGCCGGTCAGCGAGGCGAAAATCACCTGCACGCCGTTAGCCTGGGTGATCGGCGTGACCGCCTGGACAATCAGCTCCAGCGCCAACAGAATCAGTCCCAGACCAATACCAACACGTCCCAGTTGCCCGGCGCGGGACTGTTTGCGCCCGAGGAAGAAGATCACGCCGATAAAAATCAGCAGTGGCGACAACCACGATAAATCGAAGGTCAGAATACGCGCCATTAGCGCGGTCCCCACATCCGCTCCGAGCACAATCACCAGCGCAGGCGTCAGGGCGACCAGATCCTGAGCGACAAATGAGGTGACCAGCATCGTCGTGGCATTACTGCTTTGCACCAGCGCAGTGACGCCAATCCCCGCACAGAAGGCGAGTGGTTTCTTTTCTACACTACGGCTGAGGACGGTACGCAAGCGCGCGCCAAATACGCGCATCACGCCGGTACGCACAATATGGGTGCCCCACACCAGCAGGGCGACAGCAGAAAGCAGGTGTAACAGCGTTAACACGGAATCAGGTACTCCTTATATTTATATGTTTTCCTGAGGCTCATTAGCGATAAATTTTGCGCAGCGCCTGCCTTGAGTATAAGGGTTTAATTGTAAGAAAGAGACAGGGCGCTCAATGAGCGCCCCGGGAGTTGTAAGGAAACGTGACTTCAGTCTGACGGGTCAGTCCGCATCGTAGCCCAGATTAGGCGCCAGCCAGCGCTCCACTTCCGTTACGCTCATTCCTTTGCGGAACGCGTAATCTTCCACCTGATCGCGCTGAATTTGCGCCACCGCGAAGTACTTGCTGTCCGGATGGCTGAAGTACCAGCCTGATACCGACGCCCCAGGCCACATGGCAAAGGACTCGGTGAGCTTCATGCCGGTATGCTGTTCAACGTCCAGCAACTGCCAGATGGTGCCCTTCTCGGTATGTTCCGGGCAGGCAGGATACCCCGGCGCCGGACGGATCCCCTGGTAATTTTCGCGGATGAGATCCTCATTGCTGAGGTTTTCATTTGCCGCATAGCCCCAGTGCACCTTGCGCACACGTTCATGCAGGTACTCGGCGAACGCTTCCGCCAGGCGGTCGGCAATCGCTTTTACCATGATTTTGTTGTAGTCATCGTGCTGGGCCTCGAACGCGTCCGCCAGCGCGTCCTCTTCAAGCCCGCCGGTCACCGCGAAGGCGCCAATATAGTCGGCTTTGCCGGACAGCTTCGGCGCGACGAAATCGGCCAGGCAGTAGTTGGCAAAACCCACTTTTTCGGTTTGCTGTCGCAGATGATGGCTGACCGCAAGCACATGGGTGCGGGTTTCATCGCGGTAGATCTCGATATCGTCACCGATACGGTTCGCCGGGAACAGGCCGACCACACCGCGCGGGTTGAGCGTTTTCTCAGCGCTGAGTTTATCCAGCATGTCGTTGGCGTCTTTAAACAGGCGTTTTGCCTCCTCGCCCACCACTTCATCTTCAAGAATGCGCGGATATTTCCCGGCCAGCGACCAGGTCATGAAGAATGGCGTCCAGTCGATGTAATTACGCAGCGTTTCGATGCTCGCCTCTACTTCCTGTACGCCCAGACGGTGCGCCACCGGCGGCGTGTAGCTTGCCCAGTCGAAAGCCAGATCGTTATCCCGCGCGGCAGCCAGCGAGACAGGCGGCGTGCGCGGTTTTTTACGCCCGTGCTGAATACGTACGGTTTCGTACTCTTTACGGGTACGGGCGACAAACTCATCGCGTTGAGTGTCCGACAGGAGCGCCGCCACCACGCCCACCGTGCGCGAGGCATTCTGCACGTAAACCGTCGGGCCGCTGTAGTTCTGCTCGATCTTCACCGCCGTGTGCGCTTTTGAGGTGGTCGCGCCGCCAATCAGCAGCGGAATGGTAAAGCCCTGACGCTCCATCTCTTTCGCCACATTCACCATTTCATCCAGCGACGGGGTGATCAGGCCGGAAAGGCCGATCAGATCGGCATTCACCTCTTTCGCGGTTTTGAGGATTTTCTCCGCCGGAACCATCACGCCGAGATCGACAATTTCGTAGTTATTACACTGTAAAACGACGCCGACAATGTTTTTGCCAATGTCATGAACGTCGCCTTTCACCGTGGCGATGACCATCTTGCCATTGCTCGAGCCCTGCTCTTTACTGGCTTCAATAAACGGCTCCAGATACGCCACCGCCTGCTTCATCACGCGGGCGGATTTGACCACCTGCGGCAGAAACATCTTCCCTTCGCCAAACAGATCGCCGACCACGTTCATGCCGTCCATCAGCGGTCCTTCAATCACTTCAATCGGGCGGGCAGCCTGCTGACGGGCTTCTTCGGTATCCTGTTCGATAAATTCGGTGATGCCTTTCACCAGCGAGTATTCGAGGCGCTTTTTCACATCCCAGCTTCGCCACTCCGCCTGCTGGGCGTTGGCGGAATCATCAGCCTTGCTGCCGCGATATTTTTCCGCCAGTTCCAGCAGTCGCTCGGTGCCATCATCGCGACGGTTGAGGATCACATCCTCTACCGCATCGCGCAGTTCCGTCGGCAAATCGTCGTAAATCGCCAGTTGTCCGGCGTTGACGATCCCCATATCCATACCGTTGCGAATGGCGTAGTAGAGGAATACCGCATGAATCGCCTCGCGCACCGGGTCGTTGCCGCGAAACGAGAACGAGACGTTAGAAACGCCGCCGGAGATCAGCGCGTGCGGCAATTCGCGTTTAATGTCTTCACACGCGCCAATAAAATCCTGCGCGTAGTTGTTGTGCTCCTCGATTCCGGTGGCGACAGCGAAAATGTTCGGGTCGAAGATAATGTCTTCCGGCGGGAAGCCCACCTCTTCGGTCAAAATTTTGTACGCGCGGCGACAAATCTCGATTTTACGCGCGCGGGTATCCGCCTGGCCCTGCTCATCAAACGCCATGACTACCACCGCCGCACCGTAGCGGCGCAGCAGCTTCGCATGATGGATGAAGGTTTCAACCCCCTCTTTCATCGAGATGGAGTTGACGATGCCTTTACCCTGAATGCACTTCAGCCCTTTTTCGATCACCTCCCATTTAGAGGAGTCGATCATGATCGGCACGCGGGCGATGTCTGGCTCCCCGGCGATCAGGTTGAGAAAACGTACCATCGCCGCTTCGGCGTCGAGCATCCCCTCGTCCATGTTGATATCGATGATCTGCGCGCCGCTCTCTACCTGCTGACGGGCGACATCCAGCGCCTCGCTGTATTTTTCTTCTTTGATCAGGCGCTTGAACTTCGCTGAACCCGTAACGTTGGTACGCTCGCCGACGTTCACAAACAGACTGTCGTCGCCAATGTTAAGCGGTTCAAGCCCCGACAACCGGCAGGCGATAGCAATGTCCGGCAGTTTACGCGGCGGTAAGCCTTCTACCGCGCGGCTCATGGCGGCAATATGTTCCGGCGTGGTACCACAGCAGCCGCCGACGATATTCAGGAAGCCCGCTTGCGCCCATTCGCGGATTTGCTTCGCCATGGTATCGGCATCAAGATCGTACTCGCCGAAGGCGTTAGGCAGTCCGGCGTTCGGGTGGGCAGTGACGTAGCATTCGGCGATACGCGACAGTTCCTGCACGTACTGGCGCAGCTCATCCGGTCCCAGTGCGCAGTTCAGGCCAAAAGTGAGCGCTTCGGCGTGGCGCAACGAATTGTAAAACGCTTCGGTTGTCTGGCCGGAAAGCGTGCGTCCGGAGGCGTCGGTGATAGTGCCGGAAATCATAATCGGCAATTCCACGCCCAGCGCCTCAAATTCTTCTTTCACGGCGAATATCGCCGCTTTCGCATTCAGCGTATCGAAAACCGTTTCGATCAGAATGAGGTCTGCACCGCCTTCCACCAGCGCCCGCGTGGATTCACGGTAGGCCGCCACCAGTTGATCGAAAGAGATATTACGGAACGCCGGGTCGTTCACATCGGGCGAGATGGAGGCCGTGCGGTTAGTGGGGCCGAGGACGCCAGCCACATAGCGCGGTTTTTCCGGCGTGCGCGCCGTCCACTCATCGGCACAGGCTCGCGCCAGCTTCGCGGCAGCAAAGTTAATTTCCGCCGACAGCGACTCCATCTGATAATCCGCCATCGCGATGGTCGTGGAGTTAAACGTGTTGGTTTCGATGATATCCGCGCCTGCGTCAAAATAAGCGTCATGGATAGCGCGGATAACGTCCGGTTTGCTGAGCACCAGCAGATCGTTATTCCCTTTCAGGTCGCAAGGCCAGTTGGCAAAACGGTCACCACGAAAATCGGCTTCGCTCAGACGGTAGCTCTGGATCATCGTGCCCATACCGCCGTCCAGCACCAGAATACGTTCATTTAACTGCGCACGCAGTTGTTCAACTTTGCTGCTCACACTTGCTCCCGACAACGCTCAACCAGACCAAAAAAATCTCAACAGGTCATACTGGCACAAACGGAAGAGGTGGAAAAGAGAACAACAGACAACATGAGACATGTTCAGCTTCACTCATCCGATCAGTTTAAGTCTGCTTGCATTATAATTGAATAAAACGAAAATGATTTCCACGATACAGAAAAAGGAGTCAGCCATGGTTGCCACCGTTCCCGCGAAACGCGGTAGAAAACCCGCCGCGACGACAGCCCCCGCCGCCGGACAGGTTCAGTCGCTCACCCGTGGCCTGAAGCTGCTGGAATGGATCGCGGAGTCCAACGGTAGCGTGGCATTGACCGAGCTGGCGCAGCAGGCAGGCTTACCCAATTCCACGACCCACCGCCTGCTGACCACCATGCAGCAGCAGGGTTTCGTCCGTCAGGTTGGCGATCTCGGTCACTGGGCGGTCGGCGCGCATGCGTTCATTGTCGGCAGCAGCTTTCTGCAAAGCCGCAATCTGCTGGCGATTGTCCACCCAATCCTGCGACGTCTGATGGAAGATTCCGGCGAGACGGTGAATCTGGCGGTGCTGGATCAAAGCGACCATCAGGCGATTATTATCGACCAGGTGCAGTGTACTCAACTGATGCGCATGTCAGCGCCTATCGGCGGCAAGCTGCCGATGCACGCCTCCGGCGCGGGCAAAGCGTTCCTTTCCCAACTCAGCGAGGAGCAGGTCACCAGTCTGCTGCACCGTAAAGGACTGCATGCCTATACCCATGCTACGCTGGTGTCGCCTGTCCATCTGAAGGACGATCTCGCCCAGACCCGTAAGCGCGGCTATTCGTTTGATGATGAAGAACACGCGCTGGGCCTGCGCTGCGTGGCATCGTGCATTTATGATGAGCATCGCGAGCCGTTCGCCGCCATTTCGATTTCCGGCCCGATTTCGCGCATCACCGATGACCGCGTGACTGAGTTTGGCGCGATGGTGATCAAGGCGGCGAAGGAAGTGACGCTGGCATACGGTGGAATTCGTTAAGCCCGGTTTACCGGGTGGCGACGCGCCCTTTCCGGCCTACGCCGGCTCCGCAGAACCGGCGTACCGCACGCAAAACCGCTGCTTACGCCGGTAAGCATAGACATCCTCTACATGCCCTTCCCGTATACGCGTCTGTAACGCTCGCCAGTAGTCGGCGCGAAACAGGTCGGCATGCATCTCTTCAAACAACGGTCCGATGCGCGGATCGGCGCACAGCCAGTGGCGAAATTCTTCCGGAAACACATCGCCCGGCGATACGCTGTACCAGGGTTCGGCGCTCAACTCATCTTCCGGATACCGCGCTTGCGGGATATCGCGGAAATTGACCTCTGTCATGTAGCAAATCTCATCGTAGTCGTAAAACACCACGCGGCCATGACGGGTAACGCCAAAGTTTTTAAACAGCATGTCGCCGGGAAAAATATTGGCGGCGGCAAGCTGGCGAATGGCGTTGCCGTACTCCTCAATGGCGTCACGCAACTGCTGGCCATCAACCTGCTCAAGCCAGATATTCAGCGGTACCATTCGCCGTTCAATATACAAATGACGAATGATAATGTGATCGCCAAGGTCGGTGATTTTCTCCGGCGCTTCTTCACGCAATAGCGACAATAACGCCAGGTCGATTTGCCGTTTCTCCAGCACGAAGTTTTCAAACTCCTGGGTATCTGCCATACGCCCGACGCGATCGTGCTCTTTCACCAGTTGATAGCAGGCGCGAACATGGGCGGCAGACATCTCTTTTTGCGGGGCAAATTTATCTTTGATGATTTTGAAGACCCGGTCGAATCCCGGCAGGGTAAACACCAGCATCACCATCCCACGGATGCCCGGCGCTTCAATAAACTGTTCGTCGCAACTGCGCAAGTACAGTAAATACTCGCGATAGCTTTCGGTCTTGGCGTGCTTCTGGCAGCCGATCGCCATATACAGTTCGGCGGTGGTTTTCCCCGGCAGGATCTCGCGTAACCACTCCACCAGCGCGGCGGGCAGCGGCGCGTACACCATAAAATAGGAGCGGGCGAAGCCAAACACGATGCTGGCTTCCGCCGTAGTGGTCAGGCAGGCGTCGACAAACAGTTCGCCTTCATCAGTGCGATGAATCGGCAGCAGGAACGGCAAAGTGCCCTCGGGCATGACCAGCTTACCCACCAGCCAGGCCGCCTTGTTGCGATAAAACAGTTCGTTCGCCACCTGCAAATGGCTACGGGATAACACATCCGCGCCAAAGGTTTCCGTCAGATGCAGGGTGATATAGCGAATATCACGGCTTTTATTTTGCCACGGCAGACGCAGAGGGAGATCGCTGAGCACGCGCGTTAATAGCGCTTCCCAGCCGTGATCGGGAAAGAAATCTTTCGCCAGCGGGCGAGGAATGGTACGAAAGCGCCGCTCCGGCTGGGAGCTGAAGATAAACAGCCGCTCGGGGGTCAGCGAACGGTGATCGAATAACCGGCAGTAGACGGAGTTAAAAAAGCTCTCCGCTATCTCGAAGCGTGGATAGTCTGGTAACAGCCGGGTGTAGTGTTCTTTTACCCGCAGCAAAAAATCCGCATCGGTACTTTTGCCGTCGGTGATGCAGCGCAACTGTTCCACTACCAGACCAACATGGTGATCGTAAAGATGGATACGCTGTTTCATGGCCTGCTGAACCGCGTGCCAGTCAGCCTGTTCGAAGCGCTGCTGCGCCCCGGAAGTCACTTCCAGAAACCGACCATACTGGGCGTCAAAGCCTTGCAGAATGGTTTGTGCAATCAGTAATTCCAGGCCACGCGTCATCGCTTCTCCCCATCCTGCACATGATCATGCCAGATGGCGCATTCGCTTATCCGGCCTACAGGTTATCGTAGACCCGGTAAGCGCGCGCCACCGGACATCAGGTCATCAGAACTGCGACTCTTCTGTCGACCCGGTTAATGCGGTAACCGATGACGCGCCGCCCTGAATAATGGTGGTGACTTTATCGAAATAACCGGTACCCACTTCCTGCTGATGAGAAACAAAGGTATAGCCCTCTTTACCGGCGGCGAATTCCGGCTGCTGCACTTTCTCAACGTAGTGCTTCATGCCTTCGCCCTGCGCATAAGCATGTGCCAGATCGAACATGTTGAACCACATGCTGTGGATCCCGGCTAAAGTGATGAACTGATATTTGTAGCCCATATCCGACAGTTGCTGCTGGAAGCTGGCGATGGTCGTATCATCCAGATTCTTCTGCCAGTTAAATGACGGCGAGCAGTTGTAGGCCAGCAGTTTGCCTGGATATTTGGCGTGGATGGCCTCGGCAAAGCGTTTCGCCAGCGCCAGATCCGGCGTGGAGGTTTCACACCACACCAGATCGGCATACGGGGCGTAGGCCAGACCACGACTGATTGCCTGCTCGATCCCTGCGCGGGTGCGGAAAAACCCTTCGCTGGTGCGCTCGCCGGTAATAAATTCGCTATCGTACGGATCGCAGTCGGAGGTAATCAGATCCGCCGCGTCGGCGTCAGTACGGGCAATCAGCAGCGTAGGCACGCCCATCACATCCGCCGCCAGACGCGCGGCAACCAGTTTCTGGATCGCTTCCTGCGTCGGCACCAGCACCTTGCCGCCCATGTGACCGCATTTCTTGACGGAAGCCAGCTGATCTTCAAAGTGAACGGCCGCTGCACCGGCTTCAATCATCGATTTCATCAGCTCAAACGCGTTTAACACGCCGCCAAAACCGGCTTCCGCATCCGCCACGATCGGCAGGAAGTAGTCCACATAGCGCGGATCGTTTGGTTCAATCCCGCTGGACCACTGGATCTGATCCGCACGACGAAACGTATTGTTGATCCGATCCACCACCGCCGGTACCGAGTTCGCCGGATACAGCGATTGATCCGGGTACATGCTGGAGGCCAGGTTAGCATCCGCCGCCACCTGCCAGCCTGACAGATAGACCGCCTCAATACCGGCTTTCGCCTGCTGCAGCGCCTGCCCACCGGTCAGCGCGCCGAGGCTGTTGATGTAACCTTTTTTCGCCTCACCTTGCAGCAAGCGCCACATTTTCGCCGCGCCAAGCTGTGCCAGCGTGCATTCCGGATTGACCGAGCCGCGTAATTTCACCACTTCCTCCGCGCTATAAGGGCGACGAATGCCTTCCCAGCGCGGTTGTGTCCATTCTTTTTGTAATTCTTCAATTTGTTGGGTACGGGTTTTCATGTGCAGATGCTCCATATTGTTATGTGGTGAATTACGCCAGGAAGCGGTATCCCGGCAGGGTCAGGAAATCGATTAACTCATCTGATGTGGTGATTTGCTCCATCAGGCGCGCAGCGTCATCGAAACGCCCGCTGCTGTAACGGTGCTCGCCCAGCTCGTCCTGGATCACCCGCATCTCTTCGGCCAGCATCTGGCGGAACAGCGCTTTGGTTACCGGCTTGCCGTTGCTGAGGGTTTTTTCGTGGTGGATCCACTGCCAGATGGAGGTGCGGGAAATTTCCGCCGTCGCCGCATCTTCCATCAGGCCGTAAATCGGTACGCAGCCGTTACCGGAGATCCACGCCTCGATATACTGCACTGCCACGCGAATGTTGGCGCGCATCCCTTCTTCAGTACGCTCTCCTTCACACGGCGCCAGAAGCTGTTCGGCAGTGATTGGCGCATCCTCCTCACGGGTGACGAAAAGCTGGTTTTTGTTTTCACCCAGCACCTCGTTAAACACTGCCATTGCGGTATCCGCCAGCCCCGGATGTGCAATCCAGGTGCCGTCGTGGCCGTTTTTCGCCTCCAGCGCTTTATCCGCTTTTACCTTTTCGAGCACCTGATTATTACGCTCGGCATCTTTGCTCGGAATAAACGCCGCCATGCCGCCCATCGCGAACGCGCCGCGCTTGTGGCAAGTTTTTATCAGCAGGCGTGAGTAGGCGCTGAGGAAGGGTTTATCCATTGTCACCACCTGGCGGTCCGGCAGGACGCGATCCGGATGATTTTTCAACGTTTTTATATAGCTGAAGATATAATCCCAGCGGCCACAATTCAGACCAACAATGTGGTCACGCAGCGCGTGGAGGATTTCATCCATTTGAAAAACAGCAGGCAGCGTTTCTATGAGCAGAGTCGCTTTAATGGTGCCGCGTGGCAGATTGAAGCGATCTTCTGCGTAGCTAAAGACTTCACTCCACCATGCCGCTTCTTGCCAGGCCTGCGTTTTCGGCAAATAGAAGTAGGGGCCGCTGCCTTTGGCCAGCAGCGCCTGATAGTTGTGGAAGAAATAGAGCGCAAAGTCGAACAGGCTGCCCGGGATCGCCTCGCCGCGCCAGGTGACGTGTTTTTCCGGCAAATGCAGACCGCGAACGCGGCAGATGAGTAACGCCGGATCGGGCTTGAGTTGGTAAATTTTACCGGCTTCGTTGGTGTAGCTGATGGTGCCATTGACCGCGTCGCGCAGGTTAATATGTCCGTCGATCACTTTGCTCCATTCCGGCGCCAGTGAATCCTCAAAATCGGCCATAAACACCTTCACGTTGGCATTCAGGGCATTAATAACCATCTTGCGCTCAACCGGTCCGGTGATCTCAACGCGTCGATCCTGTAAATCCGCCGGGATGCCGCGAATCGTCCAGTTACCCTCACGAATGGAAGTCGTTTCCGAAATAAAATCTGGCAGATTACCGTTGTCAATATCCTGCTGTTGCTGGATGCGCGCCGCGAGCAGCTTGTTGCGTTTGGGCGTGAAACGCGTCACCAGTTCAGTCAGAAAAGCCACTGCTTCTTCGGTGAGGATTTGCTTCTCCGGCTCGCCATACGGCCTGGTGAAGGTCAGTTCATCGGTGGTCGTCGCCTGTTGATTCATTCTTAAGCTCCTCGTCATGGATCACATTACATCCCCAATGCGAACGAAGGATCGTTGTGCGCTTTTCGTTCAGCACAACTAAGACTACTCAATTAAATTTCAAAATCAAAAACAATTTCCATTTTTAATTTAATTATCAAGCAACTTATTGATAACATTAATAATAAAGTTTAATTACAAGATGAAGTGAATTTCGGAAATAAAAAAGGCACCCGAAGGTGCCTGATGCAAGCTGCTGAAACGCTTTAGGATCGTCAGCGGCAGAAGATTAATCCAGTGTTGGATTCATGTGACGCAGATCGTACGGGGTAATCTGATAGACGTAATAGTTGAGCCAGTTGGTAAACAGTAAATTTCCATGGCTTCGCCAGGTGGCGCGCGGTTTGTTTTGCGGATCGTTTTTAGGGAAGTAATTATACGGTACGTCCGGATTCAGCCCGGCTTCAACATCACGAAAATATTCGCTGGCAAGCGTGTGCGCATCGTATTCCGGATGGCCGGTCACAAAGGCAATGCGTTTATCTTTGCTGGCAAAAAGATAGGCGTCTCCATCCTCTGTTTCTGCGAGGATCTCGAGATCGGTATAGTCACGAATCAGCGCCGCCGGAAAGTCAGCATAGCGCGAGTGCGGCGCAAGGAAGGAATCATCAAAACCGCGCGTCAGCAAGGCATGGGGATGCAAGATGTGATGTTCATAGACGCCAGACAGTTTATCGGCGCGAGTTTGCTTGGGAATACCGTAAAGGATGTTAAGCGCAGCCTGTACCGCCCAACAGACAAACAGTGTCGAGGTCACATGATCTTTCGCCCATTCCAGAACCTGTTTGATCTGCGGCCAGTAAGCGACATCGTTAAACTCAACCAGCCCCAGCGGTGCGCCAGTGACAATCAGTCCATCGAAGTTGTGATCGCAGATATCTTCAAAGTTGCAATAAAAGTTATTCAGATGCTCTGCTGGCGTGTTGCGCGACTCACGCGCGTCGATCCTGAGCAACTGGATATCCACCTGCAGCGGCGAATTGGAAAGCAGGCGCAGGAACTGATTTTCAGTTTCGATTTTCTTCGGCATCAGGTTGAGAATAAGTACCTTCAGCGGACGAATTTCCTGACCTGACGCGCGGGAAGACGTCATCACAAAGACGTTTTCCTCACGCAAGAAATTGACGGCGGGTAGCTCGTCCTGCACGCGAATCGGCATAACCTGATAACCTCACAACATACGTTTATACGTTTAGACATCCAGATAGCCGAAGATACCGAGAAATCAGCAAAATGTCGAGCCTGCATGTTGAAGGTGAGAAAGTTTCACGTCGGTAAGTGCGTTAGACTATAAGCGTGAAGAAAAGGAGAAAGTATGGTTATTAACATTCGCCGATCGCGACATGATGATGGGGATAAGTTGGTCAAGATCTGGTGTCGTTCAGTCGATGCCACGCATGATTTTCTGTCAAAAGCGTATCGAGCCGAGCTTGAGGAACTGGTGAAATCATTTCTGCCAGAAGCGCCGTTATGGGTGGCCGTCGATGAAAAGGATGTCCCTGTGGCCTTTATGCTGCTGACCGGTGAACATATGGATGCGCTGTTTGTGGATCCAGACGTTCGCGGATGTGGAATTGGAAAATTATTGATTGAACATGCACTTACACTGGCCCCGGAGCTCACAACCAATGTTAACGAACAGAATGCGCAGGCAGTGGGATTCTATAAAAAAATGGGGTTTACAGTAACGGGCCGTTCAGAAGTGGACGATCTGGGAAAACCGTACCCGTTGTTGAATTTAGTATATCGATAGGTCAGATCGCGTTGGATGGTGTAGACCAGCG
>NZ_BBNB01000012.1 GCF_000759835.1 Citrobacter sedlakii NBRC 105722
AATATCTTTTCAACCACTTCAATTACTGACTGGTTGAGGTAAATCTCGCTCCCCTTAGTAAAACCAAGAAGTGCAATGCGGGGAACCAGCGTCAGTGCATAACGGGTATCCTCACCGGACGTGGATATCCGGCGAAATGACTCCACCACCCCGAATACCGTCCTGACCGGCAGGGCCGGTGTTCCGTCAAACATCGGGGTCTGGAAAGTGAATGACGCCGGTTTCAGCAGTAACGTGTCGCAGGCGATATCCGCCGAGGAGCAGGTGACCGCCACGTCATAGCGCCAGGGCTGGCTGAGAGACTCCACCGCGCTGTAACGCAACACATCCAGAAATTCGGTGCACCCATGCACATCAACACGGTAGCGTGACTGGCCTAAAAGCTGTTGCACCACGCTTGTAGCCTTGTTGATCATGACGGCTCTCCTTCTGCCTGCCTGTCAAATGTCAGCACAATCCCCTCTTCCTCATCCCAGGTAAGCCGGACGGAAGACGGTTTTTGTTTTGCCGCCATATGGATTAACAACTGCTGGCTCAGCACCGGCAGGATCTGCTGGTTCAGCAGGCTGTCCACGTTACGGGCGCCGGTATCCGGCAGCAGGCAGGCAGCGGTCAGCGCGTCGTACAGGGATTCATCGAGAGTGGTTTTCATTCCGTAGTGACGGTTGAGACGTTTACTCACCTGATTTAGCTTCATTTCCACAATCGTGCGCATCGCCGTCTGTGTGAGCGGGCGATAAATCACCGTCTGGAAGCGCGCCAGCAACGCGGGCTGGAAGTGGTCGCGCAGCAGCGGGCGCAGCAGTTCATGCAGGTCAGACTCTGTGGCGTCCGGCTGTTCCTCCAGCAGTTGCATGATGGGGTCGCTGCCAAGATTTGAGGTCATCAGAATCACGGTATTACGGAAATCAATCTCACGCCCTTCCCCGTCCCGCATAAAGCCACGGTCAAACACCTGGTAGAACAGGTTCATCACGTCCCGGTGCGCCTTCTCCACTTCGTCGAGCAGCACCACGCTGTACGGGCGCTTTCTGACGGCTTCAGTGAGGATGCCGCCCTGGCCGTAGCCGACGTAGCCCGGCGGGGAGCCTTTGAGCTGGGAAACGGTGTGCGGCTCCTGGTACTCGGAGAGGTTGATGGTGATAAGCGATTTTTCCCCGCCGAACAGCGCATCCGCCAGTGTGAGCGCGGTTTCGGTCTTGCCGGTGCCGCTCGGCCCCACCAGTAAAAACACGCCCTGCGGGCCGTTCTCCGGCGTCAGGCCGGTTTTGGAGGCCCGGAGGCGCTGTGCAATGGCGTTCAGCGCCGCGTCCTGACCAACAACGCGTTTTGACAGGTTGTGCTCAAGACTCAGTAATTCCGTCTGCTCATCCTTCATTAATGAGGAGAGCGGCACACCGGTCCAGTCGGCAATTACCGTGGCGACGGTGCGAGTGTCCACGTCCAGCCCCAGCAACGGGTTAGTCCGCTGCACGGCGGTAAGCTGGTTTTGCAAATCAGCAATTTCCGCCTGGCGGGAGATATCGCTGCGGCAGGCCAGCAGTTCTTCCGTCAGCTTCAGCTCCTGGCCGTACTGGGTTTCCAGCATGTCGAGTTCCAGGATGATGCGGATTTCGTCCTGTTCAATAACGGCCAGACGTTCGCCGTGCGTCTGACTGCCGACCGCGATATCTTCCAGCAGCGCCTGCTTTTCCATTTCAAGGGCCGTCATCTGCGCCTTCAGCCGGGTCAGCGGCTCCGGCACGGTGTCGAGGCTCATACGGACACGGGCGGAGGCGGTATCCAGCAGGTCCACGGCTTTATCCGGCAACTGGCGGCCGGTGAGATAGCGTCGTGAAAGCGTGACGGCGGCTTTCACCGCTTCATCGGTAATGTGCACCCCGTGGTGCTGTGCGTAGCGGGATTTGAGTCCGCGCAGCATCAGGCAGGCGGTGTCGTCGTCCGGCTCATCCACTTTGACCATCTGGAAGCGGCGCTCCAGCGCAGCGTCGCGCTCGAAGTACTGTTTGTACTCGCTCCAGGTGGTGGCGGCGATGGTTCTGAGTTCGCCACGCGCCAGCGCCGGTTTCAGCAGGTTTGCCGCATCCGCGCCGCCCGCCTGATTACCCGCGCCGATAATGGTATGCGCCTCATCGATAAACAGCAGCACCGGCAGTGGCGACTGCTGCACCGCGTCGATGATGTTTTTCAGCCGCTGCTCGAATTCGCCCTTCACGCCCGCGCCCGCCTGCAGCAGGCCAAGGTCAAGAGTGCGAACAGAGACCGATTTCAGCGCGTCCGGGACGTTGCCTTCGGCGATTCGCAGCGCCAGTCCCTCGACCAGCGCGGTTTTGCCGACCCCCGGCTCACCCACCAGTATCGGGTTGTTCTTGCGGCGTCTTGAGAGAATATCCACCATCTGGCGGATTTCGTTGTCGCGGCCAAACACCGGGTCGATGTTACCCTCCCGGGCGCGGGCGGTGACGTCAAGGGTGAATTTATCCAGCGCGTTCTGTAACGCCGGGTTCAGTTCGCCTTCTTTAACCTCCGCATTCACCGGACGGCCGACAAATTCCACCTCCCCGCCGTGCGTCAGTTCCTCGTCCTGCTGCACCTCCGGGCGCTCGTCCGACTGCGCATCAAGCAGCGGACGCAGACGCTCAAGCTGGCTCTGCGCCAGCGTTAACAGCGGCCACAGGCCGTCGCAGCGCACCAGCGTTGGTTTCTCCACCATAGCCATCAGCAGATGAATACTGCGGATATGCGCTTCGCCCGCCAGTGAGGCGCGCAGCCAGGCGTCCTGCATCAGGGTCTGAATGCTGTCCGATAACTGCGGGCGGCTGCGCACCGAGCGGGGCAGCGTGTCGAGAAATGCCAGCAAATCCTGCCAGATGGCGTCCATATCCCATTCGTAGCGCCGCGCCAGCACCGTCAGGTCGCCCTCGCCCTGCTCCAGCAGTTTCAGCAGCCAGTGCTCGGGCAGAATTTCCGCATGGGCCCGGGTCTGGCACAGGGAGGCGGCGCCTTCCATCGCGCGGGCGCAGTAAGGATTCAGACGGCGTAACAGGATGGCGGGATTTTCCATTTTTCTCTCTCTTGTTGGCTTCCGGGCACGCTACCGCCCGTCGCTTTTCCTGTGGTTCAGGAACCCAAAGCGCATCAGGTCAGGCAGGCAGATTGTTTTTTTGCTCAACGCCCGTTCTCAGGCGCTCAGCAAAAACGGCGGACAGCAGAACTGCCCGCACAGGATTTACGCGGTGGTACGTTCGTTCCAGGAGTCGGAATGAATGATGTTGCCGTCCTTGTAGGTCCAGGTGATTTTTTCGTAGCGCAGCTCAATCTGCTCAAGGTGGTTATGCTTCTCGAAAGCCGGGTCCTTGATGTCGTGCATCTTCGGATTGACCTTCACCAGCTTCACGTTTTCAAGCTTCGTGTTGAAGTACTCCACTTCCTGGCCGGCGTCGTTGATTTTGTACCACTTAAATTCAGCAGACTTCAGGGTCTGGCCGGTGGTCACCGCCTTGTACAGGTACGGGCTGGAAGAGTCGATTTCCTTGGTGAACAGGAACGGCGTGTGGATACGCGTGCCGGTCAGCTTGCCGGTGTTGTTGTCGGTCGGGATGTACAGGTTATGCTCCTGCGCAACAACTTCGATGCTTCCCTCGCGGTCCTTCACGTCCACGGAACCTTTAATGTCCGCGCCGCCATCGTCTTTCAGCCACAGATAAACTGGAATTGCCATGTTTACTTCTCCATTTCTTGAGTTAAAACGTCACGTTCATCCTGTGACGCGGGTTTTATGCCTGGCAGACGACAGGCATCAGCCTGCGGTACCAGACTGATCTCGACACGCCGGTTTTGCGCACGGCCATCAGGCGTATCGTTTGAAGCAATCGGTCGGCTGTCGCCGTAGCCCTGAACGGCAAAACAACTTTCCGGGACATCTCCGGTATCACGCATCCAGTTACGGACAGCCTCTGCCCTTTGCAGGGACAGGGTCTGATTGAGCTGCACACTGCCGGTATTGTCAGTGTGGCCGCTGACCACGATCAGCCAGCCCGGTCGGGCTTTAATCCCTACCAGAGCATTGACAAGCACTTTGGTTGAACCGTCTTTGAGCGCCGCCTGGCCGGAATTAAACAGCGACATGCTGTCAAGACGCACAATTTTCGGCACAGGCTTCGGTTTCGGAGCGGGTGGAGGAACCCAGGTATCAATGGCCTGTTGCAACGCCAGCCACAAACGTTGTCCCGGGTAATAGCCCAGGCTATAACGAACGGGTTCTCCTTGCCTCTGCCAGCGTTCCAGCAGGAGCGCATCCTGCTTCAGTGCAGCCAGCGCTTCTGCTTTCGGCGCGTAATTGTTCATTGGGATCGCGTTCCAGCGCTGTAAACTGGCGCTAACATGACGGATTAGATCCCGATTGTTGAGCGCAGACATGCCCAGTGCTGTCAGGGCACAGAGCCACATCAGCAGAACAAGACGGCGGGTACGCTGTCCACCCTGTACGGGGAAGGCAAAAGGTGCCAGCAGAGGCAGAATTGCATCCGGGAAGTGGCCGACAGGAGCCGACTGTTCGTTCCGTCGGGAGAACTGCAAACAGGTGCGGGAACTCAGCCAGTCTGCCCATACTGACTGCGCTTCAGGATTAACAGCACCCAGACGCAAAACCACGGCAAATACGCTTACAGGCGACGTTAACCGGTCTGTTTTTTCCAGCTCATCAAGCAGGATCGCGCGGATAAATGAAAATGCCTGGCTGAGTGCCGGTAGCGCCAGGATATTCTGACTTTCCTGCTGCCAGTCGATGCATGCCTGCGGTGAACCGTTTTCCGGACACACTATCGGTTTGTCACCCCGAACGATCACCCATGGCGTTTCAGGCCCGGAAAACTCTGCACTCACCACAACCGGCAACGCAAAACCCGCCAGCGAATTTAGCTGTTTACTCTGCTGCCGAAGCGTTTTTAGCGTTGCCCGCAGAACCGCTTCATCCTGATGACTGTCAGGCTGACAGATGTACATCACCGAGAGTTGACCAACCTGCCGTGGGAACTGAACCTGGATATTGCGAACAATATCCGTCAGACGACTGACGTCCCCCGTATTCAGCCACCATCCCTGCGCTGTTTTACGCAAAGACTGTCCCTGAAACAGCGCATCCAGACGATCACCGCACACGAGAACCACGGGACCTGTGTTGTCCAGTAAAGGCAATTCAACCGTAGCTGCCGTGATGTCGTGCTCAGTCTTTCCGCGTTGGTAGCTTCGTAACACAATCCAGCAGGCCAGAGTTGCAATAAGCAATGTGGCCAGACCCTTAAACACGTTTCCGGCCGGGATGAAATACCAGAGCAACCCTAACAGCGCGATAACACCCGCAAGAGCATGCAAGGCAACCGGGAAAATGACGGATTTACGCATTAGCCACGCAGCTCCGGAAGTTGCGCTGAAAGGAGCGACTGAAGCCACAGGTGGCCTCCCCACCAGACTACGCCCGTGATGATCACTGCCAGTACAATCCAGAACCAGACAGAACGCATCAGACTCCAGCGGCGTTTACCCAACCGGTGCACCACCAGAGACAGTCCGGCATCGGGAGGGGATACCCGCTCAGAAAGTGCTTTGGCAACCTCATCCCGCTGCGTCTGACTGACAGCGTTAAGGCTGTACAGTCCCTGGAACCCAAGGGCAATCACGCGGTGATAGCAGGTCATAACCGCCATATTCGGCGCAGGCTGACGCAAAACTTCCGCAATGCGATCCCAGAGCGCCTCACCGGCACGAAGTGATCCAAAAAAGCGGGCCTGTAGCGGTGCTTTGCGCCAGGCCACCTGCCCTTCATCAAGGGTAATCTCTCCACCGTCTTCGGGTTTTTCAGGTTTACGACTCATCACCGTCTCGTCCAGTAACGCACACTGGGCATATGAAATGTGCTCCACACTGGCGTCGTCGTAACCGGCTCGAACCAGCGCTTCACGCACTCGTTCGACCTGCTTCACGCATTTGTCGTAAAGTGCGCTGCCATTGTGAGCTACGGCCCCTTTCTTCAGCAGGGTGACGGTAAGCCATGTTTCCGCCATCAGTTGGTCGATATCGATTTCCTGTCTCATGAGCGCAGCACCGCAAACAGTTCAAGTTCCAGGGCGCCAAGTAACTCGGGCACATAGAACATACACACCCCCTGTTCCTGCATTTCACGCGCAGCAGCGCTTTCCATATCAAGTGCGAAATACTGGTTTTCCATACGTACCGGCAATGCCGCAGGGACCCTGCTTACCGGGATCAACGGAATACCCCTGAGCGCCGCGCCATAAATGGTATTGACGTCATCAGGGGACCCAGCCTGACAGAGAGAAGGGAATTGCTCGGCGACCTGCCAGGCAGGGACACTTGAACGTACAGAGAGATAAAGGTCGGCCTCTTCACGCAGACGGGTATCGTGAAGGTTTGCCTTCCAGGTCTGCCCGTCTGGTCGGGACATCTCCAGCGCAATAACACGCGATGGCAGACTGGCTTCCAGCAGCTCTGTGACCAGGTCAAAGAGCGGAGGAAAAGCGTTGACCGGTTCCGCATGGTCATAGCCCGGGATAGCATCAAGGTCGTGCTCCAGTGAGAATGTCAGCATGCTACCTGCCAGACGGGCGAGTTCAGCCCATACCTGTTCAGGTGGCCGTGCCGGGAAGCGTTCGTATTCCGTCAGCACTCTGGCGTGTGAATTCAGCGCATTCAGCAACCAAAAAAGAGAAACATCGGCAACCGCAAAATCGGCAAGTCTTTCGTTACTTTCACGGCGCATTGTCATCAGGCGCTGGCGTCGGGAGCGTAACTGGCGATTAAGCAGCACCAGACGTTCCCGGAGGACTGGGCTTGCCGCAAATGACGCAACAGGAGGAATAAAAGACGGATCCAGACGCCACGCATTTTGTCCATCCCGTATCAGTCTCGCTACCGGGCAGACTTTCCAGGCGTCATTACTTTCATGGGCAAACCGGATGGTGTAATTGAAACGAGCCACGGCCATGGACTCTTCTTCAGCACCAAAAGAATCCTGTACGTTTACCCACTCTTCCCGGTAACGGAGCGGCCGGTCAGCTGCTACGCCTGCCTGCTCAACATTGATCACCCCCGGGTGCAAATGTGGAAGCGCGATAACGACCGTTACTGCATCCAGGCCAGCCAGAAGCCCCGCATCTAACTCACGAGGAGGGGGAGGCAAATCGCTTCTTTGAGCATCTATCAGCGAACCATCTTCCAGCCAGAGACGCAGTTGGGATACCTGGATCAGACCCGATGAAAGAAGGCTTTCATTGAACCCGATTTTTTCCACTCCCCATGGGAAAGGAGATGCCAGTGCCGAGACACCAGCACTACGAAAAGACTCCCACTCAGCCTGCTGCTGGAACTGCTGAGGGGACAGCAAAGCCCCCTCGTTCCACAGTGGACGATAAATTTTCATCCCTGCTCCCGCCTTACGCTTTCGCTTTCGGCATCTGCGAAACCAGAGACAGGTTCACGTCCATGCCTTCCACCTGGAAGTGCGGCACCGCATACAGCCTCACGCGGAAGAAGCCCGGGTTGTCCTCGATATCTTCCACCACCACCTTCGCATCGCGTAGCGGATGAGACGCCTGCAGTTCGTCGCCCGGATCGGTCATTTCAGTGACCAGGCCGCGAACCCAGGTGTTGAGTTCCAGCTCCAGCAGACGGCGGTCTTTCGTCGTACCGATGTTTTCACGCTGAATCAGCTTCAGGTAGTGGGCAATGCGCGACAGCAGGAAGATATACGGCAGGCGCGCGTTGATGCGGCTGTTGGCCGTCGCATCGGCGGTGTCATACAGCGCCGGTTTCTGCGCCGAGTTCGCAGAGAAGAAGCAGGCGTAGTCGCGGTTTTTGTAGTACGACAGCGGGATAAAGCCGAGATTCGCGAACTCAAACTCGCGGGTTTCCGGGATCATCACTTCCGACGGGATTTTCACCTGGTTGCCGGTGCCGAGGTCATACAGATGAATGGGCAGATCTTTCACCGCTCCGCCCGCCTGCGGACCGCGAATTTGCACGCACCAGCCGTTGTTAATGAAGCTCTTCACCATGTTGGAGGCGAAGGCAAATGACGCGCTGGTCCACAGGTATTTCTCGTGATCCGGGCCTTTAACCTGCTCCACGTAGTTGAAACTGCGTACCGGCACAGTGTCCGGGCCGTATGGCAGACGGCCCAGCACGCGCGGCATCACCAGGCCGATATAGCGCGAGTCGTCGGTGTCACGGAACGATTTCCACTTGATGTACTCGGCGCGGTCGAAGTAGTTGCCGATATCCTTAATGGCCGCCACCTCCTCCATCGTCTCTTTCAGGAAGAATGTCGGGCCGACGGCGCCGATAAACGGCATGTGCGCGGCGGCGGAGACTTTCGAGATATTGCGCAGCAGCGCCACGTCCTGCGGGCTGGCGTCAAATTCGTAAGCAGAAATGACCGAGCCAATCGGCTCACCGCCCGGGGTGTCGTATTCGGCAGTGTAAGTGTGCCAGTAGAGGCCGCTCTGAATAAGCTCCGGCGCGTCCTCAAAGTCCTGGCGCAGGTCGTCTTTGGAGACGTCCAGGATTTCGGTTTTCACGTTCTGGCGGTAGTCGGTGTTGTCCACCAGTTGCTTCAGACCGCGCCACAGGGATTCCACTTTCTGGAATTCCTGATGGTGCATTACCGCGTCCAGCTGGCGGCTGATTTGATAATCCAGCTCCGCGATATGGTGGTCGATTAAGGTCTTGTCGAGTTTCTCCACCTGCTGACCGGATTTGCGGATACAGTCCATAAACACCTGCATCGCCGCCGTCAGGCGCTCGCCCGCCGGCGCGTCGGAGAGCGCGGCATCGTCCATAAACGCGTTAATGTCACCCAGGCTGGAGGCCGGGGTCAGGTTGATTTTTTCAAACAGGGAGGCGTAAACGCCTTCTTTTTCCAGTACGGTGGTCTGCCCCTGGGCAGAGGCGGTTTCAGTATTTACAGACATCAGCATATTCCCGGTTAATCCATTAAAAGACGCACGCCGTTATTTCGGGGCCAGTGCACTCATTTCGTCGCGTAATTCCTGAGACAGCGCCGGGTCTTTGAGAATTTTCTCAAGTTCTTTTCTGAAAGTGGCGTTATCAAGAAGATTGGACTTGAGGTCGCGTAATAAATTACGCATTGCCAGCATGGCGCGAAGCTGGGGGATTTGGCGGGCAACCTGTTCCGGTTCGAAATCTTTAATATCGGAAAAGCTCAGCTTCACATTATCTTCAGAGCCATCGCCCGCCAGCGTATTCTCGACAGTGAGGTTTACTTCCGGGTTAAATTCTGAAAGTACGCTATTGAAGTTATTTTTATTGACGTTGATTTTTTCTCTTTCAGATAATGGGCGGGTTTCTTTGCCATTGCTGAAATCACCGACGGTGAGCAGTTTTAGCGGTAGTTCGACTTTCTTCTGCGCGCCACCTGTATGCAGCGCCAGCCTGAGATTTATACGTGCCTTCGGCACTTCATTCTGGAATGAATCAGCCATAGTAGTCCCTTTCCTTAAGGAATGATTGTTAATGAAACGGCATTTCTTTACAAAAGCATGTTAGTACAAAACACCATCCAAGATCAATTAATCAGATCTTAAGTCCATATTTAGACTATACTTAAGAATTTTCCTCCAAATCAAAACAACAGAGATCGCTACTCAACCACCTTCATTACAAAATTTTGACCGATAATTCACATGAAAGACAGGGGAAATCCCTGCCCACCAGCTAAATAGCAGAGATATGCTTGAATTTTTGTTATTTATTGACTTAGATCATTATTCACAGGGAGTCAGGATTTGCTTTTTCATAACAATATGAGTTTCAGCAAAAAAAAAGCAGCAGTGCTGCTTCGCAAATGAGAGACGACGGGAGGGATTATCTAAGATAATTCCTTATGCATAACTTTAATAATTCGAATAGCAAGCATTTATAAAACGAATAACCGAACAGAAAATAAGGCAAACCCACCTGTATTCGCCCCGACATCAGGTCAAAAATCTTTTTTTCAGTTCACCTGTTGTGAAATGAACTATAAATGCGCTGTCCGCACTGTCTTTTTCTGAAAATCATGCCCGGCCTGCGACAGGCAATGAAAATTCCTGGAGAATACGCTTAGCCTTCCGCAATAAAAAGATCTGCTCCGCGATAAACACAACGCGTGGAACCAACAGGCGGGATATAACTTTACGCTATCGGCAGAATTCCCGCAGGACTTCAGGGCGGGTCCCGCGCCATCATGTTTTCGACAAACCGCAGGCAGGATGCGTAACAGGCTCAGGACAAAACCCGCAGATGTACGCGAGGGGAGGTTAATGCGGTTTGTCAGCACACTTTTGCCGGTCAAAGGCATTTCAGACTCGGGCAGCGGTAGAAAATAATGTTACACTTCCGCCTTTGCATAACCGACTTCTTTGATAATGTGGCATTACTTTATTAAGTACACATCCGTAGGCGTGATCAACACCTTGATCCACTGGCTGGTTTTCACGGTCTGCGTTTACGCCTTTCATATCCACCAGGCGCTGGCCAATTTTCTTAGCTTCAGCCTCGCGGTGAGCTTCTCCTTTTATGCCAACGCCCGGTTTACCTTCCGGCAAACCACTACGCCACGGCGCTATTTCCTTTACGTCGGTTTTATGGGGTTGCTGAGTTTCCTGACCGGCTGGGCGGCCGAACGGTGCGGCCTGCCCCCTCTCGTTACGCTGGTCGCTTTCTCAGCAATTAGCCTCATCTGCGGGTTTATCTATTCCAGACTGATTGTGTTTAAGGACGTTCAATGAAAATCTCGCTGGTCGTTCCGGTTTTCAACGAAGAAGAGACCATCGGCATCTTTTACAAAACGGTGCGCGAATATGACGCGCTAAAAGCGTATGACGTCGAAATTGTCTTTATCAACGATGGCAGTACCGATGCAACGGAGTCGATCGTTACTGCGCTGGCGGTTGCCGACCCGCTGGTTGTCGCGTTGTCGTTAACAAGAAATTTCGGTAAGGAACCCGCCCTGTTCGCCGGACTTGATAACGCGACGGGCGATGCGGTGATCCCTATCGATGTCGATCTTCAGGATCCGGTAGAAGTGATACCGCACCTCATCCGTAAGTGGCAGGACGGTGCGGACATCGTGCTGGCAAAACGTTCAGACCGCTCGGTGGACGGTCGACTGAAGCGCAAAACCGCCGCATGGTTTTATGCGCTGCACAATAAAATCAGCACGCCGCACATCGAAGAAAACGTTGGCGATTTTCGGCTGATGAGTCGGGAAGTGGTGGAAAACATCAAGCAGATGCCGGAACGTAACCTGTTTATGAAAGGCATTTTATCCTGGGTAGGCGGCAAAACGGAGGTGGTGCTTTACGCCCGGGCGAATCGCTGTGCCGGAAAAAGCAAATTCAACGGCTGGAAGCTCTGGAACCTCGCGCTGGAGGGAATCACCTCATTCTCGACGTTCCCCCTGCGTATCTGGACCTATATTGGCCTCGCCGTTGCGCTTATCTCATTCACCTACGGCGCGGGAATGCTTATTGACACTCTCCTGTGGGGGAATCCGGTTCGCGGCTATGCCTCGCTGATTGTATCGATCCTGTTTTTAGGCGGCGTCCAGTTGATTGGCATTGGCGTACTGGGGGAATACATAGGGCGGATTTACATTGAGACCAAGCAACGTCCTCGTTACTTGCTCAAAAAACGACACACTGTGGAACAGAATTCAGGAAAGGATAGCTGATGGTTAAGTATGTGAATAAAAGCATCATTCTTATCGCTTTTTTTGCCGTTTTCATCCTTGAATGGTATACCCCAATTCATTCTGATGATTATCGCTACGCCTTAATTGGCCTCTCATTTGATGCCCATCTGCATCACTATTTAACCTGGAGCGGACGCCTGGTCGCTGACTACACCAGCGCGCTTTTGCTGGCCTCGGAATCACGTATTTTTATCTCGATGATGACAGGACTCGCCGTGGTCGCATTCTGCTATTTGATTGTCAAAACGCCCGACGGCACGCTGAAGTGGAAGAAATATGACGCGGTAACCTTCACCCTTATTTTTCTGACTTTCTGGGTCGCCAATCCCAATATAGGACAGACCGTATTCTGGGTTGTCGGCAGCGCCAATTATCTGTGGACCAATCTGTTTGTCGCCGCCTGGCTGTGGAACCTGTACCGCATCCAGATGCGGCGGGAAAAAAACACGCGTGTCG
Source organism: Citrobacter sedlakii NBRC 105722 (assembly GCF_000759835.1). GTDB lineage: Bacteria > Pseudomonadota > Gammaproteobacteria > Enterobacterales > Enterobacteriaceae > Citrobacter_A > Citrobacter_A sedlakii. The sequence goes on from NZ_BBNB01000012.1 coordinate 12,227, forward strand.
TTATGCTACTGCTGGGGGTGCTGGCAGGCTGCTCTAACGAGAGCGTTGCGCCGTTTGTGGTTGGCCTGGCGCTGCTGGCCATCATTTACGATCTCTGGCAGGACAAGCGTCTGTACGGCAACAAAGTCGCCTATTTTTTATCTGCCCTGGCGGGCGCGGCTATTCTGATCTTTTCACCGGGTAATTTTATTCGCGCACAGGGGGCGCATAAAGTCTGGTATGAGAAATCGATTATTGAGCGCCTCGTCATTCACCTGAGCGATCGTTTCTTCAGCCATTTAGCGCTGGTTTGGATCGCCTACGTCGTGCTGGTTCTGCTGGCGGCGATTCTGTATTTCGCCAGACGCAACGGCCCGCGCGTTAAAAGCGGCAATCTCGCCATGGTTGTGTTGATGCTGCTGGTCGGGCTGGGCACCTCTTTTATTATGGTGGCCTCCCCGTCTTATCCGGACCGGGTAATGATGTCGACATTCCTGTTTTTCCTGTTAGCGCTCTCTTTTCTGCTTAAAGAGTTGGTTATTTACACCAGTAAAGGCGTCAGGATTGGCGTTTACGCCATCACGGGACTCATGGCAGGCGTATTCGTCTGGTCGTTCTCGCTGATGTATGCGGCTTATACCCGCGTTTACCAGCAGGATCAGGTACGGGTGAATATCATCCACACACAGTTGAGCCGCCACCAGCGTGACTTTACTGTCCCGGACTTTCATTTCCTCAAAATGCAAAACAGCGGCGGCCATTTCGGTTTCTTCCACGATCCGCAAATCTATGGCCGCTATTTCGGCGCCGGAAGTGTCGAAAAGAAAAAAGTTCATTTCGATTACTCCGTACTGGCATCCGGCAAAATGATGTCGTTACCTGGAGGGGTGGTGGCGCACTACAATCGCGATGGCGACGTGATGCTGGTCAGCTCTCGTCCCGTAACCGGCACGCTGCATATCTCGGTGAACGCAAAAGAGAGAGACCTGCCGTTAAGCGGCTTTGCGTCTGCGCAGATCAATGACGAATATTGGTACTATACCGCCATTCCTGCAGGCGAGGTCACGACTCTCTCGCTGCACCCCTGAGCTTTCGCCTCCCGCATCTGTGGGAGGCAGACCTTATTTCCCCACGGTTTTACTACTTACCCATGCGTAAATTGGGGTAAAATTACCCTGCTTTTCGACGCGATGAATCTGGACGATTTATGCGCTAATAACAATAATGATGCTAAGAAAATCTCGGGAGATAACTATGCCTGAAGCAACGCCTTTTCAGGTGCTGGTTGTAGACGACCACCCCCTTATGCGGCGCGGTATTCGTCAATTACTGGAACTGGACCCCGCATTTGACGTGGTTGCCGAAGCGGGCGATGGCGCAACGGCGATTGATCTGGCGAACCGTCTCGACCTGGATTTGATCCTGCTCGATCTGAATATGAAAGGTCTGAGCGGTCTGGATACCCTTAACGCCCTGCGTCGGGACGGCGTAACGGCGCAAATTATTATTCTCACCGTGTCGGATTCCGCCAGCGATGTGTATGCACTGATCGATGCAGGCGCAGACGGCTATCTGCTGAAGGACAGCGATCCGGAAGTCTTACTGGAAGCCATTCGCAAGGGCGCTAACGGCGGTCAGGTCTTCAGTGAACGGGTAAGCGAATACCTGCGCGAACGGGAACTGTTCGGCGAGCAGGACGATCCCTTTAGCGTACTGACCGAGCGGGAACTGGACGTTCTGCACGAACTGGCGCAGGGGCTGTCGAATAAACAGATCGCCTCGGCGCTGAACATTTCCGAACAAACGGTAAAAGTGCATATCCGCAATCTGCTGCGTAAGCTCAACGTGCGTTCGCGCGTTGCGGCCACCATCCTTTTCCTGCAAACGCGCGGGATGCAATAAAGTCACACAGCTATCTGCTACCGGATAACAACGCAACGCGTCTTATCCGGACCACCGCTCACAGGCATTCAGGCCCGATAAGCGTAACGCCATCGGGCAGCCGTAAGGTTACTCCTTCGGCGGCGAAAGCTGCTGTAAGGTTACTCCTTCGGCGGCGAAAGCTGCTGTAACGCCTGCGCAATACTGCGTTCGATAACCGCGCGGCGGGTATCGTTGGCGGGCAACAGTTTCAGCATCATTTCCCAGGCCGCCACCGCTTCGCCAAAGCGCTGCTGCTCGAAGGCGTTAAAGGCATACATGCTCAGTACCCGAACATTGGCATGATCGCTGCGCACCAGCTGTCGAAGCAGTTCCCCGCCGCGCAGATTATCGTCAGGATCGGAAGAACGAGTCAGCGCCTCGGCGTAGCCAAGCGCGGCATCGCTGTTCTTCGGATCCAGCCGATACGCGTTGGCATAGGCCTCGGTCGCGGTGCTGGCGTTGCCTAACACCATGCCAATCCGCCCCAGCATGATCCAGCCTTCCACATTTGCCCCATCATCCTGCAGGCGGGTTCTCAGGCCCAGCGCCAGGCGGGTCATCTCCTCTTCATTCAGAGGCTGGGCGTTCGGATCCAGCGCACGTTCCAGCAGTGCCGGCGTTTGCGCCGTCGCCTGCTGCCAGATTTGTACCTGACGAAAGTTTCCGGTGTGATAATAGCTAACGCCGCCAACCGCCAGGGCAATCACTATGCCCGGCAGATACGCGCCAAACCCGGCGCGCTTACCCGCCAGTGCAGGCTGCTCGTCAGGAAAAGCGTCCTGTTTCACCCTTACCCGGCGACGCGAGCGCGCGTAAATTATCCAGCCTCCGGCGCCGATCGCCGCGACAGGAAGCACCCACAGCAGGATGGTCAGCGGCGTCAGCGGCGGATCGTAAGTCACAAAATTGCCGTAGCGCGCCACCATGTAGTCGACGATCTCTTTCTGGCTTTTTCCTTCCTGCATCAGCTCATATACCTTCTGGCGCAGATCGGTCGCGATCATCGAGTTGGAATCGGCAATGCTGTTATTCTGGCATTTTGGACAGCGAAGCTGCTCGGTGAGCTGGCGAAACTGTTGTTCCTGCGCCTCGTCCTTAAACTGCATGACATCAATAGTGGCCAGCGCGTTCGCTGAAAGCAGCAGCATCAACGCGCCTAACAGAGTCCTCATTGCGCGGCCTCCTTGCTGTACTTCTCCCACAGCGGCTTGATCTCACTTTCCCATACCCGGGCGTTCAAATCACCGGCGTGGCGATAGCGAATAATGCCGGTACCGTCGATGAGGAAGGTTTCCGGCGCGCCATACACGCCCAGATCCAGTCCCAGCATCCCGTCGCCGTCAAACAGGCTCAGGGCAAAAGGATTTCCTAATTCTTTCAGCCAGGCGATCGCTTTCTGCCGGTCGTCTTTATAGTTCATACCCACCACGCGAATACCCTGCGCTGACAACTGATTCAGATACTGATGCTCGGCGCGACAAGTCGGACACCATGTTGCCCAGACGTTAAGCAACACCGGTTTGCCCTGGGTCAGGACATCCGCTTCATAGTGCTTGCCGGGGTTCTCCAGCGACTCAAGGCGGAACGTGGGCACCGGTTTACCCACCAGCGCCGACTCAAGGTTGGTTGGCGTATCCCCTTCGGCGTTACGCGCCAGCTGCCACAGCAACGCCGCCGCAATCAGCAGAAAAATTATCAATGGGATCAAAAGTACGTTGCGCTTCATACTGCCTCCGGCGCCGTGTTTTGCGGTTGCTTGCGCTTGCGGTAGCGCGGATCGAACAGGCAGAACAGCCCGCCCAGCGCCATCAGCAGCCCGCCCGCCCAAATCCAGCGGATAAACGGTTTGTAATACAGGCGTACCGCCCATGCGCCGTTTTCCAGCTCTTCACCCAGCGCTGCGTAAAGATCGCGGGTGATCCCGCCGTCAATTGCCGCTTCCGTCATCATCGAACGGGTGCTGTTGTAAAAACGTTTTTCCGCATGCAGCGTCGCTTCCGCCTTCCCGTTCCGCGTAACGCCGATAATCGCTACGCCGCCCCGGTAGTTTGGTCCGGTGATCTCTTTCACTTCGCGGAAGGTAAAGCGATATTCATGAATATCAACGCTATCGCCCGCCTTCATGCGTACATCGCGCTCAACGCTGTAGTTCTGGCTAAACGCGATACCCACGATAGTCACCGCCAGGCCAACGTGCCCTAATACCATCCCCCAGTAGCCCGGCGTCATTTTCGTGCCGCGGGTAACGCGCTGCGCCACCTCGGCGATCGCCAGCACGAACACCCAGCAGGCCATCACCAGCCCGACCACCGTCATCGCGACGATGTTATCCTCAAACAGCCACGGCAGCAGGAAAGAGAGCGCCAACGTACTGACAAGGGCGACGACCAACAGGCGTTGCAGCTTACGCGGGCGATCCCGCCCCCAGCGCACCAGTGGTCCAATGCCCAGCAGCAGCGCAAACGGCGCCATCAGCCAGGTAAACATGGTATTAAAGAACGGCTCGCCGATGGAAATACTGCCCAGCCCCAGTTGCTTGTGCACCAGCGGCAGCAGCGTTCCTAACAGCACCACTAACATCGCGGCAATCAGCAGCACGTTGTTACCGAGCAGCAGCGACTCACGCGACCAGAGCGCATTGTTCACCCGTGAACGAACCTTGTGCCCCCGGGTAGCAAACAGCAGCAGCGATCCGCCAATCACCAGCACCATAAAGGCGAGGATAAACATACCGCGTGACGGATCGGAGGCAAAGGCGTGTACCGATACCAGCACCCCGGAGCGCACAAGGAAGGTGCCGAGCAAACAGAGCGAAAAGGCGCTGATGGAAAGCAGCAGCGTCCACGCTTTAAAGCTGGCGCGCTGTTCAGTCACCGCCAGCGAGTGCATCAGCGCCGTTCCCACCAGCCACGGCATAAACGACGCATTTTCTACCGGGTCCCAGAACCACCAGCCGCCCCAGCCAAGTTCGTAGTAAGCCCAGGCCGAACCGAGCACAATGCCGAGCGTCAGGAACACCCACGCCGCGAGCGTCCACGGGCGCGAGAAGCGGGCGAAAGTGCTGTCCAGACGGCCACTCAACAACGCGGCAATGGCAAAAGCAAAGGCCACCGAGAAGCCGACGTAGCCCATATACAACAGCGGCGGATGGAAAATAAGCCCCGGATCCTGCAGCAGCGGGTTCAGGTCGCGCCCTTCAATGGGGAAATCGGGCAGCGTGCGGGCAAACGGGTTGGAGGTGAAGAGTATAAACAACAGGAAGCCAACGCTGACCATCCCCATTACCGCCAGTACGCGGGCGACGATATCCAGCGGCATCCGTTGCGAAAACAGCGCCACGGCGAAGGTCCAGCCGCTCATCAGCAGCACCCACAGCAGCAGAGAGCCTTCGTGGGCGCCCCAGGTTGCGGCAACCCGGTACCACACCGGCAGTTGGGTATTCGAGTTGCTGGCAACGTAAATCACGGTGAAATCATTGACCACGAAAGCGTTGACCAGCACCAAAAATGCGCCCATTACCAGAATAAACAGCAGCCAGGCAAAGGGTCTCGCCGAGGCCATCATCCGCGCGTCGCCACGCGCCACGCCCCATAACGGATATATGGAAAGCAGGAGCGCGACACCCAGCGCCAGGCAGAGCAGCGCATTGCCGATTTCAGGCATCATGACGACGCATCCTTATACACGCTTTCCGGGCGGCGATGGTTTTCCTGCATCGCTTTCTCCACTTCCGGCGGCGTGTAGTTTTCGTCATGTTTCGCCAGCACCTCTTTCGCCTGGATATGGTTTTTCTCGCCGAGTTCCCCCTGCACCACAACGCCCTGCCCTTCACGGAACAGATCCGGAAGTATGCCTTCGTAGCTCACATCCACCACGCCTTCAGCGTCATAAATACTGAAATTAACCTTCAGGGTGTCCGGATCGCGCTTCACGCTGCCGGGCATCACCATGCCGCCGACGCGCAGGCGCTGACCAACTTCCGGCATCTCCTGGGTTTCTCGCTTGCCATAAAGGATCTCGCCGGGGGTATAAAACAGATCGATATTGGAACGCAGCGCATACAGCACCAGCGTAATGGTCAGCGCCAGCCCTGCCAGCACACCGCAGGCTATCCATAAGCGGTTTCGACGTCGAATATTCACGCGGCCTCCTGCTGAGTCTGGGCGGCGCGCATCCGCGCTTCGCGCGCCCGCTGTTGGGCAACCTCGCGCAAAATGGCTCGCTGCCGGGTAGCGGTATGCGCAACCAATACTGCCAGCGGAATCACGCTCATCGCCACGGCCAGCCAGACATAAAAGGCGTAGCCGCCCATGGCGAAAAATTCACTCCAGGATGCAAATGCAGTGGTCATTGGCGGCCCCTTTTTAAAATCAGTTCGCTCACCCACGGGCGGCGTTTTTCCATCATCAGAATCAGGTTACGCATGCGCATCAGCGTCAGCGTGATAAATAGCAGCAGATAGCCGACAATTGCCAGGCGCAGCGGCGTACGCATCGCCGGGTCAATGCTTTGCTGCATCCGGGTCGAGCCCTGGTGTAAGGTATTCCACCACTCCACGGAGTAATGGATGATGGGCAGGTTAACGACGCCGATCAGCACCAGGATCCCCGCCGCGCGCCCGGCCATCTTGCGATCGTCAAAAGCGTGCCAGAGCGCAATGGCGCCGACATAGAGAAACAGCAGCACCAGTTCAGAGGTCAGCCGCGCGTCCCACACCCACCAGGTGCCCCACATGGGTTTGCCCCACGCGGAGCCAGTCACCAAGGCGATAAAGGTGAACACCGCGCCAATCGGCGCCATCGCGGCCAGCGCCAGGTTTGCCATTTTCAACTGCCAGACCAGACCGATAAACGCCGCTACCGCCATGGCGGCGTATATCCCCATCGACCAGATCGCCGCCGGAACGTGCAGATAAATAATGCGGTAGCTCTGCCCCTGTTGATAATCCGCAGGGGCAAAGCCGAATCCCCAAATCCAGCCGGTCGCCAGGACGATGACGCTGGCGACGGCCAGCCACGGGACGAACCAGCCGCAGATCTGATACAGCCGTGGGGGCATAGCCAGTTGATGAAGTGTTTTCCACATATAAGTCACCAGACCTCTCTAAACCAATGAAATTCCGTGGCGCCGGGGGGCGGCTTCGCCTTCTCCGGCCTACAGCCTGTACCGGTCTACTGCACGCTGATACGTAACGCCGCCGCTGTCGCAAACGGACTCAACGTCGCGCTTCCCGCCAGTAGCGCGCCTAAAATCGCCATGTAACCGTCGACCGGTAAATGCATTGACGCCGCGTCCATAGCGGCGGTCGCAAAAATCAGTAGGGGAATGGTCAAGGGCAGCACCAGCACGCTCAGCAACACGCCGCCGCGCTTCAGCCCGACCGTGAGCCCCACCCCCGGCGCACCGAGAAAGCTCAGCGTCGGCGTTCCCAGCAAGAGCGTCAGCGCCATAATTTTCCAGCCGTAAATGTCCATGCCCAGCAGCAGCGCCACTAACGGAGAAAGGATCAACAGCGGTAAGCCCGTCACCACCCAGTGGGCCAGCACTTTCGCCAACACCACCACTGGCAGGGGGATCGGCAGCAACATCAGTTGTTCAAGGCTGCCGTCCTGCAGATCGTCGCGAAACAGTCGCTCCAGCGCCAGCAGTGAGGCCAGCAGTGCGGCGACCCAGATAATGCCAGGGGCAATACGCGCCAGCAGCTGTGGCTCGGGGCCGATGCTCAGGGGAAACAGCGTAATAACGATCAGGAAGAACCACAGCGGGTTGGCGATTTCCGCGCTATGGCGAAACGCGACGCGCAGCTCTTGCCGGAAAATACGCCACATCATGACGCTTCCCTCACAGCGTTAAGCGCGATGCGACGAATGCGATCTGCGGCGACGTTCAGCGGCTGGTGAGTGGTGAGGAGAACCATCCCCCCCTGGTCGGTATGTTGCGCCATGCGCTGCGTCAGGCGTTCAACGCCGTTCACATCGATCGCGGTAAAAGGTTCGTCGAGGATCCACAGCCGGGCGTGGGTCAACCACAAGCGCGCTAACGCCACCCGGCGCTGCTGACCGGCAGAAAGTTGATTAACGGGAAGATCTTCGTATCCGGCAAGACCAGCCTGCGCCAATGCCGCCAGGCACTGCGCGGTGTCGCCGTCCTGATGGAAAAAGCGCAGGTTCTCCAACGCCGTCAGCCGGGTTTTTATGCCCGGCTGATGTCCAATCCACAACAAATTTTGATGGTAGCTGTCCCGCACACGATGCAGCGGTTGCCCTTGCCAGCACACCTCCCCGGCGTCGGGGCGAGCAAGCCCCGTCAGCAACCGCAGCAGGGTTGTTTTCCCCGCGCCGTTGCGCCCGGTGATTTGTATCCACTCACCCGCGTTGACCCGGAATGACAAATCGCTGAATAAGATCCGCTCATCCCGTTCGCAGAGCAACTTTCTGGCTTCAAGCATACTACCCACTCATTACCATCCCGTCAGAAGCCCGGCTTAACGTCGCGCATATCGGGAAGCTTGTGGGCAATCCCTTTATGGCAGTCAATACAGGTTTGGCCGTCTTTCACCGCCTGGTCGTGCATTTTCGCCGCGACGCCTTTTTGGGCAGTTAAGTCCATGAATTCGAAGTTGTGACAATTGCGACACTCCTGCGAATTATTGTCTTTCATTCTTCGCCATTCGTTTTGCGCCATAGTGAGACGATGATCTTCGAATTTCTGCGGCGTATCGATCAGGCCGAGCGCTTTGGCATACAGTTCTTTGCTGGCCTTGATCTTGCGGATCATCTTCGGTCCCCATTCGTGCGGCACATGGCAGTCCGGACAGGTTGCGCGCACACCGCTGCGGTTGTTGTAGTGCACGGTTTCCATGTATTCCTGGTACACTGTGTTACGCATTTCGTGGCAGCTGATGCAGAACGCTTCGGTGTTGGCTTTTTCCATCCCGGTGTTGAATCCACCCCAGAAAATAATGCCGCCAACGAACCCGATTAACAGCAGCGTGCCCAGCGCCAGGCGACTGGGGCGACGCCACCATTGCCAGAGGCGCTTAATCCGGCCAGGTTTACGGTTAGCATTTTCCATAACGACCTCTTATTTTCCGTAACCTTTGGATGGCGTAAAGCTGTTGCCAACAATCGGCGCGGCATCGGCCTGCGGGACGTGACACTGCAAGCAGAAATAACGACGCGGCGCCACTTCCGCCAGCACTTTACCGTCGCTGTCCATAAAGTGCGTCGGGCTGATGCGCGGCGCGCCAGTGGTGCGATAGCTTTCTACGCCGTGGCATTGCAGACAGCGGTTAGTGTTAGTGGTCACCTGATAACCCTCGACGCTATGGGGAATCATCGGCGGCTGGTTGACATAATTCAGCGGCATACGCTCCTGCTCTTTCGGCATGCGAATCGCCCCTTCCTGCGTACCGGACACTTCCGGCGACTGGCTAAAATCCACTCCGTTTGCCGCCCAGACCGCGCCGCTGACTACCAGGGCAAGCAGGGCCGTCCATTGACACAGCGCTTTCTTCAGGTCATGGCTTTTCATGATTTCGCTCCCGAACTCCATCGTGTAGTTATTGTAAATACATCCTCAGAACAGACATCCACGCAGCGACCGCAGGTCATGCAATCGCGACTGGTGACCTGCACCGGGCTTTGCTCATCCAGCACCGGGGCACGTAGCACATGCGGTTCCGGGCAAACATGAAAACAGTCCATACAGCGGTTACATTTCTGTCGGTCAGTCGCCGCAACGGTTAATGCGCCTTTGCTACCCAGCACGCCATACAGCGCGCCTAAAGGACAGAGATGTCCGCACCAGCCGTGTTCAACGACCAGTAAATCAAACAAAAACAGAGCGATAATCAGCAGTGCGCCGCTACCAAAGCCCATCACCAGGCTACGCCCCATCAGGGAGACGGGGTTGATCCATTCCCACAGCAGCGTTCCGGTCAGGGCCGATCCGACCAGGACCACAACCAGCAGCACGTACCGTATATGACGCGGCAGCGTTGCGGACTGATTCAGGTCAAATCTTCTGCGCAGCCAGGCCGCAAAATCGGTCACGGGATTCAGCGGACAGACCCAACTGCAAAACAATCGCTTTCCTGCCAGGGCGTACAGCAGAGCAATAATCACCGCCCCGGTCAGCGCCAGCGCTGCGGGCAGATGACCGCTCGCCAGGCTTTGCAGGGTCATCAGCGGATCGGTCAGCGGGATGGTGTCCAGCAACAGGCTACCGGAGTAGTTGCCATGCAGGATCCACACCCCAAACCACGGTCCGCTAAGAAACATGCCCAGCACCGCAAACTGGCTGAGGCGGCGAAGCGCCAGCCAACGGTGACTGCGCCACCAGCCTTTTTTCGCCAGCGCTTCGCGCCCGGCGTCACGTTTACGATTTGCCATCGTTCCCCTCCAGCCAACCGAAGCGGTAATGGTGGCCTAACTCCCCTTTCGCCAACGACAGCGGCAGCACCTTGATGGCGGGCTGTTCCAGGACGCAGACTTTTTCGCACTTACCGCAGCCGGTACAGGCGTCGCTGTGAACGGTGGGAAGAAATCGCGCATGCTTGCCGGTACGCATATTGCGATCCAGCTCCAGCGTGATGGCCTCGTCGATTTTCGGGCACTCGCGATAACAGACGTCGCAACGCAGTCCCTGAAAGTTCAGGCAGTTTTCCTGATCCAACAGCACCGCCAGCCCCATGCGCGAGTCATCAATGGATTCGATGTCTTTATCCAGCGCTCCACTGGGGCAGACCCTGGCGCACGGAATGTCTTCGCACATTTCGCAGGGAATATCGCGGGCAACAAAATAGGGTGTTCCCGCCGACAAACCCGACGCCAGCGTCGCCAGCTTTAAGGTGTCGTACGGACACGCCTGTACGCACTGCCCGCAGCGCACGCAGGCGCTGGCGAACGCGTTTTCGCTCAGCGCGCCGGGCGGGCGCAGCCGCACGCCTGTGGCTTGCGCGGTCTGCTGTTGCAGCCCCAGCGCCACGCCTACAGCTGCCAGCCCGCCCGCTGTGCGAACCACGTCGCGCAGAAAGCGGCGGCGGCCATTTTGCGGTTTCGCTGACCGGGACATGATGGCTTACACCTTCGCCAGTTTCACGGCGCACTTCTTGAAATCCGTCTCTTTAGAGAGCGGATCCGTCGCATCCAGCGTCAGGTTGTTCACCAGCTGCGCGGCGTCGAAGAACGGCATGTACACCAGCCCCTGCGGCGGACGGTTACGTCCACGGGTTTCGACAATCGAAACAACCTCGCCACGACGGGAGATCACCTTCACTTTGTCGCCACGACGCAGATCGCGGGCTTTCGCATCCAACGGATGGATAAACAGCACCGCTTCCGGGAACGCGCGGTGCAATTCCGGCACGCGGCGGGTCATACTGCCGGTATGCCAGTGCTCCAGTACGCGGCCGGTTGAGAGCCACAGGTCATACTCTTTGTCAGGCGATTCGGCGGCTGGCTCAAACGGCAGCGCGAAGATCACCGCTTTGCCGTCTGGCTTGCCATAGAATTTGTAGCCCTCGCCCGCCTTCACGTACGGGTCATGACCTTCGCTGTAGCGCCACTGCGTCTCTTTGCCGTCCACTACCGGCCAGCGCAGCCCCCGCGCCTTGTGATAATCGTCGAACGGGGCCAGATCGTGACCGTGACCGCGTCCAAACCACGCGTATTCTTCGAACAGCCCTTTTTGCAGATAGAAGCCCAGCTCGCGGGACTCATCGTTAAGCTGATCCTCTTTCAGCTCCGCCACCGGGAACTTCGTGACCGCCGGGGTGGCAAACAGCACGTCGTACAGCGTTTTACCGCGCAGTTCCGGTTTCTTCGCCAGCAGTTCTTCCGGCCACACCTCCTCGGTTTTGAAACGGCGCGAGAACTGCACCAGTTGCCACAGGTCGGATTTAGCCTCACCCGGCGCTTTAATTTGCTGACGCCAGAACTGGGTGCGACGCTCGGCGTTGCCGTAAGCCCCCTCTTTTTCCACCCACATCGCAGTGGGCAGGATCAGGTCGGCGGCCAGCGCACTGACGGTCGGATACGGATCGGAGACAATGATAAAGTTGCGCGGATCGCGCCAGCCAGGCATACGCTCTTCATTGATGTTCGGACCGGCCTGCATATTGTTGGTACACATTGTCCAGTAGACGTTAAGCTTACCGTCTTTCAACGCCCGGTCCTGAGCGACAGCGTGAAGCCCCACCTTCGCCGGAATCGTCCCCGCCGGGATATTCCAGTGCTTCTCACAGATATCGCGGTGTTTTTCGTTGGTCACCACCATGTCCGCCGGCAGACGGTGAGAGAACGTCCCCACTTCACGCGCGGTGCCGCAGGCGGAAGGCTGACCGGTCAGCGAGAACGGTCCGCAACCCGGCTGGGCGATTTTGCCGGTCAACAGGTGAATGTTGTACACCAGGTTGTTGGCCCACACGCCGCGGGTATGCTGGTTGAAGCCCATCGTCCAGTAGGAGATCACTTTTTTATTCGGATCGGCGTACAGCTGCGCCAGTTTTTCCAGCTGATCTTTGGGCACGCCGGTCATTTCGGCGGTCTTGTCCAGTGTGTATTCCGCAACAAAGGCTTTGTAATCTTCAAAGCTCATCGGTTCGGAGGCGTCGGAGCCGGGGTTCTTCGCCGCTTTCTCCAGCGGATGGGTCGGACGCAGGCCGTAACCAATATCGGTCACCCCTTTGCGCACGTTGACGTGTTTACTGAAGAAATCCTGGTTAATCGCGTTGTTCTGAATGATGTAGTTCGCGATGTAGTTGAGGATCACCAGGTCAGTCTGCGGGGTGAAGATCATGCCGTTGTCCGCCAGCTCAAAGCTACGATGCTGGAAGGTGGACAGTACGGCGACGGTCACGTTCGGATCGGACAGACGACGGTTGGTGATGCGTGACCAGAGGATCGGGTGCATCTCCGCCATGTTGGCGCCCCACAGCACGAAAGCGTCGGTGTGCTCAATATCGTCATAGCAGCCCATCGGTTCATCCATCCCGAAGGTGCGCATAAAACCAACCACCGCCGACGCCATACAATGGCGGGCGTTTGGATCGATGTTGTTTGAACGAAAACCGGCTTTAAACAGTTTCGCCGCGGCGTAGCCTTCCCAGATGGTCCACTGACCGGAACCAAACATACCGATAGATTCCGGGCCTTTCTCTTTCAGTGAGGTTTTGAATTTCTCTTCCATCACGTCGAAAGCCTGATCCCAGCTGATCGGCGTAAATTCGCCGTCTTTGCTGTATTTTCCGTCTTTCATGCGCAGCAACGGCTGCGTTAAACGATCATCGCCGTACATGATTTTGGGCAGAAAGTAGCCCTTGATGCAGTTCAGACCACGGTTAACCGGCGCGTCCGGGTCGCCCTGACAGGCGACGATACGCCCCTGCTGGGTTCCCACCAGAACGCCACAGCCCGTACCGCAAAAACGGCAGGGCGCTTTATCCCATTTAATGGCTTCCTGCTGACCCACAACTGCGCGGGCGACGCCCGGCACGCTTAGCCCGGCAGCCGCCGCAGCGGCCGCAACGGCGTTAGCTTTCATAAAGCTACGACGACTGAGTTTCATGGTGTTTCCTCACCTTGCTCTTCCTGCTGGTGATAAACCAGCGACACCGCCAGCACGCCCGCAACGTTGCGTACCGACTCAATTGTTTGCATCAGCGTTTCACTGTGTTCTGCTTCGACGACCACAATCAGCTGACCGCTTTCGGTGTCACTGACCGCCACTTCGCAACCCGAAAAGGCGTTCACCCGCGCGCTGATATCCTGTAAATGTTCGCCTTTAGCCTGAACAATCAGGCTGCAGACCTGCCAGTTAGTGTGCATGGTTGTACTCCGCGGTAATGGCTGACACCGGACAGCTGGCGGCACACGCGCCGCATCCGTTACAGGCCAGATTGTCGAGCTGCGGTTGATATATGCCGGACAGCGTCGGGCGAAAGGTAATCGCCTGAGGCTCGCAGCTATCCTGACAGCGGCGGCATTCTACCGACTGGTACGCCAGACAGCCTTGCCCGAGAGTGAAAATCAGATCCCATGCCCTGGTGTGGCGCGGAAGAAAGAGAGATTCGGGGCAGGCCTGCGCGCACGCATAGCAGAAGCTGCATTCGTTTTGTTTGAAATTAACGCTCGGATAGCCGCCCGCGCCGCGTTGCAGGACGTCGTTTTCACACGCCTGGACACAGGCATCGCAGCGGGTGCAATGAGACAGAAAATGAGATTCTTCCCTGCTCCACGGCGGACGGATCCCGCTATTGGCGCTGCGCCAACTGCCTGTCAGTATGCCTCGACGGGATAGATCAACCATGGCATCGCCCTTCCATAAACGACGCTCCCCCAGGCGGGGTGAACGACAATAAAAACCGCATTACAACTACGTCATTATTATGTTGGCTAAGATATTAAAGGATGTGTCAGAGGTGCATACCCCAATCGGGGTAAAACAGGTGGTCGGATCAAAAGAGTGTTAAAGAAGCTTGTCAGAATGTGCTTCTGCGCACAAATCAAAGGGTTATATAATACTTTATACAGCAACAATTCATGTAAGCAATTTATCTTATACATATTAAATTATTCAGAATAAATCACCACTCTAAAACTCAACAAAGAGTTAATACACTTTAAAAATACGTAAAGCTGAAGTTATTGATTAAAGGAATGTGTTAGCCTGACCTTAAAACCGTTCATAAGACATAAAAGGAACACCTGTGAACTCAAAAATGAAGACAATTGTCCCTGCCGTTATGTTCGCTGCCTTCGCCAGTACCGCCACCTGGGCGGCCTCAACGGAGAGCAGCCCACAGCCACTGGAAAAAATCGCGCCGTATCCACAGGCGGAAAAAGGCATGAAGCGCCAGGTGATTCAGCTACCCCATCAGGAAGACGAATCTACCCTGAAAGTGGAACTGCTGATTGGCCAGACGCTGGAAGTCGACTGCAATCAGCACCGCCTGGGCGGCGAACTGGACAGCAAGACGCTGGAAGGCTGGGGCTATGACTATTATGTGTTTGATAAACTCACCTCGCCGGTTTCCACTATGATGGCCTGCCCGGACGGTAAGAAAGAGAAAAAATTTGTTACCGCTTATCTGGGCGACGACGGGATGCTGCGCTATAACAGCAAACTGCCGATCGTGGTCTATACCCCGGCGAACGTCGACGTGAAGTACCGTATCTGGAAAGCGGAAGAGAAAATTCAGGATGCGGTAGCGCGTTAAGGCACGGTTTATCGGCTGGCGGCACCGCCTCATCCGGCCTACGGATTTTCGTTGCAGGCCGGATGAGCGCAGCGCCAACCGCGACTCGGGATTAAAGCGCGATATCCGCCACTTCTTTACGCGCGGGCTGCGGTTGCGCCTGCGGTTTTAGCTGGGGTTTCGGCGCGGCGTCCGCGGCCTGCTGCGTATCGTATTTCAGACCAAGCACTTCGCTGGTGTACTGCAACTCCTGCTCCGTTGCCGCCACATTTCCGTTCAGTTTCGTGCCATAAGACGGAATAATCGTCTTCAGCTTCGCCTGCCATTCCGGAGTCGCCACCTTGTCTTTAAATACCGTTTCCATCAGGTGCAGCATGATCGGTGCTGCGGTGGAGGCGCCCGGCGATGCACCTAACAGCGCCGCAACGGTTCCTTCTTTATCGCTCACCACTTCTGTGCCCAGACGCAGCACGCCACCTTTGTCTTCATCACGCTTGATGATCTGCACGCGCTGGCCCGCCTGCCACAGACGCCAGTCTTCTTTTTTAGCCTGCGGATAATACGCTTTTAGTGCCTCAAAACGATCGTCGTCGCTCAGCATCACCTGGCTAATCAGGTATTTCACCAGATCGAAGTTATCCATTCCAACGTTCACCATCGGCATAAAGTTCGAGGTGGTGGTGGAGCTTAGCAGATCCCACAGCGAGCCGTTTTTCAGGAATTTTGTCGAGAAAGTGGCGAACGGCCCGAACAGCACCACGCGCTTACCGTCCAGCACGCGGGTATCGATATGCGGGACGGACATCGGCGGTGCGCCAACGGAAGCCTGACCGTATACTTTCGCCAGGTGGCGATTCACCACGTCCGGATTCTCCGCAACCAGGAACTGGCCGCCCACCGGGAAACCAGCATAGTCTTTAGCTTCAGGAATACCGGTTTCCTGCAGCAGCTTCAGCGCCGCACCGCCTGCGCCAATAAAGACAAACTTCGCTTTAATCTGATGTTCCGCTTCACCCTTTTTCAGATCCGCGACGGTAACCGTCCAGGTGTTGTCGCTGTTGCGTTTAAAGCCGCGCACTTCTGTATTCAGCTCCAGCGCAAAGTTAGGTTTTTTCTGCAGCGAGGCCACCAGCTGTCGCGTGATTTCACCATAGTTGACGTCCGTACCAATTTCGGTACGCGTGGCGGCCACTTTCTGGTTCGGGTCACGCCCTTCCATCACCAACGGCGCCCACTCTTTAATCTGCGCATGATCTTCGGAATAGCGCATTCCACGGAACAGCGTGCTCTGCTGTAGCGCGGCGTAGCGGGCACGCAGGAAGTTGACGTTCTCATCTCCCCAGACAAAGCTCATGTGCGGGACGGTGGTGATAAAGGAGCGCGGATCGTGCAGAACGTTGTTCTTCACCTGATGCGCCCAGAACTGACGGGAAATCTGGAAGGCTTCATTAATTTCGACTGCCTTTTCGGTACTGATGCTGCCGTCGGCTTTCTTAGGCGTATAGTTCAACTCCATCAGCGCCGAGTGCCCGGTGCCGGCGTTATTCCAGCCGTTCGAGCTTTCCTGCGCCACGCCGTCAAGGCGTTCCACCATGGTCATCGACCAGTCAGGTTCCAGTTCTTGCAGATAGGTTCCTAATGTGGCGCTCATGATGCCGCCGCCAATCAGCAGCACGTCCGTTTCCTGCTCTTCCGTCGCTTTCGCTTTTGCCGCCATAGAGACAGCATTCAGCCCCACGGCCATTGAGAAGAGCATGGCAGTCACTTTTTTCATATTGTAATGCCTTACTTTTAGTATCGTTTTTTTGCTTTTTGCAGGTGAAAATCGAGCGGCATCAACGTTAACATTTCAACAATAAGATTTAAATATTGTTTATAAATTATATTAAGATTTTAAAGATGTTATTAATACGTTGATTTTTTATAAGGATATTCACAAGATTTTCTGGAAACTCGCGCGCCAGGCAGGTACTATGCGACGCTTTGTTTCCATCGCACGGACGCCAGTCGGTCTGCTGTTATCAGGCCATTTCCGACCTGAGAGTATTTATGTCTGTAACCCCTTCTTCTGCCGTCGCGGCAGACAACACCGTCAGCGGTGTCATGCGCTCGCCACGCCTGCTGGCGCGCGAAACGCTGGCGGGCGTGATCACCGCGCTGGCGCTGATCCCCGAAGTGATTTCCTTTTCCGTTATCGCTGGCGTTGATCCGAAAGTCAGCCTGATCGCCTCGGTGGTGCTATGCCTGGCGATGTCGGTACTCGGCGGTCGTCCGGCGATGGTAACCGCCGCCGCAGGCTCCGTGGCGCTGGTAATTGGTCCGATGGTGCATCAGCACGGCGTAGGATACATCCTGCCAGCGGTCATTCTGGCCGGGTTGATTCAAATCCTGTTCGGCGTGACCGGTATGGCGCGTCTGATGCGCTTTATCCCCTCTGCGGTGATGACCGGCTTTGTCAACGCCCTCGGTATTTTAATTTTCTTCGCCCAGGTTCCCCATTTCTGGAGTAAAAGCCCGTTAATCTGGGGATTGTTTGCCCTGACGCTGTTGATCGTGCTGTGGGCGCCGCAGTTTATCAAAAGCGTTCCCGCGCCGCTGATCGCCATTGTGTTATTGACGGTGTTTACGGTGACCACCGGTCAGATCCTGCCGACGGTGGGCGATGAAGGCTCAATGAGCGGCGGACTCCCCGGACTGACGCAACTGCGGGTGCCGCTGAATCTGGATACGCTGATCATTATCTGGCCGTGCGCGCTGAGCATCGCGTTTGTCGGTCTAATGGAGTCGCTGCTGACCGCGAAGCTGGTCGACGACCTGACGGTCACGCCGTCAAACAAAAATCGCGAAAGCGCCGGTCTGGGCATCGCCAATATCTGCGCCGGTTTTTACGGTGGGATCGCAGGCTGCGCGATGATCGGCCAGACCATCGTCAACGTTGAGATGGGGAAAGGACGCAGCCGCGTATCGACTTTCGCCGCGGGTGTGGTGTTGCTTCTGCTGGTTACGGCTCTGAGCGAGGTGATGGCAAAAATCCCCATGTCGGTGCTGGCGGGGATCATGGTGATTGTGGCGGTAAAAACCTTTAGCTGGCACAGCATTCAGCCCAGCACGCTGTCAACTCTGCCCGTCACAGAAACGCTGGTGATGCTGGTCACCGTGGGCGCAACGGTTTCTACCGACAACCTGGCGATTGGCGTGGTTGCCGGTGTGCTGGCGATGGGCCTGTTTCCGCGCGTTATCAGAAGTAAAAAACGCGCTACAGAAGAAACAGCGTCGCCAGCCCAAGAAAAATAAAGAAGCCGCCGGTATCGGTAATCGCGGTAATCATGACGCTCGAGCCGACCGCCGGGTCGCGCCCGAGCCTGACCATCGTCATAGGGATGATGACCCCCATCAGCGCCGCCACCAGCAGGTTGAGCACCATCGCCAGGGTCATCACGCCGCCGAGCGCCATGTCGTCATACAACCACCAGGTGATGCCGCCCATAATCCCGCCCCAGACGAGACCATTCACCAGCGCGACGCCCATTTCACGCAGGATCAAAAAGCTCAGGTTACCGGGCTGAATGTTCTGCAACGCCAGCGCGCGGACGATCATGGTGATGGTCTGATTGCCGGTATTACCGCCTATCCCGGCAACGATAGGCATCAGCGAGGCCAGCGCCACCAGCTGCGAGATGGTATGTTCAAACCCATCGATGACCCGCGAGGCGATGAACGCCGTACAGAGGTTGACAGCCAACCACGCCCAGCGCGTTTTTACCGCTTTCGGCACTGGGGCAAAGACGTCTTCCTCGGCGCTCAGCCCCCCCATCCGCCGGAGATCGCTGTCGGTTTCTTCGTACACCACGTCGACGATCTCATCAATGGTTAAGCGCCCCATCAGCTTGCCAGCGGGATCCACCACCGCCGCGCTGACCAGGTTGTCACGTTCAAACGTGCGCGCCGCGTTTTCCGCGATATCTTCCGGCTCAAAGGTCAGGGGATCGTTATCCATGACCTCGCTGACCTGGCGCTGTACGTCGTTGAGTAAAATGCAGGTCAGGGACAACTCCCCAACCAGCGTTTTATCGCGACGGGTGACGAACAGTTTGTCGGTGTTCTCAGGCATCTTGCCCAGCCGGCGCAAATAACGCTGCACCGCCTGCAGAGTCACGTCGGGACGCACGGTAATGACCTCGAACTCCATGATCGCGCCGACGCGGTTCTTTTCGTAATGCATCACCTGGCGCACGCGGGCGCGCTCGTCCGCCGGTAATGACGCCAGCAGTCGTCCGGTCAGGTTTCTCGGCAGGTGCTGCACCAGATAGATCTGTTCGTCAATGTCCAGATATTGCAGGGCATCGAGCAGTTCCCTGTCGGTCATTTCGTCGATCAGGTCATCCCAGACGCTTTCCGACGCTTCGAGCAGCACGTAACCGCGCTTTGCCTTATCAACCAGGTGCCACAGCGCGTGGCGTTCCTCTGATGGCAGCGCTTCAAGGGTATCCGCCAAATCCGGCGGCGGCAGATGGGCGACCAGAGCGCCTACCTCAGCAATATCGTCGGCAAGCGTACCGACATCATATTGCTCAGCCAGGGTGAGTTTGCCCAGTAAGGTGGAAACGACCGCTTTGTCGGTCGTGAGAAGCCAGATCAGGCGCGCACGTTCTTCATCGCGCAGCCTTGCGCTGTTTTTGGTTTTTACAGACATTAATCATAAATCCATGATATGAGTTGCCATTAAGCATGGTGCGAGATGATGTAAATAACAATAAACGGCATTAGCGGACGGATAAAAAAACGGCAGGCGACAATCCGCTCACCCAACGTGCGCAGGGCCATCGGGCGAACGGTTGTCAGCTTCAGGCGGTACGCGCCACCGCATCACGCGACGCAGCGTCGCGCTCATCGCCCACCAGCTCGCTCAGTTGACCGTTACGCATTTCCAGCAGGCGGTCGGCGTGTACAAAGTAGTGATCGTCGTGGCTAATGGCGAAAATGGTTTTCCCCATCTCCTGCATCAGCGGCAGCAGCACCTGATAAAATTCGCGGCGAAAGTGCGGGTCCTGGTCAGCCGCCCATTCATCAAGCAGAATGATGTCCCGCTCTTCCGCCAGCGCCAGCAGCAGCGCCACGCGCTTTTTTTGCCCTTTTGACAGTTTAAGATTCAGGATCCGCCCGTCGCGCAGTTCCAGCTTGTGCGCCATTTTCAGGTGCGCGAGCCACTTCTCAACCAGCGCCGGATCTGCCGGTTTGCCTTCCGGACCAAGCAGTTGATCAAACAACCAGACGTCGGTAAATACCGCCGAAAACAGCTTACGGTAATCTTCCGGTTTCTCTGCGGATAGTGGCTTGCCGTCGAGCAGAATTTCGCCGGACTGCGGCTGGTACAGCCCCGTCAGCAACATCGCCAGCGTCGACTTGCCGCTGCCGTTACCGCCGATCAAAAACAGCAGTTCGCCGCGATGAAGGGTAAGGTTCACTGGCCCCACGGCAAAGGCGTTGTCCTGATAGTGAAAGGTGACGTCGCGCAGTTCAAGGGTTTTCCAGTCCGCGAACGCCTGCGGGCGGGGAAATTCCGCTCTGAACGGCGCCAGCGCGAATGTGTTCAGCTTGTTAAAGGCCACCTGAGCCGTCAGCAGCGTCGGCAATGCCCCTACCGCCGACAGCAGCGGCGTACGCAGGAACAGCAGCGTCAGCGAATACGTGGCCGCGACGTTGGTATCCGCCCAGCCAAGACTATTCGCCATCCAGAACACCAGGCCAATGGCGCCGAGCATCATAATATTCGACCAGTTCACTGCACTCAGATGGAACGTATCGGCGCGAATAATATGGTGGCGATACTCCCGCGCGTCCGGCACGTACAGATGATTAAAGATCTGTTCGGCCCGCTCGCGGTTGAGGGTCAGCTCCTTGCGCCCTTCCAGCACCGTCTGATAGTCGTTGTACAGCTTATCTTCCGTCTCACGCAGCGTCGCCATATGTCGGTAGACCCGCGCAACAAGCACGAACCCGCCCCAGATGGTGATCGCCATCCAGATTGCGGTCACCAGCAACATTTTGGTCGACAGCGTCGCCAGATATGCCGCGGACCCCACGGTGAGGATAATCCCCTGTACCAGCTCCGGCAGACGCACAAAAGCGATAGTAATGTTACGGATATCGCTGGTCAGTCCGGCCAGCAACGACGCGCTACCGAGCTGTTCGATGCGCTCGACGTGGGTATCCAGAATACGCTTGATGAACTCACTGCGCAGACGATAGACAAAGTGATGGCCGAGGGTGGTTAACGCCAGCTGCGAACCCAGCGTTACCGCCATCAGCAACAGTAATAAACCGAGGAATTCCGGTAACACCAGGAGCGACGTATCCGCCGTTTCGATCAGCCGCTGATTAATAAAGGCAATCAGCCCGATACCTAACGCGGCGCTGGCGAGGCTGAGCGCCATCACGCCGATAAATGGCCAGCGATACTGCCGCCAGACAAGAAGAAGGAGTTCCATTGAGACTACCCGGACAAGGAATAACTGCCCGCAGTTTAAACATCTCAACGCGATCGGCAATAATAATTCTTATTTTTATTCTTTTTTACCCGCCTGACGAAAGGTGAGATTGTAGCGGCAGTTTCCGGTTAACGGGTGAAGCCCGTTCTTCAGCGGTTGAATGCCATGATAAAACAGCCGCGATTCGCCCCCCCATACCACCACATCACCATGTTCCAGCATGAGGCGTTTCAGCGGATCGCTGCGCTTCAGGCCGCCGAACTGAAAAATGGCAGGCAGGCCCAGCGACACCGAGACAATCGGCGCGCGCAAATCCGGCTCGTCTTTATCCTGATGCAGCGACAGCTTCGCGCCAGGCGCGTAGCGGTTGATCAGGCAGGCGTCCGGCTGGAAATCCGTATAGCCCGCCGCCGTCGCCGCCCGCAGGCAAAGTTCGACAAACGATGCCGGAAAGGGCGGCCAGGCGTGACCAGTGAGTGGATCAATAGAGGAATAGACATAGCCGCGTCGATCGGTGGTCCAGCCCAGTTGTCCGCAGTTGGTCATCGCCACCGACATGGTGTAACCGCCGGGCGTGACCATCTGGCGAAACGGCGAACGGCTGGCCACCGCGTCGATATCCAGCATTAACCTCTGCGCCGCGCTGAAGGCAAAACGGCGCAGGATTGTCGCGCCGGGCGCCAGCGGCTCCTGCCAGGGTTGTGAATCGGCAAACAGATCGAGCATTATGACTCCTTATCTGATGACTCCCGCCGCAGCAGTTGCGCTTTGCGCGCTACCCCCCAGCGATAGCCCGAAAGCGCGCCATCGCCCCGCACCACCCGATGGCAAGGAATGACGATCGCCAGTTTGTTCGCCCCGCAGGCGCTGGCAACGGCGCGTACCGCTTTCGGTTTGCCGAGCGCGGCGGCCAGTTGCTGATAACTGACCGTTTCACCACAAGGAATGGCGCGCAGCGCCTGCCAGACCTGCTGCTGAAAAGCCGTGCCCTGAATATCCAGCGGCAGCGATAGCGGCACATCGCGCCCGTCAATACTGGCGATCACCTGACGCACACGCTGGTGAAACGCCTCATCAGCCGGTTCGCCGCGCGCCGACGGGAACAGCGCGCGCAGTTCGGCGATCAAACCTGCGTCGTCATCACCCAGCAAGATTGCACAGATCCCGCGTTCGCTTTCCGCCACCAGGCAGCGCCCCAGCGCGCAGTCTGCAAGCGTATAGCGAACCGTCAGCCGTTCACCGCCGCGGCGAAACTGCGTTGCCGTCATCCCCAGCGCCGTATCGGCGTGACGGTAATAGCTGCTACTGTCAGGGAAACCGGCGTCGAGAATCGCCTGCGTGACGCTCTCCCCTTTGCCCAGCGCGTCGCGTAACCGACGCGCGCGCCAGGCCTGCTGCCAGGCTTTCGGCGTCATGCCGGTGGCGGCCTTGAACAGGCGGTGAAAATGGTACGGGCTCATTGCCACTTGCTGTGCCAGCGCCGCCAGCGTGATGGGATTATCCTGCTCCAGCAACTGGCAGGCGCGGGTGATGTTATCCAGTCGGTGCTGCCGGGGATGGGCTTTATCCGGCTGACAGCGCTTACAGGGACGAAACCCTGCGGATAACGCGGCCTGCGCATCGGGAAAAAAGCGCACGTTTTTACGCAACGCGTGCTTAGCGCTGCAGGATGGCCGACAAAAAATGCCGGTGGTCTGTACCGCAAAGACAAACTGGCCGTCAGCGGCAGCGCTGCGTGCGAGCACAGCCTGCCAGCATTCATCAGGATTGTTCGACAGATTCGGTTTCATACGGGACTCCTTAAATAAGAGCCTAACCTAAGAGACGTCATTGTGGCAGAGTTTCAACACGGACAGCGCGGAAGAACCGGAGCGTACACGGCGTACGGGAGGATCCTGAGCACTGCCGGAGGCAAAATGCCAAATAACATCGTCTATTGGGCCAGGCTCCTGGCATAGTGCCTGCTTAACGACAGTATGTTCGAAACCCCTTTCGCAAAAACCCGCAATCTTGCTGTTTAATTTTGTTCACCGATCAGAAAGGCGGAAAACTGTGGCGACATCCAGGTTTTAAAGTCCTCGCCCTCTTTGGTGATCATGTACACCGCCAGCCCTTCGCGGCGCACGACTTCTTTCGCTTTCTCGGCGCCGAGCACCATCAACCCGGTGTCCCAGCCGTCCGCTTCCAGCGCCGTCGGGGCGATAACCGTGACCGAAACCAGATTATGTTCAATAGGGCGGCCGGTCTGCGGATCGATAACATGCGAAAGCCGCTTACCGTCCACTTCATAATAGTTGCGATAACTGCCGGAGGTGCTGATGCCATGACCATTAATGTCCACCACCGCCTGAACGGCGTTTTCGCGATCGGTCGGTTTCTGGATCGCCACCCGCCACGGACGCCCTTCGGCGTTCATACCGCGACTGTTTAACGCTCCGCCAACGGAAACCAGATAACGCGCGATGCCTTCCTGCTCCATGAGCCGCGCCAGATGATCCGCCGCATAGCCCTCCCCCACTGTGGACAAATCAACATACAGATCCGGCAGATCTTTTTGCAGGTACTGCTGATGCGCCTGATTAATCACCGTCAGGTGCTGAAGTCCGGTTTTCGCCTTCGCCGCATCGATCTGCGCCTGAGTGGGTACCTGCACCGGCTGTTTGTCCGGACCAAATCCCCAGAGATTCACCAGCGGACCGACGGTAATGTCCATCGCCCCCTGGGTTTTGTCGCCAATACGCAGCGAAGTGGTGATGATGTCCGCCATCGCCTCGCTAACTGGCCAGGGCGTGAGGCTTTTGGTGTGGTTAAAGCGCATCAACGCGGAATCATTTTTATACGTCGAGAGAAGCCGATCGTCAGCATCCAGCTGCGCCTGGATCCGGTTACGCAGTTTCTCTGCCCGCGCGGCGTCTATATCAACCACGCTCACGCGCCAGAACGTGCCCATGGTTTTACCTTCAAGCATCACCGGCGCCGATGCGGGAACCTGCGTCGCGTCAGGCGCGCTATCGCACCCGGTAAAAAAAAGCGTGGCGGCAAGGAGGGCCATCCGCGCAAAAGAAATTTCCATTGGTGATTGTCCTTCTGCGAAATTGCGCAAGGTTACACTAAAAACGCCCGACTGTACGCCGCGAAAAGTCCATAAAAAAAGGCCCCGCAGGGCCTTTTGTCGTCATGAAATGACCTTAGAACTGGTAAACCAGACCCAGTGCGACGATATCGTCAGTACCGATACCTGCAGCGCGGGTGAAGTCATTGTCGTCCAGCAGGTTGATTTTGTAATCAACATAGGTGGACATGTTTTTGTTGAAGTAGTAAGTCGCGCCCACATCAACGTATTTCAGCAGATCTTCGTCGTCGTAGTTACGGCCGTTAACAGTTCCCAGGTTTTTGCCTTTGGACTGCAGGTAAGCCACGGACGGACGCAGGCCGAAGTCGAACTGATACTGCGCAACCACTTCAAAGTTCTGCGCTTTGTTTGCCCAGCCAATGTCGCCCGCACGCGTTGCGTTGTAAGTCTGGGTGTACTGTGCCGCCAGGTAGATGTTGTTGGCGTCGTATTTCAGACCGCCGGTGTAGGTTTCAGCGCGATCGCCGTTACCAATGTAAATGCCGTTGTTCTGCTCATCCGTACGTTTGGAGCTGGTAACTGCCGCACCCAGACCGAAGCCTTCGCCCAGATCGTAAGTGACAGAACCGCCAACGCCGTCGCCGTTCTGGCGCAGGGCTTCACGACCATTGTTAGTAATGCCGGTCATACCTTCGCCGGACGGGCTGCCGTTTTTACCCTGGTACTGAACCGCAACGTTCAGGCCATCAACCAGACCGAAAAAGTCAGTGTTACGGTAGGTCGCGAAACCGTTACCACGTTGCTGCATGAAGTTGTCAGAACCGTAGGTGTCACCACCGAATTCCGGCAGTACGTCAGTCCAGGAGGTGACGTCATACGCCACGCCGTAGTTACGACCGTAGTCGAAAGAACCCGCATCGCCAAATTTAACCCCAGCGAACGCCACACGAGTCCAGGAGTTGTTTTCGCTTTCAGGCGCGTTACCCTGGATCTGATACTCCCACTGGCCGTAGCCGGTGATCTGATCGTTTACCTGCGTTTCGCCTTTGAAGCCGATACGCATGTAGGTCTGGTCGCCGTCAGCGCTGTTGTCATCGGAGAAATAGTGCAGACCGTCTACTTTACCAAACAGGTCTAATTTGTTGCCGTCTTTATTATAAATTTCAGCCGCATTTGCTGCGCCTGCTACCAGCAGAGCCGGTACCAGGAGGGACAGTACTTTAACTTTCATGTTATTAACCCTCTGTTATATGCCTTTATTTGCTTTTTTATGCCACTGCATACTGATTAACCCTCATTAACCAGTCGGCAAGTTCATTCTCCGCAAAAATGCAGAATAATCCAACACGAATATGATACTAAAACTTTTAAGATGTTTCAGATATCCACATAGATGTTTCAAAACATTAACAAGAAGGAACTTTTTATATCGCTCTGAAAGTCAAGAAATAAGCACAAATGTACAAGAAATAATAAAAACCCTTTAAATACAATAAAATACATACAAATAAAACATAGCACTGAATGACAAAACAAAATCGTCACTCACAACTAAAATAATCTCGCTATCATCATTAACTTTATTTATTACCGTCATTCATTTCTGAATGTCTGTTTACCCCTATTTCAACCGGATGCTTCGCATTCGGTTTTTTTTTACTTTTCTTTACACTCTCTTTCTGTTTATGTGCTACCGCATAAAAACAATCACCACAATCAATCATTCCGCTTCGTTTATTTCCTGAATGATATTCATAAACATTTTCTTGTTAATTAGTGCTATTTATCGCACAGCATCGGGTGATATTTGTACGACGCCTGTCGGGTTGTACACGTTTAACGCAAGCCGTTCGTTTCCCGTATATTCCGTGAATAGCGCTGTTCATCCGACGCGACGAGAGTGTGGAAATCTACGGCGTAGCCTTTATACTGCCCTATCACCTTTTGCGTTGCTTTACAGGTCATAACCACGAATGAGTCAGTCTGAAACCACGGCTACATCCCGCTTCTCCCTCCTGCCAGGAAGCATCACCCGCTTCTTTTTATTACTGATCATCGTACTGCTGGTGACGATGGGGGTAATGGTGCAGAGCGCGGTGAACGCATGGCTGAAAGATAAGAGCTATCAGATTGTCGACATTACCCATGCCATCCATAAAAGGGTGGATACCTGGCGGTACGTGACCTGGCAAATCTATGACAACATTGCCGCCTCCACCAGCCCTTCCACTGGCGAAGGATTGCAGGAAACACGGCTGAAGCAGGATGTTTACTATCTCGAGAAACCGCGCCGTAAAACGGAAGCGCTGATCTTTGGCTCGCACGACAGCGCCACGCTGGAAATGACCCAGCGCATTTCGACCTATCTCGACACCCTCTGGGGGGCGGAAACGGTGCCGTGGTCAATGTATTATCTCAATGGTCAGGATAACAGTCTGCTCCTCATCTCCACGCTGCCGCTGAAAGACCTCTCGTCCGGATTTAAAGAATCCACTATTGGCAATATCGTCGACTCCCGTCGGGCGGAGATGCTTCAGCAGGCCAACGCGCTGGACGAGCGGGAGAGCTTCTCCTCGCTGCGGCGTCTGGCATGGCAGAACGGGCACTATTTTACCCTGCGTACCACGTTCAACCAGCCGGGACATCTGGCGACCGTGGTCGCGTTTGACCTGCCGATCAACGATCTCATCCCGCCCGGTATGCCGCTGGACAGTTTCCGCCTTGAGCCGGATACCACGCCCGCGACCACGCGAAATAATGAGAAAGAGTCGCCGGACAGCGTCAGCATCAGTTTTAACAGTTCAAAAATTGAAATTTCATCTGCGCTGAATTCAACGGATATGCGCCTTGTCTGGCAGGTGCCGTTCGGTACATTGCTGCTCGACACCCTGCAAAATATTCTGTTGCCGCTGTTGCTGAATATCGGCCTGCTTGCACTGGCGCTGTTTGGCTATACCACTTTCCGTCATCAGCCGGGACGTTCAACAGAGGTTGCGCCCAACACGGCGGCGAATAATGAGTTGCGGATCCTGCGCGCCATCAATGAAGAGATCGTTTCCCTGCTGCCGCTGGGATTGCTGGTGCACGACCAGGAGGCCAACCGAACGGTGATCAGCAACAAAATTGCCGACCATCTGCTGCCGCATCTGAACCTGCAGAATATCACCAGCATGGCAGAGCAGCATCAGGGGGTGATCCAGGCGACGATCAATAACGAACTGTACGAAATCCGTCTGTTCCGCAGTCAGGTTGCGCCGCGTACCCAAATCTTCATCATCCGCGATCAGGATCGTGAAGTGCTGGTGAATAAAAAACTGAAACAGGCGCAGCGCTTGTATGAAAAAAATCAGCAGGGGCGCATCGCCTTCATGCAAAATATCAGCGATACGCTGAAAGAGCCGGTCAAAACCCTGGCCGACGAGATTGCTCAGGTCGCAGCGCCCGACTCGCAGAAGCTGGCCACTCAGGCTGACGTGCTGGTTCGCATGATTGATGAAATCCAGTTGGCGAACATGCTGGAAAACGATGCCTGGAAAAGTGAACCGACCCGATTCTCGGTGCAGACGCTGATTGATGAAGTGGTGCCGGAAGTCCTGCCGGCAATGAAGCGGAAAGGGCTGCAACTGCTGATCAACAACCGTCTGAACGCTAACGACGAGCGCCATGGCGACCGTAACGCGTTGCGCCGTATATTAATGCTGTTGATGCAGTATGCTGTCACCACCACCCAGATCGGCAAAATCACGCTTGAAGTTGATCAGGATGAATCCGTGGCGGAGCGCTTAACCTTCCGCATCCTGGACACCGGTGAAGGCGTGACGCTGAGCGAAATCGATAATCTGCATTTCCCGTTTATCAGCGAAACGCAGAAAGACCGGTATGGTAAAGCGAATCCCCTCACCTTCTGGTTGTGCGATCAACTGGCGCGCAAGCTGGGCGGACATTTGAATATCAAAGCGCGAGATACGCTGGGTACACGCTATACGGTCCATGTTAAAATGACGCCGTTGGATCAGCATGTAGAATACGAGGAGCGTCTGCTGGATGATGTCAGCGTAATGATTGACGTGACCTCTAACGAGATTCGCACCATCGTGCTTCGCCAGTTAGAAAACTGGGGAGCCACCTGCATCACGCCGGACGAAAGACTCATAAGTCAAGAATATGATCTCTTTTTAACGGATAATCCGTCTAATCTTACTGCTTCCGGCTTGCTTTTAAGCGATGATGAGTCAGGCGTGCGGAAAATAGGCCCCGGCCAGCTTCGCGTCAACTTTAATATGAGTAATGCTATGCAGGAAGCTGTACTACAACTAATAGAAGAACAGCTGGCGCAGGAAGATATTCCGGAATCCCCCTTGGGCGGCGATGAAAATGCCGAACTTCATGCCAGCGGTTATTACGCGCTATTTGTAGACACAGTACCGGATGATGTTAAGAGGTTGTATACTGAGGCGGCAACCAGCGATTTTGCTGCGCTAGCCCAAACGGCTCACCGCCTGAAAGGCGTGTTTGCCATGCTAAATCTGGTACCCGGCAAGCAGTTATGTGAAACGCTGGAACATCTTATTCGCGAGAAAGATGCTCCAGGAATAGAAAAATACATCAGCGACATTGACGCCTACGTCAAGAGCTTGCTGTAGCAAGGTAGCCTTATACATGAACAATATGAACGTAATTATTGCCGATGACCATCCGATTGTACTGTTCGGTATTCGCAAGTCACTTGAACAAATCGAGTGGGTGAATGTTGTCGGCGAATTTGAAGACTCCACAGCACTGATTAACAATCTGCCTAAACTGGATGCACACGTATTGATTACCGATCTCTCTATGCCGGGCGACAAGTACGGTGATGGGATCACGTTAATCAAATACATCAAGCGTCATTTCCCGAGCCTGTCGATTATTGTTCTTACCATGAACAACAACCCGGCGATTCTGAGCGCGGTACTGGATCTGGATATCGAAGGGATCGTCCTGAAACAGGGCGCGCCGACCGACCTGCCGAAAGCGCTCGCGGCGCTGCAGAAAGGGAAAAAATTTACGCCGGAAAGCGTTTCCCGTTTGCTGGAGAAAATCAGCGCGGGCGGTTATGGAGACAAGCGCCTCTCACCAAAAGAGAGTGAAGTGCTGCGTCTGTTTGCCGAAGGTTTCCTGGTGACCGAAATCGCCAAGAAGCTGAACCGCAGCATTAAAACCATCAGCAGCCAGAAGAAATCAGCGATGATGAAACTGGGCGTCGAGAACGATATCGCACTGCTGAACTACCTGTCTTCTGTGACCCTGAGTCCGGCTGACAAAGAGTAATTCCTTTCCTGTGCAAAATGCCGGATAGCGCTACGCTTATCCGGCATTTTTTATGTCCGCGTTTTGCGCACCCGTTCGGCATAGACCGCAAGGGTTTGTTTCAGCACGTCCAGCGTCACCGGCTTAGACAAACAGCTGTCCATGCCCGATTCCAGGCAGCGCTGCTTCTCTTCCGCCAGCGCGTTCGCCGTCACCCCAACCACCGGCAGCGTCAGGCCAAGCTGACGAATACGTTGGGTCAGACGGTAACCGTCCATATTCGGCATGTTGACGTCGCTCAGCACAATATCAATGTGGTTTTTGCTCAACACATTCAGCGCATCCACACCGTCATTGGCCGTTTTGCACTGATAGCCCAGCGATCCCAACTGATCGGCCAGCAGGCGACGGTTGATCGGATGATCGTCCACCACCAGGATCATCATATCGTCGTTGGCGATCGCCACCTTTTCTGGCGCCGGTAACGAGGCTGTCAGTTCTTCATTGTCCAGCTCGACGCTGTAGATACGGGCCAGCAGCGCGGGCAGTTCATGCGGGGAGGCCACGCTGTGCACCCATTCCCCCGGCGATCTTTCGAGCGGAATACCAATGTGACGACGGCAGAATATCACCGCCGCTCTTCCCTGCCACGGCTGCTCCAGCGCATCGTCGGTGATCAGCAGGTCGTCGGCGGCGGGCGTCTGACCTTCATAACGGATCACGTCCATCCCGCCGCGCGTCAGGCTGTTCTCAACAAAGTGGCACAGCGAGGCGTTCCGCACCGCCAGCCAGCAGCGCGTGTTGACCAACCCGTCGAGGCTCTTCTTCGCCGGATACTGCGCGCCGTAGAGCGGAATACGCACCGTAAACTGGCTCCCCATCCCCGGCTCTGAATCCACCGAGATATCGCCGTCCATCATGCTGATCAGCTTTTCACAAATCGCCAGCCCCAGCCCGGTTCCCTGGAAATTGCGCTGCACCCCGGTGCCAACCTGGAAGAACGGGTCGAACAGACGTACGACCTCTTTCGCCGGAATACCAACGCCGGTATCGCGCACCCGAATACTCAGATAGTCATGATCACGCTGCACGTGCAGCACAATGCAGCCGATATCGGTGAACTTAATCGCGTTGCTCAGAAGATTGGAGATAACCTGCTGCAACCGCATTGGATCGCCATTCATCGCTACCGGCACGTCCGGCTCGATAAAGCAATAAAGACCGAGTTGCTTGCGCACCACCAGCGGCAAATAGTTGGCGGTGATGTGGCTCATCACCTCACGCGGGGAGAACTCTCGCGGCTCGATTTTCAGCTGCTCGGACTCAATCTTCGAGAAGTCGAGAATATCACTGATAATCTTCAACAACAGGCTGGAAGAGTTATTCATCGCCGTCACCAGGCGATCAACCCCTTTCGGCAACGCCTTGGTTTGCAGGAGATCGAGGTTACCAATGATACCGTACAGCGGGGTGCGCAGTTCATGGCTGACGGTTGCGAGGAACATAGACTTCGACTGGCTTGCCTGCTCCGCCGCCTGCGCCATCTCCTGTAAGGACTCTTCCATTTTGACGCGTGCGGAGACGTCCACCAGCACGCATATCGCCACGTTCTCGTTACGATAGCGGGAATGAACGAAGCTGATTTGCAAATTGGTGTTATTGCTGGTCAACACATCGACAAAATTCACCTGCTGTCCGCAGATGATTTGCGTCAGCCGCTGCCGATCCTCATGGGTGAGCATGTTCAGATAGGTGTGCGCCAGCTCGTTACTGAGAATGTTGACGCCGTCGACGGTACGCAGGATACAGATCCCAACCGGTGCCGAAGCCACAATTTTGCGGTTGAACTGTTCGTGCTCCTCCAGCCGCTGGGCGTCGCTTTCCGCCGGGATAAAAATTCGCCGCTCATACATTCTGGCGAGGGTAAACAGCGCGGCGCCAACCAAAACGTTCAGCAGAATGGCATTCAGAATTAACATCCGAATCCCCTCCAGCACCAGATCGACCGGTACCGAATAGACGATGCTGAGCGAGGATGGCGGCAGGTTTTTCTTCAGCACCAGCTCACGAAAACCGGGCGTATAGCCAAACCAGGAGCGTTCCTGCATCCAGCGAGGTTCAGCTTTAATGGTGGTTTCCGGCCCCGTCAGTGAGATGAGCGCATGACCATTTTCATCAAGAATGGTCACGCCCATCGGCAGGCTGCCGGGGGTAAAGAAATTTTCCATCCGGATCGCCTGCTCAACGCCCAGCAGGGCCTGCAGCCGGTTAGCCAGATATACGGGCGTCAGCGCGTAAAAGTAGCCGATACCCGGACGCGGCCCCTGCCCCACCCAGTAAAGGTTATTCCCGGAATCATCCTTCGGCGCGCTGCGGTATTTCATGATCCGTTCATGCAGCGTTTTCAGCGCATTGTCGCGCTCAACCGGCATATCGCGCAGGCCAAAATTCGCCATGCACAGATTATCGCTGCCAATCAGGAACACGCGGTTAAGATCGTACGCCGCGGAGAAGTTATCCCGCCAGTAGCGCATAAACCAGGCCAGCGACTCCAGCGATCCGCGCCAGGCGTTGCCCATCGCCGCGCAGTCCGAGTCGGCAAACAAGGGCTCAAAGGTTGGCACGACGGTTTTATCATCGCGGGTGCGTGAAGAAAGTACCCCGTTCTCCGCCGTCAAACGATTCTCGGCAATGTACTTTAGCTCCTTCATCACGTCCGACGTACGCTGAATATAGCGCTGGGCCTGATCGGAACTGAGATTAAACTCCTGACGAATCTCGGACTCCCGCTGATGCAGCGCGTTGACAATGTAGAACACCGAAGCAAAGGCGATTAACAGCCATATCAACAGCGCCAGCGCTCTGAACAGGTAGCGCGAGATTTTCAGGGTTGTACGAAAGGAAGCCAGGTATTTCAAAGGGGCAAAGCTCCGCCTGAGGCGATAAATAGAGTGTGGTTAAGGTAGCGGTAAAAGTGCGATGTCGCAATCCTCACGCCCCTCTTTGCCGGAATATGATACACCGCTGAGAAACCTTTTGCGCAACTGCGGATAATTGGCGTTTACCTGAAAAGGGTAACAGGGATGCCAGAATGCGTTTTTTAAGGGGTTTCTATCCGCGACGCTTGCGCAATCAAATGATTCTGATGGCTATCCTGATGGTCATCGTGCCAACGGTGTCGATTGGTTATATCGTCGAAACCGAAGGACGTTCAGCGGTCTTAGCGGAAAAAGAGAAAAAATTGTCCGCCGTCGTTCATCTGCTCGACCAGGCGCTGGAAGAACGTTTTTTCCACTTCAGCACATTGCCGCGCGATGCACGCATCCAGGCGCTGAATGCGGAACTTGGCCCGATTACCGAGCGAATCACGCAAGCGTTTCCCGGCATCGGCGCGGGCTATTATCACAAAGCACTGGATGCGATCATTACTTAT
This sequence comes from Citrobacter sedlakii NBRC 105722, assembly GCF_000759835.1. GTDB lineage: Bacteria > Pseudomonadota > Gammaproteobacteria > Enterobacterales > Enterobacteriaceae > Citrobacter_A > Citrobacter_A sedlakii. Next base: position 45,610 of record NZ_BBNB01000012.1, read on the forward strand.
GCCCCTTCCGCGCTGTATCAGAACAATGTTGGCGTGACCATTGCTGCCGATCATCCCGGTCGTGACGTAATGCGTAGCAACACCCCTGTGGTCTTTTCCGGTCGCCAGGTTCGTGGGGATATTCTCAATTCAATGATCCCTATCCGACGAGACGGCGAAGTTCTGGGTTATATCTGGGCCAATGAGCTCACAGAAGATATCCGACGTCAGGCATGGAAGATGGACATGCGCATTATTGCGGTACTGGTGGCGGGGCTGCTTTGCAGTCTGCTGCTGATAGTCCTCTTCTCCCGACGTCTCGGCGCCAATATCGACATCATTACCGATGGTCTGTCGACGCTGGCGCATAAAACGCCCACCCAACTTCCCAATCTCCCCGGCGAACTGGGGCAAATTAGCCGCAGCGTTAACGCACTGGCGCAAACGTTACGCGAAACCAAAACGCTCAACGATCTGATTATTGAAAACGCCGCCGACGGAGTCATCGCCATTGATCGCCAGGGGGATGTCACCACAATGAACCCTGCGGCAGAAGCCATTACCGGTTATACACTCAGTGAACTTGTCGGTCGGCCCTATGCGACACTCTTCTCCGACCCGCACTTCGCCAGCCCGGTGCTTGATACTTTGGCGCACGGCACAGAACATCTGGCGCAGGAAGTGAGTTTCCCGGCGCGTGACCGTACCATTGAGCTCAGCGTCACCACCAGTCGCATTCATAATGCCAATGGTGAACTGATTGGCGCGTTAGTGATTTTTTCCGACCTGACCGCGCGCAAAGAGTCCCAGCGCCGCCTTGCACAAACCGAACGGCTGGCCACGCTGGGCGAGTTAATGGCCGGCGTGGCGCATGAGGTCCGTAACCCGCTTACCGCTATTCGTGGTTATGTACAGATTATTCGCCAGCAACTCACCCTCCCCATACACCAGGAATATTTGTCCGTTGTGCTAAAAGAGATTGATTCTATTAATAAAGTGATTCAGCAACTTCTCGATTTTTCCCGACCGAGACAAAGCCAGTGGCAGCGGGTTCAGCTCAACACGTTGATTGAAGAGACGTTAATTCTGGTCAAAACCTCCGGTGTACAGGCGCGGATTGCCTTTAATTGTGAACTTAACCGGGAACTGCCCGCCATCATTGCTGACCGTGAACTATTGAAACAGGTCATCCTCAATATTCTCATCAATGCCGTGCAGGCGATTAACGCGCGCGGTGAAATCCGGATTCGTACCTGGCAATACGCCCCTTCGCAGCAGGCAGTATCGATTGAAGATAACGGCTGCGGGATTGATATCGCGCTACAGAAAAAAATCTTTGATCCGTTCTTCACCACCAAAGCGTCAGGAACCGGTCTTGGACTTGCGCTTAGCCAGCGCATCATCAATGCCCACCAGGGAGACATTCGCATCAGCAGCATGCCGGGATGCGGCGCGACCTTTACCCTCATTTTACCGATTAATCCGCAGGGAAACTTGTTAGTATGAAAACCCGCTACCGAATCCTTATCGTGGATGATGAAGACAACGTTCGTCGTATGCTCACCACCGCGTTTTCCCTTCAGGGACATGAAACCCGCTGCGCCAGTAATGGCGAGGAAGCCTTGCAGCAATTTGCCGACGAGCCGCCGGACGTGGTGTTGATGGATATCCGCATGCCGGAAATGAACGGGCTCGACGCATTAAAGGCGATGCGCGCCCGCCAACCACGTATCCCCGTTATTTTGATGACGGCATATGCCGAAGTCGAAACCGCAGTCGAAGCGCTGCGCAGCGGCGCGTTTGACTATGTCATAAAGCCCTTCGATCTTGATGAACTGCATTTATTAATTCAGCGGGCGCTGCAGCTTCAGGCGATGAGGCAAGAGATTCGTCGTCTGCATCAGGCGCTGAGTACCAGCTGGCAATGGGGACATATTCTGACCAACAGTCCGCGAATGATGGATATCTGCAAAGACACCGCCAAAATTGCCATGTCCCAGGCCAATGTGTTGATTAGCGGAGAAAGCGGTACCGGAAAAGAATTGATAGCCCGCGCCATTCACTATAACTCGCGGCGCGCCAACGGTCCGTTTATCAAGATCAACTGTGCCGCGCTGCCAGAGTCACTGCTGGAAAGCGAGTTATTTGGTCATGAGAAAGGGGCCTTTACCGGCGCCCAGTCCCTGCGTCAGGGACTGTTTGAGCGTGCTCATACGGGAACATTGCTTCTGGACGAAATTGGCGAAATGCCGCTAGTGTTGCAGGCAAAATTGTTGCGGATTCTCCAGGAGAGAGAATTCGAACGGGTGGGCGGACATCAGACCATTCAGGTCGATATCCGTATTATTGCCGCCACCAACCGGGACCTTCCGGCAATGGTGAAGGAAGGCGCCTTCCGCGAAGATCTCTTTTACCGGCTAAACGTCATCCATTTGCAGTTGCCTCCGCTGCGCGAGCGGCGGGAGGACATTGCGCTGCTTGCCAACCATTTTCTGCAAAAATTCAGTACTGAAAATCAGCGCGACATCATTGAGATCGACCCCACGGCCATGTCGATGCTGACCGCCTGGCCGTGGCCTGGCAATATACGTGAACTCTCAAACGTTATTGAACGCGCAGTGGTGATGAATACTGGAGCGGTAATTTTTGCCGACGATCTGCCCGCCCCGCTACGCCAGCCGGTAAGCAGCATAGCGGAGGTCAAAACCGCGCAGCCCGGCGAACGAAATTTAAAAGAAGAGATTAAGCGCGAAGAGAAGCGGATCATTATGGAAGTCCTTGAACAACAAGACGGTAACCGCACCCGTGCAGCCCTGATGTTAGGCATTAGCCGCCGCGCCCTGATGTATAAACTTCAGGAGTACGGTATCGATCCGACGGATCTTTAGTCCCGGAATTTGCTATGCAGAATTTTGCACAGTGCGCAATTTTCTGCATAGCTCCGTGCCTCACAGCATACGGAGCTTTTGCTATTTTTCGTTTTTATTCAGTCAGTTAATTTCAAAACCCCTCTCCTCCCAACTCTGGCATCCTGTTTGCAATTCCCGCTTCGTACCCAAAATGGAGTATGCAAAAGGGAAACATAATGAAAACAAAACTGATTACCTTACAGGACGCCGCCGAATTCTTTCGTGACGGCATGACCATCATGGTTGGCGGTTTTATGGGGGTTGGCACGCCCCCTCGCCTTATCGACACCCTACTGGAATCCGGCGTCAGGGATTTGACCCTTATCGCCAACGATACCGCTTTTGTCGATACCGGTATCGGCCCTTTGATTATCAATGGTCGGGTGAAAAAAGTCATTGCCTCGCACATTGGCACTAACCCGGAAACCGGACGGCGAATGATTGCTAAAGAGATGGATGTTCAGTTGGTCCCGCAAGGCACCCTGATTGAACAAATTCGCTGCGGCGGTGCCGGTCTCGGCGGTTTCCTGACCCCTACCGGCGTCGGTACGGTTGTCGAAGAGGGCAAACAAACCCTGACGCTCGACGGTAAGACCTGGCTGCTTGAGCGCCCACTGCGCGCCGATTTAGCGCTGATACGCGCGCATCGGGCCGATCCCCTTGGCAACCTGACCTATCAACTCAGCGCCCGGAATTTTAACCCGCTGATCGCCCTTGCCGCTGACATCACGTTGGTGGAACCCGACGAACTGGTTGCGACAGGCGATCTGCTGCCGGACCACATCGTTACGCCCGGCGCCGTCATTGACTATATCGTCATGCCACAGGAGAGCAAATAATGGATGCGAAACAACGTATTGCGCGCCGTGTGGCGCACGAACTTCGTGATGGCGACATTGTGAACTTAGGTATAGGCCTGCCAACGATGGTCGCCAATTACTTGCCTGCAGATATTCATATCACCCTGCAATCGGAAAATGGATTTCTCGGACTCGGGCCGGTGACAACCGCGCATCCGGACCTGGTGAATGCCGGAGGCCAACCTTGCGGAATTTTACCCGGGGCGGCGATGTTCGACAGCGCAATGTCATTCGCGCTAATTCGCGGCGGGCATGTGGATGCCTGCGTACTAGGCGGCCTTCAGGTTGACGAGCAGGCCAACCTCGCGAACTGGGTGGTGCCGGGCAAAATGGTGCCCGGCATGGGAGGCGCGATGGACCTGGTCACTGGCGCGCGTAAAGTCATTATTGCAATGGAACATTGCGCGAAAGACGGATCGGCGAAAATTCTCCGCCACTGCACGATGCCGCTTACCGCACAACATGCGGTACATATGCTGGTCACCGAACTGGCGGTATTCCGTTTTACCGATGGCAAAATGTGGTTGTGTGAAATCGCTGAAGACTGCGACCTGCAAACGCTGAGATCGAAAACCGAAGCGCACTTTGACGTGGCCGCCGACTTGTTGATCCAGCGAGGTGATGCATGATTGGCCGTATCTCGCGTTTTATGACGCGCTTCGTCAGTCGCTGGCTTCCCGACCCGCTGATTTTTGCCATGCTGCTGACACTGTTAACGTTCGGCATCGCGCTGTGGCTTACGCCGCAAACGCCGGTCGCCATGGTGCGCTTTTGGGGTGACGGTTTCTGGAATCTGCTGGCGTTCGGCATGCAGATGGCGCTGATTATCGTCACAGGCCACGCGCTGGCCAGCTCGGGTCCGGTGAAAAAGCTGCTGAGGACCGCCGCGTCCGCGGCTAAAACGCCCGCTCAGGGCGTTATGCTGGTCACCTTTTTTGGCTCTGTCGCCTGCGTGATCAACTGGGGCTTCGGCCTGGTGGTAGGCGCCATGTTTGCCAGGGAAGTGGCCCGTCGCGTACCCGGCTCTGACTATCCGCTGCTGATCGCCTGCGCCTATATTGGGTTTCTGACCTGGGGAGGCGGTTTCTCCGGTTCGATGCCCCTGCTGGCGGCGACACCAGGCAATCCGGTCGAACATATTGCCGGGTTAATCCCGGTCAGCGACACCTTGTTCACCGGCTTCAACATCTTCATTACGCTTGGTCTCATTGTGGTCATGCCTTTTATTACTCGCATGATGACGCCGAAACCCTCTGATGTGGTCAGCGTTGACCCAAAACTGCTGATGGAAGAGCCTGATTTCCAGAAGACCCTGCCGGCAGATGCGCCACCGTCAGAAAAGCTGGAAGAGAGCCGGATTCTGGCGCTGATCATCGGTGCGCTGGGTATCGCCTATCTTGGGATCTACTTTGCCGAGAAAGGGTTCAACATCACCATTAACACCGTCAATCTCATGTTTATGATTGCCGGTCTGCTACTGCATAAAACACCGATGGCCTACATGCGCGCCATTAGCGCCGCAGCGCGCAGCACCGCCGGGATTCTGGTGCAGTTCCCGTTTTATGCGGGGATCCAGTTGATGATGGAACACTCCGGACTCGGTGGATTGATCACTGAGTTTTTCATCAACGTCGCCAACAAAGACACGTTCCCGATCATGACCTTTTTTAGCTCTGCACTGATCAACTTCGCGGTGCCGTCAGGGGGCGGTCACTGGGTGATCCAGGGGCCGTTTGTCATACCCGCCGCACAAGCACTGGGAGCCGACCTCGGTAAATCGGTCATGGCTATCGCCTATGGCGAGCAGTGGATGAACATGGCGCAACCGTTCTGGGCGCTGCCCGCTCTGGCTATCGCCGGGCTTGGGGTCCGCGACATCATGGGTTACTGCATCACCGCCCTGCTGTTCTCCGGAATCATTTTTGTTATTGGTTTGACGTTGTTCTGACGGCAACCCTCACGTTTAAGGAACAGAAGATGAAAAATTGTGTCATCGTCAGCGCAGCACGTACCGCTATCGGCAGCTTCAATGGCGCGCTGGCCACTACCAGCGCAATCGAACTGGGGGCGACAGTCATTAAAGCAGCCCTGGAACGCGCACAGCTTGATCCTACTCGCGTGGATGAAGTGATTATGGGGAACGTGTTGCAGGCTGGTCTCGGGCAAAACCCGGCCCGTCAGGCGCTGCTAAAAGCGGGGCTAAATGAAACGGTTTGCGGCTTTACCGTCAACAAGGTTTGCGGCTCAGGCCTAAAGAGCGTCGCGCTTGCTGCTCAGGCGATTCAGGCCGGGCAGGCTCAGGCGATTATCGCAGGGGGAATGGAAAACATGAGCCAGGCGCCGTATCTCCTGGATGCAAAGGCCCGCTGGGGTTATCGCCTCGGCGACGGCCAGCTTTCTGACGTGATCCTGCGCGATGGCTTACTTTGCGCCACGCACGGCTATCACATGGGAATTACGGCGGAAAACGTGGCCAGCGAATATGGCATCAGCCGCGAAATGCAGGACGAACTGGCGCTGTTCTCTCAGCAGAAGGCGGTTGCCGCGATTAACGCCGGCGCGTTCGAGGCTGAAATCGTCCCTGTTAGCGTCACGTCGCGTAAGAAAACGGCGGTGGTGGAACGCGACGAGTTTCCTAAAGCGGACTGTACGGCGGATGGTCTGGCCGCGCTGCGTCCCGCCTTTGACAAGGCGGGTACGGTAACGGCCGGTAATGCTTCTGGGATCAACGACGGCGCGGCGGCGCTTATCGTCATGGACGAATCGGCGGCGCTGGCGGCAGGGATTAAGCCGCTGGCGCGGATCAAAGCCTATGCCAGCGGCGGCGTCGCCCCCGCGTTAATGGGGATGGGCCCCGTTCCCGCCACCCAAAAAGCGTTACAGCAATGTGGACTAGCGCTGTCAGATATTGACTTGATTGAAGCGAATGAAGCCTTTGCCGCGCAATTTTTAGCGGTCGGTAAAACGCTGGGGTTTGATCCGCAAAAAGTCAACGTCAACGGCGGCGCGATTGCGCTGGGCCATCCTATCGGCGCCAGCGGCGCACGTATCCTGGTGACGTTACTGCACGCGCTTTCAGCGAGAGATAAAACGCTGGGACTGGCGACGCTGTGTATTGGCGGCGGGCAGGGAATTGCCATGATCGTGGAAAGGATGAACTAAATAAAAAGGGCCGGAGAATATCCGGCCCTTCGCACTCAGCGGTGAGTCAATTACTCGTCTGCGTCATCCGCCGCATCGTCGTCGGTTTCCGCTTCCGGAGCGATGTCATCATCCCCTTCCGCGACGCTGCCGTCGATAGAATCCAGCTCTTCGTCATCCACCGGTTCAGCAACACGCTGCAGGCCCACGACGTTTTCATCTTCCGCAGTACGGATGAGGATCACGCCCTGGGTGTTACGACCCACCACGCTGATTTCCGACACGCGGGTACGCACCAGCGTACCGGCATCGGTAATCATCATGATCTGGTCACAATCGTCTACCTGCACCGCGCCAACAACGGAACCGTTGCGCTCGGTCACTTTGATAGAGATAACACCCTGTGTCGCACGTGACTTGGTCGGATATTCGTCCGCCGCGGTACGCTTACCGTAACCGTTTTGCGTCACGGTCAGGATCGCGCCTTCGCCACGAGGAATAATCAGCGAAACCACCTTGTCTTCGCCCGCCAGCTTGATGCCGCGCACGCCGGTCGCGGTACGGCCCATCGCACGGACGGCGTCCTCTTTAAAGCGCACCACTTTACCGGCGGCAGAGAACAGCATGACTTCATCGGAGCCAGAGGTCAGATCGACGCCAATCAGCTCGTCGCCCTCGTTCAGGTTCACCGCAATGATACCGGCGGAACGCGGGCGGCTGAACTCGGTCAGCGCGGTTTTCTTCACCGTACCGCTGGCGGTCGCCATAAAGACGTTCACGCCCTCTTCGTACTCGCGTACCGGCAGGATAGCGGTGATACGTTCATCAGCTTCTAACGGCAGCAGGTTAACGATCGGACGACCACGCGCGCCGCGACTCGCTTCCGGCAACTGGTAAACTTTCATCCAGTACAGGCGTCCACGGCTGGAGAAGCAGAGGATGGTGTCGTGGGTGTTGGCCACCAGCAGGCGGTCGATAAAGTCTTCTTCTTTAATGCGTGCCGCTGATTTGCCTTTTCCGCCACGGCGCTGGGCTTCGTAGTCGGTCAACGGCTGATACTTCACGTAACCCTGGTGCGACAGAGTCACCACAACGTCTTCCTGGTTGATCAGGTCTTCGATGTTGATGTCCGCGCTGTTGGCGGTGATTTCGGTGCGACGCGCATCGCCGAACTGATCGCGGATCAGCTCCAGCTCCTCGCGGATCACTTCCATCAGACGATCGGCGCTGCCCAGAATATGCAGCAGTTCAGCGATCTGCTCCAGCAGCTCTTTGTACTCATCGAGCAGTTTTTCATGCTCAAGACCGGTCAGCTTCTGCAAGCGCAGATCCAGAATCGCCTGAGCCTGCTGTTCAGTCAGATAGTACTGACCATCACGCACACCGAATTCCGGTTCCAGCCATTCCGGACGCGCAGCGTCATCGCCCGCACGCTCCAGCATCGCCGCCACGTTGCCCAGATCCCACGGACGCGCGATCAGCGCGGCTTTCGCTTCTGCCGGGGTCGGCGCGCGGCGGATCAGTTCAATGATCGGATCGATGTTCGCCAGCGCAATCGCCAACGCTTCAAGGATATGCGCGCGATCGCGGGCTTTACGCAGTTCGAAAATGGTACGGCGAGTCACCACTTCACGGCGATGGCGCACGAACGCGGAAATGATATCTTTCAGGTTCATGATCTTCGGCTGGCCGTGGTGCAACGCCACCATGTTAATACCGAAGGAGACCTGCAGCTGCGTCTGGGAATAGAGGTTGTTCAGAACCACTTCCCCAACCGCATCGCGTTTCACTTCAATCACAATGCGCATACCGTCTTTATCGGACTCGTCACGCAGTGCGCTGATGCCTTCAACGCGCTTATCTTTTACCAGCTCAGCGATTTTCTCGATCAGGCGCGCTTTGTTCACCTGGTACGGGATTTCATGAACGATAATGGTTTCGCGACCGGTTTTCGCGTCCGCTTCCACTTCGGCGCGCGCGCGAATGTACACTTTGCCGCGACCGGTACGGTAGGCTTCTTCAATGCCGCGACGACCATTAATGATCGCCGCAGTCGGGAAGTCCGGACCCGGGATGTGTTCCATCAGCCCTTCAATGCTGATGTCTTCATCGTCGATATAGGCCAGGCAACCGTTGATCACTTCCGTCAGGTTGTGCGGCGGGATGTTGGTCGCCATACCTACCGCGATACCGGACGAACCGTTTACCAGCAGGTTCGGGATCTTCGTTGGCATAACGTCAGGGATTTTCTCCGTGCCGTCATAGTTATCAACGAAATCTACCGTCTCTTTTTCCAGATCGGCCATCAGTTCATGGGCAATCTTCGCCAGACGGATTTCCGTATAACGCATCGCCGCAGCAGAGTCGCCGTCGATAGAACCGAAGTTACCCTGGCCATCCACCAGCATATAGCGCAGCGAAAACGGCTGCGCCATACGAACAATGGTGTCATACACCGCGGAATCGCCGTGAGGATGGTATTTACCGATTACGTCACCAACGACACGGGCAGATTTTTTATAGGCTTTATTCCAGTCATTGCCCAATACGTTCATGGCGTAAAGTACGCGACGGTGTACCGGCTTCAGGCCATCTCGGACATCCGGCAGCGCACGGCCAACAATGACCGACATCGCGTAATCCAGATAAGAGCTTTTCAGCTCCTCCTCAATGTTGACCGGTGTAATTTCTCTCGCAAGGTCGCTCATCTAACCGCTATCCCTCTACTGTATCCCGGATTCAAAGGTCGCAAATTATAACACAACCGCGCTGATTGAGGTAAACCTATCCCCTAAATACTTAAGCTGGCCGCGACCTGCTGTATGACCGGGATCTGCGCTTTATTCAGCGTGAATGCCTGATATACTCATTCGTCATGCCAAACAAGGAGTAATAACCCCGATGAATGCCGAAAAACAGCCGGTAAACCAGAACGTTGACCACGAAGAAATTGCCAAATTTGAAGCAGTCGCGTCGCGCTGGTGGGATCTGGAAGGCGAATTTAAGCCGCTGCACCGCATTAACCCGCTGCGCCTCGGTTACATCGCGGAGCGTTCCGGGGGTCTGTTTGGGAAAAAGGTGCTCGACGTCGGCTGCGGCGGCGGCATTCTGGCTGAAAGTATGGCCCGCGAAGGCGCCAGCGTTACCGGGCTGGATATGGGCTTCGAGCCGCTGCAGGTGGCAAAACTGCATGCGCTGGAAAGCGGTATTCACGTCGATTACGTGCAGGAAACCGTGGAGGAACACGCGGCGAAGCATGCCGGACAGTATGATGTGGTGACCTGCATGGAGATGCTGGAGCATGTCCCGGATCCGCAGTCGGTGGTTCGCGCCTGCGCACAGTTAGTCAAACCCGGCGGCGAAGTCTTTTTCTCGACGATTAACCGTAACGGTAAATCCTGGCTGATGGCGGTCGTCGGCGCAGAATACATTCTGCGAATGGTGCCCAAGGGCACGCATGATGTGAAAAAATTTATCAAGCCCGCCGAGCTGTTAGGCTGGGTGGACGAGACGGCACTGAAAGAACGCCATATCACCGGCCTGCACTATAACCCGCTCACCAACAGCTTCAAGCTGGGCCCAGGCGTTGACGTCAACTACATGGTGCACACCACGGCTAAAGCTGAGTAATCCCGTCGCCGGATGAGACGCTACGGCGTCCTGTCCGGCCTGCGGAAAAAATAAAAATCTGAAAAAATTGTGCCAGGTCATAAGAACTTTCTTCACCTTCGTTGAAGAAATCAGCACTCGATCAAATTATCTATTTTTTTTATGAATTATTGACATCCCCGCCAGGCCTTATAAGACGCGCACTTAGCCTTTCTTACCCTTTTGCAACCTCAATTTAACCTTAAAATCAACTCTTGTACTGAAAAGATTCCCTACTAGAATACTCACCATATAGCGTTTACTTTAACACCCACCCCCTACATATAGTATTTATCCACAGAGTTAGTCACAAGGTGGCGCTGTGGATAATGCGGGGGATATTTTTTCTTTCACGGACAGGTAAAAACCACATGAATCAGAGTCTGCTGGTGACAAAGCGTGATGGTAGTACAGAGCGCATCAATCTCGACAAAATCCATCGGGTTCTGGATTGGGCGGCAGAAGGACTGAACAACGTCTCGATTTCTCAGGTCGAACTGCGCTCCCACATCCAGTTTTATGACGGTATCAAGACATCCGATATCCATGAAACGATCATCAAAGCCGCCGCCGATCTGATCTCCCGCGACGCGCCGGACTACCAGTACCTGGCCGCTCGCCTGGCGATTTTCCATCTGCGTAAAAAAGCCTACGGCGAGTTCGAGCCGCCCGCGCTGTACGACCATGTGGTAAAAATGGTTGAGATGGGCAAATACGACAATCATCTGCTGGAAGACTACACGGAAGAAGAGTTCAAGCAGATGGATTCGTTCATCGTGCACGATCGCGATATGACCTTCTCCTATGCTGCCGTGAAACAGTTGGAAGGCAAATACCTGGTGCAGAACCGCGTCACCGGCGAGATCTACGAGAGCGCCCAGTTCCTGTATATTCTGGTGGCCGCCTGCCTGTTCTCGAACTATCCGCGTGAAACCCGTCTCGATTACGTTAAGCGTTTTTACGATGCCGTTTCTACGTTCAAGATTTCCCTGCCGACGCCAATTATGTCCGGCGTGCGCACCCCGACGCGCCAGTTCAGCTCTTGCGTGCTGATCGAGTGCGGCGACAGCCTGGACTCGATTAACGCGACCTCCAGCGCCATTGTGAAATACGTCTCCCAGCGCGCCGGTATCGGCATCAACGCCGGTCGCATCCGCGCGCTGGGCAGCCCGATTCGCGGCGGCGAAGCGTTCCACACCGGCTGCATCCCGTTCTACAAACACTTCCAGACGGCGGTGAAATCCTGCTCGCAGGGCGGCGTGCGCGGCGGCGCAGCAACCTTGTTCTACCCGATGTGGCATCTGGAAGTCGAAAGCCTGCTGGTGCTGAAAAACAACCGCGGCGTGGAAGGCAACCGCGTGCGTCACATGGACTATGGCGTACAGATCAACAAACTGATGTACACCCGCCTGCTGAAAGGGGAAGACATCACCCTGTTCAGCCCGTCTGACGTCCCGGGCCTGTATGACGCGTTCTTCGCCGATCAGGATGAGTTCGAACGTCTGTATACCAAATACGAAAAAGACGACAGTATCCGTAAACAGCGCGTAAAAGCGGTAGATCTGTTCTCTCTGATGATGCAGGAACGTGCGTCCACGGGCCGTATCTACATTCAGAACGTTGACCATTGCAACACCCATAGCCCGTTCGACCCGCAGGTCGCGCCGGTACGTCAGTCCAACCTGTGCCTGGAAATCGCCCTGCCGACCAAGCCGCTGATGGACGTTAACGACGAAAACGGCGAAATCGCGCTGTGTACGCTGTCTGCGTTTAACCTCGGCGCGATCAACAGCCTTGACGAACTGGAAGAGCTGGCGGTGCTGGCGGTTCGCGCCCTCGACGCGCTGCTGGATTACCAGGACTACCCTATCCCGGCCGCGAAACGTGGCGCCATGGGTCGCCGTACGCTGGGTATCGGCGTCATTAACTTCGCCTACTATCTGGCGAAACACGGCGTTCGCTACTCCGACGGCAGCGCCAACAACCTGACGCACAAAACGTTTGAAGCGATCCAGTACTATCTGCTGAAAGCCTCTAACGAACTGGCGATCGAGCAAGGCGCCTGCCCGTGGTTTAACGAGACCACCTATGCGCAGGGCATTCTGCCGATCGATACTTATAAGAAAGATCTCGACGCGATTGCCAACGAGCCGCTGCATCACGACTGGGAAGCGTTGCGTGAATCCATCAAGACCCACGGCCTGCGTAACTCCACGCTCTCTGCGCTGATGCCGTCCGAGACCTCTTCGCAGATCTCGAACGCGACCAACGGTATTGAGCCGCCGCGCGGTTACGTCAGCATTAAAGCGTCGAAGGACGGCATTCTGCGTCAGGTGGTACCGGACTATGAGCATCTGGGCAAGGCCTACGAACTGCTGTGGGAAATGCCGGGTAACGATGGGTATCTGCAGTTAGTTGGCATCATGCAGAAATTTATCGATCAGTCGATTTCGGCTAACACCAACTATGACCCGACACGCTTCCCGTCAGGAAAAGTGCCGATGCAGCAGTTGCTGAAAGACCTGCTCACCGCCTATAAATTCGGCGTCAAGACGCTGTATTATCAGAACACCCGCGATGGTGCGGAAGATGCCCAGGACGATCTGGTGCCATCCATTCAGGACGATGGCTGCGAAAGCGGCGCATGTAAGATCTGATGAAAGATGCCGGGTGGCGCTACGCTTACCCGGCCTACGATTGCACGGTTTGTAGGCCGGATACGGTGCTTGCCCCTATCCGGCGCTCATCCCACAAAGGACTCACTTCAATGGCATACACCACTTTTTCACAGACGAAAAATGACCAGTTGCTGGAACCGATGTTTTTCGGCCAGCCGGTGAACGTTGCGCGTTACGATCAGCAAAAATATGACATCTTCGAAAAGCTGATTGAAAAACAGCTCTCCTTCTTCTGGCGTCCGGAAGAAGTGGACGTTTCCCGCGACCGCATCGACTACCAGGCGCTGCCGGAGCATGAAAAACACATTTTTATCAGCAATCTGAAGTATCAGACGCTACTGGACTCCATTCAGGGACGCAGCCCGAACGTGGCGCTGCTGCCGCTGATCTCCATTCCGGAGCTGGAGACCTGGGTCGAAACCTGGGCGTTTTCAGAAACAATTCACTCCCGCTCTTACACCCATATCATTCGTAATATCGTCAACGATCCGGCGGTGGTGTTTGATGATATCGTGACCAACGAGCAAATTCAGAAACGCGCTGAAGGCATCGCCAGCTATTATGACGAACTGATTGAGATGACCAGCTACTGGCATCTGCTGGGCGAAGGCACGCACACGGTAAATGGCAAAACCGTCACCGTGAACCTGCGTGAACTGAAGAAAAAGCTGTACCTGTGCCTGATGAGCGTTAACGCGCTGGAAGCCATTCGCTTCTACGTCAGCTTTGCCTGCTCGTTCGCCTTCGCCGAGCGCGAACTGATGGAAGGCAACGCCAAAATCATTCGCCTGATTGCCCGCGACGAAGCGCTGCACCTGACCGGCACTCAGCACATGCTGAACCTGCTGCGTTCCGGCAGCGACGATCCGGAAATGGCGGAGATTGCCGAAGAGTGCAAGCAAGAGTGCTATGACCTGTTTGTCCAGGCGGCGCAGCAGGAAAAAGAGTGGGCAGATTATCTGTTCCGCGACGGCTCAATGATCGGTCTGAACAAAGACATTCTTTGCCAGTACGTGGAATATATCACCAACATCCGCATGCAGGCGGTTGGCCTTGATCTCCCCTTCCAGACGCGCTCCAACCCGATCCCGTGGATCAACACCTGGCTGGTGTCGGACAACGTGCAGGTCGCGCCGCAGGAAGTGGAAGTCAGTTCTTACCTGGTCGGTCAGATCGACTCTGAAGTCGATACCGACGATCTGAGCAATTTCCAGCTCTGATGGGACGCGTTACGCTGCGCATCACTGGCACACAGTTGCTGTGCCAGGATGAGCACCCTTCCCTGCTCGCCGCGCTTGAATCGCATAACGTGGAAGTGGAATATCAGTGCCGCGAAGGCTACTGCGGCTCGTGTCGCATCCGTCTGGTCGCCGGTCAGGTTGACTGGCTCACCGAACCGCTGGCCTTTGTGCAGCCTGACGAAATTTTACCCTGCTGTTGCAGGGCAAAAGGCGATATTGAGATTGAGATGTAACGCGTATTACAGCGCGGCATAATACGCTTTAACCGCCTCCCAGTCCGCTTGCGGAATCGGATGCAGGTTTTTCTCTAACTGGGAAAAGTCGTGCTGCGCGGCTTTACGCCGACGAAAGCGGCGACGGCTTTTTTCCAGATCGAGAAATCCGGCTTCCACTTCACCTTCCGTTTTTACGTAGATGTGACGTACATAGCAACAACCGTGCTGACGGTTCACGGCATGCATCTTTTTGAAGGCCAGCGCCACGGCTTTGAGCATGTCCTGCCGCAGATCATCAGGATAGGGCGTTAGCGCGTGCTGGTGATACCAGTCGGCAATGCTGACAAAGCCGCTCATGTCCTCAGTAACAAGTAACGCGCGCCACTCGCCGTTAACTTTCATCGCGTCGCCATATACGATTTTCGGTACGATAACGCCAGCTCGCGCCAGTTCTTTGATCACTGCGATTTCACGCACAATCGTCGGGCGCCCCCACGGATAACGCAGCGAGTAAAATAGATGTTGCGTCATCCGCTTCACGTACAGCCGGGTTCCGTCCCGCTCAATACACTGTACTCCGCTCATGCCTTTGCGTCGGGAGTTAGGTTCTTCCACCCAATCCCCTTCCGTGGCCCACCAGTCATAAAAGGTTGACTGTAGAACGTCCTGCACCATCTTTCACCATCCGTTATAGTCACGTGGAAAACGATTTAGACAGGAAATATAGATCGCTTACATAAGAAATACTTGAGAAGGTGATGTTCGGTTGCGGACTTCACGCTCGGCTGCGCGGCCAGGAGGGTATAAATAAAAACTGCACCCGGGTGCGCGAAAAACCGCTTTTGGGTGCAGTAGTAAGGTTGATACGGCGCGGTTTACTCTTTACGCAGGAACACTACCGCTTTATCGGGGAAATCAGTAAACAGCCCGTCAACACCCGCCTGGTTGTAAAGAATGTCATAAAGCTGGTCGACATTCGCGGCGTAGTCCGGCAGTTGATCCGCGCGTACCGTATAAGGATGAACCGTCATCTTATTCTGGTGCGCGTCTTTCACCATGTCAGTCAGGATGATGTTGTCTTTTTTCGACGTCTCATCAATCAGCATATGATAGTCAGGGCCAATGCCATCGGCGTATTCGGCAATCTGCTTCATCGCCCCGGGCTTGAACATCCAGTCATAGCTGTAGTTCACCCATTTTCCGTCCGGCTGTTTTTCCTGAGTCTCATTCCAGTCGGTATACGCAATGAGCTGCACCAGGTTGAGATCCATCCCCATCTTTGGCTCCAGCTCGTTTTTGATGCGCTTGAGTTCCGCGACGTCAAAACTTTGCAGATAAACCTTATCCTGCTTGTCGCTGTAGCCGTACTTTTTCAGCACGTCCAGCGTGGTTGCCGCAATGTCCTTTCCTTCCTGATGGTGGAACCACGGCGCTTTAATTTCCGGATAGATGCCGATGTTCTTGCCGGTAGAGTGATTCAGCCCCTGCACAAACTCGATCTCTTCTTCAAAAGTATGCACGCGGAAATCCGATTTTCCCATCGGGAAACGGCCCGGATAGGTTTGCACCTTCTTGCCGTTTTCCAGGTCGAACCCTTCGGTAAACTTCAGGGATTTGATCTCCTCAAGGGTGAAGTCGATAGCGTAATAGCGTCCGTCTTTCCGGGCGCGATCCGGGAAGCGCTCAGCGACATCAGTGACGCGATCAAGATAGTGGTCATGGAGGACGACCAGCCGGTCGTCCTTCGTCATCACCAGATCCTGCTCCAGGTAATCCGCTCCCTGGGCGTAGGCCATCGCCTTCGCAGGCAGCGTATGCTCCGGCAGATAGCCGCTTGCGCCGCGGTGCGCAATCACCACTTTGTCGTTATCGCTGGCAGCCAGCGCGCTGCTTCCCAGCACCATCCCGCTCATCATCAGCGCCAGGCTCAGGTTCTTAAACGTCGTTTTCATTACATTAGCCTCCGTTGCGTTTCAGCATCATCTCCTGGTGATGGCGTTTCTCGCCGAACATGACGATAACCAGCAGGATCACCGCCAGAATGCTGCCGCCAATCATCACCATGAAGCCGCCGTCCCAGCCGAAGAAGTCAACGGTGTAACCCACTATCGCGCTCGCCGCCACAGAACCGCCGAGGTAGCCAAACAGACCGGTAAAGCCTGCCGCAGTCCCTGCCGCTTTTTTCGGCGCCAGTTCCAGCGCATGCAGACCAATCAACATAACCGGACCGTAAATCAGGAAGCCGATGACGATCATGCAAATCATGTCGACAGTCGGGTTGCCCGCCGGGTTCATCCAGTAGACGATGGTCGCAATGGTCACCAGGGTCATAAAGAATACGCCGGTGGCGCCACGGTTGCCGCGGAACACTTTATCCGACATCCAACCGCACAGCAGGGTGCCCGGAATGCCTGCATATTCATACAAGAAATAAGCCCAGGACGATTTATCCAGCGCAAAATGCTTCACTTCCTTCAGATAGGTCGGCGACCAGTCGAGGATGCCGTAGCGCAGCAGATAAACAAAGACGTTAGCGATAGCGATGTACCACAACAGTTTGTTCGGCAACACGTACTGCATGAAAATCTGCTTCGCGGTCAGCTCTTCTTCCGCTTTTTCGTTGTAGTCGTCCGGATAATCGTTTTTGTACTCTTCGATCGGCGGCAGGCCGCAGGACTGCGGCGTGTCGCGCATCATGGCGAAAGCAAAGAGCGCAACGATGATTGCGCCAAACGCAGGCATATACAGCGCGGCTTTCCAGTCGTTAAACCATGCCATACCAAGCAGGAACAGCAGTGGAGGGATCCCGCCGCCGACGTTATGCGCGCAGTTCCATACCGACACGATACCGCCGCGCTCTTTCTGCGACCACCAGTGCACCATAGTACGACCACACGGCGGCCACCCCATCCCCTGGAACCAGCCACACAGGAACAACAGGACAAACATAATGGCAATGCTCGATGTCGCCCACGGCACAAAACCCATGAACAGCATAACCGCCGCCGCGAGAATCAGACCGGCGGGAAGGAAAACGCGCGGATTCGAGCGGTCGGACACCGACCCCATGATGAATTTCGAAAATCCGTAAGCGATGGAAATCCCTGACAGCGCAAAACCGAGATCGCCGCGCGAAAACCCTTGCTCCACCAGATACGGCATGGCCAGCGCGAAGTTCTTGCGCACCAGGTAATACGCGGCATAGCCAAAGAATATCCCCAGGAAAATCTGCCAACGGAGCCGACGATAGGTCGGATCAATCTCCGCTTGCGGCAAGCGCGCTTTATGCGCGGCTGGTTTAAAAATACTCAACATAATGTAGCCTCCGTGGCCCGTCTCTTTATAAGTGGTCAACACCGCAGTTCGTACAAACAACCCCGCTGCTTCCAGTGTGGCCGCGATGTTAAGTAAAGATACATGCGGTTAATGTGAATTACAGCACATATTGTTACAGTTTTATGACAAATGTTCAGAAAGGCGCACGAAATCACGTTTCATTTTCGAATCATGAGCGAATATGCGCGAAATCAAACAAACCATGCGTTTTATGTGGCTAAATGATAAAAAACGAACTGTGAGGGAAAACAATGAAAACTCGCGACTCGCAAACTGCTGACGTGATTATCATTGGTGGAGGCGCCACGGGGGCCGGTATTGCCCGTGACTGCGCGCTACGCGGCCTGCGCGTTATGTTAGTTGAACGCCACGACATCGCCACCGGCGCGACCGGGCGCAACCACGGTCTGCTGCACAGCGGCGCGCGCTATGCGGTCACTGACGCAGAGTCCGCCCGCGAGTGCATCAGCGAAAACCAGATTTTAAAACGTATCGCCCGTCACTGCGTTGAACCGACGGACGGTCTGTTTATTACCCTGCCCGAAGACGACCTCGCATTCCAGGCCACGTTTATTCGCGCCTGCGAAGAGGCCGGGATCCGCGCAGAGGCGATCGATCCGCAGCAGGCGCGCATAATTGAACCCTCAGTCAATCCACGACTGACTGGCGCGGTAAAAGTCCCTGACGGCACGGTCGATCCGTTCCGCCTCACGGCGGCGAATATGCTTGATGCGAAGGAGCATGGCGCAGTGATTCTGACCGCTCATGAAGTGACCGGCCTGATCCGCGAAGGGGCAACGGTCAGCGGCGTGCATGTACGCAATGCGCTGACTGGCGAAACGCAAACGCTGCATGCGCCAGTGGTGGTCAATGCCGCCGGGATCTGGGGGCAACGAATCGCGGAATACGCCGACCTGAGCATCCGCATGTTCCCGGCGAAAGGATCGCTGCTGATTCTGGATCACCGTATTAATCAGCATGTGATAAACCGCTGCCGTAAGCCGTCCGATGCCGATATTCTGGTGCCGGGCGACACCATTTCACTCATTGGCACCACCTCAACCCACATTGATTACAACGATATCGACAGCAACCGCGTCACCGCCGAGGAAGTGGATATTCTGCTGCGTGAAGGGGAAAAACTGGCGCCCGTGATGGCGAAGACCCGTATCCTGCGCGCATACTCCGGAGTAAGGCCGCTGGTCGCCAGCGACGACGATCCGAGCGGACGCAACGTCAGCCGCGGTATTGTGCTGTTCGACCATGCGGAACGCGATGGTCTGGACGGATTTATCACCATTACCGGCGGCAAACTGATGACCTACCGCCTGATGGCGGAGTGGGCCACCGATGCGGTCTGTCGCAAACTGGGTAATACTCGCCCCTGCATGACCGCCGACACGCCGCTGCCTGGTTCGCACGAACCGACAGAAACCACCCTTAAGCGCGTGATCTCCCTGCCCGCGCCGCTGCGCGGCTCCGCCGTTTATCGCCACGGCGATCGCACGCCGGCGTGGTTAAGCCAGGGACGTCAGCATCGCAGCGTGGTTTGCGAATGTGAAGCCGTCACCGCTGGCGAAGTCCAGTACGCGGTGGAAAATTTAAACGTGAACAGCCTGCTTGACCTGCGCCGCCGTACCCGCGTAGGCATGGGCACCTGCCAGGGTGAACTGTGCGCCTGCCGTGCCGCCGGATTGCTGCAACGTTTTAATATCACTACCGCCACACAATCCATCAGCCAACTCTCTGATTTCTTAAATGAACGCTGGAAAGGCGTGCAGCCTATCGCCTGGGGCGACGCGCTGCGCGAAAGCGAATTCACCCGCTGGGTATACCAAGGCTTATGTGGTCTGGAAAAGGAGCCGCGCGATGAGATTTGATACAGTCATTATGGGCGGCGGTCTGGCCGGACTTCTCTGCGGTTTGCAGTTGCAAAAACATGGCCAGCGCTGTGCGATCGTCACCCGCGGGCAGAGCGCGCTGCACTTCTCCTCCGGTTCGCTGGATCTGCTCAGCGCATTACCGGATGGACAACCGGTAACGGATATCGCTGCCGGTCTGGACGCACTGCAAAAACAGGCGCCTGCCCACCCTTATTCACAACTGGGAACAGAACATGTGCTACAGCTTGCACAGCAAGCACAGGCAGTGCTGCAGGCATCCGGCGCGCAGATGCAGGGCGACGTAAGGCAATCGCATCAGCGCGTCACCCCGCTGGGCACGCTGCGGACGACCTGGCTTAGCGCGCCGGAAATTCCGGTCTGGCCGCTTACCGCAAAACACTTGTGCGTGGTCGGCATCACCGGTCTGCTCGATTTTCAGGCGCATCTTGCCGCCGCCTCTCTGCAGCAGGCCGGTTTGACGGTCGACACGGCGGAGATCGACCTGCCCGAACTGGACGTGCTACGCGACAACGCCACGGAGTTTCGCGCGGTGAACATTGCGCGTTTTCTTGACAACGAAGACAAATGGCCGCTGCTGTTCGACGCGCTGTTACCCGTGGCGAAAAGCTGCGAGATGGTGATGATGCCCGCCTGCTTTGGCCTCGCGGATGAGCGCCTCTGGCGCTGGCTCAACGCGCGCCTGCCGTGTCCGCTGACGCTGCTGCCGACCCTGCCGCCGTCTGTGCTGGGCATTCGTCTGCATAATCAGCTTCAGCACCAGTTTGTACGTCAGGGCGGGATCTGGATGCCAGGCGATGAAGTGAAGAAAGTGACCTGCAAAAACGGCGCGGTGAGCGAAATCTGGACCCGCAATCATGCTGATATTCCACTCCGTCCGCGCTTCGCGGTACTGGCCAGCGGCAGCTTCTTTAGCAGTGGGCTGGTGGCTGACCGTCAGGGCATTCGCGAACCGATTCTTGGACTGGATGTTCAGCAAACGGCCAACCGTGCCGGGTGGTACCGACAAGATTTCTTTGACGCCCAACCCTGGCAGCAGTTTGGCGTCACCACCGACGCAGCGTTACGTCCATCGCTGGCCGGGCAAACGGTAGAAAACCTGTTTGCCATTGGTTCGGTGCTCGGCGGATTCGACCCGATAACCCAGGGATGCGGCGGCGGCGTCTGCGCCGTCACCGCCTTACACGCCGCCCATGAGATCGCAAAACGTGCAGGAGGTGAGCAATGAGCGATACCCGTTTTGAAAGTTGCATCAAGTGCACAGTGTGCACCACCGCCTGTCCGGTCAGCCGCGTCAATCCCGGTTATCCCGGCCCCAAACAGGCCGGACCCGACGGCGAGCGTCTGCGTCTGAAAGACGGTGCGCTATACGATGAGGCGCTGAAATATTGCATTAACTGCAAGCGCTGCGAAGTGGCGTGTCCGTCTGATGTGAAGATTGGCGATATCATTCAGCGCGCGCGGGCAAAATATGACACTTCGCGCCCGTCGCTACGCAATTTCATCCTCAGCCATACGGATCTGATGGGAAGCGTCTCCACGCCGTTCGCCCCGGTGGTGAATACCGCAACATCGCTAAAACCGGTGCGCCAGTTGCTTGATTACGCGCTAAAAATCGACCATCGTCGCACCCTGCCCAAATACTCGTTTGGCACCTTCCGTCGCTGGTATCGCAGCGTGGCGCAGCAGCAGACGCAGTATAAGGATCAGGTCGCCTTCTTTCATGGTTGTTTTGTCAATTACAACCATCCGCAACTCGGAAAGGACTTAATTAAGGTGCTGAACGCCATGGGCACCGGCGTTCAGTTGTTGAGCAAAGAGAAGTGTTGCGGGGTACCGCTTATCGCCAACGGTTTCACCGACAAAGCGCGTAAGCAGGCGGTGACGAACGTCGAATCGCTGCGCGAAGCGATTGCGGTAAAAGGCATCCCCGTTATCGCCACCTCCTCCACCTGTACCTTCGCCCTGCGCGACGAGTATCCGGAAGTGCTGGATGTCGACAACCGCGGTCTGCGAGAGCACATCGAACTGGCGACCCGCTGGCTGTGGCGCAGGCTTGATGAAGGCAAAACGTTGCCGTTGAAAACGCTGCCGCTGAAAGTGGTTTATCACACGCCGTGCCACATGGAAAAAATGGGCTGGACGCTGTATACCCTTGAACTGCTGCGCCGGATACCGGGTCTGGAGCTAACGGTGCTGGACTCTCAGTGCTGCGGAATCGCCGGAACCTATGGCTTTAAGAAAGAGAACTACCCCACCTCGCAGTCCATTGGCGCGCCGCTGTTTAAGCAGATTGAAGAGAGCGGCGCCGATATCGTGGTCACCGACTGCGAAACCTGTAAATGGCAAATTGAGATGTCCACCAGCAAACGCTGCGAACATCCGATAACGCTGTTAGCGCAGGCGCTCGGCTAACGCACTTACCTGACGGCGCAAAACGCAGAGCCTGAACATCACATCCATGCCGGATTGCATCCGGCATTTTTGCGTGATTCTTTCCATAAAACTGTATACGTTGCAACCGCAAGCAACTTTCCCTCGTCCCGCCGCGCAAAGCCTGTATTCAACTAATGCAACCCGCGCCATCAGCCTGTAACGTCACGACAACACAATGTTAAGGTGACGGACTACCATGACGCATTCAACCACATCCACTCCGCACGATGCGGTGTTTAAAAAGCTGATTTCCAGTCCTGAAGTGGCACGGGACTTTCTCACTATCCACCTTCCCGCGCCATTGCGCGAAATGTGCGATTTAACAACGCTCAGGCTGGAAGCCACCACGTTTATCGAACAGGATCTCCGCGCATATTATTCTGACGTCGTGTGGTCGCTGAAAACAAAAGAAGGCGAAGGCTATATCTATTGCGTCATTGAACATCAGAGCACTGCCGTGCCGCATATGGCCTTTCGGCTCATGCGCTATGCCACCGCCGCCATGCAACATCATCTGGATGCCGGGCATAAAACGCTGCCGCTGGTGATCCCGATGCTGTTTTACCACGGCGTGCAAAGTCCGTATCCCTGGTCGCTAAACTGGTTGGACGAATTTGATAATCCGCAGCTGGCACGGCAGCTCTATACGGAGGCCTTTCCGCTGGTGGACATAACGGTGGTGCCTGACGATGAAATCATGCAACACCAGCGCGTTGCCCTGCTTGAGCTTATGCAAAAACATATCCGGGATCGCGATCTGATGGGTCTGGTTGACCGGCTGGTGACGCTGCTAGTTACCGGTATTGCTAATGACAGCCAGCTGCAAACGCTGTTTAATTATCTGGTGCAGTACGGCGATGCGACGCGCTTTAGCGAGTTTATCCGCGAGGTCGCCGAACGTTCCCCCCATCATAAGGAGAGACTGATGACAATTGCAGAACGACTGCGGCAGGAAGGCCACCGTCATGGATTGCAGGAGGGGCTGCAAAAAGGCCTGCAGCAAGGATTACACGAAGGTAAGCAAAAAGGCACCAGAGAAGAGGCGCTGCGCATTGCGCGAATGATGATCGAGAAAGGGATCGAACGTGATTTGGTGCTGACCATTACCGGTATCTCTGTTGATGAGGTCATAGCCAGCCACCACTGATGCCATAAGCAGGCCGGATAAGCGAAGCGTCGCCATCCGGCACGTTTACTCAGTAGCTACTTTTTACCGGGGTCGCTGAACCGACAGCTTTAAACATCGCCAGTCGGCGATCCAGCGCCTCGGTATAAAGCATGGTATCGACGCCCACGGCGACGAAGTTAGCCCCCCACTGCAGGCATTTTTTCGCCATGGCCGGGTCAACCGCGAGGAACCCTGCCGCTTTACCGGCGGCGCGTATGCGAGCAATGCTTTCCTGAATGATGCGCTGCACGTCCGGGTGTCCGGCGTTATCCGGATAACCCAGCGACGCAGAGAGATCCGCCGGGCCAATAAACACGCCGTCAATGCCGTCCACATCGAGAATAGCGTCGAGATTGTCGAGCGCCGTTTTGCTTTCGACCTGTACCAGCAGGCACAGTGATTCGTTGGCCTGCGCCATGTAGTTGTCGATACGTCCCCAGCGTGCCGCCCGCGCGACGCTGGCCCCGACGCCGCGCTCGCCAAGCGGTGGGTAACGGGTGGCGGCAACCACCTGACGCGCCTGTTCGGCGGTATCGACCATCGGGATTAGCAGCGTTTGCGCACCGATATCCAGCACCTGTTTAATCAGCGCTTTGCTTCCCTCAACCGGCCGGATCACCGGCTGGCTGGCATACGGCGCGATAGCCTGTAATTGATGATACAGATCCTGCACCGTATTCGGTGCGTGTTCACCGTCGATCAGCAGCCAGTCATAACCGGAGGTCGCGGCAATTTCCGCCATATAAGACGTGGTCGAACTCAGCCACAGCCCAATTTGCACTTCCCCTTTTTGTAAACCTTCCTTAAAAGGGTTTGCTAACAATGCGTTCATAATGATCCTTACAACGTGGATAAAATTATTGATGCGCAGCACCCGGTTGCGACGCGGCACGGTTCACGCTCAGAGTGAAGATGATTAACGCGCCAATGATGGCGACCCCGGCCAGAGTCAGCAGACCCGCCGCGTCGCTGGCGAACATCGTTTCCGCCTTCACGCGCAGGATCGGCGCGATAAATCCCCCTACCGCGCCAAACAGGTTAACAAAGCCGATCCCCGCCGCCAGCGCCGTACCCGAAAGCAGCTGCGTCGGCATGGTCCAGAACACCGGTTGTACCGCAATAAAGCCCACCGCCGCGACGCAAAGCGCCAGTATCGCCAGCACCGGAGAAACCAGCCCGGAAAGCCCAATACCAATGCCAGCCGCTAACAGCGTCAGCGCGGCGACATTTCGGCGATCGCCGGTGCGGTCGGAATAGCGCGGGATGAGCCAGGTGCCAAACAGCGCGGCGACCCACGGAATAGCGGTGACCACCGACGCGGTGAACCCCACTTTGGTGCCCAACAACGCCGCCACCTGCGTCGGCAGAAAGAAGATCAGCCCGTACACCGCTACCTGGATCGTCAGGTAAATGATCGCCAGTTGCCAGACGCGTCCGTTACGCAGGGCATCGGTGAGTTTTGACGTGACCTTCTTCTCTTCTTCGCTCGCCAGTTGGCTTATCAGCGCGGCCTTTTCTTCTGCGCTCAGGAAACGTGCCTGTTGCGGCGTGTCGTCCAGCCAGAAAAACGTGAACACGCCTGCGCCAACCGCCAGTAAACCTTCGATAACGAACATCCAGAACCATCCCGGATGCCCCATGAAGCCGTGCATTTCCAGCAGCGCGCCGGAAAGCGGCGACCCCAGCGTCAGCGCCAGCGGCGCGCCCATATAGAACAGCCCCATAATGCTTGCGCGGGTGCGCTGCGGGAACCACTGCGAGGTCAGATAGATCATGCCGGGGAAGAAACCGGCTTCCGCCGCCCCCAGCAGGGTACGAATAATCAGGAATTTCGCCTCTGTATCCGCCCACGCCATCGCCGCGGAGAGAAAGCCCCACAGCAGCGTGGTGGTGCCGATCCAGGTTCTCGCCCCCAGTTTGCGCATCAGCAGGTTGGCAGGCACCCCGAGAAAGGCGTAGACCACGAAGAAAATCCCCGCCCCCAGCGCATAGGCTTCATTGCTTAGCCCGGTATCAATTTGATAGGTCTCTTTGGCGAAGCCTATATTCGAACGATCCAGAAACGCCAGTACGTACAGCGTGAGCATGAACGGGATCAAACGCGCGCGGTTTTTCTTTACGACGCGGTCAAGCAAAGTGGTACTCATAGCAAGATCCTCAACAGGGAGGGCGTTGCCGGATAAACGGCAACGCACAGGTCATTAGTGGCTATAAGGGCGTTTCAGGTTGCAGTCGCGGTTAAGCTCGACGCCAAATCCAGGCTTATCCAGTACAGATTTATGAATGCGTCCGTTCACCGGCACCGGCTCATCGAGCAGGATCGGGTCAAACTGCGGGCGCATCGTTGAACAGTCCGGACTGGTCATCAGGAATTCGCTGAATGGCGTATTCGTGAAGGTAATGACCGCGTGATGCGAATAGACCGAGGAACCGTGTGGCACCACCAGCTGTCCGCGCGCTTTGGCGATAGCGGCGATCTCGACCAGCGTGGTCAGGCCGCCGCACCAGCCCACATCCGGCTGCATAATGTCGATGCCGGTTTCCGACAAGGTGCGGAAAGACTGGAGGGTGCCGTGATGCTCACCGCTGGTGACCATCATCCCCGCCGGCACATTGCGCTTCAGTTCGCGGTAGCCTTCGTACTGCTGCGGCGGCAGACACTCTTCAATCCATTTCAGATTGTAAGGCGCACAGGCGTGGGCCAGTTTGGTGGCATAGTTCACGTCCTGGCTCATCCAGCAGTCGAGCATCAGCCAGAAGTCCGGGCCGCATTTCTCGCGCATATCGGCGACTATTGCCGCGTCTTTACGGATCCCCGCATCGCCGTCATGCGGCCCCCAGTGGGTCGGCATTTTCCCGCCGATAAAGCCCATCCCTTTCGCCAGATCCGGACGGGCGCCAGTGGCATAGAACTGAATTTCGTCCCGCACTGCGCCGCCAAGCAGTTTGTAAACCGGCAGGCCAACGACTTTACCGAACAGATCCCACAACGCCAGATCGACGCAGGAAATCGTGTTCATGACCAGACCGCCGGAACCGGAATAGTACATGGTCGCGCCAAGCATTTGATCGTGTATCAGTTTGATGTCGCTGACACATTTCCCTTCGATAAACCGATTGAGATGCTTTTCAACGATAAAACAGCCCATCTCGCCCGCCGTGGAGACGGCAAAGCCTGTCTGGCCGTTATCGGCTTCGACTTCCACAATCAGCGTGCCCAGTACGTTGATCCCGAAAGACTGACGCGACTGTTCGTACTCGCGATATTTACTCATCGGCGTGGCGATGTGATCGTCAATCCAGTGATTGGCCCCCTGATCGTGATAGTCACCGCCGCCAGCGCCTTTTTCAGCCGTAGCGCCGCCGGTAAACCAGGCGCGAACATGTTTAATTTTAGGTAGGGTCATGATGTTCTCCATTTATGATGCGAGTGAATCGAAGGGACTTTTCCATCCCAGAAGGCGTGAAATATCCTTCGCGCAGGCAATCGCCTTCCCGGCCAGATAATCACGGTTCTCATCGTTGATTTGTAATCGGGTGCCGACCACCGAAATGGCGGCGGCGGGTTCATTGTTGGCATTAAAAACTGGCGCGGCGACGCAACGCACGTCCGGGTAATCTTCACCGTTGTCAAAGCTCCATCCACGCTGGCGGATGCGCTCCAGTTCGTCGCTAAGCTGTTGCGGATCGGTAATGGTCGTCGGCGTCGCCTTTTCCCATACCAGTTGCGCAATGATGGCTTTGCGCACCGGCGCCGGTTGCCAGGCCAGCAGACATTTGCCGATACCGGAACGATAAAGCGAAAGGCTTTTACCTTCGTGGGAGCGAACGCTGATGGTGGAGGAAGATTCCACTTTCAGGATGTAGTAAGCACTCTCGTGATCGATGATCCCCAAATGGCAGAGCATGCCGGTTTCATCCATCAACTGTGTCAGGCGCGGGCGTGCTAGTTCACGCAGATCCATTTTGCTAAGCGCATGTCCGGAAAGCTCCACCAGTTTGGTCCACAGGCAAAAATTCTCCTGATGGTCGACGCTGATAAACCGCTGGCGCTTCAGTTCGTTGAGCAGCAGATACGCGGTGCTCTTGGGAATGCCCAGCGTCTCAATGATCGTCGCCGCGCTGCACGGGCCAATCCTCGCGATCAGATTAAGGATGTCGATGGCGCGGGTAAGCGCCGGCACTTTACTTGATTCCAACATACTGGACTCCAGTCTGAGATACTGGAATCAGTGTGATCGGTACGCGGGGGGAAATTTGTGAAGCACATCAAATCGCGCCTCACTTCCAGCAGAATGGAAAAAAAATGAGGAAAAATGTGAATAAACGCACGGATTTTTTCGGCGGAAGTACAGCAGGTTGGACAAGCATGACGGCTTATTGCCGGATGGCGACTGACGCCACAGTGGGCATCTTAAAAAGCGCTATCGCCCAGGCCCGGTATGCCGTAACGCAACCGGGCAGTGTGCCGGATACTTTTTACAAGCGAGTCAGCGCGATCACAGCGTAAACGACTCGACCACCTCAATCCAGCCGTGCTCTGTCGCGACCTCCTGATGGTTAAGCCAGCGGCGCAGCATATTCAGCGCCATCATCGCGCAGACTTCCTGACGCACCTGCAGGCTATGTCGTGTGACGCTAAAATGAACCCGTAGCGCCCAGGTGCCGTCTGGCGTGGCCAGGGCAAAATTAAGATGCTCGTTTTCCAGGCCGGATACCGCCAGCGCCAGACCGGCATAATGGTTACCGCGACGCTCGTTCGTCCAGTGCGCGGTTTGCGCCAGCGTTTCTTCCTGAGAAGGCACCACTTCACTGGCCAGAAGCGGCGCGCCCGCCCTTGAAAGCTGCAACGCCACCAGCCCTGCGGTGTACTGCTCGCTGAGCGTCAGGCTAAGCTGCCTTTTCTGCAGTTCACGGGCAATTTGCGCAGGCAGGCCTTCCGTGCCTTCAAAGATCAGGCTTTGTCCGGCAACGCGCTTCACCTCCTGCCACAGGGTTTGCATCGCTTCACGCTGGGCGTATGGGCCAGTGAGCTTCAGCTCGATGATCGGCATTGACGAACGGTAACCCAGCGTCACACCTTCCGGCAGCGTCAGCGAGTCGAGGCTTTGGGCAAGATCGCTTTCCGAACGTCCAAAGGTCGTCAGACGCAGACACAGCGGTGCTTCGCTCAGCGCGAAGCGTTCACGCAGGCGCGGCAGGATCTCGTGCTCAATCATCACCTTAAATTCAGACGGCACGCCCGGCGTGAAAAACATCAGGCAGCGATTCAACTGAACCGCAAAGCCACAGGCGGTCCCGACCGGATTGTTGATAAACTCGGCGCTGGCTGGCAGCTCCGCCTGTTTGCGGTTGCTGGGCGCCATCACCCGACCGCGCTCGCGGAAAAAACGCGCCATTTCAGCAAGCCAGGGTTCATGTAACACCAGCCCCTCTCCCTTTGCCGTCGCCGCCGCCAGGGCGCTCAGATCATCGCTGGTGGGGCCCAGCCCGCCATTGACGATCAGAACATCTGCGTGCTGGCTGCGCTCGCGCAAAACGGCGACCAGGTCGTCAAGATTGTCGCCCACCGTGTTGCGACGCGTTAAGGGTAATCCCTGATTAAAGAAAAAATCGGCCAGCCAGGCGGCGTTAGTGTCGACAATTTGCCCATGCAACACTTCATCCCCGGTGGATAGCATCTCCACGTGTAACATCGTGTTCTCCTGCTTTTATGATGCAAACACTATAACGCATGAAGAAGGAGGAGGAGAAAAAAACAGGCGCGGCAGGACGCCGCGCCGAAGCGATTAGAAGCTGGCGTTAACCCCAACATACGGACCGTCAGCAATTGCGTTGTCGCGGTTGCCGTCTTTGCCCGCCAGATTCAGATAGCGATAGCCCGCTTCAATGCTCAGCGGACGCAGAAGGGTCCAGCGTGCGCCAGCGTTAGCTTCTTCATAGCTGTCAATACCGCTGGACAGCGAGTCCGGTGAGTAATAGTACTCGCCAAACAGACGGAAGCTGTCGCCAATCGGCCACTGCAGCCCGCCGCCGACCGCCGCCGCGTAACCTTCTTCACCATCCTTGGGATTGGTATAAATGCCTTTACCGCCGACCGTTGCCAGCATGGGTCCAAGAGGAATATTTAACCCCAGACCCAGACCTGCGGCGTCGCCGTCGTCATCGTTGTGCATCCAGTTACCGCTTAGCGCCAGGCCGCTGGACTCCGTACCAAATCCAACACCGAGATTGGTGTAATCTTCCCCCGCCTGGCCGCTGATACTCATCGCATTCACGGTCGCGGACACGAACAGCATTCCAGCCAGTCCAACTATTACGCTTTTTTTCATTTTTACCCTTTCCAGCAAGCAATTGCGTAAAACGTCCCAAAACCGCCGGATTGTACTGTCATTAACGCAGGAATCAAGGTGTTAAAAAATGGTTAGTTCAGGGTTTTGTAACTAAATAAGATCGGTCTGGTAAGGGGAAGCGGTAACGAAATTCGTATAGCCAATAGGGGCTTGCCCAGGATCAATTTTTTATTGTTCAATCTTCCTTACATTAATTCCCGGTTTTGTCTGGAAAAGAGACGTTTTTTACTCGTGTTGTCAGGCGATATGCTTTTCGCTGGCACATTTACCTCTGCTTTAAGGAACATTATCGTGCGTCAAAGGACTATTGTTTGCCCCTTAATACAGAATAATGGCAGTTACCTGTTGTGCCAGATGGCCGACGATCGCGGTGTTTTTCCGGGTCAATGGGCCTTATCAGGCGGTGGCGTGGAGCCGGGGGAGCTAATTGAAGACGCCCTGCGTCGTGAGATCCGCGAAGAGCTCGGAGATGAATTGATACTGAGTGATATTAACCCCTGGACGTTCAGCGATGATATCCGTACTAAAACCTATCCGGACGGTAGTCAGGAAGAGATCTACATGATTTACCTGATCTTTGACTGCATTGCCGCTAACCGTGAAGTGCATATTAACGAAGAGTTTCAGGCCTTCGCCTGGGTCAAACCGGAAGATTTACCGAAATATGATCTGAATATCGCCACGCGAAAAACGTTGGGGCTGAAAGGATTACTTTAACAGAACATGACAGCCTTTATGGCTGTCATTGAGACGCTGATGAGATAAGCTTTTATTATTGAATCATCAGTTGACCATCTAAATAAAGCTTACCGTGATCGGCATGCATCACTAAAGCGTCCAGATATCCCGGATCGTATTTAACGCCGCGCATATTTTCCGCCAGCCACGTCAGACAATGATTATGCGTAAAAATAACCGTATTTTTACCCTGTGACTGTTTGGCGAGGCGTAGAATAGCCCGTTGCGTTCCGCCTCCACATGTACGCATCGCGTTATCCACGGTGAGTTTCTTACCGCCGGAAAACCACGTCGCCGACTGAATAGTGCGTACGGCAGGACTGGCAAATAATGAATAATCGTTAATTTGTGCGGCGAACGTCTCTCCACGCGCCCTGGCCTGATGCGCGCCGTATGCGGTAATACCGGTTTTGTCTGACAGACAGGGATGTTCGGAACGATCGCAGCGCTCAGCATGGCGAAACAGAACGATGACGGGGTGCTGCTTTGCCAGCAAGGCGAGCGTCGGGGTATTGATGCGCGGCAAACCGTTACTGCTCCACGCCACCTTGCCGCTAACACCAATCAGAACAACCAGACTGACGATCAAAATAGCGGCATATTTTCGGGAATGAGAAAAATACTGGAAAAAAGCTGACACGTCACTTTCCACGCAATAAAAATAAATAAAATACGGTCTACCTTTCGGTATACCAGTCGAAAATTCGTGTCGTGAAAATGCCTTAAAACCTGAATAAAAGCAAAAGTTATTCAGGCGAATAATCCCTTTTTCGTCTTTATTTTATTTCTTAAGGTTAAATTAATATTCACCTGCTAATATTGCATTACCCGCTATTTAATAATTATTTCCCGAAGAGTTTAATGACGTTTTTCGGGGAAATTGCTCCCCCCGCGTATTCATTATCGATCTGCGTAAATCTGTCGCACCCAGTCGGTCAACGCCCGGCGTGAAATTTTGATGCCGCCGTTTTTAAGCGTATCCGGCAGGATCAACCACCCCACCGGCTGCTGGAAACGCGCCAGCTTGTCTTTCACCCATTCGCGAAGGTCCGGAACCGCTTCGCTGGCGTCATATTCCACGACCGCAACGGGGCGTTGGCCGAACTCGGCATCCGCCACGGGAACAATAAAGACCTGTTGCACCTGCGGATGGGCGGCAATCACCCGCTCAACCTCTTCCGGTTGGATCCCTTCGCCACCGCTAAAAAAGAGATTATCCAGCCGCCCGAGAAGGGTTAATTTATTATTAGACAGCACACCGCGATCGCGTGTAGCAAACCATCCTTCGTCGTTAACCAGCGGCGCCAGTCTGCCGTTTCGCCAGTAACCTGCCGCCATGCTCGCCGCACGCAGCCACACTTCGTCATTAACAACGTTGACTTCGCGTCCCGGTAACGGCTCCCCGACGTCCGCCTGCCCATTGGCCTCTTTGGCGCATACCGTCGAGGCAAATTCGGTCAGTCCGTAGCCGCACCAACAGCGAATGCCCTGCGCGCGCGCCTGCTCCGTTAACGCAACCGGGATCGCCGCGCCGCCGAGCAGCACCGCCTTCAGCGAAACGGGCGTCTGGTTCATCAGCAACCGCCACAGTTGCGTTGGCACCAGCGACGCATGGGTGCATCCGGCCAGCATCTGCTCCAGCGGCTGTTTTTCCCGTACGGTCATCCGCGCGCCGGCAAACAGCCAGCGCCATAAGATGCCCTGACCGGAGACGTGAAACAGCGGCAGGGAAAGCAGCCAGTCGTCGTCTTTGCCGAAGGGTATCAGCGAGAGGACGCCTTCGGCGCTGGCGAGATGCGCCTGGCAGGTATGCACGGCGGCCTTAGGCAAACCGGTAGAGCCGGACGTCAGCGTCATTGAACTCAGACGCTGTGGTTGCCAGGCCACGCCATGATCGCCCGCCTCTTCCCGCATCGTCAGCGTCGTCAAAAAAGCAAAGGGATTGTCGCCTTCGCGATCCAGCGCAAACTGTAACGTCAGATCCGGCAGCAGCGTGGACAGAAGCGACTGCGGAAGCTGCGGGTTGATCGGCAGAACACGCGCGCCGCACTGCAATAGCGCCAGCCACGCCAACAGCGTCTGAGGATGGTTCCAGGCGCGCAGCATTACCCCACTGCCTTCCACCACGCCCTGCGCGGCAAAACCGCTCGCCAGCGCGTTAATGCGCTGGCAGAGCGCTTGCCAGGTGAGTACCTCATCATTCAGGCGCAGAGCGGGCGCATCCCCTCTTACCTGCCGCCAGTGACGCCACGGCCAGTCAGAAAAGCTCATTGCACCCGTTCCAGCGCATCAAGTTCTGTACACGGTAGTGTGCTGCCCGGCCAGCGGCGAAGCTGCTGCGTCTGCATCAGGTTCAGGGTGTCGAGACCGGGAATGGTCTGCGGCGTCAGCCACGCGGCAATACGCGCCAACTGCGTTAAACCCAGGCTCGATTCAATGGACGAACTGATCACCGCCGTCAGCCCCAGCGCATGTGCGGACTCAACCTGTTGACGAACCTTGTCCAGCGAGCCGGTCAGCGTCGGCTTGATCACCACCGCGCGGACGCCCTCTTCCGCCTCGAAGGCGAAGTCGGCATCGCGCAGGCTTTCATCCCAGGCGATGGCAATACCGGTCTCACGGGCAAATGCCCGGGAATCGTCGCGGGTTTTACACGGTTCTTCCAGGAAAGCGATGCGATGGCGATAGTCCGGGTTGACGTACTTCGCAAATTGTTGCGCTTTCAGCGGTGTCCAGGCACGGTTGGCATCCAGACGCAGATGCAGCTCCGGTATCGCCTCCAGCAGCAGGTTAACCACCATGCCGTCGCGTACCGCTTCGTACAGGCCGACTTTTATCTTCGCCACTTTTTCACCAGGCATGTCGGCCAGTTGCAGCACCAGATCGTCCGGATCGCCGGTACACAGCGGCGCGGCGCGATAGTCCGCCGCCGTGGGCAGCATTCCCGTCAGTTCCGCCTGCGCGCAGCTGACGCCAAACGCCACCGACGGCATATCCGGCAGTAACTCGCCGCCCAGCAGCCAGTCGTTAACCCAGGCCAGCAGAGCCACCTGCGCATCTTCAACGGTTTCGAGGCTAAAGCCTGGCAGCGGGGAGATCTCTCCCCACCCTTCCCGTTCGCCGTCACGCAGACAGACATACAGCCCGTCGCGGGTTTTTAACCGCCTGTCACGCAGAACCACCCCCGCGTCCATGGGGATCTGCCAGCGGTATACCTGCGCGCTACGCATTACGGATTCCGTTTGAATTTGCTGAAATCAGGCTGACGTTTCTGGTTGAAGGCGTTACGGCCTTCCTGACCTTCTTCCGTCATATAGAACAGCATGGTGGCATTTCCCGCCAGTTCCTGCAGACCCGCCTGCCCGTCACAGTCGGCGTTCAGCGCGGCTTTCAGGCAGCGCAGCGCCATCGGGCTGTTTTGCAGCATTTCGCGACACCAACGCACGGTCTCTTTTTCCAGATCCGCCAGCGGAACTACGGTGTTAACCAGCCCCATATCCAGCGCCTGCTGCGCATCATACTGACGGCACAGGAACCAAATTTCACGCGCTTTCTTTTGTCCAACGATCCGCGCCATGTAAGATGCGCCCCAGCCGCCGTCAAACGAACCGACTTTCGGGCCGGTCTGACCGAAAATAGCATTTTCCGCTGCGATGGTCAGATCGCACATCATATGCAGCACGTGGCCGCCGCCGATGGAATAACCGGCCACCATCGCCACTACCGGCTTCGGACAGGTGCGGATCTGGCGCTGGAAATCCAGCACGTTCAGGTGATGTACGCCGGAGTCGTCCTGGTAACCGCCGTAGTCGCCGCGCACTTTCTGGTCGCCACCCGCGCAAAAGGCTTTGTCACCTTCGCCAGTGAGGATAATCACCCCCACGTTGTCGTCATAACGGGCATCCGCCAGCGCCTGGATCATCTCTTTAACGGTCAAAGGACGGAAAGCGTTGCGCACCTGTGGACGGTTAATGGTGATTTTTGCAATACCGTCGCTGGACTTCTCATAGCGAATATCGGTGTAGCCTTCAGAGCAGTCGTGCCATTCAACCGGTGCGTAAAGCATTGTTTCATCAGGATAGATCATAGTGTGTCCTTTAGTCAGAGACGCAGAATCTGCGCCAGACATGCCACCACGCCAGCGGGATTTTCCCGGTGCGCGTTGTGTCCGGCGTTACGAATCACATGGCTTTCCGCCGCTAATTCCGCCGCTAGCGCGCGAAATTTGCTGTCACGTTCACCACATAAATAATAAAACGGAAATGTCCGCGCGGTGAGCGCCGCGCGTAAATCGGGCTGCGCCGCAAGCGAGGTGGCTTCGAGCATCGCCGCCAGCGTGCCGCCGTTATTGTCGCTTCGCAGGGCAACCAGTTCGGCCCTATGCCCGGCATTTAACGAGGCAAAAACGGGTTGTTGATACCAGTCGCTGAAAACGTCTCGCAGCGCTTCCTGGCGAAAACGCTGCGCCCAGTGAGCATCGGAACGACGGCGCGCGTCGCGCGCCGCCTCACTTTGTAGCCCCGGATGACCGCCTTCAACCACCAGGC
This sequence comes from Citrobacter sedlakii NBRC 105722, assembly GCF_000759835.1. Lineage (GTDB taxonomy): Bacteria > Pseudomonadota > Gammaproteobacteria > Enterobacterales > Enterobacteriaceae > Citrobacter_A > Citrobacter_A sedlakii. Next base: position 80,760 of record NZ_BBNB01000012.1, read on the forward strand.
CACACAGTCCGGTCATCCCCTGACAGGCTGCCGTCATCGCCACTCTGCCGCCGAGCGAGTAACCCACCAGCCAGTAGTTCAGTATGTTGTAACTAATTAAAGTACTGCGCAGTAATTCGATCACCTGCGCAAATCCGCTTACGCGAATTTCAGCGGAACCGCCGTGGCCGGGCAGATCGACATACAGACGGGAAAACGCCGTCAACTGCTCGCCGACCGCCTGCCATTCCCGGCAGTCGCCGGAAAAACCGTGCAGAAAAACCAGCCAGGGCGCGCCGGGCTGAGCGGGTTTCGCCTGCGCGTGCAGGTTCATAGATGGCTTACCTGCGCCAGCAGTTGCTGCAACGTCCGGGTGCCGTCGGTATCGTTAACCACCAGTTCAATCACCGTCGTCGCGGGTGTTCGCCACGCGCCGGCTATCGCCGCGTCCAGTTCATCCCAGGTTTCCGGACGATAATATTTCAGCTCGAACATCGCGGCAGCGTGTTCAAAATGGACATTTTGCGGCATCAGATAAAATCGCTCGCGTTCGCTCTGCGGCGTCGGCAGTAGTGAGAAAATCTGTCCACCGTTATTGTTGACGACAATCAGTACGAACGGCGCGGATACCTGGCGCAGCAGCGCCAGCGCATTAAGATCGTAGAGCGCCGAAAGATCGCCGACAATCGCCAGCGTTGATTTGGCGCTGGCGCGCTGTACGCCCGCGGCGGTTGACAATAAGCCGTCAATGCCGCTCGCCCCACGGTTGCTGTATACCGGATATCCCGCGGGTAACTGTGAAAACGCATCGATCAGGCGCACCACCAGGCTGTTACCGACGAACAACTGTCCCTGTTCGGGCAAATAGTCGCGGATGCGGTGCGCCAGTTGCGCTTCGCCAAACGCGTCACGACGCGCCGCCACCGCCTGCCAGGCCTGCTCAGCCAGACGCGGGATCGCCACGCACCAGGGCTTGCGTTTTTCCGCCGGATGCAATGCCAGCCAGTCGCCAATTTTCGCCACCAGACGGCGACCGCGATGATGGGCCGGATCCAGCCGACCTTCGATATTATCGACAATCCAGTATTCGTCCGGCGTGCAGGTTGCCTGCCACTGCAGCAACCGTTTCCCGGTCAGGCTGCTGCCCAACTGTACGACGATCTGCGCCTGTTCCAGTTCGGTGACCGCCTTCGCGTTCCCGAGCCACAGATCGGCACAGGGCAGCGGTTGTCCGGTTTGCGACAGCACATCGCCAATCAGCGGCCAGCCCAGCGTTTGCGCCCACTCGGCAACCTTTTTACCCTCTTCCGCGCTCATGCGCCCGGCAACGACCACCCCTCGCTTCTGGCGCCAGAAAAACCAGTCGCGCTGCTTTTCACTTTCCAGCCGACGCGCTTCGCGCAGCCAGGGCTTGTCATCCTGCCACCAGTCGCCGAGGCGCTGCTGCCAGGCCAGTCCCGTGTCGTCCATATCGCCATACAACGGTTCGGCAAAGGGACAGTTGATGTGCACGGCGCCAGCATGCAGCGACGCCAGCGCGTTATCGAGGGTCGAAACCAGCCAGCTTGCCGGAATATCCTGCGTCGGACGCGGCAGCGAGATCGTTTGCGACGGATGGGACGCAAACATCCCTGCCTGGCGAATGGCCTGATTCGCACCGCAGTCGATCAGTTCAGGGGGGCGATCGGCCGTCAGCAGAATCAGCTTTTCACCGGTCAGCCCCGCTTCAATCAGCGCCGGATAGAGGTTAGCCACCGCCGTACCGGACGTGACGATTACCGCCACCGGTTGTTTGCTCGCCTTTGCCAGTCCCAGCGCCAGATGACCAAGTCCACGCTCATCAAAATGCGTGTGGTGAATAAATGCCGCGTTTTCCGCCGCCGCCAGCGTGAGGGGCGTGGAACGCGAGCCAGGGGCAATGCAGACATGCCTGACACCGTGGCGAGTTAATGCTTCCAGAATGACCGCCGCCCAGCGTCGGTTAAATGCGCTTACTGACATGAGTTTGTCCGGTATCAATATTGCGACTCAGTATAAAGAATGGAAAAAATGGATTATTGATATGAATCGGAATTAAGTGACTCATTATCCGTCCATCTGTAACAAAGTTCGCAGACCTGCGGCTTTATTGTTGATTTCCTGCCATTCCTGTTCGGGATCGGAACCGCGAACAATGCCCGCTCCGGCATACAGTCTGACCACGTTGTCGGTGATTTTCGCTGAGCGCAGCGACACGCAAAACTCGCTTTGCTGTAACGACAGATAACCTGCCGACCCGGCGTACCATTCGCGTTCGAACGGTTCATGTTGATGAATGAACATCCGCGCGCGATCCCGGGGGATCCCCGCCACCGCCGCCGTCGGCTGGAGTTGCAGTAAGCACAGCGTATCGTCAGGCTGATTCAGCGCCGTCCAGATGCAGCGGCGCAAATGCTGCACCTTTCTCAGCCTCAGCACTTTTGGCGGCAGCACGTCCAGCGAGTGGGTATGTTGTTGTAATCGCTGGCAGATATCTTCGACCACCAGCATGTTTTCGCGCTGATTTTTATCGTCCTTCATTAACCACTCGCCCAGTTGCCAGGCTTTGTAGTCATCAGGATCGTTAGCGACTGTACCCGCCAGCGCCTCGGTCCGGAGCGCGGTATCCCGCCGCCGCCAGAGTCGCTCCGGGGATGAGCCAAGAAAAGCGCTGTTCGCGCAAAAGGCCATATAGAAATGATAGCAGTTCAGATTCAGACGACGGCTTGCCGCCATCATCGCGGCCGCATTCACCGGACGAGAAAATTGCAGGTCGCTGGCGCGCGCCAGCACCACTTTTTCCAGTTGGTCTTCGGCAATCGTGCGCGTTGCCTGCTGAATCAGCGTCACCCAGCCTGCTTTTTCCGGCCAGTGCTGCTCGCCAACCAGGGTGAGCCGCAACGCCGCCAGCGGTTTGACGCTCGCCAGTGAAGCGAGAAACGACAGCGCCCGGTCGGCATCCTCACGCAGCGATCTGTCGCTCCAGACATGCAACCGCAGCACCGCCACGCCCGCACAGCGCCGCCATTCCAGACGGGGCAAAAAGAGTTCGCCCGTTTTCGGGTCGAAGGCGTTCAGTCCCCAGACTCGCAGGTCGCTTTGCTGTGGGTGGTCGCGAAGAAAATGCTGCGCGGCATCAAGCGAGGAAAAGCGGGAAACCGAACCGAGCACGGCGGCTTCTTCATCGCCGTTGCGCTGCTGCCAGTAAAATTGTGGGTAAACAGGCTGGCTCGCAAGCCAGCTTAACGCGTCGAAAGCGTCATTGAGGGGGAAAGGGACATCGAAAACCCGCATGCCCGGCGCGGCGGGTAATTCCTGCGATAAAAGGCGCGTCAGGCTTTCCAGCGCAGTAGTGAGTGAATTCACGCGGACCTCTCCCTGTTAAAAACCTCACATTATACGGGGTACTACAGAAAAAATGCAGTACCCCAGTTTAGGGAGTCGATGCGTTTCCGGTGAGGGTTAACGCCGTGCGAGCAGCAAGCCCAGTACCATACCTACCGCTGCGCCCACGCCGATCCCCTGCCACGGTTTTTCATGCACATAGTCATCAGCGCGATATACCGCCTGTTTTGCGCGATAGTAATAGCTGTCGGACGCATGGCTGACGCGATTTTTTACATCTTCCAGCGCTTGTTCTGCGCGCGCTTTGAGTTCGATATACTTTTGATCGGCAGGGTCACCCGAAGAGCGCAGCACCTCTTCCAGCGTCTCGCTCAGCAACGTCAGGTCGTCATCAATACGCGAATCACCAAACTGATAAGACATTCTCGTTCTCCATTTTAGTAAAACCTGTTCCTAACTATAGACAACGACGCGGATTTACGCCTGAATTGCCTCACGGGCCATACCGATATGGGCAATGCCGTCTTCATCATAGACATCGGTCACGGGCGCAAAACCGAATCGCGCGTAGAAGTTTTGCAGATGCGCCTGCGCGCCGAGATACAGCGCTTTTTGCGGCCAGTGCTGCTGGCAGGCGGCGAGCGTCCGGGACATCAGATGTTGGCCAAGCTTTTCGCCACGCAGGGCTTCGCTGACGATCACCCGGCCAATGACCACCGGCTCCAGCGCGTTGTCACTTTTCAGAATCCTCGCATACGCCACCAGCTCATCGTTATGCCAGCCGAGGATATGGCGGTTTTCACCCACCAGATCGTCGCCGTCAATATCCAGATAAGGGCAGCGCTGTTCGACGACAAACACCGCGCAGCGCAGTTTAAGTAGCGCGTACAACGCGGGAACCGTTAATTGTGAATGATGCAGATCTTGCCAGGTAATCATCGCGCCCTCCTTTTGCTCAAACGTTTTATACTAGCCAGAATAAGTTGAAAAAGTGTAATGAAATAATGGAATTTATCTTTTTAGGTACCTCGGCGGGCGTCCCTACCCGCGCGCGCAACGTCACGGCGATATTGTTGCATCTGCACCATCCCACTCAGCCCGCGCTGTGGCTGTTTGACTGCGGGGAAGGCACGCAGCAGCAGATGCTGGAGACGGCGTTTCATCCCGGCAAGATTGAACGCATTTTTATCAGCCACCTGCATGGCGATCATCTGTTTGGTTTACCGGGTCTGTTGTGTAGCCGCTCGATGGCAGGCAATCCGCATCCGTTGACCCTTTATGGACCCAAAGGGCTTCGTGAATTCACCGAAACCAGCCTGCGCCTGAGCGGTTCGTGGACTGACTATCCGCTGGATATCATCGAGATTACCGCCGGTGAAATCCTTGACGACGGCTTGCGCAAGGTGACCGCCTACCCGCTTGAACACCCGCTGGAATGCTACGGCTACCGCGTTGAAGAACACGACAAACCGGGTGCGCTTGACGCCAACGCGCTGAAAGCCGCGGGGGTTACGCCGGGTCCCTGGTTTCAGGACTTGAAAGCCGGAAAGACAATTACCCTTGATGATGGCCGCACCATCAACGGCGCGGACTACCTTGCTCCGGCAACCCCGGGCAAAGCGGTGGCCATTTTTGGCGACACGGCGCCCTGCGTCGGCGCCCTTGCGCTGGCGAAAGGGGTTGACGTGATGATTCACGAAACCACCCTGGATGCCTCGATGGAAGAGAAGGCCAACAGCCGGGGTCACAGCTCCACCCGTCAGGCGGCGATGCTGGCGAAAAAGGCAGGAGTCGGCAAGCTCATCATGACGCATATCAGTTCACGCTACGATGAAACCGGCTGCCAGCGCCTTCTGGCGGAGTGTCGGGCCATTTTCCCGCACACGGAACTGGCTGCGGATTTCGCCGTTTTCACGGTTTAACGCTCCACTTTTTGTCCCCGGTGCCGATAACAGTAAAAAGGCAGTATTCACACTGAGGACAGAATGGACAATTTCCAGAAAGATATCGATGACAGGGCGAATCTCACCCTGTCCAACCGCTTTGAGCTGCTGCTGTTTCGTTTGGGAACCTCCCTGCACGAGCAAAAGTCTGAGCTGTTTGGCATTAACGTCTTTAAGTTGCGTGAAATTGTGCCAATGCCGACGTTTACGCGTCCGGCAGGCATGAAGGCGCCGCTGCTGGGGATGGTGAATATTCGCGATCAGGTGATCCCGGTGATCGACCTCCCCGCCGTCGCCGGGTGTCAACCGGAAAACGGGTTGAATATCCTGCTGATCACCGAATACGCCCGCAGCGTCCAGGCCTTCGCCGTCGAGTCAGTGGAAAACATCATGCGTCTGGACTGGCAGCAGGTGCATACCGCCGAGAAAGCGGTAAACGGACGTTACATCACCAGTATCGCCTGCCTGGACGAGGACAAAGAGACCAACAACCTGGCGCTGGTGCTGGACGTTGAGCAGATCCTGTATGACATCGTGCCCGCAAACCATGACCTACGCGCCACGGAACTGAAAACCAGTAAATTCAACATTACCCCCGGAGCGGTGGCCATTGTCGCCGAAGACTCTCGCGTGGCCCGGGCGATGCTGGAAAAAGGCTTGAACGCAATGGACATTCCGCACCAGATGCACGTTACCGGGAAAGACGCATGGGAGAAAATCCAGCACCTGGCGAAAGAGGCCGAAGCGGAAGGCAAAGCCATCAGCGAAAAAATCGCCCTGGTGCTTACCGACCTGGAAATGCCAGAGATGGACGGATTCACCCTTACCCGTAAGATTAAAACCGACGAACGCCTGAAGCACATTCCAGTGGTGATCCACTCCTCTTTGTCTGGCAGCGCCAACGAAGATCACGTACGCAAAGTGAAAGCTGACGGCTATGTGGCGAAGTTTGAAATCAACGAGCTGTCGTCAGTTATTCAGGAAGTGATGACGCGCGCGGTGAACAGAATTGACGGCCCGCTGGTGAGCAGACAGCTGTTAAGCGGATCCTAATAACGCCAGAGAGGCTGGCCGGTATGTCAGCCCACAAAAAAACCCGCCGAAGCGGGTTTTTTTAGGTCTGCGTTTCGCTTACATCAGCGGCATCGCTAACTGCACAATGCTGATCAGCGGCTGCGGCCAGACGCCGAGCACCAGCACCAGCAACGCGGAGATCAGCACCACAATGCCGCCCGCGCTGTACTGCCAGTTCGACGGCGCATCGCGGTTAAGCTGCTGCGGCGCGCTCAGGTACAGGCTGACCGCAACGCGCAGGTAGTAGTACAAACCAATCGCGGAACCGACCACCACGGCGGCAACCAGCCACCACAGGCTGGCCTGCACGCCGACCGCCAGCACGTAGAACTTGCCGATAAAGCCGAGCGTCATCGGGATACCCGCCAGCGACAGCATCATTACCGTCATGACCGCGGCGAGAACAGGACGATGCCAGAACAGACCGCGATAGGAGAACAGTGAGTCAGCATCCGGCCCACGGTACGGGCTGGACATCAGACTGACCACACCAAACGCGCCAAGGCTGCTAAAGAGATAGCCGGCCAGGTAGACGCCCACCGCTTCCATCGACATCTCGCCGCTCTGCAGGGCAATCAGCGCCACCAGCAGATAGCCGAGGTGAGAGATGGAGGAGTAACCGAGCAGACGCTTAATGTTGGTCTGGCTCAGCGCCATCAGGTTACCGAAGATGATGGAGGCAAAGGCGATAATGCCCAGCACCACGCGTACCGCTTCGCTGTCGCCTACTGGCGCATAGAGGAACAAACGCATCACCACACCGAAGATAGCGATTTTGCTCGCCGTCGCCAGGAAGGTCGATACCGGCGCAGGCGCGCCCTGGTAGACGTCAGGGGTCCACAGGTGGAACGGCACCAGCGACAGTTTAAAGCCGAGGCCGACAATCATCATCCCGAAGCCCGCCAGCAACAGCGGTTCGCTCAGCATACCGTCGCCAAGGCTCTTGCCGAGGGCCACGAACGACAGGTTGCCGGACTGTGCGTACACCAGCGCCATACCAAACAGCAGGAAGGAAGACGCGGCGGCGGACAGGATAGTGTATTTGATACTGGCTTCCAGCGAGCGCTTCTGACGGAAGGCATAGCCTACCAGACCAAACAGCGGCAGGGAGATCAGTTCAATACCGAGGAACAGCGCGGCCAGATGGTTAGCGTTCGCCAGCAGGATCCCGCCCAGAGCGGCAATCAGCACCAGCAGGTAGAACTCTTCCCGGTTGTCGTCATAGCCTTCCAGCCACGGGTAGGCAAACGTACAGGTCGCCAGGCTCGCCAGCAGAACCAGCCCGGTGTAGAGCATGGCGAAACCGTCAACCCGCATCAGCGGCGTGACGTCCATGGCGCCCGCCTGGCCAACAAACCAGAGCGAAACCAGCGCAGCGTTAAGCCCAATGACCGACAGCGTGGCATTGAGAAAGTGATTGCGTCGCCACGCAATGGAGAGCATCACAACCACCACCGTCAAGCCGACGATCAGCAGCGGTAGCAGCGCAATCAGGTGTTGTGGAGTTATTGTCATGGCGATTTACGGCCTTGTAGTAGAAACGGAATTAACAAACCACTGCTGGATGTTGCTCATCGCGGAATGCGACGTATCCAGAATCGGCTGCGGATAGAAGCCAAGCAGTACCAGAAGCACGACCAGCAACAGGATGATAAACAGCTCGCGCAGCGACATCCCTGCCAGTTCCTGATTCGCAATCTGGCTTTTGGCTTTACCGAAGTAAGCACGGTGCAGCATCGCCAGCGAATAAACAGAGGCAAACACCAGACCAAAGGTGGAGATGACGGTGATCACCGGAACAACCTGGTAGCTGCCGAACAGGATCATAAATTCACCGACGAAGTTACCGGTGCCAGGCATACCCAGCGTTGCCACTGCGAAGAACATCGACAGCGCAGGCAGCCACTTCATTTTGCCCCACAGGCCGCCCATCATGCGCATATCACGCGTATGCAGACGTTCGTACAGCTGGCCGCAAAGGATAAACAGCCCCGCCGCGGACAGACCGTGCGCGATCATCTGGATCACCGCCCCCTGGTACGCCAGCTGACTGCCGGTGTAGATAGCAATCAGCACGAAGCCCATATGGGAGACGGAGGTGTAGGCAATCAGACGCTTGATGTCGTACTGGGTAAACGCCATCCACGCACCGTAGAAGATGCCGATCACACCCAGCCACATGGCAATCGGCGCGAACTCCGCAGAGGCGTTCGGAAACAGCGGCAGAGAGAAACGCAGCAAACCGTAGGCCGCGGTTTTCAGCAGAATCCCCGCAAGGTCAACGGAACCGGCGGTCGGCGCCTGAGAGTGCGCATCCGGCAGCCAGCCGTGCAGCGGAACCACCGGCATTTTCACCGCGAAGGCGATGAAGAAGCCCAGCATCAGCAAGTATTCGACGCCGTGGGACATCGGGGTATTCAGCAACGCTTCATAGTTGAAGGTCCAGACGCCGGTTGCATTGTAATGCACGAACACCAGCGCCAGGATCGCAATCAGCATCACCAGACCGCTCGCCTGGGTGTAAATGAAGAACTTGGTTGCCGCCGTGATACGCGTTTTACCGTCGGACGCCTTATGGCCCCACAGCGCGATCAGGAAGTACATCGGCACCAGCATCATTTCCCAGAAGAAGAAGAACAGGAACATGTCGATGGCGAGGAACACGCCGATCACACCGCCCAGGATCCACATCAGGTTCAGGTGGAAGAAGCCCTGGTATTTTTCGATTTCTCGCCAGGAGCAAAGTACCGCCAGAACGCCGAGCAGGCCGGTCAGCACCACCATCAGCAGCGACAGACCGTCGATAGCCAGATGAATAGAGATGCCAAAGCGCGGGATCCACGGCAGGACAAATTCAGACTGCCACTGCGGAATGCCAGCGGATTGCGTCAGTGAATAGCCGCCCTGCAACCACAGCTGCAGGCCAAGCGCAAGCGTCAGTCCCATGGTGATCAGCGCGATCCAGCGCGGCACCTTCACGCCAAAGCGTTCGGTCTGCCAGCACAGAAACCCACCAATGAAGGGAATAAGTATTAGCCAGGGTAATAACATGGCAGTATTTGTTCCTTGTTTAAGTCCGGTTCAGGCTATCTTGCTCGTCATAACGACCCCGGCTGTGCTCGCAATCCTCACGTACTTAAGTACGCTTCGGTTGCTGTGCGCAGGCGGTGTCCACTCTGACTTCGCCGATAACGCCTGTCCTGTCGGACCTGATTTTCAACGAATTTCAACAAATTCACGTTTGAGTGCGGTTTGTTGTGTCGGGTGGCGCTTTGCTTACCCGACCTACGGTCTTGTAGGCCCGGTAAGCGCAGCGCCACCGGGCAAAACCGCGATCTCAAATCAACGTAAAACCATCAACAACGCCAGCACCACAACCGCACCGATGCTCATGGATGCCACATACCAGCGCAGATAGCCGTTCTCGCTGAAAAGCAGGCCTTTACCTGCAAAGCGGGAAAGGATTGCCGGTACGTTCATCAGCGCATTCAGCGGATCGCGCTTCAGCAGCCAGGCCACGCCAAGGAACGGCTTCACGAACACTTTGTCGTACAGCCAGTCAAAGCCCCAGGCGTTGTACCACCAGGTGCCCAGCAGACGGCCCGGCGCACTGTTGGCGATGGACGTCACCAGCGTGCGTTTGCCCAGCCACAGCCATGCGGCAATCAGGATGCCCGCGATCGCCACGACACCAGAGGTAATTTCCAGCGTCATTACGCGGCCATGTTCAAGTTCGGTAGTCTGCGGCAGAACCCCCTGCAGCGGCGGCACAATCAGCGCGCCGACAAAGGTGGACAGCACCATCAGGACAATCAGCGGCAGATGGTGGGTAATCCCCTTCCCTGCATGTGCGTGAATTTGTTCTTTACCGTGGAATACGATGAAAATCATTCGGAAGGTATACAGAGAGGTCATGAATGCACCGACCAGACCTGCCACCATCAGATTGATATGACCGTTCGCCATCGCGCCAGCCAGAATCTCATCCTTACTGAAGAAGCCTGCGGTCACCAGCGGCAGCGCCGACAGCGCCGCGCCGCCCACCAGGAAGCAGAGATACACCAGCGGAATGGACTTACGCAGGCCGCCCATCTTGAAGATGTTCTGTTCATGATGGCAGGCCAGGATAACGGAGCCAGACGCCAGGAACAGCAGCGCTTTAAAGAAGGCGTGCGTCATCAGGTGGAAAATCGCCGCATCCCACGCCTGCACGCCGAGCGCCAGGAACATGTAGCCAATCTGACTCATGGTGGAGTAGGCCAGCACACGTTTGATGTCGGTTTGCACCAGCGCGGCGAAACCGGCCATCACCAGCGTGATTGCGCCCACAATCCCAACCAGATGCAGGATTTCCGGGGTCATCAGGAACAGGCCGTGCGTACGTGCGATCAGATACACGCCGGCGGTAACCATGGTCGCGGCGTGGATCAGCGCGGAGACAGGCGTCGGACCAGCCATCGCGTCGGCAAGCCAGGTCTGCAACGGCAGCTGTGCGGATTTCCCTACCGCTCCCCCCAGCAACATCAGCGTCGCCCAGGTCAGCATATTGTTGCCCGCGTCGAAATGCGCTGGCGCCAGTTCAACCATTTCGCGGAAGTTCAGGGTACCCAGCTCGTTGTAGAGGATGAACAGCGCGAAGGCGAGGAATACGTCACCCACGCGGGTCACGACGAACGCTTTCATCGCCGCGGCGCCATTCTTCGGATCGCTGTAATAGAAGCCGATCAGTAAGTAAGAGCACAGGCCCACGCCTTCCCAGCCGAGGTACATCAACAACAGGTTATCGGACAGCACCAGAACAACCATGCTGGCGATAAACAGGTTGGTGTAGGCGAAGAAGCGAGAGTAACCCTCTTCGCCGCGCATGTACCAGGAAGCGAACATGTGGATCAGGAAACCCACGCCGGTAACCACGGAAAGCATGGTCAGCGACAGGCCGTCCAGCACCAGGTTGAAGCCGATATTGAAATCACCGACCGACATCCACGTCCACAGCGGCTGGCTGTACGCCTGCTTGCCGTTCGCGAAGAAGTCCATACCGACAAACGCGGTTACCAGCGCCGCCAGACCGATGGAGCCAACGCCCACGGTCGCGGAGAGATTTTCCGACCAGCGTCCGCGAGAGAACGCCAGCAGTACAAAGCCAATCAATGGCAGAATAATGGTTAAGGCAAGCATGTTCATCCACGCATCTCACTTACTGAATCGATGTTCAGGTTCTGGCGACGGCGATGAAGTTGCAGCAGCAGCGCAAGGCCGATGCTCGCTTCAGCCGCCGCAAGGCTGATGGCGAGAATGTACATCACCTGACCATCGGTCTGGCCCCAGTAGCTTCCGGCGACTACAAAAGCCAGCGCGGAAGCGTTGATCATGATCTCCAGCCCAATCAGCATAAACAGCAGATTGCGGCGGATAACCAGACCGGTTAAGCCCAGAACAAATAAGATTGCCGCGAGGATCAGTCCGTGTTGTAAGGGGATCATGCGTGCTCCTCCGTTTTTCTTTTCGCGCTGTCGTCCTTACGGTTGCTCAGCACTTCCCCGGCGCGTTCTTCACGCCCCACGTGGAAAGCGACAACCAGACCGGCCAGCAGCAGCATAGACGCCAGCTCCACCGCCAGAACGTAAGGTCCGAACAGGGTGATACCGACGGCTTTCGCGCTAATCGGCTCACCGTCAATGCCCTGGTCATTAACGCCAAGAATGGCGTAAACAATCACCACCAGCATGATGGCCGACAGAACCGCCGGGCCAATCCACACCTGCGGCTTCAGCCATTGGCGTTCCTGTTCAATTTCAGACCCGCCCAGGTTGAGCATCATCACCACGAACACGAACAGCACCATGATGGCGCCCGCGTAGACGATGATTTCCAGCGCACCGGCGAAGTAAGCGCCCAGCGAGAAGAACACCCCGGAAATCGCCAGCAGCGAAATAATCAGGTACAGCAGCGCATGCACCGGATTGGTATGGGTGATCACTCGCAAGGTTGCGAGAATGGCTATCAGGCCACAGATATAAAAAGCGAACTCCATTGCCCCTCTCCTTACGGTAACAGGCTCTTGACGTCGATAGGCTTAGCTTCGTTTTCCGCTTCGCCCTTATCTTTGCCGTCGATTGCCATACCTGCCATCCGGTAGAAGTTATATTCCGGATATTTACCCGGACCGGAGATCAGCAGATCCTCTTTCTCGAAAACCAGATCCTGGCGCTTATACTCACCCAGTTCAAAGTCCGGGGTAAGCTGGATCGCCGTTGTCGGACAGGCTTCCTCGCACAGACCGCAGAAGATGCAGCGTGAGAAGTTGATGCGGAAAAACTCCGGATACCAGCGACCGTCTTTGGTCTCCGCTTTTTGCAGAGAAATACAGCCTACCGGGCACGCTACCGCACACAGGTTACAGGCAACGCAGCGCTCTTCGCCGTCCGGGTCGCGCGTCAGGACGATACGACCACGAAAACGGGGCGGCAGGTAGACCGGCTCTTCCGGATACATCTTTGTTTCGCGTTTTGCGAACGCATGCAGGCCGATCATCCAGATACTGCGTACCTGGGTGCCGAAACCTACTAACAACTCTTTTAAGGTCATGGTCTTAGTGCCCCTTATTGCGCCTGCCAGAGAATGACAGCCGCCGTTACCAGCAAGTTGATGAGCGTCAGCGGCAGGCAGATTTTCCAGCCGAAGGACATTACCTGGTCATAACGCGGACGCGGCAACGACGCACGAATCAAAATGAACATCATCATGAAGAACGCGGTTTTCAGCGCGAACCAGATGAATGGCGGTAAGAACGGGCCTTGCCAGCCGCCGAAGAACAGGGTAACCATCAGCGCGGAAATGGTGACGATACCGATGTACTCCCCCACAAAGAACAGACCGAATTTCATACCGGAATATTCAATGTGGTAACCGTCGGCCAGTTCCTGTTCGGCTTCCGGTTGGTCAAACGGGTGACGGTGACACACTGCCACGCCCGCGATAGCGAAGGTGACAAAACCAAAGAACTGCGGGATAACGTTCCAGATGTCAGCCTGGTTGTTCACAATGTCGGTCATGTTGAACGATCCGGCCTGCGCCACCACGCCCATCAGGGACAGTCCAAGGAACACTTCATAGCTCAGCGTTTGCGCAGAGGCGCGCATCGCGCCGAGCAGCGAGTATTTGTTATTGCTCGACCAACCGGCGAACAACACCGCATACACCGCCAGACCCGCCATCATCAGGAAAAACAGGATGCCGATGTTCAGGTCCGCAACCACCCAACCCGGGCTAACCGGCACAATCGCAAAGGCCAGCAGCAGCGAGGTAAAGGCGATCATTGGCGCCAGCGTAAAGATGACGCGATCCGAGAATTTCGGGATCCAGTCCTCTTTAAAGAACATCTTGATCATGTCCGCCACCAGCTGGAGCGAACCGCCCCAGCCGACGCGGTTTGGTCCATAACGGTTCTGGAACAGACCCAACAGGCGACGTTCGCCAAAGCTCATGAAGGCCCCGCAGGTCACCACGACCAGCAGGATCACCACCGCTTTGAGGATAGTCAGCAGGATATCGATCAGATCCGGTGTAATCCAACTCATTGTTGTGCCTCCTGCAGATCCTCAAGATGCGCACCGGCCAGCACTGGCGCAATGCCTGGCATACCCATCGGCAGACCGACCTGCCCTGCCGTTAACCCTTCCGCGATTTCAACCGGCAGCGTTACCGTGTTGCCATCGTAGCTAAAGGAGACGCGGGCACCGGCATTGACGCCCAGCTTCGCGGCATCGGCCGGGTTGAGCTTGATGTACGGCTGCGGCATCCGGCTCTGGAACACCGGCGCACGCTGGGACAGCTCGTCGCTACCAAACAGATGGTAGTACGGCGCGATACGCCACTGACCGTCCTGCGGCTGGAAGCTCGCCGGAACGGTGGTGAAATAATCCAGCCCCCCTTCGGACGCTTCAATCAAACGCACGCCCGGATCGCCGTGACGCAGTTTACCGCCCACTTCATCCTGGAACTTGTTCCACGCCTGTGGCGAGTTCCAGCCTGGCGCCCAGGCAAACGGAATCTGTGAACGCGGCGCCGACGGCTGGTTGTTCCCCTCCATTGAGAAGGCGAACATGGTGTCTTTGTCCTGCGGCTGACGTGGCTCATGCACGCTGATATTGGCGCGCATCGCGGTACGACCGCTATAGCGGTGCGGTTCACGGGCCAGTTTCTGACCGCGAATGCGGAAAGAAGCATCCGGCGCGGCGTCTTTAATACCGGCCAGCTCTGGCATCGCGGCCACGACGGCGTCAATGACGTGGTCAAGCTGCGTCCAGTCGACCTGGCGGTTCTGCACGGTGCTGTGCAGCGAGTGTAGCCAGCGCCAGCTTTCCAGCATCACGGCGTTGCTGTCATAGTACGCCGGGTCATAAACCTGGAAGAAACGCTGTGCGCGGCCTTCGTTGTTAATGACCGTACCGTCGCTTTCAGCAAAGCTGGCGGCGGAAAGGACCAGATGGGCGTTTTCCATGATCGCGGTGCGTTGATGGTCAACCACCAGCACCAGCGGCGCTTTTGCCAGCGCAGCGTTAACGCGGGTGGCGGAAGCATGACGATGCAGATCGTTTTCCAGCACCACGACAGCGTCAGCACGCCCGGTTTCCAGCTCGGTCAGCGCGTCGTCAAGCGCCCCCCCGCCCATAATGCCGAGACCCATACTGTTTACGGAACGGGCAATCATGGTGATACCGACATCCGCGCCGCGACCTTTCAGCGCTTTCGCGACGTTAGCCGCCGCCTGGATCACGTCACTGCTCCCGGCGTTGGTGCCAGAGATAATCAGGGGTTTTTTCGCGCCAGCCAGAGCCTGAACAATCACGTCGATTTTGCTTTTCAGGTCGCTGCTCAGACCGTCCACCGCTGGCGCGGCGGCGTCGAGCGCATGGGCGATGGCAAAGCCCAAACGCGCCTGGTCTTCTACCGGCGCGCGGTAGGTCCATGCGGCAATATCGTCCAGACGGGTGTTGTCGACGTTGGTGACGAACAGCGGATGTTTAGCGCGCTGGCCAATGTTAAGGATTGCCGCAATCTGCCAGTCAGCCACTTTCTGCGCCGCCGCCATTTCGCGCGCTTTCCCTTTCACCGCCTGACGAACCGCCAGCGCAACGCGCGCGCCGGTCTGGGTGATGTCTTCACCGAGCACCAGCACGGCGTCGTAAGATTCGATATCGCGCAGCGCAGGGGTATGAACGCCGCTTTCACGCAGCACTTTTAGCGCCAGTTGCAGACGTTCTTGTTCCGACTGCGCGATTCCGGTGTAGAAGTTTTCCGCACCAACCAACTCACGCAGCGCAAAGTTGCTTTCCACGCTGGCGCGCGGAGACCCGATCCCAATGACTTTCTTCGACTGACGTAGAATATCCGCCGCGCCCTGCATGGCCTGTTCGGCATTGAGGGTAATCAGATCGTTTCCACGACGCTGTACCGGCTGACGCGGACGATCTTTCAGATTGACGTAGCCATAGCCGAAACGACCGCGGTCGCAGAGGAAATAGTGGTTCACGGTACCGTTGTAACGGTTTTCGATACGGCGGAGTTCGCCGTAGCGTTCACCCGGGCTGGTGTTACAACCAATAGAGCACTGCTGGCAGATGCTCGGGGCAAACTGCATATCCCATTTACGGTTATAACGCTCGGAGTGCGTTTTATCGGTAAAGACGCCGGTCGGACAGATTTCCACCAGGTTACCGGAGAACTCGCTTTCCAGTACGCCATCTTCCGGGCGACCAAAGTAGACGTTGTCGTGCGCGCCATACACGCCCAGATCCGTACCGTCCGCATAGTCTTTGTAGTAACGAACACAGCGATAGCAGGCGATGCAGCGGTTCATTTCGTGAGAGATGAACGGCCCCAGATCCTGGTTACGGTGCGTACGTTTAGTGAAACGGTAACGACGGAAGCTGTGGCCGGTCATCACGGTCATATCCTGAAGGTGGCAGTTCCCCCCTTCCTCACAGACCGGACAGTCGTGCGGGTGGTTGGTCATTAACCACTCCACCACGCTTTCGCGGAACTGTTTCGCTTCTTCGTCGTCAATAGAAATAAAGGTGCCGTCGGAGGCCGGTGTCATACAGGACATGACCAGGCGACCACGCGTGTCTTCCGCGTTCTGGTATTGCTTCACCGCACACTGGCGGCAAGCACCGACGCTTCCCAGCGCCGGGTGCCAGCAAAAGTACGGAATATCAAGGCCGAGGGACAGACACGCTTCAAGCAGGTTGTCCGCTCCGTTCACCTCATATTCTTTGCCGTCTACATGAATCGTAGCCATTAGCATGCTTCCAAATTAAAAAATTTAACTCACCAGCGCTCTTTCAGCAGGTTCGGCTGAATACCACCAATTCCGTGGGTATTGCTGAACGGCTGCTTGATGCCAGCTTCGAATTCTTCGCGGAAATATTTAATTGCGCTCTGCAGCGGTTCCACCGCGCCCGGTGCGTGTGCACAGAAGGTTTTACCCGGGCCCAGGAACCGACACAGTTGCTCAAGCGTCTCGATATCCCCCGGCTGGCCTTCGCCACGCTCCAGTGCGCGCAGAATTTTTACGCTCCACGGTAACCCATCGCGACACGGCGTACACCAGCCGCAGGACTCACGGGCAAAGAACTCTTCCAGGTTGCGCACCAGCGACACCATGCCAATTTCATGGTCCACCGCCATCGCCAGCGCCGTCCCCAGACGGCTGCCTGCTTTACCGATACTTTCGAACTCCATCGGCAGGTCGAGATGCGCTTCGGTCAGGAAGTCAGTTCCCGCGCCGCCAGGCTGCCAGGCTTTGAATTTCAGGCCATCGCGCATACCGCCCGCATAATCCTCAAGGATTTCACGCGCGGTAGTGCCAAACGGCAGTTCCCACAGGCCTGGATTTTTCACGCGACCGGAAAAGCCCATCAGCTTGGTGCCAGCGTCTTTGCTCTTCGAAATGTTCTGATACCACTCGACGCCGTTAGCGAGAATCGCCGGGACGTTACACAGCGTTTCAACGTTGTTCACGCAGGTCGGCTTGCCCCAGACGCCAGAGGTCGCCGGGAATGGCGGCTTGGAACGCGGGTTCGCGCGGCGGCCTTCGAGGGAGTTAATCAGCGCGGTCTCTTCACCGCAGATGTAGCGCCCTGCCCCGGTGTGCACAAACAGTTCGAAGTCAAAACCGGTGCCCATGATATTTTTGCCGAGCAGACCGGCTTCGGTTGCTTCGGCAATGGCGCGACGCAGGTGAACCGCCGCTTCAATATATTCACCGCGCAGAAAGATGTAGCCACGGTACGCTTTCAGCGCAAACGCGGAGATCAGCATGCCTTCCACCAACAGGTGCGGCAGTTGTTCCATCAGCAGACGGTCTTTATAGGTGCCCGGCTCCATTTCGTCAGCGTTACACAGCAGGTAACGGATGTTCATGGATTCGTCTTTCGGCATCAGGCTCCATTTCAGGCCGGTAGAAAAGCCCGCGCCGCCGCGCCCCTTCAGGCCAGCGTCTTTCACCTGGTTGACGATCTCGTCAGGAGACAGACCGGTCAGCGCCTTACGCGCGCCTTCGTAACCGTTTTTGCTACGGTATTCGTCCAGCCAAACCGGCTGTTTATCATCACGCAGACGCCAGGTCAGCGGATGCGTTTCGGGAGTACGGATAATGTTTTTCATTTATACCGCTCCAGCAGTTCTGGAATCGCTTCCGGGGTCAGATGGCTGTGAGTGTCCTCATCAATCATCATGTTCGGCCCTTTATCGCAGTTCCCCAGGCAACAGGTCGGCAGCAGGGTGAAGCGACCATCGAACGTGGTTTGCCCCGGCTTGATATTGAGTTTTTTCTCCAGCGCCGCCTGGATCCCCTGGTAACCGGTAATGTGGCATACCACGCTGTCGCAATAGCGGATCACGTGTCGGCCAACCGGCTGGCGGAAGATCTGGCTGTAAAACGTCGCCACGCCTTCGACATCGCTCGCCGGGATCCCCAGTACGTCGGCGATCGCGTAGATCGCGCCGTCCGGCACCCAGCCACGCTGTTTCTGGACGATTTTCAGCGCTTCAATGGACGCCGCACGCGGGTCTTCGTAGTGGTGCTTTTCGTGCTCAATCGCCTCACGCTCTGCCGCACTCAGCTCAAAAGCCTCGGTTTGTGGTTGTTGATTCTCGTGCATAATTAGCGGTCCACATCTGACATAACAAAATCGATACTACCCAGATGGACGATCAGGTCGGACACCAGGCTGCCGCGTACCGCCACCGGGATCTGCTGCAGGTGCGCATAGCTCGGGGTACGGATACGGGTACGATAGCTCATGGTGCTGCCATCGCTGGTCAGGTAATAACTGTTAATACCTTTGGTCGCTTCGATCATCTGGAAAGATTCATTCGCTGGCATGACCGGCCCCCAGGACACCTGCAGGAAGTGGGTGATCAGGGTTTCGATATGCTGCAGCGTGCGCTCTTTCGGCGGCGGCGTTGTCAGCGGATGATCCGCTTTGAACGGGCCTTCCGGCATGTTATTGAGACACTGCTCAAGGATACGCAGGCTCTGGCGCAACTCTTCCACTTTCAGCATTACGCGGGTATAGCAGTCGGAGACCCCGCCGCCCACCGGCACTTCAAAGTCGAAGTTTTCATAGCCAGAGTACGGACGCGCTTTACGCACATCGAAATCGATACCGGTGGCGCGCAGGGCAGCGCCCGTACAGCCCCAGTCCAGCGCCTCTTTCGCCCCATAGGCGGCAACGCCCTGGGAACGGCCTTTCAGAATGGTGTTACGCAGCGCGGCTTTTTCGTACGAGGCCAGGCGCTTCGGCATCCAGTCAAGGAATTCACGCAGCAGTTTTTCCCACCCGCGCGGCAGATCGTGCGCAACGCCGCCGATGCGGAACCACGCCGGATGCATGCGGTAACCGGTGATCGCTTCAACCACGTCATAGATTTTCTGACGATCGGTAAAGGCAAAGAAGACCGGCGTCATTGCGCCGACGTCCTGAATAAACGTCGAGATATACAGCAGATGGCTGTTAATGCGGAACAGCTCTGAGAGCATCACACGGATCACATTGACGCGATCCGGCACGGTGATGCCCGCCAGTTTTTCTACCGCCAGCACGTAAGGCATTTCGTTGACGCAGCCGCCGAGGTATTCGATACGGTCGGTATACGGAATGTAGCTGTGCCAGGACTGGCGTTCGCCCATTTTTTCAGCGCCACGGTGGTGGTAGCCGATGTCCGGCACGCAGTCGACAATCTCTTCACCGTCGAGTTGCAGAACGATACGGAAAGCACCGTGAGAAGACGGGTGGTTTGGACCGAGGTTGAGGAACATGAAGTCCTCGTTTTCGGTACCACGCTGCATGCCCCAGTCTTCCGGTTTGAAGGTCAGCGCTTCCATCTCCAGATCCTGTTTCGCTTTGGTCAGCTCAAACGGATCGAATTCGGTGGCGCGCGCCGGGTAATCTTTACGCAGCGGGTGCCCTTGCCAGGTCGGCGGCATCAGCAGACGTGTCAGGTGTGGGTGACCGTCAAACTCAATACCAAACATGTCCCAGGTTTCACGCTCGTACCAGTTCGCGTTCGGGAACACTTTGGTAAATGTCGGCACGTGCAGGTCGTTTTCAGACAAGGCCACCTTGAGCATGATGTCGCGGTTGCGTTCAATGGAAATCAGGTGGTAGAAAACGGAAAAATCCGCGGCGGGTAACCCTTCGCGGTGCGTGCGCAGACGTTCGTCCATGCCGTGTAAGTCAAACAGCATGACGTAAGGTTTCGGCAGTTTCTTTAAGAAATCGCCCACTTCCAGTAATTGTTCACGCTTGATCCAAACAACGGGTACCCCGGTGCGAGTCGCCTGAACGGTAAAGGCATCCGGCCCAAAACGGTTGCGCAGTTCGCCAATGACCGGGTCATCAAGGTGGTCCCGGGTCTGCCATACGGCGTCTTGCGCGGTTAAGTCGGTCATATTGTTCACCATTGCAAATGGTCCGTGGTGACTGTCGACAGAGCTTCGCGCGATTTATCCACTCATCTTTCAGACCTGAACGATTTTGTGTCTATCTAATAATTAGCGAAGTCATACGCTGCTGCCGACAGGCGCAAATTAAATCTCGTCTGGTGTACGCAGATTGGTTACTGCAATGCGTTCGCCGCGCTTACGCTCGCGCTCTGACTGCATGTTGGCGCGATAAACGCCCTGATCGCCCACCACCCAGGAGAGCGGACGGCGCTCTTTGCCGATCGAATCCTGTAACAGCATTAACGCCTGCATGTACGCTTCCGGACGAGGCGGGCAACCCGGGATGTAAACATCCACAGGGATAAATTTGTCGACCCCCTGCACAACCGAATAAATATCGTACATACCGCCGGAGTTAGCGCATGCGCCCATGGAGATCACCCATTTCGGCTCCAGCATCTGGTCATAAAGGCGCTGAATCACCGGCGCCATTTTGGTAAAGCAGGTGCCTGCCACTACCATCAGGTCAGCCTGACGCGGCGACGCACGCAATACTTCCGCGCCAAAACGCGCCACGTCATGCACGGCGGTAAACGAGGTCACCATTTCAACGTAGCAGCAGGAAAGGCCGAAGTTGTACGGCCAAATAGAGTTTTTACGCCCCCAGTTAACCATGTCATGCAGTTTGCCCATGAACACGTTTTTGTTGACTTCTTGCTCCAGGGGGTCGGTTACGATCTCCTGTTTTTGCAGGGGGTAACGGTCATTCTCACCGTTAGGATCTATGCGGGTGAGCGTATAATCCATCTTAATGCCTCGCGGTTAGCGTTGACGATTAGCGATACTGTTCGTTTCCGGGTTCATACGCTCGCGGCGTGAACGCGCGGGCGTCCAGTCCAGCGCGCCAATACGCACCAGATAAACCAGACCTGCCAGTAACACAAAAATAAAAATTGCAGCTTCCACAAAGCCAACCCAGCCGCTTTCGCGAATAGAAGTTGACCATGCGAACAGATACAGCGCTTCAACGTCGAAGATAACGAAGAACATGGCCACCAGATAAAACTTGGCGGACAGGCGTAAGCGGGCGGTGCCGACCGAGTCGATACCTGATTCAAACGGGGTGTTTTTTGACCTCGCGCGTGCGCGACCGCCTAAAAACCAACCGCCGATGAGCATCAGGCAGCACAGGCCAATGGCAATAATAAGAAAGATAGCGAATGCCCAGTGATGAGCGATGACTTCAGTGGATGTTGACATACTCATTGCTTACTCATCAAAAGTAGCGCCAAATTCTCTGCTCTTATCGGCAGATGAACGCCACATCGATTCATGGGGAGGAATAAAAAAAACCTTACAATCACTGTAGAAAATCGTTTTACACAGCCAATTGATGGGGTTTTTTACTCCTTTCTATAACCTTTTGTCAACTTTAACAAAAGTTTCCTCACATTAATTTACATGACAACAACAACCTTAACATTTAATGCGTTTTAGCGCCGTGTCGATCGACTCACTGCCTAAAATCGCGGTTGTTGAATCGTGTCCGTAGTGAGGTAAAGGAAAAAAGCGCGCCTATTTTGACAGGAATTAGGGCAAATGCCTTCCCCTAAAAGGGAGTATTTTCTTGATCTGTGACACGCTTTTGTTAATTCACCATAAAAAACAGCAACAATTTCTCGCTTTTTTTAACATGCAAAAACAGCGGTTCGGTTTTAGCGTGTTTTTTGCGCAATGGTTAAGCGTGATTTCTACTCGCTGATTTTTGAGGAATTTTGCCCTTTTTCTCCTGCCCGTTAACGATATTAGTACAAAAAAAGAACCACTGGATGTTTTTTCATCATCAGTGGCTCTTTTTTACAAACACAATTTTTAACCGATGAACGCAAAGCGTTACTCGAAATCCCCTTCGACCAGCACCGAGTCATCTCCCCCTTCCGGGGTAATCGAACTGTATTGCCAGGGATTTTGCCAGGAATCCATCGCCTGAAAGATAACCTGCGCCAGCTCATTCTGACTGGCCGGATCGCGACAGAGCAGATACTCGGTGTCGGGCAGCGGCGGTAAACCGTCCACGGCGCCAAGTACACGCAGATCCGGGCTCATCATTTCAACCGGACGCGCCGTTACGCCAAGACCGGCCTTCACCGCCGCGCGAACCGCCGGCAGCGTAGAGGCCACATAAGCCAGACGCCAGGGAATGTTCGCGGCGTTCAGGGTCTTTAGCACCACGTCGCGAAAAGGGCTGGGATCGTCCAGTAGCACCAGCGGTACCGGTTCGCCTTTTTGCAACACATATTCCGCCGCGCAATACCAGTGGGTAGGTGAAGTGCGTAACGTCAGAAAGTCCACAGAAGTGGGACGATTGGTGGTCACGATCAGATCGACTTCCTGCGATTGCAGCATGTCGACGACATAGGCATTACGCTTCACCCTGACATCCAGCGCTAATTTCGGATAAACCGAACTAATGCGATTCAGAAGAAAAGGCAGAATGGTGTCGGCAGATTCATCAGAGGCGCCGATTGTTAATACCCCCTGAAGATTGCTGAACATCAAAGATGAGCACGCCTCATCGTTGAAACGTAAGATTTTCCGGGCATAGCCCAGAAGCTGAATGCCGTGTTCCGTCAACAGTTTGTTACGACCGTGACGAGCGAAAAGTTCTTTCCCTACGAGTTGCTCAAGACGCTGCATCTGCTGGCTCACCGCCGACTGCGTACGACACACCGCAGCTGCTGCTGCTGCAAAAGTGTTCAGATCGGCAACAGCAACAAATGTTCTCAGCAGATCGAGGTCGAGGTTAATTATCGGACGATTTGCGTTTATCATAATTTTTCACTTACTGGCGGCTCATTTTGAGCTCGTTAATGCTGTGCATACAAAAACAAGCAATTCCGTTTGTAATGCGCTTCCTTAGCAGGATATCCCGATGTAACAGGGTGAAAGTAAATATGTATATCATGTGACGGGTGAAATGCTACTCCCTTTCTTCAGTAATAATACCTGACGCAATTTCTCAGGATATTTCATCAAGAACGGCCTCACCTATTAAGTGAACGCGGATTTCTACCCGAGCTGATGCCAAAATGGTAAGAACAAGAAAAGAGCCGAGCATACATCAACGAGAAATAAGCATATATGGCAGTAAGTTAGCCACATTTATCCGTCCTGAATATTAGCAAATAATGCGGACCGCACGTCATTCGTCCCTTGTATCTTAACCTAAAACCACTTTATTTATAAGCCTTAATGCGAATAATCTGATGCAAAGATTTGTTAGGTTCGGCAAACTACCTCATTAATAATAACGCGTTACGTAAAGCCTTTTTAAATATTAAATAATAATTAATATGAATTGGAGGCAATCATAAACCTTGCTTAACATTAGTTTTACAGCTAACGGTATCACCCGCTGGCCATAAACACGCTTCAGGATTAATCGTTCACTATTTACGAATTATGCAAATAACAGAGACGCAACGTTTTTCCTCTTCACGCCGTCGCGTTATTTTTCAAACAACAGAATCAGCCCCATTAACACCAACAATTTAGGTTACAAAACCATTTTCAAATAAAAATTCAGAATATAAAACCACAAAAGTAGACAATCACAGTCATTAACAGCAGATTCTCACTTCACAATTTTGCAAAATCTTCTTCTGCAAAGCCTTCAAAACGCACCGCTGGGGGAGTACATTGTTTCAAGCTGACTTCCACGGCAGGGAGTGGCGATAACAGCTTAAAGGTCAAGATTCATGTCCCCCATAGAAAAATCCAGCAAATTAGATAATGTCTGTTACGACATCCGCGGTCCGGTTCTGAAAGAAGCGAAACGTCTTGAAGAAGAAGGCAATAAGGTTCTTAAACTGAACATTGGTAACCCCGCCCCTTTTGGTTTTGACGCGCCCGATGAAATACTGGTCGACGTGATCCGCAATTTGCCTACCGCACAGGGCTATTCCGACTCGAAAGGCCTTTACTCCGCGCGTAAAGCCATCATGCAGCATTATCAGGCGCGCGGGATGCGTGACGTTACTGTTGAAGATATCTACATCGGTAACGGCGTCTCTGAATTGATTGTTCAGGCGATGCAGGCGCTGCTGAATAGCGGGGATGAAATGCTGGTGCCCGCGCCGGATTATCCGCTGTGGACGGCGGCGGTCGCGCTCTCCGGCGGTAACGCCGTGCATTATCTTTGTGATGAATCTTCTGACTGGTTCCCGGATCTTGACGACATCCGCGCGAAAATCACCCCGCGCACCCGAGGCATCGTCATCATTAACCCAAACAACCCCACCGGCGCTGTCTATTCCAAAGCGTTGTTGATGGAGATCGTCGAGATCGCCCGCCAGAACAACCTGATCATTTTTGCCGATGAGATCTACGACAAAATTCTCTATGACGATGCAGAGCATCACTCCATTGCCGCCATGGCGCCGGATCTGCTGACTGTCACCTTTAACGGCCTGTCCAAAACCTACCGCGTTGCCGGTTTCCGTCAGGGCTGGATGGTGCTCAACGGGCCGAAAAAGCACGCTAAAGGGTACATTGAAGGACTGGAAATGCTGGCCTCGATGCGTCTTTGCGCCAACGTTCCGGCCCAGCACGCCATTCAAACCGCGCTGGGCGGTTATCAGAGCATCAGCGAATTTATCATGCCCGGTGGTCGTCTTTATGAGCAGCGCAACCGCGCATGGGAACTGATCAACGACATCCCAGGCGTCTCCTGCGTGAAGCCGCGCGGCGCGCTGTATATGTTCCCGAAAATCGACGCAAAACGTTTCAATATTCATGACGACCAAAAAATGGTGCTCGATTTCCTGCTGCAGGAAAAAGTGCTGCTGGTGCAGGGGACCGCATTTAACTGGCCGTGGCCGGATCACGTGCGTATTGTCACCCTGCCGCGCATCGATGACATCGAAATGTCGCTAAATAAATTTGCCCGCTTCCTGTCAGGTTATCACCAGCTGTAATCTGCCCCGGGCCGGATGCAATGCCTCGTTGAAGAGTATTTGCATCCGCCCCCTTTCTCTGCACACAATGACGTTCAGGTTGTTAACTCGAAAAGGTCGCTATGAAGCAGAGTCATTTTTTTGCCCACCTCTCCCGCCTCAAACTTATTAACCGCTGGCCTTTGATGCGCAATGTGCGTACGGAAAACGTCTCTGAGCACAGTCTACAGGTCGCGATGGTGGCGCATGCGCTGGCGGCGATCAAAAATCGCAAATTTGCCGGTCAGGTGAATGCCGAACGTATTGCGCTGCTGGCGATGTACCATGATGCGTCAGAGGTACTCACCGGCGATCTGCCGACGCCGGTTAAATATTTCAACTCGCAGATTGCGCAGGAATATAAAGCCATTGAAAAAATTGCCCAGCAGAAACTGGTGGATATGGTGCCCGACGAATTGCGGGATATCTTCGCGCCGCTGATTGACGAACACGCTTACAGCGATGAAGAAAAATCGATAGTTAAGCAGGCCGACGCCCTTTGCGCCTACCTGAAATGTCTGGAAGAACTGTCGGCGGGAAATAATGAGTTTCTGCTGGCGAAAACGCGGCTGGAAAAAACGCTTGCGTCCCGTCGCAGCCCGGAAATGGATTATTTTATGGCGGTCTTCGTGCCGAGTTTCCATTTGTCGCTGGATGAGATCAGTCAGGATTCACCGTTGTAAGGTTTGCCGGATGGCGGACAATAACCGCGCCATCCGGCATGACGGGCTTGCGGTTAAAACGGGAACAGCATGGGGATCATCACCACGCACACCGCCATAACGATAACGGTAAACGGTACGCCAAGCTTCACGAAATCGCTGAAGCTATAGTTCCCCGGTCCTAACACCAGCGTGTTGACCGGCGAAGAGACCGGCGTCATAAATGCCGCGGATGCCGCCATCGCCACCACCATCGCAAACGGATAGGGTGATACGCCCATTGATTTCGCCGCTGCCAGCGCGATAGGCGCCATCAGCACCGCAGTTGCCGTATTCGAGATAAACAGGCCAATGGTGGCGCACAGCACAAACAAGCAGCCCAACATCATATACGGCCCGTAGCCGCCGCCCACGTCCATCAGTCCTTTCACCACCAGATCGACACCGCCGGTTTTTTGCAGCGCCAGCGCGAAAGGCATCATGCCGACAATCAGGATAATGCTTGGCCAGTGAATCGCTTTATAGGCGCTTTCGGCGTCAATACAGCGAAATTTGCCCATCAGCAGACAGGCGATAATCGCCGCGATGGGGTTCGGGATTTCATCGGTCAGCATCAGTGCGACCATCAGCACCAGACAGAAAATGGCGTGCGGCGCCTGGCTGTGCGCGGGCGATGCTTCGCTCACCTCTTCCGGCAGGTTCAGCGCCACAAAGTCTCGTCCCTGCTTTGCCAGCATCCCGATCAGTTTCCAGTTACCGACCACCAGAATAATGTCGCCCATCAGCAGCGGTTCGTCGACCAACGATCCTTCGATTGCCACGCCGTCACGCTTCAGGCCAACCACGTTCAGCCCATAGCGAGTACGAAAGCCGATCTCTCGTACCGACTTGCCGATTAGCTCCGATTCTGGAATCAGCGAGATCTCCGCCATGCCAACGTCCAGCGCCTGATCGGAGAAATATTCGCCGCGCAGCACCATCGGCTCCAGAAGTTGTTCACTACAGAACTCCCGCAGATCGACATCGGCGGCGGACATATCAATTAACAACACGTCACGCGCACGAAATTCAGATACCCCATTGACGTTGACGATCACCCGGCGAAAACGCCGCCAACGCTCGACGCCAATCACGTTAGCGCCGTAGCGTTCGCGCAGTTTGAGATCGTCAAGGCGCTGACCAATCATCGGCGACCCGGGGCGGATCGCCAGCCGGCGCGCTCGCCCGGTCAGACGGTACTCTTTGATCAGATCGCGGAAGGTGCGGCGTTTCCAGCCATCACGCTGCTGCGCCTGTGGATCGCCTTTCAGCATGAAGCGCATCAGCAGCATATAGAAAATACCCAGTACCAGGACCACCAGCCCGATGGGGGTGACGCTGAAAAAACTGAATCCGCTAAACCCTTCACGCAGGAGTTCGCTGTTCACCACCAGGTTTGGCGGCGTCGCCACCAGCGTCATCATGCCGCTGATAAGCCCGGCAAAACTGAGCGGCATCATCAGGCGCGACGGCGAGGTTTGCATACGCATGGAGACGCTTAACACCACCGGGATAAAAATGGCAACCACTCCGGTGGAACTCATAAAGGCGCCCAGCCCGGCCACGGTCAGCATCAATAGCACCAGCATTTTGATTTCGCTGCTGCCAGCCATTTTAACCAGCCAGGTGCCCATAACAGTGGCGACGCCGGTACGCACCAGCCCGTCGCCGATAATAAACAGCGCGGCAATCAACACCACGTTCGGATCGCTAAAGCCAGAAAAGGCTTCGCTGAGGGTCAGCGTTCCACTCAGAACAAACGCCACGATGACCAGCAAAGCAACCGCGTCCATACGCACTCTGCCCGTCGCAAATAACACTACGGCAATAGCCAGTAATGAAAGAACCCAAATCAATTCACCGTTCACAACCTATCCTTGTCAGATGAGAAGATGGCATGATTCTGCCATAAAAAAGCCCCGACAAGCCGGGGCGAAATCATGATCAGGTATTGCTGAGTACAACCACATTCCCCTTCGGCTGTTTCGTCACCGAAAGCTGCTCGAGGCTGGTCAGCGCAAAATCGACGTCCGCCAGACGTGGGGTGTCTGCCGGAGCATTAACGGCGATAACATGGCAGCCAGCCGCTAAGCCCGATAACACGCCCGCAGGCGCGTCTTCCACCACCGCACATTCATGGGGCGCCAGGCCCAACAGCTGCGCGCCCAGCAGATAGGCGTCCGGTTCCGGCTTGCCGCGTTTGACACGCTCGGCGGTCACAAAAACCTCCGGTGCGGGGAGCCCTGCCACCTGATGGCGGGCGCGGGCAACGGGCATAGAGCCAGAGGTGACAATCGCCCACGGGATCCCGGATTTATTCAGATGGTTGAGCAAGGCAATCGCCCCCGGCAGCGCAGTGATGCCGGCCGTTTCCGTGGCTTCAATTTGCTCAAGACGCGTAAACTCAGCGGCGATTTCCGCTTCAGGCTTACCTGCCATAAAATGACGCAGCGAGGTAATCGCCTGCTTGCCATGAATAAAACCGAGTACCTCATCGTGCGCCAGGCCAAAACGATCGGCCCAGTTACACCATGCTCGCTCGACGGCGGGGAGTGAATCGACCAGCGTTCCATCCAGATCAAACAGAAAGCCTTTACACTGCACGTGTACCTCCTCAGGCGTTGATAATTTGGTTAATTTCGTTGGCGCTCAGGTGGTATTGACGCGGGCAGGCGTGCCATGCGCTCAGCATGCGCTGGTACTTCTCCCACATGGGGGTTTGCGCGTTGAAGCCGTGCGTGCCGGCGTCAAAATGGGTATAGCGTCCTTCGACATTGACCATAAAACGAACATAGCCGAGGTAACGCGCCTCTGTGGCGGCGTCGAAGCCGAGGAAGGTCACGCGACGTTCGTCGATGCTTTGCGCATCTTTCAGGTTAGCCCAGGAAACATGCAGCGCGTGGTACATCTCCATGATGTCGATCACCGTGCGGCAGGTCTCTTCTTTAAGCTCGCCAAACTCGCGATCCAGTTCGCGCATTTGCAGGCCATAGCCGCGTTCAATAATGGTTTGCAGGCGACGATAACGCTCGGCGTTGGTCGGGTCGAGCATGGTCATCATTTTGTACTGGTTAGACAAAATAAGACGTTGAGCGTTGGTCATTTCCATTTGGGACTCCTGTATCACTCTACTGCGGTGAAAAAAGTGAAAAAAAAGAAGGCATCAATATGCCTTCTTTTATATGCGTAATCCGGGGTCAATTACAAATCATCAAGGAAAGTTTTATCCAGTTGTTTGAAGGCGCGCTTAAGCGTGTCAGCCAGCGCCTGGTAGTCCGGCTTGCCTTCAACCGGGGCCAGCGCCTGTCCGGCTTCCTGTAATTTGCCCCTGACTTCGTAAAACCAGTTCAAAATTGTAGGCGGTAGCGGCGTAACCGAACGTTTACCCAGCCACCACAGCCCCTGCATGGGTAAACTGAGCGCGAACAGCGCGGTGGCGACGGCCGGTCCCAATTGACCGCCGAGGGCGATTTGCCAGCACAGGGTAAAAACGGCAATCGGCGGCATAAAGCGGATGGCGTAGCGGGTCATCCGAATAACGCGATTCTCCACAAAGACGGGCGCAAGGCGCTTTTCCATCGGCCACGTCTTCGAGTAGTGCTGCCCCCGGCGAAAAAGGCTGAAAAAATTTACGGAGCGGTGATCCGGCGTCGACATGGCTTACCTCAACTTCACATATAAAAATTCAAAAAATTGTGCAAAACAACAACTATGAGGGACAACGTTCAAAACATTTTGTCATTGCTACCCACTATCAGGTATCCTGTAGCGGCCTGTCATTGGCCTGTAGTCCAAAAGTATTGAGTCGTCAAATTGACATATAGTATGCCATTGGCTGAAAAATACGCAAAATGGCATAGACTCATAGGTATTTCTTCCATCATGCCAAAAAAGACAACTGCGCATGATGTTAATCATAAATGTCAGCGTCACACTGCGCTACGCTCTATGGCTCCCTGACGTTTTTTTAGCCACGTATCAATAATAGGTACTTCCATGTCGAGTAAGTTAGTACTGGTTCTGAACTGCGGTAGCTCCTCACTGAAATTTGCAATCATCGATGCAGTTAATGGTGAAGAATACCTTTCTGGTTTAGCCGAATGTTTCCATCTTCCAGAAGCCCGTATCAAATGGAAAATGGACGGCAGTAAACAAGAAGCGGCTTTAGGCGCAGGCGCCGCTCACAGTGAAGCGCTGAACTTTATCGTTAATACTATTCTGGCACAAAAACCAGAACTGTCTGCGCAGTTGACTGCAATCGGTCACCGTATCGTACACGGCGGCGAGAAGTACACCAGCTCCGTCGTTATTGATGACTCCGTGATTCAGGGTATCAAAGATTCCGCCTCTTTTGCACCGCTGCATAACCCGGCCCACCTGATCGGTATCGCCGAAGCACTGAAATCCTTCCCGCAGCTGAAAGACAAGAACGTCGCCGTGTTTGACACCGCGTTCCACCAAACGATGCCGGAAGAATCTTACCTGTATGCCCTGCCGTACAGCCTGTACAAAGAACACGGCGTTCGTCGTTATGGCGCACACGGCACCAGTCACTTCTTCGTGACTCAGGAAGCGGCAAAAATGCTGAACAAGCCGGTTGAAGAACTGAACATCATCACCTGCCACCTGGGCAACGGCGGTTCCGTTTCCGCTATCCGTAACGGCAAGTGCGTTGATACCTCTATGGGTCTGACTCCGCTGGAAGGTCTGGTGATGGGTACCCGTTCCGGCGATATCGATCCGGCGATTATCTTCCACCTGCACGACACCCTGGGCATGAGCGTTGACCAGATCAACAAGATGCTGACCAAAGAGTCCGGCCTGCTGGGTCTGACCGAAGTGACCAGCGATTGCCGTTATGTCGAAGACAACTACGCGACCAAAGAAGACGCTAAGCGCGCGATGGACGTTTACTGCCACCGCCTGGCGAAATACATCGGCTCCTACACTGCGCTGATGGAAGGTCGTCTGGACGCTGTCGTGTTCACCGGGGGCATTGGTGAAAACGCCGCGATGGTTCGCGAACTGTCTCTGGGCAAACTGGGCGTGCTGGGCTTTGAAGTCGATCACGAACGTAACCTGGCCGCACGCTTCGGTAAATCTGGCTTCATCAACAAAGAAGGCACCCGTCCTGCAGTGGTGATCCCAACCAACGAAGAACTGGTTATCGCGCAAGACGCGAGCCGTCTGACTGCCTGATACCACACCGCCAGCCACCATGCTGGCGGTGCTGTTTTGTCACCCGCCGATGTCGGCGGTAACGAAAGAGGATAAATCGTGTCCCGAATTATTATGCTGATCCCTACCGGAACCAGCGTCGGCCTGACCAGCGTCAGCCTCGGCGTCATCCGTGCTATGGAACGCAAAGGCGTTCGTCTGAGCGTCTTTAAGCCCATCGCTCAGCCGCGTGCTGGCGGCGATGCGCCAGACCAGACCACAACTATCGTTCGCGCGAACTCCAATCTGCCAGCGGCTGAACCGTTGAAGATGAGCCACGTTGAATCTCTGCTTTCCAGCAATCAGAAAGATGTGCTGATGGAAGAGATCATCGCGAACTACCACGCGAACACCAAAGACGCGGAAGTTGTGCTGGTTGAAGGTCTGGTTCCGACCCGTAAACACCAGTTCGCGCAGTCTCTGAACTACGAAATCGCAAAAACGCTGAACGCGGAAATCGTTTTCGTCATGTCTCAGGGTACCGACACCCCGGAACAGCTGAACGAGCGTATCGAACTGACGCGCAGCAGCTTCGGCGGCGCTAAAAACACCAACATCACAGGCGTTATCGTTAATAAACTGAACGCGCCGGTGGATGAACAGGGCCGTACCCGTCCGGACCTGTCCGAGATTTTTGACGACTCGTCAAAAGCGCAGGTGATCAAAGTTGATCCGGCTAAACTGCAAGAATCCAGCCCGCTGCCGGTTCTGGGCGCGGTGCCGTGGAGCTTTGATCTGATCGCCACCCGTGCGATCGACATGGCGCGTCACCTGAACGCGACAATCGTCAACGAAGGCGATATCAACACCCGTCGCGTGAAATCTGTGACCTTCTGCGCGCGCAGCATTCCGCACATGCTGGAGCACTTCCGCGCCGGTTCTCTGCTGGTCACATCCGCAGACCGTCCTGACGTGCTGGTTGCCGCCTGCCTGGCCGCGATGAACGGCGTGGAAATCGGCGCCCTGCTGCTGACCGGCGGCTACGAAATGGACGCGCGCATTTCTAAACTGTGCGAGCGCGCTTTTGCGACCGGCCTGCCGGTATTCATGGTGAACACCAACACCTGGCAGACCTCCCTAAGCCTGCAGAGCTTCAACCTGGAAGTGCCGGTTGACGATCACGAGCGCATCGAGAAAGTTCAGGAATACGTGGCTAACTACATCAACGCTGACTGGATTGACTCTCTGACCGCGACTTCCGAGCGTAGCCGCCGTCTGTCTCCGCCGGCGTTCCGCTATCAGCTGACCGAACTGGCGCGTAAAGCCGGTAAGCGTGTGGTCCTGCCGGAAGGCGACGAGCCGCGTACCGTGAAAGCGGCGGCGATCTGCGCTGAACGCGGTATCGCAACCTGCGTACTGTTAGGTAACCCGGATGAAATCAACCGCGTTGCCGCTTCTCAGGGCGTTGAGCTGGGTGCCGGCATTGAAATCGTTGACCCGGAAGTGGTTCGCGAAAGCTATGTCGCTCGTCTGGTCGAACTGCGTAAGAGCAAAGGCATGACCGAAACCGTTGCCCGCGAACAGCTGGAAGACAACGTGGTGCTCGGTACGCTGATGCTGGAGCAGGATGAAGTTGACGGTCTGGTGTCCGGTGCGGTTCACACCACCGCGAACACTATCCGTCCGCCTCTGCAGCTGATCAAAACCGCACCGGGTAGCTCCCTGGTTTCTTCCGTGTTCTTTATGCTGCTGCCGGAACAGGTATATGTTTACGGCGACTGCGCGATCAACCCGGATCCGACCGCTGAGCAACTGGCTGAGATCGCCATTCAGTCCGCTGAATCGGCAATTGCTTTCGGTATCGAACCGCGCGTGGCGATGCTCTCCTACTCTACCGGTACCTCTGGTGCAGGTAGCGACGTAGAGAAAGTCCGTGAAGCGACCCGCATTGCGCAGGAAAAACGTCCTGACCTGATGATCGACGGTCCGCTGCAGTACGACGCGGCGGTAATGGCTGACGTGGCGAAATCCAAAGCGCCGAACTCCCCGGTTGCCGGTCGCGCTACCGTGTTTATCTTCCCGGATCTGAACACGGGTAACACCACCTACAAAGCGGTACAGCGTTCAGCCGACCTGATCTCCATCGGGCCGATGCTGCAGGGTATGCGCAAGCCGGTGAACGACCTGTCTCGTGGCGCGCTGGTAGACGATATCGTCTACACTATCGCACTGACCGCGATTCAGTCTTCCCAGCAGGGCTAATCATTTTCCCCCTCTCGCCTCTTAAGCGAGTAAGGGGGCTTATACCGTCCGGATGTGCAAGCATCCGGATTTTTTTTGCCTAAAAATCCCCCACTCTACGGTAGCAAATTCTGAAACCGGTATAAAAAGCGCGCTTACAAATTGCATTTATATTCACCAAAATGCATACTTATTCCATTAAAACGCTACATGGAAGGTATGCTATGTCCTCGGTTTCATCCTCTCAACCCACGCAACGCAGAAAATTCGCTATGCCCGATACGCTGGTGATCATTTTTTTCGTGGCGATTTTTACCAGCCTCCTGACTTGGCTGATCCCAGCCGGGCAATTTGACACGCAGAAAATTCACTATCAGGTGGAAGGCGTTGAGAAAAGCCGCCAGGTTGTCGATCCTGCGTCGTTTCGCATCGTGACCGACGCGTCAGGTGAAGCGCAGTATAACCGGGTGCAGTTCTTCTCGACCGGCGACGCCGGAGCGGGACTCATGAACTTTCCCTTTGAAGGGCTCACGGCAGGCGATAAATACGGTTCCGCCATAGGTATTATCATGTTTATGCTGGTGATTGGCGGCGCTTTTGGCATCGTCATGCGCACAGGCACCATCGATAACGGTATCCTCGCGCTAATTAACCGGACCAAAGGCAATGAAATCCTGTTCATACCGGTGCTGTTTATGCTCTTTTCCCTCGGTGGCGCAGTGTTCGGTATGGGAGAAGAGGCGGTCGCCTTCGCTATTATCATCGCTCCGCTGATGGTTTGCTTAGGGTATGACAGTATTACCACGGTACTGGTGACCTATGTCGCAACCCAGGTCGGCTTCGCCACGTCATGGATGAACCCGTTCAGCGTAGTCATTGCGCAGGGGATTGCCGGTGTTCCCGTACTTTCCGGCTCAGGGCTGCGCATTATCATCTGGCTGCTGGCGACACTGCTGGCGATGGCCTTCACGCTGCTTTACGCGTCACGGATCCGTAAATCGCCGGAGCGCTCTGCCTGCTGGCAGTCTGACCGTTTTTTCCGCGAACAGCAGCAGCAGATTACACAGCGCAAGCTGGGCGCGGGAGACTGGCTGGTATTAGCGATCCTAACCGCCGCTATCGGCTGGGTGATATGGGGCGTTATCGTCCACGCCTGGTTTATTCCTGAAATCGCCAGTCAGTTCTTCACGATGGGCATCGTTATCGGCCTGATCGGCGTGGTGTTTCGTCTCAACGGCATGACGCTAAACGATATGGCGAACGCCTTCACCGAAGGGGCGAAAATCATGATTGCCCCCGCGCTGCTGGTCGGCTTCGCCAAAGGCATTATGCTGTTGCTGGGTAACGGCGACGCCAGCACGCCGAGCGTGTTGAATACTCTCCTCAACGCCATCGCTGGCGGCATTGGCGAGCTGCACACCGCGGTCGCCGCCTGGTTTATGCTGCTGTTCCAGACGCTGTTCAACTTCTTCGTCACCTCAGGTTCAGGCCAGGCGGCGCTGACCATGCCGCTGATGGCTCCGCTCAGCGATCTGGTCGGCGTTAATCGCCAGGTGGCCGTGCTGGCGTTTCAGTTAGGCGACGGGTTCAGCAATATTATTTACCCTACCTCGGCATCGTTAATGGCGACGCTCGGCGTTTGCCGGGTCGATTTCCGCAGTTGGATTAAGCCCGCGCTGGCCCTGGCTGGTCTGCTGTTTGCCTTCTCCAGCGTGCTGGTGGTTGGCGCGCAGATCATGGGCTACCAGTAACGAAACATGCCGGATGGCGCTGTCGTCATCCGGCATCAACCTCACGCCATCACAGCAGTGATTTTGCGGCTTCGACAATCGCGGCGGCAGTCAGCCCGTATTCCTCCTGCAAAAAATCCTGCGTGCCAACCTGGCCGTAACGTTCTTTTACGCCGACCCGACGCATGGGCACCGGACAGGTTTCCACCAGCACTTCCGCCACCGCCGACCCCAGTCCGTTGTGAATACTGTGGTTCTCGCAGGTCACGATGCGTCCCGTTTTCTCGGCGTAGTTTTTCACCAGCATCCGATCGATAGGTTTCAGGGTGAACATGTCGATCACCGCGGCGCTGACCCCGTTTCTCTCCAGCTGCCGCGCCGCCTCCAGCGCTTCGGCCACCATGATTCCATTAGCAATCAGGGTGATATCATTACCTTCCCGCAGCACGTTGCCTTTACCGATGGTAAACGTCGAGCCGGGCGCGTAGACACTCGGCGCCTGTTTACGAATGGTGCGGACCCAGTAGAATCCCTCAAGGTCGATGAGCTGACGCAGGATATCCTCAAACATCACCGCATCCGTCACCTCCAGCACAATGGCGTGCGCCAGTCCACGCACGATCCCCATATCTTCAAACGACATGTGCGTACCGCCGTTATGACAGGCGGTGACGCCCGCATCCGAGGCGATCACTTTGACGTTATTTCGCTGGTAGTCCAGCGACATAAACAGCTGATCGAAACAGCGGCGGCTGGCAAACGCGGTGAAGGTATGCACGAACGGCTTGCGCCCGGTTAACGCCAATCCCGCGGCGGCGCCAATCACGTTGGCTTCCATAATGCCGCAGTTAATCACATGCTGCGGGTAATCACGGGCTACGCCATCCATCGCCATTGAACTCATCAGGTCTGCTTCCAGCGCGATGATCGGGCTGCCGTCTTTTATCTGCCGGGCCACGAATCCGGCGTATACCTTGCGCATCTCCACGCGATCTTTTTGTCCTGCGGGCGCGAGATTAATCATGCGTGACCTCCAGTTGGCGAATGGCGTTATTCAGGGTTTGCTTCATGTCCTCTGTCAGGCGCAGGTGATGAGAATTGCTCAACTGTTCAAGACATGGCACCCCTTGCCCTTTAATGCTGTCAAGAATGATTACCCGTGGGCGGGCCTGCGCCTCGGGAACAGGCTGGACGGCAGCCAGTAGCGCCGGTATATCATCGCCCTTCACCGTGATGGTATCGAAGCCAAACGCGCGGAATTTTGCATCAAGGCTGAACGGGCGAATAATTTCATCTAACTCGCCGTCCAGTTGCTGCTTATTCCAGTCAACAAACACCGTCAGGTTGTTGAGGCAATGATGAGCAATAAACTGAAACGCTTCCCAGCACTGTCCTTCGTTCAGCTCACCGTCGCCGACAATACAGAAGACCCGGTTCGGACGCTGCGCCAACTTATGCGAGAGCGCCATTCCGGCGGCGATGGAGATCCCCTGCCCCAGCGATCCCGTGGTCGCGTCCACGCCATGGGTTTTCAGCCGATCCGGATGACTGGGCAGCCGGGTGCCGTTCTGATTCAGCGTGTTCAACTCGTCGATCGGGAAATAGCCTTTGATCGCCAGCGTGCTGTAAAGCGCCGGTCCCGCGTGCCCTTTCGAGAGAACAAAGTTATCGCGTTCCGGCCAGTCCGGATCGGCCGGATCGATTTTCATTACCGCGCCGTACAGTACCGCGAGGGTTTCCACCACCGACATACTGCCGCCATAGTGGCCGAAGCCCAGATGGGTGAGTGATTTCAGGGTAGCTACGCGAATATCCCGCGCCAACTGCGTCACTTCTTTTACATTCATGGTTTGGCTCCGTTATTTTCCGCTGAGTGACCTGTCGCCGTCTTGTTCTTTGCGAACAGATTCCAGAGGACCAGTACAACAAACAGCCCGACCACCAGCCCGGTAATCGCCAGAGGCGACAGGTAGCGGGCCAGGTTACCGAGCACAATGCCAATCGCGCCAAAGTCGGCATCCGAAAAGGTGGTGTTGGCAAAGCCGATAGCGCCGAGTACCGGCAAGAGCAGCACCGGGAGGAAGGTAATCAACAGACCGTTGGCGAACGCGCCGAGCATAGCGCCACGACGGCCGCCGGTGGCATTACCGAACACCCCCGCCGTCGCTCCCGTGAAGAAGTGCGGCACGACGCCTGGCAATATCAGCACCAGCTTCATTTGCCCGAGCAGAAACAGCCCCACCAGCCCACCGAGGAAACTAAACAAAAATCCGATCAGCACAGCGTTGGGGGCATAGGGATACACCACCGGGCAATCCAGCGCCGGACGCGCGTTGGGCACCAGTTTTTCAGAGAAGCCGGTGAACGCCGGAACAATTTCCGCAAGGATGAGGCGAACCCCTTGCAGGATAATAAACACCCCGGCGGCAAAGGTAATCGCCATGATGATGGCGTAGACCAGATAGTTCTGCCCGCCGCTGAAGGTGCTTTCCACATACTCCCGACCGGCGCTAACCGCCATGATCAGATAGATGATCATCATGGTCAGCGAAATGGAGATCGAACTGTCGCGCAGGAAGCTTAAATTCTTCGGCAGATTCATTTCTTCGGTCGAACGGGAGCCTTTACCGCACACGCTGCCGATCCAGCCTGACAGCACATACCCCAGGGTACCGAAGTGACCAAAGGCAATGTCGTCGCTACCCGTGATGCGTTTCATGTAGCGTTGCGCCAATGCCGGGAAGAAGGCCATCACCAACCCGAGGATCAGCGAGCCGGTAAAGACCAGCCCCGCTCCCTCAAAACCGGCGACGGTCAGGATCACGCCGATCATACAGGCCATGTAAAAGGTGTGGTGCCCGGTTAAAAATATGTATTTCAGCCGCGTAAAGCGCGCGACAATAATATTCGCCACCATTCCGAACGCCATAATCAGTGCGGTAGCGGCACCGTATTTTTCCAGCGCAATCGAGACAATCGCTTCATTATTCGGAATAATCCCCTGGATAGTAAAAGCGTGTTCAAACATACCGCCTAACGGATTTAATGAGCCGACCAGAACGGTAGCCCCGCCGCCAAGAACAATAAACCCCAGAATTGTTTTAATGGTTCCCTTTACGACATCCGAAAAGGCTTTCTTTTGCGCCACCAGGCCAATAAGCGCAATTAAGCCGACCAGTACCGAAGGCACTTTAAGAATATCAACAACAAAATTCAGCGTTTCAAGGATAAACATAGCCACCTCGATGCATATTTGCGGTCACGCTGTGGTGAGACAGCGCGAAGGATTGGGTGCAGACAGAATTATTGTTTATCGAACCATGCCCGTAGCTGTGTTTCGAGTTCATTGATATCGATAATGTTATTGATTACCACCAGTTGCGCCTCGGGCACGCTGGCGCTGGCGGCAATATCTTTCGCCATCACAAAGAGATCGGCGGCGCCCGGCGTCGCCGAGGAGAGATCGGAATGTTCCACCTCAGCGTCAATATTGAGTTTTTTGAGTACCTTTTTAATATTCATTTCGACCATAAAACTACTGCCCAGGCCGGAGCCACAAATAGCCATAATTTTCATTGTTATTACCTTTTTTAAGTAGAGTTTGTTCGCATCACGCGCAGGCGTAATGTTTCATCAATACAGAGGCATGCGTAAAATTAATAACGTGAAATTATTTTTTTAATCTCCTCCAGGGTGGCCGCCTGATGTAATTTCGCCAGATCGTCATCGTTTGAAAATAATTCAGCCAGGGCCGAAATCATTTCGATATGGCTGTGTTTATCCGCTGCGGCTAATAAAATAATAATATCAACCGGATCATTTTCTCCTGCGCCAAACGACACGCCGTCCGTCAGCTTCAGCAACGATAAGCCGATAGCCTTTGCGCCTTCCTCCGGGCGGGCATGCGGCATCGCCAGCCCGGGCGCCAGCACATAATACGGCCCCAGCTTCTGATGTTGTGCGACGATAGCGCTAACATAATCAGGCGTAATGACGCCCGCCTGCAGCAGCGGCCCGGCGCAAATCCCAAGCGCTTCCCGCCAGTCGCTCACCTGCTCGCGCAGTTGAATCGTGTTATCCGTTAACCAGGTTTCAAGCACGATCGTCCCTCTCTCTTGGCTTAACATGAGCAAACTTTATTCAACCCCAACCACCTTATCTGCGATCGCAATCACAAAGATAGCGCTATCAAACGCTATCGTTCAGATATGTGATAGCGCTATCAAAAACAGATTGCTGTGTGAAATCAGAGCAAATAAGGACAATTAAGGCGTATACTGCGCTAAACGTGACGCAAAAAACGATCATAAAAAAGCGTCTCAACTGGTTGTAATTGCGCAGGAATTTGTATGTCTCTAACCCGAAAACGGCGTAGTACCGGTAAAGTGACCATCGCCGATGTCGCACAGCTTGCGGGTGTCGGCACCATGACCGTCTCGCGTGCCTTGCGCACGCCGGAGCAGGTTTCCGATAAACTGCGGGAGAAAATCGACGCGGCTGTCCACGAGCTGGGATATATGCCGAATCTCGCCGCCAGCGCGCTGGCGTCAGCATCGTCACGTACCATTGCGATGGTGGTGCCAAATCTTGCCGAAGCAGGATGTTCAGAAATGTTTGCCGGATTGCAGCATATTCTGCAACCCGCCGGATACCAGATCATGCTGGCGGAATCCCGTCACCGTCTTGAGCAGGAAGAAAAACTGCTGGAAACGCTGCTGGCTTCCAATATCACCGCGGCGATATTGCTCAGCGTCGAGCACAGCGACACCGTCCGACACTGGCTAAAGAACGCGTCGATTCCGGTCATGGAGATTGGCGCGATCCGTACCGATCCCATTGATATGAATATCGGGATTGATAACGTGGCCGCCATGTTTGAGCTGACGGAGATGCTGATTCAACGTGGCTACCAGAACATTGGCCTGCTGTGTGCGAATCAGGAACAGTGGATCTTTCAACAGCATTTGCAGGGCTGGTATAAAGCGATGCTGCGCCATCATATGTCGCCCAACCGGGTGATTAACGCCGCCCTGCCGCCCAATTTTTCCACCGGGGCTTCGCAACTGCCGGAGTTTATCCTGGCGTGGCCGGAACTGGATGCGCTGGTCTGCGTGTCGGATGAACTGGCCTGCGGCGTCCTGTATGAATGCCAGCGCCGACGGAT
Source organism: Citrobacter sedlakii NBRC 105722 (assembly GCF_000759835.1). GTDB lineage: Bacteria > Pseudomonadota > Gammaproteobacteria > Enterobacterales > Enterobacteriaceae > Citrobacter_A > Citrobacter_A sedlakii. Next base: position 121,060 of record NZ_BBNB01000012.1, read on the forward strand.
TAAAGTCCCTGACGACCTGGCGGTTGTGGGGTTTGGCGACAGCGACGTCAGCCGGGTCTGTCAGCCGCCGCTGACCACGATGGCGGTTCCGCACCGCAAAATCGGTCTTGAGGCCGGACGGGCCTTACTGGAAAGAATTCAGGATGGAAACTGGCGCGATCAACAGCCGATCGCCTCCAGTTTATGTCTGCGGGACAGTTGCTGAGGCGTTATTCCGCCTCTTCCTGTTTTTCTTGCTGTTCTTCTTGTTGCCGCTCACCTTTTGCAGACTCGTTTTTGGCGTTGCGGGTCATCCACAGCGCCAGCGCTTTTAGCGAGTCCGGGGTGAATTCGTCACAGCGGGCGGTAATTTCCTCCGGCGTCAGCCAGCATACTTCGCTGACCTCTTCCTCCTGCAAGGCGAAGGGGCCATGCGATACGCAGCTAAACAGCGCGCCCCAGACGCGGCAATGCTCATCTTCAAAGTAGAACTGACCGTGTTCAGCGAACGGAACGCCCGCAATGCCCAGTTCCTCCTCCGCTTCGCGGCGGGCAGAGTCTAACAGTTGTTCGTCTGCCTGAACGACGCCACCGGCCGTGGCGTCTAACATGCCAGGCAAAAAGTCCTTTGTCTCGGTACGACGCTGCACCAGAATTTTGCCCATCCCATCGTGTACCACGATATAGGTTGCACGATGACGCAGGCACTGCGCTCGCATCTGTTCCCGGCTGGATTGTGCGATGACTTCGTTGTCTTCATTCACAATATCCACCCATTCCGTACTTGCCAAACGACGCTGTTCCACCATCAGGAAACCTTCTTTTTCTTAGCACTCTGCGGCGCATTTACATATGTGGGGGTAAATTACGAATTAATCGCCACCTGCGCAATGATACTTTGATCATTGAGTGCGATTACGCTCAATACATTATCGTCCAGCATTCCGTAGCTCGCCGGATGGCCGCCCTTCGGTATGCTCACGGAGCCAGGATTGAAATGGTATATATCGCCCCGCTTTTCTGCCACCGGCAGATGAGTATGTCCGTACACCAGCACATCGTTGGACTGCAGCGCTGGCAGATTTTCCGCTCCAAAAAGATGACCGTGGGTCAAAAAGAGCCGCTGGTTTTCCAGTAACGCCTGCTGCCACGGCGCGGTGAGCGGAAAGTGGAGCAACATCTGATCCACTTCGCTGTCGCAGTTGCCGCGCACGGCGATAATCCGCGACGCATATTCGTTCAACCGCCCGGCGACCTCAGCAGGCGCGTAGCCTTCAGGTAAGGCGTTACGCGGCCCATGATTCAGTATATCACCCAGTATCACCAGCCATTGCGCGCCGCTGCGAGCAAACAGCGCCAGCACGCGCTCAGTGGCCGGTAAGGAACCGTGAATATCGGATGCAAACATCAGTTTCATCACGTCCTCCGCATCATAAAAAAACCGCACTATGATACTGGATTGTAGACCCTTTTTCAGCCCGTACGCTTAGCGGAAAGCGCAATATATCGCTGGACAGAAGCGCGCTGCCATTGAAACGCGGCATATTCCGCCAGCGGCGTCGGCACGTCGTCACCGTTGAGCGCCAGACGGTTGATCATCAGCGCCAGATCGGTGTCCGCCAGACACCATTCGCCGAACAGGTTCGGCGTCCCGTCAGCCAGCAGATGGCTCGCCGTGGCAAACAGCTTTTCCACGCTGGCTTTCCCGGCGTCGCTTAATGGCCCTTTCTTGACGCCGCCGAACACCACATCCGTCGGGCGCTCCTCGCGGACAGGCATCAGGTCGCTCCGGAGCCACGCCTGAATCTGCCGCGCCCGGGCGCGTTTCTCAAGATCGAGGGGATAGATGCGCTCCCATGTCGGCGGCGCAAAGCGATCTTCCAGATACTCCGCAATAGCTGACGACTCGCTAAGTTCGAACCCGTCAATCTCCAGCAGCGGTACCCGGCGCGTCTGGGCGTAACCCTGCCAGCCAGGCGCGAGATGTTCACCGCGATCCAAATCCACCGTTTTCAGGGTAAAAGGAAGCCCCTTTTCCTGGAGCGCGACGTAAGCAGACAGCACGTAAGGGGAGAAAAAATTGGCGTCTGACCAGAGGGTAATCACAGGTTTACTCATAGCTTCCTCGATGTTGATGGTTTTTTTTCTTTCAACATAAAGCGTCTTTCGTTCGCTGTCACCTGATGAAATCTCACACAACACGCCAGGCTTTCTATACTTGTGGTTGTCTCGTAGATAAAACGCTTGCTGGAGCTGAAATGATCGATCTCTATTACGCCCCTACACCCAATGGACACAAGATTACGCTCTTTCTTGAAGAAGCCGAAATGGACTACCGACTGATCAAAGTCGATATCAGTAAGGGCAACCAGTTTCGTCCCGATTTCCTGGCGATATCGCCCAATAACAAAATTCCCGCGATTGTCGATCGCGCCCCTGCGGACGGCGGCGCGCCGCTTAGTCTTTTTGAGTCTGGCGAAATTTTGCTTTACCTGGCGGAAAAAAGCGGCATGTTACTGAGCGGCGAGCTGCGCGAGCGTCATATTACGCTGCAGTGGCTGTTCTGGCAGGTTGGTGGGCTTGGGCCAATGCTGGGGCAAAATCATCATTTCAATCATTTCGCGCCGCAGGCCATCCCGTATGCTATCGAGCGTTACCAGGTGGAAACTCAGCGGCTGTATAACGTGCTCAATAAACGTCTGGAAGCTTCTCCGTGGCTGGGCGGCGAGCATTACAGCATCGCGGATATTGCCTGCTGGCCGTGGATCAATGCCCATCAGCGTCAACGCATCGATCTGGAAATGTACCCGGCGGTAAACAACTGGTTCCAGCGTATCCGCTCGCGTCCGGCCACCGAACGTGCGCTGATGCAGGCGCAACTTAATCCTGAGACGTTGAAAGGATAACGCGCGGCGGTTCTCGTGTATGATGCGAAGGTTCATATATGGAGAACTCTGCAATGTCTCAACCTGACGCTATTATTCGTATAAAAAACCTTCGCTTACGCACCTTTATCGGTATCAAAGAAGAAGAGATCACTAACCGCCAGGATATTGTGATCAACGTTGCGATTCATTATCCGGCAGAAAAAGCGCGGGTCAGCGAAGATATTAACGATGCGTTGAATTACCGTACCATCACGAAAAGCATTCTTCAGCACGTCGAAAACAACCGTTTTTCGTTGCTGGAAAAATTAACGCAGGATGTGCTCGACATCGCACGCGAACACCACTGGGTCACTTATGCTGAAGTGGAAATCGATAAGCTTCACGCGTTACGTTATGCCGATTCGGTATCTATGACCTTAAGCTGGCGGCGTTAGTCGCCTTTACGGGAGGCTGCATGAACATACTGGTTACCGGAGGAACAGGTCTTATCGGCGGACACCTTATCCCGCGTCTGTTGGCGCTCGGGCATCAGGTGACGGTTCTCACTCGCAGCCCCGAAAAAGCCCGGGATCGGCTCGACAGTCGGGTGGCGCTCTGGACCACCCTGGACGATAAAAAGCAGCTTGAAGATGTCGACGCGGTGATCAATCTTGCGGGTGAGCCGATTGCCGACAAGCGCTGGTCGAGCGCACAAAAGGAGCGTCTTTGCCAGAGTCGCTGGCGCATCACGCAGAAACTGGCGGATCTGATTAATGCCAGCGAAACGCCGCCCTCGGTACTGATCTCCGGCTCCGCTACCGGCTATTACGGTGATTTGGGTGAAGTGGTGGTGACCGAGGAAGAGCCGCCGCATAATGAATTCACGCATAAGCTGTGCGCGCGCTGGGAACAAATCGCCTGCACCGCCCAAAGCGATCGCACCCGCGTTTGCCTGCTGCGTACCGGCGTCGTGCTGGCGCCCAAAGGCGGTATTCTCGGTAAAATGGTTCCGCCGTTCCGGCTGGGGCTGGGAGGACCGATTGGCAATGGTCGCCAGTATTTACCGTGGATCCACGTTGATGACATGGTGAACGGCATCCTTTGGCTGCTGGACAACGATCTGCGCGGCCCCTTCAATATGGTTTCGCCCTATCCCGTGCGTAACGAGCAGTTCGCCCATGCGCTGGGACATGCGCTACAGCGCCCTGCTTTCGTTCGCGTCCCGGCGACGGCGATTCGCCTGCTGATGGGCGAGTCCTCGGTGCTGGTATTGGGTGGCCAGCGCGCGCTGCCGAAACGTCTGGAAGCCGCAGGCTTCGCCTTTCGCTGGTATGACCTCGAAGAAGCGCTGGAAGATGTGATTCGCTAACCCTCCGGCCTGTGCATGCTCGCCGTTCCGGTGGTAAGGTAATCAGGATGACTTCCGGAATGGCGATTTTATGGCTTTACTGACGACCCCGCGACTGACGCTCTCCCCTTTTCAGGCGACCGACTGGCCTTTCTTTCTCGCCCTGCGAGAGAACCCGGATATTATGCGGTATATGGGCGAACGCTGCCCGGAACGCGATATCCGTTTACTGTTCGCGCGTCGTCTGGTTTCGAAACATATGTTCGTTATTCGCCAGCATCATGACGCAACCCCGCTTGGGGACGTCGGTCTGCAAATCAGCCACCAATTTCCCCAGGAAGCGGATATCGGCTATTGCCTGCTCCCTGATGTGCAGGGGCGCGGCTTTGCCAGCGAAGCCGTTCGCGCCGTGTGCGAGTATGGCTTTCACGATGCAGGGCTACAGGCGATCAACGCCTGGGTGCTGGCAGAAAACCGGGGGTCCGTAAGATTGCTGGAAAAGCTCGGATTCGCGCGCACGCAGGTGCTGGAAAAAGCATTTACGATCAATGGCATTCGCTATGACGACTGGGGTTACCGGCTGGAAAGCGCCTGAAGGCGCGGCGCTTATCCAACCTGTAAGAAACGTAATTTGCCGCCCGGCGAAACCGGTGACTATTTCAACGAACCTTTAAGAAACTGCTGCAATCGCGGGCTTTGCGGATTGCCAAACAGTTGCTCTGGCTCCCCTTCTTCTTCAATCTTCCCCTGATGCAGGAAAATCACGTGGCTTGACACATGGCGAGCAAAACCCATTTCGTGGGTCACCACTACCATGGTTTTGCCCTCTTCCGCCAGTTGCTGCATGATGCGCAACACTTCACCCACCAGTTCAGGATCCAGCGCAGAGGTCGGCTCATCAAACAACAGCACCTCCGGTTCCATCGCCAGCGCGCGGGCAATCGACACGCGCTGCTGCTGCCCGCCGGAAAGATGCACCGGATATTTACCCTGGGCACGCTCATCAATGCCCACTTTCGCCAGATACTTGATCGCCCGTTCGCGGGCTTCCTGCTTGCTCAGGCCCAGTACCTGAACCGGCGCTTCCATGACGTTTTCCAGCACCGTCATGTGGCTCCACAGGTTAAAGTGCTGAAACACCATCGTCAGACGCGTGCGCAACAGGCGGAGCTGGGTTTTATCCGCCACCTTCAGTTGACCGTCTTTGTCGCGTACCAGCGTGATATTTTGGCCGCTGACCACAATCGATCCTTCGCTCGGCTTCTCAAGAAAGTTAATGCAGCGCAGAAAGGTACTTTTCCCCGAACCCGATGAGCCGATAATACTTATCACATCCCCGGCGTTGGCCTGCAGCGATACCCCTTTCAGCACTTCATGTTCGCCGTAGCGTTTGTGCAAATCGATAACGTTTAATTTATTCTCAGACATCGTGTTACTCGAATTATTTAGAGGAAACATGCTGCAACCAGCGCCTTTCCGCCCTGCGGAACAGACTGATCAGGACATACGAAATGATTAAATACAGCACGGCGGCAAGCCCGAAAGCGGTAAAGGGCTGATAGGTCGCTGAATTGATATCGCGAGCGATTTTAAGCAGATCCGGCACCGTCGCGGTAAAAGCCAGGGCCGTGGAATGCAGCATTAAAATAACCTCGTTGCTGTACGCCGGAAGCGCAATACGCAGCGCCGAAGGCAAAATAATGCAGCGGTACATTTTAAACGAAGAAAAGCCATAGGCCCGCGCGGCCTCGATTTCACCATGCGGCACCGAGCGAATGGCGCCGGCAAAAATCTCGGTAGTATAGGCGCAGGTGTTAAGGGTTAACGCCAGAACGGTACAGTTCAGGCCGCTACGAAAGAAGGCGTTGAGGAAATCGGTGCCTTTGACGATTTCCAGGGTATACATCCCCGAATAGAACACCAGGAGTTGCACATACAGCGGCGTCCCGCGAAAGATATAGGTAAATAACCAGATGGGGAACTGGATAAACTTATTGCTGGACACGCGGCCAATCGCAAGGATCACCGCCAGGATGCCCCCCATCACCACTGATGAGATCAGCAGCCACAGGGTAATCGCCACGCCGGTAAAGCGATAGCCGTCGGTCCAGAGCAGGGATTTCCAGTACTCCTGAATAATGTCGATCACAGGTCAGCCCTCTTTACACCCACGGAGTAACGGCGCTCGAGGAACAGCAGCACACCATTGGACACAGTCGTAAATACCAGATAAATCAGCCCGCACACCACTGCGAAATAAAAGGGCTCCCAGGTGCTCTTACCGGCCAGTTGCGTGGCTTTTACCACATCCTCCAGACCGAGCAGCGAGACCAGCGCCGTGGCTTTCAGGATAACCTGCCAGTTGTTGCCAATGCCGGGCAGCGCATAGCGCATCATTGCCGGAAACATTATGCGGCGAAACGTCTGCGATGACGTAAAACCAAAGGCGGTCGCCGCTTCGATATGACCTCTCGGCACCGCCATGAACGCACCGCGGAAGGTTTCCGTGAAATAGGCGCCGTAGATAAAGCCGAGAGTAATAATACCGGCAATCATTGGATCAATATCGATTTGGCCGACCCCCAGCGCGTCGGTGACCGTATTCAGCGCAATCTGCAGACCGTAGAAGATCAGCAGCATCAGCACCAGATCCGGCACACCGCGAATCAGGGTGGTATACCCTTCGAAAATAAGCCCCGTCACCCGGTTTTGCGAGAGTTTAGCCCCCGCCCCGACGAGGCCGATCAGCACCGCCAGCACGACGGAACTGAGCGCCAGTTCCAGCGTGACGATCGCGCCCTGTAAAATAACACCTGAAAAGCCGTACAACATGCTGCCTGTCCTGTCGTGAGTGGTGAGTAAGCGCCTCTTTTGACGTCACGTCCTTCGTATGCCGGATGGCGGCACTGACCTTATCAGGCCTAAGACAACTGTCTGCAGGCCGGATAAACGTTGCGCCATCAGGCTGAAAAAAGGATCATCACGCCGTTTCGGGCTTTATCTGCACCAGCGGGGATTAACCGCCATAAACATCAAAATCAAAGTACTTTTTCGCCAGCTTTTCGTAAGTCCCGTCAGCGCGCATATCGGCAAACGCTTTATTAAGGGCTTCACGCAGTTCGTTGTCTTCTTTACGCAGACCCATACCGGTCCCGACGCCGAACAGTTTCTCGTCTTTCACAGACGGGCCGCCGAATTTGTAATCTTTGCCAACGGGTTGCTTCAGAAAGCCTTCGCTTGCCGCGACTTCGTCCTGGAATGCCGCATCAATACGTCCCGCAGTCAGGTCAGAGTAGATGTTGTCCTGCCCCTGGTAAGAGACAATCTCAATGCCCTTCGGCGCCCAATGCTCGTTACCAAACGTCTCCTGAGTGGTGCCCTGAAGTACGCCGACGCGCTTGCCTTTCAGCGACTCGACGGTCGGCTGAATATCGGAATCTTTGGCCACCACCAGACGTGAATCAGCGGCATACAGTTTGTCAGTGAAAGCGATCTCCTGCTGGCGCTTTTCCGTGATGGAAAGCGAAGACATGATGGCATCGATTTTCTTCGCTTTTAACGACGGGATCAGCGCGTCCAGCGGGTTCTCAACGAAGGTGCATTGTGTATTGATACGTTTGCACAGCTCTTTCGCCAGATCGATATCAAAACCCACCAGTTCACCCTGTGCGTTTTTCGATTCAAAGGGGGCGTAAGTAGGATCGGTACCAATGCGAATTTTTTGCGGAATGGCGGCAAAAGCTGCAGTAGCGCTGGAGAAGGCCAGCACCAGGGAAAGAGATAACACCAGTTTTTTCATAGCTATCCTCAACAGACTGTCTTTATAGGGGATCTTTACAGGACCAGGTGCGGTTATCGTGCCATTAATCGGGTCGGCAAGGCAAAGCATTCTACCCAAATAGCCGGTTTATTTTGCATGAAAAGCGCTTAAGTATGCATATTTCCGCCAGCCGATCCAACCACTGCACTGTTATGGTGCATTTCTGCCTGACTGCACCGCGAAAGGTTACCCAAACGGTGCAGCCAGATCCCCTCACTGGCGCGATCAGTCGCCGTAGACGTTAAAGTCGAAGTACTTTTTCGCCATCTTGTCGTAAGTACCGTCCTTACGCAGATCGCCCAGCGCCTTGTCAAAGGCCGCTTTCAGCTCAGCGTCGTCCTTACGTAAACCGACGCCCGTCCCGTCGCCAAAGTACTTCTTGTCTTTCACGGAAGGACCGGCAAACGCATAGTCTTTACCGGCAGGTTGTTTCAGGAATCCTTCGCTGGCGGCCACTTCATCCTGCAGAGCAGCATCAAGGCGGCCCGCCGTCAGGTCGGAGTAAATCAGATCCTGGTTGGCGTACGCCACCACATCTACACCTTTACTGCGCCAGTTATCATTGGCATACGCTTCCTGGGTGGACCCCTGCAGAACGCCGACGTGTTTGCCTTTCAGCGCATCCAGCGTCGGTTGGATCGGCGAACCTTTCGCCGCAATCAGTCGTGAGTCAGCCGCGTAGAGTTTGTCAGAGAAGGCGATTTCCTGCTGACGCTTATCGGTGATGGAAAGCGAAGAGATGATGGCATCGATTTTCTTCGCCTTGAGCGACGGGATCAGCGCGTCGAAATCGCTGGCGACCCAGGTACATTTGACCTGCATACGCTTGCACATCTCATTGCCCAGATCGATATCAAAGCCGACAAAATCGCCTTTGGCGTCTTTCGAAGAGAATGGCGCGTAGGTGGTGTCCGTACCGATACGAACCGTTTCCGGTAACGCGGCATAGCTGGATGCGCCAACAGAAAGACCTATCAGTAATGACAGAGCGAGAACTGACTTCTTCATACATAACCCTCAAGTGGAATGACTTTATTATGTTTTGCGTTGTGTTGTGTGTTTGCAGGCTTTTTCATGCAGGTCTTATGCCATTTTCGCGTCGATGAGGATATTCGACGTTAAATATGTTAATAAAACGTTGCAATATTGTCCTGATGTTGAAGATAGCAGGTCTGGCGGATGAACCGCAGCGTTTCGGTGGCTTTTAGCGAATTAAATGTCGAGGATATGATCGCGGTTACAAAATTGCCCTATAACAGGGCAACGGTTGCCAGAAGGCGCGCTAAGCAGGCAGCGCTATGCACCCTGCCAGCGGGCAAAGAGATCCTGCGGTAGCGCAATGTCAAACTGATCAAGAACGCGGTTAACGGTTTGATTTATCACATCATCCAGCGACTGCGGACGATGATAAAACGCCGGAACCGGCGGCATAATCACCGCGCCAATTTCCGCCGCCTGGGTCATTAATCGAAGATGCCCCAGATGCAGCGGTGTTTCCCGCACACAGAGCACCAGCGGACGGCGCTCTTTCAGCACCACGTCGGCGGCGCGGGTGAGCAGACCGTCGGTATAGCTGTGCACAATGCCGGACAGCGTTTTGATCGAACAGGGCAGGATGACCATTCCCGTGGTCTGAAAAGAGCCAGAGGAGACGCTGGCGGCAATGTCACGCGCGTCGTGGGTGACATCAGCAAGCGCCTGCACGTCGCGCAGCGATAAGTCGGTTTCCAGCGACAACGTCTGTCGGGCGGCCTGACTCATAATCAGGTGCGTTTCAACATCCGGCACGTCGCGTAAAACCTGCAACACGCGCACGCCGTAAATGGCGCCGCTGGCGCCGCTAATTCCTACGATGAGTCGTTTCATGATATATCGCCCTGTCTGACTTCTGGGCTGACTTTGCAGGATTTCAGGGGGAGTTGCAAGCAGGGTGCGGAAACCGCACCCTGGGAGGAAGAGATTACCCTTCGTTATGCATTTCGAGATTTTCCACTTCGTTCTGCCGCTGCACCGCTTTGGCGTCGTCATTGCGCAGGGAATCGAGAAAATCCAGATACTGTTGATCAACGTCTTTCGTCACGTACACGCCGTTAAAGACCGAGCATTCAAACTGTTGGATATCCGGGTTCTCGGCGCGTACGGCTTCGATCAGATCGTTCAGATCCTGGAAGATTAGGCCGTCTGCGCCGATAATCTGGCGGATCTCATCCACTTCACGCCCGTGGGCGATCAGTTCGTTAGCGGTAGGCATGTCAATGCCGTACACATTCGGGAAACGAATTTCCGGCGCGGCTGACGCCAGATAGACCTTTTTCGCCCCGGCTTCACGCGCCATCTCAATGATCTGCTCAGAGGTGGTGCCGCGCACGATAGAGTCATCGACCAGCAGAACGTTTTTATCCCGGAACTCCGCGCGATTAGCGTTCAGCTTGCGGCGCACCGATTTACGGCGCAGCTGCTGACCCGGCATGATAAAGGTACGTCCCACGTAGCGGTTTTTCACAAACCCCTGGCGGTACGGCTTACCCAGAATACGGGCAATTTCCAGCGCGATATCGCAGGACGTTTCCGGGATCGGGATCACCACGTCGATATCCAGGTCTTCCCACTCACGGGCAATTTTTTCACCCAGCCTGGTCCCCATATTAACGCGGGCGCTGTAGACGGAAATTTTGTCAATGAAGGAGTCCGGACGCGCGAAGTAGACGTACTCAAACAGACACGGGTTGCTGACCGGGTTTTCCGCACACTGGCGGGTAAACAGCTGGCCTTTTTCCGTGATGTACACCGCCTCGCCGGGCGCGACGTCACGGAGGAATTCGAAGCCCAGCGTATCAAGCGCCACGCTTTCTGAGGCCACCATGTACTCGGTACGGCCATCGCCAATATCGCGTTTGCCCAGCACCAGCGGGCGGATCCCGTTCGGATCGCGAAAGGCGATCATCCCGTGGCCGATAATCATCGCCACGCAGGCATACGCCCCGCGAATCTGGCGGTTAGTCGCGGCGATAGCGGCAAAAATGTTATCGGCTTCCAGCGGATAGTGACGAAAGTTATCCAGCTCGCTGGCAAAGATATTCAGCAGGATCTCTGAATCGGAGGTGGTGTTGATGTGGCGACGCTTTTCTTCGAACAGCTTTTTACGCAGCTCGTGGGCGTTGGTCAGATTGCCATTGTGGGCAAGCGTGATGCCATACGGTGAGTTGACGTAGAATGGCTGAGCCTCTGAGGCGCTGGAGCTGCCAGCCGTTGGGTAGCGCACATGACCGATACCCATGTTGCCCTGCATACGCTGCATGTGACGCGCTTCGAACACGTCGCTCACCAGGCCGTTCGCTTTACGCAAGCGGAAGCAGTTGTTCGCATCAATGGTGATGATGCCTGCGGCATCCTGGCCACGATGCTGGAGCACCGTTAAGGCGTCATAAATCGACTGGTTGACCGGCATAACACCGGCGATACCGACAATACCGCACATACGTCTTTTTCCTCGTTAACCACATCTCAGAACCCAGTCAGGTTCTGGGCAAGAAACTTGACGAGCTTTGCAGATAGTCAAAAAACCATCTGATGATGAAACTGAACTCCGGGATAAGCCGTGACTGACTCCAGTCCTCACTTTTCGACAAACCGGTAAAGGTATCGAGAAAGAACAGAATAGCGGCAACAATCAGTACACCACGCAGAGCCCCAAAACAGATCCCCAGCACCCGGTCAGTACCGGACAACCCGGTTTTTTCGACCAGTTGCCCGATAACAAAGTTGACGACCGCGCCGACAATGAGCGTCGCGATAAACAGCACCGCGATGGCAATCCCGTTTCGAACCAGTTCGTCTTCAAAGCCCGAAAACCAGACAGACAGATAAGTGTAGTAATGGCTGGCGACAAAGAAAGCACAACCCCATGTCACCAACGATAACGCTTCACGTACAAAGCCACGGATCAGGCTAACCAGACAGGAAAAACCAATCACCGCGATAATGGCGTAATCAATCCAGACCATAAGTGTCCCACGATTTAACGCCCTGCCGTCCTGTTCGGGGCGCATTCTAACAGAAAAAGAAAACGTTTGCGTAGGGATTTCCTTCCCGCGCGTAAATAAAAATGGCGCTGAAAAAATATTCAACGCCATCATACTTTTTGGCCGTTTTTGGCCTTGCCGGATGGCGTCGTTAACGCCTTATCCGGCCTGAAAAACCGCGTCGCGCCTGGCGACAGGGGGCTTAGTTCGGACTGTATCCCATCACCACTCCGCTTAGCCCGGAGAGCTGTTTCAGTTCACCAAGCGAGCTTTTCAGCTTGTCGCGAGACGCGTCCGGCCCGACCAGGATGCGGGTGATTTTTCCCTGCACTGGCGTCGACGGCACAGTATATACCCGGTAACCCGCGCCGCGAAGTTTACCCACAATCTCATTGACCTTGTCGGCGTTTTTCAACGCCCCTAACTGAACAACATAGGCTTTCCCGGTCGGTGCCGGTTTTTCTTCTGCCGCAGGCTTAGGCGCAGGCGCTGTCGGCTCTACCACCGGCTGTGGTTTCGGCTGCGGCTTCGGTTTTTCAACCGGTTTTGGTTTTGGCTTTTCAACCGGCGCTGGCGCCGGATCGATTGCCGGATTGTTGGTCGACGCATAGCGCGAAGGGTCCAGCGACGGCGCCGCCGCATCGCCTGCGCGCACTTCTTCCGCAGCGCCTTCCGGCGGCTGGGTCGGCAAAGCCTGCGTGGCGGCGGGCATCATATCAGGCTCATCGCGATCGCCCGGTTTCGGCACCAGCGGGATAGCGGCAAACTCATCCTGATAATGCTTTTTTTGCCCGTCGAGCAGGCCTGGAAGCACAATCACGCCCAGTGCGACCAGCACAATTGTGCCAACTAAACGATTCTGAAATTTACTCGCCACCGATTCTCCCCGCGTCCATCACTTCCATGACATGTGCCACCGTGTGGAATGATCCACATACCAGTACGGTATCTTCTGGTTTCGCCTCCGCCAGCGCCGCCTGCCATGCCTGCGCGACACTGTCATAGACAGTGCCCTGGCCCAGATGTTCCAGCAGCTGTTCCGCCGTCGCGCCGCGCGGCCCTTCCAGCGGAGCACAATACCAGTCGTCGACCACGCTTTTCAACCAGGCCAACGTTCCCGCAATATCCTTATCATGTAGCATACCGATAACCGCCAGCACGCGCCCTTGTTTCGGTAACCCTTTCAGTCGTCCGGTCAGGTATTCCGCCGCATGGGGATTATGCGCGACATCAAGAATGACCCGTGGGGACTCGCTCACAATCTGAAAACGTCCGGGTAGAATCGCCCCGGCAATACCATCGCGGATCGCCTGCTCGCCGATCGTAAGCCCGCTTGCGCGCAGCGCCGCCAGCGCCGTCGCCGCGTTTGGCTGCGGCACCTGCGGCAACGGCAAACCGGTTAACGTACCGTTGGCGTCGGTAAAACACCAGCTGTCGCCCGACACCGCATAATGCCAGTCTACACCGCGTCGCTGGAGCAAAGCCCCTTTTTCCTGCGCGACGTCGGCGATGGTATACGGCATTTCCGGTTCGCCAACAATTGCCGGTTTTTCAGCGCGGAAGATCCCGGCTTTTTCCCGGCCAATGCTTTCGCGATCCGGTCCCAGCCAGTCGGTGTGGTCAAGCGCGATACTGGTGATCACCGCGACGTCAGCATCCACCATATTGGTGGCGTCCAGCCGACCGCCTAACCCCACCTCCAGAATAACGACATCAAGATTCGCCTGCTTAAACAGCCACAGCGCGGATAGCGTACCGTACTCAAAATAGGTCAGGGAAATCTCACCACGCGCAGCTTCAATTTCCGCAAAAGAGGCGGTATGGGCCGATTCCGGCAGTTCTTTACCCGCAATGCGCACGCGCTCAGTGTAACGGACCAGATGCGGCGAACTGTAAACGCCCACGCTGTAGCCTGCCGCCGTCAATACGGACTCCAGCGTGCGGCAGGTTGTGCCTTTGCCGTTCGTTCCGGCGACGGTAAAGACAAATGGCGCGGGCTTTAACACGTCCAGTTTCGCTGCCACCTGACTTACGCGCTCAAGACCCATATCAATCGTTTTAGCGTGGAGATTTTCCAGATAAGAAAGCCACGAGGCCAGGGGCGACGCGGCTTGGGGAATGCGTTTGTTATCCATGATGCCCGTAAATTGGTTACATTGAGAAAAGCAAAAGGCAGCGCCAACTGGCCCTGCCCTTTTGTACTCGTCGTCTTTCAAGCTGCAGGCTTGTTGGCTGCTCTCGTTCACCCGAATCACTTGCCTGTGCAAGCTCATCGGGATGAACGCTCTTGCCGCCTACCTGCAACTCGAAATCCATAGAGTAAATTATCAGGCCTCGGGTTCCTGATCCGGTACCGGAGGTACCACGACGCCTTCACGTGGAGCATCCGGATTCGGCGCGGGTAAGTTCATCAGCTTCGCCAGAATGCTGGCCAGTTTCAGGCGCATTTCCGGACGGCGGACAATCATATCGATAGCGCCTTTTTCGATCAGAAACTCACTGCGCTGGAATCCCGGCGGCAGTTTCTCACGGACGGTTTGCTCGATCACGCGCGGACCGGCGAAGCCAATCAACGCTTTCGGTTCAGCGATATTAAGATCGCCCAGCATCGCGAAGCTTGCGGATACGCCACCCATTGTCGGGTCAGTAAGCACCGAAATGTACGGCAGACCGCGTTCCTGCATTTTCGCCAGCGCAGCGGAAGTTTTCGCCATCTGCATCAACGACATCAGCGCTTCCTGCATACGCGCGCCGCCGGACGCGGAGAAGCAGATCAGCGGGCAGTTATCTTCCAGCGCCTGCTCAACGGCGCGGACGAAACGCGCACCGACAACAGATCCCATGGAACCGCCCATAAAGGCAAATTCAAACGCCGCCGCGACAACCGGCATGCCGTGAAGCGTACCTTTCATGACCACCAGCGCGTCTTTTTCGCCGGTTTCCTTCTGCGCGGAAGCCAGACGATCTTTATACTTCTTGGAGTCACGGAACTTCAGCACGTCTTTCGGCTCAAGTTCGCTACCCAGCTCCACAAGAGAACCTTCATCTAACAGGCTATGCAGGCGATTGCGCGCCGACATGCGCATGTGATGGTCACACTTCGGACAGACCTCAAGATTACGTTCCAGCTCAGCGCGATATAAAACCTGACCGCAGCTATCACATTTGGTCCACACCCCTTCAGGAATGCTTGCCTTGCGGGTTGGAGTAATGTTGCTTTTAATTCGTTCAATCCAGCTCATTGGTGACCTTTCTGCCTGAACCCTGGTTAGCTTTGTTATAAGGGGCGCATGATGCCATTTTTGCCCCCAACAGACCATGAATGTTGCACATTAAAACATAACAGCCCGTAACTTTGGATAAAAAAGTGGTCGAACCGCTGTGTTAGTTTCTATTTTGTTACACGCGACGCAGCACGTTTATGACGAATAATTTCGTAAACGCCGGGCAAGATGGACACCACGATAATGCCGACGATCAACAGCTTCAGGTTATCCTGGATCATCGGGAGAGTGCCGAAGAAGTAGCCCGCGTAGGTAAACAGCAATACCCACAACAGCGCGCCAATCACGTTGTAAGCGGCAAAATGACGATAAGACATATGCCCCATTCCCGCCACGAACGGCGCGAACGTTCTGACGATCGGCACAAAGCGGGCGAGAATGATGGTTTTGCCGCCATGCTTCTCGTAAAACTGGTGGGTTTTGTCGAGGTAACTGCGGCGGAAAATTTTCGAGTCCGGGTTGCTGAAAAGCTTATCGCCGAACAGTCGGCCAATGGTGTAGTTAACCGCGTCGCCAACAATTGCGGCAATCAGCATTAATACCACCATCATATGGACGTTGAGATCGTTATTGGGCAGCGACGCCAGCGCTCCGGCAACGAACAGCAGGGAATCTCCCGGCAGGAACGGCGTGACCACCAGACCCGTTTCACAAAACAAAATCAGGAACAAAATGGCGTATACCCAGATGCCATATTCGGCAACCAGCTCTGCCAGATGCACATCGATGTGCAGGATGAAATCAATAAGAAAGTAAATCAGGTCCATAATTATGCCTTTTACGACGCGAATTAGTCCGCCAGGAACAGCGGGCCCATAGGCGGTTTCGGAAGATCAAACCGGTCCGGATAATCCACCGCGACCAGATACAGCCCTTCCGCTTTCGCCGTTGCCGCTGCAAGCGTTCTGTCCTTTGCCGCTAACAGCTCTGCTATCCAGCTCTCCGGCTGGTTGTTGGCGCCCACTTCCATCAGGCTGCCGACAATATTCCTGACCATATGATGTACAAAGGCATTGGCTTTGATATCGACCACCACATATGCGCCGTAACGCGACACGCTAATATGCATCACGTTACGCCACGGCGTGCGCGACTGGCACTGAACGGCGCGAAACGAGGTAAAATCGTTCTCGCCAATCAGGCATTGCGCCGCGCGGTGCATCCGCTCGGCATCCAGCGGCTCATAGTAATGCGTGACGCCTTTGGCTAAAACCGCCGGACGCAGCCGATGATTGTAGATGATGTAACGATAACGACGAGCCGTGGCGCTAAAGCGGGCATGAAAATCGTCCGGTACAGCTTTCACCCAACGCACGGCAATGTCACCAGGTAAATTCGCATTTACGCCTAACGTCCACGCCGCGTCTTTTCGCTGTGCGGTCGTTTCGAAATGGACGACCTGCCCGGTGCCATGAACGCCTGCATCGGTACGCCCGGCGCAGAAGACGGTAATCGGCTCGTTGGCGACCTGGGAGAGTGCTTTTTCCAGCTTTTCCTGCACGCTGCGCACTTCGTTCTGACGCTGCCAGCCATAATATTTGCTGCCGTCATACTCAATGCCCAGCGCAATTTTATACACCGGCGGCTGTAGCTGGTCGGACATCAGTAGAGATACTCCTGCACCAGCTTCTCGGCAATTTTCACCGCCATCAGGGCGCCGCCAAAGCGAACGTTATCGGCCACCGACCAGAACTGTACTTGCTCCGGCATACCGTAGTCGTTACGCACACAGCCTACGGAAAGCTGCGCGTTGCCAGACGCATCGCCGACCTGAGTGGGGAAATCCGTCTCGTCGGACAGCATGATATCCTCGCCCTGGGCGAAGGCGTCACGGGCCTCTTCTGCCGCCAGCGGACGCAGGGCTTCAAACGCGACCATCTGCGCGTGGCCGTAAAACACCGGCGACCGCACGCAGCTTACGGAGATCATCAGCCCGTCATCCTGCATAATTTTGCGCACTTCATCGACGATACAGCGCTCTTCGCGCACGCTGCCTTCCCGGTCCGGCAACAGCGGTAACATGTTGAAGGCCAACTGGCGACCAAAGAAATCGTCCTCATCGATCGGGATCCCGTTCAGCAGCTTCGCGCTCTGCCCGGCGAGAGCATCGACCGCCTTTTTGCCCTGTGCGGAGGCCGAAAGCAGGCTGGTCACACTGATGCGGGACAAACCGCCCTGGTCGATCAGCGGCTTCAGCGACGCCAGCAGTTGGCTGGTCAGGCTGTTCGGGACGGCGATAACGTTACGGTTACGGTAGTCCGCCAGCACGAACGGGTTCACTTCCGGCACCACCAGCGGCACGTCCGGCTCAAGAGCGAACAGACCGCTGGAGTCAATCACCAGGCATCCTGCGTTGGTGGCGTCGTCCACCCACGCCGCCGTAGCCTCTACGCCCGCGACAAAAAACGCCAGCTGCGCCTGCGTCCAGTCGAACTCTGCCGCGTCCTGCACCGTTACCGTTTTTCCGGCAAAACGCAGATGTTCACCCGCGCTTTCTGGCCGCGCCAGCGCATAGATCTCACCGACCGGGAACTGGCGTTCTGCCAGAGTTTCAAGCAACGCTTCGCCAACGGCGCCCGTCGCGCCGAGAACGGCAATATTCCAGCCTTCAGACATGGTGGTTTACTCCAGAAATAGCAAAGCTCCCCGCTGCGGGCAGGGAGCGACAAAAAGAATGTTAGCGAGCCGGATGATGAACGGCGTTAAACCCGAGCTGATGCAATAGCGCGGCGGCGCTGGCGTCGTCGCACATCACATACAGTGACGACCATTCGCGGCGCTCAAGGTAAGTCTTGCGCAGTTTATCGAATTCACCCGGTATCCCGGCGACGTGACGCAGCGGCGCATCGTCGCGGCGCACATCATACACCAAATGCGCCAGTCTTTTCAGCGTTGGCTGATCTAACGGGCCGTGGAGCGTGATACGGCCAAATTCCGGGGCGGGCAGCAGCGTGTCAAGCGCGACATGCTGGGCGCGCCCGATAAACGCGCTGAACGCTTCAAAGACCTGGGTGGTTCCGCGCGCTTTGCCTTCCAGCGTATAGCCCGCAATATGCGGCGTACCGATATCCACTTTACTGAGCAGTTCTACGTTCAGGTCCGGCTCCCCTTCCCACACGTCCAGCACCACGCTCAACTGCTGTCCCGCGTTCAGGCGCGCCAGCAGCGCCGCGTTATCCACAACCGCGCCACGACAGGCGTTGATCAGGATCGTCCCTGGCTTCAGACGGGCGATCAGCGCCTCATCCGCCAGATGCAAAGTCTTGTACGGACCGTCTTTAAACAGCGGCGTATGGAAGGTCAGGATATCCGCCTCCCGCACCAGCTCGTCAAGCGAGCGGAAATCGCCTTCGTCGCCCCGATCCGCCCGCGGCGGATCGCACAGCAGCGTACGCACGCCGAACGCTTCCAGCCGCGCCTGTAAACGGCGGCCAACGTTACCGACCCCCACAATACCTACGGTACGATCGCGCAGGGCAAAGCCGTCGCGTTCGGCCAGCATCAGCAGCGCGGAAAAGACGTACTCGACGACCGCAATCGCGTTACAGCCAGGCGCCGCCGAAAAACCAATACCGGCCTGCGCAAGCCAGCGGTCATCCACGTGATCGGTTCCCGCCGTTGCCGTGCCGACAAATTTCACCGGTTTCCCCGCCAGCAGCGCTTCATTCACTTTGGTGACCGAACGCACCATGAGGGCGTCCGCATCGTCCAGTTCAGCAACCGGGATTGGGCGGCCAGGAACCGCTTTTACCTCGCCCAGTCGGCTAAACAATTCGCGGGCATAAGGCATATTTTCATCAACGAGAATTTTCACGTCTTTCGTACCTGTTTGAGAACGAGTGTTAACCGGGCAAGTGTGCCATAATCTGGCCGCCAGGCATACTTTGCTAAGATTGATGGTTTAAGGATACGTGATGATGCAACCCATTTCCGGTACTCCCGCGCGCCCTCCGGGTGAAGGGCAACCCGCTTCTTCCGCTGCGGGCGAACAACCGCTCTCTACTCAACAGCGGACGGTACTGGAGCGACTGATAACCCGCCTGATTTCACTGACGCAACAGCAAAGTGCGGAAGTGTGGGCCGGAATGAAACACGATCTTGGCGTGAAAAGCGACACACCGTTGTTGTCCCGCCATTTCCCCGCCGCAGAGCACAATCTCAGCCAGAGACTGAGCGTCGCCCAGCAAAATCATGCCAACCGACAGGTGCTGTCGCAGCTAACGGAATTATTGAGCCAGGGGAATAACCGTCAGGCGGTGAGCGATTTTATTCGCCAGCAATATGGACAAACGGCGCTCAGCCAGCTCACGCCGGATCAGCTAAAGAATGTACTGACGCTGCTCCAGCAGGGACAATTGTCTATTCCGCAACCACAACAGCGCCCGGCAACCGATCGCCCGCTGTTGCCTGCGGAACACAACACCCTGAACCAGTTGGTGACCAAACTTGCCGCCGCGACGGGAGAGTCCGGTAAGCTTATCTGGCAATCCATGCTGGAACTGTCGGGCGTGAAAAGCGGCGAGTTGATCCCGGCGAAGCATTTTACCCATCTGGCGACCTGGCTTCAGGCGCGGCAAACGCTCAGTCTGCAACACGCCCCGACCCTGCAATCGCTGCAGGCGGCGTTGAAGCAACCACTGGAGCCGGCAGAACAGGCATCGCTGAAAGAGTATGCCCAGCACACCTGGCAGATCCAGCCGCAGACGGTGTTGACCACCGCCCAGGTTCAGGATCTGCTGAATCAGATCTTCCTGCGCCGCGTTGAGCGCGACAAAGCGCTCAGCGATCCGCTTCATATTCAGCCAATCTACAGCCCGTTTACCCCGGTGATCGAAACTTTCAAAGCGGCCGCCGCCCGTCCCGGACTGCTGTTTCTCGCCCTGATGGTTGCGCTGCTGATTTTCTGGCTGGTGGTTTAACCCCGGCGAAACGACAGGATCGTCACCAGAATCCCTACCACGGCGGAAATCGCCCCCGCAAGGAAAACTGACGGATAGCCACAGGATGTGGCCAACACGCCCGCCAGCGGGCCAGTGATGGCGTAGGAGATATCCTGAAACGCGGCGTATCCCCCCAGCGCCGTCCCGCGTACCTGTGCCGGGACACGCTTGACCACCTCAACGCCCAGCGCGGGGAAAATAAGCGAGCATCCCGCCCCGGTTAACGCCGCGCCAAGCAGAGCAATCCACGCGGTTGGCGCCAGCCATAGCAGCACCAGACCCACGGTCTCGACCAATAAAGAAGCGATAGCGACTTTAACACCGCCAAAGCGATCCGGCATCCAGCCAAACAGCACGCGCATGAGGACAAACGCACCGCCGAACGCGGTGAGGGTAAAACCCGCCATTGCCCAGCCGTGGCTGGCGAAATAGAGCGAAATAAAGGTGCCGATAACCGCAAAACCCACCCCCTGCAACGCAAGGCCGAGACCGGGTTTCCAGATAAGCCCGACCACGCTCCACAGAGAAGGTCGTTCTCCCGTCTGCGCGGGCACTTTACGTACCGTGCCGTTAAATGCCCATGCCAGCAGCGGCAGCGCCATGGTGGTTCCTGCCAGCGCGGCAAACCCAAAGTGACTGTGGATGAGTAAACCCAGCGGCGCCCCTGCCGCCAGCGCGCCGTAAATCGCCATCCCATTCCAGGACATCACTTTACCGGAACGCGTTGGCCCCACCAGACCCAGCCCCCAGGTCAGCGTACCGGTAAGCAACTGGCTTTCTCCAAAGCCGAGGATCAGGCGTCCTGCGATCAACAGCGCAAATTTCACCGGCGCAGAGACGGGCAACAGCGCCGCCAGCAGCCATGCCCCGCCCGCCAGCGCGCAGGCGAACATGCCCTGCAACGCCGAGCGCTTGGCGCCGTACTGATCGGCGAGCCGTCCGGCATAGCCGCGCGTTAACACGGTGGCGAGAAACTGGATCCCGACGGCGATCCCCACCATCGTATTGCCATAGCCCAGTTCATGGTGGACAAAAAGTGGAATCACGGGCAGCGGCAATCCAACCGTCATGTAGGTCAGGAACACCGCAAAGGCGATACGGAACAGTGAGAAATTGGCAGAAGATGTGGATTCTTTTTCAGCTACGACAGCCATGCATGACTCCAGGCAGCAGAACAAAAAAGGGAGCCTGAAAGCTCCCCTTTGAAATCATCAGGTTCTGCCGGATAGCGGCGATACGCCTTATCCGGCCTGTCACTTACGCTTTCAGCTTGCGCATAACCAGCGTGGCGTTGGTGCCGCCGAAACCAAAGCTGTTGGACATGACGGTCGTCAGTTCGCGCTCGGTGGTTTCAGTCACGATGTTCAGTCCGGCAGCCTGCTCGTCCATCTCTTCAATGTTAATGCTCGGCGCGATAAAACCGTGTTCCAGCATCAGCAGAGAATAAATCGCTTCCTGCACGCCAGCGGCGCCCAGAGAGTGACCGGTCATGGCTTTCGTCGCAGAAATAGCCGGGCTGTTATCGCCAAACACTTCACGAATGGCGCCCAGTTCTTTCACATCACCAACCGGCGTAGAGGTGCCGTGGGAGTTCAGGTAGTCGATGGGGGTGTCCACGCCGTGCATCGCCATCTGCATGCAGCGAACCGCGCCTTCACCGGACGGCGCGACCATGTCTGCGCCATCGGAGGTTGCGCCGTAGCCGACGATCTCCGCATAAATGCGTGCGCCACGGGCCAGCGCGTGCTCCAGTTCTTCAACCACAACCATCCCGCCGCCGCCAGCGATAACGAAACCGTCACGGTGCGCATCATAAGTCCGGGACGCCTTAGCGGGTTGATCGTTGTACTTAGTGGACAGCGCGCCCATCGCGTCGAACTCACAGGCCATTTCCCAGCCCAGCTCTTCGCCGCCGCCGGCAAAGACGATGTCCTGTTTGCCCAGTTGGATCTGCTCTACCGCATTCCCAATGCAGTGCGCGGAGGTCGCACAGGCGGAGCTGATCGAATAGTTTACGCCGTGAATTTTAAACGGCGTCGCGAGGCAAGCGGAAACCGCAGAGCCCATCGCTTTGGTGACGACGTACGGCCCCACCGCTTTCAGGCCGCGCGGGCTACGCATAGCGTCCGCACCGAATACCTGCGCTTTGGAGGAGCCGCCGGAACCGGCAATCAGACCCACGCGCGGGTTGTTCTGATATACCTCTTCGCTCAGGCCCGCGTCAGCGATAGCCTGCTGCATGGAAAGAAAGGCATAAATAGAGGCATCGTTCATGAAACGAACCACTTTACGGTCGATCAAACCGGTTGTATCCAGCTTGACGTTACCCCATACGTGGCTACGCATTCCCGCATCTTTAAACTCTTCGGAGAAGGTGATCCCTGAACGTCCTTCACGCAGAGATGCCAGGACTTCCTGCTGGTTATTACCGATGCTGGAAACGATGCCCAAGCCAGTAATCACTGCACGTTTCATTCAATACCTCTGTAAGTCGCACTATAGTAAGTTTCGACTGGCACAATAGCGTACACTTGTACGCCGAACAAGTCCGATCAGCCATTTTGTCCGGAAATTTGCGCCGCCTGGCACACATCGCTAAGATCGTGGCACTGCCCGTCAGACGAGTAACTTACGTGAAACAAAATGCCATACAACCCGCCAACCTCGAATTCAACGCTGAGGGTACACCTGTTTCCCGAGATTTCGACGATGTGTACTTTTCTAATGATAATGGCCTTGAAGAGACACGTTACGTCTTTCTCGGCGGCAACCGGATCCCTGAGCGTTTTCCGGAACATTCCGACCCGCTTTTTGTGGTCGCAGAGAGCGGCTTCGGCACTGGCCTGAACTTTCTGACGCTCTGGCAGGCGTTTGCCGCGTTTCGCGCCACGCACCCTGAGGCTACGCTACAAAGATTACATTTTATCAGTTTTGAAAAATTTCCCCTGCACCACGACGATCTGGTCGCCGCGCACCAGCGCTGGCCTGAGCTGGCGGCGCTTGCAAAGCAACTCCACGCCCAGTGGCCGTTGCCGCTGGCGGGCTGTCATCGCCTGCTGCTGGATGAAGGACGCGTCACGCTCGATCTGTGGTTTGGAGATATTAACGAACTTACCGACCAACTGGATGACAGTCTGCATCAGAAAGTGGATGCCTGGTTTCTCGACGGCTTCGCGCCCGCCAAAAACCCGGACATGTGGACCCCGGGACTGTTTAACGCTATGGCGCGACTGGCGCGACCCGGCGGTACGCTGGCAACCTTTACCTCCGCGGGATTTGTGCGCCGGGGTTTACAGGAAGCCGGTTTCACCATGCAGAAATACAAAGGTTTTGGCCGCAAGCGTGAAATGCTGCGCGGGGCGATGCTTCAAAGGCTTACGCCTGTCGCCAGAGCGCCGTGGTTTGTCCGCCTGGGCAGCCTTAAGCGTGAAACGGCTATTGTTGGCGGCGGTATCGCCAGCGCCCTGCTGTCCCTGGCGCTGCTGCGTCGCGGCTGGCGGGTCACGCTCTATTGCGCGGACGAAAAACCTGCCCAGGGCGCATCGGGAAACCGTCAGGGTGCGCTTTATCCCCTGCTCAGCAAGCAAGATGCGGCGATAAATCTCTTTTTCCCCGCCGCCTTTACCTTTGCACGCCGTCAGTACGATACTCTCCCGGTTGTTTTCGATCATGACTGGTGCGGCGTCACGCAGGCCGGCTGGGACGAAAAAAGCCAGCAGAAGATCGCGCAACTGTTGTCGCTGGAACTCCCCGACGCGCTGGCGCAGGCGGTAAAAAGTGGACACATGGAAGCATTAACCGGCGTTGATATCGACTGCGCTGGCATTTCCTATCCGCTGGGCGGCTGGCTGTGTCCGGCGCAATTGACTGCCGCAGTGCTGGCGCTGGCTGAACAACAGGGGCTACGTTGCCATTACCGTCATTCGGTCGACGCGCTAAGCGCGACGGCGCACGGCTGGTCCCTGCGCTTTGCCGACGGCACGCAGGCTGAACATGACGTCGTGGTGCTGGCGAACGGCCATGCGATTAACCACTTCACACAGACACAGCCGTTACCCGTTTACCCGGTCGGCGGTCAGGTCAGTCATATTCCCGCCACGCCTGCCCTTTCCGCGCTTCGCCAGGTGCTGTGCTATGACGGTTATCTTACCCCGGTAAATCCGGCTAACCAGCACCATTGTATTGGCGCCAGCTATCATCGCGGCAGTGACGCTACGGAATATCGTGAGGACGATCAGCAGCAGAACCGGCAGCGGTTAATTGACTGCTTCCCGACGGCGAAATGGGCGCAAGAGGTGGATATCAGCGGGAAAGAGGCGCGCTGCGGCGTGCGCTGCGCTACTCGCGACCATTTACCGATGGTCGGCAATGTACCGGATTACGCCGCCACGCTAACGCAGTACGCCAGTCTGGCCAGGGATCCTTCTTCAGCGGCAAACGCGCCCGTACATGAGGATCTCTTTATGCTCGGCGCGCTGGGATCACGCGGCTTGTGCACCGCGCCTCTGTGTGCGGAAATCCTGGCGTCGCAAATGAGCAATGAACCCCTTCCGCTGGATGCGGGTACGCTGGCGGCGCTCAATCCGAATCGTTTATGGGTCAGGAAATTACGGAAAGGGAAAACGGTGAAATAATGGGGTGATGCCGGATGGCGACGCCATCCGGCAAAGGCGCGATTATTGGCTGGTCGCCTTCTGGAACAACGCATCCCACATCTCTTTGACTAACGCCTGATCGCGTGGTGACAGTTCACCCGCACCGATCGCTTTCTCGAGACTGCTGGTGACGTTGGCGTAAACGGCGTCCGCAGAATGGTCATCACGCCCTTCCAGCTCCGCCACGGCTAACGTCAGGTGGCCACGCAAATACCCACTGGCAAATAGCTCATCGTCGCTGGCGTGTTCAACCATGTCGTCGATTAATGCCAGAATGCGTGCTTCAAACTCCGCGATCATCTTCTTTCCTCATTGTAAACGTGGCGCTGGCTTTAGTTTAGCGCTTCCGGCCACGGGAACTGTTCCGCCTTAAGGTCGGGCGTGTGATAATAATCTTGTAACGCTTTGATAAAGCGAGCCGGCCGTTCAGGAATGCCCTTTTCCAGATACTCCATCACCTGCGCATGAACCCGACGCTGAAACACCACGCGGTCCGGTTCGACGTCGCCTTCCAGGTTGTCGCAACTGACGTTGAACGGATACCCCGCCGCCACGCAAAACAACCAGTCAAACGCTTGCGGTTTCACTTCCACATCTTCGAACTTGCTTTGGGTCGCCGCGTCCCGTCCGTCCGGGCAGTACCAGTAACCAAAATCAACCTGTTCACGGCGCGCTTTCCCGGCAATACACCAGTGCGAAATCTCATGCAGGGCGCTGGCGTAAAAACCGTGAGCAAAGACGATCCGGTGATACGGCACCTCTGCATCAGCAGGAAGATAGATCGGTTCGTCATCGCCTTTAATCAGACGGGTATTAAAATCGTCAGCAAAGCAGTCGTTGAACAGGGTAATTAACTGTTCATAGTGGTGTGTACTGTTCATTAATTCATCCCCAGCCAGTGGAGAATCTCCTGTCCATGGTTATCATAAAGTAGTTTGGCGCTCATCACCGCCGAGACGATGACGATCATAGGCCGAATCAGCTTTTGTCCCTTGCTCAATACCAGGCGTGAGCCCATGCGCGCGCCGAGAAACTGCCCAATCAACATAACGAACCCGGTTGCCCAGATCACTTTTCCGCCAATCATAAACAGCAGCAGGCCGCCGATGTTCGACGTGGCGTTCAGCACTTTGGCGTGGGCGGTGGATTTGGCGAGGTTGTAGCCGCAAAGCGTGACAAACGCCAGCGCGTAAAACGACCCGGCGGCAGGGCCGAAGAAGCCGTCGTAAAACCCGACGCAACCCCCCGCGACCAGCGCAAACGGCAAGCCGTACAGGCGACGCTGGCGATCATCTTCACCCAGCTTTGGCATCAGCAAAAAATAGAGACCGATGCAGATCACCAGCACCGGGAGGATCTGACGAAGCACGTCTGCCTGCACGTGCTGCACCAGCAGCGCGCCGCTCATTGAGCCAATAAAGGTCATCGCGATATTCAGTTTCTGATCGGCAAGATCCACCACCTTACGGCGAATAAAGTAGATAGAGGCGGAAATTGAGCCGCCGCAGGCCTGCAATTTATTGGTGGCCAGCGCCTGAGCGGGAGACATGCCTGCCGCCATCAGCGCGGGGATGGTCAGCAGTCCGCCGCCCCCCGCCAGTGAATCGATAAAACCAGCCAGCATCGCAACAAAAAACAGCACAACCAACAGCAGCGGGGAGACCATAAACAGATCGGCGAAATTATCCATTAGAGTACATGCTCATCCAGTAGCGCCTGGCAGGAAGGCGGCAACGGTGGCGGTGTCTTCTTCTCAGGCTTTGTTGTTCCAGGTTTTGGGGGTTCAAACCAGCTTTGCAGTTCAGCGCCACAACCGTCGCCTGGCGGGGGCAAAGGTTGATCTTCGCACTCCAGGCTGTCAGCAGGGCACCGTAATCGTACATGCATATGCGCGCGATGCTGGAACCAGGGTCGCACTTTACGCAACCAGTCGCGATCGTTTCCTGCGTCCAGGCAAAGCTGTTGTTTGATCGCCGGATTCACGAAAATGCGGGTGACGTCATTATCTTCCGCCGCGAGCTTAATCAGGCTAAAGATTTCCGGCTTCCACAGTGAAGGCACAACGTGCTTTCCGTCGCGGGCCACCAAATCCAGCGCCTGCGGTCGCAGCAACTGCGCCTGAGTCCAGCGTGTCTTTGGTAATTGCAGGAAAATGTCCACATCCAGGCCGCTCTGATGGCTGGCGTGGCCGCCGTTAAACCGGCCGCCGGCCGGCATGCCCATATCGCCAATCAGCACCGTCCCCAGCCCCAGGTTATTCACCCGGGTGCTCAGACGCTGAATGAACAGCACCAGATCGGGGTGACCAAAATAACGGCGTTGGTCGGTACGCATGACCTGATAGTGTTCCGACTGGACGGGAAGCGTATCGGCGCCAACGATACAGCCGTTCGAAAAGCTGCCGATCGACTGCGCGCTGCCCGCTATGGGCTGGGTTATTTTCTGCCACGGTGTCGCCGCCTGGCTGACGCTGCCGGCAAGCAGTGCCAGCAGCGCAATCGCGGTTTTTTTCATCTCTTACCAGCGTGGAATATCTGTTGTGACATCCGCATTTTGCGCCCGCTGGCGCAGCAAGTGATCCATGAGCACGATCGCCAGCATCGCCTCAGCGATCGGCACCGCGCGGATCCCGACACATGGATCGTGACGGCCTTTGGTGATCATCTCGACTTCTTCGCCAAAGCGATTAATGGTACGACCCGGAACGGTAATACTGGAGGTTGGCTTCAGCGCCATGTGGGCAATAATTTGCTGCCCACTGCTGATCCCGCCCAAAATGCCGCCCGCATGGTTGCTCTGGAAGCCTTGCGTCGTTATTTCGTCACGGTTTTGGCTTCCGCGCAGCGCCACCACGTCAAAACCGTCGCCAATCTCAACGCCTTTCACGGCGTTAATGCTCATCAGCGCATGGGCGATATCGGCGTCAAGACGATCAAATACCGGCTCGCCGAGACCGGCGGGAACGCCGCTGGCTACCACCGTTACCTTAGCGCCGATAGAATCACCCTCTTTTTTCAGCGCCCGCATCAGTTCGTCAAGGGCGTCGATTTTGTCCGGATCCGGGCAGAAAAAAGGGTTCTGTTCCACCTGCTCCCAGTCTTTGATCGCCAGCGGAATATCGCCCATCTGGGTCAGGCAGCCCTGGATACGGATGCCGTATTTTGCCGCAAGGTATTTCTTGGCAATCGCGCCCGCCGCCACGCGCATCGCGGTCTCGCGTGCGGACGAACGCCCGCCGCCGCGGTAATCGCGCAGGCCATATTTCTGCTCGTAGGTGTAGTCGGCGTGTCCCGGACGAAACACGTCCTTGATGGCGCTGTAATCCTGCGAACGCTGATCGGTATTTTCGATCAGCAAACCGATGCTGGTGCCGGTGGTGACGCCTTCAAATACGCCAGACAAAATTTTCACCTGATCCGGCTCACGGCGCTGGGTCGTGTAGCGAGACGTGCCAGGACGCCGCCTGTCGAGATCGTGCTGCAGGTCAGCTTCGGTCAGAGGAATGCCCGGCGGCACCCCGTCAACAATGCAGCCCAGCGCCAGCCCGTGCGATTCGCCAAAGGTGGTTACCTGAAAGAGTTGTCCAATTGTATTTCCTGCCATTGCGATTCCGTTGTCGTCGTTGTGATTTAGTCTTTATAGAGGCTGAAATGCTCGCGGGCGGCCAGTAACTCGGCTTTGGTCAGCATAAAGACGCCATCGCCGCCGTTGTCGAATTCCAGCCAGGTAAACGGCACATCAGGATAGTGTTCCATCAGATGTACCATGCTGTTCCCGACTTCACAAATCAGAATACCGTTATCTGACAGGTAGTCCGGCGCGTTGCCCAGAATACGGCGGGTCAGTTTCAGGCCATCTGTCCCTGACGCCAGCCCCAGTTCAGGCTCGTGACGATACTCATTCGGCAGATCGGACATATCTTCCGCGTCCACATACGGCGGGTTAGTCACGATCAGATCGTACTGGACTTTTGGCAGGTCGCGGAACAGGTCCGAACGAATGGGGGTGACATGGTGCAGCAGGCCGTGCTCTTCAATATTGTGCTCAGTGACGGCCAGCGCGTCGGCGGAGATATCCACCGCGTCGACTTCCGCTTCCGGAAACGCGTAGGCGCAGGCAATAGCAATGCAACCGCTGCCGGTACACATGTCGAGAATATGCTGCGGCTGTTGGCGAATCAGCCCTTCAAAACGGTTGTTGATCAGCTCGCCAATCGGCGAGCGCGGCACCAGCACGCGTTCATCGACGTAAAATTCATGGCCGCAGAACCAGGCTTTATTCGTCAGATAGGCCACCGGAATACGCTCGTTCACCCGGCGGATCACCCGCTCAACAATGCGGTGGCGTTCGCTGGACGTCAGACGCGCGGTGCGCATGTCTTCGGGAATATCCAGTGGAAGATAAAGTGACGGCAGCACCAGTTGAACGGCTTCATCCCACGGGTTGTCGGTGCCGTGACCGTACCAGATATTCGCCGCGCTAAAACGGCTGACCGCCCAACGCAACATGTCCTGAATGGTATGCAGATCACTTACTGCTTCATCAACGAAAATTTTATCCACCTGTTCCTCCAGGGCATGTACGCAATAATTTCGGCGGCTAGTTTGCCACGAAGCCAGCGATAAATCAGCATTCACACAGGGGACAGGCGTGAAAATTGCGTTTTACGCATTCGCATCGCCGGTGAGTCGGGTAAACTAACGGAAAATGAAAAATGAGACAGCAGAATGAAAAAGAAAACATCGCTCAGCGAGGAGGACCAGGCGCTGTTCCGGCAACTGATGACCGGCACCCGGCAGATTAAGCAGGACACGATTGTCCATCGCCCGCAACGTAAAAAAATCAGCGACGTTCCCGTTAAGCGGCTTCTGTCGGAACAGGCGGACGCCAGCCACTATTTTTCGGACGAATTTCAACCGCTGCTGAATACCGAAGGCCCGGTGAAATACGTACGTTCCGACGTCAGCCACTTCGAGCTGAAGAAAATGCGGCGCGGAGATTATTCACCGGAACTGTTTCTCGATCTTCATGGCCTGACGCAGCTGCAGGCGAAGCAGGAACTCGGCGCGCTGATTGCCGCCTGTCGCCGGGAGCACGTTTTTTGCGCCTGCGTCATGCACGGTCACGGTAAGCATGTACTGAAACAACAGACGCCGCTGTGGCTGGCGCAGCATCCACACGTGATGGCTTTTCATCAGGCCCCAAAAGAGTACGGCGGCGACGCCGCGTTGCTGGTGCTGATAGAGGTGGAAGAGTGGCAACCGCCCGAACTGCCATGATGTAAGGTTGCCGGGGGGAAGCGCAAGCGCTATATCTGGCCTACGAAACAGTCAGCACCGCCGTAGGCCGGATACGCGAAGCGCCATCAGGCAGCGGATGTTTACATCGCTTTTGCCATTTTGAGGTTGCACGGGCTCATCTGCCAGTTGAACACCCCTTTGCCGCTTTCGTCCAGCGTGACGCTGGCGATCGCTGATGTGGTAAACATAGGCGGCGTTTCTCCCGGGCACAATTCAGACACCAAGTAGCCGACTAACGGCAGGTGGGAGATCACCAGAACGCCGGAGACGCCTTCATTGGCCAGCGCCTGAAGATACGCGCTGACGAGGCCGACATCGCCGCAGGGCGTCAACTCCGGCAGAACGTCAACGTTACCCGGCAGGTTCATGCACTCCCCTACCTCGTCCAACGTTTGCTCGGCTCGCAGGAACGGGCTCACCAGAACACGTTCGATATCCACTTTTTGACCTTTCAGCCAGTTCGCCATAAGGCGCGATTCGTCACAACCACAGACGGTTAAGGGACGAACCGAATCACTGGCGGCGTCGAGGGCCGCGTCGCCGTGACGCATGATAAAAACTTGCATATTGCACCGCTTTTGTTAACCAGAATCACCCGCATTCTTGCTGAAACCGTCTGAACGGTCGCCAAAATGCGGTGGCCGGCATTGTGCCTTATCCGTTCACCGAATGAAACGCTGTTTTTTACCTCAACGCTGTAAGTATAGTCAATCTGTGTTTACAATTTAACCAACTCACGGCCATTCGTTGCGGATTCACCCTACATTTGACCTTTAAAATTCAGGCCAGTTGCATCTGCTTTCCAGAAACTTTCACCCCGCTCCGCCATCTGCAATAACGCATCGCACGGCGTAAACCGTGGACCGTACTGCGAAGCCAGGCGTTGCAATACCGCAACCACTTCACCCGCGCCGAGAGAATCCATATAACGGAACGGACCACCGAGAAACGGCGGAAATCCAATGCCGAATACCGCGCCAATATCACCATCGCGAGCGCTGCGGATAACCTGTTCATCGAAGCAACGCGCGGCCTCATTGAGCATCAGCATCACGCACCGTTCAGCCATTTGCCGGGCGGAAAGCCTGCTCTGCCCCTGAACGCCAATAAGCGTATAAATCGCAGGGTCGACCTGTTTTTTGCTTTTACGCCCTTTTGCACCATAAAGATAGAAACCGCGACCATTTTTTCTGCCTTTGCGATCGTCGTTCAAAATTGAGGAAACAACATTTGCAGGGGCGCTAAAACGCTCGCCATAAGCGGCTTCCAGAACAGGGATAATTTTCGTGCCGGTATCGATTCCCACTTCATCCAGCAGTTGAACAGGCCCCACCGGAAAACCAAATTTCACCAACGCGCTGTCGATAGCGTCGACCCGCTCCCCCTCAGTCAGCATGCGTATAGCTTCGTTGATATAGGGTGCGAGAATACGGTTTACATAGAATCCGGCCTTGTCGCGCACCACGATAGGTGTTTTACCCTGTTTCTTCGCCAGCTTAACGGTGGTGGCGATGGTCTGCTCAGAGGTGGCGGCATGGGGAATGACCTCGACCAGGGGCATTTTTTCAACCGGGCTGAAAAAATGCAGACCAATCACCTGCCCCGGCCTGGCGGCATGGGCGGCGATGTCGCTAATCGGTAAAGATGAGGTGTTAGAGGCGAAAATGGTATGGGATGCGCAGTTTTGCTCAACTTCCGCCACCATCTGCTGTTTTAGCGCCAGATCTTCAAAGACAGCTTCTATGACCAGGTCACGATGGGAAAATCCGCGATAGTCGGTGGCGCCTGAAATCAACGCCAGCTGTTTGTCCCGTTCGCTGGCTTTGATATGGCGACGACGTACCTTCGTTTCAAGCTGATCCCAACTGTACTTCAGCGCATGATTGATGCCGTGAACATTAATGTCTTTAATGCGAACCGGTAAGCCGCCTTTACAGGCCGTCACGTAGGCAATTCCCCCTCCCATCAGCCCGCCCCCCAGCACGCCAACGCTGTTAAGCGGCCCCGGCGGGGCATCGCTACCGGGATCTTTTTTCACCTCGGTACTGGCAAAGAAGATATTGCGTAACGCCTGCGATTGCGGCGTCATCGCCAGCTCGCCAAAAGCGCGGGCTTCCGCGTCGTAACCACTGCTGCTGCCCTGCGCCAGGCCAGTTTCGATCACCTGAAGAATACGTTCTGTCGCCGGGTAGTTACCGTGTGTTTTCAGTTCGGTTTTTTTACTGACCATACGGAACAACAGCGCGCGCCCCAGCGGCCCCGCCAGAACGCGTTCGCGCACCGGCAGCGTTCGCGACGTTGACCGATCCTGTTTAGCCCGTTCAACCGCAGCCTCGAGCAGAATCGACAACGGAACCACATCGTCCACCAGCCCCATCTTTAACGCCTGCTTCGCACGCAGTTGTTTGCCGGTGAGGATCATCTCCAGCGCCGTACTGACTCCGACCAGCCGCGGCAAACGCTGTGTGCCGCCGGAACCCGGCAGCAGCCCCAGTTGTACTTCCGGCAGGCCCAATACCGTTTTGCTGTCATCGGTACAGATTCGCTCATGACAGGCCAGCGCCAGTTCCAGTCCGCCGCCCAGACAGGCGCCGTGAATAGCGGCGATGACGGGCACGGGAAGACCGTTGATTTCCGCCATCAGTTGTTGACCCTGACGCGCCAGCGCCTCCGCTTCCTGCGCGCTTGCGCAGTTGCCAATCATGTTGATGTCCGCGCCAGCAATAAAATTATCCGCTTTCGCGGAAATAAAAACGACGCCGCGCAGTTCCCTGTTTTCGCGAAGCTGTTTCAGGATCGCGCGTACCTGACTCGCAAACTCCGCTTTCAGGGTATTCATCTTTTCACCGGGTACATCTATGGAGATAACCGCCACATTGTCCGGACGCAGATTAAGCGTAAAAGCCGATGTCATTTCCATTATTCTGCCTCCAGTACCATCGCCGCACCCAGACCGCCTGCCGCACAGGCAGTGACTAAACCGAAGCCGCCTCCCCGACGGCGCAATTCGTGCAGAGTCTGAGTGATCATCCGGGCGCCGGTGGCGGCAAACGGGTGCCCGTAAGCAATCGAACCACCGAGCACGTTGAACTTGCTGTCATCCACCTCACCGGTGGCATGGGCGCGTCCCAACACCTCACGGGCAAAACGCTCACTGCCCAGCAGTTGCAGATTCGCCAGCGTCTGAGCGGCAAAGGCTTCGTGCATATCAATCAGCGTCAGATCGCTCAGGCTTAAGCCCGCCCGATCCAGCGCCAGCGGCGTTGACCAGGCCGGTCCCAGCAGCATGTCCTGCCAGACATCGATAGCGGTAAAGGCGTAGCTGCGTAAATAGCCGAGCGGAATCAGCCCCAGCTCTTTCGCGCGGGATTCGGTCATCAGGATCACCGCTGCCGCCCCGTCTGTCAGGGGCGTACTGTTGGCAGCGGTCACCGTGCCATGTTTACGGTCAAAGGCCGGACGCAGTCTGGCGTAATCCGCCAGCGTCGAGTTGCCGCGAATATTGTTATCTTCAGACAGCGGCGCCTTGAACGGCGGCGTCCAGGCGGTCATCACTTCATCGGCTAACTTTCCTTCCGCCCACGCCTGCGCCGCGCGCTGATGTGAACGGTGGGCCAGCGCATCCTGCTGCTCACGGGTGATTCCGTAGGTTTTCGCCATCTGTTCCGCCGTATCTCCCATCCGCAGGCCAGTCGAATATTCGGCGACGGCGGGCGGCACGGGCATCAGATCGCGTAAGCGCAGGCGGGAAAAGAGTTTCAGACGTTGCCCCATCGTCCTGGCTTTATTCACATCCACGAGGACTCGCGCCAGTTTTTTACTGACGCCAATGGGCAATACCGACGAGGAATCCGCGCCACCGGCAATCCCCGCGCGGATCGTACCCGCCATCAGGCTTTCCGCTACGTTAGCGACCGCCTGAAAGCTGGTCGCGCAGGCGCGGCTTACGCTGTAAGCGTCGGTATGCACGCTCATACCGGTGCCGAGGACAATTTCACGGGCGATATTTGGCGCTTCCGGCATCTGGACAACCTGACCAAAGACCAGTTGCTCTATGACGTCTACGGGGATCTCACTGCGGGCCAGCAGTTCGCCCACCACCATTTTGCCAAGATCGACAGCGGGAATACCATAAAAGGCGGTAGCCTGGCGGGCAAAAGGGGTACGTAACCCGCTCACAATGGCAATGCGATCGCCCTGGCGGGTGACCAGCGGTATAGCCTGACTCATAACACTCCCCTGTAAAAATAAAATAAGTGGTCTGACCTGATCATAGTCTTAACCAATTTTTTACATTTAGCCAAGCAGGGGCGGATGAAAGTGAGAGCTGTGACACAGTGAATAATGACGGGATGAAACGAAAAAGCCCCGACAAAAGGTTGTCGGGGCAGATAAATAATGAAGGGATTAACGCAGACCGAGCTGGAAGATCAGGGTTTCGGCTTCGCAGGCAAAGACAAAATCGATGTCCAGGCGCACGCCGTCAGATTCTTCAGTGAAAGTCGAAGTAATTTGGCAAGGCTCGGACTCCACGTTCCGCGCTTTTTCGGTCAGCGCCGCCAGCGTTTCTTCCGCTTCTGCGCGGTTAGCGAACACACGGCTGTATGACGCGGTGCAATCGGAGTTGTCCATGATGGTACCAACGTCCATACAGCAGCAAACCGGGGTTTCATCAGCACTGCATTTACTCATTGTAGATTTCCTCTGTATTCGCACCCAGGGTGCCAGATAAACGATAGCGATATTTTACGCCTCCGACTTTCGCCTCTCCAGTCGTTAATGGTGGGAAATGCGAGAAGTGACCGAAATCACACTTAAAAATGATCTAAAACAAATTCAACCCAAACGGCTATGTGCGCTCCCCGGCAAAATTGCCAGCTGGATCGCGTTTCTGAGATCACAATTGAAAAAACTTATAAACATACTTGCAACATATCAGCTGGTCAGACCTATACTCACGCCACTGGTCTGATTTCTATGTCGTACCGCAGACCCTACACTTCGCGCTCCTGTTACAGCATGTAACATAATTTGTATAAAAATAAATCATTGAGGTTATGGTCATGAGCCAGAAAACCCTGTTTACAAAGTCTGCTCTCGCAGTTGCAGTGGCACTTATATCTACCCAGGCCTGGTCTGCAGGCTTTCAGCTAAACGAATTTTCTTCCTCTGGCCTTGGCCGGGCCTATTCAGGTGAAGGCGCTATCGCGGACGACGTGGGTAACGTTAGCCGTAACCCGGCGCTGATCACTATGTTCGACCGCCCAACCTTCTCGGGCGGCGCAATCTTTGTTGATCCGGACGTGGATATCTCCGGTCGCTCGCGCATTGGTAATGATGCCAGCCAGGATAACATTGCGCCGACGGCGTGGGTGCCAAACCTGCACTTTGTGGCCCCGATTAACGATCAGTTTGGTTGGGGGGCATCTGTCACCTCTAACTACGGCCTGGCGACGGAGTTTAATAACAACTACGCCGCGGGCTCCATGGGCGGAAAAACCGATCTGGAAACGCTCAACCTGAACCTGAGCGGCGCTTATCGTCTGAACAATCATTTCAGCTTCGGCCTCGGTTTTAACGCCGTTTATGCCAAAGCTAAGCTCGAGCGTTATGCCGGCGACCTGCCGCAGCAAATCGTGGCAGGCTCCGGCGGACGTATTCCTCCGGCACTGGCGGCGCAATACCCGGCGGATACCCAGATTGCGCGTCTGAAGGGCGACGAATGGGGCTTCGGCTGGAACGCCGGGATCCTTTATGAAGTCGATAAAGACAACCGTTACGGTTTTACCTACCGTTCAGAAGTCAAAGTTGACTTCGACGGCGATTACCGCAGCAGCCTGCCATCGACTGACCGTATTCCGCCGCAACTGCGTCCGGTCTTTGCCAGCCTGCCTGCTGGAACTAACGGCGGGACGATCGACGGTTCACTTAACCTGAACCTGCCGGAAATGTGGGAAATTTCAGGTTACAACCGCGTCGCGCCACAGTGGGCGGTTCACTACAGCATGGCTTATACCAGCTGGAGTCAGTTCGAAGAGCTGAAGGCGAAAGGCAGCAACGGTCAGACGCTGTTTTATAAAGAAGAGGGCTTTAAAGACTCTTATCGCATCGCGCTGGGTACAACCTATTACTATGACGATACCTGGACGTTCCGTACCGGTATCGCCTTTGATGACAGCCCGGTTCCGGCCAACCGTCGTTCCATTTCTATTCCGGATCAGGACCGCTTCTGGCTGAGCGCTGGCGCTACCTACGCCTTCAATAAAGATGCCTCAGTGGATGTTGGCGTGTCTTACATGCACGGCCAGAAAGTGAAGTTTGAAGAAGGCCCGTACTCTTTCGAATCTGAAGGGAAAGCCTGGCTGTACGGTATGAACCTGAACTACGCATTCTGATCATGGTCAGATGAATAAAAGGGGGCGCCTTCTGGCGTCCCCTTTTTTATGCATCCAAAAAATCATCGTACCCGCTAACGGCGCGAACGCCAGGCCCGGCCAGACGCTTCGCGGTCCGGTATTCATTTATTCTGAGTCGATCTCTTTTAAATCGTCCTGGATCGCCTGCGCGTTCGGGTTTTCTTGCGGCTTGAGCTTCCCGCCGTTGGCAATGAAGTCGTGACGCTGGAAATAAGCCTCACGCACCAAGATGTACGGATCGGAAGACTGACGCAACAGGCCGTCGGAGTCCAGCAACTGAGCACGCGTTTCAATCCCTTCGAGGGTCCACTTACCGATCGACATCGGCCAGGTCAGCCATGAAAGGACTGGATATAGCGTATCGGCCATATCGCCGCCATCCTCACGCAGCGTCCAACTGCCATAGAACGGTAACTGGACGTAAGGGCCATAGCCTACACCGTAATGTCCTAAGGTGCTGCCGAAGCGATGCGGCTCAACGCGCTGCAGTTTCGGGTTCGCCATACCGGCGACGTCAATAAAGCCGCCCATGCCGAGAAGGGTGTTCAGGAAGAAACGGGTGAAATGCACCATCCCCTGATACGGATCGCCCTGCAGAAAATAGTTCACCATGACCGCAGGTTCTTCGAGGTTGCCGGTGAAGTTGCTTAAACCATTACGGGCTGGCTGTGGGACATAATCACGCCAGGCGACAGCCACCGGTCGAACGACATACGGATCCAACACGTTAAAGTTGAAATTGTACATGGTGCGGTTAAACCCTTCTAACGGATCTGAACGCCCCTGTTGTTCTGTACCGGAACTCGCACACCCCACCAGCAGTGTGGTTCCCAGCGCAAGCGCCGACAGGCGAAGCTTCATAAATGTCTCCCTGTTAATTATGGCTATCGCGGATTGCCATCCATGACGGAACGCTAACGTATCCGCCTGTTAAGGTGTGAGCGATTGTAACAGCACGTCAAACGATGTCTATATCACCGCGCCTGTTGAATTGATCATAGCCTGGCTATGCACTCGCGTAGCGCTTCTATTCTAGCCGGAAGCAGAAAAACAAACGTTACCATTTTTGCGATTTCAGAGTTTCTCACCCAGGTATCCAGCGAAAAGCCGCTACGCTTTATCTGACAGGCGCGCATCCAGGAGGCGAATTATGGATAATCTCGAAGACGATAAGATCGACAAGCATAGCGATGAACTGGAAGTAGAAAGCGAGGAAAAACAGAGCGGGAAAAAGATAGAAGTGGATGAGGACCGACTCCCCTCACGGGCAATGGCCATTCACGAACATATCCGCCAGGATGGAGAGAAAGAGCTGGAGCGTGACGCGATGGCGCTGCTGTGGTCCGCTATCGCGGCCGGACTGTCGATGGGCGCCTCGCTGCTGGCAAAAGGCATCTTCCACGTGCAGCTTGAGGGCGTGCCGGGCAGTTTTTTACTTGAGAATCTCGGTTATACCTTTGGTTTTATCATTGTCATTATGGCTCGCCAGCAGCTGTTTACGGAAAACACCGTGACGGCGGTTCTGCCCGTCATGCAAAATCCCACGGCGGGCAATTTTGGCCTGCTGATGCGTCTGTGGGGCGTGGTGCTGCTGGGTAACGTGCTCGGTACCGGCATTGCCGCCTGGGCGTTTGAGTATATGCCCATTTTTGATGAAGAAACCCGTGACGCGTTTGTCAAAATCGGCATGGACGTGATGAAAAACACGCCGACCGAAATGTTTGCCAACGCGATCATTTCCGGTTGGTTAATCGCGACCATGGTGTGGATGTTTCCGGCAGCCGGCGCGGCGAAAATTGTGGTCATCATCCTGATGACGTGGCTGATTGCCCTGGGCGATACCACCCATATCGTCGTGGGATCGGTGGAGATCCTTTACCTCGTCTTTAACGGCACCCTGCACTGGAGCGACTTCTTATGGCCGTTTGCCCTGCCAACACTGGCGGGTAATATCTGCGGCGGTACCTTTATTTTCGCCCTGATGAGCCACGCGCAGATCCGTAACGACATGAGCAACAAGCGTAAAGAAGAAGCGCGACTTCACGCCGAGCGGTTCAAAAAACAGCAGAAAGAGCAGGAAAAACAATCCTGAATGGCGATGGTTTGAGCAGTCAGGCGGCACCGTACTTACTCCGGCGAACAAAAACCGCTATACTCGTGCCGCTTCGTCCCCTTAGTTAAATGGATATAACGAGCCCCTCCTAAGGGCTAGTTGCAGGTTCGATTCCTGCAGGGGACACCATGAACACTTCTCACTAAGTCCAATTAATTCTATAACTCACTGTTTTAACTGTTTTCATCTCCTTATAGTCGTCCAGCACAGTACCATTATTTCTAATGGAATCTATACATCTTTGCGTATTACATTGTGTATAACTGAGTTCGATCTTTTTTCTATACACATGCTGCTATCTGACATCCAAATAAAAAGAGCAAAACCGAAGGACAAACCCTTTACGCTTAACGATGGTATGGGACTATCACTCCTCATCGACACAACGGGCAGCAAAGGCTGGCGTTTCCGCTATCGCTTTGCAGGTAAGCCGAAGATGATTTCCTTTGGTGTATATGGCGATGTGTCGTTGGCACAGGCACGTACCAAACGTGACGAAGCCCGTTCGATGTTGGCCAAAGGGATCAACCCAAGTGAAGCCAGAAAGGCAAATAAGATTGCTTTGCAGTTTGCTCATGAGAACAACTTTGAATCTGTGGCCAGAGAATGGCACTCATCGAAAAAAGCCACCTGGTCAGAGTGAAAATAGACCCGTTTTAGTTCCATGCATTTTTTGAGATCCCGGCCAGATAATGTTGTTGTCGGTTCTCCTCTGGTGTCATATTGCTCAGTGATTCATGCGGGCGTTCACAGTTATATTCTGACGACCATTTTTCCGTGATTTCCCGCACTTCATTCAGCGTTCTGAACAGATAAAAATCGAGTATTTCTGTACGGTATGTCCGGTTAAAGCGCTCAATGAAAGCGTTCTGCGCCGGCCTGCCCGGCTGGATAAATTCCAGTTTTACTCCATGTTTATCTGCCCAATCAACCAGCGCCAGAGAGATAAACTCCGGACCATTATCCATGCGAATCATGGCTGGATAGCCGCGGTTTGCCGCGATCCTGTCGGGGACCCGGACCACTCGCGGGGCTGGCAGATTCAGATCGATTTCAATCGACAATGCCTCCCGGTTAAAGTCATCAACGACATTGAACGTGCGAAAGCGACGACCGCAAATCAGAGCGTCATGCATGAAATCAACGGACCAGCTCTGGTTTAACGCTTCGGGCGTAGCCAGCGGTGATGGATTACGCACATGCAGACGCTGTTTACCTTTGCGGCGAAAATTCAGCTTAAGCAGACAGTAAATACGGTGGATCCTTTTATGATTCCACTGGTATCCCTGACGCCGCAGGATCTGAAATAATTTTGGAAAACCATATCGTGGATACCGTTCGGCAGCAGCCTGGAATGCGAAAATAACAGGTTCATCACGAGTGGTATCCGGGCGGTAATGGTAAACCGTTCTGCTCAGATTCAGACTCCGGCAGGCCTGACGAATACTGAGTCCGAATGTCGTTATCAAATGCGTTACCAGCTCACGCTTAAAGGCTGGTTTTAAAGCTTTTTTCGATGACGACTTTCAGTGCCCGGTTCTCAGGACTGAGATCGGCAAACATCTGTTTGAGGCGTCGGTTCTCGCCCACCAGATCCTTTATCTTTTTAATATCAGAAGCTTCCATGCCGCCGTATTTAGACTTCCTGTTGTAGTAAGTGGCTTCAGAGATACCAGCCTCCCGGCAGACATCCTTGACGGTACGTCTGGCTTCAACCGACTTAATCACGGCGATGATCTGGTGCTCAGTAAAACGGTCTTTACGCATAGTGATCTCCTTCGTTGGCAGCGTGAGTATGCCGGAAGATCTCTAAATGTGAATGGCACGATTATGCGGGATACTTACAAAATCACCTGCTATGAATAACCGCGACAATTAAAGCCACGGCTATTCAAAAAGAATACTAAACACTATAAAACCACATTAAGAGCAAGTCAACCTTGATTTCTTTCCATATAGATCTTTTGGTTTCTTACAATTCTGCAAAAATTATCTTGAAACCCCATCATTATATGATGCGTATTATGATTATGGAAAACAACTTGTTCATTCAAATCTTTTTTTATATAAAATGTTTGTGTCGTTGGAGCATCATGACTAAACAACATATATACTTGATCATTATAAAACCCATGCTTAAAACTATTGAAAATAGAGTTAATATAAAACAAGAAATTTGTGTTGTCTGATTCAAAGTTAATACCGT
Organism: Citrobacter sedlakii NBRC 105722; assembly: GCF_000759835.1. Taxonomy (GTDB): domain Bacteria; phylum Pseudomonadota; class Gammaproteobacteria; order Enterobacterales; family Enterobacteriaceae; genus Citrobacter_A; species Citrobacter_A sedlakii. The sequence continues at coordinate 162,010 of NZ_BBNB01000012.1, forward strand.
CACCCAAAAGTATTCTTTCGAAGTCATTCCTTGGGGTATCCACGTTAAGTATGGATGCTAAACTATCTTTTCTTAAGATTTTTGTGGTTCTAAATTCTGGGGTAGCCATTACATACGTCAATTGAACCAACGTATCAAGTACTCTTCTCATATGATAGACCATTTCCTCTGTGTAAAAATTAAGGAAATGTTTGTTATCTGGAGTGTGACAAATTTCTGGGGCATTCTCAGCATATATGACAGGTAAGTCCGCAGGAGCCCCAGATAAAGGATTACTTATTATCTCACTCCACTTATCACATGCCATTTTATATAGATGCTGCACCATCCTTACCTGTTGAACAATATGTATTTTCGTAACATGAGAGTTAATTAAAGTATCGTACACAGGATAGTTTGGAAAAAAATCACTCATTGCAGACAGATGTAACATATTTAATGTTGACGAATGTCTTTGCGCATCGTAATTAACTTCTTCAAAAAAATTGTTATTTGCATTCGCAATTGGCATAGCAATCTCCGTTAAATATATAACAAAATCGAATAATAAATCGCTTTGAAGCATTTTAGTCTTAATTAAGTGCTATGATCAACTATCTAAAAATTACCAATGAACCGAGTAATACCAGCAGTAGTATCATTATTCCGAACAGAGGAGCACATTATGCAGAAATGTTCAGAACTCGACATCAAACATATATCCCTCACAATATCCCTGCCGTTGCTATAGCAGAAAAATAAGCACTAAAAATCATAGAGTTACAATGTTTAATGGTTCCTGCAGGGGACACTTTCTCATTCACTTCCCCCTTCCCTGTTTATGCCCTAATAGTTCTCTCCGCGGCTTGCCGATTCATGGTATGACGGAAATCGTGCGGGCGCAGCATGGGCAGAAAATCACTGTCCCTGACTCAGCCCGCACGTTGAGTGGTGCGACGACGCAGAAGGCGTTGATGCCGTTCCGCAGGTTTCCGGCCTTACAGCACTTTACTCAGAAATTCGGCGGTGCGGGGATTAGCCGGCGAAGTAAAGAGCGTCTCCGGCGAGCCTTCTTCCTGAATAACGCCGTGGTCGATGAAAATCACCCGATCCGCGACCTCCCGGGCGAAGCCCATTTCATGGGTCACGATGACCATCGTCATCCCTTCATCGGCCAGTTTTTTCATGACCTCCAGCACATCACCGACCAGTTCCGGGTCCAGCGCCGAGGTCGGCTCATCAAAAAGCATAATTGACGGGTTCATCGCCAACGCGCGGGCAATCGCGACGCGCTGCTGCTGTCCACCGGATAAACGGGACGGCCAGGCATCGCGTTTATCACTCAGTCCGACTTTTTCGAGCAGCATTTCAGCCCGGCCGATCGCCTCTTTACGCGACACCCCCTGAAGCATTTCTGGCGCCATGATCAGGTTTTCCAGCACCGTCATATGCGGAAACAGGTTAAAACGCTGGAACACCATTCCGACGCTTTCTCGCATTTTGTTGAGATCGGTTTTACGATCGTGTACCGCAAAGCCGTTCACCACCACTTCGCCTTCCGTCACCGATTCCAGCGCGTTCATGCAGCGCAGAAATGTACTTTTGCCTGACCCTGAAGGCCCAATGATGCACACCACCTCTTGCGGCTGAATGTCACAATCAATGCCGCGCAGCACAGGGTTGTCGCCAAAGTGTTTATGTAAATTTTTAATGTGGATCACTTTTACCGAACCTCTTTTCCAGACGATTAACCAGTTGCGCGAGCAGGAAGGTGAGCACCCAATACACCAGCGAAATGGTCAGATAGGGTTCCCAGTAAGTGGCGTAGGCGCCCGAGACCGTACGCGCCGCATACGCCAGATCGGCAAGCCCGATGGCCGACGCCAGAGAGGAGTCTTTGACAATCGCGATAGCGTTATTGCCCAGTGGCGGAAGAATACGGCGAAAGGCCTGTGGAAGAATCACTTTGCGCATGGTTTTCCACCATGGCATTCCGAGCGCGCGTGAGGCTTCCATTTGTCCAGGGTCAATCGACTGGATCCCCGCACGAAAGATTTCAGAAACGTAAGCGCCTGCGTTCAGCGTAATGGCGACGATACAGGATAAAAACGCGCCATAGCCCGACCGCAGTTCGCGGGCAACGTCCGCGCTCATGATTCCGCTGGTCACCAGTATCCCGTCACGCGGGTTAATGAACAGGGGAACCAGCGCAAAATGGACCACCATGATCTGTACAAACAGGGGCGTGCCGCGAAACGCGCTGACGTAAAAGCGCACCGGAAACTGAACCAGATAGCGCAATGCATACTTCCAGAAGCCATGTTCGGCCTTCGCCATTCGGCCAAGGCCCAGCGTCAGACCCCAGAGCGTGCCGAGAAAGACGCAAATGATTGTGCATTTAATTGTCATCCACGCGCCTTCCATAAAGAGCGGCGCATACTCCTGGATGATTTCCCAACGAAATCCCGTCATGGTATTCCCCTGCAAAAAGGCTGACACTCACTGCGTGTCAGCCTAAAAAGAAAGAAAATGAAAATGTTACTCAGCGGGAAGCGTCGGCACTTCGCTGTCGAACCAGGTTTTGTAGATTTTATCGTAGGTGCCGTCAGCGATAATCTTCTTCAGCCCGGCATTGATTTTTTGTTGCAGCTCGGTATTACCTTTGGCAACCGCAATGCCAAAATACTGACGTTCGAATTTTGCATCGGGTACCAGCTTGAACTGTTTTTCCGGGTGCTGCTTGATGTAATACTTCACCACGCCAACATCGCCCACCGCCGCGCTTACGCCATCTTCAAACAGCTCCTGCAGCATTAACGGGGTGTTGTCAAAACGTTTAATCGCCGTGCTGTTTTTACCCAGTACACCGGATACCACGATGTCGCCAGTGCTGGAGTTCACCACCCCGACCTTTTCCTCTTTTAGCGATGCCAGGGAGGTCACAGTGGAATCAGCAGGAACAACGATCGACTGCTCAGCCGGGAAGTAAGGATGGGAAAAATCGACCATCTGCTTGCGCTTATCGGTGATGGTGATGCCTGAAATGATAATGTCGCGATCCCCGGAATTTAGCGTGGCGAAAATGCCTTCCCACGGCGTGTTGACCAGTTTGACCTCGAAATTTTCCGCTTTGGCGATAGCTTTAATGATGTCGATATCAAAGCCTTCCAGTTGTTTCTGGCTGTTTTCAAACTCAAACGGGCGATACGTTCCGCCAGCACCCACGACGTATGTCTCTTGCGCCGCCATCGCTGCGCCCGTCAGGGCGATCATCAAACAGCCTGCTTTCATCCACTTACTGAACATCTGACGCTCCTTCATTGTTTTTATGCACATTTATTGCATAAAAATACACACACAACGGTTCTGATGCAAACACTATCTGGGCAGGCTGTTTATCAATGGAGAATGAGGATCAAGGGAGACTAAAAAAGACGGAAAACGGCGCGCCGATATGTGTAGATGAAGATAATGAAGAATTTTCTGAGTACTGCTTAAGGTTAATTTAAGCCAACCTGCGACTGGCCTAAAGATTATTATTAGGATAATTGTCATTAAAAAAGCAGATTCTGAAAAAGATAGCCACGGCTATGTTCCATTTACGCGATCAATCTGAAAATGGCATTCGCACTCTCAGATTATTATGCGCATGAATGCGAATGCCGGTGAAATAAAAATAACAATGCCGCATACAAATGAAAGTACATTACCTTCAGATTAATTAACGTTTTCCGTAGCCCACCATAAAACGAATCATCAGGCCGCAGGCGGGAGAAAGGAAAAGAAACAATCCCGTGACCATTTCGTCACCAACGGTCAACCACATCGTCAGATAGTAAATGATAGCGGCGAGCGCAACCATCCCGATGAAGGCGCAGACGGCGGAACCCCAGCCTAAAACCTGGCCGACATAGCCGCTAACGCCCAGTATACTTACCGCCAGAAACGCCCAGAAAAAGATCATCGCCGTGCCTCCTTTTGCGTGTAGCCGTAGCGTAAGCCCTTACTCTCCTTACACTTTCCATCTTATGCCAAAGCGATAGCCTCGGCAAATATTGCAACTTTTATTTAACAACCGTACGTTATGCGAATATTCCGTATTGTTCTTTTTTAACATCCTTAAAAACAACCAATTATAAACAGCGTAATTATTTTATCCTCACCATAAAAATATTTACGCTTCTTGATTAATTATTTGTAGCTGACGTTGATCGGGTGATGGTACATTATGTGTCCAGCATTCATGCCCCTCGTGGTTTTATCCTGAAGCAGTTTTACACTCTTTACGGGAACCATTGTCGTACATGATGGACTAAGAATTGAGTGTACCGCGTTGGACTCCACATCTTCTGCGATACAACATTTATTATCGGCAGAAGGTCTCTATGTTCCCAACATGCAAATTTTCCCGCGCGTTTTTGCATCCGCGCTACTGGCTCACCTGGTTTGGTCTGGGTGTTCTCTGGTTACTGGTGCAATTGCCTTACCCTGTCCTGCGCGCGCTTGGTACCCGTACCGGTACGCTCGCCCGTCCGTTTCTGAAACGCCGCGAATCCATTGCGCGTAAAAATCTTGAGCTTTGCTTTCCGTCTTATACCGCCGAACAGCGGGAAACGATGATCGTTGAAAATTTCCGCTCGCTCGGTATGGCGCTGCTGGAAACCGGCATGGCCTGGTTCTGGCCCGACCGTCGCGTGCGTAAATGGTTTGACGTTGAAGGCCTGGATAACCTGAAACGCGCCCAGATGCAGAACCGCGGCGTTATGGTTGTGGGCGTACACTTTATGTCGCTGGAGCTGGGAGGACGCGTCATGGGTCTTTGCCAGCCGATGATGGCGACCTACCGTCCGCATAACAATCCGCTGATGGAGTGGGTGCAAACCCGGGGCCGTATGCGTTCCAACAAAGCGATGATTGGCAGAAACAACCTTCGCGGTATTGTCGGCGCGCTGAAAAAAGGCGAAGCCGTGTGGTTTGCGCCGGATCAGGATTACGGCCCGAAAGGCAGTTCCTTCGCACCTTTCTTCGCCGTGAAGAATGTCGCTACAACGAATGGTACCTATGTGCTGTCACGACTGTCGGGGGCGGCAATGCTCACCGTCACGATGGTGAGAAAGGCCGACAACCACGGTTATCGTCTGTATATCACCCCACAAATGGAAGGCTATCCGACGGATGAAAGCCAGGCGGCAGCCTACATGAACAAAATCATCGAAAAAGAGATCATGCGCGCGCCGGAGCAGTATCTCTGGATCCACCGCCGCTTCAAAACCCGTCCGTTAGGTGAAGCATCCCTCTACGTTTAAAAAGGCCGCAAGGCCTTTTTTATTGCTGCAACCAGAATAACCTTGATTTTATTCCGGTTTTATTGCGTCTCTTCTGCCCTGATATTGGCGTCGCTGAAGTGCAATTTATTACCGGCAGAAATTAAACTGTCGCCGAATCACGACACTTGTAAGTTACTAAAAGTAAATAAGAAAATGCCACTTGTCTCACTCCATTTTTAGGCGTACATTAGCGCCGTCTGGAGCAAAGAAGCACAGAATTCTGAGGCGGTGCCAGAGGTCAGTTCGGGAACATTCCGAGTTTCCGTGTTGCGGGTACCGGCTCTCTATAATCAAATGAGATGAAAATTCATTCAGGCGTATCAGTCACGACGCGGAGAGATGAAACGTGAAATATTTCTTTATGGGCATTTCTTTTATGGTCATCGTTTGGGCCGGTACGTTTGCCCTGATGATCTAAAGACAGCAATGCAGCAAAAAAACAGGAGCCGCCAGGCTCCTGTTTGCTTTTGTCGGCGTTATGTCATTGCTCTAAGAGTTTACGGCTGAAGGCCTGATAAACGCAGCGCCATCAGGCAAGATGTCCACCCGCCCGGTACACCGCTAAAACGGTGGTTTAGCTGGCGGATTCAGAAACGGACTTTGCCGCAGCAGGCAACAGCCCGTCCGCGCGGAACATTGCTTTGATACCTCTGATAGCCTGACGAATACGATCGCGGTTCTCAATGAGCGCAAAGCGCACGTGCGTATCGCCATAGTCACCAAAACCGATGCCCGGTGACACGCAGACCTTTGCGTCATTCAGCAGTTTTTTGGCGAACTCCAGCGACCCCATTGCCGCATACTGTTCCGGGATTTTTGCCCACACATACATAGACGCCCTGGGCATATCGACCATCCACCCGGCTTCATGCAGCCCTTTCACCAGAACGTCGCGGCGGCGCTTGTACTGCTCAGCAATGTCTCGCACGCACTGCTGGTCTCCTTCCAGCGCCGCAATCGCCGCGACCTGCAGCGGCGTAAAAGTGCCGTAATCATGGTAACTTTTAATTCTCGCCAGCGCGCTGACCAGCGTTTTGTTGCCGACCATAAAACCAATGCGCCAGCCCGCCATGTTGTAGCTTTTCGACAAGGTGAAAAACTCCACCGCCACGTCGCGCGCACCGGGCACCTGCATGATCGACGGCGCTTTCCAGCCGTCATACACGATGTCGGCATAGGCCAGATCGTGAACCACCAGCACGTCATAGCGCTTCGCCAGCGCCACGACCCTCTCAAAAAATTCCAGTTCCACGCACTGGGCGGTTGGGTTCGATGGAAAACCGAGAATCATCATCTTCGGCTTCGGATAACTTTCGCGGATCGCACGCTCAAGCTCGTTGAAGAAATCGACGCCTTCCACCAACGGCACCGATCGCACCTGGGCACCGGCTATCACCGCGCCGTAAATATGGATGGGATAACTGGGGTTGGGTACCAGCACGGTATCGCCATGATCGAGCGTAGCCAGCATCAGGTGGGCCAGCCCCTCTTTCGAACCGATGGTAACAATAGCCTCAGATTCCGGATCGATATCGACCGCATACCGTTCCTGATACCAGCGGGAGATCGCCCGGCGCAGGCGCGGTATACCGCGAGAGGTGGAATAACCGTGCGTATCCGGGCGCTGGGCTACGGTGCACAATTTTTCGACAATGTGAGGCGGCGTCGCGCCGTCCGGGTTTCCCATACTGAAATCGATAATGTCTTCGCCGCGCCGACGCGCAGCCATCTTCAGTTCAGCTGTGATGTTAAACACATAGGGAGGGAGACGATCGATACGCGTAAAGCGACGTTCAGGGCGAGAGTCAGCCATAATTTCCTCAGATTAACGTTAGCGCCCGGACCGTCCGAGCGACGCTGCCACGATGGTGGCACGCTTAGAAAATAGCCTGAATAATTTCTCGCTGTCGAGAGGGAAAGGAAAATATTTTTTCACCCACAAAAAGGGGAAGTACTATTTTAAACGGGGAAACTTCGTAGTTTTACTGGTTTCGAAGGTTACTTTTTAATAACATTTTGTCCTTAAACTAATAACCAATCTGCATACTGTTTTTGCAAGGACCCTGTCATTAAACCGCTTTATTAACTATCCCCTTTTGAAAACAGGGTTTTTCCTCATTAGAAAGGTTGATGAGTACGCTGGTGATCGGCGCCACGGTTACCTATCATAGTGTTTTCCCCTTTTGGCCAGAGTCCTCCGTGCACGAAATATTTACTATGCTGCTGGCGGTGTTTGATCGGGCAGCGCTGATGCTTTTCTGCTTGTTCTTTCTTATCCGCATCCGACTGTTTCGCGAACTGCTGCATAAGTCGGCCCATACGCCCAAAGAGCTACTCGCCGTCACCGCGATTTTTTCGCTGTTCGCCCTGTTCAGCACCTGGTCAGGCGTTCCGGTAGAAGGTTCGCTGGTGAACGTGCGGATCATCGCCGTGATGTCCGGCGGGATTCTGTTTGGTCCCTGGGTAGGCATCATCACCGGCGTGATTGCCGGTACCCACCGCTATCTGATCGATATCGGCGGCGTCACCGCCGTCCCCTGCTTTATCACCAGCATACTGGCAGGCTGCATCGCAGGCTGGATCAACCGTCGGGTCCCTAAAGCGCAGCACTGGCGCGTGGGGATATTAGGCGGCATGCTGTGCGAAACGCTGACCATGATTCTGGTGATCGTCTGGGCGCCGTCGACCGCTCTGGGGCTGGATATCGTTTCCAAGATCGGCATTCCCATGATCCTCGGCAGCGTCTGCATTGGCTTTATTGTGCTGCTGGTGCGAAGCGTTGAAGGGGAAAAAGAGGCCAGCGCGGCGCGCCAGGCCAAACTGGCGCTGGACATCGCTAACAAAACCCTGCCCCTGTTTCGCCACGTGAACAGCGAATCGCTACGTCAGATCTGCGAAATCATTCGCCATGATATTCATGCCGACGCCGTGGCGATCACCAACACTCAGCATGTACTGGCCTATGTAGGCGTCGGTGAAACAAACTACCGCGATCGCGACGACATGATTAGCCCCACCACCCGGCAGGCGATCAATTACGGAAAAATCATTATTAAAAACAATGATGAAGCGCACCGAACGCCGGAAATTCATTCGATGCTGGTGATTCCGCTTTGGGAAAAAGGTGTGGTGACCGGTACGCTGAAGATTTACTACTGCCATGCGCACCAGATCACTTCATCCCTGCAGGAGATGGCGGTGGGACTGTCGCAGATCATTTCGACCCAACTGGAAGTGTCGCGCACTGAACAACTGCGGGAAATGGCAAATAAGGCAGAGCTTCGCGCGCTACAAAGTAAAATTAATCCTCATTTCCTGTTTAATGCGCTGAACGCGATATCGTCGTCGATCCGACTGAATCCGGACACCGCCCGTCAGCTGATTTTTAACCTGTCGCGATACCTGCGCTATAACATCGAATTAAAAGACGACGAACAGATCGACATAAAGAAAGAGCTGTATCAGATAAAAGATTATATCGCCATTGAGCAGGCCCGCTTTGGCGATAAGTTGACGGTGATATATGACATCGACGAAGAGGTTAACTGCGCGATTCCCAGCCTGCTGATTCAGCCGCTGGTGGAAAACGCTATTGTCCACGGTATTCAGCCCTGTAAAGGGAAAGGCGTGGTGACCATCAGCGTGGCGGAATGCGGCAATCGGGTGCGCATCGCGGTGCGCGATACCGGTCACGGCATCGACCCGAAAGTGATCGCGCGCGTCGAATCCAATGAAATGCCTGGCAATAAAATCGGTCTGCTTAACGTCCATCATCGCGTTAAGCTGTTATACGGGGAGGGCCTGCATATACGGCGTCTGGAACCGGGCACCGAGATTGCCTTTTATGTTCCCAATCAGCGGACTGCCGCCTCACCGGCCACGTTATTGCTTTAATCCGGAGGAATACAGTGAAAGTCATCATTGTTGAAGATGAATTCCTTGCCCAGCAGGAACTGAGCTGGCTGATTAAAGAGCATAGCCAGATGGATATTGTCGGCACGTTTGACGACGGGCTGGACGTGTTGAAGTTTTTACAGCATAACCGCGTCGACGCCATTTTTCTGGATATCAACATCCCGTCCCTCGACGGCGTGCTGCTGGCGCAGAATATCAGTCAGTTCGCGCATAAGCCCTTTATTGTGTTCATCACTGCGTGGAAAGAGCATGCGGTGGAAGCGTTTGAACTGGAAGCATTTGACTATATTCTCAAGCCGTATCAGGAGTCCCGCATTGTTGGAATGCTGCAAAAACTGGAAGCAGCCTGGCACCTGCAGCAGTCCGGCGCAGCAACGGCGGGCGCGGTTATACGGGAAAATGACACCATCAATCTGGTTAAAGACGAGCGGATCATCGTCACGCCGATCAACGATATTTATTACGCCGAAGCGCATGAAAAAATGACGTTTGTTTATACGCGGCGTGATTCATACGTTATGCCTGTCAACCTCACGGAGTTCTGCAATAAGCTGCCGCCTGCCCATTTCTTCCGCTGCCATCGTTCGTTCTGCGTTAACCTGAATAAAATTCGCGAGATCGAACCCTGGTTCAACAATACCTATATATTGCGGCTGAAAGATTTGGAATTTGAGGTGCCGGTGAGCCGGAGTAAGGTGAAAGAGTTCAGACAGCTTATGCATCTGTGAAGGGGTAACCGGGCGCATCGCGCCCGTTTGCACGCCGCAATGTTAGATTTTGAGCAACTTCACCGTGGCGTCCACGTCAATCTCATCTTCGGAAAAGATCAACGTCGTTCCCTGAAAGGTGGTGATCGCCAGCTTTTTCACGGTCCGCATCTCGCCCGGCTTCACGGCAGATTTTGGACGGATATTGCTCATCAGAACACCGACCGACAACACCGCATTTTCTTTATCGATGGGGGCATCGACAGGCACTTCTTCGCTGAAGACCACAAACGATTTGATCGAGGTAAGCTTAAGCCGCTCGCCCGCAATGTAAATATATTTGCTGTCCGGAATGACCTTCACCGCATACGCCGACAGCCCTTTGTTGTTGGTGGTGGGTTCGAAGGTAACCTGAGCATCTTTCTTAATCAGCTCCGGATTGGCGACCTTAATCACATGAAAGTAGCGATTATCGCCATTTTCATCTTTGATAAATCCGAAGCCTTTATCTTTAAACCACGTTGTGATTGTTCCGTTCATCGCCATTACCGCCTGTTGTTCATACCGGATTATTTTAACGCGCGCAGTGTAAAGCCTAAAGGCCGGGATGAATAGCCGTTCATCACCACATCAAATCATCAGGCACTTTGAAATCAGCATACGGATCGTCTTCTTCAGCTTCTTCCGCACTCAACGCGCTGTTCAGGACAATACAGCTCGCATCACGCTGGGCAATCTTATCGGCAACGCTCGCCGGAATAATCGCGTATTCATTTTCGCCGTTGCTGTCGTTGACCAAACGGGCAATGGCCAGACGACCATTGATCAGCTGCGTCTGAGTGAGCTTATCAACGTCGATTTTTTTGATCAGATTATTGTCGGTGAAGTTAAAACCAATATTGCCTTTGGCCACGGTGATCCTGTTCATTTCGATGAGCTGCTTCACCTGCGCTTTCAGTTCCTTCGCCAGAACGGCCTGTCTCTGCTGCTCGCTGAGTTGCTTGTCACGCTCAAGCTGGGCTTTTTTATTTTCTTCCACCGCTTCTCTGGCTTCCCGCGCCTGAACACGTGATTTCTTCGCCGTTCTCTGGACCTTAGCCATCTTTTTACTGCTGACCAGTCCCGCTTTGAGCATTTGCTCCTGTAAGGTAAGTTTTGTCATCTTGCCGTCTGAATCTGTTAGGGAGTTTTTGTGATTATACCTGCAAGCTGACGTAGCGCAGACCGATTTTTCGGGATGACGATAATCAGCACGAGGAACGCCGCTGACATTGCCGCTTAAAACGGGTTGTCTGTTCCCCTGGATAACGTCACGCGGCGGCAGATTACTTCAGCCGTTTCCCTGTCTCGTTAATCACCTTTTCTCCATCTTCTTTGGTAAATGCGCCTTTCTGACCGTCAGGAAGAATATCCAGCACACGTTCCGAAGGCCGGCACAAGCGGGTGCCAAGCGGCGTGACCACGATCGGTCGATTAATCAGGATCGGATACTGAAGCATAAAATCGATCAACTGCTCGTCGGTAAAGCGGTCTTCTTCAAGGCCCAACAGGGCATACGGTTCAACGTTCTGACGCAATAACTCACGCGCCGTTATCCCCATATCGGCAATGAGCTTACTCAGTTCATTGCGGGTGGGCGGGGTATCAAGATAATAAATAATTGTCGGTTCGTGACCGCTGTTACGGATCATCTCCAGCGTGTTACGGGAAGTGCCGCAGGCCGGGTTGTGATAAAGGGTAATGTTGCTCATTTCAGTATCTCATTAAAAAGTGACAGAGAGCCGCCAGGCCAGCGCGGCGAGCGTCACAAACAGCACAGGCAGGGTCATGACGATCCCCGTGCGGAAGTAATAGCCCCAGGTGATGGTCATATTCTTTTGAGCCAGCACATGCAGCCACAGCAGAGTCGCCAGGCTGCCAATAGGCGTGATTTTCGGCCCTAAATCGCAGCCGATCGCATTGGCATAAATCATCGCTTCTTTGACGATGCCATTCGCGGCGCTCCCGTCAATCGACAGCGCGCCAATCAGCACGGTCGGCATATTATTCATGACCGACGAAAGAAACGCCGTCAGGAAGCCGGTCCCAAAGGTTGCGGCGAGGATCCCTTTGTCCGCCAGCAGATTCAACACGCCAGACAGATAGAGCGTCAGTCCCGCATTGCGTAGTCCGTAAACCACCAAATACATACCCAGCGAGAAAATCACGATCTGCCAGGGAGCGCCGCGCAGGACGTTGCCAGTATTAATCACACGGCCTCTTTTCGCCACCGCGAACAGCACTGCCGCGCCCACTGCCGCTATCGCACTGACGGGGATCCCCAACGGTTCCAGAACAAAGAAACCGACAAGCAGGGACAGAAGAACCATCCTGCCTGCTCTGAAGGTCGCCGGATCTTTAATCGCACTGGCGGGAGCGTTGAGTCGGGAGATCTCATACGTTGCCGGAATATCCCGGCGAAAGAAAAGGTGCAACATCACCAGCGTCGAGGCAATCGCGGCCAGATCCACGGGGATCATAACCGAGGCGTACTGCGTAAAGCCCAGACTGAAGAAATCGGCCGAAACGATATTCACCAGGTTAGAAACAATCAGCGGCAGACTGGCGGTATCTGCGATGAACCCCGCCGCCATGACAAAGGCCAGCGTGGCGCCTTTGCTGAAGCCCAGCGCAAGCAGCATCGCAATAACGATCGGCGTCAGGATCAGCGCGGCGCCGTCGTTGGCAAACAGCGCGGCAACGCTGGCGCCGAGCAAAACTATCCAGGTGAACAGCAAGCGCCCACGTCCCTTCCCCCATCGGGCGACGTGTAGCGCGGCCCATTCAAAGAAACCGGACTCATCGAGTAACAAACTGATAATGATCACGGCGATAAAAGCGGCGGTCGCGTTCCAGACGATATTCCAGACTACGGGGATATCATCGAAATGAATGACGCCCGTGCCCAGCGCCAGAACTGCCCCGATCGTCGCGCTCCAGCCGATACTGAGCCCCCTGGGTTGCCAGATAACCAGTACCAGCGTAAGTAAAAAAATACTCCCTGCCAACAGCATTTCAGGCTCCAACATATGTTTATACGTATATGATATTTGATTTAACAGGAGGTGCGGGCAGACTTCGCCAACCCGTCACGCACGTCGTCGCGCAGACACTGCCAGGAGATCGCGATCGTCTCGGCCGCCCACGCCGGCATATGTGGTGACAGACGATAGTGGATCCATTTACCTTCACGACGGTCAAGGACAAGCCCGGCCTCGCGCAGAATCGCTATATGCCGCGAGATCTTAGGCTGTGAGACGGCGGTAGCCGCGCAGATTTCGCAAACGCACATCTCCCCGGATTCCCGAAGTAGCATGACAATGGCGAGTCGGGTTTCGTCCGAGAGAATTTTGAAAAGTTGAACAGGTTGCCGCATTTCTCGCTCCATAAGCCTTTCCAGACACATATGGTAAATCATATTTGTGCGCATTGAAATGATGGGGCTGTCACAGCACTCAGTTAAGGCGCGTCAGGGGGGAGAAGATATGGTTACGACAAGGCCTTCGAAAACGGTGTCCCTAATGCGCAACATACCCAGTCGGGCGTAAAACCGATTAGCGTGGTCATTGTCCTCAGGCCCTTCCAGCCATCAATAATTTTTTTGGCGGCCACGGGCAAGTTCGATGATTTTTCAAACATACGCTGACCATAATGCGTATGGGTCTCGCGGCTATCCAGAGAGAGTTTGTTGAGAAGAATGTCCTGGCTATCTGTGTCAGGAAGCGTGTTTTCCCATGTCAGCTTCATATAGCCAATCGACAACATTCAGGTCATGTTGACAAAGAAAAGGAGTATCCGGCGCCGGACAGCGCAAGCGGCCGTCCGGCATCCAACTAAAGAATTTGCCCTAACGTCTGGCGCAGATGCGCGCCTGCGCCAAGCAGACCGGGATTATCATGAACAATCAAATAAACCGGAATATCCTGCACATAAGCCTTAAAACGTCCTTTATCTTCAAAAGCGCCGCGGAAGCCGGAGGCTTTGAAAAATTCAAGGAAACGCGGCACGATGCCGCCAGCGATGTACACGCCGCCAAAGGTACCAAGGTTCAACGCCAGGTTGCCGCCAAAGCGCCCCATGATCACGCAGAAAAGCGACAGCGCGCGACGGCTGTCGATACAGCTGTCCGCCAGCGCCCGCCCGGTGATGTCTTTTGGCTGTAGATTTTCCGGCAGACGGCCATCTGCTTTGACAATCGCCCGGTACAGATTCACCAGACCCGGTCCGGAAAGTACGCGTTCGGCGGAAACGTGACCGATTTCGGCGCGCAGCACTTCCAGGATGATCCCCTCTTCTTCACTGTTAGGGGCGAAATCCACATGCCCCCCCTCACCCGGCAGGCTGATCCAGCGCTTGTCGACGTGTACCAGATGCGACACGCCCAGCCCGGTTCCGGCGCCATACACCGCAATAGGCTTACCTTCAACCGGCTCCGCCCCGCCAAACTGGATCACATCCTCTTTCTTCAGCATCGGGATCGCCATCGACACCGCGGTGAAATCATTGATGATTTCGAGATGGCTGAAGCCGAGGTTCTTTTTCATTTCCGCAATAGAAAATGCCCAGGTATGGTTGGTCATAGCGACCCAGTCGCCGGTGATCGGACAGGCGATCGCGATACACCCATCTTCCACGCTCGCCTGATGTTCGTCGAGGTAAACCCGGACAACGGCTTCGAGGCTGGGATAATCGAGGCCGGAATACGTTTTGGCCTGCGAGATTTCACCGCTGTCGACGTCACACAGAGCAAGACGCGCGTTGGTGCCGCCCACATCGCCCACTAAAGCATACTTTGTCATTCTTCTACTGCTCCGCTAAAGTCAAAATAAGTCTTTGCCACACTGTAAATTCACAGGGGCATAACAACAACGCCAGAAAGGCAAGTCCCCTGAAAATATCGATCCCGGTCACACAATAACTTTATCGTTTCAGCACCATTTGCCGCGTCGCTGAAAGGCAACTGCGGCAAACTGAGCGCGAGATTCGGCATTAAGGAAAAAACCATGCTCCATCCGCGAGCCAGAACCATGCTGTTATTGTCGCTTCCCGCGTTAATTCTTGGGATAGCGTCAAGTTTAGTCCTTATTGTAGTAATGAAATTTGCTTCAGTATTGCAGCTTGTCCTGTGGCAGCGCCTGCCGGGCAGTTTCGGACTTGTCCCGGATTCCCCAGCCTGGATAATGCTCATCCTGACGCTGACCGGCGTACTGGTGGGACTGGTGATCCGCTACAGCCCGGGTCACGCCGGACCCGATCCGGCGACCGAGCCGTTGATCAGCGCCCCGGTCGCGCCTGGCGCGCTGCCAGGCCTGATTGTGGCGCTGGTGCTGGGGCTGGCAGGCGGGGTTAGCCTCGGGCCGGAACATCCCATCATGGCCGTGAATATTGCGCTGGCGGTAACGTTAGGCAGTCGATTAATGCCGCGGGTAAACGCACTCGACTGGACGATACTGGCTTCCGCAGGCACGATTGGCGCGTTGTTTGGCACCCCTGTCGCTGCCGCGCTGATCTTTTCGCAAACGCTGAACAGTTCTGACGATGTTCCGCTCTGGGATCGTCTTTTCGCCCCGCTGATGGCCGCAGCGGCAGGGTCCTTGACCACCAGTCTGTTCTTCCATCCTCATTTTTCGCTGCCCATTGCCCATTACACGCAAATGCGGCTGGTGGATATTTTCAGCGGCGCGGTGGTCGCGGCGATCGCCATAGCCGCAGGGATGGTGGCGGTATGGTGCCTGCCGCGTCTGCATTTTTTGCTACATCGGCTGAAAAACCCGGTGCTTATTCTTGGCGTCGGCGGATTCATGCTCGGCGTACTGGGGGTGATTGGCGGTCCCCTGTCGCTGTTTAAAGGCCTGGATGAAATGCAACAGATGGCGTTCAGTCAGACCCTTAGCGCTACGGACTTTTTCCTGCTGGCGGTGATCAAACTCGCGGCGCTGGTAGTGGCGGCCGCCTGCGGATTTCGCGGCGGGCGAATCTTCCCGGCTGTCTTTGTCGGCGTCGCATTAGGATTGATGCTGCACGCGCATGTCGACGCGGTACCGACGGCGATTACCGTCTCCTGCGCGATTCTCGGCATGGTGCTGGTTGTTACCCGCGACGCCTGGCTCAGTTTATTTATGGCCGCCGTGGTGGTGCCCGACGCCAATCTGCTGCCGCTGTTGTGCATCGTTATGCTGCCGGCCTGGCTGCTACTGGCCGGCAAGCCGATGATGCTTGCTCACCGACGGGAAAAATAGTCATCCGCTGTTGCGTGACTCCAGCGCCCGGGTCACCGCGCGCAGCAGCGCCGGTACGTCGGCTTTTGGCAGTATCACTTCAACCAACGACAGCCGCTGTGGCTGCGACAGGCGCGCCAGCACCTCTTTCAGTTGGATAGCCTGACTGACCTGCCAGCACGCCGCGCCTTCCTTCAGGCTGAAAGCGCGAGGTATCTGGGTCCAGTTCCACGGCGCAATGTCGTTATAACGCTGTGTTTCACCGTGGATCGCCCGTTCAACGGTATATCCGTCGTTGTTAAGCAGCAAAATGACTGGCGACAATGCTTCCCGCAACATCGATCCTATTTCCTGAATCGTCAGTTGTGCCGCGCCATCGCCGGTTATCAGTATCACCCGCCGCCCGGGCGCCGCCAACTGCGCGCCAAAGGTCGCCGGGAGCGCATAACCAATCGATCCCCACAGCGGTTGCACCAGCAGTTCCGCGCCGGTCGGCAGTGACAGACTGGCTGCGCCAAAGGCCGCCGTTCCTTGATCCGCCACAAGGATATCCCCTGGCTGGAGGGCCTGCTGCACGGTATGCCAGAAGTTTTCCTGGGTCAGCGATCCTTTTTCGACCCTCGCTGATTCGCCCGCGGGCTTCACGGGTAGCGGCGCAAACGACAGCTCCAGGCACAGCTCTCGCAGGGTAGTCACGGCCTGTTCCATCGATAAACCGCTGAACCAGATCTGGCCGACCCGGGCGCCCTGCGGCTGAATGTCTATCGTGCGCTGCGCCGCAAACTGTTGGGTAAATCCGGCAGTAAGCGTGTCGACAAAACGCGTCCCCACGCAAATAGTGGTATCCGCGCCTTCGATGATCTCACGAACATATTCGCTGCTGGCCCCTGCGCTGTAGATGCCAACAAAACCCGGCTGCTGTTCGTCAAACAGCCCTTTGCCCATGAGCAAGGTCGCGTGAGGCATGGGCGTCTCGGCCATCCAGCGTTGCAGGATTGGCTGTAAATCGAATCGCCAGGCAAGAAAGTCAGCCAGCAACGCCACACGACTGCTGTTCATCAGCATCTTGCGAGCCTGATAGCGGAACGCGGTGACCACGCTCTCCTGCGATTCTGGCAACGTCAAAGAGAGTGCTCTGGTCGGCGGGAACGCCGGGCGCTTCGCCACGTCTGCGGGTAACATCAGGTAGCCAGGACGACGAGAGGTCAGCATAATTTGCATTACGCGATCAATTTCATAGCAGGCGTTGTGTTCATCCAGCACCGCGCTGGCGGCTGAGATAGCCTGGCTCATACGGTAAAAGTGCTGAAAATCCCCATCCCCCAGCGTGTGGTGCATCAGTTCTCCCCGGCGCTGCGCCCCGCTACAGGGAGCGCCGACGATGTGCAATACGGGCACGTATTCAGCATAGCTGCCTGCCAGACCGTTAATCGCGCTCAGTTCCCCAACGCCAAAGGTAGTGAGCAGCGCCCCAGCCCCCGCCACGCGGGCATAACCGTCGGCGGCGTAAGCGGCATTCAGTTCATTCGCACACCCCACCCAGCGGACAGCCGGGTGGTCAATGACATGATCAAGGAACTGCAAATTGTAATCGCCCGGTACGCCAAACAGATGTTCAATCCCACAGCCTGCCAGTCGATCAAGCAGGTAATCCGCAACGCTATAGGGATTTTGCATGACAGCTTTCCTTTTGAAGGTCATCACATGTTGAGTATTGAATAACCGTGTGGCCTGTCCAGAAAGTAATCGTGATGGGAGTGGAAAGCAGCCTTTACAGGCGGCGCGGCGCAGAATGTGATTGAAAAAGAGGCAGTGTAAACGTATACACTGTAAAGCTGAACTCACCGCGAGGAAACACAATGGTTTACCAGCCTGATGAAAATCGCTATCAGAATATGACGTTCCACCGCTGCGGTCAGAGCGGCCTGAAGCTACCTGCCATATCGCTCGGACTGTGGCATAACTTCGGAGATACCACCCAGGTGGGGAACAGTCGGGCGCTGCTACAACGGGCGTTTGACCTCGGCATCACGCATTTCGACCTTGCCAATAACTACGGTCCTCCGCCGGGGTCGGCTGAGCGTAACTTTGGCCGCATTCTGCAGGAAGATTTTCTTCCCTGGCGCGATGAGCTGATCGTCTCCACCAAAGCGGGCTACACCATGTGGGACGGCCCGTATGGCGACTGGGGTTCCCGCAAATACCTGATTGCCAGCCTCGATCAAAGCCTGAAACGCATGGGGCTGGAGTACGTGGACATTTTCTACCACCATCGTCCGGATCCCGACACGCCGCTGCTGGAAACCATGAAAGCGCTGGACCATGTGGTGCGTCAGGGCAAAGCGCTGTACGTAGGGCTATCGAACTACCCTGCCGACCGCGCCCGTGAAGCCATCGATATCCTCAATGATTTAGGCACACCGTGTCTGATTCATCAGCCTAAATACTCCCTCTTTGAGCGCTGGGTTGAAGACGGATTACTCGCGCTATTGCAGGAAAAAGGGGTGGGTAGTATCGCCTTTTCACCGCTCGCAGGTGGACAACTCACCGATCGTTACCTTAATGGTATTCCAGCCGACTCCCGTGCGGCGAGCGGAAGCCGTTTCCTCAGACCGGAACAGTTGACAGAGGCAAAGCTGGAAAAAGTGCGTCAGTTAAACGCGCTGGCGGAAAAGCGTGGACAAAAGCTGTCGCAAATGGCGCTCGCGTGGGTGCTGCGTAACGATAACGTCACTTCGGTGCTGATTGGCGCCAGTAAGCCCGCGCAGATCGAAGATGCCGTTGGAATGCTGGCGAACCGGGCGTTCACCCCGCAGGAGTGCGCCGCGATCGACAGCATACTGAAGGGCGAAGATTAACGACGCCTTTAGCATTTCGTGCTCTCCTTCATCATTTAAGAGTTAAGGCGATAAAACGCAACTTTACTACCTCGTAAAATTGCGTTAACAGGCCGATTACGGCTTCGATCGTGAAGGAGAAAAAAGTATGTTCAGGTCACTGATTCTCGCGGCAGCCTTGCTGGCTTTTGCACCGCTGGCCGCAAACGCGGGAGAAATCACCCTGTTGCCATCGATAAAATTACACATTGGCGATCGCGACGACTATGGCAGATACTGGGACGGTGGCTACTGGCGCGACCGTGATTACTGGCATCGTCACTATGAATGGCGTGGCGACCGCTGGTGGCGACATGATAACGGCAAACACCGCGGCTGGGATAAACGCAAAGCTTACGAGCGCGGATACCGTGAAGGCTGGCGCGACCGTGACGACCATCGCGGACGTGGACGCGGCCACGGTCACAGACACCACGATTAAGCCGTTCATTACCTCACTAAGCCGGGTAGTTTCACCCGGCTTATTCTTTACCGTCCCAGCGCCGTTCCCACCAGCAGCCAGATATTCAGCACCACAACCAGCACGACAATCATCCAGCCTATTAATTTCACTCTGCGGGTATTCACCAGCTCACCCATCAGCGCGCCATCACTGGTAAAGATCAGCAACGGCACCAGCGCCAGCGCGATACCAAAACTCAACAGCACCTGGCTCATCACCAGTATCCGCGTCGGATCCAACCCCAGTAAAATGACAATAAATGACGGCATCATGGTGATGACACGGCGAACCCATAAAGGAATATGGAAACGCACAAAACCCTGCATGACCACCTGTCCGGCCAGCGTTCCCACAACCGTTGATGACAGCCCTGCAGCGACCAGACTCAGTCCGAAAACCGTTGCCGCCGCATGACTGAGCAAAGGTTCAAGGGTCAGATAGGCCTGATCGAGGTCGGCTACCCCGGTATGACCACTGAAGTGAAACGCCGCAGCCGCGGTCGCCATCATCGCCAGGTTGACGAATCCGGCAATCGTCATCGCAATCGCGACATCCCATTTCGTTGCAGCATAGCGCTGCTGGCGCGTTCCACCGTGTAAATGCTGGGTAAGAGACGAGTGTAGATAAATGACGTGCGGCATTATCGTTGCGCCCAACACCCCGGCGGCCAGAAAAACCGCCTCGCCGTTCGGCAAGCTGGGAATGATCATCCCTTTACTTAATTGCGTAAGGCCTGGCCGGGAAAAAATCAGTTCGACAATATACGCCACTGCCACAAACAGCAGCAGGCCGCCGATCACTTTTTCCAGCGGCTTTTGCCCCCGACGCTGCAGCATCAGGATCAGAAACGTGGCAATACCGGTTAGCACCGCCCCTTGCAGAAGCGAGACGCCAAGGATCAGTTTGAAGCCAATCGCCGCGCCGATGAACTCCGCGAGATCGGTCGCCATCGCAATAATTTCCGCTTGCACCCAATAAAACCACACCACCGGACGGGGATAATGGTCGCGAATCTGTTCGGCCAGATTCTTGCCGGTCGCGATGCCCAGCTTCGCTGACAACACCTGAATCAGCATTGCCATCAGGTTTGCCCAAACCACTACCCACAGCAACGTATAACCAAAGCTGGCGCCCGCCTGGATGTTAGTGGCAAAGTTGCCTGGATCGATATATCCGATAGCTGCGATGAACGCAGGTCCCATTAATGCGAGCCTTAACTTGCGCGCTGCCCTTCCACTGCTACGCTCAACGCGATCGTCTGTCATCTTGTGCCCCGGAAATATAGCCTTTGCTATGTTTAATGCTACGCCTAATGAGAATGGTTATCAAATGCAACGGCGACAGGTGATAATGATTTCTCAGATAGGCTGGAACGATAAGGTCTGCGGATACGGAAAATGCCCGCGGCATGTTTAACAATCGTTATAAGATTAGCACAAGGACGTAACTATTCACTTCGGTACTAGACATAACAGAAGTGTATGCGTGATCACTATTTTTGAATCTCGTCACAGGTCCTGATTATAGTGTGTGTTAGATCTCGTTTTCTTTGTATCTGTTACATAGAATGTGCACGGAAATTAAACCTGCCTCATATTTGGAGCAAATATGGACCGCGTCCTTCATTTTGTCCTGGCGCTAGCCGTTGTTGCGATCCTCGCATTGCTGGTAAGCAGTGACCGTAAAAAAATTCGCATTCGTTATGTTATACAGTTGCTTGTTATCGAAGTTTTACTGGCGTGGTTCTTCCTGAACTCCAACGTCGGGCTGGGCTTCGTGAAAGGCTTTTCCGAAATGTTCGAAAAACTGCTCGGATTCGCCAATGAAGGTACCAACTTCGTCTTTGGCAGCATGAACGATCAGGGTCTGGCTTTCTTCTTCCTGAAGGTGCTCTGCCCAATCGTCTTTATCTCTGCTTTGATTGGTATTCTTCAGCACATCCGCGTGCTGCCGGTGATCATCCGCGCGATCGGCTTCCTGTTATCCAAAGTCAACGGCATGGGTAAACTGGAATCCTTCAACGCGGTAAGTTCGCTGATCCTCGGCCAGTCTGAGAACTTTATCGCCTATAAAGATATTCTCGGCAAAATGTCCCGCAACCGTATGTACACCATGGCGGCGACAGCGATGTCGACCGTTTCCATGTCTATCGTTGGCGCGTACATGACCATGCTGGAGCCGAAGTATGTGGTGGCTGCGCTGGTGCTCAACATGTTCAGTACCTTTATCGTTCTGTCGCTGATCAACCCGTACCGCGTTGATGCCAGCGAAGAGAATATCCAGATGTCTAACCTGCACGAAGGCCAGAGCTTCTTCGAAATGCTGGGTGAGTACATCCTGGCTGGCTTTAAAGTCGCGATTATCGTTGCGGCCATGCTGATCGGCTTTATCGCCCTGATCGCCGCGCTGAACGCCCTGTTCGCTACCGTGACCGGCTGGTTCGGCTACAGCATCTCCTTCCAGGGCATCCTGGGCTATATCTTCTACCCGGTTGCGTGGGTGATGGGGGTGCCGTCCAACGAAGCGCTGCAGGTGGGCAGTATTATGGCGACCAAACTGGTTTCCAACGAATTCGTCGCAATGATGGATCTGCAGAAAATCGCCTCTACGCTCTCTCCGCGCGCGGAAGGGATCCTGTCGGTGTTCCTGGTGTCCTTCGCTAACTTCTCATCCATCGGGATTATTGCCGGCGCCATCAAAGGTCTGAACGAGGAACAAGGTAACGTTGTTTCCCGCTTTGGTCTGAAACTGGTCTACGGTTCTACGCTGGTGAGCGTGCTCTCTGCGTCTATCGCCGCGCTGGTTCTGTAAGGCAACAGCGTCATGTAAAAGCCGGAGACGCTTTCTCCGGCTTTTTTACGTCTGCGACGCGTCAAGCGGCAGAGGCCGCCCAATCAAATAGCCCTGCAAATAGTTCACGCCCATACTTAACAGCAGATCCCGCTGCGCTGGCGTTTCAACGTATTCGGCGACCACGCTCAAGGATTTTGCTTTCGCCAGATCGGTTATCGACTTCACAATCATGGCATCCAGCGAATCGTTCAGGATGTCCTTCACAAACACGCCATCAATTTTAATGATGTCAGCCTGCAGGCGCTTCAGGCGCTCATAGTTGGCGTATCCGGTACCGAAATCATCGATAGCGATTCTGAAGCCAAACTTATGCAGTTGTTCAATATTTTGCATGCTGACTTCCGAGTTAGAGAACGCTTGTTCTTCGGTAATCTCGATAATCACGGTTTGCGGCGCGATGCCGTAGCGATTAAACAGGCGAATGATCCGCGGGGCGGTCTCTTTTTGCAGCAGCGTTAGCGGCATTAAATTAACCGAGAAGCGTGGTCCTGGTTCACTGGAAGGATGCGCTGAAAGCCACGTCAGCAAGGCTTCAACCACCAGCAGATCAAAGCGTGCGCTGAGGTTAAACTGAGCGATCAGCGGAATAAACTGATCCGGCGTCATAACCCCGTCATCGCTTTTCAGCCGCGCCAGAATTTCATCATAGCCTTTGCCTTCACAGTCGCGGATCGGCTGCGCGTAAAGCAGCAGATCGCCGTCATCCAGCGCTTTACGAATTTTATTGAGCAACAGTACGCGTTCGGTCGTCTGTCCAGTGGCGACTTCAAGGCTGTTGGTGAGCGCCATCACCCGGTGATGCGCACAGGACTGCTCGGCCAGCCAGCTTAGTTGCCCAAGCAAAGGCTGTAAGGTCTCCGCCTTTCCATCCCAGCCACCCCAGGAAGCGCCGTACCCCATATCCAGCCCGGTATTGTTCCAGATAATTTTGCGGCTGTTGAGCAGGTCGAGCATATGCTGCAAACGCGCATCCATTTCGGGGCCGTTCAGCACCAGTAATAACTCGCTGCCAGGCAACTGGAAGATCTTTTCGTTATCCAGCAGCAGAGGTTCGAGGGTGCGGTATACCGTCCGTTTACAGTGTACGCGCATCAGCATGCCATAGTGCCGGCTCAAAAATTCCAGGTTATCCAGCCGCAGGCAGCACACGCTCTGCCCCGCCTCGTTTTGCAGAAATTGCTCCAGCGCGCGCAAATTCGGCAGGCGGGTTAGCGGGTCGGTCAGCGCCTGCTGGTGCCAGCGGCGATTGAGCCAACTGCTGCGCTGATAAATGCGCGTCATATACAGCAAACAGATACTGAACGAGATCAGCGCGGAAAGAATAAACGCCAGCGAATACTCCGAGCCGACGCCCTGCAGGAAATTTCGGTTATAGGTCAGCAGGCACAGCGTCGACACCGCCCAACTGAGGTTCAACAGCGGGTAGCTGAGTTTGCCGACGCCGATGGTAAAGACAATGAAAAAGACCGGCACCATATACCCCGCGATGTAATCATTGTCGAAGGGAGCGCACATGATCGCCAGCAGCGCAGCCAGGACTGCCAGCCAGCATAGCGTGAACGCGCGCTGTTTTTTCTCAAGGGCCGGGGCGATGTCTCTGCGCCAGAAGATTCGCACATAACGGGGGTTCACTATCATCCGCATCGGATAATAGAAAAGCATCGTAAAAATCAGCGCGGCAGAGATCAGGCTCAGGATGTCGACAATGGTAAATATCGCCACTGCGGTGCCAAAAAAGGTGGAAACCGCGACCGGAAAGTCGAGATAATAACCCGCCAGATACATACTCAGCTTCATCCCTATCGGGGCGACAAAACCTAGCCATATTACCCGACGCCAGATATTCCGGTTTGGTAAACCATGTCGCCAGCGCGAGCCCAGCCGCCAACGCACCAGCGCGCACACGCCCAGAACAGACAGCATCTGGCAAAAGAGCAGCACCAGACTTTGGGTAAACGGCAGATGCAAATTCCATTCGTTGGTGATTAACATGCCGAGCACAATCGGCGCCACGCCGCGCCTGCCAAAAATAAGCAGAATGGCCAGCATCACACACAGCGGTAACCAGGAGAGATAAATATAGCTGGCGTCGACGATAGCAAGAGGAGAAATAAGGCGTGAAAACTGAATGGCAGCAATGGAGAGCGTTATCGCAAGCGCGAATATTCTTATATTATTTATCAGGTTATGCTTAACTGGCATGGATTGACTGCTCTCACGAAACGCACGATTAATCACATAAATGATAAGTTTATTCACACCGCGAAGCAAACCTATGGCGACCAGAAAACGAGGCAACCTTGTGTCAAACAGGCTCTGTCTCATCAGAAACTGTATTACAAAACAGGAAGAATTGCTGAGATAAAAAAACCCCCGCTTCGCAGCGAGGGTTCAGAATGTGGTGGAGCTAAGCGGGATCGAACCGCTGACCTCTTGCATGCCATGCAAGCGCTCTCCCAGCTGAGCTATAGCCCCACGATCTCTTTACGTACCAAAATTGTTGGGTGCAATTTTTGGTGGAGCTAAGCGGGATCGAACCGCTGACCTCTTGCATGCCATGCAAGCGCTCTCCCAGCTGAGCTATAGCCCCGTCACGTAAAGCTTGTCGAGTTGACGGGCGGCATCATATGAATTCCCTTCGCACGTGTCAACGGCAAATTAAAGCCCCTGACGCTAATCGCTGAAAAAGCAAACAAATGAAGAACATTGCGTATCAACTCGCATTCAGTAGTTAAACGCGTCACGGTTTCTACTAAAATGGTGCTATAAAATGAACCACTAATTAACCACACGACTACTCAGGGAATTGTTATGTTCAAGGAGCGGATGACGCCGGAAGAACTCGCCAATCTGACCGGTTACAGCCGACAGACCATCAATAAATGGGTGCGTAAAGAGGGATGGGTGACATCGCCGAAACCGGGCGTTCAGGGCGGTAAAGCGCGTCTGGTGCACGTAAACGAACAGGTTCGTGAATATATCCGCAGCGCAGAGCGTTCGGCGGAGGGGTTATCGGACACATTGTCGTCCCCTGGCGATGCGTCGCTTGAAGCTTTGCTGATCAAGCTGGCGAAAGAAATGACGCCTGCGGAACAGAAAAAAATCACTTCCTTGCTACTTCGGGAAGGGATTACCGGTTTGTTACAACGCTTAGGGATCCGCGACAGCAAATAATTATGAAAAGATTACGCAGCAAGATGACCACCGAAGAGCTGGCGGACTGCCTCGGGGTCGCCAGACAAACCGTCAATCGTTGGATCCGTGAGCAAAAATGGGAAACGGAAAAATTTCCTGGCGTGAAAGGCGGTCGGGCAAGACTGGTACACATCG
This sequence comes from Citrobacter sedlakii NBRC 105722, assembly GCF_000759835.1. Classification (GTDB taxonomy): domain Bacteria; phylum Pseudomonadota; class Gammaproteobacteria; order Enterobacterales; family Enterobacteriaceae; genus Citrobacter_A; species Citrobacter_A sedlakii. The sequence goes on from NZ_BBNB01000012.1 coordinate 187,717, forward strand.
ACAGCCGCGTGCGGGAGTTCATTCTGAACATCCCTGCGTTTCGCAATCATTACGCATTTTATCAGGCCGAAGAACCGCTGGCCGATTACCATCCCGGCGCACGCAGTCATGCCTTTCGGCAGATCGTTGATGCCATAGAGAATATGTCAGAAACGGAACAGGAAAAGCTGGCGTTATTTCTTTCGCGCGAAGGTATTCGTCGTTTTCTCGCCCGTCTGGGCATTGAGGAATCGGAAGCGCAATAAGCGCAACGTCAGCAGATAACAGGCCGGGAGGCATAACCGCCCTCTCCGGCCTGGTTCCATAACGGATTACTGTTGTGCTTCACGCTCAGCAATAAACGCCAGCGCTTTATTGATACGCTCGATGCTACGGGTTTTACCGATCGCGTGTACCGTAACGTCTAAGCCTGGAGACTGACCCGCGCCGGTGACGGCGACGCGCAACGGCATCCCCACTTTGCCCATCCCGATGTCCAGCTCATCGGCAGTAGCCTGAATCGCATGATGCACGTTCTCAGCCGTCCAGTCGCTGATTGCCGCCAGTTTGTCACGCACCACTTCCAGCGGTTGACGCGCAACCGGACGCAGGTGTTTCTTCGCGGCATCGGCGTCGAACTCAGCGAAATCCTCATAGAAATAACGGCAGCTTTGAGCCATCTCTTTCAGCGTTTTGCAGCGTTCGCCCAGCAGTTTCACCAGTTCAGCCAACTGCGGGCCGTTACGGGTATCGATATGTTCTTGTTCGATATGCCACTGAAGGTGCGTAGCCACATATTCCGGCGCCAGCGTATTGATATAGTGGTGGTTCAGCCACTGCAATTTCTCAGTATTAAACGCGCTGGCGGATTTGCTGACCGCCCCCAGGGAGAACAGTTTGATCATCTCTTCACGGGTGAAGATTTCCTGATCGCCACTGGACCAACCGAGACGTACCAGATAGTTCAGCAATGCTTCCGGCAAGTAGCCGTCGTCACGATACTGCATGACGCTTACCGCGCCATGACGCTTGGACAGTTTTTTTCCGTCGTCGCCGTTGATCATGGAAACGTGCGCATACACCGGCACCGGCGCGTTCAGCGCTTTCAAAATGTTGATCTGGCGCGGCGTGTTATTGATATGGTCTTCACCACGAATAACATGCGTGATTTCCATATCCCAGTCGTCCACAACGACACAGAAGTTATAAGTCGGAGACCCGTCGGTACGACGGATAATCAGATCGTCCAGTTCAAGGTTGCTGAACTCGATTGGTCCACGGATCTGATCGTCGAAAATGACAGAGCCGTCCTGCGGGTTTGCGAAACGCACGACGCACGGCTCATCGTCAGCATGGTGCTCGTGACCGTGGCGGCAACGACCGTCATAACGCGGCTTCTCGCCTTTTGCCATCTGCTCTTCACGCAGCGCGTCCAGACGCTCTTTCGAGCAATAGCATTTATAGGCGGTGCCCGCTTCCAGCATCTCATCAATCACGGCGTTATAACGATCAAAACGTTTAGTCTGGAAATACGGGCCTTCATCCCATTCCAGGCTCAGCCAGTTCATGCCATCCATAATGGCTTCGATAGCTTCCGGGGTAGAACGTTCGAGATCGGTGTCTTCAATACGCAGCACAAACTCACCGCCGTGGTGACGTGCAAAAAGCCAGGAATAGAGAGCAGTACGCGCACCACCGACGTGCAGATAGCCTGTCGGGCTTGGCGCGAAGCGAGTTTTGATTTTCATGAAATGGCCTTACGTTGATAAAGATGCCGACAGCCGGCAAATCCGGGAAAAATTGACGTTCGGTATTCTATCACTCCCACCTGATTCCTCAATGTTGTTACGGCCCGAACCGTGGGCTTTGCTATTTTCGTATAGAAATCATACCTGATGGATCGATTTGCGATCGTTTTGCTTAAATTTACGACGAACGAACAATTTCTTTAGAAAATGCGTTGACTCATTTTCAACTCTCCCTATAATGCGACTCCACACAGCGGGGGTGATTAGCTCAGCTGGGAGAGCACCTCCCTTACAAGGAGGGGGTCGGCGGTTCGATCCCGTCATCACCCACCAACTACTTTATGTAGTCTCCGCCGTGTAGATAAGAAATTGAGAAGTGGGTGATTAGCTCAGCTGGGAGAGCACCTCCCTTACAAGGAGGGGGTCGGCGGTTCGATCCCGTCATCACCCACCACTTTCTCGCCAGCTAAATTTCTTATTGTGAAGTACCGAAGTGGGTGATTAGCTCAGCTGGGAGAGCACCTCCCTTACAAGGAGGGGGTCGGCGGTTCGATCCCGTCATCACCCACCACTTCGGGTCGTTAGCTCAGTTGGTAGAGCAGTTGACTTTTAATCAATTGGTCGCAGGTTCGAATCCTGCACGACCCACCAATGTAAAAAGGCGCCCTAAAGGCGCCTTTTTGCTATATGCAGAATTTAATGATTCGAACCTGCCGCAGGTTCGGGTCGAACGTAGTGAGACAACGGAGCCGCTTGCGGCGACGGCCCGAAGGGCGAGGCGAAGCCGAGTCATCCTGCACGACCCACCAATGTAAAAAGGCGCCCTAAAGGCGCCTTTTTGCTATATGCAGAATTTAATAACTGGAAAGGCTACGGCGCCGTTTTGTAGGCTGGATAAGAGCATGCCATCATCCGGTAAAATGCCGCTACGCCGTTAACGACTCAATCATCCGCTCCAGTGCGGGCGTTGTTTGCTGCTTCTCATAAACCACATACAGGTCCGCCGGTATCCGCTCTTCCAGAGGTCGAAACGCCACCCCTGGCCAGTTCATCTGCGCGTATCCATCCGCCATCAGCGTGATCCCCATCCCCATGCTTATCATCGCCAACACCGTCTGCGGCTCCACCACTTCACGGATGATCATCGGGGAGAAACCCGCCTGCTGGCATACGCGCTGGAGAAATGCCCAATCGGAATGTACCGACGGAAGGGTGACGAAGTATTCATTCCGCAACGCGGCGAGGGGGATTGACTCACGAAAGGCCAACGTATGATCCTCAGGGACGGCGACCAGAAATGAAGACTCATGCAGACGCAGGCTGGTAAATCCGGAGGGAGGCTCGATCGCCATTCGCCAGATCCCGGCATCCAGTTCCCGACGCTCTAACAGCGCCATTTGCATACCCGGTGATTTTTCGCGAAAGAGTACTTCTACGTTGGGGTTTTCTTTTAGAAAACTGCGCATCGCCGGACGCATCCTCCCCCACATTGCGGTCCCGACCACGCCAAGTTCGATTCGCCCCGCCTCACCCCGCCCGATCTGTTCAACTCGCGCCATTGCCTGATTGGCACTCGCCAGCAGCCGCCGGGACTCCTCCATCAGGATTTTACCCGCATGCGTTAGCGCCACGCTGCGCGAATGACGCACAAACAGCAACGTCCCCAGCTGCTGCTCGAGCTCTTTGATATGAATACTCAACGGAGGCTGCGACATGTTCAGACGCGCTGCCGCCCGGCCAAAATGCAGTTCTTCCGCAACCGCAAGAAAATACCGCAGTAGCTTGAGATCGATGCGATGCGCGCGTTCCATGATAAGTGCGTTCCAGTTTAGAGGGAGACGTCGCAACGTTACCACATTGCCGCTCATAAGATAAAACGGCGGGTAGATGACCCGCCGCGAGAGAGATTAATGTGCCAGCGACCTGGTCATTAACTTTTCTGGCTCATGCTTATACTTAAAGAACAGCGCGAATATCACCGCCAGCACCAGAGCGTACGCCGCAAAGACTAACCAGATAGTTTGCCAGTCCTTCACGCCGTCAACCGAAAAATAATCTACCGCCAGGCCGCTCAGTATTGAGCCAACCCAGGCGCCGACGCCATTGACCATGGTCATAAACAGCCCCTGGGCGCTGGCGCGAATTCGCGCGTCCACTTCCTGCTCCACAAAAACAGAACCTGAAATGTTAAAGAAGTCAAAGGCGCAACCGTAGACAATCATCGACATCAGCAGCATGACAAAACCAAACGGCGATGGGTCGCCAAAAGCAAAGAAGCCAAAGCGCAGCGTCCATGCCAGCATGCTCATCAGCATGACCGTTTTAATACCAAATCGCTTCAGGAAGAACGGGATCGTCAGAATAAAGCCCACTTCCGCCATCTGGGAAACCGAAAGCAATATTGAGGGATATTTCACCACAAAACTGTCGGCAAATTCCGGGTTGCGGGCAAAGTCATGCAGGAACGGGTTACCGAATACGTTGGTAATTTGCAGCACTGCACCCAGCATCATCGCGAAGAGAAAGAAGATCGCCATACGCGGTTTTTTGAATAGCACAAAAGCATCCAGCCCCAGCTTGCTGACTAAAGATGCGGTCGCTTTCTTCTCCGCAATCGGGATCTTCGGCAGCGTAAAAGCATACATCGTTAACAGCAGCGATGCGCCAGAAGCGATATACAACTGCGCGCTGCTAAGTTCCAGCCCCATCAGACTGACGGCCCACATCGCGACGATAAAACCAATCGTGCCGAAAACGCGAACAGGCGGGAATGCCGTCGCCGGATCCTGCCCCGCCTGCGCCAGGCAGGAATAAGAAATGCTGTTAGAGAGCGCTATTGTCGGCATGTAGGCCATCGCATTGACCAGCATTACCCAGAACATGGTGTCCGAATCAGTGACGGTCGTTGCGTACAGCAACACGCCAGCGCAAACCAGATGACACAGCATGTACGCACGTTCTGCGCGTAGCCATTTGTCCGCGATGATCCCCATAATCCCCGGCATAATAATCGCCGCCAGCCCTTTTGAGCTGTAGATCATGCCCACGTTGGCTCCGGTAAAATGTAAGGTGTTAATCATGTAAGAGCCCAGAGTCACCAACCAGCTTCCCCAGATAAAATATTGCAAAAAAGACATGATTTTTAAGCGTGTCGCAATACGCATTCTTTTCCTTCCTTGCCGTAGAGTACGACCCCGTAAGCCGGGGTCTTATTGTTATATGCTTCAGGCCAGTTTGCGCAGGAAACCGCAAATGAGGTTGATAAAATTTTGCCGGGAAAGTTCTGCTGCCGCGAGCGTTTGCGCATGGGAGAGCGTCACATCGCCCAACCCTTCCGCCAGGTTAGTTATTGCAGAAACGGCAACCACCTTCAGTCCACAATGGCGGGCGGTAATCACCTCAGGTATCACCGACATCCCCACCACATCACCGCCAATCATTTGCATCATGCGAATCTCTGCGGCTGTTTCAAAGTTCGGTCCAGGATAAGAAACAAATACCCCTTCATTGAGGGTAAAACCCTCTTCCGCCGCCACCGTCTGCAGAACCGAGCGATAATCGGCGTCATAAGCATTGGCCAGCGAGAAGAAACGCTCGCCAAAACGTTCGTCATTCAGCCCCACCATCGGCGTACCCGGCATGGTATTAATATGGTCGCTGAGCGCCACCAGGCTTCCTGGTCCTACTTCCGGGCGCAGCGATCCGGCAGCGTTAGTACAGAACAATAACTCGCAGCCCAGCAGCCTGAGGGTACGGATTGCGTCCGTCATAATGGTCATCCCCCGTCCTTCATAGTAGTGCCCGCGCCCTTTCATACAGGCAACCGGCACACCTGCCAGAGAGCCGAGAACCAGTTCACCGGCATGACCATGAACCGTGCTTACCGGGAACCCCGGCAGCTTCTCGTACGAAATCGCCACGGCGTCTTCGATCTTTTCAGCAAGCGCGCCTAAACCAGAACCGAGAATAAAGGCTACGCGCGGCGTAAAGCCAGGTGAGTAACCGCGAATGATATCAACGCAATACCACGGATTCTGTGACAGGTCGGAATGAGTCATGGGATGTCCTTAAAAGCTACATATCGAATGAATTGTGTTCAGCACCCTCTTTTTATAGCGAGAGAGCATTGCAACTTTCCAATACACTTTCTCATGACGATCGATATGGAAATGATATCGATCGCCATAGGCAATTAAGATCGCCTCGCTATCGATTAGTAATAATTATGTATTGGATTTCTCACCCATGACATAAATACCATACCTGCTGCTGACAAGAGCTAAATAATAAAACAATTATTCGAAAACAATCTATTTCCGGATACTGGAATATACCCTATGAATAAAAATATTATTATCATAAGTTTTACCGCCGCGTTAACGTTACCGCAATCTGCCCACGCGGAGTTTACAGGGGGATTTGCCGATATCGGTCTTCACTACCTGGACTGGACGTCTGATACCACACACCGAACCAGCAGCAAATCCCACAAAGACGACTTTGGTTATCTGGAACTTGAAGGTGGCGCTAATTTTAGCTGGGGTGAAATATACGCTTTCTTCGACTGGGAAAATTTTTATCGCTCACGGAATGAAAAACCGGGGAGTGAACAGCGCTATACGTTTAAAAACACCAATCGTATTTATCTTGGCGACACCGGATTAAATCTTTATTTGCATGCATACGGGACCTACGGTTCCCCCAATCATATTCATTTCCATGATGACATGTTTTTGTATGGTCTGGGATATAACTTTACCGGCACGGGTTATTGGTTAAAGCCATTTATTGCAAAACGCTATACCGACCAGACATATTATAGCGGTGACAATGGTTACGTAATGGGATGGGTTGCCGGATACAGTTTTACTCTCGGAAGCGAGAAATTCACCCTCACCAACTGGAACGAATACGAGTTTGATCGCGCCCCCGCCTATGCCGCCGGAAACGGAGGCAAAGATGGCATGAATGGCGCCGTGGCGGTATGGTGGAACGCAACCCCGCACCTGACGGCAGGCATTCAGTACCGCTACGCTGATAATAAGCTGGGAGAGTCGTTCCTTCAGGATGGGGTTATCTACTCGACGAAATTTAACTTCTGACTGCAGGGCTGCCAAAGGCTGGCATTGCTGAAGTTTTGCGCTCCTGTGTCGATATCTTGATGGTCCGTCATTTCGGAACAGGTGCGCGCTATGAAGACCCGTAATGTATCCATCCCTTCCTTGCAAAACTGCGGCGGCGGGGCAAAAACCACCGCTGGCAACCAGCAGACAAACGTATATATCTGACTGAACGCCCACGCAGGCACAACGCACCTTTCACCCGGCAGGGAAAAGTACTATGCCCTTACTCGCTAGCGCTTCTTTCCTGGGCATCAGCGACATGCGGTGTATACTCTATCGATTCCATTAATATGCAGACGCAGTACGCCTTTGTTATTTCTGTAGTCGATACACACAATGTCAGTACTGAATCCCTGGAGTCGTTATGACGCTTTTTCGTATTCTTGATCCGTTTACGCTGACACTGATCGCCGTTGTTTTGCTGGCGTCGTTTTTTCCCGCAGAAGGGGCTTTTGTCCCTGTCGTCGAAGGCGTGACGACCGCCGCCATTGCGCTGTTGTTCTTTATGCATGGCGCGAAGCTCTCGCGCGAAGCCATTATCGCGGGCGGAAGCCACTGGCGCTTACACCTGTGGGTGATGTGCAGCACCTTTATCCTGTTCCCTGTGCTCGGCGTACTGTTTGCCTGGTGGGCGCCCGTCAACGTCGATCCGATGCTCTACACCGGTTTCCTGTATCTCTGCATTCTGCCTGCCACCGTTCAGTCGGCTATCGCCTTTACTTCGCTGGCCGGCGGCAACGTGGCGGCGGCGGTCTGCTCCGCATCGGCGTCGAGCCTGCTGGGGATTTTCCTTTCGCCACTGCTGGTCGGTCTGGTGATGAACATGCACGGCGCGGAAGGCAGTCTGGAGCAGGTCGGTAAAATCATGCTGCAACTGCTGCTGCCCTTTGTCCTTGGTCATCTTTCCCGACCATGGATCGGTAAATGGGTGGCGAAAAATAAGAAATGGATTGCGAAAACCGACCAGACATCCATCCTGCTGGTCGTTTACTCTGCCTTCAGCGAAGCGGTGGTTAACGGTATCTGGCACAAGGTAGGCTGGGGGTCGCTGCTGTTTATCGTCGTTGTCAGTATTGTGCTATTAACTATCGTTATTGCGGTAAACGTTTTTGTCGCCCGCAAATGCGGCTTCAATAAAGCGGATGAAATCACCATCGTATTCTGCGGCTCAAAAAAGAGCCTCGCCAACGGTATCCCCATGGCCAACATTCTGTTTCCAACGTCGGTGATCGGCATGATGGTATTACCGCTGATGATCTTCCACCAGATTCAACTGATGGTCTGTGCGGTAATGGCACGCCGCTACAAGCAGCAGACCGAAAAAATGCAGGCGCAGCAGGAGAGCCGCGCCGCGAAAGTTTAAAGCGGGCGTTTCAGGGGCTGAACCAACTGCGTCAGCCCCTCGGTTTTAATGAGCAGCGCAATTTGCATCAGTTCGCCCAGTTTACCCGGCGGAAATTCATCCTTGCGGGCAAACCACAGTAAATACTCCTCCGGCACATCAATCAGCCGACGCCCTTTATATCTCCCGAACGGCATCACCGTGTTGGCGATCTCAATGAGCTGCTCTTTTTCCATTTCAGGCACCCAGCAGGCGGAGCATTTCCGCTTCGTCAATGACGTCGATGCCCAGCTCCTGGGCTTTCGCCAGCTTCGATCCTGCCGCTTCACCGGCAATCACCAGATCGGTTTTTTTCGACACACTGCCCGCCACTTTCGCCCCAAGAGCCACCAGACGCGCTTTGGCGTCATCACGGGACATCTGGCTCAGGCTGCCGGTCAGAACCACCGTTTTACCGGCGAAGGGGCTATCGATCTCTGCGGGATTGATTGCAACCGGCGCGGGCCAGCGCACGCCTTCCGCCAGTAGTTGGCCAATAACCTCGCGGTTGCTCTCTTCCGCAAAGAAATTGAACACATGGGTCGCCACCACAATTCCCACGTCAGGCACTTTCTGCAACTCGTCTATCGAGGCCGCTTCTAAAGCGTCAAGCGTACCGAAGTACGCGGCTAATCCCGCGGCGGTCGCTTCACCGACTTCACGAATACCCAGCGCATAGAGAAAACGCGAGAACGTTGTCTCCTTCGCCTTTTCCAGCGCGTCCACCACGTTTTGCGCCGACTTCGGCCCCATGCGGTCCAGCCCGGTCAGTTTTCCTGCCGTCAGCCGGAACAGATCCGCAGGCGTATGCACATACTCTTTCTCAACCAACTGGTCGATAATTTTGTCGCCCATTCCGTCAACGTCCATCGCCCGACGGGAAACGAAATGCTTAAGCGACTCTTTCCGCTGCGCGCCGCAGATTAAGCCGCCGGTACAGCGGGCAACGGCTTCGCCTTCCACGCGCTCGACGTCAGAACCGCAAACCGGGCACTGGGCCGGAAATTCAACCGGACGCGTATCATCCGGACGGTCGGAGAGCACCACATTGACGACCTGCGGGATCACGTCGCCCGCCCGGCGAATAACCACTTTGTCGCCAATCCGCAGCCCAAGACGGGCGATCTCATCGGCATTGTGCAGCGTGGCGTTACTGACCAACACGCCAGCCACCTGTACGGGCTCCAGCCGCGCGACAGGCGTGATGGCGCCCGTACGCCCCACCTGAAATTCCACGTCGCGGACAAAGGTCATCTGTTCCTGGGCCGGGAATTTAAACGCCACTGCCCAGCGCGGCGCGCGGGCAACGTAGCCAAGCTGTTCCTGCAGCGCCAGTGAGTTCACTTTGATCACCACGCCGTCAATATCGAAGCCCAGCGTTGGGCGGTCTTCTTCCACCTGACGGTAGAACGCCAGAACCGCTTCCGGAGAGTCGCACAGCGTAACGCGATTACTCACCGGCAATCCCCACGCCTTAAACTGCATCAGTCGGCCCAGGTGGGTATCGGGCAATTCGCCACCTTCCAGGATACCAACGCCGTAACAGAAGAAAGTCAGCGGTCGCTTCGCTGTAATACGCGGGTCAAGCTGGCGTAGCGAACCCGCGGCCGCATTACGCGGGTTAGCGAAGACTTTGCTCCCGGTACGACGCGCCTCTTCGTTGATTTTTTCAAAACCGGCCTGGGGCAGAAAGACTTCTCCGCGCACTTCCAGACGCTCAGGAATGTTATCGCCATGCAGACGTAGCGGGATGGCGCGGATGGTGCGCACGTTGGTGGTAATGTCTTCCCCGGTGGTTCCGTCGCCACGGGTTGCGGCCCTGACCAATATGCCGTTTTCATACAGAATGCTGACCGCCAGACCATCAAGCTTTAGCTCGCAGCACCAGGTCAGTTTATCGGTGCTTTTTAAGCGATCCTGAACGCGTTTGTTAAACGCCAGGAAGCTCTCTTCGTCAAAGACGTTGTCCAGCGACAGCATCGGTACTTCATGACGAATCTGGCTGAACGAGGCCAACGGCGCCGCCCCAACCCGCTGGGTAGGCGAGTCCGGGGTGATCAACTCCGGGTGCCGGGCTTCCAGCTCGCGCAGCTCGCGCATCAGACGATCGTACTCCGCGTCGGGCACTTCCGGCGCATCCATCACATGGTAAAGATACTCATGATGGCGAAGCGTGGTTCGCAGTTCTGTCAGTTGTTGTTCGATTGATTCCATATCGCACCATCAATGATAAAAAACCCCCGACAGGCGGGGGTTCAGAAAAGTATGTGTCGTGCCTTTAGTGTATCAGGCGTTAGCGTCTTTCACTTCGCGGATGCGGTCCTGATACTCACGCAGTTTTTGCGGCGTCATCATCCGGCGCTGGTCATCCAGCACTACGCCACCCACTTCATCAGCGATATGCTGCGCAGATTGAAGCATCAGCTTAAAGTTTTGCAGTTCGTCGCCATAAGACGGCACCTGCATGAAAATGGTCACGCCTGGCGTGGTGAAGTCGGTCATTTCCGGGTCAAACGTCCCCGGATTAACCATATTCGCCAGGCTGAACAACGCCGGACCACTGCCGTCGGGACTCAGGTGGCGGTGGAAGATATTCATGTCGCCGAATTTGAAGCCCGCTTGCTGGATACTGTTGAGCAGGACGTCGCCATTCAGTTCGCTACCGTGATGAGCGGCAACGTTCATGATGATTACCGCTTCTTTACGCTGCGGTTTTTCTGGCGCAGGGGTCGGCGTTTCTTCTACCACCGGTTCTGGTTGCGGCTCTGCTACTGGCTCAGCCGGCTGGAATGCTTGCGAGGCCGCCTGCGGCGCTGGCGAAGCGGGCTGCTGAACGGGCTGTACCTGAGGCGCGGCAGTTTGCTGCGCCTCAGGCGCAGGTTGTTGCGGCGCGGCCTGCGGCTGAATGGGTTGCTGCGGGGCAGGCTGCGGCTGAACCGGCTGTACCGGACGCGGAGCGTGCTGCGGCGGCACCGTCGCGTCAGGCGGCGGCGCGACCGGCTGACGCGGCTGCGCAGACGCATAAGGCGGCTGGTACTGGTGTTGCGGCGACTGGCGAGGGGCTTCATGCTCCTGCGGGCTGCCGGGGGCATGATTCACGCGGTGAACACGAACTTCACCCACGCCTTCGTCAGCGTCGATATCGTCGTCAAACGGCTCATCGTCGCGTTTTGATTTCATGCGTTTCAGTGGACGATCGCGGAACATAGAAGATCGTTCTTTACGGCTGGTCCAGAAACCATGTACCAGTAAAGCGATTATGGCGATCGCGCCAACAATGATTAATATCAGACGCAAATCCTGCATCATTATATTCTCTGTTGTTCTAACACCTTGCCACCACGGCAAACATTTACTCACTAAGAGTATTTGCCGATTACGTCAAGTGCAAGTGTACTCTTAGCTTTCCCGGCATAAAGATGAAGGAAATCGTGCTTTTTGCTGTTTTTTCGAACATTTCCGAACTGTCCTGAGCGCAATTACCCGGTAAGATACCCGGGTTCACTTAGGACTAATACTAAAAGGAGTCTGTCCTGACTATGGTGTCATCATCCGTCACCGCACCACGCAGCGGTGTGTACTACTTCGCTCAGGGGTGGAAGCTGGTCTCGCAACCCGGGATCCGCCGTTTTGTTATTTTGCCCCTGCTGGTCAATATCGTGCTGATGGGCAGCGCCTTCTGGTGGCTGTTTACCCAACTGGATGCCTGGATCCCGTCGTTAATGCGGCATGTCCCGGACTGGCTGCAGTGGCTGAGTTATCTGCTCTGGCCGATCGCCGTGATCTCGGTGGTGTTGGTCTTTGGCTATTTCTTTTCGACGGTCGCCAACTGGATTGCCGCACCGTTTAACGGTCTGTTGGCGGAACAGCTGGAAGCGCGTCTGACCGGGGCCACGCCGCCAGATACTGGCGTGCTGGGCATCATGAAAGATCTGCCGCGCATCATGAAACGCGAATGGCAAAAATTCGCCTGGTATTTACCGCGCGCCATCGTCCTGCTGATCCTCTATTTCATTCCCGGTATTGGTCAAACTGTCGCCCCGGTGCTCTGGTTCTTGTTCAGTGCCTGGATGCTGGCGATCCAGTATTGCGATTATCCTTTCGATAACCATAAAGTGCCGTTTAAAGAGATGCGTTCTGCCCTGCGCGCGCGCAAGGTCACCAATATGCAGTTTGGCGCGCTCACCAGCCTGTTTACCCTTATCCCGGTGCTGAATCTTTTTATCATGCCGGTTGCAGTGTGCGGCGCAACGGCGATGTGGGTCGATTGCTATCGCGCGAAGCATGCCTTGTGGAAATAATGTAAAGATGAGACGCCAGCCGCTGGTATATGCCGTTTCTTATTCCATACTGATCGTCATTATTTCCTCATAGCATATAGATATGCGAAATCCTTACTTCCCCCTATCCGTCTGACGGGTATGCTGGGAAGGTATCCCAATTTCATACAGTTAAGGACAGGCCATGAGTAAGATTTTTGAAGATAACTCGCTGACTATCGGTCATACGCCGCTGGTTCGACTGAACCGCATCGGTAACGGACGCATTCTGGCGAAGGTGGAGTCACGTAACCCGAGCTTCAGCGTGAAGTGCCGTATCGGTGCCAATATGATTTGGGATGCCGAAAAACGCGGCGTACTGAAACCGGGCGTGGAACTGGTTGAGCCGACCAGCGGCAACACCGGTATCGCACTGGCTTACGTCGCTGCCGCGCGCGGCTATAAGCTGACGCTAACCATGCCGGAAACGATGAGCATCGAGCGCCGCAAGCTGCTGAAAGCGCTGGGTGCGAATCTGGTGCTGACCGAAGGCGCGAAAGGCATGAAGGGCGCGATTCAGAAAGCGGAAGAGATTGTCGCCAGCGATCCGGCGAAATACCTGCTACTTCAGCAGTTCAGCAACCCGGCGAACCCGGAGATACATGAAAAAACCACCGGCCCGGAAATCTGGGAAGATACCGATGGTCAGGTGGATGTATTTATTTCTGGCGTGGGTACAGGCGGTACGCTGACTGGCGTATCCCGCTACATCAAAGGCACAAAGGGTAAAGCAGACCTCATCACGGTCGCCGTCGAACCGACTGATTCTCCGGTTATCGCGCAGGCCCTGGCTGGCGAAGAGTTGAAGCCAGGCCCGCACAAAATTCAGGGCATCGGCGCGGGCTTTATTCCAGGCAACCTTGATCTCAAACTGATTGATAAAGTCATTGGCATCACCAATGAAGAGGCGATTTCTACCGCACGCCGTCTGATGGAAGAAGAAGGGATTCTGGCGGGCATCTCCTCCGGCGCAGCCGTCGCTGCCGCGCTTAAATTGCAGGAAGATGAAACCTTTACCAATAAGAATATTGTGGTTATCCTACCGTCCTCGGGTGAGCGTTATCTGAGCACCGCATTGTTTGCCGATCTCTTTACTGAGAAAGAACTGCAACAGTGATGCCAGCTTGTTAAAAACGCGTAAAAAAGCACCTTTTCAGGTGCTTTTTTGTGGCCTGCTTCAAACTTTCACCCCACCTGGCATTGATTCACCCCGTTGGGTCTGGTATTTAACCTGACTAATTATTTTGAAGCGCGAAATTAATCGTTACAGGAAAACTCCCTGCTGAATCGATTTTATGATTTGGTTCAATTCTTGATTTCGCGGCATAATGTTTAATGACGAGCGAAACGTCAGCGGCCAGAAGTTGCCTGCAACGGATTGCGTATAACACCTGGTGTGTCGCGTCCGTTTACGTCGGCACTAACAATACAGGCTAAAGTCGAACCGCCAGGCTAGACTTTAGTTCCACAACACTAAACCTATAAGTTGGGGAAATACAATGTTCCAGCAAGAAGTTACCATTACCGCTCCGAACGGTCTGCATACCCGCCCTGCTGCTCAGTTTGTTAAAGAAGCGAAAGGCTTCACGTCTGAGATTACTGTGACTTCCAACGGCAAAAGCGCAAGCGCAAAAAGCCTGTTCAAACTGCAAACTCTGGGTCTGACTCAGGGCACCGTTGTCACCATTTCTGCGGAAGGTGAAGACGAGCAGAAAGCGGTTGAACATCTGGTCAAGCTGATGGCGGAACTGGAATAAGTTTTTCCGGGTTCTTTTAAAAATCAGTCACAAGTAAGGTAGGGTTATGATTTCAGGCATTTTAGCATCCCCGGGTATCGCTTTCGGCAAGGCACTTTTGCTGAAAGAAGACGAAATCGTCATTGACCGGAAAAAAGTTTCTGCCGACAAGGTTGATCAGGAAGTTGAACGTTTTCTGAGCGGTCGTGCCAAGGCATCTGCGCAATTAGAAGCGATCAAAACCAAAGCTGGTGAAACGTTCGGTGAAGAAAAAGAAGCCATCTTCGAAGGGCATATCATGCTGCTCGAAGATGAGGAGCTGGAGCAGGAAATCATAGCCCTGATTAAAGATAAGCACATGACGGCTGACGCAGCTGCGCATGAAGTTATCGAAGGTCAGGCCACTGCCCTGGAAGAACTGGATGATGAATACCTGAAAGAACGTGCGGCTGATGTGCGTGATATCGGTAAGCGCCTGCTGCGCAACATCCTGGGTTTGGCGATCATCGACCTGAGCGCAATCAAAGACGAGGTTATCCTGGTTGCCGCTGACCTGACCCCGTCCGAAACCGCACAGCTGAACCTGCAAAAAGTGCTGGGTTTCATCACCGACGCGGGCGGCCGTACCTCCCACACCTCAATCATGGCGCGTTCTCTTGAACTGCCTGCTATCGTGGGTACCGGCAGCGTTACCTCTCAGGTTAAAAACGACGACTATCTGATTCTGGATGCCGTAAACAACCAGGTTTACGTCAACCCGACTAACGAAGAAATTGAAAAACTGCGCGCCGTGCAGGAACAGGTTGCCACCGAGAAAGCGGAACTGGCGAAACTGAAAGATCTGCCGGCAATCACCCTGGATGGCCATCAGGTTGAAGTGTGCGCAAACATCGGTACCGTACGTGACGTCGAAGGCGCAGAGCGTAACGGCGCCGAAGGCGTTGGCCTGTATCGTACTGAATTCCTGTTTATGGACCGCGACGCGCTACCGACTGAAGAAGAACAGTTTGCGGCGTACAAAGCTGTTGCTGAAGCCTGCGGCTCTCAGGCAGTTATCGTGCGTACTATGGACATCGGCGGCGACAAAGAGCTGCCGTACATGAATTTCCCGAAAGAAGAGAACCCGTTCCTGGGCTGGCGCGCTGTGCGTATCGCCATGGATCGCAAAGAGATCCTGCGTGACCAGGTTCGCGCTATCCTGCGCGCGTCCGCTTTCGGTAAACTGCGCATTATGTTCCCGATGATCATCTCTGTTGAAGAAGTGCGCGCACTGAAGAAAGAGATCGAAATCTACAAACAGGAACTGCGTGACGAAGGTAAAGCATTTGACGAAGCAATCGAGATTGGCGTGATGGTGGAAACACCGGCTGCGGCGACGATTGCGCGTCATTTAGCCAAAGAAGTTGATTTCTTTAGTATCGGCACCAATGATTTAACGCAGTACACGCTGGCAGTTGACCGTGGTAATGATATGATTTCACATCTTTACCAGCCAATGTCACCGTCCGTGCTGAACTTGATCAAGCAAGTTATTGATGCTTCTCATGCAGAAGGTAAATGGACTGGCATGTGTGGTGAGCTTGCAGGCGACGAACGTGCTACACTTCTGTTGCTGGGGATGGGTCTGGACGAATTCTCTATGAGCGCCATTTCTATCCCGCGCATTAAGAAGATTATCCGTAACACGAACTTCGAAGATGCGAAGGTGTTAGCAGAGCAGGCTCTTGCTCAACCGACAACGGACGAGTTAATGACGCTGGTTAACAAGTTCATTGAAGAAAAAACAATCTGCTAATCCACGAGATGCGGCCCAATTTACTGCTTAGGAGAAGATCATGGGTTTGTTTGATAAACTGAAATCTCTGGTTTCTGATGATAAGAAAGACACCGGAACTATTGAGATTGTTGCTCCGCTCTCTGGCGAGATCGTCAACATCGAAGACGTGCCGGATGTAGTTTTTGCGGAAAAAATCGTTGGTGATGGTATCGCCATCAAACCAACCGGTAACAAAATGGTCGCGCCTGTTGACGGTACCATCGGCAAAATCTTTGAAACCAACCATGCGTTCTCTATCGAATCCGATAGCGGTATCGAGCTGTTCGTTCACTTCGGTATCGACACCGTTGAGCTGAAAGGCGAAGGCTTCAAGCGTATCGCGGAAGAAGGCCAGCGCGTGAAAGTGGGTGACCCGGTCATCGAATTCGATCTGCCGCTGCTGGAAGAAAAAGCCAAGTCCACTCTGACGCCGGTCGTCATCTCCAACATGGACGAGATCAAAGAACTGACCAAACTGTCCGGTAGCGTGACCGTGGGTGAAACTCCGGTTATCCGCATCAAGAAGTAATTCTTGCCGCAGTGAAAAATAGCGCCTTCCGGCGCTATTTTTTTATCCGTCAATTTCACCTTTTCAGCAGCGTGGCGGTGACCGGACGATAGCACTTCTCGCGCATCAGGATTTTCATGCCGTCCGGTCCACTTTCCAGCATCCGTTTTTCGGCGTCTGCGACCAGCAATTCGCACTGATACCCTCCCGCAACGCCAAACATGGCGCGCGCCACGCAAATATCCGCCAGCGCATCCACTCCACTGGTGTCGAAATGACCGACCACCCGCCCTTGTTGACGAACCACTAAGCGATAACTTTTCATTGCGCCTCCCCTGTCGGCGGCAGTATTAATTCGTCGCAGCCGCATTGTTGGGTCCACATCATGACGTCCAGCACCCTTTCTGCCGCCAGTTGCGTGGCTCGGGTTAACGTCATGTCACGTACAATGCCGCTCACCAGCTCCGCACAGAACAGATCGCCAGTGCCTTTCAGGTCGGTTTCTACCCGTGGATGTTCAATAATATCCACCGATTCAGCCGTCACCACCGCCACGTTGATAGCGTCACGGTTTTGTCCGGGAGCACTGGTGATTACAATCCACTTCAGCGTATCGGTGAGCAGCGACCTCGCCGCAATCACTGCCTCGTCAAGCGTACCGCACGGTTTGCCGCTCAGCATGTGCAGTTCAAAGACATTTGGCGTCAGCCCATGCGCCACTGGCAGCAGATGCTGCCGGTAAGCCTCCGGGATTTCCGCTTTCACATACATACCGCTGTCCACGTCCCCTATCACCGGATCAACCAAAATGGTGATATTGGGGTGGTGCTGGCGCACGTTCTGCAACCATTGCGCCAACAGGACGATTTGCTCTGCGCTGCCCATGTAACCGGTGGTCACCGCCTTCAGCTCGCGCAGGGCGTCGCGCTCACTCAGCGCCTGTAAATAGCCGTTAAACCAGTCGGCAGGAATAATGCCGCCATAAAACGTCTCGTAATGCGGCGTATTACTGAACAGCACCGTAGGTACCGCCGTGACGCGCAAACCTTTTGCCTTAATAGCCGGCACCGCGATGCTGTTACCCACGCTGCCGTACACCACCTGTGACTGAACGGCGACGATGTCGGTTTGTAACGCCCGATGGCTATCGCTAAAAAGCACTGACTGTATATCATTCTCCTGCGCCATAAACATCTCCTCTCACTGGACAGCGGGCTGGCGCCTCACTATTATCGTCATATGCTAAAATTCATTTTGTCATAGGTCAATAATGATCGACGGAAAAACCGCCAGCGAAATCTTTGACAGTATCCGCCAGCATATCACCAGCGGAGCGTTACGTTCGGGGGATACCTTACCTCCCGTGCGCGAACTGGCCCAGGCGCTGAACGTCAACCGAAATACTGTCGCTGCGGCCTACAAACGGCTGGTCATCTCCGGGCTGGCGCTGAGTCAGGGGCGCAACGGCACGGTGATAAATGGCGCCTCTGCGCCAGTTGCGCTGGAAGGAAGCGATCCGCACACTCCGCTTGTCGATCTTTCCGGCGGCAATCCCGCAGCGGATCGTCTGCCCGAGCTGGGACGCTATCTAAAAACGCTCACGCATACTCACCGCTTGTACGGCGATGAAGCGTTATCGCCCGCGTTACAACAGTGGGCGCAAACATGGATGAAGGATGCCACCCCTGCCGAAGGCGAAATTGATATTACCAGCGGCGCCATTGATGCCATTGAACGCCTTCTGAGCGCCCACCTGCTGCCGGGCGACAGCGTGGCGGTGGAAGATCCGTGCTTTCTGAGCAGCATTAATATGCTGCGCTACAGCGGTTTTCGCGCCACGCCCGTTCGCGTTGACGAGGAAGGCATGCAACCGGACATGCTGGAGCAGGCTTTACGCCTGGGCGCACGCGCGGTGATTATTACCCCACGCGCGCATAATCCAACCGGATGCAGCCTGAGCGCCACGCGTGCCGCCGCGTTACAAAACATACTTGCCCGCTATCCGCAGGTGTTAGTCATTGTCGACGATCATTTCGCCCTGCTCTCGACATCAGCCTGGCATCCGGTTATCGCCGCGGAAACCCTGCGCTGGGCGGTGGTGCGTTCAATGTCGAAAACGCTCGGCCCGGACCTGCGTCTCGCCATCGTTTCCAGCGATCCGCTGACGTCGCAGAAACTGCGCCTGCGCCTGAACGCGGGCAGCCAGTGGGTCAGTCATCTACTTCAGGATCTCGCTTCTGCCTGCCTGAACGACAGTGATTTTCAGCGTTCACTGAACCATACCCGGCAGTTTTATGCGTCCCGCCAGCAAAAGCTGGCCGGGGCGCTGGGTCAGCATGGCCTGGCCGTACCGCCGGGCGACGGTCTGAATCTGTGGCTGCCACTGAAGGACATCAGTCAGAAAACCGCTTTTATGCTGGCAAAATCAGGCTGGCTGGTGCGCGAAGGTGAGGCGTTTGGCGTGAACGAACCTGCACACGGTCTGCGTATCACGCTGTCGACACTGAGCGACAGCGATATCAACACCCTGGCGGCTGATATTTATCAGGCGCTGAATGGCTAACAGGAGAAGAGCGTGCGAGTACATTTTGTTGTTCACGAATCATTTGAATCCACCGGCGCCTATCTGCCATGGGCAGAACAACGGGGCTATACCCTCTCATGGTCTCGCGTTTATGCCGGAGAGCCCGTGCCGAAGAACGCGGACGGCTTTGACATGCTGGTTGTATTTGGCGGCCCCCAGTCGCCGCGAACAACGCTTGCAGAATGTCCGTACTTTGACTCGCTGGCGGAACAGCATCTCATTAATCAGGCGATAAGCGCCGGACGTATTGTGGTGGGCATCTGTCTTGGCGCGCAATTGATTGGCGAAGCATTGGGCGCAAAGGTCTGCAAAAGCCCGGAAAAAGAGATCGGTCATTTCCCTATTACGCTGACCGCTGCAGGCAAAGAGCATCCGTTTTTCTCTCACTTTGATTCTCCACTGAGTGTCGGTCACTGGCATAACGATATGCCGGGATTAACCGATCAGGCGACCGTCATTGCGGAGAGTAAAGGCTGTCCGCGACAAATTGTGCAGTTTGGTCATTTCATTTACGGCTTCCAGTGCCACATGGAATTTACCGCCGAGTCCGTCGAAGGATTGATTAGGCACTCCCAACAGGAGCTGGCGGAAGCCGCAGGGAAAACGTTCATCCGTTCGGTAAAGGAAATGCGCGAATGGAATTACCAGGAAATGAATGAAACGCTGTGGCGATTTCTGGATAAACTTCTGCAAGCACATTCAGAAAATTACCCCGGTCGCGGGTGCAACTAAACGCAGGACGCCTTGTCAGAACAACGAAGGATTTCTCATCGCAAGGAAAAGTGGAATGAAAAGAATCGCCTGTACGCTATTTGCTCTCCTGTTAACTCTTCCGGTCTGGGCGAAGCTGAATGCCCATGAAGAGGCACGCATCAGCGCCATGCTTGATGCACTGGCGCAAAAAAAGGATTTAATCTTCGTGAGAAACGGCGATTCACATAATTGTGATGAAGCAGTATCCCACCTGCGCCTGAAGCTGGGGAATACCCGCAACCGTATTGATACCGCAGAACAATTCATTGATAAAGTCGCCTCCTCTTCATCGATTACCGGCAAACCCTACATTGTGCGAATTCCGGGTAAAAATGATGAAAATGCCAAACCTTATCTGCACGCACTGATCGCGGAAACAGATAAAACCCTTAACTAATTTTCTCAACGAATCGGTTAGAACATTCCCTAACCGATAGTTTTACCATTGCCAAAGAGATAATGTCATGGCAAATACTTTATTGAAGTTTGTTTTACCTGTTTTATCATTAATGATAAGTCACAATGTGGTTGCCGCAGAAAATAATCGCTGTGATTTCTCTATCAGTCAGCAATCCCCTTCGACACAAATTACCTCACTGATGAATCAATTACCGGATGTGGTTAAAACCGGTAACAAAGAATCCGTCGGGAATTTCGTCGACAGCGTCTGGAATGAACTGCATGCATCCTGTGCTAATTTCGAAGACGCGAATGCGGTAGTATGGCGCCTCACGCAGGCGCTGGATGAAACCGCTCAGTATGAAAAAGCCATTGAATTAAATAAAAAAGCGGCAGAGGCGACCGCCAATGTTGATCAGCAACAGCGTTTTATTCGTAAAGCGACCACGCAAGCGATGCTGGCTGGTAAAGAAAGTGAAGCACAGCAGTTCATTAAAACGTATCTTTCCATCAAAAACCTCCTCGCTGAGATGTGGCAACTGGATGATGAGAATAATCAGTTAAATTATGCTCTTGCCCATCTGACGGTGCCGTTAACCGCCGGGCGCTGGACGCTGGCAAAAATATATTCTACCGGTCAACGTGATGGCGCGTCAGTGATTCGTTTTACTAACAATGGCGATGGGATCTATAACGTCGCAGACAACTATGTTTCCGCTGACATAACGCTCCACTACCGGGGATCTAATGACACTGAGCATTCAGTAAAAACAACGCAGATAAAACGACCCTGGCTTTATACAACAGCAGAGGATGCTGAGCTTTCGGCAAAATTACCCGATTTCCCAGGCGAAAATATTAAACAAATAAAATCAGCTCAACGTTATAGCGTCGCCGGGGATAGCGTGACGACGGCAATATGGCAAATAACGCGAGGATCGTGGGAAATGGCGGTTCAGGCAACATTTCAGACAGCGCACAGCGAAAATGCCCTTCAGCAACTGTCTTCACTGTTTACAAAAATAAAATGGCCGCAGGCAGACACGCTTCCCCCCATTCAGAAAGAACTGGATACACTGACAAAAACAACGTACCGTACCACGGCCGAATGGAATAACGCTGCCCGACAGGCAAACTTACTGCTTCCGGCGGCAAAATTCCCGCTTGAAAAAGCAAGAGTCAACGCCATTCTCGGTATCCATTCATACCGGCAAAATAAACTGGAGAAAGCCTGGTCATATCTTCAATATGCTCGCGCCGCTTATTCGCAAACCATAACGACTCAAACCGAAGATAACTATGGTTCGCAAGCGCTTCTGATGTACCTGACGGACATTGCTTACCGGACGAAAAAGAAGACCTATACCGAACTGGTGAAACAATCATTAAGGCATTCGCCAATGGATAGCCATTGGGTTTTTGATCCTGTTATCCCAGAAATATTCAACAAAAAAAGCCAGTTACGCTTTCCCTTTAACGTCGGCATTTTCCATGCCTCAGCATTCACGTATATCGAAGGAACCGTTGTTTATTCTGCAGCAAAATATGGCTATTCGACTGAGTTTTCCGCCGGGTTGACGGAGTTGTCTGAAGTCAATGTGCCGAACATTATCAAAGCTAAAGTCAAACGCCTTCAGGAAGAAGATCGACAAAAAATAACTATAGCGGACAAAGACCTGCATAAAACAACCTATCCCTTTAGTTTACAGGGACAGAAGAAAATGGCGACAAAGTGGTCGGTCAAATGGTACAGCGGTAGCGAAAAAACAGAAAAATCACTGATCTACTGGACGTTTCCTTACCAGAGCGGTTATGGCGCGATCCTTGCGGTGGTCGATAACAAGGACAACGCGGTATTGCCCGAGCTGGATAAATTTGCCAAACAACTGGCACAGTACTCTGCCCCTGCATCGTCGTCAGTTTCTGGAGAACGTAATGATGTTTCTAACTAACAGGCACGTTTTATTCGCTCTGGTTTGTTCCTTTGTCGCGCCAACGTTTGCCGCAGCCACCTCATCTCCTGTTGAACGATATGAACTGTGCCAAAAGCTACCCTATTACGACCAAGAGCAACAATATCTGATACGTCGCCAGCAACTCGACAGCTACAAGGAAGCAATGGGATTAATTCAGCAGGGAGATTTTATTACTGCACAGCGGGCGCTACTGTCCAGTCTGGAAAAAATGAAGGTAAGCTGTGACATTAACCACTATGAGTTGTCAGCAGAACTGGATACCCTGGCATGGCTGTTGGAAAAAAAACACCGCTACGCTGAAGCACAGAGCCTGTTCGAAAATGCGCTACCGCTGGCAGAATATGATGATTTCATTAAAGGATTTTTAATTTCTGCCGCTAAATATGCCTGGTTCGCAGAAAAACAAACGGATGCCATCCTTTTAATTAAACGTGTGTATTCCGGCGAAGGAGGTAAAAAAATCTCACCTGATCTTTGGCACATAGACGAAAAAAATAACCAACTGTCCTGGCGGGTGGCTAATATGCGCTTCCCTGTTATTAACGCAAAGAAATGGTTGCTGGTTGATATTGACTCGGGTGAAACCCGGGATTACCCGACAGACCTGACCTACATATTATCATCCGGTGGAAAAATTCGCTTCACGATGACCTATAATGAAGTCGAAAAAGAAGACTCAAGGGTATCACCTGAGGATAAAAACGTTGCGCCGCCCGTAACAGATATCGGCCAGATACCAGATTTCCCGGTGGATAAAAATCTCCAGCAGAAATTTGTTGTAGCAGCAGAGGAACAAATTTCCGTCACATGGAAAATTAAGCAAGGTGACTGGCGGGTCACCATAAAAGCGAAAATTCCTGAAAGCGACAGCCAGGCCGCAATAAAGTCGATTGCTGATTTGTTTGCACAGATTAAATGGGATAATCCGCCAAAACTCTATCACCAGCAAACGATGCGCTCGATTGAAGCTGAATTGTATCCTCTTGGGGTAGGACTGTCCGCGCCTGATGCTCCTGATGAGAACTGGGACAAAGCCAGGATCATCGCGCAGAAAGGGTTACAGATCGCCGCATTCCCGGCTGAATATCAAAAATTTTACAGCATTACAGGCCTCGCGGATTATCGTAAGGGAAAGTATGCCGATGCCAGTCAGGCGTTCGAAAAAGCGCGGGCGCAGTTCCCCTATACTCATAACGACTGGGATTACGAAAAAATTTTATTCTACTCAGCGCTCAGTGCATTACGTTTTGAAGAAGGGAAAGACGGTTATGAGCTTCTGGCGAAATATATCCAGGCAGCCGGCGTCATTGGCGATAGCCAGCAGTGGAGCGTAGACACCGCGCACGGGGCGATAAGAGAAAATAAAGATGATGGATTGATTTTTCCCTTACTCACTGCCCAGACAATACTGGAGTATGCAGGGACGGATTATCTCCTGTATTCCTCCGAAAAAAATCCAGACAGTTTCCTGGTTCAGATATTACCGTCAGATACGTCGCCAAAAGCATTTA
Source organism: Citrobacter sedlakii NBRC 105722 (assembly GCF_000759835.1). GTDB lineage: Bacteria > Pseudomonadota > Gammaproteobacteria > Enterobacterales > Enterobacteriaceae > Citrobacter_A > Citrobacter_A sedlakii. Next base: position 211,550 of record NZ_BBNB01000012.1, read on the forward strand.
TCCTGCAGCGTCTGAAAATGGCGAAAGATCAGACGGAAGGCATTAAATTCGAGCACACCGCACAGGATATTTCAGGAAGTCAGAACAACGCCGTGCGTTGGGTCTTCCATAAAGAGGAATCCATCAGAGATTACCTGTCGCCGGATGACGGTGTTTACTGGTTTATTCCCTGGCAGGGAAAGACCATTGCTGTTTTTCCCAGAACGTATGACCGCAAAGCGCCTGCGGCAGAGAAAACGGATAACTTCGTTCGTGAACTGCTGACTGCTGATTTAAAAGAAAAAGCCTAATCTACGTCAAACCGGTCAGTGACACACTGACCGGCATTGGTTATATCCCCGCCCCCTGGCTGAAATGCTCTTCGCCAAACACACCCGTGGAAAGGTAACGATCGCCACGATCGCAGATAATCGCCACAACGACGGCGCCCGGTGTCGCCTGCGCCACACGAATCGCCCCGGCCACCGCGCCACCGGAACTGACACCGCAGAAAATCCCTTCCCGCACCGCCAGCTCGCGCATGGTGTTTTCCGCAGCCTGCTGATGAATATCCAGTACCTCGTCAACCAGCGAGGCGTTAAATATTCCCGGCATATATTCCGCAGGCCAACGGCGGATCCCCGGAATACTGCTGCCCTCTTCCGGTTGCAGGCCAACGATGGTGACAGGCTTCGCCTGCTCGCGCAGAAAACGCGACACGCCAGTGATTGTGCCGGTCGTGCCCATACTGGAGACAAAATGGGTGATGCGCCCGGCAGTTTGCTGCCAGATCTCCGGCCCGGTGGTGCTGTAATGCGCCAGCGGGTTATCAGGGTTGTTAAACTGATCGAGCAGTTTACCCTCTCCGCGTTCTGACATGGCTAACGCTAAGTCGCGCGCCCCTTCCATGCCCTGCTCTTTGCTGACCAGAATCAGCTCTGCGCCATAAGCGCGCATTGCCGCGCGTCGCTCCTGGCTCATGTTGTCCGGCATCAGCAGGGTCATGCGGTAGCCTTTCAGCGCGGCAATCATCGCCAGCGCAATCCCGGTATTTCCACTGGTTGCTTCAATGAGTACGTCGCCTGGTTTAATTTCCCCGCGCTTTTCCGCCTGCACGATCATCGATAGCGCAGCGCGATCTTTCACCGACCCGGCGGGATTGTTACCTTCCAGTTTGAGCCAGATTTCACTGCCGTTGTCCGGCCCCATCCGCTGCAATTTCACCAAAGGCGTATTGCCGATTGTTTGTTCTAGTGTGTTCACGTCTTTTGTCCAACTCAATGCCCGATGGCGCTACGCTTATCGGGCCTGGGTAAAATCATCCCGGGATTACGCTATTTCTGCCAATACCACATCTTCATGGCGCTCAATGCGCTGCTCGCCATTATACAGCCGGGCATTTTGCAGGCCGACAAACAGGCGTTCGCCGCGCGCCGGGGCATCGTCGCCCTGCATCACCACCGTCAGCGGTTCGTTATACCACCCCAGCGGCTGCACGACTAACTGGGTATAGTGGCCTTTCGGGCTGGCTTCGATCACCTGTACCGGCAATGGCGAGTCGAGACTGGTACGACGGCTAATGTCCACTTCCCACGGACGCAGGAACAGATCGACCGGCCCCTGATACGCAGGGGTATAACCCAGCGGCCAGCGGTGCGCGCCGACGTGGAACTGCGCGCCGCGAACAGTGCCCTGCAGTCGGTTCACCTCGCCCATAAACTCCAGCACGAAGCGGGTGGCCGGTTCGCGCCAGACCTGATCCGGCGCGTCGGCCTGTTCAATATGGCCCTGGCTCATCACCACCACCCGGTCCGCCACTTCGGTCGCTTCTTCCTGATCGTGGGTCACAAACACGCTGGTGAATTTCAGCTCTTCATGCAACTGACGCAGCCAGCGCCTGAGCTCTTTACGCACCTGGGCATCCAGCGCGCCGAAGGGTTCGTCGAGCAATAAAATTTGCGGCTCAACGGCGAGCGCGCGCGCCAGCGCCACCCGCTGTTTCTGCCCGCCGGAAAGTTGCGCCGGAAAACGATCCGCCAGGTGCGCAAGCTGCACCATTTCCAGCAGTTTGGTCACTTTCGTCTTGATAGCGGCCGCATTCGGTCGTTCACGACGCGGCAGCACCGTCAGGCCAAAAGCGATGTTGTCAAAGACGGTCATATGGCGAAACAGCGCGTAGTGCTGAAACACAAACCCGACCTTACGGTCGCGAGCATGCAGGCGGCTGACATCAGTGCCGTGAAAACGAATATGCCCGCTGGTCTGATGCTCAAGCCCGGCGATAATCCGCAGCAGTGTGGTTTTACCAGAGCCGGACGGCCCCAGTAGCGCCACCATCTGACCAGAAGGAATATCCAGCGAGATATCGTTCAGCACCTGGGTGCGACCAAAAGACTTCTTAATATTGGCAATCTCAATGCTCATGATGTTCCTCCTGTTGCGCGCGTTTTTCCTGATTCTCCAGGCGCCATTGCAACATGCTCTTTAAAAACAGGGTAATAATCGCCATCAGCGTCAGCAGCGCGGCGGCGGTAAAGGAGCCAACGGTGTTATAGTCCTGCTCCAACAGTTCAATCTGTAACGGCAGCGACAGCGTTTCGCCGCGAATCGAGCCGGACACCACCGACACCGCGCCAAATTCGCCAATCGCCCGGGCGTTGGTCAGTACCACGCCGTACAGCAGCGCCCAGCGGATATTGGGCAGCGTTACGCGGCGGAACATCTGCCAGCCGGAAGCGCCGAGCAAAATCGCCGCCTCGTCCTCCTGACTGCCCTGACTGAGCATCACCGGCACCAGTTCTCGCACCACAAACGGACAGGTGACAAAGATAGTGACCAGCACCATCCCCGGCCAGGAGAACATGATTTGCAGGTTATGCTCGTCCAGCCAGCCGCCCAGCGGGCCGTTGGAACCATAGAACAGCAGATACACCAGCCCGGCGACCACCGGCGATACCGCAAACGGAATATCCAGCAGCGTGAGCAAAAGCTGGCGACCGGGAAAGTTAAAACGCGTCACCAGCCAGGCCAGCAGAACGCCAAACACCAGGTTCACCGGCACCGCGATCAGCGCAATCAGCACCGTCAGCCAGATGGCATGGAGCATGTCCGGGTCAGATAAATTCTCGATAACCGGCATCAGCCCACGGCTGAACGCCTGTACGAAGATGTAAATCATCGGCACCAGCAAAATGAACGCTGAAACCAGCATACCGACGCCAATCAGAAACCATTTTCCCCAGTTAATGCGGGGAGCGTCATAACGCTTCAATTGAGTAACTTCCGCCATTAGTGACCTACCACGCGTCGGCCAAAGCGACTTTGCAGAGTGTTAATCGAAAACAGCAGTAGCAGCGAAGCCGCGAGGATCACCGAAGCGATCGCGCTGGCGGCGGGGTAATCAAATTCCTGCAACCGCACGAAAATCATCAGCGACGTCACTTCCGTTTTCCAGGCGATATTCCCGGCGATAAAAATCACCGCCCCGAACTCGCCGAGGCTGCGGGTAAAGGACAGGGCAACTCCCGCCACCAGCGCAGGCGACAGTTCCGGTAGCACGACTTTACGAAAACTTTGCAGACGCGTTGCGCCCAGCGTTTCCGCCGCTTCTTCATATTCCGGGCCCAGTTCTTCCAGCACCGGCTGCACGGTGCGTACCACAAACGGAATGCTGGTAAAGGCCATCGCCACCGCAATCCCCAGCCAGGTATACGTAACTTTGATGTCGACGCTCGCCAAAAACTGGCCGTAAAAACCATTGACTGAAAACAGTGAGGCCAGCGTCAAACCTGCGACAGCGGTTGGCAAGGCGAACGGCAGATCCATCAGCGCGTCCAGCAGCGTGCGACCCGGGAAACGGTAGCGGGTTAAGATCCACGCCATCAGCAGGCCAAATACGCCGTTAAAAATCGACGCCACGAACGCCGCCAGCAACGTCACTTTATAGGCTGCGACCACCTGTGGGTTAGTGATGACCTCCCAGTATTGCGCCCAGCTCATCTGCGAGAGCTGCATCACCAGCGCGCTCAGCGGCAACAGCAAAATCAGGCAGACGAACAGCAGGCTGGTGCCCAGGCTTAAGGTAAAGCCCGGCAGTACGCGTCTGGAGGAGACAGCAAACATTACTTACGCCCCGCCGCCAGCAGTTTGTCCAGTTCGCCGCCGCTGGCGAAATGGGTTTTCATGACATCCGGCCAGGCGCCAAACTTATCTTCCACGCGGAACAGTTCGGTCTGTGGGAATTGATCCTTCAGCTTATCCATGACTTCCGGGTTATTCACCCGGTAATAAAAACCGGTAATGATGGTCTGCGCCTGTGGGCTATACAGCCAGTTCAGGTACGCTTTCGCCGCTTTTTCCGTCCCGTTGGCTTGCACATTTTTATCGACCCACGCGACCGGGAATTCCGCCAGAATGTTGGTTTTCGGGATCACCACTTCAAAGCCCTGCGCTTCGTACTGTTTACGGATGTTGTTCACTTCGGACTCGAAGCTTATCAGCACATCGCCCAGCCCGCGTTCGGCGAACGTGGTGGTGGCGCCGCGTCCGCCGGTATCAAACACTTCGACGTTCTTCAGGAACTGAGTCATGAACTGCTCGGTTTTGGCTTTGTCGCCACCGTCAGCATTATCTGCCGCGCCCCAGGCCGCCAGATAGGTATAACGCGCGTTACCGGAGGTTTTGGGGTTTGGGAAGATCAGCTTCACGTCGGAACGCACGAGATCGTTCCAGTCCTGAATGTTTTTCGGGTTGCCTTTACGCACCAGGAAGCCCATCGTGGAATAGAATGGCGAGCTGTTGTTCGGCAAACGGCTCTGCCAGTCCGCCGGGATCAGCTTGCCTTTATCATGCAGGATCTGCACGTCAGTGACCTGGTTATAGGTGACCACATCAGCTTTTAACCCCTGCAGAATCGCCAGCGCCTGTTTTGAAGAACCGGCATGAGACTGTTTGATGGTCAGCTTGTCGCCGCCGTTATCTTTCGCCCACTGTTGTTCAAATGGCGGGTTAAGGGCGGCAAACAGCTCACGGGAAACGTCATAGGAGCTGTTAAGCAGTTCCGTCGCCTGCGCCTGCCCGACCAGCAACAGCGACGCAACCAGCGCCAGAGAGTTCTTTTTCAGTAAGTTAACGGCCATTGCGCACCCTTATAAAATTAATGACTTTCTAATAGCCATAATATTTATAACCAGTGTGAAAGGAGTAACGGTTTTATATACCGTTTGCTGATTTGAAAGTTGAAAAGGGAATAAGAGAACCCCTTCCGGTCAGCGGAAGGGGTGTAACGTCGGTCAGACGCCGACGCTGACGCTTTCCGGCAGCGTGCTGCCGCCGTCAATCACGTTTTGGGTGCCCGTGAGATAGCTGGACTCGTCGGAGGCCAGGAACGCCGCCAGTTCGCCCACTTCCAGCGGACAGGCCAGACGACGCAGTGGTATCGCCTTCGCCATTTCTGTCAGCACCGATTCCGGATCGTCCGCGTTGGACTGGCGGGCGATGCTTTCCGCCATTGGTGTACGTACGTAGCCCGGGCAAATGGCGTTCACGCGGATCCCCGATTGCGCAAATTCCACCGCCAGCGATTTGGTCAGGCCGACAATCGCCGCCTTCGACAACGCATAAGCAGTTTCACCCGGATCGGCCACCATATCGCCGGTCACCGAAGACATCATCACAATGCGGCCATCTTTACGTTTTACCATTTCCGGCAATACGGCTTTCGTGACGTTCCAGACGCCTTTAATGTTGACATCAATATGGAAGTCGCGATCTTCATCGCTCATCTCGAGGAAACCGCCGAGGCGACACACGCCCGCGTTGTTGACGAGGATATCGATGCGTCCTTCCACCTCTTTCGCTCGCTTGATCGCTGCGGCGACAGACGCAGGATCCGTTACATCCGCCACCACGGCTGTGCAGCGATGACCGCGTCCACCCAGTTCGTCCGCCAGCTTTTCAATCTCATCGGAGATATCCAGCAGGATTAAGTTCGCGCCGTGGCGAGCAAACACTCTGGCGATCCCTTCGCCAATGCCCTTCGATGCGCCCGTAATCAGTGCTGTTTTGCCCGTGAGTTTACCCATTTCAATGCTCTCCTTGTGAATATGAAGTCTTACACTCCATTAACAACGAAAATACATTAAAAACAGATAAGTGCTGAGGAACAGCTCACTAATTAAGGTAAATCTTAGGAAAAAATGCGCCGGAATCAATCCCGGAGCAGATTAATCAACTCACTGCTGCGTTCGATCATTCGTAATGACTCGACATCATTGCGCTGTACCAACCCGACAAAGAGCAGGTCGGTGACCGAGTTCTGGGCGGTACGCGTCGACATAGATGAACTGCGCCATGCCTTCTCACTCGAAACCGTGTCCAGCGTGTAATGCGCCAGCCGGCGCAGCGGGGAATCAGCAAGCGAAGTAATGGCAATCACCGTCGCCCCCCGTTCGCGCGCCGCTTGCGCGCACAGTACGATCTCCTTTTTGGCGCCGCTGTAGGAGATCGCCAGTTGCACATCGCCCTTCTGCAACGCCTGCGCAACCGTCACCTGCACATGCGTATCCGCTTCACAGGCCACGCGATAGCCAATCTTCATCAGTTTAAACGACAGATCGCGTCCCACCAGCGCCGACCCGCCCAGTCCGGTTATCTGAATAAACCCGGCGCGACTGATGGTTTCAATCACCTGTTTCAGCCGGACGAAATCCATCAGGCCACTGGTCTCTTCCAGGGCGGATAATTTTTCGCGATTCAGCTTACGGGCAATGACCTCCAGGCTGTCTTCGCTGGTGATTGAGCTGTGCAGATGTAGCGCTTTATCCTGCTTTTTTTCGCGCCTGGCGCTGTTTTCTTCAATCAGCGCCATTCGTAATTCAGTAAACCCCTTCGCCCCCAGCTTTTGGGCAAATTTGACAATACTCGACTGGCTAACCTGCAACTGCTTCGCGAGCTGACGGGAGGAGACGGTTTTTAGCTCGTTGAGATGAGCCAACAGAAATTCAGCGATTTTGCGTTCATTGTCGGTAAATTCTGCTTCAGCGCTGCGTATTTTCGCCAGAAAAAACATGTCGTCTTACTCTCCCCTGTTAACGGATTTCTCAATTCTACCGCCTGCCCGGCAGGATACCCGATTGTTTACCAGAGTATGACTACCCTCACATTCTTCACACGGTAATTCAACGATTCCATTGCGATGTAAAACAGAGAATATATGATTCCATTCATTTTCCATAGTAGCAGCCCCGTTAAGCTGTAAAGTTTGTGGCGCTCTCGACAAAATGGCGGCGGTAGCATTCACCCGGGACCGGAGAAGGAATAAAGCGAATGGCAAAAGAAATCAGCGTTGATCTCCTGCAGGCAATCCTCTCCCGGGTTGGCGGAGCGGAAAACATTGCCCGGTGCGGAAACTGCATGACGCGTTTACGCCTGACGGTACATGACAGTCGTCTGGTTGACGCCAGCATCAAAACGCTGGAAGGCATTAAAGGCGTGGTGCTGTCGGATAATCAGGTTCAGGTCATTTTTGGCCCCGGCAAAGCGCAGCGGGCAGCGGATGCCATGAATGCCCTCCTTGAATACAGCGGCCCTGCCGTTACGGCTGGCGCGGCGGAGATTGCCGCAAACACCAAAAAGCAGATCAAAGCGAAACAGACCTCCGGCATTCAGCAGTTCCTCGCCAGGTTTGCCACCATCTTTACGCCGCTGATCCCCGGTTTTATTGCCGCAGGCCTGCTGCTGGGGATTGCCACACTTCTTGCTACGGTGCTGCACGTGCCGGCAGATGCGCAGGGCGCCTTGCCCGACGCGCTGAACTTTATGAAGGTCTTCAGTAAAGGACTTTTCACCTTCCTGGTGATCCTGATTGGCTATAACGCCGCACAGGCCTTTGGTGGAACGGGCGTAAACGGCGCCATCATCGCCTCACTGTTTCTGCTCGGCTATAACCCCGCCGCGACCACCGGTTATTACGCAGGCATTGAGGATTTCTTTGGCCTGACAATCGATCCTCGCGGGAACATAATCGGCGTACTGATTGCGGCATGGGCAAGTGCGCGAATTGAGAACGTCATTCGCCGCTTTATGCCGGACGATCTCGATATGCTTCTGACCGCCACGCTGACCTTACTGGTCACCGCCGCGCTGGCCTACCTGGTGATTATGCCGCTCGGCGGCTGGCTGTTCGAAGGAATGTCCTGGCTGTTTATCCACCTCAACAGTAACCCGTTAGGCTGCGCCGTGCTGGCGGGGCTGTTTCTGGTTGCGGTGGTGTTTGGCGTCCATCAGGGGTTTATTCCGGTTTATCTGGCGTTAATGAGCAGCCAGGGGTTCAACAGCCTGTTCCCTATCCTTTCTATGGCGGGCGCGGGTCAGGTCGGCGCGGCGCTGGCGCTCTACTGGCGCGCGGAAAAACACAGCGCCATCCGCAGCCAGATCCGCGGAGCGATAATCCCCGGGCTGCTCGGCGTCGGTGAGCCGCTTATTTACGGCGTGACGCTGCCGCGAATGAAACCGTTTATTTCCGCCTGTCTGGGCGGCGCCGCAGGCGGGCTGTTTATCGGTCTGGTGGCCTGGTCAGGTTTGCCTATGGGGCTGAACAGCGCATTCGGTCCGTCAGGGCTGGTGGCCTTGCCTTTAATGACCTCTGCGCAAGGGATCCTGCCAGCCATGGCGGTGTACGCCGGGGGGATGCTGGTGGCTTACGTTGGCGGCTTTATTTTTACCGCGCTGTTTGGCTGCCGTAATGTCAATCTGGACTAAATTATGCGTAAACGTTTTCTGCTTATGTCCGCGCTGGCCCTGAGTTTTAGCCTTAGCGCAACCCCATTTCCGGTCCTTACGGAAAGTACGCCTGAAAAAGTCGGAATGGATACTGAACGTCTGAACAGGCTGGATAACTGGATAGCGCAACAGGTGGCGGCAGGCTATCCCGGGGTGAACCTGCTCATCGTGAAAGACAACCATATTGTCTATCGCAAGGCGTGGGGCGACGCCAAAAAATACGACGGTCATGTTCTGATGCCTCAGCCTATCAGGGCGACCACGGATACCCTGTACGACCTCGCCTCCAACACCAAAATGTACGCCACTAACTTTGCGCTGCAAAAGCTGATGTCAGAGGGCAAACTGCATCCGGACGATCTCGTCTCGACATACATTCCTGGTTTTGCCGATGCGCCAGAAGATGTGATTAAAGGGAAGAATGCGTTACGGATTGCGGACCTGCTGCATCACACCGGCGGCTTCCCTGCTGACCCGCAGTATCCAAACCAGGCCGTCGCCGGGAAACTGTACTCGCAGGATAAGGCCACGACGCTGGCGATGATCAAACGTACACCGCTGGAATACCGCCCCGGCACGAAGCATATTTACAGCGACGTCGACTATATGTTGTTGGGCTTTATCGTCGAGTCCATCACCGACCAGCCTCTCGACCACTATGTCGAAAACGCCATTTATCGTCCGCTGGGTTTAAGCCATACGGTGTTTAATCCCCTTCAGAAAGGCTTTCGTCCACCGCAGATCGCCGCGACGGAGCTGAACGGCAACACCCGTGATGGCGTGATTCATTTCCCGCACATTCGCACCACGACGTTATGGGGCGAAGTGCACGATGAAAAAGCCTACTACTCGATGGGAGGGGTCTCCGGCCACGCGGGACTGTTTTCCACCACCGGCGATCTCGCCGTACTGATGCAAACCATGCTCAACGGCGGCGGCTACGGCAACGTCAGATTGTTCAGCCCGGAGACGGTGAAAATGTTTACCCAACGCTCGGCGCAGGACGCCACGTTCGGCCTGGGCTGGCGGGTTAACGGGAATGCCAGCATGACGCCAACATTTGGCGCGTTGGCCAGTGCGCAGGCCTACGGTCACACAGGCTGGACGGGGACGCTTACCGTTATCGATCCGGTAAACCATCTGGCCATTGTGATGTTGAGCAATAAACCTCATTCACCGGTTGCCGATCCCCAAACGAATCCGAACCTGTTCAAGAGTGGACTGCTGCCGATGGCGACATATGGGTGGGTAGTGGATCAGGTCTACGCGGCGATAAAATGACCGCATCGTGCCGGATAAGGGTTCAAACAACGCCTTATCCGGCACGGCTTTCCTGATGGCGTTACGCTTATCAGGTTACAGGTTGATTCGCTTACAGCGCCAGCAGGCGATCCCGTGATGGGGCAAAGTAATAGCCGCCAGTCACCGGTTTGGTGAAGCGCAGCATCGCGTCACGTTTACCGTCGGTGTCACCGAACATGCTCAGCAACTGCTGCTCAATGTTATGCAGACGCGCGCAGTAAGCGCAGAAGTACAGGCCATGAGTGCCGCTCGCGGTGCCGTAAGGCAGACTCTGGCGAACAATTTTCAGCCCTTTACCGTCTTCTTTAAGATCGACACGGCTCAGATGAGAGGTCGCCGGACGCGCGTCGCCGTCGATCTCTTCATTCGCGTCTTTCGTGCGGCCAATCATCATTTCCTGATCGTGAACGCTCATGCGGTTGAGCTGCTTCAGGTTATGTTCCCAACGCTGAACGAACACATAGCTGCCGCCTGCATCCACACCGTCTTTAATGACCGCCACTTCACGACGCGTTTCTTCACCCGCCGGGTTTTCGGTACCGTCAACAAAACCACTGAGATCGCGCTCCTCCACCCAGCGGAAGCCATGGATTTCTTCCTGAACGTCAACGCAGTCGCCAAAGGCCTCCATCGCCGCCTGGGCTACGGAGAAATTCACATCGTGACGCAGGGAAAGAATGTGGATCAGGACGTCATACTGGGTGGCCGGTGCGAGTCCCTTACCGTAAGGGATGAAATTTTTCAGCTCTTCGGCCCCGACGCCGCCGCTCAGCGCACGCCAGGTGTCGTGTCCAAAAGCCACGACCGCGCCCAGATGCGCCTCGGGAAATTTCGCTTCAAACGTCGCCAGCTTATCGGCGAAGACTTTGCTGGCGCTGCGCAGTGCGTCAACGTCGCCTTTAACATTCGCTTCAATCCAAATCGCGGCGCGGCAATGTTCTGGCAAAATGCCACTCTGAACCTGAGACATCATTCCTCCTGGAAAATGAGAATGCCACGCGGTCGTGGCATTGATGGAGGCTATTTTACCCTGTTTTTACGCGCAGCGGTTTGTTCAGACGCAAATTAACGACGCCAGATTATCTTGCTGACTTTCCATTCTTTAAGCGTGTCATCAGACGGCATTAAGCCTTCCGGCCCATGCCATTCGCCGGAAAAGAGATAGCTAATATGCTGACTGCCTTGCGCTTTACACTCCACCGCGACGCGGTCGTCATCAGTGGCTGGCTGGCAGTTGCCAAAGGCTTTGCTGTAGAGATCGCTAAACGGCGTGCCCACGTCGACCCCGGCTTCGGAAGGAATGTCGCTGTCGAGAACATCGATGCGGCTAAGGGTGCCTTGTTCGCCATTAATGACCATCGCCACCTTGTCGTCCTTCATGGCTTCAAAAAAGCGCACGACGTTGCCGTTGGCGATTTTCATTCCGCTGCGCAGGCGATAATCCCCGTCCAGCGCGTCGGCTATCGCCTGTTCATTAAGCGGCGTGGCGGCAGTTAATGCGCCAACGCCCTGCTCGGTCACCTCCGTCGAGGAGCCAAACCAGTTCCACGGATTCGCCGCAGACCAGTTTACGGACGAGAGCGTCGAACACCCGGTCAGCGCCAGCGGCATCGCACATAACATCAAACGCAGCGATTTCATCACACTTCCTTCTTTATTCATCATCGTTGCTTGGAGTCCCGGTTCGCCAAAAAGTGCCGTTATTCTTTTTCAAGGGTGAAGCAGGCGCGTAACCGACGATGGGAGATCAGCCAGATCAACGCCACGACATCCGCCACCACCAGCGCCAGACTGACGCCGTTAACCGCTTCCCCTTGCAGCCATAGCACAAGCTGCCAGCCCAGCAGTACCGCCTGCGCCAGGACCAGTGCCGCGTAAAGCCCTCGCCAGATCGCAGGAAAAGCGTAGCGCCGCCCGCTAAGAAGGAAAGCCAGCACCGCCGGGACGCCAGGCAGCAATCCAAGCCAGAAATTATCGTGATCGGGATAAAACAAATTCAGCAGCGTATTGCCCTGTTCCCGGGAGGAACCGGCAATCACAAACAGCACCCAGGTTCGGGCCTGCAGCAACAATACCAGCCAGAACAGCGCAGGCAGGCGCAAATGGCCATGCGCGTCGTAATCAGCAGGATGAAACTCAGTATTCTTCATCTTCGATCAGGCGCTTGCCCAAACAGAGCACGTCCGCATGTTCATAGCCCAGCCGTTCATACATGCCGAGCACCACGTCGTTATCCTCGCGCACCATGATCTGCACCTTTGGACAACCACGCGCAATGAGCTTCTTTTCCAGCCGGTTGAGCAGCGCGTTGGCGATACCACGTCCCCGGAACTCCGGGTGCACGCCAAGATAATAAGCGGATCCGCGATGGCCGTCGTATCCCCCCATCACCGTCCCGACCACCTCGCCGCTGACTTCAGCCACGAGGAACAGGCTGACATCATGATTGAGCTTACGCTCAATATCCATTTCAGGATCGTTCCACGGACGCAGCAGATCGCAGCGCTCCCAAAGGGTGATCACCTCTTCGAAATCTTCCTGGCGAAAAACGCGTATCTCCATGGTATTTGCCGCCTTTTCGGGTCTAAAAACCAAGATTATGGCGCAAAGCGTTAATTCAGCCAATATCTGACGCGAAGCGGTGAAAAAAATGGCATAATAGCGAGCTGTCATGTATTGAAATGAAAAGTAAAACAATTCTCAACATCAACAGTCGTAACGGATTACGCGATACGATATAACATCTGGATTAAATATTTTTACAACTCAGGCCGTATGAGCACTTTTAAACCCCTAAAAACACTCACATCGCGCCGCCAGGTGCTGAAAGCCGGGCTGGCTGCCCTGACCATTTCGGGGATGACCCACGCCACAGCAAAAGAAGCTCCCCTGAAAACCAGCAACGGACACAGCCAGCCCGCGAAAAAAAAATCGGGCGGCAAGCGGATCGTGGTGCTGGACCCCGGCCACGGCGGCATTGATACCGGCGCGATTGGTCGCAACGGCTCGAAAGAGAAACATGTCGTGCTGGCGATCGCCAAAAATGTGCGTTCAATATTACGCAGCCAGGGAATCGACTGCCGCCTGACGCGTTCGGGGGATACGTTTATCCCTCTGTACGATCGCGTTGAAATCGCTCATAAGCACGGCGCCGATCTGTTTATGTCGATCCACGCCGACGGTTTTACAAACCCAAGCGCCTCAGGCGCGTCAGTGTTCGCATTGTCTAATCGCGGCGCCAGTAGCGCAATGGCGAAATACCTTTCCGACCGCGAAAACCGCGCCGACGAGGTGGCCGGTAAAAAAACCACCGACAGGGATCACCTGTTACAACAGGTGTTGTTCGACCTGGTGCAAACGGACACCATTAAAAACAGCCTGACGCTTGGATCGCACATTCTTAAGAAGATCAAACCCGTGCACAAGCTGCACAGCCGTTCCACGGAACAGGCGGCGTTTGTGGTGCTAAAATCACCGTCAATACCGTCGGTGCTGGTAGAAACCTCCTTTATCACTAATCCGGAAGAAGAGCGACTGCTGGGCACTGCGGCGTTCCGGCAGAAAATCGCGACCGCCATCGCCAATGGCGTCGTCAGTTATTTCCACTGGTTCGATAACCAGAAAGCCCATTCGAAGAAACGCTGAATATGAAACCCGATGCACAACGCGTTAAACAGTTCCTGCTGACCTTGCAGGACACACTTTGCCAGCAGCTCAGCGCCATTGACGGCGCGACATTCATTGAAGACAGCTGGCAGCGTGAAGCTGGCGGCGGTGGACGCAGTCGGGTACTGCGTAACGGCGGCATTTTTGAGCAGGCGGGCGTAAATTTTTCCCATGTCCATGGCGAGGCGATGCCCGCTTCCGCCACGGCCCATCGTCCTGAGCTGGCCGGACGCAGTTTCGAAGCGATGGGCGTCTCGCTGGTGGTGCATCCGCTCAACCCGTACGTTCCCACCAGCCACGCTAACGTGCGCTTTTTTATTGCCGAAAAGCCCGGTGCCGATCCGGTCTGGTGGTTCGGCGGCGGTTTTGACCTCACGCCCTACTACGGTTTTGCCGACGATGCCGTTCACTGGCACCGGACCGCGCGCGATCTGTGTCTGCCGTTTGGCGACGAGCTCTACCCCCGCTATAAAAAATGGTGTGACGACTACTTTTTCCTGAAGCATCGCAATGAGCAGCGCGGCATCGGCGGGCTGTTTTTTGACGATCTGAACACACCGGATTTCGATCGCTGTTTCGCCTTTATGCAGGCGGTGGGGAACGGTTATGCTGATGCCTACCTGCCGATCGTCGAACGTCGCAAAGCGATGCCCTGGGGCGAGCGCGAGCGTAACTTCCAGTTGTATCGTCGCGGGCGTTATGTGGAATTTAACCTGGTCTGGGATCGCGGTACCCTGTTTGGGTTACAGACAGGCGGACGCACCGAATCGATTTTGATGTCGATGCCGCCGCTGGTGCGTTGGGAGTACGACTGGCAGCCGGAAGACGGTAGCCCGGAAGCCGCATTGAGTGACTTTATTCAGGTACGCGACTGGGTGTGAGTCGCGCCGCTTCGCAGGCTGGATAAGCGGCGCGCCATGCGGCAATCACGCAGCCGCCATTGCCTCACATCCACTGGCGCATTCGTTGATGTAACGTCGACGACGGCTTCTCGGCAAACAGCTGCTGGTAGTCGGTGGCGAACTGGCCCAAGTGCCAGAATCCCCACTGCATCGCGGCGTCCTTGACCGTGGCGCTTTGCGACCACGGACTGATCAGTTCGCGGCGCACCGCGTTCAGGCGGATCCTTTTCAACCACGCGTTTGGGCCAATCCCCAAAATAGCGTGAAACGCATTCTGCAACGTGCGACGGCTGACGTGCAGTTGATTGCACAGATCCAGCACCGTCAGCGGCTCAGACATGTTTTCCAGCACATACTCCCGCGCCCGCGACAGCAGCCTGCGGTAGCCCTGATGGCTAACGCTTTCCGCCGTATGAATTGGCTGCGCCTCTTCCAGCATCGTCCCCATCGCCATTAGCAGGTTATCGCCAAGCACTTTTCGTACAGCGGGCTGATGGAGATTCTCCGGACTCTCGCTAAACGTCGCCAGCGCCTGCTGAACAAAGCCCCACAGCGCCGCTTTGTGCTGCTCTTTGACCTCCAGCGCCGCCTGGCTGCGCAGCATATGTAGCACCCGCTCCGGGTTATGTAAAAAATTGGCCTGCCGGGAGATCACATCTTCCGAAATCACCACCCCAAGAATGGTGTAATCGTCCGGGGTACTCAGTTCAAACTCGGTACCACCCGGCCGGGTCGCAATCTCCGCGCTGCCGAGGCACTGGCTGCCAATAAACCCCTGCTCGCCGCGCGTCGCCGGAATACCAAACCAGAAAGAGTTCGGCCAGACCAGACATGACTGGCGCAGCGCCAGTCCGGTGTATTCACGGAACACCTGAATATCATCGAGCAGGATTTCCGTGAACTCGCCATGAAATTTGCCGGGATGCAGTTGATCGTAAATCTGCTGCCAGGCGGTAATGGTCAGGGCGTGCTCATACACGTCCGTGGTTCGCCGCTGGTGAACGTTGTCCACTTCCACCTTCGGCGTCAGTTTTACGTCTTCGGGTAATGCTTCATGATAAAGATGGTGCAAGTTAGCTGTACGGGTCTTTTTCATGATCTTTATGCCGGACGCCTGTTGAGACGCCCGGCCCTCCGACAGATTAATTTTTTATGCGATAGCGACTGCTGCGTTTACGCAACGCCCCGTCCGTAAAAAGCTGCTCCAGCGCCGCCCGGGCCTGCTCCAGCGGCCAGCCAAAGTGCGCGGCAACCTCGCCCGCCGTCATGCCCTGACGCACCCCGGCGAGTTTTGCCAACAGCGCATCGGCGTTGTCTGGTACGCCAGGCGGCTGCGGCGCCGTTTTCGGCGCGGGAGGCGCCGATGCACGCTGAAACCCGCCGATCAGCCACTGGGTGTCATCCTCGGGCCGACCAATCTCTTTTCGGCTGATGACGCGTCCGGTGCGCTGCGCCGCGGCGCTTCCGGCATCCAGCGCCGCCCGACAGGCCGCCAGATCGCCCTCCACTACCAGCGTCACCTTGCCAGGGTCAAGCACTTCGTGATTCAGCAGCGTGACGTTGGCGGCTTTCAGCATGGCATCCACGGCATCCACCGCCGCGACCATGCCCTCCACTTCCAGTAATCCCAGCGCATTGATCATCGGCAACCTCCGTTACGCGCGCTGGATTGGACTACGGGCGATATCCAGAACCGCATCGGTAAAGGCATTGCAGGCCGCTTTACAGGCCGCCTGGCTCCCGGTTAAAAACGCAGCGGAATAGTTGGTTTCCGACGGCGGCGGCACGTAGGTCACCAGTTGAACATCGGCAGATTTCATCGCCGCATCAATACCAAAGGTCGCTTCCAGCGGCGGCGCAACCAGATAAGCGATCGGATCGCCCAGCGCAATCCCCGCGGTTGACGAGAGATACGAACCGGTGCGCGACACCACGTGCGCGAGAAATGCCGTATCTTCCGCATCGTTCGCCCACTGGAACGCAGCGCCGCTTTCAATATGGGCGACCATCGCGTCCAGTCCGGCGCGAACCTCCGCCGGGTTTGGTCCGCCGAGCATAATCAGCACTTCTCCGGCGGTAGGCGACGGGCCGTGGGCAGCGCCAGCGTATAGCGAGCGGCCATACACCACTTCCACCATCGCCTGTTTCGTCGCTTCGTCTGCGGCAATATACGTCACGTCATCAGAGTCTGCCGTGATGAGACCGAGGCTACGTATATGCGACGGTAATTTCAGTTCGCGCGCAAACCCGTCGTTTACGGAAGCAATCACGCGCATCGCGCTGACCGAGGGTCGAATCAAATCTAATGCTGGCATGATGCCTCCTTTAACGGGTCATGTTGATGCCGGACGCCTTTTGCTCCAGCATGCGTTTGGCCAAATCGACAATGACGGCGGCCGCTTCGACCGGCGGGGTGCCGCCCTGGTGGATGTTCGAAATACAGGTGCGATCGGCTTCCACGGTGGTCGCCACACGCGGGGAATAGACCGCGTAGCAGGAGAGACTTTCTGACTGCCCCAGCCCAGGACGTTCGCCGACCAGCAGGACAACCACCTTCGCACCGAGGATCTCGCCGATCTGATCTTCTATCTTCACGCGGCCATAGCGCACAAAGAACGGCGTGCCGACCTTCAGCCCCGCCTGCTTCAGCCCGGCGAGAAGGGGCGGCAAAATCTCCTCATAGTTGGCCGTGATCGCATCAGTGGAAAGACCGTCGGATACCACCACCTGCACGTCCGGATTCATCACGCACTGCGCTTTCAGCGCCTCGACCGCTTCCGGACTCAGCCGACGCCCCATGTCCGGGCGGGTCAGATACAGGTTTTTGTCGCTGATTTCCGAACGCACCTCCAGCAACCCCTGGGCTTTCACCCACTCTTCCGGCACTTCTTTCAGCACCGTGTCTTTCGAACGCGAGTGATCGGCGAGAAAGCGCAGCAGCGCCTGGGTGCGTGGGCGCGGCCCGGCGCGCCCCGTGCAAACCCGTGCGGCGGTGCTACGACGCAGCTCCGTGAGCACGTCGGCGCGGTGCGGATGCTCAACGCCAATCCACGCTTTCGCTTGTGCGGATCCTAAATCGACCTCACAGCTTTCGCTGGCGACGGGCGCCGCGCACTGCGGCTTATGGCATCCCTGCGCGGACGGCGCGGCGGTTTGTGGCGCGTCCTGGCCCATTGACGCCATCACGCTACGTACAATTTCTTCAATCTGTTTTTGATCCATGGTGTCTCATCCCCGCGTCATCAGAAGAACAGTGACGGATCGCCCGCCCGTTTGGTCAGACGACCGTTTGCCATAATGCCCATCGTTTCCAGCCAGCGTTCAAACTCCGGCGACGGGCGCAGATTCAGCAGCTGGCGCACGGTTGCGGTGTCGTGGAAGGCGGTGGTCTGATAGTTGAGCATGATGTCGTCGCCGAGCGGCATGCCCATGATGTAGTTGCAGCCGGCGGTGGCGAGCAAAATCATCAGGTTTTCGTTGAGGTTCTGATCGGCGTCGGCATGGTTGGTGTAGCAGCAGTCGCAGCCCATCGAAATGCCGCTCAGCTTGCCCATAAAGTGATCTTCCAGGCCCGCACGAATAATCTGGCGATCGTTATAGAGGTACTCCGGCCCGATAAAGCCCACCACCGTATTAACGAGGAACGGATCGTAGTGCCGCGCCAGCCCGTAGTTACGCGCTTCCATTGTCACCTGATCCGCGCCAAAGTTAGCGCCAGCGGAAAGCGCCGAACCTTGCCCGGTTTCAAAGTACAGGCAGTTTTCCCCGGCGATGCGGTTGAATTCCGCCCCCACCGCGCGCGCTTCATCCAGCATCGCCAGCTCGACGCCAAACTCTTTTAATCCCTTCTCGCTGCCGCAAATACTCTGGAAGATCAGCCCGCCCGGCGCGCCGCGACGGATCGCTTCGATCTGGGTCGTCACATGCGCCAGCACGCAGCCCTGGGTCGGGATGTTGAACTTGTCGATGACGCCGTAAACGGTATCCAGCACGCGGCTTAAGTTTTCCACGTCGTCGGTGACCGGGTTGACGCCAATCACCGCATCGCCTGCGCCAAAAGAAAGCCCTTCATAGATTTGCGCGGCAATACTCTGCACATCGTCGCGGGTGTCGTTCGGTTGTAAGCGGCAGCTAAAGGTGCCTGGAATACCGATCGTGGTATTGGCCTTTTTAATCACCGGCATTTTCTTGCCGCCGTAAATCAGATCGGCGTTGGAACAAATTTTCGCTACCGCCGCCACCACTTCAGAGGTGAGTCCTTTACGGGTAAAAGCGATGTCGTCAACGGATGTTTCGTCGCTCAACACGTACTCGCGCAGTTCGCTGATGCTCCAGTTTTTAATGCGGTTATAAGCGGTTTCGTTGACGTCATCCTGAATCAGACGCGTCACGCAGTCCTCCTCATAGGCAATCACCGGATTATTGCGAATATCCGCCACTGTCATTTCTGACAGTACTTGTTTCGCCGCCACGCGCTCCTGCGAACTTTGCGCTGCGACGCCTGCCAGCACATCCCCCGAACGCAGTTCGTTGGCCTTTGCCAGCACCTCTTTTACATCCTTAAACTGATATACATTGCCGAACAATGTGGTCTTTAGTTTCATAAGTCGTTCCCTCAGGAAGGAAATGCGAGTGATTTCACCGTCACCGGCACAACCGATCCGCCAAAAAGAGGCGTACCAATGTCGATATAGTCCCCCGCCCGCACGACCACCTCATCGATGACCGCCAGCGGGAGTTGCTGTAACTGCGGGCGCAACAACATGCCCAGGGCTTTACCAAAATCCTGCTCGGCCACCACCAGCAGGGGATGCGGATTGGGAAAACGCGCGACAAAGGCGGTCAGCGCGTCGATGACCGACAGTAACGCGGCGTAACGCACCGGAAGCGAGGCGGGCAGCGCCAGCACGTAAGCGTCGTTTTGGGGATCGAGATCGAGTTGAATGAGCGCCTGCTGCCAGGCAAGCAACAGATCCGCGTCATCCTGCGGGATCGCCACCGGCAGATTACGCAGCGGCAGTTGAACGTCGTCCAGCCAAATCGTACTGCCGGACAGCGACAGCGTATGCGCCCCCGCGCCGATCACCGTGGCCCGTACGGTCTGCGCCGGAAACTGCACGTTCATCTCCCGCAGGCGGGGATGTTCGTGCAGCGCCGTCGCTAACAGCGGTCCGATGTCAGCAAAACAGAACGGATCGGCGGGCAGGTTGCGGTAGCATTCGCCCACCCCGCCGGAAAGCGTAATCACATCAGGTTTCGCCCCGGCAGGCAGCAGCGCGGTTTGCATCAGCGCCTGCGCCAGCGGTGACGGCGTGCCGTCAATGATTTCCACAATCAGTTCCGCCATCCGCTGCGTCACCTCAACGACCTGCGCCACAGTAAGTGTACGGGCGTCAGTTCCTTCGCCGAACAGCGCTGCGACGATCTTCTGACCGGGTTGGTGAGCGTAAACCACGCGTCCCTGGCCGTCGGTTTCCAACAGACGGCCCCCCACATTCAGGCAGGCGGTACCGGTGACCTTTCCGGCATCAAACAGCGCGTAGTTCGACGTCCCGCCGCCGATGTCGATATTGAGCACCCGACACATCCGCTGCTCTGAAAGGGTTTGCGCGCCCGCGCCGTGTCCGGCAATCACCGACTCCAGATGGGGACCGGCGCTGGCGACGACAAAGTCGCCGAGCGACTGCGACAGCGCCATTACCGCCCCGCGCGCATTGCGGGTTTTCGCGCTCTCGCCGGTGATGATGATCGCCCCGGAGTCCACGGTTTCCGGCGCGATGCCGGCCGCATGGTATTGTTCAAGGATTAATGCCCTGAGTTCGGCCTCTTTTAACCCACCCTGCTTATCGACAGGCGTAAAGAAAACCGGGCTTTGCCAGCTAATTTCGCGTTTGATGAATTCGTAACGAGGCACCTGCGACACCGCCGCGCGGTTGACCAGTTCCAGTCGTGAGAAGATCACCTGGGTGGTGGTGGTGCCAATATCGATACCAACGCTCAGTAGCTGGCGAGTGTTCACGATTGCGCCTCCACGTCGATTTCTGCCGGGACATTTTCATCTTTTGGCACCAGCATCATCGCCACGCCAATCGCCGTGACGCCGCCAATGAGCTTGCCGACAATCATCGGGAAAATCATCGCGTTCATGTTGGCTGCCGCGAAGCCTAAGTGGTCGCCCAGCGCGAAGGCGGCAGAGACAGCGAATGCGCAGTTGATCACTTTGCCGCGGGTATCCATCTGCTTCATCATGCCGAACATCGGGATATTGTTCGCCAGCGTCGCCACCATGCCGCCCGCCGCCATATTGTTGATTTTGAGCAGGCCGCCGACGCGCATCAGTGGTTTTTCGAACCAGCGGGTCAGCAACAGCACCATCGGATAAGCGCCGAGCAGCACGCAGGAAATAGAACCGATCACTTCGATGGCGCGCATCACCTCGCCGGGCGTGTCGCCAGGGGCCATGAAGATCGGATCAAGCCCTGGGATCAGATCCCAACCGAGCAGGAATTTGATCACCGCCGCCGCCAGGCCGATAGTGATCAGCGCCACGAGGAATTTGGCGAAGATCTGGAAGCCGCTGATCATCTTTTCCGGAATGAACTTCAACCCCAGCGCCACCAGCACCGCAACGATGATCACCGGGATCATGTTCATCAGGATCAGCGCGAAGGTAAACTCCACCGGCTGACCGTTGATCTCAACGCCGGAATACATTGCCACCAGCCCCCCGGCGATACAGCCGATGGGGATCGTCACGATGCCCGCCAGCACGCCGAGCGCCAGCCAGCGGCGGTCAGACGGCTCAATGATCCCCAGCGCCACCGGAATAGAGAAGACGATGGTTGGCCCCATCATCGCGCCGAGAATTAACCCTGAGTATAGCCACGCCGCCACATCGCCGCCCGCCAGCTCTTTGGCGAGGAAGAAACCGCCCATGTCGCAGGCCAGCAGCGTACCGGCGAACATTGACGGGTTCGCACCGAGCATTTCATACAGCGGAATAATCACCGGTCCGAGCAATTTCGCTAACACCGGCGCCAGCGCGGTCATACCGACCATGGCCAACCCCAGCGCGCCCATCGCCATAAAACCTTCTTCAAACTGTCCACCGGACCCTTCAATGCTTTTGCCGAATTTTCCGAGGAAACGCGCTGAACCGCCGAACTGTGACAGGATCCTGTCCACGGCGGCAATCAGCATAAAGAACATCATGATGTACATGATGATTTCGTTAATTCCCATAGCCTCTACTCCCTGTCTTTTGTGATTCGTGGGCCTGATGGCGCTGCGCTTATCAGGCTGTTAATGTGCCGCCGTGTACAGGTCGATAATCTGTTCCCGGCTGGCGGTGCGTGGGTTGGTGCGCAGACAAATATCCTCCAGCGCCCCCGTCGCCCAGCCGCTGTAATGTGCTGCTTCCGCGCCTGCGTCGCCGAGGCGCGTCGTCAGGCCCACTTCGGCGATCAGATCGCTCACTGCCGTGATGGCATCGCGATCGTCCGATTTCTTATTGGTCAACGCCCGCCCGATATGCGTAAAGCGTTCACGGCACACCATTCGGTTAAACCCCATCACCGTTGGCAGCAGCATGGCATTCGCCTGGCCGTGAGGGATGTGCAGCGTCGCCCCCGGCTGGTGCGCCATCGCATGGCACAGCCCCAGTCCGGCGCTGGAAAACGCCATTCCCGCCATACAGGAGGCAAGCAGCATACTTTCGCGCGCGGCGAGATCGTGTCCGTAGCCCACCGCTTTCGGCAGTGATTTGCCGATCATCGCTATCGCGCCAATCGCCAGGCTGTCAGTAAACGGGGAGGCATTCAGCGCGCTGTACGCTTCCACCGCGTGAGTGAGCGCATCAATACCGGTCATTGCCGTGACCGATGACGGCACGCCTTCGGTCAGCGCGGCGTCAAGAATCGCCAGATCCGGCATCAAAGAGGCATGCGCCAGCACCTGTTTGCGCCCGCTCGCCGCGTCGGTAATCACCGTGACGTTGGTGGTTTCCGATCCGGTACCGGCGGTGGTAGGCACCGCGATCAGCGGCAGGCGCGGACGCAGCGTGCTGGTTTCCGTCATCTCTGCCAGCGTCAGGCTGGGATTGGTGACCAACAGCGCGACCGCTTTTGCCGCATCCAGCACGGATCCGCCGCCAAACGCCACCACGCCGTCGCATTTAGCCTCGCGCAGCTGCGCAACCGCGGCACAGACGTCGGTAATACAGGGTTCCCCTGGTGGACACGACCAGACCGTCATCGCCACGCCCTTCATCGCCAGGCTGCGCTCAAGCGGCGCGGTCAATCCGGCCTGATGCAGAAAACTGTCGACCATCACAAACAGATGGCTGAGTTCGCGCGTCTGCGCTTCCTGTCCGCAAGCGCTCAACGCGCCGAGTCCACACAGCGTGACCGGCGGAACGCTAAAGGTTTTCACGCGTTGCAGATTCAGGGTATCGAATGCCTGAAAGAGCGCCGTCTGCAAGTCAGCTTGCATAGATTCCCTCCGCTTTCTCTTTCCCGCTGTTAGCGATAGCCAGCGGCGTCATAAACAGGCTGTGTTGGGGCAGATGCACCTGTAAAGTCGGGAAACGCTGGCGAAACAGTTCGCCCACCCCCGGCTGCATGCAGGAACCGCCCGCCAGCCACAGATCGTTAATCCCCTGCCCTTCAATGTGCCGGGCGACAATCTCCGCCATTTTTTCGTACACCGGCTTAACCACCGGCCAAATCTCCTGCGCATTGCTGCGCTTGTACTGTTCGGCGTCCTCCAGCGAGATGCGCCGGTTTCCGGCAAGGGTCAGTGAAATGTGATGACCACCGGTCGCTTCGTCGGCGGACCAGGTCACGTCCCCCCGCTTCACGATGGCGATGCCGGTCGTGCCGCCGCCGATATCCACCACGCCGGCGTTATCGAGTTGCAGCAGATCCGCCACTGCAGTCGGTTCATCCAGCACGTGGCTCACCTCCAGCCCGGCCGACTCCAGCACGTTGATTGAAATGCGCGGATCGGTGCCCGGCGGGAATGAGGTCGCCGCATGGGTGAAGCGGCAGCCGAGCCGTTTTTCGAGCGTCTCGAGATGACGGCGCACCAGGGTGACCGCGCCGAA
This sequence comes from Citrobacter sedlakii NBRC 105722, assembly GCF_000759835.1. GTDB lineage: Bacteria > Pseudomonadota > Gammaproteobacteria > Enterobacterales > Enterobacteriaceae > Citrobacter_A > Citrobacter_A sedlakii. The sequence continues at coordinate 235,283 of NZ_BBNB01000012.1, forward strand.
GAAATCCCAGACGATGCCGTCACGCACGACGTCAGCCCAGTCGAGGCACACCGCGACGGGCTGCGCGTCGCCGTCGACGACCATCGACACTACGTCGCAGGTGCCCAAATCCACGCCCAGCCACAGCGGAGACTCGCTGTCAGCGGGCGTCTGATTACAGAGCTGCGCGGCTTTTTGCAGTCGCGGCGTCAGCCAGCGTTGTTCGTCGTGCGCCATGTTTTATCCCTTAAACGATTCTGAACGCATCCACCAGCACGCAACGACGCAGACGCACAAAGGTACGCGCGCTGGTGACCCCTTCCCCGGTTGGCGTAGTGATGGTCATCGTGGTCCAGCCTTCACCGCCCAGCCCCAGTCCGGCAATGCACGGCCCGTTTTTGACGAAAATGCTGGTATCAATGGCGTTGGCCATCTGGTTCATGTTGTCGATATTGCGCGAGTGCATAGCCGCCGTATGGTGACAGCCGCCTTCCAGCTCAACCGCCAACGCGATCGCCTCATCGACATTTCCCACCCGTACGACCGGCAGCACCGGCATCATCAGTTCGGTAACGGCGAACGGATGTGTGGCTGGCGTTTCGACAAACAGCAGCCGGGTTGGCTCAGGAACCTTCAGACCAATGGCTGCCGCGATTTTCGCCGCGTCACGGCCCACCCAGTCACGGCTGACGGTGCCTTTGCCGCGTTCATCAATATTTTTCAGCAGTACCGGCTGAAGCTGTTCGGCCTGCGCGGCGGTCAGTTTCACCGCCTGTTGGCCTTCCATCAGACGCATCAATTCGTCGGCAACGCTGTCGACGACAATCAGTACCTTCTCGTCGGCGCAAATAATGTTGTTATCAAAGGACGCGCCTTTCACGATGGATTCGGCGGCGCGCGCGAGGTCGGCGGTCTCATCCACCACCACCGGCGGATTACCGGCCCCTGCGGCAATCAGCCGCTTGTTGGTGTGTTTACGGGCGGCTTCGACGACCGCTTCGCCGCCAGTGACCACCAGCAGGCCGATGCCCGGGTACTTAAACAGCCGTTGGGCGGTTTCGATATCCGGATTCGCCACCGTGACCAGCAGGTTCTCCGGGCCGCCCGCCGCCACCACCGCCTGGTTGAGCAGGGTGATGGCGCGCTGTGAAACGCCTTTCGCCGCCGGATGCGGGGCAAACACCACGCTGTTGCCGGCAGCAATCAGGCTGATGGCGTTATTAATCACCGTCGCCGCCGGGTTGGTGGACGGCGTCACCGAGGCCACCACGCCCCACGGCGCGTTTTCAATCAGGGTCAGTCCGTTATCACCGGTCAGTACCTGCGGCGACAGACATTCCACACCCGGCGTGCCGCGCGCCTGGGCGATATTTTTAGCCACTTTATCTTCGACACGGCCCATGCCGGTTTCTTTGACGGCAAACTCCGCCAGTTCTCTGGCGTGTTTTTCGCCCGCCTCACGAATGGCGTGAATCGCAAGCTGGCGCATCGCCACGCTTTTCAGCCCCTGCTGGGCGATTTTTGCGGCTGCCACCGCATCATCCAGGGAGGCAAAAACGCCCATTTCATGAACGGCGGCCACCGGATGGCTGCTGTCCTTCATTTTCAGCAGCACCGCTTTTACCACCTGTTCAATGTCCTGTTGATTCATGATGTTCAGTCCTATTTATGGAAAATCACCTGACCGCCCGCCACCACTTCATCGACGATGCCAATGACGCACAGATCCACCGGCGAGGCTTCACTGCGGTGCGCCTGACGCGCCGAGCTGCCGCTGACCAGCAGTACCCATTCGCCGGTTCCCGCGCCGATACTGTCGATAGCGACAGCGCACTGCCCGTCCGGGTTGCCCGCAGCATCAATCATCTCGACCATCAGCAGCTTGTCGTGGGCCAGTCCCTGATGGCGGACGGTGCAGACGATTTGTCCTGTAACGACAGCCAGTTTCATACCCGCCTCCTTGTTGCCGGATGACCGCGCCTGGCGCCTTATCCGGCCTACACAATCCGAACGCCGTGGGTGGTCTCCCGTAGGCCGGATAAGCACAGCGCCATCCGGCACCACGTGTCATGCTTAGATGTTGCTGTCGCCTTTGAAGCTGATCGGGAAGACTTCTTCCAGATCGCCATGCGGACGTGGGATAACATGTACGGAGACCAGCTCGCCAATGCGCTGCGCGGCGGCGGCGCCAGCATCCGTTGCCGCTTTGCACGCCGCGACGTCGCCGCGCACCATCGCGGTCACCAGACCACCACCAATCTGCTTCACACCAACCAGTTTCACGCGCGCGGCTTTCACCATCGCATCAGAGGCCTCAATCAGTGCAACCAGGCCCCGGGTTTCAATCATTCCTAAAGCTTCCATTGTGTTTTCCTCTCATGGGGTCCAGAACGGGACCGTTTATACAACCAGGGTTTGCGAATCGCGTACGCGGCTCGCGTCAGTCTGGCGCGGCACCGCAGCCACCAGCGCCAGTTCGATAATTTCCTGTACGCTACAGCCCCGTGACAGGTCATGTAGCGGCGCGGCCAGCCCCTGAATCAGCGGCCCGACAGCGCGGTATCCGCCCAGACGCTGGGCGATTTTGTAGCCGATATTGCCCGCCTCCAGCGACGGAAAGACCATCACGTTGGCGTTGCCCCGCAGCGGACTGTCGGGCGCTTTTTGCGCGGCGACCTCCGGCACGAAGGCGGCGTCAAACTGCAGTTCACCGTCCACCTGCAGTTGGGGCGCGCGTTCCCTCACGATCTCTGTCGCCTGCTGCACGTTAGCGACGTTAGGATGACGGGCGCTGCCGTGGCTGGAAAACGACAGCATCGCCACCCGCGGCTCGTCGCTGGTAATGGCGCGCCATGACGCCGCGCTGGCGATGGCGATATCCGCCAGTTGCGCCGCCGTGGGCTGCGGCACCACGCTACAGTCGGCAAACCCTAACGCTGGCCCAACGTACTGCGGCAGCATCAAAAAAATGGACGACAAGGTTTTGCAGCCAGGCTGAAGGCCGATGATGCGTAGTCCGGCGCGCAGCACGTTGGCCGTCGATGACAGATTTCCCGCAATGCACACATCAGCGTGCCCCGCGCTGACCATCGCTGCGGCAAACATCAGCGGGTCGCTCAGTTTTTCCACCGCATCCGTCGGCGTTTTTTCGCCTGCTTTTGCCAGCCAACGGCGGGCAAAATCCTCGCGCATTGCGGGATTGCTTTGTGGGTCGATGACCTGAATCCCGTCCAGGGCCACGCGGTGGCTCAACGCAAACTGACGCAGAGCGAATGGGCTGGCGACCAGAACCGGGCGCGCCAGCCCCTGCTGTTGCAGGTAGTGCGCCGCTTTTAACACGCGCGGGTCTAACGCATCCGGAAACACCACCCTGGCAGGCGCCTGTAAGGCCAACTGGCGGGCGCGTTCAATGATCATTGTTCACCTCCCAGTCGCTGTTGGATCTGACTGACGGTAAGCGGCTGCGTCGCGACGGACAAAATCATCATCACGTAGACCGCGCTGGAAAGGCGGTTCAGCGCCTGCATGATGTCTGGTCGCAGAACCTCAAAACTGCGGTTGATAAAGACCTGCGCGGCAATGGTTTCCGTTTCGCGCACTTTGGTGCGTAGCAGGTTAAGCAGCGCCGCGTCGCGCCCGTGGCGGGCTTCCGGCACCAGATGGTCGTGGTCGAGATAGCGCAACGGCTGATGAGAAAGGCGGTGCAGATCGTCTTCGTTCAGGCCGACAATCGACTGCGCCGCCAGCGGCTCGTCCATCGCGTCGGCGCGCATAATATTGCCAAGCCGCGAACGAATATCCGCCAGCCACGGCTGCCAGAGGTCCGCCAGTTCTGTTTGCAGCCACACAGTCAACGCGATAGTGCTGTCCAGCGCGGCGCGAAAACCCAGGCGCGGATCGCTTTTCGCGACCATTTTGTCCGCCGTCAGATGGGTCAGCGTGTCGGGCTTCTCCTTCACCGGTTGGCGGCACAGTTCGCAGCAGGCCTGCGGATGGGTGTCGCTGCTGGTCAGGCCGTGCACCGGCTGCAGTTGCTGTTGCTCGTCGTCGACGAACAGGCGGCCCTGCTCATCAAGAAATTTGATGCGCAGACGGCGACTTTCCAGCAGTTCACGGGCAGAGGGCGTCAGGCGGGCGTCGGCGGGAAGATGGATCTCCGCACCCTCGCTGAGCGTATGGTTCGCTCTGAGCCATGCTTCGGTGATGAAGTCGTTCATACCGATTGCCAGTTCGCAGGCCACGCTACGTACAGGAAACGCACGGTCGTCGGCGTGCCAAATTCAATGCTGGAGCCTTTAGGGATAAACATGACGTCCCCGGCTCTGGCGATCAGGGTTTCGCCTTCGTGACGCACATGCAGTTCGCCTTCCAGCACCATGTCGATTTCGTCGTAGTTCAGCGTCCACGGGAAGAAAGCGTTGTCCCACTGCATAAATCCGGCGGCCATGCTGCTGCCATCCTGCTCAGTCACCAGATCGGTTAAGCCCACGCAGTGCGGTTCGGCGCCGTCAAAACGACCAAACTTCACGCTGCTGCCGTCAACAACCTTGATTCCGCCTTTGCCGGTAACGGATTTAAAGCCCGGCTGCATCCCGGCCTGCTCCAGCGACTGTTTTTCTTTCAGCACTTTCTCCATCAGTTGCGAAACCAGGCTTTCGGTGAACTGCCCTTCCGGCAACTGCGCTATGATGGTTTCACGAATGCGCTGGGTATCGGATTTGCCCGCGTCCGCGCAGCTCGTCGTCGGGGCAGATTCGTCGCATTCCGTTATCGTCACGCCCAGCAGTTCCGCGACCTCTCGCGCTTCCGGGGTGATTATGCTGGCGCGCAGGACCACCGACATCGCCTGTTCGCCGCGTGCATGAGCCGCACGTATATCATTCGCTGTGATGAGTTTTTTCACCTGCCCCTTCCTCCTTTTGGCTAAGCTCACTCAGATGGTCCACCAGATGCTGTACGCTGCCCGGATCCTGGCTGTTGAGGGCAAAAATCGGCTCTGCAAAGCCCATCCCGCGCAGTAACGCCCGCGTAGCAGGCACGTCGGCATCCGGCCTGTCCGTTTTGCTGATCACCGCAATGTGTCGTTTACTGGCGCCAATATCTAACAGCCCGGCAGGTAAGCGACTTTCTCTGTCATTTGCCGCATGGACATAAATCAACGTGTCGACGTCCTGCAGCGTGGTTATTAAGGCGTGGTACCAGCGGGGATGGCTGAAATATTCCCCGGGGGTGTCAATATCGCCGTCGGCATTAAATTCCACGGCCTGCGTTTTCCTGGCGAGGGAATAATTTCCCTGCAGCGCGTTAAAAAGCGTCGTTTTTCCCGCGCCTACCGCCCCCACAAACGCAATACGTTTCATACCGGCTCCGAATTAGCTTTTGGTCAGCTCACACAGGGTAAAATTTAATAAGCGCCCTAGCCCGCTGACCGTTTGCAATAATGCTTCCTCTACCGCGCCGACGGTTCCATAAATCACCAGCGCGCCGCTGAACCGGTCGAGAAAGCCGATATGGACATCGGCGGCTTTCATCGCCAGATCGCCTGCAATCATGGCGGTCTCACCTGGCGTCAGCGTCATAATGCCGATAGCGCCTGCCTCGGGAACGCCGATCTTTTTCGCCAGTTCTTCACCTGGATGCGCAATGAGATGCGCCAGCGTGACCTGTTTACCCGGCACAAATTCCTGAATGATGCGTTCTTTATCCATTGGCCACCGCCCCTGTTGAAACTGGTCTTATCGTGGCAATTTTTTGCTGGGGTAAATAACAAAATTCGGCAAGGTGATTTAAAAGGTGAAGGAGATCACTATTACGCAGAAATAAAAAAGCGCGGGAGAGACCCGCGCCGAAATGAATTAAAGTGAAATTACAGCGGTTGCGTTTGTGCTTCGACGACTGCCAGCGCCACCATATTAACAATCCGCCGCACAGAGGCGATCGGCGTTAATACATGTACTGGCTTCGCTACGCCCATTAATACTGGCCCGACGGTCACGCCTTCAGAACTGGAAACGCGCAGTAAGTTGTAACTAATACGTGCCGCTTCCATATTCGGCATCACCAGAATATTGGCGGAACCTTTCAGCGGACTGTCCGGCATCCGGTCATTGCGAATACTTTCCACCAGCGCCGCGTCACCGTGCATTTCGCCGTCGATCATCAGTTCCGGAGCCCGTTGTTTGATCAGCGCCAGCGCTTCGCGCATTTTGCTGGCCGCTGGCGCATTGGATGACCCAAAGTTGGAATGCGAAAGCAGCGCCACCTTCGGCTCAATACCAAAGCGACGCACCGACTCCGCCGCCATCAGAGTGATCTCCGCCAGCTCTTCCGGCGTCGGATCTTCATTGACATAGGTATCGGCAATGAAGGTGTTACCGCTCGGCAGCAGCAGCGCGTTCATCGCCCCCGCCGCATGCACGCCTTCACGGTAACCGAACACCTCTTTGACCACGCTGAAGTGCTCATGGTAGTCACCGATAGTGCCGCAGATCATCGCATCGGCTTCACCGCGCTGCACCATGATCGCGCCAATGGCCGTATGATTGCCGATCATCGCCCGTTGCGCCTGCTCCTGGGTGATCCCACGGCGCTTCATGATCTGGTAATACTCGCTCCAGTACTCTTTGAAACGCGGATCGGATTCGTTGTTGACGATCTCAAAATCAACGCCCGCTTTGATCTGTAATCCCAGTTTCTGGATGCGCATCTCGATCACGCCCGGACGGCCAATCAGGATGGGCTTCGCCAGTCCCAGGGTCACTAACTCCTGGGTGGCATGCAGCACGCGCGCCTCTTCCCCTTCCGGCAGCACCACGCGCTTCGGCTCTTTGCGCGCCTGGGAAAAGATCGGCTTCATAAACAGGTTGGTTTTATAGACAAATTCGGTCAGCTTATCGACATAGACGTCAAAGTCGGCGATGGGCCGTTTCGCCACGCCGGAATCCATCGCCGCTTTCGCTACGGCCGGGGCGATTTTAACGATTAAACGCGGATCGAACGGTTTCGGAATGATGTATTCCGGCCCGAAACTCAGATCCTGATCGCCATAGGCCGAGGCCACCACTTCGCTCTGCTCGGCGTGGGCCAGTTCGGCTATCGCATGTACCGCCGCCAGCTTCATCTCTTCGTTGATTGCGGTGGCGCCAACGTCCAGCGCGCCGCGGAAAATGAACGGGAAGCACAGGACATTGTTTACCTGATTCGGATAATCCGAGCGTCCTGTACAGATAATCGCGTCCGGGCGAACCTCTTTCGCCAGCGGCGGCAGGATTTCCGGTTCCGGGTTCGCCAGCGCCAGAATCATTGGCGCACGGGCCATTTTCTTGACCATCTCCTGGGTCAGCACTTTCGGGCCGGAGCAGCCGAGGAAGATGTCCGCGCCGTCAATGACATCATCCAGCGTGCGTTTGCCGTCATCATCCACCGCATAGGCCGCTTTGGTTTCCGCCATGTTCGGCTCGCGACCTTTGTAGATCACGCCTTTCGAGTCGCAGACCACAATATTGTGTTTTTGCATCCCCAGCGCCACTAGCAGGTTCATACATGCGATAGCCGCCGCGCCCGCGCCGGAAACGACCATTCGCACATCGGAGATGTTCTTTTCCACCACCCGCAGGCCGTTCAGAATAGCGGCTGTGCTGATAATGGCGGTTCCGTGCTGATCGTCATGGAACACTGGAATGTTCATCCGTTCACGCAGCTGTTGTTCAATATAGAAACATTCCGGCGCTTTAATGTCTTCGAGATTGATGCCGCCGAAAGTCGGTTCCAGCGCGGCCACCACGTTGATAAATTTATCCGGATCCAGCTCGTCGACTTCGATATCGAACACGTCGATACCGGCAAATTTTTTGAACAGTACGCCTTTGCCTTCCATCACCGGCTTACCGGCCAGCGCGCCGATATTGCCTAAGCCGAGCACTGCCGTACCGTTAGAGATCACCGCGACGAGGTTGCCGCGCGCAGTGTATTTGTAGGCCGCCAGCGGATCTTTTTCAATTTCCAGACAAGGGGCCGCGACGCCCGGCGAGTAGGCCAGCGCCAGATCGCGCTGTGTCGCCAGAGGCTTGGTTGGAGAGACCTGGATCTTACCGGGGACAGGGAATTCGTGGAAATCAAGCGCGCTTTGTTTTAACTGGTCATCCATCTTGTTGTTCCTTTTCACGTAACGATCAAAAAATGAGACGCAACAGCCTGGTGCGCCGCACATTATCACCGCTGTGCGGGGCGCAAACTTTGAAGGTCGCCAAACTCTTACGACTCAAAATAATGAAATTGTAATCAACTCATAACAACCATGTTACCCGGTTGCGCCAGCAATACCATGCCTGTCTGCTATGCTTTTTTGTTATGCAGTTCATGAATTTTCCAGAAGTGTGAATTAACGCACTCACCTAACACTTTACTTTTCAAGGAGTATTTCCTATGAACCAGTTAGACGGCATCAAACAATTCACTACTGTCGTGGCGGACAGCGGCGACATTGAGTCGATTCGCCATTATCAGCCCCAGGATGCCACCACCAACCCTTCTCTGCTGCTGAAAGCGGCGGGTCTTGACCATTACAGCCACCTGATCGACGACGCCCTCGAATGGGGTAAAAAACGCGGTAAAACCCAGGAGCAGCAGGTCGCGGAAGCCTGCGATAAGCTGGCGGTCAATTTTGGTGCGGAAATTCTGAAAAGCATCCCCGGTCGCGTATCGACCGAAGTCGATGCCCGCCTCTCGTTCGATAAACAAAAAAGCATCGAGAAAGCACGTCATCTGGTCGACCTGTACCAGCAGCAGGGCATCGAAAAATCACGCATTTTGATCAAGCTGGCCTCCACCTGGGAAGGCATTCGCGCGGCGGAAGCGTTAGAAAAAGAAGGCATCAACTGCAACCTGACGCTGCTGTTCTCTTTCGCCCAGGCCCGCGCCTGCGCTGAAGCGGGCGTATATCTGATCTCCCCCTTTGTCGGGCGCATCTATGACTGGTATCAGGCGCGCAGTCCGATGGATCCGTATGTAGTGGATGAAGATCCGGGGGTGAAATCCGTGCGGAACATCTATGACTACTACAAGCAGCACCGCTATGAAACCATCGTCATGGGGGCCAGCTTCCGCCGTACCGAACAGATTCTGGCGCTGACAGGCTGCGACCGCCTGACCATCTCCCCTGACCTGCTGAAACAGCTGCAGGAAAAAGAAGAACCGGTCATTCGCAAGCTGGTGCCCTCTTCGCAAACCTTCCATCGTCCGACGCCGATGAGCGAAGCCGAATTCCGCTGGGAACATAACCAGGACGCAATGGCGGTTGAGAAGCTGTCTGACGGCATCCGCCAGTTCGCCGTCGACCAGCGCAAACTGGAAGACCTGCTCGCTGCCAAACTTTAAACACTGCCACGGAGAGAAATATGTCCCGTAAAGAACTTGCCAACGCCATTCGCGCGCTCAGTATGGATGCCGTGCAGAAAGCCAATTCCGGCCATCCCGGCGCCCCGATGGGGATGGCCGATATTGCCGAAGTGCTATGGAACGATTTTCTCAACCATAATCCGACCGATCCCACCTGGTACGACCGTGACCGCTTTATTCTCTCTAACGGTCATGCCTCGATGCTGCTCTACAGCCTGCTGCACCTGTCCGGCTACGACCTGCCGCTGGAGGAGTTAAAAAACTTCCGCCAGCTACACTCCAAAACGCCGGGCCATCCGGAAATCGGTTATACGCCGGGTGTAGAAACCACCACCGGCCCGTTGGGTCAGGGGCTGGCGAACGCCGTCGGCCTGGCCATTGCGGAACGCACTCTCGCCGCACAGTTCAACCAGCCGGATCATGAGATCGTCGACCACTTCACATATGTGTTTATGGGCGACGGCTGTCTGATGGAAGGGATTTCACACGAAGTGTGTTCGCTGGCGGGCACGCTGGGTCTCGGCAAACTGATCGGCTTTTACGATCACAACGGCATTTCCATTGATGGCGAAACCGAAGGCTGGTTTACCGATGACACGGCTAAACGGTTTGAAGCCTACCACTGGCATGTGGTGCATGAAATAGACGGCCACGATCCCGAAGCGGTGAAGAAAGCGATTCAGGAAGCCCAGAGCGTGAAGGACAAGCCGTCGCTGATTATCTGCCGTACGGTTATTGGTTTTGGCTCACCGAACAAAGCAGGTAAAGAGGAGTCGCACGGCGCAGCGCTGGGCGAAGAAGAAGTCGCGCTGACCCGCCAGAAGCTGGGCTGGCGCCATCCGCCGTTTGAGATCCCAAAAGAGATTTATCGCGCCTGGGATGCCCGTGAGAAAGGCGAAAAAGCGCAACAGCGCTGGAAAGAAAAATTTGCCGCCTATGAGAAGGCGTATCCGGATCTTGCCGCCGAGTTTAGCCGCCGGATGAGCGGCGGCCTGCCGGAAGCCTGGGAAGAGACGACGCAGAAATTCATCAACGACCTGCAGGCGAATCCGGCGAAAATCGCCACCCGCAAAGCCTCGCAAAACACGCTCAATGTTTATGGACCGCTGCTGCCGGAACTGCTTGGCGGCTCGGCGGATCTGGCGCCCAGCAACCTGACCATCTGGAAAGGCTCCACCTCGCTGAAAGAGGACCCGGCGGGAAATTATATCCATTACGGCGTGCGCGAATTCGGCATGACCGCCATCGCCAACGGCATTGCTCATCACGGCGGATTTGTCCCCTACACCGCTACCTTCCTGATGTTTGTCGAGTATGCGCGAAACGCCGCGCGCATGGCGGCGCTGATGAAGGCGCGGCAGATCATGGTGTATACCCATGACTCCATTGGCCTGGGGGAAGATGGCCCGACCCACCAGGCGGTGGAACAACTGGCGAGCCTGCGCCTGACGCCGAACTTCAGCACCTGGCGACCATGCGATCAGGTTGAGGCGGCGGTCGGCTGGAAGCTGGCGGTGGAACGTCATAACGGTCCAACGGCGCTTATCCTGTCACGTCAGAATCTGGCGCAGGTCGAGCGTACGCCGGAGCAGGTAAAAGAGATTGCCCGCGGCGGCTACGTGCTAAAAGACAGCGGCGGCAAGCCGGACATCATTCTGATCGCCACCGGTTCGGAGATGGAAATTACGCTGCAGGCGGCGGAAAAGCTGACCGGCGAAGGACGTAACGTGCGGGTGGTTTCATTGCCTTCAACGGACATTTTTGATGCCCAGGACGAGGCATACCGTGAGTCGGTGCTGCCGTCAAACGTGACGGCGCGCGTGGCGGTCGAAGCCGGTATTGCCGATTACTGGTACAAATACGTCGGCCTGAAAGGCGCAATTGTCGGTATGACGGGTTACGGGGAATCGGCGCCTGCCGACAAGCTGTTCCCGTACTTTGGCTTTACGGTCGAGAATATCGTTGCGAAGGCGCAGAAAGTGTTGAAGGCCTGATATCTGTCTTCACCTTAGCGCGTAATCCACAGCGTGGGCCAGGCATCTGGCCCATGCCAGCCATCGCAGCTCGGTTCTTCCGCGTAACGCACCAGGCGAAAACGTTGACCGTCAAAGCGCCAGCGGGTCTGAATACCGCAATCAGTCATTCCCCGCCCCTTCGCCAGAGTTATCAACTCGCGGGATTTCTCATCAAAACTGGCGTTCATCAACTCCATGTCATTGCCCCCCGACCCGTTTTTAAACGGCAGACGCAGACGAACAGCGTGGGAAGCCAACGGTTTTTTGCGCGACACAACCCACGCCAGATCGACGGTGTTCCACGCGCCGGCTTCACAGGCAATCATCATCAGGGCTTTATCATCGGTGAGCGCAGTGACGCGGACATCCCGGCGCGACGGATCAAGCGAACAGCGAATACCGTTCATTCGCCAGTTACCGTAATCGAGCAGATCGTTTCGTTCTTCAAGGGACAGCGGCGTGGGCGTGGGGTTAACTACCGCCACGCCTTTCAGTGCGGGCGCGGGCGGCACGCTGAGGGGGGGATCGTCGCCTTTATCAATCCACGCCGTTTCGCTTCCCACGCGCTTTTGCTGCGCGTCAATAAACAGCAGCGCGGCCTTCAGCCCGGTTAATGAAATGCGCTGACTGCCTTTACGCAGGGTAATCGCGTCGCTTTCCTGAATCGTCTGCAGAAACTCGCTTATGGTCGTCGTATCGTCAGTCATGAGATGCCACGCCGTGACGCGCCAGCGCTGGCCGTTCAGGGCCAGAGGATGACCGTCAAGCAGCAGTCGCGGCGCGATCTCTTTTTCGCCTTCTGGCGTTTTTAAGCCGCCAAGATCGATACGCAAAACGGCGTCAGTATGTGCGCCTGCGCTACGGCTGAGGGTCATCACCAGACCGCCATGGTCACCGGTATTACGCGCAATGCAGAAGTTTTGGTTATTACAGGTCACCTGCCAGTCAGAAAAGGCCTGCTGCGCCGGGGCCGCCCATAACAGTCGACCCGGAAGCAGGCCGAGCAGGAAAAGGAAAATGACGCGATAGCGCATGGACGGTGATAACCCCAGAAGTCAAACGAGCAACAGGTCGTATCTTCGTTGCGCAGTTAGCCATCCTCAATCGGATTTATCGGATTGCGTCAATAATTCGTAAAGAAATATAACCTTTAATTATCAATCCATTAAATGCGAAGAATGCAAATAGTTAAGCAATAACACGGTCTTACCGTCTCGTATCTCGCCCGTTTTAATCATCTCCAGCGCCCGGGTAAAGGGAAGCTCCAGCACGTCGATCTCTTCATCTTCGACGCCGCCGCCCGCATTTGCGCGCTGGCTGTCACTGTACTCAGCAATAAAGAAATGGATCAGTTCCGTGACGCCGCCGGGGGACATATACAGCTCAAATAATTTACGCACTTCGCCGACGGCATAGCCGGTTTCTTCAATGGCCTCTTTGCGGATACAGGCTTCCGGCTCGTCGTTGTCGAGCAGTCCGGCGCAGGTTTCAATGAGCTGTCCGCTTTCATTGCCGTTAACCCAGGTCGCGACGCGGAACTGACGGATCAGCACCACCGTTTTTTTCTCAGCGTTATACAGCAGAATGGTCGCGCCGTTGCCGCGGTCGTACACTTCGCGCTTGTGACGAATCACCTCGCCGCTTGAGCGGGTCAGATCGTAGGTGATATTGCGCAGGATGAAATAGTTATCAGAAAGGATTTTGTCTTTAACGAGGGTAATTTTTTGCGACATACCGGCTCCACAGCGTAAGGTGAGAAAACATACTACGCCGCGGATCCGGATTTGTCTGCGTGGGATTACGCTGAATTATGTGCGATGCCGGACGACGCTGAGCGTCTTATCCGACATCAGGAGTGCGAAGTCGACGCCTGCTTAACCACACCCCATCAGGCACAGGGACTATTCCCCCAGCCAGTCGATAATTCCCTGCGCGGCATGACGCCCTTCGGCCATCGCGGTCACCACCAGATCTGCGCCGCGTACCGCATCACCACCGGCGAAGATTTTCGGGTTAGTGGTCTGGTAGCGGTAGGCGCTTTCAACGTTTGCCGCTATGCGTCCCCAGCTATCCACCTTCACGCCGTGGGTTTCCAGCCACGGCATGCCGTGCGGATGAAAACCAAACGCCATGATCACCGCGTCCGCGGGCATCACAAACTCGCTGCCGGCGATGGGTACCGGACGGCGGCGGCCCTGGGCGTCCGGCTCGCCAAGCTCGGTACGCAGGAAGCGCACGCCGCAAACCCGGCCTTCGGCATTCAGTTCCAGCTCAACAGGCTGAACGTTAAATTCAAAATTAGCCCCCTCTTCGCGCGCGTTCTTCACCTCTTTCTTCGAGCCGGGCATATTGGCTTCGTCGCGACGGTAGGCGCAGGTCACTTTGCTTGCGCCGTGACGCAGCGCGGTACGCACGCAGTCCATGGCCGTATCTCCCCCGCCAAGCACCACGACGTTTAACCCGGCGGTATTGATGTACGGTTCATCCGGGTGTTCATCCAGCCCCATCAGCTGTTTGGTGTTGGCAATAAGGAACGGCAACGCGTCATACACGCCCGGCGCATCTTCGTTAGGTAAGTCGGCTTTCATCGAACGGTAGGTCCCTACGCCGACAAACACCGCGTCGTATTCGTCCAGTAGCGTCTCCAGCCTGACGTCGCGTCCTACTTCGCAGTTCAGCTCGAAATGAATGCCCATTGCGCTGAAGATTTCCCGGCGGCGCGCCAGCAGCGATTTGTCGAGTTTAAACGCCGGAATGCCGAAGGTCAGCAGCCCGCCGATCTCCGGATGCCTGTCGAAAACCGTGGCGCTGATGCCGTGACGCGCCAGCACGTCCGCACAGGCCAGGCCCGCCGGACCCGCGCCGATAATCGCCACCCGTTTATCACTTTGCCGTACGTCGCTGAGGTCCGGTCGCCAGCCGTTTGCCAGCGCGCGATCGGATATGTAACGTTCAATATTGCCAATGGTCACCGCGCCATATTCGTCCCGCACCGTACAGGCCCCTTCACAGAGACGATCCTGAGGACAAACACGCCCGGTGATTTCCGGCAAACAATTGGTTTGATGAGAGAGTTCTACCGCCGCATCAATGTCGCCAGCCTTCACCCGTTCAATCCACTGCGGAATGTGATTGTGCAACGGGCAGGTCCACTCACAAATGCTGTGCTCGCCGCATTTCAGGCAGCGCGACGCTTCCTGCTTTGCCTGAGCGCTGCGAAACGGCAGGTAGATTTCATCAAAGCCGGTTTTGCGCGCGTCAATGGCCAGCTTATCCGGCTCACCGCGCGCAGGCGTGGCGCGCATCTGCTCGATTTTGCTGATACCCGGCGACGTTTGTCCTCCTGTTTCCGCATGCCAGGGCTGGATTTCCTGGCGCGCGGTACGCAGTCGTCGCGCTTTCGCCAGGCGGGCTAAGCTCCCTTCCGTCACCAGTTGCAGCGCGTCCGCCGGGCAGTTTTCCACGCAGGCCGGTCCGTTTTCGCGCCCTGCGCAAAGATCGCACTTGTGGGCGGTCGCGTTAACCTGATCTTTCGCGACCGGCGTCAGGACAATCTGCATCGCGCCAAACGGGCATGCCACCACGCAGGATTTACAGCCAATACATTTTTGCGCATTGACCTGTACGCTATCGTTAATATGGCTGATGGCGCCGTTCGGGCAACTGCGGGCGCAAGGAGCATCCTCGCAGTGGTGACAGGTGACGGCACTGCGCTGATGCTGGTGTTTGATGACCGCGATCCGGGGCCGGTAATGTTGTTGACTCAGGACGTGTTGCTCATCATTGTGGGCCATAACGCAAGCCACTTCGCAGGCATGGCATCCCAGGCACTGTTGGCTGTTGGCCATAATAAAACGGTTCATGGCGACCTTCTTTTTTGGTTGTAAAAACCTTATTCTTTACGTGTTATTACCGACTAAGCAGGGCGTCGGCAATGTTCATCTGCCCAGGAAGCACAACTATTTCTACAGAACCTGAAGCAGATCAATTTATTTCAGCTTCAATGAAACTGCGTTTCATCCTGAACACGGTTAAAGGAACTCACGCCAGTGATCGTCAAACGTCCCGTCTCGGCCAGCCTGGCCCGGGCCTTTTTTTACATTGTTCTGCTGTCGATTCTGTCCACCGGCGTAGCGCTGTTAACGCTGGCGAGCAGCCTGCGCGATGCCGAGGCGATTAACGTCGCCGGTTCGCTGCGCATGCAGAGCTACCGGCTGGGTTACGATCTGCAAAGCCGTAGTTCGCAGTTGACCGCCCATCGCCAGCTTTTCCAGCAGGCGTTGAACTCTCCCGCCCTCAGCAATCTGAACGCCTGGTACGTGCCGCAGGCGGTAAAAAGCCGCTACGGGCAACTGCACGCCAACTGGCTGGAGATGAATAAGCGGCTGATTGACGGCGATTTACCCTGGTATCAGGCCAACATTAATGCCTATGTCGATAAGATCGATCTGTTCGTATTGGCGTTACAGCACTACGCCGAACGCAAGGTCATGCTGGTTGTCGGCACGTCGCTGGCGGGCGGCATCGGTATCTTTACCCTTGTTTTTTTCACCCTGCGACGTATTCGCCATCAGGTAGTACGTCCGTTAAGTCAGTTGGTGATGGCCAGCCAGCGTATTGAACACGGCCAGTTCGATTCCCCTCCGCTGGAAACCCACCTGCCGAACGAACTGGGGTTGCTGGCGAAAACCTTCAACCAGATGTCGAGCGAGCTGCACAAGTTGTACCGTTCGCTTGAAGCCAGCGTGGAGGAAAAAACCCGCGACCTGCACGAGTCCAGACGTCGCCTTGAGGTGCTTTACCAGTGTTCGCAAGCGCTGAATACCAGCCAGATTGACGTTCACTGTTTTCGTCATATCCTGCAAATTGTGCGCGAAAACGAAGCCGCCCAGTTTCTGGAACTGACCGTTGGCGAGAACTGGCGCATCAGCGAAGGCGAAAAACAAGCCGAATTGCCGATGCAGATCCTGCCGGTCACGATGCAGGACACTGTTTACGGTGAACTGCACTGGCAGAGCCAGAACGTGAACAGCGCAATCCCCCTGTTGAACAGCGTCTCAACGATGCTTGGGCGCGGCTTGTACTTTAACCAGGCGCAAAAGCATTTCCAGCAGCTGTTGTTGATGGAGGAACGAGCCACTATCGCCCGCGAACTGCACGACTCGCTTGCGCAGGTGCTCTCTTATTTGCGCATCCAACTGACGCTGCTGAAGCGTTCGATTCCGGAAGATAACGCCCCTGCGCAGTCAATCATGGATGACTTCTCCCGGGCGCTGAATGATGCATACCGCCAGTTACGCGAACTGCTGACGACCTTCCGCCTGACGCTGCAGCAGGCCGATCTCCCCTCCGCGCTGCATGAGATGCTGGAAACCCTGCAAGCTCAGACGCCCGCGAAACTGACGCTGGACTGCCGCCTGCCGACGCTGGCGCTTGACGCGCAGATGCAGGTGCATTTACTGCAAATTATTCGCGAAGCGGTCCTTAACGCGATGAAGCACGCGAATGCCAGTGAAATCGCCGTCAGCTGCGTGACCGCGCCGGATGGCGATCATACGGTCTATATTCGCGATAACGGCGTGGGCATTGGCGAACCGGATGAACCGGCAGGGCATTACGGCCTGAATATTATGAGGGAACGTGCGGAACGGCTTGGCGGCACGCTGAGTTTTTCTCAACCGTCCGGCGGCGGCACGTTAGTGAGCATTAGCTTTCGTTCGACAGATTCGCAAGACGATACCGCACATCTGACGTAGAATTTCACAAAACCGGACGTAAGCGCGCAGGAAGCTGACAAACGCCGCAAAGAGGCATGATAATTTACATTATCTCCTTTTTTTCTCCACGTTTGGTTTGTGCCTTGCCGCTACAGTGAAGCACATCACACCGATAAGTTATCAAGAAAAATGAGGTCCTCTTTCTGATGGCGAATTTCTTTATCGATCGCCCCATTTTTGCCTGGGTGCTGGCTATCCTGTTGTGCCTGACAGGAACCCTGGCTATTTTTTCTTTGCCTATTGAGCAGTATCCGGACCTTGCGCCGCCTAACGTGCGCATCACCGCTAACTATCCGGGCGCATCCGCGCAAACGCTTGAGAACACCGTTACCCAGGTCATTGAGCAGAACATGACCGGCCTCGACAATTTGATGTACATGTCATCACAAAGCAGCGGGACCGGCCAGGCCTCGGTGACGCTGAGCTTTGTCGCCGGAACCGATCCGGATGAGGCGGTTCAGCAGGTGCAAAACCAGCTGCAGTCGGCCATGCGTAAGCTGCCGCAGGCGGTGCAGAATCAGGGCGTAACCGTGCGTAAAACCGGGGACACCAACATTCTGACTATCGCCTTCGTCTCCACCGACGGCTCAATGGATAAGCAGGACATCGCGGACTACGTCGCCAGTAATATCCAGGACCCGCTAAGCCGGGTTAACGGCGTGGGCGATATTGATGCTTACGGTTCGCCATATTCAATGCGTATCTGGCTGGATCCCGCCAAACTCAACAGCTACCAGATGACCGCGAAAGATGTGACCGACGCCATTGAATCGCAAAACGCGCAGATTGCGGTGGGTCAGCTTGGCGGTACGCCTTCCATTGATACTCAGGCGCTGAACGCCACCATTAACGCCCAGTCGCTACTGCAAACCCCCGAACAGTTCCGCGCCATTACGCTGCGGGTGAATCAGGATGGCTCGGAAGTGACGCTGGGAGACGTCGCCACCGTCGAAATGGGGGCGGAAAAGTATGATTATCTCAGCCGCTTTAACGGCCATGCGGCCTCCGGGCTGGGGGTAAAACTGGCCTCTGGCGCGAATGAAATGGCGACAGCGACCCAGGTGCTCGCGCGGCTGGATGAACTGGCGCAGTATTTTCCCCACGGGCTGGAATACAAGGTCGCCTATGAAACCACCTCCTTCGTGAAGGCCTCAATCGAAGATGTGGTGAAAACGCTGCTGGAGGCCATCGCGCTGGTGTTCCTCGTGATGTATCTGTTCCTGCAAAATTTCCGCGCCACACTGATCCCCACTATCGCCGTACCGGTGGTGTTGATGGGGACCTTCTCGGTACTTTACGCCTTTGGCTACAGTATCAACACCCTGACGATGTTCGCGATGGTGCTGGCTATCGGTCTGCTGGTCGATGATGCCATTGTGGTGGTGGAGAACGTCGAACGCATCATGAGCGAAGAGGGACTTTCCCCGCGCGAAGCGACGCGTAAGTCGATGGGACAAATTCAGGGGGCGCTGGTCGGTATCGCGATGGTGCTCTCGGCGGTATTTGTGCCAATGGCATTCTTCGGCGGCACGACCGGGGCAATCTACCGCCAGTTCTCCATTACGATTGTCGCGGCGATGGTGCTGTCGGTGCTGGTGGCGATGATCCTCACCCCTGCCCTGTGCGCCACGCTGCTAAAACCGCTGCATAAAGGGGAGCATCACGGGCAGACTGGCTTCTTTGGCTGGTTTAACCGCACCTTTAACCGTAACGCCGAGCGCTACGAAAAAGGCGTGGCGAAGATCCTTCACCGCAGCCTGCGCTGGATGTTGATTTACGTGCTGCTGCTCGGGGGAATGGTGGTGCTGTTTCTGCGTCTGCCGACCTCCTTCCTGCCGCTCGAGGATCGTGGGATGTTCATCACCTCGGTGCAGTTGCCGAGCGGTTCCACGCAGCAACAAACCCTGAAAGTGGTACAGCAGGTCGAAAAATACTTCTTTACCCACGAAAAAGAGAACGTCCAGTCCGTGTTTGCCACCGTCGGCTCCGGCCCCGGCGGCAACGGTCAGAACGTGGCGCGAATGTTTATTCGTTTAAAAGACTGGGACGAGCGCAACACCACGACCGGCACATCGTTTGCCATTATCGAACGCGCGACCAAAGCGTTTAACCAGATTAAAGAGGCGCGGGTGTTTGCCAGCAGCCCGCCGGCTATCAGCGGCCTGGGCAGCTCTGCGGGTTTCGACATGGAGTTGCAGGATCACGCCGGGGCCGGTCACGATGCCCTGATGGCCGCGCGCGACCAGTTGTTGCGGCTTGCGGCGAGCGACAACCAGTTGACTCGCGTACGCCACAACGGTCTGGACGACAGCCCGCAGTTGCAGATCGATATCGACCAGCGCAAAGCTCAGGCGCTAGGCGTCTCTATTGATGACATCAACGATACGTTACAAACGGCCTGGGGGTCGAGCTACGTCAACGACTTTATGGACCGCGGGCGCGTAAAAAAGGTGTATGTTCAGGCGGCGGCGAAATACCGTATGCTGCCGGAAGACATCAATCTGTGGTACGTGCGCAACAACAGCGGCGGCATGGTGCCCTTCTCGGCCTTCGCCACCTCGCGCTGGGAAACGGGCTCGCCGCGACTGGAGCGCTATAATGGCTACTCCGCCGTTGAAATCGTCGGCGAGGCGGCGCCTGGCGTCAGCACCGGTACGGCGATGGACGTGATGGAGTCGCTGGTACGCCAGCTTCCAACCGGATTTGGGCTTGAGTGGACCGCGATGTCGTATCAGGAACGGCTGTCCGGCGCACAAGCGCCCGCCCTGTACGCCATTTCGCTACTGGTGGTATTCCTGTGCCTGGCGGCGCTGTATGAAAGCT
Source organism: Citrobacter sedlakii NBRC 105722 (assembly GCF_000759835.1). Lineage (GTDB taxonomy): Bacteria > Pseudomonadota > Gammaproteobacteria > Enterobacterales > Enterobacteriaceae > Citrobacter_A > Citrobacter_A sedlakii. Next base: position 255,273 of record NZ_BBNB01000012.1, read on the forward strand.
GGTCTGTGCCGTTCTCGGTGATGCTGGTGGTGCCGCTGGGGGTGATTGGCGCCCTGCTCGCCACCTGGATGCGCGGTCTGGAAAACGATGTCTATTTCCAGGTGGGACTGTTGACGGTGATTGGCTTGTCAGCGAAAAACGCCATTCTTATTGTGGAATTCGCCAATGAGATGAACGAAAAAGGCCACGATCTGCTGGAGGCCACGCTGCATGCCTGTCGCCAGCGCTTGCGACCTATCCTGATGACCTCGCTGGCCTTTATCTTCGGCGTACTGCCGATGGCGATCAGCAACGGCGCAGGCTCGGGGGGTCAGCATGCGGTCGGTACCGGCGTGATGGGCGGGATGATCTCGGCGACAATTCTGGCTATCTACTTCGTACCGCTGTTTTTCGTGCTGGTGCGCCGACGCTTCCCGTTGAAGCCGCGTCCGGAATAAACAAACAAAAAGGCGACCTGCCAACGGGTCGCCTTTTCAGTGTGATGCGTCTCACACGATCTGTTCTGTTATTTGGATGCCTTTCCAGAATTTTATTTACGAAGCATAACTTCGATAAAGTCTTTCCAGTTCCCCAGTTCACGTTCAATCATAACGACCTCTGCTTCTTATTATGGGTATTCTACAAAACACCTTCACGCCGGGTGAAGTTAAATTAGCCGATTGCTGTGATTACATCCTCCGGGGAGACCGTGAAGTGATGTAAGCATCATGGCGCTGAACCCATAAATTTTATGTGACTTACTGCAATATTTTGAAACAATCATACCTTATTATCGGCAGCGTTTATTTTGATTAAAAAACAGCCGGATGCAAGAGGTAAATTCCGAATCGCGATAAACATCGATCCGGCGCAGATCAGGAGAATTATTATTCACACTCCTTCAACAATGATATATTTTCTGATCACCATTACATGACGAATCATATTATCAGTCACAACATTATTACTGATTAAAAAATCAGTTTACGATAATAAGGATGCAAATGATTACCCTTTACGGCATCAAAAACTGCGATACCATTAAAAAAGCCCGCCGCTGGCTGGAGGCGCAAAACCGGGATTATCGCTTTCATGACTACCGCGTAGACGGCCTGGATCCCGCGCTACTTACTACGTTTATCGAAGAACTGGGCTGGGAAGCATTGTTGAATACTCGCGGCACCACCTGGCGAAAACTCGATGAAGCCACACGCAATGCCATTACCGATGCCGCAGCAGCCACCGCGTTAATGCTGGAAATGCCGGCAATCATCAAACGCCCATTGCTCTGCGCGCCCGGGAAGCCTATGCTGCTGGGTTTTAGTGAATCCAGTTATCAGCAGTTTTTTGACGAGGTGTAGTCTATGTCGTGCCCGGTTATTGAGCTGACACAGCAGCTTATTCGCCGCCCTTCCCTTAGCCCGGACGATGCGGGATGTCAGGCGTTGATGATTGAACGCCTGCGCGCCATCGGTTTTACCGTTGAGCGTATGGATTTTGCGGATACACAGAATTTTTGGGCATGGCGCGGTCAGGGCGAGACGTTAGCGTTTGCCGGTCACACCGATGTAGTGCCTGCGGGTGATGCCGACCGCTGGATCAACCCGCCCTTCGAACCGACAATTCGTGACGGTATGTTGTTTGGTCGCGGCGCGGCGGATATGAAAGGTTCGCTGGCGGCCATGGTGGTGGCGGCAGAACGTTTCGTTGCGCAGCATCCCAACCACAAAGGACGCCTGGCGTTTCTGATCACCTCCGATGAAGAAGCCAGCGCGAAGAACGGCACCGTCAAGGTGGTGGAAGCGCTGATGGCGCGCAATGAGCGCCTCGACTATTGTCTGGTGGGCGAGCCGTCGAGCACCGAAGTGGTAGGCGACGTCGTCAAAAACGGCCGCCGCGGTTCTCTGACCTGTAACCTGACGATTCATGGCGTGCAAGGACACGTGGCCTATCCGCATCTGGCGGATAACCCGGTGCACCGCGCCGCGCCGATGCTCAACGAACTGGTGGGCATTGAATGGGATCGGGGCAATGATTTCTTCCCGGCCACCAGTATGCAGATCGCCAATATCCAGGCGGGAACCGGCAGCAACAATGTGATCCCCGGCGAGCTGTTTGTGCAGTTTAACTTCCGCTTCAGCACTGAGCTGACCGATGAGATGATCAAAGAGCGGGTTCATGCCCTGCTGGACAAACATCAGTTGCGTTATACCGTCGACTGGTGGCTCTCCGGCCAGCCGTTCCTGACGGCGCGCGGGAAGCTGGTGGATGCGGTGGTGAATGCCATTGAGCACTATAATGAAATTAAACCGCAGTTACTGACCACGGGCGGGACATCCGACGGACGATTTATTGCCCGCATGGGGGCGCAGGTGGTGGAGCTCGGCCCGGTGAATGCCACGATTCATAAAATCAATGAATGTGTAAACGCCGCCGATCTGCAACTGCTTGCCCGTATGTATCAACGTATCATGGAACAACTCGTCTCCTGACGATGTTCCGTTAAGAGGTAAAGCGCATGGACTGGCTGGCTAAATATTGGTGGATTCTGGTACTGGTGTTTCTGGTAGGCGTACTGCTGAACGTGATAAAAGATCTCAAGCGCGTCGACCATAAAAAATTTCTCGCCAACAAGCCGGAGCTTCCCCCGCATCGTGATTTCAACGATAAGTGGGATGATGAGGACGACTGGCCGAAGAAAGACCAACCGAAGAAATAACCCCATTATGGACTGAAAGGGGCCGGAAAAGGCGACGTTGCCTTCCGGCCATTTCATCGCCCAGGCGGAAAACATCGTTTCGCTTTTTTCCGCTCCTGACTATGCTTCCGACTTACATCATCTCGATGATATCGTCATCCTTTGGCGTCCCGCCGCTGAGTGCTTCATCAAAATAGTGCTTCGGCACGGTGTAGCGTAAATGGTCGAGCGCAAACTGCATGCTGCGATCGTCTATCGCATGTCCCAGATCGTCCACAATATCCAGCGTCACGTCGCCGCCCGCACGTTGCAGCGCGTCTTGCGCCGCCACCGCATGGGAAAGCTCAATTACCCGATCTTCACCGCCATGAATCAGATGGATAGTCGTCGCGGTGGTTGCCGTTTCCGGCAAGCTGGCGTAGCGGCCATTGAACGCAATCACGCGGGAAGCCAGGCCTGGCTCAGCCTTGATGCTTTCAAGCGCCATGATCGCCCCCTGCGAAAAACCGATCAGCGCCGTAGCGTTAGCTCCAACGCCGCTCTGCTGTTGCCACTCGCGCACAGTGTCAATAAAGGCAGGCATCACGGCATTTATCCGCGCCTGGCGATTTTCCTCGGTCACCCCGTCCACCGAGAACCATTGCCGTCCCGACGCTGTGCCGCTCGGCTCGATGCCGCCCACGCTCACCACCAGCGCGTCCGGAAAGACGGGTGCAAACCATGAGCCGATCTCGCCCATTGCGACCGGATTATCTCCAACGCCATGAAACAAGAGCAACAGCTGCTGCGCAGGTTTACCCGGACGTTGAACAACAAAATGATCATGTTTCATGGCATTCTCCTTAGCTTAGGGTGTCAATTCTACGCCCCCCAATCGCAATGACCATGCCAGAAAATTGAAGGAGTTAGTGAAAAAATTGCCATTGCACAATGCGATCGCGGTACTGCCGGCAACGTTCATCCTCTAACGCGGCAAGCGCCTGCGCCGCCTCGTCCCGTTGTTGCCTCAATAACGCTTTGCGCCCGGAAAGTCTCAGTGCGCCGCACAACTGCGCGTCACTATGTCGATCCTGTATGCCGCCCCGTAGCGCCGGGAGTGGCAGCGTACAGGAGGCCAACAGGCGGTTCAGACAGCCAAGCGAGGTGAGCAATGGCCGGTGAGCAAAGGCAAAACCAGACAGGGCGCGCCAGTCATCTTCATTAAGCGTAGACGTTTTGAGGGGGTCTACCGGAATCGTCTCGCCATTCCATTGACTAAGGACTTCCGCATCGCGGCGTAAACGCCCATGTTCCTCATTCGCGAGTCGTTTTCCAGCCGCCGTTAACGGCAGTATCGCCATCGCGGCGTAACAGCCGCTGCTGGCTTCTTTGTGATTCCCCATGCGGACCAGAATGAAGCCGCAGCGCTGCCAGAAACGCCAAAGCAGCGGCGTGTAGCCAAAGCTAACGGAAAGGTAGTCACAGGGGGCATCATGGGCCTGGGCAATCAGTTGCTGACCAATACCCTCCCCCTGCCGACCGGGATGTATGGCTATCCGGCTGACACGACGACCGGTCAGCGTGGCGGCCAGCGGATCGCCGCCGTGCGCCGCCAGCGACTGCGCCACGAGATTTCCGCGAGGCCGACGGTAACCCGCCCAGACGGCCTGGCTGAGTTCACCGCTCAGCCCGCCTTCATCCACCAGCCATAGCGCGCCAACGGTTTGTCCGGCGCAGCTTGCCTGAAAAAAATGCTGCCCCGGCGCATCCATCATCCGGCGCAGGTCCAACGGCGAGGTGCGATAGTGCGCACCGGAAAGTAGCCGGTAAGCCGCCAGCGGTAGCGCCGGGCGCGTTCGCCAGCTTTTTTGCTCAAAAGGGGTGATGGTTACGTCACCCTGCGGCAAAGTGGCAAAATCGTCATCGTCAAATACCAGCGCGTCGCTGACGGTTTTCTCCAGCGGGCACCCTTTGGCCCAGCGAACGGGGTGCTGGAGTTCGAAGCGTTGAAGCGTCGGAAAACGGGCGCAAAACTTAAGCAAAAATCCGCGTCCGGTGCCTTCGTAGCCCTGAACGGTGGTGGTCAATAAGACGCGGGGGAAACGCGATACAAGGCGGTGCAGGAGCGGCGCGGGGATCGCGGCCGCTTCGTCCACGATCAGCCAGTCGGCGCGTACGTCGGCTGCCAGCAGCGCATCCGGTGAGTAAAAGCAGAATTTATCGCCAGCAAACTGCGCCAGCACGTCCGTTGCCGCTTTCGCAGGCGCGGTGACGATCGCCGTCCCGGCAATACGCGCAATCAGCTGGCCCGCCAGGGCGGACTTGCCGCGACCGCGGGCGGCGATCGCGGCGGCAATGCCTTCCGGCATCGTTGACAGTTTCGCCAGAAGGGCGGCTTGTTCCGGCAACGGCTCACCGCTGGCAGGCTGCCACGCAGGACGCTGCGGAAAATGCGGGACGGTAAACGGCTGATGTTGCTGCCAGCATAGCGTCTCCCCGTCAGAGAGGAGGACATGGCAGAAATGGCGAACAAAATTGGGCGTCGGGATGGGCTGAGCGCAGTCGCTCCAGCGAAGCGAATCCGCATCCGGTTGCGTGGACCAACGCGCCAGCGGCGGAACCAACAGGACCAGCCAGCTTCCCGCGCGCAGCGTACCGCTTAAGGCTGCGAACGCCGCCGCATCCAGCCCCTGACGCACATCAAAAACCGCATGACGAAATTCTCGACCCAGCAGGGTTTGCAGCGCCTGCGGCGAACAGCAGGGCGCCGAGGGCGCATCGTCCGAAACCCAGAGCCAGTCGCCGGGAAGCTGTGCCCGCAGGCGCAACGCCTGTTCCCGACACCAGTCATTCTCGCCGCTCAGCACCAGCAGGCGGCGGATCCCCTCGCGCGCCAGCTGCGCGGTGAGCGCATTCAGCGTCATAACGTCGGACATCCCTGCCTCTGCAATCAGAGCGCTTTGCCGAAGGTATTACATTGCGCCGGATCGCCGCTGTCGAAACCGCGTTTAAACCAGGTGTAGCGCTGTTCAGACGTGCCGTGAGTGAAGCTGTCCGGCACCACGCGTCCCTGGCTTTGTTGCTGCAGACGATCGTCGCCAATGGCTTCGGCGGCATTCAGCGCTTCTTGCAAATCGCCAGCCTCCAGTACGCCCTGCTGCTGCATGTTGTGACCCCAGACGCCCGCAAAGCAGTCAGCCTGCAGTTCCATTCTCACGGAAAGACGGTTAACTTCCGTCTGCGAGGCATTTTGCTGCAGCTGGCGAACTTTTGGCTCAATGCCTAACAGTTTCTGGATATGGTGACCGACTTCGTGCGCAATAACGTAGCCCTGGGCGAAATCGCCGTCCGCGCCCAGCTTGTTTTTCATTTCGTCATAGAAGGAAAGATCGATATAGACCGTACCGTCCGCCGGACAGTAGAACGGTCCCATAATGGACTGCCCGGTGCCGCATCCGGTGCGCGTAGCGCCGCGGTACATCACCAGCTTAGGCTGCTGGTAGGTACGCCCCATTTTTTCAAACTGCTGCCCCCAGGTGTCTTCCGTTGTCGCCAGAATCACGGAGGTAAACTTGGCCGCTTCATCGTCGTTTGGACTGATGGAGCGTGAAGATTGTTGCTGCGAAACCGGCTGTCCGGTCATTAAGCCCGTCAGGTCGACCCCATAATAGCCTGCGACCAGAACGACAATCAGCAGAACCAGACCGCCTTTTCCGCTCGGCAAACGAAAACCCGGACCGCCCAGAGACGGGCCGCCGCCAGAACGGCTGCGTCGGTCTTCCACATTGTCACTTTCACGTCGCCCTTGCCAGCGCATAATCACCTCATCTCTCTATTCATTATGATGATGATCGTAGGCGGTTCAGCACAAGATTACCACTGGAAAGCGCAAGCGAGCCGGAGAAAAAGCCCCGGCCCGCCGGGTCTGTTAGTCGAGATTCACGCCCAGACGACGCGCAACGGTTTCGTAGGCTTCAATCAGGCCGCCCAGGCTCTGACGGAAACGGTCCTTGTCCATCTTGTCGAGGGTCTCTTTATCCCACAGACGGCTGCCGTCCGGCGAGAATTCATCACCGAGCACCACTTCACCTTTGTACAGACCAAACTCCAGCTTGAAGTCGACAAGGATCAGACCTGCGTCATCAAACAACTTCTTCAGCACGTCATTGGCTTTGTAGGTCAACTCTTTCATGCGCGCCAGGTTCTCTTTGCTCACCCAGCCGAAGGTTTCGCAGTAAGAATCGTTCACCATCGGATCGTGCATCGCATCATTTTTCAGAAACAGATCGAACAGTGGCGGATTCAGTTCGATGCCTTCTTCAATACCCAGGCGTTTGACCAGAGAGCCAGCAGCACGGTTACGCACCACGCACTCTACCGGCACCATATCCAGTTTTTTTACCAGACATTCGGTGTCTGAGAGCAGGCGCTCCATTTGCGTCGGGATACCGGCCTCTGCCAGTTTGGTCATGATAAAGTGGTTGAACTTGTTGTTCACCATGCCCTTACGATCAAACTGTTCAATGCGCGCGCCATCCCCTGCTGACGTATCATTGCGGAATTCGAGCACCAACAGATCCGGGTTTTCCGTGCTGTATACGGTCTTCGCTTTACCACGATACAACTCAGCTTGCTTTTGCATCTTCAATACTCCTGGGTGTGAATTTGTAGTCGAAACGGGAAACATTATGCCACGCACACGTTTGCGTAGCACGAAAATAAAAAGGGCCGGATTTCTCCAGCCCTGTATTTTTACTTGCTAAACGCTGCCTGGAAGACGGCCACCAGCGCGTCGTTCTGGCTCTGCGTCAGGGTATGCCCCTTCGGATCGATAAACTGCATGCTGCTGCGGTTGTCTAAGTCACCGACCTGCAGCTTATAGTCGCCGGACGCCAGGCCCGGATCGCTTGCGCCCAGCTCACGCCAGTCGCTATCAGACAGCGGTTTGTACGTCACCGCCATGCTGCCCTGAGAGCGGGTGCTGTCGGTTACCTTCATGCCTGCCTTCTCCAGCGCGGCGGGCAGACGCTGCCAGACAACGTTGAACGGACCACGCACGACCAGCATCGGTAAACCGGTCTCATCTGCGGCGCTCTGCACATCCATAGTAGCGGCGGAGCGGTTCTGCGCGGCGTTCGCGGCGTCATTCGCGGTCTTATCAAGACCCGCGGAAATAACGTTCATCATTTCCGCGCTGTAACGTTGCAGTGAAGCGGCGTCAGCAACCGGCTTACCCGCCTGTTCCAGGTTAACCAGTTTCACCATCACCGCCTGCTGATAGCCCTGCGGTTTCACCGAAATCTGATAACGGCCACGGTACTGCTGGTCTTCATCAAGACGGTTCCATTCAACCCAGTCGGTTGTCAGGGTCTGGCTGGCGTCGTCACGCTTTTCAATCGTGTAGTTTTTAGACTGAATCACGCTAACGACCTGCGGCCACAGCGTATTACCGCGTCCGTTTTCCACCAGCAGCGTTGCGGTATCGCCAGCAAACTGGGTACGCGCCCCGCTAACCAGCGCCAGCGGCTGAGCAGGCGGACGGATGTCCAGCGCTTTACCGACAGCGCCGCTGCCGTTGGTCACCGGAATGTTATAGTCACCCGTGGTCACCGGCAGAATCATACCTGCTGGAGCATGGAGTTCAGCAAGCGGCGCGGCATCCAGATAGGATTCATCACCGCTCACCTGGCGCTTGTAGCGCGAATCAGAACTACAGGCAGCGAGCAGCAAAACAAGCGAAACACCCGCAACCCTGGCCAGGCGCGACTTTTGTACTGAGTAAGCCATCAAATCTCCCTAAACTTTACAGCAAACCGGCGTGCTTGAGCGCCGCTTCGACGATGTCACGACCTTGGTCCGTGATCGGCGTCATTGGCAGGCGCAGCGTATCGGTCGCCACAAGGCCCAACGCCTTACATGCCCATTTCACTGGGATCGGGTTGGGTTCGACAAACAGTTTGTTGTGTAACGGCATCAGACGCTGGTTGATCGCCCGCGCCTCGGCAAAACGCCCTTCCGCCGCCAGCTTGCACATTTCCGCCATGTCGCGCGCGGCGACGTTAGAGGTAACGGAGATTACGCCATGACCGCCTAACTGCATAAAGTCCATCGCGGTCGCATCGTCGCCGCTAAGCAGCAGAAAATCGTCAGAAACCCGCTCTTTGATCTGATGAACGCGACTTAAGTTCCCCGTGGCCTCTTTAATGGCGACAATATTTTTCAATTCCGCCAGACGGCCTACGGTTTCCGGCAGCATATCGCAGCCGGTACGGGATGGCACATTATACAGAATTTGTGGCAGGTCAGTATGTTCCGCGATGGCTTTGAAATGCTGGAACAACCCTTCCTGCGTCGGACGGTTATAATACGGCGTCACCGTCAGGCAGCCGACAATTCCGCTGTCATTGAAACGCTGCGTCAGACTAATGGCTTCTGCGGTCGCATTGGCGCCCGTTCCGGCAATCACCGGGATACGGCCATCGGCTAACTCCAGGGTCATCATCACCACGTCGCCATGTTCATCATGGCTCAGCGTAGCGGATTCGCCGGTGGTACCCACAGAAACGATCGCCGAGGTGCCGCTGGCGACATGATAATCAATCAGTTTTTTCAGGCTTGACCGGCAGACATTACCTTTCTCATCCATCGGCGTAACAAGCGCGACAATACTTCCCGTGAACATGGGCCATCCTCTGTGCAAACAAGTGTCTCAATGGTACGTTTGGTACGGTAATAAAAGCAAGTGACCAGAGCCCTTCTGGTTGTTGTATGCCGGTTTTTTTTATGCTTTCCTTATGATTACCCCACCTATCAAAGGAAGAACAGGTTTGACACCTTCATCGCAACATTATTTGGTTATTACTGCGCTGGGTGCCGATCGCCCGGGAATTGTGAACACGATCACCCGTCATGTGAGCAGTTGTGGCTGCAATATTGAAGACAGCCGACTGGCCATGCTGGGTGAGGAGTTTACGTTTATCATGCTGCTGTCCGGTAGCTGGAATGCCATCACCCTGATCGAATCGACCTTGCCGTTAAAAGGCGCAGAGCTGGATTTATTGATAGTGATGAAGCGCACCACTGCCCGTCCTCGTCCGCCGATGCCCGCCACAGTATGGGTTCAGGTCGATGTGCCGGATTCACCTCATTTAATTGAGCGTTTTACAGCCCTGTTTGATAGCCATCAAATGAACATTGCGGAACTGGTTTCGCGCACGCAACCCGCTGAAAATGAAACGCCTGCGCAGTTGCACGTGCAGATTACGGCGCACAGCCCGGCATCACACGATGCGGAAAATATCGAGCAGGCGTTTAAAGCCCTATGTACAGAACTCAATGCACAAGGCAGTATTAACGTTGTTAATTATTCACAACATGATGAACAGGATGGAGTTAAGTAATGAATCCACTGAAAGCCGGTGACATCGCACCGAAATTTAGCTTGCCGGATCAAGACGGGGAACAAGTAAATTTGACCGACTTCCAGGGACAGCGTGTTCTGGTCTATTTCTATCCGAAAGCCATGACGCCGGGCTGTACCGTTCAGGCCTGCGGCCTACGCGATAACATGGATGAGTTGAAAAAGGCGGGCGTGGATGTGCTGGGTATCAGCACCGACAAACCCGAAAAACTTTCCCGTTTTGCCGAAAAAGAACTGCTGAACTTTACCCTGCTGTCTGACGAAGATCACCAGGTTTGCGAACAGTTTGGCGTCTGGGGTGAGAAATCCTTTATGGGGAAAACCTATGACGGTATTCACCGCATCAGCTTTTTGATCGACGCAGACGGTAAAGTTGAACACGTTTTCGACGACTTCAAAACCAGCAATCACCACGATGTCGTGCTGAACTGGCTGAAAGAAAACGCCTGACCGTTACCGGCCTACAGGCTATCTTTTGTAGGCCGGCTGCCACGCGTTTTACTCAAACGTGCCTTTTACGCACGCTTTTTTGTCCCGCACCATGACTTTGCCTTTCGCCCACAGATGTGTCACTTCCAGCGCTTCATTAAGCACCAGAATATCAGCGTCGCATCCGACCGCTAACCGGCCTTTATGGGCAAGGCCCAGGAATTCGGCCACCGTACGCGTAAGCGGGCACAACGCCTGCTCCAGCGGCAGATGATGAATAGTGACTAACTGGCGCAGCGTCTGTGCCAGCGAGTCGAATCCCGCCACGCCGATGCCGATCAGATTGCCGTTTTCATCAAACTCCGGCTGGCTGCCGTTACCGTCTGAACTGAGGGTGAGACGCGACAACGGAACATCATTCTGTAGGGCGGTAACGATCGCCGTGGCGGGATCAACAGGCTCATCAATGCTGCTGGTGATGTCGATATAGCCACCGTCGTGCGCATAATCCAGCGCCGCATGGAACAGCGACTCGGCGCGGTTAACATGTGTTGGCAGGAGTTTTGTGATGGGCACATCGGCATTCGCGAGGATCTCATACAACGGCTCGAGCATCCTGGGGCTACTGCCCATATGAAACACGCTCACGCCCGCTTTCTGCCCCAGTAGTCCGCCGACGCGCGCCTGTGCGGCCATATTAGCCAGCGCGGCGGCGTCCGGGGCAGACGAGCGGTGATCGGAAATCGCGCACTTCACCCCAATGACCTTATCGATCAGCGCCACGTCACGATCGACGCTGCCGGTGAGGGTCGGAGAGGGCAGCGAGTAGGCGCCGGTGAGCATCCACGCGCTGATACCTTCCGTTTCCAGCGCGCGGGTCTTCGCGAGGAGCGACTCCGGATGGCGGGTTATCCCATCAGTCCCCAGTAACCCGACTACGGACGTGATCCCGGCCTCCACCAGCCGCGACAAACGCACTTCCGGCGTGCGGGTATGAGGCCCCGCTTCGCCACCGCCGCCAATCAGGTGCACATGCTGGTCGATAAAACCCGGGCAGACAACGGCGCCTGCCAGATCAATACACTGGCAGCCAGGAAAATCGCCCGGCGCGATAGTGGGAGCAATCGCCACGATTTTGCCGCTGGCGACGAGAATATCCTGTACGCCAAGATCGTCAGGGGCGTAGACATGTCCACGCTGAAACAGCGTCAGGTTCAGAATTGAACAGTTCATAACCTTCCTTGTTAAACAATAAGTTGCATGACCCAGATCGACACCAGCGCGTTAATCACGCACACGGCGATGATGTGCGGATAATACCGCGGATCGACACCCGCTGTCCCGAGACAGCGTCCGACGTTTTGTACCGGGTTGCCCATCAGGTAGATCGCAGGTAAAAGGACGGTCGCGTCATGCCCCGTCAGCGATCCCGCCACCACCAGGCTCGCACAAACGCCTACGCCACCGCCCATGCTCATTACCGCAGCCAGCAGTACGGTGGCAGACTCGCCTGGCAAGCCCCAGAGCGCCATCACCGGCTCGCAGACGCGGCCAACGATATCAAGCAGTCCTGTCACCGTCAGCGCCTGGATAATGACAAACGCCATCACCACGTTGGGAAGAAGGCTGGTAGTGGCGATGGTAAAACCGCGCCGCGCGCCCTCGATAAACATATCCATGACATTTTTACGTACCTGCGTACTCATCTCAGGCCTCCCGTTGCAGACGACGATTTTCCAGCAGCGATATCCACAGCCTTAGCAGATTCGCGCCGACAAACTTAAAGACCAGAATCACCGCCAGCGGGGTAATGACCGGCACGGTAATCATGGTGAACAGCGCTGCGCCAGAGGAAAAATAATTGGTTATGCAGGCGCTACCGCTGGTTTGCCAGGTGGCGAAAATCGCGCGCTCCTGCCCGGTAATGAGCCCCTCTTCCGCCATTTCTTTGGTCATCCCTGCCGCAGCGTCGGTATTTTGCAGGTTCGCAATCAACGCCAGCGAGCAAATCCCTGGAATCCCCAGTAAAGGACGCAGAACGGGCGTCATCAACTGTTGGGCGGCGCGCAGGCCACCCAGCCCTTCCGTCACCGAAATAATCCCTAACGACAGAATGACCGACGGCGCGAGTTCGAGGGCGAAAAGAAATCCGTCTTTTGCTCCCGTTCCACCGATCCCGCGAAACGAGAGGGCTTTATCTCCCGCCGCGTTGATCTGACCAAACGTGCCGTTGAGCACGGTAAAATCGAAAACCCGCCACCATTCCGTGCTTTTCGCAAACATCCCTGAAAAAAAGAGAATCGTAATGAAAAAGGCGAGATAACCGCCCCACCCCGGTTTCTGTTGCGTGTGTGTGTTGTGACCCATTTTTTTCTCCTGTCGGTCTTTTCCATGCGTGACAAAAATTCATCACCCGGGTCACGTTAAAGACAAAAAGGAAGAAAAACGACAGCGTGGCGGTATATTCAGAAAACATTTAGAGGGGGAGAAGCAATCCGGTAACAGAACGTTACCGGATGAAAAGAGTTACGCTGCGTCAACGCGCTGCGCATCAGGCCAGGCATGGACCACGGCTTTAATTAAAGTCGCTAACGGAATCGCGAAGAAGACGCCCCAGAAACCCCACAGGCCGCCAAAAATGACCACGGAGAGAATGATCACCAACGGGTGCAGATTCACCGCTTCAGAGAACAAAACCGGCACCAGCAGGTTGCCGTCAAGCGCCTGGATGATCAAATAAACCGCGAAACAGCTCCAAAACTCGGTCCCCAGACCAAACTGAAACAGCGCCACGCCCACTACCGGGATCGTCACCACGAAGGCGCCGATATAGGGGATAAGAACCGAAAAGCCGACCAGCACCGCCAGCAGCAGCGAATAGTTCAGGCCAAACAGCAGGAAGCCCAGCCAGGTCGCCACACCCACCACCACCATTTCCAGCACTTTACCGCGGATGTAGTTGGTAATTTGCTGATTCATCTCTTTCCAGACCTGCCCCGCCAGCCCACGGTTGCGCGGTAGCACCCGGCGCACCGCATTCAGCATCTGCTCTTTGTCCTTCAGCAGGAAAAACACCATCAGCGGCACCAGCACCAGATAAACCGCCAGGGTCAGCAGGCCAACCAGAGACGCCAGTGAGTATTTCACTACGGAATCGCCCATCGTCAGCATGCGGGTACGCATGTTTTCCGCCATGGCGTCAATGATGCCCGCGTCCATTAACGCAGGATAACGACGCGGCAATGTCGCGGCGAAATCAGAGAGTTTATTCAACATGCCGGGCATGTCGCGGATCAGGTATATCCCCTGCTGCCAGGCCACCGGCATCACCACAAACGCCATAAGCAGTAAAATGCCTACAAACAGTACCAGCACAATCGACGTCGCCCAGCGGCGTGAACAGCCGATCTTCTCCAGGCGGACGGTCGGCCACTCGAGTAAATAAGCCAGCACGATAGACACCAGCAGCGGAGCCAGTAATCCGCTAAAAAAGAAAAGGATGCCGAACCCGGCAACCAGGATCACCAGCAAAGCAATCGCCTCCGGGTCGCTAAAGCGACGGCGATACCATTGCATCAACATTTCGAGCATAAAACCTTCCCTGAACCTCATTAGCGGGATTGCGATCCCGAATTGTATCGAAATGTCACAAAAAAGACTTCGCTTTTTATGACTGATTCAGGAAACTGAAAAGTCATTTGTGCAGGGTATTCATCCGCAGGTTTCACCGCTACACTGCCCTTGCAGGCAGAGCGGGAACGATACTGCCCGGCATCGGTCAAATGACTATCTCAAAGAAAACAGGACAGAGGTTATGTTCAGGCAGTTTAAGAAAAACCTGGTGGCTACCCTCATTGCCGCACTGACCCTCGGTCAGGCGGCGCCCGCGTTCGCAGACGCTGCGGACTCATTGCCGGACATGGGAACGTCGGCTGCAAGCACCCTTTCCATCGGGCAGGAATTGCAGATGGGCGATTATTATGTGCGCCAGCTGCGCGGCAGCGCGCCGTTGATTAACGACCCGTTGTTGGTTCAGTACATTAACGGACTCGGGATGCGCCTGGTTTCCCATGCCGACTCGGTCAAAACGCCCTTCCATTTCTTTTTGATAAATAACGACGAAATCAACGCATTCGCCTTCTTCGGCGGTAACGTCGTGCTGCACGCCGCGCTGTTTCGCTACTCTGATAACGAAAGCCAACTCGCCTCGGTCATGGCGCACGAAATTTCCCACGTTACCCAACGCCACCTGGCGCGGGCGATGGAAGATCAAAAACGCAGCGCGCCGCTCACCTGGGTTGGCGCACTGGGCTCCATATTGTTAGCAATGGCCAGCCCGCAGGCGGGGATGGCGGCGCTCACCGGGACGCTGGCGGGCACACGTCAGGGAATGATCAGCTTTACCCAGCAGAACGAACAGGAAGCCGACCGTATAGGGATCCAGGTGCTTCAGCGTGCCGGATTCGATCCACAGGCTATGCCGACATTCCTGGAAAAACTGCTCGACCAGGCGCGCTACTCCTCCCGTCCGCCGGAAATCCTGTTAACCCACCCCCTGCCGGAAAGCCGACTTTCTGACGCCCGTAACCGGGCAAACCAGATGCGTCCGGTCGTGGTGCAATCATCGGAAGCGTTCTATTTAGCGAAAGTGCGAACCCTGGGAATGTATAATTCCGGACGCAACCAGTTAACCAGCGATCTGCTGGATGAACTGGCGAAAGGCAACGTCCGCCAGCAGCGCGCCGCGCAATATGGCCGGGCGCTTCAGGCAATGGAAGGCAGTAAATATGATGAAGCGCGCAAAGCGCTCCAGCCGCTGTTATCGGCGGAGCCGGGGAACGCCTGGTATCTGGATCTGGCCACCGACATCGACCTCGGACAGAAGAAAACCCATGACGCGATCGCGCGTCTGAAAAATGCGCGCGATTTGCGGGTGAACCCTGTCCTGCAGCTTAACCTCGCGAACGCGCTGCTGCAGGGTGGACAGGCGCAGGAAGCCGCAACGATCCTCAACCGCTATACGTTTAATTATAAAGACGACAGCAATGGCTGGGATCTTCTTGCCCAGGCGCAAGCTGCGCTGAATCATCGCGATCAAGAGCTTGCGGCCCGCGCGGAAGGCTACGCGCTGGCGGGCCGTCTCGATCAGGCGATCTCATTACTCAGCAGCGCCAGCTCACAGGCGAAGCTGGGCAGCCAGCAGCAGGCGCGTTACGATGCCCGTATCGACCAGTTGCGTCAGCTGCAAGAACGCTTTAAGCCTTACACCAAAATGTAATTATCTGTCCTTTGCCCGGATAGCGATACAAGGAGAAGTCATGTCAGAAGCGGTAAAAATCTACCATAATCCGCGTTGTTCCAAGAGTCGCGAAACGCTGAGCCTGCTGCAGTCCAACGGCGTGGAGCCGGAAGTGGTGCTTTATCTCGACACCCCCGCCGATGCGGCAACACTGCGTCAACTGCTGAAAATGCTGGGCATGACCAGCGCCCGCGAACTGATGCGCCAGAAAGACGATCTCTACAAAGCGCTCAATCTGGCAGACAGCAATCTGACGGAGGCGCAACTGATTCAGGCGATGGTAGAAAATCCCAAACTGATGGAGCGCCCGATTGTGGTGGCGAACGGCCAGGCACGAATCGGACGACCGCCAGAGCAGGTGCTGGACATCGTCCGCTAACCGCCCATGCGCCGCCTCAGTATCGATTGCGGCGCTTTTCTATTATTTGGCTCTCAATAATTTTCCGAGGCTACTCGCATCCTTGCCGCTTCTTTCTCTTCTTTATTTTTCTTTCTGCTAGATTGCGGACTATTCATTAAAGAAGGAAAAGGATGCCATGAATAAAAAGAACACCTCGACACCGCATGATGCCGTGTTTAAACAATTTCTATCCCATCCCGAAACCGCGCGTGATTTTTTGGAGAGTCATTTACCCCGTGCGCTGCATAAACTTTGTGACCTCAGTACGCTTCGTCTGGAGTCTGCCAGTTTTATTGAGGAGACGATGCGCGCCTATTATTCGGATATTCTTTACTCATTAAAGACGCGCGCAGGTAACGGTTATATTTACGCGTTAATTGAACATCAGAGCTCTCCCGACCGGCACATGGCGTTTCGCCTGATGCGCTATGCCATTGCCGCCATGCAACGTCACCTTGACGCCGGACACGACACATTACCGCTGGTGATCCCGGTTCTGTTCTATCACGGTCTGGTTAGCCCTTATCCATACTCAATGCGCTGGCTGGATGCGTTTGCGCTGCCGTCGCTGGCTGAAAATTTCTATAATCACGCCTTTCCTTTAGTCGATATTACCATCATTCCCGATGATGAAATTATGCAGCATCGACGAATGGCGATTCTGGAAATAGTGCAAAAACATATTCGCTTGCGCGATTTAAATGAATTAATAGATAAATTAGTAATATTAATCAATCAAAACAACATCACCCACGAGCAGCTTAAAACAGTATTGCTTTACATATCAAAAAATGGAAAAGTAGAAAATCAACGCGCTTTTTTCCAGACACTGGCAAACCAACCAACCGAATATAAGGACACAATTATGACGCTGGCAGAATATCTGAGAAACGAAGGCTTTGAAGAAGGGCAAAAGCTCGCGGCGTTACGTATCGCAAAAGAGATGCTGAAAAACGGGCTCGACCTGCCACTCATTCTCACCGTGACGGGCGTCAGCGAAGCAGAATTACATCAGACAGACCCAGAGCAGTCTGCGGTTAAAGCTTGAGGATCTCTTTGACGAACGGAATCGTCAGCTTACGCTGGGCGGTAATCGAGGCATGATCGAGCTGGTCCAGCGTCATAAACAGCGTACGCATTTCGCGATCCAGCCGTTTAAGCAAAAAGCGCCCAACGTCTTCGGGTAGCTCAAAGCCACGTAGCCGGGCGCGCAGCTGAAGCGCCTGAAGTTTGTCTTCATCCGACAGAGGCTGAAGCTTGTAAATTTGCCCCCAGTCCAGCCGCGAGGCCAGATCGGGCAAGCCGAGATTAAGCTGACGTGGCGGACGATCGCCGGTAATCAGCAGACGCGTTTTTCCAGACTCGAGGATGCGGTTGTAGAGATTGAAAATCGCCATTTCCCACAGCGCATCGCCGGCGACACATTCGATGTTGTCGATACAGACCAGCGAAAGCTGTTCCATCCCGTCGAGCACCTCCGGAACAAACCAGGTGCGCTTGTCCAGCGGCACATAGCCGACCGCGTCGCCGCGCTGCGACAGTTCCGCGCAGGCGGCATGCAATAAATGACTGCGGCCCGCGCCTTCACGCGACCAGAGATAAATGTATCCGCTATGCTCCTGACGCAACACGTTTTGCAGTGCGGCCAGTAAAGAGGCGTTATCCCCCGGCCAGAAACTTGCGAAAGTTTCGTCGTCAGGAAGATAAAGTGGCAAGGAGAGCTGTGCCGGTGTGTTCAGAGATACCTCAACCCAGATTTCATTAAATCGCGATGAGTTTAACACAGAATTCCGCTGTGATAGAACCGGGCAGCGTCCCTGCCCGGTTTCTGCGTTACTGCTGCGGCGTATCCGCGTCTTTCGCATCCAGTACCACTTCTTCCGGACGCAATACTGAGATTAACTTGAAGATCAGACTCAGGCCAATCCCGACGATGGTGGCCAGCGCCATGCCTTTCAGTTCAGCGGCGCCAATGTGAACCTTCGCGCCGCTGACGCCAATGATCAGAATGACGGAGGTCAGGATCAGGTTCTGCGCTTTGTTGTAATCCACCTTCGATTCAATCAGCACGCGGATACCGGACGCGCCGATCACCCCATACAGCAACAGGGATACCCCACCCATCACCGGTAGCGGAATGATCTGGATAGCCGCTGCGAGTTTGCCTACGCAGGAGAGCAGGATAGCGAAGATCGCCGCGCCGCCAATCACCCAGGTGCTGTACACGCGGGTAATTGCCATGACGCCAATATTTTCGCCGTAGGTGGTGTTCGGTGTAGAGCCGAAGAAGCCGGAGATCAACGTTGATAAACCGTTAGCGAACATGGAGCGATGCAAACCCGGATCGCGTACCAGATCTTTTTTAACGATATTCGCCGTAACCACCAGGTGCCCGACGTGTTCAGCAATCACCACCAGCGCCGCTGGCAGAATGGTCAGAATAGCGAACCACTCGAAACGCGGGGTGTAGAATGTCGGCAGCGCAAACCAGTGCGCCTCGGCGATCGGTGTGGTATCGACAACGCCCATCGCGAAGGAAAGCGCATAGCCCGCCAGTACGCCAATGAGGATCGGGATAATCGCCATAAAGCCGCGGAACAGTACAGAACCGAACACGGTCACCGCCAGCGTCACCATGGAGATAATAATGGTCTTCGCATCCGCGGACTGACCTTCCGCCGGCAGCAGTCCGGCCATGCCAGCAGCGACCCCCGCCAGTTCCAGACCGATAACGGCAACAATGGCGCCCATCGCAGCAGGAGGAAACATCACGTCCAGCCAGCCAGTGCCTGCCTTCTTCACGATGAAAGAGACCAGGCAGAACAGCACGCCGCACATAATAAAGCCGCCCAGCGCCACCTCATAGCCTAACGGCAGCAGGAGCAGCACCGGGGAGATAAAGGCAAAGCTCGACCCTAAATAAGCCGGGATTTTCCCTTTACAGATAAACAAATACAGCAGCGTACCAATGCCGTTAAACAGCAGAACGGTGGCCGGGTTAATATGAAACAGAACGGGCACCAGCACGGTTGCGCCAAACATGGCGAACAGGTGTTGCAAACTAAGCGGGATTGTCTGTAAAAGCGGCGGTCTTTCACTTACCCCGATAGCACGGCGCGTCATAGTGTTTTCCTCTGTGTGTTTTGTTATTAGCAGTTGAGTTGTTTTATTCAAAAAAAAGCCGACTCTTAAAGTCGGCTGATATTTAATGATTCACTTATTTCGTCCCAAAGATCTTATCACCGGCATCGCCAAGCCCCGGAATAATGTATCCGTGCTCGTTCAATCCCTGGTCGATCGACGCGGTGTACAGTTCCACGTCCGGGTGCGCTTTTTCCAGCGCGGCAATGCCTTCCGGCGCGGCAACCAGCACCAGCACCTTGATGCTGCTGCAACCGGCTTTTTTCAGCAGATCGATGGTGGCGATAACGGAACCTCCGGTCGCCAGCATCGGATCAACGATCAGCGCCATACGCTCGTCGATGTTGGACACCAGCTTCTGGAAATAAGGAACCGGCTCCAGGGTTTCTTCGTTGCGGTACATCCCGACCACGCTGATACGCGCGCTTGGTACGTTTTCCAGTACCCCTTCCATCATCCCCAGACCTGCGCGCAGGATAGGCACGACGGTAATTTTTTTCCCTTTAATCTGGTCGACTTCAACCGGGCCATTCCAGCCTTCAATGGTCACCTTTTCGGTTTCCAGGCCCGCAGTCGCTTCGTAGGTCAGCAGACTGCCTACTTCCGAGGCGAGTTCACGAAAGCGTTTGGTGCTGATGTCGTTTTCACGCATCAGACCCAGCTTGTGTTTGACGAGTGGGTGTTTGACTTCCACGATCTTCATACTCTTCTCCTTTCCTCAGACGAGTGGCAACCACAAAAAAATCGCCGGATTATACCGCTTTTCCTCCTGGGCGCAACATAACGTATGCATGACCTGGATCAAGCAAAGTTATTTACCTTTGGCTGATGAGTATAAAACACGCCCCGCATTCTGCGCGGGGCGGCGGGTCAAGTCGCTGAAATCAGAGCGTTTCACCGTTGCTTTTAATCACCTGCTGATACCATGCGAAAGATTTTTTAGGCTGCCGGGCCAATGTGCCGCTCCCGTCATTATTTTTGTCGACGTAGATGAAGCCATAGCGTTTTTTCATTTCGCCCGTGCCAGCGGAAACCAGATCGATGCATCCCCATGGCGTGTACCCCATCAGATCCACGCCATCCTCCACCACCGCTTTTTTCATTTCGCGGATGTGCGCGGCCAGGTAGTCAATACGGTAACTGTCGTCCACCGATCCGTCAGGCTGCTGAACGTCAATGGCGCCGAAGCCGTTCTCAACGATAAACAGCGGCAGCTGATAGTGGTCCCAGAACCAGTTCAACGAATAGCGCAGGCCGACGGGATCGATCTGCCACCCCCAGTCCGACTTCTGCACGTAGGGGTTGGCGACCAAATGCTTCGTTTCGTCATAGTCAAGCTGTGGATTATCCTCCGTCGCTTTGGTGGTAAACGACATGTAATAGCTAAAGCCAATGTAATCAACGCAGCCCTCAGACAACGCGGCGCGATCGGCGTCGGTGATATCCAGCGCGAAGCCGCGCCGTTCGAAATAATTAAGGATGTGCTGCGGGTATTTACCGCGTACGTGGACGTCGGTAAACCAGTAGCGGCGGTGCATGGCGTTCATCGCCATCATCATGTCGTCCGGCGCACAGGTCAGCGGGTATATGGGGCACATGGCGATCATGCAGCCGACCTGTAGCGCCGGGTTGATTTCGCGGGCGGCTTTCACCGCCAGCGCACTGGCGACCAACTCGTAGTGCGCCGCCTGGTACATTATCGGTTCGCGATCTTCGCCCGGCTGGTATTTCAATCCGGAGTTAGTAAACGGCGCGAAGTCTTCATGATAATTCGCCTGGTTGTTAATCTCGTTAAACGTCATCCAGTATTTCACTTTATGCTGATAGCGCGTAAACGCCACCTTCGCAAAGCGCACGAAAAAGTCGATGAGCTTACGGTTGCGCCAGCCGCCGTATTCCGTCACCAGATGGTACGGCATCTCGAAATGCGACAAGGTGATCACCGGTTCAATGCCATATTTCAGACACTCGTCAAAGAGGTCGTCATAAAATTGCAACCCCGCTTCATTGGGCTGGGTTTCGTCTCCCTGTGGAAAAATACGTGTCCAGGCAATGGACGTGCGGAAACACCTGAAGCCCATTTCCGCGAACAGCTTTATGTCCTCTTTGTAGCGGCGGTAAAAGTCAATGGCGTGGTGATTGGGATAATTTTTGCCTGGCAGCACGCCGTCGGTGATTTCCCGCGCGACGCCGTGCGCGCCTGCGGTCATCACATCGGCCACGCTGATTCCCTTTCCGCCTTCCTGCCAGCCGCCCTCCAGTTGATGCGCCGCGACCGCCCCACCCCACATGAAATTCGCTTTAAATCCCGACATAGATCCCCTCGTTAATTCGCATTAGCAAAACAGAAACCGGTTTCAGTACGATACTGAGCAAACTTAGCGGCGCATTCAAGCAACGAAATGTACCCGGTTTCATTTTCGTGGCGCAGGTCATAAAAACGGCGCCGTACGAGAAAATCGCAGCAAAAATCAACATATAAAATCGGATGCAACGCAGGCTCGCAAACGTTTGCTTTCCCTGTTAGAATTGCGCCGAATTTTTCCTTTTACCGCAAGAAATAACGTGGGGAACCAGGCAGTGACCGATAAAACCTCTCTTAGCTACAAAGATGCCGGTGTTGATATTGACGCGGGCAATGCTCTGGTCGATCGAATCAAAGGCGTAGTGAAGAAAACCCGCCGCCCGGAAGTAATGGGGGGTCTGGGTGGCTTCGGTGCGCTGTGCGCGTTGCCGCAAAAATATCGTGAACCGGTACTGGTTTCCGGCACTGACGGCGTAGGGACCAAACTGCGTCTGGCAATGGATCTTAAGCGTCACGACACCATAGGGATTGACCTGGTGGCGATGTGCGTGAACGACCTGGTGGTTCAGGGCGCTGAGCCGCTGTTTTTCCTCGACTATTACGCTACCGGGAAACTGGACGTGGACACCGCAGCCAGCGTCATTCAGGGCATTGCGGAAGGTTGTCTGCAGTCCGGCTGCGCGCTGGTCGGAGGGGAAACCGCTGAAATGCCAGGGATGTACCACGGTGAAGACTATGACGTCGCGGGCTTCTGCGTCGGGGTGGTGGAAAAATCAGAAATCATCGACGCTTCTAAAGTTGCCGACGGCGATGTGCTGATTGCGCTGGGATCCAGCGGCCCGCACTCTAACGGCTACTCGCTGGTGCGCAAAATCGTTGAGGTTAGCGGCTGCGACCCGGAAACCACCGAGCTTGACGGTAAGCCGCTGGCCGATCATCTGCTTGCGCCGACCCGTATCTACGTGAAATCGATCCTGGCGCTGATCGAGAACGTCGACGTGCACGCCATCGCCCACCTCACCGGCGGCGGTTTCTGGGAAAATATTCCACGCGTCCTGCCGGACAACACTCAGGCGGTGATCGACGAATCTTCATGGCAGTGGCCTGCCGTGTTCAACTGGTTGCAAAACGCCGGTAATGTTAGCCAGCACGAAATGTACCGTACCTTTAACTGCGGCGTCGGTATGGTGATCGCCCTTCCGGCAAGCGAAGTGGACAATGCGCTGGCATTGCTGAAAGCAAAGGGTGAAAACGCGTGGAAAATCGGTATCATCAACGCTTCTGATTCCGAACAGCGTGTGGTTATTGAATAATGAATATTGTGGTGCTTATTTCCGGCAACGGAAGCAATTTGCAGGCGATCATTGATGCCTGCAAAGAGAAGAAAATCAACGGCACCCTTCGCGCAGTATTCAGCAACAAGGCCGATGCGTTCGGCCTTGAACGCGCCAGAAAAGCGAACATTCCTGTGCATACGCTGACGGCCGATCAGTTCGCCAGCCGTGAAGCGTTTGACCGGGAGCTGACCCTTGAGATCGACGCGTATGCGCCTGATGTGGTGGTGCTGGCCGGTTTTATGCGCATTCTTAGCCCAGCCTTTGTCGCTCATTATCACGGACGCCTGCTGAATATACACCCTTCCCTGTTGCCCAAATATCCCGGCCTGCATACCCACCGCCAGGCGCTGGAAAATGGCGACGAGGAACACGGTACGTCGGTGCACTTTGTCACCGATGAGCTTGATGGCGGTCCGGTCATTTTACAGGCGAAAGTGCCCGTCTTTGAGGGAGACGACGAAGACGAAATCACCGCGCGCGTTCAGGCCCAGGAACATGCCATTTATCCCCTGGTTGTGAGCTGGTTCGTCGAAGGCCGTCTGAAGATGCATGACAACGCCGCGTGGCTGGATGGTCAACGTTTGCCGCCGCAGGGCTATGCGGCTGACGATTAATTCGGTCCCTTTACAGGCCAGAAGCGCCGTCTTCTGGCCCTGACGCGTCCGTTCGCCGGATAGCGGCAAAATACCCTCTCCGGCCTACTTTTCTTCCCGCCTTTATGTTATCAAACAGTTTATTGTCATACTTTTCTGGCACAGTTGGACATCTGAGAGCATTGCTCGCCATAATGATCAGGTCGTGTCCCGTGAATCAAACGGAGTATAAGTATTAATGGGTCAGGAAAAGCTATACATCGAGAAAGAGCTGAGCTGGTTAGCGTTTAACGAACGCGTGCTCCAGGAAGCGGCGGATAAATCTAACCCGCTAATCGAAAGGATGCGTTTCTTAGGCATCTATTCCAATAACCTTGATGAGTTCTATAAAGTGCGTTTCGCCGAGTTGAAGCGCCGCATTATCATTAGCGAAGAACAGGGTTCAAATTCGCATTCTCGCCATCTGTTAGGCAAGATCCAGTCCCGTGTGTTAAAAGCCGATCAGGAATTTGATGGTCTTTATAACGAACTGTTGCTGGAGATGGCGCGCAACCAGATCTTCCTGATTAACGAACGCCAACTGTCGGTGAATCAGCAAAGCTGGCTGCGCCACTACTTTAAACAATACCTGCGCCAGCATATCACCCCCATTTTGATCAACCGCGAAACGGATCTCGTTCAGTTTCTGAAAGATGATTACACCTACCTCGCGGTGGAGATCATTCGTGGTGATTCGATACGCTACGCGCTGCTGGAAATTCCATCGGACAAAGTGCCGCGCTTCGTCAACCTGCCGCCGGAAGCCCCGCGACGCCGCAAACCGATGATCCTGCTGGACAACATTCTGCGCTACTGCCTGGATGACATCTTCAAAGGCTTTTTTGATTACGACGCCCTGAACGCTTATTCGATGAAGATGACCCGCGACGCCGAATACGATCTGGTGCACGAGATGGAATCCAGCCTGATGGAGCTGATGTCCTCCAGCCTCAAACAGCGTTTGACCGCTGAACCGGTGCGTTTTGTTTATCAGCGCGACATGCCCAACGCGCTGGTCGAAGTGCTGCGGGAAAAACTGACCATCTCGCGTTATGACTCCATCGTGCCCGGGGGGCGTTACCACAACTTCAAAGATTTCATTAACTTCCCGAATGTCGGCAAAGCGAATCTGGTGAATAAACCGCTGCCGCGCCTGCGCCATATCTGGTTTGATAATGAGAAGTTTCGTAATGGCTTTGACGCCATCCGTGAACGCGATGTGCTGCTCTACTATCCGTATCACACCTTTGAGCACGTTCTGGAGCTGTTGCGTCAGGCCTCCTTCGACCCGAGCGTACTGGCCATCAAAATTAACATCTATCGCGTGGCGAAAGATTCACGGATTATCGACTCGATGATCCATGCTGCCCACAACGGCAAAAAAGTCACGGTGGTGGTGGAGCTACAGGCGCGCTTTGATGAAGAAGCCAACATTCATTGGGCGAAGCGCCTGACGGAAGCGGGCGTACATGTGATCTTCTCCGCGCCGGGCTTAAAAATTCACGCCAAGCTGTTTCTTATTTCGCGTAAAGAAGGCGACGACGTGGTGCGCTACGCGCATATCGGCACCGGTAACTTCAACGAAAAAACCGCGCGCCTGTATACCGACTATTCGCTGCTGACCGCCGATGCGCGGATCACCAACGAAGTGCGCCGGGTGTTTAACTTTATTGAGAACCCGTACCGTCCGGTAACGTTTGATTATTTGCTGGTTTCGCCACAAAACTCGCGTCGCCTGCTGTATGAAATGATTGACCGTGAAATCGCCAACGCTCAGCAGGGACGCCCTTCCGGCATCACCCTGAAGCTGAATAATTTGGTCGACAAAGGGCTGGTTGACCGCCTGTATGCGGCGTCCAGTTCCGGCGTGACGGTAAATCTGCTGGTTCGCGGAATGTGTTCGCTGATTCCTTATCTTCCAGGCATCAGCGATAATATTCGCGTCATCAGCATTGTTGACCGCTATCTGGAACATGACCGTGTTTACATCTTTGAAAATGGCGGCAATAAGCAGGTGTATCTGTCCTCCGCGGACTGGATGACGCGTAATATCGACTACCGCATTGAGGTAGCGACGCCGCTGCTTGATCCACGCCTGAAGCAACGAGTACTGGATATTATTGACATCCTGTTCAGCGACACGGTAAAAGCCCGCTATATCGACAAAGAACTGAGTAATCGCTACGTGCCGCGCGGGAATCGCCGCAAAGTACAGGCGCAACTGGCGATTTATGACTACATCAAATCACTCGAGCAACCAGACTAACGCTATGCCAATACATGATAAGTCCCCACGACCGCAGGAGTTTGCGGCAGTCGACCTCGGCTCAAACAGTTTTCACATGGTCATTGCCCGCGTGGTGGATGGCGCAATGCAGATAATTGGCCGTCTGAAGCAGCGTGTCCATCTGGCTGACGGCCTCGGCCCGGATAACCGGTTGAGTGAAGAAGCCATGGAGCGCGGGCTAAGCTGTCTGTCGCTGTTTGCCGAACGTCTGCAGGGGTTTTCGCCCTCCAGCGTCTGTATTGTGGGGACGCACACGCTGCGTCAGGCGTTGAACGCCACTGACTTTCTCAAGCGTGCGGAAAAGGTTATCCCCTACCCTATTGAGATCATCTCCGGTAACGAAGAAGCGCGCCTGATTTTTATGGGCGTTGAGCACACGCAGCCCGAAAAGGGGCGTAAGCTGGTGATCGACATCGGCGGCGGCTCAACGGAACTGGTGATCGGCGAAAACTTCGAGCCAAAGCTGGTTGAAAGCCGTCGTATGGGGTGCGTCAGCTTTGCGCAGCTTTATTTTCCCGGCGGCGCGATCAACCCGGAAAACTTCCAGCGCGCCAGAATGGCGGCGGCGCAAAAGCTCGAAACCTTAACCTGGCAGTTTCGCATTCAGGGCTGGAACGTCGCGCTGGGCGCCTCCGGCACCATTAAAGCCGCACATGAAGTGCTGCTGGAGCTGGGGGAAAAAGACGGTTTTATTACCCCGGAACGTCTGGACCGTCTGGTGACAGAGATACTGCACTATCGCAATTTCGACGCCCTGAGCTTGCCGGGTTTATCCGAGGAGCGAAAAGCGGTGTTTGTGCCGGGTCTGGCGATTCTTTGCGGTGTCTTTGATGCGCTGGCCATCCGCGAGCTTCGCCTCTCCGACGGCGCGCTGCGTGAAGGCGTCCTGTACGAAATGGAAGGCCGCTTTCGCCACCAGGACGTCCGTAGCCGTACCGCCAGTAGCCTGGCGAATCAGTACAATATTGACAGCGATCAGGCCAGACGCGTACTGGATACCACCATGCAGATGTACGATCAGTGGCAGGCGCAGCAGCCAAAACTGGCCCATCCGCAGTTGGAAGCGCTGCTGAGATGGGCCGCAATGCTGCACGAGGTAGGCCTGAATATCAATCACAGCGGCCTGCATCGCCATTCAGCCTATATTCTGCAAAACAGTGATTTACCCGGCTTTAATCAGGAGCAGCAAACCATGATGGCGACGCTGGTTCGCTATCACCGCAAAGCGATCAAGCTGGACGATCTGCCGCGCTTTACGCTGTTCAAGAAGAAGCAATACCTGCCACTAATCCAGTTGCTGCGCCTTGGCGTTCTGCTGAACAATCAGCGCCAGGCCACGACTACGCCCCCGACGCTGACGCTCATCACGGACGACAGCCACTGGACGCTCCGTTTTCCTTATGACTGGTTCAGCCAGAACGCGCTGGTGCTGCTCGATCTGGAAAAAGAGCAGCAATACTGGGAAGCGGTCACCGGCTGGCGTCTGAAAATAGAGGAAGAACGTTCACCGGAAATCGCCGCCTGAAGGCCGCTCAGGTGCCGGTAACCGGCACCTGCGCTTTCAGTATGTCCCTTAGCGGTTGGGGTTCGCCGATTAAATATCCCTGCATATAGTCAATGCCCAGCGAGGCGACCGCGCTGCGGATCTCCTCGCTTTCAACAAATTCCGCCACCACCTGCATTTTCTTCATGCGCGCCAGATGGCAGATAGAAGCAACAATCTGGTAGTCGAGGCTGTTCGATACCATATTGCGGATAAAACTCCCGTCAATTTTTAAAATGTTGGCGCTGATATTTTTCAGCCGGGCATAGCTGGCATAGCCGGTATCGAAATCGTCAATCGCAATTTGACAGCCCAACTGTTGCAGATTATGCAGCGTTACCTGCGCCTGCTCGGCATTCAGCAGCGCGTAGCTTTCGGTGACTTCGAAGATCAACTGCCACGCCTCGATCTGGTATTTGCTCAGTAGCTTGCTGACTTCCAGTGAAAACTTCGCACGACAAATTGACGGAGCCGAAAGATTCAGGGCAAAACGGCGCGCGGGCATCTCTGCACGATTATCGGCCATAAAGCGTAAGGTATGTTCGATGACCCAGAGATCGATTCGCGAGGCCAGACCGAACTCATGCGCAACGGGCAAAAATACCTCTGGCGAGATCAATCCGCCGTCACTGTCTTTCAACCGCAGCAGGATCTCATGGTAGACATCGCCACGCAGGCCTTCGATAGGTTGCGCCATCAGGCAGAAGCGATCGTGTTCGAGCGCGTGCTGCAGGCGATTCATCATCGCCACTTTATCTTTCACATTGCGCTGCAAATTCACAGCTCCACGACGCTCCAGATTCTCCGGCGTGTTGGTCATAATCGACAGTTCAGCAATGGTACTAAGTTCGCCAAGCAGCAGATAAATATGGTTCACCGGAGACCGCACGTAGCAGTAACTCATGCCCACCTGCGGCTGGAAAGTCATACCGTCCCAGATAAAGCGAAACCGTTTGATGTGCTCGTCCAGGAGATCAATACGCTGCTGGTGTGATTCGGTGTTTAAGCGCAGCAGCAGGTCCGGGCCAGACATTTGGTAGACGTTTTCATCCGGCGACAGCTTTTCATTTATCCAGTGTGAAAGCTGCTGCTTATACTGAATCCGCAGCATAATGCCATAATTCTTCACCAGCACTTCGAGCTCAGGAACATGCAGAAAACAGAGCGCGGACCATGGGGCATTTTTCAGGGCGCGATTGAGCGCGCGGAGATTGGGCAGATGAACAACGGGATCGAGGAAAGCCAGCCTGCGCGCGCGGCTGTTGACAACCCGCTGACGCGTGGCCAATACCGCCATGTAATTGACGATAAATGAAAAAACCAGAAAGCTCGACGACGTGATCGCCAGTTGGACATCATAACCAGAATAATAGGGGGTATAGCTCTGGTAATTATGGATCGCAATAATCAGCACGGGCGCCCAAAGCAGAGAGATGAAGCGATAGCCATAGCGCATCGCGCCCCAGAGCATAACCGGCAGTAATAATGACATTGTATAATTTGTGCTGAATATTGAGCTATTTACATTCAGGGGCATACATAGCAAGGTCATTAATACAATGAGGATTAATAACCATAAGGCAACCTCTTTCTTCGAGGCTTTTGCATCAAACTGCAGTTTTAACTGGGAATAATAGCCGCGTAAATGAAGCGGGTTACGAATCACGCGAAGGAGAAAATAGAAAAACGGGACGCCAATTAAATTTCCGACAAGGATCCCCTGATAGTTAATTAATGCATTGATGTTAAACGGGGTGACGCCCATCAGATTCAGTCGGCTTTCATACATTCCGACAAACGCCGCAAACTGAAAAAGCACCAGAAACAGCGTAGCGGAGCAAAATACCTGCCAGAAAATTCGCTGGAACACCAGTCGCGGCTCGCCGTGTGAGACGCAATTCCGACGCGGATTAAAGACGCGATAGCCGCCCCAACTGAGGACGATAGCGATGAGGAAATGGGCGATTACCGGTAGCGTTTCAGCCAGCCCCACCTGCGGATATTTGCGTAAAAAGATGGCAAGAATAATTCCTGGTAATGCCGCCCAACTGAAAAAGTGCATCATGCTCATCATTAATGCTAACGGAAGATATAAAAGCACCACATCCCCGGAAGCCATATGCGCATAAGTATTGACGTGGCTCACTAATGGCAGCATTAAACACGGCAAAACCAGAGGAAGCCCCCACCACTTATCTCTGATTGCAATATAATTTTTATTCAGTCTCATAGATGCTCAGCAGAAACCCCGACTCCCGATGGGTTTTATCAGACAGGCATCCCCCCTGACCGCAAAAAGGCGATGAAAAGATCATCACGTGAGGCAACGATTTTAGTTGCCAGCGGAAAGCAAATTTTGACATACATCAAATAATTTCACCGCCATTAATTAATTATTACCTTTATTCCGGCGTGTTATCATTTATATATTATTAATGTAAATAAGATTACTAACTTCCATAACAACCCCCCATGAACAAGCTAACGCATTTTTACAACGTCATGAATTGACCATTGCGGCGCAGTATGCCTTAATGTGCTTATCGCCCGCAGGGGCATCTCTTAAGGAACCTTTTGTGAGTCAGGCTACCAGTATGCGAAAACGACATCGATTTAACAGTCGCATGACCCGTATCGTACTGCTTATCAGTTTTCTCTTCTTCTTTGGACGCTTTGTCTACTCTTCTATTGGCGCCTGGCATCATCATCAGGACAAAAAAGACGTTCAACAGTCCAGCCTCTCTGTCGAAACGCCCGCACAGCGTTAAGGTTTCTCAGCGCGATAAGATACCGACCACATGCCGCAGTATCGCTAACCGTTAATAGCAGCGGATGAGCATGCTCACGAGATTCGTATTATTGCCGTACAACACGGTTCAGAATTATCAGGCCATGATCAGACGCGTAAACAGCCGCTACTGGACGTTTGTTGAGAAGATCGGCGGGCGTTTTGGGACACCTGATGAACCGGCATCTGAACGGATAGTTCGGAATGAAGAGCGCTGGCGTAAGTCCCGGGATTACCGCCAAACGCCTGCCGGACCCTCTCATTTTACAACACCTCAACCACTTCAAATTCTTCTGCGATCAACTCCATATCTTCAGAAAAGTGACCTTCGCGGGTGAAAAATCGCTGATGCTCTTTCTGCCAGTATTGAAGGCTTAAATCGCCTTCCCCTTCTTTGCGAGCAAAAGCCTCAGTCACGTCACAAAAACGCACCAGTCGCATTGAAAGCAGCCTGGTCACGCAGATCGGGACATTCTGACCATCAAGGATAATATTATAGCTTCCAATTCTCGGGGCAGACTCTCCCTGCAGGTAAGAGGCAAACGATCCACAGGAAGCCGTTTTGATTCCTTTTTTAATCAGGTCCGCAAGCTCGCTGGCAAGTTTCGGGCTATCGCCCATTTGCCAGGCCTCTGCGCCTGGATATTTCGCTTTGAGTTCCTCAACCGCAACCATAAAAGCCCTTTTGAATTGTCGATGAAAAGAAACGTTATACCGGTTTCATCATAAGCTGTCCCGTCAATAACAATGATGTCTTTCTTCAAATATTGTGGCCCATTTTTCGCGCTAAGCAGTCATTGTAAATGTGAATAGATAAAAATAAAAAACCCGTAAAAACAGAGGGTTGAATTAATATTCGAACAGAAATGATTAGCTATAAGTTAGCGGTTCATCATTATTCCCGTGCAGTCTGGTAAAGGATAAAACAGAATAACTCTCTGAATAATACAGTTAGCCTCCCCTTTAACACCGTCTTCTCACTTCACATTTTTTGTCCATAAAAGGCATTTACAGCCCCCATTTTTTCATGTGATTATCGCTCGATACATTACCCTTGGGTTACATAAGGTCTTGTTATGGATAACTGGTCAGCGCTTTTTGACCGACAGACCCGCTATGTTCTGGAGATTAATGACAGCCCGGTAAAACCGGATGTCCTGCGTTTTCGCGGCAGGGAAGCCCTGAGCGAGCCATTCATATGGGACATTGAGTTCACCTCCCTGCATGCGAACATTCCCCCGGAACAGGTGCTGATGAAATATGCCACCTTCCGGATGCGTGGCGGTAAAAATGTCCACGGCATCGTGACCCGGCTTGAATGGCTGTCCACATCAAAAGACCAGTCCCACTACCGGCTCACGCTCAGTTCCCGTCTTGCTCTCCCGGGAAACACCCGGCAGTGCGCCGTATTTCAGAATCAGTCCGTCCCTGAAGTGGTGGAGCAGGTGCTGCGTAAGCACGGACTGGAGGGCGCTGATTTTGAATTCAGGCTGGAGCGCACCTACCCTGCGCGTGAACTTATCACCCAGTGGCGGGAAACGGATTTGCAGTTCATTCAGCGCATTCTGTCCGAGGTGGGGATTTACTGGCGCACGGAGATGGACGACGTGCGCGGTCTGGATACGTACATATTTGCCGACAGCCAGCTGAACTATCAGTTTGACGTGCGCCTGCCGTACAGCGAGCCGTCGGGTCTGTTTGACGGCGCGGCAGAATCGGTGTGGGACGTACGGACCTGGCACAACATCGCCACCGGGACCGTCACCACGCGGGACTACAACTACCGGACCGCCACCACGCCGCTGGATGCAATGGTCGGCGTGCGCAATGATGCGGTCACCACCGGGGAGCATTACCGTTACGCCGCACCTTATCGTGACGCGGGTGATGACGCCAGCCCTGAGCCGGAAACCGAATCAGGCGCGTTTTATGCCCGGCTTCATCACGAGCGGGAACTCAATAAATCAGCCCGTATCCACCTGTTCAGCAATGCCGCCCACCTTACGCCGGGGCAGGTGCTGGAGCCGCAGGGCGATGTCATTACTGCCCTGAAAGAGGGCGTGCTCCTTACGCTGGTGACCTTCCGGGGCGCACGAGATTCCCGCCTGCATGTGTCGGTCCGGGGAATGCCCTACAGCGAACGTTACTGTTTCCGCCCGGCGGAAATCCCGCGTCCGGAAATCCACGGCACCCTGCCTGCCCGGGTCGAGAGCCGGGAGAAGAATGACATTTATGCGCACCTGGACGGGCAGGGGCGTTACCGGGTCAGGCTGGACTTTGACCGGGAGGCGACAGAGCCGGGTTACGGCTACCTGTGGCTGCGGATGGCGAAACCTTATGCCGGGGAGACGTACGGCTGGCATATGCCGCTCACCGACGGAACCGAAGTGGCGATTGCCTACAGCAACGGTGATATTGACCTGCCGTATATCTCCCACGCCCTGCATGATTCTGAACATCCCGACATCGTTAATCGCGACAACCGCAGCCAGAACATTCTGCGTACCGCCGCTGAAAACGAGCTGCGGATGGAGGACCGCCGCGGTGAGGAGCATATCGCGCTGACGACGCCATATGGCGCAACGCAGTTGAATACCGGGCATCTGGTGGATGCGCAGGACAAACCGCGCGGCACCGGTACGGAACTGCGCACCGATGAGCACGGCGTTATCCGCGCCGGAAAGGGGCTGTTTGTCAGCGCGGATACGCAGGCAAAGGCACAGGGTGAAGTGCTGGATATGAGCGCTGCGCTGAAGGAAATCGACCGGCTCAACCAGCAACTACAGCAGCTGGAAATGGCCGCAGAACAGGCGCAGGCGCTGAAAGCGGATGTCGACAGCCAGATACAGATGTTTGAGCAGCGGCTGAAACCGCTTAATGAAGCGGTGCTTTTCTCGGCGCCGGAAGGCATGGCCATGACCAGCGGCGAACATCTGCAACTGGCTGCCAGCAAAACCGTCGCCATCAGTGCGGGCGGGGACATCAGCACTGGCGTCATGGGTAACTTGACCGCCCTCGCCGGAGAAAAGCTCGGCATGTTTGCCCGCACCGGGCAACTGAGCCTGAAATCCGGGGAAGGCTCTGTGGAGGCGCAGGCGCAGAACGGCAATATGAGGCTGTTTGCGGAGAAGAAGCTGACGCTGAGCTCGGCGAGTGACATCTCGTTAACGGGCAAGAAACGCATCACGCTGATAGGTGGCGGGAGCTACCTGCGGCTGGAGGCGGGGAAAATAGAGTACGGGACAACGGCGGCTTACCTGCGCCGGACGAAAAGGACGATGACGGCGGCACGAAGCGCTTTACCTCTGGATACCTCCCCGCTCCCTCCTGCGGCCGCCATGCGGGAATTTAACCCCGAAACGCTGACTCCCTGGGTGACGCCGGTTTATGCGAAATCCTGCCTGAAAGAGAAAGGCTGCACCGATGCCGGTACC
>NZ_BBNB01000011.1 GCF_000759835.1 Citrobacter sedlakii NBRC 105722
GTCCGTCTTCGTTTCGCTGTCTGCCGGTTTCGGCGCCGGTTTCAGATCCTCTGACTTCTGCGGCGTGACGGCCGGAACGTCTTCGCTACGCGGCGGTTTGCCCGGAGTGAAATCTGTCTTTTTCTCGCCGGTGCTACCGTTGCCTTTGTTCTTAGGCGCATCTGGCGTATCAAGATCATAGCTGCCTTTATTTTTCTTACCGATGCCCGGATCGGCCAGCGTAAAGGAGATATTGTTGCCCGCTTCCTTCTCATCACGCGTGACGACAGACATTTCGTCTTTATTGGTATTAATCTCGCCGGTCGTGCCTTTACTGGTGATATCACCAACGGAAATGGTCGATTTTTGCGTTTCATCACGATGAATTTCATCAACCGTATCAACATAAAGGTTTGCCGATGGCACGCCGCCTTTCTTGCCCGGCACGCCACCGATACCCACACCACCGCCACCGTACAGACCATCCTGTTCCACACTGTCTTCGAGGGTTCGGGCGTTAATGTCGCCAGCCACGTTCACGGAGCCGGTACCCTCTTCAGAGACAATATTCGCCCCTGTCATGTTCAGGTCGCCGCCGGTTTTCACGTTCACTTCGCCATTCGTGTGAATGCCAGATTGTTTTGCCGTGGTCGCTGCGTCATGCGCTTCGGAGCCACCACCCGCGTTTACCGCGGCGGTAGGCGTAACCCCTTTACCCGATACGGCGACACCCACCGACGCTCCCCAGTTCTGTCGGGCATTTTCGGTATGAACCGTATCCTGGACGGAGGTAATATCCAGATCCCCTGCCACGTCGACATCCGCGGTATTGGCCTCGATATTTGCCCCGGTCATGGACATATCGCCGCCGGTTTTGATCTTCACGTTATCGGCGGTAATAGTGCTGTTGGTGTAGGTGGTTGAATCACCGGAACCATTTTCTTTATTACCGCTGTAGTCAACGGACGCACCGCCGCTGATTCCGGTCAGATCCACACCAACGCCTGCCGTGACCCCTCCAGAATGTTCTTCGCTGGAGTTGGAATAGCTGGAAGTCGATTTCGCCGCATTCATCGACACGTCGCCACCGGCGTTAATTTCTACCTCCTCGCCCTTAATATCGACACCATTGAGGGTGGTGTCTTTTTTAGTATTGATAGAGATATTTTTCGCATTAATGTTGGTGATATTTTCCGATGTCGTTTCGGTAGTGGATGTCGATTTCTTCGAACCGCCGCCAATCGTTATGGACGCGCCCGCAATATCGTTAAGTAACAAATTTGACGCATCGCCAAGCACTTCTGCGGCAGTGGTCCCCGCATTAAGCTCCTGGCCATCCTGCGATTTCTCGACCAGGTTACCGGCCTTATCGGCGGAATCGGCAAGGGTACTGTGCGCTTCGCCAGAAATACCGAAATTCATCTCTTTATGCGTGGTGGTGGTCTTCTCTTCATCGAGGTATTTAGTGCTGGCGACATCTTCTGCATTAATACTCAGAGAGTCACCCGCGCTCAGGTCAGCCCCACCGATATCCACGGTTTTATTGGCGTTGATCGATCCCGACTCGGCAAAACTGATTGAGGCATTCGTATTCTTTTTACTGTCAGTAACGGTAGAATCACTTTGAGAATTAAATTCGAGACTGAAACCCGCGGTATCGTTTACCGGCGCGCGTCCAGGCTTTTTACCGATAGCCGACGTATCGGATTGTGAACCGGCACTAACGTAATCGCCTGTCGTGGTTGTATTAGACCCACCCGACATCGTGCCATAGTCCGTTTCCACTGTCTGACCACCACCGCTGACCCCAGCCCCCATACGGAATTCGCGGCTGGAGGTGTGCTCTTCCGAATGAGAGACATCCTCTGAGG
This sequence comes from Citrobacter sedlakii NBRC 105722, assembly GCF_000759835.1. Taxonomy (GTDB): domain Bacteria; phylum Pseudomonadota; class Gammaproteobacteria; order Enterobacterales; family Enterobacteriaceae; genus Citrobacter_A; species Citrobacter_A sedlakii. Next base: position 1,851 of record NZ_BBNB01000011.1, read on the forward strand.
TTTTAATCGTGACATTGTTTTCTGCCGAGATCGAGCCGGTCTGCGCAGAATAGGTGCCGCCTTCCATCACAACATCATTTTTAGCCTCAATGTTCATATTCCCGCCAGCCGACACATTACTGCCAATAGCGGTGCCCGTCGTGGCGGAGGTATCTGATAACGAGAAATTAAAGGCATTTTGCACATCGTTATCAATGGTGCGGGTCGCATCAATTTCATGCAGGTCGTTGAAGGTTACGTCCCCTTCTGTGGCCTTCATATTGACATCCTGACCCGCGGTAATATCTGACGCGTTTGAGGTGATTGATTTCGCTTCCATGCTGATGCTACCGCCAGCAGTCACGCCATCGTCGTAGGCATGAATAATCTGCTTGCCATCTTCACCCCGACCCACGCTTGCCGTCATGGTGATATCGCCATTTTCAGCGCTCATCGCAATATCACCGTCGGCACTGATAGCCGCGCCATTATTGTTGATATCGCCATTGGTGGTCGTCATGCTCATATCGCCACCCGCGGAAATACCGGAGTTCATACCGTTACTGACGTTATTAATATCGCCGTCAGAGACCAACGTCATGTCGCCGCCAGACGAAATTGAGCCATTCATATTGTTGATTTCACTGGCATCAACGTTCATGTCATTACCAGCATGGATTGTCGCGCTGCCGCCGTTAACGTCGCCGCTTTCCATCTGACGCAGCGTTTCCGGGCACAGATAAACAACCGGAACCAATACATCCACACCGTTTACATTTTGGTTAACAAACCAGACGATATCTTTATCCAGATTGCTACGCTGCTCCTGAGACAACGGTTCGCCAACCACCAGGCCAAGCTCACTATCCTTCGCCGCTTCACCTGCGTTATCCATTAATGCCTGGACAAGCGCATCGCCCTCCAGGCCGTCGCGAATTGAGAAGAAGCTGCCAACCGAGGCGGAAATTTCGCGGCGAATCAGCTCAGAGGTAAAATAATTATCGCCGATCACATTGACCGGCTGTTGCGGATCGTACCCCACCTGATCAAAGAAATAGTCCGATCCGGTATAACCGCTCTGGTCTATCATCGATGGACGGGTTTCAAAAATCGGCACGATATTGTTAGCGGGTCCCGGATAATCCTCGCCATTTTTCGCCGCTTCTGTGGTTTTCTTGAAATCGGTGGAGATTTCAAACATTCCCGGGATCGAGATCATATCTTTGATGGTCGGCATGGGGCTGATACCCATGGACAGCTCATCAATAGTTTTGGTATTGACGTTAACATCATAGCCCGCAATAACGGTGTCAACGGTATAATCACCTACATCAACATCGCTGATATTGGCGTTGGCGTTAATCACCCCTGCCCCGGCAATACCATTATCCAGCACCCCACCATTCTGCGTGAAGTTGCCGCCAGCGGTAATTTCGCCTTTTTCCTGCGGCACATAATAGGTTTTATTGGCCTTCAGCCCTGCATTGTCTGATGCGGTTTGTTGCGCCCAAATATTACACAATTTGTTATAATTAGACGTTTGCCAGTTTTCGCCGAAAATTCGGATCATCATGCTGTTAAATAATGTTGATTGATTACCTAACATCACTACTGCATTAAACCAGAGCTCTTTTTCCGCATCAGTGCCGCCCCCTTTTGTGTCAATTTTGTTTGCCGCACTGCCTCCGCCAAATTCAAAGTCAAGGAATTGATAAAGCGTATCGAATTCCCAGCTCGACTGGTGCTCTGATGCAAGCTCCCAGCGATAGGTAATGGAGCCTTCCTTGCTGAGCGGAAGTTGCAAGTAATCGTAAAGCGTAAGTTCGCCATAGCGCGGCGAGTTATAGACGTTACCTGTGATGGTGATATCTTTCGCCGCCTGTATCAGACCACCGGTATTAATCACATCGTGGGTATCGTAAATATCACGCTGGTTGATATTGATATTGCCACCTGCGCTGATCTCCGCCTGGTTTTCCAGTTGCAGACCGGATGTGACGGTCGGCATATATAACCCAATATGCGTATAAGATTTCGTCATTGCATGTTCGATCGTCTCATACGATACAGTTGCAATCTGCGAGCCAGTGATTGAAATTTCATCACCGCTGTAGGTGCTTTCATTGGTAATGACTTCAGCATCAAGATAAATATCTTTTTCTGACCGGATTATCCCCGCCTGGTTCCAGATTTCTTTCGCGATAATCGACAAATCACCCATGCTAAGCACATTGCCGCCAACGGCATTGATAAACTGTCCGTTGCGCGCTTCAAGACTCAAATCGCCCATTGTCCACAGCAGACTTTGCGCGCCATTAGTCACATTCTTCGCATTAATATCTAAATCACCGCCGGTGACGATAGACATGTTATTGACGAAGTCGCCTTCGGCGTCCACGTTCATATCGCCGATGATTTCCAGCATGGCATTGTTCGTAAAATCACCCTGCGTCGAAATGTTCAGCTCACTTCCTGCCCGAATGTTTTTACTGAGATTGTCAAGGGTCAAACTGGCGTCGAGATCAAGAGACAAAATCCGCCCGGCTTCCAGAATACCAGAGGTATTATTCAGGCTGGCCAGTTTGAGCGTCAGATCGCGATCGGCAACAATAGACGAGTTGTCGTCATTCGCCATAGCCCTGGCGTTGACGTTAATATCATAACCGGCGATAAGCGAATCAGCGCTGTTGTTAATATCACCGTTCGTCACGTTCAGCGTGGTGGTTCGGCCACCGACGATTACCGCCGAATTTGTGTTATTTAAAACCTGCGCAATATTCAGCGTCAGGTTATTATCAGACGAGACAATAGCGCCGCCATCATCATTCGTCAGATTATTAGCATCGATAGTCAGGTCGCCGCCCGCGACCAGAGTTGATGCGTATTCCCCCGTGCCGCCGCTGTTGGTCAAGGTATCCGCGGCGATAGTCAGCGTACCGTCAACCGCCTGAATCAAGGAACCTGACAGGTTCGTCAGCAGACCGATCGCATTGAGTACAGTATGCATACTTGCTGTAATCACGGCCTGGTCGGCGTTGGTCAGGGCATCCACATCTTCAATCGTCAGGTTACGCAAGGCCATTAACACATGGTCGCTCCCCTGGTTAATCAGGTTTCTGATATTGCGGATAATCAGATCGGTTCCGGCCTGTACAACGCCTTCATTTTTAAGCGTATCGCCATTTTGCAGGGTGATCGCACTGTTGCTAAGGATGACAGCCTGGTTAGTCAGTTCCCGAACGCCGTCAAACGTCATATCGCCTGACGCCACAATGGAAGCGTCGGAAGCGTTATTCAGCGTATCAACGGAAGTTATATTGAGCGCGCCACCTGCCTGAATCACCGCGCCACCGCTGTTGGTTAATGAATCAACATTGTTGATGGCAAGCTGCGTGCCACTGACCACCACCGCGCCATTCTGGTTTGAAATGTCGGACAGATGGCTGAGTGAAAGAGCGCCTTCGGCAATCAGCTGGGAATTATCGTTTTTAAGGGATTCAATATTCGACAATTGCAGGCTATCACCGCTGTAGATTGTCCCGGTATTGACGTTATTAAGCGTATCAATCTGATCGAGCAGGAGCGTCGTCGCCTGAATTGTCGATGCGTCATTCGTCAGCGTATTAATACCAGTAAGCGTAAGATCTTCCGTGGCTAAGATAACCCCATCCTGGGTATTAGACAGCGACGCAAGATTGGTCAACGAAACGGACTTGCCCTGGATCCAACCGGCACCGTCATTCACCACTGTCGTCACGTTTTCGCCATCCAGTGACAGTTTACCCGCCGCCAGAATTTCACCGCCGCTGGTGTTGGCGAGCTGCTTGCTCACCTTCAATTCCATATCGCCCGACGAACTGAGCGTACCGCCAGCATTGCTTAGCTTCGCGGTCTTCACCTGAACTTTCTGTTTAGCATTCACGGTGCCGCCGTTTTCAAGAGTGGCATCTGCATCAGAAGTCGTTAGCGCGATACTGCGGCCTTCAATGGTGCCGGTATTTTTCAGCGACTTGCCTTTCGCAGTGACGGTAACGTCATTTTTATTGCTGATGATATTGCCGCTGTTGTCGATATCGCCTTCAGCACTTACATCGATGGTTGCATCGTCGCTACTGATCGTACCGCTATTGATAAGGTTTCCGCGGCTGGCAAGCTGCATTTCCCCTTGCGTAACGCCGATTACCCCTTTGTTATTGAGGGCGCTGGCATTCATCACCAGTTTTTTATCGGCAAAGATTCGGCCGCTGTTATCCAGGTCGCCAACGGTGAGCGTCTGGGTGCCAGACGCATAGATCACGCCATTATTTTTCGCCGATCCGGAAGCGATAACGATATTGCCGCTGGCGTTAACGGCACCGCTGCTTTCAAACGCGCCAGTCAGATTAACCTGCAAAGTACCTTTTTTCGCCAGTACAGAGCCGCCGTTATTGGTCATACTGCCTGCGGTAATCTGAATATCTCCGCTGTGGCTGATAACCTGAACATCCGATACCAGTGAGCTGAACGCGACTTCCTTACCGTCCACCAGGACGACGAAGTCACCCTTTTTCAGCGTCACAACGCCATTGCTGATGATATTGCCATTTGCATCCAGCGCCTGGAGTTTGCCATTTAGCGTATATTGTCCGGCAACGTTGATCTGGATGGCTGGTACAGAGGTCGTCGCCGTCGCGTTGGTAATCAGCGAGGCGGCATTTTGCACCAGCGAACTGGCGTCAATACGGATCTTACCCGCAGAGGAAATCACATCGTTATTGAGGGTAACGCCAGCAAGCGCATTAAACACAATGTCATTTTGCGCTTCAACGCCCATCGCGCTATTGCTGGATTTGGTGGTCGCAATATTGTTGCCGTTTAGCGTAATATTTTTATCGCTGTGCAGACTGGCCAGCGTGATATCCCCGTCGGCGCTAATCTCTAAATCACCGCTGGAAATAATACCACCTGCGTGGCGCACACCCGCGCCAGATTCGGTGCTGATTAACTGAATTTTACCGCCGTACATGGAACCCAGCGCGCTACCATCGATAGCAACAGCAGGCCCCTGCCCATCGCCCTGGCTACGAACGGTATGGCTACGGTTGGCAAGCTCATAGTCGTTCTGTCCGGCCAAAACCTTCAGGTCTGCCTTACCGGCGATTTCGCCTTCAAGCTGGGCGCTGCGGCTGACGATATCAAAATAGCTTAAGCCTTCAGTGTTAATACCCTGCCCGGTGACGGTGATGTTTCCCTTATCGACGGCAAGTTTATAAGTACCGTCCTGATTTGCCTGTACTTTACCGGTGCTGAGGGTCAGACTATTGGCGTTAATGGTCGTCGCGCCGTTGACGCTAATACCATTTTCGTTCGCAATAATAATGTCGGCTTTTTTACCGAAAACTTCCATCGTGCCATTAATATACGAGGCCTTCGCACCTGTGACTTCGCTGATAATCGCACTGGCTTCCTGCTGCAGTTGACCATTTTTAACCGCGTAACCTCCAATTTTGGTCACGCCTTCTTGCATGCTGTTATTAAAGACAACGTCTTTCTGGTCAACGTTAAATTCAGTGAATTTATTTAATGAAACGCCCTTCGCATTAGGGTTAGCGATATTAATCAACGGCGTGCCATTCGCCGTCTGGCCCATCGTGGGACCGTTCGATTGACGATTGTCCGGTGTGGTGGCTGCTTCAACGGCAGGCGATAAAATACTCGCCAATGACAGATATAATGGGCCAAGTTTTTTATGCAAATTGCTGGCATTCAACTTCTCAGCTTTAACATTTTGTCGATTCATAATGTGTCCCTAAATTAAAAAGTAATTTCCGTTTTGTAATAGACAACTGCATCATCTACAGTCTGTTCATCCATTGAATCTGGTTTTCTGATGGGCCAACCTGCCATAACATAGGAGGAGAAATATTTACCGCTTGCTTTGATACCTACTGACGCGCCCATCATGAACTGCCCATCACACGCATCGACACCCTCAGGACAATTATCTTTAGTGAATCCGAGATCGTAGCCCATATAAGGCGTCAACTGATAAACACCAGCCACACCCACATCAAAAGGGAATTGCAGAGTATTTGCGATCCATGCTCCGCTATCGCTCATTACATTATCGTCTTTGAAGCCCCGAACCGTATATTCATCGCCAATTGTGACTTTTGCGTCACTCACCAGCACATCTGGCGAATACTGGAAGCCACTGTTTAATTCATACGTAACCCCCAGCCTTCCCACTTTATAAAGAGGGCGAGTCCAGCTGACAATGCCGTTATATTTAATATAATTGAGGTCAAAACCCTCCAGGTCCGGATCGCCTTTCCAGGCCGAACCAAACCATGGAACCCCAGCCGTTACGCCAATATCACCATAGACCCAACCACCGCCCAACGCGCCGACGTACGTCAGGCCAGAAGCAAGCGAGGTGTATTTTTTTGAACTGACATCGATTTGCGAATGTTCAATTCCATTGTAGTTATCCCGGCGCTCAACTTTCATCCACGCGCTTGTTTTACCGGTTGCACCACGCATAAGCATACGGCTTACACGCAGTGACGCGCGTTCTGAGTTTCCGTCTGACTCATAAATGTCGTACCCACCATCAATGCTTTTAGTGTATTGAGATTTATAGTAATTCGCATCAAATCCCCAATATCCCAATGGGACACCATAGCTAAAAGACCAGGAGTCCTGTTTGTCATCCGGATTATTAAGGTTGTTCCAGGAGTAATAAGCATTAAAAATATCATTTAGCCCGGCAATATTTTTACCGGTAAAACTGCCATAGTATTGCTGCCAGCCCTCCGCCTGAGTGCCCGAGTTATTGAGACCTGCGGTGAGAGATACCGGAAATGATGGCTGATGCAGTAAATTGAGATCGGAATAGCCATTAATCACCGAGGGCTGAACATGAATATTATCAGCATCCGATACGCGTAATAAATTTTCCACGCTCTGGTCAATATCCTGCATATTGAGCACCTTCCCTTTGGCAAAGGGATAGGCGGTAAATAAACGCGTGTGTTCACGAAATGAAGGTTCTTGACCGTTCACTTTAAAATCGTTAATCTTTCCCCACAGTACACGAAGCGTTAACGAGCCGCTTTTAATATTACCAGGTTCAATACTTATAAGGGTTGTAGCATAGCCACGAGCAATATAAAAATCCGTCAGTTCTTTGACCAACGAAAAAATTTCGGCTTTTCCCAGTTCCTTTCCCACATAGCGCTGAACGATTTCTTCTCGTTGCGGCGAGCTGTCGAACCGATCGTCATCCAGAATGACAATTTTATCGACTTTAAATTTCCACTGTGAATCAGCCGGCAGCCCGCCTTCTTCTTCGCTACCGCGCAGCGCTCTTTGTTTTTGCAAAAGCGCTTCTGTACGTTTCGCCTCTTCAATTAAAAACTGATTACTTTGTCTTTCGAGTCTGTCCAGTTCTTGCTTATTTTGCTGACCGGGAAGCATAGCGGCATGTGCCACTTGTAAAAGTGGCACAATTAAAACCATCTGTTTTAATAAAAAGCGTGAATATATCATCACATCATTCCCTGATATTTATATTTAATTTATCATTGTGTATACAACAACGCCCACAACTTTTCCGGCTGTCAGCTGCGAATCGCGCTGGATGTTGGTCGGCACATATATTTGTGCCTGATAGGTATTGGTCCGCATTGATGTGACCGGGTACTCTTTAGCTTGTCCAAGCGTTAGCGCAGTAGAGCTGTAACGGCTTTTTTCATAAAGACGTATCGCAAAATTTTCCGCGTATCCCTCGCCTGTCTCAACACCCAGTACCCCCGTGAGAGAAGCGAACTGTGAGTTAATCACTGTGTCAAACTGCAGCTTGACGTTTGCGGGTTCGGGGCAGGCCACAGTAATAGTGAACTCTTTTTTATCCCCTTGCTTCGAATTATCTTTAACAAAATCAGCCAGACTATAGGTTCCCAAATCGATATAATTTGTTGATGGATAAAGAGTGCACGAACTGGGTATAACTTTAATCGCCGTGCCAAAATTAATAGATAAAATGGATAATTTATCGCTGGAATCTGCTGTCGGAATAACCGAGGCCTCTGCAACGCTTCCTACCGGAATATAACTCTCCCCAGCATTGAGCGTCCCCGTCTGAACAAACTCGACCAGCACCGTGCTATTTTTTATCGAACATCCGGCAGCACATGTCACCGCAGCTCCTGAGTTACCGGGTAACCAGGCGTCAGCGGCTTGAGTAGGCCACTTCATGCGGATACCGATACCCGGAATTTCCGTGACATAGACATTATCGATCTGCGAGGTAATGTAATTGCGCGTATAAGAGGAATGCCAGGTTGACTGCGTAGCGCTATTACACTTATAGCTAATATCCGGCACCGAAAAGGTTTTACTCCAGAGTACAGTACCTGCAGCCCCCTTCTCTGCAGGCTTAAGTGTAATATCATCTGTGATATTCAACATCGCCAACGGTGACGTTAATTCACAAAGCGCAGCATAAGCTTGATTACTACTGACCGAAAACAGTATGCCCGCCGCTAACATCAATAGCCCTGATAAAATCCGTTTCATTTTGTTAATTCTTCCTTTTCGCAATGAATATCGACAGCTTTAAAAGCGCTCTCTGATTCATCAGCATTATGTTCTTTTTCAGTCACGTCATAACTTGACCGGCACTGGAATGACTGCTTTTGTTTTTTCCATTTAATTAAAAGCGTATTTTTCCCTTTTTGCAGTGAAACCATAGCAAGACCATTCTGGCCAACCATGCCAATATTATCCCCCTCGCCATTGAGTATGGGCGCGCCAAAAGGAATAATCTCCCCCGTATTCAATACGAAATGGACAAAAGTTTGCTTATCCTTTTGCGCATCCATTTTTATGAGGACGGCTGCCCCGGCGGTAGGAACAATTGTACGGCGCGTATCATCGACTTCTACGTCAAAGCGAGTACCTTTAGGATCGGCGTACACTTCATTGTATCTGTAGGGTGACAGATAACTGATAATCCCATATCCATTATCTTTAATGATTGCATTCGAGTCCGGATACACATGCGATCCTTCAGCCCCTTTCGCTTCAACAATACCAATGGTATCAGCGAGCATTGGCACAAAGTTAACCCCGCCCTGGTGCACTACCATTCCGCCGTTGAAGTTCACGCCTGCCATGAAACTGTCTCTGGACTGGCTGTAGGTCACGCCGCCGGAAGCACTTTCTCCCGTATAGGACAGGTTCATACCGAAGTTGGTTTCTGGCTGGTTTGACTGGCTGAAGTAACCGCCAAAACCGAACTGCGAACGCTCGCCGGCAGAGCCATTTAAGGAGGTACGGAAATTCGCGTCGTCGCTGTTATAGCTAAAGTTAGCGCCGAGGCGCACGTTTCTGTCGTACTGGTTGCCAAGCGGCAGACTGACGTTTAGATAAACCGTATCTTCACGTTCGCCATCTTCGCTATGCGTGCGGCCAAAAGAGATACCCCAGGTCGTTCTGCCAAACTGGTTGTTATACCCAACGACAAAGTTGGACTTTTCATTCTGTCCTAACTCATCATTCCAGACGTTGCCAACAAATCCGCTCACATAAAAACTTCCCCAACCGGGAGGTAATGTCTGATTGATGTTGGCTTCAAGACGCTCGCGATAGCGTGATGGATAGTAATCCGTATCGCCCGTATCAAGGCTGCGTTTAAGGCTTATCGCATCGGACAAGGAGTAGTAATTTTTGCTCGAATAACGGTAGCCGACCAAACTGAAGTTGGTGCCGATATCCGGCAGGCTCTTCGCCAGGCTTATCCGCAGACTCATATCGCAAAACGTACCGCAATCCTGAGTCTCCGGCTGATCGTCGAAGTGGGTAAAAGAACGTGTTACATCAAGACCCAGCGCGCCGAGGCGGGTATTCACCGCTAAACCTGTCATTAATGAAGCGTAGTCGCCGTCGAAAGCGCTTTGCCCACCGAGATAACCCGTGAGGTTATTGAGCAGACCATATTGGATAGTCCCTTCCAGCAGTTGCGGATCCTCGGAAAGCCACGTGTCGCGGATCTCGCCGGCAGACATGGAGTAGCGTGAATAGCCTTCTCGCAACAACTGCGGGACGCTGGAATACGGTACGGAGAAATGCGTTTCATCGCCATTGGTTTCCTTGACGGTGACCTCCAGGTCGCCGTTGTAACCGGTGGCATACAGATCGCTAATCGCAAACTCGCCCGGTGGGACGACTTTTTCGAAAATCGTATTCCCCGCCTGCGTGATAGTAACCGTGGCGTTGCTGTTCGCAATCCCACGCACCACAGGCGCGTAATTACGCACGGAATCCGGTAACATCCGATCATCCGTCGCCAGGCGCGCACCCCGTAGCGCCGTGGTATCGAAAAAATCACCAGTGGTGTTGAGATCGCCCAACACAATTGTCGACTTAATCGGCGCAATAGCGCGTTCAGCATAAGCCTGAATATGTTGTATACCAGACTCACTCGTATCACTGCCGGACATCATGCTGTCATAGGTTGTAAAACGCCACGCCCCTAAAGACAACGAGTTGTGCATGTTACCGTAGAGGTAATTCGAGTTATCCTCCCCCGGACGATAGCGCGCGCTGGTTGCGCTAAAGGTGTAGGAAGACATTAACGCAGGCACACCGTCATCCCATAATTCCGGACTGATATACCCTACCGGCGTATTTAACAGCATCGCCTGAGGAATGGTGACGTCAAGCTGTTCATCGTCCTGGTTGTATTTCACGGTAGCGCCAGGAATTAACGCCGGCAGGATAATGCAGTCTGCGTTCTTCCAGTTCTCCGGCAGCTTTGACGTATCAACGTCAAAGCGGATGATCATTTCGGGTTTCAGGCAGGCGTTGACCCCCTGTTCGTTTTGCGCCGCAACGAATGTGATCATCCATGCGTCAATTTTTGTACGATTGCTGTAGACCTCCAGCTTATAGTCCCCGGGCAGGATTTTGTCTTTGCCGTCGAACTGCGTGAGGTCAATTCCGCTATCATAAAACTTCATAAACCCACGAGAAAAATTTATGGCCTGGCCTTCACTCGCCGCCGATGCGGAAAATGAGGACAGTACCGCAACAGCAACCCAGGTCGTCATAAGTCGCTTGATTTGATGTTGTGTTATATCTTTTTTAATAAAAGGGAACATGCAGCAACCATCCTGGCAACAATATCCTTAACGTTTAGAACGTATAAGTACGTTTGATATAAGCACCTAAATCGGTAATGTAGTTGTATTTAAATACGCCTTTCCCCTGTACAGCATTAACCTGCGGAAAGTGGTAAGTCAGTTGGCTGTAAGGCGCAAGTATCTGTCCTTCCACTTCACTCTCTTTACCCTCGGCGTTGAGCAGCCAGGCGTTCGTCATACTGACGTAATAAGGCGATCTATTCGTACCCGTAACGGCATAGCCTTTCGCGGTTTTTTGTAATTCCCATGTTAAATTATCCGCCGCTTCCATCGGGTTTCCTTTCAAACCTGCCGGACGGTAGAAGAATTTAATCAGCGTCCTGAATGCCATTTTTATCTGATTCTTGTTCGCATCCTCAGGTAATTCAGGTGGGATATCTAATACGTTCAACCAGAGCATGGTTTCACGATCTTTAGGGTATTTATTAATGGCCTCGTCGGTCTGGAAGATACGGAATACTTTCCCTTTTTGGCTGTTAATGCGGGCTACCGGCGGGTTAATAAAGAAGGGTAGCTGCTCCTTCTCGGCACCGATGTTTTTCTCTGTGGTAGATAGCCACACTTGCGTTAATGTGGGCTGGGCCCCCACGTTGTTAATACGTACGCTTTGTTCTTTTTCTGCCGCATTAAGCACAACGCGCGTCGTCATAATTTGAATCGTCGACATGGCCTGAAACGAGCAAGCCAGACTTAACACCGCCGCGATACCGACACTCAACTTCCTTATCATTCAACCTGCTCCTTCAGATGAATTTAATGGCGGATGTTCTCCGCCATTTGGCTAATACATGATTAATTTATTAGGGGATCACTGATATTTGATGGAATAAACCACTTCAGTACTGACCTCACCAGCGGTAGCCGCGCCGCCGGTAGCAACATACTGCGCCCAGTAGTCAAACTGCGCAGTATTACCGCTCACCGTTTTGGTGATCGCTGATTCGTTGGCCGTCGTCAGATTCAGAATCGCTTTATTAGCATCAAGCAAACCCACCTGCACTTTATTCGCGCCGCCGCTATCTGCAGCAACGGTGTTTTTCAGGTTACCGGTAGCATTGTCGATATTTGTACTTTGCGCGAGTTCAAAGAAGACGCTGGCAACCTTTCCGTTCGCACAGTTTGCGCCGCTGAGTTTAATAAAGAATGGTGTGTCCCCTGCACGCTCACCATCCGCCGCTAATGCCGTGATGCTGATGGGTGGCAGATGTACAGTAAAGTCCGGGGTCGTGGAGGTGCCGGTAGCATCGCCCCCCGTTATTGTACAGGTCGCATCGCTAATCGTCCCTTCAAAGGTAATTGTTCCATCTTCCGCAGCGGCAACATTCCCGGCGCAAATGAGAACCGTCAGTAATGCACTTTTCGCAATATAATTCATACTATATCCATATATAAAATAATAGTGAAATGAGGATGCATTCTAGTTTTTTTTGCTTGTGTCAACTACATTCCGGTCCTAAATATAATCCTAAAATGGACCAATATTTATTTTATGAATGAATATTGCACTGTTTAATTTTGAACACAGCTGATATATAAGGAATTATTTCTTTTATTACTTGAATTTATATTTATTAAGTAAATATATAGCACGTGCAGTGTCCAAATATGGAGTTGTTTTATTCAAGAAATTCATTGAGTAAAATAATTTTTATGATGTTTTTTGCGCGGGTAAGAGGAGAAAAAAGAGAAAAAAAATCCGGAAATGCGTGTCATTTCCGGATTCAGATTTTGCGCGAATGAACTCGCGTTATGTTGCTATGCGGTCCATTTCAAGCGAGTACGCCATTATCGCAGCAGGTCTTTCGCTTTAGCCACCACGTTGTCCACGGTGAAACCAAATTCTTCGAACAGTTGCTCAGCAGGCGCGGATTCGCCGAAGGTCGTCATGCCCACAATAGCGCCGTTGAGGCCTACGTATTTGAACCAGTAGTCAGCGATGCCGGCTTCAACCGCCACGCGTGCGGTAACGGCTTTTGGCAGTACCGCTTCACGATAGGCGGCATCCTGCTTGTCAAACGCGTCGGTAGACGGCATGGAGACCACACGCGCCTTCACGCCTTCTGCGGTCAGTTTGTCCCATGCGGCCACCGCCAGCTCAACTTCTGAACCGGTAGCGATGAAGATCAGCTCAGGTTGACCAGCACAGTCTTTCAGCACGTAACCACCGCGCGCGATGTTCGCCAGTTGCTCTTCGGTACGTTCCTGCTGCGCCAGATTCTGACGGGAAAGAATCAGTGCGGTCGGACCGTCCTGACGCTCAACGCCGTATTTCCACGCCACGGCGGATTCCACCTGGTCGCACGGGCGCCATGTGCTCATGTTCGGGGTCACGCGCAGGGAAGCCACCTGTTCAACCGGCTGGTGAGTCGGACCGTCTTCACCCAGACCGATGGAGTCGTGGGTGTAAACCATCACCTGACGCTGTTTCATCAGCGCAGCCATACGCACCGCGTTACGGGCGTATTCAACAAACATCAGGAAGGTGGAGGTATACGGCAAGAAACCACCGTGCAGAGAGATACCGTTAGCGATAGCGGTCATACCGAATTCACGCACGCCGTAATGGATGTAGTTACCGGCAGTGTCTTCGTTGATCGGCTTAGAACCAGACCACAGGGTCAGGTTAGAAGGCGCCAGGTCAGCGGAGCCGCCGAGGAATTCAGGCAGCAGAGGACCAAAGGCTTCGATCGCATTCTGAGACGCTTTACGGCTGGCGATTTTAGACGGATTCGCCTGCAGCTTCGCGATAAACTCGTTCGCTTTCGCGTCGAAGTCAGCCGGCATTTCACCTTTCATACGGCGGGTGAATTCTGCCGCTTCCTGTGGGAAAGCCTTCGCGTAGGCAGCGAATTTCTCGTTCCAGGCCGCTTCTTTCGCCTGGCCGGCTTCTTTCGCATCCCATTGAGCATAGATTTCAGACGGGATTTCAAACGGCGCGTATTTCCAGCCCAGTTGTTCGCGGGTCAGCGCGATTTCGGCATCGCCCAGCGGCGCACCGTGGGAGTCGTGGGTACCCGCTTTATTCGGAGAACCGAAACCAATGATGGTTTTGCACATCAGCAGGGACGGTTTGTCGGTGACAGCGCGCGCTTCTTCTACCGCACGTTTGATTGCGTCAGCGTCGTGACCGTCTACGCCGCGCACCACGTGCCAGCCGTAGGCTTCGAAACGCTTCGCGGTATCGTCAGTGAACCAGCCTTCAACGTGACCATCGATGGAGATCCCGTTGTCATCGTAGAACGCCACCAGTTTACCGAGTTTCAGGGTACCAGCCAGCGAGCAGACCTCGTGAGAGATGCCTTCCATCATGCAGCCGTCGCCCATAAACGCGTAGGTGTAGTGGTTAACAATGTCATGACCCGGGCGGTTAAACTGGGCGGCCAGCGTTTTTTCCGCAATCGCCATGCCCACTGCGTTAGCAATACCCTGTCCCAGCGGGCCGGTCGTGGTTTCAACACCAGCGGTGTAGCCCACTTCCGGGTGGCCCGGGGTTTTGGAATGCAGCTGACGGAAGTTCTGCAGTTCCGACATTGGCAGATCGTAGCCAGTGAGGTGCAGCAGGCTGTAAATCAGCATGGAGCCGTGGCCGTTAGACAGCACAAAGCGGTCACGGTCAGCCCAGGACGGGTTGCTCGGGTTGTGGTTCAGGAAATCACGCCACAGGACTTCGGCAATGTCAGCCATACCCATAGGGGCGCCCGGGTGACCGGATTTGGCTTTCTGTACTGCGTCCATGCTCAGCGCACGAATAGCATTAGCAAGCTCTTTACGTGAGGACATTTTGACTCCAGATCGGATGATGAAGGCCATGCCCGTAACGACTTGACGACAGCGCGTTTTGGGCTACGCCGGAAAAAAGTGCGAACAATGTAACCCAAGCCGCCTGCCATGTACATGGAGCATCCTTTTGCCGCTTCAGAAATCTCCGGATCGTGCTCGCATGTTGCGCAATCTGCTCGCCCGCTTGTTGTTCTTTTCTTTATACTTAGTCATAAGCGCCGGTTCATCTGCTCAGGCGCACTTTTAGAACAATCCTCATTTCATGCGGAAGAAAAAAACATGAAGATTCGCGCTTTACTGCTTGCTATGGGCATGGCGACGGTGTTGACCGGCTGCCAGAATATGGACTCCAACGGACTGCTTTCATCGGGCGCCGAAGCGTTTCAGGCCTATAGCCTGAGCGATGCGCAGGTGAAAGCGCTAAGCGACCAGGCTTGCGCAGAGATGGACGGGAAAGCCACTCTCGCGCCTGCCAGCAGCGAGTACGCGAAACGCCTGAGTAAAATCGCCGCCGCGCTGGGCGATAACATCAACGGACAGGCGGTTAACTATAAGGTTTACATGGCGAAAGACGTGAACGCTTTTGCTATGGCGAACGGCTGTATCCGCGTCTACAGCGGCCTGATGGACATGATGACGGATAACGAAGTGGAAGCGGTTATCGGTCACGAAATGGGTCACGTGGCGCTCGGCCACGTGAAGAAAGGGATGCAAGTTGCGCTGGGCACCAATGCTGTACGCGCGGCGGCGGCATCCGCGGGCGGAATTGTCGGCAGTCTGTCCCAGTCACAGCTCGGGGATCTGGGTGAAAAACTGGTGAACTCGCAGTTCTCCCAGCGCCAGGAATCAGAAGCTGATGACTACTCTTACGACTTATTGCGCAAACGCGGCCTCAGTCCGGCGGGTCTGGCGACCAGCTTCGAGAAACTGGCGAAGCTGGAAGAAGGCCGTCAAAGCTCTATGTTTGACGATCACCCGGCATCGGCTGAACGTGCGCAGCATATTCGCGATCGCATGAAAGCGGACGGTATCAAGTAACGATTTTTCACCCCGGCAACGCCGGTTATGACACGGGCAGCGCGCTGCCCGCTTTCAAAATGGCGAGATTACTCGCCTTTCTTCGCCGCCTGGATATAAAGCATCTCTAATGCCAGCGTCGCGGCAGCCAGTGCGGTAATTTCCGACTGGTCATAAGCTGGCGCGACTTCCACCACGTCCATACCGACGATATTCAGATCCTTCAGGCCACGAACCAGCTTAATGGCGCGATCGGAAGTCAGACCGCCAATAACCGGCGTACCGGTTCCCGGAGCAAACGCCGGATCCAGACAGTCGATGTCAAACGTCAGGTAAACCGGCATGTCGCCGACGATCTGCTTCACCTGCGCGAGGATATCGTCCACGCCGCGATCGTTGACCTGGCAGGCGTCCAGCACGGTAAAGCCGTTGTCTTTGTCAAACTCGGTACGAATACCGATCTGTACAGAATGATTCGGGTCGATCAAGCCTTCGTTCGGCGCGGTGTAGAACATGGTGCCATGGTCAAATTCACAGCCGTTCGCGTAGGTGTCGGTATGCGCATCAAAGTGCACCAGCGCCATTTTGCCGAAGTGCTTCGCGTGGGCGCGCAGCAGCGGCAGAGTCACGAAGTGGTCGCCACCGAAGGAGAGCATCCGCTTGCCAGCAGCCAGCAATTTCTCTGCGTGCGCCTGCAGCTTTTCGCTCATTTCACGGGCATCGCCGAACGCATACACCAGATCGCCGCAGTCAACAACGTTCAGGCGCTCGCGCATATCGAAGTTCCACGGGAAGCGGTTGTGCTCCCAGGCGAGGTTAGTCGAAACCTGACGGATCGCCGCCGGGCCATGACGCCCGCCTGCGCGCCCCGACGTCGCCATATCAAACGGAACGCCGGTGATCACCCAGTCAGCGTCGCTGTCGTACGGCTGGAAGTTCATTGGAAGGCGTAAAAAACCAAACGCGTTAGATACCAGAGAGTTATCGTACTGATGACCTAAAGTGCTCATGACCAGACCTCATTTAAAGTCGATACATTAAAAACAGATGAAAAAAAATCCCTTCCGCGTCGTTAAACCCGACGAGGAAGGGATTGATTCGTAAATCGCTTATTGGGACGAATTATCGCCGTTAATTCATACGGGTTCAAGTGAGTATAGCATCCTGCCGGTTGACGGATTCACCCTATCCGGCGCGGAATTGTCGGCCCGGACAGCGCAGCGCCGCCGGGCATCAACCGCTACTCGTCTTCCAGATACGTGTACCCGTAAAGACCGGCTTCAAACTCTTCAAGGAACTGCTGCTGTAGCGCATCGTCCAGTCCGGTCTGTTTCACCTGATCGCGGAAGTGGGTCAGCAGCGTTTTCGGATCTAATTGCACATATTGCAACATGTCCGCCACGGTATCCCCTTCGTCTGACAGCTCAACCTCGACGCTGCCGTCAGGGAAGACAAACACGTCAACCGCTTCGGTGTCGCCAAACAGGTTATGCATGTTGCCAAGGATCTCCTGATACGCGCCGACCATAAAGAAGCCAAGCATTGGCGGGTTATCCGGATCGTATTCCGGCATCGGCATCGTGGTAGCGATACCGTCACCGTCGATGTAGTGATCGATAGCGCCGTCAGAATCGCAGGTGATGTCCAGCAGTACCGCGCGGCGCTCCGGCACCTGATCCAGTCCTTCCAGCGGCAATACCGGGAACAACTGATCGATCCCCCACGCATCCGGCATCGACTGGAACAGGGAAAAGTTGACGTACATTTTGTCCGCCATCCGCTCCTGCAGTTCGTCAATGATCGGGCGATGCGCGCGGTTGCTCGGGTCGAGCTGTTTCTGCACTTCATGACACATGTTCAGATACAGCTGCTCGGCCCAGGCGCGTTCCTGAAGGCTAAAGGTTCCGGACGAATAACCCACATGAATATCGTGCAGGTCCATCTGGCTATCGTGCAGCCATTCACGCAGCGAACGGCGGGTGCCTGGTTCATGCATTTCCTGCCAGGTTTCCCACATGCTTTGCAGCGCGCGCGGCGCGTCGTCCGCAGGCGGCGTTGCTTCCGTGTATTCGTTACGCTCTACGCCGATGATATTGGAAACCAGCACCGTATGGTGCGCGGTAACGGCGCGACCTGACTCGGTGATCACCGTCGGGTGCGGCAGGCCGTGCTCGTCGCAGGCATCGCCAATCGCCCAAATAATATTGTTAGCGTATTCATTAAGGCCGTAGTTTACCGAGCAGTCAGACTGCGAGCGGGTGCCTTCATAGTCCACACCAAGACCGCCACCAACGTCGAAACACTGGATGTTCACGCCCAGTTTGTGCAGCTCTACGTAGAAACGCGCCGACTCACGCACACCAGTGGCGATATCGCGAATGTTGGCCATTTGCGAACCGAGATGGAAGTGCAGCAGTTGAATGCTGTCGAGACGCCCGCGTTCGCGCAGAATCTCCACCAGTTGCAGCACCTGCGCCGCCGCCAGGCCGAATTTCGACTTTTCGCCGCCGGAAGACTGCCATTTACCCGAGCCTTGCGAGGCCAGGCGGGCGCGCACGCCGAGGCGCGGCACGACGTTCAGACGCTCGGCCTCTTCCAGAACGATAGCGATTTCCGTCATCTTCTCGATAACCAGATAGACCTTATGGCCCATCTTTTCGCCAATCAGCGCCAGACGGATGTATTCACGGTCTTTATAACCGTTACACACGATCACGCTACGGGTCATGCCCGCGTGCGCCAGTACCGCCATCAGCTCAGCTTTTGACCCCGCCTCCAGCCCCAGCGGTTCGCCAGAGTGGATCAAGGATTCAATGACGCGACGGTGCTGGTTTACTTTGATCGGGTAAACGAGGAAATAGTCGCCGTTATAGCCATACGATTCCCGCGCGCGTTTAAACGCGGCGTTAATGGAACGCAGACGGTGTTGCAGGATCTGCGGAAAGCAGAAGAGTGCAGGCAGACGCTGCCCCTGCGCTTCGCGAGCCTTCACCAGTTTGGCGAGGTCGACGCGCGCTTGCGGAACGTCAGGATCCGGGCACACGCTGATGTGGCCCAGCTCGTTGACGTCATAGTAATTATTGCCCCACCAGGCAATATTGTAAGTACGCAGCATCTTGCTGGCTTCCTGGGAGCTCATTGCAACCTCCTGCATGGAGCGTAGTACACCCTGTTCGCCCGCTGACGAAGGCGAACCCATAGACATATCGTCAGACATAGCGAACCTCAACTCTTTGTATTAAGTGTAAAACAGTTGACTACTATCGCAGCGTAACACTGCGATAACAACCCATAAACGGCGCTAAGTTTCAGCACATCGTGCTGAAAGCGAGGCCGTGCGACCGGTTTCTTATTCATATCATTGTAAAACACGTAACCGAACTTAAGTATGACAAGGTTCGGCGAAACCACGAGAAACCTCCTGAGATTCAGGAGTGCCCTTGTTCAGAAATCACAAAGCGATCAACCGGCCCTGGAGTCCTGAGAAGCGCCGAGATGGGTATAACATCGGCAGGTATGCAAAACAGAGATGCAG
Source organism: Citrobacter sedlakii NBRC 105722 (assembly GCF_000759835.1). Taxonomy (GTDB): domain Bacteria; phylum Pseudomonadota; class Gammaproteobacteria; order Enterobacterales; family Enterobacteriaceae; genus Citrobacter_A; species Citrobacter_A sedlakii. The sequence goes on from NZ_BBNB01000011.1 coordinate 21,348, forward strand.
AATGCGGGGGACATGCGCACACCAGAACGGTGCGTCAGATTCAGCAGTAAACAACGGTTCATTATTTCGTATCACCTCCACGGCCGCCCCGCAGGACAAGCCAAAAGCCAAAGCATTCGTTTTAACCCGGCTGGAAGTGGCGACACGATGAATCCATCGAGCGCTTTTTTGTGTGAGCCGCGCGCCGCGATTTATACCGATAAGCGATTTAAAAAGCAAAACATAAATGCGCAGATTGCCATCAGTGTTTGTAAAAATTTCCACACACGTTTACAACGCAGTGAGAGATGATTCAAAAAAAACTGGAAATCGGGTGAAGAAGTAACCTAAAATAGCCGTCCAGATGTTAATCCATCCATACTGATTAACACTCAGACTGCCAGTGTCACTAACCTGCAAGCCCTGGTGGAATCTTCTACCCTGGCTTTTCCGCACAACAGTTTGAGCTAACCAAATTCTCTTTAGGTGAAACAAAAAATGGCTAAACACCTTTTTACGTCCGAGTCCGTATCAGAAGGGCATCCTGACAAAATCGCTGACCAAATCTCTGATGCCGTGCTGGATGCGATCCTGGAACAGGATCCGAAAGCGCGCGTCGCCTGTGAAACCTACGTCAAAACCGGTATGGTTTTAGTGGGTGGTGAAATCACCACCAGCGCATGGGTCGATATCGAAGAGATCACCCGTAACACCGTGCGCGAAATTGGCTATGTGCATTCCGACATGGGCTTTGACGCCAACTCTTGTGCGGTTCTGAGCGCCATTGGCAAACAGTCGCCAGACATCAACCAGGGCGTAGACCGTGCCGATCCGCTGGAGCAAGGCGCGGGCGACCAGGGTCTGATGTTCGGCTATGCCACCAACGAAACCGACGTGCTGATGCCTGCGCCGGTCACCTACGCGCACCGTCTGGTACAACGTCAGGCTGAAGTCCGTAAAAACGGCACCCTGCCGTGGCTGCGTCCGGATGCGAAAAGCCAGGTTACCTTCCAGTACGATGACGGTAAAATTGTCGGCATCGACGCGGTCGTGCTGTCCACCCAGCATGCTGAAGATATCGAGCAGAAAACGCTGCAGGAAGCGGTGATGGAAGAGATCATCAAGCCGATTCTGCCAACCGAATGGCTGTCTTCCGCCACCAAATTCTTCATCAACCCGACCGGTCGTTTCGTTATCGGCGGCCCGATGGGCGACTGTGGTCTGACTGGCCGTAAAATCATCGTCGATACTTACGGCGGTATGGCGCGTCACGGCGGCGGCGCATTCTCCGGTAAAGATCCATCAAAAGTTGACCGTTCCGCAGCCTACGCGGCGCGTTACGTGGCGAAAAACATCGTTGCAGCGGGTCTGGCTGACCGTTGTGAAATCCAGGTGTCTTATGCCATCGGGGTGGCTGAACCGACTTCCATCATGGTGGAAACCTTCGGTACGGAAAAAGTGCCGACTGAACAGTTAACCCTGCTGGTGCGTGAATTCTTTGATCTTCGCCCTTACGGCCTGATTCAGATGCTGGATCTGCTGCACCCGATCTACAAAGAAACCGCTGCGTATGGTCACTTTGGCCGCGAACATTTCCCGTGGGAAAAAACCGACAAAGCGCAGGTACTGCGCGACGCTGCCGGTCTGAAATAATCCCTTCTCTGCATATCCGGCCCGCATCCTACAACGCAGGCCGGATACGCGTTGCCCTTCCGGCAAAACCTCCCTGCGTCATCTACACTTTACACGACCTCATAACGTATTCATGAAAGCGATTACATTCGCTTTTCTCCCCCTCTGACCGCCATTTCCCTTCGCCATGATCCCGCTCGCAGAGTTGTTACATTGTTTTTCAGCTTTGTCTTAAATTCAGACAAACGCTCCCGTACTAAGGTTAGTAAAAGGTTTTAATTTCAGAAAGTTAAAACATTAATGGGATAAATGATAGTGTAACCGATTACACCAACGTGATAACAATCACATATTTTTACGGTGCACTGACCTACCCTTACCATCATCAAAACTGATAACCCAATCGGAGGGCATAATGCCTGACAATAAAAAACAGGGGCGTTCAAATAAGGCGATGACATTTTTTGTCTGCTTCCTTGCAGCCCTGGCAGGATTACTTTTTGGCCTGGATATCGGCGTTATTGCCGGCGCGTTACCGTTTATTACTGACGAGTTCCAGATTTCCGCCCACACCCAGGAGTGGGTTGTCAGCTCCATGATGTTCGGTGCGGCAGTGGGCGCCGTCGGCAGCGGCTGGCTCTCCTTCAAGCTCGGGCGTAAAAAAAGCCTGATGATTGGCGCGATCTTGTTTGTTGCTGGTTCGCTGTTTTCCGCCGCTGCGCCTAACGTCGAGGTGCTGATTCTTTCCCGCGTACTGCTGGGGCTGGCCGTCGGCGTCGCCTCTTACACCGCCCCGCTGTATCTGTCTGAGATTGCGCCGGAGAAAATTCGCGGCAGTATGATTTCCATGTATCAGTTGATGATCACCATTGGTATTCTCGGCGCCTATCTTTCAGATACCGCCTTTAGCTACAGCGGCGCATGGCGCTGGATGCTGGGCATTATCATCATTCCGGCTATCCTGCTGCTGATCGGCGTTTTCTTCCTCCCCGACAGCCCGCGCTGGTTTGCCGCGAAACGCCGCTTCCACGACGCGGAACGGGTGCTGCTGCGCCTGCGTGACACCAGCGCTGAAGCGAAGCGCGAGCTGGACGAAATCCGTGAAAGTTTGCAGGTAAAACAAAGCGGCTGGGCGCTGTTTAAAGAGAACAGCAACTTCCGCCGCGCGGTATTCCTCGGCGTGCTGTTACAGGTGATGCAGCAGTTCACCGGGATGAACGTCATCATGTATTACGCGCCGAAAATCTTCGAACTGGCGGGTTACACGAACACCACCGAACAGATGTGGGGTACCGTTATTGTCGGTCTGACTAACGTACTGGCCACCTTTATCGCTATCGGCCTGGTTGACCGCTGGGGCCGTAAGCCGACGTTGACGCTGGGCTTCCTGGTCATGGCGGCAGGGATGGGAATTATGGGGACGATGATGCACGTTGGCATCCACTCGCCGGCAGCCCAGTACTTCGCCATCGCCATGCTGTTGATGTTTATCATCGGGTTTGCCATGAGCGCCGGTCCGCTGATCTGGGTCCTGTGTTCTGAAATTCAGCCACTGAAAGGTCGCGATTTCGGTATCACCTGCTCTACCGCCACCAACTGGATCGCCAACATGATCGTCGGGGCAACATTCCTGACCATGCTCAACAACCTGGGCAGCGCTAACACCTTCTGGGTGTACGCCGCGCTGAACGTGCTGTTCATTCTGCTCACGCTGTGGCTGGTGCCGGAAACCAAACATGTGTCGCTGGAACACATCGAGCGTAACCTGATGAAAGGCCGCAAGCTGCGCGAAATCGGCGCGCACGACTAATCTTCCCTGCGCGTCCTCTCGTCTGAGAGGACGCCCGTTTCTCTTAACGCTTAGCTTCCCCGATAGGTCGAGTAACCGTATTGACTCAGCAGTAAGGGAACGTGGTAGTGTTCGCTGGTATTGCTGATATGAAATTCAACGGGAACTTCAGGGAAAAAACTCGCCTGCTGTTTGCTGTCGAAGTACGGTTTGGTTTTAAACGTTACGCGATAATCCCCAGGTTTTGCCGCCTGTTCAGGCCATAGCGCCTTAATTCTGCCGTCCCGATCGGTGCGGCCGCTGTTTAACTGCTGCCAGCCGTCCTGACGTTTTTGCTCAAGGATAACCTCAACATTCGCCGCAGGCTTGCCGGTTTGCTGATCGAGAATATGTACGCTCAGCAGGTTAGTGGCTGCCGCCATCGCCATGGCGGGTACAGACATTGCGCTGAGTAACGCTACGGTCAAAATAGTTTTTTTCATGTGTCGCTCCGTATGGGGTGAGTGAGACAAATGTAGATGAACCGCCCGCTGCTAACCTGACATTCGCATTACATTTTCGTCATCTTTGGTGTTATTTTTAGCCGTGACCCGCCGCGTGTGACATAGTGAATTCCATGAAGATTTTGCTGATTGAAGATAACCAGAAAACCCGCGACTGGGTAAGCCAGGGGCTGACGGAAGCAGGCTATGTCGTCGACCAGGCCAGCGATGGCAAAATGGGACTCCGTCTCGCGCTGCATGAACCTTATAGCCTGATCGTTCTGGATATCATGCTGCCAGAACTGGACGGCTGGCAGGTGTTGAAAGCGATCAGAACCGCACAGCAAACGCCGGTCATTTGTCTGACCGCTCGCGACGCCATTGAGGACCGGGTAAAAGGGCTGGAGTCCGGCGCCAATGATTATCTGGTGAAGCCTTTTTCTTTCGCCGAACTGCTGGCGCGGGTGCGCGCGCTGTTGAGAAATCACAGTCGCGGCCAGACCCGAATAAAAATCAGCGGGCTGGAAATGGACTCCGTCAGGCAAAGCGTTTCCCGCGAAGGAAAGGCCATTGTCTTAACCCGGAAAGAGTTTCTGCTGCTCTGGCTGCTGGCGTCCAGAGCCGGAGAAATCATCCCCAGAGCGGTCATCGCCAGCGAGGTATGGGGAATCAATTTCGACAGTGAGACCAACACGGTAGACGTCGCCATCCGCCGCCTGCGGGCAAAAATCGACGATCCGTTTGAGGTGAAGCTGATCGGCACCGTCAGAGGGATGGGTTACCGCCTGTGCGCCGGAGAAAACAATGAAGCGTGAACTCTCCATGACGTTGCGCCTGACGATGTTATTTGTGTTGGTGCTGACCCTCGCCTGCGCTGGCGTCAGCTGGACGCTGTATCGCGCGCTGAGTAAAGAGCTGACCTGGCGTGATGACATCACTCTGATTAACCGCGCGGAGCAAATCCGACAACTGCTTGTTGACGGCGCGAAAGCGGAAAATCTTCCCCTTTATTTCAACCGGATGATGGACACCCGCCAGGATATTCTGCTTATCCACTCCCCCACGTCGGAAAATATTGCCGTTAATCATACCGGGGTCAATCCAGCGGTTCTGGATGCCCTTCCGGCGCAGCAAAAACCGACGCTGGCGTCCCTCGCCAAAAGGGATATTGCCGGTACGCAACTTTCAGCGGTGCGCATCATCGCGAGTAGCGACGCCCGCCCTGTCACCATTACCGTCGCCAGACTGGCATCGGAACGCCAGGACATGCTTGAGCAGTACCGGAATAACAGCCTGGCGATCGGCATCCTCGCCATCCTGGTGTGCTCAGCGCTCAGCCCCTTTCTGGTCAGGCGAGGACTAAAAGCGATAACATCGCTCAGTCAGCAGACGGCTAATATCGACAGTCGTGGGCTGAGCCAGCCGCTGGACGAAAATGCGCTCCCCGTCGAGTTGAAGCCGTTGGGCAGCGCGCTGAACGTAATGCGCCAGAAGCTCTGTGATGACTTTACGCGCCTGAATCAGTTTGCTGACGATCTGGCGCACGAGCTGCGTACCCCGGTCAATATTCTGTTGGGCCATAACCAGGTGGCGTTAAGCAAAGCGCGCACGGCTGAACAATATCAACACACGCTGGCGAGCAATATTGAGGAGCTTGAGGGACTTTCGCGTCTAACGGAAAACATCCTTTTCCTCGCCAGGGCGGAGCATCATACTATTTTGCTCGCCAAAGAAGCGGTGGCTTACTCCGCGGTCATCAACAACCTTGTCGAGTTTCTTGAGTACGAAGCCGAAGAAAAGAACATCCGCTTTTTCGTATCAGGCGATGCAACGATTCAGGCGGACCGGACGTTGCTGCAAAGGGTATTAATGAACCTGCTCAGTAATGCGATCCGCTATTCGCCGGCGCAGGCGACCGTGGAGATTGAGGCCAGTGGCAACCCTGACCAAACGGTTATCGAGATCCGTAATCCAGGCACCGTCGCCCTGAACGCCGATAAGCTGTTTCATCGCTTCTGGCGAGGAGACAATGCTCGTCAGTCTGCGGGTTATGGGCTGGGATTATCGCTGGTTAAAGCCATTATGACTCTGCATTCCGCCACAGTGAGCTACCGCTTTCGCGACGGAAAGCATATTTTCGCCCTGCACTTTCCTGCCTGACAGGTAAGCGCTGGTTGCAGTCGCCTTTTTTAGCCATTATTCTCTGCCGTTATGAAAACAGCCCGTCTCCCCATCGCCGTCCAGCAGGCCGTTATGCGCAGCCTGCGGGAAAATCTCGCCAGGGCAAACCTGAAACTGGCGCGCAGCTATCCTGAACCTAAGCTGGTTTATCAGCAGCGTGGCACCTCCGCCGGCACCGCCTGGCTGGAAAGCTACGAAATTCGCCTGAACCCGGTCTTGCTGATGGAGAACACTGACGCATTTATCAGCGAAGTGGTTCCCCACGAGCTGGCGCATTTGCTGGTCTGGAAGCACTTTGGCCGCGTGGCGCCGCACGGTAAAGAGTGGAAATGGATGATGGAAAGCGTACTTGGCGTGCCTGCACGGCGCACCCATGAGTTTGCGCTCCAGTCAGTGCGCCGCAATACCTATCCTTATCGCTGTCAGTGTCAGGAACATCAATTGACCGTCCGCCGCCATAATCGTGTGGTACGCGGTGAGGCCACCTACCGCTGCGTTCACTGCGGCGAACCCTTAGTGCCACTGAAATAATCAGAACTATCAGGAACTTTCCTGATCTGACTGATTGCATCCCAAATCATCTTTCGCTACGTTGCGGGCTCGTTTTGACACGGAGTGTGTGATGTACCGTCATTTGAGTGTTACCGCTGCGCTGCTGGCAACGGTATTTTCAGGCCCGGCCCTTGCTGCCGGAATCAACAGCTTTTCACAAGCCAAAGCCGCTGGCGTCAAGATCTACGCCGACGTACCTGGCGACTTCTACTGCGGATGTAAAATCAACTGGCAGGGGAAAAAAGGGGTCGTTGATCTCGCATCCTGCGGCTATAAAGTGCGTAAAAATGAAAACCGCGCCAGCCGAATTGAATGGGAACACGTGGTTCCTGCATGGCAGTTTGGCCACCAGCGTCAGTGCTGGCAGGACGGTGGGCGTAAAAACTGCGCCAAAGACCCGGTCTATCGCAAAATGGAAAGCGACATGCATAACCTGCAGCCCGCCGTTGGCGAGGTTAACGGCGATCGCGGCAACTTTATGTACAGCCAATGGAACGGCGGCGACGGTCAATACGGGCAGTGTGCAATGAAGGTCGACTTTAAAGCGAAGGCCGCCGAGCCGCCCGCCCGCGCTCGCGGCGCCATCGCCCGAACGTACTTTTACATGCGCGACCAGTACGATCTGACCCTTTCCCGCCAGCAAACCCAACTTTTCAACGCGTGGAATAAGATGTACCCGGTCAGCGACTGGGAGTGCGAGCGCGACGAACGTATCGCGAAGGTGCAAGGCAACCACAACCCGTATGTGCAACGCGCTTGCCAGGCGCAAAAGAGCTAACCTACACTAGCGGGATTCATATTAAACCTCCCCGCGCCAACGGGCGTGGGGCAAGACGCGGACTGTTAACCATGCGAATTCCCCGCATTTATCACCGTGAACCCATTATCGCTAACACGCAATTTTCATTGTGCGAAGATGCCGCGAATCATATCGGGCGCGTACTGCGGATGGGGCCGGGTCAGGCGCTGCAGCTGTTTGACGGCAGCAATCAGGTTTTTGACGCCGAAATTACCCATGCCAGTAAAAAGAGCGTGGAGGTAAAGGTTCTGCGCGGAGAAACAGACGATCGCGAATCGCCGTTACATATTCACCTTGGACAGGTGATGTCGCGCGGTGAAAAAATGGAATTCACCATCCAGAAATCGATCGAGCTTGGTGTAAGCCTCATTACGCCACTTTTTTCTGAGCGCTGCGGCGTTAAACTGGATAATGAACGTCTGAACAAGAAGCTGCAGCAGTGGCAAAAAATCGCCATCGCCGCCTGCGAACAGTGTGGCCGCAACCGGGTGCCGGAAATCCGCCCGGCGATGGACCTGGAAGCCTGGTGCGCGGAACAGGAAGAAGGGTTAAAACTGAACCTTCATCCCCGCGCCAGCAACAGTATTAATACGCTGCCGCTGCCGGTTGAACGCGTTCGTCTGCTGATTGGCCCGGAAGGCGGGCTGTCGGCAGATGAAATCGCCATGACCGCACGCTACCAGTTTACTGATATTCTGTTAGGACCTCGCGTTCTGCGTACTGAGACAACTGCGCTCACCGCCATCACCGCGCTGCAGGTGCGTTTTGGCGATCTGGGCTAACGGAGAAGAATAATGATCAAGCTCGGCATCGTGATGGACCCCATCGCAAGCATCAACATCAAGAAAGACTCCAGCTTCGCTATGCTGCTGGAAGCGCAACGTCGTGGTTACGAACTTCATTATATGGAGATGGCCGATCTTTATTTGATCAATGGTGAAGCCCGCGCGCATACGCGCACGCTGAGCGTCGAGCAGAACTACGACAAATGGTATGACTTTACCGGCGAGCAGGATCTGGCGCTGGCGGATCTCGACGTGATTCTGATGCGTAAAGATCCGCCGTTTGATACCGAATTTATTTACGCCACCTACATTCTGGAGCGCGCCGAAGAGAAAGGTACACTGATCGTGAACAAACCGCAGAGTCTGCGCGACTGTAATGAAAAACTGTTCACCGCCTGGTTCTCTGACCTGACGCCGGAAACGCTGGTCACCCGCAACAAAGCACAGTTGAAAGCCTTCTGGCAAAAACACAGCGACATTATTCTTAAGCCGCTGGACGGCATGGGCGGCGCGTCCATTTTCCGGGTGAAAGAGGGAGATCCGAACCTCGGAGTGATTGCCGAGACCCTGACCGAGCATGGCACCCGTTACTGCATGGCGCAGAACTATCTGCCGGCGATTGTCGATGGCGATAAGCGCGTGCTGGTGGTGGATGGCGAGCCGGTGCCGTACTGCCTGGCGCGTATCCCGCAGGGCGGCGAAACCCGTGGCAACCTCGCCGCGGGCGGTCGTGGCGAACCGCGTCCATTAACCGACAGCGACTGGGAAATCGCGCGCCGCATTGGGCCAACGCTGAAAGCTAAAGGGCTGATTTTTGTCGGTCTGGACATCATTGGCGATCGCCTGACCGAGATTAACGTCACCAGCCCGACCTGTATTCGCGAGATTGAAGCGGAGTTCCCCGTCTCCATTACCGGCATGCTGATGGACGCCATCGAAGCGCGCCTTGCCAGGTAAAATCTGACGCCGGACGCGACGCCTGGTCGTCGTGTCCGGCTGACATTTTGCGTCCCTGTTCGCCAGATAAAGCGAAGCCCCATCCGGCAACGCGTTTCTAAGAGTGACAATTTAACGCTTTCCACACATACTGACCCCTGTTGATTTTTTAAACCAGGACACAGAACCTCTGACAATGAATTTACAGCATCACTTTCTTATTGCCATGCCTGCTCTCCAGGATCCGATTTTCCGCCGCTCTGTGGTCTATATTTGCGAACATAATGAAGATGGCGCAATGGGGATTATTGTTAACAAACCGCTGGAAAACTTGCAGATTGAAGGAATTCTGGAAAAGCTGAAAATCACCCCGGAACCGCGCGATCCGGCTATTCGCCTGGATAAAGCGGTGATGCTCGGCGGCCCGCTGGCGGAAGATCGCGGGTTTATCCTGCACACCCCTCCGTCGCGTTTTTCATCAAGCATTCGCATTTCCGATAACACGGTCATTACCACTTCCCGTGACGTACTGGAAACCTTAGGCACCCGCGAACAACCCTCTGAAGTGCTGGTCGCGCTGGGCTACGCGTCGTGGGATAAAGGCCAACTGGAGCAAGAGTTGCTGGATAACGCCTGGCTGACCGCACCCGCCGATCTCAATATTCTGTTCAAAACGCCGATAGCCGACCGCTGGCGCGACGCTGCCAGACTGATTGGCATCGACATTCAGACCATGCCCGGCGTGGCGGGGCATGCCTGATGAGCGGAACGTTACTGGCCTTTGATTTTGGCACCAAAAGTATCGGCGTGGCGATTGGTCAACGCGTCACCGGCACCGCCCGCCCGCTTCCGGCCATTAAAGCGCAGGACGGCACGCCGGACTGGCTACTCGTCGAACGCCTGCTCAAAGAGTGGCAGCCGGATGAAATCATCGTTGGCTTGCCGCTAAACATGGACGGCACCGAGCAACCGCTCACTGCCCGCGCGCGCAAATTTGCTAACCGCATCCATGGTCGATTTGGCGTGACGGTAACGCTGCATGACGAACGCCTGAGCACCGTTGAAGCACGGTCTGGCCTGTTTGAGCAAGGCGGCTATCGTGCGCTCAACAAAGGTAAGATTGACTCCGCTTCTGCAGTCATCATTCTCGAAAGCTATTTCGAGCAGGGTTATTGAGGCGCCCTCTGCGTTGACACGCCGCTTAGCTGGCTACACTCGCCCCTGCGCCTGACGCTGCTGCCAACTCTGGGCAAAGGTCATCATTCCTGCCTGCTGTCCGGTCTGAATGACATGGGGTAGTTGGTACGTTTTGCCCTCACGAATTAAATTTCCCGTCGCTGGGGTGTTGATCAGCAATTCAAACAGCGCAACGCGCCCTTCCTGCTTGTCGGGCTCCAGCTTTTGCGACAGAACGGCGCGCAGACTGCCCGCCAGTTGGCTGCGCACCGGCTCTTTTTCCTGCGCCGGAAAGGTATCCACCAGCCGCTCGACGGCCTGCGCCGCGCCGCGGGTATGTAGCGTCGCCAATACCAGATGCCCGGTTTCCGCCGCCGTCAGCGCCAGGCGGATGGTCTCGCTGTCCCGCAGTTCCCCGAGCAGAATAACGTCTGGGTCTTCCCGCAGCGCCGCGCGTAATCCCGCGGCAAACGATGAGCAATGCATACCGATCTCACGCTGTTGAATCAGGCAGCGTTGGCTGGCGTAAATGTACTCAATGGGATCTTCCAGCGTCAGAATATGTCCGTCGGTATGGCGGTTGAGCCAGTCCACCATTGCCGCCAGGGTGGTGGATTTACCGCTGCCCGTCGCTCCGGTCACCAGTATCAGTCCGTTCTCGCTGGCAAGCAGTTCAGGCAGTGCCGCAGGCGTCGCCAGCGCTTCCAGGGTGGCACAACGGGAGGGCAACAAGCGCAGCGCCAGCGATATCCCCCGCTGTTGACGAAAGGCGCTGGCCCGCAAGCGCTGGTTACCCGTAAGCGTGACGGCGAAATCAAGCTGCCCTTCCTGCTGAAACACCGCCTGCTGTCGCGCATCAAGCCATTGCGCCAACAGGCTGTCCATATCCGGTATAGGGAATGGCGCCGCCTCAAGCCGTCCTCGCTTGCGCCATCGCGCCGGCCACGCATTGCTTAGGTGTAGATCCGAGACATTATGCTTTACACTAAGGGCCACAATTTCTTCCATATTCATAGATGCATCCTCGGAAAATGAACGATATCGCGCATAACCTGGCACAGGTCCGGGACAAAATCTCAGCCGCCGCATCGCGTTGCGGTCGCGCTTCAGAAGAAGTTACGTTGCTTGCAGTCAGTAAAACCAAACCTGCGAGCGCCATCGAAGAAGCCATCGCTGCCGGACAGCGTGCATTTGGCGAAAATTACGTGCAGGAAGGGGTGGAGAAAATCCGCCATTTTCAGGCGCAAGGCGTTGAAGGCCTGCAATGGCACTTTATCGGCCCGCTACAGTCCAATAAAAGCCGTCTGGTGGCGGAGCATTTTGACTGGTGCCATACCATTGACCGTCTGCGCATCGCCGCGCGTCTGAGCGAGCAACGTCCGGCTGAACTTCCTCCACTTAACGTGCTGATTCAAATCAATATTAGTGATGAGAACAGCAAGTCCGGGATTTCGCTGGAGGCCCTGGATGCGCTTGCTGCGGAGGTCGTTGAATTACCCCATCTTCGCCTGCGTGGTCTGATGGCGATTCCGGCGCCAGAGTCAGATTATGTAAGGCAGTTTGAAGTCGCACGCCAAATGGCTGTAGCATTTGCCGGGCTGCAAGCGCGCTATCCTGACGTCGACACGCTGTCACTGGGCATGTCGGACGATATGGATGCCGCTATCGCCGCCGGTAGTACGATGGTCCGTATCGGCACCGCCATCTTTGGCGCCCGGGATTACACAAAAAATTAAGGAAAACTGAGGAACGCGATGAATACGTTGACCTTCCTGCTCTCAACGGTAATTGAGCTGTACACCATGGTGCTGTTGTTGCGCGTGTGGATGCAGTGGGCTCGCTGCGATTTTTACAACCCTTTCTCCCAGTTCGTGGTGAAAGTCACGCAGCCGATTATTGGCCCCTTGCGCCGCATCATTCCACCGATGGGCCCTATCGACAGCGCCTCTTTGCTGGTGGCGTTTATCCTCAGCTTTATCAAAGCGATCGTGCTGTTTAAGGTGGTGACCTTCCTGCCGATTATCTGGATTGCCGCGCTGCTGATCGTGCTGAAGACTATCGGTCTGCTGATTTTCTGGGTGCTGCTGGTGATGGCGATTATGAGTTGGGTCAGCCAGGGCCGCAGCCCGATCGAATTCGTGCTGATGCAGTTGGCCGACCCGCTGCTGCGCCCGATACGCCGCATTTTGCCCGGTATGGGCGGTATTGATTTCTCCCCGATGATCCTTGTTCTGCTGCTGTATGTGATCAACATGGGGATTGGCGAGCTGTTACAGGCCACCGGAAACATGCTGCTGCCGGGGCTGTGGATGGCGCTATGAGTGCCGTAACGCGCTGCGAAGACGGTCTGGTTTTACGGTTGTATATTCAGCCGAAAGCCAGCCGTGACAGCATTGTCGGTTTACACGGCGACGAACTGAAAGTCGCCATTACCGCTCCGCCGGTAGACGGCCAGGCGAACAGCCATCTGGTGAAGTTTCTCGGCAAGCAGTTCCGCGTGGCGAAAAGCCAGGTCATTATTGAAAAGGGCGAACTTGGCCGCCATAAACAGGTTAAAATTCTTCATCCGCAACAGATCCCGCCCGAAGTCTCGGCGTTAACAGATTAGGTATCCTATGCAAAAAGTTGTCCTCGCTACCGGCAATGCCGGTAAAGTGCGTGAGCTTGCATCGCTGCTGAGCGATTTCGGGCTTGAAGTCGTGGCGCAAACGGCACTCGGCGTCGATTCCGCCGAAGAGACCGGCCTGACTTTCATTGAAAATGCGATCCTGAAAGCGCGCCATGCGGCTCAGGTTACCGGTTTACCGGCGATTGCCGACGACTCCGGTCTGGCGGTTGACGCGCTGGGCGGCGCGCCGGGGATCTACTCCGCGCGCTACGCCGGTGAGGACGCCACTGACCAGCAGAATCTGGAAAAGCTGTTGCACACCATGCAGGACATTCCGGACGATAAACGCCAGGCGCGTTTCCACTGTGTGCTGGTTTATCTGCGCCACGCGAACGATCCGACCCCATTGGTCTGCCACGGCAGTTGGCCGGGCGTTATCACACGCGAAGCGGCAGGTAGCGGCGGCTTTGGCTACGACCCCATTTTCTTTGTCCCTTCGGAAGGCAAAACCGCGGCTGAACTGACCCGCGAAGAAAAAATCGCGATTTCCCACCGTGGACAGGCGCTGAAGCTGTTACTGGAAGCCTTGCGTAATGGTTAAGCTACCGCCGCTGAGTCTTTATATTCACATTCCGTGGTGCGTGCAGAAATGCCCGTACTGCGACTTTAATTCGCATGCGTTAAAGGGCGAAGTGCCGCACGACGATTACGTTCAGCACCTGCTGAGCGATCTGGATGCGGACGTCGCATACGCACAGGGGCGTGAAGTAAAGACCCTTTTCATTGGCGGCGGTACGCCGAGTTTGCTTTCCGGCCCGGCGATGCAAACGCTGCTCGATGGCGTGCGAGCGCGCCTGAATCTGGCCGCCGATGCGGAAATCACCATGGAAGCGAATCCCGGAACGGTAGAGGCCGATCGCTTCGTCGACTATCAACGCGCTGGCGTTAACCGTATCTCCATCGGCGTACAGAGCTTTAGTGAGCCGAAGCTGAAACGGCTTGGGCGTATTCACGGCCCGGAAGAAGCGCTACGTGCGGCGAATCTGGCCTGCGGGCTGGGTCTGCGCAGTTTTAACCTTGATCTGATGCACGGCCTGCCGGACCAGACGCTGGAAGAGGCGCTTGGCGATCTGAAACAGGCGATTGCGCTTAATCCACCGCATCTTTCCTGGTATCAGCTGACCATTGAACCGAACACGCTGTTTGGCTCACGCCCACCGGTACTGCCGGATGACGATGCGCTGTGGGATATTTTCGAACAAGGACACCAGTTGCTGACCGCCGCCGGTTATCAGCAATACGAAACCTCTGCCTATGCCAGACCGGGCTATCAGTGCCAGCACAACCTGAACTACTGGCGCTTTGGCGACTATCTGGGGATTGGCTGCGGCGCACACGGCAAAGTCACCTTCCCGGACGGCAGGATCTTGCGCACCACGAAAACCCGTCATCCGCGCGGCTATATGCAAGGACGGTATCTGGAAAGCCAGCGTGATGTGGCGCAAGCGGACAAACCGTTCGAATTCTTTATGAACCGCTTCCGTTTGCTGGAAGCCGCGCCCCGTCGCGAATTCAGCGAATACACCGGCCTGAGCGAAACGACGATTCGCCGGCAAATCGACGACGCGAAAGCGCAGGGTTATCTGACCGAAAGCGAAGAATACTGGCAGATCACTCAGCACGGTAAACTGTTTCTCAACTCTCTCCTCGAACTATTTCTTGCCGAATAAATAGCGCGCGCCTTTTTAAAGGCGCCCATTCCTCCGACCAATAAATTCGATAAAACCGAACGGTAAGCGCGGTATTTCCACATAATATTCTTCTTCATTATTTTTATTGAAATAAAAAAACCCTGCACTGCGAAAAATATATCCAACATGGCGCACAAAACAGATACAAACTCCTTTCGGCTGACGCATTAGTGATTAAGATGGCGCACAGATGTACGACAACTATGTCAATCTATCATACAGAAATTAAATTACTGACAGCAGATATAAACCACTATCTTCCCTCTGGAGCATGGAGCCTACCTTATGAAGATCAGATCGTTTTCTCGTTCATTATTATGCGCTTCCCTTCTTGCACTATTGAGCGCCGGCGCCAGCGCGGCGGAAAAAGTGACGCTAAAACTGGCGCACAATCTCGAGCGTAGCCATGTCGTCCATCAGGCGTTTGAAGAGCTGGCAAAAGAGGTGAAACAACTTTCTGACGGTAAAATGACGGTGCGTATTTACCCCAGCAGCCAAATGGGCAATGCCCGCGAAACAATGGAACTGCTACAAAATGGCGCGCTGGATATGACAAAAGGTTCCGCCAGCGATCTGGAATCTTTTGATAACGTCTACGCAATTTATAATTTGCCTTTCTTATTTAAAGATCAGAATCATTTCAATAAAGTGGTATTTGGCGAAGTCGGTAAAGAAATTATGGATTCCACTAAAGACAAAGGATTCTTTGCCCTTTCCGCCTATGTTGCCGGTACGCGTAGCTTTTACGCCAAAAAACCCATTACCCGGCCTGAAGACCTGAAAGGTTTAAAAATCCGCGTTCAGGCCAGCCCGACGACCATTAAAATGATCGAGCTGATGGGCGGTTCGCCCACGCCCATCTCCTTTGGGGAAGTTTATACCGCCATGCAACAAGGGGTGGTAGATGGCGCGGAGAACAACGTGCCTTCCTGGGTACAGACGCGTCACATTGAAATCGCCAAAGTGTTTTCTGAGGACGAGCATGCCTCTATTCCTGATTTTCTGGTGATCTCAACGAAAACCTGGGACAAGCTCACGCCTGAACAGCAGCAGATCCTGAGTACCGCAGCGAAAAACTCTGAAGCTCATCAGCAAAAACTGTGGGACAAGATCGACGCCGATACCCGCGCGCAAGCGAAAGCCATGGGCGGCGAAATCATAAAAGTCGAGAAAGCCCCGTTCCGTGCAGCGGTACAGCCCCTGTTTGATGACTTCAAGAAAGATTCCAGGCAAGCCGCGCTGCTGGAAAAATTTGAAAACGCCGCGCAATAACCACTCTTCCGGGCCAGCCGCAGGCCCGGCACACCGGGATTTTAATGATGATATTTAACCGCCTAAAACTTGCGGTAGACCGCGTCATTGCCGCATTTTCCGTCATCGTCATGATTGCGCTGGTGATCTGCGTGGTCTGGCAGGTTTTTAGCCGCTATGTGCTCAACCAGCCCAGCACGTTAACCGATGAACTGGCGCGCTTTTTAATGATTTGGGTTGGCCTGTTGGGCGCGGCCTATACGGTCGGCGCACAGCGCCACCTGTCAATTGACCTGCTGGCGATGTCGCTCGACAAACGCAAGCAGGCCCTGCTTAGTCTGCTGATCAACGTGATGATTTTCGGCTTCGCCGGATCCGTCATCGTTACCGGTGGCCTGAAGCTGATCGAGAAAACGCTGGCGACAGCGCAGGTGTCTGCGGCGATGCAGATCCCGATGGGCTACGTGTACTTTATCCTGCCGCTGTGCGGCGTGGTGATGATGTTCTATGCCCTGTGCTTTATTTATCAAAGCCTTCAACAACTGAAAAACGGTACGCAGGGAGTCGTCTGATGGACAGTTATATCGCTCTCACCCTCTTTGGCTGCTTCTTTATTCTGGTCTTTATTGGCGTTCCGATTTCCTTTTCCATCGGCATTGCCACCGTCGCCTCGATGCTGTTGATGTTCCCGTGGGATATCGCCGTTATCACTGTTTCACAGCGACTGGCAAACGGCCTGGATAACTTTGCGCTGCTGGCCATTCCCTTCTTTATTTTCGCCGGTACGCTGATGAACAGCGGTGGCATCGCCATCCGCCTGATCAATCTGGCGCAGGTGATGGTGGGCCGGGTACCGGGATCGCTTGGCCATGTCAACGTACTGGCCAACATGATGTTTGGCTCCATTTCGGGTTCGGCGGTAGCCGCTGCCGCCGCAGTGGGCGGTACGCTTAACCCGATCCAGACAAAACAAGGTTACGATCCCACGTTTTCCACCGCGGTGAACGTCTCCTCCTGTATCACCGGACTGTTGATCCCACCTTCCAATGTGCTGATCGTCTTTTCACTTACCGCAGGCGGCGTTTCGGTGGCCTCGCTGTTTATGGCGGGTTATTTGCCGGGCATTCTGATGGGACTGGCGATCATGGTGGTCTGCGCGATCATCGCCAAACGCCGCCATTATCCGCTTTCAGAACGCCCAACCTGCGCTCAGGCCTTCAGGGCATTGATAGACGCTCTGCCCAGCCTGTTGCTGGTGATTATCGTTATGGGCGGCATTCTCGGCGGGATTTTTACCGCGACGGAAGCCTCTGCCATTGCGGTGGTGTATACCTTTATCCTGTCGGTGCTGATTTATCGTGAAGTGAAATGGCGTGACCTGCCGAAGCTGATTCTGGAGTCAGTGGTGACGACCTCGATCGTCCTGCTCCTGATTGGCTTCTCGGTCGGGATGTCATGGGCGATGACCAACGCGGACATTCCGTACATGATCAGCGACACGCTGATGGGCATTTCGGACAATCCGATCATCATTCTGCTGTTAATCAATATCGTGTTGCTGATCGTCGGTATCTTTATGGATATGACGCCTGCCGTACTGATCTTCACGCCCATCTTCCTGCCTATCGCGCAGGAGCTGGGAATGGATCCGGTTCATTTCGGTATTATGATGGTTTCCAACCTCTGTATCGGGTTGCTTACGCCACCGGTGGGAAGCGCGCTGTTTGTCGGCTGTTCCATTTCCGGCGTGAAGATTCAGCAGCTGATTCGGCCACTGCTGCCGTTTTACGCCGCGCTGCTGATCGCGCTGATGATGATCGTCTACATCCCGCAAATTTCGCTGTTCGTGCCGCAACTGCTGGGTTTAATGTAAACACGAAAAGCCGGGTGAGGCAGGACCTTCACCCGGCAAGCGCCTGATGGCGCTACGCTTCTCTGGGCTACAACGACACGTAGCCGCCCTGCGCTATTAGTACTGATTAAACATCGTCTGGATTTGCTTCGGATCTTTAGTCTGGGTTAACGCCAGTTGCAGCAGCACGCGCGCTTTCTGCGGGTTCAGCGTACCGGAAGCCACAAAACCGTACTTCGCGTCGTCGATTTCTGCATCCTGAGTGGTAGAACCGGTCGGAACGCGAGAAGAACGCACCACTACCGTACCTTTATGCGCCGCCGTCGCCAGGGTATCGAAAACCGTTTTATACAGGTTGCCGTTACCCACGCCCGCGCTCACAATCCCTTCATAACCGGCATCCACCAGCGCTTTAGCCGGCAGATCAGAAGCGTTGGCGTAATTATACACAATGCCTACTTTCGGCAGTTCGCTCAGCTTAGAGACGTCGAATGGGGTAGATGTCGTGTGCTTACGCGCCGGGGTGCGCTGATAGTCAATTTTACCGTTGTGAATGTAGCCCAGCGGCCCGTAGTTAACGGACTTAAAGGTGGCGACATCGGTGGTGTTAGTCTTGGTCACGTCACGCCCGTCAAGCACAGTATCGTTCATCACCACCAGCACGCCACGGTTAGCGGAGGCTTTGTCTGCCGCCGTTACGACCGCATTATAAAGGTTGAACGGACCGTCGGCGCTCATCGACGTGGATGGACGCATCGCCCCCACCAGCACCACCGGCTTGTTGCATTTCACGGTAAGATCGAGGAAATAGGCCGTTTCTTCCATGGTGTCGGTACCGTGGGTGATCACGAAACCATCGGTGCTGTCGCATTCGTTATTGATTTTCTTCGCCAGGGTTAACCAGACCTCGTCGTTCATATCCTGCGAGCCGATATTCACCACCTGTTCGCCTTTGACGTTCGCGATCTCCTTCAACTGAGGTACCGCGTTCACCAGGTTTTCCACACCGACTTTGCCCGCTGTGTAGTTAGATTTGGTGGCGGAATCACCGCCGCCAGCAATGGTGCCACCGGTCGCTAAAATAGTGACGTTCGGTAAGGCCAGCGCCGCGCCGCTAAAGCCCATCACCAGTGCGGCAAGTGCCGTTTTCCTGAAAAACTCCATGTTATTTCTCCAGTTACGTGAATTTGCCGCATTATCCCAATGCCACAGATGAATAATGTGATTTCATCCAATTAACCAGATAAATATATTTTTCAGATTGTTAAATTTAGAGGTGGCTATCAAAACGAAGCGGAAAGGGAAGATAAAACGGCACAGAGACGATCTGTGCCATTGTTTTTTAAGAAAGAATTATTTCAGGCTGCTGACCAGCGCCTTGCGGTTGTCTTCCAGGGTGACCACACGGCTACAAACATCTTTGCCGAACTGCTGGAAGTCTTTTTCCTGATTCTTCCATTCATTCTGGATGGCGGTTTGCAAACCACCGAGGCTGCCGAGTACGCCCTGGAGCGGATTACCGCCGCCTTTGAGCACGGCTTTCGCCCCCATCTCGTTAATGCTGTCCTGCAAAATGCCGCCCATCGCCTGGTTCACCAGTTGTTGACCGTCGGCGCGCACTTGATCAATCGCTTTATAGTGGAACGTCAGACCGTCGGTACGGTGCTCAATGATCCGGTTCATTTGCTCTTTAAGTTGAGCATCAAGTTTGGTCAGGCGACCGCGCATGTTGCTGCTCTCGCCGACTTCTTTAGCGATAATGTTGTCCAGCGCGACGCGGCCTTTTTCCACGCGTGAGCGGGCGCCTTCATCAATCCACGGCAGGGTGCTGCGCAGCGCCGCCTGATAATCTTTCGCCTGTTCGCGTTGCGCCGCGCTCAGGGAGTATTGCTTGCCGTTGTACATCACATTGCCGTCCGGCGTGATGACCAGATTGCCGTTTTCGCCCTTCACTTGCACAGTTTGCGGGCTAAGAATCACATCGTCACGCGGCGTGACGCTGCACTGGTAATCTGCATGGGCGGACATCGCAGTAACAGAAAGCGCTGCCGCCAGCAGCATTTTGCGCATCATAACTTTCCCTCAAGACAAATCGGGCCGGCATTTGCCGACCCTTTGCTTTATTAGTCCCACCAAACGTCAAAAAGTTCGCTGGTGCGCACTTCTTCAAGTTTGTGATCTTCTAACCATTTACGCACGATGGTCTGGTGCTCTTCTGTGCATTTGCCGATTTCCTGCATGCAGATCAGACCTTCCCAGGCCAGATAACCGCTGCCGTCAAAGGCCAGTTTGTTCGGTTCGATCACGTCGTTGATAAAGTCATCAACGGTTTTATCAATCTGATCTTCAGAAGTGCCTTCCGGGAAACGCCATGCAACCGAAAACCCTAATTCCTGGAATTCGTCGATGTGCATTTTTTTACGCAGACGACGGCTACGGTTCTTTGCCATTATTTCACCCTCTCGAACATTAAGTCCCATACGCCGTGACCAAGACGATGGCCACGTTGTTCAAATTTGGTTACCGGGCGCGAGGCCGGGCGCGGTACGTAATCGTGACTCTCCGACAGGTTTTTATAGCCGTCAATTGAAGACATCACTTCCAGCATATGTTCCGCATAGGCTTCCCAGTCGGTCGCCATGTGGAACACGCCGCCCAGCTTCAGCTTGCTTTTCACCAGTTCAGCAAACGGCACCTGAACGATACGGCGTTTATTATGACGTGCTTTATGCCACGGGTCAGGGAAAAAGAGTTGAACCATCGATAAAGAATTGTCAGGAATCATTTTGTGCAGTACTTCAACGGCGTCGTGACACATCACGCGCAGGTTTTCGACGCCTTCTTCATGGGCGGAAGCCAGACACGCCCCCACGCCCGGCGAATGCACTTCAATACCGAGGAAGTTTTGCTCCGGGCGCGCTTTCGCCATCGCCACCAGCGAAGCCCCCATGCCGAAACCAATCTCAAGCGTCACCGGCGCTTCGCGGCCAAACAGCGTCGCGAATTCCACGGGATCTTCGCTAAACTCAACGCCCATCACCGGCCAGTAGTTTTCCAGCGCGTGTTCCTGCCCTTTGGTCAGTCGCCCCTGGCGACGCACAAAACTGCGAATCCGGCGCAGCGGGCGGCCGTTTTCATCAAATTCCGGTGAAATGACGTCGTTTTTCATAAAAGTTAAGTCTGCTTGTGATTGAGTTCTGAAAACGGGCATTATCCAAAGTTAGTTGCCGGATGCAAGTAAAGGAAGATGACACGCTGCGGAAAGTTCCGGTTTACACCCTGTTGCCGCTGTGCTGCAATCTGGCCCCCCGACAATAATGATTTTGGTGACCATGCAAGCGTCTCAATTTTCAGCCCAGGTTCTGGACTGGTACGACAAATACGGGCGAAAAACCCTGCCCTGGCAAATTGACAAGACGCCTTACAAAGTATGGCTCTCGGAAGTGATGTTGCAACAAACGCAGGTTGCGACGGTTATTCCCTATTTTGAACGGTTTATGCGTCATTTCCCGACGGTGACCGATCTCGCTAACGCGCCGCTGGACGAAGTGTTGCATCTGTGGACCGGACTGGGCTACTACGCCCGCGCGCGCAACCTGCACAAAGCCGCCCAGCAGGTCGCCACGCTGCACCGCGGCGTCTTTCCGGAAACGTTTGATGAGGTCGCGGCGCTGCCCGGCGTTGGCCGTTCCACCGCCGGAGCGGTACTTTCTCTGTCACTGGATAAACCTTTTCCGATTCTCGACGGCAACGTCAAACGCGTGCTGGCACGCTGCTATGCTGTTAGCGGCTGGCCGGGGAAAAAAGAGGTCGAGAAAAAACTGTGGGATCTGAGCGAAGACGTGACGCCGGTCAACGGCGTGGCCCGTTTTAACCAGGCGATGATGGATTTAGGCGCGATGGTCTGCACACGCTCAAAACCGAAATGTACGATTTGTCCGCTACAGCACGGTTGCGTGGCGGCGGCCACCGACAGTTGGTCGCGTTATCCCGGGAAAAAACCGAAACAAACGCTGCCCGAGCGTACTGGCTATTTTTTACTGATGCAGCATCAAGATGAAGTCTTACTCACCCAGCGTCCACCCAGCGGACTGTGGGGTGGGCTGTACTGCTTCCCGCAGTTTGCCAACGAAACAGAATTACGCGAGTGGCTGGCGCAACGGCAGGTTAACGCGGATACTTTGACCCAGCTTAACGCGTTTCGCCATACCTTCAGCCATTTCCACTTAGATATTGTGCCTATGTGGCTGAGCGTGTCCTCAACGGGTTCCTGCATGGATGAAGGCAGCGCGCTCTGGTATAACTTAGCGCAACCGCCGTCCGTTGGTCTGGCGGCTCCCGTGGAGCGTTTATTACAGCAGTTACGCACCGGCGCGCCGGTTTGACGCATCGGTCGATAAAGAGGATTTGTTATGAGCAGAACGATTTTTTGCACTTTCCTGCAGCGTGAAGCAGAAGGCCAGGATTTCCAGCTGTACCCGGGCGAACTGGGAAAACGCATTTATAACGAGATTTCAAAAGAGGCATGGGCGCAGTGGCAACACAAGCAGACCATGCTGATCAACGAAAAGAAACTCAACATGATGAACGTCGAGCACCGCAAACTGCTGGAGCAGGAAATGGTCAACTTCCTGTTTGAAGGCAAAGACGTGCATATCGAAGGGTATACGCCGGAAGACGATAAATAATGCGTTGCCGGATAGCGCCGCGCTTATCCGGCCCGGACATCATGCCGTCTCCAGGACGAGTATCCTGCGGCGAAATGGCATAACGACAAACACAACACGCACTCCCGGAATGATGAAAAAATTACTCGCGCTTGCCGTTATTGCGCCGTTGCTCATCTCCTGTTCCAGCTCGACCAAAAAAGGCGATTCTTATAACGAAGCCTGGGTCAAGGATACCAACGGTTTTGACATTTTGATGGGGCAGTTTGCCCATAACATTGAAAACTTGTGGGGCTATCAGGAAGTGCTGATTGCCGGTCCGAAGGACTATGTAAAGTATACCGATCAGTATCAGACCCGCAGCCATATTAACTTCGACGCCGGTACGATTACCGTTGAAACCATTGCCGGAACAGATCCCGCCGCGCATTTGCGTCGCGCAATCATAAAAACGCTGCTGATGGGCGACGATCCGAGTTCGGTCGACCTGTACTCGGATGTGGATGACATCCAGATCTCCCGTGAGCCGTTCCTGTATGGCCAGGTACTGGATAACACGGGTCAACCGATCCGCTGGGAAGGCCGCGCCACCCAATTCGCCGATTACCTGTTACAAACGCGCCTGCAAAGCCGCAGCAATGGGATCCGCAAAATCTTCAGCGTAACGATCAATCTGGTGCCGAATCACCTGGATAAACGTGCGCACAAATACCTCGGTATGGTGCGCAAAGCGTCGCACAAATATGGCGTTGACGAGTCGCTGATTCTGGCGATTATGCAGACTGAGTCGTCATTTAACCCTTATGCAGTGAGCCGCTCCGACGCCCTGGGCCTGATGCAGGTTGTGCAGCACACCGCAGGCAAAGATGTCTTCCGCTCCCAGGGGCGTTCCGGAACGCCAAGCCGCAGCTATCTGTTTGATCCGGCAAGTAACATTGATACCGGGACGGCCTATCTGGCAATGCTCAGCAATGTTTACCTGGGCGGCATCGACAACCCGACTTCCCGACGCTATGCGGTGATCACCGCCTATAACGGCGGCGCGGGGAGCGTCCTGCGCGTCTTCTCAAACGATAAAGTTCAGGCGGCGAATATTATTAACAGTATGACGCCAGGAGATGTCTACCAGACCCTGACCACCCGCCACCCGTCGTCGGAATCGCGTCGCTACCTTTATAAAGTGAACTCCGCGCAGAAATCCTACCGTCGTCAGTAATCCCCTCTGCCCGCCCGGCAAATTTGCCGGGTGGGCAGCTTCAGAATGTTAACTTCGTCACTCTTTTGCATTGCAAAAAGATATTGTTTGCAATTATTTGTCACAGGTAACAAAAAACCAGCCGTAGTCGTTGATAGAATTACATCATATTGAAACGGCAAATGTGCCAATTGGAACATTCAATCGCCTTTTGGTGTGAGGAAATTAACATGAATCTTAAGCTGCAGCTGAAAATACTCTCGTTTCTGCAGTTCTGCCTGTGGGGTAGCTGGCTGACGACGCTCGGTTCCTATATGTTTGTCACCCTCAAATTTGACGGTGCTTCCATTGGCGCGGTGTATAGCTCGCTGGGGATCGCGGCAGTCTTTATGCCGACGCTACTGGGGATCGTTGCCGACAAATGGCTGAGCGCGAAATGGGTTTACGCCCTCTGTCATATCGTCGGGGCGGCAACGCTATTTATGGCCGCGGAAGTTACCACGCCGGGCGCGATGTTCTTTGTGATCCTGCTGAACTCGCTGGCCTACATGCCGACGCTCGGTCTGATCAACACCATTTCCTATTATCGTCTCCAGTCTGCGGGGATGGACATCGTCACCGACTTCCCGCCAATCCGCATCTGGGGCACCATCGGGTTTATCATGGCGATGTGGGGCGTGAGCTTCTCCGGCTTTGAACTAAGCCATATGCAGCTGTACATTGGCGCAGCGCTGTCGGTACTGCTGGTGCTGTTCACCCTGACGCTGCCGCATATTCCGGTTGCAAATCAACAGAAGAACCAGAGCTGGTCCTCCATGCTGGGTCTGGACGCGTTTGCGCTGTTCAAAAACAAGCGTATGGCGATCTTCTTTATCTTCTCCATGATGCTGGGCGCGGAGCTGCAAATTACCAATATGTTCGGGAATACCTTCCTGCACAGCTTTGATAACAACCCGCTGTTCTCCGGAAGCTTTATCGTTGAACACGCGTCGGTGATGATGTCGATTTCGCAGATCTCCGAAACGCTGTTCATCCTGACCATTCCGTTCTTCCTTAGCCGCTACGGCATCAAAAACGTTATGCTGATCAGTATCGTAGCGTGGATGCTGCGCTTCGGTCTGTTCGCCTACGGTGACCCGACGCCGTTCGGTACCGTGCTGCTGGTTCTGTCGATGATTGTGTACGGCTGCGCCTTCGACTTTTTCAACATCTCCGGTTCTGTGTTTGTGGAAAAAGAGGTTCGCCCGGAAATCCGCGCCAGCGCGCAGGGCATGTTCCTGATGATGACCAACGGCTTCGGTTGTATTCTCGGCGGCGTGGTAAGCGGAAAAGTGGTGGAGCATTACACCCTGAACGGCATTACCGACTGGCAAACCGTGTGGCTGATCTTCGCGGGCTACTCGCTGGTGCTGGCCTTCGCCTTCGTGGCGCTGTTTAAGTACAAGCACGTTCGCGTACCGACGGGTACGCAGTCTGTGGCGCATTAATCCGATTGCCGGATGGCGTTCGCCATCCGGCCTGGACGCGGCGTTACTTCAACACGTAGCCATACAGCCGCTTAATGCCATCGGCGTCTTTTTCACTGTAAACTCCCTGTAATTCCGGCGAGAAGCCCGGCAGCATATTCACCCCTTCTTCCAGCGCCAGGAAATAGCGCTGTACCGCGCCGCCCCATACTTCACCGGGCACCACGCACAGCACGCCCGGTGGATACGGCAGTGCGCCTTCTGCGGCAATACGCCCTTCGGCATCGCTAATGCGTACCAACTCAACGTCGCCGCGAATAAAGGCGCTGTTGGCATCCTGTGGGTTCATTGCCACCTTCGGCAGGCTTTCCTGACGGAACATTGCCTTTTGCAACTCTTTGACGTTAAAGCTGACATACACATCGTGCATTTCCTGACACAGCTCGCGCAGCGTGTAATCGCGGTAGCGCACGGGATATTTGTTGAAGATGGTCGGCAGTACGTCCGCAAGCGGCGTGTCGTCTTCGATATGCTGTTCAAACTGGGCCAGCATCGCCACCAGGTGGGCCATTTTCTCTGCGCTTTCGGCAGGCGTCAGCAGAAACAGGATGGAGTTGAGATCGCATTTTTCCGGTACAATGCCGTTTTCCCGCAGGTAGTGGGCGAGTATCGTCGCCGGAATGCCAAAGTCGGTATAGCGTCCGGTTTCGGCATCAATGCCCGGCGTTGTGAGCAGCAGCTTACACGGATCGACAAAATACTGGTCATCGGCATAGCCTGCAAATCCGTGCCATTTGGCGCCTGGCTCAAAGCTGAAGAAACGTCGCTCGCGGGCAATCCGTTCCGTCGGATAATCCTGCCAGGCTTTGCCGTCCACCACGGGCGGGATAAACGGCTGGAGCAACTTACAGCTGGCGAGGATGGCTTTACGCGCTTCAATTCCCAGTTCTACGCACTCCGCCCACAGTCGTCGGCCGCTCTCCCCTTCATGGATTTTGGCGTTCACATCCAGGGCGGCAAACAGTGGATAAAACGGGCTGGTGGACGCATGCAGCATAAACGCGTTGTTCAGTCGCTTATGTGGACAAAAACGCGCCTGACCACGAAGGTGGTTATCTTTTTTATGGATTTGTGAAGTCTGCGAGAACCCGGCCTGCTGCTTGTGTACCGACTGGGTGACGAAAATACCCGGATCGTTTTCATTCAGTTCCAGCAGCAGCGGTGAACCGTCCGCCATCATCGGGATAAACTGCTCGTAGCCCACCCAGGCGGAATCAAACAAAATGTAGTCGCACAGATGGCCGATGTTGTCGATCACCTGTCGGGCGTTATAGATGGTGCCGTCATAGGTGCCAAGCTGGATGATCGCAAGGCGAAACGGACGCGGCGCCCCGGCTTTGTGCGGCGCTACGCGACGAATCTGCGCACGCAGGTAGTCTTCATTAAAACAGTGATTATCGATCCCGCCGATAAAACCAAACGGATTGCGCGCCGCTTCCAGATACACCGGCGTCGCCCCGGCCTGGATCAGCGCCCCATGATGGTTTGACTTGTGGTTATTACGGTCGAACAGCACCAGATCGCCACGGGTCAACAGCGCATTCGTTACCACTTTATTGGCCGCCGACGTGCCGTTCAGCACAAAGTAGGTTTTATCGGCGTGAAACACTTTTGCCGCAAACTTTTGCGCATGTTTTGCCGATCCTTCGTGGATCAGCAGATCGCCGAGCTTAACGTCGGCGTTACACATGTCCGCGCGGAAAACGTTCTCGCCAAAGAAGTCATAAAAATGCCGCCCGGCCGGATGCTTTTTAAAAAACGCGCCATGCTGATGACCTGGACAGGCAAAGGTGCTGTTGCCCATTTCCACATACTGCGTCAGGGTGTCGTAAAAGGGCGGCAGGAGATTTTCTTCATACTGGCAGGCAGCGGCTTCCAGCTCAAGCCACTCCTGCGCATTGCCGCTGATGATCGCCTGCACGCCTGCTGGCGTATCGGTTTTCTCATCACTCAGGATAAATACCGGCAGATGGAATCCCGTACGCTTAAGCAGCGCCAGAATGCCGCTACGGCTGTCGGCGACAGTCAGCACGACGGCGGCCACATCGGTAAAGTCGGTGCTGTCCAGCGCGACTACGCCACGGTGAGTAGATAAACGCGAAACCAGTTCACTACTGGCGGCAATGTTCATAGATTTCATAAGCGCAAAAACCCGTTTCGGGAGAAAAAAGTCCCGGACAAGGCGTATCGCCCTGTCCCACGAGATGTTGGGTCAAACTGGTCACCAGCTCCGACCGCCAGACATCAGTAAAAGCAGACCGTTTCTGATCTTACTGTTGTCCCGCGTGAGCATGCGCTACCCTCACCGCATGGTGAGTAAAGGAAAGGGAGTAACGAGAAGGGGCACGCATCGCACCAGACGGCGATGATGATAAAGGCGATGTGAAGACGCGACATTCATCCCATGCGGCCCCAACAGACTGGAGAAAATTCGCGCAATGATGGCACCTTTACCCGGCAGGCGCAAGATCAAATCTCTATGCACACAGGCCACGGATAAACAAGCATTAAAGGTGAGAACCAGGTCATAATAATGCACTCTGACAAAATATTTAGCAGGAGCTAACGTGGTAATCGGACCTTTCATTAACGCCAGCGCAGTGTTGCTCGGCGGCGTTATCGGTGCCCTTCTCAGCCAACGTTTACCGGAACGGATTCGTGTCTCAATGACGTCGATTTTCGGCCTGGCGTCGCTTGGTATTGGTATTTTACTGGTGGTCAAATGCGCCAATCTGCCGGTCATGGTTCTGGCAACGCTGATCGGCGCACTGATAGGCGAGTTTTGCTATCTGGAAAAAGGCATCAACAATGCGGTGGCGAAAGCGCAGGCGCTCTTTTCAAGGCCGGGGAAAAAACAACCACATGAGTCGTTTATTCAGAACTTTGTCGCCATTATTGTTCTGTTTTGCGCCAGCGGCACCGGCATTTTCGGTGCGATGCGCGAAGGGATGACTGGTGATCCCAGTATCCTGATTGCCAAATCTTTTCTCGATTTTTTTACGGCGATGATTTTCGCCTGCTCGCTCGGTATTGCCGTGTCGGCCATTTCGGCGCCAATGCTGTTAATCCAGCTGTCGCTGGCAGCCTGCGCGGCGCTGATCCTGCCGCTCACCACGCCAGCGATGATGGCAGACTTCAGTGCCGTTGGCGGATTACTGCTGGTCGCCACCGGTTTGCGCATCTGCGGCATCAAGATGTTCGCAGTGGTCAATATGCTCCCTGCCCTACTGCTGGCAATGCCGCTTTCCGCCGCCTGGACGGCATTTTTCGCCTGAGAATGCGTGCAATAACAGCAAAGTGGTGATAGATTGTGCAGTCTGCGTTGATTTGAAGAAATTTCGTTGACGAAACGAGGCGGATCGGTTTTAATGCGCCCCGTTGCCCGGATAGCTCAGTCGGTAGAGCAGGGGATTGAAAATCCCCGTGTCCTTGGTTCGATTCCGAGTCCGGGCACCAAATTCATATCAACGGACCTCCATGGAGGTCCGTTTTTGCATTTTAGCTGGCCTCAGCCGACAAAACCTATCGGTATCCGGTTTTTTTTCCAAATATAATCGCCTGTCAGATTGATTTACGCCCTGCCTAACGGCGAAAAATATGACGTCTGGAGCAGACCTTCTTTAGTATGCCGTTCTTCGATGTTATAGAGTGGCTGAAAATAGTGGTGTTCGCGCGATCATGGCTCACTCTCTGTCTGAAGAAGCCAAATACTTTTATATTCACCAAGGCTTTAAGGTATCGCAAACCCAGGCGCTAACGTTGATTCTCAAACTGCCACTATAGCCTTAAGATGGAAAGGGTACAGAGCCTACCATTCAACCCATTGAAATATATCGGCAATTAGTGTCCCCTCTCCTCACGGAGAGGAGCACCTCAAAAAATCCCTTTTTGTTTAATCTGTTTCATCTTCTGCGTCTGGGCCTCAAGCGTGCTTAAATCTATCTCTTCCGCCCCGGACGTTTTTGCGCTTTCCGCCGCAGGCGTCGTCCGGGCGATCATCTTCAGTTGTTGCAACAACACATGTTGCTTTTCCAGCAGCGCTTTCAGTTGTGCGATTTCATCGTGCATCGCCGCCAGTTCACCCTCATCTTTCTCTTTCACAACTGGCTGCCGTTGCATCGCGTCGGACATCAGCGCACGCAGCTGGCGCAACTGCGGCTTGCTGAACTCCAGGCAGTTTTGCGGGGCGGAAGCGGGCTCCGCCGCGGCGACCGGCAGCAGTTGTCCTTCACTCAGTTCGGCACAAAGCGCCTCCAGCGTCAGCGTTTCACGACCAATCGATTCGGCGATATGGCTGCAAAGCTGCGGATTCAGCATCTGCAGCTGTAGCCCAGCCAGATAGACGTTACGGTGAAAACGACGCATCTCCATACTGGCGTCACTCGCATTTCCGCCCGCCTGGTTGATGTCATCGTGCCATTTTTTCAGATGCAGCATCGCGCGCAGATCCGCACGCGAATGCTCCGGCGACAAATGCAGGGAGAGATTAACCCGGCGAATTTGCCTGTTATTCATCGTCGCCGACCTCGACCATCTGCGGCGCAGCCACCTGCTCAACGCCGCTTTCCGCATGGTACAGGCAGATTTCGCGCGACAGCGCGCTTTGCGGATTGTCGATGGTCACCACGCGATCGCCCAGGGTCGCATAAGTCTGACGTACAGCGGATTCAATCAGATGCGCCCCGCCGCCGACCAGATAAACGCGGTTCGGGTTTTTGGCGAATTTTTTCGCTTCATACGCCACCTGGTCGCCCAGCTCCTGAATTTTAATCGCCACGCGCTCAAGAATGTCGTCGATGCGCGACTCATCGTTAATCACGCTTTTCACAAACGCCATATCATGGCGGCGTTTGATCAGTTCATTCGCCACCAGATAGCTGGAGTCGCTGTCTGCGGCGGCCAGCAGCTTGCGGGTGGCGTCAGTCACCATCGCCACACCAATCTCATTGTTACCGTAAATCGCGGAGACATCGTCAAATTCGCCGACGATCACTCCCATATCCAGCGTGGTGCCGCCGCAGTCAATCACCAGCGACTTCGTAAACTCGTTGACGTTCGAATTCAATAGATGCGAAAGCGCCGCCGGCAGACTCTCCGGCATCACCTGCACATCGACGATACGGAACAGTTCGCCCTTATTGAGGGAAATGTCGCGCGTCAGATTGCGGCGCTTCGCTTCGATGCGGCTTTCGTTACGCTGGCAATCGTCCGGGTTGTAGAACTGGGTAATCGGCAGCGTGACCACGATATCCACGTCGCACGGCGTCATGCCAGTTTGCAGCAGCGCGTGATGTACCGCCAGCAGATTCAGATCGTCATACTGGTAGTCGATGTGCGTGGTCGACAGCGCCTTATCGGAGGTGGCGTCGTAGGTGTATTTCGTGGTGCCGATGGTGTAGTTGTAAACCGACTGTCCGCGCAGCAGCGCGGCGCTTTTCCAGTCTTTGCGAAAAGAGTTCGGCGACACAACGGTTTTCAGTGTGCCGTTTTCAATCCAGCTGATTTTGACGTTGGTGGAGCCATCATCAATGGCGAATTTCATACGGGTTGCGGTCATGGGTGGTATCTCAATCTAAAGGGTATTTTTCACAACGCGGCGTCTTCACTCAGAATGCGGCGCGCGCCAAGATAATGTGATTGCCAGAAATTGTCTGAAAGCTGGCTAATGCGGATTTTCAGCCCGGTACGTGGCGCTTCAATAAACTTATCGTCGCCCAGATAGACGCCAACGTGATCGGCGCCGGGGCGCTGGTTGATGTTGAAGAACACCAGATCGCCGTTGCGCAGTTTGTCTCTGCGCACCGGCTTCAGATGATTCGCCTGATACATTTCATTCGCCGTGCGCGGCAGCTTGCGCTCCAGCACCGCATTGTAGGCGTAGAAGACCAGTCCGCTGCAATCAAAGCCCTCGGTGGGGGTTTTACCGCCCCAGACGTAAGGTTTGCCGAGCTGCCCTTCCAGGCGGCGGATCACCGTGCGCAGTTTGGCCGCGCGCTGAAGCGCCTCCCGGGTCACGGGCGCCTTTTCATCCAGCGAGCGCGTCCAGAGCGCATCGACGGTGCCGGGTCGCCAGCGGGAATGCATCGCCAGCATTTCGCGATTTTTCAGCCGCGTCGCGCGTTTTTGCTCGATGTCCCGGCGCTTCTGCTCCGGCGTTAAGGGTACGGTCACCGTCCGCTTTTTGACCTTAGCCATCAACCGCAGACGGTTCTGTTGCCTCGCCAGTTCCGCGCTTTCCGACGACGGCTGAGAACGGGCGGCGCTATATCCGGAGTTTGCCAACAGCACCAGCGCCAGCAGAAAAAGAGGTGCCCGAAGAACGGGCAAGCCAGAAGTAAAAGAGAGAAAACGTTTCACGCGACAACTCTTTTATTATGGATTTTTCGAGATTTTCTCGACCAGCGGCTTAATGATTTTCTCACCATGCTGGCCAAAAAACTGATACAGTGACTCACTGGCAGAGTGCGTTAACACCATGATTTCAATACGGCGATTCGCAGAACTCAGCGGCTGGTTCGGGTCGAGGAGCATCTGATCAGCCATGCCGCTGACCTGCAACACTTTGTTCGGGTCGAGCCCGCCTTTCGTCAGCACTGCACGCGCCTGCATGGCGCGCTCGCCGGAGAGATTCCAGTTGTTATACAGCACCTGATCGCGAAAACGCGTGGCGTCCGTATGGCCGGTAATAATGATCTTGTTATCTATCTTATTCAGTTCCGGCGCAAAGCGGGTCAGCAGCCGGTTAAAGAACGGCGTCAGAACGGCGCTGCTGCGCTGGAACATCTCCCGTTTCCTATCGTCAGAAACCAGAATGCGTAACCCCTGCGGCACAATCTCCATTTTAAGGTTGGACTGCGCGTCATACGCGGAGGTGATCTGCATAATGATGCGCGCCAGCTCCTCAATCTCGGCGTTCGAACGGGTGTTAACGTCTTTGAGACTTTCCGACTGCTTAACCTGCTGCGCCAGCTGTTTTTTCTGTTCTGCCGTGTTTTTCTGCGGATCGCGTTTGCCGACGATGGTCAGATCGCCGCCCACATCTTTCTGGGTGATCGGCGAAATCGCATGGCCTTCAAATATCGTCTCGCCGCCGTTGAGCAGAGAGACAATCTCTTTACGCTCCTCTTCGGTGACCGCGCCCATGATCCACAGCACCATAAACAGCGCCATCATCGCCAGCGTAAAATCGGCGAAAGCCACTTTCCACGCGCCGCCATGGATCTCCTCATGCCCTTTACGCGACGAGCGCTTGATGATTGTGGTGTGGTGATCTTTACCGCGACTACGCATCGGCCATACCCGTCATCTGGTTCACCCAGCCATCAAGAGTGGCAAAGGTTGGTTTAGAATCCATCGGCAACATTTTGCGTCCGGCGTCGACCGCCAGCAGGGTCGGTTTGCCTGCGACATGGTTGACCAGCACAGTACGCACGCACTCCAGCACCGCAATCTGCTTTTTGGTGCGCTGCTCCATGGCGTTCGCGACAGGATCCATCAGACAGTAACAGAAGAAAACGCCGAGGAAGGTGCCCACCAGCGCTGCCGCGACCTTCACGCCGATCACGGCAATCGAGCCATCAATGGACTGCATGGTGATAATTATCCCGAGCACCGCGGCGCAGATCCCGAAGCCCGGCATCGCTTCAGCGGTACGCTGCAGCGAGCGCGACGGCTGGAGCAGGTTCTCTTCCATCGCGCCGAGTTCCTGCTCCAGAATCCCCTCCAGCTCATGTTCGTTGATCTTGCCCATTGCCATCAGGCGGAAGTTATCGGAGATAAACATGACCAGCGCTTTATCACGCAGCATTTGCGGATATTTCTGGAACAACGGGCTATTGGCCGGCGATTCGATGTGCTCGTCCAGCACCTTCAGGCCGCCGTCCTGCACCAGCTCCAGTAGTTCATACAGCAGCATCAGCAGCTCGCGCTGGTATTCGCTGGTGTACTCGTTTTTGCGCATAATGCCGCGGAACTGGCGATACATCTCGCCCAGAACGGCTTTCGGGTTCGCCAGAACCATTGCGCCCATGCCCGCACCGAGGATGATGATGATTTCACCCGGCTGCCAGAATGATGCTAAATGCCCGCCAGACATAATAAAACCGCCGACAACACACCCCATGATGATGAGAATACCTAAGAATTTCTGCATAAACCTTTCACTTTCACTTCTGGAAAAAAGACTGAATTTTTTGCGCGATTTTTTTATTGAGCTGACAGACTCTCGCCTCGGTGAGATCAAGCACCAGGGCAATCTCTTTCAGGCTCATTTCCTGCTGGTAATAGAGCGTGAGGATCAACTGTTCACGTTCATCGAGGCTTGCCAGCGCGTTGCGCAGCGTGCGGCTGACAATCATCTCCTCTTCAAGGGGGCGGCTATCCAGCGCCCCGGCATGCACATCATTGCTCAGGAGATCGTCAAGGCTCTCCAGCGCTTTGGCGCAATCCAGCAGCAGATACTCCTGATACTCATCAGCCGTAATGGAAAGATGGCGGCTAAGATCATCAAACGTCGGCGGGCGGCCCAACAGCCGCGCCACTTCGCGAATGGCATCGTTGATCTTGTGCGTTTTCTGTCGCAGTCGACGCGGCCGCCAGTCAAGCTGACGCAGTTCGTCCAGCACCGCGCCGCGAATACGCGGCGCAGCATAGGCGGCAAACTGCTCGTCAGGATGACCATAGCGACGCAGCGAGCTTAACAGCCCCATCAGCGCGCTCTGCTCCATATCTTCGCGGTCAAGCACGCTGCTGGCCTGGTATGCCAGCTGTTTCACAATTTTGTTAACCAACGGCAGATACTGGCTGAGGTAGCGCGCTTCGTCTGCGGGCGTCAGCGTTTCGCTGGCAATAAAATCCATCATGTCCATTACGGCTTATTAATCACTGGAAAACCATTTTGCTGATGATCACGTCATCAAATGGTACATTCATGTTCAGGCTGCTGAAGCGCGCCTCGTAGGCCGTCTTCAGTTTGTTATGCAGCTCACCCACGCTTAAGGCGCGCACTGCACTGTATTCCATATCGGAAAGCAGGCTGACGGTCGCCCCGCGAATTGCCGGGATCATCTCTTCCGATTTACGGGTGTTATCCGGGCCGTTGGTCGCCAGGTTAAGTTCCAGCAGCAGGTAACGCTCCGTACGGCCGCTCCCTTTCAGGGTGATCACCAGATTTTTGATCTCCACAAACTCCACCGAATGCGACCCGGAAGAGGAAAAGAGTTTATCGATCGCCGTCGCGCTCTCATCGGAACGCAGCAGGTGGGTGCCGACCACGGTTAAACCGGCCGCCATCACGGCGGTCACAAGGGCGATAATCACCCCAAATAAAAGTGTTTTTGTATTCATAGTGTTCTTTCTGTTAAACGGTCAGTAATACCGAATCATCTTTACGGCGTGTTTCATCCGCCACCGTGGCGCCTGTGGCGATCTCCGGCGCGGACTGAATCGCCGCTTGCTGTTCGGCAAAAGGCGAACCCTTCTCCTGCTGCTGTCCACCGGACTGCGATGAGACCTGCACGTTGACCTGCACGAAATTTTGTTCCGTCAGGCTCTGACGCAGATCGTTGCTGGTCTGCTGTAACGCACGGTATACCTCGGCGTGGCTGGCGTTGATTTGTACTTGCATCCGACCGTTATCGATCTGCAACGAGATGTCTATTTTGCCCATCTCCGGCGGGTCAAGACGGATGGTGGCGTGCTGGATCTGATTCTTCACCTGCACCTGCAGACGTTCGCCCAGTACTCGCTGGAGCTGCTGCGTCCAGCGGGAATCTTCCGTATCCAACTTCAATGGCGCGCCCTGCGAGGTGCGGGCGTCGTTACTCACCGTGACGACACTGCTGCTCTGTGTGCCAGCAGGCTGCACAGCAAGCTCAGGCGTTACCGCGGTCATCGCCGTCATCAGCTGCGGCGCGACCTGAAGCTGTCTCCCCATTGCGGGCGTGACCGGCAGCGCCGTTTCCGCCCCCGATACCGCTTGCGGCAGTCCTGTCGCCCTGTTCAGCGCAGGCGCGTATCCACTGAGCGCGTCGGGCGTTTGCTGAAGCAGGGAATGCGTCGTCGCCGCCTCGCCGGTACGCATGTTTTCGACGTTAATCGGCTGCGGGCGCGGCATCAGCAACGCATCCAGCAGTTGTTGTTGCGCATCGACTCTCAGCAGGGAGGAATCCTCCACCGTCGCGTCCTTCGCCTCTTCGCTCGCTTTCTGTCGAATCCCCTCGGCGCTGACGCTGACGGCGGGCGCGTTTTCCCCCTGCCCGGCCATCAGCGTATTCACCACATTCAGCAGCGCGTCGCTAAAGGCCACTGGCGTCTGGGCGCTGGCGGCTGTCACCGCCGGGCTGCTTCCGGTAATCGGCTCCGCCTGCACCGGCGATCCCGAGGCATTACCCGCGCCAGCCGCGAGCGTGAGAAGATCCATCATCGTAAATCCTCCGCATCCATAAAGGCTGCGTAGGCCGTTGCGCCTTCGCGATTACGTACGGAGAGCGCCATTTTGGCTTCCACAATCTCAAGCTGCCCCATGCAGTATTCGCGCGCCTGGCGGTGAATATTCGCCAGGGTTTTCAGCGCCTGCTGCTCGGCGCCGTTCAGGGTTTTTCCCTGAATGTCCGCCAGCAGCGCGGCGATTTCACCATCGGCGCGCTGTACCGCCGGCCAGTTATGATCGGCGGTCACCTGGCGCAGCGTGGCCGCCAGGGTTTGCAGAGAGGAGAGATAACTCATGCAGCCTGACCCATTTTTTCCCAGCCGTCCTGGATGTTGCCGAGAATGTTTTCCACTTCTTCGATCTGTTCAACAGAGAGCTTATGGCTGGCGTCATAGAGTCGGTAGACGCAGTAGTCGTAGAGATTCGC
The DNA here is from genome assembly GCF_000759835.1 of Citrobacter sedlakii NBRC 105722. Classification (GTDB taxonomy): domain Bacteria; phylum Pseudomonadota; class Gammaproteobacteria; order Enterobacterales; family Enterobacteriaceae; genus Citrobacter_A; species Citrobacter_A sedlakii. The sequence goes on from NZ_BBNB01000011.1 coordinate 57,365, forward strand.
CAGGCTCAGGGCCAGTTCGCCGCCCTTTTCGAAGTCGAGCGCGCTGGTCAGCGCGTTGAGAATATCGATGCATTTATTGATGCTCTGCGCCTTGCGCTCAAAGCGACGCGCGGCAATATGACTTTTCGCGCGAATTAATTCATCCATTAGCCCGTTAAACAGCATCAGCACCAACTGGTGCGGATTCGCCGCCGCCGACTGAATCGCGAGATCTTCCTGGTGGTAAAGGCCGTAGCCTTCCCGATCGTTACCGTACATTACGCTCAGATTCCCTTAGAATTAGCTAAACATGCTCATGGTGTTATTCATCTGCGTCATGATGCTCTGCAACTGCGTGAACTGCTTGAGGTAGCGGTTATAGGAGCTTTCATAACGGGTATTCATTTTTTCTGTTTTCGTGTCGATATCGCGCTGCTGGCGGTCGAGCGTGTCCTGGCGGCCTTTCAGCAAACCGGTGCTGGTATTGAGGTATTTATCCAGCGATTTATCCATCGCCTTGATCATGCCGTCGTTGCCGTTAAAGAAGTTATTTACCGACTGTGGGTCGGCTTTCAACTGCTCTTCCAGCGTGTCGGCGTCCAACGAGAGCTTGCCGTCTTTATCGGAGGTGATGCCAAATTTGGTCATGTTTTCATCACCGAAGGTCTGGCGCAGAATGTTACTTAGCTCATTAGAGAGCGAAGAGATGCTCGCATCACCGGCGAACGCACCGCGTTCGTCCGTATTACTTCCGGAAGAGGTCAGCCCGGAGATCGTATCTTTCAGCGTGTTGTAGGCGTCGATAAAGGCCTGAATCTGCTCTTGCGTCCCGGTGGGATCGGTATCCACGGAAATCACCAGTGGTTTGCCAACTTCCGTCGTGCCGGTCAGTTTGATCGACACGCCGTCCACCAGGTTGTCCAGGTTGTTGGAGCTGCTGCTGTACTCCTGGGGCGAATCGCCGAGCGTAAATTTCGCATCTTTCCCGCTGGTGATGATGGTCGCATTGTCGAAAATAGACTGATCGCCGGTCATCGCGCTGGTATCGAGTTGAATATCGTACTGTTCCCCACTCTGGTCGCTGCTCAGCATCAGTTGCACTTTGCCGTCAACGCGCATCAGCGAGGCGGTGACGCCGTTCTGCTCTGTGGCAGAGGTATTGCCGCTGGCGCTCGGAAAATCCGCCTTGTTCACCGCACCGGCGAAATCGGACAGACTGTTCAGATTGTCCATCTCAATATCAATGCTTTCACCGTTCAGGTTGATGGTCAGCGTGCCGGTGGCGTTTTTAATATCCTCATCCGTCAGGTCGCTAAACCCTTTTTGCTGGGCGGAAGCCAACTGCGTCACATTCAGGCTGTAGGTCCCTTTACGGGCCGAGGCGCTGGCGGAGATAGTGGCGATCCCCTCCTGATTCATGGTGACGCTGTTCTTCAGCACGTTGCTGGAACTGGAGTTCAGCCCTTTGATCGCCGTACGAAAATCCGTGAGCGCAGTACGTAATGAAGTTAGCGCTTTTTTCTGCGCGGCCAGCGTGGAGGTCTGCGTCTGGATAGAGTTCTGCAGTGCCAGAATGTCATAGCTTGCCAGCTGTGTAGCCAGTGTTGTGGGGTCAAAATCAGACATAAAAGGTTTCTCCAGGCACGCTCGTCGCGTTCGACATGACGTCATTTAAGCAACTATCGTGCCAACTTTTTAATTAAACATTTTCAGTAGGTTACAAAACGGGAGGAATCTCCCTTTCCGCTATTTCCGGCAGAGGAAACGACGTCGCCGGATACAAAAACACCGCTATGCAGCGGTGTTTTTTATTGATGCGGCGCCGGGAGGAATTAGCCCAGCAGGGACATCACCATGCTGGACATACTGTTGGACTGCTTCAGCATGGACATGCTGGTCTGCGCCAGCATCTGGTTACGCGTCATGGAGGAGGCCTCGCTGGCGAAATCAGCGTCCTGAATATTGCTCAGCGCCAGTTCGGTGTTGTCTTTCATGTTCGCCAGGTTAGAGGCGGTGTGGCCCAGACGGTTGATGCTGGCGCCCATTTTGGAGCGTACGGAACCGACATCATTCAGCTTAGATTCCAGATCGGACATCAGTGCTTTTGCCGTATCTGCATCGCTGATGTTGATGCCATCGGCCTTTTCCCAGTCACCAAAGCCGAAGCCGGAAGAGGTAAACAGCGCGCCGCTCCCTGTTCCGTTCAGTTCGCCAGAGAGATCAATCTTCATCGCTT
>NZ_BBNB01000010.1 GCF_000759835.1 Citrobacter sedlakii NBRC 105722
AACCGGACCGGCTATTTGTGTGAAGTGATTCACATCCGCCGTGTCGATGGAGGCGCATTATAGGGAGTCGTCTCAGGAAGACAAGCGGAAAAATGCAGATTTATTTCAACCGCTCACCTTTTGAGCACAACGCTTACTTTTACTGCTGTTTTATCGCTAAAGGCAGGTCTGCCAGACTATTAATCACCCAATCCGCGGCATTTTCTGCTTCTGGTGTCACAGGCTTACCGGTACGTACCAACACTTTGGTTCCGACCCCTGCCGCCAGCGCGGCCTGCATGTCTTCTAATTTATCGCCCACCATATAAGACGCCGCCATATCAATATGCAGAAAATCGCGAGCAGAGATCAGCATGCCTGGATGCGGTTTACGACAATCGCAAACCTGACGAAACTCCTCTACGCTTCCCTGTGGGTGATGGGGACAATAATAGATACCGTCGAGATCAACATCGCGGTCTGCCAGCGACCAGTCCATCCATTCTGTTAAGGTTTCAAACTGCGCTTCAGTAAATTTGCCGCGCGCAATGCCGGACTGGTTGGTGACAACCACCAGCGCATAGCCCATTTTTTTAAGTTCACGCATGGCGTCAATGACACCGTCGATGAATTCGAATTCGTCGATCTCATGTACGTAGCCGTGGTCCACATTGATAGTGCCGTCGCGGTCGAGAAAAATTGCGGGTACAGACTTTGCCACCTTTTATAGCTCCTAAATAAGGCATGTGGCGCTAGTATCGCATTTTTCGGCAGGCAAGAAAGTGCTCATCGTAGAAAGCCTGATTGATTTAGACGTCTGGATGCCTTAACATCCATTTTGTTGACGGCGATTCACCGCTTCAGACAGACAAAAATGCTACGGCTAACTTCATTACGATAATAAATAATCAATGATTAAACTTTCGAATATCACCAAAGTGTTCCAACAAGGGACCCGCACCATTCAGGCGTTGAACAACGTCAGCCTGCATGTCCCTGCCGGACAAATTTACGGTGTAATTGGCGCATCAGGCGCCGGTAAAAGTACGCTAATCCGCTGTGTCAACCTGCTGGAGCGCCCGACAGAGGGGAGCGTGTTGGTAGGCGGGCAGGAGCTGACCACGCTTTCTGAATCTGAGCTGACCAAAGCGCGTCGCCAGATCGGCATGATTTTCCAGCACTTTAATCTGCTGGCCTCCCGTACGGTTTTCGGCAACGTGGCGCTGCCGCTGGAGCTGGACAACACGCCGAAAGAGGAGATCACACGTCGCGTGACCGAATTGCTGGATCTGGTGGGTCTGGGCGATAAGCACGACAGTTACCCGGCCAATCTTTCCGGTGGTCAAAAACAGCGTGTGGCGATTGCCCGTGCGCTGGCAAGCCAGCCCAAAGTGCTGCTGTGCGACGAAGCCACCAGCGCACTGGACCCGGCAACCACACGTTCGATCCTCGAATTACTGAAGGACATTAATCGTCGCCTCGGTCTGACCATTCTGCTGATCACACACGAGATGGATGTGGTTAAGCGTATCTGTGACTGCGTGGCCGTGATCAGCAACGGCGAACTGATAGAACAGGATACGGTCAGTGAAGTGTTTTCCCACCCGAAGACCCCGCTGGCGCAAAAATTTATCCAGTCCACGCTGCATCTCGACATTCCGGAAGATTATCTGGAGCGTCTGAAACCAACCCCCGAAGCCGATAGCGTACCGATGCTGCGCATGGAGTTCACCGGTCAGTCGGTTGATGCGCCGCTGCTTTCCGAAACAGCGCGTCGCTTTAACGTCAATAACAACATTATTAGCGCGCAAATGGATTACGCCGGCGGCGTGAAGTTCGGCATTATGCTGACGGAAATGCACGGCACTCAAGAAGAAACACAAGCCGCCATTGCCTGGCTGCAAGAACACCATGTAAAAGTAGAGGTACTGGGTTATGTCTGAACCGATGATGTGGTTGCTGGTTCGTGGCGTCTGGGAAACGCTGGCGATGACCTTTGTATCCGGATTCTTTGGTTTCGTTATCGGTTTACCGGTTGGCGTGTTGCTCTACGTCACGCGTCCCGGGCAAATTATCGAAAACGCGAAGCTCTACCGCATTCTTTCCGCGGTGGTGAATATCTTCCGGTCCATTCCGTTTATTATTCTTCTGGTCTGGATGATTCCGTTTACTCGCGTCATTGTCGGAACCTCAATCGGACTGCAGGCCGCGATTGTGCCGCTTACCGTTGGCGCCGCGCCGTTTATCGCCCGCATGGTGGAAAACGCGCTGCTGGAAATCCCAACAGGATTGATTGAAGCGTCACGCGCGATGGGTGCGACGCCGCTGCAAATCGTGCGTAAAGTTCTGCTGCCCGAAGCGCTGCCGGGTCTGGTGAACGCGGCGACTATCACGCTGATTACCCTTGTCGGCTATTCAGCCATGGGGGGCGCTGTGGGCGCTGGCGGTCTGGGCCAGATCGGTTACCAGTATGGCTATATCGGCTACAACGCGACCGTGATGAACACGGTGCTGGTATTACTCGTCGTTCTGGTTTATTTAATTCAGTTCGCAGGCGATCGCATCGTTCGGTCTGTAACGCACAAGTAACGTTAACCACAACACAAATAACTCATTAAGGAAATAAGCATGGCGTTCAAATTCAAGACCTTTGCGGCAGTAGGAGCCCTGATTGGTTCTCTGTCTCTTGTGGGTTGCGGACAGGATGAGAAAGATCCCAACCACATCAAAGTGGGCGTTATCGTCGGTGCTGAACAGCAGGTTGCCGAAGTTGCGCAGAAAGTCGCTAAAGAAAAATACGGGCTGGACGTAGAACTGGTGACGTTCAATGACTACGTGCTGCCTAACGAAGCGCTGAGCAAAGGCGACATTGATGCCAACGCCTTCCAGCACAAACCGTATCTGGATCAGCAGATCAAAGATCGCGGCTACAAACTGACGCCTGCGGGCAATACTTTTGTCTACCCGATTGCGGGCTACTCCAAAAAAATCAAATCTCTGGATGAACTGCAGGATGGCGCTCAGGTCGCCGTACCAAACGATCCGACCAACCTCGGTCGTTCGCTGCTACTACTGCAAAAAGTGGGTTTGATCCAACTGAAAGACGGCGTGGGCCTCCTGCCAACCTCACTGGACATTGTCGGAAACCCGAAAAATCTGAAAATTGTCGAACTGGAAGCCCCGCAACTGCCCCGTTCTCTTGATGATGCGCAGATCGCCCTGGCGGTGATCAACACCACCTATGCCAGCCAGATCAACCTGACCCCGGCGAAAGACGGTATCTTTGTGGAAGACAAAGATTCCCCGTACGTCAACCTGATCGTCACCCGTGAAGATAACAAAGATGCGGAAAACGTGAAGAAATTCGTGCAGGCCTATCAGTCTGACGAAGTCTACGAAGCTGCCAATAAAGTCTTTAACGGCGGCGCGGTGAAAGGCTGGTAATTTTTAGGCTCTTTTCTCAAACTGTAATATCATTCAGGACGGGCACTTGCCCGTCTTGTCATTTATGCAAGCTCCTGATTCAATATCTGACAGTTAGATCATTCATTGAGGAAATATTATGCGTGCTTTACCGATCTGTTTATTGGCACTCATGCTGAGCGGCTGTTCCATGCTAAGCAGATCCCCCGTTGAACCTGTTCAAAGCACTCCAACCCCACCTAAAGCGGAGCCGGAAAAACCTAAAGCGCCGCGCGCAGCTCCTGTCAGAATTTATACCAGTGCTGAAGCGCTGGTCGGCAAGCCGTTCCGCGACCTGGGTGAAGTCAGCGGCGACTCATGCCAGGCAACGAATCAGGATTCTCCACCGAGCATCCCTACGGCGCGTAAGCGTATGCAGATTAACGCGTCAAAAATGAAAGCGAATGCCGTCCTGCTGCACAGCTGTGAAGTGACCAGCGGTACGCCGGGCTGCTACCGTCAGGCTGTCTGCATTGGTTCTGCGCTTAACATTTCGGCTAAATGAGTCATTTTCAGTTTGAGCAAATCGGTGTCATTCGCTCACCTTACAAAGAAAAGTTCGCCGTCCCTCGCCAGCCGGGTCTGGTAAAGAGCGCGCATGGCGAACTGCACCTGCTGCCGCCCTTTAATCAGGCCGATGCCGTCCGTGGTCTGGAGGCGTTCAGCCATCTGTGGGTGCTCTTTATGTTTCATCAGACAATGGAAGGCGGATGGCGTCCGACCGTACGTCCGCCTCGCCTTGGCGGCAATGCGCGCATGGGGGTCTTTGCCACCCGCTCGACGTTTCGCCCAAACCCTGTCGGCATGTCGCTGGTTGAGCTGAAGGACATTTCCTGCCACAAAGAACGCGTCATTCTGAAGCTCGGCAGTCTGGATCTGGTTGATGGAACGCCGGTTATCGACATTAAGCCTTATTTGCCGTTCGCCGAATCGCTTACAGATGCCCGGGCCAGCTATGCGCAACATGCGCCAGTGGCCGAAATGCAGGTAAGCTTTAGTGATGAACTTGAGCGGCAATTCCCGACGCTGGAAAAACGCTACCCGCAGCTTAAAACATTTATTCGCGATGTGCTGGCGCAGGATCCGCGTCCCGCTTATCGTAAAGGTGAAGAAACAGGGAAAATGTACGCGGTCTGGTTGCATGATTTCAACGTGCGCTGGCGCGTAACGGAAACGGGATTTGAAGTCTTTGCGCTCGAACCCCGCTAATTTCATGCCCTTCTCTTTTGACATCCCTTTCTCGCTGGTAAACTAAATCACTTTTTTTGTGTCAGGCTCACGTTGAGCCTGTTCGATCGTCCAACTGGAACCGTAACAACATGCGTACTAGCCAATATCTGCTCTCCACTCTGAAGGAGACACCTGCCGACGCCGAGGTTATCAGCCATCAGCTGATGCTGCGCGCCGGGATGATCCGCAAGCTCGCCTCCGGGTTATATACCTGGCTGCCGACTGGCCTGCGCGTTCTGAAAAAAGTCGAAAACATCGTGCGTGAAGAAATGAACAACGCCGGCGCGATCGAGGTGTCTATGCCAGTGGTTCAGCCAGCTGACCTGTGGCAAGAGAGTGGCCGTTGGGAACAGTACGGTCCGGAACTGCTGCGTTTTGTTGACCGTGGCGAGCGTCCGTTCGTACTCGGCCCAACCCACGAAGAAGTCATCACCGATCTGGTGCGTAACGAACTCAGCTCATATAAGCAGCTGCCGCTGAACTTCTTCCAGATCCAGACGAAGTTCCGTGACGAAGTGCGTCCGCGTTTCGGCGTCATGCGCTCCCGCGAGTTCCTGATGAAAGATGCCTATTCTTTCCACACCTCGCAGGAATCCTTGCAGGAAACCTACGACGCGATGTACGCAGCCTACAGCAAAATCTTCACCCGTATCGGTCTGGAATTCCGCGCAGTGCAGGCTGACACGGGTTCGATTGGCGGTAGCGCGTCTCACGAATTCCAGGTGCTGGCGCAGAGTGGCGAAGATGACATTATCTTTTCTGACACCTCCGATTACGCCGCCAACATCGAGCTGGCCGAAGCCGTCGCGCCAAAAGCCCCGCGCGCTGCCGCGACGCAGGAGATGACGCTGGTTGATACGCCAAACGCGAAAACTATCGCGGAGTTAGTTGAACAGTTTGCTCTGCCGATTGAGAAAACCGTGAAAACGCTGTTGGTGAAAGCGGTCGAAGGCAGCAGCTATCCGCTGGTCGCGCTGCTGGTTCGCGGCGATCACGAACTGAATGAAGTTAAAGCGGAAAAACTGCCGCAAGTCGCCAGCCCGCTGACCTTCGCAACCGAAGCGGAAATCCGCGCCATCGTCAACGCAGGCCCGGGTTCACTTGGTCCGGTCAATATGCCGATCCCGGTTGTCATTGACCGTACCGTTGCGGCGATGAGCGATTTCGCGGCAGGCGCTAACGTTGACGGCAAGCACTACTTCGGCATCAACTGGGATCGCGACGTGGCAACGCCGGAAGTGGCAGACCTCCGTAACGTGGTCGCAGGCGATCCGAGCCCGGATGGTCAGGGTACGCTGCTTATCAAGCGCGGCATCGAAGTGGGTCATATTTTCCAGTTGGGTACCAAATACTCCGAGGCGCTGAAAGCCGCCGTTCAGGGTGAAGATGGCCGTAACCAGATCCTGACCATGGGCTGCTACGGAATCGGCGTAACACGTGTGGTTGCAGCCGCGATTGAGCAAAACTACGACGAGCGCGGCATCGTGTGGCCCGACGCTATCGCACCGTTCCAGGTCGCTATTCTGCCTATGAATATGCATAAATCTTACCGTGTGCAGGAACTGGCGGAAAAACTGTATACCGAACTGCGAGCCCAGGGCATTGAAGTGCTGATGGACGACCGTAAAGAACGTCCAGGCGTGATGTTCGCGGATATGGAACTGATCGGTATTCCTCACACTATCGTGCTGGGCGACCGTAACCTCGACAATGACGACATCGAATACAAATATCGTCGTAATGGCGAGAAGCAATTGATTAAAACCGGTGACATCGTTAGCTATCTGGTTAAACAGATCAAAGGCTGATGCACAAAAAACCCCGCAGCCGCGGGGTTTTTCTTTTTCATACTCATGCACTATTGCTGAGCACAGCTTTTACCCGGCATAAACGTAATCGCTTTATCCGCGTTCAGGGTCTTCACTGGCGCTCCCGTGTCCGGGTTGGCTTCAAGCGTGAAGTGCCCTTCTACCGACAGCAGGACGGGTTTTTCGCTGTTCCCCCTGGCAGCAAGATAACCGCGCTCAAGCTCGGCGTTATTCGCCACAGATACACGCTTACCGGTTGCACAATCGGTAAAGGTCGCTGCATCTGCCATATAGAAATACATACCGCGCATCGGCATTGGGGTTACCGGTAAAGTTGCCTTCACGGGTTCAAGCGTATAGTTAAACTGCGACTCAACCGGGTTGCCTTCACGGTCGAGCATCTCAAGCGCATCGCCTTTAGCGCGATAATACGCTTTCTCGCCCTTACTGTCGGTGAGCACCAGCTTATCGGCGGTCCGCGCCCAGGTACCATAGGAAGCAAAGGAAGATGGTTCGTCACGGACGCCCTGGTAGCGTTCATTCATCACCCAGGTGCCATCTTTTTCAAGAAACAACGAGGTTTCAATTCCTTCACAATCTGCGCACGGTAAAATGCCCCGCCAGCTTTGCTGCATCGGTTTAAGTTCCGCAGCCTGCGTCGGTTGCAGGACATCGACTTCTGAACGGTTGTTACAACCTAACAATGAAAAAAGCGAAAGCGCTGCTATCGCCGAAATGAGTGTCTTTTTCACCCCGAATTCCTTCTGCATTTTTATTCCTGCCCGTCAATCCACGCGACGGACTTTACCGCGGAGGGCTTTCACTGTGGATTTTTGCGCTTTCGAAGACAATCTTCGTTCTTTCGAGGCGCGCGTTGGCCGGGTTGCCCGTCGGCTTTTTTGTTCCGCAGTGAGTTCTTTGATCACTGCCACCAGTCGGGCCAGCGCCGCTTCACGGTTTAGCGTCTGGCTTCGGTATTCCTGCGCCTTAATGATAATGACGCCATCAGGGCTAATCAGGTGATGACTGGCAGCAAGTAAACGTTCTTTGTAATACTCTGGCAGGCCAGAGGCCCGGATGTCAAAACGCAAATGGATCGCCGTTGAGGCTTTATTCACATGCTGTCCGCCTGCGCCCTGCGCGCGAATTGCCGTAATTTCCAGCTCATCATCGGCGATAGAGACGTTTCGCGAAATAACAATCATGCCGGTTGTTGCCAGGCAGCCAGATGAATTTCCAGATTATTCTGAGCATCCGAAAGCCAGATGGCTCCGTCCTGAATGGTGGCTTGCAACGTCATCGTCCGTTCCGCGAAGGCGCTTAACTTCGCCAGTTGCTCATCATCAAGATACCAGACTGCCAGATTCGGAAACTGTGCGCACTTATTCTGGTTCTGCTGCCACCAGATCTGCGCCGCTCGACTGTTGTAAGCAAACAGCGCAACGTTTTTCGCCTGGGTGCAGGCTTTCTTGATCCGCCGCTCTTCCGGTAACCCCAGTTCAATCCACAGATCGATCCCCAAATGGTCGTTACGCAGCCAGGCTTCCGGCTCGTCTTCTGCGCTCAAACCTCGCGTAAACTGCAAGCGCTCATCCGCATATTTGATCCACGCCAGCAGGCGCAGCATCATGCGCTCCTGGGTTTCTGAAGGATGACGGGCCAGCGTCAACGGCGCGTCCAGAAACTGGTTGCGGTCCAGGTCCGCCACATTTACCACGGCTTTGTATATTGTCGCTTTAAGCGCCATGAAAAAACTCCTTTCGAATCAGGCAAACATTGTAACGAAAACGACGACAAAAGGCTGTTAATGGTTCGGCTATCAAGCTGCTGATTTCGGCGGAATGGCTGTGGTATAGTCACCTTGCTAAACAGAGTTTATCTTCGTAGGCTTAGACTTGCATCCACGGTGAAGTCAGAATACTGACAGGAGGGCATGTGGAAAAATATTGTGAGTTAATACGCAGGCGGTATGCGGAAATAGCCAGCGGAGACTTAGGGTATGTCCCGGATGCGCTGGGGTGCGTTTTAAAGGTGCTTAATGAAATGGCCGCAGACAGCGACCTTTCAGAGTCGGTCAGGGAAAAGGCGGCGTATGCTGCTGCGAACTTACTGGTGAGCGATTATGTCAATGAATGAAACATATCAACCCATCAATTGCGATGACTACGACAACCTTGAGCTCGCCTGCCAGCATCATCTGTTGCTGACGCTGGAACTGAAAGATGGCGAAGTTCTGCAGGCAAAAGCCAGCGATCTGGTGTCGCGTAAAAATGTGGAATACCTGATTACCGACGTTGCAGGTGAAACGCGCGAACTGCGTCTCGACAAAATCGCCAGCTTCAGTCACCCGGAAATCGGTACCGTGGTGGTCAGCGAATCCTGAATAGTGGTCGCCGGATGGCGCTACGCTTACCCGGCCTACAATGTGCGGTTACTGTAGGAGGAATAAGCGTAGCGCCATTCGGCATTTTAGTCTGCTTCCCGCCATAACAGCTGTAGTCCCTCTTCCTCCACCGCCATCCCTTCATCAGTGACAAAAACGCCAGCGGCAGCAATGAGCGTATCGCCGTAAAACAGCAAAGGCGTAGTATCACGTCGCCAGGGTGGAACCCCGAGTTCCTGCCAAACCTTCTTCAGCTTACGTCCACCGTTCCGTCCGACGATATGCAGCAGGCCCGGCGCTTTAAAGCGAATGGAAACCGGTTCATCCGTTCGCGGTGTTCTCAGTTCACCGCCGGGCGCCAGCGCGACTTCGCCCAGCCCGGCGGGCAGCATGAGCGGCTTGCGCCTGTCTCGCCATGCCAGCGTCGTTTCACTCTGACCGCCAACCGATTTTATCCACCACAACTGCGCCTGGTAGCGGCGAACCTCATACGCGCCAAAACGCAAACAGGGCGCAGCGTCTTCACGCGCCAACGCCACTTCCTGCCAGATGCGCTCAAGGCCGTCACGCGAGGGCATCGGCGCATCCTTCGTCGCCAGCCAGCGGCGGATCACTGCGGCGCGGCGAGACTGGCTCATCGACAGCAGCGGCGCGAGCTGCAGCGTACCGTGCGGGGTCACGCAGCCTGACAGCTCTTCCGCCAGCAGTTCATCCAGCAGGCTTTCCTGGCTGGCGCACAGCGCCGCGCTGCGCGCCGTCGCTTCAGCAAAATGCGGCCAGCGCTGTTGCAGAAGCGGCAGCACACGCAGACGCAGGAAGTTACGATCGAAGGCATCATCCTGATTGCTTTCATCTTCAATCCAGCGAAGCTGATGATCCGTTGCCCACTTTTCCAGTTCGCGACGGCTTTGCTGCAGCAAGGGACGAATAAGGTGGGTACCCGCAAACGCGGACACCTCGGCCATTGCGGAAAGTCCCGCCGGCCCACTACCGCGCTTGAGCGCCAGCAGAAATGTTTCACATTGATCGTCAAGATGCTGGGCGGTCGCCAGCACTTCCCCTGGCAAAAGCGCCTGTGCGAATGCTTTATAGCGCGCCTGTCTGGCATGCGCTTCCGTGCCCAGCCCTTCATGCGCCAGCTGTACGCGCTCAACCACCAGCGGCACCTGCCACTGCGCGCATACCGCCTCACAGTGCGCTACCCACGCATCGGCATGAGTGCTCAGGCCGTGATGAATATGAATCGCCCGTAGCGTGATACCTGGCTGCTGAGCCCGCCATTGCACGAGTTGATGCAGGAGAACGGTAGAGTCCAGCCCGCCGCTGTATGCGACGAGAATTTGCTGAGCGCTAAACAGTGAAGTCTTCAGGGTGAGTGTAGTCATGGCGATTATTTACAGTGACGTTGCCCGGCACGTTACCGGGCAATCCTCGCGATCGCAAGTCTCACTGTTCATACAGTTCGAGCGGCAGGCCATCCGGATCGTTAAAAAAGGTGAAACGCTTGCCGGTAAACGGATCAACGCGTACAGCTTCGCATTTGACGTTTTTCGCTGCAAGGTGCGCGATAGCCTTCTCCACGTCATCAACGCTGAAAGCCAGATGGCGCAAACCGCAGGCCTCCGGTCGGCTTGGGCGCTGCGGCGGAAAGGGGAACGAAAACAGCTCAATGACATATTGCCCGTTCAGCGCGAGATCGCCTTTCCAGGAATCACGCTCCTCTCTGTAAGCTTCACTCATCAGGGTAAAGCCCAGCACATCGCAGTAAAACGCCTTACTTACCGCATAGTCGGTGGCGATAATTGCAATATGATGAACCTGTTTTAATCCCAGCATAGTGTCAGTGTCTCCATGTTATGTTATCTGCACGTTACCCGCCCGGGGTCCGCGAAAGCAAGCCGTTACGCGCTTTTTAAGACACGTACGTGGTACACGCCATCATCATCCTGTTTTGCGCCGTGAATATCCGTTTCAAAGCCAGGATAGTGGTGCCCTATCGAGCAGAGCATCAGGAGAAAGTCGAGCACCGCGCGGCTCTGCTCGGTGATCATCTCCCCCGGCATCAGCAGCGGCACGCCCGGCGGATACGGCAGGATCATATTAGCTGACACTCGCCCAACCAGTTGATCCAGCGTTACCGTCTCCACCTCGCCTTTGATCTGCCGCTGCCACGCCTGATGCGGCGTCATGATCATGTCCGGCAGCGTGTCGAACGCCCGCAGCATGAGCCCGGAAAGATCGTGTTGGCGAATCAGTTTATGGATCCCCTGCGCCAGATCCTGAATGCGCATATTGCGATAAAAATCAGGATCTTCAGCGTACAGATCCGGCAACATGTTCTTCACTCGCAGGTTAAGATCATAGGCCCGCTTAAATTCGGTCAAACCGCGCAACAGTCCCATTGCCCGGGTTTTATCAATGCCGATACTGAACAAAAACAGTAAATTGTAGGGGCCGGTTTTCTCAACGACCACGCCGCGTTCATCAAGGAATTTCGCCACCAGCGCGGCGGGGATGCCCTCGTCGCTCATGTTCCCTTGCTCATCCATCCCCGGCGTCAGGATCGTGACTTTCACCGGATCGAGAAACATATGATCGTCGTCGGCGTCGCTGAAACCGTGCCAGTCCGCGCCTGGCGCGACAGGCCAGCATTCGGCTTCATCGACCTCCTCCGGCTGCCAGATATCAAAGAACCAGCCCTCGGACTCCTCTCGAAGCCGCTGAATCTCTTTGCGAAAATGCAGCGCCCGCTCCACCGAGCGGTTAATTAACCGCTTGCCCGGGTTACCGCGCAGCATCGCCGCTGCCGTTTCAATGGAGGCGACAATGGGATAGCTCGGCGAAGTGGAAGTGTGCATCATAAACGCTTCATTAAAGGTCTCTTCGTCATACTCACCTTTAATATGGATCAGCGAAGCCTGGGATAGCGCGGCCAGCATCTTGTGCGTCGATTGCGTTTCGAAAATCACTTTTCCGGGCACCCGATCGCCACTCATGCCGCTTTTACCCTGGTAAATGGGATGAAAATGCGTATATGGCACCCAGGCGGAATCAAAGTGGATCGACGGCACATCCAGCGTCTGCTTGATCCAGTTGGTGTTGTAGAGCAAGCCGTCATAAGTTGAGTTGGTAATGACGGCGTGTACCGGCCACTGCGCCTGCGGCGTTTCGGTGACTTTACGTTCAATACTCGCGCGCGTGAACTCGCGTCGGGGGATGCCGCCCAGGATGCCGAGCGCATTCCGCGTCGGTTTCAGCCATAAAGGGACAACATCGCTCATCATTAACAAATGCGCCAGCGACTTATGGCAGTTGCGGTCAATCAGCAGCGTGCTCCCCGTCGGCGCGGCGTACATGCCAACGATTTTATTCGATGTCGATGTCCCGTTGGTCACCATGTAGCTCTGTTCAGCGCCGAAGGTGCGGGCAATATACTCCTCGGCTTCCAGATGCGGGCCGCTATGATCGAGCAGCGAACCGAGTTCAGTGACAGAAATCGAGACATCCGCCTTCAGCGTATTGCCGCCGAAAAAATCATAGAACAGACAGCCTACCGGACTCTTTTGATAGGCGGTTCCCGCCATGTGTCCCGGTGTACAGAAGGTGTATTTCCCCTCTTTCACATAGGTGAATAACGCTTTGGTGAAAGGCGGCGTAATATTGTCGAGATACTCACCGGTATATTGACGGATACGCGTGGCGATATCTTCCGCCTGTCCCAGCGCGTACTCAAAAAACCACAGCGCCATACGCATATCATGTACGCTGACATCCATGGTGGAATGGGTATTGATAAAAGCGTACAGCGGCAGATATTCGTTTAACTGATTAATGTCGCTGCACAGATCGAGACTGTATTCATCCCAGTCAAAAATAACGCCGCAAATACGCGGATTGTGTTCAATAAACTTCAGCAGGTCGACGCTGTTTTGTGGCCAGATAATCTGGAACCCTTGCGATTGCAGCGCGCGCTCAAGCTCCTTAATGGGCTCATCTTTATAAAAAACGCCGTGCGGTCCCATAATGGCAATGATATTCATGCACTCCTCCTGGAAAATCCTTAGCTAATCATAGACTGTTCAAACCGCAGGTAAAAAAAAGGGCCACAATTCGTGGCCCTTTTCAGAATGGTCAACGCTTACGCGTAGCCGTAGCTCATCAGACGCTGATAGCGACGGTTTTTCAGATCGTCAGTGCTTAGCACATCAAGGTCCGCAAGGTCAGCCAGCAGTTGCGCTTTCAGCGACGCGGCCATTGCTTCCGGGTTACGGTGCGCGCCGCCCAGCGGTTCCTGAATAATGGAATCGATCAGCTTCAGCTCTTTCAGGCGTGGCGCGATAATCCCCATCGCTTCTGCGGCCAGCGGCGCTTTATCTGCGCTTTTCCACAGAATGGACGCACAGCCTTCCGGAGAGATAACCGAATAGGTGCTGTATTGCAGCATATTCACTTTGTCACCCACACCGATCGCCAACGCGCCGCCGGAGCCGCCTTCACCGATAACGGTGCAGATGACCGGCACGCTGAGGCGCGACATTTCGCGCAGGTTACGCGCGATGGCTTCAGACTGGCCGCGCTCTTCCGCCCCGACGCCCGGGTAAGCGCCCGGGGTGTCAATGAAGGTCACGATCGGCATCTTAAAACGTTCGGCCATTTCCATCAGACGCAGCGCTTTACGGTAGCCTTCTGGCGCCGGCATACCGAAGTTACGACGGATTTTTTCTTTGGTTTCACGGCCTTTCTGATGGCCAATGACCATCACCGGACGACCATCCAGACGCGCGATACCGCCGACAATTGCTTTGTCGTCCGCATAGGCGCGGTCGCCCGCCAGTTCGTCAAATTCCTCAAACGCCAGGCGAACATAATCCAGGGTGTAAGGACGCTGCGGGTGGCGCGCCAGTTGGGCTACCTGCCATGCGCCGAGATCGGCGAAGATTTTGCGCGTCAGTTCTACGCTTTTTTCACGCAGACGATGCACTTCTTCATCGATGTTAATATCCAGTTTCTCGTCCTGACGGCTCACCGCAGTCAGAGAATCGATTTTTGCTTCCAGCTCGGCAATCGGCTGTTCAAAATCAAGGAAATTCAGACTCATAGTATTCCTGTATTAGTCAAACTCCAGTTCCACCTGCTCCGAACCAATGAGGCCACGGAGATCGTTGAGTAAACGATCGCTCGGAGAAACGCGCCACGTCGCGCCAAAACGCAACCGCGCGCGCGCATCCGCCCTCTGATAGTAGAGATGTACTGGAATTGTCCCCGAGCGGTGGGGTTCCAGAGACTGACGGAGTCGGTTTAAAAGCTGGTCATCAATTTGCCTGTCCGTCAGCGAGATAGCAAGCCCGCGAGCATATTTTTCCCGGGCTTCGTCAATATCCATCACTTCGCGGGCGGTCATTTTAAGCCCCCCGCTGAAGTCATCAAAGCTGACCTGTCCGCTGACGATAAGTATGCGGTCTTTTTCCAGCAGTTGCTGGTATTTATCCAGAGCGTCGGTAAATAACATGACTTCAAGACGTCCGGAACGGTCATCCAGCGTACAGATGCCGATACGATTGCCGCGCTTGGTGACCATAACCCTTGCGGCAATGACGAGCCCCGCAGCCGTGGTGACTTTACCACGTTCTGTCGGATGCATGTCTTTCAGCCTGTAGCCTCCGACATAGCGCTCAATTTCTTTTAAATACTGGTTGATGGGGTGCCCCGTCAGGTACAGACCCAACGTTTCGCGCTCGCCATCCAGCACCACCTGCTCCGGCCACGGCTGGCAGCTGGCGTAGGACTGCTCAATTTGTTCCGGCTCTTCCGCCAGTACGCCGAACATATCGGCCTGACCAATCGCTTCCGCTTTGGCATGTTGATCGGCGGCCTTTAACGCATCGCCAAGCGAATTCATCAACGCGGCGCGGTGGGGTCCCAGGCGGTCAAACGCCCCGGACATAATTAACTTTTCCAGTACCCGGCGGTTCAGTTTTTTGGTGTCAGTACGGGCGCAAAGATCGAACAGCTCGCGGAAGTATCCGCCATTGTTGCGCGCCTCGATGATCGCCTCAATCGGGCCTTCACCAACACCTTTGATCGCGCCGATCCCGTAAACGATCTCACCCTCGTCGTTAACGTGAAAGTGATACAGGCCGGAATTGATGTCCGGCGGCAGGATCTTCAGCCCCATCCGCCAACATTCGTCCACCAGACCTACCACTTTTTCCGTGTTATCCATATCGGCGGTCATAACCGCCGCCATAAATTCGGCGGGATAGTGCGCCTTCAGCCATAGCGTCTGATAGGAGACCAGCGCATACGCGGCGGAGTGTGACTTGTTAAATCCGTAACCGGCGAATTTCTCCACCAGGTCAAAGATTTTCATCGCCAGTTCGCCGTCGATCCCGTTCTTCTTCGCGCCCTCTTCAAAGACAGATCGCTGTTTGGCCATCTCTTCTGGCTTTTTCTTACCCATCGCACGACGTAACATGTCCGCGCCGCCGAGGGTATAACCAGACAGCACCTGGGCGATCTGCATGACCTGTTCCTGATACAGGATGATGCCATAGGTCGGTTCCAGTACGGGCTTCAGGCTTTCGTGCTGCCACTGTACGTCAGGATAAGAAATTTCTTCACGCCCGTGCTTACGGTCGATGAAGTTATCCACCATCCCCGACTGCAACGGGCCCGGGCGGAACAGCGCCACCAGCGCGATCATATCTTCAAAGCAGTCAGGTTGCAGACGCTTGATCAAATCTTTCATGCCGCGGGACTCAAGCTGGAACACCGCCGTGGTTTCCGAGCGTTGCAGCATGTCGAAGCTTTTCTTGTCATCCAGCGGGATGGCCGCAATATCCAGCGGCGGCTCGCCGTTTTTCTCACGACGGGCGTTAATCATTTCCAGCGCCCAGTTGATAATCGTGAGCGTTCGCAGGCCGAGGAAGTCAAACTTCACCAGCCCGGCGTATTCCACGTCGTTTTTATCAAACTGCGTAACCGGGTGCAGCCCCTGCTCATCGCAATACAGCGGCGCAAAATCGGTAATTTTCGTCGGGGCGATAACCACACCACCGGCGTGCTTACCGGCGTTACGCGTGACGCCCTCCAGCTTACGCGCCATGTCGATCAGCGCTTTGACCTCTTCGTCGGCTTCGTAGATTTCCGGCAGTTGCGGCTCAGCTTCAAACGCTTTTGCCAGCGTCATGCCCGGATCGGGCGGCACCAGCTTTGAAATACGGTCTACGAAGCCATACGGATGGCCCAGCACGCGGCCCACGTCGCGGATAACCGCTTTCGCCGCCATGGTACCGAAAGTAATAATCTGCGATACCGCATCACGCCCATACATGTCCGCCACGTGCTCGATCACCTGGTCGCGTTTCTCCATACAGAAGTCAACGTCGAAGTCAGGCATCGAAACACGCTCCGGGTTAAGGAAGCGTTCGAACAGCAGGTCAAATTCCAGCGGGTCGAGGTCGGTGATTTTCAGCGCGTAGGCCACCAGCGATCCCGCGCCGGAACCACGGCCTGGCCCGACCGGCACGCCGTTATCCTTCGACCACTGGATAAACTCCATCACGATCAGAAAGTAGCCGGGGAACCCCATCTGGTTAATAACCTGTAGCTCAATGTCCAGACGCTCGTCATATTCCGGGCGGCGTTTTTTACGCTCTTCTGCATCCGGAAACAGGAATTCAAGACGCTCTTCAAGACCTTCTTTCGATTTCTTGACCAGATAGTCTTCGGTGGTCATATCACCGGTCGGAAACTGCGGCAGGAAATATTCGCCCAGACGCACCGTCACGTTACAGCGTTTGGCGATCTCAACGGTGTTTTCCAGTGCTTCCGGAATGTCCGAGAACAGCTCGCACATCTCCTCTTCCGTACGCATATACTGCTGCGGCGAATAGTTACGTGGGCGCTTAGGGTCGTCGAGAGTAAAACCGTCGTGAATGGCGACGCGAATTTCATGCGCGTCAAAATCATCGCTGTTAATAAAGCGCACGTCGTTGGTAGCGACGACCGGCAAGCCGCGCGCTTCCGCCAGTTCTACGGCTGCGTGCAAATAGCTTTCTTCATCCTGTCTGCCGGTACGGATCAGCTCAAGGAAGTAACGATCCGGGAAATGCGTTTCATAGAACGAGACGCACTCCTCAACCAGCGCGCTATTACCCCGCAACAGGCTGCGGCCAACGTCGCCCATGCGTCCACCGGAAAGCAGAATTAACCCCTCTTTCAGTTCGATCAGCCAGTCGCGATCGATAACCGGACCCGCCGCGCCGTAGCCGCGTTGATAGGCTTTAGAAATAAGCAGCGTAAGGTTCTGATAACCGGTGTTATTCGACGCTAGCACCGTTAAATGAGTGAGTTCTTCACCCATTTGTTCGCTCTGAACGTGGAAATCGGCGCCAACAATGGGTTTAATCCCGGCGCCATGACCCGCCCCGTAGAACTTCACCAGACCACAAAGATTGGTAAAATCGGTGATCGCCAGCGCGGGCATGCCCAGTGCGGCCGCCTTTTTCACCAGCGGTCCGGTTTTGGCCAGCCCATCGATCATGGAGTAGTCGCTGTGCACCCGCAGGTGGACGAAACGAGGTTCAGACATCTTCAGATTCCTTTAACCCAGAGATCAGGACGCGAGTCCCAGTGCGCGTTTGACCGGGCCAAAGCTGCGTCGATGGTGCTCTGTCGCGCCATGAGCAGCCAGCGCCTCCAGATGAAAAGCGGTTGGATACCCTTTGTGCTGGGCAAAACCGTACTGCGGGAAAACGCTATCCAGCGCGGCCATTTCCGCATCCCGCGTGACTTTCGCCAGAATAGACGCAGCGCTGATTTCCGCCACACGGCTGTCGCCTTTTACCACCGCCATCGACGGTACCGGCAGCGCGGGGCAGCGATTGCCGTCGATGAGCACGTATTCCGGCGCGATATGCAGACCAGCAACCGCACGCTGCATCGCCAGCATGGTGGCATGAAGAATATTCAGCTCATCTATCTCATGCGGCTCCGCACGGCCCAGACTCCAGCTTAACGCTTTTTCTTTGATTTCGTCATACAGCGCCAGACGGCGCTTTTCAGATAATTTTTTAGAATCGTTAAGACCCACAATCGGACGCGCCGGGTCGAGAATCACAGCGGCTGTCACCACCGCGCCGACCAACGGTCCCCGTCCAACTTCATCCACACCGGCGACTAAATGCGTGTGCGGATAAACAAATTCGATCATTGTGCTAACTCCAGAACCGCGTCAGCCGCCTGCTCGTCGGCATTGCAGCGGATCTGCTGATGCAGCTCGCGGAAAGTATCATGCATCGCATGGCTGGTTTCACCGTTAGCCAGAAGCGGCAGTAGCGCTTGCGCGAGTTTCTGCGGCTCGCACTCTTCCTGCAGCAGCTCTTTGACGAGTTCTCTCCCTGCCAGCAGATTCGGCAACGACACATAGTCGGTTTTCACCAGCCGCTTCGCCAGCCAGAAGGTAAACGGCTTCATGCGATAGCCTACCACCATCGGGCACTTCGCCAGCATACACTCAAGCGCGGCGGTTCCCGACGCCAGCAGCGCGGCGTCGCTGGCGACCATCGCTTCGCGTCCCATCCCGTCAAGCAGATGCACGGAAAGTTCCGGTGCGACATCCGCTTTGATTTTCTCAAACTGTTCGCGCCGTTTGGCATTCACTAACGGCACCACGACTTCGAGATCGGGGTAATGCTGACGCAAGCGCTGCGCCGTTTTCAGGAAGTCGGCGCTGAGCATCTCCACTTCTGCGCCACGGCTACCAGGCAGCAACGCCAGGCAATGGGCGTCATGCGGAATGCCCAGGACATCACGGGCCGCGTTTTTATCCGGGTCAAGCGGCATGGCATCCGCCATCGTGTGTCCAATAAAACGGCACGGCACGTTATATTTATCGTAAAACGCTTTTTCGAAAGGCAGAAAAGCCAGCACCATATTGGTGGATCTGCCTATTTTGAAAACACGTTTCTGCCGCCACGCCCAGACGGACGGACTGACATAATGAATGGTTTTGATACCCTGTTTTTTCAGGTTGCCTTCCAGGGTGATGTTGAAGTCAGGCGCATCAATCCCTACAAAGACATCCGGCTTAAGCCCGGTAAAACGACGGGTTAAATCGGCGCGAATGTGCAGCAGGCGACGGAGGCGTCCAAGCACCTCAACAATCCCCATAACCGCCAGTTCTTCCATTTCGTACCAGGCTTCACAGCCTTCAGCCTGCATACGCGGACCCGCTACGCCGACAAAACGGGCGTGGGGGACACGCGCCTTCAGGGCGCGGATCAAGCCGGCGCCAAGAATATCGCCGGAGGTTTCTCCGGCGACCAGGGCAATCGTTAAAGGACGCTGTTCAGCCATTAACGAATCAAACCGCGCGTTGAGCGGGCAAAAAAGTCGCTGAACGGTTGCACTTCCGGATACTGCTTCGCCAGCTCGGCGATTTCCGGTTTTGCTTCATCCAGCGTTTTACCGCTGCGATACAGCGCTTTATATGCGTTGCGGATCGCGGTGATCGCTTCGCGGGTAAAGCCGCGGCGCTTCAGCCCTTCAATGTTCACGCCAAACGGCGTGGCGTGGTTGCCCTGTGCGATAACGAACGGCGGAACGTCCTGAGCGACGCCAGAACAGCCGCCCACCATCACGTGCGCGCCGATAATACAGAACTGGTGCACGGCGGTCATGCCGCCGATGATGACGTAATCGTCCAGCGAAACATGGCCCGCGAGGGTTGCGTTATTCGCCAGAATACAGCGATCGCCTATTGTGCAATCGTGCGCCACGTGGGCGTTGATCATCAGCAGGTTATCGCTGCCCACCTTCGTTAATCCACCGCCCTGCACCGTGCCACGATGAATGGTTACGCTTTCGCGAATGCGGTTACGATCGCCAATTTCCACACGGGTCGGTTCACCAGCGTATTTCAGATCCTGGTTCACTTCACCGATAGAGGCGAACTGATAAATCTCGTTATCGCGGCCAATTTTGGTGTGGCCATTCACGACAACGTGAGACTTCAGTACGGTACCCTCACCAATTTCAACATGGGGTCCAACGAGACAAAAAGGTCCAATGTGGACGTTAGCGCCAAGAGAAGCGCCTTCTTCCACAATGGCGGTTGGATGAATAAAGGCGGATTTATCAATCACGTATCAGGCCTCCCGGCTACGAGCGCACATCATCGTTGCTTCGCAAACTACTTTACCGTCGACCAGAGCAACCCCTTTGAAGCGGGTCAGGCCACGGCGCGTTTTCTCGAAAGTCACTTCCATGATCATCTGATCGCCAGGCACGACAGGACGCTTAAAGCGCGCTTCATCAATACCTGCGAAATAGTAAAGCTCTCCCGGCTCCAGTTTACCCACGCTTTTAAACGCCAGAATACCGGTAGCCTGTGCCATTGCTTCCAGAATCAGAACGCCCGGAAAGATCGGCTTGCCCGGGAAATGTCCCTGGAAAAACGGCTCGTTAACGGAAACATTCTTCACTGCGCGGAGAAAGCGACCTTCTTCAAAATCCAGCACCCGATCCACCAGCAAAAACGGGAAACGGTGCGGCAGAAGTTCTAAAATCTCTTCAATGTGCAGAGTATGAGTGTTAGTAGTCAAAATACTCTTCCTGTCCAAATATACTAAAAGCCAATAATAACACGGCCTGCCGCAATCGTATGAATGCCGACAGGCCGTAAAGTATGTGTGACCGGGTGAGAGTTTAGTCTTGTTGATTAACCTTGCGCTCAATCGCTTTGAGACGCTTGCTCATATCATCAATGTTCATCACCAGTGCGGCTGTCTTACGCCATACTTTGTTAGGTTGCAGCGGAATGCCTGAGGAATAGACGCCAGACTCCGTGATGGGACGCATCACCATCCCCATGCCCGTCACCGTCACCTTGTCGCATATTTCCATATGGCCATTAATGACGCTGGCGCCGCCAATCATACAGTAACGGCCAATCTTCAGGCTGCCCGCCATAATGACGCCACCGGCAACCGCCGTATTGTCGCCAATCACAACGTTATGCGCAATCTGACACTGGTTATCAATGATAACACCGTTGCCGATCACCGTATCATCCAGCGCACCACGGTCGATGGTGGTACAGGCGCCGATCTCCACGCGATCGCCAATAATGACGCGACCAAGCTGCGGGATCTTCACCCAGTTGCCGCGATCGTTGGCATAGCCAAAACCGTCAGCGCCAATCACCGTACTGGACTGGATCAGGCAATTCTCACCTATCTGGATGTCGTGGTAAACCGTTACATTCGCCCATAAGCGCGAGCCGGCACCAATTTTCGTATTTTTCCCGACGAAGCAACCCGCGCCGATAACCACGTTATCGCCCAGCGCTACGCCTGATTCAATGACCGCATTTGCGCCGATTGAAACATTGCTACCCAGCGTCGCCGTCACATCTACCACCGCACTTGGTGCGATATTCTGCGCCGGCTGCGGCGTGGTATCTAAAATTTGCGCCATTCGCGCATACGTGAGGTAGGGATTCTTCACTACCAGCGCGGCGCTTTTAGCAAAAGGAAGATCGTCCTGCGTCATGACAACGGCAGACGCCTGGCATAACGCCAGGTGCTCACGGTATTTCGGATTCACCATGAACGTAATGTGACCCGTTTGCGCAGATTGCATGGACGCAACGCCGGTGATGACGATATCGCCATCACCGTGTAATTCTGCATCCAACTGCTCTGCTAAATCAGACAGTCGAATTGAAGGCATTACTTATTTAACCTGTTTCAGTACGTCAGCAGTAATATCTTTTACATCGCTGCTGTTGTAAGCAACGCTGTTCGCGTCAACGACCAGATCGATGCTCTGGCTGTTGGCAACGGATTTCACCGCAGTCTGGATACGGGTAACCAGTTTGCCACGTTCTTCGTTGGAACGACGTGCGCGATCCTGCTCAAAAGCCTGCGCTTTCTGAGAGAACGTCTGGCGCTGCGCCATCACGTCTTTTTCCAGCTTGGTACGTTCGCCACCTGCTTTCATGGACTGCAGACGCTGCATTTTGGACTGCAGGTCAGTTTCCATACGTTGCAGTTCGCTGGCGCGGCTTTTGAACTCGTTTTCCAGCGTTTTGGAAACGCCAGTCTTCTGCGCAACCTGCTGGAACAGGCTACCCATGTTGACGATTGCAATTTTGTCAGCAGCCTGTGCAGACGTAACCATTGCTAAACCGAGACCTGCCGCTAATAACCACTTTTTCACAATAAACTCCTTACCATCCCATTTGCACCCGAAGGTGCAGTTCTTTGCGTGGCCAGGCGACCCCATGCAAGATCGCCTAAAGTCATCGCTACACTACCATTACATTCCCTTGTGAAGAACCGTTACCAGGTTTTACCAATGTTAAACTGGAACTGTTCTGCTTTGTCTCCATCGTACTTTTTAAACGGCTGGGCGTAGGAGAATACCAACGGCCCCAATGGGGACATCCATTGTAATGCGATACCAGCGGACATACGGATATTGCTCGGATCGCTGTAATCAGGATAGCCTGAGAAACGGCTGGAATCCCAGTTTGTATCCCAAACGGTACCCATATCCCAGAAGAAGGAGGTACGTACCGAGTTCGCGTATTTATCGCTGATAAACGGCGTTGGGGTAATGAACTCAAGGCTGGCGACAGCCATTGCGTTACCGCCCACTGCGTCATCGGATTCACACGGCGCCGTGTTGGTGCTTGCACATTCGTTATCGTAGTCATCATCGCCATCATGACGGCTGCTGGCTGGCAGATAGACCGCTTTCGGACCGATGGTGTTCGACTGGAAACCACGTACGGTGCTGGAGCCGCCCGCATAGAAGTTTTCATAGAACGGCATCTCTTTGCCGCCGATACCATCACCGTAACCCCAACGCGTACGACCCAGCACAACCCATTTGTGGTCGTCATCGATCGGCACATAAGTCGCGGTGTCCAGCGTCGCTTTGTAGTATTCGTTATCAGAACCCGGAATGGTCACTTTACCGTTCAGGTTGATACGCGTACCTTCCGTCGGGAAGAAGCCACGGTCGAGCTTGTTATACGTCCAGCCGTAGTTAAAGGTGAAGTCATCCGCGGCGAAGCTGTTGCGATCGTTCGTCGGGTCCGGGTTTTCCCCCATCGAGTTCAGATAACGCCACATGGCGACCTGCGGCTGCATGTTGGACAGTTTGTTATGCACATAACCGAGGCCCGCGCGCAGCGTGTTGTATTCATTCACCGGGAAGCCCAGCGTCACGTCCGTACCGTAGCTCTTGTTGGTATAGTCGGACAGATCCGCGTCATCCGCCTGGAAATCGTTATAGAACACGCGACCGCCGAGACTTACGCCGTCAACGGTGAAGTACGGGTTGGTCACAGACAGTTCGGTATAGGTCTGGTAGTCGTTCTTCGTACCATTGATCCCTACCGCATAACCGGTACCCAACCAGTTATCCTGCTGTACGCCCGCCTGGAAGCTGACGCCGCTTTCTGTACCGTAACCGATACCGAAGTTGAAGCTACCGGTGTTACGCTCTTTCACCTTGTAGACCACGTCCACCTGGTCCGGGCTACCCGGAACGCGCTGGGTGTCAGTATCGACGGTTTCGAAGTAACCTAAACGGTTCAGACGTTCTTTACCCTGATCGACCAGATCGCTGCCCAGCCATGCCCCTTCCATCTGACGCATTTCACGACGCAGAACGGCATCTTTAGAGGTGTCATTGCCTTCAAAACGGATCTTACGTACGTAGAAACGGTTACCCGCATCAACGTTGACGCGCAGGTTAACGGTTTTATCCGTATCGTTGATTTCCGGCTGAGACTGAACGCGTGGATAGGCGTAACCATAGCGACCAAGAAGCTTTTTAATGTCATCTTCCATTTTGGTCACTTTGGTGCCGTTATACAGCTCGCCCGGCTCGATTTTGGTCAGGCTTTCGATCTCAGCAGAGTGACCCGCCAGGTTACCGCTCACCTGCACGCCAGAAAGCTTGTACTGATCGCCTTCCGTGACGTTAACGGTGATATAAATGCCTTTCTTGTCCGGCGTCAGGCTGACCTGAGTAGAGTCAATGTTGAAGCGCGCGTAGCCGCGATCCAGATAGTAGCTGCGCAGGGTCTCTAAGTCGCCCGCCAGTTTCTGTTTCTGGTATTTGCGATCGCCGACCACGTTCCACCACGGCACTTCGTCGCGCAACTGGAAGTGAGAGATCAGTTCGTTGGTACTGAAAGCATGGTTGCCAACGATGTTGATCTGCTGGATCTTCGCGGACACGCCTTCCTGGAAGACCAGTTTCAGGTCAACACGGTTACGCGGCAGCGGAGTCACCACCGCTTTAACGCTGGCGCTGTATTTACCGACACTGTAGTAGAAGTCTTCCAGCCCTTTTTCGATATCGGCAATGGTGGTGCGATCCAGAGATTCGCCGACACGCACGCCAGACGCCTCGAGGTTTTGCTTCAGCATATCGTCTTTCACCGATTTGTTACCGGAGAACGTGATGCTGGCAATAGTCGGGCGTTCTTTTACCTGAACCAGAAGGGTATCACCATCACGAAGGACGCGGACGTCCTCAAAGTTGCCGGTGGCAAACAGAGCGCGAATGGTATTACTGATATCTTCATCATTAACCGTGTCGCCTGTGCGCACCGGCATACTGAGGAGGGCCGCACCAACGGCGACACGCTGCAGGCCTTCGAAATGAATGTCCTTCACTACGAACCCTTCAGCACCGTATACGGTGGCGCTGCTAAACAGCAGCGACGCTATGAGCAACTTTTTCATCGCCATCGTTATTATGCGTTCTTCCTAACTAACTCTCTTACAACCGAGAGAAATCATTGAAAAGTGCAAGCCCCATTAACAGCACCAGCAAAATCGAGCCAATGCGATAACTAAAGTCTTGAACCCGCTCGGATACCGGCCCGCCCTTAAGCTTTTCAATCGCCAGGAACAGCAGATGCCCCCCGTCAAGAACGGGCAGCGGAAACAGGTTGATTATCCCGAGGTTCACGCTGATAAGCGCAAGGAACATCAGGTAATATATCACCCCGAACTCCGCTGACATCCCAGCCCCCTGAGCGATAGAAATCGGCCCACTGAGGTTGTTCAGTTTCACATCACCGGTTATCAATTTTCCCAGCATACTGACCGTCAGCTTCATCAACTGCCACGTTTTATCCGTGGCCTGTGCGATGGCGCTAAACGGCCCATACTGGCGTACTGTCTTGTACTCATCCGGCAGAGGAATGATTTTCGGCACAACGCCGGCAAAACCTTCCGCCTTTCCGTTACCCGATTTGGTATCCGGGATTAACGTCAAAGACAAGGCACTCCCCTGCCTTTCAATTTCCAGCGCTAACGGCTTACCGGGATTATCGCGCACAAGCGTCACGAAATTCATCCATTGCGTTAACGGTTGACCATCGACTTTAACGATCCTGTCGCCAGCTTGCAAACCCGCTTTACTTGCCGCGGACTGCGCCTGCACTTCTGACAGCACCGGTTCGATCTGAGGCCCGCGCGGTCGAATCCCCAAAGAAGATACAGGATCTTCCTTGTCTGGCTCAAATGCCCAATGACGCAAATCCAGCGTTTTCTCCTGACGCTGGTTACTGCCAAAAGGCGCGACGCTGAGCGTCGTCTGCTCGTCGCCGATTTTCGCGACCAACTGTAAACGCACCGCATCCCAATCAGGGGTTTCGATACCGTCAATGGCTTTAAGTTCCGTTCCCGGCGCAATTTGCGCGTCGGCGGCAATCGAGTTGGGGGTTATTTCACCAACCACCGGACGAACGCCAGGGACGCCGATGATAAACACCAGCCAGTAAGCGAAGATGGCAAAAAGGAAATTAGCAACCGGGCCGGCGGCGATAATTGCCGCACGCTGACCTACGGTTTTGTTGTTGAACGCGTGGTGGCGCAGTTCCGGAATCACCGGCTCAGCGCGCTCATCCAGCATTTTGACGTAACCGCCCAGCGGGATAAGGGCGATAACATATTCAGTACCAGACCTGTCGGTACGGCGCCAAAGCGCTTTACCAAAGCCAATGGAAAAGCGCTCTACACGGACACCGCAACGCCGTGCAACCCAGAAATGACCAAATTCATGCACGGTGATAAGCACGCCCAGTGCAACAATGAATGCAGCCAGATTCCAGAGAATACTCAGCATAAAACCTTCCGTTAAAGCGTTTTGAATACCAGTAACAACAGGCACGCAAAGACCGGTACTGCCGCCGTCAGGCTATCAATACGGTCCAGAATACCACCGTGTCCTGGAATCAAATGACCGCTGTCTTTAATTCCTGCTTCACGCTTGAACATGCTCTCAGTAAGATCGCCCAGCACAGAGGCCAGCGCGGCAATAATAGAGCAAATTAACAAGGTGACCGGCGCAACGTCCAGGTTCGCCCACATGCTGTAACCCCAGGAGATTACCGCTGCTGTCGCGAGACCGCCAAAAAAGCCCTGCCAGGTTTTCCCTGGCGACACCTTCGGCGCCAGCTTATGTTTGCCAAACAGTTTGCCAAACATATACGCCCCGGAGTCCGCGCCCCAAACGAGGATCATGACATAGAGTAGCCATATCGCGCCACTGTAATGATTATCGTCATAATGCCAGGCGCGAAGCGCCAGCATGCCCCAGAAAAAGGGAACGATAGTCAACACGCCGAAAATTATGCGTAATGTCTTCGAATTACGCCAGATCGCCGCTGAACCGGGATAGAAAAACACCAGGAGTAAAGCAACGATCCACCAGCCTAACGACGCCCAAAGTGAGACCTCGACCAGCGGCTGGTGAATATTATGATGGTATTCCGGCAGTAAAAACAGCATTAGCGCGAGTAACAGCCCGCACAGTACCGCCAGCCATACGCGTTGCGTGCGAGTGGCAAAACCGCTTAACTGTCCCCATTCCCACGCGGCCAGCATACACACCAGCAGCGTAACAATAGCGAACCCCACCGGCGGCAGCAGAAACAGCGCCGCGATGACCACGGGTATTAAAACAAAAGCAGAAATCAGGCGATACTTCAGCAAAAGCGACCCCCATCAGGCTTTGTCATCACCGGGCTCGGTGCCGCCGAAACGACGCTCTCGATTAGCAAAGGCATGCAGCGCACCTTCAAAGTCTTGTTCATCGAAATCGGGCCAGAGCACATCAGTAAAGTAAAGTTCGGCGTAGGCAATTTGCCAAAGCAAAAAGTTACTTATTCTATGCTCTCCCCCAGTCCTAATTACTAAATCCACCGGAGCCAGCTCATGCATACAGATTTGTTGGTTGAGCATTTCTTCATCAATCTGTTCCGGGCGCAGTACACCGTCCTGCACCTGTTCCGCCAGTTTTCTGACTCCCTGGACAATATCCCAACGTCCGCCGTAATTCGCCGCAATGTTCAGCGTCAGCCCGGTATTCTGGGCAGTTAGCGCTTCCGATTTACGAATACGTTCCTGCAAACGCGAGTTAAATCGACTGGTATCGCCAATAATGCGCAGGCGGACGTTATGGCGGTGCAGGCTTTTGACTTCGCTGTCAAGCGCCCACACAAACAGCTCCATTAACGCGCTAACTTCCTGCGCTGGTCGGTTCCAGTTTTCACTACTAAAGGCATACAGCGTTAACGCATCAATACCGTTGTTGGCAGCAAAAGAGACGGCCCGGCGGACGGATTTCGCTCCGGCCTTATGCCCGAATGCCCGAATCTTCCCTTGCTTTTTTGCCCAGCGACCATTGCCATCCATAATGATCGCGACATGACGACAGCCATGTGCTGGCAAATTTTCGCTTACTGGTTGAGTTGCAGACAACATAACGCGTTTTTAGTCCCTGAAAGGATTTAGCGGTACTCAGGAATACAGAAGCCTTTTACACTTCATCTTTCAGGCTGCCTCTTGTCAGCTTGCTGTCCCGCGTCACGTACCGCTGTACGCGCCCGGGAACGCATCCACTCGCCGCCCTGATGCAACCTGAATGATTTTGCGTATCCACAAAAAAGCCGTGTCAAACCACGGCTTGCCTGACCGAAAAAAGCCAAATACCTGCGATCAGGTGGCGCAGACTATATCACTGAAGCCCAACGCTAACAAATAGCACGATCTTCTGTAGCCGGATTATCCTCAGCTTGCGAGACGCGTCACTTGTTTTCTGGCGACTTCTCGCGCAATGGCATCCACTCGCAGGACGTCATCCACACTCTGAGGCTCTTGCAGGTCCATCTGTTCCAGCACAGCTAAATTGAGATCGGCAATATCGGTAAAACGAAGTTCTTCAGCAAGAAATGCAGCAACGACGATTTCGTTTGCCGCATTCAACGCAGTGGTTGCCGCCTGCCCTTGCTCAAACGCTTCCATTGCCAGTTTCAGGCACGGATAGCGCTCATAGTCCGGCGCGCTAAAAGTCAGCGCGCTGAGCTGGCAGAAATCGAGCGGCTTAACACCCGAGGTCACGCGATTCGGCCAGGCCATGGTATGGGCAATTGGCGTACGCATATCCGGCTCCCCCAGTTGCGCCAGAACGCTGCCGTCCTGATAACGCACCATTGAGTGAATAACCGACTGCGGATGAATCAGCA
Organism: Citrobacter sedlakii NBRC 105722; assembly: GCF_000759835.1. Classification (GTDB taxonomy): domain Bacteria; phylum Pseudomonadota; class Gammaproteobacteria; order Enterobacterales; family Enterobacteriaceae; genus Citrobacter_A; species Citrobacter_A sedlakii. The sequence continues at coordinate 28,424 of NZ_BBNB01000010.1, forward strand.
CGTCCATCTGGCGGGCACTGGCGTTGAACAACCAACGCGCTTCTATGTATTCCAGACCTTTATTCATCATGGTGGCGGAGTCGACGGAAATTTTACGCCCCATCGACCAGTTCGGGTGACGGCATGCCTGCTCGGGCGTCATTGAGGCCAGATCGCGCAGCGGCGTTTCCCGAAACGGGCCACCAGACCCGGTAAGCAAAACCGACATCACGCCATTTTGCTCAAGGTCAGCGTATCCCAGATTGTGTTGAATGGGTTGGGGCATACTCTGAAAAATAGCGTTATGCTCGCTGTCCACCGGTAAAAGCCGTGCGCCACTTTGCTTTACCGCATCCATAAACAGGCGTCCGCAGGTGACCAGCGACTCTTTATTGGCCAGCAGAATGGTTTTACCGGCGCGAATGGCGGCCAGCGTCGGCAACAGCCCTGCTGCGCCCACAATGGCCGCCATGACTTGATCCACGTCATCCAGCGCCGCCATCTCACAGGCTGCCTGTTGCCCGCTAAGAACCTCTGTGCGGCAACCGTGTTGCTGCAACGTGGCTTTTAGCAGCGTTGCGCTGGCTTCGTCATCCATCACCGCGTAATGCGGGGAGAATTCCAGGCACTGCTCCACCATACGGGTGACATTCTTACCTGCCACCAGCGCGACAACGCGAAAGTCGTCAGGGTTCTGGCGCACCACGTCAAGCGTGCTGCAACCAATAGAGCCGGTCGAGCCCAGAAGGGTTATGTGCTTCATTGAACGTCCAGTCTGAAAGTGAGACAGGGTAAAAGGTAAAAAGCAAAACGCCGCCAGCCGATCCAAAAGATCTTCTGAGCGGCGTTTTCGTCGTACCGGTGAATCAGAACTGCATCAGTTCCGCTTCTTTGTCTGCCAGCGCCGCTTCCACTTTCTTGATAGCGGCATCGGTCAGTTTCTGAATATCGTCCTGAGAACGACGGTCATCATCTTCGCTGATCTCTTTGTCTTTCAGCAACGCCTTGACTTTATCGTTAGCGTCACGACGCACGTTACGCACGGCAACGCGAGCCTGCTCCGCTTCGCCACGCACGATTTTCGTCAGGTCTTTACGACGTTCTTCAGTCAGCGGCGGCAGTGGAACACGGATATCGCTGCCGGCAGAACTTGGGTTCAGACCGAGGTCAGACGCCATGATTGCTTTTTCAACGGCCGGGCTCAGAGAGCGGTCAAATACGTTGATTTTCAGGGTACGGGAATCTTCTACCGTTACGCTTGCCAGCTGACGCAGCGGCGTCGGCGTACCGTAATATTCCACAACAATGCCATCCAGCAGGCTGGGAGAAGCACGACCCGTGCGAATTTTGCTGATTTGGGTTTTGAATGCTTCAACGCATTTGTCCATGCGTACTTCAGCATCTTTTCTGATATCGCTAATCACGTTACGAATCCTTGGAAACTAGTCTCAGTCAGACCAGACAATTGCACATAGTGGAAATGCGCTTAGTATAGCCCTGATTAAAATATTACGGGTAATCCCGCGATACTGACGCAAAATCTTACCGCGATTTCTGCACAAAATCATTCAGGTTGTATCAAGACGGCAGCTGAACGACAAATTTGTCAGGAACAAATTTGAACAGCCGCAGGCGTCCTTCAGTGAGGGACAAGGATGCCCCTCATTTATTCCCAGCAGCTTACACATGTAAGTGACTGGGGTGAGCAAAGGCAGCCAACGCAGAGACAGCCTGAAAGATGAAGTGTAACACGGGAATTACTCCGTGATTAACGTCCCTTCTTTCTCACCCATGACCACACGACGCAGCGCGCCCGGCTTGTTCATGTTGAACACGCGAATCGGCAATTTGTGGTCACGCGCCAGCGTAAACGCCGCCAGATCCATCACTTTTAGCTCTTTTTCCAGCACTTCGCTGTAGGTCAGCTGCTCGTACATGGTGGCCGACGGATCTTTTGCCGGATCGGCGGTGAATACACCATCCACCTTGGTTGCTTTCAGGACAACGTCCGCTTCAATTTCAATACCGCGCAGGCAGGCTGCAGAGTCGGTAGTAAAGAACGGGTTACCGGTCCCGGCAGAGAGGATCACCACGCGGTTATTACGCAGCAGGCTGATCGCTTCCGCCCAGCTGTAGTTGTCGCACACGCCGTTAAGCGGAATCGCCGACATCAGGCGAGCGTTCACATAGGCGCGATGGAGCGCATCGCGCATCGCCAGGCCGTTCATCACGGTGGCCAGCATGCCCATGTGGTCGCCCACAACGCGGTTCATTCCCGCTTTCGCCAGACCTGCGCCACGGAACAGGTTACCGCCACCAATAACCACACCAACCTGAATCCCCAGTTCAACCAGTTCTTTGATTTCCTGAGCCATACGATCCAGTATGCTTGCGTCAATACCGAAGCCTTCCGAACCCTGCAGAGCTTCGCCACTCAACTTAAGCAGAATACGTTTATAGACGGGTTTTGCATTGGTAGCCATGTTTCTTTCCTGAGACTGTCAACGATTTAAAAAGGGGGTAAATTCTGGCGACAATGATATGTCGCTTCTCAGTACAACGAAATAAGAGCCATACTGATTTTGCGTGACGGGTGACAAAAAGAAGCCGCCCTCAGGCGGCTCCTTTTCAATCATTAAGACTGCTTGGACATTGCAGCAACTTCTGCTGCGAAGTCAGTCTCAACTTTTTCGATGCCTTCGCCCACTTCGAAGCGGATGAAGCCAGTCACGTCAGCGTTGTGCTCTTTCAGCAGCTGACCAACAGACTTGCTCGGATCCATAACGAAAGGCTGGCCAGTCAGAGAAACTTCGCCGGTGAATTTCTTCATGCGGCCTTCAACCATTTTCTCTGCGATTTCTTTCGGTTTGCCAGACTGCATGGCGATGTCCAGCTGTACCTGGTATTCTTTCTCTACCACTTCAGCAGACACGTCTTCCGGCTTAACGAATTCCGGCTTGCTTGCCGCAACATGCATTGCCAGCTGCTTAACCAGTTCTTCGTCAGCGCCTTTCGCGGCAACCAGAACACCGATGCGCGCACCGTGCTGGTAGCTACCCAGAACGTCGCCTTCCAGGGAAGCGATACGGCGGATGTTGATGTTCTCGCCGATTTTCGCAACCAGCGCAACGCGCTCTTCTTCGAACTGCGCTTTCAGTACTTCAACGTCAGTGATTTTACCCGCAACCGCTGCGTCCAGTACTTTGTCAGCGAAAGCCTGGAAACCGCCGTCTTTCGCAACGAAGTCAGTCTGGCAGTTAACTTCCAGAATGAACGCGATATTGCCTTCGATTTTGGTTTTGATTACGCCGTCAGCAGCAACGTTGCCTGCTTTTTTCGCTGCTTTGATCGCACCGGACTTACGCATGTTTTCGATTGCCAGCTCGATGTCGCCATTCGCTTCAGTCAGTGCTTTTTTGCAATCCATCATGCCTGCGCCAGTACGCTCACGCAGCTCTTTTACCAGGGATGCGGTAATTTCAGCCATTCTAAAATCCTCGGAAGATTTGATCTGCCCGGCGTCAAACCGCACAGATTTAAAAGTGAAAAAGGGGGCCATTGATAGGCCCCCTAACCAAACGTGATACTACCTGGTCCAAAAAGGGGCTCGAACGAGCGTTCCTTATTATTCAGCTTCTACGAAGCTTTCTTCCGCCTGGGAAGCCAGATCCTGAGAACGGCCTTCACGAACGGTTGCAGCGACAGCGCCCAGGTACAGGCTAACAGCACGGATTGCGTCGTCGTTACCCGGGATAACGAAGTCAACACCGTCCGGATCAGAGTTGGTATCAACGATAGCAAATACCGGAATACCCAGGTTGTTTGCTTCTTTGATAGCAATGTGCTCGTGGTCAGCATCGATAACGAACAGCGCGTCCGGCAGACCGCCCATGTCTTTGATACCGCCCAGGCTGTTTTCCAGTTTCTCAAGCTCACGCGTACGCATCAGCGCTTCTTTCTTGGTCAGCTTTTCGAAAGTACCGTCCTGAGACTGAGTTTCCAGGTCTTTCAGACGTTTGATGGACTGACGAACGGTTTTCCAGTTAGTCAGCATACCGCCCAGCCAGCGATGGTTCACGAAGAACTGATCGCAGCTGTTAGCAGCTTCTTTCACCGCTTCGCTTGCAGCGCGTTTAGTACCAACGAAAAGGATTTTACCTTTACGAGAAGCAATCTTGTTCAGCTCAGCCAGCGCTTCGTTGAACATCGGTACCGTTTTCTCAAGGTTGATGATGTGAACTTTGTTACGCGCACCGAAGATGAACGGCTTCATTTTCGGGTTCCAGTAACGGGTCTGGTGACCGAAGTGAACACCAGCCTTGAGCATGTCGCGCATGGAAACAGTTGCCATGATTAAAACCTCTATAGATAAAGTTGGGGTTATGCCTCCACGTATCCCATATTACCGACCCCAAAGGGCACCCCGGAATATGTGCCGATACGTGTGTGTTGTTACACAAAGTGAGATATGTCGCTTCCGTCCATCTTGTGTAGTCTCGAATGGAACGGAAGTCCGGCGCGCTTTATACCACAAATACGCCGCCGACACCAATAATTGTTGGCTGAGTGTGCTGTTAATGATTCTCAATTTGGCACGGGGTGCGCCTGACTGATACCATTGACAATACTTACACTAGTATTGTCGAAAAAATCGACACCGATGGACAGATTACATGGCTATCTCAATTAAGACTCCTGAAGAAATCGAAAAAATGCGCGTCGCGGGCCGTCTGGCCGCAGAAGTGCTGGAGATGATCGAACCGCATATCAAACCGGGCGTCAGCACGGGCGAACTGGATCGTCTTTGTAACGACTACATCGTCAACGAGCAGCACGCGATTTCCGCCTGCCTCGGTTACCATGGTTATCCGAAATCCGTCTGCATCTCTATTAATGAAGTGGTATGCCACGGGATCCCGGACGATGCCAAGCTGTTGAAAGACGGCGATATCGTCAACATTGACGTGACTGTCATCAAAGACGAATACCACGGCGACACCTCAAAAATGTTTATCGTCGGCAAGCCGACTATCCTGGGCGAGCGTCTGTGCCGCGTCACGCAGGAGAGCCTGTATCTGGCCCTGCGTATGGTAAAACCGGGCATCCGTCTGCGCGCCCTGGGCGCGGCGATTCAGAAATACGCGGAAGGCGAAGGCTTCTCTGTGGTGCGCGAATACTGCGGACACGGTATTGGCCGCGGGTTCCATGAAGAACCGCAGGTACTGCATTACGATGCGGACGACGGCGGCGTGGTGCTGCAACCGGGCATGACGTTCACCATTGAGCCAATGCTGAATGCCGGTGATTACCGCATCCGCACCATGAAGGATGGCTGGACGGTAAAAACCAAAGACAGAAGCTTGTCTGCACAGTATGAGCACACTATTGTAGTAACCGAAAACGGCTGCGAAATTCTGACCTTACGCAAGGATGACACCATCCCGGCGGTCATTACGCACGACGAATAACTGATTGCCTGATGGCGCTGTCGCTTATCAGGCCTGGAAATTTCAGTGTTCCCTGGGCCGGATAAGGCGTTTCGCCGACATCCGGCTTTTTAATGGGTGGCGCATAATGAATACTCTTCCTGAACAGCACGCGAATACCGCACTTCCCACCCTTCCCGGCCAGCCGCAAAACCCAGGCAGTTGGTCGCGTGACGAACTCACCGTCAGCGGGATTAAGTCCCACATCGATACCTTCCAGCAGTGGCTGGGCGACGCGTTTGACAGCGGGATCTCCGCCGAGCAGCTGATCGAAGCCCGAACCGAGTTTATTGATCAACTGCTGCAACGGTTGTGGATTGACGCGGGATTCGGGCAGATTGCCGATCTGGCGCTGGTCGCCGTCGGCGGCTACGGTCGCGGCGAACTGCATCCGCTTTCCGACATCGATCTGCTGATCTTAAGCCGCAAAAAATTACCCGATGACCAGGCGCAGAAAGTGGGTGAACTGCTGACGCTGCTGTGGGACGTAAAGCTGGAGGTCGGTCACAGCGTACGTACGCTTGAAGAGTGTCTGCTGGAAGGGCTGTCGGATCTGACCGTCGCCACCAACCTGATCGAAACCCGGCTGCTGATTGGCGACGTGGCGCTGTTCCTTGAGCTGCAAAAACACATTTTCAGCGAAGGCTTCTGGCCGTCCGACAAGTTCTACGCCGCCAAAGTCGAAGAACAGAACCAGCGCCACCAGCGCTATCACGGCACCAGCTATAATCTCGAGCCGGATATCAAAAGCAGCCCCGGCGGCCTGCGCGACATCCATACGCTACAGTGGGTCGCCCGCCGTCACTTTGGCGCCACCTCCCTTGATGAAATGGTCGGTTTTGGCTTTTTGACCCAGGCCGAACGCGCGGAGTTAAACGAATGCCTGCACATACTCTGGCGGATCCGCTTTGCGCTGCATCTGGTGGTGCCCCGTTACGACAACCGTCTGTTGTTTGACCGCCAGCTTAGCGTCGCCCAGCGTCTCAACTACCGTGGCGAAGGCAACGAGCCGGTCGAGCAAATGATGAAGGATTTCTTCCGGGTGACGCGGCGGGTCAGCGAACTGAACCAGATGCTGCTCCAGTTGTTTGACGAAGCCATCCTCGCCTTGCCGGCGGACGAAAAACCCCGCCCGATCGACGATGACTTTCAACTGCGCGGCACGCTGATCGACCTGCGTCACGACGATCTGTTTATCCGCGAGCCGGAAGCGATCCTGCGGATGTTCTATACCATGGTGCGCAATAGCGCGATCACCGGGATCTACTCCACCACCCTGCGCCATCTGCGCCACGCCCGACGTCATCTGAACCAGCCGCTGTGCTACATCCCGGAAGCGCGTTCGCTGTTTCTCAGCATGCTGCGTCACCCTGGCGCGGTCAGCCGCGGCCTGCTGCCGATGCACCGCCATAGCGTGCTGTGGGCCTATATGCCCCAGTGGTCGCACATTGTCGGACAGATGCAGTTCGATCTGTTCCACGCTTACACAGTGGATGAACACACCATTCGCGTGATGCTGAAGCTGGAAAGCTTCGCCAAAGAAGAGACCCGCCAGCGCCACCCGCTGTGTGTGGATCTCTGGCCCCGTCTGCGTCAGCCGGAGCTGATTCTGATCGCCGCTCTGTTCCACGACATCGCCAAAGGACGCGGCGGCGACCACTCCGTGCTGGGGGCGCAGGACGTGCTCAAATTCGCCGAGCTGCATGGCCTGAACTCGCGGGAAACCCAACTGGTGGCCTGGCTGGTACGGCAACATCTGCTGATGTCAGTCACCGCCCAGCGCCGCGATATTCAGGACCCGGAGGTGATCAAGCAGTTTGCCGAAGAAGTACAGACGGAGCACCGCTTGCGCTTTCTCGTCTGCCTGACAGTAGCCGACATATGCGCCACCAACGAAACGCTGTGGAATAGCTGGAAGCAAAGCCTGCTGCGCGAACTGTACTTCGCCACAGAGAAACAGCTGCGCCGCGGCATGCAGAATACGCCAGATATGCGCGAGCGCGTACGCCATCATCAGCTTCAGGCGCTGGCGCTATTACGGATGGACAATATTGATGAAGAGGCGCTGCACCATATCTGGTCGCGCTGTCGCGCCAACTATTTTGTCCGTCACAGCCCAAATCAACTGGCCTGGCACGCGCGACATCTGCTTCAGCACGACCTGAGCAAGCCGCTGATTTTGCTCAGTCCGCAGGCGACGCGCGGCGGAACGGAAATTTTTATCTGGAGTCCGGACCGCCCTTACCTGTTTGCCGCCGTCTGCGCTGAACTGGACAGGCGTAATCTCAGCGTCCACGATGCGCAGATCTTCACTACCCGCGACGGCATGGCGATGGATACGTTTATCGTCCTGGAGCCGGATGGCAGCCCACTGTCGTCCGATCGCCACGAAGCGATCCGCTCAGGGCTGGAACAGGCGATCACCCAGCGCAGTTGGCAACCGCCGCAGCCGCGTCGCCAGCCGGCAAAATTGCGCCACTTTACCGTGGATACCGAAGTGACGTTTTTGCCGACGCACACCGACCGGAAATCGTTCCTCGAACTGATTGCGCTCGACCAGCCCGGACTGCTGGCGCGGGTCGGGCAAATTTTTGCCGATCTGGGAATTTCGCTTCACGGCGCCCGAATTACAACCATTGGCGAGCGAGTAGAAGATTTATTCATAATCGCCACCGCGGACCGGCGTGCCCTTAATAATGCGCTCCAGCAGGAAGTGCATCAACGGTTGACAGAGGCCCTCAATCCAAACGATAAAGGGTAGTGTGTTTTTTTATTAGGGAAAGAGTTTACCAATGCAGCAGTTACAGAACGTTATTGAGACCGCTTTTGAGCGCCGTGCCGAGATCACGCCGGCGAATGTAGATACCGTGACCCGTGAAGCGGTGAATCAGGTGATTTCCCTGCTGGATTCCGGCGCACTGCGTGTTGCAGAAAAAATCGACGGCCAGTGGGTAACGCACCAGTGGCTGAAGAAAGCGGTACTGCTCTCTTTCCGTATTAACGATAACCAGGTTATCGACGGCGCGGAAAGTCGCTACTTCGATAAAGTGCCGATGAAATTTGCTGACTATGACGAAGCGCGTTTTCAGAAAGAAGGCTTCCGCGTGGTGCCACCTGCGGCGGTGCGCCAGGGGGCGTTCATTGCCCGTAACACCGTGCTGATGCCGTCTTACGTTAATATCGGCGCCTATGTTGATGAAGGTACGATGGTTGATACCTGGGCGACCGTCGGCTCCTGCGCGCAGATCGGTAAAAACGTTCATCTCTCCGGCGGCGTCGGCATCGGCGGCGTACTGGAGCCGCTGCAGGCGAACCCGACCATCATCGAAGATAACTGCTTTATCGGCGCGCGTTCAGAAGTCGTGGAAGGCGTGATCGTGGAAGAAGGTTCCGTGATTTCGATGGGCGTTTACATCGGCCAGAGCACCCGTATTTATGACCGTGAAACCGGCGAAGTGCATTATGGCCGCGTTCCGGCAGGTTCTGTTGTCGTTTCCGGCAACCTGCCGTCGAAAGATGGCAAATACAGTCTTTACTGCGCGGTGATTGTGAAAAAGGTCGATGCCAAAACGCGCGGCAAGGTTGGCATCAATGAGTTGTTACGTACCATCGACTGACAATGATTTGAAAAAGCGGGCATAGCCCGCTTTTTTTATCGCCTGAAGTGGCGGAAACGGGGCTTTTCGTTAATTATTCATAGGTTATGTTGAGATTAAGGGTACCGCTATGTACGACAATCTGAAAAGTCTGGGCATTACCAATCCTGAAGAAATCGATCGTTACAGCCTGCGGCAAGAAGCCAACAACGATATCCTGAAAATCTATTTCCAGAAGGATAAAGGCGAATTCTTTGCCAAGAGCGTGAAGTTTAAATACCCACGGCAACGTAAAACCGTGGTCGCCGACGGTATTGGGCAGGGTTACAAAGAGGTGCAGGAGATCAGCCCCAACCTGCGCTATGTTATCGACGAGCTGGATCAGATCTGCCAGCGCGATCGCACCGAAGTCGATCTGAAGCGCAAGATCCTTGACGACTTACGCCATCTGGAAAGCGTGGTCGCGAATAAGATCACCGAAATTGAGGCCGATCTGGAAAAATTGACGCGTAAGTAAGCGATTGTTGCCAGATGGCGCCGCCCACGTCCAGCCTACGCCCCCTGTCCTTTGTAGGCCCGATCAGTGCTGCGCCATCAGGCAAAAATTACCGTTGTTCATCAAGTTGTAGCGCCACATACAATAACAATCTGTCGTCAAAATTCCCCAGATCCAGCCCGGTCAGCTCTGAAATACGGTTCAGTCGGTACTCCAGCGTATTACGATGAATAAACAGCGCCTTTGACGTTGCCAGCGGCTGCACATTATGACGGAACCACGCCGCCAGCGTTCGGCGCAACAGGCCGTTATTATCCATTGCCTTCAGTCGCGCTAAAGGGCGCGCCAGCTCGTTAGCCTGCCAACCGCCGCGCAGACTGTCGAGCAGCACCGGCAACATTAAATCCTGATAAAAATAACTGCGGCTGTCCGGCATGCGCTGCTTGCCGACCATCATGGTAGTGCGGGCGGTACGGTATGAGCGGGCGATACTGCCGGGGCCGGTAAAGTAGTTGCCCAACGCGACGCGAAAACGCAGTTGCCCATTCTCTTTCATCCGCGAAATAAGCTGCTCAACGCGCCTGCGGTGATCTTCTGCATCCCAGCGACCAAACTGATTCAGCGCCGGTTTTAACACCACCATTTCGGTCAGCGAGACAATCGCGATCAGGTTATTGCGCTCGGGGGTGGTCAGCGCATTTTGCAATTGCTGCAGTTCCGCCATGGCGCTGTCGACGCCAAGCTGTCCGCTGTCGACTTCCACCACCGCCACCACGCGCGGCTGATTGAGATCGATGCCCAGACGCTGCGCCCACTCGGTCAGCGCCGGGGTGTTTTCTTCCGCCTGAATCAGGTTCATCACCAGTTCTTCACGCAGGCGGCTGTCCTGCGCCAGCAGGTGCATCAGACGTGACTGCTCCAGCATCATTTCTGCCGTCATGCATACCAGCTCGCCATATTTGCGTAAGTGCTCCGGCTCGCCGGTCAGACCGATCACGCCAACGATCTCCCCTTCCAGACGCAACGGCAGGTTGATCCCCTGACGCACACCGTGCAAGTGCCGCGCCACCGCGTCGTCAATATCAACCACGCGTCCCTGAGAGAGCACCAGCAGCGCGCCTTCGTGCAATTCACCAATACGCTCACGATCGCCGCTGCCGATAATCCGCCCGCGGGCATCCATTACGTTGATATTGGTATCAATGATGCGCATCGTCCGCGCCACGATATCCTGCGCCATTTTGGTATCAAGATGCCAGCCAGCCATAAACCCTCCTGTGAGCAGAGCTCAAGCATAAGGAAGATGACTAATCGCAGCATTGTGCAAATGCACAAAGCGAAGCAAAGAAGTATGGAGTTGTGGGGGGTATCACAAAAAGAACCCCCTTCCCTGTTCGGGAAGGGGGGGAGATTACTGCATCAGCAAATAGATGGAGCTATCGCCACGCTGAATATTCAGCGCAAGGACAGACGGCTTGCTGTCGAGGATCTTGCGCAGCTCAGCGATGTTTTTCACCGCCTGCTGGTTAGCGCCAACAATCACGTCTCCTTTCTTCAGGCCAATCTGCGCCGCTGGAGAATTCGCTTTCACGTTATTCACCACCACGCCTTGATCCTTGCCTTTGTTGCTCATTTCAGCGCCCTCAATGCCGCTGAAAATAGAGCTGGAATCCACCTGATTCTGGCTGCTCTGCTGCAGTTCCAGATTCACGGTCACCGGCTTGCCGTCACGCAACAGGCCGAGGGTGAGCTTGCTGCCGACCGGCATGGTGCCGACCTGCGCGCGCAGCGCGGCAAAGCTGCTGATGGGCTTGCCGTTCAGGGAGGTAATAACATCCCCGGCTTTAATGCCCGCTTTCGCCGCCGAAGAGTTTGGCATCACCTGGCTGACGAACGCGCCGCGCTGTGCGTCGACTTTCATCGCCTTCGCCAGCTCAGAGTTCAGTTCGGTACCCATAATGCCCAGCTCGCCGCGTTTCACCTGACCGAATTCCACCATCTGGGATGTGAGGTTTTTCACCATGTTGCTTGGGATGGCGAAGCCGATACCAATGTTGCCGCCGTCCGGCGCAAGGATAGCGGTGTTAATACCGATCAGTTCACCATTAAGGTTAACCAGCGCGCCACCAGAGTTACCGCGGTTGATCGCCGCGTCGGTCTGGATAAAGTTTTCATAGTTTTGCGCGTTCAGACCGCTACGGCCCAGCGCCGAGACGATACCGGAAGTGACGGTTTCGCCCAGACCAAACGGGTTACCGATGGCCACCGTGTAGTCGCCGACACGCAGCGCGTCGGAGTCAGCCAGTTTAATCGCCGTCAGGTTTTTCGGATCCTGGATTTGGATCAGCGCGATGTCAGAGCGCGGATCTTTGCCGACAATTTTGGCGTCGAATTTACGGCCATCGCTCAGCTGTACTTTGATTACCGTGGCGTTGTCCACCACGTGGTTGTTGGTGACGACATAGCCTTTCGCGGCATCAATAATGACGCCAGATCCCAGCGCCATGAATTTTTGTTGCTGGCCGCCGTTACCCCCGGGGCCTCCCTGACAGAACGGGGAACTCTGGAACGGAGAACCCTCCTGGCAGAACGGGGAGTCATCACCAAAGAACTGCTGGAAATTACGCGGCATACGCGGCGTATTTACGGTTGTGCTACCTTCAACGTTAATGCTGACCACCGATGGCATCACTTTTTCGAGCATCGGCGCCAGACTTGGCATCTGCTGAGCGGTCGTTGCTGAGGCGGTTTCAGCAGCCGTGGCAGAAAGCGGAGATAACGCCAAACCTAAACTCAGAGCCAGTGCACTCATTGCTAATGTGGTTTTTTTCATGTGTATCAATCTCGATTAACAGATAACGCAAAATTGCTGTGTACGTCAGATTCATTTTATAGCGCTAAGTTCCGGACAAAAGTTTATGGAAAAAGTAAAAATTTATTGTCCGTCTTTACAAAAGTTGCTTTATTGCTCGACCGCCATGAGCCGTCGATATTCATCCCACGCGTAAAGGTCTGTCATGCCGCTGATATAATCCTGGATCAGACGGCAACGGTAATAATATTCCAGCACCGGATACTCGGGGGAATCTGACGCTAATTTACTGACGGCTTCAATGTACGCCAGTCGATGACGAGTGGAGAGTTTCTGAAATAATCTGGATTCTATCGGAAAGCGTATCAGCCGCTCTTTTTCCACCAGCTCGCTGAAGTCTGCTAATGGAAGACTTAATAAAGGCCGGTAAATGTCTAATAAACCACTGATAACGCGATACCCCTGCAGCTCAAGTTGTTCCACGTCGGGGTGGCTAAACACATGTTTTATGGCGACATTTTTATAGAGCTTAAGCAAACGGCTAACGCTGCTGCCATCTTCCAGTAACGCCTGATTAAAGGTGCCCTCAAAGATCTGCTCAAGATTATCAATAAAACGCTGCGCGGCATAAGGCACTAGCTTATTTAGGGTGTTCACCCGCAAATACATAAAGAATTGATCTTCCGTACTCCGACTCAGCGTATTTGCGCGGGATTTCTCCCACGCATTTTCCACCACCTGCGCAAACAGAGAGCCTTTTTCGTGCTCGCCCCAGGCCTCGTGCAAATGGTGATACAACTGCTCTACGCTGAAAATTCTTTTCTCTACGGCGTCCTCAAGATCGGCCACGCAATAAGAAATATCGTCAGCGGCTTCCATGATCCAGGTTAATGGAAAGCGGCTGTAAAGCGCGAGATCAAGTTCCTGACGTAACCTTGCAATATAGGACTCTTCAGAAAGATAGTAGCCCGGTTTTTTCATTAAATAATGATGCGTCGTAGGCGTTTCCCCCCGCCACCATGCCGGACGGGTATATTTTAAAATCCCGCCCACCTGCGCCCAGGTCAGGTTCATGCGCATTAAGGTATGCACCAGACGTATCCCCTGCGCATTGCCTTCGAAATGGCATAAATCCTGGCGGACTTTGCGCCGGATGTCATTCAGGGACTCCTCCCCTTCGCTCAGGCGCAGCGCGGCGACAATACAGCGGTCCTCCGTCAGCGGCTGGCTTTCGGCATCTGCCGGATGCAGACGCTGGCGAAACCAGTCGTTGATTGCCGCTTCGCCAAAATGACCGAACGGCGGATTCCCAATGTCGTGCATCAGGCAGGACATTTCGACAATGCTTTCGAAGGGACCGGTCAGTTCGTCCAGCCCGTAATGCGCCAGCAGTTGCTGTTCCTTAAGACGGCTCAGCACTTCTTTGGCGATATAGCGTCCCACCTGCTGCACTTCCAGCGAATGGGTAAGACGGGTGCGCACCGCCGCGTTGCGCTCCAGCGGAAACACCTGCGTCTTTTGCTGCAAACGGCGGATCGCCGGAGAGTTAATAATGCGCCCACGGTCACTCTCAAAAATGCGCAGGATCTCATGCTCAGTCTTCACACCCTGAGGTGAGCGGTAACGACGATGCCAGTTTATTTTTTTGCGGAAATCAATCTGAGCCATCTCCTCCCCCATGAACATGCACTTCCCGTTAAGCGCATGATAGACTATGCCTTTAAATCTCACCTGGCGCGAGTAAATCTATGAAAATCGGCATCATTGGTGCAATGGAAGAAGAAGTTACGCTGCTGCGTGACAAAATCGAAAACCGTCAAACGTTCAGCCTGGGCGGTTGTGAAATCTACACCGGTCAGTTAAACGGCACCGACGTTGCGCTGCTGAAATCCGGCATTGGTAAAGTGGCTGCAGCGCTGGGCGCGACGCTGCTTCTTGAACACTGCAAGCCGGACGTGATTATTAATACCGGTTCCGCAGGCGGTCTGGCGCCAACGTTAAAAGTGGGCGATATCGTGGTGTCTGATGAAGCACGCTATCATGACGCCGATGTTACCGCCTTCGGCTATGAATTCGGTCAGCTTCCGGGCTGTCCGGCAGGGTTTAAAGCCGACGAAACGCTGATCGCGGCGGCGGAATCCTGCATTGCGGCGTTAAACCTGAACGCGGTTCGCGGGCTGATTGTCAGCGGCGACGCCTTCATTAACGGCTCCGTGGGGCTGGCGAAAATCCGCCATAACTTCCCGCAGGCGGTTGCTGTTGAAATGGAAGCTACCGCGATCGCGCACGTCTGCCATAACTTTAAAGTTCCGTTTGTGGTGGTTCGCGCTATTTCTGACGTCGCAGACCAGCAGTCGCACCTGAGCTTTGACGAGTTTCTGGCCGTCGCGGCCAAACAGTCCAGCCTGATGGTCGAAACGCTGGTGCAGAAACTGGCGCATGGTTAACGCATTCTTCAGGGCGTTGGTCGCCCTGCTGATTCTGCTGCCGGTGTGGCTGTCAGCCGCACCGCGCGTGATTTCCCTTTCTCCCGCCAATACCGAACTCGCCTTTGCCGCAGGCATCACCCCCGTCGGCGTCAGCAGCTATTCCGACTATCCGCCAGCGGCAAAGAATATTGAACAAGTGTCCACCTGGCAGGGCATGAATCTGGAACGCATTGTGGCGCTGAAACCCGATCTGGTTATCGCGTGGCGCGGCGGCAATGCGGAACGACAGGTTAATCAGCTCACCTCGTTAGGGATCCAGGTGATGTGGGTGGATGCCGTCACCATCGAACAAATTGCCGACACGCTGAAAAAATTAGCCGCCTGGAGCCCGGAGCCGGAAAAAGCGCAACGCGCCGCACAAAGCCTGCTGGACGACTATCATCAACTAAAATCGGCGAACGCGGCGAAAGCCAAAAAACGCGTCTTTCTCCAGTTTGGCATCAATCCGCCGTTTACCAGCGCAAAAGGATCGATTCAAAACCAGGTGCTGGAGCTGTGTGGCGGAGAAAATATCTTTGCCTATAGCCGGGTTCCCTGGCCGCAGGTAAGCCGTGAACAGGTGCTGGCGCGCGCTCCGCAGGCGATCGTGGTGGCAGGCGATGCGGATGAAACCCGCAAAATTCAGCGATACTGGGGCGATCAGCTCACTATTCCGGTTATTCCTTTAACCAGTGACTGGTTTGAACGCGCCAGCCCGCGTATTATCCTCGCCGCAAAACAACTCTGTAGTGCGCTTTCAGAGGTGAAGTAAAACCCGTCACAGCACGGCTGGTCTTGAGGATAACGTGATGCTCGTCTATTGGCTGGATATTGTCGGTACCGCGGTATTTGCTATCTCTGGCGTATTGTTGGCTGGAAAATTGCGCATGGACCCGTTCGGCGTACTGGTTCTGGGCGTCGTGACAGCCGTCGGCGGTGGAACGATCCGTGATATGGCGCTGGATAACGGGCCAGTGTTTTGGGTGAAAGATCCGACCGATCTGGTGGTGGCGATGGTCACCAGTATGCTGACGATATTGTTGGTGCGCCAGCCCAGGCGCTTGCCCAAATGGATGCTGCCGGTACTCGACGCCGTCGGTCTGGCGGTATTCGTCGGGATTGGCGTCAATAAAGCGTTTATTGCCGGCACCGGTCCGTTGGTCGCAATCTGTATGGGCGTGATCACCGGCGTCGGCGGCGGGATTATCCGCGACGTGCTGGCGCGTGAAATCCCGATGATTTTGCGGACTGAGATTTACGCCACAGCCTGCATTATTGGCGGAATTGTTCACGCCACCGCGTTTTATACTTTTGCGATCCCGCTGGAAACGGCAAGTATGATGGGGATGATCGTGACATTATTCATTCGCCTGGCGGCGATCCGCTGGCATCTGAAGCTGCCGACGTTTGCATTAGATGAGAATGGGCGTTAAGGCATCGGGGCGAGAAGCGCAGGCCGGATAAAACGTTAGCCGCCATCCGGGACATCGCCCGGCGGCGTTACGCTTACCGGGCCTGTAGAACGGTTAACCGGCGGGACAACCGGCAACTGATCAAATACTGAACGAAGAACCACACCCGCAGGTGCTTTTCGCATTCGGGTTGGTTACGACGAAGCGTGACCCTTCCAGACCTTCAGTGTAATCCACGGAGCCGCCAACCAGATATTGCAGGCTCATCGGATCAACCACCAGACCCACCCCCTGTTTCTCGATGGTCATATCACCTTCGTTGACCTGATCGTCAAAGGTAAAACCATACTGGAAGCCGCTGCAACCACCACCGGTAATATACACGCGCAGCTTCAGATTCGGGTTATCTTCGTCAGCGATCAGGCTTTTCACTTTATTGGCTGCTGCTTCAGTAAATTGCAGTGGCAGCGCTACGTCATCACTCATATTTTTGCTCCAAACGACATCGGCAATTGGGCAAATTCTGACCCAATACGAAAATCATTATCTAATACCCTGGTATTTCATTCAAGTATTCTCGCCAGCGGCCGCCGTCTGGCTTTTTGCCGCCTGTTCCGCTTCCTGCTTCGCCAGGGTGCGGGCAAGAATGGTGGAGTATAGCGGTTTTCCGCCGAGGAATTGCGCCAATAGTGTTGCGCCGAGACAGGTAATAATCATTGGCAAAATGAGCTGGTAATTGTCGGTCATTTCCAGCACCAGCACGATGCCGGTCAACGGCGCGCGTACCGACGCCGCCATCAGCGCCCCCATGCCGGCGATAGCAAAAGTGCCTGCTTCCAGCTGATAGTGCGGAAAGAAGGCCGCCGCCGCCATGCCGAACGCGGTTCCCAGCAGCGTGCCGAGCGCCAGCATCGGGGCGAATATTCCACCCGGCGCGCCGGAGGAGAAACAAAGCAGCGTAGTGATTACCCTGGCGACAAAGATAAACAACAGCAATCCGACGCTAAAATTGCCCGCCGCAGCGATGGGGATCAGATTAAACCCGCCGCCTGCCGCTTCGGGTTCAATCAACCCGAGAATACCGCACAGTCCGCCAATCGCGCCGCCCATCAGCACCCATTTGGTGATATTGCCGCCGTGAAAGCGCTGGAACATATCCTGCGTACGCAGCACCAATCTATTAAACAGCGGCCCCACGCAGCCAAAAATCATACCGAGGATCAGATAGAGCCACAGCGTATTCACCGGCGCGTTAGACAGTTTACCGACCTCGATAATCGGTGCTTCGCCATTGACCACGCGAAAGACAATGCTCGACATAATCACGCCCGTGAACACAGCCTTAATGGAAATCAGGTTATAGCGAAACTGCGGACGCATCTCTTCGATGATAAACAAAATGCCCGCCAGCGGCGCATTAAACGCCGCGGAAAGACCGGCTGCCGCCCCGGTAGCCAGCAGCGTATGGCGAGCTTCGGCGCTGCGCATACGAAAAATATCCAGCACCATCCGGCCAATGTTGCCGCCGATCTGGACCGTTGGCCCTTCGCGCCCCAGCACCATACCGGCCCCCAGCGTCCCCATCCCGCCGATAAATTTCACTGGCAGCACGCGCCACCAGCGCACCGGACGCAGCTCTTCCAGCGCGCCTTCGATCTCCGGGATCCCGGAACCACCGGCTTCCGGCGCGAATTTGCGCACCAGAAAATAGCCCACCATGGCGAGCAGAGCGGAAAGCACAAATGCCAACGGCCAGACGAGAAACGCGTGATCGGCAACGCTGACCAGCGTGCTGATACGCATGTTCTGCACCCAGGTCACCGCTTTTTCGAACGCCACGCCGACCAGGCCGGTCACGGTGCCGACCACCGCCGCCATCAATAAGATCGCCAGTGGCGTTTTGTCCCGCTCAAGCAAACGACGGATTTGATCCCGGCGCCGCAAGCGCACGATTTGCTGTGCTTCAAAAGAGGGAGTTTCTGTCTTCATCAGATGATCATTAATTGGTAATACAAATGCAGAGGCGGCATTGTACTCGCCTCTCGCCGGAAAATCCCCTGCAAATCGTGATGTTTCAAATGCGCAAAACTTTCATAACCTTCTCTGAATAATTAGAATAGCGGGCATTCACTTTTTCTACGAACCAGGAATCCATCCATGAGTAAGTCTGAAAACCTCTATAGCGCGGCGCGTGAGCTCATCCCCGGCGGCGTTAACTCTCCTGTTCGCGCCTTTACTGGCGTGGGTGGCACTCCGCTGTTTATCGAAAAAGCTGACGGCGCGTATCTGTACGATGTCGATGGTAAAGCCTATATCGATTACGTCGGCTCCTGGGGACCGATGGTACTGGGGCACAACCACCCGGCCATCCGTAATGCGGTGATCGAAGCCGCCGGGCGTGGTTTAAGCTTCGGCGCGCCAACCGAAATGGAAGTGAAAATGGCGGCGCTGGTGACGGAGCTGGTGCCGACGATGGACATGGTGCGCATGGTAAACTCCGGTACCGAAGCGACCATGAGCGCCATTCGTCTGGCGCGCGGTTTTACCGGGCGCGATAAAATCATTAAATTCGAAGGCTGCTACCACGGCCACGCCGACTGTCTGCTGGTGAAAGCCGGCTCCGGCGCGCTGACGCTGGGTCAGCCAAACTCGCCAGGCGTGCCGGCGGATTTCGCCAAACACACGCTAACCTGCACCTATAACGATCTGGATTCCGTCCGCGCCGCGTTTGAGCAGTTCCCGCAGGAGATCGCCTGCATCATCGTTGAGCCGGTCGCGGGCAACATGAACTGCATCCCGCCGCTGCCGGACTTCCTGCCGGGTCTGCGCGCCCTGTGCGATGAATTTGGCGCATTGCTGATCATTGATGAAGTCATGACCGGCTTCCGCGTCGCGCTGGCGGGCGCGCAGGACTATTACGGCGTAACGCCGGATCTGACCTGTCTGGGCAAAATCATTGGCGGCGGTATGCCAGTGGGCGCCTTCGGCGGCCGTCGCGAAGTGATGGATGCGCTGGCGCCAACCGGTCCGGTGTATCAGGCAGGGACGCTGTCCGGAAACCCAATTGCGATGGCGGCAGGGTTTGCCTGTCTGAACGAAGTGGCCCAGCCGGGGGTCCATGACACGCTGGGCGAACTGACGACCCGTCTCGCCGAAGGTCTGCTGGCAGCCGCACAGGAAACGGGTATTCCACTGGTAGTAAACCATGTCGGCGGCATGTTCGGCCTATTCTTTACCGATGCGAAAACGGTCACCTGCTATCAGGACGTGATGGCATGCGACGTAGAACGCTTTAAGCGTTTCTTCCACCTGATGCTGGAAGAAGGCGTGTACCTGGCGCCGTCGGCGTTTGAGGCGGGCTTTATGTCGATCGCACACAGCATGGACGACATCAACAACACTATCGACGCCGCGCGTCGGGTGTTTGCAAAGCTGTAATAACGAGAAGGTTATCCATCGCAGGCCGGGTGAAGCGAAACCGCTACCCGGCCTTTTTATTGTCTGAAGGCGACGCCAGACGTTTTATCTGGCCGACAACGCAGACTGCCGTCTTATCGACTCTGCTTACGCAGCAGATAAATAAAGTATGGCGCGCCAATAAAGGTGGACAGTATTCCGGCCGGGATCTGATACGGGAACATCAGCATTCTGCCGCACCAGTCAGCAAACACCAGCAGTAATCCCCCCGCCAGGGCCGACATCACCATATGCGGCAGGGTGCGGCGAAAGCCCAGCATTCGCGCGATATGCGGCGCCATCAGCCCGACAAAACTTAACGGGCCGATGGTCATCGTCGCCGTGGCCGTCAGGCATGCCGCCAGCAGCAGCAGCGCAATACGCGACGGCGTCAGCGCCATCCCCACCGCCCGCGCGGTATCGCCACCCAAGGGTAAAATCGTCAACCAGCGACGGCACAGCGGCGCGATCGCCAGCAGAATCACCATCACCACGCCAGTTCGCAGCACCTGCTCTTCCGACGCGTTATAGGTTGACCCTGAAATCCAGGTCAGCACTTCCGCCATGCGCGGATCGCCGCTGGCCTGTAGCATCATCAGCAGCATCGTAAACGCCGTGCTGAGCGCCATCCCCGCCAGCAGCATCCGGTGAGGTGAAAAACCCCCGCGCCCGGCGGCAATCATAATGATCAACAGCGTCCCCGCTGCGCCGAGACTCCCGGCGGGCAGCAGCCAGCCAAACGCGTTGCCTGGCACCAGAAACAGCATCAGGACGACGCCAAACGCCGCACCGGAGCTGATCCCAAGCACTTCCGGACTCGCCATTGGGTTACCGGTCAGACGCTGGATAATACACCCCGCCACCGCCAGCATGACGCCGGCGATAAGCGCCGCCAGAATACGCGGCCAGCGCCACGACATCAGTTCATCCAGCAGCGCCCCGCTCGCCCAACTCCAGCCATGGGCGTCGCGACCCAGCGAAAGCGCCACATACGCGCCAAGCAACAAAATGACCAGGCCCGCCAGCGCGTAACCCGCCACGTGCTGGCGCTCTGCGGCCACGCGATTGCTGACGTTCATATCCGGCGCGCTCATACTGCGTAAACGCGGCAGCAGCCACAGCAGCAGCGGCGCGCCAATCAACGCCGTCACCGAACCGGTAGAGACCTCCATCCACACGCGGCTCAGCCAGATAATCACCTGATCGGAAAGCCAGAGGATCAGCGCGCCGATCAGCGGCGCGAGAATCAGGCGCGGCAGCAGGCGTCGCGCGCCGAGCATTTTCGCCAGCAGCGGCGCAAACAGGCCAATAAAGCCGATGATCCCGACCGCGTTGACCAACAACGCGCTAAGCACTATCGCCAGCGTCAGAGCCGCCAGACGCGCCAGCGACAGCGCCAGGCCCAGATTACGCGCCACGCCGTCATCCAGCCCCATCAGCGTCAGCGGACGCAGCAGCAACAGCGTAAGCATCACGCCACCGAGCAGTTGCGGCCAAAGGCGCTGCACGCCGCTCCAGTCAGTTTGTGTCAACGTACCGGTGCTCCAGAGGAACATGCTTTGCAATTGATCGTGATGGAATAACACTAACAGCTGGTTAATCGCCCCGCAGTAGAGGCTTACCACCAGACCCGCGAGGATCAGCGTGACGGGTGAAAGGCGCTTGCCCCACGCGACGCCAAACACCAGCGCGCCAACGATACACGCCCCGGTAAGCGCGGCAAACTGCGCCGCCATCGCTCCCGGAATCGCCCATAGCGTCGTTACCGTAATCCCCAACTGAGCGCCCGTCGCCACGCCGAGCGTGGTCGGTTCCGCCAGGGGGTTACGCAGCACCTGCTGGAACAATACGCCCACCAGACCCAGTCCGGCCCCTACCAGCAGAGAAATCACCAGCCGCGGCAGCAGGCTGTAGTGAAACATCATCTGTTCGATAACGTTGATATCCGGCGCCCACAACGCCTGCTGCCACTGGCTACGCGGCAGCGCGAGGGAAAGGTTTCCCCAGGTTAAGCCCGTCGCGATAACACACAGCAGAACCAGCAAAAAAGCCGGGAAGAACGCGATACGTTTACTCACGCTTTGCCTCCCAGCGCGTTATCGAGAATGCGTACAAAGTGCATTGTCGATAACGTTGCGCCATAAAACCACACTGCCGGCACGCGCTGGAAGCGCCCTTCGCGTACGAACGGCATCGCCCGCCATAGCGGCGTACGCATCAGCGTAGCCATCTCTTTATTGTTGCCATGATCAAAACAGAGCACATCGGCATCTTTGTACGCGGCAAGGCGATCGATCCCCACCGCCGTGCTGCCCCAGAAGTTGGTTTCCCCCTGCCAGGCGTTGCGGATCCCGTACTCATCCAGCACCTCCTGGAACAAACAGTTCGGACCAAAGACCAGCATATGACGGGCATCGAGCAGGGTAATCAGCAGCAACGGACGCGTGCCTCGTTGAACGAAGCGCGGCTTTTTACTTTCGATAAACCGATCGAATTCACTGAGATGCCGGGCTGCCGCCGCGTCCAGATTCAGCAGTTGCGCCATCTCATTCAGCGACTTACGGGCCACCGCCAGGGGCTTATTGCCGTCGCTAAAGTTAAAGCCGCGCCCGGGCGCGATGCGCGCCAGCTTCTCCGGGGACGGACCATAACCTGTCGACCAGAACATGTACGAAGGCTTCATTTCGGTCAGCAGTTCGAGATTAGGTTCGGTACGCAAACCAATATCGATGACCGACGCCGGGAGCGGCGGCTCGTTCACCCATAGCCGGTAGTTAGGAATATCTGCAACGCCATATGGCGTGATACCGAGCGCCAGCAGTAGCTCGACCGGCAGCCATTCCAGCGCCACAATGCGATGCGGATCAACAGATGCCGCACGCGCCTGGCTCATCTGCCAGATGAGCGGAGAGAGCGCCATCGCCGTTAATAAACGACGACGCGTTAATTGGTGTAATCCGTTCATTAATAAACAAAACTCACGGGAGCAGCACCGGTCGGATGCGGCAGAATACCCATCGGGATACCGTATATTTGCTCCAGCGTCTCGCTGCGCATCAGTCCGGCAGGTGTGCCCTGGGCTATCATTTCACCGCCGCGTAGCGCAACCAGGTAGTCGCAATAGCGCGCGGCCATGTTGATATCATGCAACACGGCAATGACCGTCAGACCACGCTGCTGACTTAAGCGGTGCACCAGCGCCAGCACATCCACCTGATGGGCAATATCCAGCGCCGAAGTCGGCTCATCGAGCAGCAGGCAGCGGCTGTCCTGCGCCACCAGCATCGCAATCCACGCGCGCTGACGTTCGCCGCCGGAGAGGCTGTCCACCAGACGATGCGCCAGCGGTTTTAAGCCCACCAGCGTAATGGCTTCCTCCACTTTTTCTCTGTCCGCTACGCCAAAACGCCCCAACGCCCCGTGCCACGGATAACGCCCAATCGCCACCAGTTCGCGGACGGTCATGCCCTCCGCCTGCGGCAACTGCTGTGGCAGATAAGCCACCTTTCGGGCGAAAGCTTTGCTGCTCCAGCTGTCCAACGGCTGATCGTCAAGGAGGATCTCCCCTTCGGACGGCGGCTGATGGCGACCCAGCATTTTCAGCAAGGTGGATTTACCGGAGCCGTTGTGACCGATCAGCCCCGTCACTTTCCCCACCGGGAAGGTTAACGACAGAGGATGCAGAAGCGTGCGCCCGGGAACGCGAAAGGCGACATCACGCAGTGCAAAAGTGGTATCGGGAAGAGGGGTGTGTTCCTGCATAGCGGCCAACTTGTAAAACGGGCACGCAAAGCGTGCCCAAAAGAGAAATTAGAAACGGAAGGTTGCAGTTGCAACGACCTGACGTTCCGCGCCCCAGAAGCAGCCATAAGTGTTAAAGCAGCTGGCGACATATTCGCGATCAAACAGGTTGTTCACATGCAGGGCGACATTCGACCCCGCCATGCCCACGCGTGCCAGGTCGTAACGGACCAGCGCATCCACCAGGGTATAGCTGCCGACTTTAAAGGAGTTCGCCGGATCGCCGTAGCTGGAGCTGGTATAGCGAACGCCAGTGCCCAGCGTCAGGCCGGAGAGCGGGCCGTCAAAGACCGTGTAGTCGCCCCATAGGGAAGCCATGTGTTTTGGCACCTGTGCCGGGGTGTTGCCTTTGTAGTTGGTGTCGGTGGTATATTCCGCATCAGTATAAGTATAAGAGCCTACCACGTTAACGCTGGCCGACAGCGCTGCTTTCGCTTCAATTTCCACGCCACGCGAGCGAATTTCACCGCCTTCAACCGAGAAGAATGAACCGTTCGGGTCAGCCATCAGGTTGTTGGTTTTGGTCAACTGGTAAACGGCGCCGGTGATAACGATCGGACGATCGTTCGGCACATACTTCACGCCCGCTTCGTACTGCTTACCTTTTGACGGCGCGAAGATGTTGCCATTTTGTCCAACCTGTGAAGCCGGTTCAAATGACTCGCTGTAGCTGAAGTATGGGGTTACGCCGTTATCAAACAGGTAGTTAACGCCGCCGCGCCAGGTGAACTGGTTATCATCACGCGAGTCCTGGACGCCTGTTTCACGGTTCAGGGAGTCCTGCTTCGCCCAGTCATAGCGACCGCCGAGGGTCACCAGCACTTTATCCCACTGCATCTGATCCTGCACGTACAGGCCGGTCTGCTTCTGTTTGTTCAGCACGCGGTAGGCGCCTGACGGGCCAGGATGCGCACCGAAGTCGAAGTCACCGCGGTCAAGGTTATAGATATCAGATGGCGTTACGGAACCGGCATAGCCAAACCAGGAATCGATATCGTTACGCATACGCATAAAGTCAACGCCGGTCAGCAGCGTGTGATCGACAGAGGCGGTGGTAAACTGACTCTGCAGTTGGGTATCCACCGCAAAGTTCTCCAGCTTCTCATTGTCGATAACATACTGACGGGTCAGGGTGTGGCCCCATTGCGACTGAGGAACGCTGGCGCACGGGCTGGAAGTCGGGTTGCTTGAATAGAGCGGATCCGAGCACATGCCGTAACCGTAGACGCTGTTCTGCTCAACTTTGTTCTGCGCGTAACGCAGGTTCTGACGCACGGTAAAGGTATCGTTGAATTCGTGGTCGAAGCTGTAGCCCACCATCTTCTCGTTACGGGAATAGGTGTTGTTGTTCGCCCCTTCGTTGAAGTCGGTCGGCAGACGCTTACCGTTCGGCAGCGTGGATACCGTCCCCTCTTTCGGCAACCAGCCGTAATAACCGGTTTCCGGCTCGTTCTGGAAATACGAGAGGAAGGTGAGGTTGGTTTTATCATCCGGACGCCAGCTGAATGACGGCGCGATGGCGTAACGTTGTTCTTCCGCGCCCTGCTGCTGGGCATTCGCCGAGCGCGCCAGACCGGTTAAACGGTAAGAGTAAACGCCGTCATCATCCAGCGCGTCGCTGAAGTCGAAGCCGGTCTGGAACAGGCTGTCGGTGCCCATTTTAAACTGCACTTCTTTCAGCGGTTCGGTGGTGGGACGCTTACTGACCATATTCAGCAGGCCGCCCGGGTTGCTCTTACCGTACAGGACGGAAACAGGACCGCGCATCACTTCTGCGCGTTCCAGCATGTAAGGGTCGATCACCGCGTCGTTATAGAAGTTACCCTGCATCTTCAGACCGTTCAGATAGTTATTCTGGCTTTGGCCGTCAGCAGCGAAACCGCGGATGATCAGATAATCATAGGTATTGGACGCGCCGCGAGTGCCGACAGCAACGCCGGGCGTATAGCTCAGCGCCTCTTTCACTGATTTAGGCTGATGCAGCGCCATCTCTTCCGCAGTGACCACTGAAATGGACTGCGGTACTTTCTGGATCGGGGTATCGGTTTTGGTCGCCGTGGCAGACTGTCGCGCCGCGATGGTCGCCGCCGGACCCCAGGCGCTTTCCTGCGGAGCAGGCGCAGCAGTTACAGTAATGGTTTCTTCTTTCGGTTGAACCGCCGCCTGTGCATAGACAGACATGCCGCTAACCGCTGTGGCTACTACAACTGCGATTTTACGCAGAGAGTATGTTGGCTGAGCAGTTTTATAACGCGCCATTGGTATATCTCTGATGGAAAGTGAATGATAACGTAAACGAGAATTATTATTATGACGGCAGAATAATATTCGAAACGCTGGCGAGATAGCAAGCAATACGCGTCCCTGGCAAAACTAAGGGGTTAAGAATTATCCAGATGAAAAGAAAGGGTTAAAACAAGCGCCCTGAGGTTAACAAAATGCTCAGGGCTCAGAGAGAACAAAAACCGAGGTTTACCGATAATAAACTTCAAAGGTCGCTACAGCATCGACCTGTCCGCCCTTTATCGTACCGGTTTTGATATATCGGGCTTTAAGCGGAATGGTCACTGACTGGTCCTGAACCGTGTTACCTGTTGCGGTGTAGTCCTGATCAAACTGAAGCACCGTATCATTGCTGTCAAGAATCTGGATGCCAATGCCTTCAGCCGCATTTTCGCCTGTCGCAATAGAAAGCACATCCCCATCCTGTACGCCCGTTGAGCCTGACGTTGTGAAGCGATAATCAACCTTAATGCCCGCATCACACCGCTCAAGCTGAATTTTAAAACTGTCGTCAGAAACCACTTTCGAGAGATTGTTCGTAAAGTCGTGCGCCGTGATCGTGGCTAACGGTACCGTGATATTGTTTTCCATCAGTTGGCAGGTGTTGGATTTAATATCGATTGTGGTTGAATTAAAGCGTAACTGACCGATGACTTTATCGTCGTATTTCCAGTCTGCGATCAGTTTACTGGTGTCAAGCACACCCGATGAAACAGGCCCGGTAACCACGAGCTGAACGGCTGCATGGAGGGTAATGGGATAGGCAGCATCTATTTTTTTTACTGTGTCGGTTCCTATGTGCCAGGGAGTGATCAGGTTTTCAGGGCCTAACGTTTCATTTGCGAAATTAGCCCATGCAGCGCGAAAGCCAATTCCTGGAATGCCCGTTGCGTAAACCCCCTCGAGGGAACTTGTTGTAACCAGATCGGCGTCACTAAGTCCGCCGGTATATCCTTGATGAATATTACCGTTAGCATCGCAGGCAACCGTTATTTGCGCACTGGTCAGTTCCTCCGAATAAAGAATTTGACCGACAGCAGCATCTTTACTGACGACCAGTGGCGGCAAGGTAAAGGTAACCTGCGCTGCATCAGGTCCCCCTTTAGTAATGACACAGCTTGCCGTGGCGTAAAAACTCAGGCCATTGCCAGTAAGCACCAGCAGTGCAATGGCAAGACCCCGTAAAATCCTCTCGCGTATTCTGTTCATCTTTTTACCTGCTCTGTAGGCATGCGACGGACGCCGTATAGATTCTGGCCTCCAGGGTTTCCGGCACAGTGACGCTACCTTCACATTGCGTATCCGGCGTTTTTCCCCACTGAACGGTAAACCGCTGTGTCCCGTTTAAGCCCGTGACGTACGCTTCGCCGTCGTCACCGACAAGGGCTGTCGTCCCCTCCAGACTCAGCACCGCGCCGAAAGGCACTTTCCCCTGACCCAGGTTGAGCGTGAGCAGCGCGCGTTTTCCTTTACGCGCAGTGAAATCCGCCGCCACCGCTGCGCCTTTTGTCGGCGTGACATCAACCGAAGCATCCTGAATATCAATGTCATCGTGGCCAAGCGTGTTTACCGTTACGGTATTTCGTCGATAGTTGGTCAGCGTAGGGACAATCGCATTTCCCCAAAAATCGGTATAGATCCCCTGAGAATTCTGCACTTTCACATTGTCGCCATGATCAATATGAACGACTGCAAACGCATCCTGCAGCGACTGTCCGAGCGTGATGCCATGAGGATGGGCCACCACGGAGCCTTGTACGCCATAGCTCCACTGTTTCGTCTCTTTTTGATAGCTATAGCTGGTGTTGAACTCGCCATAGGAGGCGCGATAGCGAGAGGATAAATAGGCGCCATAACCTTTATCATGGTTAGCATAGGTTTGCTGCACGTTATAACTTAAGTTATTGTCTTGTAATAAGGTTCCACTGACGCCCACCTGATGAGAGGTTTCACCGTGCCGGGTGCTGCTCAGATTGTATGTCGCCCAGGAATTAGCCATCCAGCGCGACAGCGGAACGGTAAAGCTCAATGACACTTGCTGATCGTTATCCGATGAGGGCGTCTTCGTCAGGCTGTAGTTCAGTGACCAATTGATCCCCTCCCAACTGCTGCTGTAGCCCATACTGATGCTACGTTCATGCCCGTCCATATCCCAGTAGTCTTGCTGGTAAGCATTGGCGTAAATCGATCCCCAATCGTTGAGCGACTGAGAGAGATTTAACTGCAAGCGGCTACGGCGATTATTGGTACTGCGATAGCTGTAAATATCATCTTCATCGTAGTCTTCGTTACGCTGATCAAGCGCTTCCTGAAACGTGTAAAAACCCGATGTGGAATAGCGATAGCTGGCCAGGGTTAACGTGGTGTCGGTTACGGGAAAATCTTTGGCGTACTGGGCGCGCCAGGATTGCCCTTTCGCGTCATTGCGATCGTGATTAAACGCGGTTTTCGCCGTAGTAAAATCAAGAGAGAAGGAGCCGTATCCCTGGAGATCGGCGCCGACACCAAGCAGAGCCGCATGGTACATCGACGCGCCAAGTCCTCCACCGTAAACGGTGATGCCATACGGTAACCCGTAGATCAGCGTTGCCTGACCAAAACCGGGCTCTTCACCGTTATCGACATCACGGTACTTCCCGGCGGCAACGCTGTATTTCACCGCGCCGTCTCGTAACATGACGGGAACCGACGAACTCACCTGGATGAAACTGCGTTCCGTACCATCCGATTCCTGTACAGTCACCTCCAGGTCCGCGCCAGCCGTCACTTGCGAAAGGTCGTGAATTTCAAACGGCCCGGGGGAGACATTGGTCTGATAAATGGTGTACCCGTTTTGCTTAACCGTCACTTTTGCGTCGCTATTCGCAATGCCGCGAACCACGGGGGCAAATCCTTGCAAACTGCCTGGCAGCATACTTGTGTCCGTTTCCAGCTTCACGCCAGTCATCTGTACGCTGTCAAACAGCTCGCCATTTGTGTACGTTTGCCCTACCTCAAGCTGGCTTCTTAGCCACTTGATATCGCGTTCCAGCGTAGTACTAAGCGACTGCCATCCCTCTTCGTCACCCCAGTTACTGCTGTTCCGCAAGCGCCATGCGCCAAGATTGATACCCGAGTTCAAACTTGCCCAGTTAGAGATATTGGTCGTGCTATTTGAATGCTGACGAGAGCCGGAAAAATAATAGCTCGTCCACACAGCGGGCATTCCGTCATCCCAGGTTCTCGGGTTGCTGTCCCCTGCCAGGAGAAGATCCCGGTAAATTTGCGGAATGCGCAACTGCAACACATGTGTATCCTGATTAAAGTCATAACTCGCGTCAGGAATATATTGACTGATATCATCGACAAGCGCGTCATCGTCCAGGTGATTAAAGCTGGAAAGCGTGTCTACCTTGACGCCCAATTCCCGGAGTTCACCTTTGGTCAACTCCGGAAGCAGTTTCTTTTTATCTTTGGAAAGCGTGTAATTAAGATTGCGAGCGTCGAGGCGCTGTTGGTCCCACACTATCGTTGTCAAATATTGGCCTGGCGATAAACCATTATTTTTCAGATAGGCTTCCAGCGCGCCTGTATTCTCGAGCGGCGTATCCGTTTCAAGCACGCTGAGATTAAAATAATCTTCTGCAAGAACAGGGAAATTTAACGCCAGTATCGATAATGTGTATGTATTTAACGTAAATGCCCGAAGTTTGCGATATATAGCCATTATGACGCTCTCTAAATACAAGGTTCCCGAAAAAAATCATAAAGGCCGCTTTTGCACTTCCGTTTCAGATCCAAAGTCATTCATTGCAGACCACGCAACGTCCCCTTTTGCGCCCGCAGGTATCTCGAAAGATTGCTCGCTAAAGGGGGCCAACATCATGCTGAGCGCACTTGGCATATTTGAATTTCCTACCGGTTTAGCGTCACGCCCACCCACGGTTAGCTGTCCGAAGGTGATGAAAAAGGGAGAAGGATTTTTAACAGCCATACGATTACCGGTTCGCTTAAACTCTAAGGATTTCCAGGCATCTCTTGCATCGCTATCGCTTAACCCCGCAGGGCGATAAAAAAGCTTCAGTTTCGTCTTTATGGCAAATTGCAGCATATTTTTATCGCGCATATTTTCCGGGATCGCAGAAACAGACTTCACATTTGTCATAAAAATGGACTCGCGATCCTGAGGCAGCGCGTTTTCATGTCCCGTATAAACAATATGCAGTAGGGTTTGTCGGTTTTCATCAATCTTATAAATAGGGGGCGTAATAACAAAGGGCGCTTTGCTATCGTCGAGGTTGCTCACCCAACTTTGTACGAGATAACGTTTATCGGTATCTTTATTTTTTAACGCTATCTGGACTTCCGCCTGCTTAGCGGGGTAGATAATGCGCGTTCCGCCCAACACGATACCTGCCATTGCGGAATGCGATAACATGAAGAAAATAAAAGCGTATATATAGCGAAAGTTATTCATACTCTTTTTCAGTCCGTTGAAAAAACTGGCCCGCCCTGGGCCAGCAAAACTATCCTTAACGATAGAGCAAGGTATAGGTTGTTTCAGCAGAGTAATCACCCACCGTTGGCGCTGTGCTTCCTACCTGAATGACTTCAGCGGTATAGTTAAAAGCAACGTTCGCGCTATTGGCCTTATCCAGTGATGTGTCGGGTTCTGAACCATCAAATTTCACATAACTACTGCTTCCCTCAGGCAACAAGCGAACCCCTAAGTTTTTAGCTTTACCAGTAGTTGTTAATACTTCATCGGAATAACCGTCGATGCGGGTGCCTTCGAATTTAACGTTCAGTTTGCCGACAGAAGCATCACATTCCGTCAGGGCGATTTCGACTTTTTGCGTGTCGCCCACCTTTTTATCGGCGCCAAAAGCAGTCGCGGACAAATCATTAAATGTCACCGTTCCGTTAGTTGCCGTCCCATTGATATTAACGACACAACTATCATTAAGGATTTTGCCGCTAAACGTTATCGTTCCTGTATCAACAGCCATGGCTGGTGCAGAGAGCGCCGCGGTTAAACTGATTGCCAGCAGTGATAACACTGATTTTTTGCACATATAGCATTCCTTACTTATGCTCAATAATTGATAAAATGAATAAATACTGGAGAAAATAACAGATAAGGCGGACGTTACGGAGAACTCCATTACGCCTTCAATATTTACATTTACAGTTTCAATATTGAAAACAGCACATATCCTTTGCCTGAAAACCTCTCCTAAAAATATTATTATATTAAACCGCGGGAATGAACACCCTACGGAATGAGGAAAACGACAAGATTATACGCAAGCGCCTGTATTATCTAGAAAATAAAAAACCTGATTTTTATTTAAAACGAAATTAAGTTAAATTAAAATTCATGAAATGAATATAACTAATATTATATTTGACATTAGCTAACCATTGACGCCGTTTGCTTTTATAAAAGAAAAAGCCAGATGTTATTCTGGCTTTTTCTCATGACATCAACGGGCACAGCGTCGCGTTAGTTACCGCCAAACATATCTTTGATCCAACCAGCCACGCCGTCGCTGTCTTTCTTCTCTTCCTGTGGCGCCTGCTGCTGTTGCGGCTGCGGCTGCGGCTGAGAAGATTGATCGAACGGGTTACCTGACGGTTGCTGCTGTTGCAGCATTTCACCCTGCTGGCAAAGCGCGTCAGGATCGGTTGTCCACACCGGCAATGTACGCATCCCGCCGCTGCAAACAAAGTTGCCGTCATAGTCCACGCCCATATCAACGATATCTTCCGGCGGCGTTAAGATCAGCGGCGTCGGCGTCTGATTCGCCAGATAGCGCTGGTAAATCGACATCGCCCCGCTCGCGCCATAGAGCTTCGTCGGCTGGTTGTTATCACGGCCGACCCAGGTAATCGTCACCTGACTACCGTCGATCCCGGCAAACCAAGTGTCCACGTTGTTATTGGTGGTCCCGGTTTTGCCCGCCAGATGCAGACCCGGATACTTCGCGCCAAGCTGGCGACCGGTACCGCGCTGGACAACCTGCTGCATCGTCCACAGCGTCATGTACGCCGCTTGCGCCGGAACGGCGCGCTCCGCCTGCGGGAAGCTTTGATACAGCACGGTGCCATCTTCCGCAATCACCGAACGCAACGCGGAGAGCGGCGCACGGTTACCGCCGCTGGCGATTGTCTGGAACGCTTGCGCCACTTCGACAGGCGTCAGGTTAAGCGCCCCCAACAGCATGGCCGGAACCGGATGCAATTGATCTTTTGGCACGCCCAGTTTTGCCCAAGTGTCAGTCACCGCAGGCAGGCCCAGCGCCATCCCCAGATTCACCGTCGGCACGTTCATCGAACGCGTCAGGGCATCGACCAGCATTACTTTTCCGCTTTCGCTATAGCGACGGTCATCGTTCTGCGGCGACCAGACCTGGCCGTTTGGCTGACGCAGCGCAATCGGCGCATCCGCAATCCACGTATTCAGGCGATAAATCTTTGGCTGGCTCAGGGCGGTCAGATAAGTAGCCGGTTTTGCCAGAGAACCAATCGAACGGCGCGCCTGCATCGCACGGTTATAGCCCGCAAACTGCGGTTCGGCGCCGCCGACCATCGCGCGCACTTCGCCGCTGAAGCGGTCCACCACCACGATCGCGGTTTCGAGATCGCTCAGCTTACGCTGCTTTTTCAGTAGCGGAATGCCTTCCACCGCCGCTTTCTCGGCGGCATCCTGCGCCACGGAATCGAAGGTGGTGAAAATCTTCACGCCGGAGAGATCTTTCACCTTATCGCCGAGCTTCGCCTGCAGTTCCTGACGCACCATCTGCATGAATGCCGGCTGCGGCGAGATCACCCCACCACGCGGCTGCACGCCCAGCGGACGCGCGCTCAGCATATCGTACAGTTCCTGATCGATGATCTGCTGCTGTTGCAGCAGGCGCAGCACAAGGTTGCGACGCTCCAGCGCCAGCGTCGGGTTACGCCAAGGGTTATAAATGGACGCCCCTTTCACCATTCCGACCAGCAACGCCTGCTGATCAAGGCTTAACTCTTCCACCGGGCGGCCAAAGTAGTACAGACTCGCCAGCGGGAAGCCGCGGATTTCGTTATCGCCGCTCTGTCCGAGATACACCTCGTTCATATACAGCTCAAGGATGCGGTCTTTGCTGTAGCGGGCGTCCATCAGCAGCGCCATATAGGCTTCGTTGGCCTTACGCCAGTACGAACGCTCGCTGGTCAGGAACAGGTTTTTCACTAACTGTTGCGTCAGAGTACTTGCCCCCTGCACCGTCCGTCCGGCGGTCAGGTTCGCCAGAACCGCGCGGCCAATAGAGTACAGACTGACGCCGTCATGCTCGTAAAAGTGACGGTCTTCGGTCGCCAGGAGCGTATCCACCAGCAGATCCGGGAAGCCGCTGCGCGGCACAAACAGACGCTGCTCGCCGTTTGGCGAAGAGAGCATGGTGATCAGACGCGGATCGAGACGGAAAAACCCGAACTGGCGGTTATTATCCATGTTCACGATCGTATTCAGATGGCCGCCATCAAAGGTCAAGCGCGCGCGCACCTGCCCCTCTTTGCTGTCCGGGAAATCAAACGGACGGCGGATCATTTCAATGCTGTTGGCCTGCACGGTAAACTCGCCGGGACGCGTCATCTTCGTCACCTGGCGATACTGCGTCGCTTCCAGCAGTCGCACCATTTCGTTCTTGCTGACCGGCATTTCCGGCTCGAGATTCACCATCCGGCCATAAACGGCCGCGGGCAATTGCCAGACTTTGCCATCAATACGACTGCGGATTTTTTGATCCAGATAAACGCCGTAAATGGCGAACAGCACCAGAAAAACAATCGCTATTTTCAGCAGCAGCCACAACCAGCCGCGCTTACCACGAGGCTTACGCCCTTTGCCCTTACCTTTACGCGGCATCGGTTCTTCATCCTCATAGTCATCATCATAATCGTCGTCGTACTCATCATCTCTGAGTTGGCGACGGCTCACCTTTTGTTTCACCGGACGCGAGGGTTTCCCTTTGCGTCCAATCGGCTCGCGGTCATTCCCGGCCATGTTTTTTCTCCGCAACGTTCAGGCGCAAAGGCCCGATTTTCAGTTCTTCTGTCACCCGACAGAAGAAGAAATCTCTCAATTTATCGCTCGCTGTTTTGCCAGATAACGCTTTGCTTACCGGCTTACAGAGGACATTCGTCCCATTATGAATACTTTTTGGTACGCCGCGTGGGCGCGGTATTCGCCGGGTCGTCAGGCCAGACATGTTTGGGGTAGCGTCCTTTCATCTCTTTTTGTACCTCGCGGTACGCCCCCTGCCAGAACGCGCTTAAATCACGCGTAATCTGTAAGGGCCGCTGGGCGGGCGATAAGAGTTCTAGTACCAACGGCACGCGCCCTTCGGCGATGGTCGGCGTACTGGCCTCGCCAAACATTTCCTGCATTCGGACCGCCAACGCGGGCGGGTTATCCTCATGATAACGAATGGCTATCCGACTTCCTGTCGGCACAGTGTAATGTGTGGGCAGCGAACTCACCAGACGTTGCTGCAGAGGATAGTCGAGCAGTCCCAGCAAAGCCTGATGAATATTCAGCGATTTCAGATTTTTTAACGAATGCACACCGGCCATATGCGGCAGCAACCAGCGCTCAAGATTCGCCAGTAGCGTCTGATCGTCCACCGCAGGCCAGTCATATTCCGGCAGCCACTTCGCCGCACACTGCAAACGCAGACGCAACTGCACCGCTTCCGGCGTCCAGTTGAGCACATCCAGCCCCCTGTCGCGGATCCCGTTCAGCATCGCCAGATGCAGCTCGTCTTCCGAGGGTTTCGCCAACGGCTGCACTTTCACCGTCAGTTGTCCGATGCGCATCCTGCGCCACGCTTTGAGCGTCCCCTGCGCCTCATCCCATTCAATTGTGTCCGACTGCTGCAACAGTTCCGGACATTGCCGGACAAGCGCGTCGATGTCCAGCGGCAATGCCAGCAGGATCCGCGCGTCCGGCGACGCACTGCCCTGCAGCAAGAGCGGGGCGATCAGCCATTCATGACGTCCCAGCGCATCATCGGCGTCCAGCACTGCGCCCATGCCGTTTGCCAGTTGATAACGTCCGTCCAGACCGCGCCGTCGCGCCACGCGATCGGCAAAGGCGTACGCCAGCAATGGCGCGATCCGCGAGACGTCCGCGACGCCGCTGCGGCTATTCAGGCGTTTCAACAGTTGCTGGCTGCGCTGCTGCCAGGCGGGCTGATGGCGTGAAAACGCTACGCCAAGATCGGTATTTCCCCCGCGCGGCGGCTCTTCGAGGATCGCCGCAAGCTGGGCGGCGGTCGCGGCGGCGTCGGGATCGGAAGCGCTCACCAACATAGCAGCCAGCCGCGGGTCGTTGCCCAACGCCGCCATCTTTTGCCCTCTTGCGCTCAGGCGTTCGCCATCCAACGCGCCCAGCATCTGTAACAGCCGTTTCGCCGCCTGTAAGTGTATCGCGGGCGGCAGATCCAGCCAGGTTAACTGTGCGGGATCGCTGCATCCCCATTGCAACAGCTCCATCAGCAGGCCGGAGAGATCGCTATGCAGGATTTCGGGATCCCCTTGCGCAGCGGCGCGTTCCGCCTGTTCTTTGGCGATCAAATGCAGGCAAATGCCCGGCGCCAGACGTCCGGCGCGACCGGCACGCTGGGTCATTGACGCCTGACTGACGCGCTGCGTAATCAGCCGGGTCAGCCCGGTACGCGCGTCAAATCTGGCGACACGCTCCTGGGCGCAATCGACCACCAGTCGAATGCCTTCGATGGTCAGACTGGTTTCGGCGATATTGGTCGCCAGCACCACTTTACGCATTCCCGGCGGCGCAGGCAGGATCGCCGTACGCTGGGCATTCAGCGACAGCGCGCCATACAGCGGACAGAGAAGAACATCGCTGCCGACACGCGCGCTCAGATGTTCCTGTACGCGCTGGATCTCGCCGACGCCGGGTAAAAACAACAGCAGCGCTCCCGGTTCCTGGCGCAGCAGTTCGGCGGTGGCGACGGCAACGGCCTCATCAAAACGCAGTTGCGCCGCCAGGGGTTGATAGCGGCGCTCAACGGGGTAAGCGCGCCCTTCGGACACCACCACCGGCGCCTCCGGCAGACGCTGCCGCAGGCGATCGTTATCCAGCGTGGCGGACATGATCAGCAGCTTCAGGTCGTCGCGCAGCCCCTGCTGCACATCAAGCAACAGCGCCAGAGCCAGATCCGCCTGCAGACTGCGCTCGTGGAATTCATCAAGGATCACCAGGCTGACGCCGCTTAGCTCCGGGTCGCGCTGTATCATTCGCGTCAGCACCCCTTCGGTGACCACCTCCAGCCGCGTGGTTGGCCCCACGCAGGATTGCGCGCGCATCCGGTATCCCACCGTTTCGCCGGGCTTTTCGTTCAACAGCTCCGCCAGCCGCTGCGCCACGTTACGCGCCGCCAGACGACGCGGCTCAAGCAGGATAATCCGCCCGTTAATGCGTTGATGGGAAAGAAACTGCAGCGGCAGCCAGGTGGATTTACCGGCGCCGGTCGGCGCGCTCAGCAGAACCTGCGGCGCAGAATCCAGTGCGGCAAGCAGTTCAGGCAGTACGGCGGCAACAGGCAATGACGTCACAAATGACTCCAGAGGGTTAACATTCTTCGCGCTGCATTGTAGCATCGCGTTAATTCATAACCGAGTACCGAAGATGTCTGAGCCGAAACGGCTGTTCTTTGCCATTGAGCTGCCCGCCGACGCGCGCGCGCAAATTGTTCACTGGCGCGCGGCGCACTTCGCACCCGAGGCGGGGCGACCCGTAGCGGCCGACAACCTGCACTTAACGCTGGCGTTTTTAGGCGACGTTAGCGCCGACAAACAACAGGCGTTAGCTACGCTGGCCGGACGCATTCGCCAGCCTGCTTTCACGCTGACGCTGGACGATGCGGGGCAATGGCTGCGCTCCCGGGTGGTCTGGCTCGGCACGCGCCAGTCGCCGCGGGGTTTACTGCAACTGGCCAATATGCTGCGCGCCCAGGCCGCGCGCAGCGGCTGCTACCAAAGCCCGCAGCCGTTTCATCCGCACGTAACTTTGCTGCGCAACGCCAGCCATGCGGTCGCCATTCCCGCGCCCGGTTTTTGTTGGTCGTTTCCGGTAACTGAGTTTACGCTTTACGCCTCCTCGTTCACCCGGGGACGAACCCGATACACGCCGTTGCAGCGCTGGACGCTCAGCGAATAATTTAAGGACACGCGTGATGCAGTTTTCTCCCCCCCTCCAGCGCGCCACGCTGGTTAAGCGTTATAAACGTTTTTTAGCCGATGTGATCACACCCGACGGAACCGAACTCACGTTACACTGCCCAAATACTGGCGCAATGACCGGTTGCGCAGAGCCCGGGGACACCGTCTGGTATTCGACGTCAGAAAATACTAAACGCAAATATCCGCATACCTGGGAATTAACTGAAACCCAAAATGGCGCGCTTATTTGTGTTAACACATTATGGGCGAACAGGCTGACGAAAGAGGCTCTGGAACAAGGCAGGGTTTCAGAACTTTCAGGATACAGTACCCTGAAAAGCGAAGTAAAATACGGCGCCGAACGAAGCCGCATCGATTTTATGTTACAGGCAGATTTCCGGCCTGACTGCTATATTGAAGTGAAATCGGTAACGCTGGCGGAAAAGGATTTCGGTTTTTTTCCCGATGCCATCACTGAACGAGGTCAGAAACATCTTCGGGAATTGATGAGCGTAGCGGCTGAAGGCAAACGCGCCGTGATTTTTTTCGCCGTTCTGCATTCCGCCATTACACGGTTTTCACCTGCGCGCCATATTGACGCGAAATACGCGCAACTATTGATTGAGGCACAGCGTAAGGGGGTAGAAATTCTGGTTTATAAAGCGGAACTTTCTGCCGGGAGTATGACTCTTAAAGAGCCATTACCCATTACTTTTTAGTGATGTAAAATTTTGGTTATTTAGTATTCTGGTCGCGTGCGCAAATACGCTTTTCCTCACAGGGTTGTCAAGTGTTACGTTTAGTTAATTGCTATCCGGAAAAGCATCTGCTATTTATAGCGACCTGATTTTTCCCCCGAACATGGGGATCGATAGTGCGTGTTAAGGAGAAGCAACATGCAAGAAGGGCAAAACCGTAAAACATCGTCCCTGAGTATTCTCGCCATCGCTGGGGTGGAGCCGTACCAGGAGAAACCGGGCGAAGAGTATATGAACGAAGCCCAGCTGTCGCACTTCAGGCGTATTCTTGAAGCATGGCGTAATCAACTTAGGGATGAAGTCGATCGCACCGTTACTCATATGCAGGACGAAGCTGCCAACTTCCCTGACCCGGTAGACCGTGCCGCGCAGGAAGAAGAGTTCAGCCTTGAGCTGCGTAACCGTGACCGTGAGCGCAAACTGATCAAAAAGATCGAGAAAACGCTGAAGAAGGTTGAAGATGAAGATTTCGGCTACTGCGAATCCTGCGGTGTGGAAATCGGTATTCGTCGCCTGGAAGCGCGTCCGACAGCCGATCTCTGCATCGACTGCAAAACGCTGGCTGAAATTCGCGAAAAACAGATGGCGGGTTAATCCCCACCGTTTGATCACGTTTACACCAGGCGGGGACTTCCCCGCCTTTTCATTTGTCCGTAACGATGACTGACTCACACTATATTGGCCGCTTCGCCCCTTCCCCTTCCGGCGCACTGCATTTTGGCTCCCTGATTGCCGCGCTCGGCAGTTATTTACAGGCGCGAGCCCAAAACGGCATCTGGCGCGTACGCATCGAAGATATCGATCCTCCTCGTGAAGTTCCCGGTGCCGCTGACACCATTCTGCGCCAGCTGGAACATTACGGTCTGCACTGGGATGGCGAAATACTCTGGCAATCCCGTCGCCATGAGGCGTATCGCGAGGCGCTCGCCTGGCTGCGCGATCACGGGTTGAGCTATTACTGCACCTGCCCCCGCGCGCGCATTCAACGCATCGGCGGTATTTATGACGGCCACTGCCGCGACAAGCATAACGGGCCGGATCAGGCAGCGGTACGCATCAGGCAACGTCATCCGGTCACCCGCTTTCACGATCGCCTGCGCGGTGATATTCAGGCCGACGAACGGCTGGCGCAGGAAGATTTTATTATTCATCGCCGGGATGGGTTGTTTGCCTATAACCTGGCGGTGGTGGTGGACGACCATTTCCAGGGCGTCACGGAAATCGTGCGCGGCGCCGATCTCATCGAACCAACGGTTCGACAAATTTCGCTCTACCAGTTGTTCGGCTGGACAGTGCCCGACTATATTCATTTGCCGCTGGCGCTGAATGCGCAGGGCGCAAAACTGTCTAAACAAAATCATGCGCCTGCTTTGCCGCAGGGCGACCCGCGTCCCGTCCTCATTGACGCGCTGCGCTTCCTCGGACAGCGTATTGCGCCAGACTGGCAGGCCATGCCAGTGGAGGCGATTCTTCAGTTCGCCACAGAGAACTGGCGCCTGGCAGACGTGCCGGAATCGGCATCTGTAAATCCGCCATTCTCAAACGCGTCGTGCTGAGCTATGATTAGCCGCTATTTTTGCTCGTTGTCTTTCGCATTTTCATAATCCGAAAGCCCGCGGGTAAATTGATTTGATTGATGATTGACACTACCGAGGTGCACTATTTTTACCCGAGTCGCTAATTTTTGCCGCAAGGTGCTAAGCCGCGAGGAGAGCGAGGCAGACACTGCCGTCGCCCGTCCACATATGACGGTCATCCCACGCGAGCAGCACGCTATTTCCCGCAAAGATATCAGTGAAAATGCCCTGAAGGTAATGTACAGGCTCAACAAAGCGGGATATGAAGCCTGGCTGGTTGGCGGCGGCGTCCGCGACCTGTTGCTGGGCAAAAAACCCAAAGATTTCGACGTGACCACCAACGCGACGCCGGATCAGGTACGCAAACTGTTCCGCAACTGTCGCCTGGTCGGTCGCCGATTCCGTCTGGCGCACGTGATGTTTGGTCCGGAAATTATTGAAGTCGCCACCTTCCGCGGTCACCACGAAGGCAGCGAGAGCGATCGCACGACCTCCCAACGTGGGCAAAACGGTATGCTGCTGCGCGACAATATTTTCGGCTCCATTGAAGAGGACGCCCAGCGCCGCGACTTTACCATTAATAGCCTGTATTACAGCGTCGCTGACTTTACTGTCCGTGATTACGTGGGCGGTATGAAGGATTTACAGGACGGCGTCATCCGTCTGATCGGCAATCCGGAAACCCGCTACCGTGAAGATCCGGTGCGGATGCTGCGCGCGGTGCGTTTCGCCGCCAAGCTGGACATGCGCATCAGCCCGGAAACCGCTGAGCCGATCCCGCGTCTGGCGACGCTGCTGAACGACATTCCGCCAGCCCGTCTGTTTGAAGAGTCGCTGAAGCTGCTCCAGGCAGGCTACGGCTACGAGACCTATCTTAAGCTGCGCGAATACAGCCTGTTCCAGCCGCTGTTCCCGACCATTACCCGCTATTTCACCGAAAACGGCGACAGCCCAATGGAGCGCATCATCGCCCAGGTGCTGAAGAACACCGATAACCGTATTCACAACGACATGCGGGTGAACCCGGCGTTCCTGTTTGCCGCCATGTTCTGGTACCCGTTACTGGAGATGGCGCAGAAAATCGCCCAGGAAAGCGGCCTGGCCTACTACGACGCATTCGCTCTGGCAATGAATGACGTGCTGGATGAGGCCTGCCGTTCGCTGGCGATTCCAAAACGCCTGACCTCACTGACCCGTGATATCTGGCAGCTTCAGCTACGGATGTCCCGCCGTCAGGGAAAACGCGCGTGGAAGCTCATGGAACATCCGAAATTCCGCGCGGCTTACGATCTGCTGGCGCTGCGCGCCGAAGCGGAAAAAAGCGCCGAACTGCAACGCCTGGCACAATGGTGGGGCGAATTCCAGGTCTCTGCGCCGCCAGAGCAGAAGGGCATGCTCAACGAACTGGATGAAGACCCGATGCCACGCCGCCGCAATCGTCGCCCGCGCAAACGCGCCCCGCGTCGCGAGGGTACCGCGTGACCCTCGCTTATATCGCGCTTGGCAGCAACCTGGCCTCCCCCCTGGAACAGGTTAATGCTGCCATAAAATCGATTGGCGACATTCCGCAGAGCCGGATTGTCGCCGTCTCCTCTTTTTACCGCACTGCGCCCTTAGGTCCCCAGGATCAGCCGGATTACCTGAACGCGGCGGTCGCGCTGGACACTGACCTTGCGCCGGAGACTCTGCTCGATCATACCCAACGGATTGAACTGCAGCAGGGGCGCGTACGCAAAGCCGAGCGCTGGGGTCCGCGCACGTTGGATCTCGACATTATGCTGTTTGGCGATCGTGTCATTCAGACCGAGCGCCTGACTGTTCCCCATTACGATATGCACAACCGCGGCTTTATGCTTTGGCCGCTGTATGAGATTGCGCCCGACCTGCGGTTTCCGGATGGAAAATCGTTACAACAACGCCTCGCCGAACTCGGCGAAGAAAAACCCGAACGCGGGTAAATCCCCCTCCCCTTTAGCGTTTACTGCTTTCACGCCAATCGATTGCTTAAAATAATTGCCCCCCTGAATGTGACTGTTAGAATGCCGATAAATATGACGTTCACCATCAGGAAATGTTATGAAACCAACCACTATCTCACTGTTGCAAAAGTGCAAACAGGAGAAAAAACGCTTCGCCACCATTACGGCTTACGACTACAGCTTCGCTAAGTTATTTGCCGACGAAGGCATCAACGTGATGCTGGTGGGCGACTCGCTGGGGATGACCGTTCAGGGCCATGACTCCACCCTTCCTGTTACCGTTGCGGATATCGCCTATCACACGTGCGCGGTACGTCGCGGCGCACCGAACTGCCTGCTGCTTTCTGACCTGCCGTTTATGGCGTACGCGACGCCGGAGCAGGCCTTTGAAAACGCGGCGGCGGTGATGCGCTCCGGGGCGAACATGGTCAAGATTGAAGGCGGCGCATGGCTGGCGGATACCGTAAAAATGCTCACCGAGCGTGCCGTTCCGGTCTGCGGTCACCTGGGGCTGACGCCGCAATCGGTCAATATTTTCGGCGGTTACAAGGTTCAGGGGCGCGGTGACGCCGGGCAAGCGCTGCTTGATGACGCGCTGGCGCTGGAAGCCGCGGGCGCACAGTTGTTGGTGCTCGAATGCGTGCCGGTTGAACTGGCAAAACGCATCACCGACGCGCTCACCATTCCGGTGATCGGCATTGGCGCGGGCAACGTGACTGACGGTCAGATTCTGGTGATGCATGACGCTTTCGGCATCACCGGCGGTCATATTCCGAAATTTGCCAAAAATTTCCTTACCGAAGCAGGCGACATGCGCGCCGCGGTGCGGCAGTATATTGCCGAGGTGGAGTCCGGCGTCTATCCGGGCGAAGAACACAGTTTCCATTAAGGAGTTTTGTTGTGTTGATAATTGAAACCCTGCCGCTGCTGCGCCAGCATATCCGCAGAGCCCGCCAGGAAGGAAAACGCATTGCGCTAGTTCCAACCATGGGCAACCTGCACGACGGTCATATGAAGCTGGTTGATGAAGCGAAAGCCCGCGCCGATATCGTGGTGGTCAGCATCTTCGTTAATCCGATGCAGTTCGACCGCCCGGACGATCTGGTGCGTTATCCGCGCACGCTGCAGGAGGACTGTGAGAAGCTGAACAAACGTAAAGTCGATTTTGTTTTCGCGCCGGCAGCCGATCAAATCTACCCGCAGGGCACCGAAGGCCAGACGTATGTTGATGTTCCTGGTCTTTCCACCATGCTGGAGGGCGCCAGCCGCCCGGGCCATTTCCGCGGCGTTTCCACCATCGTCAGCAAGCTGTTTAACCTCGTTCAGCCGGATATCGCCTGTTTCGGTGAAAAAGATTTTCAGCAACTGGCGCTGATCCGCAAAATGGTGGCCGATATGGGCTACGACATTGAAATCGTCGGCGTACCGATTATTCGCGCCAAAGACGGTTTAGCCCTCAGTTCACGCAATGGTTATTTGACCGCGGAGCAGCGCAAAATCGCCCCGGGTTTATACAAGGTCATGTGTGAGATTGGTGAAAAACTGCAGGCCGGCGAGCGCGAACTGGATGAAATGATCGCCCTTGCGGAAAAAGCCCTGAATGAGAAAGGCTTCCGCGCCGATGATATTCAGATCCGCGACGCCGACACCCTGCTTGCGCTGACGGAAACCAGCCAGCGGGCGGTCATTCTGGTGGCCGCGTGGCTGGGACAGGCGCGCCTGATTGACAACCAGACGGTAACATTAACCCAGTAGACAGGGGTTAAAAATCGGGCAATACTGCCTGAGAAAATTCTCAAGGCAGGGCGCGCCCTGCCGGGTTAACGACAGTACATACTCATCAATCTTCTCAGGCGTCCTGAATAGGGACAGCCTGAATGATGACGAATATTTTAAGGTAGACGTTATGATTCGCACTATGCTGCAGGGCAAACTCCACCGCGTGAAAGTGACTCAGGCGGACCTGCACTATGAAGGTTCCTGCGCCATCGATCAGGATTTCCTCGACGCCGCCGGGATCCTCGAAAATGAAGCTATCGATATCTGGAATGTATCGAATGGCAAACGCTTTTCCACCTATGCAATTGCCGCCGAGCGCGGTTCGCGCATTATCTCCGTCAACGGCGCGGCGGCGCATTGCGCCAGCGTGGGGGATATTGTGATCATCGCCAGCTTCGTCACCATGTCCGACGAAGAAGCGCGCCGCTGGCGGCCAAATGTCGCCTACTTTGAAGGCGACAATGAAATGAAACGCACCGCAAAAGCCATTCCGGTTCAGGTTGCCTGATATCTACCCCTGCGGCTGATTGCTGATCAGCCGCGACATCGTCTCCAGCGAGTCCGTTCTCAGGATGTACAGGCGCTTCAGCAAAAACGGATTATCTCCCGGCTTAACCTTCCCTTTTACCGTCGTCACCGCCAGATGAAATCCGGCGTCTTTCGCGGCCTTAACCGCCGTCGCGTTATAACCGCCAAACGGATACGAAAGGTAACGCACCTGCGGCGTAAACTGCGCCAGCGCCCGGCGTGACCGTTTGAAATCAAACAGAATATTATGGTGGCTGCGGCTTAACAGAATGGGATGACGATAGCCATCAACCCGATGCAAAAAGTGGGTATGCGACTGAAGGTCAAAAACATCACGGATGTGGTAAAGCTCGGAAACACTCATAAACTGTAGCGAACGTGGATCCCACTTCTGCGGTCGACCTTTTATGCGCGAGGTGATAATGAACGCGGTGGCCCTCATGCCGTACTGCTTCAACACCGGATACGCATAGCGGCTGACGGACTTGAGACCGTCATCAAAGGTAATGACCACCGCCTTCCCGGGCAGGTTCATTTTATTGCGCACATACCCTTCAAGCTGCGCCATAGTCAGCGTGGCGTAACCCTGGTCCCGCAGCCAGGTCATCTGGTTACTGAATGCCCGCACGCTGGTGGTTGTCGAAGTATGACGAAAGCGGGTGTTTTCTTCATCACGTAGAATGTGGTGGTAAGTGAGCACCGGCAGCCCCTTGTCCTCCTGGGCATCCAGCGCGCTTATCCAGGCCAGCCGCTCGCCAATGCGGATTTGATACCAGGTCTGGTTAAGCCGATCCTTCAGCTTACTGATGACGGGATAACGTA
Organism: Citrobacter sedlakii NBRC 105722; assembly: GCF_000759835.1. Taxonomy (GTDB): domain Bacteria; phylum Pseudomonadota; class Gammaproteobacteria; order Enterobacterales; family Enterobacteriaceae; genus Citrobacter_A; species Citrobacter_A sedlakii. The sequence goes on from NZ_BBNB01000010.1 coordinate 72,861, forward strand.
AGTTTTCCGCCAGCACGCCAAACGGCGCGCTGCCCACATTCGGGGCGTTGTAAACGGGCGTCGCTTTCCAGGTCACCAGGTTTTGGTTACTGAGTGGCTTATTGAGATCGCCTAAGCTGTCTTCAACCCGCTGTTTGCCCTGTACCGGCGCCAGGTGCCCTTTATCGATAAAGCCGGTTCCGAAGCCAAATGAAAATTCATAATAGTCAGCCGCCACGGGGATGACCGCAAGGATTTGCCCGGCGCGAATGTTCCCCACCGTTATCATTTTGTCGCCAATCTGCGCCCAGATCGCCGCATCTTCGGTGGTTTGCATATAACGGGCAGGCAACGCCGCGCTGACGACTGTAGAGACACACAGCAGCAGAAAGAGAAGGTATTTTTTCATGACACGAACCGGGAAAGAGACAACGCGAGGATTGTATCAATTCATCTCTGTGATCAAAATGCCCCAGCGCCTGTCCCGTCAGGCGCTAGCAGTCATACAGATCGTGCAACAGCACAAACGGTGGATTCTTTTGCTGCTGATGCCAGAGACTGGTTACCTCCGGCGCGCCACGCGACACAATATGATGGCGAAACGCCTCGCTGCTCATCGTTGCGCGGAAGGGGAGCATCTGCTCCAGCAGGGGAAAATGGATGCCGGAAATGACTTCACAACGGGGATGTTTGTGGCTCATCAGTGACGCCACCCGATACGGCGCAGCACCAGACGTATCGGTTAAAAATATGACGCCGTCGCCGGTATCCGTTTCGTGCAGCGCATCGCACAACATCCTGCTCAGCATGTTGGCGCTCAGACCGCGCCAGAAATTCACCGCCCGGCATTGCGCCAGTGGGCCATATTTCGTTTCCAGACGCTCCAGCAGTTCCTCTGCTTTATCGTCATGACAGGTAATCACCCAGCCTAACATTGTTCGCCTCCTTAGCAGGCAAGTAGTTTATCAGGGTGATAAATAGAGAATGATGACAGCGGTCAAATGTTATCCCCTCCCCGAACGGAGAGGGGAATGAGGCCATTAGCTACGCAGGCCGCGACCGCGCTGGATTAGCGTCCAGCACAGCAGATAAAACGCGACGATAAACACCACCAGCACACCGAACGTGGTCACCAGCGGCACATCGTGAATGCCGAGGAAACCGTAGCGGAAGCCGCTGATCATGTAGACGATAGGGTTCAGATGCGACAGCCCCTGCCAGAACGGCGGCAGCAGCGTCAGGGAGTAGAACACCCCGCCCAGATAGGTCAGCGGCGTCAGCACGAAGGTTGGGATCAGGCTGATATCGTCGAAGGTTTTTGCAAACACGGCGTTAAGCAGACCCGCCAGCGAAAACAGTACTGCGGTCAGCACCAGCGTCAGTGCGACAAACACCCACGAATGCACCTGAAAGGGCACGAAGAACAGCGAAATCGCCGTCACCAGAATACCCACGCATAAACCACGCGCCACGCCGCCGCCGACAAACCCGGCGATGATGACGTGGGTAGGCACCGGCGCCACCAGCAGTTCTTCGATGTTGCGCTGAAACTTGGCGCTGAAGAACGAAGAGGCAACGTTCGCGTAGGCGTTGGTAATGACCGCCATCATGATCAGGCCCGGCACGATAAACTGCATGTAGCTGAAGCCATGCATTTCGCCGATTCGCGAACCGATCAGGTTACCAAAAATAATAAAATACAGCGTCATGGTGATAACGGGCGGCACCAGCGTCTGCACCCAGATGCGCATGAAGCGATGAATTTCTTTCGCCCAGATACTTTTCAGCGCGACCCAGTAAAGCTGCATCATGCGCGATCTCCTTGTTTTTCATGAACCAGTGACACAAACAGCTCCTCAAGGCGGTTCGCTTTGTTACGCATGCTCAATACCTGAATGCCCTGCTCGCTGAGCTGGCTGAACACGCTGTTGATCCCTTGTTCGCGCAGGACTTCCACTTCCAGCGTGGAGGTATCCACCAGCCGGTATTGATAGCCGTTCAGCTTTGGCAGCGGGCTTTTCGGCGCCAGGTCGAGAATGAAGGTTTCGGATTTCAACTTCGACAACAGAGTCTTCATTGAGGTGTTTTCCACCAGCTCGCCATGCTGAATAATACCGATGTTGCGGCACAGCATTTCCGCTTCTTCCAGATAGTGGGTGGTGAGAATGATCGTGGTGCCTTTGTCGTTTAAATCCTTCAAAAAACCCCACATTGAGCGGCGAAGCTCAATATCCACCCCGGCGGTTGGCTCATCAAGAATCAACAGTTTCGGCTCATGCATCAGGGCGCGGGCGATCATCAGGCGACGCTTCATCCCGCCGGATAACATCCGCGCGCGTTCGTTACGCTTCTCCCATAAATCGAGCTGTTTCAGATACTTTTCGCTGCGCTCGACCGCTTCTTTACGTTCGACGCCGTAGTACCCCGCCTGATTCACGACAATTTGCTGCACCGTCTCAAAAGGGTTGAAGTTAAACTCCTGCGGCACCAGTCCCAGCTGGCGTTTGGCGTTGACAATATCTTTTTCAAGATCGTAGCCAAACACGCTAACGCGCCCGGATGTTTTGTTAACAAGCGAACTGATGATGCCGATGGTGGTCGACTTTCCTGCCCCGTTTGGTCCCAGAAGCGCATAAAAATCACCCGCTTCGACCTGCAAATCGATACCGCGCAGCGCCTGAACGCCCCCCGGATACGTTTTTTTAAGTTGTTGAAGTTCCAGTGCAATGGTCATAAATTTTTACTTACCTTACGTTCTTACACTTTATATGTGGTTTAAATAATCGCGGAGTTGCCCTATATTAGCCCAACGCACTTATTTGGTTACAGGTCGTTAACCTCCATGAAAGACATAGATACACTCATCAGCAACAATGCACTATGGTCAAAAATGCTGGTGGAAGAGGATCCCGGATTTTTTGAGAAACTGGCGCAAGCGCAGAAACCGCGCTTTCTATGGATTGGATGTTCCGACAGTCGCGTTCCCGCAGAACGTTTAACCGGACTCGAGCCGGGCGAATTATTTGTTCACCGTAATGTGGCCAACCTGGTCATCCACACCGATCTCAACTGCCTCTCTGTGGTGCAGTATGCCGTCGATGTGCTGGAAGTTGAACACATTATTATCTGCGGCCACTACGGATGTGGCGGCGTGCAGGCGGCGGTTGAAAACCCGGAACTGGGTTTAATCAACAACTGGCTGCTGCACATCCGCGATATCTGGTTCAAACATAGCTCATTGCTCGGTGAAATGCCGCAGGAGCGTCGGATGGACACCTTGTGTGAGCTGAACGTAATGGAACAGGTGTACAACCTGGGCCATTCCACCATCATGCAGTCGGCGTGGAAGCGCGGTCAGAAAGTGACGATTCACGGCTGGGCGTACGGTATTCACGACGGGTTGCTGCGCGATCTGGAAGTGACGGCCACCAACCGCGAGTCGCTGGAACAGCGGTATCGTCAGGGCGTGTCTAACCTCAGTAAGAAACACATCAATCACCGCTAATTGACCATGCCGGGCGGCAACGCCATCCGGCATGTCTTCGCTTACTCGTCCAGCAGAACCACTTTACCGACATACGGCAGATGGCGATAACGCTGCGCGTAATCAATGCCATAGCCCACCACGAACTCATCCGGAATCGAAAAACCGATAAATTCCACCGGCACGTTCACTTCACGACGGGAGGGTTTATCCAGCAGAGTGCAGATCGCCAGCGATTTCGGTTCGCGCAGCCCCAGGATCTCGCGCACTTTCGACAGTGTATTCCCGGAATCAATAATATCTTCCACAATCAGCACGTCTTTGCCGCGAATATCTTCGTCCAGGTCTTTGAGGATTTTCACGTCTCGGGTAGTAGACATGCCGCTACCGTAGCTGGAGGCGGTCATAAAATCGACTTCATGAGATACCTGCACTTCACGGCACAGGTCCGCCATAAACATGAATGACCCCCGCAGCAGACCCACCAGCACCATTTCACTGCCGCTGTCTTTATAACGTTCAGTAATCTGACGACCCAGTTCGGCAATACGCGCTTTGATCTCCGCTTCAGGGATCATGACTTCTACAGTATGTTTCATATCTCTAACCATATGATTTAAAAACAAATCACTCAATGCCTGCTCCAGATGAACCGGCATCGAAATGCAAGGCACGCAGTATACCAGTAAAAGTATTTATTCGCGGCATCTGTTGATAAAGCTCATTTTGTGATGACGATCACACATGTTAAATCCTATAATTAATTGCTATTAAAAATTTAACAAATTGAGATGGTGTCTTTTTATGGCTGAAAACAATGCACGTTCGCCACGGCTTCTCGTGACGCTAACGGCCCTCTTTGCCGCGCTCTGCGGGCTGTATTTACTGATCGGCGGCGGCTGGCTGGTCGCTATCGGCGGCTCCTGGTACTACCCGATCGCCGGTCTGGCGATGCTGGGCGTCGCCTGGCTGCTCTGGCGCAGCAAGCGCTCCGCGCTGTGGCTGTATGCCGCTCTGCTGCTCGCCACTCTGATCTGGGGCGTATGGGAAGTCGGCTTCGACTTCTGGGCGCTGACGCCGCGCAGCGACATTCTTGTCTTCTTCGGCATCTGGCTGATTTTACCTTTTGTCTGGCGTCGCCTGATAATTCCTTCCGGCGGCGCGGTCGCCGCCCTGCTGGTCGCCCTGCTGATCAGCGGCGGGATCCTGACCTGGGCGGGCTTCAACGATCCGCAGGAAATTGACGGCACGCTCAGCGCCGAGTCGACGCCAGCCGAACCTATCTCGCCGGTGGCTGACGGTGACTGGCCTGCCTACGGGCGCAACCAGGAAGGCCAGCGCTATTCACCGCTGAAGCAGATTAACGCCGATAACGTTCACAAGCTGAAGGAAGCGTGGGTGTTTCGTACCGGCGACCTGAAGCAGCCGGACGATCCGGGCGAACTGACTAACGAAGTCACGCCTATCAAAGTGGGTGACACGCTGTATCTGTGCACCGCCCACCAGCGACTGTTCGCGCTGGATGCGGCGACGGGGAAAGAGAAATGGCATTACGACCCGGAACTGAAACCGAACGAGTCTTTCCAGCACGTCACCTGCCGCGGCGTCTCCTACCATGAAGCGAAGGCCGACACGGCCTCTCCGGAAGTGATTGCCGACTGTCCGCGCCGCATCATCCTGCCGGTAAACGATGGACGTCTGATTGCGCTGAACGCGGAAAACGGCAAGCTGTGCGAAACCTTTGCCAACAAAGGCGTGCTGAACCTGCAAACCAATATGCCGGATCAAACGCCGGGTCTGTACGAACCGACCTCGCCGCCAATCATTACCGATAAAACGATTGTGATTGCCGGGTCGGTCACCGATAACTTCTCCACCCGCGAAACGTCCGGAGTGATCCGCGGTTTCGACGTTAACAACGGTAAACTGCTGTGGGCGTTCGATCCGGGCGCGAAAGATCCAAATGCCATTCCTTCGGATGAGCACACCTTCACCTTTAACTCACCGAACTCGTGGGCGCCTGCGGCCTATGATGCGAAGCTGGACCTGGTTTATCTGCCGATGGGCGTCTCCACGCCGGATATCTGGGGCGGCCACCGTACGCCGGAGCAGGAACGCTACGCCAGCTCCGTTCTGGCGCTGAATGCCACTACCGGTAAGCTCGCGTGGAGCTATCAGACCGTTCACCACGATCTGTGGGATATGGACCTGCCCGCTCAACCGACGCTGGCGGATATTACCGTCAACGGCCAGACCGTGCCTGTTGTCTACGCCCCGGCGAAAACCGGCAACATTTTTGTCCTTGACCGTCGTAACGGCAAGCTGGTCGTCCCGGCGCCGGAAACCCCGGTACCGCAGGGTGCCGCAAAAGGCGACTACGTCACCAAAACCCAGCCGTTCTCCGAGCTGAGCTTCCGTCCGACGAAAGATTTGACCGGTGCGGATATGTGGGGCGCCACCATGTTCGACCAGTTGGTGTGCCGCGTGATGTTCCACCAGTTGCGCTATGAAGGTATCTTCACCCCGCCATCTGAGCAGGGTACGCTGGTGTTCCCGGGTAACCTCGGGATGTTCGAATGGGGCGGTATCTCCGTCGATCCCAACCGTCAGGTGGCGATTGCCAACCCGATGGCGCTGCCGTTCGTTTCGAAGCTGATCCCGCGTGGTCCGGGTAACCCGATGGAGCAGCCGAAAGACGCCAAAGGCACCGGCACCGAGTCGGGTATTCAGCCACAGTACGGTGTGCCCTACGGCGTGACGCTGAATCCGTTCCTGTCACCGTTTGGTCTGCCGTGTAAGCAACCGGCCTGGGGGTATATCTCAGCGCTGGATCTGAAAACCAACGAAATCGTCTGGAAGAAACGCATTGGTACGCCGCAGGACAGTATGCCGTTCCCGATGCCGGTTCCGGTTCCCTTTAATATGGGAATGCCGATGCTCGGCGGACCTATCTCAACCGCCGGTAACGTGCTGTTTATTGCCGCGACTGCCGATAACTACCTGCGAGCTTATAACATGAGCAACGGGGAAAAACTGTGGCAGGGTCGTCTGCCCGCAGGGGGCCAGGCGACGCCGATGACCTATGAGGTCAACGGTAAGCAATACGTGGTGATTTCCGCCGGGGGTCACGGTTCGTTTGGTACGAAGATGGGCGACTATATTGTCGCGTATGCCCTACCGGACGGCGAGAAGTAACGCTTATGCCCGGGTAACGCCGGGCATACCGCCGGGGGCGCCATCACAGCCGCCCCCGGCATTTTTATACGGTAAATCCTAACATCATCCCCGTATCTTCATGTTCCAGCAGATGACAATGCGCCATATAAGCATGTTCTTTTGGCGCGTCGTGATCGAACTTCACTAACACTTCACTCACCCCGCCTTCAACCCGAACCGTGTCCTTCCATCCGCGGCGATGCGCCACTGGCGGCTGTCCATTTTCTGACAGAATACGGAACTGCGTACCGTGAATATGGAACGGATGCAGCATCATGTCGCCAACGCCAGAAATCACCCAACGCTCATGTTGTCCTTTGCTGGCGGCAAACATCGGTTTGTTCATGTCAAAGGCGACGCCGTTGATCATATTGGCATTGTGGAAGTCAACATGCCCGCCGTGGTTCATCTTATCCATACCGCCGTGCTGCATATGGCCCTTATGCCCCTGCATCTGGCCATGATTCATACCCGACATCGCCTGCGGACCATACTTCTTCATCAGCAATTGCATGCCCATCATGTCAAGCATCGGGTCCATAGATAGCTGCAATTTACGTACGGTCAACCCGTCAAGCGACGGCAGGGCTGGCAATGTCGCGAGCGTGTCCGGCAGCGTCCCGGAGGCGTTTACCGCCACTGGCTGAATGCGCATCACCGGGTGCGGCTTATCAAACGGCGCGACCGCCATCCCCATCTGGCTGACCGGCAGGGTCACAAGGTCGAACGGCTTACCGTCGCTCACGTCCACCAGCACCTCAAAGCGTTCGCCCATCAACATCGGCAGTTCAGCCACTTTTACCGGTTCAGGCAACAGGCCGCCATCGCTGGCAATGACATAGAATGGACGCTTATCGCTGGTCGCAAAATTAAGCGAACGGGCGTTACAACCGTTGAGTAGACGCAGACGCAGCCAGCCGCGCGGCGCAGCATGTTGTGGGTAAAGCGCCCCATTGGTCAGCAGCGTATCGCCAAACCATCCGACGGCGGCAGTCATGACGTCCAGTTGATAGTCTATCTGCCCGGCGTCGGTAAAGCGCTTGTCCTGAACAATGACCGGCACATCGTCAATGCCCCACTGTTTCGGCAACAGCAGTGTGTGGATCTCGTCGTCTTCAATCATCACCAGACCGGCCAGCCCCATCGCCACCTGACGCCCGGTTTTGCCATGCTGATGGGGATGAAACCAGCAGGTCGCCGCGCGCTGTTCGGGCGTAAAGGTCACGGTGCGTTTTCCCCCGGCGGGAATAATGCCCTGCGGGCCGCCATCCACGTCGCCGGGCACTTCCAGCCCATGCCAGTGCACCGTGGTCTCTTCCGCCAGTTGGTTATGAATATCCACCGTCACCGTTTTACCGCGCTGTAATTTCAGGGCCGGACCAAGCGCGTTGCCGTTATAACCCCAGGTCGTCGCCGTCTTCCCGGCAAACGTTGACTGCCCTGCCTGAATCGTCAACGAGAGACGATGACGGGCATCGTGAGTCAGAAGATTCGGAATGGGAAGCGCAGGGCGCTCAGCGGCAAAAACAGCGCGGCTCCACAGCGGCAAAGCCGACGCCACCCCAAGCGCCACAGAATATTTTAAGAAATCACGACGTTGCATAATCACTTCCTTATTTTGCAGCAGGCGAAAACAGCCTAATCCTTGAGCATAGACCCTCCCCTTACGGGAAGGTCAAGTTTATGACATCACGCTGAACAATAATAAAAGTCGTCGCCTTGCCAACAGTGTGCTAACGTTTAGTTTCCGTGATGCCGTGGTAGAAGCAATGAAGACGTTTTTCAGAACCGTGCTGTTCAGCAGTCTGATGGCTGTTTGCGCGAACAGTTATGCGCTCAGTGAATCTGAAGCCGAAGATATGGCCGATTTAACAGCCGTTTTTGTTTTTCTGAAAAATGACTGCGGCTACCAGAATTTACCCAACGGGCAAATTCGGCGCGCGCTGGTCTTTTTTGCTCAGCAAAACCAGTGGGACCTCAGTAATTACGACTCCTTCGATATGAAATCGCTCGGCGAAGACAGCTATCGCGATCTGAGCGGTATCGGTATTCCCGTCGCTAAAAAATGCAAAGCGCTGGCGCGCGACTCGCTGAGCCTGCTCGCCTACGTCAAATAAAATCATGCTACCCTGTTGTTGACATCATGACCGTGCATCCGCGGTCATAGTTAGCTATTATGTTGCGCCCTTTTTAACGGGTGTTAACAATGGAGGTATCAACCTTTGGCCGACAAACAGCAGTGGCATGAAACGCTACACGACCAGTTTGGACAGTACTTTGCCGTCGATAACGTGCTTTATCACGAGAAGACCGAACATCAGGATCTGATCATCTTCGAAAACGCCGCCTTTGGCCGCGTCATGGCGCTGGATGGGGTGGTGCAAACTACCGAGCGCGATGAGTTCATTTATCATGAAATGATGACACACGTTCCGCTACTGGCCCACGGCCACGCGAAGCACGTGCTGATTATTGGCGGCGGCGACGGTGCGATGCTGCGTGAAGTCACCCGCCACAAAAACGTTGAAACCATCACCATGGTGGAGATCGATGCGGGCGTGGTCTCTTTTTGCCGCCAGTATCTGCCTGCGCACAACGCTGGCAGCTATGACGATCCGCGTTTTACCCTGGTGATCGACGACGGCGTTAATTTCGTCAACCAGACGCAGCAAACCTTTGATGTGATCATCTCCGATTGCACCGATCCGATCGGCCCCGGCGAGAGCCTGTTCACCTCGGCGTTCTACGAAGGCTGCAAACGCTGCCTGACCCCCGGCGGGATCTTTGTCGCCCAGAACGGCGTATGCTTCCTGCAACAGGACGAAGCTGTCGACAGCCACCGCAAGCTCAGCCATTACTTCGCCGACGTCGGGTTTTATCAGGCAGCCATTCCCACCTATTATGGCGGCATCATGACCTTCGCCTGGGCGTCCGATAACGACGCGCTACGTAGCCTGTCGACCGAAATCATCCAGGCGCGTTTTCACAGCTCAGGTCTGAAGTGCCGCTATTACAACCCGGCTATCCATACAGCAGCCTTTGCCTTACCCCAGTATCTGCTAGACGCACTGACCGCCTCGTCGTCCTAAGGAGAAGATAAGAAATTGAAAAAACTGAAACTGCATGGCTTTAACAACCTGACCAAAAGTCTGAGTTTTTGTATTTATGATATCTGCTACGCCAAAACCGCCGAAGAGCGCGACGGCTACATCGCCTATATCGATGAACTGTATAACGCCAATCGTCTGACCGAAATCCTGTCAGAAACCTGCTCCATCATTGGCGCCAATATTCTGAACATCGCCCGTCAGGACTACGAACCGCAGGGCGCCAGCGTCACCATTCTGGTGAGCGAAGAACCCGTCGATCCGCGGCTTATCGATAACACCGAGCATCCAGGTCCCCTACCGGAAGCAGTGGTCGCCCATCTCGATAAAAGTCACATCTGCGTGCATACCTACCCGGAAAGCCACCCGGAAGGCGGTTTGTGCACCTTCCGCGCGGATATCGAAGTGTCAACCTGCGGCGTGATTTCCCCGCTTAAAGCGCTAAATTACCTGATCCACCAGCTTGAGTCCGATATCGTGACCATCGACTACCGTGTTCGCGGCTTTACCCGCGACATTAACGGCATGAAGCACTTCATCGACCATGAGATCAACTCCATTCAGAACTTTATGTCTGAAGACATGAAGTCGCTGTATGACATGGTGGACGTCAATGTGTACCAGGAAAATATTTTCCATACCAAAATGCTGCTTAAAGAGTTCGATCTTAAGCACTATATGTTCCATACCCGACCGGAAGATCTGACCGAAGTCGAGCGCAAAGACATTACCGCGGCGCTCTGGAAAGAGATGCGTGAGATTTACTACGGGCGCAATATCCCGGCGGTGTAACGTTTACCAACGTGCCGGATGGCGTCATCCGGCAAATCGGTTCTGCGTTTCGCCCGAAGTGTTTCGCCCGATATGGACATGACCGTGGTCGGCCCCGCCAGGGACGATGGGCGCTATCTGACAGTGATATGGAAGCGCAGGCGGCAAGTTTAGGCCCCGATCTGGCCTATGTCCCCGAGGAGTGAGTTCGAGAAAATTTAGCCCACGGCAGGCTCATCCGGACGCTACAGAACCACAGTTTTCGCCTGGAAGGGGCGTTTTTGTATTATCCGCGTCGCAACGTGTCGCCCGCCCTGAGAGCGGTGATCGCTCCCTTTAAAATTCAGGCTGTACCAGCGTAAGAGCCACGGAGTGGGCTTTCAGCTCAGCCTGGACAGGGAAGGGCAGATTCACATCGGTCACCACATCGGTAAAACGGCTCAGCGGCGCTACGTTGAACAGCGAATGCGCGCCATATTTGCTGCTGTCGGCCAGCAGAACCTTGCGTTGGGCGTTAGCGATAATCTCCTGCTTCAGTCCTGCCTTGTCTTCCGTCGGCGTCGTGACGCCCTTTTCCATACTCCAGGTGTTACAGCTCATGAAGGCGATATCGGGATAGACGCTACGCAACATTTTGCGACCAAACTCGCCGATGCAGGACTGACTGCTGTCATCAATGCGGCCACCCACAATGGTGACTTCAATCTGGCGAAACTCGGACAAAAACAGGGCGATATGCAGATCGACGGTGATCACCCTGAGCGGCAGATGAGTCAGGCATTTTGCCAACTCCAGCATGGTGGTGCCGGCATCCAACACCACTGCGTCGCCCGCCTGTACCATTGAGGCGGCAAAACGCGCGATCGCCCGCTTTTCAGCAGGCGATCGTAATTGCTTTTCATTGGTTGTGGGTTGCGCCGGTTCAAAACGACGCAGAGCAACACCGCCGTGGCTGCGGCTGATCACGCCCTGTTCATCCAGCTTGATCAGATCGCGTCGGATCGTCGCGGGCGATGCTTCTACCGCATCTACCAGCTGTTCCACGGTCACCAGCGTATGATTTTTCAAATACGCCACAATCTTATCCAGACGGTGTTGTCCTTTCATAACAGGAAATTACGCCAGTTGCATTGCCAGTTTAATCGATACGGCCATGCTCTCAGATTTTGCTTTTCCCGTCCAGGCGATATCAAACGCCGTCCCGTGATCGGCAGAGGTACGAATAAACGGCAGACCAGCGGTGATGTTCACGCCATCATAGAAACCGAGCAGTTTGAGCGGAATATGCCCCTGATCGTGGTACATCGCCACCACCATGTCATATTGGCCTTCGTACGCCTGTAAAAACACGGTGTCCGGCGGACATGGGCCGTAAACGTCTGTTCCCTTCGCCTTCATGTTTTCAATGGCTGGCGACACAATGCGAATTTCTTCATCGCCAAACAGACCGTTTTCACCTGCATGGGGATTGACCCCGGCAACGGCGATGCGCGGTTGGGCGAAACCAACACGCTTCAGGAAGCGATCCGCGATGCCGATGACCGTCTCCACGCGTTGTCCGTTGAGGGTGTCGAGAAACTTGCGTAACGCAATATGGGTCGAAACGTGAATCACCTTCAGCTTGTCGGTGTAAAGCACCATCGCATAGTCACGGCTCTCGGTCAGCGTCGCTAACAGTTCGGTATGTCCCGGGTAATGATGCCCCGCCAGATGCAGCGCTTCTTTATTCAGCGGCGCGGTGGCGATGGCGTGTACATCGCCTTTCAGTGCCAGCTCTGTCGCACGTTTTACGCAACGGTAGGCCAGATCGCCCGCCTCGGCCTGCACTTTACCTGGCTCCAGCGCCTCCGGCTGCGCCAGCGGCTCGTCGATGACGTGAATCACGCCCGGCGTAAATCGCGCCTGCGTGACACCGTCAATCGCGCGAAAGGTCACCCCTTCCGCCAGCCCTTTGGCCTGCAAACGTTTGAGGGTTTGCAGGCATCCCACCACCACCAGCGGCGCGCCGTTAAGTTCATCTTCACAAAGCGCTTTGACAATGATTTCCGGACCGATACCCGCCGGATCGCCCATCGTAATCGCAATTGTTTTAGTTACCACTGTACATCTCCTCAATAAAATAAAGCGCATCACAAAGGGTGCTGTCTGAACCGAATCCGCCTGCTTTCGTGATCACCGGAAGGTCGTCGATTTCGCTGTTCACAAACGTCCCGCAGGGAATGCAGGGCGCGACCTCGCTCTGGATGCGATAGCCTTCCGCGCCAAGCGCGCTGGCAACCGCAGTGGCGATATCTCCTCCGGTCAGGAACAGCCCGCCAATACGCGCCTGTTCGATAATGCGCAGCGTAATGGTCCCGAGGCGTTGGCTGAGCATCTCACCAAGCTGCTGGCGGCTCACGCCTGCTTCAGTACACAGCGCGTCGATCATCTGCCGATCGTCCGCGCTCCGGCTGGTGCGGAGAATCGTGTGCTGCTGGCGGCCGAGCAGCGCGCAGGCCTGCTCCACCACCGCGGCGATTTCCTGTTCGGCCTGCGCCGAAATCAGCCGTGAGGCATCAATGTCCACCACGCTGGCGCGCGCCTGGCAGAGCGCTTTTTCAACCTGCCGCCGCGTGGCTTCGCTCATCGACCCCGCCACCACCAGCACCGGCAGTTCCTGCTTCTCCTGCATGAACATTCTGACCGGTAGCGCGTTCGCCAGTCCGGCAGCGCCGACCAGCAGCGGCAGCGTAGCCTGTTCACAAATAGCCTGGGCAATCAGCGACAGATCGCGATCTTCTACCGCATCGACCACCACCATACATTCCCCCTCGGCGGCAAAAGCCCTCAGCAACGCGCTGAGCTGTCCGCGTCGCACGTCATCGAGCGACACGTCATGTACCGGGATATCGCTTTGTAGCGCAATCAGCTCCGCAATGCGCGAGGAGAGAATCGGCGTTTTCGGATCGCTGGCAAATTCGGTTTCCAGTAGCGGCGTACCGTTGACCAGACATAATCCGTCACGGGTGGTGCGCCCGGCAGCGGGGATCGCCGCCGCGATCACCGCCAGCGTCCGGTTGGCGGCTCGCATCGCCGCCGTCACTTCCGCGCCGACGTTGCCGCGAAAGGTGGAATCAATTTTCTTGTATACCAGCGGGAGCGTCTCACCTTCGCACCAGGGCGCTAATGCCTGCGCTACCGCTTTCGCCGCCTGCTCTGCGGGTATCGCGCGGCTTTCGGTGTTGATCACCAGCACATCGGCACGACGCGAGGGCTTTTGCTCCGGCGTCAGCATCACCTCGGTGCGCGCCCCTTTCTTCGCCAACTGCACGCCGGTATCGTTAGAGCCCGTAAAGTCATCGGCGATAACGATCATCTTCATGCTTTTTTCTCCTCAGCGACCTGACGCGCCTGCTTTTTGGCGACCCACGAGGTCAGGACAGGCGTCAGAATCGCGGTTGTGATCACCGATGCGGCAATCAGCGGGGCGGCAGCGGCAGCTACTTCCGCCAGCGACGGGTCTGCCTGGGCAATCGCCAGCGGCGTCGCCACCGCGTTCCCGGCGGTGCTGGAGGCCGCCGCGCCGGCAATGCCGGTTCCCCCCACCAGACGGTCGGCGCGAATGTTAAAGAAACCGCCGACGAAGGTGGTCAGTACGCCAAGCAGAATGCCTGCCAGACCGCCCTGCAGCAGCATTTCAAGGTTGATCCCCGCACCCAGCGCAAACGCGAAGAATGGGATCAACAGTGGCCCCCCTTTGGTCAGGAAGTCGCGCATGTTGGGATCAAGGTTACCGAGGATCATCCCCACCACCAGCGGAACCAGCACCGCGACCAGCGCCATGATCGGTATGTTCGCCATACCCGCCGCGCCCAGCGCGATCATCGTAAAGAACGGCCCGTCATTCAGAGACAGAATTGAAATAGCGCCGACATCACGCTCGTTGCCAAACTCCCCCACCAGCGCCGCGTAAAGCCCGCCGTTTGAGTTACTCATCGCCGCAATGATTGCCACGCCGCTTAAGCCGAAGATCCCTTCCGCACCGAACAGATGCTCAACGCCCAGGCCAATCGCAATGGCGACCAGCAGTTTGGTCAGGGTTATCGTACCGCCCTGCAACAACGCCTGAGGTGCGGCTTTCACGCTAATCCCCGCCCCCATACAGAGCAGGAAGGCGCCAATCAGCGGCGCCGCGCCGTTTTTGAACAGCGCGGTGGTGAACCCGCCGATCTCCAGCGCCTGTGGGGCAAAGGTATTGATAATGGCGCCGATCACCAGTGGCACAACCATCATGCCGCCGGGTACGCGTTCTATTGCCTTTTTGATGTTCATGGTCTTCCCGCCTGTTGTTATGTTGTGATTAAATAAAATCACAAAGATTATATTTAATCAAATTTAAAGCACAAACGCGCCAGATCACAGATTCAAAATGATTAATAAAAATCAACAAGGACTTTTACGGTTAAAAAAAAGCCGGACACTGGCGTCCGGCCTTGTGGATGATTGAATTCACTCAGGATTGCGCTAAAAAATCCCGATAAGCCCGCACCACCTGAAGAAAATCCTCCACGCCGCACAGCGACAGGCTCTCTTCATCGTAGTAGTTCATGCCTTCTTCCATCTCATCGCCCGTAAACTCCAGCTGGTTCGCGCGGATCATCACCTCCTCGCCGTCCATCCAGAGCGTGTATTCATGACCCGCCCGCTGCCAGGAACGTTCACTGCCTTTTACCGCGCGTGCGGCCTGCTCCACTTCATCGAGCAACGCCAGGTTATCCTTCACTTCTTCATTAAACCAGTGCCCGACCACTTCGTGGCCCATCGACATACGCACTTTTACCCCACCGGTAACATCGCGCAGAAATTCGTAATCCATAAGGTGTTCCTCTGCAAAGCCCTTGAGCTAATTATCGCAGCAGAGAGGAAGAAAAAAAGCGTGAGAGGCGGGAGGAATGAAAATAAAAAACCCACCGCCGTTGCGATGGGTTGTCTCAGCCTGTGGGCCTGATAAGCGCAGCCGTCAGATTAACCCGTACCGGATGGCGGCGTAACGCCTGTCCGGCACGGGAAAACCATCAAAACTACACTGCCGTCTGGAAGATCACCCCGTCAGCTTTCTCGGTGTACTGAGACAACTGGTCGAAGTTCAGGTAGCGGTAAGTATCGACAGCGGTTTTATCCACCTGCGCTACATAGGTTTGATACTCTTCCGGCGTCGGCAGTTTACCGATCAGCGCCGCAACCGCCGCCAGCTCCGCAGAAGCCAGGAAGACGTTCGCCCCGGTCCCCAGACGATTCGGGAAGTTACGCGTAGAGGTGGAGACCACCGTCGCGCCGTCAGCCACGCGCGCCTGGTTACCCATGCACAGCGAACAGCCCGGAATTTCGATACGCGCGCCGCTCTTACCGAAGACGCTGTAATAGCCCTCTTCCGTGAGCTGCGCGGCATCCATGCGGGTTGGCGGCGCGACCCACAGACGGGTCGGCAACTGGCCTTTGTGCGCATCCAGCAGCTTACCGGCCGCACGGAAGTGACCGATGTTAGTCATACAGGAACCGATAAACACTTCATCGATCTTCTCGCCCTGTACGTCGGAAAGCAGACGCGCATCGTCCGGATCGTTTGGCGCACACAGGATCGGCTCTTTGATATCCGCCAGATCGATGTCGATTACCGCCGCGTACTCTGCGTCAGCATCGGCTTCCAACAACTGCGGATCCGCCAGCCATTTTTCCATGCCCTGAATACGGCGTTCCAAAGTGCGACGATCGCCGTAGCCTTCCGCAATCATCCACTTCAGCAGGACGATGTTGGAGTTCAGATACTCAATGATCGGCTCTTTGTTCAGCTTGATGGTGCAACCGGCAGCAGAACGCTCGGCAGAGGCGTCGGTCAGCTCGAACGCCTGCTCGACTTTCAGATCCGGCAGACCTTCGATTTCCAGGATGCGGCCAGAGAAGATGTTTTTCTTACCTTTCTTCTCAACGGTCAGCAGACCCTGTTTGATGGCATACAGCGGGATCGCATGAACCAGATCGCGCAGGGTGATGCCCGGCTGCATTTTGCCCTTAAAGCGCACCAGCACGGACTCAGGCATGTCGAGAGGCATCACGCCGGTCGCCGCGGCAAACGCCACCAGGCCGGAGCCCGCCGGGAAGGAGATGCCGATCGGGAAACGGGTATGGGAGTCACCGCCGGTACCCACGGTATCCGGCAGCAGCATACGGTTGAGCCAGGAGTGGATCACGCCATCGCCCGGACGCAGCGATACGCCGCCACGGTTCATGATGAAGTCCGGCAGCGTGTGGTGCGTGGTGACGTCGACCGGCTTCGGATACGCCGCAGTGTGGCAGAAGGACTGCATGACCAGATCAGAGGAGAAGCCCAGGCACGCCAGGTCTTTCAGTTCATCACGTGTCATTGGGCCGGTGGTGTCCTGAGAACCAACGGAAGTCATCTTCGGCTCGCAGTACGCGCCAGGACGGACACCGGTTACACCGCAGGCGCGGCCAACCATTTTCTGCGCCAGCGAGAAGCCGCGGCTGCTTTCCGCTACATCTTTCGCCTGACGGAACACGTCTGAATGCGGCAGGCCCAGCGCTTCGCGCGCTTTGGTGGTCAGGCCACGACCGATGATCAGCGGGATACGGCCACCGGCGCGCACTTCGTCGATCAGCACGTCCGTTTTTAACTCAAACGTGGCCAGCAGTTCGTTGGTTTCATGGTTACGCACTTCCCCTTTGTACGGGTAAACGTCAATCACGTCGCCCATGTTCAGGTTGCTCACATCCACTTCAATTGGCAGCGCGCCCGCGTCTTCCATGGTGTTAAAGAAGATAGGAGCGATTTTACCGCCGAGGCACAGGCCGCCGCCGCGCTTGTTCGGCACGTGCGGAATGTCATCGCCCATGAACCACAACACCGAGTTGGTGGCGGATTTACGGGAAGAGCCGGTCCCCACGACGTCGCCGACGTAGGCCAACGGGAAGCCTTTTTGCTGCAGGGCTTCGATTTGTTTGATCGGACCGACCACGCCAGGCTGATCCGGTTCGATACCTTCACGGGCGTTTTTCAGCATCGCTAACGCGTGCAACGGGATATCCGGGCGGGACCAGGCGTCCGGCGCCGGGGACAGATCGTCGGTGTTGGTTTCACCGGTCACCTTAAAGACGGTAACGGTCATTTTTTCGGCCAGCGGCGGACGGTTCAGGAACCATTCGGCATCCGCCCACGACTGCATCACCTGTTTTGCAAATACGTTACCCGCTTTGGCTTTTTCTTCCACATCGTAGAAGTTATCGAACATCAGCAGGGTATGGGACAGCGCTTTGGCGGCAATCGGCGCCAGCGTGTCGTTGTCGAGCGCGTCGATCAGCGGATGGATGTTGTAACCACCCTGCATGGTGCCAAGCAGTTCGATGGCTTTTTCTGGCGTAACCAGCGGGGAGGTCGTTTCGCCTTTGGCGACGGCAGCGAGAAAACCCGCTTTAACGTAGGCGGCTTCATCGACGCCAGGGGGAACACGGTTGATTAACAGGTCTAACAGGAATTCTTCTTCACCCGCTGGCGGGTTTTTCAGCAGCTCGACGAGCGCGGCCATTTGGGTTGCATCTAAGGGTTTGGGCACAATCCCCTCGGCGGCACGTTCAGCTACGTGCTTACGGTATTCTTCTAGCACGACGGTTCTCCTCGCTCTCATTGTCATAGTGCGGCGCTTTTATCGATGGGCGATTTTCTTCACGCTCCTGTGAGACAGCAGTTAGTAGGGTAAATGCCCGGTACCGCAACGGGCAGAATAACAGGATTTTAGTGGGGTGTTAATCTGTTTACAAAAAAGCAACATAAAAAAGTGGCTGAATCGTTAAGGATGGTCTAATGCGCTTTTCGGTATCCCTTAAAGGGCAGGAAGCACTGTTACGAATGGACACATTATTTTCGATTTTAATAATCACTCAGCTGTAACGATCCCAAGATTAGTCAAAAATTAAACTATCGTCTCTTTATACTCACGCAACACTGCACCTGCGGGTGGCAGCAATTCGACCATAGCGATTTCTTCAGGAATCGGGAGTAAGAAAATGACGTTGCCCTTCAAACCCCACGTGCTGGCGCTGGTCTGTAGCGCTGGGTTATTCGCCGCATCTGGCGTGATGTATGTAAAAAGCCGGACGCCAGAAGCCCCCACTCAGCCGGTTCCTGTCACCGCGTCTGCGCCTGCTCCCGCCGCGCCGGTGGCGAAACCCACATTTACCACCGCGCAAATCGATCAATGGGTCGCCCCCGTGGCGCTGTATCCCGATCCGCTGCTGTCCCAGGTGTTAATGGCCGCCACCTACCCGGCAAACGTGGTGCAGGCGGTACAATGGTCGCGTGATAATCCCACGTTGCAGGGCGATGCTGCGATTCAGGCCGTTTCCGGACAACCCTGGGACCCGAGCGTGAAATCACTGGTGGCGTTTCCGCAACTGATGGCGTTGATGGGAGAAAACCCGGAATGGGTGCAAAATCTGGGCGACGCCTTTCTGGCGCAACCGCAGGATGTGATGGATGCGGTACAGCGACTGCGTCAACTGGCGCAGCAGACGGGTTCACTGAAATCCACGCCGCAGCAAACCGTCACCAGTACGCCAAAGAAAAACGTCGCCACACAGGCCTCGTCAACGTCCCAGACCACGAACGTGCAGTCGACCACGCCGACGGTCATTAAAATTGAACCGGCAGACCCGCAGGTCGTCTACGTACCCAACTACAACCCCACAACGGTGTACGGCGCCTGGCCAAATACGGCTTATCCGCCCGTCTACCTGCCGCCGCCTCCGGGAGAGCAGTTCGCCAGCAGCTTTGTACGAGGCTTCGGTTACAGCCTCGGCGTTGCCACCACTTACGCGCTGTTCAGCAATATTGACTGGGACGACGACGATGACCACCACCATGATGACGATCATCACCATCATGATGATGGTGACTCTCATCATGACGGTTATCAGCATAACGGCGATAACATCAACATTAACGTTAACAACTTCAACCGTATCACCGGGCAGAACCTGAAAGAACAGAATCTGACCTGGCGCCATAATCCGGCATACCGTGACGGCGTTCCCTACCGCAACAGCGCCACCGCACAGCGTTTTCATCAGACCAGCGTCAGCGGTGGGTTAAGCGCAACGCCGCAGCCCGCTCCAGCCAGCCGTGACAGCCAGCGCCAGGCGGCAATGGCGCAGTTGCAACAGCGTCAGACATCTTCACGTGACGTCCAGCGTAACGCCGCCTCGCAGCAGTTAAACCAGATTGCCCAGCGCAATAATTACCGCGGCTACGATACGGATCGCGCCAGCGCTCATCACCAGACGGTACATAAACCGACAGTTGGGCAGCAGCAACAGCACCGTGAAGCGCGTAAAACGAAGGTACAGCAGCACCCGCTTTCAGAACAGCAGAGGGACAACGCGCGTCAGCGAATCGCCTCCGCCACGCCTGAGCAGCGCCAGACGTTCCGGCAACATCATGCCAATGTGTTTAGCGGCAACGACAGCCGTTCGCCAGACTGGCAATCGCAGCAGCGACGCGGTCAGGAAAGCCGTCGTATCAGCCACTTAAGCGATGAGCAGCGCGCCACCGCGCGTGAACATATATCTGAGCATCATGAATTTCGTCGTCGTTGATCGGAGCCGATAATGAAAAATATCTTGTTTAGCGCCCTTCTGTTCTCCCTGCCGCTGATGGGCTATGCGCAGCAGAACTTCGCCTCGCCGGACGAGGCGGCCAACGCCTTCGCCTCCGCAATCGCCAGTAAAAACGACACGCAGCTCACCGCGCTTTTAGGGGATAACTGGCGGCAATTTCTCCCGCCGGAGGGCGCCGACCCGGAAGCGGTCGCGCGTTTTAACCGCGACTGGAAAATCAGCCATCAGGTGGTGCAAAACAACAACGTTGCGCATCTGAACGTGGGGAAAGAAGGCTGGCAGCTTCCTGTTCCTGTCGTGAGGTCCGCAGCGGGATGGCATTTCGATATGGCCGCCGCGCAGGAAGAGATCCTCACGCGCGCCATTGGCCGTAATGAGCTATCGGCTATTCAGGCCATGCGTGCCTACGTGGATGCCCAGTATGATTACTGGCAGCGCAAGCAGATGTTCGCGACCAGACTGATCAGCAGCGAAGGTCAGCAGGATGGGCTTTACTGGCCAACGCGGCCAGGCGAAAGGCCCAGCCCGTTAGGCCCGGCGTTCAGTTCCGATCGTCACGCCGAGGGTTACCATGGTTATCGGTTCCGCGTAATTGCCAACGACAACAATAAAGGTTTTGCCCTTCTGGCCTGGCCCGTCTCGTGGGGGGAGACAGGGGTCATGAGCTTTATGGTGAATCAGGATGATCGGGTGTATCAGGCTGATTTAGGGAAAGAGACGGAGAAGCGCGTTACGGCAATAAATCAATACAGTGAAGATGAACCATGGAAGCCTGTTGACTAGCAGACACAAAAAAGCGGCTTACAAGCCGCTTTTTATTTGCCCGACGGCACGTTGCTTATCGGGCTTACAATCGAACCGGGAAGATTATTTCTTCTTCGCTTTCGGGTTCGGCAGGTCGGTGATGCTGCCTTCGAACACCTCAGCCGCCAGCCCCACGGATTCGTGCAGCGTCGGGTGAGCATGGATGGTCAACGCGATGTCTTCCGCGTCGCAGCCCATTTCGATCGCCAGACCGATTTCACCCAGCAGCTCGCCGCCGTTAGTACCGACAATCGCACCACCAATGACACGATGAGACTCTTTGTCGAAAATCAGCTTGGTCATGCCGTCCGCGCAGTCGGAAGCGATAGCACGGCCAGAAGCAGCCCACGGGAAGGTGGCGGTTTCGTAGCTGATGCCTTTCTCTTTCGCTTCTTTCTCGGTCAGACCGACCCACGCCACTTCTGGTTCAGTGTAGGCGATGGACGGAATCACTTTCGGGTCGAAGTAGTGTTTCTTGCCGGCGATAACTTCAGCGGCAACATGGCCTTCATGGACGCCTTTGTGCGCCAGCATCGGCTGACCGACAATATCGCCGATAGCGAAGATGTGCGGCACGTTAGTGCGCAGCTGTTTGTCAACGCGGATAAAGCCACGGTCGTCCACTTCCACGCCCGCTTTACCGGCGTCAAGGTTTTTACCGTTCGGCACACGGCCAATCGCTACCAGCACCGCGTCGTAACGCTGGGCTTCAGCAGGCGCTTTTTTGCCTTCCATGGAAACGTAGATACCGTCTTCTTTCGCTTCAACGGCAGTCACTTTGGTTTCCAGCATCAGGTTGAATTTCTTGCTGATGCGCTTGGTGAAGACTTTAACGATATCTTTGTCAGCCGCCGGGATCACCTGGTCGAACATTTCAACCACGTCAATCTCTGAACCCAGCGCATGGTACACGGTTCCCATTTCCAGGCCGATGATACCGCCGCCCATAACCAGCAGGCGTTTAGGAACGGTTTTCAGTTCCAGAGCGTCAGTGGAATCCCAGACGCGTGGATCTTCATGCGGAATAAACGGCAGTTGGATCGGACGGGAACCCGCCGCGATGATCGCGTTGTCGAAGTTGATTACGGTTTTGCCGTTTTCACCTTCCACTTCCAGGGTGTTCGCCCCGGTAAATTTACCCAGGCCGTTGACCACTTTCACTTTACGGCCTTTGGCCATACCCGCCAGACCACCGGTCAGCTGAGTGATAACTTTCTCTTTCCAGGTACGAATCTTGTCGATATCGGTTTTCGGCTCACCGAAGACGATACCGTGTTCAGCCAGCGCTTTGGCTTCTTCGATCACTTTCGCAACGTGCAGCAGCGCTTTAGAAGGGATACAGCCGACGTTCAGACAGACACCACCGAGGGTGTTGTAACGTTCTACGATTACGGTTTCCAGACCTAAATCAGCGCAACGGAAGGCTGCAGAGTAACCTGCCGGGCCTGCCCCAAGTACCACGACCTGAGTTTTGATTTCAGTACTCATCATGACCTCTTAATTGATTTCCGGCGATCCCTGGTCTTGTCGCCCATCGTCCACCGGGTCGTTCTATCCGCCCGTATTTTACAAAATTGTTAACAATTTTGAAACAACAAAACGGCAACGATTTATCTTTAGCACCAATAACCCCAATGACAACATGAGATTACCAGAAAAAAGCCGGCCGTCGGGCCGGCTTTTTTGCTTACATCACCAGACGGCGAATGTCAGACAGCATATTGTTAATGATGGTAATGAAACGCGCACCATCAGCACCGTCGATCACACGGTGGTCGAAGGAGAGAGAGATCGGCATCATCAGACGCGGCACAAACTCTTTACCGTTCCAGACCGGCTCCATCGCAGACTTGGAAACGCCAAGGATAGCGACTTCCGGCGCGTTGACGATCGGCGCGAAATGGGTGGTGCCCAGGCCGCCGATGCTGGAGATGGTGAAGCAACCGCCCTGCATTTCGCCCGCAGTCAGTTTGCCGTCACGCGCTTTCTTCGAGATCGTGGTCAGTTCACGGGAAAGCTCAGTCACGCTCTTCTTGTTCACGTCTTTAAAGACCGGAACCACCAGACCGTTCGGGGTATCAACCGCAACACCGATGTTGATGTATTTCTTCAGCGTCAGGCGCTGACCGTCTTCAGACAGTGAGCTGTTGAAGCGTGGCATCTGCTCAAGCGCAGCAGCAACGGCTTTCATGATGAACACAACCGGCGTGTATTTGACGTCCAGTTTGCGTTTTTCAGCTTCAGCGTTTTGCTGTTTACGGAACGCTTCCAGATCGGTGATATCGGTCTTGTCGAAGTGCGTAACGTGCGGGATCATCACCCAGTTACGGCTCAGGTTCGCACCAGAGATTTTCTGGATACGGCCCAGTTCCACTTCTTCAATTTCACCGAACTTGCTGAAGTCCACTTTCGGCCATGGCAGCATGCCCGGGATACCGCCGCCAGCGGCTGCAGCAGGTGCAGCTTCAGCGCGTTTCACCGCGTCTTTCACGTAAGCCTGAACGTCTTCGCGCAGGATACGACCTTTACGGCCTGTACCCTTCACTTTCGCCAGATTCACGCCGAATTCGCGCGCCAGGCGGCGAATCAGCGGGGTGGCATGGACGTAAGCGTCGTTCTCAGCGAACTCGGATTTGCCTTCCGCTTTTGCCGCAGGCGCCGCAGCAGGGGCTTCAGCTTTCGCCGCCGGCGCTGCCGCTTCCTGCTTAGCCGGAGCCGCAGCAGGTGCCGCGCCTTCCACTTCGAAGACCATAATCAGAGAACCGGTTTTGACTTTGTCGCCGGTGCTGATTTTGATTTCTTTAACGGTACCCGCGAACGGCGCCGGTACTTCCATCGAAGCCTTGTCACCTTCTACGGTGATCAGGGACTGCTCGGCTTCAACCTTGTCGCCGACCTTGACCATCACTTCGGTCACTTCAACTTCGTCACCGCCGATGTCCGGTACGTTAACGTCTTTCGCGCCGCCAGCCGCAGCCGGAGCCGCTTCCGCTTTTGCTGGCGCCGCAGCGCCTTCAGCACCCGCCACCTCGAAGACCATGATCAGAGAGCCAGTGGACACTTTGTCACCGGTGTTGATCTTAATCTCTTTCACGGTACCTGCGAACGGCGCCGGTACTTCCATCGAAGCTTTGTCGCCTTCAACGGTGATCAGAGACTGTTCCGCCGCAACGGTGTCGCCCACTTTGACCATGATTTCGGTGACTTCAACTTCATCACCGCCGATGTCCGGCACGTGAACGTCTTTCGCTGCCGCTGCAGCAGGCGCCGCCGGGGCCGCTTCTTTCTTCTCTTCTGCCGGAGCAGGCGCAGCGTCAGCTGCACCGTCGGCGGAATCGAAAATCATGATCAGTTTGCCGGTCTCGGTTTTGTCGCCAACGGAGACTTTGATCTCTTTGACGATGCCAGCCTGCGGAGACGGAACTTCCATAGAGGCTTTGTCGCCTTCTACGGTGATCAGCGACTGTTCAGCTTCAACTTTGTCGCCAACCTTGACCAGGATCTCGGTGATTTCAACTTCATCTGCCCCGATGTCCGGTACTTTGATTTCGATAGCCATTATTCTTTTACCTCTTACGCCAGACGCGGGTTAACTTTTTCTGCATCGATGTTGAATTTGGTAATTGCATCCGCAACCACTTTCTTATCGATTTCGCCACGTTTAGCCAGTTCGCCCAGTGCCGCTACCACCACGTAGGACGCATCCACTTCGAAGTGATGACGCAGGTTTTCACGGCTGTCAGAGCGACCGAAACCGTCGGTACCCAGTACGCGGTAATCATCTGCCGGTACATAAGTACGAACCTGTTCAGCAAACAGTTTCATATAGTCAGTTGATGCGACAGCCGGTGCGTCGTTCATCACCTGAGCGATGTACGGTACGCGCGGGGTTTCCAGCGGGTGCAGCATGTTCCAGCGCTCACAATCCTGGCCGTCACGCGCCAGTTCGGTGAAGGAGGTCACGCTGTATACATCAGAACCCACGCCGTAATCTTTCGCCAGGATCTCTGCCGCTTCACGGACGTGACGCAGGATAGAACCTGAGCCTAAGAGCTGAACTTTACCTTTGCTACCTTCGAGGGTGTCGAGTTTATAGATACCTTTGCGGATACCTTCCTCAGCGCCTTCCGGCATAGCCGGCATGTGGTAGTTTTCGTTCAGCGTGGTGATGTAATAGTAAACGTTCTCTTGTTTTTCACCGTACATGCGCTCCAGACCGTCATGCATGATGACCGCCACTTCGTATGCGTAAGCCGGATCGTAAGAGATACAGTTCGGGATAGTCAGAGACTGAATATGGCTGTGACCATCTTCATGCTGCAAACCTTCGCCGTTCAGGGTCGTACGACCGGAAGTACCGCCAATCAGGAAGCCGCGCGCCTGCTGGTCGCCCGCTGCCCAGCACAGGTCGCCGATACGCTGGAACCCGAACATGGAGTAATAGATGTAGAACGGGATCATCGGCAGATCGTTAGTGCTGTAAGAGGTCGCAGCCGCCAGCCAGGAAGAACCTGCGCCCAGCTCGTTGATACCTTCCTGCAGGATCTGACCTTTCTCATCTTCTTTGTAGTACGCAACCTGCTCACGGTCCTGCGGGGTGTACTGCTGGCCGTTCGGGCTGTAAATACCGATCTGACGGAAGAGACCTTCCATACCAAAGGTACGCGCTTCGTCGGCGATGATCGGAACCAGACGATCTTTGATCGACTTGTTCTTCAGCATCACGTTCAGGGCGCGAACGAAAGCGATAGTGGTGGAGATCTCTTTGTTCTGCTCTTCCAGCAGCGCGCCAAAATCTTCCAGGGTCGGCAGCTCCAGCTTCTCGGTGAAGTTCGGCTGGCGGCTCGGCAGGTAGCCGTGCAGCGCCTGACGACGTTCGTGCAGGTACTTGTGCTCTTCAGAACCTTCCGGGAAGGTGATGTACGGCAGTTTTTCAATGTCAGCATCGGATACCGGCACGTTGAAACGATCGCGGACGTAGCGAACGCCGTCCATGTTCATTTTCTTCACCTGGTGGGCGATGTTTTTACCTTCGGCAGAGTCGCCCATGCCGTAACCCTTAATGGTATGGGCGAGGATGACAGTCGCTTTGCCTTTGGTTTCCTGCGCTTTTTTCAGTGCAGCGTAGACTTTCTTCGGATCGTGACCGCCACGGTTCAGGGCCCAGATCTGCTCATCAGTCCAGTCTGCCACCAGCGCGGCGGTTTCCGGATACTTGCCGAAGAAGTGCTCACGCACGTAAGCACCGTCTTTTGATTTGAAGGTCTGGTAGTCGCCGTCAACGGTTTCGTTCATCAGTTGGATCAGCTTACCGCTGGTATCTTTACGCAGCAGCTCATCCCAACGACCGCCCCACATGACTTTAATCACGTTCCAGCCCGCGCCGTCGAAGATGCCTTCCAGTTCGTTAACGATTTTGCCGTTACCGGTGACCGGGCCGTCCAGGCGCTGCAGGTTACAGTTGATGATGAAGACCAGGTTGTCCAGTTTTTCGCGGGTCGCGATGGTGATAGCGCCTTTGGATTCCGGCTCGTCCATTTCACCGTCGCCCAGGAAGGCGTAAACGGTCTGTTTGGAGGTGTCTTTCAGGCCACGGTGTTCCAGATATTTCAGGAATTTAGCCTGGTAAATAGCGCCGATTGGACCCAGCCCCATAGAGACGGTCGGGAACTGCCAGAATTCCGGCATCAGTTTCGGGTGCGGGTAGGAAGACAGGCCGTTGCCATGCACTTCCTGACGGAAGTTATCCATCTGCTCTTCGGTCAGACGGCCTTCCAGGAATGCGCGTGCGTAAACGCCCGGCGAGATGTGGCCCTGGAAATACACCAGGTCGCCGCCATCCTGCTCGTTGCGGGCGCGGAAGAAGTGGTTGAAGCAAACGTCATATACGGTTGCGGAAGACTGGAAGGATGCCATGTGGCCGCCCAGCTCGAGGTCTTTTTTAGACGCACGCAGTACCGTCATGATGGCGTTCCAGCGGATAGCAGAACGAATACGACGCTCCAGCTCCAGATTGCCCGGGTATTCCGGTTCATCTTCAACGGCAATAGTGTTGATGTAATTGCTTGCCCCTGCACCTGCCGCCACTTTCACGCCGCCTTTGCGGGCTTCGGAAAGCAGTTGGTCGATCAGATACTGAGCGCGCTCAACACCTTCTTCACGGATGACCGATTCGATCGCCTGTAGCCAGTCGCGAGTTTCGATCGGATCCACGTCATTTGGGAAACGTTCTGACATGGGTTATTCCTTATCTATCTAATACGTTGAGTTATCTGGAACCTGTCCCATTAAACTTTCGTCGGAAAGCTTAATAAGACAGGTTCTGCGTTTAGTTGCCGCGCACATTTTTGCGCTTTATTAACAACATCTTCTGGTAAACGAGCTGCCAGAAAAAACTAATTCTTGCGCTGTTCCAGACGGCGTAAGGCGCGTTCACGACGACTTTCCTCACGGCTTCTGTCCAGCAATATCTCTTCGATAAACGCCAGGTGGCGATGCGATGCTTCGCGCGCCTCCTCGGGGTTACCGGCCATGATCGCTTCGAAAATACGGGTGCGGTGACTGCTCACCAGCGGAAGCATCTCGCGACGCGAATAGAGTAATTCGAAGTTTTGCCGGACATTCTGGGCCAACATCGGCTCCATACACCTTAGCAGATGGAGCAAAACCACATTGTGTGCCGCTTCGGTGACAGCAATTTGATATTGCAGAACCGCATCGGACTCAGCGTCCAGGTCACCCGACTCCTGCGCCAGCTCAATCGCATGGTGCAGTTCGCGAATCCGCGTTTTATCTTCGTCCGTGCTGCGCAGCGCCGCGTAATAGGCCGCAATGCCTTCCAGCGCGTGGCGCGTCTCGAGCAGGTCAAACTGGGATTCAGGATGATCGGAGAGCAATTCTACCAGTGGGTCGCTGAAGCTCTGCCACAGGCTGCTCTGAACAAAAGTGCCGCCGCCCTGGCGACGAAGCAACAGGCCCTTCGCTTCGAGACGTTGGATCGCCTCACGCAGGGAGGGACGGGAGACGTCGAACTGTTTCGCCAGTTCGCGTTCCGGTGGGAGTTTTTCGCCGGGGCGCAAGGTGCCCTCAAGAATCAAAAACTCCAGCTGTTGCTCAATCACATCGGATAATTTTGGTTGGCGGATTTTGCTGTAGGCCATGATGTCCTGTCTTAAGCCATTTGCCCGGAGTCAATTGGTCTTACCAATTTCATGTCTGTGACGCTAAAGTAACAAAGTATTCACCTTCTGTCCATACAGGTTTTGATTGAAATCAGGAAACCACGCACATTTTAACAACATTACAGAAATAACGTTTCAAACATGTAACTATGCACAAATGTTAAATTTACCGCCCCCGCGCCAGTTTTAACCTTATTGAAACGAAATAAAATCCAAATTGAACCGATTCACTCGCATATTCATGCAAATAAAATAAATCAATACGCAATCTGTTGGGCTGAGATATGGCGTGTGAGATTAACGAAGGGCTGTTACATCTGCTTTCTTTTTATGCAACTCGTCATCAACCATTCATAAAGCAGGTGCATTCGCCTGCGCATACCATTATTCTTATCCAGACAAAAGAGTTCCGGCGATATTTCATTAAACACAACTGTAAACAAAAAAATACATCAAACGGAATTGTTAACTTACACACGCATCCTGCGTCGTTACTACATAAACGCTCATCACAGAAAGAGCGCACCACACACGAGGTTTCATGATGGACAGTCAGCAGCACGGCGAGCAGCTTAAGCGCGGGCTAAAAAACCGCCATATCCAGCTAATCGCGCTGGGCGGCGCAATCGGGACAGGCCTGTTCCTGGGAAGCGCCTCCGTTATCCAGTCAGCCGGTCCCGGTATCATTCTGGGTTATGCGATCGCAGGGTTTATCGCTTTTCTGATCATGCGTCAGTTAGGGGAAATGGTTGTGGAGGAGCCGGTTGCCGGTTCGTTCAGCCACTTTGCCTATAAGTACTGGGGCAGTTTTGCCGGTTTTGCCTCCGGCTGGAATTACTGGGTGTTGTATGTGCTGGTCGCGATGGCGGAACTGACCGCCGTCGGTAAATACATCCAGTTCTGGTATCCGGAGATCCCGACCTGGGTCTCGGCGGCGGCTTTCTTTGTGCTGATCAACGCGATCAACCTGACCAACGTGAAAGTGTTTGGTGAAATGGAGTTCTGGTTCGCCATCATTAAAGTGATCGCCGTGGTGGCGATGATTCTGTTCGGCGGCTGGCTGCTGTTCAGCGGCAACGGCGGCCCGCAGGCTACCGTGCGCAACCTGTGGGAACAGGGCGGCTTCCTGCCGCATGGCTGGACCGGGCTGGTCATGATGATGGCGATCATTATGTTCTCCTTTGGAGGGCTTGAGCTGGTGGGGATCACCGCGGCGGAAGCCGATAACCCGGAGCAAAGCATTCCGAAAGCGACCAACCAGGTTATCTACCGTATTCTGATCTTCTATGTTGGCTCACTGGCAGTGCTGCTTTCCCTGCTGCCGTGGACGCGCGTAACCGCCGACACCAGCCCATTTGTCCTTATCTTCCACGAGCTGGGCGACACCTTTGTGGCGAATGCGCTGAACATCGTGGTGCTGACCGCGGCGCTGTCGGTGTATAACAGTTGCGTCTACTGCAACAGCCGAATGTTGTTTGGCCTTGCGCAGCAGGGTAACGCGCCAAAAGCGCTGCTTTCCGTCGACAAACGCGGCGTACCGGTCAATACCATTCTGGTTTCTGCGCTGGTCACCGCACTGTGCGTACTGATCAACTATATGGCCCCGGAATCAGCGTTCGGCCTGCTGATGGCGCTGGTGGTTTCCGCACTGGTCATTAACTGGGCGATGATTAGTCTGGCGCACATCAAGTTCCGTCGCGCGAAACAGCAACAGGGCGTTAAAACGCGCTTCCCGGCTCTGCTCTATCCGCTCGGAAACTGGGTCTGCCTGCTGTTTATGGCTGCGGTACTGGTAATTATGTTAATCACGCCGGGAATGGCGATCTCAGTCTATTTGATCCCCGTATGGCTGCTGGTCCTGGGCGTCGGTTATCTGTGCAAACAGAAAACGGCGAAGACCGCCAAAGCGCATTAATTCTCTTCCCCTCGCCCGCCCGCCGGGTGAGGGGTGTTATCTGCTTCACACTTTCCTGCCAATAGCTATTTCGTCCATATCAGCGGCGCTATCCTGCAACGCAATTATTCACTCGCAGACGAATAATTCACTCCATCACCTGATGGGGAGACGTCTCAATGGAAAAGGGTAAACTTTCGGTACGAGAGAAGATTGGTTATGGCATGGGCGACGCCGGATGTAACATCATCTTTGGCGCCATCATGTTGTTTGTTAACTATTTTTATACGGATATTTTTGGTCTGGCACCCGCATTGGTGGGCGTACTGTTACTGTCTGTGCGCGTCATTGACGCGGTCACCGACCCGGTGATGGGCGCCATCGCCGATCGCACCCAAAGTCAATATGGTCGTTTCCGCCCCTGGCTGCTGTGGATCGCTTTCCCCTATGCGCTGTTCAGTATCCTGATGTTCACCACCCCAGACTGGACGTATAACAGCAAGGTTATCTATGCGTTTGTCACCTATTTCCTGCTGTCGATCACTTATACCGCCATCAATATTCCCTATTGCTCGTTAGGCGGCGTGATCACCAACGATCCTAAAGAACGCGTGGCCTGCCAGTCTTATCGCTTTGTGTTAGTCGGTATCGCGACGTTGCTGCTGTCGCTTACGCTGCTGCCAATGGTCGACTGGTTTGGTGGCGGCGACAAAGCCAAAGGCTACCAGATGGCGATGACCGTGCTGGCGATTATCGGCATGTGTATGTTCCTGTTCTGCTTTGCCACCGTTCGCGAACGCGTCCGCCCTGCCGTTCCCACCCACGATGACATGAAAAATGATTTTAAAGACGTGTGGAAAAACGATCAGTGGGTGCGCATTTTGTTGCTGACGCTGTGCAATGTCTGCCCGGGCTTCATTCGGATGGCGGCGACCATGTACTACGTGACCTGGGTGATGGGACAAAGCACCCACTTCGCCACGCTGTTTATCAGCCTGGGCGTGGTTGGCATGATGATCGGCAGTATGCTGGCGAAAGTGCTGACCGACCGCTGGTGCAAGCTGAAAGTGTTCTTCTGGACCAACATCGCGCTGGCCCTCTTCTCTTGCGCGTTTTACTTCTTCGACCCGAAAGCCACCGCGTTGATTGTCGTGCTCTATTTCCTGCTGAATATTCTGCATCAGATCCCGTCGCCGCTGCACTGGTCGCTGATGGCGGACGTTGACGACTACGGCGAATGGAAAACCGGCAAACGTATCACCGGCATCAGCTTCTCCGGTAATCTCTTCTTCCTGAAGCTGGGCCTGGCGATCGCCGGGGCGATGGTAGGCTTTCTGCTCTCCTGGTATGGCTATGACGCTGGCGCGAAAACCCAGAGCGACACGGCAATCAACGGCATCGTACTGCTGTTTACGGTGATCCCGGGCGTCGGTTATCTCATTACTGCGGGCGTGGTTCGTCTGCTGAAAGTCGACCGTGAACTGATGAAACACATACAGGACGATCTGGAAAAGCGCCGCACCAATTACCGCGAGCTTAACGAATATCAGGAACTGAAAGCCGCTGAAAGCGTAAGGAAAGCCTAATGCAAGACTGGCCAAACCCCTTTATTGAGCAACGCGCCGATCCGTTTATTCTGCGAGACGGCTGCGACTACTACTTTATTGCCTCGGTGCCGGAATATGATCGGCTGGAAATCCGACGGGCGAACACCCTGGAGGGCCTGCGCAGCGCGGAACCGGTTATCGTCTGGCGTAAACCGGAAACCGGCCCGATGTGCGAGCTGATCTGGGCGCCGGAAATTCACCGCATCAACGGTAAGTGGTATATCTATTTCGCCGCTGCCCATACCCAGGCGCTCGACAAACTGGGGATGTTCCAGCACCGGATGTACGCGCTGGAATGTGCGGATGCCGACCCGCTCACTGGCGTCTGGTACGAAAAAGGCCAGATCAAAACGCCGTTTGACACGTTCGCGCTCGATGCCACTACCTTTCATCATCAGGGAAAACAGTGGTATCTGTGGGCGCAAAAATCCCCGCATATCGCCGGTAACTCCAACATCTATCTTGCCGAAATGGAAAACCCGTGGACCATTAAAGGCGAACCTGTGATGCTCAGCAAACCGGAATATGACTGGGAATGTCGGGGATTTTGGGTCAATGAAGGCCCGGCGGCGCTCACTCATGGCGATAAACTGTTTGTCAGCTACTCCGCCAGCGCGACGGATGAAAACTACTGCATGGGGCTTCTGTGGATTGATATGAATGCCGATCCGCGAAATCCGGCAAACTGGCGCAAATCGCCGCGTCCGGTCTTTACCACCAGCCACGAAAACCGTCAGTACGGCCCGGGCCATAATAGCTTTACGCAAACACCGGAAGGAGAAGATGTGCTGGTGTATCACGCACGCAACTACACCGAAATTGAAGGGGACCCGCTCTACGATCCCAACCGTCACACCCGCCTGAAGCGCGTTCGTTGGGATGAAAACGGGATGCCTGATTTTGGCGTGCCGCCAGCGGATACGATTTGAATACGTAGCCCGGTAGCGCAACGCTTACCGGGCGCCCCCTACCGGATAAGCGCAGCGCCATCCGGCAAAATCTGACGCTACACCAGCGCCCCGTAAATGGTCAGGAAAGCGATCGCCACTACCACCACCAGCGACGTTTTCTTGGCCATCGATACCGCCGCTTTCGGCGTCTCGACCTTATCGGTATGCGGTTCCCGCGCCAACGAGAACTGCGCCAGTCGGGTTAACACCTGGTACTGCGCGGTATGCATGTCGGCCAGCGAGGCAAACCACGCAGGAAGCGCTTTCTCTCCGTGCCCGATCAAGGCGTAAACCACGCCTGCCAGACGCACCGGGATCCAGTCCAGCACGTGAAGAATGGCGTCAATACCCGACTGCAAACGCTCATGCGGCGTCAGGTAACGCGCCAGCCACGACTGCCATGAGCGCAGAAAAGCATAGCCCATCAGCAGCACCGGCCCCCACTGACCGCCGACGATCAGCCAAAACAGAGGCGCAAGATAGAAACGGAAGTTAATCCACAGCAGCGCGTTTTGCAGTTCACGTAAAAACTCGCGCTCATCGCAATCCGGCGGGACGCCGTGGATCAGGGTGAGCTCACTGGCCATTGCTTTACGGGCGTGGGCGTCATCGCGCGAAGCCGCCTGGAGATAGGCGTGGTAATGCATCCGCACTTTCCCGGCGCCAATGCACAACAGCCCCAGCAGGATCCACGCCAAAATCGTCGGCACATTGAACAACAGCCCCTGAAGCGCGCGTAAAAGCAGGAATGCGACCGCCATCGCAATAAACGTCATCCCCAGCGTACGCGCCATCGAAAAACGCGTAATGCGCCGAAATAACGCTTCCAGGCGGTGATCGAGCTGCCAGTGCTCTCCCAGTTTGAACAGGCGCTCAACAAACAGCACCAGTAGAGTCGTAAACAGCGTCATGTCATCTCCTTATCTGACGAGGGGGTGACCAGAGCGCGAAACCTCGCCCAGTCAAAAGCGGGGCCGGGATCGGTCTTGCGATCAGGCGCAATATCACAATGTCCGGTTATGTTATCGGCAATCGCCGGGTAATACGTTATCAGCGTGCGCGTAATGGCCGCCAGCTGTTGGTACTGCGCATCGGTGTAGGCCAGCGTATCGGTGCCTTCCAGCTCAATGCCAATCGAAAAATCATTGCACCGCTCGCGACCCCGGTAACGGGAAACGCCAGCGTGCCACGCGCGTTTATCGAAAGGAACATACTGAACGATTTCACCGTCACGGCGAATCAGACAATGTGCGGAAACACGAAGATGCGCGATTTCCGCAAAAAAGGGGTGAGCGGTGGGATCAATTGTTCCAGTGAATAGCGTATCGATCCACGGGCCGCCAAATTCGCCGGGCGGCAGGCTGATATTGTGCACCACCAGCAGAGAAGGATGATCGTCATCCGGGCGGCAATCATAATGAGGAGAAGGGACGCGCCGCGCCTCTGCCAGCCAGCCCTTGTCTAACAACATGCAGGATCTCCTTTTGAGTGGTGCTTATAGCCGCTTCAGAGTAGCATGTTTCTACCTTATGATTCGTTAGCAATTTGGAGTTTTATCATGCCGCCTCGCCGTTATAACCCTGACTACCGACGTGACGCGCTGTTGGAACGCATTAATCTGGATATCCCTGCCACTGTCGCCCAGGCGCTGCGCGAAGATTTAGGTGGCGAAGTGGATGCCGGCAACGACATTACGGCACAACTTTTGCCGGAAAATACCCGCTCTCACGCGACCGTTATCACGCGTGAAAATGGCGTTTTTTGTGGCAAACGCTGGGTGGAAGAAGTGTTTATTCAGCTGACTGGCGATGATGTCACTGTTACCTGGCACGTCGATGACGGCGACAGCATTCTCGCGAATCAGCCGCTGTTCGAGCTGGACGGTCCTTCCCGGGTATTGCTCACGGGTGAGCGTACCGCGCTGAACTTCGTACAAACCCTTTCCGGCGTCGCGAGCGAAGTGCGTAAATATGTCGAACTGCTGGCGGGGACCAAAACTCAACTGCTGGACACACGTAAAACGCTGCCGGGACTGCGCACCGCATTGAAATACGCCGTGCTATGCGGCGGCGGCGCCAATCACCGCCTGGGCCTTTCCGATGCCTTTTTAATCAAAGAAAACCACATTATTGCTTCCGGATCCGTTCGTCAGGCGGTGGAAAAAGCCTTCTGGCTGCACCCGGATGTGCCGGTGGAAGTCGAAGTTGAAAATCTTGATGAGCTGGATGAAGCGCTGAAAGCGGGCGCAGACATCATCATGCTGGATAATTTTGAAACCGAGCAGATGCGTGAAGCGGTTAAACGCGCCAACGGGCAAGCGCGACTGGAAGTTTCCGGCAACGTGACGGACAAGACGCTGCGCGAATTTGCGCAAACCGGTGTCGATTTCATTTCCGTCGGCGCGCTCACTAAGCACGTGCGCGCGCTGGACCTTTCGATGCGTTTCCGTTAACCCTCTTTGCCCGGTGACGCTGTCGCTCACCGGGCCTGTCTGGCGCTTTTCTCGAGCCGCCTCGTAAATCCCTTGTCCTGTGATGAAACGCTGACAACTTCCTCTGAACCCTGATTCCCGTTTCTCTTTTTGATGCTCGCGTGTCTTTATCCCGTTTGCCAAAGTGACCGCCACTGACTCAAGGAGCGAACAATGGATAAACAACGTGGATTTACCCTGATCGAACTGATGGTGGTCATCGGCATTATCGCCATTCTCAGCGCCATCGGCATTCCGGCGTACCAAAACTATCTGCGCAAGGCCGCGCTAACGGACATGCTGCAAACATTTATTCCTTACCGCACTGCAGTCGAACTGTGCGCGCTTGAACATGGCGGCATCGTCACCTGCGATGGCGGAAGCAACGGCATCCCCTCACCCACTACAACGCGCTATGTCTCAGGAATGAGCGTGGCGAAGGGCGTGGTATCACTCAGTGGTCAGGAGAGCCTGAACGGTCTGAGCGTCACGATGACGCCGAACTGGGATAACGCAAACGGCATTACGGGCTGGACGCGTAACTGCACTATTCAGAATGACGGTGCGTTACAGCAGGCTTGTGAAGATGTTTTTCGTTTTGACGGCAACTAAGGAGCAGCGATGAATACCACTCAACTTACCGCCCTTTGTCAGCGTCATAACGGCATCTTACTTGATGCAGACAGTGACGTGGTACACGTCGCCGTCGTGGACGCGCCGTCTCATGAACTGCTCGACGCTTTGCATTTTGCGACGACAAAACGCATTGAGATCGCCTGCTGGACACGCCAGCAAATGGAAGGGCATTTGCATCATCCGCCACAAACGCTGCCTGCGGTCGTACCGGAAGCCAGCCTCAGCGCGGCAGCATTGCTGGATAAAACCCTTCAGGCGGCGATGACTAAACGCGCATCCGACATCCACATTGAGCCTGCGGAGCACCATTTCCGCATTCGACTGCGTGTTGACGGGGTGTTATACAACCTGCCCACTGTCGCCAAAGAAACGGGATTAGCCCTGACGGCCCGCCTGAAGGTGTTAGGTCAACTGGATATTGCTGAACACCGCCTGCCGCAGGATGGGCAGTTCACCGTCGGGCTGGCCGGTTCCACCGTCTCGTTTCGTATCGCCACGTTACCCTGTCGTCATGGCGAAAAGGTTGTTTTGCGTTTGTTGCACCAGGTTAGTCAGGCGCTGGATGTCACCGCCCTGGGGATGCATGACTCGCAGCTTTCGGCGTTCATTCATGCCTTGCAACAACCCCAGGGGCTGGTGCTGGTGACCGGACCGACGGGCAGCGGAAAGACGGTGACACTGTACAGCGCTCTCCAGATGCGAAACGCCACGGAGGTGAATCTGTGCAGCGTTGAAGATCCAGTGGAAATCCCGCTGGACGGCATCAACCAGACGCAGATCCATCCGCGTGCGGGGCTAACCTTTCAGGGCGTCTTACGGGCGCTGTTACGCCAGGATCCCGACGTCATTATGGTCGGAGAGATCCGCGACGGCGAAACAGCCGAAATCGCCATTAAAGCCGCGCAAACGGGTCATCTGGTGCTTTCCACGCTGCACACCAACTCCAGCTGCGAGGCACTGATCCGCTTGCAGCAAATGGGAGTGGCGCGCTGGATGCTCTCCTCCGCCTTAAATCTTGTGGCGGCGCAACGGCTGGTCAGAAAGCTCTGCCCTCACTGTCGACGGCTGACTGACGACCCGATCCGTTTGCCGCAGACATTATGCCCAACCGAGCTGCCGCGCTGGCAGGCGGTAGGCTGCGAGCACTGTTATCACGGCTTTTATGGGCGTACGGCGCTGTTTGAAGTTCTCCCCGTTACCGCTGAACTGCGCCAGCACATCGCCAGTGGCGCGCCCGTTGAAGCACTGGAAGGTTATGCCCGACAAGCCGGTATGCTCACGCTTTTTGAAAGCGGCTGCCGCGCCGTCGACCAGGGGTTAACGACCTTTGAAGAGCTGGTACGCATTCTGGGGATGCCCAATGAGCAGTAAAACGCTTTGGCGATGGCAAGGCATTGACAGCGATGGCTTACCTGGCGAGGGCGCATTATGGGCCGAAAGCCAGGCTTTACTGCTGCTGGCGCTCGAACAGCGCAAGATAACGCCACTGCGCGTGAAGCCGCTGCGCGTTAACCGCGCGCTGTGGCGCGCCGGGAGATGTTCGGAAGTGATTCATCAACTCGCCACGCTGCTGAAGGCGGGCCTGACGCTCTCCGACGGGCTGGCGCTTCTCGCCGGACAACAACCGGGAAAACAGTGGCAAGCGCTGTTGCAGAGCCTGGCGCACGAACTGGAGCAGGGTACGCCCCTCTCCAGCGCGCTGGCGCAATGGCCAGATGTTTTTCCTCCGCTGTATCAGGCGATGATTCGCACCGGTGAACTGACCGGAAAGCTCGACGAATGCTGCTTCGAACTGGCCCGGCAGCAAAACGCCCACAAACAGTTAAGCGATAAGATCAAGAAAGCGTTGCGTTATCCCTTTATCATTTTGGCGATGGCTTTCTTTGTGGTGCTGGCCATGTTGCACTTTGTCTTACCCGAGTTTGCCGCCATTTACCGGACCTTCAACACGCCCCTACCGGCGCTGACGCAGGGGATCATCACGTTCGCCGACTGGAGTGCAAACCAGGGCTGGTTGATTTTACTGCTGAGCGGCGGAGTCATTGCGGCAAACAGCGCAGTGAAGCATCGTTCCTCATGGCTGATAACGCGCCAGCGCTGGCTGCTGCGCATACCGGTAATGGGTCGCCTGCTCAGGGGGCAAAAACTCACGCAGATTTTTACCATTCTCGCGTTAACACAACGCGCAGGGATCGCATTTTTACCGGCGCTGGAGAGCGTACGGGAAAGCCTGCAATGTCCCTACTGGTCCCAGCGACTGGCGCAAGTCCAACGTGATATCAGTCACGGTCTTCCGGTCTGGCAGGCATTTCAAAATGCGCAAGTCTTCAGCCCGCTGTGCCTGCAACTGATTAGAACAGGAGAAGTTTCCGGTTCACTGGACACGATGCTGCATAATCTTGCCCGGCATCATAGTGAGAACACGCTGGCGCTGGCCGACAGTCTCGCCGCATTGCTGGAACCTGCTTTGCTGGTCATTACGGGGTTAATTATTGGCACGCTGGTGGTTGCCATGTATCTGCCGATATTCCATCTGGGGGATGCGATGAGCACAGTAGGCTGAAGCGATTGAAGAGCGGGAACAGAACTCAAAGCCGGATTAGGCATTCATGCCTAATCCGACAAACGGAAAGGATTACAGGCTGTTGAAAATGCGGTTTTCCTGTTCCTGTACGCGGATAAAGGTCGTGCGTTTGGTCAGTTCTTTAAGACGCGATGCGCCAACGTAAGTGCAGGCAGAACGCAGGCCGCCGAGGATATCACGGGCTGTGTTTTCCACCGGGCCACGCAGAGGAAGCTTAACGGTTTTGCCTTCCGCTGCACGGTACTGTGCAACGCCGCCAACGTGACGGGTCATGGCCGATTCGGAACTCATCCCGTAAAACAGCATGAACTTCTCGCCATTTTCTTCAACGATCTTGCCGCCGCTCTCTTCATGCCCTGCCAGCATACCGCCAAGCATCACGAAGTCAGCGCCGCCACCAAAGGCTTTAGCCACATCACCCGGCATAGTGCAACCGCCGTCACT
This sequence comes from Citrobacter sedlakii NBRC 105722, assembly GCF_000759835.1. GTDB lineage: Bacteria > Pseudomonadota > Gammaproteobacteria > Enterobacterales > Enterobacteriaceae > Citrobacter_A > Citrobacter_A sedlakii. The sequence continues at coordinate 111,654 of NZ_BBNB01000010.1, forward strand.
GACAATCATCCCGCCCAGACCGTGCGCCGCATCAGCGCATTCGATCACCGCAGAAAGCTGCGGATAACCAACACCGGTTTTGACGCGCGTGGTGCAGACAGACCCCGGCCCGATCCCGACTTTGACGATATCGGCGCCGGAGAGGATCAGTTCTTCGCACATCTCGCCCGTCACAACGTTACCGGCGCAGATCGTTTTCGTCGGCCAGGCTTCACGCGCTTTTGACACGAACTGAACGAAGTGCTCAGAGTAACCATTGGCCACATCAATGCAGACAAAGTTCAGCGCCGGGCTTAATGCCAGAATCTGTTTGGTTTTCTCAAAGTCCGCGTCAGAAGTACCGGTAGAGACCATCACGTGTTTCAGCACGTTGGCAGGCGCTTCACCGATAAACGCGGACCACTCTTCAACGGAGTAATGCTTATGGACGGCGGTCAGAATATCGAATGAGGCAAGCGCGGTCGCCATCTCGAACGTCCCGACGGTATCCATATTGGCGGCAATGACAGGTACGCCAGACCAGGTCTGACCTGAGTGTTTGAAGGTAAACTGACGTTCCAGCTCAACATCGGAACGGCTTTTAAGAGTAGAACGCTTAGGGCGGATAAGAACGTCTTTAAAACCTAACTTCAGATCTTCTTCAATACGCATGTGCGGATTCCTGGGGTTAAGGGCTATAAGTATGAGAGCGCAACTCCAGTGACGCTATCATACGCACTAATCAGTGCCGCGCAAGACTGCGAAATTCTCTTTTTTTACGCTACAATCCCATAAATTTACCTGGTGAAAGGCGGGACAGCTTTAGCGCCATTTCACTCTGATGCGATCAATATTCAACCAATTGATTATTAAAATAAATGACCGGGAACTGAGCTTATGAGGTATACAGTGGCCTTAACGGGCGGCATTGGCAGCGGCAAGAGTACCGTCGCCAACGCGTTCGCTGACCTCGGAATTCAGATTGTTGATGCAGATATGATTGCCCGCCAGGTCGTCGAGCCTGGCCAGCCCGCGCTGGCCGCTATTGCCGACCACTTCGGTCAGGCGTTACTCGACGCAGACGGTAGGCTACAGCGTCGTCTGCTACGCGAGCGGATCTTCGCCAATCCGCACGAGAAAGTCTGGCTAAATACCCTGCTGCACCCACTTATTCAGCAGGAGACGCAGCGCCAATTTCAGCAGGCGACATCCCCTTATGTACTTTGGGTTGTTCCTCTGCTGGTTGAAAATGGCCTGACGACCAAAGCGAACCGCGTTCTCGTGGTCGACGTGACGACCGAGACGCAGCTTTTACGCACCATGCAGCGCGACGATGTTACCCGCGCACATGCCGAACAGATTCTCGCCGCCCAGGCAACACGTGAAGCGCGCCTTGCCGCGGCAGACGATGTTATTGATAATAACGGCGCACCAGAGTCCATCAGGTCGGATGTCGCCCGCCTGCACGCGCTGTATTTACAGCTTGCGTCGCAGTTTGTCTCACAGGAAAAACCGTAATGCACACCCACGTCCTTTTTGAACACCCGCTCAATGAAAAAATGCGTACATGGCTGCGCATTGAGTTTTTAATTCAACAACTTTCGGTTAATCTCCCCATCGCCACCCATGCGGACGCACTGCATTTTTTTCGCAATGTCGGGGACTTGCTGGACGTGTTCGAACGCGGGGAAGTGCGTACAGAATTGCTGAAAGAGCTTGAACGCCAGCAGCGTAAACTTCAGGCATGGATAGAAGTACCCGGCGTCGATCAAAGCCGTATTGAAGCACTGCGCCAGCAGCTAAAAACGACGGGAACTGTTTTGATTTCCGCGCCGCGTATCGGGCAGTTTTTACGCGAAGATCGGTTAATTGCGCTGGTTCGCCAGCGCCTGAGCATTCCTGGCGGCTGCTGCAGCTTTGATTTACCCACGCTGCACATGTGGCTGCATTTGCCACAGGCTCAGCGTGACGCACAAGTGGATGCCTGGCTTGCCAGCCTGAATCCGCTAAACCAGGCGCTGACGCTGATCCTCGATCTCATTCGCAACTCCGCGCCGTTCCGCAAACAGACCAGCCTGAACGGTTTTTATCAGGATAACGGCGAAGATGCTGATTTACTGCGTCTCAATTTGCCGTTCGAATCTCTGCTTTATCCGCAAATTTCCGGTCACAAGAGCCGTTTTGCCATTCGTTTTATGCCGCTTGATAGCGAACACGGCGTGGTACCTGAGCGCCTCGATTTTGAGCTGGCCTGCTGTTAAGGAGTAAAAATGTCAGAAACGATCACCGTCAACTGCCCTACCTGCGGTAAAACGGTCGTCTGGGGCGAGATTAGCCCGTTTCGCCCATTCTGTAGTAAACGCTGTCAGTTAATCGATCTGGGAGAATGGGCCGCCGAGGAAAAACGCATTCCGAGCAGCGGCGATTTGTCAGACAGCGACGACTGGAGCGAAGAAAAACAGTAACCGTCGCCTGGAGGTCGGATGGCGCAATTCAGTGTGCTTATCCGGCCTACAAAAGTGTTCACCCCTGAAAAGCGTGTTTTAGCTTCGCAATGACCGGTTCGTTAGCGGGTGGAAAATCATCTTCCCTGAGCGCCTCAATAGCAACCCACTTGCCTGGTTGACCTTCCTTGCCCCACGGCTCTCCCAGCCAGGCTTCCACCAGCCAGAACCACAGGGTGACATGCCGGTCCGGAAATTGATATTCCAGCTTCTCAAACAGCGTGACGGTCGTCGGGGTAATCCCCACCTCTTCCTGTAACTCCCGGCTCAGGGCTTGCTCCGGCGTTTCACCCGTTTCAAACTTTCCTCCGGGAAATTCCAGCTTATTCGCCATATGCGCATCAGCGGCGCGCTGGGTGATAAAAATTTCATTTTGCGGATTACGGATAATCCCGACCGCGATGTGCAGTGTTTTCATCTTGTCCCATCCATAAAAAAGGCGCAGTCTCCCGCGCCTTTTTGTTGGTCACTTACCGTTGACCGGATAAACGTAGCGTTACCCGGCAATGATGCCTGGGCTCAGCTCAGGCGGCCATGGCACTGTTTGTATTTCTTGCCGGAACCGCACGGGCACGGATCGTTACGGCCAACTTTGCGTTCGCCGGTTTGCGCTGCCAGATCAGCCGCTGCTGCGCTATCGTCGTCCTGATGGCTCAGCTGTTGCATCTGCGCCAGACGTTCCGCTTCTTCGCGACGCTGCTGCTCCATCGCTTCCACTTCTTCCGGCATACGTACCTGGACCTTACTCAGCGTGCTGATCACTTCATACTTCAGCGATTCCAGCATCGCGGCGAACATCGCAAAGGACTCACGCTTATATTCCTGCTTCGGATCTTTCTGCGCATAGCCGCGCAGGTGGATACCCTGACGCAGATAGTCCATCGCCGCCAGGTGTTCTTTCCACAGGGAGTCGAGCGTCTGCAACATCACGCCTTTTTCGAAGTGACGCATCATCTCAGCGCCGACCACTTCTTCTTTACGCTGATACACCTCGATAGCCTGCGCAAGAATACGCTCGCGCAGGGTCTCTTCGTGCAGTTCCGGCTCTTTATCCAGCCACTCCGCGATCGGCATGTCCAGGTCGAAGTCATTTTTCAGACGTTCCTGCAGGCCAGGGATATCCCACATTTCTTCCAGCGACTGCGGCGGAATGTAAGCATCGATGGTTGCTTTAAACACATCCTCGCGAATGCTGTTAATGGTTTCGCTCACATCAGAGACATCCAGCAGTTCGTTACGCTGGGTGTAGATCGCGCGACGCTGATCGTTGGCGACGTCATCGTATTCCAGTAACTGTTTACGAATGTCGAAGTTACGGCTTTCCACTTTGCGCTGGGCGTTAGCAATAGCTTTGGTTACCCACGGATGCTCGATGGCTTCACCCGGTTTCATGCCGAGCTTACGCATCATGCCGGACACGCGGTCAGAGGCGAAGATACGCATCAGCGCATCTTCCATTGACAGGTAGAAACGGGAAGAACCCGCATCCCCCTGACGGCCCGAACGACCGCGCAGCTGGTTATCGATACGACGGGATTCGTGACGCTCTGTACCAATAATATGCAGACCGCCCGCAGCCAGTACGGCATCATGACGCACCTGCCAGTCTGCTTTGATCTGCGCAATTTGTTCTGGCGTCGGATTTTCCAGCGCGGCGACTTCCGCCTGCCAGCTGCCGCCCAGCATGATATCCGTACCACGACCCGCCATGTTGGTCGCGATGGTCACGGCTGCCGGATACCCCGCCTGGGCAACGATAGCCGCTTCGTTGGCGTGGAACTTGGCGTTCAGGACGTTATGTTTGATGCCCGCTTTCGTCAGTTCATTAGACACCACTTCCGATTTCTCAATCGAGATGGTTCCCACCAACACCGGCTGGCCTTTTGCGGTACGCTCTTTAATATCTTCAATGATCGCCTGAATTTTTTCCGCTTCGGTCATGTAGACCAGATCCGGCATATCTTTACGGATCATCGGACGGTTGGTCGGCACCACCACGGTGTCCAGCTTGTAAATGGAGCTGAATTCGAACGCTTCGGTATCTGCCGTACCGGTCATACCGGCCAGTTTTTCATACAGACGGAAGTAGTTCTGGAAGGTAATCGAAGCCAGCGTCTGGTTCTCGTTCTGGATGTCCACGCCTTCTTTGGCTTCAACCGCCTGGTGCAGACCATCAGACCAGCGACGCCCCTGCATAGTACGCCCGGTGTGTTCGTCAACGATAATGACTTCACCGTCTTTAACGATGTAATCAACGTCGCGGGTAAACAGCGCGTGCGCGCGCAGCGCGGCGGTAACGTGATGCATCAGCATGATGTTGCCCGGAGAGTACAGCGACTCGCCTTCATCCATAATGCCTTCTTTTACCAGCAGTTCTTCAATCAGCACCAGACCGCGTTCGGTCAGGTTAACCTGGCGCGCTTTTTCATCCACCGAGAAGTGTCCCTCACCCTGGAAGGTGTCGGAGTCCTCTTTTTCCTGACGAATCAGGTGTGGGATGATTTTGTTCACTTTCTTGTACATTTCCGAGCTGTCTTCAGCCGGACCGGAAATGATCAGCGGAGTACGCGCTTCGTCGATCAGGATGGAGTCAACCTCATCCACCAGCGCATAGTGCAGTTTGCGTTGGACGCGTTCTTCAGGGCTGAACGCCATGTTGTCACGCAGGTAGTCAAAACCGTATTCGTTATTGGTGCCGTAGGTGATGTCAGCGGCGTAGGCTTCGCGCTTGGCGGGCGCAGGCATACCCGGCAGGTTAATGCCGACGGTCATGCCGAGGAATTCAAACAGCGGACGGTTGTTTTCGGCGTCACGCTGCGCCAGATAATCGTTCACTGTCACCACGTGTACGCCCTTTCCGCTCAGCGCGTTCAGGTAGGCGGGCAGCGTTGCGGTCAGTGTTTTACCCTCGCCGGTACGCATTTCTGCGATGCAGCGATCGTTCAGAACCATACCACCGAGCAACTGCACGTCGAAGTGACGCATACCGAATACGCGCTTGCTCGCTTCACGCACCACGGCGAACGCTTCCGGGATCAAGCTTTCCACGCTAGCGCCTTTCTCGAGACGCGCACGGAACTCTCCGGTCTTGGCTTTCAGCTCTTCGTCGGTGAGTTTTTCCATTTCCGGTTCCATGGCGTTGATCACGCCGACCACTTTACGCATACGACGCAGCGTGCGATCGTTACGGCTACCGAATACTTTAGTTAACAATTTGATTAGCATATTAAAATCTCAAACGCCCCGCACAGCGGAGTCATAATTATCAGAGGAAGGTTTTCTGTTTTTAGCTGAGGCGTTGAGGACCGGCACGAATACCCTGCGCCTGGCTTATCCAGGCAGGAACGGTAAAGACGGCCAGCGGCATGAAATGGGCGTACGCGACGCGCTGCGGAGTCGCAGCGGGCGTGCCTTCCTGAGTCAGCAGCGCGCTGAGCGTGTTCAGTAAGGCTAAATGATGCGCCTGAAGCGGCGACGGCTCTTCGACCACGGGCAATGCCTGCGGCGCCATGGCGAAGGAGAGATGGCGGATAACGGTGCGGATGGCGTGCTGATGCCAGTAATCGACAGTAAAATTAGGCCGACGGTTGGAGGCTTCCAGCAAAGCAAGCTGGCTGAAATTAACGCTGACCTGTTGATCGTGGCGACTGGCCGCCGCTTTAGCTGGCGTGTTGGGTTCCGCGGCATTGCTGAGCGCAGGCAGGCCAAGACTCGCCGCGACCATCCCTAATAAGAGATGCGGCCAGAAATAGCGTCTACCTAACTGTCGCCAACGCGTCAGTATTCCACTCACGTTAAAGCCATCCCATAAATGTTATTCAAACGTTTTTTGCGCACAAATCTTATCATTAATGCTCAGGTACTACAGCAGTATTGATGAGAAGATACGGTTAAAAACGCTTAAGAAACCAGCGTTCGCACAGCATTTTAGTGCAGAATGGGTTTTGACATTGAAGAAAGTCTGTTACCCATACCGGCCCGCTCAACGAGCAAAAAAAAAACGACTGGCTTACCTGGCCGGAGAGAGTGCCAGATTTACCAGTCGAATTTATGCGACAACGCGTGTCGTTATGCCAGTACGGTCGATGGTGCTTTGAAAGCCAACGGCAGTTCTGCGTCGTCTTCGAAGGTCACATATTCCCAGGCTTCCTGTTTTGCCAGAACAGCCTGCAACAATTTGTTATTCAATGCATGACCGGACTTATAAGCGGTAAATGCACCAATAATGTTGTGACCACACATGAACAAGTCACCAATCGCGTCAAGCATTTTGTGACGAACGAATTCGTCTTCAAAACGCAGGCCGTCTTCGTTCAGTACGCGATAATCGTCAACAACGATGGCACAATCGAAGCTGCCGCCCAGGCACAGGCCGCGGGACTGCAGATATTCGATATCACGCATGAAGCCGAAAGTACGCGCGCGGCTGATCTGACGCATAAACGCGTCAGCAGAGAAGTTCATCGCATAGCGCTGCGTGCTGGAGTCGATCGCCGGATGGTTAAAGTCGATGGTGAAATCCAACGTAAAACCATTGTATGGCTTGAACTCAGCCCACTTGTCGCCATCTTCGACGCGAACGGTCTCTTTGATGCGAACAAATTTCTTCGCGCTTTTCAGTTCTTCGATACCGGCGTCAAGGAGCAGGTAGACGAACGGCGCAGCGCTGCCATCCATGATCGGGATTTCCGGAGCATCGACTTCAATAACGATGTTATCGATACCTAAACCCGCCAGCGCCGCATTCAGGTGCTCAACGGTTGAAATCCGTACATCATGCTCGTTGACCAGACACGTACAGAGCATGGTATCACGCACAGATTTGGCATCGGCCGGAAAATCTACCGGTGGATTCAAGTCGGTGCGACGATAGATGACCCCGGTGTTGGCCGGCGCAGGGCGTAAGGTCAGGGTGACTTTCTTGCCGGTATGTAAACCGACGCCAGTCGCCTGAACGATACGTTTAAGTGTCCTTTGTTTGATCATCGTATAATCTCGCCAAATTACCTATCCAACCGAAGTGTACTATACATTCGGTGGGCCAGTTTAGCACAAAGAGCCGCGAATCCCAACTTCCAGCTAATTCTTAATCAGCTTGCTTACGCAGGAAGGCAGGAATATCCAGATAATCCGGCTCTTTCGCGGTCTGCGGCGTATTGTCGTTTACCACTTTTGCGGCTGGCTTCTGCTCCTGGGTCAGCGGCGCCATGCCGTGCTGCTGGTAACGATCCAGTACCGGCTGCTGTACCTGTTTGTTGGTCACCAGCGTGATTTCCGGACGTTTGTCCATACCAATTCCGGTCGCCACGACGGTAACGCGCAGTTCGTCGTTCATATCCGGGTCCAGAGAAGTACCGATAACCACGGTCGCGTTATCCGAAGCAAACGCACGGATGGTGTTCCCCACGGTTTCGAACTCATCCAGACGCAGGTCGAAGCCCGCGGTGATGTTAACCAGCACGCCGCGCGCGCCAGACAGATCGATATCTTCCAACAGTGGAGAAGAAATCGCCATTTCAGCCGCTTCTTCCGCGCGGTCTTCACCGCTTGCCACGCCGGAGCCCATCATCGCGTAGCCCATTTCGGACATCACCGTGCGCACATCCGCAAAGTCGACGTTCATCAGACCCGGACGGGTGATCAGCTCTGCGATACCCTGCACCGCGCCTTTCAGCACATCGTTCGCCGCGCCAAACGCGTCAAGCAGAGAAATACCGCGACCCAGCACTTTCAGCAGCTTGTCGTTCGGAATGGTGATCAGCGAGTCCACATGCTTGGACAGCTCAGTGATCCCCTGCTCCGCAAAGGCCATGCGCTTTTTGCCTTCAAAGTTGAAAGGCTTGGTCACCACGGCAACGGTCAGAATGCCTAAATCTTTTGCGACTTCAGCAACCACTGGCGCGGCGCCAGTACCGGTACCGCCGCCCATGCCCGCGGCGATAAACACCATGTCTGCGCCATCCAGCGCGGCACGCAAGGCTTCACGGTCTTCATCCGCTGCGTTGCGCCCCACTTCCGGGTTTGCGCCGGCGCCCAGACCTTTGGTGATTCCGCTACCAATCTGAATGGTCTGGCCAACCGCAGTTTTACGTAACGCTTGCGCGTCAGTGTTCACTGCGAAGAATTCGACACCCTCAATGCGCTCGCGCACCATGTGCTCAACGGCATTACCACCGCCGCCACCGACGCCGATGACTTTAATCACCGCGTCGTTGGTTAATTCCATTGGTTCAAACATAATCTCTCTCTCCGTTGTGCCTGTCGCCTGAGACCGTAATTTTCGCCGGTCTCATAAAAAAATTAAAACTCTTTACGCAGCCAGCTGTTGATACGCTTGATCCACGAGCCGACCGAAGCTGTTACGCGTTTTTCTACTTCAGCTTCACCATTTAAGTGGGACTCTTTCCCGTAGTGAAGCAGCCCCACCGCCGTCGAGTAATACGGCTCCTGAGCGTAATCCGTCAGACCAGTAATATTCAGCGGCGCACCGATACGCACCTGCGTATGGAACACGCGCTGGGCGCAGGCAGCAAGACCTTCGATCTGCGCTGCGCCACCGGTTAACACAATCCCCGCCGCAAGATGATGTTTCACCCCCTGCTGGCGAAGCTGTTCCTGTAATTGCAATATTTCTTCGTTGACCAGGTTGAGCAGCTCGGTGTAGCGCGGCTCAATAACCTCCGCCAGCGTTTGTCGCTGCAGACTGCGCGGCGGACGACCGCCCACGCTCGGCACTTCAACGCTTTCGTCTTTACCGACGATGGAACCCAACGCGCAGCCATGGCGAACTTTGATCGCTTCGGCGTCGCTTGGCGGTGTACCGAAAGCGTAGGCAATGTCGCTGGTGACCACGTTACCTGCATAAGGTATCACCTTGGTATGGCGCAACGCCCCGCCAGTATAAACGGCGATATCCATTGTACCACCCCCGATATCCACGACGCAGACGCCCAGTTCACGTTCATCTTCCGTCAATACGGAATAACTGGCCGCCAGGCCGGCAAATATCAGTTGGTCAACTTTCAGGCCACAACGTTCAACGGCTTTCACAATGTTTTTTGCCATATCGTTGTGGCAGGTGATCAAATGCACTTTCGCCTGCATTCGAACCCCGGAAAGACCGACAGGATTTTTGATGCCTTCCTGATAGTCAATCGCATATTCCTGCGGAATCACGTGCAGCACACGGTGCTCATCGCGTACGCGCACCGACTTCGCGGTATGCACGACGTTTTCCACGTCTTCCTGCGTCACTTCTTCTTCGGAAATCGGCACCATGCCGATTTCATTCTGACAGCTAATGTGCTTGCCGGAAAGCGCCAGATACACAGAGGAAATCTGGCAATCCGCCATCAGTTCTGCCTGGTCGATAGCGCGCTGTACGCACTTCACTACCGACTCAAGGTCATTAACCCCGCCTTTATCCATACCGCGCGACGGGCAACTGCCCACGCCAATGATATTGACCATACCGTCGGGCAGAACTTCCCCTACTAAAGCGGCAACCTTCGCGGTGCCAATCTCCAGTCCAACTACCAGTTTTCTGTCCGTCGCCTTGATCATTGTTGTTCTGCCTGTGCCTGATTCTGTTGCTGAGTAGATTCCTCAGGCGGTAAGGGCGCCCACCCTACTGCCGCACCTGAGTCATAACGCAAATCAACGTAGCTAATCCGTTTGCCATCGGTTTGCGCCTGCTGCTGTAAAACCGGATAGAGTTCTACAAAGCGAGCCAAACGTTTCATCGTGTCGCCCCTGCCAAGGTTGAGCTTAATATCGTTATTCAGCGTCAACTGCCAGGAACGACGTGCGGTCATCGCCGCTTCCTTCAGAGTAAATCTGTCCTTCGCCAGTATCTGTCCCATCTCGCGATAGCCCTGCAACACTTCACTTGCGCTGCCTTCCGGGCCATACAGCATCGGCAGGACCTGTTTGCTGGTACGTTCTGACGGCACGCTGAAAGCATTTCCTTCGGCGTCCACCATATGCTGATCATTCCAACGCGCTATCGGCACATATTCAACCAGATGAATCTTCAATTCATCGGGCCATTGCTTTCTGACGCTGGCCTGCTTGATCCACGGCAGGCGTTCAATCTGGTTCTGAATGATATTGACATCCTGCGTCATGAAGGTGCCGGGCGCGCCCAGCGCCAGAATTGACTGCCGGATATCATCATTTTTCGTGTAGTGCCGCTCGCCGGTTAACACCAGTTTTGACAGCGGTAAACGCTGCGCGTCTTCCATCCAGCCCAACACCACCCAGCCGCTGACAAACACGGTACACAGCACCGTCAGCAGAAATAAAATTCCTGCAAGACGCGTTCCATTATTGCGACGTGATGAAGACACCTCTTCGTCACTGTTTCGCGTGTTCAGCGCCGCCTGCGACATATCAGTCCGCCAACTCCAGAATACGTACCACTAACTGCGAGAAGCTCATCCCGGCCTGTCGCGCCGCCATCGGCACCAGACTGTGACTGGTCATACCCGGTGAGGTATTCGCTTCCAGCAGATAAAACTGCCCATCGCTATCCAGCATGGCGTCAATACGCCCCCAACCTTCGCAACCTAACGTTGACCATGCTTTTTGCACTAAAGCGCGCAAATGGGTCTCCTGATCGGATTCCAGACCCGCCGGGCAGAAATATTGTGTCTCATCAGAGAGATACTTCGCCTCATAATCATAGAAGGTTCCGGCGGGTTGGATACGTATCGACGGTAAAATTTCTTCACCCAGTATCGCGACGGTAAATTCCGGTCCGCTAAGCCATTTTTCAATCAATACTTCTTCATCATGCTGAAATGCCAGCGCTAAGGCGCTATGTAAACCATCATATTCCGAAACTTTCGACATGCCGACGCTGGAACCTTCGCGGCTGGGCTTCACGATCAGCGGTAAACCGAGCGCAGAAATTTCCGTGACGACCGCCTCGCTGAGGCCTTTCTCAAACTGGGTGCGAGTCAGCGCCACCCATGGCGCAACGGGTAACCCCGCGCCCTGCCACAGCAATTTACTGCGCAATTTATCCATGGAGATGGCAGAAGCCATCACGCCGCTACCGGTATACGGCAGGCCGATCAACTCCAACAATCCCTGTAAAGTACCGTCTTCGCCCCCACGACCGTGCAGCGCGATAAAGACTTTCTGAAACCCCATCGCTTTCAGTTGCGTCACGTCGGTCTCTTTCGGATCGACAGGATGCGCATCCACGCCGCCTTCACGCAACCCGGCGAGCACCGCCGCGCCGGAATTCAGCGACACGTCACGTTCAGCGGATGTCCCCCCCAGCAGGACCGCGATTTTATCAGCCATGATGCTCGTCCTCCTGAATTTGCGGCTTCAGTTTGATTTCAGCTAAGGAACGCGCGATTTTGCCGATATTTCCCGCACCCTGCACCAGAATTAAATCATTGCCGGTTAAGACCGGCGCCAGCATTTCAGCGACCTGCGCCGGATCGGGAACCAGAATCGGGTCGATCTTACCGCGCCCGCGAATCGTGCGGCACAGCGAACGGCTGTCAGCGCCCGGAATCGGCGTTTCCCCGGCGGCATACACATCCAGCATCAACAGTGCGTCAACCTGAGTCAGCACGTTGGCAAAGTCGTCGTACAGATCGCGGGTACGCGTAAAGCGGTGCGGCTGAAACAGCATCACCAGGTTTTTATCCGGCCAGCCCGCGCGAGCGGCTTTGATAGTCGCGTCCACTTCCGTCGGGTGATGACCGTAATCATCCACCAACATCGCCGTTCCGGCCTTGCCATTTACTGGCTCAAGCGGGAATTCCCCGAGGAAGTCGAAGCGGCGACCGGTGCCCTGGAAACTTTCCAGCGCGCGTAAAATAGCGTCGTCGGCAATGCCCTCTTCCGTCGCCACCGCCACGGCAGCCGCGGCGTTCAACGCATTATGACGCCCCGGTGCGTTCAGGGTTACACGCAGCTCAGGCATCCCCTGACGCAGCAACGTAAAATGCCCCTGCGGACCGATCTGCTGATAATCTTCCACGCGAACGTCAGCATCATCGCTAAAGCCGTAAGTCGTGGTCTGACGCCCGACGCGCGGCAACAGCTCGCGGATCACCGGGTCGTCAACGCACATCACCGCACGACCATAAAACGGCAGGTTATGCAGGAAATTAATGAACGTCTGCTTTAAATTTTCGAAGTCGCCATGGTAGGTATCCATATGATCGGCTTCGATGTTAGTGACAATCGCCACCATCGGTTGCAGGTGCAGGAACGATGCGTCGCTCTCATCTGCTTCCGCAATCAGATAACGGCTATGCCCGAGACGCGCATGCACGCCCGCCGCTTTCACCAGACCGCCGTTGACAAAGGTGGGGTCCAGGCCCGCTTCCGCGTATATGCTGGAAACCATCGCGGTGGTGGTTGTTTTGCCGTGCGTCCCGGCAATTGCGATACCATGACGAAAACGCATCAGCTCCGCCAGCATCTCCGCGCGGCGGATCACCGGTATGCGCGCTTCATGCGCCGCCACGATCTCCGGGTTATCGGCGGAGATCGCGCTGGAGACCACCACCACGCTGGCGTCGAGCACGTTTTCCGGACGATGGTTAAAGTAAATCGTCGCTCCCAGATTGGTAAGCTGCTGCGTCACCGGGTTTGGCGCTAAGTCGGAACCACTGATCTGATAACCTTCGTTAGCCAGAACTTCGGCAATACCGCCCATACCGGCACCACCGATGCCGACAAAGTGAATGTGCCGAACGCGACGCATTTCGGGCACGATGGAACGCAGTTTTGCCAGTTGTTGTGTATTCATTCTTTACGCCATTAACTACTTCAAAAAATTCGTGCAGCGCAACACGCGCTGCGAGGGTTAAGCCCGGGCTGCCAGGCTGACTTCTTTCGCCACCCGTTCAGTGGCATCCGGGATGGCCGTCGCGCGCGCGCGTTGCGCCATCTCCAGTAATACGTCCCGATCCCACCCGGACAGGGTGTTCACAACGGCATCCACGGTAAACTGCGGCTGCTCAAGGATTTTAGCGGCGCCCGCTTTTTCCAGCGGTAGCGCATTCCAGTACTGCTGCCGGTCTTTGTGCTGGAACGGCACAAACAGCGCAGGTAAACCGGCTGCGGCGATCTCACTGACCGTCAGGGCGCCTGAACGACATACCACCACATCGGCCCATGCGTAAGCGGCGGCCATATCATCTATAAATTCAGTCACTTTATGCTGCGGTTGCCCGGCGCTGGCGTAAGCCTGTTTGACCGTCTGCTGCCCACCTTTTCCGCTTTGATGCCAGATGGTCACGGCATTACCGAGTTTCGCGGCAACCTGCGGCAGCGTTTGATTCAGTACGCGCGCCCCCTGGGAACCACCGACCACCAGTATGCGAATCGGGCCAACACGCCCTGAAAGGCGATCCTGCGGCAGCGGTAACGCCAGCACGTCAGTCCGAACCGGGTTCCCTACCACTTCCGCATTCGGGAACGCGCCCGGGAAAGCCTGCATAACCTTGGTGGCAATTTTCGCCAGCCATTTATTGGTTAGCCCGGCAATGCCGTTTTGTTCGTGCAGCACCACCGGAATACCCAATGACCACGCGGCAAGGCCGCCGGGGCCGGAAACATAGCCGCCCATCCCCAGCACGACGTCAGGCTTAAATGACTTCATGATCGCGCGCGCCTGACGCCACGCATTGAAAATACGCAGCGGCGCGGCCAGCAGCGCGTTGACGCCTTTCCCGCGCAGCCCGGAGATGCGGATGAAATCAATGTCAATTCCGTGCTTTGGAACTAAATCCGCTTCCATACGGTCTGCGGTGCCCAGCCAGCGAACATCCCAGCCCTGAGCCATTAAATGGTGCGCGACCGCCAGCCCCGGGAACACATGTCCGCCGGTACCGCCCGCCATCACCATCAACCGCTTCGCCTGACCCCTCATCGTAAACCTCGTGTAAACGCCTGGGCTTTTTCCAGACGTGTTTCATAATCAATTCGCAGCAACATCATGATTGCCGTCGACATAATCAACAGACTTGAGCCACCGTAGCTGATAAGCGGCAGCGTCAGACCTTTGGTTGGCAGCATCCCCGCCGCGGCCCCCACGTTAACCAGCGCCTGGAAACTAAACCAGATCCCGATAGAGCAAGCCAAAAAGCCGGAAAAGCGGTGGTCAATCTGTAACGCCTTACGGCCAATCGACATCGCGCGAAAAGCGACGAAGAATACCATTAAAAGTGCCAGTACCACACCGATATAACCCAGTTCTTCCCCAATAATGGCGAAGATGAAGTCGGTATGCGCTTCCGGCAAATACTCCAGTTTCTGTACTGAGTTACCCAGCCCTTGTCCCCAGACTTCCCCGCGACCAAACGCCATCAGAGACTGAGTGAGCTGATAACCGCTACCGAATGGGTCTTCCCACGGGTTCCAGAACGAAGTCACGCGGCGAATACGATACGGTTCTGCGAGGATCAGCAGCACGACCGCCGAAATCCCCATGCCGATGATGGCGATGAACTGCCACAGCTTCGCCCCGGCCAGAAAAAGCATCGCCAGCGTGGTGACGAACAGCACCACAACGGTGCCGAGGTCAGGCTGCGCCAGCAGCAATACCGCCAGTACGAGGATCACGCCCATCGGTTTTAAAAAGCCGCGCAGGTTGTTCCGCACTTCGTCAACCTTGCGCACCAGATAATTCGCCAGGTAACAGAACAACGACAGCTTGGTGAATTCCGCCGGCTGAATACGCAGCGGCCCGAGCGCAATCCAGCGCGATGCCCCGTTCACCGAGCTGCCGACCACCAGTACGATCAACAGCATGATGATCGAGGCGATCAGCATCGTGGTGCTGTAGCGCTGCCAGAACTCCATCGGCAGGCGTAGCGTGATCATCGCCAGACAAAATGCCAGTAAAATATAGAGCGCGTCACGTTTGGCAAACAGGAACGGATCGCCCGCCAGACGCTGGCCTACCGGCATAGATGCCGAAGTCACCATCACGAAACCGATCGCCGCCAGGCCAAAAGTCAGCCACAGCAGCATACGGTCATACATCACCAGGCTGTCGGTGTCTTTATCCCGCGAGCCCATCACCCAGCCTTTCAGCGCCGCAAAGATCCAGCCCAGGATGCCAAATCCCGGCAGGCGCGGCAGTCTCAGGCGAGGGAGAGATAAACGCATCAACCTAACTCCTTCGCCAGACGGGTAAAGACATCACCCCGTTGCTCAAAATTCTTAAACTGGTCGAGGCTGGCGCAGGCCGGAGAGAGCAGAACCATATCACCCGACTTCACGCGCGGCGCCAGCAGGCGCATTGCTTCTTCCAGGGTTTCTGTCTGTTCGGCGATCTCCGGACGCAGCGCGGCAAGCTGCGCCCCATCGCGACCAAAGCAGTACAGCCGCACGCGATCGCCGTCGAGGTAGCGCGCAAGCGACGAAAAATCCGCCGACTTGCCGTCGCCGCCCAGCAGCAGATGCAGTGTGCCATCAACGTGCAGCCCGTTCAGCGCCGCCTCGGTACTGCCCACGTTGGTGGCTTTCGAATCGTTGATCCAGCGCACCCCGTTGTGCTCCAATGCCAGCTGGAAGCGATGCGCCAGGCCGGTAAAGGTGGTCAGGGCTTTCAGGCTGCTGGCGCGCGGTAAACCTGCGGCGTCCGCCAGCGCCAGCGCCGCCAGGGCATTGGTATAATTGTGCTGCCCGCTGAGTTTCATCTCTTTCACGTTCAGCACTTTTTCGCCTTTCACCCGCAGCCAGGTTTCGCCCTGCTGGCGGTTAAGGTGGTAGTCACCCATGTTTACGCCGAAGCTGACGCAACGCGCATCGGCGCCGCGCACCGGCATGGTCAGCGCATCGTCAGCATTGACGACGCACACTTTGGCGTTCTCATAGACGCGCAGTTTCGCCGCGCGGTACTGCTGCAGACCAAACGGATAGCGATCCATATGATCTTCAGTCACGTTGAGGATCGTCGCCGCCACCGCCTGCAGACTGCAGGTGGTTTCCAGTTGGAAACTGGACAATTCCAGAACGTACAGTTCGCGCTCGGCATCCAGCAGCATCAACGCGGGCAGGCCGATATTGCCGCCGACGCCGACGTTTACGCCTGCCGCTTTCGCCATCTCGCCCACCAGCGTGGTGACCGTACTTTTGCCGTTCGAGCCAGTAATCGCCACAATCGGCGCCTGCGCTTCACGGCAGAACAGTTCAATATCGCCGACAATTTCCACGCCTGCGTCGGCGGCGGCGCTCAGCGCCGGGTGCGCCAGGGCAATACCAGGGCTGGCGACAATCAGATCCGCCGCCAGCAGCCAGTCTTCATTCAGGCTGCCAATGTGGCGCTCAACCGCTTCGGGTAGTTTATCCAGCCCCGGCGGCGTCGCCCGGGTGTCCATCACGCGAGGAGTCACGCCGCGGGCAAGAAAAAAGTCCACGCAAGAGAGTCCGGTAAGCCCCAGACCGATAATGACGACGTTTTTGCCCTGGTAATCAGCCATGATTAACGTACCTTCAGCGTTGCCAGGCCAATCAGCACCAGCATCAGCGAAATAATCCAGAAGCGCACAATCACGCGCGGTTCCGGCCAGCCTTTCAGTTCATAATGGTGATGAATCGGCGCCATGCGGAAAATACGCTGTCCGCGCAGTTTAAAGGAGCCGACCTGCAGGATAACCGACAGGGTTTCCACGACAAACACGCCGCCCATAATCACCAGCAGGAACTCCTGACGCAGCAGCACAGCAATAATCCCCAGCGCGCCGCCCAGCGCCAGCGAACCGACATCGCCCATAAAGACCTGCGCCGGGTAAGTATTGAACCACAGGAAACCTAATCCCGCGCCGACTATCGCCGTACAGACGATCACCAGTTCCCCCGCATGACGCAGATACGGAATATGCAGATAGTTGGCGAAATTCATGTTACCGGTCGCCCACGCCACCAGGGCAAATCCCGCGGCGACGAAGACGGTAGGCATAATGGCTAAGCCATCCAGACCGTCGGTCAGGTTCACCGCATTCCCCGTCCCCACAATCACGAAATACGCCAGCAGGACGTAGAACAGGCCCAACTGCGGCATGACGTCTTTAAAGAACGGCACCACCAGCTCGGTGGCAGGCGTATCTTTCCCGGCGAGATACAGGGCGAATGCCACACCCAGCGCAATCACCGACATCCAGAAATACTTCCAGCGGGCAATCAGCCCTTTGGTGTCTTTACGCACCACTTTGCGGTAGTCGTCAACAAAACCAATAATGCCGTAGCCAATCAGCACAACCAGTACACACCAGACGTACGGGTTGGACGGATAAGCCCACAGCAGCACGGAAATCACAATCGCCGTCAGGATCATAATACCGCCCATCGTCGGCGTCCCACGCTTGCTGAAGTGAGATTCCGGACCGTCGTTACGCACGACCTGACCGAAGGAGAGCTTTTGCAAACGGGCAATCATGCGCGGGCCCATCCATAAGGAGATGAACAGCGCGGTCAGCAGGCTGACGATGGCGCGAAACGTCAGATAGGAAAAGACGTTGAAGCCGGAATAATATTTGACCAAATGTTCGGCCAGCCAAACTAACATGTTCCATTCTCCTGTAATGCGCGTACTACCTCTTCCATGGCGGCACTACGTGAACCCTTCACTAAAATGGTAATGATCTGCTGCTCTGCAATCAGCGCCTTCAGACGGGCGATCAGCGCGGATTTGTCCGCGAAATGCTCGCCTGTGCCGCTGGCCTCGCTGATGGCATGGCTCAGTTTTCCTGTACTCAGTACACTGTCGATCCCCGCCGCGCGCGCGGCAGTGCCGACCTGCACATGGCACGCTTCGCTTTCTGCGCCCAGCTCCGCCATATCGCCCACCACCAGTACGCGGTAGCCCGGCATTTCGGCCAGGACCTGTACGGCGGCGGTCATTGATCCGACGTTAGCGTTGTAGGAATCATCCAGCAGCAGCTTGTTTTCTGCCAACTGAACCGGGAACAGACGTCCCGGCACCGCTTTCAGATCCGCGAGGCCGGATTTGATCGCCTCCAGCGGCGCGCCGACAGCCATCGCCAGCGACGCTGCCGCCAGCGCATTGGCGATGTTGTGACGCCCCGGCAGCGGCAACAGCACATCAATGCCCCCCACCGGCGTCTGGAGGGTGAACTCCGTACCGTGCGAGGTCACATGGATGTTGGTCGCGGTAAAATCGCTGTTGGCGGCATTCGGGGAAAAGCGCCAGACTTTACGGTCGCCAATCACGCTTTGCCAGTTCAGCCAGTCGTTGTTATCAGCGTTCATAATGGCAATGCCGTTTTCCGGCAGACCGGTATAGATTTCGCCTTTCGCCTTCGCCACGCCCGCCAGAGAGCCGAAGCCCTCAAGATGCGCGGCAGCCAGATTATTGACCAGCGCCGCTTCTGGTCGCGTCAGGCTGACGGTCCACGCAATTTCGCCCTGGTGATTGGCGCCTAATTCAATAACGGCAAAGTCATATTCTTCGGTTAACCGCAGCAGCGTCATCGGTACGCCGATATCATTATTAAGATTGCCTGCGGTGTATAAGGTTTTGCCACACTGGCTCAGAATAGCGGCGGCCATCTCTTTGACGGAGGTTTTGCCGGAGGAACCGGTCAGCGCGACTACGCGAGCCGGTACCTGCGCGCGAACCCACGCGGCCAGTTCGCCAAACGCCAGACGGGTGTCCTGAACGACAAGCTGCGGCAAGTCACAGTCCAGCGGACGGCTGACCAGCAGCGCCCCCGCTCCGCCCTCTTTCGCCTGGGCGGCAAAATCATGGGCGTCAAAGCGTTCGCCTTTCAGCGCCACAAACAGGCAGCCCGGCGTCAGTTTGCGCGTATCGGTGGTCACGGCGTCGAGGGTCAGATCGTCCCCTTTCAGTTTGCCGTTAAGGATGCCGGCAAGTTGACTGAGCGTTACGCTAATCATGCGATAACCCCCAGCAGCCGCGCTGCGGTTACGCGGTCAGAATAGTCGAGACGCTGCGTGCCGATGATTTGGTAATCTTCATGACCTTTACCCGCTACCAGCACCACGTCGTTTTCTTTCGCCTGCATAATGGCGTTCGTGACCGCCTCGGCGCGGCCTTCCATCACCCGGGCGTGTCCGGCATCCAGCATTCCCGCCAGAATGTCATCGATAATAGCGCGCGGTTCTTCGGTACGTGGATTGTCGTCGGTAACGACAACCACATCGGCAAACTCTTCCGCGATCGCCCCCATCAGCGGACGCTTACCTTTGTCGCGATCGCCGCCACAGCCAAAGACGCACCAGAGCTGACCGGTACAGTGCAGACGCGCCGCCTGTAACGCTTTTTCCAGCGCATCCGGGGTGTGGGCGTAGTCAACCACCACGGTGGTTTTACCCGGCGCGCTGAACACTTCCATGCGACCGCAAACCGGCTGCAAACGCGCGGCGGTTTTCAGCAGTTCGCTCAGCGGATAGCCCAGCGCCAGCAGCGTCGCCAGCGCCAACAGCAGATTACTGACATTAAAGGCGCCCATCAGACGGCTTTCGATTTCGCCTTCACCCCAGCTTGAAGCAAAGCGAATCGTCGCGCCGCTATCGTGATAGTTCACGTCGACTGCCTTCAGCCAACGGCCATGGCAGTTCGGGTTGATGTGGTCTTCCATCGAGACGGCAACCGCGTCCGGCAGATTTGCCAGCCAGCGGCGACCCACTTCGTCATCCGCGTTGATAATGGCCTGACCATAATGATGCGTGGAGAAAAGCAGCCATTTTGCCGCTTCGTACTGTTCCATGTCACCGTGATAGTCCAGGTGATCGCGGCTGAGATTGGTAAAGACGCTCGCGGCGAATTTCAGCGCCGCCACGCGATGCTGCACCAGACCGTGCGAAGAGACTTCCATTGCGCCAAAGGTGGCGCCTTCATCGACCAGTCCCGCCAGGACATGCTGCACATCTACCGCCGACCCGGTGGTATTTTCAGTCGGGATCACTTTCCCCAACAGGCCATTGCCGACGGTGCCCATCACCGCGCTGGTTTCGCCCAACAGTTGGCTCCACTGCGCCAGCAATTGTGTGGTGGTGGTTTTACCGTTGGTGCCGGTCACGCCAACCAGACGCATGTTTTCAGAGGGTTCGTGATAAAAGCGACCAGCCAGTGCAGATAAACGTTCGTTCAGTTGGCTCAGATAGATGACCGGTACGCCGTGCATTTCACGAACTTCGCCGTCGGTCGCCTCTTCTTTCGCTTCTGCAATAATGGCAGCCACACCTTGCGCTATCGCCTGCGGGATATATCGACGCCCGTCCGCCTGATGACCTTTCACTGCCACAAAGAGATCGCCCGAAGCAGCCACGCGGCTGTCGAGTGTCATCTCTCGCAGTTCTCTCGCAGGTAAACCTGGTACCCACGGAGCAAGAAGGTCGCGCAAATTACGATCTGCCACCTGTTCCCTCGCCTTGATTAATTACGAATTCACTTTTTTCGCCCGTGGCCAGCGCATCCGGCTCGATGTTCATGGTGCGCAGTACGCCGCCCATGATGGCACCAAAGACCGGCGCGGACACGGCGCCGCCGTAGTATTTACCCGCCTGCGGATCGTTGATAACAACAACCAGCGCAAAGCGCGGCTGACTCGCAGGCGCAACGCCCGCGGTATAAGCAATGTATTTGTTGATGTAGCGGCCATCCGGTCCGACTTTTTTCGCCGTCCCGGTTTTAATCGCGATGCGATAACCTTTAATTGCCGCTTTCACGCCGCCACCGCCCGGCAGGGCCACGCTTTCCATCATATGTACGACGGTGCGCACGATGGATTCCGGGAAGATGCGTTCTCCCGGAACAGGGGGATCAACTTTGGTGATCGACAGCGGACGGTAAACCCCGTAGCTGCCGATGGTTGCGTAGACTCGCGCTAACTGTAACGGCGTTACCATTAGCCCGTAGCCGAAAGAGAAGGTGGCCCTCTCTATGTCAGACCACCGTTGTTTTTGAGGATATAAGCCACTGCGTTCTCCGACCAACCCCAAATTGGTCGCTTTTCCCAGCCCAAAACGTGAGTAAGTGTCTACTAACGCTGAGGACGGCATCGCTAACGCCAGCTTAGAAACACCGACGTTACTCGACTTCTGTAGAACCCCGGTCAGGGTCAATTCGCTGTAGCGCGCCACGTCTTTGATTTCGTGACCGTTAATTCGATAGGGAATGGTGTTGAGCACCGTGTTCTCGTTGACGATACCCCGCTGGAGCGCCGTCATGACCACCATCGGTTTGACGGTGGAACCCGGTTCGAAAACGTCGGTAATGGTCCGGTTACGCATCGCGTCTTTCGGCGTACCGCTGAGGTTGTTCGGGTTGTAGGACGGGCTGTTCGCCATCGCCAGGACTTCGCCGGTGTTCACATCCACCAACACCGCGCTGCCGGATTCCGCTTTGTTAAACGCCACCGCGTTGTTCAGCTCGCGATAAACCAGCGCCTGCAGGCGCTCATCAATACTCAGCGCCAGGTTGTGCGCCGCCTGGCTGTCGGTGGAGGAGATATCCTCAATCACGCGGCCATAGCGGTCTTTACGCACCACACGTTCGCCAGGCTGGCCGGTCAGCCATTTGTCGAAGCTTTTTTCGACGCCTTCGATACCCTGGCTGTCAACGTTGGTGAACCCGATGAGGTGAGCGGTCACTTCGCCGGAAGGGTAGTAGCGACGTGATTCTTCACGCAAATGAATGCCCGGTAGCTTCAGCTTTTTGATGTAGTCGGCCATATCCGGGTTGAGCTGACGCGCCAGATAGATAAAGCGCCCTTTCGGGTTGGCGTTAATGCGGGCAGCCAGCTGATCGAGCGGGATATTAAGCGCGGTGGAGAGCGCTTTCCAGCGATCCCCGACGCTGACGCCACCCGCGTCGTGCACTTCTTTCGGGTCCGCCCAAATCGCTTTCACCGGCACGCTGACCGCCAGCGGACGCCCGGAACGGTCAGTGATCATACCGCGGGAAGTGGCGACTTCCTGGACGCGCAGCGAACGCATGTCGCCCTGACGCACCAGCATATCCGGGGCGATAATCTGCAACCAGGCCACGCGGCCCAGCAGAAAACCCAGCGCCAATAAAATGCAGCCGCAAAGCAACGCAAAACGCCAACTGATAAAGTTGGTTTGTTCTTCCTGGCGTTTCGCTTTTATACGCGTCATGCTTCAAGCTGCCTCTGCGTTGGCTGCGCACACGTCTCCTGGTCGCTTACGTGTGTAAGCGCCTGGAGATTCATGTGCTTGCTGCCTTGATGCATCATGAATGCTTTTGCGTAGCGTGTTTCCTGCATTGCTTTCATGCGTCGCGCTGTTCCTTATTTTTGGACTACGATATTTTCTTGTGAGGGATCAACATGCTGCATTTGCAGCTTTTCCGTTGCGATCCGTTCCACCCGGCTATGGTCGCCGAGCGCGTTTTCTTCAAGGATCAGGTTGCGCCATTCAATATCCAGCGCATCACGCTCCAGAACCAGTTGTTCACGCTGCGCGGTCAGTAACCGCGTATGGTGAGCGGTCGTTACCACCGTCACCGCCGTCACAATGATGCAAATGAACAGGCAGAGTGGCAGCTTCCCGAATCGCAAAAGATCGTCACCGATCACGCCAGGCAAGGCATGGCGCTCGTTGCTTCCTATCGATCCTTTCACTTTGCTAAGGGCTTCTGTCACTCTGCTGATCATGCGTTCGTCCTCTCTGCAATGCGCAGAACTGAACTACGGGCACGAGGATTTTCTGCGACCTCTTTTTCACCCGGCATCAACTTGCCTAACGCTCTTAACTCACGGCCGCCCAGTTTACTGAGCTGCGCTTCCGTCATCGGGATCCCGGCGGGCACTTTCGGACCGCGGCTTTGCTCGCGCATAAAGCGTTTCACAATGCGATCTTCCAGCGAGTGGAAGCTGATGACAGAAAGCCGCCCACCCGGGGCCAGCACGCTGAGCGAGCTTTTTAGCGCCTGCTCTATCTCCTCCAGTTCACTGTTTACCCAGATGCGCACCGCCTGGAAGGTACGGGTCGCGGGATGTTTGAATTTGTCCTTCACCGGTGTTGCCGCCGCGACCACCTCCGCCAGCTCTTTGGTACGGGTCATCGGCTGCTCGCGGTTACGTTCAACGATGGCGCGGGCGATGCGCTTCGCAAAACGCTCTTCGCCAAAGGTTTTCAGTACCCAGGCAATATCCGCTTCTTCCGCGGTTTGCAGCCACTCGGCGGCGGACTGGCCGCGCGTCGGGTCCATCCGCATGTCCAGCGGGCCGTCGCGCATAAAGGAAAAGCCACGTTCAGCATCGTCGAGCTGCGGTGAAGAGACGCCAAGATCGAGAAGAATCCCGTCGATCTTGCCGGTAAGATCGCGCTCGCCGACATAGTCAGCCAGCGCCGAAAAAGGTCCATGAATGATGGAGAAGCGCGGATCATTGATGGTTTGCGCAACGGCGATCGCCTGCGGATCGCGATCGATTGCCAGCAAGCGCCCTTCTTCGCCAAGCTGCGAGAGAATGAGGCGCGAGTGGCCACCGCGACCAAATGTCCCATCAATGTAGATGCCATCAGGACGAATGTTCAGGCCATTGACGGCCTCGTCGAGCAGCACCGTGGTGTGTTTAAAGTTTTCCATCATCTTATAGAGACAAGTCCTGCAGGCGTTCCGACAACGTCCCGGTAGCGCTCTGCTCTGCGTCGATATCTTCCTTGACCTGTTGATACCAGGTCGTTTCATCCCACAGTTCAAATTTGTTGAACTGTCCAACCAGCATCACTTCTTTCGTCAGACCGGCATGTTGCCGGAGAACAGGCGCTATCAGCAGGCGACCGGCGCTGTCCATCTGACATTCGCTGGCATGACCCAACAGCAGGCGCTGCACGCGGCGTTCTACCGGGTTCATGCTCGACAGACGCGATAATTTTTGCTCGATAATTTCCCATTCAGGCAGGGGGTAAAGCAGCAGGCATGGGTGATGGATGTCAATGGTGCAAACCATTTGACCGGTAGCGTTCTCGATCAGTTGATCCCGGTAACGGGTGGGCACGGCTAAGCGCCCTTTACTGTCGAGATTGACTAACGTTGCTCCCCGGAACATGCCAGCTCAACCCCTTATCACCACTTTGCCCCACAAATTCCCACTGAAAGGAGTTTACGGAGCGGAGGAAAAGCTTGTCAAGCGAGTCACAACGCTTACCAGAGTAAAAAACCCAATGTTTACGGCTAATATCAGCGTTGATTAAATTCTGTCCAACGAGCGAAGCAAATTAACGTCATGAATATTTGTAAGAAAAAATCCAAATACCCCTCCTCGTTTTTAAACGAACTTCTCTTCTCCTAAAGAAAATATAAAGTGTCAGTTTGCGACGCGAGCGGCATTTTAGGACATATTGCACTGCGAATACAGTCCCTGTTTAGCGCGGTTAACGCCGCGCGCCATCAAGCCAGCCGAGACTTTCGTAAAGAAGAAAAGGAAAGTGTCTGTTAATTCGGCAATTCGCGACAAACCTGTAACAAAAAAATACAAAACGGGCCGCGGTAAACGCTGTAATTACCCTTCGGGCCCGCACATGCGTTTAAAAAATCGTTTATTTGCCGTCGGGTGAGATAATACTAAGGAATAATCTTAATTCTGCTGGGGGTATTGTCTGAAAGGCATATTTCCCGCAGACCAGATTAACGCGAACGCCACCTGGACTGCGGTAAGGTTATCAGTTGCGGCTGAGAACGCCGCGACGGTACAAGTTACGTTTGATTCGCGTTAAGCCAGGCTTCGGTTTGCGCGGTTCGTCGAGACTCGCCAGCACGATCTCCAGCACGCGTTCCGCCACGTCGCGATGACGCTGCGCTACCGCCAGTACCGGGCACTGCAGGAAATCCAGCAGCTCATTATCGCCAAAGGTTGCAATGGCCAGATCGGAAGGCAGCTTGCCGTCGCGACGCAACGTCACATCCATCACGCCCTGCAGCAGAGCGAAGGACGTGGTGAATAGCGCCTGCGGCATCGGGTGTGTTTCCAGCCATTTTTCAAACAGCTGCGCAGCCGCTTCGCGCTCGTAGCTATTGGCGTACAGAAAGTGAACCTCACGCGGATCGTCTTTCCAGGCGCTGCGAAAACCCTGCTCCCGCAGGAAACTCACGGACAGCTCCGGCAACGCGCCGAGATAAAGTACCGTTTCAGCGGGGAATTTACGCAACTCTTGCGCCAGCATTTCCGCATCGTCCTGGTCGGCGCCGACGACACTGGTGAAATGTTCACGATCCAGCGCGCGATCCAACGCCACAATCGGGAAGGAGTCATTCGCCCAGCGTTGATAGAACGGATGCTCCGGCGGCAGCGAGGTGGACACGATGATCGCGTCAACCTGACGCTGCAAGAGATGTTCGATGCAGCGCATTTCATTGTCCGGCTGATCTTCCGAACAAGCAATCAGCAGTTGATAGCCGCGCTGACGCGCCTGGCGCTCAAGATAGTTTGCAATGCGGGTGTAGCTTGTGTTCTCAAGATCGGGGATCACCAGCCCGATTGAGCGCGTGCGTCCAGCGCGCAGCCCGGCAGCCACGGCGTTCGGGTGGTAATTATGCTCGCGTACCACTGCCATGACTTTTTCGACAGTCTTGTCGCTCACGCGGTATTGCTTTGCTTTTCCGTTTATCACGTAGCTTGCAGTCGTTCGCGAGACACCGGCCAGCCGAGCGATTTCATCCAGTTTCACAATTGCCCCTTGCATAAAAAGTACAAACCATAACCATTGTAACGGCATGGATTAGTTTCATTAACATTCAAGCGCAGAATAATGACTGCGGCAACCGCTTTTGTTCCGGGTTTCCGCTGATTTCGCAAAAAAAAGCCCAACTTTAACCGTTGGGCTTGCGGATCAAGAATAAAGGTAGAGCGGTTAAGCGTTAACGTCACGCTTCCACCCAAGCGTTAGCGCATGATTTTATCGCCGCGCGACAACCCCACGACGCCGGAGCGGGCCACCTCGACAATTTTAGCCACTTCGCGCAGCGTCGCCAGAAACGCGTCCAGCTTATCGCTGGTTCCTGCCAGTTGCACTGTGTAAAGGGTTGGCGTGACGTCAATAATCTGTCCGCGGAAGATTTCCGTGTTGCGCTTCACTTCCTCCCGGCCATAGCCGCTGGCCTGAAGCTTCACCAACATAATTTCCCGTTCAACGTGCGCCCCCTGCCCCAGTTCACTCACCCGCAGGACATCGACCAGCTTGTGCAGTTGTTTTTCGATCTGCTCCAGCACTTTTTCATCGCCTACCGTCTGGATGGTCATGCGGGAAAGCGTAGGATCGTCCGTTGGCGCAACGGTCAGGCTTTCAATGTTGTATCCGCGCTGGGCAAAGAGGCCAATAACGCGCGACAGCGCGCCGGACTCGTTTTCCAGCAGTACTGATAATATCCGGCGCATAATCAGGTTCTCTCCGTTTTGCTTAACCACATTTCGTCCATCCCGCCGCCGCGAATCTGCATCGGATAAACATGCTCGCTGCCATCGACGTTAACATCGACAAACACCAGACGGCCGCTTTGCACCTGGGCCAGCGCCTCGCTTAGCGTGTCCTCCAGCTCTTCAGGACGGGAAATCCGAATTCCGACATGCCCGTAGGCTTCCGCCAGACGGACAAAATCGGGTAGCGACTGCATATAAGACTGAGAATGGCGACCGGAGTAAATCATGTCCTGCCACTGTTTCACCATTCCCAGATAGCGGTTATTCAGGTTGAGCACCAGCACCGGAAGTTCATACTGAAGCGCGGTCGACAGTTCCTGGATATTCATCTGGATACTGCCGTCGCCGGTAACGCACACAACCGTTTCGTCCGGCAGCGCCATTTTTACGCCCAGCGCGGCTGGCAGTCCAAAGCCCATCGTGCCGAGGCCGCCAGAGTTGATCCAGCGACGCGGTTTGTCGAAAGGATAATACAGGGCGGCGAACATCTGGTGTTGGCCGACATCAGAAGTAACGAACGCATCGCCACGGGTCAGACGCCAGATAGCCTCAATGACCGCCTGCGGCTTGATGCTTTCGCTGTGGGTATCATATTTCAGGCACTGGCGGGCGCGCCAGCGCTCAATCTGCTGCCACCAGTCACGAATATCATCCAGCGGTTGTTGCGCGGTTTCCTGAGGCAGGAGTTCCAGCATCTGCTCCAGCACCAGACGCGCATCCCCCACGATAGGAATGTCTGCCGTCACCGTCTTGGAGATAGACGTCGGGTCGATATCGATGTGCAATACCGTTGCATTCGGGCAATATTTCGCCAGATTATTGGTGGTGCGATCGTCGAAACGGACGCCAACGGCAAAAATCACATCGGCATTATGCATCGTCATGTTGGCTTCGTAAGTGCCATGCATGCCGAGCATCCCCAGCGCCTGACGATGGGTCGCCGGGAAAGCGCCCAGCCCCATTAATGAGGAAACGACCGGCAGATTGAGTGTTTCGACAGCCTGACGAAGCGGCGCATAGCAGCCCGCCGTCACCGCCCCGCCGCCGACATACACCACCGGTTTTTTCGCCGCGACGAGCGTTTGCAGCGCGCGTTTGATCTGTCCTTTATGGCCGCCGGTGGTGGGGTTATAAGAACGCATACTGACCGAATCAGGCCAGCTATACGGCAGTTTATTTGCCGGATTGAGAATGTCTTTGGGTAAGTCGACCACCACTGGCCCTGGTCGGCCGCTCGCTGCCAGCCAGAAGGCTTTTTTCAGCACCTGAGGGATATCTTCTGTCTGCTTAACCAAAAAGCTGTGCTTCACTACCGGGCGGGAGATCCCCACCATGTCGCACTCCTGGAAGGCGTCGTAGCCGATTAGCGAGGTCGCCACCTGGCCGGAAAGAATGACCAACGGAATGGAATCCATATAGGCCGTGGCGATGCCGGTAATGGCATTGGTGACGCCCGGACCTGAGGTCACCAGTACGACTCCCACTTCTCCCGTCGCCCGCGCCAGACCATCAGCCATATGCACGGCAGCCTGTTCATGGCGGACCAGCACGTGATCGATGCCGCCAACCGTATGCAATGCATCATAAATATCGAGGACTGCGCCCCCGGGATAACCGAATACCTGCTTAACGCCCTGATCGATGAGCGATCGGACGACCATCTCGGCTCCAGACAACATCTCCATGGCCTGCCTCACTGAATGACGAATAACGCGTGTTATTAAGTACAAAACACATTAACCGCTCGTTACTGCGCAGGCAATTCACTATCGGTTTTCTGACAGAAGGGAAATAAGAACAAACGAAAGGAAAGCGCCAAAGAAACGGGAAATTACACCAAATATGATTCTTTCGTTAATGAATAATCGCTTAAACCGGAAGGCTTACAGAGAATCATCAATTTTTTGATCGATATGCCACCGCGCGCGCCAATCAATTCAGCATATAATTTCACAAAGAATGAAATAAAAAGAATAAACCGGATGTTCACACCCGGTTTATTTTGCCTACGCTTAGCGCTTGCAAACAGACGCCAGCAGTTCTTCCATCCATTGATGGCCCTTGTCCCGGCCTGCCGCTTCATGCCAGGAGAGATAACAGGTTCGACTATTGAGTTTTAACGGCAGCGGCAGCACTTGCAGATCCAGCGATTCAGCAAACTCATCCGCCAGCCAGCGCGGCGCAATCGCCACTAACTGAGTCTGCGAAACCACATTAAGCACGCTAATTAATGCCATTCCCTGATAGGCAATGCAGGATTGTTTATCCGCAGTGTCATACCACGGCTGGCTGAACGAGGCAAAACGGTCCAGAGACACAACGGCATGCTGTTCATTATAAACATCGCTTTCCAGTAGTGGACCGCTAATACGCGGGTGCTTACGGCTGGCGACGAGAACCATTTCATCTTTAAACAGAGGGATACTGGTAAATTCAGGGCGACGGAATTCCTCATAGCTAATAACGAATTCGGTTTCCTGATAACGTAATTGATGCTCTGTATTTTGATTTAATGAAGATTTGAAAACGACATGAATATTCGGCGCAATCTGCTCAACACGATTATAAATCAGGGAGGTAAGCACATTGTCCAGCGGGCTGCAGACGCAAAGATTAAACACGCGTTCACTGCTGGCCGGTTCGAAACCGGAACCCGGTAATTCATTTTGCACTAATTGCAACGCCTGGCGAACCGCGCCAAAAAGCTGGAAGGCGCGTGCGGTCGGTTGGATCCCACGACCATAGCGCACAAACAGTTCGTCGTTGAACATCACTTTCAGACGCGCAACCGCGTTGCTTACCGCGGGCTGCGACATCCCAAGGGCATGAGCGGCCCGCGTAATATTTTGTTCCTGCATCACCGCATCGAAGACTGTCAACAGATTAAGATCAACCATACGAAGCTGCGGCTTTTCCATCTCTATAAGAGGTGTATGAGGTTTATCATTTTTTACTTCTGGCATACTTAACTCCACTGTCACGCTTACTCCCTTTTCCAGCCGGAATGCAGAGAAATAATCTCAGAAAATATGATTTACCATGCATATAAAATAAGAAAAAGGGTACGGATAAAAATTAGGAAAACATAAAGATGCAAAAACAAAACACGAATAAACAGCGCAGGCGCGATGTGGCATCCTTCACGACACGACGAATCAATAATTTTTAATGACGCGTGCAATATAAACATAAGCCAGACAAATAAACAATCATGTGTTTTATGAATAATACTTTAAGTATTAATTAAATGTTTATATTACTCTGTCGTTAATTCTTAACATTAGCTTATCAATAAACGGTTTTCAGTAAATGTTAATTTATTCATTGCCGTTATAACAGCCTAAAAATCATAGAGATAACCAATCTTTTTCGAACGGCGCACATCCCGTATTTCTCTCACTAATTGAAAAAAAATATGCTTAAGTATGACAAAAGGTGAAAATTATGTACGCGCGCTACGCGTTTATTCCGGAAGAGGGGCAAAAGTTCAGCACAATTAGCTAAAGCAACGGGTGAGATTTCTCCTCGCCGTGGCGGCCTTTTTGGCAAACGGGGTTGACATCAGCAGCGGTATCCAGTACCACTAAAAGCATATCGCATTCGCCTGGAGTTAAACTTAATGATACGTATCGCCCGCTTTAACGGTCTACTACTACTAAACGCATTTTCGTTGCGCGGTAGACTGGTGAGCGGCATTCAGCATTAAGTCAGCATCCAGTTAGATAAAAAACCCGCGCCGTTGCGCGGGTTTTTTTATGCTCGAAGCAAGGCGCCCTCAAGACCAAGGACCTAAACCATGAGCCAGCAAGTCATTATTTTCGATACCACTTTACGCGACGGAGAACAGGCGTTACAGGCAAGCCTGAGTGTGAAAGAAAAACTGCAGATTGCGCTGGCCCTCGAGCGCATGGGCGTAGACGTAATGGAAGTTGGCTTCCCGGTTTCCTCACCGGGCGACTTTGAGTCTGTGCAAACCATCGCCCGCCAGGTGAAGAACAGTCGGGTTTGCGCCTTAGCCCGCTGTGTGGAAAAGGACATCGACGTTGCGGCAGAGTCGCTGAAAGTGGCCGATGCCTTCCGGATCCATACCTTTATCGCCACCTCGCCAATGCATATCGCCACCAAGCTGCGCAGTACGCTGGATGAGGTGATCGAACGCGCGGTGTACATGGTGAAACGCGCACGTAATTACACCGACGACGTTGAGTTCTCCTGTGAAGACGCGGGCCGTACGCCTGTCGCCGATCTGGCGCGGGTGGTGGAAGCCGCCATCAACGCAGGCGCCAGAACCATCAATATTCCCGACACCGTTGGCTATACCATGCCCTTCGAGTTTGCCAACATTATTTCCGGTCTGTATGAACGCGTGCCCAATATCGATAAAGCCATTATCTCCGTCCATACTCACGACGATTTAGGTTTAGGGGTTGGCAACGCGCTGGCCGCCGTGCATGCGGGCGCTCGCCAGGTGGAAGGCGCAATGAACGGCATTGGTGAACGCGCCGGCAACTGCTCTTTGGAAGAAGTGATCATGGCGATCAAAGTGCGCAAGGATATTCTGAACGTCCACACCCGCATTAATCATCAGGAGATCTGGCGCACCAGCCAGTTGGTCAGTCAAATCTGCAATATGCCCATCCCGGCGAACAAAGCGATTGTCGGTAGCGGCGCCTTCGCCCACTCCTCCGGTATTCACCAGGACGGCGTACTGAAAAATCGTGAAAACTACGAAATCATGACGCCGGAATCGATCGGCCTGAATCAGGTGCAGTTGAACCTGACGTCCCGTTCCGGACGCGCGGCGGTAAAACACCGCATGGATGAGATGGGATATAAAGAAAGCGAGTACAGCCTGGACGATCTGTACGACGCGTTCCTGAAACTGGCGGATAAAAAAGGCCAGGTATTCGATTACGACCTGGAAGCGCTGGCATTCATCAATAAACAGCAGGAAGAACCTGAACATTTCCGCCTGGACTACTTCAGCGTGCAGTCTGGCTCAAACGATATCGCGACCGCCTCGGTGAAACTGGCTTGCGGTAATACTTTAAAAGCTGAAGCGGCAAACGGTAACGGCCCGGTCGACGCTATTTACCAGGCGATCAACCGTATTACCGATTACCACATTGAACTGGTGAAATACGGCCTGTCCGCTAAAGGTCACGGTAAAGACGCGCTGGGCCAGGTGGATATCGTCGCTCACTATAACGGTCGCCGCTTCCATGGCGTCGGTCTGGCGACAGACATCGTTGAATCCTCCGCCAAGGCGATGGTGCACGTACTGAATAATATCTGGCGCGCCGCTGAAGTCGAAAAAGAATTGCAACGCAAAGCTCAGAACAACGAGAACAACAAGGAAACCGTGTGATGTCGAAGAATTACCATATTGCTGTTTTGCCGGGTGACGGAATTGGCCCGGAAGTGATGGCGCAAGCCCTGAAAGTCCTGGAAGCGGTTCGCGGCCGGTTTGATATGCGTATTACCACCAGTCACTACGATGTCGGCGGAGCCGCCATTGATAACCACGGTCAACCGCTGCCGAAAGCGACCGTAGAAGGCTGCGAGCAGGCCGACGCCGTGTTGTTCGGCTCCGTGGGTGGCCCAAAATGGGAACATTTGCCGCCAGATCAACAGCCGGAGCGCGGCGCCCTGCTGCCGTTGCGTAAACACTTCAAATTATTCAGCAATCTGCGTCCGGCGAAACTGTATCAGGGGCTGGAAGCGTTCTGCCCTCTGCGCGCCGACATCGCGGCAAATGGCTTTGACATCCTGTGCGTACGTGAACTGACTGGCGGCATTTACTTCGGCCAGCCGAAAGGCCGCGAAGGTAGCGGTCAGCATGAAAAAGCGTTCGATACCGAGGTGTATCACCGTTTTGAAATTGAGCGTATTGCGCGCATCGCCTTTGAATCCGCCCGCAAGCGCCGCCGTAAGGTAACGTCTGTTGACAAAGCCAACGTCCTGCAAACGTCTATTTTGTGGCGCGAAATCGTCAACGACGTCGCTAAAGCGTATCCGGACGTTGAGTTGGCGCACATGTATATTGATAACGCCACCATGCAGTTGATTAAAGACCCGTCTCAGTTCGACGTATTGCTGTGTTCCAACCTGTTTGGCGACATCCTGTCTGACGAGTGCGCAATGATCACCGGCTCCATGGGGATGTTGCCGTCCGCCAGCCTGAACGAGCAGGGCTTTGGTCTGTATGAGCCAGCAGGCGGCTCCGCGCCGGATATCGCCGGGAAAAATATCGCGAACCCTATCGCGCAGATTTTGTCGCTGGCGCTGCTGCTGCGCTACAGCCTGGATGCGGATGAGGCGGCAACCGCCATTGAACGCGCTATCAACCGCGCATTAGAAGAAGGCATCCGCACCGGCGATTTAGCCCGTGGCGCCGCTGCCGTTGGTACCGATGAGATGGGCGACATCATTGCACGCTATGTCGCGGAAGGGGTGTAATCATGGCTAAAACGTTATACGAAAAATTATTTGATGCGCACGTGGTGTACGAGGCGCAAAACGAAACCCCGCTGTTATACATCGACCGCCATCTGGTGCATGAAGTAACCTCCCCGCAGGCGTTCGATGGCCTGCGCGCGCATGGTCGTCCGGTTCGTCAACCGGGTAAAACCTTCGCGACGATGGACCATAACGTCTCGACGCAGACGAAAGACATCAACGCCTCCGGTGAAATGGCCCGTATCCAGATGCAGGAGCTGATCAAAAACTGCAACGAGTTCGGCGTTGAGCTGTACGATCTGAATCACCCGTATCAGGGCATCGTTCATGTGATGGGGCCGGAACAGGGTGTTACCTTACCGGGCATGACCATCGTCTGCGGCGACTCCCATACCGCCACGCACGGCGCGTTTGGCGCGCTGGCGTTCGGCATCGGCACCTCGGAAGTTGAACACGTACTGGCGACGCAGACCCTGAAGCAGGGGCGCGCGAAAACCATGAAGATTGAGGTCAAGGGCCGCGCGGCGCCGGGTATCACGGCGAAAGACATCGTGCTGGCGATTATCGGTAAAACTGGCAGCGCAGGCGGCACCGGCCACGTCGTGGAGTTCTGCGGCGACGCGATCCGCGCCCTGAGCATGGAAGGCCGTATGACCTTGTGCAACATGGCGATTGAGATGGGCGCGAAAGCGGGTTTGGTCGCCCCGGATGAAACCACCTTCAACTATGTGAAAGGCCGTTTGCACGCCCCGAAAGGCAAGGATTTTGATGATGCGGTTGCGTACTGGAAAACGCTGCAAACCGATCCGGACGCCCGCTTCGATACAGTTATCACCTTACAGGCTGAAGAGATTGCGCCACAGGTCACCTGGGGCACCAATCCGGGCCAGGTGATGTCGGTAACCGACATGATCCCCGATCCGGCTTCTTTCGCCGATCCGGTTGAGCGGGCAAGCGCAGAAAAGGCGTTGGCCTATATGGGGCTGAAGCCTGGCGTGCCGTTAACGGAAGTGGCGATCGATAAAGTATTTATCGGCTCCTGTACCAATTCACGTATTGAAGATTTACGCGCCGCCGCGGAAGTGGCGAAAGGACGGAAAGTGGCGCCAGGCGTTCAGGCGCTGGTGGTGCCAGGGTCCGGTCCGGTAAAAGCGCAGGCGGAAGCGGAAGGTCTGGATAAGATCTTCATTGAAGCGGGCTTTGAGTGGCGTTTACCGGGCTGCTCAATGTGTCTGGCGATGAACAATGACCGTCTGAATCCGGGCGAGCGCTGCGCCTCAACCAGCAACCGTAACTTTGAAGGCCGTCAGGGCCGCGGCGGACGTACCCATCTGGTCAGCCCGGCAATGGCCGCCGCTGCCGCCGTCACCGGCCATTTCGCCGACATTCGCAGCATTAAATAAGGAGACCACCATGGCAGAGAAATTTACCCAACATACCGGCCTGGTTGTCCCGCTGGATGCCGCCAACGTCGATACCGACGCCATCATTCCTAAACAGTTCTTACAGAAGGTTACCCGCACCGGTTTTGGCGCGCACCTGTTTAACGACTGGCGCTTTCTGGATGACAAAGGCGAGCAGCCGAATCCGGCGTTTGTGCTCAACTTCCCGGAATATCAGGGCGCGTCTATTCTGCTGGCGCGGGAAAACTTCGGCTGCGGTTCATCCCGTGAACACGCCCCGTGGGCGCTGACCGACTATGGCTTCAAAGTGGTGATCGCACCGAGCTTCGCCGATATCTTTTACGGCAACAGCTTTAACAACCAGCTGCTGCCGGTGAAGCTGAGCGATGAAGAGGTCGATGAGCTGTTCACACTGGTGCAGGCGAATCCGGGGATTTATTTTGAGGTGGATCTGGAAGCGCAGGTCGTTAAGGCGGGCGAAAAGCGCTACAGCTTTACTCTTGATGCCTTCCGCCGTCACTGCATGCTGAACGGTCTGGACAGCATCGGTCTGACGTTACAGCACGAGACGGCTATCGCCGCTTACGAAGACAAGCAGCCCGCGTTTATGCGCTGATTGTCCTCCTGCGATGCGCTTTTAATTCACAGCGGCTTCGCGCTATCCAGCCCACAAACGCCCTTCCTGTGGGCCGGATACTCTCTCCTCAGACATCCTTCACCTGGCTGGTCATATACAGCGTTACCACAGAGATCGCCGCAATCACCCAGTAAACGGCATAATGCCCGACGCTCTGCGCCACCGCCCCCTGAATCACTCCCGCGAGGATCACGCCGGTTGAGATGCTGTTGGTGAAGAGCGTCGTCGCCGACCCCGCCCTGCCCGGCATCAGATCCTGAAACCAGAGCATCCCAATTCCGGCGACGATCCCGATGAACACCGCGTTGAACACCTGGAGAATCAATAGCGCCGCGTGGCTGTGAAAGACAATCAGACCGAGATAAAACAGCACGCCCGCCGCGACTGCAGTCACCATCATCCGGCGCTTGCCAAAGCGTTTGACATAAAAACCAGCGAGGATCATCGCGGGAATTTCCAGCCCTGCCGCGGTCCCCATCAGGATCCCGGCAAGCTTATCCGGCAACCCCAGCTCAGCGCTGATCCATAGCGGCATATCAATGATGTACATGGTGTTGCAGGTCCACATTAGCGTGGAGGCGATAAACAGCATGCGAACGTTGTTGTCCTGCCAGCCGCTAACCCGGGTGACAGGTACATCGGCCGGTTGTTCAACCCGCGCCACCGATGGCAGCATAAAGGCGATCAGGACAAAGCTCAGCGCAAAAATTCCGGCAGCAATAGAAAACATCACCGTAAAGCCGTAGTTAAGCGCCAGCATAAACGCCAGCGGCGGGCCGATCACCCAGGCCAGGGAAAGCTGCGCACGCATCACCGAACTGAACATCACCACTTCCCGCGCCGAGCTGTCGGCGTATTCCCGCGCCAACGCAAACAGCTGCGGCATCGCGGTATTCGCCAGCGACGCCAGCAATACGCCGCAGGTGATCAGCGTCAGGTAATGACGGTTAAAAGCAAACAACAGGGCGTTGCCAATGGCCATCAGGCAACAAAACAGAATCAGTCTGCGCCGGTCGCCCTGGCTGTCGGAGCGCTTTGCCAGCGCGAGACTGACGCCAATCCCGGCGATGGCGTTGACGGTGTAAAACAGCCCCACCCAGAACGGCTGCGCCCCCACTTCACGGCTCAGGAAAAGGCTCAACGTCGGCGCCTGTAGCGCGCCCGCGATGCCCATCATAAAGGCGACCAGCATAAATGCCGCATAAACACCGTTGAGACGTCGTCCCATCGTCATGATCCAGAGCATAAACCTTTCCTTAGCGCGCAGCGGAAACGAAAAAAGCCAGCAGATAATACCTGCTGGCGGGGTGAATAACACCAATACTCAGTCACACATGATGTCTGCCAATCCGGGGTCGCGATGTCACTCCCACTGCATCAGTTCTTCCAGCATCTTTAAGCGCTGCGGTGCGCTCAGGCAAGCCAACCAGGACAACTTTTCTGTCGCGGAAAAATACTTCAGATAGAACTGGCGCATTGTTGACCCCTTCATCGTGCTTCATCGGGATTCATTATTGGCCTAATATAGGGATAATAAAATTGCTGAGTTTTTCGCTGGAGTTCCCCTTTTATGTCTTCTGGTCGTCTGCAACAACAATTTATCCGTTTGTGGCAATGCTGCGACGGCAAAACCCAGGACACCACGCTCAACGAGCTGGCGGAACTGCTGAACTGCTCGCGTCGCCATATGCGCACTCTGCTGAACACGATGCAGGCGCGCGGCTGGCTGACGTGGGAAGCGGAAGTGGGCCGTGGCAAACGCTCTCGTCTGACGTTCCTCTACACCGGACTTGCGCTCCAGCAGCAGCGCGCGGAAGATCTGCTGGAACAGGATCGGATCGATCAACTGGTGCAACTGGTGGGCGACAAAACCGCCGTTCGCCAGATGCTGGTGTCACATCTTGGACGCAGCTTCCGCCAGGGGCGTCACATCCTGCGCGTCCTGTATTATCGTCCTTTGCAAAACCTGCTGCCGGGTACGGCGCTGCGGCGCTCAGAAACGCATATCGCCCGTCAAATCTTTAGCGCCTTAACCCGGGTAAATGAGGAAAATGGGGAACTGGAAGCCGATATTGCGCATCACTGGCAGCAAATTTCCCCGTTACACTGGCGTTTTTTTCTGCGTCCGGGCATTCATTTTCACCACGGTCGCGAACTGGAAATGGACGACGTGATCGCTTCGCTCACACGAATTAACACCTTGCCACTGTACTCGCACATTTCCCGCATCAATTCGCCAACGCCGTGGACGCTGGATATTCACCTGTCGCAGCCTGACCGCTGGCTTCCCTTACTGCTGGCGCAGGTGCCCGCGATGATCCTGCCGCGCGAATGGGAAACGCTGAACCATTTCGCCAGTCATCCTATTGGCACCGGCCCCTATGCGGTAATGCGCAACACGCGTAATCAGTTAAAAATTCATGCTTTTGATGATTTCTTTGGCTATCGGGCGCTAATCGATGAAGTTAACGTCTGGGTGCTGCCGGATATCGGCGATGAACCGACCGGCGCGCTGACGCTGGAAGGCCCCACTAACGATGAAAAGGCCATTGAAAGCCGGCTGGAAGAAGGCTGCTATTACCTGCTGTTTGACGCCCGCACCCACCGTGGAGCAAATCAGGAGGTCCGGGAGTGGGTCAGTCGCGTCCTGTCGCCGAGTAATCTGCTCTACTATGCCGACGAGCACTATCAGCGCCACTGGTTTCCCGCTTATGGCCTGCTACCTCGCTGGCATCATGCCCGTCCGGGCCACGGCGAAAAACCTGCCGGGCTGGAATCCCTCACCCTGACCTATTACCACGATCATATCGAACACCGGGTCATTGCGCAGATCATGAGCCAACTGCTGGCGGCACATCAGGTAAAGCTGAATATACAGGAGATCGACTACGATCAGTGGCACGCCGGAGACATTGAAAGCGATATCTGGCTAAACAGCGCCAACTTCACCCTTCCACTCGACTTTTCGCTGTTCGCGTATCTCTGTGAAGTTCCGCTGTTGCAGCACTGCATTCCGCTGGACTGGGAGGCGGACGCCGCCCGTTGGCGCACCGGTGAGATGAACCTGGCGGCCTGGTGTCAGCAACTGTTAGCCAGTAAAGCGATCGTCCCGTTGATTCACCACTGGCTGATCATCCAGGGACAGCGCAGTATGCGCGGTTTACGTATGAACACGCTTGGCTGGTTCGACTTTAAATCGGCATGGTTTGCGCCACCAGACCCGTGATTGCTGCATAGCAACAAAATCATTACACTAACGGCGTTCTCAACGGGGTGCTGATAAACATACACAACGTCATTCAGGATGAGGTGTACAGGCTGAGAAAATACCCGTCGAACCTGATCCGGATAACGCCGGCGAAGGGATTTGAGGCTACCGCTCAAAATCCTTTGCCACCCATCTATTGAGGTGCAAAGTGCTTAAAAAATGTCTTCCTCTGCTGCTTCTGTGCGCAGCGCCCGTGTTCGCCAAACCTGTGCTTACCGTTTATACCTATGATTCGTTTGCCGCCGACTGGGGTCCCGGCCCGGCGGTCAAAAAAGCGTTCGAGGCTCACTGTGATTGCGAACTGAAATACGTGGCGCTGGAAGATGGCGTATCGCTGCTCAATCGCCTGCGTATGGAAGGGAAAAACAGCAAAGCCGACGTGGTGTTGGGGCTGGACAACAACCTGCTGGAAGCCGCCACGCAGACCGGGCTGTTCGCTAAAACACCGATCCATACCGATGCCGTAAACGTCCCTTTCACCTGGAATAACGACACGTTTATTCCTTACGATTACGGTTGGTTTGCCTTCGTCTATAACAAGACAACGCTAAAAAATCCGCCAAAAAGTTTGAAAGAGTTGGTAGAAAGTCCGGAAAAATGGCGTGTGATCTATGAAGACCCCCGCACCAGCACGCCGGGTCTTGGCCTGTTGCTGTGGATGCAGAAAGTGTATGGCGATAAAGCGCCGGAAGCCTGGCAAAAGCTGGCGGCGAAAACGGTC
Organism: Citrobacter sedlakii NBRC 105722; assembly: GCF_000759835.1. Taxonomy (GTDB): domain Bacteria; phylum Pseudomonadota; class Gammaproteobacteria; order Enterobacterales; family Enterobacteriaceae; genus Citrobacter_A; species Citrobacter_A sedlakii. Next base: position 151,032 of record NZ_BBNB01000010.1, read on the forward strand.
ACCGTCACCAAAGGCTGGAGCGAAGCGTACGGTCTGTTCCTGAAGGGAGAAAGCGATTTGGTGCTGAGCTATACCACCTCTCCCGCGTATCACCTCATCGAAGAGAAAAAGGATAACTACGCGGCGGCAAATTTCAGCGAAGGGCATTACGTGCAGGTGGAAGTGGCGGCGCGCACCGTCGCCAGCAAGCAGCCTGAGCTGGCGACGACGTTCCTGCGCTTCATTCTCACGCCCGCCTTCCAGAGCGCCATCCCGACCGGCAACTGGATGTATCCGGTTACCACCACCCCACTGCCCGCCGGGTTTGAGACGTTAACCAAACCAACCACCACGCTGGAATTCACGCCAACTGAAGTGGCAAACCACCGTCAGGCCTGGATTAGCGAATGGCAACGCGCCGTCAGCCGCTAATTCCCGGCTGGCTGCTGCCCGGTCTTAGCGCCGCCACGCTGATGGTGGCGGTCGCGCTGGCCGCATTTCTGGCGCTGTGGCTTAACGCGCCGCAGGGGGAATGGTCCTCGCTCTGGCAGGACAGTTATCTGTGGCACGTGGTGCGTTTTTCCTTCTGGCAGGCGTTTTTGTCAGCTGTGCTGTCGGTCTTCCCGGCGATATGGCTTGCCCGCGCGCTCTACCGGCGTCGTTTTCCCGGCCGTCTGGCGCTGCTGCGCCTGTGCGCGATGACCCTGATCCTCCCGGTGCTGGTGGCGGTATTTGGTATCCTTAGCGTCTATGGACGACAGGGTTGGCTGGCTTCGCTCTGGCAGACGTTCGGGCTGGAATGGACCTTCTCTCCTTACGGTTTGCAAGGTATCCTGCTGGCCCACGTTTTTTTCAATATGCCTATGGCAAGCCGACTTCTGCTGCAGTCACTGGAAAATATTCCCGGCGAACAGCGTCAGCTCGCCGCCCAACTTGGTCTTCGCGGCTGGCATTTTTTTCGTTTCGTCGAGTGGCCGTGGTTGCGCCGTCAAATCCCGCCCGTCGCCGCCCTTATCTTTATGCTCTGTTTCGCCAGCTTTGCCACCGTGCTATCGCTCGGCGGCGGGCCACAGGCGACCACTATCGAGCTGGCGATTTATCAGGCGCTGAGCTATGACTACGATCCGGCGCGCGCGGCGATGCTGGCGTTGATCCAGATGGTCTGCTGCCTGGCGTTGGTGCTGCTGAGCCAGCGCTTAAGTAAAGCCATCGTTCCCGGAACCACGCTGGTGCAGGGGTGGCGCGATCCGGACGACCGCCTGCACAGTCGGATTAGCGATACGCTGCTTATTCTCCTCGCGTTACTGTTGTTACTGCCGCCGCTGCTGGCGGTGATTGTTGATGGCCTCAACCGCCATCTGTGGGACGTACTGGCGCAACAGATCCTGTGGCAGGCAATGTGGACCTCGCTGCGCATCGCCCTGGCGGCAGGCCTGCTGTGCGTGATCCTCACCATGATGCTCCTGTGGAGTAGCCGCGAACTGCGGGCCCGTCAGCATGTGCTGGCAGGGCAAACGCTGGAACTGAGCGGAATGCTGATCCTCGCCATGCCCGGCATTGTGCTGGCGACCGGTTTCTTTTTGCTACTCAATAACAGCATTGGTCTGCCGGCGTCGGCGGACGGCATCGTGATCTTCACCAATGCGCTGATGGCGATCCCTTATGCGTTAAAGGTGCTGGAAAACCCCATGCGTGACGCCGCCTCCCGCTACTCAATGCTGTGCCAGTCGCTGGGGATTGAAGGCTGGCGGCGGCTCAAGGTCGTGGAGTTACGCGCTCTGAAACGCCCGCTTGCCCAGGCGCTGGCTTTCGCCTGTGTGCTTTCCATCGGTGATTTTGGCGTGGTGGCGCTGTTCGGTAATGACGATTTTCGGACGCTGCCGTTTTATCTGTACCAACAAATCGGCTCGTACCGCAGTCAGGACGGCGCCGTGACCGCACTGTTACTGCTGTTGCTGTGCTTTATGCTTTTTACCGCTATCGAGAAATTACCAGGACGACATGCTAAAACTGACTGATATAACCTGGCTTTATCATCATTTGCCGATGCGCTTTACGCTTTCCGTGGCCCGGGGCGAGCAGGTAGCCGTTCTGGGGCCTAGCGGGGCGGGGAAAAGTACGCTGCTGAACCTGATCGCCGGTTTTCTTACTCCTGCCAGCGGCACGTTGATGATTGAGGGCGACGATCATACCGCTACTCCCCCTTCTCGTCGTCCGGTGTCGATGCTATTTCAGGAAAATAACCTGTTCAGCCATTTGAACGTGCAGCAAAACATTGGGCTGGGGCTGGATCCGGGGTTGAAGCTCAGCGCCCTACAGCGCGAGAAACTGATGCATATCGCGCGGCAAATGGGCATCGACAACCTGATGCGCCGCCTGCCCGGCGAACTGTCCGGCGGTCAACGTCAGCGCGTTGCGCTGGCGCGCTGTCTGGTACGCGATCAGCCCGTGCTGCTCCTTGATGAGCCGTTTTCCGCTCTCGACCCCGCCCTGCGTCAGGAGATGCTGGCATTAGTCAGCGATGTCTGTCACAACCGACAGTTAACGCTGCTGATGGTTTCACACAGTGTGGAGGACGCCGCCCGTATCGCCCCCCGCTCCGTTGTCGTGGCCGATGGGCGAATCGCCTGGCAAGGCAAAACCGATGAACTGGTCAGTGGGAAAGCCAGCGCCTCGGCATTGCTGGGAATTAAAGGGTGATGGTTGTCATGGACGCTTCGCTTTCCCGGCCTACAGTGAAACACGTCTGTAGGCCAGATAACGCGCAGCCATCCTTCAGCCAGAATCAGACGCCGACCACCTTCAGCAGGATATCCACATAGACTGGCATTAGCGGATGACGAATCAGCATCACCAGCGCAACAATCCCCAGCGCCAGTACGCCAGGCGCGAGCCACAGCAAACGCGCTTTCGGGAGAAACGCAGTTAACCGGTCGGTTGCCGCCTTTCCACTTCGCCACAGGCGCCAACACAGCCAGCCGCCAACCCATAACAGGAGCGCCGTTGCCAGCAGCAGCCATTTAAACTCGCCGCTCTGCATTCCCGCAGGAATATCGATCGCCGCCCCCGCCAGTATCCCCGGCAGAAAGTAAAACGGCGGCCAGAGCAGACAGCCGATGATATTGGGGGTGATAAATTTCGAGACCGGCAGATCCAGCATTCCTGCCACCATCGGCACCAGCGGACGCGTCGGCCCGACAAACCGTCCGACCAGGATCGTAAACATACTATGTTGATGCAGCGCATGTTCGGTTTTATCCAGCAGCGCCTTGTTTTTCTTAAGGAATGACCAGCGATGCAGCGGCTTTTTAAAGCGCCATCCCAGCCAGAATGAGATCCAGTCGCCGAGCAGGCAACCCACAATCCCCGCCAGCCACGCGTGCCAGAAATTAAGCTCGCCGCTACCGATTAGCGCGCCCAGTCCGGCCATCAGTACGGTGCCGGGTAAAATCAGACCGACCAGCGCCAGCGATTCCAGAAAGGCCACCAACACCACGGCTATCAAAGCGTACATGGCGGACTGCAGAATGAAGTGTTCCAGAAATGCTTGCATAGTTCGTCCGTCAGTTTTACGAAACAGGGATTCTGCAAACCCCTCGCTGCTTCGTCAAGCCATCAATTGTCTGAATAGTTACAGCTTATGACACCTTCACTGACACATCATTCACTTTTTCCTCACATCCCGCGCGGAACTCACTCGGGCTGGCGCCGGTGCATTTTTTAAAGACCCGGGAGAAATAAAGCTGGTCGTCAAAACCTACGTTACGTCCGACGGTGGCTATTGGCATACGCGTAGTGCTGAGCAGCAGTTTCGCCTGGCTGATACGCTGGTCCTCACGCCAGCTCAGCACGCTGATCCCCAACTGCTGGCGGAACAGATGCGAGAGACGCGACGGCGACAGGCAAACATGCTGGGCAACGCTGGCGATATCAAAATGGCTGTCGGCGAGATGGTCGCTAATATACTGGCAGGCGTCGCGCACGCGGTTGTCCATTGGCGGATGCAGCGAGGCGTTTATCGCCTCCATACGGCGTAACAGGAGCTGTTCCAGCAGGTTAATCGCCAACAGTTCGGAATAGCGTCCTTCCCCCTGCCCGGCGCTGATGATCTGACCGAACAGTTCATTGAAGTGTGGCTGATGGGCTTCGTCCGGGCGGAAAAAACCGGTCTGGGCGAAAATCGGCGGCCAGGCCAGCCATTCTTGCCAGTAGGCGCGCGGACGGAAGTAAACCCACTGGTGATACCACTGGCTGGCATCCGGGTGACGTCCATAGTGATGAATTTCACCCGGTGGAAACAACAAAATATCGCCGGGGCGGCAAACAAACTGCTTCCCCTGATTATTAATCACACCCTCTCCACGAATGGTGAGATTGAGAATATAGCCTTTCATCCCCAGCGGGCGATCGATAAAGAAATCGAGATAGCCGTTGGCGTCGATGGGCGTTAACCCCGCCACCAGATGCGCGTTAAACGAGTAGCCGGGCAGGAGGGGATCATTTTGCGGTTCAGCCATAATTTCACGACTCCCGAAGTTCGGTGAGGAAACAAATTGTCCATATTGCGTAAAAGGGTGTTATCTGCGCCCTGCTTTGCCCTGGCGTTGTTGCTGGCAGAGCATCAACTCCGCTTTTTCACAGCATTTTGTAACAAAACTGCGCGGTCAGAGCGATAAAAACTGATAACAAAAGTGTCTATAACTACGGCAGAAATGTCCACATTGAATATTTGCACGGCGTCACACTTTGCAATGCTATAGCATTTTTATCCATAAGATTAGCGGATCCTGCCTGACGGTTTTTATCCCCACTCACTACTGTTTCTCCATACCCGTATTTCTGGATGGAGTAAGACGATGGCGATTGCAATAGGCCTCGATTTTGGCAGTGATTCAGTGCGAGCGCTGGCGGTGGATTGCGCCACCGGCAGCGAAGTGGCAACCAGCGTTGAGTGGTATCCCCGCTGGCAAGAAGGGCGCTACTGCGATGGCCCGAACAACCGGTTTCGCCATCATCCGCGTGACTACATCGAATCAATGGAAGCAGCGCTAAAAAGCGTTCTCGCTGAACTGAGCGCCGCGCAACGCGCAGAGGTGGTCGGAATTGGCGTCGACAGCACAGGTTCCACCCCTGCGCCGATTGACGCCGACGGCAACGTCCTGGCCCTACGTCCGGAGTTTGCTGAAAACCCAAACGCGATGTTCGTTTTGTGGAAGGACCACACCGCGGTGGAAGAGGCGGAGGCCATTACCCGTCTGTGCCATACGCCGGGCAAAGCGGACTATTCCCGTTATATCGGCGGTATTTATTCCAGCGAATGGTTCTGGGCGAAAATCCTCCACGTCACCCGCGAGGACAGTGCCGTCGCACAGGCCGCCGTGTCGTGGATAGAGCTTTGCGACTGGGTGCCCGCCCTGCTTTCTGGCACTACCCGTCCGCAGGATATCCGCCGCGGGCGCTGTAGCGCCGGACATAAATCGCTGTGGCATGAAAGCTGGGGCGGCCTGCCGCCCGCCAGCTTCTTTGACGAGCTTGATCCCCTCATTAACCAGCATTTGCCCTACCCGTTATTCAGCGAAACCTTCACAGCCGATCTGCCGGTTGGCACGCTGTGCGCGGAATGGGCGCAGCGTCTCGGCCTGCCGCAGAGCGTGGTGATCTCCGGCGGCGCGTTCGATTGCCATATGGGCGCTGTGGGCGCAGGCGCGCAGCCGAACGCGCTGGTAAAAGTGATCGGCACGTCAACCTGCGACATTCTGATTGCCGATAAGCAAAGCGTGGGCGATCGCGCGGTGAAAGGGATCTGTGGTCAGGTTGACGGCAGCGTCGTCCCCAATTTCATCGGGCTCGAAGCCGGACAGTCCGCCTTTGGCGATATCTATGCCTGGTTTGGCCGCATTCTCGGCTGGCCGCTTGAGCAGCTTGCCGCCCAGCATCCTGAGCTAAAAACGCAGATCAAAGCCAGCCAGAAGCAACTGCTGCCCGCGCTCACCGAAGCGTGGGCCAACAATCCTTCACTCGATCACCTGCCGGTGGTACTCGACTGGTTCAATGGACGCCGTACGCCAAACGCCAATCAGCGTCTGAAAGGGGTCATTAGCGACCTGAATCTGGCGACGGACGCCCCGGCGCTGTTCGGCGGTCTGATTGCCGCCACCGCCTTCGGCGCGCGCGCCATTATGGAGTGCTTCACTGAACAAGGCATTGCGGTGAATAACGTCATGGCGCTGGGCGGTATCGCCCGTAAAAACAAGGTCATTATGCAGGCCTGCTGCGACGTCCTGAATCGCCCGTTGCAGATCGTCGCCTCCGATCAGTGCTGCGCGCTGGGCGCGGCGATCTTTGCCGCCGTGGCGGCAAAGGTGCATGCCGACATCCCTGCCGCTCAACAAAAGATGGCGAGTGCGGTGGAAAACACGCTGCAACCCCGCCCTGAACAGGCGCAGCGCTTCGAACAGCTTTATCGCCGCTACCAGCAGTGGGCGGTGAGCGCCGAGCAACATTATCTTCCGACTGCCGCCCCGGTCATCAACGCACCGGCTCACCAGGCAACCCTGACTCATTAAGGACACGACAATGACAATTTTTGATAACTATGAAGTGTGGTTTGTAATCGGTAGCCAGCACCTTTACGGGCCAGAAACGCTGCGTCAGGTCACTCAGCACGCCGAACACGTCGTTAATGCTTTGAACAGCGAAGCCAAACTGCCGTGCAAACTGGTATTGAAGCCGCTGGGCACCACGCCGGATGAGATCACCGCCATTTGCCGCGATGCAAATTACGACGATCGCTGCGCGGGTTTGGTGGTCTGGCTGCATACGTTCTCTCCTGCGAAAATGTGGATCAATGGACTGACGACGCTTAATAAGCCGCTGCTTCAGTTCCACACTCAGTTCAACGCCGCCCTGCCGTGGGACAGTATTGATATGGACTTTATGAACCTGAACCAGACCGCACACGGCGGTCGCGAGTTCGGTTTCATCGGCGCGCGTATGCGTCAGCAGCATGCCGTAGTCACCGGTCACTGGCAGGATAAGACGGCACAGGATCGTATCGGCTCGTGGATGCGTCACGCGGTCTCAAAACAGGATACGCGTCATCTGAAGGTCTGCCGTTTCGGCGATAACATGCGCGAAGTGGCGGTCACTGACGGCGATAAAGTCGCCGCACAGATCAAGTTCGGCTTCTCGGTGAACACCTGGGCGGTGGGCGATCTGGTGCAGGTGGTTAATTCCATCAGCGACGGCGATATCAACGCGCTGATCGACGAGTATGAAAACCGCTATACCCTGACGCCTGCTACGCAGATCCACGGCGAAAAACGGCAGAACGTGCTGGAAGCGGCGCGCATCGAGCTGGGAATGAAGCGTTTCCTCGAACAGGGCGGCTTTCACGCGTTTACCACCACTTTTGAAGATTTGCACGGCCTGAAACAGCTTCCTGGTCTGGCCGTACAGCGTCTGATGCAGCAGGGCTACGGCTTTGCGGGCGAAGGCGACTGGAAAACCGCCGCTCTGCTTCGCATCATGAAGGTGATGTCAACCGGTCTGCAGGGCGGCACCTCATTTATGGAGGACTACACCTACCACTTCGAGAAAGGCAACGATCTGGTGCTTGGCTCGCACATGCTGGAAGTGTGTCCGACCATCGCGGTGGAAGAAAAACCGATCCTCGACGTGCAGCATCTCGGCATTGGCGGTAAAGACGATCCCGCGCGTCTGATCTTCAACACCCAAACCGGTCCGGCGATTGTCGCCAGCCTGATCGACCTGGGCGATCGCTACCGCCTGCTGGTGAACTGCATCGACACCGTCAAAACGCCGCACTCGCTGCCGAAACTGCCGGTCGCCAATGCGCTGTGGAAAGCGCAGCCGGACCTGCCTACCGCCTCTGAAGCGTGGATCCTGGCGGGCGGCGCCCACCATACCGTCTTCAGCCACGCGCTGGATCTGAACGATATGCGCCAGTTTGCTGAAATGCACGATATCGAAATCGCCGTTATTGATAACGAAACCCGCCTGCCCGCCTTTAAAGACGCGCTGCGCTGGAATGAAGTGTATTACGGATTCAAACGTTAACCAGGTAATTGCCTGATACGCCTCACTTATCCGGCCTGCTCAAGGTATAGGCCGGATAAGGCGTTTACGCCGCCATCAGGCAAGGAGACAAACATGTTAGACGATCTTAAACGCCAGGTGCTGGAAGCGAATCTGGCTTTGCCGCAGCATAATCTGGTGACGCTCACCTGGGGGAATGTCAGCGCCGTTGACCGCGAGCGCGGCGTGTTCATCATCAAACCGTCCGGCGTTGAATACAACGCGATGACCGCCGGGGATATGGTGGTGGTCAGCCTTGCGACAGGTGAAGTCGTGGAAGGAACGAAAAAACCGTCTTCCGATACCCCCACACACCGCCTGTTGTATCAGGCTTTTCCATCAATTGGCGGTATCGTACACACGCATTCCCGCCACGCAACCATCTGGGCACAGGCCGGACAGCCGATCCCTGCCACCGGTACCACCCACGCCGACTATTTCTACGGTACGATCCCCTGCACGCGTAAAATGACCGATGCGGAAATTAACGGCGCGTATGAATGGGAAACCGGCAATGTGATCGTGGAAACCTTCGAAAAACAGGGCATTGATGCCGCCCAGATGCCGGGCGTACTGGTACATTCTCACGGCCCCTTCGCCTGGGGTAAGAATGCTGAAGATGCGGTGCATAACGCCATAGTGCTGGAAGAGGTCGCCTACATGGGGATTTTCTGTCGCCAGCTTGCCCCGCAGCTACCCGATATGCAACAAACCCTGCTTGATAAACATTATCTGCGCAAGCATGGCGCAAAAGCCTATTACGGCCAGTAACACGCCGTTGCGCGTCCAGACAGAGACGCGCAACTTATTTATTCGGGAAGATATTCGGCGAATCGACTTTTGAATAAACAATTATTCGCGCTGATATATTCTATCGCATTATCAAAATAACCGCGTATTTCCTCCCCTTCCAGAGAATGAAAAAAGACGTAATCAACGATCGTTGACTGCCACCGTTGCCCGTGTAAAAAATAATTAATCACCGTATCGCGATGGCCATTTCGACGATCGTGACCTTGCCAATGGAAAAACGCATTTCCATCTTCAATAGTTTCAGTACGCCAAATCTGCCCTGTCCATGTTTTATACTCAATATATTTACTGACGGTGTTCACCGACGGCCTTGAAACCAGCGTATTTACAAAAACATAGTTATGATAATTATTCTGATGTATTCGAGTAAATTCATTCATATACCCACTCCATGAAAAAGAAAACGCCCGTTCCCTAAGCTGAACAATAATCATCCACTTAAAACAAAATGATAACAGAGAGATATTCCCGACGAAATCGAACCGCATCCTTTTTATTTAGCAATAGATAAATTTAAATATATATTATATTTTATCGATAGGTTACCCAAATATATATTATATTCAGTCAAAGCAAGCGGGCGTTTCAAAAGAAAGTTTTACACTTACGTTTAATGAAAACAAATAAAAATTGCTAAATTTTGCTATTCCGAGAAACAAGTAACAAAATCAAACAGGCACTAATCCGAATTATATATAATGTCCTCATTCAGACTTTATAAAGGTTGCATTCGTCAATTACTGTACAAAATAACAGTATTCTTTTTCAAACCAGGTTATACTGAAGACACATAAGCGAACAGGTATACAGCGTGGCGCAGGCAGGTTTTATTTTAACCCGACACTGGCGGGATACGTCGCAGGGAACAGAGGTCTCATTCTGGCTGGCTACAGACAGCGGACCTTTGCAGGTGACGCTTGCCCCTCAGGAATCCGTCGCCTTTTTCCCAGAACAGCAGACGCCACGGGTAAAATCACTTCTGGCCGCCGAAAACGGCTATCGCCTGGCGCCGCTTCGTCTCAGAGATTTTCATCGCCAACCGGTGTCTGGGCTTTATTGCCGTTCGCACCGACAGCTAATGCGTCTGGAAAAGCTGCTGCGGGAAAATGGCGTCACGGTGTACGAAGGCGATGTGCGTCCGCCAGAGCGTTACCTGATGGAACGGTTTATCACCTCCCCGGTGTGGGTAGAAGGCGAAGCGCGTCACGGCGCAATCGTCAATGCGCGGATAAAGCCGCATCCTGACTATCGTCCGCCGCTGAAATGGCTCTCACTGGATATCGAAACTACCCGCCACGGCGAACTGTATTGTATTGGCCTGGAAGGCTGCGGCCAGCGCACCGTGTATATGCTTGGCCCGGCGAACGGCGACGCTTCCACGCTCGACTTCCAGCTTGAGTACGTCGCCAGCCGCCCACTGCTTCTGGAAAAGTTGAATGAATGGATTGCCCGCTATGACCCGGACGTTATCATCGGCTGGAATGTCGTGCAGTTCGATCTGCGCATGCTGCAAAAGCACGCCGAGCGCTACCGCGTTCCGCTGCGCTTTGGCCGCGACAACAGCGAACTGGAATGGCGCGAGCACGGGTTTAAAAATGGCGTATTCTTCGCTCAGGCCAGAGGTCGACTCATTATCGATGGCATAGAAGCGCTGAAGTCAGCCTTCTGGAACTTCTCGTCATTTTCCCTTGAGGCCGTCTCGCAGGAATTACTCGGCGAAGGCAAGTCGATTGATAACCCGTGGGATCGTATGGATGAAATCGACCGCCGGTTCGCTGAAGACAAACCCGCGCTCGCCACCTACAACCTGAAAGACTGCGAGCTGGTCACCCGGATCTTCCATAAAACCGAGATTATGCCGTTTCTGTTGGAACGCGCCACGGTCAATGGTTTACCTGCCGATCGCCACGGCGGTTCGGTCGCTGCCTTTGGACACCTCTATTTCCCGCGAATGCATCGGGCAGGTTATGTTGCGCCCAATCTCGGCGAGGTTCCCCCGCACGCCAGTCCAGGCGGCTACGTGATGGATTCACGCCCCGGGTTGTACGACTCTGTGCTGGTGCTGGATTACAAAAGCCTGTATCCGTCAATTATCCGCACCTTTTTGATCGACCCGGTGGGTCTGGTCGAAGGGATGGCGCACCCGGATCCCGTGCACAGCACCGAAGGTTTCCTTGATGCCTGGTTTTCACGGGAAAAACACTGTCTGCCAGAGATCGTGACAACGATCTGGCAAGGTCGCGACGAAGCCAAACGTCAGGGGAATAAACCGCTTTCCCAGGCGCTCAAAATCATTATGAATGCCTTTTACGGCGTGCTCGGCACCACCGCCTGTCGATTCTTCGATCCCCGGCTGGCCTCGTCAATTACCATGCGTGGTCATGCGATCATGCGCCAGACCAAAGCGCTGATTGAAGCGCAAGGTTATGATGTGATCTATGGCGACACAGACTCCACGTTTGTCTGGCTGAAACGCGCCCACAGTGAAGCAGACGCGGCGGAAATTGGCCGCTCGCTGGTTGATCACGTCAACGCCTGGTGGAAGCAGGAACTGCAACGGCAAAACCTCAACAGCGCGCTTGAGCTGGAGTATGAGACGCATTTTTGCCGCTTTTTGATGCCGACCATTCGTGGTGCGGATACCGGCAGTAAAAAGCGCTATGCCGGGCTTATCCAGGAAGGCGATGCGCAACGGATGGTCTTTAAAGGGCTGGAGACCGTACGTACCGACTGGACGCCGCTCGCGCAGCAGTTCCAGCAGGATCTGTACCTGCGAATTTTCCGACATGAACCCTATCAGGACTACGTGCGGGAAACGATCGCTAAACTGATGGCCGGTGAGCTTGACGATCGGCTGGTTTACCGCAAGCGGCTGCGTCGTCCGCTAAGCGAATACCAGCGCAACGTTCCGCCGCATGTCCGCGCGGCGCGGCTGGCGGATGAAGAAAACCTGAAGCGGGGTCGTCCAGCGCAATACCAGAACCGTGGCACCATAAAGTACGTCTGGACGATTAACGGCCCGGAGCCGCACGATTACCAACGTTCGCCGCTGGATTACGAGCATTACCTGACGCGCCAGCTGCAGCCCGTCGCTGAAGGTATCCTGCCTTTCATCGACGATAATTTTGCTACACTACTGACAGGACAATTAGGGTTATTTTGACGCGTGACGAATCCGCCGCCATCCATTACCATAGCGCCCTTTCCATTCCTGGACCCAAATAATCTTGCTGCCCACTTAGCGACTATCCCGATAGGCGCCAGGCATGGCGGCAGGGTCGTTATACTCACCATAATTCGAGTGACGGGCTGGCGACGACGCCGCAAAACCGCAGACGCTTCCTGAGGGTAAGTGACGGGAGTGAGCGAGTCGCGCCAACGCATCTGCAGCCTGAAGTATGTCGAGTATTGCCTGCAATTAAAGATATAGAGCCGAACAAAATATGCCTTTTACACTTGGTCAACGCTGGATCAGCGATACAGAAAGCGAACTGGGACTTGGAACCGTTGTCGCCATGGATGCGCGTACCGTCACCCTGCTTTTCCCTTCTACCGGCGAAAACCGTTTGTATGCGCGCAGTGACTCCCCTGTAACCCGCGTGATGTTCAACCCTGGCGATACCATTACCAGCCACGAAGGCTGGCAGCTGCAAATCGATGAAGTAAAAGAAGAAAACGGTTTGCTCGCCTACATTGGCACCCGTCTGGACACCGAAGAAAGCGGCGTAATGCTGCGCGAAGTCCTGCTGGACAGCAAACTGGTGTTCAGTAAACCCCAGGATCGCCTGTTTGCCGGACAAATCGATCGCATGGACCGCTTTGCGTTGCGCTACCGCGCGCGTAAATTTCAGAGCGAGCAGTACCGCATGCCGTGGAGCGGCCTGCGCGGCCAGCGTACCAGCCTGATTCCACACCAGCTAAACATCGCCCATGACGTGGGTCGCCGCCATGCGCCACGCGTTCTGCTGGCGGATGAAGTCGGTTTAGGCAAAACCATTGAAGCCGGCATGATCCTTCATCAACAACTGCTGTCCGGCGCGGCGGAGCGCGTACTTATTATCGTACCCGAAACCTTACAGCATCAGTGGCTGGTTGAGATGCTGCGCCGTTTCAACCTGCGCTTCGCCCTGTTCGATGATGAGCGTTACGCCGAAGCGCAACACGATGCTTACAACCCGTTTGAAACGGAACAGTTAGTGATCTGCTCGCTCGATTTCGCCCGCCGTAACAAACAGCGCCTGGAGCATCTGTGCGACGCCGAATGGGATCTCATGGTCGTTGACGAAGCGCACCATCTGGTCTGGAGCGAAGACGCGCCAAGCCGCGAGTATCTGGCGATTGAGCAACTGGCAGAACGCGTGCCTGGCGTTCTGCTGCTGACCGCCACCCCGGAGCAACTGGGGATGGAAAGCCACTTTGCCCGTTTACGTTTACTCGATCCGAGCCGCTTCCACGACTTCGCCCAATTTGTCGAAGAACAGAAGAACTACCGCCCGGTCGCCGACGCCGTCGCCATGCTGCTGGCAGGTAACAAACTCAGCAATGACGAACTGAATATGTTGGGCGAGCTTATCGGCGAGCAGGATATTGAGCCGCTGCTGCAAACGGCAAACAGCGACCGCGACGGCGCGCAAAGTGCCCGACAGGAACTGGTCTCCATGCTGATGGACCGCCACGGCACCAGCCGCGTCCTGTTCCGTAACACCCGTAACGGCGTGAAAGGCTTTCCGAAACGCGAGCTGCATACCATTAAGTTGCCGCTGCCGACGCAGTATCAGACGGCGATTAAAGTGTCCGGCATCATGGGCGCCCGCAAAAACGCGGAAGACAGAGCGCGCGACATGCTGTATCCGGAACAAATTTATCAGGAGTTTGAAGGCGATACCGGCACCTGGTGGAACTTCGACCCGCGCGTTGAATGGCTGATGGGCTATCTGACCAGCCATCGCTCGCAAAAAGTACTGGTCATCTGCGCCAAAGCGACCACCGCTCTGCAACTGGAACAGGTGCTGCGTGAACGCGAAGGCATCCGCGCCGCCGTGTTCCACGAAGGCATGTCGATTATTGAACGCGACCGCGCCGCCGCCTGGTTTGGCGAAGAAGACAGCGGCGCCCAGGTGCTGCTGTGCTCTGAAATCGGTTCTGAAGGTCGTAACTTCCAGTTTGCCAGCAACCTGGTGATGTTTGATCTACCGTTTAACCCGGACCTGCTGGAGCAGCGTATTGGTCGTCTCGACCGTATTGGTCAGGCCCACGATATTCAGATCCACGTGCCTTTCCTGGAAAAAACCGCCCAGTCGGTGCTGGTACGCTGGTATCACGAAGGACTGGACGCGTTTGAACATACCTGCCCGACCGGCCGCGCCATTTACGATGCGGTCTACAACAACCTGATTGGTTACCTGGCGGCGCCGGAAGAGACGGACGGATTCGACGATCTGATCAAAACCTGCCGTGAGCAGCATGAGGCGCTAAAAGCACAGCTGGAACAGGGGCGCGACCGCCTGCTGGAGATCCATTCCAACGGTGGCGAGAAAGCGCAGCAACTTGCCGAAAGCATTGAAGAGCAGGATGACGACACCAGTCTGATCGCCTTTGCCATGAACCTGTTTGATATCGTCGGCATTAACCAGGACGATCGCGGTGAAAACCTGATTGTGCTGACGCCGTCCGACCATATGCTGGTGCCGGACTTCCCGGGCCTACCGGAAGATGGCTGCACCATCACCTTTGAACGTGATGTGGCGCTGTCGCGGGAAGACGCGCAGTTTATAACCTGGGAGCATCCGCTGATTCGTAACGGCCTGGATCTGATCCTCTCCGGCGATACCGGCAGCAGCACCATTTCGCTGCTGAAGAACAAGGCGCTGCCGGTCGGCACGCTGTTGCTGGAACTGGTATACGTCGTCGAGGCGCAGGCACCGAAGCAGCTTCAGCTTAACCGCTTCCTGCCGCCGACGCCGGTGCGCCTGTTGCTGGATAAAAACGGTAATAACCTGGCCGCGCAGGTGGAGTTCGAAACCTTCAACCGTCAGTTGAGCGCCGTTAACCGTCACACCGGCAGCAAACTGGTTAATGCGGTGCAGCAGGATGTGCATGCGATTCTGCAACAGGGCGAAGCGCAGGTTGAGAAATCTGCCCGTGCGCTGATTGACGCCGCGCGTCATGAAGCTGATGAAAAACTGTCGGCAGAACTTTCGCGTCTGGAAGCGCTGCGCGCCGTCAATCCAAACATCCGCGACGATGAGCTGGCGGCGATTGAGAGCAACCGTCAGCAGGTGCTGGAAAGCCTGAACCAGGCCGGATGGCGACTTGATGCGTTACGTCTGATTGTCGTTACGCATCAGTAACGGAGCTGAAGATGGGAATGGAGAACTACAATCCGCCGCAGGATCCCTGGCTGGTGATTCTGTACCAGGATGAACACATTATGGTGGTCAACAAGCCGAGCGGCTTGTTGTCCGTGCCGGGGCGTCTTGACGAGCATAAAGACAGCATCATGACCCGCATCCAGCGCGACTATCCACAGGCAGAGTCGGTGCACCGACTGGATATGGCCACCAGCGGCGTGATTGTCGTTGCGTTAACCAAAGCGGCGGAACGTGAACTGAAGCGCCAGTTTCGCGAGCGCGAGCCAAAAAAACAGTACGTCGCGCGGGTGTGGGGACATCCTCAGCCCGCCGAGGGGCTGATTGATCTACCGCTTATTTGTGACTGGCCAAACCGGCCAAAGCAGAAGGTCTGCTACGAGACAGGTAAAGCGGCGCAGACCGGGTATGAAGTGGTGGACTATGCGGCGGATAACAGCGCCCGCGTGGTGCTCAAACCCATCACCGGACGCTCGCATCAGCTTCGTGTCCATATGCTGGCGCTCGGTCATCCGATCCTCGGCGATCGCTTTTACGCCACCCCGGAAGCGCTGGCAATGGCGCCGCGACTGCTGTTGCACGCCGAAACGCTCACCATTACCCATCCCGCTTACGGCAACAGCATGACGTTTAAAGCGCCTGCCGATTTTTAACTGTGCTTATGTGCTTACCGGATGGCGCTGCGCCATCCGGTAAACGACTCACTTAAATCCTTTCTGGTCTTTGATTAATTCATATGCTTTCTGAATTTCCTGCGCTTTCTGCTTCGCCATCTCCATCATTTCTGGCGGTAACCCTTTAGCGACCAGTTTGTCCGGGTGATGTTCGCTCATGAGCTTACGGTAAGCGCGTTTGATGGTGGTTGCATCATCAGAGGGCTTCACCCCCAGCACGTTACAGGCGTCCTCCAGCGTCGGACCGCGCTGCGTCTGCTGCCAGCCACCGCCGGATTGCTGCTGGTAACCACCGCCAAACTGCGCGCCGCCCTGCATCATACGCAGGAATTGCTCAAACTGAACGCGGGAAATGCCCAGCTCTTCGGCAATCACATACAGCACTTCGCGTTCGTTCGGGTGCAGCGAGCCGTCGGCAAATGCCGCCTGGATTTGAATCTCCAGAAACATACGAATCAGGTCGAAACGACCAAAACAGACGCTACGAAACTGCCGCATTTTTTCACGCAGTGGGTAATTGTCTGATTTTCCGACGCGGAACGCGTTTTGCGCCGCAGATCGCGATTCGCCATGTAAATTCATTCGATCCATAAGCACATTTGCCACATGGATATCCGCTTCGGTCACCCGTCCTTTTGATTTCGTTAAGTGCCCCATCACCTCAAAGGTAGTGGCAAAAAACAGCGCCTGACGTTCACGCTGGTTGGCAAACCACGCCATTTTTCGGCTGCGTGCTTTGTCAAACATATGGCCGATTAACAGCCCGAGAACCACGCCCCAGAAGCCGCCGCCCATCATCAGAGCCACGGCCACGCCAATAATTTTTCCCCAGTACTGCATAAACTCCCCAATTTGTCTCACGCCTGGTGAGGTTATGTCCCGCAAAATAAGCCGCTTTTTACCGTTTCACGGCAACGGTCAATTGTGGGACATCGCCTATAATTTGCATTATCATACCTGTCATTCACAGCCGTGACTAACACCACAGACGCTATCCCGGCAGGATTAACACTAGCACTACGAACATGAGTAAGTTAGGCTGTGGCGGTTTGTCACGCGCGACGCTACTGATGATGGAACAATAAAATACAACGTATGAAAAAACGTATTCCCACCCTCCTGGCCACCATGATTGCCACCGCCCTGTACAGTCAGCAGGGTCTGGCAGCCAGCCTCGCCTCACAATGTATGTTGGGCGTGCCAAGCTATGACCGTCCTCTGGTACAGGGCGAGACGAATGAACTCCCTGTCACCATTAATGCCGATCATGCGAAAGGAAATTATCCCGATGACGCGGTGTTTAGCGGCAATGTGGACATCATGCAGGGCAACAGCCGTCTGCAGGCCGATGAGGTGCAGTTGCATCAGAAAGCCGCGCCAGGCCAGCCTGAGCCAGTACGCACCGTCGATGCGCTCGGTAACGTCCATTACGACGACAACCAGGTGATCCTCAAAGGGCCGAAGGGCTGGGCAAACCTGAACACGAAAGATACCAACGTCTGGGAAGGTGATTACCAGATGGTGGGCCGTCAGGGCCGCGGTAAAGCCGACCTGATGAAACAGCGCGGTGAAAACCGCTATACCATCCTTGAGAACGGCAGCTTCACCTCCTGTCTGCCGGGTTCTGATACCTGGAGCGTGGTCGGTAGCGAAGTGATCCACGACCGTGAAGAACAGGTTGCGGAAATCTGGAACGCCCGCTTTAAAGTGGGTCCGGTTCCGATTTTTTACAGCCCGTACCTGCAATTGCCGGTGGGGGATAAGCGTCGCTCAGGTTTCCTGATCCCGAACGCGAAGTACACGTCGAAAAACTATTTCGAGTTCTATCTTCCTTATTACTGGAACATCGCGCCGAATATGGACGCGACCATCACGCCGCACTACATGCACCGTCGCGGCGGGATAATGTGGGAGAACGAATTCCGCTATCTGACGCAAGCGGGCGCAGGCCTGATGGAGTTCGACTATCTGAACTCTGACCGCGTCTATGACGATGAGCATCCCAAAGACGATAACTCGCGCCGCTGGCTGTTTTACTGGCAGCATTCCGGGGTGATGGATCAGGTGTGGCGCTTCAATGTCGACTACACCAAAGTCAGCGACTCCAGCTACTTTAACGATTTCGACAATAAGTACGGTTCCAGTACCGACGGTTACGCCACGCAGAAATTCAGCGTCGGTTACGCGGTAGAAAACTTCGACGCCACCGTGTCGACCAAGCAGTTCCAGGTCTTTAGCGATCAAAATAACAGTAGTTACTCCGCAGAGCCTCAGCTGGACGTTAACTACTATAAGAATGACGTCGGTCCGTTTGACACCCGTATCTACGGCCAGGCTGTGCATTTTGTCAACACCAAAGACAACATGCCGGAAGCGACGCGTTTGCACCTGGAGCCCACCATCAATCTGCCGCTGTCAAACAAGTGGGGAAGCCTCAACACCGAAGCGAAACTGATGGCGACACACTACCAGCAAAAGAACCTCGAGAATTATCCGCAATATGATGATTCGGTGAACCGCGTTATGCCGCAGTTCAAGGTTGACGGCAAAATGGTATTCGAACGTGATATGAACATGCTCGCGCCGGGATACACCCAGACGCTGGAGCCGCGCGCGCAGTATCTGTACGTACCGTATCGCGATCAGAGCAAAATTTACAACTATGACTCCTCTTTGCTGCAGTCTGACTATACCGGTCTGTTCCGCGATCGCACCTATGGCGGCCTGGACCGTATCGCTTCGGCGAATCAGGTCACGACCGGCGTCACATCCCGCGTATATGATGACGCGGCGGTTGAACGTTTTAACGTTTCTGTTGGTCAAATCTACTATTTCACCGAGTCTCGCACCGGCGATGACAACATTAAGTGGGAGAATGATGACCAAAAAGGCTCTCTGGTATGGGCAGGCGACACATACTGGCGTATTTCTGAGCGCTGGGGACTGCGTGGCGGTATTCAGTACGATACCCGTCTGGACAGCGTCGCGACCAGCAGTTCCAGTATCGAATACCGTCGCGACGAAGACCGCCTGGTACAGTTGAACTACCGTTACGCCAGCCCGGAGTATATCCAGGCTACGCTGCCGAGTTACTACTCGACGGCTGAGCAGTACAAAAACGGTATCAACCAGGTGGGCGCTGTCGCCAGTTGGCCGATCGCCGACCGCTGGTCTGTCGTTGGCGCTTACTACTACGATACCAACGTGAATAAACCTGCCGACCAGATGTTAGGTCTGCAATATAACTCCTGCTGTTACGCGATCCGCGTCGGTTACGAGCGTAAGCTGAACGGCTGGGAAAACGAAAAAGAACACGCGGTATATGACAATATCATTGGATTCAACATCGAACTTCGCGGTCTGAGCTCCAACTACGGTCTCGGCACGAAAGAGATGCTGCGCTCCAACATATTGCCGTATCAAAGCACTCTGTAATAGATTGATTTACCACGTAATCCGCAGTGCGGTTAATTGAAATGGAAAAAGTATGAAGAACTGGAAAACGCTGCTTCTCGGTATCGCCATGATCGCGAATACCAGTTTCGCTGCCCCGCAGGTGGTCGATAAAGTCGCAGCCGTTGTAAATAACGGTGTGGTGCTGGAAAGCGACGTTGATGGCTTAATGCAGTCTGTCAAACTGAACGCGAGTCAGGCCGGTCAACAGCTTCCGGACGACGCCACGCTGCGTCACCAGATCCTGGAACGTCTGATTATGGACCAGATCGTCCTGCAGATGGGTCAGAAGATGGGCGTAAAAATCTCTGATGAGCAGCTTGATCAGGCGATTGCCAATATCGCCAAACAGAACAACATGACGCTGGATCAAATGCGTAGCCGCCTGGCCTACGACGGGTTGAACTATTCGACCTACCGTAACCAGATCCGTAAAGAGATGATCATTTCTGAAGTGCGCAACAACGAAGTGCGCCGTCGTGTCACTATTCTGCCGCAGGAAGTCGAGGCGCTGGCGCAGCAGGTGGGCAACCAGAACGATGCCAACACCGAGCTGAACCTCAGCCATATCCTGATCCCGCTGCCGGAAAATCCGACCTCTGACCAGGTGAATGAAGCGGAAGCGCAGGCGCGCTCGATTGTCGATCAGGCGCGTAACGGCAATGACTTCGGCAAACTGGCGATTACCTACTCTGCTGACCAGCAGGCGCTGAAAGGCGGCCAGATGGGCTGGGGTCGTATTCAGGAACTGCCAGGCATTTTCGCTCAGGCGCTGAGCACTGCGAAGAAAGGCGACGTGGTTGGCCCGATTCGCTCCGGGGTAGGTTTCCACATCCTGAAAGTGAACGATATGCGTGGTCAGAACCAGAGCATTTCGGTGACCGAAGTTCATGCCCGTCACATTCTGCTGAAGCCGTCGCCAATCATGACCGATCAGCAGGCTCGCCAGAAACTTGAGCAGATTGCGGCAGACATTAAGAGCGGGAAAACCACCTTTGCCGCCGCAGCGAAAGAGTTCTCCCAGGATCCGGGTTCCGCCAACCAGGGCGGCGATTTGGGCTGGGCTGCGGCAGATATTTTCGATCCGGCCTTCCGCGATGCGTTAACCCGTCTGAACAAAGGCCAGATGAGCACGCCGGTACACTCTTCCTTCGGCTGGCATCTGATCGAACTGCTGGACACGCGTAACGTCGATAAAACCGACGCCGCGCAAAAAGATCGCGCTTACCGCATGCTGATGAACCGTAAGTTCTCGGAAGAAGCGGCAACCTGGATGCAGGAACAGCGCGCCAGCGCCTACGTTAAAATCCTGAGCAATTAATGACGGTTGCTCAACGCGTTGTCATTACTCCCGGCGAACCCGCCGGGATCGGCCCGGATCTGGTGGTTCAACTGGCGCAACGCGACTGGCCGGTTGAACTGGTCGTTTGCGCCGACGCCGCGATGTTAACAGACCGGGCAAACCAGCTCGGTCTACCGCTTTCCCTCCTCCCTTATTCTCCCGATACGCCAGCCAAAGCTCAGACCGCCGGTACGCTGACATTGCTGCCGGTGGCGTTGCGCGCGCCGGTCATCGCAGGACAGCTCACCGTGGAAAACGGTGAATATGTCGTGCAGACGTTGGCGCGCGCCTGTGACGGCTGCCTGGAGGGAGAATTCGCCGCGCTGATTACCGGCCCGGTGCACAAGGGCGTTATTAACGATGCGGGCATCCCGTTTACCGGGCACACCGAGTTTTTTGAAGCACGTTCGCAGACACAAAAAGTCGTGATGATGCTGGCCACTGAAGCGCTGCGCGTCGCGCTGGCAACCACGCATTTGCCGCTTCGTGACGTCGCCGATGCCATTACGCCTGCGCTGCTTCATGAAGTGATCGGCATTTTGCATCACGATTTACGCACCAAATTCGGTGTCGCCGAGCCGCGGATCCTGGTCTGTGGCCTGAATCCACATGCCGGTGAAGGCGGCCACATGGGAACCGAAGAGATCGACACGATCGTTCCGGTGCTGGATACGCTGCGCGCTCAGGGGATGAAACTGACCGGCCCGTTGCCCGCAGATACGCTGTTTCAGCCGAAATATCTGCAACATGCGGACGCGGTGCTGGCAATGTACCACGATCAGGGTCTCCCCGTGCTAAAATACCAGGGATTTGGCCGCGGGGTGAATATCACGCTGGGCCTGCCCTTTATCCGTACGTCGGTAGACCACGGCACTGCCCTTGAACTGGCGGGCCGGGGCGACGCTGACGTCGGCAGTTTTATTACGGCGCTTAATCTCGCCATCAAAATGATTGTTAATACCCAATGAATAATCGAGTCCATCAGGGCCACTTAGCCCGTAAACGCTTCGGGCAAAACTTTCTCAACGATCAGTTTGTGATCGACAGCATTGTTTCCGCCATCAACCCGCAAAAGGGTCAGGCGATGGTTGAAATCGGCCCCGGTCTGGCCGCGCTGACGGAGCCGGTTGGCGAACGTCTTGACCAACTGACGGTTATTGAACTTGACCGCGATCTGGCAGCGCGTCTGCAAACCCATCCGTTTCTGGGACCAAAGCTGACCATTTATCAGCAGGATGCCATGACGATGAACTTCGGCGAACTGGCGGAGAAAATGGGCCAACCGCTGCGCGTGTTCGGCAACCTGCCGTATAACATCTCCACGCCGCTGATGTTCCACCTGTTTAGCTATACTGATGCCATTGCCGACATGCACTTTATGTTGCAGAAGGAAGTGGTCAATCGTCTGGTTGCAGGACCCAACAGTAAAGCGTATGGTCGATTAAGCGTCATGGCGCAGTATTACTGCAACGTGATCCCGGTGCTTGAAGTGCCGCCGTCCGCCTTCACGCCGCCGCCTAAAGTCGATTCCGCCGTGGTGCGCCTGGTGCCGCATGCGACGATGCCGTATCCGGTCAACGATATTCGCGTGTTAAGCCGCATCACCACCGAAGCGTTTAACCAGCGCCGTAAAACGATTCGCAACAGCCTCGGCAATCTGTTCAGCGTCGAGGTTCTGACGGAGCTGGGCGTCGACCCGGCGATGCGAGCGGAAAATATCTCTGTCGCGCAGTATTGCAAGATGGCGAACTATCTGGCCGAAAACGCGCCGTCGAAGGAGAGCTAAGCATGATCAATTCGCCCCGAGTGTGTGTTCAGGTACAAAGCGTCTATATTGAGGCGCAATCTTCACCTGATGATGAACGTTACGTTTTTGCCTATACCGTAACCATCCGCAATCTGGGGCGAGCGCCAGTGCAGCTATTGGGACGCTACTGGTTAATTACCAATGGTCATGGCCGTGAAACCGAAGTCCAGGGAGAAGGCGTGGTGGGCGTTCAGCCGCACATTGATCCTGGCGAAGAATACCAGTACACCAGCGGTGCGGTGATTGAAACGCCGCTGGGCACTATGCAGGGTCATTACGAGATGATTGATGAGAACGGCGTCGCCTTTACCATCGATATTCCTGTTTTCCGACTCGCCGTTCCAACACTCATTCACTAAAACAATAGCTATGGCAACATACCTTATTGGCGACGTTCACGGTTGCTACGATGAACTGATCGCATTGTTAGACCAGGTAAAATTTACCCCCGAATCCGATACCCTCTGGCTTACCGGTGATTTAGTCGCTCGCGGCCCCGGCTCGCTGGACGTGCTGCGCTATGTGAAGTCACTCGGCGACTGCGTGCGCCTGGTGCTGGGCAATCACGACCTTCATCTGTTGGCGGTGTTTGCCGGAATAAGCCGTAACAAACCCAAAGATCGGTTAGGCCCCCTGCTGGAAGCGCCCGACGCTGACGAATTGCTGAACTGGCTGCGCCGCCAGCCGCTGTTACAGATCGACGAAGAGAAAAAGCTGGTAATGGCCCATGCGGGGATTACGCCGCAGTGGGATCTGCAGACGGCGAAAGAGTGCGCGCGCGATGTCGAAGCCGTGCTGTCGAGCGACTCTTATCCTTTCTTCCTTGATGCGATGTACGGCGACATGCCGAATAACTGGTCGCCAGCGCTAACAGGACTGGCGCGTCTGCGTTTTATCACTAACGCCTTTACCCGTATGCGGTATTGCTTCCCGAACGGTCAACTGGACATGTACAGCAAAGAGTCACCCGAAGACGCGCCCGCGCCGCTAAAGCCGTGGTTCGCCATTCCCGGTCCGGTAAGTGAGGAATACAGCATCGCCTTTGGGCATTGGGCCTCGCTGGAAGGCAAAGGTACGCCGGAAGGGATTTATGCGCTGGATACCGGCTGCTGCTGGGGCGGGGAGTTGACCTGTCTGCGCTGGGAAGACAAGCGTTATTTTGTCCAGCCGTCGAATCGTCAGATGGATATGGGCGAAGGCGAAGCAGTCAACGCCTGACGGTGCATGCCGGATGGCGTTGCGCTTATCCGGCCCACACGAGATTGACCGGTCGCAGGCAACCCTCCGGCATAAAGCGGATTAACGACGTTCCAGGATCTCGAAGCAATAGCTGTGAGAGTTCTGTGCATCGGCATCGTGAAATTCGCTGAACACCGATTCCCAGTCGTCCGGATCGTAATCCGGGAAGTGCGTGTCCCCTTCCACCTCCGCGTCGATATGCGTCAGGTACAGCTTGTCCGCTTTCGGCAGGAACTGCTCATACACGCGTCCACCGCCAATCACCATAATCTCTGGCGCATCGCCGCAGGCAACCAGCGCTTCATCAACGGATTTTACCCACTGAACGCGGTCGTCTGTGCCCGGCTGGCTGCTGATGACTATATTTTTACGTCCCGGCAGCGGACGTCCGATGGATTCCCAGGTATGGCGTCCCATCACTACAGGCTTATTTAAGGTATTGCGTTTAAACCAGGCGAGATCGGCAGGCAGATTCCACGGCATGGCGTTTTCCATGCCAATAACGCGATCTACCGCTAACGCAGCAATCAGACTGATCATTTATTCATTCCCGGATACAAAAAAATTGTCGCCACTATACGTAAAGAGCAATCTTTCGTCGACTGACGAAAAGAGGAAGAACACGAAAATTTTCCGTTCTGCTGGCGAGTCCACGTCTTGCGGGTGGACTCGCTGCATTACAGTAATTTAAAAACAGCGACTTAGTAGTAAAGTTTGCGGTACATCACACTTTTACCCCGGTTGGCGGTTTAACGTCCGGCTCATCGGCGATGTCGCCGGTGTGCTTGCCTTCCTCCGTTCCCTGCCAGCCGTGACGCTGTACCAACGACAAATGTTCACGGTCCTCGGTGATGATTTCGCTGAGCATCGCGCTGGTACGTTTATACACTGCCGCACGAGAAGTGGTATCGTTTTCGCCCTTCGCCATCTCCTCAACCATTCGAGTGTTATAGCGGCGGAACAGATCGGCGCGCTCGCGTGCCTCGTAGCGTCCCAGCCCGAGATTTTCCAGCGCCAGCCGTCCGGTTTTCAACGCACCTTCAAAGGTTTCACGCTCAGGTTGCTCCACCCCGGCCTGACGCAGACGAATGTAGTGATCGACATCACGCGCGCGGGCGATAATCTGCAAATTCGGGAAATGCGCTTTGACCATTTCCGTCAGCGCCAGGCTGGTTTGCGGATCGTCAATGGCGTTGATTAGCACTTCCGCTTTCGCCGCCCCGGCGGATTCCAGCAGATCCATTCGCGTTGCGTCGCCGTAAAACACCTTCATGCCGAATTTGCGCAGCGTTTCAATATGATCCGGGTCATGGTCGAGGACCACCATTTTTACCCCGCTGGAGAGCAGCAAACGGCCGGTAATCTGCCCGAAGCGCCCAAAGCCGGCAATAATCACCCGCGGCTGTTCCTCATCGATTTCATCCGCTTCGCGTTCTTCCCCGGCGGCATTTTTCTCCAGACGGGTAAGGATGACGAGGAAGATCGGCGTCGCGGCCATAGAGAGCGCCACCGCCAGCGTCAGCGCTTTCGCCCATTCCGGATCCAACACGCCCGCCATCTGCGCCGCGCCAAACACCACAAACGCGAACTCGCTGCCCTGTCCCAGCAGCACCGCGAACCAGCGACGCTGTTTATTCGGCACCTTCAGCGGGCGGGCAATCAGCCATAACATGCCGGTCTTAATAACCAGAAAGCCCACCAGCAGAATGATAATGCGCAAAGGATTATCAATAAGCGTGCCGAAGTCTATCGACATGCCGACGCCGATAAAGAACAGCCCAAGCAGCAGGCCTTTAAACGGTTCAATATCGCTTTCCAGAGCGTGACGATACTCCGAGCTTGCCAGCAGTACACCTGCCAGAAACGCGCCCATCGCCATTGACAGCCCCACTTCTTCCAGCAACAGACCGAAGCCGAACACCAGAAACAACGCCACGGCGCTGAACACTTCGCGCAAACCAGAACGCGCGACAAAGCGCAACGCCGGACGCGTGACATAGCGCCCGAGCAAAATCACCAGCGCCAGCGCGCCGACCACCTTCAGCGCTGACAGCGCAAACGCGCCCAGCGTTGTTGACGCGCCGCTGGCTGCCAGCAGGGGGATCATCGCCACCAGCGGTATAGCCGCAATATCCTGAAACAGCAGCACCGCAAAGGCGCTGCGCCCCATCTGCGAGACGGTAAGATTTCGCTCATTCATTGCCTGCATCGCTATCGCCGTGGAGGAGAGCGCCAGGGTCAGGCCGATCAGCTCCGCCACCTGCCAACGC
Source organism: Citrobacter sedlakii NBRC 105722 (assembly GCF_000759835.1). Taxonomy (GTDB): domain Bacteria; phylum Pseudomonadota; class Gammaproteobacteria; order Enterobacterales; family Enterobacteriaceae; genus Citrobacter_A; species Citrobacter_A sedlakii. Next base: position 177,074 of record NZ_BBNB01000010.1, read on the forward strand.
AGGCCGAGGAACATACAGAACAGGCCGATCAGCCCGCCGCACACGACCATCTGTAGCGCGCCGCCGCCAAACACCGAGGCCCGGAGCTTCCAGAGACGCTGGGGATCCAGCTCAAGGCCAATGACAAACAGCATCAGCACCACGCCGATTTCCGCAAAGTGCAGTATCGACTCTGCGTCAGTGACCAACCGAAGCCCCCAGGGACCAATGATGCACCCGGCAATCAGATAGCCGAGCACCGACCCCAGACCGAGCCGCACCGCAATCGGGACAATCAGTGCCGCGGAACCGAGATAAATCAGCGCCTGTATCAGCGTATGGCTATCCATTGTGCGCCTCCTGCCACTCCAGCAAACGTTGTTTGTAACGCCGCGCCTGCGCTTGCAGGGTTTCATCATCGCAGATAAACGTGCAGTGCATCGCAAACGGCGGGAGCCAGTTGAGACCACAATAAAGCGCCGTCGCCTGGAGAGGTTGTGAAAGCACCGAAAATCCCGGATGCGAGCCGATCTCGAAATGATTCTCGCCCCCGCCGGTCGTAACCGCCCACATCAACTGTTTCCCCTGCAACGCCGTGCCGCCGTGACCGTAGGCCCAGCCGTGAGAGAGCACCTTATCCATCCACAGTTTGAGCAAAGGCGGCACGCTGTACCACTGCATCGGATGCTGCCAGATAATCAGATCGGCACGGGAAAGCGCCTCCTGTTCAGCGGCGATGTCGATATTGAAGTCGGGATAAAGTTGATACAGCGAACGTACTTCAACCCCTTCCAGGGTCCTTGCCTGTTCAAGCATCCGTCTATTCGCATGCGAATGCTGCGGATAAGGATGCGCGTAAATAATGAGGATCATGTTTAGCCTGTTTTTTTAGTGCTCTGTTTTTTAACAGAGTGTAGTCACTAATCGAACAGGCTAATAGTGAATATAATTGAGCAGCCTAATGGATAAAACTGAATTAGTTATCCAGCTCGCTCATGTTTTTCACCTGGTCACGGTTAATCTGTTCCGTCTGACCGGTTTCGGCGTTTTTGTAAGATACCAGCCCGGTGTCGTCATCCACCTGCGGTTTGCCGTCGGTGACAATGGTTCTGCCGTCGGTGGTGCGTACCGCCTGGTTTGAGGAACAGCCCACGACGGTGAAGACGGTTGCTGCGGCCAAAATAGACGCGATCAGTCGATGCTTTTGCATGGTATTCTCCCTGCTTTTCAGTCATTTTCTGTTACTTACCCGTTAACTGTAGCCTAAGGGGTTGACGCTGAACGCAAATGCAGAACACTCTGAATGGCGTCGTTAGCGCAGCGGCGACCTGCGGAGGGTCATGGTGCTGGTTTCAGCTAACGTCAGGCCACGGGTTTCAGGGGCGAAGGCAATGGAGATTAACAGCCCAACCAGCGAAATTCCGGCGCCCATCAACATAACGTGACTGATGCCGTATTTCGTAATGAAAATCGGCAGCGCCCAGGTCGAAAGGATGGTGCCAATACGGCTCAACGACATGATGACGCCGACCGCCGAGGCGCGAATATCGGTAGGAAACAGCTCATTCGGATACAACCACTGAAGGTTTCCCGGCCCGCCGGAAAAAAAGGCGTAAACCGCAAACGCCGTAACTACCAGCCCAATCCCCATTTCCGGTATCAGCCCTAACACCGCTAACGCCAGCGTCATCATCACAAAACTGCCGATCAGCAGGGGTCGTCGACCCGCGCTGTTGAGCCAGAACATGGGAGGAATGCAGCCCAGCATAAAGAACAGACTGATGACCACGTTGCCCAGCGCGGCGCTTTTCCCGGCCCCCAGTCCCAACAACCCCACAATCTGCGGACCAAAGGTGTAAATGGCAAACATCGGGATCACCTGACAGGTCCAGATAGCCGCGACAAACAGCACAAACGGGAAGTGACGACGATTAAAAAGCTGTAAAAAGCGCGTTTCCTGCGGCGGTTCTTCTTCAAACGCTACCGGCTCGCCAAACAGCTTAATCATCATCGCTTCACACTCTTTCACCCGCCCCTTGCGCAGTAACCAGCGCGGCGACTCAGGCAGATCGAAGCGTCCGACCAGGATCAAAATACAGGGTATGGCCGCGCTACCCAGCATCCAGCGCCAGCCGCCCTCCACGTCATACAGCCAGTAACCAACCAGATCGGCACAGGTCGCGCCGACATACCACATGGCGGCAATAAAACTGATGGAGAACGCCCGCTGACGAGTGTTGGAAAACTCGGTAATCATGGAGGTGGCAATCGGATAATCCGCGCCGATCACCACACCGATCAACACCCGCATCACCAGCAGTTCCGCTGGGGTGGAAACAAACATGGTCGCCAGCGATATCCCCCCAATCGCGATGATATCGATAAGGAACATTTTTCGGCGCCCGACCTTGTCAGAGATATAGCCAAACAGCGAGGTTCCGACGAACAGCCCGGCCAGGGTGCCAGCGCCGAGCAGCCCCAGCCACCCGGCGTCGAGTTTGAGCGCTGGCGTAAGTTGCTCAAGCGCAACGCCAATTATCACCAGCACATACCCGTCGAGGAAGGGACCTCCGCTTCCCCACAGCATGATCCTGCGGTGAATGGATGAAAATTTTATGTCCTCAAAATTCCGTGGCTGTTGCATGAGCATATCCTGTGTAAACATCCTGCCTGATGACCCTTCGCATCGCCATCCGGCGCCCGGTTTAGCCGTAGCGAAATTCCACACCAAAGGTGCCGCGCGGGTATTCCCATTTCTCCAGCGCCGTCCCCAGCCCGAGGATGCGGCAGGTACCGCATTCCAGGCATCCCGCATAGTCAAAACGCACGCTGCCGTCATCCTGTTTTTTGTACAGCCCGGCAGGGCACGCCTTGACCAGTACATCCAGCACCTGCTGATTCGCATCGCTTTTCACGATGATGTGCGGATGCTCCTCATCGACATTGAATTTATTGACGCCCAGTTTGACGTCCACATTGACGGGAGAAGTCATAATGCGGTCACTCCTTTCAGACCATCTTTCATCAGATTGATGAAGCCTACGTTTTTCGCGTGACGCAGGATTTTCTTACGCAGCGGCACCGGCGCGCTGCCGTCGACGGTGAACAGGTCGCGGGCGATCCCCACCGCCATTTCCGGGTAGCGGGTAAACATCCGGGGATTATCCAGCAGCGCGGGCAAACGCTGATACATCCGCATATCCCGTAGCGGGCCGTCTTCAAGGTACTGGCGATACGTTGCCAGCCCCTGACGGCTAAAATCATTGCGCAGCCTCGCCGAGAGCACCGCTTTTGCCGCCGCTTCGCCAGCGGCAACGGCTAAATCCATACCGCGAATGGTGAATCCCAGGTTCAGGCACATTCCTGCGGCATCGCCGGCAATCAGCACACCGTCGCCTACCAGTTCAGGCTGCATGTTCATCCCGGCTTCCGGTACGACATGCGCCGCATATTCAACCAGCTTGCCGCCGGCTATCAGCGGCGCGACGGCCGGATGCTGTTTAAAATCTTCCAGCATTTGCGGAACCGATTTTTTCGCCTCCTGTAAATGATGAAGGCCACATACCAGCCCCAGCGAAAGCGTACTTTCATTGGTATAGAGGAAGCCCCCGCCCATCAGGCCATCGGTAGGCGAACCGGCGAACAGGCAGGCCGCGCCTTCGTTGCCCTGGAGCTGAAAACGATCCTCAATAACCGCTTTCGGCAGTTCGATCAGCTCTTTCACCCCCACCGCGACGTGCGCAGCGTCGACCCGTTTCGCCATACCCAGCTTTTCCGCGAGCAGGGAGTTCACCCCGTCGGCGAGGATCACCACATTTCCTTCAATGATCTCGCCGTCGGCTTCAACGCCCACCACTTTGCCATCGCGCTGTACCACGTTATCCACGCGGATCCCGGCAATCAGCTGTGCGCCCGCCGCTTCGGCCTGATCCATCAGCCAGCCGTCAAACCGGCTGCGCAGCACCGAATAAGAAACCTCTGCTGGCGAAGCGCTTTCCGCGTTGAGATAGTCCACCGTCATCGCACCGCGTTCGGTCATAAAGGACAATTTTTCGTGAGTGATGACGCGCTCAACGGGAGCCTGCTGCGCAAACCCCGGGATAATGCGTTCGAGGCTGTGCGCGTAAATGCGCCCGCCGGTGACATTCTTCGCGCCCGCCGAATTCCCACGTTCGATAACCAGCACTTGCGCCCCTTCCCGGGCAAGCACCAATGCCGCAACGGACCCGGCGAGCCCTGCCCCTACGATAATGGCGTCAAAGATATCTTCAGACATACATCCTCCCTGCTGGTGTGGATTAGCGCGCCAGAGCGGCGGTCAGCGCAGGAAGGATCTTCAGCGCATCGCCGACAATGCCGTAGTCCGCGTACTGAAAGATCGGCGCATTTTTGTCTTTGTTAATGGCAAAGATGGTCTGCGCGCCGTTCGCCCCAACCATGTGCTGGATCTGCCCGGAGATCCCTACCGCCAGATACAGCTCGGGTTTCAGCATCAGATTTGAGATCCCGACATAGCGCTCATGCGCCATCCACTTCTCGTTTTCCGCAACCGGACGAGAGCAGGCCAGTTCGGCGCCGATGGCCTGACATAGCGCTTGCGCCAGCGCGATATTCTCCTGGCTGCCGATGCCGCGCCCCACGCTGACCACCAGCCGCGCTTTGTCGAGGTCGACGCGCTGGCTCTGACGCGCCTCGGTGGCGGTACGGGTTACGCTTGTCTCCGGCGCCTGCCATGCCACAACATGCGTCTCGCCGCTGCGTGACGCGTCCGGCTGCGGCGCGTCAAACGTCCCGCTATTGAGCGTGATCACCGCGAAAGGCGATGTCACGGTCTCGTTCCCTATCGCCAGGCCGCCATACACCATATGTTTGACCTGTGCATGACCGTCCTGGCAGAGTACGTCGCTGGCGTCGTTTGAGACCGCCGCGGCGAGACGATGGCCCAGCTTAGCCGCCAGTAGCTTGCCGCGACGGGTATTGGGCAGCAAAACCAGTCCGGCGTCGCCCTGCTGACGGATGGTCTGCGCAATGACGTCCGCATAATCCTCCACCATGCGGTCGTCCGGTTTCCCCTGCAACAGCCACACGCGCTCCGCACCGCACTGCAACGCCGTTGTCTCCTCGTCGGCGTGCTGCACAAACGCATTCACTTGTTCACCTAAAATCCGCGCGCCGCCGATCAGTTCCGGCAGGCGTGAAGCCATATCGCTGAAAACCCAGACGCTGGAAAACTTGCTCATAACATCCCCTTTTAATTAATCATTTTGCGCAAACTGTCGGCAAATACGGCGATCTGCTCTTCACCATCGCCTTCAATCACTTTGCGCAGGCGTTCTCGCTGCTTCGGCGCGGCTACTGTTTGTGAGGAACGCGCTTCCCCTGCGTTAAACCCAATATCCGCCGCAGACCAGACCTGAACCGGTTTTTTCGCCGCGCCCAGAATGGCCTTCATAGACGGGATTTGCGGAGAGTTAATGTCAGTGGATACCGCCACCACGGCAGGAAGCGGGATGCAGAGGGTTTCGATTTCGTCTTCCAGCTCACGCTCAACGGTCAGCGTGCTGTCGCTCAGCGAGAGGATCTTGCTGACGCCGTTAACCGCCGGAATGTTGAGGATTTCGCCGACCAACAGACCAACCTGCTGCGCGTACAGATCGGACGATCCGTCGCCGCAAATCAGCAGATCGAACCCCCGCTTTTGCGCTGCGGCCGCCAGAGCGCTGGCCGTCTGCTGCGGGAGCGCCTGTTCAAACGGGTCGTCAATGACCACTACCAGCTCATCCGGACCGCGCGACAGCACGTCTTTGCGTCCCTTCGCATTGGTTAGCGCTTTGCCGCCCACGCTCAGGGCGATAACCTGCGCGTCGCTGACCTGCTGTTTAAGCTGGCAGGCGGCTTCAATCGCATTCAAATCGTACTGGCTGATTTTGCTTTCGGCTTTGCTGATATCCAGGGAACCGTCAGCATTATTAATCGAAATATCCTGTTCATCAGGTACGCTTTTATAGCAAGTCAATATCTTCATTGCATCTCCAGAAGTCATGAATATCGGCGGTGTTAATTACAGATAGCACGCACGTTAATTCCGAAATAAAACCTTAATCACCATTATTGAAAATGTCACACACTGATGATTTCAACTTTCAATATTGTTAACCGCTTCACCAATATTGAACACAAGCGAATACAACAGTTAATTTTCAATATTGTTTTACGGATCACCAATATTGAACGCCGACGGGTATAAAAAGCGCCAAATACACCATTAACTTCTTGATTAAAAATAAAAATATCAATATCAACACCCCATAACAGCCCGTCTAAAAAGTGTGATGAGGGTAACAGAACACAGCCACGCGAATACCCATTATGAGTTATTCGCTCACGCGCCCCGAGGTTAAATGACCATCAACAACTATGTAATAAAAATAGAACAATTGGGAACGAATAATACATTCATTTTTAAACTGGAATTAGCGCATGAAAAATGAAAAGAGAAAGTCCGGCATTGAGCCAAAGGTTTTCTTTCCACCATTAATCATTGTCGGAATACTTTGCTGGCTAACGGTTCGCGATTTAGACGCAGCGAATATTGTTATTAATGCCGTCTTCAGTTATGTCACCAATATCTGGGGATGGGCCTTCGAATGGTATATGGTCGTCATGCTTATCGGCTGGTTCTGGCTGGTATTTGGCCCCTACGCCAAAAAGAAACTTGGTGATGAGAAACCGGAGTTCAGCACTGCCAGCTGGATCTTTATGATGTTCGCCTCCTGTACCTCTGCCGCTGTGCTGTTCTGGGGCTCGATTGAGATTTACTACTATATCTCGACCCCGCCGTTTGGCTTTGCCGCTCACTCAACCAGCGCGAAAGAACTGGGCCTCGCATACAGCCTGTTCCACTGGGGACCGCTGCCGTGGGCGACCTACAGCTTCCTTTCTGTCGCCTTCGCCTACTTCTTTTTTGTCCGCAAAATGGATGTGATCCGTCCCAGCTCCACGCTGGCGCCGCTGGTGGGGGAAAAACATGCCAAAGGGCTGCTCGGCACCATCATTGATAACTTCTATCTCGTCGCGCTGATTTTCGCGATGGGCACCAGCCTGGGCCTTGCGACGCCGCTGGTTACGGAATGTATGCAATACCTGTTCGGGATCCCGCATACCCTGGAGCTGGACGCCATTATTATCACCTGCTGGATCATCCTCAACGCGATTTGCGTGGCCTGCGGCCTGCAAAAAGGGGTGCGTATCGCCAGCGACGTGCGCAGCTATCTGAGCTTCCTGATGCTCGGCTGGGTGTTTATCGTCAGCGGCGCCAGCTTCATCATGAACTACTTCACCGATTCGGTGGGCACGCTGCTGATGTATCTGCCGCGTATGTTGTTCTATACCGATCCTATCGCCAAAGGTGGCTTCCCTCAGGGCTGGACCGTTTTTTACTGGGCGTGGTGGGTGATTTACGCCATTCAGATGAGCATCTTCCTGGCGCGCATTTCCCGTGGACGCACCGTGCGCGAACTGTGTTTTGGGATGGTGTTAGGGCTGACCGCCTCCACCTGGATCCTGTGGACCGTGCTGGGCAGCAACACCCTGTTATTGATGGATAAAAACATCATCAACATTCCGCAGTTGATAGAGCAACACGGCGTGGCGCGCGCCATTATCGAAACCTGGGCCGCGCTGCCGTTCAGTACCGCCACCATGTGGGGATTCTTCATCCTCTGCTTTATTGCCACCGTGACGCTGATTAACGCCTGTTCGTATACCCTGGCGATGTCGACCTGTCGCGAAGTGCGCGACGGCGACGAGCCGCCGCTGCTGGTGCGGATCGGCTGGTCGGTGCTGGTGGGCGTCATCGGTATTGTGTTGCTGGCGCTTGGCGGCCTGAAGCCGATTCAAACCGCCATCATTGCCGGCGGCTGCCCGCTGTTCTTCGTCAACATTATGGTGACCCTCTCCTTTATTAAAGACGCCAAAGCGCACTGGAAAGACAACTCAATTACCCCTAACAGATCAAGAGGTTGAAAGATGGATTTTAACTTGAATGACGAGCAGGAACTGTTTGTCGCCGGTATTCGCGAACTGATGGCCAGTGAGAACTGGGAAGCCTATTTTGCCGAGTGCGACCGTGACAGCGTGTATCCGGAGCGCTTTGTTAAAGCGCTGGCGGAGATGGGTATCGACAGCCTGTTGATCCCGGAAGAACATGGCGGGCTGGAAGCGGGGTTCGTCACCGTTGCCGCTGTCTGGATGGAACTGGGACGTCTCGGCGCGCCAACCTATGTGCTGTACCAGTTGCCGGGCGGTTTTAACACTTTCCTGCGCGAAGGCACGCAGGAGCAGATCGATAAGATCATGGCCTTCCGGGGGACAGGCAAACAGATGTGGAACTCGGCAATCACCGAACCGGGAGCGGGATCGGATGTGGGCAGCCTCAAAACCACCTATACCCGTAAAAATGGTAAGGTTTATCTCAACGGCAGTAAGTGTTTTATCACCAGCAGCGCCTACACGCCCTATATCGTGGTGATGGCCCGGGACGCCGCGTCGCCTGACAAACCCGTTTATACCGAATGGTTTGTCGATATGACGAAACCCGGCATCCAGGTGAATAAACTCGATAAGCTCGGCCTGCGGATGGACAGTTGCTGCGAAATTAACTTCGATGACGTCGAACTGGATGAAAAAGACAGGTTCGGGCGGGAAGGCAACGGTTTTAACCGCGTGAAAGAAGAGTTCGATCATGAACGGTTCCTGGTGGCGCTCACCAACTACGGTACGGCGATGTGCGCCTTTGAAGATGCAGCGCGCTACGCTAACCAGCGCGTACAGTTTGGCGAAACCATCGGTCGCTTCCAGCTGATTCAGGAAAAATTTGCTCATATGGCCATCAAGCTCAATTCGATGAAAAACATGCTGCTGGAAGCCGCGTGGAAGGCCGATAACGGCACGATTACTTCGGGAGATGCGGCGATGTGCAAATACTTCTGCGCCAACGCGGCGTTCGAGGTGGTGGACAGCGCAATGCAGGTACTGGGCGGCGTTGGAATTGCCGGTAATCATCGTATCAGCCGCTTCTGGCGAGATCTGCGCGTGGACCGCGTTTCCGGTGGGTCTGACGAAATGCAAATCCTGACCCTCGGTCGCGCGGTGCTGAAGCAATACCGTTAATCATTATCGGGTGTTTTTCCTGGCCGGAGAAGGCGTTCACGCTGTTATCCGGCCTACGGGACACCTACAACTGCCAGGAGCATAGGTATGAATCGTCTCCCCATGCCCACCTTTGGCCCGCTTGCCGGGCTGCGGGTGGTTTTTTCCGGCATCGAAATCGCCGGACCGTTCGCCGGACAATTGTTTGCTGAATGGGGCGCGGAGGTTATCTGGATTGAAAACGTGGCCTGGGCCGATACCATTCGCGTCCAGCCCCACTATCCGCAGCTTTCGCGCCGTAATCTCCACGCGCTGTCGCTGAATATTTTCAAAGATGAGGGGCGGGAAGCGTTTCTCAAATTAATGGAAACCACCGATATCTTTATTGAAGCCAGCAAAGGCCCGGCATTTGCCCGCCGCGGTATTACCGATGACGTCCTGTGGCGGCATAACCCGAAGCTGGTTATCGCCCATTTATCCGGCTTTGGTCAGTACGGCAGCGAAGAGTACACCCACCTGCCAGCCTACAACACCATTGCCCAGGCGTTCAGCGGCTACCTGATCCAGAACGGCGACGTCGACCAGCCGATGCCCGCCTTCCCGTACACCGCCGACTATTTTTCCGGCATGACCGCCACCACCGCGGCGCTGGCGGCGTTGCATAAAGCGCGTGAAACCGGCAAAGGCGAAAGTATTGATGTCGCAATGTACGAAGTCATGCTGCGTATGGGTCAATATTTCATGATGGATTATTTCAACGGCGGCGAGATATGCCCGCGCATGACCAAAGGTAAAGATCCCTACTACGCTGGCTGCGGACTGTATAAGTGCGCCGACGGCTACATCGTGATGGAGCTGGTCGGTATTACGCAAATCGCAGAATGCTTTAAGGATATTGGTCTGGCGCACATTCTGGGCACACCGGAGGTTCCGGAAGGCACACAGTTGATTCACCGGATCGAATGCCCTTACGGACCGCTGGTAGAGGAAAAACTCGATGCCTGGCTGGCGACACGCACCCTCGCCGAGGCTCAGGCACGCTTCGCCGAGCTGAATATCGCCTGCGCCAAAGTGCTGACGATTCCGGAACTGGAAGGTAATCCGCAGTACATTGCCCGGGAATCCATTACCCAATGGCAAACGCTGGATGGCCGCAGTTGCAAAGGGCCAAACGTGATGCCGAAATTCAAAAATAACCCTGGAAAAATCTGGCGCGGCATGCCGTCACACGGCATGGATACCGCCGCCATTCTGCATAACATCGGCTACAGCGACGCTGAAATTCAGTCACTGGTCAGTAAAGGTCTGGCCAAAGTAGAGGATTAACCCGAACGCGCTAACCGGCATTTCCGGTTAGCGCCTGAATAAATGGACAGAGGTGCTATGGATATCGTTGGCGGACAACACTTACGCCAGATGTGGGACGATTTGGCCGAACGGCATGGCAGTAAAACGGCGCTGATTTGTGAATCCAGCGACGGGGAGATACGACAGTACAGCTACGCGTCGCTCAATGAGGAGATCAATCGCACAGCGAATCTGTTCCACGCCTCAGGCATTCGCAAAGGGGATAAGGTTGCCCTGCATCTGGATAACTGCCCGGAATTTATCTTTTGCTGGTTTGGACTGGCAAAAATCGGCGCCATCATGGTGCCGATTAACGCCCGCCTGCTGCGTGACGAAAGCGCGTGGATCCTGCAAAACAGCCAGGCCAGGCAGATCGTCACCAGCCCCGCGTTTTTGCCGATGTACCGCGAGATCCAGCGTGAAGGCGAAACGCAGTTAACCCTTATCTGGGTGGTTGGCGAAAACGTCGGGACCGAACCCGGCGTGAGTCACTTTTCACTGCAAAAAGATCGCCAGCCGGGCGCCTTGCAGGAAACGGTACCGCTGTCTACCGACGACACCGCAGAGATCTTATTTACCTCCGGCACCACGTCACGACCAAAAGGGGTGGTGATCACCCATTACAACCTGCGCTTTGCCGGATACTACTCCTCCTGGCAGTGCGCCCTGCGTGAAGACGATATTTACCTGACGGTGATGCCTGCGTTTCATATCGACTGTCAATGCACCGCCGCCATGGCAGCATTCTCGGCAGGCGCGACGTTTGTGCTGATTGAAAAATACAGCGTCCGCGCCTTCTGGCAGCAGATCCGAAAATACCGCGCGACCGTCACAGAATGCATCCCAATGATGATCCGCACGCTCATGGCGCAACCCGTCACACCGCAGGACAACCAGCATTGTCTGCGGGAAGTCATGTTCTACCTCAACCTTTCGGAACAGGAGAAAGACGCCTTTGTCACCCGTTTCGGCGTGCGCCTGCTGACCTCCTATGGCATGACGGAAACCATCGTCGGCATCATTGGCGACCGACCCGGCGATAAGCGACGCTGGCCGTCGATAGGCCGTCCGGGATTTTGCTACGAAGCGGAAATTCGCGACGAGCAGAACCGTGCGCTGCCCGCTGGCGAGATTGGCGAAATCTGCATCAAGGGGGTGCCGGGCAAAACACTCTTTAAAGCCTATTACGCCAGGCCCGACGCCACGGCGAAAGCGTTCGACTCCACCGGTTGGTTACACACCGGCGATTCCGGATATCGCGACGAAGACGGTTTTTTCTATTTTGTCGACCGGCGCTGCAACATGATTAAACGCGGCGGTGAAAACGTCTCCTGCGTTGAGCTGGAAAATATCATTTCCGCACATCCTAAAATTCAGGACATCGTGGTGATTGGTATTCAGGATGCGATTCGCGACGAAGCCATTAAAGCCTTCGTCGTACTTAATGAAGGCGAAACGCTGACGGAAGAAGAATTCTTCCATTTCTGCGAACAAAATATGGCGAAATTCAAAGTGCCCTCTTTTATGGAAATAAGAACTGACCTGCCCCGTAACTGTTCAGGAAAAATAATCAAAAAGAATCTGAAATAACCCTGCTGGCGGGAAATGCCCGCCAGTTACTTTATTTTCTGGAGATGAACCATGAGTGAATCTTTACGTTTGACCCGTAACGGACCTGTTCTGGAAATCATTCTGGATCGACCTAAAGCCAATGCGATCGATGCCAAAACCAGCTTTCAGATGGGGGAGGCTTTTCTGCAATTTCGTGACGATCCCGAACTGCGTGTCGCGATCGTCACCGGCGCGGGGGAGAAATTCTTTTCCGCAGGCTGGGACTTAAAAGCCGCCGCAGAAGGTGAAGCGCCGGACGCCGACTTTGGCCCCGGCGGTTTTGCCGGACTAACGGAATGCTTTGATCTCGATAAACCGGTGATTGCCGCCGTGAACGGCTATGCCTTTGGCGGCGGTTTCGAACTGGCGCTGGCGGCGGATTTTATCGTCTGCGCCGAAAACGCCAGCTTTGCGCTGCCGGAAGCGAAACTGGGCATTGTGCCAGACAGCGGCGGCGTGTTGCGTCTGCCAAAACGGTTACCCCCGGCCATCGTGAATGAAATGGTAATGACCGGCAGACGAATGGATGCCGCGGAAGCGCTGCGCTGGGGGATCGTCAACCGCGTGGTCAGCCAGCAGGAGCTGATGGACAGCGCGCGCGAACTGGCGCAAGAACTGGTCAACAGCGCGCCGCTGGCCATTGCCGCGCTGAAGGAGATCTCTCGTACCACCAGTGAAATGCCGGTCGAGGAAGGGTATCGTTTTATCCGCAGCGGCGTGCTGAAGCACTATCCGTCGGTCCTGCATTCAGAGGATGCCCTTGAAGGGCCGCAGGCATTTGCGGAAAAACGCGCCCCGGTATGGAAAGGCCGTTAACGCCTGATGGCACAGCATTTATCCGGCCTGTGATGTTCGCCATCCCCAGGCCGGATACGTCGATTATACCGCCATTCGATACGGCGGATCTCCGCCTTACCGCCGCAAACTCTTTGACAGCATCATCTGCCATTTCTGCTCACGGTTCAGTTCTGACGGTGGAACCGCCGGGATCCGGGGCGCTCTGCTGGCCACCTTTTCCTGCGCGCGCTGTCCCAAACGCGCGTAAAGCTGCGGCGCGATATGGGTTACCCGCACCAGACGCTGGCACTGACAGCCCCGTCCTTCCAGTTGGTTAGGGATGGTCTTAGTCTCACAATGAATTTCCCCCACTTCCGCGAGAATATAAGAGACGGTATTAATTGCTTTGCAATGATCCATATTAAACTGCTTTGCAATCTCTTTTGCGCTGACCCAACGCTTTTCCGCCATGACCCAGTCGGCAATCATCAAATAAAGTGGTTTTTCAACATACTCTTCACACATAAGCACACCATTTCACAAATTAAAAATCGTGTTGTGTCCTGTCCATCATATTCCCGACAAGACCCTATTAAAATTGTGGATATAAGGGATAGTATGCAACTTGCCGGGTCATGAGTGTGATCCAAATCTTGCTTGTTACATTCACATTTCTGCTATTGCAGTATATTTCGCCAGGAAACGACTGATTGCATAAAAAAACGGCTCCGTTTCCGGAACCGTTTTTAAGACCGTGGAACATCAGGGGTCGGTTATTTTTTAATTTGCGCGTGCATTTCCTGTACGGAGATCACTTTCTCCGTGGCGTCAGCATTAAGCGCCATCGCGGTGGCGAAACCGCCGTTCAGGGTGGTGTCGTAATGCACCTTGTACTGCAACGCGCTGCGGCGAATGACGCGGGAATCTTCAATCGCGCGACGCCCGGCGGTGGTGTTAATGATGTAGGTGTACTCGCCATTCTTGATACGGTCCTGAATGTGAGGACGGCCTTCATGCACTTTGTTTACCAGACGCGGATTAATACCGGCTTCACCCAGTACGATCGCCGTACCGTGAGTCGCATCCAGCTCAAAGCCCTGCTTCAGCAGCTTCGCGGCAAGGTCTACCACGCGTTCTTTATCGCCTTCGCGAACGGAGAGCAGCGCACGGCCTTGTTTTTTCATCGTGGAGTTACTGCCCAACTGCGCCTTGGCGAACGCTTCCGCAAAGGTGCGCCCCACCCCCATCACTTCTCCGGTAGAGCGCATTTCCGGCCCTAACAGCGGGTCAACGCCAGGGAATTTGTTGAACGGCAGCACCACCTCTTTCACCGAGTAGTAAGGCGGAATAATCTCTTCTGTCACCCCCTGCTCGGCCAGCGATTTGCCCACCATCACGCGCGCCGCCACTTTCGCCAGCGGTACGCCGGTGGCTTTGGAGACGAACGGTACGGTACGCGCGGCACGAGGGTTCACTTCAATCAGGTAGACTTCGTTGTCCTTGACCGCAAACTGGACGTTCATCAGACCGCGAACCTGCAACTCGAAGGCCAGCTTCTGCACCTGCTGGCGCATCACGTCCTGTATTTCCTGGCTCAGGGTGTAGGCTGGCAGCGAACAGGCGGAATCGCCGGAGTGAACGCCTGCCTGCTCGATGTGCTCCATGATGCCGCCAATCAGCACCCTTTCACCATCGCAAATCGCATCCACATCCACTTCAACCGCATCGTCGAGGAAGCGGTCAAGCAGCACCGGCGCGTCGTTGGAGACGCTGACCGCGGTCTGGAAGTAACGACGCAGATCCGCTTCGTCATAGACGATTTCCATCGCCCGTCCGCCAAGTACGTAAGAAGGACGCACCACCAGCGGATAGCCGATCTCTTTCGCTTTTTCTACCGCTTGTTCAATGGCGGTGACAGTCGCGTTCGCCGGCTGTTTCAGCTTCAGACGGTCAACCGCATGCTGGAAGCGTTCACGGTCTTCCGCCCGGTCGATGGCGTCCGGGCTGGTGCCGATAACCGGTACGCCCGCTGCTTCCAGCGCGCGCGCCAGCTTCAGCGGAGTCTGGCCGCCGTACTGGACGATAACCCCTTTCGGTTTTTCGATACGCACGATTTCCAGCACGTCTTCCAGGGTAACCGGCTCAAAGTACAGGCGGTCGGAGGTGTCGTAGTCGGTGGAGACCGTTTCCGGGTTACAGTTGACCATGATGGTCTCGTAACCGTCTTCGCGCAGCGCCAGCGAGGCGTGTACGCAGCAGTAGTCGAACTCAATGCCCTGGCCGATACGGTTTGGACCGCCGCCCAGCACCATAATCTTGTCGCGGTCGACGGACGGGTTCGCTTCACATTCGTCTTCATAGGTCGAGTACATGTAGGCGGTGTCGGTGGCGAATTCCGCCGCGCAGGTATCCACGCGCTTGTAGACCGGGTGCAGGTCGTACTGGTCGCGCAGCTTGCGGATTTCCGCTTCACGTACGCCCGCCAGTTTCGCCAGGCGCGCATCAGCGAAGCCTTTACGCTTAAGCTGGCGCAGGAAGTCGGCGGTCAGGCCATTGATGCCCAGCTCCGCGACTTTTTCTTCCAGACGGACCAGCTCTTCAATTTGCACCAGGAACCAGCGGTCGATGTTGGTCAGGTTGAAGACGCCGTCTACGGAAAGTCCCGCACGGAACGCGTCAGCGATATACCAGATACGATCCGCGCCAGCGTCTTTCAGCTCGCGGCGAATTTTGGTCAGCGCTTCCGGATCGTCGAGACTGACTTTCGGGTCGAAGCCGGTCGCGCCCACTTCCAGCCCGCGCAGCGCTTTCTGCATCGATTCCTGCTGGGTGCGGCCAATCGCCATCACTTCGCCCACCGACTTCATCTGGGTGGTCAGGCGGTCATTGCTGCCAGCAAATTTTTCAAAGTTAAAGCGTGGGATTTTAGTCACCACGTAGTCGATAGACGGCTCGAACGAGGCCGGGGTACGCCCACCGGTGATGTCGTTCATCAGTTCGTCAAGGGTGTAGCCCACCGCCAGTTTCGCCGCCACTTTCGCAATCGGGAAGCCGGTGGCTTTAGAGGCCAGCGCCGACGAACGCGACACGCGCGGGTTCATCTCAATGACAATCAGGCGACCATTCTTCGGGTTCACCGCGAACTGAACGTTAGAACCGCCGGTTTCAACGCCAATTTCACGCAGTACCGCCATCGAAGCGTTACGCATGATTTGGTATTCTTTGTCGGTCAGCGTCTGGGCAGGCGCAACGGTGATCGAGTCGCCGGTGTGGATACCCATTGCGTCGAAGTTTTCGATGGAGCAGACAATGATGCAGTTGTCGTTTTTATCACGCACCACTTCCATCTCATACTCTTTCCAGCCGATCAGCGATTCATCAATCAGCAGCTCGTTGGTAGGGGAAAGATCCAGACCGCGTGTACAGATTTCTTCAAACTCTTCGCGGTTGTAGGCGATACCGCCGCCGGTGCCGCCCATCGTAAAGGACGGACGGATGATGCACGGATAACCGACGTCGGCGGCCACCGCCAGCGCTTCTTCCATGTTATGGGCGATACCGGAACGCGCGGTGTCGAGACCGATTTTTTTCATCGCGATATCGAAACGGCGACGGTCTTCGGCTTTATCGATCGCGTCGGCGGTTGCGCCAATCATGGTCACGCCGAACTCTTCCAGCACGCCCTGACGCTCCAGCTCCAGCGCGCAGTTCAGCGCCGTCTGGCCGCCCATCGTCGGCAGCACCGCGTCCGGACGCTCTTTTTCGATGATTTTACGCACGACTTCCCAGTGAATCGGCTCGATGTAGGTCGCATCGGCCATTTCCGGGTCGGTCATGATGGTCGCCGGGTTAGAGTTGACCAGGATAACGCGGTAACCCTCTTCACGCAGGGCTTTACACGCCTGCGCGCCGGAGTAGTCAAACTCGCACGCCTGACCGATAACAATCGGACCCGCGCCCAGAATCAGGATACTTTTTATGTCTGTACGTTTTGGCATGGCTCTCTTAACTCCTGATTATTTCGCGGACTGACGGTACTGCTCAATTAACTCGATAAAGTGGTCGAACAACGGCGCGGCGTCGTGCGGACCTGGGCTGGCTTCCGGGTGCCCCTGGAAACTAAACGCTGGCTTATCGGTGCGATGAATACCTTGCAGGGTATGGTCGAAAAGGGACTTATGGGTCACGCGCAGGTTCGCCGGCAGCGTAGCTTCATCGACGGCAAAGCCGTGATTCTGCGCCGTAATCATTACGGTATTGTTGTCGATATCTTTTACCGGGTGGTTGCCGCCGTGGTGACCGAATTTCATCTTCACGGTCTTCGCGCCGCTCGCCAGCGCCAGGAGCTGATGACCGAGGCAGATACCGAATACCGGCACATCGGTTTCGAGGAATGTCTGGATTGCGTCGATAGCGTAGTCACACGGCGCCGGGTCGCCAGGGCCATTTGAAAGGAAGATGCCGTCCGGGTTCATTTTCAGAACATCTTCCGCTGAGGTTTTCGCGGGCACCACCGTCAGGCGGCAGCCTCTGTCCACCAGCATGCGCAGGATATTGCGCTTGGCGCCAAAGTCAAAGGCGACCACGTGGAACGGCAGTTCGTCTTGTTGTTTTGCTTCCGGCAGGTCATTTGCCAGCGTCCAGCTTCCCTGGGTCCAGCTATACGCTTCCGCCGTGGTCACTTCTTTCGCCAAATCCATCCCGTTCAGGCCCGGGAAGGCTTTCGCTTTTTCCAGCGCCAGCTGCGCATCCGGATTATCGCCCGCGATGATGCAGCCGTTTTGCGCGCCCTTTTCACGTAACAGACGCGTCAGCTTACGGGTATCGATATCAGCAATCGCCACGATGTTATGGCGTTTCAGGTAAGACGAGAGGTCTTCGGTGTTGCGGAAGTTGCTGGCGATCAGCGGCAGGTCACGAATGACGAGGCCTTGCGCATGTACCTGAGAAGATTCTTCATCAGCAGCATTAGTGCCGACATTGCCGATATGGGGATAAGTAAGAGTAACAATTTGGCGGGAATAGGAAGGATCAGTGAGGATTTCTTGATAACCGGTCATTGAAGTATTGAAAACGACTTCCCCAACCGCCGAACCTGTTGCCCCTATGGCCCGACCGTGAAACTGGGTTCCGTCTTCCAGAACCAATAGCGCTGACTTAATCAAAACACCCTCCAGAGAATATTCACTCACTTTATTTGCATACTAATTCATTTATACGCGATGAATCAATGCAAATTTGCTTACCTTGAATTTCTGGCAAACGGCGGCATTCTGGAGATAAGGCAGCTAAAAGTCAACTTAAAGGCAGTATTTTTTATATTCTTTTGCAACCTGGAGGTAAAAAGGACGGATTAACGGGCAAAAAGAGCAACTAACCTGGTTGAGAAAACGCTTGCGCAGCAAGAAGAATATAAAAAATGGCGGTAACGCTGAAAAAAATGGACCATCTGGTCAAAATTTACATTTCAGCCACAATATTTAATAATAAAAAGTAGAATTTCAGGCATTACAAGAAAACTTTAAAGGTAAGGCGCTAAAATAAAAGGGCAATAAAATATTGCCCTATGTAATCAACACATTAAGATTACAATAACCACATCACGAAGGGTAATAACACATCATAAACTGTGTAAATTCAGGACATCTCGCATATCAAAAAGGCCGTTTTGCTTTGTACTGACCCAAAGCGCCGATCTTACCGCGCCGTTGGCGAAGGTCATACGGCTGGAGGCCTTATGGGTAATTTCGATACGCTCGCCAATATCGGCAAACATCGCAGTGTGTTCACCAACAATGTCGCCCGCACGCACGGTAGCAAAGCCAATGGTACCCGGCACACGCTCGCCGGTGAAACCTTCACGGCTGTACACGGCGCACGCTTTCAGATCTTTATCCAGCGCATGCGCTATTGCCTCGCCCATCGCCAGCGCGGTGCCGGACGGCGCGTCAACCTTATGGCGATGGTGCGCTTCAATAATTTCGATATCGGTATAATCGCCCATGACTTTTGCCGCCTTCTCCAGCAGCTTCAGCATGACGTTTACCCCAACGCTGAAATTTGCCGCGAAGACAATGCCGATGTCAGCTGCCGCCTCACGAATCGCCTGTTTGCCTGCGTCATCAAAACCGGTGGTGCCAATGACCATGCCTTTGCCGTGTTGACGACAAAATGCCAGATGATTCAACGTGCCTTCCGGGCGCGTAAAGTCGATGAAAACATCAAAATCGTCGGTTACCGCCTCGAGGCTGCATTGTACAGTCACTCCCGTTTTGCCGACGCCCGCCAGCTCACCGGCATCGGCGCCCAGCAATGACGATCCTTCGCGCTCCAGCGCCGCACCAAGCGCAACGCCTTCCATTTCAAGGGCTGCCTGAATCAGCTGGCGACCCATACGGCCCCCCGCGCCCGCTATCGCGACGCGGACCTGTGCATCATGCATAGTTATTCTCTTACGTTAAAATGATGTAAATCGTTTTCAGATTAACCAGCCCGAGACAAAGCCGCCATCTGAAATCGCCGATAATTAGAATTTTATGATAAACAGGAGGGAGTATCAGTAAAAGGCATGATACTCAGCGAAAACCGCATGACTCTCTGATCACCAGCGCGGGCGGCAGAATGATTCGTTTCGGCGGCTCATCGTTCCCCTGGATGCGGCTGTACAACAGCTCACCCGCTTTGCGACCAATCTCTTTTGCCGCAACCGAAACGGTTGTCAACGCGGGCTGCACCAGCGCCGCTTCGGTGATATCGTCAAATCCCACCAGCGCAAAATCGTTCCCCGGTTCCCGTCCCATTTTACGCAGCGCCTGCATAACCCCTAGCGCAACGATATCCTGATAACAGACAGCGGCGGTGATCTGCGGATAGCGGGTAAGTAATGATTCCGCCACTCTGGCGCCGTCGATCTGACTGGCTTCGGCGGCAACGATCCAGTCCGGATTCGGTGAGATCCCCCACTCCATCAACGTACTGGTGAATCCCCCCATTCGCTGCGCCCGACTGCCAGAGCTTGGGCTACCGCCGATAAAAGCGATATTCTTATGCCCCAACCTGAGTAAATGCGTCGTCGCCATCTGAGTACCGAGGAAGTTATCGGTGCCCACAAAGTCAAAATCAGGATCGCTGAGCGGGCGGACCACCATAATGGCGGGGATATTGCGTCTTTTCAGCGCGGCAAAAAACGAGACTGGCGTTTCCCGCGCTGCGCAAAGCACCATGCCGCAGGCGTTGTTTCGCATCAGGGAATCCACAAATTTTTGCTGCCGCTCGCCGGATTCTTCACTGTTCGCCAGAAACAGCAGCAAGTCATGCCGTTCCATCTCATGGCTCAGCCCGGCGGTCATCTCGCCGTAGAACGGGTTGGTGATGTCATGCAGCAACAACCCTACCTGGTTGCTACTCCGGTTGCGTAGATTCGCGGCCGTTTGATTGTAAACATAGCCAGACTCGTCCAGCGCTTTCAGCACTCGCTCACGCGTGGCCTGCGAAATACGCCCCCGGTTGCGCAGTACCATCGAAACGGTCGCCGTCGACACCCCTGCGCGCTTCGCGACCTGCGCTAACGTGACTGTTGTCATGATTTCTCCTTGTGAAACGCCAGTTAATCGAATAACCCCAATCTGGCGCCTCTGGCCTGTGATACTCATCACACGGACGGCGCATGATCCCGGTTTGTTTCCGATTATGGCGGGTTAATCGCGTTAACCATGCTTTGAATTTAAGGTTAATCGATTAATCTTAATCCAGCGATTACGGAGACTCAACATGCAGACTACCTATAATAAATTCCCTGAGGTTGTCGTTCAGGGTTATGACACCCAGGCCTGGCAAGGCTGGGATTCTATTACTTCTGTGCTCAACACCAGGGTTTCAGGTTTGACAAAACGCGTGCTGGTCGTGGATTGCTATCCGGGCGTGCGCTCAGATGAGCTGGAACAACGGCTTCTGGCCACCTTAAATGCCGCGTTGGTGGTGAATATCGAATCTGCCCGCCTCGGAAAAGAGGCATTACACGATCTTCTGGCCCGCAACCTGACCGACGACCGGGTGTTCGGCGTTCTTTCCTGCCATCAGCTTGTTGAGTTTTTTGATCCTGACAAACTCAATCAGATTCGCCAGCGCATCGCCTCGGTAGCAGAGGGCCTGGTCGTCGTATATGGTCCCGGCGCAGCGCTGGCGCATCCCGGCGATATCCTCGTCTATGCCGATCTCCCTCGCTGGGAAATCCAGCAGCGTATGCGCCATCACGGGCTGAGCAACTGGGGGGCGGAAAATCCGGACGAGGATATTCTCCGTCGCTACAAACGCGCTTTTTTCATTGAATGGCGTGTCTTTGACAGACACAAAACGCCACTGCTCAAGCGCGCCGACTTTTTGCTTGATTCCACCGTTGAAAACGCGCCTGCCATGGTCAGCGGCGATGCGCTACGCGCTGGCCTGCAGCAGACCACCACCCAGCCGTTTCGCGTTGTTCCTTTCTTTGACCCCGGCGTCTGGGGCGGTCAGTGGATGAAGCAGCAGTTTGATCTCGATCCTGCGGCACCCAATTACGCGTGGTGTTTTGATTGCGTGCCCGAGGAAAACAGCCTATTACTGCGTTTTGGCGCCGTGCGGATCGAGATCCCCTCTCAGGATTTAGTTTTGCTTTACCCGCGTCCCCTTCTCGGTGAGAAGGTCCATGCCCGCTTCGGCGCGGAATTTCCGATTCGTTTTGATTTTCTCGACACCATCGACGGGCAGAATCTCAGCTTTCAGGTTCACCCGCTGACGGAATATATCCAGCAGCAGTTCGGGATGCACTATACCCAGGATGAAAGTTATTACATTCTCGCCGCACAGCCCGGCGCGGTGGTGTATCTGGGCACCCAAACGGGCATTGAGCCGCAGGCGATGCTGGACGACCTGCGCGCCGCGGAACGTGGAGAAAAAACGTTCGACGATGCGCGTTTCGTAAATCAGATCCCAGCCCGCCAGCACGATCACTTTCTCATCCCGGCAGGCACCGTTCACTGTTCCGGCGCGGGCACCATAGTGCTGGAAATCAGTGCGACGCCATATATCTTCACCTTCAAACTGTGGGACTGGGGACGCTTAGGTTTAGACGGTTTGCCCCGGCCTGTGCATCTTGAACACGGCGAGCGCGTTATTGACTGGCAGCGGGATACGCAGTGGGTCTACGACAATCTGGTTAACCGCATTGAACCTATTGCGCAAGGAGAAGGCTGGAGAGAAGAACGCACCGGCATGCATGAGCGAGAGTTTATCGAAACGCGTCGCCACTGGTTTACCGCGCCGGTAATCCATCACACCCAGGGTGGCGTTAACGTTCTGAATCTGGTGGAAGGGGCAGAGGCGATTGTCGACAGCCCCAGCGGTGCGTTCGCCCCATTTACCGTTCGCTACGCTGAGACATTTATCATTCCGGCGGCCGTAGGCGAATACCGGATTACGCCGTCTGGCAACAGTGTCGACCGGCCATTCGCCACCATCAAAGCCTGGGTAAGAGGATAACCGTATGATCAACATTCTTGTCGCCACCCACGGACCGCTGGCAGAAGCGCTCCTCGCCAGTGGCCGTATGGTTTACGGCGAATTACCGCACGTCCACACCGTTACGCTGAGCGACCAGGCCGGGATTGAAGGGTTTAAAGAGAGCTTTGCGAAAGCCCTGGCCGATGCCGGGCAAAACGCGGATGGCGTGCTGGTACTGTGCGATATGCAAAGCGGCACGCCCTGGAATGTCGCCTGCCAGCATGCATTCTCTGCCCGGACCTTACCGCCTGTCGCCGTTGTCGCAGGCGTTAATTTTCCCATGCTGCTGCAAAGCGAAGAGATCTGCCACTTAACGGACGTGCATGCCGCCGCAGCCGAGCTGCTGGCGTTAACCGTACCGACGTTGATTAAAGCCGCCCCGGTTTTAACCGTTCAGTCAGATGATTTTTAAAGGAAACCACCATGAGTATTTCTTTTGTACGTATTGATGACCGCGTTATCCATGGGCAGCTCGTGACACGTTGGGCCAGAGAGCTGCCCTGTGACGGCATTGTCGCGATCGACGACGCCGTTGCGGCCGATCCTCTGCTCTCATCAGTCATGAAAGGCGCGGTTCAGGACACTAAAGTCTGGTTATTTGATACGGCGACCGCGATTGAGAAGTTGCCAAAGGTTATCGCCAGTGAGAAGCGTTATTTCGTGATTGGCAAATCGCCCGTCACGTTAAAGCGCCTCGAAGAGGCAGGCATCAGCCTGCAGAACAGCAATGGCAAAATCAACGTCGGCCCGATGAGCGCCCGCGCCGGCACCACCACCATCGGTCCTAACCAGTCGGTCAATCCAGACGAAATCGCCGCGTTTGACTGGCTGACGCAGCGCGGACATCAGGTGGAGTTCCGCCTGGTGCCGGATGCCGGTTTCTACAGCTGGCAGGACGCACGCCAGAAGCTGAAATAAGGAGGGGACGATGATTTTCGAAGCGACGTTAATCGGTATTCTGTGCTATCTCGGCGCCCTCAGTAGCCCCTGGCTTCTTGGGCTGACGGGCGGCTGGTATCTGATCACCCGACCGCTGATTTCCGGTATGCTGGTGGGGATCATCCTCGGCGATATGAAAACCGGCATCATCATTGGCGTTGCGGTTCAGGCCGTGTACATCGCCATGGTGACGCCCGGCGGCTCCATGCCCGCCGATCTTAACTTTGTGGCTTACCCGGCGATTGCCCTTGGGATCCTGTCCGGAAAAGGCCCTGAAGTGGCGGTCGCGCTGGCGGCAACGATCGGTATCGCCGGAACCATCCTGTTTAATGCGATGATGGTGCTTAACTCTTTCTGGAACCATCGGGCCGACGTGGCGCTGGAGCGCGGCGACGAGCGCGGCATCTACCTGAACAGCGCCATTTGGCCACAGGTGACAAATTTTATTTTACGTTTCGTTCCGACCTTTATTGCCGTTTACTTCGGCGCACAGTACATCAGCGGCTTTATGGACAGCTTACCTGGCGTCGTGCTGTCAACGATGAATGTACTGGGCGGCATTCTGCCCGCCGTGGGGATCGCCATCCTCCTCAAGCAGATCATTAAAAACTACACCATGTTGATCTATTTCCTCGTGGGTTTTGTCTGCATCGTTTTCTTAAAACTGAACATGGTCGCGCTGGTGATCGTCGGTTCGCTGCTGGCGTTGATTCACTATAACTACAAGCCGGAAGCGCCGCAGGCGGCTAATGCGGCGTCCGCCGCGACAGATGATGAGGATGAATTCTGATGGAAGAACGTTCCCTGACCCGTAAAGATCTCCGGCGCTGCTGGCGAGCATGGATGATGCACAACCTCTCCTCAATGAGCTTTGAACGTCTGGAGTCGTTTGGCTTTTGTCTGAGCATGCTGCCGGTCGCGAAAAAGCTCTATCCGGATGCCGCGCAGCGTACCGAAATGCTGCGACGCCACGCCTCGTTCTACAACACCGAACCGCAGATTGGCGCTATCGTAAACGGCATGGCGCTGGGGCTGGAAGAGAAAAAAGCTAACGGCGAACCCATTGACGGCGAGACCATTAACACCCTAAAAGTCGGCCTGATGGGCCCAATTGCCGGTATTGGCGATTCCATGATCCCAGGGATGTTGATCCCCATTCTGTTGAGTATCGGCATGGCGCTCGCCGCAGGGGGAAATATACTGGGGCCGCTTTTTTATACCGTCGCCTGGCTGGCGATCATCATTCCCGGCTCCTGGTTCCTGTTTTTGAAAGGTTACAAAATGGGTTCTGGTTCGGTTGAGATGCTGGTGAGCAGTAAATCTACCCGCCTGCGCGAAGCGTTGTCGTTACTGGGCGTGTTTGTCATGGGCGGCGTTGCGGCAAGCTACGTGAAGTTAGGCACCGGGCTGGAATTTATCACGCAGGATGGCGTAAATATTCACGTTCAACAGATGCTGGATGGCATCTTCCCTCAGCTCCTGCCGCTGGTCGTGGTGCTTGGCACCTGGTATTTGATGGCGAAGCGCGGCGTCTCACCGGTAAAAGCGATGATACTGCTTCTGGTGCTGGCGGCGCTGGGAGTCGCAACAGGCCTGTTTGCGGGTTAAATCCGCGTGATGGCATAAAGAGCGTCAACGCAAAACGAATGGCCGGGGCGATGCCCCGGTTTTTTATGGATGAAACTGCGTCCAAAGCTCGGCGACTTTATCCGGACGGGAAATAAACTGGAAGCGCGCCGGTTCGTCAATAAACTGCTGATAGATTGGCGCGGAGCTAAGCCCAAACTCCGTATAGTGCCGGGGCGTCACGACCTGTAACCGGCCAGCGATATAGCGCGGATTATGCTGCCAGACGACGTTTTTTCCCTGTAGCAGCGGGTACCATGCCAACCCTTTATGTGCCCTGACTGCCTCATATTCAAAGCCATATTCACGGTCACACCAGGCGCCAAAAGTGAGTGGCGTATCAGGATCGGCGGAGATCGTGGCATGACCCCAGCCTGGCGGCACCAGTACTTTCTCGCCCGGTCCGGCGATCACCGCGAAGCAGCGGCCTGGATCGTCATCGACATACTCTTGCATATAAACGATCGCTTTTCCCTGCCAGATCTCATAGAGCTCCGGCGGCGACCAGCCGCTGTGCTGGCTGATCCGATGAACATGCCCCTGACTTCGAATCGGCTCCTCACCCAATCGTCCTGCCGCGTAGGTCACCACGCCAAACAGCAGCATCCGTTTTTTCAGCTCGTCACGATCCTGCATCCGCGCGACATCCATTGCGATAGCGTAAACATCCTCCGGCCCGCAACAGTGCGGGTCGCGCAGAGAGGCTCGAATATGTTCGAGCCGACGAATTTCCGGCATGGGTCCGGTTACTTCCTCGCCATAGCTAAACCCCAGCGGGTGATGATGCACCGCCATATCCAGCCCAAAACGTGATGAAGGTTCAGCCATTCTGCACCGTCCTCGCCAGCGGTTGCTGGTTCTCTTCAAACACCCGGACATTGAAGCCTTTTGCCAGCGCCTGATAATCATGCCCTGCCAGCGTCGGCCATACGGCCAGCGCTGAGAGTACCTCGTCTCCGGTGTTGATCAACCGGTGAGCGGTATAACCTGCGATGATATGGACCGAGCCGGTAAAGACCTTTTCCAGACGTACTTCGCCCTGTTCATTTTGCAGCAGCAACAACCCGACGCCGCGTAGCCCAAAATAGACCTCACCTTGTTCGCGATGGGCATGAAAATGACCGCGGGTCATAAAATATTCGTGACCGACACGACCGGGATAAAGGTGGGTTATCCCGGTATAAAGCTCGCCGTCGGCGGGAGACGTGTTCAGCATCTCAACCTCATACACAATGCGTTCCCCGGCCAGTGACTGGCGGGCACGCTCATCGCTGAATATCCCAGTGAGATCCTGAATGCACGTTGACTTACGCAATAGCGGACCACCGGATAAATCGCCGGTAGTCCATTCCAGCCGCGGCGGCTGGCTAAAAGAAAGGTTCATATGTGTCTCCGGCCCGAGGAGAACAACATCGTCAGAGTAGCAGATTAATCGATTAACTTGCCAGTATGCGGCGAAAAAATGCCGGGTAACAAACCCGGCATTATCACGTCTGTCAGCACGAGAGAGGTTATTTGATTTCCTGCGCGTCGATGCGCAACTCTTTCGGCACCTCGAAGACAATATTCTCTTCGCGGCCTTCAAGCGGGACTGCCTCCCCGCCGCCAAGCTCCTGCAGGCGGGCGATGACGTTTTGCACCAGTATATCCGGCGCCGATGCGCCAGCAGTGACACCCACGCATTCCGCGTCTTTCACCCAGGCTTCCTGGATGTCGGCGGCATCGTCGATCAAAAACGCCATTTTTCCCATCCGCTGCGCCAGTTCAGCCAGTCGGTTGGAGTTAGAGGAGTTTTTCGACCCGACCACCAGCACCACATCCGCCTGCTCCGCCAGGGCGCGCACCGCTTCCTGACGGTTGGTGGTGGCGTAACAAATGTCGTCCTTGCGAGGACCGACGATTTTCGGGAAACGCTGGCGCAGCGCGTCTATCACGTCCGAGGTATCGTCGACGGACAGCGTGGTCTGGGTCATGAAGGAGAGTTTGCCTTCGTTTTTAACGTCAAGCGTCCAGACATCATCCGGCGACTCGACCAGGTACATGCCCCCTTCCGGGTTGCTGTACTGCCCCATCGTCCCTTCCACTTCCGGGTGCCCCGCGTGACCAATCAGGATCGACTCTTCACCGCGGCGGCTGGCGCGCGCCACTTCCATATGAACCTTAGTGACCAGCGGACAGGTGGCGTCAAAAACGGTCAGATCGCGGCTTTTGGCTTCGTTGCGTACCGCCTGAGATACCCCGTGGGCAGAAAAAATCAGAATCGCGCCGTCCGGCACTTCGCTGATCTGTTCAATAAAGATCGCCCCACGTTCACGCAGGCTGTCGACCACGTAGCGGTTATGCACCACTTCGTGACGAACATAAATGGGCGCGCCGTAAATTGCCAACGCGTTTTCAACAATGCTGATAGCGCGGTCTACACCTGCGCAAAAACCGCGCGGGTTGGCCAACAGGATCTGCATTTTACGCCTCCAGTGCCGGTTCGACTTCCAGCACTTCAATATCAAAATGAACGGTATGCCCGGCCAGCGGATGGTTGAAATCCACGGTGATTGAGTCGCCGTTGATCTCGCGGATCACCCCAGGCATTTCACTGCCGTCCATTGCGGTAAAGAGCATGATGGCCCCAATCTCAGGTTCGCCC
Source organism: Citrobacter sedlakii NBRC 105722 (assembly GCF_000759835.1). Lineage (GTDB taxonomy): Bacteria > Pseudomonadota > Gammaproteobacteria > Enterobacterales > Enterobacteriaceae > Citrobacter_A > Citrobacter_A sedlakii. The sequence continues at coordinate 204,684 of NZ_BBNB01000010.1, forward strand.
GCGTCCATAAATTCACGACGAGAGAAATACTGGATCAGGTCAGGGGTCGGTACGCCAAACGCGGCATCCGGCTCCAGAGAAAAGGTGGTTTTATCGCCCGCCTTCAGGCCAAGAAGATGCTGCTCCAGTCCTTCAGACAGAGAGCCGTCACCCAGGCGAAAAAGCGCTGGCTTTCCGTTGTTACGGGTTGACTCAGCGGTGGAGCCATCGTCGAGCTTCAAAGTGAAGTGCACCAGCACCGCACTGTTACTCTGTACTGATTTAGACATGCAGGTTGCTCACTTATTGTCTTTCGCCAGGCCCGGTATGCGAAGCGTCACCGGGCCTGCTTAAACAGGCCTCTACCCAAAGGCCGGATACGGCGTTTATGCCGCCGTTTTTTGTCTGGAAGGTATAAATCCTTCCAGCACGATCAGCGCCGCACCGATACAAATCGCGCTGTCGGCGAGGTTAAACGTGGCGAAATGCCAGTCCCCGACGTAGAAATCGATCATATCGACGACGAAGCCGTGCCACAGGCGATCAAACAAATTACCCAGCGCGCCGCCAATGATTAACGCATAGGCTATGTTATTTAGTTTCTGCGTCGCTTTTGAACGGTACATCATCACCGTCAAAATAAGGCAGATACCTATCGCAATACCGGCAAAGAACCAGCGCTGCCAGCCACCGCTGTCAGCGAGGAAACTGAACGCCGCGCCATAGTTACGCGCATAATGCAGATTAAGCGACGGGAACAGCGCCACCGTATCCCCCAGAGCAAAGTTCTGGAGGATCAGGTATTTGCTGCCCAGATCGATAATCAGCACGACCACCACCAGCCACAGCCAGCGTAGCCCTGTTGAAAAGATCGGTTTACTCATCAGGCGAACTTACGTTTTTCGCCATCACCGGCGACGTTGCTGACACAGCGGCCGCAGATATCTGCATGTTCCGCCACCTTGCCGACATCTGTAGTGTAATGCCAGCAACGCGGGCATTTATCACCTTCGGCTTTACTCAACGCGACTTTCAGTCCTTTAAGCAATTCGCTCTGCTGTGCGTCGGCAGAAGCCTCCGCATAGTCTGCGACTTTCGCGCCCGAGGTCAACAGGACAAATCGTAATTCGTCGCCCAGCGCGGTCAGCATGGCAGCCAGTTCCGGTTCCGCGTACAGGGTCACTGCCGCTTCCAGAGAACCGCCCACTTTCTTGTCCGCGCGCGCCTGCTCGATCACCTTGTTCACTTCGCCACGCACTTTCAGCAGCTCGTCCCAGAAGGCATCGTTCATTGGCTCGGTTTCACCTAAGCCAAACAGACCGTCGTACCATTCGCCGGTAAAGACGTATTTCTCACGCTCGCCCGGCAGGTAGCCCCAGATTTCGTCTGCGGTGAAGGACATGATTGGCGCCATCCAGCGCACCAGCGCTTCTGCGATATGGTACAGCGCGCTCTGGCAGCTGCGACGCGCGACGCTGTCTGCCTTCGCGGTGTACTGGCGGTCTTTGATGATGTCGAGATAGAACGAGCCCATTTCAACGGAGCAGAAACGCATCAGACGCTGCACCACTTCATGGAAGTCATAGTCCTCGTAGGCTTTCAGGATGTCGTCCTGCGCGGTTTTCGCACAGCCGACCGCCCAGCGATCCAACACCACCATCTCTTCCGGTTTCACCATGTCTTTCACCGGATCGAACCCGTTCAGGTTCGCCAGCAGGAAGCGCGCGGTATTACGGATACGACGATAGCTGTCGGCGGCACGTTTCAGGATCTCGTCCGACACCGCCATTTCGCCGGTGTAGTCGGTAGATGCCACCCACAGACGCAGAATGTCTGCGCCCAGTTTGTTCATCACGTCCTGCGGCGACACGGTGTTGCCGATGGACTTGGACATCTTGCGTCCCTGACCGTCAACGGTGAAGCCGTGGGTCAGAACCTGGCGGTAAGGCGCTTTGCCCTTCATGGCGGTGGAGATCATCAGGGATGACATAAACCAGCCGCGGTGTTGGTCAGACCCTTCCAGATACATGTCGGCAGCGTGACCGGCAAACTCAGGGCGCACGTCAACCACAGAGGCGTGAGTAGACCCGGAGTCAAACCACACGTCCAGGGTATCCGGGACCTTCACGTACTGGTCGGCTTCGTCGCCCAGGATCTCTTTCGGGTCGAGATCCCACCACGCCTGGATGCCGTCAACTTCAACGCGTTTGGCAACCTCTTCCATCAGTTCAACGGCGCGAGGATGCAGCTCTTCGGTATCTTTGTGAACGAACAGCGACATGGGTACGCCCCAGGTACGCTGACGTGAGATACACCAGTCTGGACGGTTAGCCACCATGGATTCGATACGCGCCTGGCCCCAGTCCGGGATCCACTGCACGCCTTTGATCTCTTTCAGCGACTGGGCGCGCAGACCTTTCTGATCCATGCTGACGAACCACTGCGGAGTGGCGCGGAAGATGATCGGCGACTTATGACGCCAGCAGCACGGATAGCTGTGCTGCATTTTCGCCACGTGCAGCAGCGCGCCTTTCTCACGCAGTAGCTCAACGATCGTGTCGTTAGCTTTGAAAACGTTAACGCCGTCCAGCCCAGGATAAGTCCCAGCCAGATACGCGCCGTCCGGCCCTACCGGGTTGGCGATTTCCAGACCGTATTTCAGGCTGATGGTATAGTCGTCAGGACCGTGACCACCAGCGGTATGTACGGCGCCGGTACCTGCATCCAGCGTTACGTGATCGCCGAGGATAGCCGGGACGTCAAATCCCATAAACGGGTGAGTGAAACGCAGCAGTTCCAGCTCCGCGCCTTTTACCGTGCCGAGGATGCGGTAGTCCGCCACGCCAATGCGCTGCATTACGCTTTCCACCAGATCTTTCGCCAGGATCAGCGCCTGACCGTCGATCTGCACCAACGCATAGTCGAAATCCGGCGCCAGAGAGATCGCGCGGTTGGCTGGCAGCGTCCACGGCGTCGTGGTCCAGATAACCAACGAGATCGGCCCGCTGACGCCCGGCAGGCCAAACTTCGCCTGCACTGCATCCTGATCAACCGCACGAAACGCCACGTCGATCGAAGGGGACGTTTTGTCGTAATACTCGACTTCCGCTTCCGCCAGCGCGGAACGGCAATCTACGCACCAGTGCACCGGCTTGGCGCCTTTATGCAGGTGGCCGTTGCCGATGATTTTACCCAGCGCGCGAATGATGTTGGCTTCGGTTTTGAAGTCCATCGTCAGATACGGATGCGACCAGTCACCCAGCACGCCCAGGCGAATGAAGTCTTTTCGCTGACCGTCAACCTGCGTAGCGGCATATTCACGGCATTTGGCGCGGAATTCGGCGGCGGTGAATTTCTCACCCGGCTTACCGTATTCTTGCTCCACTTTCAGTTCGATCGGCAGACCGTGGCAGTCCCAGCCCGGAACATAAGGCGAGTCGAATCCCGCGAGTCCTTTGGACTTCACGATAATGTCTTTCAGAATCTTGTTAACCGAGTGACCAATATGAATGCTGCCATTCGCATAGGGAGGGCCATCATGCAGAATGAAGGTTTTTTTGCCTTTTTTGGCCGCACGAATGATGCCGTACAGATCATCATCAGTCCAACGCGCCAGCATTCCCGGTTCGCGCTTGGCGAGATCGCCGCGCATCGGGAACCCTGTTTCCGGCAAATTCAGGGTTGATTTATAGTCACTCATCAGATTCTCGGTTCCGTATTTAATACATAGGCATTTAAGCCGGGTATCGCCCAAAAAACTCGCGGGCCGTTAATTCATCTCGCGCAATCTGCGCTTTCAGTTCATCCAGCGAAGCAAACCGCTGCTCGTTGCGTATTTTTTTACGCAGCACTACATCTATATGGCGACCGTAGAGGTCCATTGCAATATCCAGCAAATGCACTTCTAACTGTTGGCGCACACCCGACACCGTTGGCCGGGTTCCGATATTCGCCACGCCGGGCAATGGCTTTTCGCCAAGCCCCCTCACTTCTACCGCATACACCCCTTTCACCGGGGAGACCTGACGGCGCAGCGGGATATTCGCCGTCGGAAAACCAATGGTGCGCCCAAGTTCATCACCGTGGACAACGCGTCCGGAGAGAGTAAACGGGTGCCCCAGTAAACTTTCCGCCAGCGCCAGATTGTCTTCCGCCAGCGCCTGACGCACGGCGGTGCTGCTGATACGCACGCCGCCTTCACAGAAGGTTTGGGTGCTGGTGACATCAAAGCCATACTCCAGGCCAGCCTTCTGTAATAACAAGAAATCGCCCGCCCGGCCAGCGCCAAAGCGGAAATCATCACCCACAGCCAGAAATTGCACCCCGAGGCGTTTGACCAGCAGATCGCTGATAAACGTCTGCGCGGTAAGCGCGGCGAAACGTCGGTCAAAACGCACGCACAGCACGTAATCGACGCCACATTCCGCCAGGTAACGCAGTTTCTCCCGCAGGCGAGTCAGCCGTGCGGGCGCTTTATCCGTCGCGAATAGCTCAAGCGGCTGCGGCTCAAAGATCATCACCATCACCGGTAAGCCACGTTTGCGCCCTTCTTCCTGCAAACCTTGCAGCAGCGCGCGGTGACCACGGTGCACGCCGTCGAAATTACCAATAGTCAACACACACCCGTGCGGGGCCTGACTAAGATTATGTATGCCGCGTATCAGCTTCATGTCTGGCTCAAAACAGTGAAAATCGCCAAAGTATACCTTGTACCGCGGTCAAGGTTAACCGGCGATTGATGCGCCAAAACGAAAAGCAGATGGATTTCATCACTATGAGGCAAACTCAGCGCCTAAACTGACAAAGCAATTCAATTTTTATCGTCGAAAAGCTGTATTCACGCCCCGCAAGCTGGTAGAATCCTGCGCCATCACTACGTAACGAGTGCCGCTAGATTAACGGCGCTTATTTGCACAAATCCATTGACAAAAGAAGGCTAAAAGGGCATATTCCTCGGCCTTTGAATTGTCCATATAGAACACATTTGGGAGTTGGACCTTGGCTAATATCAAATCAGCTAAGAAGCGCGCCGTTCAGTCTGAAAAGGCTCGTAAGCACAACGCAAGCCGTCGCTCTATGATGCGTACTTTCATCAAGAAAGTATACGCAGCTATCGAAGCTGGCGACAAAGCTGCTGCACAGAAAGCATTTAACGAAATGCAACCAATCGTGGACCGTCAGGCTGCTAAAGGTCTGATCCACAAAAACAAAGCTGCACGTCATAAAGCTAACCTGACTGCACAGATCAACAAACTGGCTTAATCGTCCGTTCGTTGTCGCTTTGTGAAAAAACCCGCTAACGCGGGTTTTTTTATGTCTGCGATCGGGCGTTTGACTGTGCCGGATGGCGGCGGCGCGTTATCCGGCTAACGAGGTTTATTTCGCCACAGGCATAAACAACGCCGAATAGTTGCTGTTACAGATGCGCTGCACTGCCGGGTGTTGAATCATGCGCTCGGCAAATATCGCGTGATACTCCTCCATCACGTTCTCCACGCGTCCTATCTCAACGATTGAATCATCTGCATAAAAATCATTTGCATAGAGCGTAGGCGCGACGAAAATCGCGTTGTGCGTGGCACCAAAGGCTTTCATTAACGCCGCGTCGTCAAACTCACCTAAAATCTCGACGTTGAGCCCCTGAGAGTTAAACCAGTTCAGCAATTTGCGTCCCAGCATAGAACGCCGACCAGGCACTAACAGGCGGCGCTCCTCCAGGCAGGCCGGAAATGGCTTTTCCGGCAGCGGATTCGTGCACCAGAAGCTGACGCTGCATTCGCCAATTTTTACCGAAAACAGCCCCTCCTGCTGTGTCGAATCGATCGGGCAGTCGGAAATGATCATGTCCAGCTTATGCTGGCTTAATTGTTCCAGCAGCATTTCATGAGTGGACTCAAAGCAGCGCAGATGAATTTGTTCATCTTCCACCACCGCCGCGTCCAGCACGCTGCTGACCAGACGTTTTGACAGCGCATCCGCTACGCCCACATCAAACAGCAGGTTCGACTCTTTGCGGTAGTTAACGATATCCAGCATCTCCTGGCTGAGCGTGAACATTTTATCGGCATAGCGGAATACCAGTTCGCCAAGTTCGCTGGGTTCAAGGCCGCGCCCTTTACGCTTGAACAATTTGCCCTGCAAACGCTCCTCGAGCGCTTTGATCTGTCCGGTAATGGTTTGCGGCGTCAGATACAGCGCTTCCGCCGCGCCAACCACGGATCCCTCTTTATAAACGTGCCAGAAATAATAGAGATGGTTGTAATTGATATGGGACATACTCTCTCCCTGAAAAATGTCACAAAAAGGGGAGCTGACTGCGCTCCCCTGCGAATGCTTACGCTCAGGCCGCCGCGCTTAAACGCGCGCGTAGCCAGCTATAGCCAATCACTGCCGACAGCAGCGAACCAATCAGGATCCCCAGCTTCGCCCAGTTAATCAGTTCCGGATCAACGCTGCCAAACGCCAGGCTGGCGATAAAGATCGACATAGTAAAGCCAATGCCGCACAGAATGCCGACCGCCATGATCTGCGGGAAGGTCGTACCCTGCGGTAATTGCGCCATTTTCAGACGCAGCGCCAGCCAGCAGAACAGACTAATGCCCAGCGGTTTACCTATCAGCAGGCCGGCAATAATGCCCAACGGCAGGATGGAGGTGAGCCCATCGATCGTCACGCCCTGCAGGGAAACACCCGCGTTGGCGAAAGCAAACAGCGGCAGGATCATGTACGCCACCCACGGGTGCAAAACATGCTCCAGACGCTTCGCCGGAGAACGCCCGTGTTTCTCCTTGAGTGGAATAAAGAACCCGACAATCACTCCCGCTAACGTTGCGTGTACGCCAGACTTGAGCACCGCAGTCCAGAGCACGACGCCCACCAGAATATAAACTCCCGTTCGTCTTACCCCGCACAGATTCAGCAGCGCCAGTACCGCAATGGCGCATGCCGCCACGCCCAGAGATACCATCGACAGATCGCTGGTATAGAACAGCGCGATAATCACAATCGCGCCCAGGTCATCAATAATCGCCAGCGCCATGAGGAAAATTTTCAACGCCAGCGGTACACGGCTGCCCAGTAACGCCAGTACGCCCAGCGCAAAAGCAATATCCGTCGCCGCCGGGATCGCCCAACCCTCACGCGTTACCGGGTCGGCATAGTTAAACGCCAGATAGAGCACAGCCGGAACAATCATCCCGCCAATAGCGGCAATAACGGGAAACGCCGCCTGACGCAAGCTGGCAAGGGAGCCTTGCATCAGTTCCCGCTTGACCTCCAGACCAATCAACAGAAAAAACACCGCCATCAGGGCATCGTTAATCCATAACAACATGTTTTTGTTGATTTCAAGCGCGCCAACGCGCAGTTGTACAGGAGTGTCAAGAAAAGCGTGGTACCACCCACTGGTGGCGCCGCTATTCGCCATTATCATGGCCAGCGCAGCGGCGATGATCAGTATGATGCCTCCGGAGGCGTCGCTGCTAAAGAATCGATGCAGATGTTTCACTTTTTATTCTCGCTTTCAGGTGAATACTTCGTAATGACCATCTTACTCCGCATGAATCATCGTTAAAATTAGATTATTTATGATGAATGAATCGGTTTTTACGAGTATAGACCAAAATAAAAAAGCCCGAGATCTCTCAATCTCAGGCTTGTTAAGCGAAATAACCGATGTGTCTTAGCGTGTCAGATCGTCGAAGAACTTTTTCACGCCGTCGAAGAAACTCTTGGAACGTGGGCTGTTATTTTCCCCTGTCGGTCCGCCAAAGCTTTCCTGCAGATCTTTCAGCAGTTGCTTTTGCTTTTCGTTCAGGCCTACCGGCGTTTCCACCACCACGCGACATAACAGATCGCCCTGCGCGCCGCCGCGAACGGACTTCACGCCTTTTCCGCGCATACGGAACAGTTTGCCGGTCTGCGTTTCGCCAGGGATTTTCAGCTTCACACGTCCGTCGAGCGTCGGAACTTCAATCTCGCCGCCGAGCGCCGCCATTGCAAAGTTGATCGGTACTTCACAGTACAGGTTATTCCCTTCACGTTCGAAGATCGGGTGCTGTTTCACCTGGACCTGAACATACAGATCGCCTGCCGGAGCGCCGTGCTCCCCTGCTTCGCCCTCGCCGGAAAGACGAATGCGATCGCCGGTATCCACACCTGCCGGGATTTTAACCGACAGCGTTTTGCTTTTCTCAACGCGACCATGACCATGACATTTGTTGCACGGGTCTTTGATCAACGTACCCCGTCCCTGACAGTGCGGACAGGTTTGCTGAACGGCAAAAAAGCCCTGACGCATCTGCACCTGGCCGGAGCCGTGACAGGTTGGACATGTCTGCGGCTGAGTACCCGCTTTTGCCCCGCTACCGTGGCAAACATCACACTCTTCCAGCGTCGGAATACGGATCTCTTTGGTCACGCCACGTACGGCTTCTTCGAGGGTGAGATCCATGTTGTAACGTAAATCGGCCCCACGCGCGGCACGTTGACGGCCCCGGCCACCGCCGAAGATATCGCCAAAAACGTCACCAAAAATATCGCTGAAGTCAGCGCCGCCGCCAAAGCCGCCGCCACCGCCCATTCCACCCTGCTCAAACGCAGCATGCCCGTACTGATCGTAAGCGGCGCGTTTTTGCGCATCGGTCAGCACTTCGTAGGCTTCTTTGATCTCTTTGAACTTGGCTTCGGCCTCTTTATCACCCTGGTTACGGTCCGGGTGATATTTCATGGCCAGGCGCTTGTAGGCCTTTTTGATTTCACGCTCTTCCGCTGATTTGGAAACGCCCAAAATCTCGTAATAGTCTTGCTTAGCCATCTCTTTTTATCTGCCCTTAACATGCGTGCACGGGCGGAGAGGAAACCTCTTCGCCCGTGCCAGTAATTACCCGTTCAAAGGGCGATTATTTTTTGTCTTTCACTTCTTCAAACTCAGCGTCGACAACATCGTCATCTTTCGCATTGTTTGCGGAAGCGTCAGCGGAGCCTGCCTGCTGCTGTGCGTGCTGCTGCTGGGCGATCTCCATCAGTTTCTGGGAAACCTGCGCCAGTTCCTGCATCTTCGCTTCGATAGCCGCTTTGTCTTCACCTTTCAGCGCCGTTTCCAGGCCGCTCAGCGCAGACTCAATGGCCGTCTTATCGTCAGCCGGCAGCTGATCGCCTGCTTCTTCTACCTGCTTACGCGTGCTGTGCAGCAGATGGTCGCCCTGGTTGCGGGTCTGAACCAGCTCTTCGAACTTACGGTCAGATTCTGCGTTCGCTTCTGCTTCGCGAACCATTTTCTGAATCTCTTCCTCGTTCAGGCCAGAAGATGCCTTGATGGTGATCTTCTGCTCTTTACCGCTGTTTTTGTCTTTCGCGGAAACGTGCAGGATACCGTCAGCATCGATATCGAAGGTGACTTCGATCTGCGGCATGCCGCGCGGCGCTGGGTTGATGCCATCCAGGTTGAACTGACCCAGAGATTTGTTATCAGACGCGCGTTTACGCTCACCCTGCAGCACATGGATGGTTACCGCAGACTGGTTGTCTTCTGCAGTAGAGAACACCTGGCTGTGCTTGGTCGGGATAGTGGTGTTTTTGCTGATCAGCGCAGTCATGACGCCGCCCATCGTTTCGATACCCAGCGACAGCGGGGTAACGTCGAGCAACAGAACGTCTTTCACATCCCCGGTCAATACACCGCCCTGAACGGCAGCACCGATAGCCACGGCTTCGTCCGGGTTAACGTCTTTACGCGGTTCTTTACCAAAGAACTCAGCCACTTTCTTCTGCACCATTGGCATACGGGTCTGACCACCAACGAGAATAACGTCGTTGATATCAGATACGGACAGGCCAGCGTCCTGCAGCGCAACTTTCAGCGGCTCGATAGAACGGTTCACCAGATCTTCGACCAGGCTTTCCAGTTTCGCGCGCGTCACTTTGATGTTCATGTGTTTCGGACCGGTGGCATCTGCGGTGATATACGGCAGGTTCACATCGGTCTGCTGTGCGGAAGAAAGTTCGATTTTCGCTTTTTCCGCCGCTTCTTTCAGGCGCTGCATGGCCAGCGGGTCATTACGCAGGTCAATGCCCTGATCTTTCTTAAATTCTTCAACCAGATAGTTGATCATACGGCTGTCGAAGTCTTCACCACCCAGGTGGGTATCACCGTTGGTTGCCAGAACTTCGAAGGTTTTTTCGCCGTCAACTTCGTCGATTTCGATAATAGAGATATCGAAGGTACCGCCACCGAGGTCGTAGACCGCGATAGTACGGTTGCCAACTTCTTTATCCAGACCGTAAGCCAGTGCCGCTGCGGTCGGTTCGTTGATGATACGTTTGACTTCCAGACCTGCGATACGGCCAGCATCTTTGGTTGCCTGACGCTGAGCATCGTTAAAGTATGCAGGTACGGTAATAACCGCTTCCGTTACCGGCTCACCCAGGTAATCTTCCGCCGTTTTCTTCATTTTTTTCAGCACTTCGGCAGAGATCTGCGGCGGCGCCATTTTCTGGCCTTTCACATCAAGCCATGCGTCGCCGTTATCGGCGCCGATGATTTTGTACGGCATGATAGAAACATCGCGCTGGACTTCTTCGTCCTGGAAGCGGCGGCCAATCAGGCGTTTGATCGCAAACAGGGTGTTTTGCGGGTTTGTCACTGCCTGACGTTTAGCCGGCTGACCAACCAGAGTTTCACCATCCTGGGTATATGCAATGATAGAAGGCGTGGTGCGATCGCCCTCAGCATTCTCCAGCACGCGTGCCTGAGTGCCGTCCATAATCGCTACACAAGAGTTGGTAGTACCCAGGTCGATACCAATAATTTTACCCATCTAAACGTCTCCACTAAAAATTCGGTCAACATGTGGTTGTGAGTCTGTAATAAGGGCGAAACGTGCGGTTTCAACTACCCCTGAATCGTTTTTTTTCAGACTCGCCATTGCGGTTGACTACTAAGTGGGGTCGTAACCCACTTCATCAAGGGGGGAATGAAAAAAATTTTTGCTTTTGATGAGAAAAAAGCCTCCGACGGAGTTGTGATGTCAATCACGTCAAAAATAACGCCGTTTCCCCTGATGAGATCATAGACAGCCACCTCGCCCCTGATTATTATGCCGCGCCCCGAACGCGGAACCGTTTTTCGGGGAAACTATTTCACCATTCAATCAATGATGATTTTTGAGGATTTATGGGCAACACTAAGTTGGCTAACCCGGCACCGCTGGGCCTGATGGGCTTCGGCATGACCACCATTCTGCTTAACCTGCATAACGCGGGTTTCTTCGCCCTTGACGGTATTATTCTCGCGATGGGAATTTTCTACGGCGGCATCGCGCAAATCTTTGCCGGTCTGCTCGAATACAAAAAAGGCAACACTTTCGGCTTAACCGCCTTCACCTCTTACGGCGCCTTCTGGCTGACGCTGGTCGCCATTCTGCTGATGCCGAAAATGGGTCTGACCGACGCGCCGAATGCGCAGTTCCTCGGGGTATACCTCGGTCTGTGGGGCGTCTTCACGCTGTTTATGTTCTTCGGTACACTGAAAGGCGCACGCGCTCTGCAGTTCGTCTTCCTGAGCCTGACCGTTCTGTTCGCCCTGCTGGCTGTCGGCAACATCGGCGGCAGCGAAGCGGTGATCCACATCGCAGGTTGGGTCGGTCTGGTATGCGGCGCCAGCGCGATTTACCTGGCGATGGGTGAAGTGCTGAACGAGCAGTTTGGCCGCACCATTTTGCCAATCGGCGACGCGCATTAATCATTTATCCCCCCACCTGGGGGGATACTCTCACTGCCGTTGTAGCTCTGCCTGTATGTCCGTGTTGTGATAACACCTATCCTGCCGCAACCAAATTCCCAGTCCTAGACCTACCAGCGACAGCGCCAGCACATACCATGCCGGGGCCATTGGCGATACGTTCATTAGCAACGTCACCGCAATGGGCGTCAGGCCGCCGAAAATGGCGTAGGAAACATTGTACGAAAACGAAATGCCGGTAAAGCGAACCTCCGCAGGGAACGCGCGTACCATTACGTATGGCACAGCGCCGACCACGCCAACGCACAATCCCACCAGCCCGTATAAAAGAAATAATCGCGCCGGGTGTTCACCCGCCAGGTGATAGAAGAGCCCACTGGAACAGGCCAGCAGAACACTGCCGACAATAAAGGTTTTGCTGGCGCCGACGCGATCGACAAGGTAGCCGGAGAGCAGGCAGCCGATGCAGAGCATGATGGTCGCCACGCTGTTGGCCTGGAGCGTCAGGGCGGGAGCCAGTCCATACTGTTTTTGCAGCCAGACCGGCGACATCAGTATGACCACCACAATACCCGCAGAGAGCAGCCAGGTCAGCAGCATTGAGATGATGACGGCTTTCTGATGCCTGACCACCACCGACTTCACCGGTAACTCCTGCGCCAACGCTTTACGCTGTTGCATTTCCAAAAAGACAGGCGTTTCCTGTAACCAGCGGCGCAGGTACATCGCCACCAGGCCAAACACACCGCCGAGCAGGAAAGGAATGCGCCAGCCATAGTCGTGGACCGCCTGGGAAGAAAAATGGGTATTGACCTGTGTTGCCACCACTGAGCCGAGCAGGATACCCACCGTCAGCCCCGCCGTTAGCGTGCCGCAGGCAATGCCGATACGATGTTCCGGCACATGTTCGGCGACAAACACCCACGCGCCCGGCACTTCCCCGCCAATCGCCGCCCCTTGCAGGATGCGCATCAGCAACAATAACAGCGGCGCGGCAATGCCTATCGCGGCATAAGTCGGTAACAGACCTATCGCCAGCGTGGGCACCGCCATCAGCAGGATGCTCAGAGTGAACATTTTCTTGCGCCCGACCAGATCGCCGAAATGCGCCATGATGATGCCGCCTAACGGACGCGCCAGATAGCCTGCGGCAAAAATACCAAAGGTCTGCACCTGACGAAGCCATTCCGGAATGTCTGCCGGGAAAAACAGCTCACCAACAACGGCGGCAAAAAAGACGAAGATAATGAAGTCGTAAAACTCCAGCGCGCCGCCCAGAGCGGCCAGCGTCAACGTTTTATAGTCCTGACGATTCAAAGATCGGGCATGTTGTGACATAGCAAACCATCATTAAGGCGTGATTGGGCGATCGCGCATCGCCCTTGTAAAGTAAACCTTACTTTAACGTAAATAAATCAACACGCCAGATTTGCCGATGCTTATGTCACAAAAACATATAATTTAGCTATTTGTTTCGCGCCGCGCGCTTTTCGGACGAAATGCTGCTACAACTTCCGCTGCTGTTTCGACGTAAGGCCCGTCAAGCAACTGTATACAATACGGTACACTGGCAAAAATACCCGCGACCACCACGCTGCCATCCGCTGCTTTGACCCCTTCCAGCGTCTCTTGAATCGATTTCGGCTGGCCCGGCAAATTGAGGATCAGCGCCTGTTTGCGGATCACCCCAACCTGGCGCGAGAGAATCGCTGTCGGTACAAAGTGGAGGCTAATCTGCCGCATTTGTTCACCAAAACCGGGCATCTCGCGGTCGGCAATGGCCAGCGTCGCGTCCGGCGTGACGTCGCGACGCGCCGGACCGGTACCGCCGGTAGTCAGCACCAGGTGGCAACTCATTTCGTCGACCAGTTCGCACAGCGTCTGCTCAATAATGGCCTGCTCATCGGGAATTAAACGCGTCTGCAGGTCAAACGGCGTTGTCAGCGCTTTGCCCAGCCATTCTTCCAGAGCCGGGATGCCTTTATCCTGATAAACACCGCTGGACGCGCGGTCAGAAATCGACACTAAGCCGATGCGTAAGGTATTCATATTCATTCCATTCAACTGATGCATTTAGGGAATGATACACGCAGAGGGGATTTTCAGACAGAGGACGAGAGAGGTCGCGTGACCGGGGATCCGGTCACGCGGAATGATTACAGCAGATCGCCGATCATTTTTTCCAGTTTTTCCTGGTCAACGGCAAACTTACGGATACCGTCCGCCAGTTTGTCCACCGCCATTGGATCCTGGTTGTGCTGCCACAGGAACTCAGACTCGGTAATACGTTCCGGGCGCGCTTTCACTTCGCCAGAGAAGGACAGTTTACGTTCGACAGCGCCTTCGCTTTCAGCCAGTTCTTTCAGCAGCGCCGGAGCGATCGTCAGGCGGTCGCAACCTGCCAGCTCAAGGATTTCGCCGATATTGCGGAAGCTTGCGCCCATTACTACCGTCTCGTAGCCGTGCTGTTTGTAGTATTCGTAGATTTCCGTTACGGAAACCACGCCCGGATCTTCTGCCGGAGCATACTCTTTCTTATCGGTATTGGCTTTGTACCAGTCCAGAATACGACCCACAAACGGGGAGATCAGGTAAACACCCGCTTCAGCACAGGCGCGCGCCTGAGCGAAGGAGAACAGCAGCGTCAGGTTACAGTTGATGCCCTCTTTTTCCAACTGCTCAGCGGCACGGATGCCCTGCCAGGTGGAAGCCAGCTTAATCAGAATGCGATCGTTGCTGATGCCCGCATCGTTATAGAGCTTAATGATGCGTTTTGCCTTAGCGATAGACGCTTCGGTGTCGTAGGACAGACGCGCATCCACTTCCGTGGAGATACGGCCCGGAACCAGTTTGAGGATTTCCAGACCGATGTTGACCGCCAGCTTATCGGTAGCGTCAACAATCTGCTGCGCGCGGTCGCTGCTCTGCTGCTTAGCCCAGGCAACAGCGTCATCAATCAACTTGCGGTATTCCGGGATCTGCGCTGCGTTAAGAATGAGAGAAGGGTTGGTTGTGGCATCCTGCGGCTGATACAGCTTCATTGCCGCGATGTCTCCGGTGTCGGCCACCACGGTGGTGAACTGACGAAGGGAGGTCAATTTGTCCGTCATGATAGTGTTTCTCTTTAAACAGCTTGTTAGGGGGATGTAACCGGTCTGCCCTGATGATAACACGACGCAGTGTCAGCGCAACCGCAGACAATGCGGTTATCCCCGTCGCGCCGCCAGGGTCAATTTTCAGCGCTTGTCTTGATGTCACGCGCGATTCGTGCGCTCAACCTCATGTATGATTGACGCCCGCTACCCGTTGTCCAGCAGCGTATATACTATTCGACAATTGGTAACGCTTACACGGGATTGTTAAAGCGTACCGGCAGCAACAAGAGGGATGTTAATGCCTGACTTCTTTTCATTTATCAACGACGTGCTCTGGGGATCGGTCATGATCTACCTGCTCTTTGGAGCAGGCTGCTGGTTTACCTGGCGCACGGGATTCGTTCAATTTCGCTATATCCGCCAGTTTGGCAGAAGTCTGAAAAACAGCGTGAACCCGCAACCGGGCGGGCTAACCTCATTTCAGGCGTTATGCACCAGTCTTGCCGCGCGGATAGGGAGCGGCAACCTGTCCGGCGTCGCGCTGGCGATCACTGCCGGCGGGCCGGGCGCGGTTTTCTGGATGTGGGTCGCTGCCGTTATCGGCATGGCCACCTCCTTCGCCGAAAGCGCCCTGGCCCAACTGTATAAAGAGCGCGATCGCCACGGCCAGTTTCGCGGCGGTCCGGCGTGGTATATGGCGCGCGGTTTAGGCATGCGTTGGATGGGCGTGCTGTTTGCCCTCTTTTTGCTGATAGCGTATGGGATGATTTTCAATGGCGTTCAGGCAAACGCCGTTTCGCGCGCGCTCCATTTTTCGTTTGATTTCCCGCCCCTTGTCAGCGGCGTGGTCCTCGCCGGCGCCGCGTTGCTGGTCATCATCAGGGGCATCCGGGGCGTAGCGCGAATGATGCAGTGGTTTGTTCCGATGATGGCGCTGCTATGGGTGGTGACCAGTCTGGTGGTCTGTGCAATCAATATCGACCTGATCCCTGACGTGGTACTGTCCATCGTGCAGAGCGCGTTTGGCTGGCAGGAAGCCGCAGGCGGCGCGGCAGGGTACACGCTGAGCCAGGCCCTTACCAGCGGCTTTCAGCGCAGCATGTTTTCTAACGAAGCCGGAATGGGGTCAACGCCGAATGCCGCCGCCGCGGCAGCCTCCTGGCCGCCGCACCCCGCAGCCCAGGGCATCGTACAGATGATCGGCATTTTTATCGACACGCTGGTGGTCTGCAGCGCCACAGCCATGCTGGTTTTGCTGGCTGGCAACGGCACGACCTATGCGCCGATGGAAGGCATACAGTTGATCCAGAAAGCGATGAGCGCGCTGGTTGGCGAGTGGGGTGGCGATTTTGTCGCCATTGTGGTGACGCTATTTGCCTTTAGTTCGATCGTGGTGAACACCATTTATGCCGAGAACAATCTGTTCTTTCTGCGAATGGATAACCGGCGGGCCATCTGGACATTGCGGTTTGCTGCCTGTTCTACGGTGATCGCCGGGACGCTGATGAGTTTCCCCGTTTTGTGGCAACTTGCCGACATCATCATGGCCTGCATGGCGATAACCAACCTGACCGCGATTCTGCTGCTGTCGCCGGTGGTGCATACCCTCGCCAGCGATTATTTACGCCAGCGTAAACTGGGCGTGCGTCCCGTCTTCGATCCGCTACGGTACCCGGATATTGAACCGCAGCTGGCGCCGGATGCCTGGGACGATATCCCACGGAACTAATCGCAACTATCGATCAACTCTGTCGCGTTTTTTGCTAAAGTCGCAGAAAATTTCCTGCAAGGACTGGATATGCTGATTCTGATTTCACCTGCAAAAACCCTCGACTATCAAAGCCCGCTGGCGACAACGCGCTTTACGCAACCCGAGCTGCTGGATCACGCCCAGCAGCTTATTCATGAGGCGCGCAAGCTGTCGGCGCCGCAAATCGGCAAGCTGATGGGCATCAGCGATAAACTTGCCGATCTGAATGCCACCCGCTTTCATGACTGGCAGCCCGACTTTACGCCGGAAAACGCCCGCCAGGCTATTCTCGCGTTTAAGGGCGATGTGTATACCGGTTTGCAGGCGGAAACCTTCAGCGACGCGGATTTCGAGTTCGCCCAGCAGCATTTACGTATGCTGTCAGGGTTATACGGCGTCCTGCGCCCATTGGATCTGATGCAGCCGTACCGTCTGGAAATGGGGATTCGTCTGCAAAACGCCAGAGGGAAAGACCTGTATCAGTTTTGGGGCGACGTGATTACCAACAAGCTAAACGACGCGCTGGCGTCACAGGGAGACCGGGTGATTATCAATCTGGCGTCGGACGAATACTTTAAATCGGTGAAACCGCAGAAATTGAATGCTGAATTAATCAAGCCGGTGTTTCTTGATGAGAAGAACGGCAAGTTTAAGGTGATCAGCTTCTACGCCAAAAAAGCGCGCGGCCTGATGAGCCGATACATTATTGAAAATCGCCTGACGAAACCGGAACAATTGACCGGTTTTAATCTTGAAGGCTATTTCTTTGATGAAGCCGCATCGGGGGATGGCGAATTGGTGTTTAAGCGCCACGAGCAGTAATGGGCGATGGTCTGATGGCGGCACGCCGCCATCAGACATTGCAGATACAGCCGCGATTATCCCCGGCTCATCATCAGCTTACGCAGAGCGGCGAAATCCGCCGGAAGCGAATGGGAAAGCAGCGGCAGATCGGCCCTTTCCGCCAGCGCTTTCGGCAGATCCAACGTTTCGCCCAGGATCGCTTCCACGCTCTCTTTAAATTTCGCCGGATGCGCCGTACCGAGAAACAGACCGTACTCGCCCGGATTCAGGCGATCGCGCAGGGCACGGTACGCTACCGCCGCGTGCGGCTCCGAGGTATATCCCTTCGCTTTGAGCTCACGCAGGGTCTCTTTGGTGGTTTCATCATCCACTGCGGCATAGCCCAGCTCATTCAGACGCCAGATCTTACGACGGAACAGCTCCTCAACGCGCGGCCAGTTGTTCGGCTGGCTGACATCCATGGCGTTCGACAGAGTCGCCTGCGTCGCTTTCGGCGCCCACTTGCCCTCCTGCAGGAATCTCGGTACGGTATCATTGACGTTGGTCGCCGCGATAAAGCGCTTCACCGGCAGGCCAAGCGACTTCGCCAACAGGCCCGCCGTCAGATCGCCAAAGTTTCCGCTCGGTACAGAGATGACCAACTGATTGCGCGCGTCTTGCGGCAACTGCGCGACGGCTTCAAAGTAATAACAAATCTGCGCCAGCAGACGGCTGATATTGATCGAGTTCGCCGAGTTCAGCCCCAGCGCGACTTTCAGTTCCTCATCATCGAACGCCTGCTTCACCAGCGCCTGACAAGCATCGAAATCGCCATCAATCGCCACGGTTTCAATGTTGCCGCCGAGGGTGCAGAACAGTTTTTCCTGTAGCGGGCTGATCTTGCCGCGCGGATACAGAATAACGACGCGCACATTCGGCAGACCGTAAAACGCATGGGCCACGGCAGCGCCAGTATCACCTGATGTCGCCGTCAGAATGGTCACCGGCTTGTCGCCGCTGATTTGGGTCAGCATCTGCGCCATAAACCGGCCGCCGAAATCCTTAAACGCCAACGTTGGGCCGTGGAACAGCTCCAGACAGCCGACGTCGCCTTCAACCTGTGTGACCGGCGCCGGGAAGGCAAACGCGGCGCGCACGCGCTCTTCAAGGATCGCCTGCGGGATCTCATCGCCAATAAAAGCGGAAAGAATCTTCGCGCTCCGGCTGACGAAATCCTGGTTCAGCATGTCATCGACTTCTGTCAGGCTAAATTCCGGCAGGTCGTGCGGAAAAAACAGCCCCTGATTTTTGCCCAGCCCCTGCGTGACGGCCTGCGCGAAGTTAACCTGTTCGTTATGATCTTTAAGATTGTAGAGTTTCATTAATTATCCCAATACCCGTGCGCCTGCCGTGTCCAGCCGGCAAATATGAACAAAGCCTTCCTGATTTTGCAGATAGTTTTTCTCAAGCCAGTCAGCCACCCGCTGTGCGGTATCCGGCTTATCGCACAGCGCGAACAGCGTCGGCCCTGATCCGGAAATCCCGCTCGCCAGGGCGCCGATTTCCGCCACCGCCTGACGCGCCAGGCTGAAGCCCGGCAGTAAACGCTCGCGGTACGGTTCGGCAATCACGTCCTTCATCAGTTTTGCCGCCAGCCCTGGCTGACGGGAATAACAGGCATGAATAAATCCGGCCAGATGACGCCCGTGGGCGATGCAGTCCTGACGACGATATTGCGCAGGCAAAATCGCGCGCGCTTCCGCCGTAGAGACCTTAATGCCCGGATAAGCCAGCACCCACAGCCATTCATCAAAGCCTGGCACCTGCTGGCTGATAATGCCGTTTTCTTCAATCATCAGTTGCATGCCGCCGAGAAAACACGGCGCCACATTATCGTAATGAATACTGCCTGAGATACGGCCTTCCAGCTCGCCCATGATCGCCAGCAGCCGGGTATCGTTCAGCGGCTTCCCGCAGTGCGCGTTCATCGCCACCAGCGCCGCCACCACAGAACAAGCGCTGGAACCTAAACCGGAGCCAATCGGCATATTCTTTTCCAGGGTCATCGCCACCGGGATCGGTTTACCCAACTCCTGGCAGAAACGCTCCCAGCATTGATACACAATGTTTTCGCGTGGCTCGGTCGGCAGTTTGTCGGCGAAATGGCCGCGATTTTGCAGACTGAAGCTTTCCGCCGCGTCAACCGTTACCACGTCGCCTAACAGTGAACCATCAACCGGCGTTACGGCCGCCCCGAGCACATCGAAGCCAACGCTCATATTGGCGCTGGAAGCCGGGGCATACACTTTAACCATCTTAGACTCCTAACTTCCATGAGAGGGTGCGCAGCAGGTCGGCAAATACCCCTGCCGCCGTCACGTCGTTACCGGCGCCGTAACCACGCAGCACCAGCGGCAGCGGCTGGTAATAGTGGCTGTAGAAGGCCAGCGCGTTTTCGCCGTTTTTCACTTTATATAACGGATCGTTGCCATCCACTTCAGCAATTTTCACCCGGCACACGCCGTCTTCTTCGATGTTGCCAACATAGCGTAAGACGTTGCCCGCATCACGCGCTTTTGCCACTCGTGCGGCAAAGGCGTCATCCAGTTGCGGCAGGTTCGCCATAAACGCCGCGACATCGCCGGAATCGTCAAATGTTTCCGGAAGGACTGGCTCAATTACGATGTCAGACAGCTCCAGCTCACGCCCGGTTTCACGGGCGAGGATCAGCAGCTTGCGCGCAACGTCCATCCCGGACAGATCGTCACGCGGATCCGGCTCGGTATAGCCCATTTCGCGCGCCATTTTGGTGGCGTCCGAAAGGCTCATCCCTTCGTCCAGCTTACCGAAAATAAACGAAAGCGAACCAGACAGGATGCCGGAAAATTTTTGCAGTTCGTCACCCGCGTTGAGCAGGTTTTGCAGGTTCTCGATTACCGGCAAACCCGCGCCGACGTTAGTGTCGTAAAGGAATTTACGCCGTGACTTCGCCGCCGCGAAACGCAACTGGTGGTAGTAATCCATCGACGAGGTATTCGCCTTTTTGTTCGGCGTAACGACGTGGAAACCTTCACGCAGGAAGTCTGCATACTGATCCGCCACCGCCTGGCTGGAGGTGCAGTCGACAATCACCGGGTTCAGCAGATGGTAGTCTTTCACCAGCCGAATTAAGCGTCCCAGGTTAAACGGCTCTTTCGCTTCCGCCAGCGCCGCCTGCCAGTTTTCCAGGTTCAGACCGTGTACGTTGGTCAACATTGCCCTGGAGTTCGCTACGCCGCAGACGCGCAGATCGATATGCTTGTTCTTAAGCCAGGTTTGCTGACGCTTAAGCTGCTCCAGCAGTGCGCCGCCGACGCCGCCGACGCCGATGACAAATACTTCAATCACCTGGTCGGTATTGAACAGCATCTGATGGGTCACACGGACGCCCGTAGTGACATCGTCATTGTTCACAACAACCGAAATGGAACGTTCGGAAGACCCTTGAGCGATTGCGACAATATTGATATTGGCGCGAGCCAGCGCGGCGAAGAATTTAGCGGAGATCCCACGCAGCGTGCGCATGCCATCTCCCACGACCGAAATGATCGCCAGACGTTCTGTGACTGCCAGCGGTTCCAGCAGCCCTTCTTTCAGCTCAAGATAGAACTCGTCCTGCAACGCGCGCTGGGCGCGGGCGCAGTCTGCCTGCGGCACACAGAAGCTGATGCTGTATTCCGATGATGACTGGGTGATTAGCACCACCGAGATCCCGGCGCGTGACATTACCGCGAAAACGCGCGCCGCCATCCCCACCATGCCTTTCATTCCAGGGCCGGAAACGTTGAACATCGCCATATTGTTGAGATTAGAAATACCTTTCACCGGCAGGTCGTCTTCGTCACGGCTTGCGCCAATGAGCGTGCCCGGCGCCTGCGGGTTACCGGTATTTTTAATCAGGCAAGGGATCTGGAACTGGGCGATTGGGGTGATAGTACGGGGGTGAAGGACTTTCGCGCCGAAGTAAGAGAGCTCCATCGCTTCCTGATACGACATCGACTTCAGCAGCCTGGCATCCGGTACCTGGCGCGGATCGCAGGTATACACGCCGTCAACGTCAGTCCAGATCTCGCAGCAGTCGGCGCGTAAGCAGGCGGCCAGTACTGCGGCAGAGTAATCGGAACCATTGCGGCCCAGCACCACCAGTTCCCCTTTCTCGTTCCCGGCGGTGAAACCGGCCATCAGAATCATGTGATCGGCCGGAATGCGTCCGGCGGCGATACGACGCGTCGATTCGGCAATATCAACGGTAGATTCGAGGTAGTGACCGACAGCCAGCAATTTCTCGACGGGATCGATAACAGTCACGTTGTGGCCGCGTGCTTCCAGCAAGCCCGCCATGATGGCAATTGACATTTTTTCGCCACGGCAGATAAGCGCAGCGTTGATGCTGTCCGGGCACTGGCCGAGCAGGCTGATCCCATGCAGTACATGTTTAATCTGGGCAAACTCTTGCTCAACGAACGCTTTCAACTTCGCCACCGGGAAGCCCGGTTGCGCCTCAGCGAGCCCAGTCAGAAGTTCGGCAAAAATACGTTCGGCATCGCTGATATTGGGCAAAGCGTCCTGGCCGCCGATAGTCTTTTCAATCATGGCCACCAGATGGTTCGTTATTTTCGCCGGGGCAGAAAGTACGGTCGCTACCTGCCCCTGCCTGGCATTGCTCTCCAGAATATCGGCAACCCGCAGAAAACGTTCTGCATTTGCCACTGATGTACCGCCGAACTTCAACACTCGCATGGTTGTTACCTCGTTACCTTTGGTCGAAAAAAAAGCCCGCACTGTTCAGGTGCGGGCTTTTTTCTGTGTTTCCTGTACGCGTCAGCCCGCACCGTTACCTGTGGTAATGGTGATGGTGGTGGTAATGGTGGTGCTGATGCGTTTCATAGATGTTGTGTGCTCTGTCATTTTTATCTGTCTGTGCTTGTCTATACCCTGAATACGTCGAGTTGCACGAAGGCGGCAAATGAACAATGTCCGATGAGCCTGGCTAAGCGATTTCGCTGGGCGACCGCTGAGAGCACACCTGCAACGTGAAGTATGACGGGTATATATTGGTTAAAGTATCTGATGACCTAAGTCAATAAATAATTGATTTACTCACCTTACGAAACTTGTTCATGTGCTGCTGCCGTCAGGTTTACTTTTAACCGATAAACCAGGTTAGCCCCTCTTGTTTTCAGCAAAAATAACCACAAACCAGACAATTAACAAACAATTATTCTGTGATATTTTTTTCGATATCATGCACCAGTCGATGCAGCATGGCGGTGTCTCGCTGACCTAAAAGTCCCAAACGCTGTTGTAACCAGTCGACCAGCTTTTGGTCATCTGCGACATCTAAGGTCATCAGCAATTGCATGAGGCGGGAACGTAACGCCTGTAACTGAAATTCATCAGATACGTCGATATTTTTATCCGGTTGTTGCATTAAACCTGCTAATTGATAGCAATAAACCATGACGGCCTGCCCAAGATTCAGGGAGGGATAATCCGCCACCATTGGCACGCCGGTCAGCACGTCCGCCAGCGCCAGTTCCTCATTGGTTAAGCCGGAATCTTCACGGCCAAACACCAGCGCAGCATGATTCATCCAGCCTGCTTTTTCGTCCAGCAACGGCACCAGTTCTGCCGGCGTGGCGTAGTAATGGAATTTCGCCCGGCTGCGCGCGGTCGTGGCGATGGTAAAATCGACATCCTGAATCGCGTCAGCAAGCGTGGGAAAAACAGCAATATTATCAATAATATCGCCGGAACCATGCGCGACCCAGCGCGTTGCTGGCTCCAGATGCGCCTGGCTGTCCACAATACGCAACTGGCTGAATCCCATTGTTTTCATCGCGCGTGCCGCCGCGCCGATATTTTCCGCTCTCGCCGGGGCAACAAGGATAATTGTGATACGCATTTAGCTACTCTTTAGATATGCCCGCGCAGAATAACGTGACCAATGTCAACTTATTACGCAGAGCGAATTTACAAAATTTTAACGAAAAAAGCTGAAAAACCGTTTCACCTTCAATAAAAGACGCTAAACTATTTCCTGACTTTACTAACATTTTTTATGTTAACAGAAACAGTATATCCTGCTGTTTATCTAAGACAATTTGATTTAAAATGAAACGCATTCATCGGATTCATTGCGTTAATTAGTTTTCCTGTGCAACTAGTTGGATTATTGCAAATTTGTGATGAACGCTAGCATTTGGATACGATGATTTCATCAAACTGTTAACGTGCTACAATTGAACTTGATATATGTCAACGAAGCGTAGTTTTATTGGGTGTCCGGTACGTCTTAGCCTGTTATGTTGCTGTTAAAATGGTTAGGATGACAGCCGTTTTTGACACTGTCGGGTCCAGAGGGAAAGTACCCACGACCAAGCTAATGATGTTGTTGACGTTGATGGAAAGTGCATCAAGAACGCAATTACGTACTTTAGTCATGTTACGCCGATCATGTTAATTTGCGACATGCATCAGGCAGGTCAGGGACTTTTGTACTTCCTGTTTCGATTTAGTTGGCAATTTAGGTATCAAACATGCAGACCCCGCACATTCTTATCGTTGAAGACGAGTTGGTAACACGCAACACGTTGAAAAGTATTTTCGAAGCGGAAGGCTATGATGTATTCGAAGCGACAGATGGCGCGGAAATGCATCAGATCCTCTCTGAATATGACATCAACCTGGTGATCATGGATATCAACCTGCCAGGGAAAAACGGCCTTCTGCTGGCGCGTGAACTGCGCGAACAGGCGAACGTTGCGCTGATGTTCCTGACGGGCCGCGATAACGAAGTCGACAAAATCCTCGGCCTCGAAATCGGTGCGGACGATTACATCACCAAACCGTTTAACCCGCGCGAACTGACTATCCGTGCCCGTAACCTGCTGTCCCGTACCATGAACCTGGGTACTGTCAGCGAAGAACGTCGTAGCGTTGAAAGCTATAAGTTCAACGGTTGGGAACTGGACATCAACAGCCGTTCTCTGATCGGCCCTGATGGCGAGCAGTACAAACTGCCGCGCAGCGAGTTCCGCGCGATGCTGCACTTCTGTGAGAATCCAGGCAAGATCCAGTCTCGCGCAGAACTGCTGAAAAAAATGACCGGTCGCGAGCTGAAGCCGCATGACCGTACCGTTGACGTGACCATCCGCCGTATTCGTAAGCATTTCGAATCCACGCCGGACACCCCTGAAATCATCGCCACCATTCACGGTGAAGGTTACCGTTTCTGCGGCGATCTGCAGGACTAAGCGGGTTACCACCGTCATTGAAAAACGGCGCTTTGTGCGCCGTTTTTTATACCGGGAAGAAAAACACTTTATTTCCAGAGACGCAATGCGTCGTCCTGATTATCTGGCGTCACCGGCGGCACAGGCTTAGCACGGGAAAACGTATACCAGTCCAGATGGCGTGTCAGGAACATCACCCCGCCCAGCGCCAAAAGCAGTACCGCCGTCCCCAACAGCAGCGCGCTATCCTCGGAGCGCAGCAGCACCCACATCACGCCATCAAGCAACAGTAAAGCCAGCGTGAAAACGATACTGATACGCCAGCCTTTCAACACCGCCTGCAAATAGACGCCATTCATCATCGCCCCGACCAGACTCGCCGCTATCCACGCTGGCGTAAAGCCAATGTGTTCGGACAGCGCCAACAGCAGCAGGTAAAACATGACCAACGAAAGCCCCACCAGCAGATACTGCATGGGATGAAGCCGTTTTCCGGTCAGCGTTTCGAAGACAAAGAACGCCATGAACGTGAGACAGATCAGCAAAAGCGCATATTTTGTCGCTCTGTCCGTTAACTGATATTGATCGGCGGGTGTCGCAACGGCGACGCTGAACGAAGGCAAACTGTACCAACCGTCTTTTTGCGTAGCGACAAACTCTTCGCCGAGATTGTTGGCAAACCAGCTGCTTTGCCACTGGGCCTGAAACCCGGACGGGCTGATTTCACGTTTACCCGGCAGGAAATCACCGAGGAAATTCGGATGCGGCCAGTTGCTGGTGAGCGTCATTTCACTGCTGCGCCCGATGGGCACCACTGAAAAAGAGCCGGTTCCGCTTAAGTTTAGCGACATCGCCAGGTTCAGGTCGCGCGTCGCCCACTGTTCATCCGGCAGGGGAATGTGGATCCCCGCCCCGCTCCCGGTTAACCCCGTCCCCGGCTCGACGGCGAGTGGGATGCCATTGACCGTCGGCGCTTTCACTGCGCCAATCCCCCGCGCGTCGCCGACGCCCATCACAATAAACGGTTTCCCCAGGCTAATCGAGGGCTTGTTCAGCGCATTCAGGCGCGCAACGTCAAACTTCGCGTTGATCGCCAGGTCGGTATGCCAGACCTGCCCCTGGTAAATGCCTACCTTGCGTGCTTCGACATTCTGATTGCCTTCCACCATCAGCGACTCCGGTAGCCAGAAGTGGATAAAACTGCGGGTGCGCTCTACTTTTTTGTCATCTTCCATCACCGTGTACAGTTCGCTGACGGGTACTGCAATCAATGGCCCCACCACTTTTTGCGGGCCGCTGGTGCTCTGCCGAATGGCATCCTCCACCGTATCGCGGTAATCAGCGCGTTCAACAATAATCTGCCGGACCATCATCAGCGGGATCAGCAGTAACACGATCGCGCCACCTAAGGTGACGACTTTCCAGAACAGGGGGGATTTCAACATAGCGTTCTCCTTTTGCAATACCCGCAAGAGTAAGTCCGCTATGTGGGGAGATGTTGAAGTTATGTGAAGTGACGGTGAAGTGTGAACGAGGCCTCCACACCGCCTTGCGGACGGTTACGCAGTTCAACATTCCCTTTTAACAAACGCGCGACCTCGCTGACGAACGCCAGACCCAGGCCACTGCTTTTATGCCCGTTTTCGCGCGGCAGCGAATAAAACCGCTCGAAGATACGCGGCAGCGCAAAGTCCGGGATCCCCGTCCCGGTATCGGTAACCGTCAGCGTGACCCGATCAGCCTGCGCCCGCGCGCTCAGGGTAATGGTTCCCCCCTCGGGAGTAAAATCAATGGCGTTATCGAGCAAATTGCCCAGCGCCTGCTCCAGCAAAGCGGGCTCCGCCGCAACGGTCAATGTCGATGGCATTATCTCCAGTGCGATCTTCTTTGTGGCGAGCTGGATGGCGCGCGCCTCGCTGACGTGCGCAAACAGCGCGTCAACCGCCACCGGCGAGAGTGTAATTTCCTGACGGTTCTCCAGCCGCGCCTGGCGCAGCAGCGTTTCTACCAGCACCTGCATTCGCGCATTCTGGCTGAGAATGTTGTCGGTGAAACGCTGCACGATGTCCGGAGGCGGGCCTTCGCGCAGGATTTCCGCCGCGCCGCGGATCGCCGCCAGCGGACTTTTTAGCTCATGGGTTAACGCGTAGACATACTGTTCGATGTAATTCTTCCCTTCCAGCTTCAGACGCATACTCTCCAGCGCCTGCGCCAGCTTGCGCAACTCACTGCTTCCCAACGCCGGTAGCGGCATTGGCTGATTTTCCGTCACCGAATCCGCATAGCGTGTCAGGCGGGCGATCGAGCGGTTAATCCACCAGACCATACCCGCGCCAATCACCAACGCAATACCGAGCAGGATCGCGCTCGCCCAGAGGATCCGCCGTTCACTGCGTTTAATGACCGGCGCCATCGCCGCATTTGGCTTACCCACGCTCAGTACGCCAATGATTTTACCGTCGTCCAGCACCGGCGCCGCGACATACATAACCGAACTTTCCGGGTCCGCGGGATCCTGTGGGGTACTGCGCGCGCCGTATTGTCCGCGCAGGGTTAACCAGACGTCGTTCCAGCGCGAATAGTCCTGCCCAACGGCCTTATTCGCAGAGTCGAACACCACTTTGCCCTGCGCATCGGTCATGTAGACGTGGTACTCGTTACGCACTTTATAGATACCGCTGATATTGGCGCGAAAGGGGCGATCGTGCAGCAGCGTGAACGCCTGCGCCAGTTGGCCGCGCGCCGGATCGCCAGACAGAAGATCGTCGCGCGCCAGCGCCGCCAACAGCGTCGCGGTGTCAATCAACGTTCCCTCGGTTGCGCGTCGGACGCCCGGTTTGATTTCCTGCACGAAAATCGACAGTACAAACCAGGCGGCAACGGCGACAATCAGGAAGTAACCGAGCAGCAGACGCATGCCAATGCGCATCAGAGGCTCCTCAGGCTGTAGCCCATCCCGCGATGCGTATTGATAGGCGAAAGATCCGGATTAATCGCGCGTAATTTAGCGCGCAGGGTTTTGATATGCGTATCGACCGTGCGGTCAAAAGTATCCTGCGCATCGGCCCAAACGATATCCATCAGTTGCTGGCGCGAGTAAACCCGGCCGGGTGACTGTAACAACGTTTTCAGCAGTAAAAACTCATAGCGCGTGAGCGTCAGCGGCGTGCCAAACCAGGCAATCCCGGCGGCCAGTTCATTCAGTTCAAAATGACCAATAGTGACGACGGGAGATGGCGTGGAGAATTTTTTCACCCGGCGTAGCAGCGTTCGCACCCGGGCGCACACTTCCCGCGGCGAGAAAGGTTTCGCCACATAGTCATCCGCGCCGATTTCCAGGCCTAACAGGCGATCGACTTCATCACTGCGCGCCGTCAGAAAGAGAACCGGTAAGGCCGGATACCGTTCCAGCAGGCGTCGGCACAGTTCAAAGCCGCTGATATCCGGTAGGCCGACGTCAAGAATCGCGACATCCGGACAACGCTGCCGCGATTTTTCCAGCGCGGGCAAGCCGCGCTCAAAGGCTTCAACGCGAAAACCTTCCTGCTGGAGCATGTAAATCAGGGTATCCGCAATGCCCTGTTCATCTTCCACCAGCCAGACCGAAACCTGCTGCATAATGCTTCCTTGTTACTGTCGCCACGGCATGATCGGCACCGCGCTAATGGCGTTTTTTGGCGACCCATCGACCACCTTGTCCGAGTAGGCCAGATACGCCAACGCGTTGCGTTTGGCGTCATAAAAGCGCACAACCTGTAAAGACTTGAAGACCAGAGAAGTGCGTTTTTTAAATACCACTTCGCCCTGCGCTTTGCCGTTTTTGATTCTTTCGCCAAGCTCAATCGGCCCCACCTGCTGACAGGATATCGCCGCGTCGGAGGTATCTTCGGCCAGCCCTAACCCGCCTTTAATTCCCCCGGTTTTGGCGCGACTGACGTAGCAGGTCACATTTTTCACGTCGGGATCGTCAAAGGCCTCCACGACAATTTTATGATCCGGGCCAAATATTTTGAATACCGTATCGACAGAACCAATCTGCTCGGCCTGCGCCGTTTGCCCCAACAGCAGCAGAAGTGAGGAAAGTACTAAGCTCTTATATTTCATATTGTTACCATTATTAAACATTACGCTGCGTAATTATTCGGCATTGTAGAATAAACTGTTTGTAGATCACAGGATTACAATAATCCCGCGTTAATAAGTCCGGAAAAAGCATTTATACGCAAAAAAAACACTGAATGCTAAAACAGCAAAAAATGCTATTATCCAGGTACCTGATGTCAGGTGCTCGTAGTTGAAAGGATGAGGAAATTTTATGGATCAGGCCGGCATTATTCGCGACCTTTTAGTCTGGCTGGAAGGTCACCTGGACCAACCTCTGTCGCTTGACAATGTGGCGGCAAAAGCAGGGTATTCCAAGTGGCATCTGCAAAGAATGTTTAAGGACGTCACGGGCCACGCCATTGGCGCGTACATCCGCGCGCGGCGTTTGTCGAAATCCGCTGTGGCCCTTCGCCTGACGGCGCGACCGATCCTGGATATTGCCCTGCAATACCGCTTCGACTCTCAACAAACGTTCACCCGCGCCTTTAAAAAACAGTTTTTCCAGACGCCTGCGCTGTACCGCCGTTCGCCGGAATGGAGCGCGTTCGGTATTCGCCCGCCTTTGCGCCTGGGCGAGTTTGCCCTACCTGAGCATAAGTTCGTCACCCTGGAAGACACGCAGCTGGTTGGCGTCACCCAGAGTTATTCCTGCTCGCTTGAGCAAATTTCTGACTTCCGCCATGAAATGCGCGTCCAGTTCTGGCGCGATTTCCTCGGCCACGCCCCAGCGATTCCCCCGGTGCTGTACGGCCTGAACGAAACGCGTCCGAGCCTGGAAAAAGACGACGAGCAGGAGGTGTTTTATACCACCGCGCTCACGCCTGAGCAGGCGAACGGCTACGTGCAGTCGGCGCAGCCAGTGCAGTTACACGGCGGCGAGTATGTGATGTTTACCTATGAAGGTCTGGGTACTGGCGTTCAGGAATTTATTCTGACAGTTTACGGCACCTGTATGCCGATGCTGAATCTGACGCGCCGCAAAGGTCAGGATATCGAGCGGTACTACCCGGCCGAAGATGCCAAAGCCGGTGACCGCCCCATCAATCTGCGCTGCGAATTCCTGATTCCGATTCGCCGTTAACGCTGCAGTTCATCCAGCGCAGGGGCGTCCAGATGTGACACGTCCCCTGCCGTTTCCACGACCCAGCCCGGCGCCAGCCACAGGCTTTCCTGATAATCCACCCGCGAAATCGAACAGTTGCGCAGACGCAGACGACGCTCCGCCCAGGCGGGCAGACCGAGAATGGTGCTCACCAGGCAACCCAGCGCGATACCGTGACTCACCAGCAGTGGACGGCTCCCCTGCGGCAGCTCAAGGCACGATGCGAGCGCGGCATTCACCCGGACGCCCAGTTCCTGCATCGATTCGCCATCCGGGATACGTCCATCCACCGTCCCGTTGACCAACTGGCGACGCCAGTTTTCTTCTTCTTCGGTCAGGGAATCAATATGACGTTTTTCCAGCACGCCCATGTCCAGTTCGCGCAGCCGGGCGTCAAAGCGGATATCGCAGCCACATGCCTGGGCGATAATTTCTGCGGTGCGGCGGGTGCGCCCTAAATCGCTACTGATAATGTGGGTGATGCCGAGGGTTTTCGCGCGCTCACCGACCTGCATGGCCTGCTGTTCACCTTTAGCGGTCAGTGGACTGTCTGACTGGCCTTGAATGCGTCGCTCGGCGTTCCACTGCGTTTCACCGTGGCGAACAAGGTATACCTGTAACATGCTTTTTTTCCGTTATATACTCAAAATAATTTGAGCAGACTGCGATAAATTTTTTAAACCGAGCTTAATTATGCACCATGTCGTCTCAGCAACAACCAATCCTGCCAAAATTCAGGCAATTCTAAAGGCATTTGAGGAGATCTTCGGCGAAGGATCCTGCCATATCGAGTCCGTTGCCGTCGAGAGCGGCGTGCCGGAACAACCCTTCGGAAGTGCTGAAACGCGTGCTGGCGCACGAAATCGAGTAGACAATGCGCGTCGCGCGCGGCCAGACGCCGACTTCTGGGTGGCGATTGAAGCGGGTATTGATGACGACGCCACCTTTAGCTGGGTCGTGATTGATAACGGCAGCCAGCGCGGTGAAGCGCGTTCCGCTACGCTGCCCCTGCCTGCCGCGATCCTCGAAAAAGTACGGCAGGGAGAAGCGCTCGGTCCGGTGATGTCGCTTTATACCGGCATCGATGAAATAGGCCGAAAAGAAGGCGCAATTGGTGTGTTTACCGCCGGCAAACTGACCCGCGCCAGCGTCTATCATCAGGCGGTGATTCTGGCGCTCAGCCCGTTTCACAACGCAGTGTATTGATAGTCTCTGGGCCGGTTCAGGCGTCTTTCAGCAGCACCTGCTCCAGCCACTGACGCAGTTCGACCGGAGCGGATTTCAGGCTGTTTGAGCCGCGGGTGATCGTCGCAATGCCCGCTCCCAGCTCGTTTTTCAGTTCACGCTGGCTCATCTCGCCGCGTAAAAGTTCTTCAATAATTCGCACGCGGGTGCCCAGCGCTTCGCGCTCGTCCGGCGTCAGCATCAGCTGCAGCAGCGGCAGATGCAAATCTTCTGTATAAGACTGGCGGAGCAACTCCACAAAACGAAGCCACTCCTGATGACGTTGTTCGGCCATCGCCGATGAATAAGGGGAATGCTGGGTCATGTTATGCCGCCATTTGTACTCTTACACGAGTACAAATCATAACATAACCCGTCTGATTAATAACGTCTCTGCCACTCAGAATCGCTCATCAGCGTCTCTTTCTGCCCCATGAAATGGCGGTAGTACGCGTCGTAAGCCAGCACGTTCTTCACGTAACCGCGGGTTTCCGAAAACGGAATGCTTTCGACAAACGCCACGGCATCAATACGTCCGGCGCTGTTGCCAAGCCAGGTCCGCACGCGGCCCGGTCCGGCATTGTAAGCTGCCGAAGCGAAGATGCGGTTATTGCCAAACTGCTCGTACACATACTGGAGATAGTGCGTGCCGATATTGATATTGGTTTCCGGTTCGAGCAACTGGCTCTGGCTGTTGTAGCCGGGAATCGAGAACATCTTCACCGTATGCGTCGCCGTGCCCGGCATGATCTGCATCAGACCACTGGCGCCCACCGGCGATTTCACCTTCGGGTTCCAGGCGCTCTCCTGACGCGCTATCGCCATCGCATAGCTCTGCGGGATGTCTTTACCACGGGTATAGCGGGCAAACAGATCGTTGTAAGCCAGCGGGAAACGTTCTTCCAGATGATCCCACAGCTTGCCGGCGATCGTCGCCTGCACGCTCAGATCCCACCAGTGATTGTTGAAGGCGTAGCGTGCCAGCTGCGCCTGTTCGGTTTTGCTCCGACTGGTTACCAGATTCGCCCACTCGCTGCGCGCCGTGTTATCCAGATTCCAGTACATCAGCTCGCGCACCCGCGCCATTTCGGGTCCACGGGTCAGGTCGTTGTCGACATTCGCCGGGGCTTTGTCGATTTTCAGAACATACTCTTCCCCCAGACGTTGGGCGGCCACCATCGGGTAGAAGCCACGCTGCTGCATCAGCGCATGGAGGATCTCTTTGGCTTCAGCTTCACGCCCACGCTCCAGCAGTAAATCCGCCTGCCAGTAGCGCCACTCATCTTTCTCTTTCGCGTCCATCGGCAGCCGCGCAAGCCAGGTATTCAGCCCGCGACGATCGCCGATTCCCAGCGCCATCCGCACACGCCGCTCCACAAGCGTAGTGGACTGCGAGCGCATGATCGCATCGTCGCGCCATTTTGCCTGCTCGTCAGTGACGTCATTCCCCATCAGTCGCCAGGCGACGATGTCACGCAGTTCCTGGGTTTGTGCTTCATTAAGTTGCTGCGCCTGCGCCAGCGACGGGATCATCAGCCGCGCGTTCTCGGCGTCCTGGCGAGCGACGCTGGCAAAGGCGACGGCAGCCATCTGACGGGTGAAATCCGTCGCGCCGGTGGTACGGGCGAAGGTCAGTACAGTATTGGGATCGTTAGCCAGCGAGATAATGGATGAGGCGATAGTCTGGTAGTCAGCGGGCATCTGCCCCGCCAGTACCGTCACCAGCCCGGTATTGCCCGCTTTCATCGCCAGGCGGATCCGCTCCAGGTAAGCCAGCGGATCCTGGGTTCCCGATGCGCGCCAGACGCTGAACAATTTGTCGCAGGCGTTCGGCTGGCTTTTTCCCGTCAGCCAGAGTTCTTTCGCCCCCTGCCAGGCCTCTTCTGTTTGCCCGGTGCTCCACCTGGCGTAATAGTAATTACACTGAGCTTCAGTGGTTCTCGGTTTATCAGGGCTGAAGGCTAACAGCCCGCGCCAGTCTTCACGTCGCGCCAGTTCATTGACAAAGCGCGACTGCAGCGTGCGGGCCGGGGGCAGCGTTGGGTTGGCGCGCACAAAACGGGTCACCGTGATGGTCGGCTGGTTCATGAGATCGTCTGTAATCTGGCGGTATTCCAGGTAGGGGTACAGCGGATAATTCTTCAGGCCCGGCATCATCTGTTCCACCACGTCCATTTGCCGGTTATCCCAGGCCTGCTTAATCTGCGCATAACGGATACGCTGTTCGTCCAGGGAGTCGGCTCGCGCCGCCTGGCTTACCGCAAGCAGGCATACGCTGGCGGCAATAAAACGCCAGGTGAATGATTTGGCTTTGTCCACAAGCTCGTCCTCTGTTTGTCATTATTTCTGTGCAGCATCATGCCGCCTGATGGTTTTATGCTAACCAGTCATTGCCGTTTACGCTACGTCACGAACACTTTTTTACTTTTACTGAGAGTACGATCTGCTGGCTGGGCTTAGGGAGGGAAAAAGGCTACACTTCGCCTTTAACTACGATTACTCATCACGACAGAGAAAGAGGCGAGTCCAAAGTGGCCCAATTCGTTTATACCATGCATCGTGTCGGCAAAGTTGTTCCGCCGAAACGTCACATTCTTAAGAACATCTCTCTGAGCTTCTTCCCCGGAGCAAAAATCGGCGTGCTGGGTCTTAATGGCGCCGGTAAGTCCACTCTGCTACGCATCATGGCGGGCATTGATACCGACATTGAGGGTGAAGCACGCCCGCAGCCGGGCATTAAAATCGGCTATCTACCGCAGGAACCGCAGTTGAATCCTGAGCATACCGTCCGTGAATCCATCGAAGAAGCCGTGGCCGAAGTGGTCGGCGCGCTGAAACGTCTGGACGAAGTGTATGCGCTGTATGCCGATCCGGATGCCGACTTTGACAAACTGGCCGCTGAACAGGGCAAGCTGGAAGAGATTATCCAGGCGCACGACGGGCATAACCTGAACGTCCAACTGGAACGCGCCGCAGACGCCCTGCGCCTGCCGGACTGGGACGCCAAAGTCGCGAACCTTTCCGGTGGTGAACGCCGCCGCGTCGCGCTGTGCCGCCTGCTGCTGGAAAAACCAGACATGCTGCTGCTCGACGAACCGACGAACCACCTGGACGCCGAGTCCGTAGCCTGGCTGGAGCGCTTCCTGCACGACTTTGAAGGCACCGTGGTGGCGATTACCCACGACCGTTACTTCCTCGATAACGTCGCGGGCTGGATCCTTGAGCTGGACCGCGGTGAAGGTATTCCGTGGGAAGGCAACTACTCCTCCTGGCTGGAGCAGAAAGATCAGCGTCTGGCGCAGGAAGCCTCTCAGGAAGCGGCCCGTCGCAAGTCAATTGAGAAAGAGCTGGAGTGGGTGCGTCAGGGCGCGAAAGGCCGTCAGTCTAAGGGCAAAGCCCGTCTTGCGCGCTTTGAAGAGCTGAACAATACCGAATACCAGAAACGTAACGAAACCAACGAACTGTTCATTCCACCGGGACCGCGCCTGGGCGATAAGGTCGTGGAAGTGAGCAACCTGCGTAAATCCTACGGCGATCGCGTCCTGATCGACGATCTGAGCTTCTCCGTACCGAAAGGCGCTATTGTCGGGATCATCGGTCCGAACGGCGCGGGGAAATCCACCCTGTTCCGCATGATGTCCGGTCAGGAACAGCCTGACAGCGGCACCATCACGCTGGGTGAAACCGTCAAGCTGGCGTCCGTTGACCAGTTCCGTGACGCAATGGATAACAGCAAAACCGTGTGGGAAGAAGTGTCCGGCGGACTGGATATCATGCGTATCGGCAACACCGAGATGCCAAGCCGCGCCTACGTAGGTCGCTTTAACTTCAAGGGCGTCGATCAGGGCAAACGCGTGGGCGAACTGTCCGGCGGTGAGCGCGGTCGTCTGCACCTGGCGAAGCTGCTGCAGGTTGGCGGCAACATGCTGCTGCTCGATGAACCAACCAACGACCTGGACATCGAAACCCTGCGTGCATTAGAAAACGCCCTGCTGGAGTTCCCGGGCTGTGCCATGGTTATATCGCACGACCGTTGGTTCCTGGACCGTATCGCGACCCATATTCTGGATTATCAGGATGAAGGGAAAGTGGAGTTCTTCGAAGGGAACTTCACCGAATACGAAGAGTACAAGAAACGCACGCTGGGCGCCGATGCGCTGGAGCCGAAGCGTATCAAGTACAAACGTATTGCGAAGTAATCAGTCAGTGTGCCGGATAAGACCCCGCAAGGCCTTATCCGGCTACAGGGATTAGTGCGCTTTCGCCGCCGTTGCCTGCTGTTGTCCTGCCGCAGGTTCCAGTTGGAACACCACATCAACCTGATCGTCAAACTGAATGGTCGCCTGCTCGTAGGTCTCCTGCGCGGAAGCCGGCGCCGCATCGGCTTTCATCATCCGTACCATCGGGCTTGGCTGATAGTTTGATACATGGTAACGCACGCTGTAAACCGGCCCCAGCTTGCTGTTAAAGCCTGCCGCCAGCGCCTGCGCCTGATGGATCGCATCGTCAATCGCCGCTTTACGCGCTTTATCTTTATATGCATTCGGCTGCGCCACGCCTAACGACACGGAGCGAATTTCGTTCAGTCCCGCTTTCAACGCGCCATCCAGCAGCGAGTTAAGTTTGTCTAACTGACGCAAAGTGACTTCCACGGTACGCACCGCGCGGTAGCCTTTCAGAATGCTTTTGCCGTTCTGATAGTCGTAGTCGGGCTGGGTACGCAGATTGGCGGAACTGATGTCTTTTTTCGCAATCTGGTTTTGCTCCAGGAAAGAGAGATACTGCGCAACACGCTCATCGGCCTGCTTCTTCGCCGTCGCCGCGTCTTTCGCCGCCACGTTAACCTCGATGGCCAGAGTGGCGATATCAGGCACTGCATCCACGCTTGCCGTTCCGGAAGTCACGATGTGCGGTCCGTCAGGCAATTCGCTCGCCTGCGCCGACAGTGCACTTAAACCAACTAATGCCGCCAGGGCCATCACTTTGAACTTCACAGTCGTTCCTCCTTGTTACGTAGGTTGCCCTGGGTTTCAGGGCGCATGCAGGCAAGCTTAGCGCGAAACGCCCCAATGTCCATCAGACAACGCTTAGATGAACAAAGCGTGCACGTGTGCGACCCCTTCCTTTGCTAACTGGAAAGCGATAAACCACATTATCAGACCGACCAACGTGTTGATAATTCGCTGCGCTTTCACCGTACGCAGACGCGGCGCGAGCCACGCCGCCAGCAACGCGAGACCAAAGAACCATAAGAAGGAAGCGCTAACGGTGCCAAGCGCGAACCAACGTTTTGGCTCTACCGCCAGTTGCCCGCCGAGGCTGCCCAACACCACAAAGGTATCCAGATACACATGCGGATTCAGCCAGGTTACCGCCAGCATTGTGGCGATGATTTTCCAGCGCCCCTGTTTCATCACCTCCGCGCTGGCCAGCGCCAGATTGCTGCTCATGGCCGTCCTTAAGGCGCCAAAGCCATACCACAGCAGGAAGGCCACACCGCCCCAGGTCACCAGCGCCAGCAGCCATGGCGACTGCATCAGCAGCGCGCTTCCGCCGAAGATCCCGGCACAAATCAGCAGCAGATCGCTCACCGCGCACAGGAACGCAATCATGATGTGGTACTGGCGGCGAATCCCCTGATTCATGACAAAAGCATTTTGCGGGCCCAGGGGTAAGATCATGGCCGCGCCCAGTGCAAGCCCTTGAAAATAATACGATATCACGTCAAATATTCCTGAAGAAAGTCGCTATGGCGAAACTATAGCGCGGGAAGATTATTAGCGATAATTGAAAATTTTAATCGGGTATAAGAAAGGGTAATAGCAAGAGGGGAAATTGCCGAATGGCGGCTAACGCCGGCGCCGGCCTGAAGACTGACAGGCCCGGTAAGCGTTAGCGCCACCGGGCACGTTTTACTCTGCCGTGTGTTCTTTTACACGTTTAAAATTAACGTCCATTTGCGGATACGGGAAGCTGATACCCGCGGCGTCAAACTCGCGCTTAATCCGCTCCAGTACGTCCCAGTAGACATTTTGCAGGTCGCCGCTTTTACTCCACACGCGCACCACAAAATTAATCGAGGACGCGCCCAGTTCGTTCAGTCGCACCGTCATTTCGCGGTCTTTCAGAATGCGCTCATCGGATTCGATAATCCCGGTCAGGATTTTCTTCACCTGATCGATATCCGAATCGTAAGCCACGCCAATAATAAATTCATTCCGGCGGACCGGCTCGCGGGAGAAGTTAATAATATTGCCCGCGATGATTTTGCCGTTCGGGATCACCACGATTTTGCCGTCGATGGTGCGCATAGTGGTAGAGAAAATCTGCACGTTCAGCACTGTCCCCGCCACGCCGCCAAGATCGACATATTCACCCGCACGGAATGGACGGAACATCACCAACAGCACGCCTGCGGCAAGGTTTGACAACGAGCCCTGCAGCGCCAGACCGACAGCTAAACCGGCGGCGCCGAGAACGGCGATAACCGAGGCGGTTTGTACGCCAACGCGCCCCAGCGCAGCAATCAGCGTGAAGGCGATAATGCCATAACGCACCAGCGCAGAGAGGAAGTCGGCAACGGTGGCGTCAATATGGCGCGCCAGCATCAGACGGTTTACCGTGTTCGAGACGATACGCGCCACAATCATCCCGATGATGATAATGGCGATAGCCGCAACGATGTTGACGGCATAGCTCAGCAGCAACGCCTGATTACGGACCAGCCAGGTCCCCGCGCCGTTAATGCTGTCGACAACATTCAAATCTTCCATTCGATGTTCCTTGGTCATGACAAAAAAGAGCAAATGAGATCAATCTCACGAAATAACCTCTTAAAGGTAAACAAAAACAAGTCAATATTCCATTTTCGTTACGTTCTGGTTTGAGGTAAGGCTATTTCTGGCGCTCTGCGGGGCGATCGACCATACGTAAATAGCCCCCAACCAGGGGCTGACGCTGTTTAAAAATATTGGCGATTTCGCTGACCACCTTTCCACTACCCGCATTTTTCCACGCCAGAGAAAGCGGAGAGGGCTGGCGAGGATTTGCGACGGATCGCGCCACCAGCGCCCCGGACTCCACGTACGGGCGGCATAAACGTTCAGGCAGAAAACCGACGCCCAGTCCGCTTAAATGACAGGCCAGCTTGGTGCTGAGATCCGGCACTTTGATCTCTTTTTGCCCGCTTAACAGCCAGGCCACGCGCCGGGTGAGCGTCCGCGAGGTGTCTTCAATATTGATAGCCGGGTAGCGCCGCAGCACATCATCCGATAATACCGCCGCCGGATGGCTGGCTAACGGATGTTGCTGCGCCACCACAAACTGCCAGGTGATATCCCCCAGCGGCAACAGCGAAATGTTGTTCGACAACGACTCAGAGCCAGTGACGCCAATCGCCAGTTGATAGTCGTCATACAGCAGCGAGTCCCAGACGCCCATATAGACCTGACGGGAAATCTGGAAGCGGGTAAAAGGAAAGTGTTGATGCAGCCAGGTCAGCAAATCGGCGGTGGTTTGCGGTTGATAAAGGAGATTATTGATGACGATATTGACCTGCCGCTCTACGCCCGCGTTAATTTGCTGCAACTCATCGGGCATCGCATCAAGCCAGTTAAGCCACTGGCGACAATGTTCCAGCAAATGCTGACCCGCCAGCGTCAGGCTGACAGAACGCGTGGTGCGCAAAAACAACTGTGTTCCCACCTGCTCTTCCAGCGTTTTAATGCGATAGCTGATCGCTGCTGGCGTTTTATGCAGCGAGCTGGCCGCACGGGAAAAACTCTCCGTTTCAGCAACGCGAATAAAGGTACGAATGGTTTCCTGATCGAGCATGTTTACCCCTTAAATCAACGGCCTGTAACCAGCGCTGCGCAATGGCTATCCCTAACATCATGTCGGCGCCAGAGGTGTGTCCCGTCGCCAGCAACCGACCAATCGCACGCTGTGGCGAACGCCCGGACTGTAAACGGCGCATAACCCGCAGTACGGGGGTAGAAAATTCCCCTACCCTGGCGCTGTTCAGATAGCTACAGCTTACCGAAGTTGTCAGCGAAGCGAGTTGATCGTTCGGGGGTAAAAAAAGCCGAACCGGCAGCGCGACGGCGTGAAAGACCGCCAACATGCCGGTTAACATATCATCTCCGCTGGGCGTTAACCCCGGCCCACAGCCAATCAGCCAGCGCCAGTCAGGCGCAACACCGGCCTGCCAGCGCGACAGCTGCGCGGCTATTTGCGGGAAAACAGACAGTGACGCGACGGCGCGATTAAGCGGGCCGCCAAGACCGGTTGGCGAGGTAAACGGTGAGAGATCCGCTGGCTGTAAGCTCCCGGGCGTCAGGCGCAGCGTCAGTTGCCGCAGTGGTCGTAAGGTCAGTCTCCGTCCATAAAGCTGTGCGTCCCGCTTGATCATTGTTGCATGCTGCGCGCACCGGGAGAAGACATCATCAGCCAGCAAGACGCCCGACGGCCCCATGCCTTTACCGTAGCGATACAATGTCAGCAGTTCGCCTCCGGCATGGATGAAATTGATCGCCTGCGAAAAACGGCTATGCAGCAGCCATTCGCCGTCAGGAAGCCGATTAAGCCCGGCACTGGCCAGCGCATTGAAGGTGACCATAACTTTGCTCCGCTATGCCGGATGGCGGCTACGCCTTGTCCGGCCTCCAACAGCATTGCCATGCAGGCCCGGTAAGCACTGCGCCACCGGGCCATGACACTACGCGGTGATGTGATGTGCTTCCGCCAGCGCTTCCAGCGCTTTTTCAAAACAGAGCAGCGGCGCACGTACAGTGCCCGCGCCGACCTGACCGATCCCCGCCTCACGGTGCGCAATCCCGGTATTGATCAGCGGCGTAATCCCCGTTTCCACCACCCGACGAATATCCAACCCCAGGCACGCGCCTTTGAAATCCCAGGATGGGATCTGGAACAGCGGGTTGTGATCCAGATAAATTTCCGCCATCTCTTCAGAGGTTTCCAGCGCCGCGCCCATACCGCCCGCGCCGACAAAGCGCGTCACGCCGGGGGCGGCAATCATCGCCGCGCCGCCAATGCCCAGCGTTTCGGTAATGGCGCTGTCGCCGATATCCGGGTTGGCGTCAGCCTGGCTGTAGCCGGTAAAAAACAAGCCCTGCGGCGTGTTCACCGGCGCAGTAAACCACCGATCCCCCGTGCCGCTAACGCGAATGCCAAATTCGCGACCATTACGCGTCATCGCCGTGACAACGGAACCGGCCTTAATCTCTGCTGCCGCGTCCATGACCGCTTTGCTATAAGCCATCGCCAGATTAAGAAAGAACTGATCGGTGACGCTGAGGAACTGCATCACGTCGACAATCCCAGCCTTTGGTCGGTCCAGTCCGGCGATCGCCGGTGACAACGTGCGAAGCAGCAGCGAAGAAGCGGCGATATTGCGCTGATGGAATTCGTCGCCCATGGTGATCGCCTGAGCCATCAACGCGGTCAGATCAACGCCGTTTTCCATGCGTGATAACGCCTCCTGCAGCACTGGCGCCAGCGTATCGCGCATCCAGCGAAGGCGGGTCTGGACGTCGTCGCCGTAAGCGCCAAAGCGCATCACTTTACCGATCCCTTCGTTCAGATTGCAGTACGACTGATTGCCGTGTACCGTGTCGCGCACCACCAGGACGGGCATATTTGCAGAGGTGATCCCTCCCATCGGCCCGACCGCGCCAACGTGATGACAGGGAATGAATGCCACTTCGCCCTTGTTTAACAGCGCCAGCGCCTCTGCTTCACTGGCCGCCCATCCTTCAAACAGCGACGCGCCAATACACGCGCCACGCATCGGGCCGGTCATCTCTTCCCAGGCGATCGGTGGCCCCGCGTGAAGCAGTTTTCGGCCTGTCGCCAGCGTCTCTATGACCTCTTTCGCCGGACGGACGGCAATCCAGTGCGGACGAGCAGCTTTAATGCGTTCAATAATGGCGTCGTTGGCCTGAGCAATAGATGAATACATATCGGTACCTCTGAAATTAATGTAACTGCTTGAGTAAACTGGCGAGACGGGCGTTGCCACCGGCAACGGGCGCCCACTGATAATGCACAACCGGCGTGCCGCTGCTTTGCAGATCCAGCGCGAAGCTGCGTAGCCCAGCGTTAATCACCTGAATGCCGTCCAGCAGAGCGCTATGACGGGTTGCAGAACCGACGTCCTGATGGCGCGTCAGGCTAACGGCAAGCAGAACGGCTTCTTCGAGGGTTTCCACCACCGCGATACCGGCAGCGCGCAAGATGTCGGTTTGAGCACTACGTCCCTGCGGATCGCCGTCGGTACCGGTCAGGGTGGCAATGGTGACCAAAGGCGCGTCGCGTTTCGCGCGGACTTGCTCAACGGCCTCAACAACCGCGCCTGCCGGGTCAGCACAGGCGCCATAGCCCAACACCACGTCCAGTAGCAGCACGCCGACCTCCGGCATTGCGGCCAGTTTTTCGATCTCAATACTGCGGGTGGTCGGGTCGATCATGGGATGTGGCCGGCCCAGGGTGTAGCTGTCATCGCCAAGATCGACAATGCGATGCCCTTCGGCTTCCAGCATGACGCCGTCGGCGTGCGTTTCGCTCACCGGGACGCCAAGCCCGGCAGACAGCAACATTGCGGCCTCTGCGGCAAGGGTGCCGCCGGCATACAGCCCATAAATGGTTTTGCCCACCACCGCGGGCTGGCTGACGCGCTGTTGCGCAACGCGCATCAACAGCACCGCCAACTGCGCGGCATCTGACAGCGAATTTGCCAACCAGACGTTTCCTTCCCTGCGCCGTTCCGGCTTACTGCCGAGAAACAGCGCAACCACCGGTTTTCCAACCTTCTGCATCGCAGTAATAATGCGTGTTCTGACCTGCGGCGACGGCGGCTTGGAGACAAAAGCGATGACTCGTGTGGCGTCGTCACCTGCCAGCATCTCAAGAGCGGTTAAGGCGCTGATCCCGCCGACTTCCGCGCTGAGATCGCGCCCCCCCAGACCAATGGCGTGGCTGATCCCCTGATGGCGCAGCGCAATCTGCGACGTCACTTCCTGAATACCGGTGCCAGACGCGCCAATTACCCCGATTCCGCCTTCCGGCAGGACGTTGGCAAACGCCAGCGGACTACCGGCAATCATCGCCGTCCCGCAGTCCGGTCCCATCACGATCAGCCCACGCTCGCGCGCCAGCGTTTTCAGTTCGACCTCCTGCGCCAACGGCACGTTGTCCGAAAACAGCATAACGTTCTTACCTGCCAGCAGCCCTTCTTTGGCAACTGACGCCGCGTACTCTCCGGCGACGGAAACCAGCAGCAGATTGGCCTGCGGCAGCTTCTGACAGGCGCTTTCCCAACGGCGCGCTTTCAGCAATTGTTGCGAACTGCCTGACGCGTTAGCGATC
Organism: Citrobacter sedlakii NBRC 105722; assembly: GCF_000759835.1. Lineage (GTDB taxonomy): Bacteria > Pseudomonadota > Gammaproteobacteria > Enterobacterales > Enterobacteriaceae > Citrobacter_A > Citrobacter_A sedlakii. The sequence goes on from NZ_BBNB01000010.1 coordinate 247,120, forward strand.
GCGCTGAGTTCTTTTTCCAGTTGCTCACGAACGAGGTCAAGGATCCCCGGACGCGCCTCCTGAGTTCGCACCGCCACGCAAATATCGTTCGGCGTGGCGTCGGCAAAATCGTCGTGCCAGAAACCGGTGGAGTCCAGCATGGCTTTATTGGCTGGCGTTCCCATCATGACCGATACCTGATCCACTTCCGGCCGTTCACTCAATTTGCGGGAAATAATCATCAGGCTGACCGAGTCCTGAAAACTTCCCTTTTTAATAAAGGCGTAAATCATTACCGCTACCTCTTATGTGCGTTTTTCTTTCAAAAACAGCATGGCAATCAGACCAATGCCCAACAGAATGGCTGAAACATAAAAACTGGAGGCCAGGCTACCGGTAATATCGCGCGCGGCCCCGGCAATAATCGGTGCAAGGATCGATGAACTCATGCCGATAAAATTAAATAAGCCAAACGCGGTGCTGTAATTATTTTCATCGACGCTGTCAGCAACCAGTGCCACCAGTACCGGATCCAGCGCCAGTTTGCCGACAAGGCCGTAAACGCACAGTGCGATCACTACCCCGGTCATATTGGGCATCCAGATAATTGACAGCATGCTGATAATCGCAACCGGCACGAGGAACATAATTAACGGTTTGCGCTTACCTAATTTGTCAGACAGGCTGGAGAATAACAGCGCGCCAGGAATTGAAATCCACGCCACCAGCGACGAAATAAAACCCGTTTCGCTACCGGCGATTCCACGTTCACTTTGCAGATAATACGGAAGCCAGGTCAGGATAACGAAGAATCCAAACAGGCTGCAAAACACCATAATATACGTCAACAGCAGATTACGGTTTTTCAGCAGGTCGCTGAATTTGCCTTTTTTAGCCTGTGTGCCATCGGTATCGGCGGTGCGTTTTTTTTCTTTGACCAAAAACCAGATCGCCAGGCCAACCAACACCGAGGGGATTGCCATCGCATAAAACGGCATCCGCCATGAATATCCCTGATCGTACACCAGCCAGCTCGACGTCATCAGCCCCAGCGCAATACCAAACGCCATGCCGCTGTTGATAATGGCGCTCCCCAGTGAGCGGTATTTTTTCGGGATCTGCTCGGAAGATAAGCCATACTGCGGGCCGTAATAGGTGCCTTCTCCGGCGCCTGTTACCACGCGGGCAAACAGCAAGGTGTACCAGCTTTTCGCCCAGCCGGTAACGGCCGTAAAAACGCCAAACAGAATAAATCCGGGCACCAGCACTTTTTTCTTGCCGATTTTGTCACCGAGAATACCGGCCGGAACCTGTAATAACGCATAAGAAAAATAGAACACCGAGTTGAGAATACCTAATTGCGTTCCGCTCAGGCCAAACTCTTTTTCCAGCTCGCCCATAACCGGATTCAATATTGTCCGGTCGGCATACATAAAAATCCATCCCAGCCAGAACAGGAAAATAGTGACCCACCAGGCCGGTATTCCTTTTTTATTTGTGACATCAGTCACTTCACATGAACCAGACATAAACTGTCTCCCGGTATTAAATTCCCCAAACGATGAGGGTTGATGTTTAAACTGTCACTACCTTATCGGGCAAATCCCCCTTTTCTTTTGAACAAAGTCACACAAAACTCATTGTTATAAATTCCTGGGGACTGGCGTCTTAATTATTAAAAAATATCTAATAATCATTTTTAAAGGATTTTAAATAAACACGTGACGCATTAATCAGATATTTTTTGGGGTAACAGCTTTGTCGACGCAATCACAATATCCGTTCTCAATACCGCTATTTTTGCCGCGAGATAATTTATTTATTGAGGCTAAAATGAAAAAGAAACTGGTTATTGCTCTGGGCGGCAATGCGCTTTTGCAGCGCGGAGAGGTTTTGAGCGCGGAGAATCAGCAGCGGAGCATTGAGCTTTTTGCACAAACCGTGACAAGCCTGGCGCGTGACTATCAGCTGGTGATTGTTCATGGCAACGGACCGCAGGTGGGTTTACTGGCGCTGCAAAATGCGGCATACACCGGCTCTCCCGCCTGGCCGCTGGATATTCTGGTGGCTGAAAGCCAGGGCATGATCGGCGTCGCTATTGCCCAGGCATTAACGCAATGTGCAGGCGGAACGCCCGTGACGACGCTGATGACGCGCGTGGAAGTCGATCCTGATGACGCAGCGTTCGCCACGCCCGGCAAATACATTGGGCCGGTATATCCTCCCGAACAGCAGACCGAACTGGAGAAGCGTTATGGCTGGACGATAAAAGCCGACGGTCAGCACATTCGTCGGGTTGTACCTTCCCCAGCGCCAAAAAACATTGTCGACGGTGATGCTATTCAAACGCTGCTGGTGGCAGGCCATACGGTAATCTGCTGCGGCGGAGGCGGCGTCCCGGTTGTAGCGCAGGGAGATAGCTATCGGGGAACCGAAGCGGTGATCGACAAAGATTTAACGGCAGCGGTACTGGCATGTACTCTCGACGCCGATCATCTGCTGATCCTCACCGATGCCGACGCGGTGTATGAGCACTGGGGCACGCCGCAAGCGCGGGCATTGCGTCACGTCACGCCAGAGGAACTGGCTCCCTTCGCTGCGCCAGACGGCGCGATGGGCCCGAAAGCCGCCGCCGTGATCCAGTTTGTCAAGCAGAGCGGGAATGCGGCCTTTATTGGCGCGCTCAAAGATGCGCCGCAGATCCTGGCTGGCGAAAAAGGAACCTGCGTGACGCGATAATGTCTGTGTGCAGGATGCACGCTATCACCTCACGGGACGGATGAGGTGATAATCCCGTCCGGCTGACGGACAAAAAAATGGCTTCCCGAAGGAAGCCATTTCAACAATCTGCGAGGCTGAAATTACAGAACGTCTACCGCGTTCAGTTCTTTGAAAGCCTGTTCCAGACGGGTGATCATGGAAGTCTGGCCTGCACGCAGCCATACGCGCGGATCGTAGTATTTCTTGTTCGGCTGATCTTCGCCTTTCGGGTTACCCAGCTGACCCTGCAGATACGCTTCGTTATCTTTGTAGTACTTCAGAACACCTTCCCAGGTTGCCCATTGGGTATCGGTATCGATGTTCATTTTGATAACACCGTAGCTTACGGAATCTTTGATTTCCTGAGCAGTAGAACCGGAACCGCCGTGGAAAACGAAGTTCAGGCTGTTGTGCGGCAGGTTGTGTTTCTTAGAAACGTATTCCTGAGAGTCGCGCAGGATGGTCGGGGTCAGAACCACGTTACCCGGCTTGTAAACGCCGTGTACGTTACCGAAGGAAGCCGCGATGGTGAAACGCGGGCTGATTTTGCTCAGTTCGGTGTACGCGTAATCAACGTCTTCCGGCTGGGTATACAGAGCGGAAGCGTCCATGTGGCTGTTATCCACGCCGTCTTCTTCGCCGCCGGTGCAGCCCAGTTCGATTTCCAGGGTCATGCCGATTTTGGACATGCGCGCCAGGTATTTGGAGCAGATTTCGATGTTCTCTTCCAGAGACTCTTCAGACAGGTCGATCATGTGAGACGAGAACAGCGGTTTACCGGTCTCCGCGAAGTGTTTCTCACCCGCGTCCAGCAGACCGTCGATCCACGGCAGCAGTTTCTTCGCGCAGTGGTCGGTGTGCAGAATAACCGGAACACCGTAGTGTTCAGCCATCTGGTGAACGTGATGCGCACCGGAGATCGCACCCAGGATAGCAGCGCCCTGAGGAACGTCAGTTTTTACGCCTTTGCCCGCGATGAAAGAAGCGCCACCGTTGGAGAACTGAACGATAACCGGCGCTTTCACTTTTGCAGCGGTTTCCAGAACGGCGTTGATGGAGTCGGTGCCGACGCAGTTTACTGCTGGCAGAGCAAAGTTGTTTTCTTTAGCTACCTGGAAAACTTTCTGTACGTCATCGCCAGTGATAACGCCAGGTTTTACGAAATCAAAAATTTTAGACATGTTGCGAGTCCTGTTTCTGTATCTTCGACCGTTAAAACGGGGGAGCGGGCCTTTCAGCGCGCTGAAAAACAGGCGGGTTTCCCCGCCTGAACAAATTTACTGCTTCGCGCGCTCCTCGAGCATCGCTACGGCTGGCAGAACTTTGCCTTCCACGAATTCGAGGAATGCGCCGCCGCCAGTGGAGATGTAAGAGATTTTGTCTGCAATACCGAACAGATCGATAGCCGCCAGAGTGTCACCGCCGCCAGCGATAGAGAACGCTTCGCTGTCTGCAATAGCGTTAGCCACGATTTCAGTCCCTTTACGGAAGTTCGGGAATTCAAATACGCCGACCGGACCGTTCCACAGAATGGTTTTCGCATTCTTCAGGATCTCAGCCAGTTGCTGTGCAGACGCGTCGCCGATGTCCAGGATCTGCTCGTCTTCTTTCACGTCAGAGACAGATTTCAGCGTAGCCGCGGCGGTTTCGGAGAACTCGGTGGCAACGCGAACGTCAGTCGGCACCGGGATATCACAGGTGGTCAGCAGACGTTTTGCTTCGTCAACCAGGTCAGCTTCGTACAGGGATTTCCCTACGCTGTGGCCCTGAGCGGCAACGAAGGTGTTGGCGATACCGCCGCCCACGATCAGCTGGTCAGCGATTTTGGACAGGGAGTCCAGTACCGTCAGTTTGGTAGAGACTTTAGAACCGCCAACAATTGCGACCATTGGACGAGCCGGTTCTTTCAACGCTTTACCCAGCGCGTCCAGTTCAGCCGCCAGCAGCGGGCCGGCACAGGCTACGTCAGCAAATTTGCCGATACCGTGAGTAGACGCCTGCGCACGGTGAGCCGTGCCAAATGCGTCCATGACGAACACGTCGCACAGCGCCGCGTATTTTTTGGACAGCGCTTCGTCGTCTTTCTTCTCGCCCTTGTTAAAGCGAACGTTTTCCAGAACCACCAGCTCACCGGCCGCCACTTCAACGCCGTCCAGGTAATCTTTAACCAGACGAACCGGGTTGGACAGTTTGTCTTTCAGGTAGTTAACAACCGGCAGCAGAGAGAATTCTTCGTTGTACTCGCCTTCGGTAGGACGACCCAGGTGGGAAGTGACCATCACTTTCGCACCTTGTTTCAGCGCCAGTTCGATAGTCGGCAGGGAAGCACGGATACGCGCGTCGCTGGTTACTTTCCCTTCTTTAACTGGCACGTTCAGATCCGCACGGATGAAAACGCGTTTACCAGCAAGATCCAGATCGGTCATCTTGATTACAGACATGGTGAATCCTCTCGTTGATTCTTAAAGTTTTGCAAGCGCTTACGCGCTTTACCTGAAACCAATAGCGGCCATGGCTAACGTGGTGTCGAGCATTCTGTTAGCAAAGCCCCATTCATTATCGCACCAGACCAGCGTCTTTATCAGGTGCCCACCACTGACTCGCGTTTGTGTGCCATCGACGATGGCGCTGTGCGGGTCATGGTTAAAATCTACTGAGACCAACGGTAATTCCGTATAGTCAACTATATCATGAAATGCACCTTGTGCCGCTTTTTGCAGCAACTGGTTGACTTCATTGGCTTTTACCGGTTTCTTCACCGTGACGCTTAAGTCGATTGCCGTGACGTTTATCGTGGGAACACGCACCGCAATGGCCTCAAAACGATCGTTAAACTGCGGAAAAATACGGGTAATGCCTGCCGCCAGTTTGGTATCGACCGGAATGATCGACTGACTCGCCGCACGCGTACGCCGCAGGTCAGGATGGTATGCATCGATAACCTGCTGATCGTGCATGGCGGAGTGTATTGTGGTCACCGTACCAGACTCGATGCCATAGGCATCATCTAATAATTTGATGACGGGAATGATGCAGTTCGTCGTGCAGGACGCGTTTGACACAATGCGGTCTTGTGCCCGCAGGCGATCCTGATTGACGCCAAACACAACGGTGGCGTCGAGATCGTGGCTGCCAGGATGTGAAAAGAGCACTTTCTTCGCGCCTGCGGCAATATGCGCTTCGCCGTGTTCGCGGCTGCCGTATACGCCCGTGCAGTCGAGGACAATATCAACGCCCAGTTCACGCCAGGGCAACGCGGCAAGCGAAGGCTGATGCAGGATGCGGATCGAATCGTCGCCGACAATGAGCTGCTCGCGCTCATGGCGAACGTCCCATGCAAAACGTCCATGGCTGGTGTCATATTTCAACAAATGCGCCATGCCTGCGGCATCCGCCAGTTCGTTGATGGCCACCACGGTGATTTCCGCCCGACGTCCGGATTCGTATAAAGCGCGAACCACGTTACGTCCGATGCGACCGAAGCCATTAATCGCTACGCGTACGGTCATAGATCTCCTGCAAGGCTATCCTGATTCAGATGTGGCTGACAGAGTAATCCAGCGCATCGTTCAGGGAAACCTTACCTGTCGCAAACTGCGACTGATTGATTATTTGTCGAACATTTAATCGACTGAAACGCTTCAGCTAGAATAAGCGAAACGAGGAATAAAAGGAATGATTGTCCAGCTGATTAAGCCAGCTATATGACTTACATCACATTTCACGCCCCTGGTTCGCAGAAATTATTCCACCCAGGAGTAATAGCGGTTGCCCCGGCACCGATTCCACGAATCGTACGCCAGGCGGCCCTCTTAGCAGAGCCGATACTCACCTGTCGGCGTCATGACTAACGTCAGGTCGGCCGGTCGACTGTTTTGCAGAACCCGACGCACGTTCGGCCCATCAGTGCGTTCATAGAACGCTTCGGCATCACCCTGAGACGATCCTCCCGCCAGTTTACGGGCGATCAGGCGCGATCGAAGCGCCTCTTCCGGTGCGCGTATAAAGAGCGAATAATCGCAAAACTCCGCCAGCGCCTGCCAACGCGGTTCCTTCAGCAAAAGCCAGTTTCCTTCAACAATCACCAACGGCGCGGTTACCGGGATGGCATTTTCAACCGGCTCATGGGTTTGCCGATCGTACTGCGGCCAGGCGCCTTCCGCTTCCCTGATCTGACGCAGATTGCGCGCCAGTTTATCAACGTCAAAGGTGTCCGGCGCGCCTTTACTGGCTCGCAAGTTATGCGCCTCCAGCCACGCGTTGTAATGATGAAAGCCATCCATCGGCAGAGTCTGGATCGTTGGCAGACTGGCATCCTGTTGACAGAGATACTCCCAAAATGTGGTTAGCGTGGATTTGCCGGTCCCGGGAGGGGCGCAGAGAAAAATAAGGGTTCGTTGACCAGTATGCGTAGCGTTTATTTTCGCCAGCTGTCGCAACAGGGGTTTATGGACGATTTCAATTTCATCGTCGTGGTAATGCGCGGTAACGTCCAGCCCATTAACCGTCAGTCCGATTTTCACGGCGTTAATTCCTTTAAAATTGTCGTTACCGCCAGCGTCATCGCCGTCTTGATCATGCCGGTAAAGCGAACCTCGGACCAGGTGGCGAAGTCGGCAAACTTCATCGACTCAAGCGCGCCATATAAGGTTGCATTACGGGTAATACTGTTTACGTTACTGACGAAATCCCAGGTGATGTCATCCGTAAAGCCCGGGATCGTGTCCTGTTCCTTAAGGTAGCGATAAAACTGGGAAAAATGGGTGATGTCGGCATACAGCCATTTTTCCATTTTTCCCAACGCATAAATCAGGCGTAACGCAACGTCGATATCATCAAGCGGCCCACTCTGCGCGAGTAACGGCTTCACTGCATACTCCACGATCTCTTCATCATTATCGACAAACAGCGACGGCAGAAAGCGTTTAATGCCCTGAAGCAAAATGTCATGTGCCGTCGTCATAAACGAAAGTAAATTGGTCTGAGCGTCCAGTTGCTCAAGCACATCGTCTTCTGTCAGCGTCGTCATTTGTGTCCCGATAAATCACCATGAATGCAGAGAGTCTATTATATTACACGTTCGATCCGCGCCGCCGATCAGTAAAGTTTGCGTGCGCACACCCTTCTCAACCTGTTGGATCCCCTTCAGAAGGTCTCCCCCCGTCACGCCCGTTGCACTAAAGAGAATGTCATTTCCCTTTACTAACGTGTCGATCGCATAGACGCGGTTAATCTCGACGCCCATCTCCGCACAGCGTTGTCGTTCACGGACAGCGATCACGCGATTATCTGCGGTATCGCCTTTCGCTTCACAAAAGTCGATCAGCTCTGCCTGCATATCGCCCCCGAGCGCTTTTACCGCACAGGCGGAAATCACCCCTTCCGGCGCACCGCCGAGCGTATACATCAGGTCATACGGATTGTCCTGCAGACAGGTCAGAACGCTGGCCGCCACATCGCCATCGGGCAGGGCAAAAACCTTTACGCCGAGCTGTGTTGCCTCGGCAATCGCCGGATGAAGCCGGGGTTTGTCCAGCGTGACCATGCGTAAGCGATCCAGCGGTTTTCCCAGCGCCGCCGCCACATTGCGTAAATTGTCGGCTAACGGAAGCGCCAGATCGATCGCGCCTTTTGCCTGGGCATTAACAACCAGCTTTTTCATATACATGTCAGGTGCGTGAAGCAAACTGCCGCGCGGGGCGAAAGCCATGACCGCCAGCGCATTGCTCTGCCCCATTGCGACCATACGGGTTCCTTCAATAGGATCGACAGCGATATCCACCTCCGGCCCGCTGCCTGTTCCGACCTCCTCACCGATCCATAACATCGGCGCACAATCGATTTCCCCCTCGCCAATGACAATTCTCCCACGGATAGCCACCTCGTTCAGAGCCTGTCGCATCGCGCTGACCGCGAGACCATCGATCCGGTTTTTGTCGCCGCATCCGGTTTGCGGCCAGGCTGCCAGCGCCGCCCGTTCCGTTGTGCGAAATAGCGGCCATGTCAGAGAGATCATGCAGCAGCCTCCCCTACGTCCACGCCAAATTGCGCCAGCAGGAATCTCTCAGCCTTTTCGTTCCAGATACCGTGCGTCTCTTCAACCAGACGCGCCAGTTCACGAAACAACGGATCGGTTTTGCCTTTTTCCGCGAAATCAGCGATCGCCGTCAGCGGCATCGTGACGCCGTTATAAATCAGCTTTTTGCCGCCCGGAATATCGGGAAGATTGAGGACCGTATCCGGCACCGCATCCAGCCCGCCGATATGGGTGACCATAAAAGACGGTTGCAGTTGTCCCGTAGCGCTTAATGCAATCGCCTCTTTCATATCGTCGGTGGAACCGCCGGATGTTCCAACCACATGTGTACTGTTGTAGTGCACGTTGTAAAAGTTGAACGGCACCCTGAAGCGACTGTCCGTCGGCCCGGCAAAAAAGTTCAGGCAACCGTCTTCCGCGAGAAGCGCATCCGCCAGTTCGACAAGGGCCGGAACAGCGGCATAGACAAATACGTCATCAAAACCGCTACCGTCCGTAAGATCGCGAAGCATGGCTGCGGGCTCTTTTATTTCGGCGGTATTCACATAAATAAGCTCGATGCCCTTACTGGCCGCGTGCTCAACCGTTAGCAAGCGGCGGGCCTGAGCCAGTCGCGTTTCATCGATATCCACCACCACGACCCGCGACGGCTGGATCCCGCCATTAATGGCATAGTCAATGGCGCCTATCCCCATCGGCCCGGCACAGGCTAATAGCGCGATGTTGCCGCCGGGTTTAATGCCCATCCGGTGCTCGTAAACGTAAGGCGTAGTGTGATAATTGGCGTTATAAGCGCCAATTATGCAGCACATCGGTTCCGCCAGCGATGCGGCGGCGAAATAAGAGCCGTGATAGGGTAAAACGCAGCCCAACTTAATCGCGATCTCCGGGATAATCATATACGTCGCATTACCGCCAAAATATTCATAGCTGTATCCGGCAGAATAACCACTCGGCAAGCCCATTGCGGGTTGTAAAACGAAGCGCTCGCCCTTTTTATATTTATCGGTTAGATTTTTCCCGACTTCGACAATGATCCCGGCACATTCATGACCGGTAATCACCGGATGATTCTCCAGATCATCTGGCACACGTTTATGTTCGCTGCCTAATGTTGCCGCTTTCCAGGTAGACAAACAGACGCTGTCAGAAATAACGCTGACTAATAATTCATTATCCGTAATGTCAGGTAGTTCAAATTCACGGATACGGACATCCCGCTTGCCATAGATGGCTGCCACTTTCGTTTTCATATTTACTCCAGAAACCAGAAATATTACTTCGTCGTAAGGTGATGAAATAAATCGTCGAGCAACGGGTCGCCAATATAGTTTTTAATCAGAACGACGGGTTTGTCGCTAACCCGTTTAACGCGCCCCTCCAGGCTGGCATGCGTCACGATAATATCGGCATCCTCGGGGACATTTTCGATCGCATAATGTTTGACATCGACCGTTAATCCCGCTTTTTCCAGGCGTTTACGAAACGTCGTTGCCCCCATAGCGCTCGACCCCATTCCCGCATCGCAAACAAATGCTATTCGTTTCACATCACGGTAAGAGAATTTACCCTCCTGCTTCATTGCCTGGACGGCTTTCGTGGAATCACTGAAGGTATCTTCACTTTCGCCAGCGCTATTTTTTTCCATTTTTAATATGAAAGAGGTCACCACAAAGGTCACCAGCGTTCCCGCCGTAACACCGGCAATCGTCGCCAGGAAAGCCCCCTTCGGCGTCAGCGCCAGGTAAGCGAAAATCGACCCAGGGCTCGGCCCGGCGACCAGCCCGCCGCCTAATACATTAAAGACCCACGTTCCGCTCATCCCGCCCGCAATCATGCCGATCAGCGTCAACGGTTTCATCAGCACATACGGGAAATACAGTTCATGGATACCGCCCAGGAAATGGATGATCATGGCGCCGGGTGCAGACTTCTTCGCCATCCCTTTACCAAACAAGGTGAACGCAAGCAGTAAACCCAGACCCGGACCCGGGTTAGACGCCACCATAAAGAAAATGGATTTTCCTGTCTCTGAGGCTTGCTGCATACCCAGTGGATAATAAACGCCCTGGTCAATCGCATTGTTTAAAAAAAGGATTTTTGCTGGTTCATTAATTAACGACAGTAGCGGCAGGTAGCCCGCATGTACCAACGATTCAATACACTCCTTCACAAAGTTATTGGCAACCAGTACCGCCGGGCCAATGACCTCAAACCCCAGCAGACACAAGATCATCCCGGCGATACCCAGGGAGAAGTTATTAATCACCATTTCAAAACCGGCAGGAATGCGCCTGTCCAGCAGTCGGTCAATATATTTAATCACCAGCCCGCCTAGCGGTCCCATGATCATTGAACCGAGGAACATTGGGATATCCGCGCCAATAATGACGCCAATCGTACCAATGCCTCCCATCACCGCTCCCCGTTTGCCCCCCACCAGATGTCCACCGGTCGAACCAATCATCACCGGCAGTAAATAGGTAATCATCGGGCCGACAATTTTGGCGAAATGTTCATTCGGCAACCATCCGGTTGGAATAAATAATGCGGTTATAAAGCCCCAGGCAATAAAGGCGCCGATATTCGGGATGACCATTGCAGTCAAAAACCCGCCAAAAGCCTGGACCTTAGCACGAGCAGACTTGTGTTCCATATTAATATCCTGTCAAGGAGAGAATAATTATGCGTGAGCGATAATATCCGCTAACTGTTTTTCTGACTTTGCCGCTAACAGCGCGTTTATCGTTTGTTCTTCACATAACAGCTCGCTTAATGCCTGGATAGCTTCAATATGTGAATCGGCATTTGCTGCCGATAAACCGATTAATAACCTGATACCTTCTTCACCTTCACTGAACTGCACTTCCTGTTTGAGTAACGTTAACGACATTCCTGTTTTTAACGCTCCACACTCTGGTCGCGCATGAGGCATAGCCACGCCGGGAGCCAGAATATAATAGGGGCCGTTGCTGAGAGTCGAATCTTTAATAGCCTGAATATAATTTGAATTAATATAATGATGAGTCAGCAGGGAAGACATGCAAAAATCAATGGCCTGCTGCCAGTTTTCTACCGATGACTTTATCGAGATAGATGCTTCAGGAAAATAATCAATCAACCGCATACGTAATCCTTATTTTATTTTTAGGGTACAATTCTGCGCTGAAAATAAAATACGCGCGCGATAAAATGAAAGCAACAGGGGTCAACGTCAGGGCGAAAAAGAAGCGCGTTTGATAAAAGCAAATAAAAACAATAAGATAAAAACAAAAAATTAAAAAGCAACCATAATTACGTGATATGAACTGCATTTTTTGAATATGAATTAATGCTCATTTTGCAATGGTGATCACAAATATGCTATTGCCATCATTAAAAAACTATCCATTTCCCTGAAGCCGTTACGCATTAATCGCGCAAAAAAAAGCCATCTGTAAATACAGACGGCCTAAGGGGGTAATGTGTAAATTCCCGCCAGACGATATGGCGGGGAAAGGGACGACTTAGCTCAAGAGCGAGTGATCAAATTGAATGATGACAGTTGCGTAGGCGTCGATGGTTGTTTCACGCATCAGAGGTACCCAGTGCGGCATGTCGCTATGGCGCGTAACGCCGGACATGCTCATGTCGCCATTCCACTGCTTGTGTTCCGGCGTTTTCGGCATGTCCATACCCGTCTGACCGGTTGCAGACCCAGGAGAAAGCTTCACGTCGCTGCCATCACCGGAAGACGGCGCCACGCCGTTGGTCATGTCACCGTTCGCCTGCTTGTGCTCCGGCGTTTTCGGCATATCCATCCCGGTCTGACCGGTAGACGATCCCGGGGACAGCTTCGCGCTGTCGCCGTTGCCGGAAGACGGCGCCACGCCGTTGGTCATGTCACCGTTCGCCTGCTTGTGCTCCGGTGTTTTCGGCATGTCCATACCGGTCTGACCGGTAGACGATCCCGGTGATAGCTTCGCACTGTCGCCGTTGCCGGAAGACGGCGCCACGCCGTTGGTCATGTCACCGTTCCACTGCTTGTGCTCCGGCGTTTTCGGCATGTCCATACCGGTCTGACCGGTAGACGATCCCGGGGACAGCTTGGCACTGTCGCCGTTGCCGGAAGACGGCGCCACGCCGTTGGTCATGTCACCGTTCCACTGCTTGTGCTCCGGCGTTTTCGGCATATCCATTCCGGTCTGACCGGTAGACGATCCCGGGGACAGCTTGGCACTGTCGCCGTTGCCGGAAGATGGCGCCACGCCGTTGGTCATGTCACCGTTCCACTGCTTGTGCTTCGGCGTCTTCGGCGTGTCCATTCCGGTTTTGCCGGTTGCGGAACCTGGAGACAGCGTCGGGTAGTTCGTATTCGGAACAGGCCATTTCTTAGTCGGCGTCGTAGTATCAGCCGCGGCTGGCGTCGGCGTGGTGTCCGATTTCGTTTCGCTGTCTGCCGGTTTCAGATCGTCTGCTTT
>NZ_BBNB01000009.1 GCF_000759835.1 Citrobacter sedlakii NBRC 105722
AGACGCCATAGATGAAGCACTGGTGAAAATAGAAAGGGACATTGTTTTCTCCTTGGGTGACCTGTCCGTCAGGCACTTTCATTGTTACTGGAAGAGTAAAACGGCCTTTTGACGGAAAAATTAAATTTTATTTTTAATCCACCTTTACATCCCGCAAGAAAAATATTTCGCCTATCTGATAAGCCTTGCTAATAATAGTAAGGGAGTTCTTCATCATTTTTCTAAGACGACTAAAAAGCGCAGAATCAAAATATAAGGCGACACAAAAAACAGCAAACTTAACCACTATTTTCGATAACCGTTTCCACTCCTATAAAACCCTTTTATTCCGTAAGGTATAGATTTATTCCATGAACATAGGATTCACATAAATACGACCTTTTTTAACATCAAGATCTTTTAACTATTGGAGTTAACTTTTGTCTAATTTTCTTAATCAGCGGCAAGATTTTTTACTACCAGAGGTGTTGCGCATCACACTTTTATCGCGTAAAAAGAGGCCATGGAAAAGATTATTCCTAGAGCTGACGACACGGGGAAAGGGGTAATCTTCCGCTTTTGTTCAAAGTTTATGCGTAACTTTTCGCAAAGAATAACTTATTCCTTTCTTGCTTTTTTGCATAAGCGGCAATTCATTATAACCCCCGGCTTGCCATAACAATTAAATAACACAGCATTGAACTTAAATTATGACAATACAAACTGACTGAACGGGAATGGTCACTACCATCAACTAATCGATGAATAAACGCTACTGCTCTGTAAATAACTGGCTGATTGATATTCCTTCAGGATCGATCCTCCATTTAACAACCGGAGAAAAGAAGCGCCTTGGTGAATATCAGCTCAAGCTGCTGGATATTCTGATGCAGGATGCAGGGAAAATCTTCACACGTGAAGAATTGACTAACCTGGTTTGGGAACGGCGTGTTATCGGTAATAACAGTCTTCCCAATGCTATCCATGCATTACGTACCGCGCTGGAGGATGACGGCAAACAGCAAAAAATTATCAAAACGATACCCAAAAAAGGGTATTTGCTGGAGCCGGAATATTGCCGCGTAATCGAGAAGGAAGAGAGTGAAGTTAATGAATCTACGCAAGATCCAGCTGAGCGAGAGACGGAAGAGGAAAACAAACCGGCGGTACCTGAAGACAGGGTGAATGAATCCGCCGCTATGCCGCCAGCGCCAGAAACACCGGCTCAGGAAGCCACCGTTCCTGTCGCTGCGGCGGCGCTGCCGCGCGCAAACCGGACAACCTTTGTACTGTTCGTGGTGCTGGTCATCGTCTGTACCACGTTGCTGACATGGTGGGTGGTGAAGCGTCAGGAGAGCGGAAACCTGACGGCGAAAGAGGTACAGCCTAACGTTTACAGCAATATTCATATTTACGCGATTGAACCGTCCGGCGATCTCTCCTACGGCGCGGAGAACCTGTACAGCAAACTGAAAGCCTCGCTCTATACCCTGAACCAGCAGATTAAAACGCAGTCTGTGACGATGACCGTCTATTTCAGCACCCGAAATTTCATGCTGAATTATACATTTGCGCTGAGCAGCCCCTGCGATAAGCAGCAGTTGGTGATGGCGGTTTATCAATGGCGGCTCGATGCAAACCAACTCAACAATCTGATCCTGCGCGAAACCCGGAGAAAGCTGAATGAAATGGCTATTTGTACAGAGAATTAATCTGCTGCTGAGCATCGCCATTCTCATCGTGGCGGTCTCGCCTTTTGTCTGGAACGCGCTAACATCACCAAGAATGATGCGCGGCGCCAACGTTGAAGGCACGTTTCAGATGGGATTTTATGATTTGAAATCGCAGAGTAAAGAGACTTACGACGCGCACCTGAAAACAACGCGGGGCACGATTCTGATCACGCTCATCAGCCCGAACGATAACCAGTTTGTGCTGAAAGGCACCTTTACCCCGACGCAAAGGCGAAACAACAGGCTCTATTTTTATCTGACGCCGATTTACTACAGCAAGGCGCAGAACCTGCTGATGGTCGACAACCTGGTGGATCAACTGATGCACACCATCTTCTGGATGGAGCCGCTTTCGCTGGGCGATCAGCCGCTGGTGGTCGGGGAAAGCGGGTCAATCTTTCTTTATCCACTGAGACGCTCATAAAGAAAGGTTTTTTCCCCCTGAACGACGCCTCCCCCGACCCGGAGAGGCGAGTTTTAGCCCAGCAAATTCTTCACCGTCGCCAGACGCACATTCGCCTGCGCGCCCAGTGCCTGTGAAAGCACGCTAAAGTTTTTCGTACCGCCGGCCAGCGCATCCCCCAGCCCACGCGCCGTCTCCAGCGCCTGCTGCGGCGTGAAAACCGCCGCCATATCGTTGATACGCGACGCCACACGATCCTGCTGCTGGCGCAGTCGGCTGCGCTGGCTGGTGATGTGCTCCAGAGTATTTTGCAGCTTTGCCGGCCCTTCCCGCTCGCGGCCTGCGGTCAACGCCAGCACCTCATCGCTGCTGGCGGTTTCCGCCTGCGGCGACAGCAAGGTAAAAGCATCGGCCGGATAGCGCCCCCCTTCACCGCGTACTGTAAGCTGCTGGCTGACGCGCCCCCAGCGGCTTTCATCCACGCTAAACAGCAATTGCCCGCTCCCGCTCTGCCGGGCGTGAATACCCAGCCGTCCCAGGCCAATATTCAGCTTCGTCAGGATCTGGCGCGGCGATGCTTCTGCGGGCAGCGACACGGCGCTCATTTCACGCTGGCGGCCGCCAAGACAGAACACCAGCGTCTCACCTTCGGGGTTACTGAGGAGTTTCTCACTGCCTGGCAGCGTAAAATTCACGCTGCTTTTATGTTCCAGCGAAGGCATGAGATGGCGATCGACCGTCCCCCCGGAAAGCTGCGTACGGCGGGTTAAGTGCTTTTGCAGCGCCGCCGCCTGGGCGGAAGCATCGCCGCGCAGGGAGGATTGGCGCAGCTGAAGCAGTTGTGTTTCCGTTTGCGCCAGATAACTGTCCGCCTGCTGTACCGCCGTCAGTTGCTGGTTAAGCTGCACGTTATAGCGCATCGGGCGACGGGAAAGCAGCGCCGACTCCGGGAACGCGCTGCGCGAAGAGACCGCTTCCGGCATGCGAACACGGGTAACGGTCTGTGGGGCATCAATAGTGCCGCGTCCGGCAGTGGTGGACGCGGGGGTCGTCAGCGACGAAGTTTTTAAACCAACCTGCATCGTGATTACATCATACTGAACAGATTAAGCTGACTGACCATGCTGTACGTCTTGTAGCTTATCTGCATCGATTGCGCGTAGAGCTGAAGATTGGTCGTCGCCGTCACTTCATCCGTATCGCCTAATTCACTGGCCAACTGGCGGTTCGCCACACTGACGTCCGTATGCGCGTCGCCGAGCAGCGTCAGACGGTTCTGGCGTCCGCCGAGGTCAGTGAAAATACTGGAGACGCGATCGCGCGCGCCCTGCACTGAGCCGAGCATGGCGTCTATCTCATCTTTATAGTCCGCGTAGCTGGCGTCCGGGTCCTGCATTTTTGCGCTAAGGGCTTTCAGATCGTTCAGCACCTTCAGATCGTTACCTGAGCCGGAAAACGCCTGCGCGACGTTGGTATTTTCGGTGATGCTCACGCCGTTGGCGACCTGCGTTTCACGCGTGCCGTCGTTGCCGCCGTAAACGTATTGTCCATTCTCGTCCAGAGTGACGGTTTTGCTGTCGGTTTTGGTGCCGGAAAAGAGATAGCTGCCATTTTCATTTTTGGCATTCATTGATGCCACCAGCGAGTCGATCATCGAGTCGATTTCCGCGCCGTAGCCCGCCATATCTTTCTGGCTGTGGGTGCTGTTGTTGGCCGACAGCAGCTTATCGTTAAGCGACAGAAGCTGATTATTGAGCGCGTTGACGTTCGACTCCTGAATCGCCAGCGCGCCGCTCAGGCGTTTGATATTGCTCTGGTACTGGGTGATCGCTGATTCTTCGCGGTTGAGCTGCACCAGACGGCTGGCGGCCACCGGGTCGTCGGAAGGCACGTTAATGCGCTTCAGCGTGGAGACCTGCTCCAGAAGTTTGCTCAGGCGCGTGCCGTTAGTGCCCATCTGTGTCAGCATGGCGTTGGAGTTATAGAGGCTGCTAATACGCATTGTTAATCATTCCTGTCGCGCTTAAAACATGCTCATCAGATCGGAAAAGATCTGATTACCGGTAGAGATAACCTTCATATTCGCCTGGTAAGCCTGCATGTAGATCTGAAGATTAATCGCTTCTTCATCCTGGTTTACCGCGCTGAGGTTATCGCGCTGATTCTGCGCCTGCTCGCGCACGGCGGCGGCGGCATCCATCTCGGTGGTGCTCTGGCGGCTGGCGATACCGATGGTGGAGATAATCGCCGCGGCCCCTTCGCTCAGGCTCATGTTGCCCATACCCGGAATAGTGGTTTTTTTGTTTTTCAGCTCAATCAGCTCGGCCAGATTGTCGCTGTTGCCGGGCTCATCTTTCGCGCCGGAGAGCGCCAGCTCTTCCGGGTTTAAGTCATTGACCTGCAACATTCCCGCCGGGTTAGACGGGTCAAAAGTGAAGAGCGCTTTCCCTGGATTGCCGTTCAGATCAAACCCCTTTTGCAGTTGATCGTTAAACAGGTCCGCCACCGTTTCCGCCATGCCCTGCACCGAGTCTTTCATCTGCTGCAGCGTGCCAGTTTCATAGTCGTGCAGCGCGCCGAGCTGGCCGCCAACGGCAGGGTCGAGCGAAAATTCGCTGGTGGAGAACTTCAGCGCCAGCGTCGAATTACCGTTCGCATCCTGACCGACGCGCAGTTGGCCGGCTGTTTTGCCGCTAACCAGCGGCTGGCCGCTGGCGAGCGAAACGGTATAGCTGCCGGATTTATCCTCCGTCACCTTCACGTCCGCCAGCGTACTGAGGGTTTTCACCAGCTCATCGCGCTGATCGCGCAGTACGCTGCTGTTACCGCCGGTCGAATCCATATCGGCGATCTTTTTGTTGTAGTCGGCGATGCTGCCGCTGATGGTGTTGATCTGATCGACCATCGCGCCGCGCTGAGTGGTAATCGACTCTTTCTGGCTGGTGATAAAGTTATTCACGCTGTTAAAGCGTGTGGCGAGGGCCCCCGCCTGATTGAGCAGTTGCTGGCGCAGTGCCGGAGATTCCGGCGTCTGGGTCAGTTCGCTCAGGGCATTGATAAACTCATCGAGCCCGTTACCGAGGCTGGTGGTGTCGGAACCCACCACTTTTTCCAGCGACGTGATGTACTGATTTCCCGTCTCGTAATAGCTGGCCTTGTTACCGGTCTGCCACACCTGATTCACCAGATACTGGCTGGAGATACGCCGAATGCTGTCCACCTGGACGCCGTTCCCCGCACTCATTCCCGCCTCACCCATCGGTCCGATAGCGCTTTGCACCGCTCCCTGGCGGCTGTAACCGCTCACCATCCAGTTGGCAACGTTCATCGAGGTTACGTTCATGCCGATCTGCGCGGCCTGAATGCCGCTGAAGGCAATATTAATCATACTCATGGGTTACTCCTGTTCACGCATGACCGGGACAACGGGCGTGCTGAGTTCTTTTGGCTGTCCTTTTAAAGCGACCAGACTTCCCGCATCCTTAAGCGGCGCTGTCGTTTGCGGTGAAAGCTGGCTGATAATCATCTGTGCGATGCCGGTGCTGCGCTGCGACGCGAGCTCAGAGGCGAGCTTATCGTCATAAAAATCACGCATCATGCGCTGCTGTTTGCTGTTGAATGGATTATCTTCCCCCAGCACATCGGCGGCTTTACGCATCTGCGACAGCATAGAGCGCAGCATCAGCGCTTCGAACTGCTCCGCCGCCTGCTCCAGGTTTTGCGGTTTCACCTGCCCGGTGATGTCGCCGGGCAGAATGGCACTTTGACGGGTAATAGCATTCAGCATCAGATGACCACCAGTTCAGCGTCCAGCGCGCCTGCTTCGTGCAGCGCCTGCAAAATCGCCATCGTGTCATCCGGCGCGGCGCCGAGGCTATTGATGGTGTTGACAATACTGCGCAGGCTAGTGCCCGCAGGGATCATCACCATCTGGCCGCTACCGCGGTTGACGTTCACATCGCTCTGCGGCGTCACCGCCGTTTGCCCCTGGCTGAACGCCCCCGGCTGACTCACGTTCGACGACTCACGAATGGTAACCGTCAGGTTGCCGTGGGAGACGGCGGCGGCACGCACCACTACGCCATCGCCGATCACCACCGTGCCGGTACGGGCGTTAAACACCACGCGCGGCGGCTGCTTCCCGGCGTTGATCTGCACATCTTCCAGCGTCGACATAAACGCCACGCGATCGCCTGCGCCCAGCGGCGCGCGAACGGCGACGTTGGTGGCGCTCTGGGCGGTCGCGGTGCCGGAGCCAAAAGCGCTGTTCAGCGCGACGGCAACGCTGTTGGCCGTTTTAAAGCTCGGGCGCTTGAGGTTCAGCATCACCACCGGCTCCTGCTGGAAATCGGTCATCACTTCACGCTCGACGGAGCCGCCATTCGGCACGCGTCCCACGGTCGGTGTATTGATGGTCACACTGGAGCCGCTATTGCCTTCGGCTTTCACCCCGCCGACCACCACATTGCCCTGCGCCAGCGCATAGACTTCACCGTCCGCGCCGCGCAGTTGGGTCAGCAGCAGCGTACCGCCGCGCAGGCTTTTCGCATCGCCAATCGAGGAGACGGTGACGTCAATGCTCTGCCCACGCGCATAGCCCGGCGGCAGCGTCGCGCTGATGGCGACGGCCGCGACGTTTTTCACTTTCGGGTCGATTTTCGCCGGTAGCTGAACGCCAAACTGTCGCAGCATGTTGGTCACCGACTGGCTGGTGAATTTGACCTGGTTTTTATCCCCGGTGCCGTCGAGCCCCACCACCAGGCTGTAGCCCACCAGCTGATTGCCGCGCACGCCCTGAATATCGACCACGTCGCCCAGGCGCTGGGCCATCGCCCCCATGCTCCAGATGAGCAGGCAAAAAAGTGCCACTTTACGCATTACGGACTCCATTAGATCGGAAACAGCGGGTGGTTGAAGACGCGCGTCAGCCAACCAGCGGAATTGGCGTCGCTCAGCGCGCCGCGTCCGGAATAGGAGATGCGGGCATTGGCGATGCGCTGTGAGGAAACGGAGTTGTCACGCTCGACGTCATCCGCCCGCACCAGCCCGGTCACGCGCATGTATTCATCACCCTGATTGAGTGTCAGCCACTTCTCGCCGCGGATCGCCAGCACACCGTTCGGCAGCACTTTGTAGACGGCCACGGTGATCGCCCCGCGCAGGCTGTTTTGCTGCTGCGAGGCGGCGTTGCCGTTAAAGTTACGGTTGCCGTCTATGGAGGCGGAGAGATTATCCACCGAGTGGCCGAACGCGTCCGGGATCCCCAGGGAAACATCGTTCTTTTTGCCGAAATTGGTGCGCGCCTGCTTGCTGGCTTGGGTGGACTCATCCAGTTTGACGGTCAGGATATCGCCCACGCGATAAGCGCGGCGGTCCTGTATCAGCGACCAGTTATAGCCGCTGTTGTACAACCCGCCACCGCGCACCTGCGTATCCGGCATCACGATATCTTCCGGCGGCGCGAAGGCCGCATCATCTTTTTGCACCAGCAACGCCGGGCTTTCACAGCCCGACAAAAACAGTGCCAGCAAAACCATTACTACCTGCTTTTTCATTACACTTTCACTTTACTGCCCGGTCATTACATCGACTGGGTGACAAACTTCAGCATGTCGTCGGCGGCGGAGACCATTTTGGCGTTCATTTCATATGCCCGCTGCACGGTGATCATATCGACCATCTCCTCGACGACCTGCACGTTAGAGCCTTCCAGCGACCCCTGCTCCAGTTGGCCAAACGCCTCTTCGCCCGGCACGCCTTCTACCGCTTCGCCGCTGGCGGCAGTTTCGCGATAAAGGTTACCGCCCACCGCTTCCAGCCCGGCCGGATTGACGAAGTTCACCAGCGTTAGCTGGCCGAGCTCAACCGGATCCGTTTCGCCTGCGACGGTCGCGGTGATGGTACCGTCTTTACCGATCTGCAGGTCCTTCACGTTTTCCGGCAGTTCAATTTGCGGCACCAGCGGTAAGCCCTGAGCGTTGGTCAGCAGGCCGTCCGGCGTTTTCTGAAAGTTACCGGCGCGGGTATAACCGATATCGCCGTTGGGCATTTCCACCTGGAAAAAACCCTGCCCGGTGATCGCCACATCCAACGCCTGCTCGGTGTTCTGAATGCTGCCAACGGTGAACTCTTTCTGCGTACCGACAATTTTCACGCCGGTGCCGTACTGGATACCGGTCGGCGCGACGTTGTTCTGATCCAGTTGGCCCCCCGGCGTACGCTGATTCTGATAGAACAGATCGGCGAACATGGCGCGATCGCGCTTAAACCCGGTGGTGTTGACGTTCGCCAGGTTGTTAGAAATGGCAGTCATTTTGGCGTCCTGCGCCGCCAGACCGGTTTTACTAATCCACAATGCGGGATTCATCTCTCATCCTTCTTTTAATATCAGGAGCCGCGAATCAGGCGGTTGCCCGCCGTCGCGAGATCTTCTGCGGCTTTCATCATTTTGATCTGCGCTTCAAACTGGCGGTTTAGCGCAATGCTGGAGACCATCTCGTCGATCGCCGACACGTTGGCGCTCTCCAGATGCCCGGAAGCCACCATCACCTCTTCATCGCGCGGGTTAACCGCCGCATTGCTCACCAGAAAGCCATCAGCATTTTTGCTCAGCTCACTGGCCGGCACGTTAACCAGCTTGACGCGATCGATATCCACCGGCGCGGCGATGTCACCGTCGTCGGGCACGATGGTTATCACCCCGTCCTCGCCGATGCTGACGGAGGAGAACGGCGGCAGAACTATGGGGCCGTTGTCACCTTCCACCGGCAGCCCGTTGATAGACAGCTCGCCATCGGCGTTGACGTCAATCTGGCCGTTGCGGGTATAGACCTCACGATTGCCGCTGCTCAGGGCGATCAGCCCCTCGCCCTTAATCGCCAGATCCAGGCTGCGCCCGGTTTCACGGACCGCGCCGGGGGTCATGTCCACGCCACCCTGAGTGGGCAGGGTCATATAGCGGGAGGCGTAACCCTCGCCGCTCACCTGCTGCGTGATCGCGCGATCGAGATCGCCGCGAAAGCCCTGGGTGTTGACGTTCGCCAGGTTATTCGCGTGGATCTCCTGCTGCGACAGTGTGCGTGATGCGCCGCTTACGGCGGTAAAAATCAATCGATCCATTACACCGCCTGGAAGAGCGCATTCATCATGTTGTCGTTAGTGCTGATCACCTTGGTGTTGGCCTGGTAGTTACGCTGCGCGGTCATCAGCCCGACCAGCTCAGAGGTCAGGTCGACGTTGGACTGCTCCAGCGCCCCGGCGGTAATCGAGCCCAGCAGGCCTGTACCTGGCGCGCCTGTCAGCGGTGCGCCCGAGCTGGCGGTTTGCGTCCAGGTGGTGCCGTCCTGCGACTGAAGGCCGTTGGCGTTGGCAAAGTTAGCCAGCACCAGTTGCCCTTGCAGCATACGTTCGCCATTGGAGAAGGTGGCGTAAACGCTGCCATCGGCATCAATCGCCTGGCCGGTACGCTCGCCGGAGGCATAGCCGCTACCCTGGTTTTTGCTCACCGAGAAATCAGAACCGTACTGCGTGGTGCCGTTGTAGCTCAGGTCGATGGAGAGCCCGGCCGCGCCCGGAATATCAACATTCAGGCTGGTCAGGTCGGTCGGTGTGGTCAGTATGCCCTGGTCGGAGAACGTCATTTCCTGGGCACTGTTTGGGATCTCGGTGTCGTCCATGTAGTAGTGGACTTCCCAGGTGTTATCGTCTTTCTTCACGAAATACTGGTTCAGGGTGTGTTCACGACCCAGAGAATCGTAGACCTGCGTAGTATAGGTATTGTTGTACGAGGTATTGTCCTTCGGGTCGAAGTTGCCGTTTGTCGGCACATCTGCGTTGGCGTCGAGGTTGGCGGTGAAGTCGAGGCTGTCGGTGGCCTTCGCCGGAATCGAGCCGCTGCTGATGGTCAGATTGCCGACGGTGCCGACCTGAAGCTGGCCGTTCGCATCCACCGGGTAACCCTGCAGGTACATGCCCAGGTTATTGATCAGGTTACCGCTGCTGTCGGTGCCGAAGTAGCCCGCGCGACTGTATGCCGTGGTGCCCGCGCTGTCGCGCACGACAAAGAAACCGTTGCCGTTGATCGCCAGATCGAGGGCGTTGCCGGTGGAAGAGATACTTCCGCCTTTGGTGATGCTTTGAGTGACACCGGAAACGCCGACGCCCAGTGGCTGGCTTTCAGCGTAAAGCGCGGAAAACTCGGCGCGGCCCGATTTAAAGCCTACGGTGCCGGAGTTGGCGATATTGTTAGAGATCGCGTTCAGCTGTTCGGTGACCGCGTTCAGGCCGGTGGTGGCAATGTTAAAGCTCATAAAAGTTCCTGTTTCATCATCTCGTGAAATCGCCTCAGACGGCGTTTTTCGAGGTTGTTCCAAATTGCGTAATGTTGTTGTAAGCGATGTCGCCAATACCGTTGATGTTCAGGACGGTGGCGCTTCCGTCGAGCGGAATGCGCACGTTGGTGACCGTTCCGCCCACTTCAATCGGCACCGTCTCTTCGCCGGTATCCGTGACCACGCTCAGAGTGTATTTCCCTTCGCTGAGCCCCATCTCCGCCGGGTCGATACTGAAATCCACCTGACCCGCGTCCTGTTTGCCCAGTTCAATTTTGTGCTCGACGCCCGCGGAATCTTTGACGATCACCGTCACTACGCCCGCGGCGTGCTGCAGCGTCAGACGCCCGTCCACAACCGTTTCGCCGTCGCTGTTGATGCTGTCGCTCTGCACCATCACGTGCTGGCCGACCAGATTGCCGGTGGTGAGGGTTTGCAGGTTGTCCATCAACACGGAACTGTTCGCCATCAGTTGGGACATGGTTTCCATCGACTGCACCTGAGTAAGCTGTGCCAGTTGGCTGACGTACTCGGTGCCATCCGTCGGGTTTAGCGGGTCCTGGTTCTGGATCTGTGCCACCAGCAGTTGCATAAACAGCGTGTTCATGCCAGCCGCGGTGTTGCCGTTGCCGGAGACGCTGCCGTCGAGGGAAGTCGCCTGGGCGCTGCGGGATGCGTTATCTACGTTCATGCTTAGGCTTCTCCAAGTCTCAGCAGGCTTTGCTGCATACTTTTCACACTGTTAAGCACTTCAACGTTGGTTTCGAAGCTTCGGGAGGCCGACATCATGTCCGCCATTTCTTCCACCACGTTGACGCCCGGGTAATAGACGTAGCCGTCGCCGTTCGCCAGCGGGTTATGAGGCTCGTAGCGTTCAACGGCTTCGCCGCTCTCCACAACGTCCATCACCTGAACCCGCGCGCCGGTCAGCGCCCGGCTGTGCATCAGTTCGTCGTTTTTGTAAATCGCGGCAAACACCGGACGGCGGGCTTTATAAACCCCCTCTTCGCTGGTTGCCGCTGTTTCTGCGTTGGCGAGGTTACTGGCGATGGTATTCAGACGAACGGTTTGCGCCGTCATCGCCGACCCCGAAACGCGATAAATATCGGTAAAAGCCATATTCCGTGATTACCTGCGTAGGATTACTTACCTTCAATGGCCTGCTTCAGGCCCGTAAATTTCATGTTTAAAAACGCCAGGCTCATCTGGTAATCCTGCGCGTTTTTGGCAAACTCAGCCTGCTCCACGTTCAACGATACGGTGTTGCCGTCCGAAGAGGGCTGATAAGGAACGCGATACATCTCCTGCGGCAGTGCGGTCTGCGAAAAACTCCGCGATGAACGTTGCATCTCTGCGGCAAAATCAATATCTTTAGCCTGAAAGTTGGGGGTATCGACATTGGCCAGATTGGCTGAAAGCAACTCTGCTCGGGAAAGTCGAAGTGCTACAGCCTGTGGATGAACGCCCAATGCTTTGTCAAAAGTAATACTCACAATTCACACCCTCGTGATGCTAAACCTGCGATGATTTGCTTACCCTATTAGCAAAATTCGTGCCAAGGTTTTAATATCATGATTTATAATCGTTTTAGTCATTTCCAGTCGCCAGAGGTGAAGCGTTGCTTCCGCTATGGCGTCTTCTCTTTCCTCCTGGCTTTCGCCGTCACCGCCAGTGCGGCAACGCCCGAAAAAAAAACCAACGCGCGTAAGCAGATCTACGTCGCGACGCAGCTCCACGCAGCCAAAATGATTTATCATGAAGCCAAACGCCGACAGTGGCCGGACTACCAGGCGGAGATGAATTTGTTTATCCCCTCCGAGGCATCGCACCTGGTAGTCTGCGCACAGGAACCGACCGTCACCCTGCCGGAGGGTGAACGTATCGATCTCAACCGCCTGCGTGTGGATGTACGCTGCGACGCGCCGCAGCGCTGGGACGTGGCGGTAACAGTAAAACCGGATATCTATCTTCCGGTGGTGGTCGCGCAAAACACGTTGGATCGCGGCCATCTGCTCTCCCCGGACGACATCACCATTAAGAAGCTCAATATCAGCGGCCTGCGCGGCAACTACCTGACCAACCCGGACGAGGTGATGGGGCTGACGGTGAAGCGCCGCATCCGCGATCGTCAGGCGATTGCCCTGACGCAGTTGGAAGCGCCGGTGCTGGTTGAACGCGGCCAGCGCGTGGTGATGATCGCCGAACAGGGCGGTGTGGAAGCCCGCACCGTGGGCGAGGCGATGAAAAAGGGACGTAAAGGCGAAATTATCAAGGTGAAAAATGAGAGCAGCGAACGCGTGGTGAGCGCCATCGTCGCCGACAGCGGGGTGGTGAAAATGGTCTACGCGGGCGGACGCTAAAAAAGTGCGAAATCGGTTTAAGTTTGCCCGACGACTGGCCGCTCTTACACAGTGAGGGCATCGGAAGCCCCACTTCCGCCAGGCAGGATTCGTCAGCAACCCAAACAAAATTCGAAAAAGAGAGCGTAGCGATGAAAGTAGCAGCAACTCAGTACAACCTGGCAGGCGCCATCAATAATGCCAGCACAGCCGGGCAGACCCAGACCGTCGCGCAGAAAGGCAACAAAATTGAGCGTAGCGCCGCCGTTGACCCAATGCTGGGCGATGCACAATCTCAACTGGCCACGCTGCCGGAAGTGGATATGGCGCGCGTCGCCGAGATGAAAGAAGCCATTAGCAGCGGCAAAATCGCCATTAATCTCGATTCCCTGACCGAATCGATGCAAAAATATTTCCAGAGGTAATTATGACTAACGCTGTCCAGAGCGTTAAGACCCTGATTCAGGGCATGGCCGCCGATCGCCAGCACTACCATGCCCTGCTGCGCCTGCTTGAAACGCAGCGCGAGCACATTGTCGCCCGCCGTGCCGCTGAGCTTGACGCGCTCAACGCGCAGGTAATGGAACAGTATCAACATCTGTCCATCAACAGCCAGCAGCGCTACCGCTTGCTGAAGTCACTGGGCATCCCTGCCAGCGCCGAGGGAATGCAGTCATTGATCGCCCGCCTTCCGCCCGCCAACCGCACGCCCGTCGCCGCACTCTGGCAGGACCTGCAGCAGCAGGCCACCCGCTGTTTTTCAGCCAATGAATACAATGGCTCACTGATGAGTATGCAGCAGGAGATCCTGTTGAACGTCTTAAACGTGAATGAGCCGGAGAACTGGTTATATCAGCAGGGGTAACGCTTCCCTATTTTTCATAAAGGCTAAACAACAGTGGATGAGAAAACGTTTAAATTCCGCCCCGATATTAATATTCATTATCGAATAAAAAAATCCAAGTATGATTGTCAGCATTTATTAATCGTGATGTCAGGGTTTAACTTACCGGACCCCACCATCTACGATTTTGACATTCTGTCACACTGCCGTTCGACTGTATTATGGATCAAAGATGATTTCAAAGGGTTGCCCGCTTATTACCTGTGCAACGACATGAAATTTGATATAGAAAACGGTGTCAGTCTGCTTATTGACGCGGTCATTGACAATGTGAAACCGGTTAATGTTTCTATACTGGGGGCCTCTAAAGGGGGCAGTGCGGCCCTGTATTATGGTATAAAACATAAAATTAAAAATATTATCACCTGCGTACCTCAATTTAGCATTGGTCGTTATGTTGCAGAAGGCCACTGGGAAGCCGTTGGCGCCGCCATGATGGGTGAAATAAGCCCTCAAAAAGTATTTGCTCTTGATCGTTATATTCCAGGCATCATCAGGCATGATAATGAGACTCAGCGAAACATCTACCTTTTCACGTCAAAACAAGACGTACAGTATGTTACCGAGATAGAACCCAACCTTTCTCTATTTGATAAATACCCTTTATTCAATCTCATCGAAACCTGTTCACCGCAGGTGACAAAACATACAGAAGTCACTCCCTATAACCTGCCGCTCATTCTGTCATTAATTTATCAATTTGAATCAGGTATTTTCCCTCAGTGGGGGCATATCTATAACGGCCATCACGCCTAATCAGTATTACCCGACAATCCTGTTTATATAAAAAGGAAAACAGATGCAACAGCAATCTGGCTGCGTAGCTTTTTACATGGAGACTTCTTTTCATTATGAAGTTTATCGCAATATCATATCTGTATTGCTGAGCAAAAATGTCAAGTGCGAGTTGCTCATAAATGACTTAATCGAAAAAAACTTCGTCGCTGAGATGGTTTCCGGTTTGAATAATATCAAAATGCCGGGACTCACCTGCACCACTCTATCATGTATTTTACAGACAGAGAAAAAATATCACTGTCTGATCACACCTTATTACATTCGGCATCTGAAAAATTCAGCGCATATTCATATTCGTGCGCTATATGGTCTGGCAAAAAATCAATGGAATCATGCACACTGGAACTCAGATTACCACTATATTCTTTGTTACAGCGACTATACCCAAACATCATTGAACGTGGGTGATAAAGCCATTGTTGTCGGCAACCCACGCTTTGATGACTGGCATAATAATACCTGGTCCAGGACGCTACTGGATGGCATAAAGATTGATCCGGCGAAACCCACACTTCTTTATGCGCCAACCTACGGCGATCTCAGTTCAATTCCTCACTGGGCCGAAAGGCTGGGTCGAATGAACAAAGAATATAATATTATTGCTAAACTGCATCACCGAACGCTTTATAAAGAGAGCGAACGAAACATGCTCAAACTGGTCCGCCGTTTTATTAAGAACATTGTCAGTGATAGCGCCACGACTTTTGCCCTGCTGGACTGTGCCGACTATGTCATTACTGATAATAGCGGTTTTATTTTTGATGCGATTAATGCCGATAAAAAAGTCATTCTTTTAAACTGGCCAGGAATGGAAAAACTGTTAATCAATCAGGCATCCTATAGTTCTGTAGACAGCCCGGAACAAAAAGTTCGCGAATTTATGCCCGTTGCCACAGATATGCAAGATATCAGACGATATTTGTCTGCTGACTATCCGTGGGAGAATCTCAATACTTCCCTGCAACAGATTAAAACGCATTATTGTGACGCGTTTAATGATGGCATGGCTGGCCTGCGGGCAGCGCTGGTGATCGTTGAGGCGTTACACGAATAGTGTTAAGAATAATCTGGCCCGACGCACGCAGGGCCAAACTCAAAAATTTTTAATCACATCGATGATCGAGGTCGTTGAAATGACGGGCGTCCGGGGTAAATAAATCACCTCAACGAGAGACGCGAGTTCATCAAATTTTCCCTGCCAGTCATTACCCATGACGAGCGTATCCGCCGCGTGTTGCTGAATATACCGGGATTTTAATTCCAGAGAGTCTTCAATAAAGACGTCATCGACATATTTTATCCCGGCCACGATAGCAAGTCGATCCTGCTCGTTATAGATAGGGTATCGCCCTTTTTTTCTGTAATTAAGCGCATCCGATGACACGCCAACCACCAGCCGTCCTCCCAGCGATTTTGCCCGGCGCAAAATATTCAGGTGGCCGACATGAAAAACATCGAACGTCCCAAAGGTAATAATTTTTTTACTGTGTTCAGGCTGGCGTACATCTGTATTCATACGTTATCTCAACAGCGATAATCCATGGAGCAACCGATAATCTGCTGTATATTGCGCCGGCGACGGGGAAGGATTTTTGCTCTGCCACGCCTCCAGCGCGCTGGCCAGCATCGCCACATCTTCCGGGGACAACTCCTGACGTTCGTCGCAACGAATGCTGCAGATCGCTTTTAAGCGGAAAAACGTCCGCGCCAGATTCAGAAAGGCTTCGCCATAGTTATCACAATGGAGACCGGGGAAAATGCGGCTGTAGAGCGCATAGAGTAAAATGTTATTGAGAAGCCAGGGCTGTTCGTTAAACAGCGGTATGGTCTGCCAGTGCGATTTGAGCGCGTCAAGCCGCTCCGCCAGTCGCGACGGCGACATAATCCCCAGCTCGCTCAGCTTCAGCGATATCACCATTTTTTCCGCCATCGGTAAATTCAGCGTCAGGCGAATCGCTCCCATCTCTTTTAACACTGCGCACGGGTTTTCCGGGATTTCCGGCAGCATCGTAAACTGCTGAGAGAGAATGCCCTGATCCGCCAGACTGGCAAGCTGATCACCCATCGACGCCAGTAACGCCGGGTCATGCTCGCCGTTATCCCGGTACTGCTGCGCTTTACTCAGCAATATGCCAATCGCGTAGAGACGCTCGTCATGTGACAGCGCCGGATGAATTGCCAGGTTGATGCACTGCTGATTCAGGACTTCACTCCAGCCAGAAAGAACTTCTTCTCCCTGTGCCGGTGCCTGTGACGTATGCAGTACAAATGCTTCCGGGTTGAGTACAATTTCACGCGCTGCCGTTTCACACGCCATATCCAGGCTTTCACGCTGCTGGTTTTTCATTTTTATGCTGATGTACGGCCAGCCCTGCGGCGCGTTGCGGCAGGCCTGGCATTCACAGACGCTGTCCCGCGCCATAAACCGTCTTACAAATTCAGGTTGGTAATGTTCAGTCAGTTCCATAGTGCTCTCTCAGGGGGATAATCGGTTTAGCGGTGTTTGCGGAAAAACCAGTGGGTACAGTCGATGACCTCACCGCTTTTCGGGTCCGGATGGTGTTGTAAAAAGGCGAAACCGGGACTAAAACCGAGCCATACGTCGCCACGCCCCATCACCCCGGCCCAGCAGCGGTCAAGGTTGACGTCCTGCGCCATCCCCTGGCGATAGGCGCTTAATAGTTCGCCATAATAGGGCGCATTGATCGCGTAGGCGCAGCCACACCCGGCGTTGAAGATACGCGCGACGCCCGGCATCGATTGCATCGGCGTGAAGTTTTCATAACGCGCCCCCAATGTCAGCCCGTGCCAGGCGACCTGCTCCAGCCCGTTCAGCAGTTTGTTGACGTAGAGGATCGTGTTCTCTTTTTTGACAAACTGAATATCGGCGTCGAGCAACAGCACATTGCGCCAGCCCTGCTGCTGCGCCTCCTCCAGTACCTGACAGTGGGTTTCGAGCTCAAGCGTCTGCTTCTCCACCGGCCAAATTTGACTGGCGCGAACGCCAAACGCCATCAGCGCTTCGCAGCGCGCCTGGAGCGCAGACGCCTGACCGCCATCAAACAGTACCGCGATTTTTTCAAAGATCGCCCAGTTCACTTGCGTATTTACCGGGGCATGGCTCAGGCGGCGATAGTGCGCCAGCAGGTTCGGGTCGCTGACAAAATCCTCAATCGTGAGATCCACCGGTGTGGAAGTGCTCATTACAAAGTCTTTATCGTAGGTATTGTGGCTATGCGAAATGCACAGAATGGCCTGCTTCGGGTCGATCTGCAGCACCGGCGTAGTAAACCCGTTCAGAAACGATGTCTCCTCGGCACGGGTCGCGGTATCGTCATAACGATGCTTTTTCAGGAAGTTGCGATGAAACCCAAAAGTACCGTTCAGCGCATGCCTGGGGCCAAAAGCATGGGTAAGATAAATTTTATTCAGATGGCTGTACCAGATATAGAGACGATCGGTGCCGGAGAAAAGCGCGTTGTTCTCCTGCATTTGCGCCACCTGATGAGAAATTTTATTCGGCGGGTAGTAGTCATCATCATCAAAGCAGAGGATGTATTCGCCTTTCGCCAGCTCGTTGAGCATATTGCGTTTTTGCCCAAGCACCAGTCGCTCTTCGCTGTGAATATAGCGCACGTTCGGGCACGCCGGGTCGACCATCATTGCAATGAGGTCAGCATTGCTCTGCGCAGAGTCATCAAGAATCACCAGCTCACGCTTCTCCGCCGGGTAGTCCTGGTATTGCCAGATATAAAGCAGATAGGGCAGAAATTCGCGACGGTTATAGGTAGGGCAGACCACGCTGATAAACGGCGTGTGCCGGGGAGAGACCGTCTTCTGACGTTTCATCAACGTGTCCATCAGCGAGGCGGACCCGGTTTTTTTTACGTTTGCCATCGTTCTTATCGTTGTCGTTGGAGGATCTGCTGGCGCATCCAGCACTGCGCGGAAATAGCGTCTGTGGTTTTCTGTTCGCGGCGCGTATGTTCAGCCTGCTTGTCAGCGCGTTTCGCATCCAGCACCAGCTCCAGGCTCTTCTCACGCCGCGACGCCGTCAGCAGCCTGCCCTGGATTTGCTGCGCTTCCAGGCGGGCCAGCGCCTGCTCCTGTTTCTGCCAGTCAATGACCCGCTGAATGTTGTGCTTATATTTTGACTGGTTGAACATCATTGCCGCGTTGCCGCCCTGAGCGGCTGACATCCCGGTGGCCAGCGAGGTCAGACCGGCGATATTCTTCTCAAAGCGCTGGCAGAGCTGGTTCTGTGAAGCCAGTTTGCCGGCTAAGTCATTCACCGCGCGATGTCGCAGCAGATGGAGTTGTTCCAGCGTTGATATCAGTTTGCTCATCGTTCAGCCTTATCCCGCTTGCGCCAGCGCGCACAAATCATTGACGACCGCGGCGATTGGCGCGGCATCCTGCACTTCCTGCTGTAAAAACTGGGTGATGGCGGGAGACAGGCGCACAGATCTGTCGGCCAACGCATCGGCACCCGCTACGTACCCCCCCAGCGGGATCAGCGGTTTAATATTTTGATATTCCGCGTAAAGCTGCTTGAGGGTACGGGCGGCGAGCTGATGCTCCCGCGTGGTTATCTGGCTCATACAGCGGCTGATGGACTGGCCGATATCGATAGCCGGATAGTGTCCGGCTTCAGCCAGATGGCGAGACAGAACGATATGCCCGTCGAGTACTGCACGGGCGCAGTCGACGATAGGGTCCTGCTGATCGTCCCCTTCCGCCAGTACGGTATAGATCGCGGTCATCGAACCCGCGCCTTCATTGTTACCGGCGCTTTCCACCAGACGAGGGATCATGCCGAACGCCGAGGGAGGATACCCTTTCGTGGCAGGCGGTTCACCCAGCGACAGAGCGATTTCACGCTGCGCCATAGCGTAGCGCGTCAAAGAATCGACCAGCAGCAGCACATCTTTACCTTTGTCACGATAGTAGCTGGCGATGGTGTGGCACAGTTCGGTGGCTTTCATACGCATCAGCGGCGACTCATCGGCCGGTGCCGCGACAATCACCGATTTCGCCAGCCCTTCGACCTTCAGCGAATTTTCAATAAACTCTCTCACCTCGCGGCCACGTTCGCCAATCAGGCCAACCACCACCACTTCCGCCTGGGTATAGCGGGTGATCATGCCGAGCAGTACGCTCTTGCCGACGCCGCTGCCCGCCATCAGCCCCACGCGCTGACCCTTGCCGATGGTCAACAGGCCGTTAATGGCGCGCACGCCCACGTCCAGCGGCGATTCAACCAGCTGGCGTTTCAGGGGGTGGATCTGCGGCAGTTGCTGCGCCAGCAGCGTATCGCCGCCCAGCTTGCCCTTATCATCAATCGGCTCGCCCAGGCCATTTACCACGCGGCCCAGCCACTGATCGCCAATCATCGCTCCTTCGCTTTTTCCGGCCGGAAAGACGCGCGCCCCGGCAATCAGGCCGGACGGCTGTTTGAAGGGCATCAGGTAGGTCACTTCTCGGTCAAAACCAACCACCTGCGCATCCAGGGTTTCACCATCCACGCTTTCCACGCGGCAGATCTGGCCTACGGCCAGGCGGCAGCCGACGCACTCCAACAAAATGCCGTTCACGCGCACCAGACGCCCGGCGACGCGCGCCAGATCTATCTGTTCGATCGATTTCAGCGCCTGTTCGAAATCAAGGCTGCTCATGGGTCACGTCCGACAGCAGGTTTTCTTTCAGCACATCGACACACTGATCCAGACGATGCTGACAGCCGACGTCTATTTCAGTGGTGTCGGTCACCACGCGGCATTCGCCCGGCTCCAGGGTGGCATCGGCTGCCAGCCCCCATTCGCGGGTTTTCTCCGGCTCCGCTTCGCTGATGCGCTGAAACTCTTGCGCATTCAGCAATACGCGTACCTGTTCCGGCGGCTGCGGCAGGCTGGTTAACGCCTCTTCCACCAGCGCCAGCAGTTGCGTGGGTTGCAGCGCCAGTTCGCAGCGGATCACCTGACGGGTCACTTTTTCCACCAGTTGCAGCAGCTCTTCGCGGCGGCGCTGCTCATAACGTTCAAGATAATGCTGTACTTCCGTGGCGATGCGCTCAAACGGTGCGGCGGCCTCCATAAACTGCTGGCGTGCCTGCTGTTTGCCTTCCGCCAGCCCTTTGCGCATCCCCTCGTCGAATCCGAGACGCACTCCCTCCTGGTAGCCCTCTTCTTTCCCTTCGGCCATCCCCAGGGCAAACCCCTGGTTCATGCCGTCCTGAAAACCCTCTTTTTTCTGCTGCTGGTATTCTGCGGGATCGAGCGCGCGCGTCCCCTCCTCTTCGCGCGGCGGACCGTTCTGCACCCAGCGTTTACGCAGCGGAGGGAATTTGTGCAGGCGCGGCTTCACCACCGCCTGGCGGCGAGGAGTCAGGGCATCAAGCGGCAGATTGCGACGTTTAAACATGCCTTACTCCACCGTCTGCTCGGCAAACAGCTGCACCTGGATTTCGCCCTCTTCGGCGAGCTGACGCACCACCTGCATGATCTCTTTGCGCACCTGCTCAATGCGACTGACCGGCACCGGCCCGAGACGCGAAGTGGTATTTTGCAGCAGCGTCACCTGACGCTTAGGCATAACGTTGAAAATCGCCTGGCGCAGAACCGGCTCGGTGCCTTTCAGCGCCACAGCCCAGTCCTCCAGCGGGATTTCATCCAGCAAATACTGCAAGGTCACCTGCGTCTGGCGACTGAGGATATAGAACTCATACATCTCATCTTTCAGATCGTCGACCACCTTCTCGTCGCGCTCGCGCAGCTGATCCAACAGGATCTGCTGGTTGCTCGGAATACGGTTGACAATGTTGGCGGCGTGCTTAATGCCGATCACTTTTGAGCCATGTTCAGAGAGCACCGCCACGCCGCGATCGATTAAGCGGTCGAGTTCGTCGATCACAT
Source organism: Citrobacter sedlakii NBRC 105722 (assembly GCF_000759835.1). GTDB lineage: Bacteria > Pseudomonadota > Gammaproteobacteria > Enterobacterales > Enterobacteriaceae > Citrobacter_A > Citrobacter_A sedlakii. Next base: position 21,398 of record NZ_BBNB01000009.1, read on the forward strand.
CGCGGTTAATATCATCGAGGCGTGCGATGCGGTAGATAATCTCATCCTGGCGTTCGCGCGGCAGAACATTCAGCACGCTGGCAGCGATATCCGGCGGCAGGAAGGCGAGGAAAACTGCCTGCAACTGCAGGTGCTCCTGCTCAATCAGCGCCGCCAGCTGCGGAATATCCACCCACTGCAGGCGCGCCATGCGGTAGCGGATCTCATCGCCATAGATGCCGTTAATCACGCTGCGGGCAATTTCGCCACCCAGCGCTTTTTCCAGAATGCTGCGCAGATAGGTGCGCGACGCACCGTTGATCCCGCTCTGCTCGCGGTAATCCGAGAAGAAGTTGTTCATCGCCTGGCGCGCCTGGTTTACCTTTACATCATGTAAACGCGCCATGGTTTCGCTGAGCAGCACCACCTCTTCACGATCCATTTTTCTCATCACCTGAGCGGCGGCCTCTTCACCCACGCTCAACAGGAGGATTGCCGCCTGCTCCAGGCGGCTGCGCCCGGCTGCCCCGTCGCTGCTATGATTATTCCGGTTTACTGTTGCTTCGCTCATTGCTGTTGATCCATTGTTTCAGTACGTCCGCTACACGCTCGGTTTCACTCTGCGCCAGCACCTGGAGATATTCGACTTTCGCTTCCAGACCGGAGCTCTGCGGCGGCAGATGATCGTCATTATGGAAGCCCACTTTCGGCAGGCCATTCGACAGGCCGTCTTCCGCCATCACTCCCTCATGGCTCAGCAGAATGTTCTCTGGTTCTGCTTCTTTCTCGATGGCGACCCGTTCACGGCGGCCAAAGCGCTGCGCCAGCGGACGCACGCCAAACAGCAGGGTTAACAGCGCCAGCAGGCCAATGCCGCCATTCTGCCCCCAGTACTGCATGGACGGGTCCTGCCACCACTTCAGCTCCGGCATGACATTTCCTTCCGGCGCGGTAAAGGCCAGCACGTCCATCGTCAGGACATCGCCGCGCGATTTTTCGATACCGGCGGCGCTCTCCACCAGACGCGTCATAGAGGCCAGCTGTTCCGGAGTCATTTTCGCCAGCGCCGGTGCCGACTTGTTCAGCGCCACGGCGACGCTCATTTTTTCCAGCTTGTAGCCAGGGTGGCGGATATGGCGAATATCGCGGTCAAAGGCGTATTTACGCTGCTGCTGGCTGCGGCTGGAGAGCGAACGCGGGTCGGCGCTGTCGCCGTTCGCCGCGTTCGCGTCAGGCTGTACGCCCGCCGCCTGATTTGCCGCAGCCTGCGGCGCCTGGTTCACCGGGCGATTGCTCAGGGAGCCCGGAATGCCGAACGCCATTTCGTTGGTGGTGTTTTCCTGTGTGACCTGCTCATCGCTGACGAGCGGCTCTTTCCCAAGGCGCTCCTGCGTCTCTTCCACGCGGCTCAGGTTGACGTCCGGCGCAACGCTGATGCGAAAGTTGCCCGCGCCGACCAGAGAGGTCAGCAGGCTGGCGATGTTCTGGCTGGTATCGGCGCGGATGCGCTGCACCACATCGCTGCCCGGCCCCTTACCCGCCAGCGCGCCATCCGGCCCGTCGATGCCGGCCGAGAGCAGATTCCCCGCCTGGTCTACCACGCGGACATTCGTTGGCAACATGCCGGGCACGCTGCCGGAAACCAGTTGAACGATAGAAGCAACCTGCGCATCATCCAGCTTTTTGCCGTAGCGTAGCTGCACCATCACCGAGGCGCTGCTGCCCGGTTTGTTCGCCAGCACGAATGAGCTCGCTTCGCTGATCCCAAGATGCACGCGGGCATTTTCCACCGCTTCCAGCGCCATAATGCTTTTCGCCAGCTCACCCTCCATGCTGCGCTTGTAGCGCACGTTCTGAATAAACTGGCTGCTGCCCAGCATCTCTTCTTTGTCCATCAGCTCATAGCCCTCCGGCGTGAGCGCACTGATGCCCTTCGCCGCCAACGCCATACGCGCCTGAGAGAGTTTGCTTTCGCTGACCAGGATCTGGCCGTTGTCCGGGTTAATACGGTAAGGAATGGTTTCCGCCCCCAACACCTCCACCACCTGAGAGACCGGGAGATGCTCTTGCGAACCATAAAGCGCCACATAGCCCTGATTGCGGTTCCACAGGGAAAGCACGATGCCGAGCGTCAGTACCACGCCACCGACGATAGCCAGCAGTTGCGTTTTATTCAGGCCGGAAGGCAGTGAAACGGCGGGAAGACGAGATTTGATCTTGTTTAACACGATTAAAACCTTAGAGCGGAGTATTCATCACTTCGTCCAGCGCACTGGTGAGCTTATTGCGCACCTGCATCATGGCCGAGAAAGCCACACTGGCCTTTTGACTTTCGATCATTGCACCGGCTAAATCATCGCTCTGACCCATATCAATCGCTTTCTGTTTTGCGCCCGCGCTGTGCTGAATGGCATCAACATTATCGATAGCGTTATTAAGAACCTGACCAAAAGAAAGCGGTTCTCTGGCCGCGAACGCGCTGCTGGCGGGCTGTACCGACGCGTGCGCATCCAGTCCGCTGGCAGAGGCCAGCGCGGCGGTGTGCTGCATCCGGCTCAGTATCTCCGTCTGCGTCGGGTTCATGCCTGTTGCTCGTATTTCATCCATTACTCAATCCTTCCTGGCCTCAGGAGTCACATTCAAGGTCGATGCCTTCATCACGCATCGAAGCGAGGCGATAACGCAGGGCGCGGGGGGTGATGCCTAAAAATTCGGCGGTCTTTGATTTATTGCCTTTATGGCGCTTCAGCAAGTCGATGATGTACTGGTATTCCGCCAGACGGCCATGCAGCTTGACGTCACGGATCGCCGATGCGCCCGCACTCTCCTGCTCGCGGTAAGCGGGCATCATGTCGATGGCCGGGGTTTCCGGCAGCATCACCCGCGCAACCAGACCGAAATCAGCGGCGCTGACCTCTTCGCCATTGCATAAAATCATGCCGCGCTGAATCACGTTTTCCAGCTCTCGCACATTGCCCGGCCAGTCGTAGCCCAGCAACGCCTTACGCGCATCATCGCCAAGGCGTAAGCTCCCCTTGTGAAAAGCGCGGTATTTGGCGATAAAGCGCTGCGCCAGCGGCAGAATGTCCTGCTTACGTTCACGCAGCGGCGTAATATGAATCGGCACCACCGAAATACGGTAAAAGAGATCCTGGCGGAAACGGCCTTCCGCAATTTCCTGCTGCAAATCTTTATTTGTGGAAGCAATTAAACGAATATCCAGCGGAATGCGTTTATGGCTGCCAAGACGTTCGACTTCCTGCTCCTGTAATACGCGCAGTAATTTCGCCTGCAGCGCCAGCGGCATGTCGCCAATTTCATCCAGCAGCAGCGTGCCGCCGTTGGCCTGCTCAAATTTACCCGCCACGCTGGCTACCGCGCCGGTAAATGCGCCTTTTTCATAACCGAATAAAATGGCTTCCAGCATACTTTCCGGAATCGCCGCACAGTTAACCCCCACATAAGGAGCCTCGCTGCCACAGGCGTGTTCATGAATGTATTTCGCAACACACTCTTTACCTGTTCCCGTTTCGCCAGTAATGAGAACTGAAACATTATAGTTTGCAACACGGCGGGCTAACGACATTACGTTAACGCTGGCAGGGGAAACAGCAATAAAGCCGTTTTCATTGCGCTCTTCACGGTCAATGATAATGCTCATCAGGAGTACCAACAGAAAGAACAAATAAAAGATACCCCACTCTACTTTTATTAAACACATCGCCACAGAATATTATCCGTAGCACGCACAACAAGGCGAAAAACGAAATGTTAATAAAAATAAGTAGGATGTTAATCTTTCATAAAAGGGCATAATTTATGAAAGTGAGTGCAGTATACCCACGGACTCAGAATTGTCTTTTTTTTAATGGGTATTAAAATATTAATCATTTAAAAACAATAACTTATAAAAGTTATTAATCAATATAATCGCAGATAAATAATGGATTAATAACCCATTACCTATTGCAAATAAAAGCCTGTAATTGTCTAATCCTCTTCCTGATGAATGGAGTGTAAGTCTGCACCTCGCGAAGTTTCCCCGATGTTGTAGTAGAGCGACACGAGATTGTAAAAACTCAAATGCTTCCACGATTTTTTTGTAGATAGCGCCATTCAGATTAATAACGAGCGTTATTACTCGATTGACCATTACTATTAACCCGGAATAATCATGTACCCTGTCTCACAGCGAATCAGAATCCATAAGCACGATGATTTGCCCGATCTCATCAAACCAGAGATCAGCAAGCTCGGTCGCCCATGGCATAAACTGCCAAAGCTGATGAATGACTGCTTTGACATCCTTGACGCCAGACTGAGCATCTATTTTCTGAAGAAGCTCCGCGTCAATGCGGCGTTAAAGACCATGACGTTCGCGATAGACCAAAACTATAAAAACGCGCAAATATTCTCAACACCCTACGGTAATATTGCGTTTGTCATTGACCGTATTTTACTGCTGAATATTCTTCATGATTATTATGGGTTGAGCAAAGACAGTAATCATGTCGCGCCCGACGACACATTGCCGGTGACCAAAACCGAAGAACGCCTGAAAAGTAAACTGGGCCAGGAATTAACGTCATTAATTATCAGCAAAGAAACCTTCGGGGAAAATCTCGATATTAAAATCGATTATTCCACGGTCATTAGCCAATGGTCATGGTGTATTACCTTTACGCTCGAAGGGTATGACCACGGCAGCTTTACCGTGCTCCTCGACCATCATCATGTCGATCAGATGCTGGCGTCGCTGCGTACACCCGAAGCCAGCCAGAGCAGCGTGCAAAGCGCACCGCTGAGCCCGGCACAAATCGAGCGTCTTTTCGATACGCTGCCGTTGAAGCTGAATGGCCGTCTGGCCAGCCTTAACCTGACGGTCGCGCAGATCGCCGACATCAAACCTGGCGACATCATCCCTATCGCCGTAAATGAACCGTTACCGGTTTTTATCGGTAAAGAACAAATTTTTGAAGCCGCAATTGCAGAAGATCGCAGCAAGTTGTTCCTGTGCGATATCTATGACAAAACAACCGAGAAACACTATGAGTGATTTGCAACACGAACTGAGTCAGTCTCTCGATCTTGACGATCTGAACCTCAGCGATATGCCGCAGGAAGCCACCGTCGAAGGCAATATCCGTCTTGATTTGCAGTCGGAAACGCGCAGCGCGCCGATGACCGACATGCGTAAAATGGCCCTGTTCCGCCGTATTCCGGTCACACTGACGCTGGAAGTCGCCTCCGTCGATATTTCGCTGGCAGAGCTGATGACGGTCAATAGCGATTCCGTCATCGAACTGGACAAAATGGCAGGCGAGCCGCTGGATATCAAGGTTAACGGCATTCTGTTCGGCAAAGCTGAAGTGGTGGTGCTGAACGATAAATATGGGCTGCGCATTATCGAGTTTAACGCCAAAGAGCTTGGTGAGTTGACGCGATGAATCAGTCGTTTTACCGCAGCGGCATCGCCCTGTTGCTGCTCCTGGGTTTGCTGTTTGCCCAGCCCGTACTGGCGGCAAACGGTGATGTCACCCTCTTTAGCACCGCAACGACGCAGACAGGCCAGGATTACAACGTCAAAATTGAGATCCTGATCCTGATGACCCTGCTCGGCCTGCTGCCGATCATGGTGCTGATGATGACCTGTTTCACCCGCTTTATTATCGTCCTGGCGATTTTGCGCCAGGCGCTGGGGCTACAGCAGAGCCCACCCAACAAAATCCTGACCGGTATCGCACTGGCACTGACGCTGCTGGTGATGCGCCCGGTATGGACGACCATCTATACGGACGCCATCACCCCGTTCCAGAACGATGAAATCACGCTGAAGCAGGCGCTGGCAAAGGCGGAAGCCCCGCTGAAAAAATATATGCTGGCGCAAACCAACAATAAGGCGATGGCGCAGATGATGAGCATCGCGGGTATCGAAGGTGATGCCCGCGAACAGGATTTAACGGTGGTAACGCCCGCGTACCTGCTGAGCGAACTGAAAACCGCTTTCCAGATAGGTTTCATGATCTACATCCCCTTCCTGGTTATCGACCTGATCGTCGCCAGTATTCTCATGGCGATGGGGATGATGATGCTGTCGCCGCTGATCGTTTCGCTGCCCTTTAAGCTGATGCTGTTCGTGCTTTGCGACGGCTGGACGCTGATTGTCGGCACGCTGACCTCCAGCGTGCAGGGGTTATAACGATGATGAATATGGATACCGCCGGAGACATCATGGCCTCCGGCATTCATCTGGTGCTGTTGATCTCCGCCGTCGCGATTGTACCCAGCCTGATTGTCGGGCTGTGCGTCAGTATTTTTCAGGCCACCACGCAGATTAACGAACAGACGCTGAGCTTTCTGCCGCGCCTGGTGGTGACGCTGGGGGTGCTGATTTTTGCCGGAAAGTGGATGCTGACGCAGTTGGTGGACTTTACCACGCAGATCTTTCACCAGGCGGCGGGGCTGGTAGGCTAAACCGCAATGGGAATCGATATTCAGGCGCTGCTTACGCCATTAATGGCGCTGGTGCTGCCCTTCATCCGTATTCTGGCGTTTCTTCAGTTCGCCCCCGTGCTGGATAACAAAGCGTTTTCCCGCCGGATTAAAATCGCCACTGCGCTGGCGCTGTCCGTCATTATCACCCCTATGCTGCCAAACAACGTACTGTTGAGCGAACTGCTGTCGATACGCACCATTTTGCTGATTAGCGAGCAGTTACTGTGGGGCATTCTTTTCGCCAGCGCCCTCCAACTGGTGTTTGTCGCCCTGCAAACCGCCGGACATATTCTGTCTATGAATATGGGGCTCGGGATGGCGATGATGAACGACCCGATCAACGGCAACTCCACCACCGTGATTTCACAAATTATCTACGTGTTCTGCGGCCTGCTTTTTTTCGTTATGGATGGCCATCTGCTGATGGTGACGATTTTGTATAAGGGCTTCAGCTACTGGCCCATCGGCCAGGCTATCAACAACCCTACACTGACCCTGATCGCCCAGGGCCTCGGCTGGATCATGGCCTCCGCCACGCTTATCGCTCTACCGACCACTTTTGTGATGCTGATAGTTCAGGGCGGTTTTGGACTGCTGAACCGCGTGTCGCCTACGCTGAACCTGTTTTCGCTCGGCTTCCCGATCAGCATGCTGTTCGGGTTGCTTTGCATTTCAATGCTGGTCACGAATATTCCTGACCACTATCTCAACCTGACCACTGAAATTCTGGCGAAACTCGACGCCATAAGGGTGCACTAATGGCCTCTTCCGGTGGCGATAAAAGCGAAAAACCCACCCTCGGGAAGCTGCGCAAAGCGCGCGAAAAGGGCGATATCCCGCGCTCGAAAGACCTGACGATGGCCGTCGGTCTGGTGGCATCATTTTTCACCCTCGCGGCGTTCCTGCCCTACTACCGCCAGCTGGTCGGGGAGTCGTTTATCGCCGTCGGCCAGATGGGTTCGAAAATCGACGATCCGGGAGCGCTTAATCAGTTTCTGCTGCTGAACGTCTGGATACTGCTGCGTTTTATCGCCACCCTGCTCCCGATTCCGCTGGCGTGCATGGTCGCCAGCCTGATCCCTGGCGGCTGGATTTTTACGCCGATAAAGCTGAAACCCGACATCAAAAAACTGTCGCCCATCAGCGGCGTAAAGCGGCTTTTTTCCGCCAGCCACTATCTGGATGTCGGCAAGATGCTGCTCAAATGCGGCATTATTCTCAGCGTTCTCTACATGATGGTGCACGACTCCATGGACGGGCTGCTGCATCTTCAGCGCCTTTATTTACGCCAGGCGATCATGCAGGGTTTCGATATTTTCCATCACGTTGTCAGCTATTTTGTCGCGGTTATTGTCATCTTTGCTTTGCTTGACGTTCCCCTGAGTAAGTTCATGTTCACCAAAAAGATGCGCATGACCAAACAGGAAGTGAAAGAGGAGCATAAAAACAACGACGGTAACCCGCAGATCAAAGGCCGTATTCGCCAGTTGCAGCGCCAGATGGCGATGGGGCAGATCAGCCGAACCGTCCCGACGGCGGATGTGATTATCACCAACCCGACCCACTACGCGGTGGCGCTGAAATACGATCCACAAAAGGCGGAAGCGCCTTACATCGTCGCCAAAGGCATCGACGACGTGGCGTTGTGGATCCGTGAAGTCGCCGCCAGCCACGACATTGAAGTGGTGGAGTTTCCTCCGCTGGCGCGCGCGGTTTACTACACCACGCGCGTTAACCAGCAAATACCGGCGCAGCTTTTCCGCGCTATCGCCCACGTTCTGACCTATGTGATGCAGCTGAAATCGTGGCGCGCAGGCAACGTTGAGCAAAAACCCCGTCTGAACAGGCAGATAAACATTCCTCAGGAGGTCTTAAAAGCCAATGGCGAACAGTAAATTGCGCAACGCGCTCAGCGTGCTCCGTCAGTGGCACGTTGGCGTGCCTATCTTGCTTCTCTGCGTGCTGGCAATGGTTATTCTGCCGCTGTCGCCGCTGATGCTGGATATCTTCTTCACCTTCAACATCGTACTGGCGGTGATTGTGCTGCTCGTGTCGGTCAATATGCAGCGTCCGCTGGACTTTGCCATTTTCCCGACCCTGTTGCTTATCACCACCCTGATGCGCCTCACCCTCAACGTGGCATCAACGCGCGTGGTGTTACTGCACGGTCATGAAGGGGAAGGCGCGGCCGGTAAGGTGATTGAAGCCTTCGGCCAGGTGGTGATCGGCGGCGATTTCGTGGTCGGCTTCGTGGTATTTATCATCCTGATGATCATCAACTTTGTGGTCGTCACTAAGGGTGCGGAGCGTATTTCTGAAGTCTCCGCGCGCTTCACCCTCGATGCCCTGCCGGGTAAACAAATGGCGATCGACGCCGATCTCAACGCCGGGTTAATCAATCAGCAGCAGGCACGCACCCGCCGCCAGGAAGTGGCGAAAGAGGCCGATTTCTACGGCTCGATGGACGGGGCCTCGAAGTTTGTACGCGGCGACGCCATCGCCGGGATCATGGTACTGATCATCAACGTGATCGGCGGGATCTGCATCGGTATCTTTAAATACGATCTCGACGCCACCCACGCGTTCCGTCAGTACGTTCTGCTGACTATCGGTGACGGCCTGGTGGCGCAGATCCCGTCGCTGCTGCTGGCAACCGCCGCGGCGATTATCGTGACCCGCGTCAGCGAAGGCAACGACGTCAGCGACGAGATTAAAGCCCAGTTGCTCTCGAAGCCGAAAGTACTCTACACCGCCGCGTTCGTGATGTTTATTCTTGCCATCGTGCCGGGCATGCCCCACATCGCCTTCCTGAGCTTCACGGCGCTGCTGTTATTCGCCGCCTGGCGACAGAGCAAAGTGGTGCAGCCCGCACAGCCAGAAAGCGATATGGACGCCATTTCAGAGGCGCTCACGCCGGATGAAACGCCATCGATCACCTGGGAGAATATTCCGTTGGTGGAACCGATTGGCCTCAATCTCGGCTATAAGCTGGTAATGATGGTGGATGAGTCTAAAGGCAGCCCGCTTACCCAGCGTATTCGCGGCGTGCGGCAGGTCATTTCCGAACACTGCGGCGTGCTGCTGCCGGAAATTCGCGTGCGGGAAAACTTCCGCCTTAAGCCCGCGCAATACGCCATTCATATCAACGGGATCCGCACCTCACTGGGCGAAGTCCACGCGGATAAGCTGATGGCGATCCCCGGCGCGGAGCTGTATGGCGAGATAGACGGTGTGCTGGATACCGACCCGGCTTACGGCATGGCGATCGTCTGGATCGACCCGGAGCAAAAATCCAAAGCGCTGAATCTGGGCTATCAGGTGGTGGACTGCGCCAGCGTGGTGGCGACCCACGTTAATAAGGTCGCCCGCGAGCATCTGCCGGAGCTGTTTAACTATGATGATATTACGCATCTTCACGCCCGTTTGGCCCAGCAGGCGCCTAAGCTGGCGGAAGATCTCAACGCGGCGCTGAACTACAGCCAACTGCTGCGGATCTACCGCCAACTTCTGCTGGAGCAGGTGTCGCTGAAGGATATTGTGACGATCGCTTCCACGCTGCTGGAAAGTTCAGCCGTGACCAAAGATCCGGTTCTGCTCACCGCCGACGTGCGCTTTGCCCTGCGCCGCGCGATTGTGCACAGCATTAACGCGGACCGGCCCCAACTGGTGGCCTATACCATCGATAATGAACTGGAGAATATGCTGCTTGGCGCGCTCACCCAGGCGCAGCAGGCGGGAAAAGTGGCGCTGGACAGCTTCCCGGTCGACCCGAATATTCTGACGCAGCTACAAAACACCATGCCGATGGTCTACGAGCAGATGAAAGCGAAAAGCCTGCCGCCGTTGCTGCTGGTGACGCCGCAACTGCGACCGGTGATCGCCCGTTATGGACGCCTCTTCGCCAATGGGCTACATGTGCTTTCTTATAATGAAGTGCCGGATGACACAGATTTGAACGTGGTGGGTACGCTGGGGTAAAGGGCATTTGTGCGTATCGTTTCCCCTCCCTCCTGACCCGCTCTTAAAGAGAGAGTCATCCGTAGGTAATAAAGCCTGATGGCGTTTCGCTTATCCGGCTTTATTTATCCAGAAAACGCAGCTTCCACTCGGCGATAGTCCGGGTCATGGTGCGCGGATCGTTCCCTTTCGTGCTGAAATATTGCAGCTGTAGCTTACCTTTCTCATTCGGATAAACTCTCGCCGCCCAGATGTCGCTTTTCGTGTACATGATGATCGCCGTCTGGTTATTGGCGGCGCCCCGCACCCACATAGAGACCACCGTCGCGCCGATATTGTCGGTATCTTCCTGATACATATAAACATTGGCCGTGTCGACAAACTTTTGGTAGTCGCTTCCTACCAGCGTGCGAAAACGTTCATCCATCTTCGGATCAGAGAAAATCGCCAGCGACAGCAGCGTCGCTTTTGGCCGCGGATCGCTGTCGGCACGCTCATAGCGCCCGTCAATAAACGCACCGCTCGGCATTGAGAGCCCACAGCTCCAGTCCGCATTGCTGAAGACCTGAATCGCGCCGCTCTTGCGCGGAATAAACAGTAACCGGCAGTTATTGGTATCCGCGATACGCTCCACCAGCGCCATACCGTAAAGTTTGCGGGCCTCCGCCGCAAATTCATCCTTGTTCCGTCCTGACCAGACGCGAATGTCCGTTGTGACCGACCACTCCGCGCTGCGGCTAAACTGAATGGTGCCGCCGCTCATATTGGAGACGCTGACGTTCCACCAGCGCCCTTCCCAGTCAAAATCGGGCGCTACGTCCGAAATGGTGCTGATCCCTTCGTAATAAGCGCGTTCAATGCAGGTATCCGTCGTACAGTTTTTCAGCGATGACTCCCACTCCGCGTAACGCTGCTGCACGTCATGGTTACCGCTTTTTACCAGCATTGTACGGTAAATCACGCTCATCGTGCTGTCCAGCCAGTGCAAATTATCGTTGCCGCAAATGGTGTTTTCCAGCGGCGTCGAGGCGCGCAAACAGTTCACCGCAAACGCGCTGCTGGTGAAAAGCGAAAGGGTCAGGAGCAAACAATTAATCAGGCGGCAGGTCATTTTGCGTATTCTTTAACCAAAAAGGTCGCCCATTTTGGCGAAAACAGCGTTTATTTGCAATAAGTCGCATAAGTTAATTCCAGCGATAAATAATAATGCCATCAGCTTAAGCAATCGCCCCCGACGGTCGCTTATACGTCATATGTATTCTTTGTTGGAAGTTATGTTATGAAAATTGATAGCAGTAATTACACTCTTTCGGTGCTCTCTTCTTCACTTCAACAAGACGATTCCCGCCGCAAGCCGCTTGGCATCATTCGCAACAGCGGCCAGCTCAGCCCACAAAGTGGCTACTGGCAGCTCTCCAGCACCGTCGTTTCGGCCGTGGTAAATTTAAAAAAGGGAGAAATGCTTCCCTATTATCAGGGTTCTCCTGTTAAATGGACGTTAATAGAATACGATCTCGGTAAAGAGATAGAGATTTAAATTGCTCTGTTTTTATCTGACATATAGATAACACGTTTTCGTCTCCGCCAATAATCTCCCTGATAAGATGAATCAGTATTAAAACAACACGGTGTTGATACGCATGAAAGAAAACGGACGTAAAGAAGAATGATTACCTGACCAGCCCCTTCCCGGACAAACCGTGGCACCACGGAATATAAAAAATTGATCCAGCCGCCTTTTTTCTAAACAAAATCGCCTGGTGCATTCTCGCTTATCTTGATAATGCTTCTCGCTACCAAGTTGATTATCAGTTCCATAATAAATGCGCCAGGACTGAGCAACACATCAGCCGCTCTGACAACACATCGCGTTTCGTCGCGTCCTTCCCCCGTGAAACATCTGATCAACAGCAAAACGTTATCCGGCGACGAGGGCCCGGTATGAATTGCGTACAATAGCGAACACTATCAACTACGCCAGACGCATTCCGGCAAATTGATACTGACGAAATAAATCATCCCACTTCGCCCGCCACCCAGGTGACACCCATCCAGCACTATTTCATTTTCCTCAGGGAGAATTATTATGCTACGCCTGCAAACTTTCAGACTGAACTCCGGAGTGAAGGTATGCCGGGTTTTCTTGTCCATTAAGTCACCCGTTTTGTGTTGAGACGAGAATATCACCTTTAAACGGGTGGCCAAATTTACTGTGCCACTCCACAACACAGTACCGCATCGAGATACAGCGCCAGGCACTATGCCTGGCGCTGTTTTTCAGGTAGGTTTAGAAATTGACTTTAAGTCCCAGCATGGCGCTGGTATCACTGTAGCCCTTGTCGCCAATCTGTTGTGCAACATTCCCCCACAGATTTACATTGCGGTTGATCTGGCTTTCTACACCGGTTTTCAGCTCAGCAATGTTACGCGCTCCTGCCTGTTTGACATCCACTCCACCCATTGATACGCCAAAATCGCGTGTGTTGTGGATCCAGTTGGCTTCGATGAACGGTTCGAAAATTCGCTGTTTACCCTCATCAAGCTGACTATGACCTTTGATAAACAAACGGGTCCCCAGTCGGGTCTGGATATTTCCATCACCTTCACTTTCAACGCGCGTTCCGTTTTTCTCCGTGAAAGAGTCAGCTTTAACGCCCATCCATGTCAGTTGTGCAACAGACTGAACAAAATAGCTTTCCCGATGATTTTTCTCGCCAAGTTTCCATGTGTAACCAGACTCAACCGATGCAGTGAAGCCCTTCGATTTATAGTCTTCGGAAGCCAGGGAATTGCCGCTTACGGTATTGTCAAACCAGTTATACAGAAGCCAGGTATCAACATACCCCCCCGTCTTCTCGGCGTTATTTTCCAGCCATGTTCCGTAAATACCTGCGCTGTAGCCGTTTACACTCCCTTCGCTGTAGTAATGGCTGAATTTATTATGCGAGTTACTTTTCTGGTTGGCGTATCCGCCCATAATACCGAGGTGATATCTGTCTTTACCGTCACTGCTCCATTGCACAATATCCCCACCTAACTGGAGAACATAACGGTTCGCCTGGGTGTTGATTTGCCCACTGCTGTCTTTGAAACGAGTATGTCCTCCGACGTTTCGTATCCACATACCCGTAACTTTTTCTCTGTTATCTGAAACGGATCCGACATAATGTGGCTCACCTACGCGATCGTGCAGTCTATGCAGGAATAAGGTATTAGACCCCATAATGTTAGCCACATATTCTCCTCCTTCCGGACGAACTATCGGGGAAGGATTCGGTGTTGGCTTCGGAGTCGGGATTGGCTCCGGCGTTGGTTCCGGTGTTGGTTTCGGCGTCGGCTCTGGTGTTGGTTCAGGTGTTGGTTCCGGCAGGCCACTCACCAGATACCAGTTCTCGCCTTTACGGACAACATCATAATCATAAGCGCCGGCAACGATACGACCATATTTTGTGAAGGTGCCGATGGACTGGCCCCCCACATTGACTATTTCAATGCCCTGATTCGTCAGGTCACCCTGGCCGCCAATATTATTTATACTGACCTGAGTGTTACCAGCTTCTACATCGCCATGAACATACAGTTTATCAGTCGGAGAGTCATCACCGCCAAGAACAGTATTAAGCGTCAGAATGCCATTATTACCGGAATAATCCTCGATCACGTGCAGGAATTTAGGTGTAAATGATGAATGCTGGGTGGGGGCAGCATAGGTTAAATTCGCATCATTCAAATCCAGACGGGTAACCACCGAGTCCCCGGTCATATTCCAGATACTGCTGGTTCTGGACATATCCAGATAAATATAGCCATTATCCACGGTATTCAGGGAATTATCAGTATTCAGCTGTTTAGAATCGGCGGTGCCGGTAAATACTGAACCATGGGTCATCCGTAAATCAATCACCCCTAATGTTTCAGCCAACAGGTTACCATTGACGATATAGGTCCCTCTGGACTGCTGCCCGCCAAGCCAGGAAGAACCGATGTAAGATCCAAACCCGGTCGAATGCATGGCGTAACTTCCGGCGCCTTCCACATCGATATTAACGTTACGTGTCAGAAATATTTTTCCGCCTTCATAACTTTCAGTTCGGGCTCTGAGTAAACGTTGTCCCGGTGGTGCATATTTGTTGCCATCCTCCGCTTTCAGGCCCGCCGCCTGCTCACCCCGGGTAAGAACGGAGATGTCACCAACCTGTATCATTCCTGTTTTGTTCGCATACACCCCATGGGCTTCATCGCCGCTGGTTTGTACAGATACATTGTTACCCAGCATGATACGGGCCGTATGGTGATCGGGAATAAATCCCAAACTGTTTAAATAGTATGCAGAGCCGGCATAGATTCCATATCCGGCACCCCGTCTTAAGTTATTTCCTGCGCCTTCTGTGACAACGGAAATATTATCTCCGGCGGTTAATAGATTGTTTTTATTATTGCCCAGAGTAAGTTCAGCGGCGATCCCCATGCCATGGCGTGTATAAATTTCCATGTCGCCAGCGATGGTTACATTGGCGTATTCAAACTCCTGCAATAATATACCGGAGGAATATTCACCATACGTTTTAATATTCAGGTTGCCATCAATTGTCGTCGTGGCTATCCGCCCTATAATACCGTCAGAGTATTTTCCAGTAGTGGTAATGTTTATGTTATCTGGCGTTAAATGATGGACAGTTTGACGGAAGTCTAATCCATAGCCTTTGTCATTTGTTGTAGTATCAATAGTAACGCTTTGATATGAGTTAAGGGTGTTGTCAATATTGGTAAAAAGTCCTTGCTCGCCGCTACAGGTTAGTTGTTTCCCGTCGGTGGAGCTACAGACAGCTTCAGCAGCGAGCGCATTCCCCGAAGATAGCAGGACGATAAAAGAGAGTTTTCTAAGCATGATGCTCTGTTCCGTTTTAAGTTTATGCCTTAATGTCCCTTTGACTTATTGGTAAATAAAATTAATGCAATTAAGATAATTACCACTAATAACCTTAACAATAAGACGCCTATTTATATCAGAAATATCTTACATGAACAAATCATGTGCCTATGAGAAATTACGTTTTTAATCCGTGCTTATAGTGGGCTCTGAAAGAGGTTTGCAAAGTTCATGAGGGTCCACTGGACTGACCCCACCCGGTAGACGATCCTGCCTCTGGTGTCGAGCACGGCCGCACCGTCTGGCCCCGAACGTCCCATTCCAGGTGCTCGCGGATGACCTGCCGCTACCAGCTTCCCGGTTTCAGCCGTCGTTGCTCTGGTTAAACGGTTTCTGCATACCGGTTACTCATAGCGCATTTACTCCCCCATCGGGGGTGAGTATCGCCGTCTTAAAGACGGTTATGTCGGTATTTCCCGCACCAACCGTAAAATCAAAGTCCCCACCGGATATTCGCGCAGCCCCAGCGTGCACCTTAGGGGCGACTGGTTGGCAGAGGCGGGATCTGAGACCGGACGCGGACTGACGGTGAGGATTATGGACGGGTGTATTGTGTTGATGGCGGACGTAACGAGGTTCAGGAATGGCAGGATGAACTTTATCAGGTTAAACAGTCAGTTAAAGGGGTCAAAGACGGGATATTTAGTTTAGTGTACTGAACGGAGATTTTTATTTATTCCTCTACAAAACCATGAATATTTTATTTTTATGAAATGCGTAAGTAACTCTTTCTCTTATTATCTTTTGTTCATTAAAATCGCCAAATAGTGATAAAACAACAACATTGTCAGTGATCGAAGTTTCAAAAAGTGGATGTTCTTTTTCGTTATTATACTCATCAATAACCACTGTGATATTAATAATAATATTATCACTTACCGAGAGGCGCTAAATAATCATATTGCATCTTGCATTTCTAAAAATATATACCTATTCGACATTTTTCCCTCGTGGCTATGGATTCGATTCAGTACGAGAACACTCCGTCCTACTGATAATTTTTCTGATCGTCGCCATAATTCAACGTCTGATGTAGAGTTGATTTACTGATACCGGCTCACCAAATCTTTAACCGCTGTTGCATAGGTTTTTTGTTTAAGCTGAGTAATTTGTTGCTCCGTGGTAGCTGTGCCGCTATTACTCGTCAGCAAGGGAAGAACAGCCTCTTCATAGTTGACTGGCGTCCAGGTGGACCAGCCTCCTGTCGCCACATCCACGAGCGTAAAACGCACCAGGAAACGCAGCGAAGCCGCATCCGTCAGCTTCTCATTTTTATAGTCCGACCACGTCGTCGTTTTGGTTGTGGGATCGTATTTACCGGACTGCAATGTATCCTGATAAACAACGATCGCTTTCTGATGCCCCTTCGCGCCGACGTAACGCAGTGCCTGCATCCAGTTCATATTCTCACTGGCAACCACATCGCCGTTCTCATTTTTATTGCAGGAAATCACTTTTTGCCTGTCCGGAATCCCGGAAAAGGTCGCGACAGTATAATATTTCCCCATTTCTTGCTGCATCGCCGTTTCTGGCGCGCGGCTACCGGACTGTACGAGAATAACAGAGGAATTCAGCGGTACACGAAACTCATCCTCTTCCAGCGCCGCCTGGATATCCTCTTCGGACACCGCCAATGTGGTTTCGTTACCAAAAATATCCTTGTCCGACAGCAGCTGTGCTGAAGCATTTTTATTGACGCCGCTCTCCGCCCGCAGCCCCGTTTTCTTCGCATCGATGGAGGAGCGTGGCGCACAACCCGCCAGCAGGAATGCGACCACACATAAAAATATTGCTGACCGGGTATTCATAGTGCATGCTCCCTCATCTGGATCTGAATTCGTGTATTATTTCCCTGAAAAATCCCAATAATTATATACCTACAAAAGAAGCTGGCAAAAGAGAATTATTTCTGCAGATGAAACATTTATTGCATAAATAATAAATCAAAATTTAAAACGATGATGAATATACCAGCAAGACACGATTAAGAACTATTTCTCCCGTATAGGTTTAAAAAATTGATGAAGAAGTCTCTTTTTAAAAATAGCCTTAACTCTCTCTGATATTCCTGCCCCTGGGGAACGCCTCTTTATCCTGGTTGTTGCAGAATAACGCCGCGCCGGCGGCGGCTTCACGATGTAAAAAGCCCGCCCGAAGGCGGGTTTAGATTTATGTAGCGCTTACCGTATTGAGGCCTGCCGTCACATCGCAGGTCTGTAAGCGTCTATTCTTTCACGACAATCAGCGGTTCGATATCGCTCTCTTTTTTAATGACCAACGACTCGTCGCCGCGCAGGCAGGTGCCGCCGTAGTTGCCGCCAACAGTAAACGTGCAGACCTGAATGTACTTCCCGGCGACGTTTGGCAGACACCACAGTTGCTGATAAATGTTCTTCTGCTCGGCGAATTTCCCGCTGGTTTTATCCAGCAGTTCTTCCTGATGACTGACCAGATCGATATTGCTGCCGCAGCGTCCGGCAATCGGTTTCACCGCATAACCGGTTTGCGCCAGTTCGTCGTTCACTGTGAAATCGGTGTCCAGCAGATAGCGATGATGCGGGAACAGTTGCCACAGAATCGGCAGGATCGCTTTGTTTCCGGGGATCACTGTCCACAGTGGTTCAAACACCAGCACCTCCGGGCGCAGCAGGACGTCTATCAGGCGGACGTCCTGATTGGTATGCCCGGTGCGGATCGGCACAGCGGCGTATTCGGTTTCACTGACTTCGCGAATCTGCTCAATCGCTGTTTCCCAGGCCCACGTTTTCCAGACGCAGTTCACCAGGCGATCGTCACCGTCAATCAGTTGCCCCGCGTCGTCCCAGCGCAACTCATCCAGCCCGCGCAGGATTTTGCTTTCAAACCCGGCCTGGCGCAGCGCCTGCTGCATAAACTGGGCGTGGTAATTTTCCTCAATGTCTTTATCCTGCATGATATGCACGAAAGGCCGCGCATGGCTGTGTTTCCACGCCCCGGCCAGTTCATTGATCAGCCCTTCGGCGGGATTATGGCCCTGTCCCGTATAGCCCTGTTCAGCCCAACGTTCAAGAATCAGCCCCGCCTCGGTATGGCAGGAGGCGGAATCCGCGTTGTACTCGTAAACCTTCAGCCCGCGTTCATCCATGCAAAAATCCATACGACCGGTGATCATATGATGACGGCGACGCTGCCAGGACAAACGTAAACGCGGCCAGAGAATTTTGGGGATATCGAACAGCGCCAGCAGATTGTCATCTTTCAGCACCTTGTCGGTGGCATGAAGATACATCAGATGCAGTTCGTTGGTCGCTTTAATCAGCTCCTGCTCGGCGCTCTCGGTGATGGTGAAATACTGGTACGGATCCTGATTTATCACGTGTCCGTTAGCGGCCACATACGCCTTTTGCAGCGGATCGCGTTCATCCAGCCATTTGCCGTCGAACTGGCCTTTCTCCGCCAGACGCGCGCCGCGGATCTTCAGTGAGTCATTGGCATTCCCCGGCTGCGGCAGGCTGTGCTGCGTGTCGTCAGTCTGGATCATCCACCCCAGAATCGTGGTATCGTCGAAGGTATCTTTCAGCGTGTAATGACCCTTTTCTACCACCATCTCCAGCTCGCGCGTCCACTGCTGGCCGGGAGGGAGCGGCGTGTGGATGACGTTCTGCTCGGCGATACGGATCTTATCCTCCAGCAACTGGGTGATAATCGCCACATGACCGGTCTCGTTAAATTCACCGCCCTTTTGCCAGATTAACAGCGCCCCAGCGACCGGCGCGCGAGGCGAACCGTTAGGAAAGGCCTGCAGCGGCAGGATATTGTCGTTTACCACTTCGCGCAGGAAACGCAGTGAGAAGATCTCCCACGCCATACCGACATCGGTAAACACAACACCATAGTTAAGAAACAAAAAACGGCGGGCGAACTCTACGCACTGCCATTTATGCCCCATATACTCGTTGTCGATGTAGCTGCGAAACGCGGCGTCGTCGGCATAGTCCCGTGGGTCAAGGGAGCTGTAATCTGAAGAATAGATGGCTACACCACCGGGGGCATAGCCCAATAATGTCCCAAAGGGGGCATCCTGACTGCTCGTTCCTGTGCTCATCCAACTTACCTCAATCTGTACAGCCTGAGCGGCATCTGCTTGCCTGCCCAACAACATTCATCATCATACACCTCCGCGCAGCGGCCAGACGCCCGAAGGCAAAAAATAGCAGGGCGTAAATGTGCCAATCTGTTAAATGCCTCAATGGCGACCTGCTACACTGCTTCAACACAACCCATCAGAAGGCAGGTCAACATGTCAGATAACACTTATCAGCCCGCAAACGTCTGGACGTGGGATAAATCCGGCGGCGGCGCATTCGCCAACATCAACCGTCCGATCTCCGGCCCAACCCATGACAAGACGTTGCCCGTCGGTAAACACCCGTTGCAGCTCTACTCGCTGGGCACGCCGAACGGTCAGAAAGTGACGATCATGCTGGAAGAACTGCTCGCACTGGGCGTCACCGGCGCAGAGTATGACGCCTGGTTGATCCGCATCGGCGAAGGCGATCAGTTCTCCAGCGGCTTTGTTGAGGTCAACCCTAACTCGAAGATCCCGGCCCTGCGCGATCATTCGCAAAATCCGCCGGTGCGCGTGTTTGAGTCGGGATCGATCCTGCTGTATCTGGCGGAAAAATTTGGCTATTTCCTGCCGCAGGATCTGGCAAAACGCACGGAAACCCTGAACTGGCTGTTCTGGCTACAGGGCGCAGCACCGTTTCTTGGCGGCGGCTTCGGCCATTTTTATCACTATGCGCCGGTGAAGATCGAATACGCCATTAACCGTTTCACCATGGAAGCGAAACGTCTGCTGGACGTGCTGGATAAACAGTTAGCGAATCACCCCTATGTCGCGGGCGACGACTATACGATTGCCGATATGGCAATCTGGCCATGGTTCGGCAATGTGGTGCTCGGCAACGTGTACGACGCCGCGGAATTTCTCGACGCAGGCAGCTACAAGAACGTGCAGCGCTGGGCGAAAGAGATTGCCGCACGTCCGGCGGTGAAACGGGGAAGAATAGTGAACAAGACCAACGGTCCGCTGAACGAACAGCTGCATGAGCGGCACGACGCCAGCGACGTTGAAAACAAGACGGAAGATAAGCGACAGGGGTAAGTTCCTGGCCGGATGACGGCGCGCAGTGCGCCTTATCCGGCCAGGAAGGTCGCGAAATGAAAGCGGTATTACGCGCTGGTCACGTCGTAATCCATACGGCGCAGCGCGTCTAATGTAGCGTTGGCCTCATGCTCATCAATTATGCTCATCGCAAAGCCAACGTGAACCAGCACCCACTGCCCAACCAGTTCCGCAGGGTTGCCTTCGCAGATCAGGGCGATATTGACATCGCGCTTGATACCACACACTTCCACCTGCGCCAGTTGATGAATATCTTCACCCACCGCCAGAACCTGACCCGGAACGCCAATACACATAATTAACCACCCAGAGGTTTATTCAACTTCAATACTCTTCACTTTTAGCGAATCGCCGGTATCCACGCGCAGACGATCGCCATGGCAGCGCGGACATTGCGCATCGTGCCGGGCGATCTCAACCACCTGACTGCAATCCCAACACCATGCCTGCGCTGGCGTGTAGTCGATGTGCAGCACGCAGCCCTGCGCCACTGTCCCCTGGCAGACAATGTCAAAGCTAAAACGGACGGCGCTCTCCTCGACGCAGGAAAGCGCGCCAATCTCCAGCCACACGCCAGTGACTCGCTTAACGCCGTGCTGTTCTGCCTGCTGTTGAATGATCTCAACCGCGCTCTGGCAAAGAGACAGCTCATGCATTTTCACTACTCCGGCGGCCAAACAGCAATGCACGGCGGCTGGTTTGCGGCGCATCAGGATTACTGACCGGCAGCGACAGCAGCATCCGCGCGCAGTCGTCTGCCAGACGGACGCCCTCTTCCGCCGACATCGCGTGATTCAGCGGCGACATCAACGAGCAGGAGAGATATTGCGATACGCCGTCAAGCTCGCCAACGGTAAACGTCATATCGCCATACGGCAGACGCAGCCCGAGTTTTTCGCTCACCTTGCGTACCGGCCAGAGTTGATCCGGCCCGGGGAAAATCAGCGCGCTCAGCATCCACGGCGTGATGACACATCCCGTCCACTGTCCTTCATACAGCGTAAAGTCAGAGACATACACCGGCATATCAGGATGCAAAAAAGAGAGATCGTGCATTGAACGCTGCGCGATGGCGTCAAACGCGGCCTGAACCTGCGCCTTCGGGGCGGTCTGGAACCCTGAAATCTCCTCAGACATGGGCAGCCTCCCGGGGGATAGCGTCCACACCAGACTCGCGCAGCGCGGCAAGAACCTGCGCAAGCGCAGGTTCAATCATCGCTTCCACCGTCGGCGTTAAGCCAATGTGCGGCTCCAGCGACTCTGGAATGACGCCCACCAGGGTCAGCTTCTTCGGGAACTCGCCGGTAAAACGCAGGGCCGACAGAACGTCGGCCAGGCCAAGCTGGTGCGGGGAAATTTTATTGGTAAACAGCGCAGGCACTTCATCGTCCCGCAGGACCATGATCGTACCCGGCGTGTTTTTTCTGGACACAATGGCGTCCGCGATAATCAGATGATCGCGGTTCGCCATGTCACCCAGCAATTCCATTCCCGCCGTGCCGCCATCGAGGACCTCTACGTAATCCGGCAGTACGTATCGCTGCGCTAACGCTTCAACGATCCGCACACCGATGGCTTCATCGGTCAGCAAAATATTGCCGACCCCTAAGACTAAAATCCGCATTACAGAACCTTCACAGAGACCACTTCGTTCCCGTCAGCGTCGACAACATGCACCGCGCACGCCATACAGGGGTCGAAAGAGTGAATAGTACGTACCACTTCCAGCGGTTTTTCCGGATCGGCAATCGGCGTACCCACCAGCGACTGTTCATACGGGCCGACATCGTCGTTAAAGTTACGCGGGCCTGAGTTCCACGTTGACGGTACGACCGCCTGGTAGTTGCTGATAATGCCGTCTTTGATCACCATCCAGTGAGAAAGCATCCCGCGCGGCGCTTCAAGGAAGCCGACGCCTTTGAACTCGCCAGTGGACGGAATATCCGGCTTCACAAACGTAGTGTGATCGCCTTTACCAATGTTGGCGATCAGCGCGCCGTACTGGTTCTGCAAAATACCCTGCAGTTCGCAGCAGTGAACGGTACGGCCAATAATGCGCCCCAGCGTGGAGTGCAGTTGCGCCACTTCCAGCGTTTTACCGGTCAGCTTCTGGTAGATAGCGACAATTTCATTCAGCTTCGCCTGCGTGGACTCGCGTCCCGCCGCCAGTTTAACCAGCATATTCGCCAGCGGTCCCACTTCGACGGTTTTGCCGTAGAAGGTCGGCGATTTCACCCACGAATATTTACCGTCATCCGCCCAGCCGTTGTATTCCGGGATGGTGGTGCCTTCCCACGGCGCCTGCGGCGCTTCGTCTTTATACCAGGCGTGCTTCGCGCTCTCCTGGATACCCTTGATCAGGTATTCATCGGAGTGAGAGCTGATTGGACGGTAGGTCGACAGATCGGCGTTTTCAATGTAGCCGCCAGGGAACAGGAAGCTGCCGTTTTTGCCGTCGGTCGGGAATTCCGGCGCGCTCAGGTAGTTCACCGCGCCTTTACCCCGTTCCAGCCATTCCGGATAAAACGCGGCGATCACCGCGGTATCGACCTTATACACTTGTTCAACGAAGTCGCTCAGCTTGTCGATGAATGACTTAATGTACATCAGGCGTTCAAGGTTCAGCACGCCCAGACCGTCGAGGTTGATCGGGTTGGCTACCCCGCCCACCGCCAGGTTCTGAATGTGCGGCGTTTTACCGCCCAACAGCGCCACCACACGGTTGGCGTCACGCTGGCATTCCAGCGCCTGCAGGTAGTGCGCGACCGCGATCAGGTTCACTTCCGGCGGCAGTTTCATCGCCGGATGTCCCCAGTAGCCGTTGGCGAAAATGCCCAACTGACCGCTGGCAACCAGATCTTTGATCTTGTTCTGCACTTTCGTGAACTCTTCCGCGCTGTTCAGGTGCCAGCTGGAAACGCCTTTCAGCAGCGCTTCGGCTTTTGCCGGGTCGGCATTCAGCGCGGAGGTGATGTCCACCCAGTCCAGCGCGGACAGCTGGTAAAAGTGAACGATGTGGTCATGCGTGGTATGCGCCGCCAGAATAATGTTGCGGATATACTGCGCGTTCACCGGCACGTCGATGTTCAGCGCGCTTTCCGCCGCACGCACCGAAGAGATGGCATGTGTGGTCGTACAGACGCCGCAAATGCGCTGCACAATCATCCACGCGTCGCGCGGATCGCGGTTCTTCACGATCTCTTCCATGCCGCGCCACATGGTGCCGGACGCCCATGCTTTCGATACAACGCCATTTTCGATTTCGCAATCGATGCGTAAATGCCCCTCGATACGGGTTACCGGATCAATAGTAATTCTCTGGCTCATGCTTTGCTCGCCTCATGACGATTATGATCGTTTTGTTTTAAAGGAGGAAGTATCGGCAGTAGACGAATGAGAACGATGTAAGCGCAAATCTCAATAGCCACAAAACCAATAGAAATCAACAGTTCTTCCCAGGTTGGGAAGTAGTGGTAGCCGCCGCCTGGATTGAAGGCCACCAGCGAATAGGAGAGTCGCCAGGTCGCGCAGCCCAGCAGCGCGCTCAGCGCAGACAGGTACAACATCCGCGAATCGTTGCGCAGTTTCGCCACGCGCAGCACCACCAGCGGGAAGACCATCAGCACGACTTCAATCCAGAACATCAGGGAATAGAGGTCGCCTGCGAACGCGTACGATAACTTGTCGCGATAGATCAGCTCGCCAAAGCGCAGCACGACGAATATCGCCAGCAGTACGCTGATGGTGTTCGTCAGTTTGATAAACAAGCTCTTTTCATCCGGACCGTTGCCTTTCAGACCCGCCTGAACCAGCGAACCTTCAAAGATAACGATTGAGAAGCCCATGATAAAGGCGGTTAGCACCGAAAACAGCGGCAGCATTTCGTAGCTTTGCCACAACGGATGCACCTTGTAGCCGGCCGAAATCATCAGCGATCCCATTGAGGACTGGTGCATGGTCGGCAGCAGCGCGCCGAGGGCGATGATAAAGAACATCACCTTGTTCAGACGCTTCAGCGACACTTTCCAGCCCAGGCGTTCGAACACCGCCGGGGCAAACTCCAGCGCCATCACGCCGATGTAGATGGTCATACAGACCGCCGTCTCAAACAGTACCGAGTTCACATTGAAGTGACCCGGAATGTAGAAGTACGGCAGGTTCCAGTAACGCCCCACGTCAATCGTGATAGACAGACCGCCCAGCGAATATCCAAACAGACTGGCCAGCAGCGCCGGACGCACCAGCGGGTGGTATTGTCCCCGGTTGAAAACATACACCGCCCATGCCAGCGCCCAGCCGCCACAGGCAAAGCCAGTGCCGATCAGCAGGTCGAAGGCGATCCAGACGCCCCACGGGAAGCCGCCGTTCAGATCGGAGACGGACCCCAATCCAAACACCAGACGCTTCACGATAAGAAGCATACAAAGGATGATTAGCGGCCCGAAAATAATGACCGGTTTACTGATAATTTTGCCGCCCAGCGGTTTAGGATCATGACTCATGATCGTCTCCTCCGTCGTGATGGTCGTTTTTAGTGTTACGACGAACCAGCACGGATAAGCCCGCCAGCGCAGCCAGGGGTAATATCATGCCTTTATACAGCGTGTGTTGAACGTGTTCGGATCGCGCGCCGGTAGAGAGGTCATCCAGCTTCGGTAGATCCAGATTTTCGTAAGGTACCCCGGTCAGCACCAGCACCTGCGTACCGCCGCCCTCTTTTTCGCCATACAGATGCGGGTAATACTTCGGCACGGTATGCACGTAGGTGTCGCCGGTTTTCAGGGTCTGACGCGGATAGTGATACTGACTGCCCGGTTCAAGCGAAAGACGCTTTTTCGCCTCGGCCATCAGCTCTTCGCGAGTGCCGAAGATCACCGCGCCCGCCGGACACACTTCCACACAGCCTGGAAGACCGCCCTTATCGAGTCGCTCAACACCTTTCTGGTTACACAGTTCACACTTGTGTAGCGCGCCAAACGGGTTGTTGTAGTCGTACTTCGGCACGTTGTACGGACACGCGACCATGCAATAGCGGCAACCGGTACAGACGTCTTTGTTGTAATGGACGATGCCGGTTTTCGGATCTTTTTTCAGCGCGGAAACCGGGCAGACAGAGACGCAGTTAGGGTCGACGCAGTGCATACACTGTTTCTTAATGTACGCATAGCCGTTATCGACCTGGTCTTTGTTCACGCCGTCGCCGCTACGCCACACCTGAATAATGTTATTGGTGTAGGGCGACAGTTTGTCGTTGTTTGACCAGGTCTGTTCCCCTTCGGGGTTACGCGCCGGAAAGTTGATGTCCTGACATTTAGTCACGCAGGCCTGACAGCCGACACACAGCGTCGAGTCATACAACATACCGAGTGAACCGGGGATCGGCGGGCGGTTTTGCGCAGCCGCATGGCTGACAGACGGCGCGGCGCCTAACAGCAATGCCCCGCTGGAGGCTGCTTTAATAAAGTTACGTCTGTTCACGGTTATTCTCCCCGTGAGTCAGCGTTATCTTTCTTTTGCTGACGACCCAGTTCACGCACCGCCATCACGCTGACGCCTGCCACAAGTCCGACGACGCCGCCGAGTAAGCCAATGGCGCCGGCAGAGACGTTGCCGCCTTCTTTCATATTTACGTCTGGTTTTTCGGAACGCGGTGTCTGGTTTTCCACGTGAGCAAGCTGGTGAATGCCCTTATGGAATCCCACGCCCTCTTCGTTACAGCCGTAGCAAGGATGCCCGATCGCCACCGGCCACACGCCGCCTACGTCGCAGAACTGCAGCGTGGAGCAGTTGCCCCAGGTTTCCGGTCCTTTACAGCCAAGATGATAGAGGCACCATCCTTCACGGTGACCTTCATCGCCGAACTCTTTGGCAAAGCGACCGGCATCGAAGTGCGGACGGCGCTCACAGTGCTCGTGGATCAGGCGGCCATAGGCGAAGGTGGGACGATTTTTCGCATCCAGCTTCGGCGGCTTACCGTAAGTGATGATGTGCGCGACCGTCGCCAGGAAGTTATGCGGGTTCGGCGGACAGCCTGGAATGTTGATCACGGTTTTGCCTGGCAGTACTTCCTGCAGACCCACCGCGCCGGTTGGGTTCACGCCCGCAGCGGCGACGCCGCCCCAGGCGGAACAGGAGCCGATAGCGATAATCGCCGCCGCGCCTTCCGCCGCTTTGCGGATATGGTCCACAATCGGCTCACCGGCAACCATGCAGTAAATACCGTTATCTTTTAAGGGAATGGAACCATCGACGACCAACACATACTGCCCTTTATACTTCTCAAGCGCGTTGTGTTTATTCTCTTCAACCTGATGGCCGAACGCGGCGGAAAGCACCTCGTGATACTCCAGAGAGATGGTCTCCAGAACAAGGTTTTCTACCGTGGGGTGGGTCGCACGAAGGAGGGATTCGGTACACCCCGTACACTCCTGAGCGCCAATCCAGATAACTGGCGGGCGCTGCGGACGGGATACCGATTCGGCCATTTCTGCGGCGGCTTTGCTGCTGAGCCCCATGGTGGCGGCGAGTGCTGCACAAAGCTTCATGAAATCACGACGGTTAACGCCGTGAGAATTAATGAGAGTATTATCTCCAGTCATTTTATAGTTATTCCGTTGCGAAGACCTGGCTTTTATTTTGCATCAATCGCGCAAACGTTATTGCGATCGGTGCGCCATTTACCACATTTTTATTATGGTTATGTAGTCTATGATACTGCGCAGGAATACTAAAACGAAGGGAGTAGCCGGTAGTGTAATTAATAAAACCGGCCCAATACCCCTTTCGGATCAATGTTCGGTTCGAAAGTCAGCGTTATCGCTTTGCGAAAGACGGAATTTTTGCACCGAACGCTGAAGTTCTTCGGTTTGACGCTCCAGCGCGGCGGCGGCGGCAGAAACCTGTTCCACCAACGCGGCATTTTGCTGCGTGACGCCATCCATCTGCGTAATGGCGACGCCAACCTGCGAAATGCCTTTACTCTGCTCTTCTGAAGCCGAAGCGATTTGCTTCATTATGGCCTCCACTTCTGACACCCCGCGCAGAATCGCCTCCATGGTCGAACCGGTGTCTTTCACCAGTTGCGCCCCCTGATCGACACGGCGAACGGATTCGGCGATCAGCGTTTCGATCTCTTTCGCGGCATTCGCGCTGCGACTTGCCAGGTTACGCACTTCACCGGCAACCACCGCGAATCCACGCCCCTGTTCACCGGCACGCGCGGCTTCGACCGCCGCATTGAGGGCGAGAATATTGGTCTGAAAGGCAATACTGTTAATCACGGTGGTAATTTCGGCAATCTGCTTCGAGCTGGCGGAAATGCCGTTCATGGTGTCCACCACGTCTGACACCAGCGAACCACCCTGGCTGGCGGTACGGGAGGCCGAGTCCGCAAGCTGGCTGGCCTGACGCGCGTTATCCGCGTTCAGTTTTACCGTCGCGGTTAGCTGTTCCATACTGGCGGCGGTCTCTTCCAGCGCGGCGGCCTGCTCCTCGGTACGCGATGAGAGATCGTTGTTGCCGCTGGAAATTTCGGTCGCTCCCCGCCAGATATTATCGCTGCCTGCGCGAATCGCGCTGACCGCCTCGCGTAAACTGTCCTGCATCGCTCGCAGTAGGGGCACCAACTGGCCCACACAGTTACGCCCAATATCGTCAATCGGCTGGCTGAGATCGCCCTGGGCTATCTGGCGAAACTGCTGACGGATCCGCCCCAACGGTTTCACCAGCATCGCCACAAGGTAGCGGTCGGTAAAAAACAGGATCGCAATTCCCAGTATTACCGCGCTGACGATCAGCGTGCGGATCACCGCCGTTTTGCCATCGACCATAACCCGGGTTTGATCGAGCATGACCGCAGCGGCGATATTGAACCGCTCTGCGCTTGCGCCGAAGGCGCGGCTCAATGCTGGCGTCACGTTATTCGCCTGCGCACTCCACGCGGTCAGCGTGCCCTGCTGCGCAAGTTGCATTTGCGGCGTGACGCCTTTATCGAGCAGATGCTGCCATTTAGCCAGCACATCGGCGGCAACCTGGGGATCCATCGGGCCTGGAGAAAGGGTTTTCATCTCCTGTAACTTTTTACTCATGTTATCCAGCGCCTGTTGTACGGGCGTAAAATCGGGCGTCCCTCCGCCGATTTTAACGTCCATGGCGCGGCTGAGACGGGTCACGAAGCGAAAATACTGATCGTTGCCCTGGCTGAGCACCGTCATCTGGCGAACAAGATGGCGATCCACCTCGTTGCCCTCCGCGACGCGAGAAAGAGACCAGGTGCTGTAAAGCCCCACACCGACCCACATTAAACAGAAAATGCCGAGGATCGTCAGCATGACAACCCGGATAGTGAAATTGCGAAGCATGTACATATGTTTTCCTTGCCGTGAGGGAGAAGTCGCCCAGAGGCGCGTCTAACCTCGTTATCGGCAGGAAGCGGCGAAGGTATAATTTTTCGCGCGTAATTTTATAAAAATTTTTACTCCACAAGAAAGTTAATGAAAACGATAATCGCCGGGCGAGAAATCCACATTGCGTTAACGTGTTTTTATCTTTCAATAGTTGTAAAAATGTAAAACAGCCGCGCAGTAAATTACCGAAATACCCCTAAAGAATTATTGGGTTTGAGGCATTCTTTTGAACTATATCGATGTTGCTGGATAAAATTGGCATAAACAGCTTATTATTTCAGCTAAAACATTCACGAGAAAAATGTATTCATGATAATTAATTTATCAGACCGCGATTAAAACATTATTTTTTCTTAAAACCATTTTAAGATTTTATTACATCACTCTCCTTTCAGAAGATTCTTAAATGAACGCATTTCCATTAAAAAGAAAGCGGATTTATCTTGATATTAATGGAATAAAAAATGCGCAAATTAATGAACCGCACGTTGCTCTCGCAATGTGTATTAGTGGCTTTAGCTTCCTTCAGTTCCTGTGTTTCTGCTGCCTCCAGCACGCAGTGCGTTGGTGACGATA
Organism: Citrobacter sedlakii NBRC 105722; assembly: GCF_000759835.1. GTDB lineage: Bacteria > Pseudomonadota > Gammaproteobacteria > Enterobacterales > Enterobacteriaceae > Citrobacter_A > Citrobacter_A sedlakii. Next base: position 50,907 of record NZ_BBNB01000009.1, read on the forward strand.
CGTCGCAAACCTGCGGTCTACGGGCTGCAAAGTCCAAGGACGGTATTAACGTTTACCAACAAGATAACGGTGTCGCTAACGCCGTAATGGCGGACCCAACCTCCGGGTCGATCTTCATGAACGGGCATTTCAACACCGGAGAAACCCAATCATTAACTGTCAACGGCACCGATATGACCGGCAGCTATATTCAGGGAAGCAATGGCGGGACGGCAAATATCACCGTCACCAACGGCGCGAAAGTGGATATGATTGAAGTCGGCAATATTAAAAAGACCACGAACACTACCGTCACCGTTGATCATTCAACCCTGAATGGCGAAAACGACGATGTGCTTTATCCGAATAAAAAAGACTACATGATGGGTGCGTCTATCTATCTCGATCCGCAGGATAATGGCTATCATACCGCCAATATTATTAACGGCAGCGATCTGCACGGCAGTATTATCAGCGGCGGTAATGGGGTTCAGACAATATCCATGAGCGACAGTTCATTGGATAAAGGCGGTATTTATGCCGGTAGCGAAAAATCGGATACGACACTCTCGCTCACCAATGCCTCCGTCGACGGTACCGACAGTGAAGTGGCGCAGGATGTTGAAAAAGCGTCACAATTTTTGAGTAAGACAATCTTTAAAGATCTCAACCTTGACGCGTTTGGCGACGTTACCGTCGCCATGCTGGGCACTACCCACACCAGCCTGACGATGAATAACAGCACCGTGACCGGCGATATTGGCGTCGTGAATGAAAAAGGGTACGCCAGCCTTTCACTCACCAATCAAAGCGTGATTAACGGGAACGTCACTCTGGCCGGTGATTCCACCAATTCCCTTCTGCTGGACAACAGCACCATCAACGGTGACGTCAACACCAGCGCCAATAAAGGCAATACCACCATCACGCTGCAAAACAACGCCAACGTCAACGGCGATGTTACCACCGGTAAAGGCGACGACACGCTGGTGCTGACCAATCAGTCTCACGTTAACGGCAACGTGGACGGCGGCGACGGCAGCGATACGCTGTCCATGGACGCGGGCAGTTCGATCACCGGTCAGATAAGCCAGTTCGAAACGGTAAACACCACCAGCGATAACAGCATCAGCATCGACAAAATCAACGACGCAACCACCTGGGATCTGCAAAACGGATCAAGCCTGATCGCCAGCACCACCGGGAGCAATGCCTCGGTCAGCATGAGCACCGACAGTTTCGTTAACTTCGGCACGATCACTGGCAGTAATAACGCCGTGGTGGTCAACAGCATCACGCCGTCTGCGATCAATCGTTCCGGCGTTCTTCTTGGGACATTTACGACCACCGGCACTGCTGCGCCGCAGGACTATGCGGGCGCCACGTTCACTAACGGCCAGCAGACAGTGGAAAATCGCAGCGGCGCGTACAACTACGACAACAGTCTGGACATTGTCGCCGCCGACAGCGCGCCACAGGCCATGCTGAAAGCCAGTGACAGCCAGAGCTGGAATATTCTGTTTAACAGCGCGCAAGGTTCGCTGGCCAGCGACGTGCAGGGGTTAATTGCCGGTCTGGATGCGGCTGAACAGGCGGGTCATCAGGTCGCTGACGACATCAGCAATCACATGAACCAGGTACATCTGGCCAGCCTGTTGGGCGAACAACAGGAGGGAGCGCAGGTATGGGGCGATTTCCTGTACCAGAACGGTAATTTCAGCAACGATGTCGACTACAAGAGCGTTACCCAGGGCGCGCAGGGTGGTGTGGACTGGACGGCGCATTTAACTAATGGCGACAGCGTCACTGGCGGTATCGCCCTGGCCTGGACCCGCAGCCGCGTGCAGGACACCAGCGACAGCGCCGACAGCTTCAAGGACAGCGTGTACGGGAATTACTACAGCCTGTACGGCGGATGGCAGCAGGCGCTGAATGGCGATACCTGGGGACTGTTTGCGGACGGTAGCGTCAGCTATGGCGATATGCGTTATTCGCTGTCTGCCAACAACGTCACCGGCAATACCAGCGGGATGACAGAAGCGCTGAACGGCTCGACCGACGGAAGCCTGTATATGGCGCAAGCGCGTACCGGCGTAAACGTCCTGCTGCCGGGCGAAACCCTGCTGCAGCCGTATGCCACTCTGGGCTGGGATCAGACCAAAGCCGACGGCTTCTCCGATCAGGAGATCACCTTCTCTGACAGTCAGGTGTCTTCCTGGAACGGCGGCGCTGGCGTCCGTCTGACCACCACGCTTCGCGATCTGAACAAAGGCGTACAGCTGATGCCGTGGATTGACGCGCGCTTCCAGAAAGAGTTCAGCGACGATACCGACATCAAGGCGGCGGACTATCACAACACCACAGGCCACAACAACACGATGGGCATTTTTGGCGCAGGCATCAACGCCACCATCGCCCACAACGTCACGTTAAATACCGGCGTGTATGTGGGAACCGGTGATGTGGATAACGACGCCAGCGTCCAGGCAGGGATGAGCTATAGCTTCTGATGCCTGAATTGCCGGGTGGCGGCTTCGCCTTACCCGGCTAACCCCACCAAAAGCCCGGCAGGCGTCGCGTCGCCGGGCTTTAGCGCAAATACGTCTCAAACCACGCCAGCGTGCGCTTCCAGGCCAGTTCGGCCGCGGGTTCGTCATAGCGTGGGGTTGAGTCGTTATGAAATCCGTGATTTACGCCGGGATAAATCCAGGCTTGATAAACCTTATTATTCGCTTTCAGTGCGGCCTCATAGGCGGGCCAGCCTTCATTAATATTTTTATCCCGCTCGGCATAATGTAGCAAAATCGGCGCGTTGATCTTCGGCACGTCCGCCGCTGCGACCTGGCGACCATAAAACGGCACCGCGCACGCCAGCTCCGGATACGCCACAGCGGCGGCATTTGATACCCCGCCGCCATAGCAAAAACCGGTGATCCCGACCTTGCCCGTAGCGTCTGGGTGTTTCTGCATAAACTCAATGGCGGCAAAAAAGTCGTTCATCAGCTTCGTCGGATCGACCTTTTGCTGTAAGGCTTTTCCTTCTTCATCGTTTCCGGGATACCCCCCAACCGAGCTTAAACCATCCGGCGCCAGCGCTATATAGCCCGCTTTCGCCACCCGCCGCGCTACATCTTCAATATAAGGATTCAGCCCGCGGTTTTCATGTACGACCACCACAGCCGGAACCTTACCCGTCGTTTTTGCCGGTTTTACCAGATAGCCGCGCACATCGCCGTGCCCGTTTGGCGACGGGTAGTGGATGTACTCCGGCAGGATAGCGGGATCGGTGAATTTCACCTGCTCAGCCAGCGCGTAATTGGGTCTGAGCATGTTGAACAGCGCCAGCGCCGTCACCCCGCCGGCGGCATATTTTGCCGCGAGGTTGAGAAACTCTCGTTTTGAGATCTTCCCGTGCGCGTAATAGTCGTAGTAGTCGAGCAGTTCTTGCGGAAAATCTTTCGCGGTCAGACGGGCCATCGCATATCTCCAGGATTTGTGATTTGATAAGCATAGAATGAAAACGCTGTTTCGAAAATTCATCACAAGAAAGGAGACATCATGTCCTGGAACGCCTCCCCTGACCGCTACGACACTATGCTTTACCGCTACTGTGGTAAAAGCGGACTCCGGCTGCCCGCCCTGTCGCTCGGCCTGTGGCACAGTTTCGGCCACGTGCAGGCGCTGGATTCTCAGCGCGCACTGCTGCGTAAAGCTTTCGATCTGGGTATTACCCACTTCGACTTAGCCAATAACTATGGTCCGCCGCCGGGCAGTGCGGAAGAAAATTTCGGTCGCCTGTTGCGCACCGATTTCGCCCCTTTTCGCGACGAACTGATCATTTCCACCAAAGCCGGTTACGACATGTGGCCTGGTCCCTATGGCTCCGGCGGCTCACGTAAGTACCTGCTCGCCAGCCTCGATCAAAGCCTGAAGCGCATGGGGCTGGATTACGTTGATATCTTTTACTCGCATCGCGTGGATGAAAACACGCCCATGGAAGAAACCGCCTCAGCGCTCGCCCACGCCGTACAAAGCGGTAAAGCGCTGTATGTGGGTATCTCTTCTTACTCACCGGAACGCACGCAGAAAATGGCGACGCTGCTTCGCGAGTGGAAGATCCCGCTGTTGATTCATCAGCCTTCCTATAACCTGCTGAATCGCTGGGTGGATAAAAGCGGCCTGCTGGATACGCTGGCGGAAAATGGCGTTGGCTGTATCGCGTTTACCCCGCTGGCGCAGGGACTGTTAACCGGTAAATATTTAAACGGTATCCCGGAAGGCTCACGGATGCAGCGCGAAGGGAAAAAAGTGCGCGGCCTGACGGAAAACATGCTGACGGAAGCGAATCTCAGCAGCCTGCGCCTGCTCAACGCCATGGCGCAACAGCGCGGTCAGTCGATGGCGCAAATGGCGTTAAGCTGGCTGCTAAAAGATGAGCGCGTCACTTCGGTACTCATTGGCGCGAGCCGCCCTGAACAGCTGGAAGAAAACGTACAGGCGCTGAAGAATCTGGCGTTTACCGCCGAGGAACTGGCGCAGATTGATAAGCATGTCGCGGACGGCCAACTGAATCTGTGGCAGGCGTCCTCCGACAAATAAACCGTCATCGCCGTCGGGCGAGACACCCTGCCGGATGGCGCTACCGCCATCCGGCGCGAGGAGTGAAGATCGCTTACTCGTGTTTATGCCGGGTGAGTCTGTCGAGATAACCCATTACAAACGCCGACAGCACAAAGGTGAGGTGGATAATCACATACCACATCAGCTTATTGTCCGGCACGTTTTTCGCGTCCATAAACACGCGCAGAAGATGGATAGAAGAGATCGCCACAATCGACGCGGCCACTTTGTTTTTCAGCGAGGTCGCATCCATTTTCCCCAGCCAGTTGAGCTTTTCCCGACCTTCTGAGATATCCAGCTGTGAGACGAAATTTTCGTAACCGGAAAACATCACCATCACCAGCAACCCGCCGACGAGGGTCATATCCACCAGCGACAGCAGCACCAGAATCAGGTCCGCTTCCGCCATCGAAAAGACGTTAGGCAGGACGTGAAAGATCTCCTGAAAGAACTTCAGCGCCAGCGCCACCAGCGCAAGCGACAGACCAAAGTAGACGGGGGCGAGCAACCAGCGAGACGCGTACATTACGTTTTCGAGAAAGCGTTCCATATATTCCTGTCATGTAGCAAAACCGGGGAACAGTATATCTCAACATGGCAACATCAGATCAACATCCCTTAAACTTCCCCGGGGGTGATCCACGGGCGCTGATACTCGGGCCACACCAGCGCCACCAGCGACGGATAGGCTTCAAGGCTAAATTCCCGGAAGCACTGTCGCAGATTGAGGACATCCAGATCGGAATGCGGCACTTTTTCACCATTCAGGCAGCGTTTCTTTATCGTGTCGTAGTATTTATACACGGCGGAATTGAGATCGCTACAGCGACGCTGGGCATCAAATAGCCCGGGGGTTTCATTCAATTGCGCCATTGTCATTCGCTTTACCGTGGCGTGCAGGAAATCAATATATTCATGATTAACCCGCCAGTACCATACCGGCGTAATGGCATTCATCAGCGTGGAAAAATGATCTTCCCCCTCGTCTTTGGTTAACGGCGGGAGTGGAACGTCGGGAGAATGTTCTTCGGCACCGCGCGGCTTATTAAACTCGCGTATTAAAAAAAGTATGACCCCGGTGAGCAATAGCAGAGTAATAACAGAATAAAAAATACTGTTCATAAAATGGCTCCATTTTTTTTGATTTTAAAATTACCCCATGTTATTGTCAACGCGACCTGTCAATAAGAATAATTATACACCTGATAATAAAGGATAATGTGACATGCTTCCCGAGCATCTTGTCCCGCCGCGTTTTCATCTGTCTGCGTCAGGCCAGACGGAAGGATCCGCAGAAAACGCTAATAATTTCACTCAGGGAAAGAAAAACCTTCGCGATTACGAAGCCGATATTTTAATTAGCGCGGCATCTACCGGGCAATCTAAAAATATGCTGCTCGAAGAACACGATCGCCATTTTAAAGAACGCCTGTGTCGGGTGGCAAAAATTGAAACCTTTGCCCGTGTGATTAATACCTTACAGGCGGAAGGTGACATTGATGCCCAGACCTTAAGTAAAATATTGGCTGACACCACCAACCATATTAATGAAAATGGCAACGAAATTTGGCTTAATTTAATTACGCGAGAAAAATCTTCCCCGATTTTTTATTCTCTGGATGATGAACAATGATCAAAGATGTTGAAGATAACAATGTCTATCTGGCTTTGGACGATAATAAAAGCGATCAATTTGCCTTAAAGCAGAATCTTGCGGCACTGGTCGCGCATAAGAATGCGCTGCTGGAAAACGTGGCGCAGGAAGCGACGTCCATTCCTGCGGCGCTGGTTCGGTTGAAGTGGCAGAACCGTCGGGAAATGTACGCGCTGCAAATTAAGGAAGAAATTTACGGCGCGGTGATAAATGCCCTTATTCGGCAACGCCCTGAATTACATGACAAAATCATGAGGCGTCTGGAAAGCCACTGGCAACAACTGCTGGATCGCGAAACGGCGACGCTGCGCCTGACGCGTAAGCTTGCCGAAGGTCGCTACCGCACGCTGAATATCACCAGCGTCGCGCTGGATGAACAACTCGTCGTAAAGAAAACGTAGCCTGTCCGGGCGATCAGGATCGTCCTGGTTCCCCCCGCTTTCCCGCATAGCGTCTACCCTTAAGGTATGATTAACCTGAAGGGAGAAATGGCATGTCGACTCTACAAGACCCCACCACACAGTACTACACCGGTGAATATCCCCAACAGAAACAGCCCGCGCCAGGCGTACAGGCGAAAATGACCCCAGTGCCTGACTGTGGCGAAAAAAGCTACGTGGGCAGCGGTCGCCTTAAAGATCGTAAGGCACTGGTGACAGGGGGCGACTCCGGCATAGGACGGGCTGCCGCCATTGCTTACGCGCGTGAAGGCGCAGACGTGGCGATAAACTATCTGCCAGCGGAAGAAGAGGACGCGCAACAGGTTAAAGCCCTTATTGAAGAGAGCGGGCGCAAAGCGGTGCTTATTCCCGGCGATCTGAGCGATGAATCCTTTGCCCGCTCGCTGGTACATAAGGCGCGCGAGGCGCTGGGGGGTCTGGATACGCTGGCGCTGGTCGCCGGTAAACAGGTGGCGATTCCTGAAATTAAGGACCTGACAAGTGAACAGTTCCAGAAAACCTTTGCGGTGAACGTGTTTGCGCTGTTCTGGATCACGCAAGAGGCCATCCCGTTGCTGCCGAAAGGCGCCAGCATTATCACCACCTCGTCAATTCAGGCGTATCAGCCAAGCCCGCATCTGCTGGACTATGCGTCGACTAAGGCGGCGATCCTCAACTACAGCCGGGGTCTGGCGAAACAGGTCGCCGGGAAAGGGATCCGGGTAAACGTTGTCGCGCCCGGCCCTATCTGGACCGCACTGCAAATCTCGGGCGGTCAGACGCAGGATAAAATTCCGCAGTTTGGTCGGCAGACGCCCATGAAGCGCGCTGGTCAGCCCGCGGAACTGGCGCCGGTCTATGTCTATCTGGCGAGTCAGGAATCAAGCTATGTGACCGCAGAAGTACACGGCGTGTGCGGCGGTGAGCATTTAGGCTAGTAGAGTACGGTAAACCATTGGCCTGATACGCGACGCGCCATCAGGCCATAAAAAAGCCGGGTAGCGGCTTTGCCTTACCCGGCCTACTTCTTCAGTCAGCGAAAAGCGCCGGTTATTTCGCCTTCGCGACCTCTTCCCCGACCAGGCCAATCTTCAGATACCCCGCCTGATGCAGCGTATCCATGACCTTCATCATGGTTTCGTAGTTCACGGTTTTGTCCGCGCGGAAGAAAATCGTGGTGTCCTTCTTCCCTTCCGTCAGGGCGTTAAGCTCCGCAATCATACTTTCTTCGGTCACCGGATCGTTACCGATAAACATGCTGTTGTCGGCTTTCACTGACAGATACACCGGTTTTTCCGGACGCGGCTGCGGCGTGCTGGAAGATGCGGGCAGATTCACCTTCACATCCACCGTCGCCAGCGGGGCCGCCACCATAAAGATGATCAGCAGCACCAGCATGACGTCGATAAACGGCGTCACGTTGATTTCATGCATTTCACCGTTATCGTCCAGGTTTTCGTTAAGACGCATTGCCATGAAACGTTATCCTACACGTAATTTCTGCGCGGTACGTACCGGATGCGCGGAGGCGCTTGCATCCAGGTCCAGGTCGCGGCTTTGCAGCAGCAGCACCTGCGCGGCGATATCGCCGAGCGTTGCTTTCAGACCGCCAATCTGACGGGCGAAAATGTTATAGATGACGACGGCTGGAATCGCAGCAACCAGACCAATCGCGGTCGCCAGCAGCGCTTCAGCGATACCCGGCGCGACCACAGCAAGGTTAGTGGTTTGCGTTTGGGCGATACCGATGAAACTGTTCATGATACCCCATACGGTACCGAACAAACCGACAAACGGGGAGATCGCCCCGATGGTCGCCAGGTAACCATTTCCGCGTCCCATCTGACGTCCTGCCGCCGCAACGCGACGCTCAAGGCGAAAACCGGTACGCTCTTTGATCCCTTCGTTGTCTTCGCTGCCTTCAGACAGCTCCAGCTCGTTCTGCGCTTCGTTGAGCAACTGGGTACTCAGGCTTTTCGCGCCGAACTTAGCGGCAATATCGCTTGCCTGATCCAGAGAGCGGGCTTCCGCCAGCAGTTGCTGTTCACGCTTCAGGCGACGCTTCTGGGAGAAGAAATCCACGCTTTTACTGAAGAAGATAGCCCAGGTGACCACTGACGCCAGAATCAGACCAATCATCACGCACTTCACTACGATATCGGCGTGCTGATACATACCCCAGACGGAGAGATCCGTCTGCATCAAATTATTACCCACTCTGTATCTCCAGGACGCAAATCACAAAATCTGAGCATAATAATATCAAAACGACGTCGAATTGATAGTCGTTCTCATTACTATTTACATAGTGCCGCACCTTTGGTTTCTTTTCCTTGCGCTTACGCAGTAAAACATCACGAGCGGAGAATTTGGGAAAATATTGTGCTTTATATAAGAGGACGGGATGCGCATTTTGTCATTCGTGGTAGTTTAGACATCCAGACGTATAAAAACAGGAAAAACTGACATGGCAGATAAGCAACTGGAGACCCGACTGGTCAGCGCGGGACGCCGTAAGAAGTACACTCTCGGCTCCGTCAACAGCGTGATTCAGCGCGCCTCATCGCTGGTCTTCGACACCGTTGAAGCCAAAAAACACGCCACCCGTAACCGTGCAAACGGCGAACTGTTTTACGGACGTCGCGGCACGCTCACGCATTTCTCACTCCAGGAAGCGATGTGTGAACTGGAAGGCGGCGCCGGATGCGCGCTGTTTCCCTGCGGCGCTGCGGCGGTCGCCAATACCATTCTGGCGTTTGTGGAACAAGGCGATCATGTGCTGATGACCAACACCGCCTATGAACCGAGTCAGGATTTCTGCCGCAAAATCCTCGGCAAACTTGGCGTGACCACCAGTTGGTTCGATCCTCTCGTCGGCGCGGATATCGCAAAGCATATTCAGCCCAACACCAAAGTGGTGTTTCTGGAGTCGCCCGGCTCCATTACGATGGAAGTGCATGATGTTCCGGCGATCGTCAGCGCGGTAAGACGCGTCGCGCCGGAGGCCATCATTATGATCGATAATACCTGGGCGGCGGGGATCCTGTTCAACGCGCTCGACTTCGGCATCGACATCTCTATACAGGCCGCGACAAAGTATCTGGTTGGTCATTCAGACGCGATGATCGGCACGGCGGTCGCTAATGCCCGCTGCTGGGATCAACTGCGTGAAAACGCCTATCTGATGGGACAAATGGTCGACGCCGACACCGCTTATATCACCAGTCGCGGACTGCGCACGCTCGGCGTGCGTCTGCGTCAGCACCATGAAAGTAGCCTCAGGGTTGCCGAGTGGCTGGCCGCGCACCCCCAGGTGGCGCGAGTGAATCACCCGGCCCTGCCCGGGAGCAAAGGTCATGAATACTGGAAACGAGACTTTACGGGCAGCAGCGGGCTGTTCTCGTTTGTGCTGAACAAAAAGCTGACCAACGAAGAACTCTCCGCCTATCTCGATCACTTTAGTCTGTTCAGCATGGCCTACTCGTGGGGCGGCTTTGAGTCGTTGATTCTGGCGAACCAGCCGGAACAGATTGCGGAGATCCGCCCGCAAGGCAACGTCGATTTCGACGGCACGCTCATCCGTTTGCATATTGGTTTAGAGAATGTTGACGATCTGATTGCAGATTTAGCCGCCGGTTTCTCCCGCATCGTATAATATTGACGCCAATGGACATGAATGCAGACACATCGACCGAAATTGTCTGCATTTGTTGCGCCTCGGATCAAGGCATCCGGGCCTGTAAGGGAGTATAATGGGTAAATTAAGCGCCCATTCCGTTCGGCTCAGGGGCGTAAACGCTGTTCCACAGGAAAGTCCATGTCTGTCATTCAAGATATTATCGCTGCGCTCTGGCAACACGATTTTGCGGCGCTGGCGGATCCCCATATTGTTAGCGTCGTCTACTTTGTGATGTTCGCCACGCTGTTTTTAGAAAATGGCCTGTTACCGGCCTCATTCTTGCCTGGCGACAGTTTGCTGCTGCTGGCGGGCGCGCTGGTTGCGCAAGGGGTGATGAGCTTTGTCCCGACGCTGTTCATACTGACGACCGCCGCCAGCCTGGGCTGTTGGCTGAGCTATATTCAGGGACGCTGGCTGGGCAATACCAAAACGGTAAAAGGCTGGCTGGCGCAGTTGCCGGCGAAATATCACCAACGCGCGACCTGCATGTTCGACCGCCACGGCCTGCTGGCGCTGCTGGCTGGCCGTTTTCTGGCCTTCGTGCGTACCCTGCTGCCAACCATGGCGGGCATTTCCGGGCTTTCCAATCGCCGCTTCCAGTTCTTTAACTGGCTGAGCGGGCTGCTATGGGTCGGCGTGGTCACCAGCTTTGGCTACGCGCTGAGCATGATCCCGTTTGTGAAGCGTCACGAAGACCAGGTGATGACTTTTTTAATGATCCTGCCGATCGTCCTGTTAGCAGCGGGTTTACTGGGCACGCTGGTCGTGGTGATCAAAAAGAAATACTGCAACGCCTGAATGCTGAATGCCGGATAGCGCTTCGCTTATCCGGCGTGGAACAGGCAGGTTAACTTCCTTGTAAAGTGCGGATCCGCGCCGCATCTTCTCCCGGCGTGACGCCGAAGTAGCGCTTAAACTCGCGGCTGAACTGCGACGCGCTTTCATAACCCACCCGCATCGCCGCCGCGCTGGCCTTCATACCGTCATGAAGAATCATCATCCGGGCCTTATGCAGCCGATACGTTTTCAGGTACTGCAACGGTGATGTGCTGGTCACCGACTTAAAGTTATGGTGAAACGCCGACACGCTCATATTGGCCTCCGCCGCCAGTTGCTCGACGTTCAGGCTCTCGGTGTATTTGTTCTCAATGCGCTTTATCACCCGGCTGATCAGGCTGAAATGGGTTTGTCGGCTCACCAGCGCCAACAGCGCGCCGCCACGTGGTCCGGTCAGCACGTGATACAGGATCTCACGGATAATCTGTTTCCCTAAAATACGCGCGTCGAGCGGTCGCTCCATCACGTCCAGCAGGCGTTCCGCCGCGCACAGGATCTCATCAGACAGCGTTGCAGAGTTAATCCCGCTTGCCGCCATCGACGGCTGAAAACGTTCATCCTCGCCGATGTCCATCAGCAGTTCCTGTAGCTGCAGCATGTCGACGTTAATGCGAATGCCAGCCAGCGGCACCTCCGGCGTCGCATAGGTTTCACATTCAAACGGCAACGGCACCGTCAGCAGCAGATATTCATTAGCGTCATAACGGAAAACGCGCTCGTTGATATAACCAATTTTATGGCCCGAAAAGAGAAATATGATGCCGGGATCGTACATCACCGGCGTGCGCGGCCCCGGCTCAGTGCCGTACAGCAGGCGGATGTCCGGCAACCGCTCCCCCTGGTTTTTCTCACTATCTTTCAGATGTTTAATTTTATCTGTCAGCAACAGACAAATCTCTTCACGGTTCATGACGGCTTATTTTCGCAACGAGTATCGATGAATTGATTGTGCGCAAATTTAGTGTTTTTCTCCAGCGTTCTGGAGGAATAGGCAAAACATTGGCAGAAATGAGCATTGAGAGGCAGCGTGGGGACGCCCACAATGTTTCCATCAGGCAGACCGACGCCTGCCCTCTTTTTACCCACATAAGGGAACGAGCAATGAATAACTTTAATCTGCATACCCCAACCCGCATTCTGTTTGGTAAAGGCGCGATTGCCGACCTGCGCGATCAAATCCCACAGGACGCGCGTGTCATGATCACCTATGGCGGCGGCAGCGTGAAAAAGACTGGCGTGCTGGCTCAGGTTCAGGATGCGCTGAAAGGCATGGACGTGCGTGAGTTTGGCGGCATTGAGCCAAACCCGTCTTATGAAACCCTGATGAACGCGGTGAAAATCGCCCGCGAAGACAAGGTTACCTTCCTGCTGGCGGTGGGCGGCGGTTCGGTGCTTGACGGCACCAAATTTATTGCCGCAGCGGCACACTATCCGACAGACATTGACCCGTGGCGCATTCTGCAAACCAGCGGCAGCGAGATTAAAAGCGCCATCCCGATGGGCTCCGTGCTGACGCTACCCGCCACCGGTTCTGAATCCAACAAAGGCGCGGTGATTTCGCGCAAAACTACCGGTGACAAACAGGCGTTTCATTCCGAACACGTGCAGCCAGTCTTCGCCGTACTGGATCCGGTATACACCTACACCCTGCCGCCGCGCCAGGTGGCGAACGGCGTAGTTGATGCCTTTGTCCATACCGTTGAGCAATACGTGACTTATCCGATTGACGCCAAAATTCAGGATCGCTTTGCGGAAGGCATCCTGCTGACGCTGATCGAAGACGGTCCGAAAGCGCTGAAAGAGCCGGAAAACTACGATGTGCGCGCCAACGTGATGTGGGCGGCGACGCAGGCGCTGAATGGTTTGATTGGCGCAGGCGTACCGCAGGACTGGGCCACCCATATGCTCGGTCACGAACTGACGGCGATGCACGGTCTCGATCACGCCCAGACGCTGGCGGTGGTGCTGCCCGCGCTGTGGAATGAAAAACGCGACACCAAACGCGCCAAACTGCTGCAGTATGCTGAACGCGTGTGGAACATCCGCGAAGGGTCTGACGCTGAACGTATTGATGCCGCTATTGCGGCGACGCGCAACTTCTTCGAGCAGCTTGGCGTACCGACACGCCTTTCCGGCTACGGCCTGGACGGCAGTTCTATCCCGGCGCTGCTGGCGAAGTTAGAAGAGCACGGTATGACGCAACTCGGTGAAAATAAAGACATTACACTTGACGTCAGCCGCCGTATTTACGAAGCCGCGCGCTAAGCTTTTTTCGCCTCTGCCTTTCGTTTTTGGACATTTCGTCCAGACTTAAGTCACACCGCATCACCGGAGGCTTCCTCCGGTGATGAGCACATGAAGGAGGAAAAATGGCAAACCAAACCGTAATTAAGCTTCAGGATGGCAATGTAATGCCCCAGTTGGGGTTAGGCGTATGGAAAGCCGGTAACGACGAGGTCGTCTCCGCCATTCATAAAGCACTGGACGTCGGCTACCGCTCAATAGACACCGCCGCCGCATACAAAAATGAAGACGGCGTGGGCAAAGCATTAGCCAGCGCTGGCGTTCCTCGCGATGAACTGTTCATCACCACCAAGCTGTGGAATGACGATCAAAAACGTCCGCGTGAAGCCCTGCAGGAGAGTCTGGAAAAACTTCAGCTCGACTACCTTGATCTGTATCTGATGCACTGGCCGGTTCCGGCAATCGATCATTACGTTGACGCCTGGCAGGGTATGATCGATCTGCAAAAAGAGGGGTTAATCAAGAGCATCGGCGTCTGCAACTTCCAGGTCAATCATCTGCAACGACTGATCGATGAAACGGGCGTCACGCCGGTGATCAACCAGATCGAGCTGCACCCGCTGATGCAACAGCGCCAGCTTCACGCCTGGAATGCGACGCATAAAATCCAGACGGAATCCTGGAGTCCGCTGGCGCAGGGCGGCGAAGGCGTTTTCGATCAGAAAATCATTCGCGATCTCGCAGACAAGTACGGTAAAACCCCGGCGCAGATTGTTATCCGCTGGCATCTGGACAACGGCCTGGTGGTGATCCCGAAATCGGTCACCCCGTCGCGTATTGCCGAAAACTTTGACGTCTGGGATTTCCGCCTTGATAAAGACGAACTGGGCGAAATTGCCAAACTGGAGCAAGGCAAGCGGCTCGGTCCCGACCCGGATCAGTTCGGCGGCTAATTTTCCTTCCCAGCCCGGTATTCTGCCGGGCTTTTTCTGCGCCTATGACCCGAACGAGCAGGCCATCTCACCGGGTGTATCCGGGACTCTGCAAACAACCTTTAACACGTCGCCCTCAAGCTCGAACGGCCCACCGACGCCCCCGCCGGTCTCCGCTTCGTATGCCTTACCGTTGGCATTCACCTGCAGCGAGGTAGCGTAAAACCAGTCCATTGGGCCTATCGGCAGAAAAAAGGCCCATTCGTGTTGGGGCGGAAAGGCAAAACGCCCCTCTTTATCTGATAAGGTCGTCACCGGCTTCTCAGCATGGCTCGCCAGTACGACTGTTGCACCGCTAACTGGCTTGCCGGCGCTGTCGATCAGCCGTCCTTCCACTTCCGGCTGCGTCTGGCGATGTATCATGCAACCAGATTGCAGCAAGGCGATCGCAATTATCCCTGCCAGCATCCCTGCTTTCATCTCTGCGTCTCCGCCCTATGGGCCACGGTTTTCCTGGCCCGACAAACGCGCGTCATCGGGCACTCAGATTAACGCCCCGCGACCTTGCCGCGTTTTTTGTTCGCCGCCGGGGTCTGACGCTGATGCGACACTGGCGTATGCTTGGTCAACGCCGGACGAGTATGCCGGTTCTGACGACGCGCCTCGCGCATCTCTTCGATCGTTGGCGCCGGAACCAGACATTCGCGACGCCCGCCGATCAGATGCTTTTTGCCCATCTCTTCCAGCGCCTGACGGATTAACGGCCAGTTAGCCGGATCGTGATAGCGCAGCAGCGCTTTATGCAGACGGCGCTGCTTATCCCCCTTCGGCACCACCACATCTTCACTCTTATAGCCAATTTTACCCAGCGGGTTTTTGCCGGTGTAATACATGGTCGTCGAGTTAGCGAGCGGCGACGGATAGAAGTTCTGCACCTGATCGAGACGGAAGCGATGTTTCTTCAGCCACAGCGCCAGATTCACCATATCTTCATCGCGCGTACCGGGGTGTGCAGAAATAAAGTACGGGATCAGATACTGTTCTTTGCCCGCCTGTTTCGAATAGAGATCGAACAGCTCTTTGAAGCGGTCATAGCTGCCCATGCCCGGCTTCATCATCTTCGACAACGGTCCTTCTTCGGTATGCTCCGGCGCAATCTTCAGATAGCCGCCAACGTGATGGGTCGCCAGCTCCTTGATATAGCGCGGATCTTCCACCGCAATGTCATAACGCACGCCGGAGGCGATAAGGATCTTCTTGATGCCTTTCAGATCGCGGGCGCGGCGATACAGATTGATTGTCGGCTCGTGATTGGTGTCCATATGCGGACAAATATCCGGATAAACGCACGACAGACGGCGGCAGGTCTGCTCCGCGCGCGGCGACTTACAGCGCAGCATGTACATGTTGGCCGTCGGCCCGCCGAGATCGGAGATCACGCCGGTAAATCCCGGCACGGTGTCGCGGATCGCTTCAATCTCATTGATGATTGAATCTTCAGAGCGGCTCTGAATGATGCGCCCTTCGTGTTCTGTAATTGAACAGAAAGAACAGCCGCCGAAGCAGCCGCGCATGATGTTGATGGAAAAGCGGATCATCTCATAGGCCGGAATGCGGCTGTTGCCGTAGGCCGGATGCGGCACACGTTTGTACGGCAGCGCAAATACGCTGTCCATCTCTTCGGTCGAGAGAGGAATAGCCGGCGGGTTGATCCAGATATAACGATCGCCATGCTTTTGCATCAGCGCGCGCGCGCAACCCGGGTTGGTTTCATGGTGCAGAATGCGCGAGGCGTGAGCGTAGAGGACTTTGTCACCCTTCACTTTTTCAAAGGAGGGCAGCAGCACGTAGGTTTTTTCCCACGGCTTCGGGCGCGGCGGCTGCACGGTGACGGCTTTCGCCTCCTGCTTTTTCGGCGCGACCGGCTTATTGTCCGCACACGGCAGGTCTTCTCCGTACGGATGCGGAATTGGGTCGATTTTTCCCGGCGTGTCGAGACGGGTCGAGTCGACACCGCTCCAGCCCGGCAGCGCTTCTTTTACCATAATCGCGGTATTACGCACATCGCGGATCTGGTCGATGGTTTCGCCCATTGCCAGACGATGCGCCACTTCCACCAGCGGACGCTCGCCGTTGCCAAACATCAGCATGTCGGCTTTGGCGTCCACCAGCACCGAACGGCGTACGGTATCAGACCAGTAGTCATAATGGGCGGTACGGCGCAGGCTGGCCTCGATGCCGCCGAGGATCACTGGCACCTCTTTCCACGCCTCTTTACAGCGCTGGGTGTAGACCAGCGTGGCCCGGTCCGGACGCTTACCCGCCACATTATCTGGCGTATAGGCGTCGTCATGGCGCAGACGGCGATCGGCGGTGTAGCGGTTGATCATCGAGTCCATGTTGCCCGCGGTCACGCCGAAGAACAGATTCGGTTTGCCCAGACGCATAAAGTCGTCTTTGCTGTTCCAGTCCGGTTGGGCGATGATGCCCACGCGGAAGCCCTGCGCTTCCAGCATACGGCCACAAATCGCCATGCCGAAGCTCGGGTGGTCGACATACGCGTCGCCCGTCACCAAAATAATGTCGCAGCTATCCCAGCCAAGTTGATCCATTTCGTCGCGAGACATCGGCAAAAAAGGGGCTGGACCAAAGCAGGCCGCCCAGTACTGAGGCCAGGAGAAGAGATCTCTGTCTGGCTGGATCAGGGATATTGCGCTCATATTGCTTCCAAAAAATGGTAAAAAAATAATCAAAGGCCGGGGATTATAAGCCGGAACGAAAGAGAAATCGAAAGGTATTCACTCGCCCGGAAGGGCGAGTGGGTGACGCGTCACGGCGCCGGGTTGACCAGAATCTGGCCGATAGAGCCGCGATCGGCCATCTCCAAGGTCTGGCTGTTAAAGTAGAACGGGAAATGCGCCCAGGACGGCTGGCCGTAGTACACCAGCAGCTCAACCTGACCGTCTACCCAGACGGTATCTTTCCAGCCGCGATCTTCCGGGAACGGCATCGCGCCGTTAACGTTACGCACCAGGAAAGAGACGCCTTCAATGTGGAACGACTGCGGCATGTCGGCGCGCACCGTCCAACGCTCCCAGGTGCCCTGCTGCGCGGTGATATCAATGCGGTTTACATCCCACAGTTGACCGTTAATCCCCGGATCGTCTCCCAGGCTGATATCGCGGCTGCGAATCGGCGCGCCGCCCAGGATTTCCGTCGGCAGCAGGCGCATCGGCAGGCTGTCGGTGACCAGCGGCAGCAGCCCGGTCGGGCGCAGCGTTAACACCAGCGTGGACACCAGAATACTGGACGGCTCGAAGAAACCGCGGATCCGGTCGACGATGCTTGCCGCTTCGCCGCAGGTGATCGACACTTCATCACCGTTGGTCATGTCGACAAGAATCTCACGGCGCTCGCCCGGCGCCAGCGATAGCTGTTTCACCGACACCGGCGCGGGCAAAAATCCCTGATCGCCAGAGATAACGTGCAGCGCGCGCCCATCGCTCATTTGCAGCTGATAGCGGCGCGCGTTGGAGGCGTTCAGCAAGCGCAAACGTACCCAACCGCGAGAAACGTCTACGTATGGGCTTTGCGCGCCATTCACCAGCAGCGTATCGCCGATGAAACCGCCGCTTCCCGGTTCACTGTATTCCGGCGTACCGAAGTTATCCAGCCGCTTATCCTGAATGATGATCGGAAAATCATCCACCCCGTAATGATTGGGGATAGGCAGCGTTTTACTGACCTCATCTTCCACCAGCCACATACCGGCCAGGCCGTTGTAAACCTGCTGAGCGGTACGGTTTGGCGTATTGGCGTGATACCACAGCGTGGCGGCGTTCTGACGAACAGGCAACACGGGCGCCCAGTCGGCATTCGGCGACATCATCCGCGCCGGCCCTCCCATCAACGGTCCTGGCACCTGTAATCCGGCGATGGTCATAGAGACGTTTTCGGTCAGACGGTTACTGTAGATAAGCTTAACGTCATCGCCTTTCCAGACGCGGATCGTCGGGCCAAGATAGCGTCCGTTAATACCCCATACCGGCGCGCGCGTCCCCTGGGTAAAAGACCAGTGGGTACGCTGTAAGGTCATAAATAACGGCTGACCGCGGCGGGACTCCAGCAGCGGCGGAACGGGCAGCGGCTGTTGCTGACCGGCAGCATTTGCCCTCAGCGGAACTGCACCTGCGCACAGTGCGATCCCCGATGCCTGAATGAACTGACGCCGACTGAGTGACATATAAGCTCCCTGTAAAACTGGCTAAACGACGGGCAGAAAAAGGAGGCCTGTTCTCTGCAAAATAACGCGTGCTTAATTAAACTTTTCCGGCAGCTTCCCGCCCGGCGACTTCTTTATCGAGTTCTGCAATCTTTTGTTCCATCAGCGAACGGCAATGGGCGGCCAGCTCGCGAACCTGGTCTTTACCGTACTGGCTCACATCCACCGGCGGCAGCATCTCGACAATCACCAGACCATTCTTCAGACGATTGAGGTTAATCTTATTTGAGGTATTCGAAACGCACACCGGAATAATCGGTACGCCTGCGGCAATGGCGGCGTGAAACGCGCCCGTTTTAAACGGCAGCAGCCCACGACCGCGGCTACGGGTCCCTTCCGGGAACATCCAGATAGAAATACGGCGCTTTTTGAAATGGTTCACCACTTCGGCAATCGTGCCGTGGGCTTTGGCACGGTTGTTACGGTCAATCAACAGGTTACCCGTCAGCCAGTAAAGCTGGCCGAAAAACGGGATCCACAGCAGGCTCTTTTTTCCCACCGTAACGGTTGGCGGCTGCACAATATTCGCTGCGGTCACCATATCGTAATTATTCTGGTGATTCGCAATATAGATGGCGTTGCCGTAGCTTTCGGCATCGGCAGGTTTGCGGCATTCGACTTTCAGGCCAAACACCGGCGCCAGGCGACCAAACATATGCCCGAATGTCGCGACGTGTTTTGGATTACGCGGGCTGAAAAGGCAGTAAATCGATCCAAAAACACAAACCAGAATGGAGTAAATAACGGTAATAATAAAACGAAAAATAAATAGCATAACAACCTCTGAAGGCCTAAGAGCCCGGGATTCTACGTCACCTGCTATCAGGTTAGGGTATTGTTGATGTGGCTCTCTGGAAAACTGTATTGTTAATCGCTATTCACGAATAAACAACGGTTTTACGGGAAATTTTAATGTACATCCGGCCCAGCGGCAGCGTTAAAACCGCAGGCCGGAAAAGTATTAACAACGCCATCCGCTACGACGGACGGGCCTGACGGCGACGCATTGCGTCTTTTCAGGCCCGACCGCGTTTCAGGCGTTAAAAAACCTCTTACTCTTCGCTGTCGCCCTGGCTTGCGCGACGCGGCGAATCAATCTCAACGTGATCGATACGCTGGAGACCGCGCATCAGCGTACCGCGACGACCGCGCTCGCCGGTCACCTTCTGCAACTCTTCCGGACGCAGCTTGATTTTGCGCTTCCCGACATGAATGGTCAGAGTGCTTTGCGGCGGTAGTACGTAGAGGTGCGCCAGACCGTCGTCCCCTTTCGCCGCTTCCGCCGACGGGATGTTGATGATCTTATTGCCTTTACCTTTGGACAACTGCGGCAGATCGCTCACCGGGAACATCAGCATCCGTCCGGCCTGGGTGATCGCCAACAGCATATCGCTTTCGTCGCTGATCACCACCGGCGGCATAACGTGAGCGTTTTCCGGCAGCGTAATCAACGCTTTACCGGCACGGTTGCGCGCCACCAGATCGTTAAAGGTGCAGACAAAACCGTAGCCCGCGTTCGATGCCATTAGCAGCTTCTGATCGTCGCCTTCCATCAGCATGTGCTCTACGGTCGCGCCCGGCGGCAGCGTCAGCTTACCGGTCAACGGCTCGCCCTGACCGCGCGCCGACGGCAGCGTAATCGGATCAATGGCGTAGCTTCGCCCGGTTGTGTCGATAAACACCACCGGCTGGTTGCTCTTGCCCTTCACGTCCGATTTGTAGCTGTCGCCCGCTTTATAGTTCAACCCCTGGGCGTCGATGTCATGACCTTTGGCGCTACGCACCCAACCCATCTGCGAAAGTACGATAGTTACCGGCTCGGACGGCAGCATATCGTGCTCGCTCATCGCCTTCGCTTCTTCGCGCTCGTGCAGCGGCGAACGACGATCGTCGCCGTAAGCGTCTGAATCCGCCTGCAGCTCTTTTTTCAGCAGCGTATTCATCTTCCGCTCAGAAGCGAGGATCCCCTGTAACTGATCGCGCTCTTTCTCCAGTTCGTCCTGCTCGCCGCGGATCTTCATCTCTTCCAGTTTGGCGAGATGACGCAGTTTCAGCTCAAGGATCGCTTCGGCCTGGGTTTCGCTGATGCCAAAGCGCGACATCAGCGCTGGCTTCGGCTCATCTTCCGTACGGATGATCTCGATCACTTCGTCGATATTGAGAAACGCCACCAGCAAACCTTCGAGGATATGCAGGCGCTTCAGGACTTTCTCCAGACGATAGTTCAGGCGGCGACGCACGGTATCACGGCGGAACGCCAGCCACTCGGTAAGGATCTCCAGCAGGTTTTTCACCGCCGGGCGACCGTCCAGACCGATCATGTTCAGGTTAATGCGGTAGCTTTTTTCCAGATCGGTGGTGGCGAACAGGTGGTTCATCACCTGCTCCATATCCACGCGATTAGAGCGCGGCACGACCACCAGTCGGGTTGGGTTTTCGTGATCCGACTCGTCGCGCAGGTCATCGACCATCGGCAGCTTTTTATTGCGCATCTGGGCGGCGATTTGCTCCAGCACCTTGGCGCCGGAAACCTGATGCGGCAGCGCGGTAATCACCACCGCGCCGTCTTCTTTGGTCCACACCGCGCGCATACGTACCGAACCGCGGCCATTTTCGTAAATTTTACGAATTTCAGCGCGGGATGTGATGATTTCCGCTTCGGTCGGGAAGTCCGGCCCCTGAACGATATCCAGCAGTTGATCCAGCGTGGTCTTTGGCTGCTCGATCAGGGTAATCGCCGCTTTCGCTACTTCGCGCAGGTTATGCGGCGGGATATCCGTCGCCATGCCGACGGCGATGCCGGTGGTGCCGTTCAGCAGGATGTTCGGCAGACGCGCAGGCAGCATTTTGGGCTCCTGCATCGTGCCGTCAAAGTTTGGCACCCAGTCGGCGGTCCCCTGTCCCAGTTCGCTCAGTAAGACTTCGGCATACTTCGACAGACGCGATTCGGTATAACGCATCGCCGCAAAGGATTTCGGATCGTCCGGCGCGCCCCAGTTCCCCTGACCGTCAACCAGCGGGTAACGGTAAGAAAACGGCTGCGCCATTAGCACCATGGCTTCATAACAGGCGCTGTCGCCATGCGGATGGTATTTACCCAGCACGTCGCCGACGGTACGGGCGGATTTTTTAAATTTGGCGCTGGCATTCAGCCCCAGCTCGGACATCGCGTACACGATGCGACGCTGTACGGGTTTCAGACCATCACCAATAAACGGCAACGCACGGTCCATGATGACGTACATGGAGTAATTCAGATAAGCGTTTTCCGTAAATTCATGCAGCGCAAGGCGCTCTGCCATATCGCTCATTAATCGTGATTCCTCAACTGTAAGCCCGCCAGATACCCGGTATCTTTTCAGGCAATATTGCCGCAGATACTACCTTATCTGGCGCGTTGAGTCACAAAGAAAAGGGCCGCGAAAGCGGCCCTGATGGGGATTATTTGCTGACTTTCCTGATTTGCTTCACGTCAATTTCAACGGAATTCCAGTCTTTATCCACTTCACCCTGAATTTCGACGGTATCCTGCGGGGTGACGGTCAGGCCGTTCCAGCGTTTATCGTCAATATCAACGTTGATGGTGCCGGTGGCGTCCTTGAACAGATAGAGGTCATCGGAAACACGCTCAACGATGTTCCCGCGCAGGGTAACCCAGGTATCGTCACGCAGCGATTTTGCGCTTTCTACGGTTGCGCTACTGCCGTTCGGTCCGACGAAGCCACCGCCCTGCGTCTGCGTTTGTGTGGCCGATGGACCGGAAAAACCGCCCTGCTGAGCTGCCAGAACCGGTGCGGAGCTGAGTGCCAGAACGGCAAAGATAGCTGCTAATTTTTTCACGATCGTTTCTCCCTTTCATGTCATTTCATGTCCATTACATAAGTTAATCCTTAACAAGTTCTTAAGCCAAAAAAAAGACATTTTTTTACTGTACATCGCGGGCGACCTCGGGGTTTACTTGCCGTGATGAAGGCGGATCCAGGGAAGAAAAGATGCGGATTTTACTGGTTGAAGACGACGCGCTGATTGGCGACGGCATCAAAGCGGGGTTGAGTAAAATGGGGTTTAGCGTCGACTGGTTTACCGAAGGGCGCCAGGGAAAAGAGGCGCTTTACAGCGCGCCTTACGACGCGGTCATTCTCGACCTGTCGCTGCCAGGTATGGACGGGCGCGATATTCTGCGCGACTGGCGCGAACAGGGTAAACGCGAACCGGTACTGATTCTGACCGCGCGCGATGCGCTGGCGGAGCGGGTTGAAGGTTTACGCCTCGGCGCGGACGATTATCTCTGCAAGCCCTTTGCGCTGATTGAGGTCGCCGCCAGGCTGGAAGCGCTTATGCGCCGCGCCAGCGGGCAGGCCAGCAGCGAACTCCACCACGGTCAGGTGACGCTGGATCCCGGCGGTCTGACCGCCACGCTGGCGGGGGAAAACTTAGCGCTCAAGCCAAAAGAGTTCGCGCTGCTGGAATTGCTGATGCGTAATAAAGGCCGGGTGCTGCCGCGAAAACGTATCGAAGAAAAACTGTATAACTGGGACGAAGAGGTCACCAGCAACGCCGTTGAGGTTCACGTTCATCATCTGCGCCGTAAGTTGGGTAGCGATTTCATTCGCACCGTGCACGGCATCGGTTACACGCTCGGTGAGGCATAACGGTGACAAAACGGCTCAGCCTGCGGGTCAGGCTCACACTCATCTTTTTGATACTGGCGGCGGTGACCTGGGGAGCATCGAGTTTCGTCGCCTGGAAACAGACCACCGACAATGTGGACGAGCTGTTTGACACGCAGTTGATGCTGTTCGCCAAACGGCTGATTACGCTGGACATTGATGAACTTAAGGCCTCCGAGCGGATGGCCCATACGCCAAAGACATTTAAACACGGCCATATCGACGATGACGTTCTGGTGTTCGCCGTTTACACCCTCGACGGCAAAATGGTGCTGCACGATGGCGACAACGGTCAGTACATCCCCTACAGCTACCGCCGGGAAGGGTTTGACAATGGACGACTGATCGGCGACGACGATCTCTGGCGTTTTGTCTGGCTGACGTCCGCCGACGGTAATTACCGCATTGTGGTGGGTCAGGAGTGGGAATACCGCGAAGACATGGCGCTGGCGATCGTCAGCGCGCAGCTCATCCCCTGGCTTATCGCCCTGCCGCTGATGCTGCTGCTGTTGATTATGCTACTGCATCGCGAACTGAAACCGCTGAAAAAGATGGCCCGGACGTTAGGTTTACGCGACCCGGAATCCAACGAGCCGCTCAGTTCACAGGGCGTACCAAGCGAAGTGCGTCCGCTGATCGACTCGCTGAACCAGCTTTTTACCCGCACGCACGACATGATGATGCGCGAGCGGCGCTTCACCTCGGACGCGGCCCATGAGCTGCGCAGTCCGCTGGCAGCGTTGCAGGTGCAAACCGAAGTGGCGCAACTGTCTGACGATGACCCGCAGGCGCGGAAAAAGGCGCTACTCCAGTTGCATACTGGCATCGACCGCGCAACCCGCCTGGTCGATCAGCTCCTGACGCTTTCCCGGCTCGACTCGCTGGATAATCTGCAGGACGTCACCACGCTTGCGCTTGATGACGTCCTGCAGTCTGCGGTGATGGACATTTACCATCCGGCGCAACAGGCGAATATCGATGTGCGCCTGCACCTCGTCGCGCACGATGTAAAGCGCACAGGTCAGCCGCTACTGCTCAGCCTGCTGGTGCGCAATCTGCTGGATAACGCCATTCGCTACAGTCCGCAGGGCAGTATTGTCCAGGTCACGCTGCGGCATAATGGTTTTTCCGTCAAAGACAACGGCCCTGGCGTTACGCCAGAGGCGCTGGACCACATTGGCAAGCGCTTTTACCGCCCCCCGGGGCAGCGCGTTACCGGCAGCGGCCTGGGCTTATCGATTGTCCGCCGCATCGCCACGCTGCACGGCATGACGGTGGCGTTTGGCAATGCACCCGACGGTGGGTTCGAAGCCACGGTGAACTGGCGATAGCGGATTGTTGCGTCAGAAGCAAAAGACTTTGCACATTTTGCTCATTTCACCGCGCCGTTTTGCGGCGTAAAATGGCCCTCAAACGCATTTTCCAGAGGGTAAAAAATGAGCAACATTCTGATCGTCAACGGCGCGAAAAAATTCGCCCACTCTAATGGTCAACTTAACGACACCCTGACCGAAGTCGCGGACGGCACGCTGCGCGACCTCGGGCATGATGTTCGCATCGTTCGCGCTGACGGCGAGTACGATGTAAAAGAAGAAGTGCAGAACTTCGTCTGGGCTGACGTGGTGATCTGGCAGATGCCGGGCTGGTGGATGGGCGCGCCGTGGACGGTAAAAAAATATATCGATGATGTGTTCACCGAAGGCCACGGTACGCTGTACGCCAGCGATGGCCGTACCCGCTCCGACGCATCGAAGAAATACGGTTCCGGCGGTCTGATTCAGGGCACCAAATACATGCTCTCTCTGACCTGGAACGCCCCGATGGAAGCCTTTACCGAGAAAGATCAGTTCTTCCACGGCGTGGGCGTTGACGGCGTGTATCTGCCGTTCCACAAAGCGAACCAGTTCCTGGGCATGACGCCGCTGCCGACTTATATCGCTAATGACGTCATTAAAATGCCGGATGTTCCGCGTCACATTGCAGAATATCGCGAGCATCTGAACGCAATTTTTGGTTAACTAGTCGTCTGGAATTAGAAGGAGTTAACCATGCTTACAGTTATTGCTGAAATTCGCACCCGTCCGGGTCAACATCACCGCCAGGCAGTACTGGATCAGTTTGCGAAAATCGTTCCTACCGTCCTGAAGGAAGAAGGCTGCCACGGCTATGCGCCGATGGTGGATCACGCCGCGGGCGTGAGTTTTCAGACCACTGCGCCTGACTCAATCGTGATGATTGAGCAGTGGGAAAGCATCGCGCATCTTGAAGCGCACCTGCAAACCCCGCATATGAAAGCCTATAGCGAAGCGGTAAAAGGCGACGTGCTGGAGATGAATATCCGTATTCTCGAATCCGGCATTTAAGCGTCTCCTGCGTCACGCCGGGTCGACACACCATCGCGACCCGGCGATTTTTTTACGGCAGCGCCCTTTTCAGTCTGCGCACCGCTTCTTCCAGTTCATTCTTCGTTGGCGTGGCAAAAGAGAGTCGCAGCGTGCGCTTGTCCGGGTTATCGCTATAGAAAAACTCCCCCGGAACATACACGACCTTTTCCTCCAGCGTACGGGAAAGCCAGGCCGTGGTGTCGACGTCGTAACGGAAGGTCCCCCACAGGAACATCCCCCCCTGCGGCATATGGAAAGTAATATGTTCGCCCAGTTCACTGCGCATCATATCGGCGAGGAAATAGCACTTCTCACGATAAGCCTGACGGATCACCGTAATCTGCTCTGCTAAGCGTCCCAGCGACAGATAGCTGGCCGCCAACGCCTGTGAGTGCGCGCTGGTATGCAGATCGGTCGCCTGCTTCACGATAGTCGCCTTCTGCCCCATCCATTCCGGCAACACCACCCAGCCCACGCGCAGCCCCGGCGCCAGAATTTTGGAGAAGGTCGACGTATAAATGACCTGCTCCGGGCAACCGGCTTGCGCCGCATGCTGGAAGAGGGTTGTGTAGGACTGGCCGGTAAAGTTGATTTCACCGTAAGGATCGTCTTCGATAATCACAAAGTTGTGCTGTTTCGCCAGTTGCACCAGCTTCTGGCGACGGTCATCGCTCAGCACCACTCCGCCCGGATTGCCAAAGGTAGGAACGACATACAGGGCTTTGATGGTATGGCGCTGCAACAACTGCTCCAGCTCGTCAACGATCATGCCGTCTTTGTCTGTACCGACAGAGAGGATATTCGCCTGCGACAGCTGCAATACCTGTAGAGCGGCAAGGTAGGTCGGGCGCTCAACCACCACTTTATCGCCCGGATTAATCAACGTTCTGACCAGAATATCCAGCGACTGTTGAGACCCGTTGGTGATCAGAATTCGCTCCGGCGCGGCATGAATCCCGCGCCCCAGGCAAAGCTGGCTGATGGCCTCACGCAGCGGAGGATATCCCTCGCTCAGACCGTACTGAAACGCGTCCAGAAACTGCGTCGCCATCATTTTTTGGGTGGCGAGTTCAAGACCGGTTTTGTCGAACAGTTCAGGACTGGGAATTCCGCCGCCGAGGGAAATGACGCCGGGCATTTTGCTATGTTTTAATAATTCGCGGATCGCCGACGGTTTTAACGCGTCGACGTTTCGGGCGAGATGTGTGTTGTTCATTCTGTTTCCTTATCACGTAGTTCGGCGTCCATCCCCGGTATCAGCTATCCACCTGTCGATACCCGCCAGATTACGTTCCTGCACACCCGCGTTCTCGCCTTCGTTTGAGCGTAATAGACCTCTCTGTCTGGATCAATAAGATATTCTCCGCGTCAGGGATTGCCTGACGCGGAAAGGGCTTACCAGTACAGCTTCCAGCACTGGGTGAAACGCATCAGCGCTTCCACATAGAAATAATCCCCCCAGCTCGCGCATTCATCGACGCCCTTATGACTGGAGAGATGATATACCGAATGCTTCAGCAGGCCGTTGCCCTTCTCGTCCTTCGCCATCACATAATGCGCCGTCAGCGAGGACATAATACCCATCGCCCACTGCTGATAGCGTTCACGATCCGGATCGGTAACCGGCAGATGCTTGATCAGCTCCAGCAGGCCGCAAACCGCAATGGCCGCCGACGAGGCGTCGCGCAGCGCGTTGGTTCCCACCAGCGCCAGATCCCAGTGGCAGACGGCATCTTCCGGCAGACGGTTGAGGAAATAGTTCGCCAGCTTTTTCGACAGCGAGACCATCTCTTTATCGCCGGTGTAGATGTAGCTCAACAAGAAGCCGTAAATGCCCCACGCCTGCCCGCGCGACCAGCAGGAATCGTCGGCGTAGCCCTGCTGTGTGTTGCCATAGCGCGGCGCGCCGGTTTTGACATCCATGTAGTAGGTGTGAAATGTCGAAGCATCTTCACGAATCAGATATTTCGCCGCCTGCGCCACGTGCGCTTTTGCCGCCTCGGCAAAACGCATGTCGCCCGTCTGCTCGCTCGCCCAGTAGAGCAACGGCAGATTCATGTTGCAGTCAATGATCATGCGTCCGGCCTGCTCCGGATCGTTAAGATCGCCCCATGCCTGGATGATCCGCGCCTTTTCGTGGAAGCGCTCAAGGAGCGCCTCTGCCGCCATCAGTGAAAAGCCGCGGGCGTCGCGGTTGCCCGTCAGCCGCCAGGCCGCCACGCAGGACAACGTATACAGAAAGCCAAGGTCATGGGTGTTGGTGTCATGACGTCCGGCAATCCGCAAACCGAATGAGCGCACGTGCTTTTCCGCCATCTCGCGGAACTTCGCGTCGCCGCTCATCTCCCAGGCCAGCCAGAGTTGCCCGGTCCAGAAACTGGTGGTCCACTCAACGTTGTCCGTTAACGGGTAAAAACCTTTGACGCAGGTCTCGGCGGGGAATTTATCACCGAATTCCGTTAAATGACGGCTAATCAGCTCAAGGACATGCTGCCGCGCACTGCTCATTTGATCCTGAAATGCCCCCACATTGACCGGGCTGCCAGGAAATTCGCGCAACGTTTCCTCAACGATATGATTTAACATTTTTCGGTTCCTTTTGACGTAATTTATCTTGAAGCGTTATTTTCAGCGATATCCAGCGCGGCAGTATTCCG
This sequence comes from Citrobacter sedlakii NBRC 105722, assembly GCF_000759835.1. Lineage (GTDB taxonomy): Bacteria > Pseudomonadota > Gammaproteobacteria > Enterobacterales > Enterobacteriaceae > Citrobacter_A > Citrobacter_A sedlakii. The sequence goes on from NZ_BBNB01000009.1 coordinate 79,285, forward strand.
GCGCTTACTTTGACATGCCGATAAGGTAAAGGCGGAAATCAACGTAAAGGTCAGAGCAATAACGCCCATAATGATATAGGTTTTCTCAAAACCAATACGGTCATACATTAATCCAGCGGGCGAGGAAACGACCACGTTGCCGACGTACAGCATCGCCTGATAGCCCAACAAATACATGGTCGCATTGACGCGTTTATCAAAATGTTCCGCGATATATTTAAATACCGATACCAGCAGCAAACAAATTTCCAGACCGTACAGCGGCTTAAGAATGGAAATAAGCAGATGGGAATCGCAGATTCCGGAAATAACCAGTCGCGCCCCGACCACTCCCCCGACAATCAATAACCCGCGTTTCGCGCCAATGGCATTCACGAACAGAGGAATGACCATATACATCACAAATTCCATGCCCGACTGTACGGTGCCGAGATAGCCAAACACGGCATTTCCTTCATTAACATCCGAGAAGAAGGTGACGAAATAGCGCGAAAACTGCTGTTCGGCGATAAACATCATCCACGCCACGCCCGCGACATACAGGCAGAAAGCCCAGAATTTACGGTTACGCAACAGCGCGTAAACGTCCGCCGGAACGATCTTATCTTTCGTCAGGACGTCCGCCGCGTTAGCCGCGTTGACGTTGACCTTCAGGCTCAACAGGACGATCAGCATCACCACCGACGCCACGCTGCCAAGAATAAAGTTATAAGCCGGCGAGAGGTTAAACAGCAGACCGGAAAACGAGGACGCGACAGCCCAGCCGAGGGAGCCCCACATACGGATCTGACCGAACTCCATTCCGTTAAGACGGCTGTAGCGATCCGAATAGGATTCGCAGGCCGCCACGCCAGCGTACCAGGCAAAGCTCAGGTAGATTGCGCCGATAATAATCCCCAGCATCGTATTGGACATCAACAGCGGCTGGTAGACGTAAATAAAGAACGGCGCCATTAACGCAGACATGATCACCACAAAATAGAGCAGATATTTGCTCATGCCGATCTTATCGAGAATATAGCCGTAAATGGGTTTAAGAATGACTGAAAATATGCCATTCACGGCAAACACGGTGCCGATTACCGTTCCACTGAGCTGTGCTTTTTGTCCTAACCAAATAGCCAAAAGACCAATACTGGCTGACCAGGTAAAGAAGTAGAGGAATATAAAGCTACTAATTTTGTAATATTCCACTCTGTTATTAAGTGAGAGTTTATTCATATCATCCTCGCCGACGCACTGGGCGCCAGTTTTTATAAAATGAACGACAGTTGACGTGAGCTTCCAGGTTCGCGAATAACGACCTGGTCTGTGTTTATTTCCAGTTGCGGAACAGCCGCATCGCTTTTCTGCTGAGCCGACACTGCGCAGCACAGCCAGGTTTCTCCCGGGGTAATTGTTGTTAACAGCAGGGGGATGGACGCGCACTCTGCGAACATAATGCTGCTGTTCGGCGGCGTGACGACGCTGTCCGGTTGACGACGGATCGCTGGCGACAGATCGACAATCGCGCTGCTGCCGTTGCTGGCGTTGATTTCGCAGCCGCGTTCGTTTACCCGATGATCCGCTTTCATCACCGCAAATCCACCTTCCGCCGTCTGTAAGGTACGGGCGCTGTGGATACGGTGCAGGCGAATATGCCATTCACCAAACGGCGCCAGCCAGGTGTCGATAATGACGTCATGCCACGGCGACCAGCGCGAAAAGATGACGTTTTCACGTACGCTGACCGCGTCGCAACCCCGTCGACCGCGATAATAGTTGTCGCCGTCCGCCAGCAGCAGCATGGAGTCGCACGCCGCGTGTTTCAGGCCATAGCGTCCGCGTTCGAGGGTGAAACCAAAGCGGCTGGAGTAAGCAAATTTGGTGTATTTGGCTTCGGTGTTGACGTAGTTGTTCAACTCAAGTTGGCCGGAGGTCAACAGGGTGACATGTTGCGAACGCTCGCTGTGCTGCAAAATTTGCCCGGCGTGCGGGACGGTCCGCGTTTCGCTAAGCGCAGGAAGCGGCAGTTCCTCCGCTTGCCAGAAAGGATGCGTTGACGGCAGGGCGAGGATTAAAAATACCTTCAGCGCCCAGTAAGGGGAACCGGGCGAGTTGTAGTCCTCGCACATGACCAGATTCGGGTAGGCAAAACCCAGCGTCAGGATACCCTCACGATCGAAAATCGACTGCTGTTGCCACCAGCGCAGATGGCGCAGAATGATCCCTTTCACCACACCCGGAGAGAACACGTCGAGCCCGGCAAACGCCACTGCGCTCCAGAACGCCACCATTGCAAAGCGGTAGGTCAGGCTGCGCCCGAATGGCACCGACGCGCCGTCCGCCGCCGACATGTAGATAAAATCCTGCGCAAACAGCCGCGACCGTTCGCGCAGCGTCGCGGCACGTTCAACGTCATCCGGACTGAGGGTGGCGTATAGCAGGCCGTAAAAATGGAAGGCCATTGAGATGTAATAATCTTTCGGCCGCCCGGGACCGTCGGAATACCAGCCGTCGCCGAGGTAATAGGCTTCCATCATGGCAAAACGGCGATCAATCGCAGCCTGATCGAACGGTAAACCGGCGCGCTTGAACCCGAGCTGCACGATGATGGCAAAGTAGTTCCAGTTACTGTCGGGCATTTGCGCGTCAGTGATTTGATTCAGCCAGCGATGAAGATTTTCCCGTTCGTCAACGCTGAACGCATCAGTCAACCGCGTCTGCAATAGCGCAAGACCCAAACCGTAAGCGGCCATTTCAACCAGGCGCTGATCGTAAGGGCCTGTATCGCCCCAGTACTGAGAGCTATGCGGATCGGTGCCCAGCTTAATCGCCTGAATATACTTCTCTGCGAACGACACTTCCGCGCCGCCCGCCAGCAACGGAAACAGCCCCCACAGCGCGCGGGAAAGCCCCTCCATGCAGGCGATATCCACGCTGTAATGCGCGCAGGTATTGCCCAGCGAAAACTGCGCCTTCCCCGCCGGAAACTGCTTGTCCAGCGCACGTAAGATGTCATTAACGGCGCGCGTTACGTCTTCGCGTGATGACAAAGGATTTGATGTTTCTTCAGCAGCCGTCCACATAGCCTGTCCTCCAGATTAAGTGGACAAATCATAGTGAATCGCTGATAAGCGGAAATGTTATCTCAGTCACACCGTTATCACCGAAGTAAAACAGTGATTGAGAAAATTTAAAAATAGGGTTTATAAACAAATCCAGGACGATCAAAATTTAAATCTGTTGCACTATGAACGCACCGCTTAATGAAGAACGCCTGGAGTTGATCACCCTGAACGATGCCATTGCCTCGTTCAGTCGCCTGTTTGCCAATACAGTGCGGTATCACCACTGGCATCAGTGTCTTGAGGTGTTGTACGTAGAGGAAGGATTTGGCGTGGTGATTGTCGATCACAAGCAATACACCATGCGTCCAGGGAGGATGTTCTTTTTCCCGCCCTTTACGCTGCATAAAATTATGGTTGATGAACGGGCCCGGGATGGCTACCGGCGCACCATTATCCATCTCGATCACCATGCGGTGCTGAAGGCGTTACGCGACTTTCCGCATAACCATCAGCGTCTGCAAAACCTGAGTCTGCGCGGCGGCGAAGCCTGGGTGACCGACGCGGCGGATATTCATCCGCACGTCGATTTTCTTTTCAGTCGCTACGAAAAAATGGCCGTCCGCAAGCCGCTCAATACGGAACAGGTCTCTTGCCTGTTGCTCAGTTTATTAAGCCTGTTACCCGAGGATAACGTCAATTTGACAGCGACAGACAGCGGAATCGCCAGCCAGGTGATGTTTTGGCTTGATGAAAATTACCGGCACAAATTCCGGCTCGATGCGCTGGCGGCAGAGGTGGGGAAATCGAAAAGCTACGTCTCGCGCCGCTTTCATTATGAGACGGGCGAAAGCATTCTCGACTATCTCAATACATTACGGTTACGAAAAGCGTGCGAGGCGCTGCTACACAGCAACGCCAGCGTGCGTGATATCGCCCGACAGGTGGGCTTTTCGGACGTGACCTACTTCATCAGCGCGTTTGGCAAGGGAATTGGCGAGACGCCGTTGCAGTACCGGAAAAAACACGCCACCTGATGTTACCGCCGTCATCCGGTACTCTTAGCTTTACCGGATGGCGGCGGCGTAACGGGCTTTGCGCAAAAGCGAACAACTATGCCTCAATATCCGCGAGATCGCCCTTTTCCTGCAACCAGTTGCGACGGTCTTCAGAACGTTTCTTCGCCAGCAGCATATCCATCACCGCGTTGGTACGCTGGTCATCTTCATCGCTGATGGTGAGCTGCACCAGACGGCGGGTGTTCGGGTCCAGCGTTGTCTCACGCAACTGCATCGGGTTCATTTCACCCAGACCTTTAAAGCGCTGAACGTTTGGCTTGCCTTTCTTACGCTTGAGCTGTTCCAGCACGCCCGCTTTTTCTTCTTCCGTTAAGGCGTAATAGACCTCTTTGCCGAGATCGATACGGTATAACGGCGGCAGCGCAACGTAGACGTGACCCTGCTTCACCAGCGTCCGGAAGTGCTTCACAAACAGCGCGCAGAGCAACGTGGCAATGTGCAGACCGTCGGAGTCGGCGTCCGCAAGGATACAGATCTTGCCGTAGCGCAACTGGCTGAGATCGTCACTGTCCGGATCGATGCCGATCGCCACCGAAATGTCGTGGACTTCCTGAGAGGCCAGCACCTCATCCGAGGAGACTTCCCAGGTGTTGAGGATCTTACCTTTAAGCGGCATGATCGCCTGATATTCACGATCGCGCGCCTGCTTGGCCGAACCGCCCGCTGAGTCCCCTTCGACGAGGAACAGCTCGGTACGATTCAGATCCTGAGCGGTACAGTCCGCCAGTTTCCCCGGCAGCGCCGGACCGCTGGTCAGCTTTTTACGCACCACTTTTTTCGCCGCGCGTAGACGACGCTGAGCGCTGGAGATCGCCATTTCCGCCAGCAGTTCCGCGGCCTGGACGTTCTGGTTCAGCCACAGGGTAAACGCATCTTTCACCACGCCGGAAACGAACGCCGCGCACTGACGCGACGACAGGCGCTCTTTGGTTTGACCGGCAAACTGCGGATCCTGCATCTTCACGGAAAGCACGTAGGCGCAGCGATCCCAGATGTCTTCTGCCGACAGCTTCACGCCGCGCGGCAGAATATTGCGGTATTCGCAGAATTCGCGCATCGCGTCGAGCAGCCCCTGACGCAGACCGTTTACGTGCGTCCCGCCCTGCAGGGTCGGGATCAGGTTGACGTAGCTTTCGGTCAGCAGTTCGCCGCCTTCCGGTAGCCAGAGCAGCGCCCAGTCGACCGCTTCCGTATCGCCTTCGAAATTACCGATAAACGGTTTTTCCGGTAGCGTCGGCAAGCCGTTAACCGCCTCGCCGAGATAGTCGTTCAGACCATCCTGATAGCACCAGCGTTGCTCGCTGTTGTTGACCTCGTCCTTAAAGGTGATTTCCACACCGGGGCACAACACCGCTTTCGCCTTCAGCACATGCGTTAAGCGCGAAACGGAGAAACGTGGGCTATCAAAAAAGGTTTCGTCCGGCCAGAAGTGAACGCTGGTGCCGGTGTTGCGTTTACCGCACGTCCCGACAACCTGCAAATCCTGCACTTTCTCACCGTTTTCAAACGCAATGTTATACACCTGACCATCGCGGCGCACGTTCACTTCCACGCGCTTCGACAGGGCGTTCACCACCGAGATCCCTACTCCGTGCAGCCCCCCGGAGAACTGGTAGTTCTTGTTGGAGAACTTACCGCCCGCATGCAGTCGGCAAAGGATCAGTTCAACCGCCGGGACGCCTTCCTCAGGATGAATGTCGACGGGCATGCCGCGCCCGTCATCAATGACTTCCAGCGATTGATCGGCATGTAAAATGACGTCCACGCGTTTCGCGTGTCCTGCCAGTGCTTCATCCACACTGTTATCAATCACTTCCTGCCCAAGATGGTTGGGACGGGTGGTATCAGTGTACATCCCCGGGCGGCGGCGCACCGGCTCAAGCCCAGTGAGTACCTCAATGGCATTAGCGTTATAAGTTTGCGTCATGGTTTTAATAGCAGTTCGAAATGATTGTCAGCAACTGTGCAGTCCAAGGAAATCGACAATCTGGTTGAAATAATCTTCGAAGCCCGTGAATGCGTGGTTTCCACCTTCGATTACAGTCTGGCGGCAGGACGCGTAGTACGCCACTGCCTGGCGGTAATCCAGCACTTCATCCCCCGTCTGTTGCAGCAGCCAGATAAGGTCTGGCGCTTCCAGCGGGTCAATCTGCATGACTTTAAGATCGTAAATATGACGAGACTCTAGCACATATTGCTGCCCCGTGTAGGGGTTCTCGTTCTGGCCGAGGTAGTCGGTCAGCAGTTCGAAAGGCCGCACCGCCGGGTTGACCACGACAGCGGGCAGCATAAAGCATTGCGACAGCCAGGTCGCGTAGTAGCCGCCCAAAGAAGACCCGACGACACCCAGCGGTTCCCCACCGTGCTCCAGCACGATCGACTCCAGCATTTCTGCGGCATCGGCCGGGTATGGCGGCAGTTGCGGCACAATCATCTCAATGTCAGGATGCTGTGCGCACAGCCAGTCTTTGAGCAGACAGGCTTTCGCCGAGCGAGGCGAACTGTTGAAGCCGTGAAGATAAAGAAGCGTAGACATCAGTAGCCTTCTGACGCGGTGTCGGGGCGAAACTCAGTCCCCTCTAAACGACAGACGTCCGTATGTAGCGAACCGTCAGCAAACAGCTCCAGTGTACGCCAGCCAGGACCAATCGTGTCGAGGGTAAAGTTAGCGCAGTGCGGTTTGAACTGGACGCAGGTTGATGGCGTCGCCAGCAGGCGGCGGCCATTCCAGTCGAGATCCAGCTCCTGATGGATGTGTCCGCAAAGCAGATATTTCACGCGCGGGAAGTTCACCAGCACGCTGTCCAGCTCCGCGGCGTTGCGCAGACTGTGCTGATCCAGCCAGCTGCAGCCCGCAGGCAGCGGATGATGGTGCAGAAGCAGCAACGTATGACGTTCCGGCGCTTCCGCCAGCTTTTGCTCAAGCCACTCCAGCTGGAATTCGCTCAGTTCGCCGTGGGGTACGCCAAACACCTGGCTGTCGAGCAGCAGGATCTGCCAGTGTTCGCCAATCATCACGCGCTTGGCTGGCGAGATCCCCGCCTCCTGCAACGCGCTGTACATGGCTGGCTGAAAGTCATGGTTGCCTGGCAACCAGACGCAAGGCGCGCGAAAGCTGGCTATGCCTTCAGCAAAATGCTGATAGGCCGCCGCGCTTTGATCCTGCGCTAAATCCCCTGTCGCCACGATCAGATCGTATTCCTGCCCCTCGGCATGAATCGCTTTCAGCACGGCCTGGTAACTTTCCCAGGTGTTCACGCCTAACAGCGTTTCGTGCTTTTCGGCAAACAGGTGAGTATCGGTAATTTGTAAGATCCTGACCCTGGCCTCACCAGCCAGAGGAAGGTTTAACAGGCTTTCCAAATGGTGTCCTTAGGTTTCACGACGCTAGTAAACCGGAATCGCCATCGCTCCATGTGCTAAACAGTATCGCAGCCAGTCGGCTAAAAACTGATTAATTTGATGCTTTTCGTCGCGTTGGTGCAACTTTTTATTGGGATAATCATACCGCGCTTTGAAGCGAAAGATCTGCTGACTTGAACACACTTCAGCCACCATCGCGTCATGATAGAGGCGGACCGTCAGCGACGGCAGGCTCCAGTAGGTGATTGCCGGCGCCGTCTGCTCGATCGTAACAAGCGTAGTGTATCGGGTCGATTCAACAACCGTTAGCCGATATTGTGCGTTGCCCACCTGATAGCTTACTGTTTCGCCAGGCGCGTCATTGCGCGGCAGCAGTCGGCGTAGCTGTGAGAAATTGGTTTCGCACAGACGCATCATTTCAGGAAAGTCAGGTGTATAGCGCTTCATTTTTTCCACTCGTGTATTAACTCTTTATAGTGCAACTGCAACCATTGCAGGGCAATGACGGAAGCCGCGTTATCAATTTTCCCCTCTTCAACCCATTGATAAGCCTGCTCCCGGCTTACCACATGAACCCGAATATCTTCGTTTTCATCAGCCAGACCGTGAATCCCGTTCGCGGTCGTGGCGTCCACTTCACCCACCATAATTGACGAGCGCTCGCTGGTGCCCCCCGGACTTGCCAGATAACTGAGCACCGGTTTCGTCCGTTTCACCACGATGCCGGCTTCTTCCATCGCCTCACGGCGCGCGACGTCGTCGACGGTCTCGCCGTCTTCAATCATGCCGGCCACCAGTTCCAGTAACCACGGCGTGTCGCTGGTGTCATAGGCCGCAATTCGGACCTGCTCGACAAGCACCACTTCGTCCCGCTCAGGGTCAAAGGGTAGCAAGACTGCGGCGTGACCGCGCTCAAATATTTCGCGCCGCACCTCCTGGCTCATTTCACCGTTGAACAAGCGGTGGCGGAAGCGGTAAAGATCCATCGAAAAAAAACCGCGATATAGCGTTTCTCGTGCAATAATTTCTACATCGTTTTTGGTGAAAGTTACGGGCGAGTTGCCTGATTTACGCATTGTGCCGTCCTGTACCAATAGTGATTTAAATGTGAATTTCAAGGGCGTTTGACTGCTGTTTTAGCGACCTTGTGGTAAATTGGTGCAAATTAACGCCTGATGGCACATAACGCCAACTTTTTGCAGTGGCGGATTCTGCTAGAATCGGCAATTATTTTTCTAAAATTTGATCAGCGCTAAATACTGCTTCACAACAAGGAATGCAAATGAAGAAATTGCTCCCCATCCTTATCGGCCTGAGCCTGTCGGGGTTCAGCACACTGAGCCAGGCAGAGAACCTGATGCAAGTTTATCAGCAAGCACGCCTGAGCAACCCGGAACTGCGTAAATCCGCCGCCGATCGCGATGCTGCATTCGAAAAAATCAACGAAGCACGTAGTCCTTTACTGCCTCAACTGGGTCTGGGTGCCGATTACACCTACAGCAACGGCTACCGTGACGCGAACGGCGTGAACTCTAACGCCACCAGCGCTTCTCTGCAATTAACGCAGACCCTTTTCGATATGTCGAAATGGCGCGCGCTGACCCTGCAGGAAAAATCAGCGGGCATTCAGGACGTCACCTTTCAGACGGACCAGCAAACGCTGATCCTAAACACCGCCAGTGCCTACTTTAAAGTGTTGAACGCCATTGACGTTCTCTCTTACACCCAGGCGCAGAAACAGGCGATTTATCGTCAGTTGGATCAAACCACTCAACGTTTCAACGTGGGTCTGGTGGCCATTACCGACGTGCAGAACGCCCGTTCACAGTACGATACCGTACTGGCGAACGAAGTGACCGCGCGTAACGATCTCGACAATGCTGTCGAAGAACTGCGTCAGGTTACCGGCAACTACTACCCGGAGCTGGCGTCGCTGAACGTCGACAGCTTTAAAACCGACAAGCCGCAGCCGGTAAACGCCCTGCTGAAAGAAGCGGAAAACCGCAACCTGACGCTGTTGCAGGCGCGTCTGAGCCAGGATCTGGCGCGCGAGCAAATTCGCCAGGCGCAGGACGGCCATCTGCCGACACTGGATTTAACCGCCTCGACCGGCGTTTCCGACACCTCATACAGCGGTTCCAAAACCCGTGGCGCTGCCGGTTCGCAATATGACGACAGCAATATGGGCCAAAACAAAGTGGGCCTGAGCTTCTCTCTGCCGATCTATCAGGGCGGTATGGTGAACTCGCAGGTGAAACAGGCGCAGTACAACTTTGTCGGCGCGAGCGAACAGCTGGAAAGCGCGCACCGCAGCGTGGTACAGACCGTACGTTCGTCTTTCAATAACATTAATGCTTCCATCAGCAGTATTAACGCCTACAAACAGGCGGTTGTTTCTGCGCAAAGCTCATTAGACGCGATGGAAGCAGGTTACTCTGTGGGTACACGTACGATTGTTGACGTGCTGGATGCGACCACCACGCTGTATAACGCCAAGCAGCAATTGGCGAATGCGCGTTATAACTACCTGATCAACCAGCTCAATATCAAATCCGCACTGGGTACGCTGAACGAGCAGGATCTGGTGGCGCTGAACAACACGTTGGGCAAACCGATTCCGACCAGCCCGGACAGCGTAGCGCCGGAAACCCCGCAGCAGGACGCCGCCGTGGATAACTTTAACGGTAACGCCACTGCCGTACAGCCAGCGTCAGCCCGGACGACCTCCGGCAGTAACCCGTTCCGCAATTAAGACGGCCTTTCGCTTATCGGGCCTACCGCTACGTAGGCCCGATAAGGCGCAGCCGCCGATCGGCACAAAATCGCTGCTGAACGTAAGACAACGTAAAGATCCCACGATTCAGCCGCATTCCTGCCCCTTCTCGCTTCATTTTCAACCACTCATCCTCTATCCTGAGCAGTAATTACCACTGGGTCCTGGAAGACGACAATGAAACGGACAAAATCCATCAAACACGCTGCGTTCCGCAAAAGCTGGAGCGCGCGTCACCTGACGCCTGTGGCGTTAGCCGTTACCGCTGTGTTTATGCTGGCGGGATGTGAAAAGAGCGACGAAACCGTATCGCTGTATCAGAATGCGGATGACTGCTCGGCAGCCAATCCGGGTAAAAGCGCGGAGTGTACTGCAACCTACAACAACGCGCTGAAAGAAGCCGAACGTACCGCGCCGAAATACGCGTCCCGCGAAGACTGCGTGGCCGAATTTGGCGAAGGCCAGTGCCAGCAGGCGCCAGCCCAGGCCGGTATGGCCCCTGAAGGACAGGCGCAAGCGCAGCAGTCCAGCGGCAGCTTCTGGATGCCGTTAATGGCGGGTTACATGATGGGTCGGATGATGGGCGGCGGCGCAGGTTTCGCGCAACAGCCGCTGTTCAGCTCGAAAAACCCGGCCAGCCCGGCATACGGTAAATATACCGACGCAAGCGGCAAAAACTATGGCGCCGCCACGCCAGGTCGCAGCATGACGGTGCCAAAAACCGCCATGGCGCCGAAGCCTGCCACCACTTCGACCGTCACGCGCGGCGGCTTTGGTGAATCTGTCGCCAAACAGAACACCATGCAGCGTAGCGCCAGCGGCACCTCCACGCGTTCAATGGGTGGCTGATCCGCATGGAAAGAGTCAGTATCACTGAGCGCCCGGACTGGCGCGATAAAGCCAACGAATATGGGTTCAATTTTCACACCATGTACGGTGAACCGTACTGGTGTGAAGAGGCATACTACAAGCTGACGCTGGCGCAGGTTGAAAAGCTGGAAGAGGTGACTGCCGAACTGCACCAGATGTGCCTGAAGGTGGTCGAAAAAGTGATCGCCAGCGACGCGCTGATGACCAAATTCCGCATTCCCAAGCATACCTGGGGCTTCGTTCGTCAGTCCTGGCAAACGAGCCAGCCCTCGCTCTATTCACGCCTCGATCTGGCGTGGGACGGCACCGGCGAACCTAAGCTGCTGGAAAACAACGCCGATACGCCGACTTCGCTGTATGAAGCCGCATTTTTCCAGTGGATCTGGCTTGAAGATCAGCTCAACGCGGGTAACCTGCCGCAAGGTAGCGACCAGTTTAACAGTCTCCAGGAAAAACTTATCGCGCGTTTCGCCGAGCTGCGCGAGCAGTACGGTTTTCAGCTTCTGCATCTCACCTGTTGCCGGGACACCGTTGAGGATCGCGGAACCATTCAGTATCTGCAGGACTGCGCCGCAGAAGCGGAAATCGCCACCGAATTCCTCTACATCGAAGATATCGGGCTGGGCGAGAAAGGCCAGTTTACGGACCTGCAGGATCAGGTGATCGCCAACCTGTTCAAGCTGTATCCGTGGGAATTTATGCTGCGTGAGATGTTCTCTACCAAGCTGGAAGACGCAGGCGTTCGCTGGCTGGAGCCGGCCTGGAAGAGCATTATTTCCAACAAGGCGCTGCTGCCGCTGCTGTGGGAAATGTTTCCTGACCATCCGAATCTGCTGCCTGCGTACTTCGCAGAGGACGATCATCCGCAAATGGAAAAATTTGTCGTGAAGCCGATCTTCTCGCGTGAAGGCGCTAACGTCTCCATCATAGAGAACGGTAAAACGATCGAAGCGGTGGAAGGCCCTTACGGCGAAGAAGGCATGATCGTGCAGCAGTTCCATCCGCTGCCGAAGTTTGGCGACAGCTATATGCTGATCGGTAGTTGGTTGATCAACGATCAGCCTGCCGGGATCGGCATACGTGAAGACCGCGCGCTGATCACTCAGGATCTGTCCCGCTTCTACCCGCATATCTTTGTCGAATGATTAAGGGTGCCGGATGAGAGCGCAAAGCGCCTTATCCGGCCTGACCCACCTGTACCGACAGCATACTCAGACTGCCCATTTCGATCCCCTCTACGGGAAGGGTCACTGGCTCTTTACCATCCCATGCGCCCAATACATACAGTAACGGCAGGAAGTGATCCGGGGTTGGATTCGACAGCGGACCGCCTTCGTGGTCAAGATAGTTGACCAGCGGATGCCGTTCTGTCGGTCCCTGCCAGGTCAGATTCGCTTTAACAAAATCATTGAACGAGGTCGCCCACGGATAAGGCGCGTCGTCACCGTGCCAGCGGACAGTGCGCAAGTTATGCACCACATTACCACTGGCTAGCAGCATAATTCCTTCGTCACGCAGCGCCGCCAGCTTACGTCCAGTCTCAAAATGCCAGGCCGCCGGTTTGGTGCTGTCGACGCTCAACTGCACCATGGGAATATCGGCATTCGGATACATTTTGATCAACACGCCCCACGAACCATGGTCAAAACCCCAGGCCTCTTTATCGAGCGTAACCGGCACCGGCGCCAGAAGCTCCACCAGCCGCTGTGCCAGTTCCGGCGAACCGGGAGCCGGATAATGCGTGTCGTACAGCGCCTGCGGAAAACCGCCAAAATCATGAATCGTCTTTGGCGCGTCCATTGCGGTCACGCCAGTACCGCGCGTGTACCAGTGAGCGGACACCACCACAATCGCTTTCGGACGCGGCAGACGCTCCCCCAGTTGCTGCCAGGCGCGGGTATACAGATTATCTTCCAGCACGTTCATGGGGCTGCCGTGCCCCAAAAACAAAGCTGGCATACGAATTGACGACATGATGATATCCTTACTCAGGGAGTCATTTTATGAGTCTTACCATACGCTCTTTCGATATATGAAGAACTCAGATAACCATGATGATGATCATCAGTTATTTTGAAGGTCAGGTGAATTTTTAAGGAGTTATTGATGTCAGTACCTTTACTTCTGACCTTACTGGCGGGCGCCGCCACGTTTATCGGCGCGTTTTTAGGCGTCCTGGGCCAGAAACCCTCAAACCGTCTGCTGGCGTTTTCACTCGGATTTGCCGCCGGGATCATGCTGCTCATCTCTTTAATGGAGATGCTGCCTGCGGCACTGGCCGCGGAAGGCATGTCGCCGCTTCTCGGCTACGGAATGTTTATTATCGGCCTGCTGGGCTATTTTGGCCTCGACCGTCTGCTACCACACGCTCATCCCCAGGATCTGGTACAAAAAACAACGCAGCCGCTTCCAGGTTCGATTAAGCGCACCGCTGTCCTGCTGACGCTCGGTATCAGTTTGCACAACTTTCCGGAGGGCATCGCCACTTACGTTACCGCCAGCAGTAACCTCGACCTTGGATTTGGCGTGGCGCTGGCCGTTGCCTTGCACAACATTCCTGAAGGGCTGGCGGTAGCCGGTCCGGTATACGCCGCGACAGGCTCGAAGCGAACGGCCGTTTTCTGGGCAGGCATTTCCGGCATGGCCGAAATTCTGGGCGGCGTCCTGGCATGGCTGATTCTCGGCAGCCTGGTTTCGCCTGTGGTCATGGCCGCCATTATGGCTGCAGTGGCGGGCATTATGGTGGCGCTGTCGGTCGATGAGCTGATGCCGCTGGCAAAAGAGATCGATCCAAATAACAACCCCAGTTACGGCGTTCTTTGCGGCATGTCAGTGATGGGGCTAAGCCTCGTCGTCCTTCAGACGATGGGGCTGGGATAAAGCAGAAAGAGCAGGAAGCGACTATTCCTGCTCTTTAGTCAGAACACGCGTTTGTTCGTCCCGACGCAGCAATGTATTACGAATTTCCAGCAGCGCATCTCTGTCCTGGCGAAACGCTTTGCAATAACGCTTCATATGGCAGAAATAGCCCACCACGACCAGTACAATTAGCACAATCCAATACCAGGCAATAAACATCCTTTTCCCTTTAAATTTAACATTAACAGATATTTAGCGTTAAAATTAACATACCTATTTTTAGGTATATTTATATACTGGCACAGTATGAAATCGAAATGATGATTTCGATCATAGAGAAAAAGGTTGGGTGTTTATTAACCGATAAGAAGGGCAAATAAGGGAAATTTGCCGGATAAGGTGCTTTAACCACTATCCGGCAAGGAGGTATTAGCTGGCTTTACGTTCGTGGGCCTGACGGTATGCCACCAGGTCTTCGATCGTCACTACCGCCATATTGTGTTTATTGGCAAAGTCGATACACTCCGGCGCGCGCGCCATGCTGCCATCATCATTGGTCAGTTCACACAGCACGCCCGCAGGTTTGAAACCAGCCAGCGTCACCAGATCGATGGTCGCTTCAGTGTGGCCGCCACGGGTCAACACGCCGCCAGGCTGAGCACGCAGCGGGAAGACGTGTCCCGGACGATTCAGATCGGAAGGCTTCGCGCCATCGGCAATCGCCGCGCGCACGGTGGTGACGCGGTCAGCGGCGGAAACGCCGGTGGTCACGCCTTCAGCGGCTTCAATGGTCACGGTAAAACCGGTGCCGTAAGCGCTGGTGTTATTTTCCACCATCATCGGCAGATCGAGCTGCTTGCGGCGATCTTCGGTGATGCACAGGCAAACAATACCGCTGCCGTGACGAATGGTCAGCGCCATTTGTTCAACGGTCATGGTTTCTGCCGGGAAAATCATATCGCCTTCGTTTTCGCGATCTTCATCGTCAAGCACCATCACACCGCGGCCTTCGCGCAGCGCAGTCAGCGCATGTTCAACACGTTCGAAAGGCGTACCAAAAGAGGAAAGTAGCGTCTGATTCATGGTAAAAAAACCTCACTAAAATTATGGTTACCAGAATCAGGGCAGTCTTAGGAGTACCGACAAGCGGCAAAAAAATAACGTGAGCGGGTCCGTGCCCGACTGGATCGTTACTCTCTCCCATCCGGACTTTAACCGTCGGCCCCGGAATTACACCGGATCTGCTGACCTTCAGATTCGCATCTGAAGCGCTCGCGGGCTTTCAGCCGGTACTTCAACTTTCACGCCGCTGCAGGATAAACTGCAACGCGAAAAATGATGAACATCGCTGATTTACCGCCGGTGGGGAATTTCACCCCGCCCTGAGAATAAGCGGAATAACTATAACGCTATTGATTACCTTCATCAACGCCTTTACCCGCATAAGCTTCACACAATTCTGGTTTATGCCTTGCGCATATCGCACTACAATGTGCTTTAACACTTACCAGTTCAGGGAAACCACTATGATTGACCCGAAAAAAATTGAGCAGATCGCTCGCCAGGTTCACGAGTCGATGCCGAAAGGGATCCGGGAGTTCGGGGAAGATGTCGAGAAAAAGATCCGTCAGACGCTGCAGTCTCAGTTGACGCGTCTCGATCTGGTGAGCCGCGAAGAGTTTGACGTGCAGACGCAGGTGCTGTTGCGTACCCGTGAAAAGCTGGCGCTGCTGGAACAGCGGTTGAGCGAGCTGGAAGCGCGTCAGAGCGGTATCAGCGACGAAGTCAAACCCGCGCCTGCCATTCCGCCGGTAGAACCGCAGGAGTAAAAACAGCAACGGGCCGCAAGGCCCGTTGAGTCGTTTAGTGTTCCACTTCTAATTTTCTCGCTTGCATCGCCTGCTGACAGTAGTGTGCATAGCGTTTGCAAAACCAACTGCGGTGCTCCTCATCCATATTGCCTGTCACGGCCTGGATATCCACCGGGCGACCTTCAGCCTGCATTCTGGCAAAACTGCGCGCCAGGAAATCAAAATTGTTCAACGAATAAACCGTGTTGTTCATCAGCATACCCTCCAGTTTGTGAAACTCTGCTAAGGCCATATGCTTTTTCTGATTTCAGTATTTACCCGTCCCGGTGACGGGTTTGTACATAATGTGCGCAATTAAGATGCCGGATATCACACTTTGGCAAGTTACCCGCCAGCGTGGCGTTTATCCGGCGCAGGGCAGCGCTTTTAGTTATCGCTCTCTTTCTGGATTTTTTTAATGATATTGGTGGTTGAGCAACCGTCTTCGAAGTTCAGTACCAACACTTCGCCGCCGTTGGCCCACACTTCTTCGCTGCCGGCGATCTCTTCTGGCTTATAGTCGCCGCCCTTCACCAGCAGATCCGGCAAGATCCCCGCAATCAGGCGCTGCGGCGTGTCTTCTTCAAACGACACCACCCAGTCCACTGCTTCCAGCGCGCCGAGTACGATCATGCGCTGCTCAAGCGGGTTCACCGGCCGCGTTTCGCCTTTCAGGCGTTTGGTTGACGCATCGCTGTTCACCGCGACAATCAGGCGATCGCCCAGTTTGCGCGCATTCGCGAGATACGACACATGCCCTGCGTGCAGAATATCGAACACGCCATTGGTCATCACCACTTTTTCACCACGTTTACGCGCGGCGGCGACGGCGACCTTCAGTTCGTCTTCGGTCATCACGCCAAAGCCCGTTTCCGCACGGCCACGCACCGCGTTTTCCAGTTCGATCGGCGAAACGGTAGACGTCCCCAGCTTACCGACCACGACGCCTGCCGCCGCGTTGGCAAAGAAACAGGCTTCTTCCAGACTGTTGCCTGCGGCAAGCGTAGCAGCCAGTACGCCAATCACGGTGTCGCCAGCGCCGGTCACGTCATACACTTCCTGCGCCTGGGTCGGCATATGCAGCGGCGCCTTGCCTGGCTGCAGCAGCGTCATCCCCTGCTCGGAGCGGGTCACCAGCAGCGCGGACAGTTCAAAATCAGCGATCAGCTTCATGCCACGCTCAACAATGTCTTCTTCGCTTTTACATTTCCCGGCCACCGCTTCGAACTCAGAGAGGTTCGGCGTCAGCAGGGTCGCGCCGCGGTAGCGCTCAAAATCGGTGCCTTTCGGGTCGATCAGTACCGGAACGCCCGCTTTACGCGCCAGCGCAATCATCTGCTGAACGCTGGCCAGCGCGCCTTTGGCGTAGTCGGAGAGCACCAACGCGCCAATGGAACTCAGCGCCTGGTTAATACGCTCGTGAAGCGGTTGCGGATCGACGCCCTCGAAGCCTTCTTCAAAATCCAGACGAATCAGCTGCTGGTTACGCGAAAGCACGCGCAGTTTGGTGATAGTGGGATGGGTCGGTACAGAAACAAAGTCGCATTTCACATTCACATCGGCCAGCGTTTTGCTCAGCGCACGCGCCGCATCGTCTATACCGGTTAACCCGACCAGACGGGAGTTTGCCCCCAGAGAGGCAATATTCATCGCCACGTTCGCCGCACCGCCCGGACGCTCTTCGATGGTATCCACTTTGACCACAGGCACCGGCGCTTCCGGCGAAATACGGCTGGTTGGCCCATACCAGTAGCGATCCAGCATGACATCGCCAACAACCAAAACTCCTGCACGTTCAAACTCTGGCAGCGTTACTTTCATTCCTGTCTCCTGAGAGATTCAAAATTTGCGCGCGATAATAGCACACTTCAAACGGCGACCAGCCACTTCCGCCAGCTTGCCCGCACCAGCGCGCGTTCGGCTTCAAAGCAGGTTTGCGCCACATGGCCCGGCAGTTCCTGTAAGGCCAGGTGATGCAGCTCATCGCGCAGCGTGGTATAGGCGCGGGTCAGCGCCATCGCCTCCTGCTCATCCATAATGTCGTTCTGCGCTAACAGCTCCAGTATCCGCACGTTATCCGACCAGCGCGTCAGCTTCGGTTTGTCGTGTGCATAGCGCAGCACCAGATACTGCGTAATAAATTCGATGTCGGTGATCCCGCCTTCATCTGCTTTGATGTCAAAACGATCGCGATGTTTATTGCCCAGATGAGCACGCATTTTTTCGCGCATTTCGCGCACTTCGGTTTGCAACGTGGCGCCGTCGCGCGGCAGGGTCACGATCTCGCGGCGTACTGCGTCAAACTGTGCGGTGAGCTGCGGGTCGCCGTAGACCACGCGGGCGCGGACCAGCGCCTGATGTTCCCAGGTCCAGGCCTCGTTTTTCTGGTAATCCGCGAAAGCCTCGGCGGAGGTCACCAGCATCCCCGCCGCGCCGGACGGGCGCAAACGCGCGTCCACTTCATACAGAATGCCGGAAGACGTCCGCGTGCTGAACAGGTGCATAATGCGCTGCGCCAGGCGCAGATAAAACTGTCGTCCGTCGATTTCGCGATCGCCGTCGGTCATTACGTCAACCGGACAGTCGTGCAGGAAGATGAGATCGAGATCGGAACTGTAGCCCAGTTCCCAGCCGCCCAGTTTACCGTAGCCTACCACCGCGAAACCGCGCCCTTCGCGATCCGCCAGATGTCCCGGCTGTCCGTAGCGCGCCACCATCTGTAGCCACGCCTGCTGCACCACGGCGTCTATCATCGCTTCCGCAAGCCAGGTCAGGTGATCGCTGACCTTCATCACCGGCAGCGTTCCGGCGATATCCGCGGCGGCAATACGCAGCAGCTGCGTCTGCTTAAACTGGCGCAGCGCCTCCAGTTGCTGTTCTTCGTCATCTTCCGGCACGCGCAGCAGATACTGCCGCAGTTCATCACGGTAGGCGTCGGTCGCGGTGGGCTGGTAGAGCGTGTTCGGGTCAAGCAATTCGTCGAGCAACAGCGGGTAACGGGCAAGCTGGCTGGCGACCATCGGCGAGGCGGCGCACAGAGAAATGAGATGCTTCAGCGCGCCGGGGAATTCGCTCAGCAGCTCGAGATAAGTCGTGCGCGTGACGATCCCCACCAGCAGCGGCGTGATGCGTGACAGCGGGACGGAGGCATCCTGACGGACGCAGACATCGCTCAGCAGATGCGGCATCAGATGATCAAGCACCTGTCGCCCACGCGGCCCAATGGTGCGTTTATCAAGCTCTTTACGGAAGTCGGTAATCAGCGCCAGTACCCGGGTCCGGTCTTCGTCGGTCAGGTGAGCCAGGACCGGCGGCGTGTCGTCTTCCTGTAGCGCGTCCTGCCAGAGCTCGCGCCATTGCTCCGAAAGCGTATCTTCCTGCGTTTCGCTTTCATCATCGCCAATCAGTTCATTAAAGACGCGACGGACATTGGCCATATGCGCGTCCAGGATGTCGGTCAGTTGCTGCCAGTCATCCGCATTCATCCCCCACGCCAGACGCGCGCGGTTCAGTTCATCGCCCGGTAACGTTTGGGTCTGTTCGTCGTTAATGCTTTGCAGCAGGTTTTCCAGACGGCGGAGGAACAGATAAGCCGAGCGCAACTGGCTCGCATCGTTATCCGGCAACAAATGCAGCGCGGCGATGGCCTGTAAAGTGGGAAGCAGAGCGCGGGACTGCAACGACGGTTCGCGCCCGCCGCGAATAAGCTGGAAAACCTGAACGATAAATTCAATTTCACGAATACCGCCCGCGCCGAGTTTGATGTTGTCTTTCAGCCCGCGACGACGCACTTCCCGGGCAATCATGCCTTTCATGTTGCGCAGTGACTGAATCACGCTGAAATCAATGTAGCGACGGAACACGAACGGACGCAACATGGCGCGCAGTTCGTCAACGTAGCGGCCCTCTGTCTCGCCCATGATACGCGCCTTCACCATCGCGTAGCGTTCCCAGTCACGCCCCTGCTCCTGATAATAATCTTCCAGCGCGGCAAAGCTCAGTACCAGCGGACCGCTGTCGCCAAACGGTCGCAGGCGCATATCCACCCGATAAACGAAGCCGTCCTGCGTGGGCTGATCGAGCACTTTGATCAGCCGCTGGCCCATGCGGGTGAAGAACTGCGCGTTATCCAGCTCGCGACGCCCACCCCGGGTGGCGCCGTGTTCCGGCCAGGCGAAAATGAGATCGATATCCGAGGAAAAATTCAGCTCGCCGCCGCCCAGTTTGCCCATGCCTAAGATCAGCAGCGGCTGTGGGATGCCCTCCGGGTTACACGGCGTCCCCCACTCACGGCAGCAGGCGTCATACAGCCAGTCGCGCGCGCTGACAATCAACGTCTCCGCCAGTTGGCTGAGCTGCTGTAAAACCGCAGTATCTTCAATCAGCGAGAGCGCCTGCGCCCAGGCTATCCGCACCATAATACGACGACGAAACAGGCGCAGCTCCCGCATTAGCGCCGCTTCGTCATTCACCTCAGCCAGCGCCGTGTGTAGCCATTCGCCGTAGCGCTGCCATTCGTCCGCCTGCGGCGGCGCATTTTCCAGCCCGCTCAGCCAGTGGGGATGGGCAATAACGCTGTCCCGCACAAAGTCGCTGAATGTGAGCACTGACTTCGCTTGTACGCTAAGCGTAGCGTCAGGCAATTGTTCAGCAACGGTTTGCCAGTACTGCTGTAACGGTGAAGAAAGCGGCTTCATGAAAGAGTTCCTTGTAACGTTGCCGGATGGCGGCGTTCGCCAGAGCCGGCCTACAACGACGCAGCGCCAACAGGCAATCACTTCTGCGTTCGGGAATGACGCGGTTTACCGTTTTCCGCTGTGCAACCAGAACGGCGCCTGGTTTATCGCTTCATTGCGGAAATGTTCAATTTCAATACGCTGTCGGGTGGCGATGGCGTGATGCAGCCCCTGCCAGTTTTCCAGCCACGCCTGCGCCACTACAGCATCGTAATACCCGGCCAGCAGTAGCACAGTGTCGATATCGCGACGTAACCGCGGCAGTTGATCCTGATACTGGTCGCCTAACGGCTGAGCAAACACGCTTTTCAGTTCAGCGGCGGTACGTGAAAGATGGATATCCGCGAAACGCTTAAAGGAATCGGCCATTTTGGCCTGTGCTTTAGCATCCAGAAACGGCTGCCAGGCTTTGGTGACCAGCCACTCCGTCAGCGCCAGTTTTGCCATTGCGGTTTGCGGGGTATACACCGCCGTCACGGCAGAGACCGCCGAGGCCAGGGTAGCCTCAGACTGAGTTAACAAATCTCGTAAGTGAGTGCTCGCTTTACGCGGAACGATACCACCGAACAGGGTAAGCGTATGGCGCACCAGCCCCATCGCCGCAGACACCTCCGCTTTCGCCGACTCCACGCCGCGCAGCCACAGTTCCTCGTGGTACTGCCACTGCGCTAAGGCCAGCTCCATCGCCGCTTCCAGCCCCTGCTCAACGCTGGCTTTTGCGGGCAAGGTCAGTACTGTGGTCGGTTTGATCTCGCGCCGGGCGTTTCCCTGAGCCAGGTGATAACCTCGCGCCGCCTTACTCAGGCTGCCCTGACGCAGTCCCGCCTGGCTCACCAGTTGATTAGCCAGCTTCAGCACCGCCCGGGTGTCGCCGCTCAGCAGTTCAAGCTCCAGCTCGCAAAGAGGTTCGGTAAATTCGCCGGCCTTAACCTCTCCGAGATCGAGCGCAATTTCAATCTGGCTGCCGTCAATTTCCAGCAGCCATTTCTCGCGATCAAAATCGGTACTGAACAATGGCTGCACGCGGGAAGCGAGATCGGCAGGCAGCTCGCCGTTCGGCCACACTGTCTTCGGAAGTTGCGCTAAATCGAGCGTAGGTTCGCTAAGCGGAATATTATATTCCGGACGCTGATGCAAACCGCCGACCACCCGCCCGGCGATTTTCAGGGTCATTTCATAGCGGCCATTCTCGCCGCGAATGCGTAACCCCATATCGTGGCTGCGTAGCCAGTTATCCGCCGTCTCGTAGTAAATGTTCAGCAGCTTGCTGGGCGCGTGATGTTCGCCGCCAAGCGTATTCAGATGGTCGCGCAGTGCGTCAACCGCATCGTGATTAACGATAAATTTTAATTCGATTTCCTGAGCCATGGCCTTGTACTTAGGGTTATGTCACAGTTGAAGGGATCGACTGCGAACTTCGTGCGTTACTGAGTGTCAGTAGATAGTATTTTGCGCCAAATTGCCATGCAACGAGCAATTTGACGGGCGTAAAAGTTTGACGTAGTGGCGAAGCTGACACAGATGATTCCGATTGATGTCGAATGCTTTGCGTAGAGACACTGATCCCACTACTATCGTTCCACTTTCTATGACAATAACGACAGCCTGATGCCAAAATTACGCCTGATTGGACTAACTTTACTTGCACTTAGCGCCACTGCCGTCTCCCACGCAGAAGAAACGCGCTATGTCTCTGATGAACTAAGCACCTGGGTCCGCAGCGGTCCGGGAGATAACTATCGCCTCGTCGGCACCATGAACGCCGGCGAACAGGTCACCTTGTTACAGACCGACAACAATTACGGCCAGGTCAAAGACAGCACCGGTCGCACTGCCTGGATCCCGCTGAAAGAGCTGAACACCTCGCCCAGCCTGCGCACCCGCGTACCGGATCTGGAAAATCAGGTCAAAACCCTGACCGATAAGCTGACCAACATTGACACCACCTGGAATCAGCGGACAGCCGACATGCAGCAAAAGGTCGCGCAGAGCGACAGCGTGATCAACGGCCTGAAAGAAGAAAACCAGAAGCTGAAAAACGAGCTGATTGTGGCGCAGAAGAAGGTCAGCGCCGCAAATCTGCAGCTTGATGACAAGCAGCGTACCATCATCATGCAATGGTTTATGTATGGCGGCGGCGTGCTCGGTCTCGGCCTGCTGCTCGGTCTGGTGCTGCCGCATATGATCCCAAGCCGCAAACGCAAAGACCGCTGGATGAACTAAATCGCCTTCTCCGCCACACTGTCATATCATTAAGAAAGTGTATTTCTCAGGAGAGGTGGTGTGGCGTGAAGATTTATCTGGTCGGTGGTGCGGTTAGGGATACGTTGTTAGGGCTACCGGTCAAAGATAAAGATTGGGTGGTGGTAGACGCCACACCACAGCAAATGCTCGACGCGGGCTACCAGCAGGTAGGCCGCGATTTTCCTGTTTTTCTCCATCCTCAAACACACGAAGAGTACGCCCTTGCGCGCACCGAACGTAAATCCGGTTCCGGTTATACCGGATTCACCTGCTACGCGGCGCCGGACGTCACGCTGGAAGAAGACCTACAGCGCCGCGACCTGACCATTAACGCCCTGGCGCAGGATGATGACGGCGCTATCGTCGATCCGTATCACGGACGCGCCGATCTGAAAAACCGCCTGTTGCGCCACGTCTCGCCGGCTTTCAGTGAAGATCCGCTCCGCGTCCTTCGCGTGGCGCGCTTTGCCGCCCGCTATGCGCATCTCAGCTTTCGCATTGCCGACGAAACCATGGCGCTAATGCGCGACATGACCCACGCCGGAGAGCTGGAGCACCTGACGCCTGAGCGCGTGTGGAAAGAGACCGAAAACGCGTTAACCACCCGTAACCCGCAGGTCTATTTTCAGGTCCTGCGCGACTGTGGCGCGCTGCGCGTGCTGTTCCCGGAGGTGGATGCGCTGTTTGGCGTTCCCGCGCCAGCGAAATGGCACCCGGAAATCGATACCGGCGTTCACACGCTCATGACGCTGTCGATGGCGGCGATGCTCAGCCCGGAGGTGGACATCCGTTTCGCCACCCTGTGCCATGACCTGGGAAAAGGGTTGACCCCGCCAGCGCTTTGGCCGCGTCATCACGGTCATGGTCCGGCGGGCGTAAAGCTGGTGGCGCAGTTGTGTCAGCGTCTGCGGGTACCGAACGAAATCCGCGATCTGGCAAAGCTGGTGGCGGAGTTTCACGATCTCATTCATACCTTTCCGATACTGCAGCCTAAGACCATTGTAAAGCTGTTCGACGCGATTGACGCCTGGCGTAAACCACAGCGCGTGGAGCAGATAGCCCTCACCAGCGAGGCTGACGTTCGCGGGCGTACAGGCTTTGAAGCGGCGGATTATCCGCAGGGTCGTCTACTGCGCGAAGCGTGGCAGGTAGCGCAGTCGGTACCGACAAAAAAGGTTGTGGAGGCCGGATTTAAAGGCGCAGAGATCCGCGAAGAGTTGACGAAGCGGCGAATTGCGGCGGTCGCCAGTTGGAAAGAGACGCGCTGCCCGAAACCCGCCAGCTAAACGGCCCGTACCGGCAGCGCTACCGCTGACCGGCCTGTGGACAGACGTGCGTGGTTGGCCGGATAAGGCATAGCCGCCATCCGGCACGGTGAATCATCAGAAGAACACCACGTAAACCGCGGCTGCAACGATAAAGCGATAAATCGCAAACGGAATGAACGAGATTCGTTTGATCAGTTGCAGGAAGGTTTTAATGGCGATCAGCGCAACCACAAACGCCGTCACGAAACCGACGGCAAACATCGGAATATCGGCGGCGGTCAGGAACGACCAGCTTTTGTAGAGGTCCAGCACCGTTGCGCCCATCATCATCGGCACCGCCAGCAGGAACGAGAACTCCGACGCCGCATAACGGCTCACGCCCATCAGCATCCCGCCGGAAATGGTCGCGCCGGAACGGGAAAAGCCCGGCCACAGCGCCAGACATTGGAAGCAGCCAATCATAAACGCCTGTCGGTAAGTCATATCGTCCAGCCCCGGCGCGCGCGGTTCTTTCGGCTTCAGGCATTCGGCGGCAATCAACAGTAAACCGCCCACCACCAGCGCATACATCACGTTAATGGGGTTAAACAGTGATTTTATCGTATCGTGAAACACCAACCCGAGCACCACGGCGGGGATCATCCCAAGCAGAATGTGAATGAGCGTTAACCGCCCTTTACTTTCCCCTTCGCGCTGCAATGGTCGGCCAAAATGAATCCCGATCAGGCCGAACAACCGCCGCCAGAACATCACGACCACCGCCAGAATCGACCCAAGCTGGATCACCACTTCAAAGGTCTTTGCCGTATCACCCTCAAACCCCAGCAGATGGCCAACGATAATCATATGGCCCGTACTGGAAACCGGCAAAAACTCCGTCAATCCTTCGACCACACCCAAAATTGCCGCTATCAGCAGCGAGTGCATATCGCTCATCAATAAACCCCTAAATAGAAAAACTACCGCAAAAAAAAAGTTCCCGCTGTAAGACTCTTTTATATCCGTTTGGTTTAACAATGATGAAGTTAATTATTTTCCTTTCAGATTATGGCTACGCTCGACAATCACGCCCACGTTCGCCGCGCGCGCGACCGCGCCGGGCTTACTGAGCTTGATTCGCACCCACGGTGAATGGAAGCGTCCCAGCAGGAGATCCGCGACCTCTTCCGCGACGCGTTCCACCAGCGCAAAGCGCCTGCCTTCAACGTGCGCGATCACGGTTTCGGCGATATCCGCATAGCTCAGACAGTCGGCGACATCGTCGCTTTTTGCCGCTTTCCGGTTATCCCACGCCATTTCGATATCGAACACCAGCTTTTGCTCGATGGTCTGTTCCCAGTCGTAAACACCAATGGTGGTGATTACCGAAAGTTGCTCTATAAATACAATATCCATCACGACCTGCCCGCTTTTTGGCTAACCCGGATACCACTTCCGGCGAAATATGCGTATTATCCACAGAAGTAGCGTTTTACACGACATTTTCAAAACGGAACAGCTTATGAGTGCAATCGCGCCTGGAATGATCCTCATCGCGTACCTCTGCGGCTCCATTTCCAGTGCCATTCTGGTCTGCCGCATTGCTGGCTTGCCCGACCCGCGTAGCAGCGGATCCGGCAATCCTGGCGCGACCAATGTGTTACGAATCGGTGGCAAGGGAGCAGCCGCAGCGGTGCTGATTTTCGACGTCCTGAAAGGGATGTTGCCCGTCTGGGGCGCATACGCGTTGGGCGTAACCCCCTTCTGGCTGGGCCTGATCGCCATTGCCGCCTGTCTGGGCCATATCTGGCCGGTCTTCTTTGGGTTTAAAGGCGGGAAAGGCGTGGCGACGGCATTCGGCGCTATTGCCCCTATCGGCTGGGATTTAACCGGCGTGATGGCGGGCACCTGGTTGCTCACGGTGCTGCTGAGCGGTTATTCGTCGCTGGGCGCTATCGTCAGCGCGCTGATCGCGCCGTTCTACGTCTGGTGGTTTAAACCTCAGTTCACCTTCCCGGTTTCGATGCTGTCGTGCCTGATCCTGCTGCGCCATCACGACAACATTCAGCGACTGTGGCGTCGTCAGGAGACAAAGATCTGGACGAAGCTGAAGAAAAAACGCGAAAAAGATCCGCAATAGCGTTTTCACCTCGCCGGAAGGCTATCGGGTTCACCACGTCACCCGATATCCTTCATCCGGTCTGCCCAACCGCTGCTGACACCACGCCGCCAGAAACTCCACGCAGACCCGAAGCTTCACGCTGCGATATAGCGGCTCCTGATACACCGCCCAGATATTGGCGCTCTGCGCATAGTCCGGCAGCACCCGCACCAGTTTGCCGCTCGCCAGAAACGGCTGCACGTCCCACTCGGATCGCAGCATGATCCCCTTGCCCTCCAGCGCCCATTGCAGCACAATTTCCCCGCTGTTCGACGAGAGATGCCCGCTCACCTTGACCGATTTTTTCTCCTCGCCGTTTCCCAACTCCCATATTCCGTGCGTCATATCGCGCTCTTTCGTGATCAGGCAATCGTGACGGCTTAATTCCTGGAGGGTTGTCGGTTCTGAATATTTTTCGAGATAAGACGGCGCGGCGCACAATATTCTTTTATTCTTTGTTAACAAGTGTGCAATATAATAGTCTGGAATTACATCGTTAATACGAATATCGAGATCGATATTATCCTGCACCAAATCAATTTGCCGATCGAACAGTTCAAAATGCACCTGTAACTCAGGGTAATTGCGCATCAGCTCGGTAATAGCTGGGGCAATATGGCTACGCCCGAAACCAAAGCTACAGCCGATACGAATCATGCCTTCCGGACGGGTTTTAATTTGCGTCACCTCATCCACCAGAAGCTGATAGCGGGTCAACACCTCCAGCGCATGTTCATAACATTTTTGCCCACTCTCGGTCAGCGCCACGCCGCGTGCCGAACGATTCAGCAGCGTGGCGGCGAGAGTGGATTCCAGGATCTGCACCCGCTTGGTCACAAACGCCGGGGTTTGTCCGAGCGCCGCCGCCGCCGCGCTGAAGCTCCCCGTATGAACAATTTCAACCAGCACCTGCAGATCTTTCGCTAAAGGGTATGTGTTCAGCATATTCGGGCACCCATGAAGATAATACCGGCAGTGTAATTCCCTTACTGTCGCTATTCCCTGCCCTTGCTCAATTTTCGCTGATTTTTCACATCATGATTCACGAACTGTTAATTACATATACACAGTGGCAAAAAATATAAAGCCCTATTTTTAGTGGTAGTTTGTTTCCCAGAATGTCTTTCCAGACAAATAAAAGCACTGGAGTTGTCATGATGAGCAATGAAAATAAACAAAAAGCGATAAATACGCTGACGGAAATTGTCGCCGGGTTTACGGCAATGATTTCCACCCGGATGCCCGACGACGTCGTGGATAAATTAAAACAGCTGCGCGATGCTGAAACCTCGTCGATGGGAAAAATCATCTATCACACGATGTTCGACAACATGCAGAAAGCGATCGACTTGAACCGTCCGGCCTGTCAGGACACCGGCGAGATCATGTTCTTCGTCAAGGTCGGCTCCCGCTTCCCGCTCCTGGGCGAACTGCAGGCCATTCTGAAGCAGGCCGTGGAAGACGCGACCGTGAAAGCCCCACTTCGTCATAACGCGGTGGAAATTTTTGACGAAGTCAACACCGGCAAAAACACCGGCAGCGGCGTGCCGTGGGTGACATGGGACATTATCCCCGACGGCGACGACGCCGAAATAGAAGTCTATATGGCAGGCGGCGGCTGTACCCTGCCGGGGCGCTCAAAAGTGTTGATGCCGTCCGAAGGCTACGAAGGCGTTGTTAAGTTCGTGTTTGAAAATATCTCCACGCTGGCGGTAAACGCCTGTCCGCCGGTGCTGGTGGGCGTGGGGATCGCCACTTCCGTAGAAACCGCCGCGGTATTGTCGCGCAAAGCGATTCTGCGCCCCATCGGCACCCGCCATCCAAATCCCAAAGCGGCTGAACTGGAACTGCGTCTGGAAGAAGGATTGAACCGTCTGGGGATCGGCCCGCAGGGGTTAACGGGCAACAGCTCCGTCATGGGCGTACACATTGAATCCGCCGCGCGTCACCCCTCGACTATCGGGGTGGCCGTCTCCACCGGCTGCTGGGCGCACCGTCGCGGTACGCTGCTGGTGCATGCCGATCTCTCCTTCGAAAACCTGTCTCATACCCGGAGCGCGCTATGAAAAAGATCCTGACGACCCCGATCAAGGCCGAAGACCTGGAGGATATCCGCGTTGGTGATGTGATCTATCTGACCGGCACGCTGGTCACCTGCCGCGACGTCTGCCATCGCCGCCTGATCGAACTCAAGCGCCCGATCCCTTACGACCTGAACGGTAAAGCCATTTTCCACGCCGGGCCGATCGTGCGCAAAAACGGTGAAAAATGGGAGATGGTTTCCGTCGGCCCGACCACCAGCATGCGCATGGAGGCGTTTGAAAAAGAGTTCATCGAGCAGACCGGCGTCAAACTGGTGGTTGGCAAAGGCGGCATGGGGCCATTAACCGAAGAAGGCTGCCAGAAATTCAAGGCGCTGCACGTGATTTTCCCCGCAGGCTGCGCGGTGCTGGCAGCCACGCAGGTGGAAGAGATAGAGGAAGTCCACTGGACGGAACTCGGCATGCCGGAATCCCTGTGGGTGTGTCGGGTGAAGGAGTTCGGTCCGCTGATCGTCTCTATCGACACCCACGGCAATAACCTGATCGCCGAGAACAAAAAGCAGTTCGCCGAGCGTCGTGGTCCGATCGTCGACGAAATTTGCGAGCACGTTCACTACATCAAATAACCCTTCCGGAGAGGCGCCCCGCCTCTCCCTCTTCGCAGGGATACGACAATGGCACCTTTAGCTGGTTGGTGGCGATACCTGGCTCCGCTGGTGGTCATCGCCATTATTGCTGTTTTGCCCGTCCCCACCGGTCTTGAGAACCACACGTGGCTCTATTTTGCGGTCTTTACCGGCGTCATTGTGGGACTGATTCTGGAACCTGTTCCCGGCGCGGTGGTGGCGATGATCGGCATTTCGACGATCGCCGTCCTCTCGCCGTGGTTGCTGTTCAGCCCCGAACAGCTGGCGCAGGACGGGTTTAAATTCACCGCCAAAGCGCTATCGTGGGCGGTATCTGGTTTTTCTAATTCAGTTATCTGGCTGATCTTTGCCGCTTTTATGTTCGGTACGGGCTATGAAAAAACCGGGCTGGGGCGACGCATCGCGCTATGGCTGGTGAAAAAGATGGGGCACCGCACGCTGTTTCTCGGCTACGCGGTCATGCTCTCTGAGCTGATCCTCGCGCCTGTTACGCCCTCAAACTCCGCGCGCGGCGCCGGGATTATCTACCCGATAATCCGTAATCTGCCACCGCTGTATCATTCGCAGCCGAATGACGCCAGTTCGCGCTCTATTGGTTCCTACATCATGTGGATGGGGATCACCGCCGACTGCGTCACCAGCGCCATTTTCCTCACCGCGATGGCGCCAAACCTGCTGCTGATTGGCCTGATGAAGGGCGCGGCGCACACGGCGCTAAGCTGGGGCGACTGGTTCTTAGGAATGCTGCCGCTGAGTATTTTGCTGGTTCTGCTGGTCCCGTGGCTTGCTTATGTGCTGTACCCGCCGGTGCTTAAGTCCGGCGATCAGGTGCCGCGCTGGGCAGAAGCGGAGCTGAAGGCGATGGGCCCGCTGAGCACGCGTGAGAAAAAGATGTTAGTGCTGATGGTCGGCGCGCTGGTGCTGTGGATTTTCGGCGGTGACTACATTGACGCGGCGATGGTTGGCTACAGCGTGGTGGCGTTAATGCTGGTGCTGCGCATTATCTGCTGGGATGACATCGTTAGTAATAAAGCCGCATGGAACGTCTTTTTCTGGCTCGCGTCACTGATTACTCTTGCGACCGGGCTGAACAATACCGGCTTTATCCGCTGGTTTGGCAACCTGCTGGCAGGCAGCCTGAGCGGTTATTCCCCGACAATGGTGATGGTCGCGCTGATCGTAGTGTTTTATCTGCTGCGTTATTTCTTCGCCAGCGCCACGGCGTACACCTCCGCACTGGCGCCAATGATGATCGCCGCCGCGCTGGCGATGCCGGACATTCCGCTCCCCGTATTTTGCCTGATGGTCGGCGCGGCGATTGGTCTGGGTAGCATTCTTACCCCGTATGCTACCGGCCCCAGCCCCATCTACTACGGTAGCGGTTATTTGCCGACGGCTGACTACTGGCGGCTGGGGGCGATTTTTGGCCTGATCTTCATGCTGCTACTGATCGTCACCGGTTTGCTCTGGATGCCTCTCGTTTTGCTTTAACCCCCGTTGGGGCGGCCGGGCTGCCGCCCCCTTTTTTCTGATTTCCCTCCTTTCCCATAAGCGTCTCATATGACCGCTTTACCGCCGTGCTGAGGCATACTTTTTGCCATGCACCTATCTTTAAACTGACAGGGGAACGCTCTGGACACGGTTGCGCACGAGACACTCATTCGGGGCTGGCAGGCCGAACTGGACCTGCGGTTTACCCGTGCCGCGCACAAAACGGTGCTCACCTCAGCGCGTCACGTTGGTCCGTTAGCCGTTCAACGACCGTTTTACCCGGAAGATGATGTTTGTCATCTTTATTTGCTTCACCCACCTGGCGGTATTGTCGGCGGCGATGAACTGCACATTTCCGTCACCCTTGACGCCCACAGCCACGCGTTAATCACCCAGCCCGGCGCGGGAAAGTTTTACCGCAGCGCAGGGCAACTGGCGCAACTGCGTCAGGATTTCACCCTTGCGCCGCACGCCACGCTGGAATGGCTGCCGCAGGATACGATCCTGTTTCCCGGCGCTCGCGCCAGCCTGCGCACCGTGTTCCATCTGACAACCGAAAGCCAGCTGCTCGGCTGGGATCTGCTCTGCCTGGGTCGCCCGGTAATGCAGGAAACGTTCAGCCACGGCACGCTGGTCAACCGGCTGGAAATCTGGCGCGACGGCATACCGCTGCTTATCGAAGGCCTGAAAATTCGCGGGGGCGATCTTTCCGCCGTCGCGAACCAGCCGTGGTGCGGCACGCTGTTTTGCTATCCGGGGACAGAGGCGATGCTGGACGGAGCCCGTGAACGGCTTATGCCGCTTGGCGAATACGCAGGCGTGACGCTCGTTGACTCGCTGCTCACCGTACGCTTTCTGGCGGCAGACAACCTGCTTATCCAACGCGCGATGCGCGATATCTGGCGCTTTTTACGTCCGCTGTTAACTCACAAACAACCGCATCTGCCGCGTATCTGGCAGACCTAAGAGACACCGATGGAACTGACTCCCAGAGAAAAAGACAAGCTGTTGCTCTTTACCGCCGCGCTGGTGGCAGAACGCCGTCTGGCGCGCGGCCTGAAGCTGAATTATCCGGAATCGGTAGCGCTGATCAGCGCCTTCATTATGGAAGGCGCACGCGACGGCAAAAGCGTGGCCTCGCTGATGGAAGACGGCCGCCATGTGCTCACCCGCGATCAGGTGATGGAGGGGGTACCGGAGATGATCCCGGACATCCAGGTAGAAGCAACGTTTCCGGACGGATCCAAGCTGGTGACCGTCCACAATCCGATCGTGTAAGGAGAGGTTATGATTCCAGGCGAATACCGGATCGCGGCAGGAAATATTGCGCTCAATCACCAGCGCGAGACCTGCACTCTCGTGGTGGAAAACCACGGCGATCGCCCCGTTCAGGTTGGATCGCATTACCACTTTTTCGAAGCTAACCCCGCCCTGCGCTTCCCGCGCGAGGCGGCGCGCGGATACCGCCTGAATATCCCCGCCGGCACCGCGGTGCGCTTTGAACCGGGGCAAAAGCGAGAAGTCGAGCTGGTGCGCGTGGCAGGCGCGCAGCGTATTTTTGGCTTTCGCGGCGAGGTCATGGGCGCGCTGGAGGTCAACAATGGCTGAGATCTCCCGGCAAGCGTATGCCGATATGTTTGGCCCCACCACCGGCGATAAAGTACGTCTGGCGGACACAGATTTGTGGATCGAAGTGGAAAACGATCTCACCACCTATGGCGAAGAGGTGAAATTCGGCGGCGGTAAAGTGATCCGCGACGGTATGGGCCAGGGACAGATGCGCGCCGACGCCTGCGTGGATCTGGTGATCACCAACGCGCTGATCGTCGACCACTGGGGGATCGTTAAAGCGGATATCGGCATCAAAGACGGCAGGATCTTCGCCGTCGGCAAAGCCGGTAATCCGGACATTCAGCCTGACGTGACGATCCCGATCGGCGTCGGGACGGAGGCGATCGCCGGAGAAGGTAAGATCGTCACCGCTGGCGGTGTCGATACCCATATTCACTGGATCTGTCCGCAGCAGGCGCAGGAGGCGCTGGTTTCCGGCGTGACGACGATGATCGGCGGCGGTACAGGACCGGCGGCGGGCACCAACGCCACCACCTGTACGCCCGGCCCCTGGAACATCGCCCGGATGTTGCAGGCCGCGGATACTCTGCCGGTCAATATCGGTCTGCTCGGCAAGGGAAATGGCTCCAATCCGGATACGCTGCGCGAGCAGGTGACTGCCGGGGCGATCGGCCTGAAAATTCATGAAGACTGGGGAGCGACGCCTGCGGCTATCGACTGCGCGCTGACCGTCGCCGACGAAATGGATATTCAGGTGGCGCTGCACAGCGACACCCTGAACGAGTCCGGCTTTGTCGAAGACACGCTGGCGGCTATTGGCGATCGCACGATCCATACGTTTCACACCGAAGGCGCGGGCGGCGGCCATGCGCCGGATATCATCACCGCCTGCGCGCACGCCAATATTCTGCCGTCATCAACCAACCCAACGCTGCCTTACACCGTGAATACTATCGATGAGCATCTCGACATGCTGATGGTGTGCCACCATCTCGACCCCGATATCGCCGAAGACGTGGCGTTTGCCGAGTCACGCATTCGGCGCGAAACCATCGCCGCCGAGGACGTGCTGCATGACATTGGCGCGTTTTCGCTGACCTCGTCGGATTCCCAGGCGATGGGCCGCGTCGGCGAAGTGATCCTGCGCACCTGGCAGGTAGCGCACCGGATGAAAGTACAGCGCGGCTCGCTGGCGGAAGAGCGCGGCGATAACGACAACCAGCGGGTGAAACGCTACATCGCCAAGTACACCATTAACCCGGCGCTGACTCACGGTATCGCCCATGAGGTCGGCTCCATTGAGGCCGGAAAACTGGCGGATCTGGCGCTGTGGTCGCCGGCGTTTTTCGGTGTCAAACCCGCCGCCATTATCAAGGGGGGAATGATCGCCTGCGCGCCGATGGGCGATATTAACGCCTCGATCCCCACGCCGCAGCCGGTGCACTACCGGATGATGTTCGGCGCATTGGGCGCTGCGCGTCATCACACCCGGTTAACCTTTTTATCCCAGGCCGCCCACGACAGCGGCGTCGCTCAGCAGTTGAATTTACACAGCGCCACCGCGGTGGTGAAAGGCTGCCGGACGGTGAAAAAAGCCGACATGATCCACAACAGCCTGCAACCCGATATCACCGTCGACGCCCAGACCTACGAGGTGCGCATTGACGGCGAACGCATTACCAGCGAGCCGGCAGACGTGCTGCCGATGGCGCAACGTTACTTTTTATTTTAAGGAGCCGACATGCTGCTATTAACGCAACGGGTTGAGACGACAGCGCAAGCCACCGCCACCCTGACGCTGCCGATTGATATCCGCGTAAAAAGCCGGGCCAAAGTGCGACTGAACGACGGGCGCGAGGCGGGATTGATGCTGCCACGCGGCCTGCTGTTACGCGGCGGCGACCGCCTGCGTAGCGAAGACGGGATGGAAGTGGTGGAGATCATCGCCGCCCATGAAGCGGTTTCGGTGGTGCGCTGCGCCAACCCGTTTCTGCTCGCCAAAGCGTGCTATCACCTCGGCAATCGCCACGTACCGCTGCAAATTTTGCCGGATGAACTGCGCTATCATCACGATCATGTGCTGGACGCCATGCTGCGCCAGTTCGATCTTGACGTGACCTTTGCGCATTTACCGTTTGAGCCGGAAGCGGGCGCCTACGCCAGCGAGTCCCACGGGCATAACCATCATCACGGTCATGCGCACTGATGCGTGACGCCCGCCAGCAGTTGCGCCTGCTGCAGCTCGCCAGCAGCAGCCTTCCGGTGGGATCGTTTACCTGGTCTCAGGGGCTGGAGTGGGCGGTGGAGAGCGGTTGGGTCAACAGCGTCGATGCCTTCGCCCGCTGGCAGCGACAGCAAATGGAGCACAATTTTTTCACCGTCGACCTGCCGTTGTTCGCCCGGCTTTATCGCGCCTGCGAGCAGGACGATATCACCGCCGCCCGCCGCTGGACGACGTACCTGCTGGCCTGTCGGGAAACCCGCGAACTGCGTGAAGAAGAGCGCAGCAGAGGCGCGGCGTTTACGCGGCTGGTGGTGGACTGGGAACCGGAAAGCCCGCCCGCGTGGCGCGCGCTGTTCGCTGACAGCCAGCTCTGCGGGATGGCCTGGCTTGGCGTACAGTGGCGGCTGCCGCTCGCCGATCTGGCCTTAACGCTGGGCTACAGCTGGATCGAAAGCGCCGTGATGGCGGGCGTCAAGCTGGTACCTTTTGGTCAGCAGGCGGCGCAGCGGCTGATGATAACCCTCAGCGAACATTACGCACAGGGTATAACGCAGGCGTTGTGCTGTCCGGATGAACACCTCGGCTCTGCTACGCCGCTGGCGGCTATCGCCTCTGCCCGTCACGAAACCCAATACTGCCGATTATTCCGCTCCTGAGGAGAGACAATGAGTGAGTACAAACATCCCCTGCGCGTCGGCGTGGGCGGCCCGGTAGGATCGGGCAAAACCGCCCTGCTGGAAGCGTTATGCAAAGCCATGCGCGACACCTGGCAACTGGCGGTGGTCACGAACGACATTTACACCAAAGAGGATCAGCGCATCCTGACAGAAGCGGGCGCGCTTGAGCCGGAACGCATCGTCGGCGTCGAAACCGGCGGCTGTCCACACACCGCCATCCGTGAAGACGCCTCAATGAATCTGGCGGCAGTGGATGCATTAAGCGCGAAATTCGGTAATCTGGATCTGATCTTCGTCGAAAGCGGCGGTGACAACCTGAGCGCCACGTTCAGTCCGGAGCTGGCGGATCTGACGATCTACGTGATCGATGTAGCTGAAGGAGAGAAGATCCCACGCAAAGGCGGCCCGGGGATCACTAAATCTGACTTTCTGGTGATCAACAAAACCGATCTGGCCCCTTACGTCGGGGCGTCGCTGGAGGTGATGGCGCGCGACACCAACCGCATGCGCGGCGCGCGTCCGTGGACCTTTACTAACCTGAAGACGGGCGACGGTTTGGAGACGATTATTGCGTTTCTGAAAGAGAAAGGGATGCTGCGAATCTGACTAAAAGGGCCTGGCGATAAGCCAGGCCTTCATGGTTATTTGCAGCTGTTATTGGATGTGCCCTGTTCACGCCATGCGCCCCACTGGCCGCCCGTTCCCGGTGTTTCCTGTCCCGGGTTGACATACCACTGGTTGAACCAAATTTTACCGTTGTAAGATACTTTGGTGCATTTGGTCGGATAGGCTATTTTGCCGTTATAGGCTGGCGCCGTATTGGTCGCCGGCACGTCATCATTTGCCGGCGCGTCGTCATTCGCCGGCGTATCGTCTTTTGTCGGCGTGTCTTCCTTCGCTGGCGTCGCAGGTTTACTTACCATGATGGTCATGCTGTCCTGCGCGGTACGGCCATCCGCCCCTGTTGTTGTCAGCGTAAAGGTAGCCTGCCCTTCCGTATTGGCAGGAATCACCGCATAGGCATGAGCATTGTCGATGCTGTTCACCTGCACGCCGTTCAGTTTTTCCTCCAGGAAGAAGGTGCCCACACCTTTTGTTACGCTCCAGTTATACGATGTCGCGTTCAGGCTCTTGCTGCCGTCCAGAGGATAGGTGCTTACGCCAGTGGTTGGGGAAACCATAGTGTAGTCTGCTCCTGCGGCAGCGGTAGGAGCAGGAATAGCAGGAATATCGCTGCCATTCTTCAACGCCAGGATCCGGGCGACAGCACGCGCCATATCGGGTTGCGTGCCGACCTTCGCCGAGTCGCCATTCGCAATTGGCGTGCCGGTCTCAGCCAGGATTTGACGCATCTGGCGCGGTGTTACGGTGATCCCGTTCGCTTTGGCAATACCTGACAGGCTGGCCACCACGCCTGCCACAATAGGCGTTGCTGAAGATGTCCCGCCAAAACTTCCGGTATAATTTGCATTGGTTCTGTTATAGAGATTGCCATAGCCCGTCGTTGTGACATCACTACAGCCTCTTGATGAACTGGTGACACGCGACCCATAGGTGCTAAAGTTCGCTTTTTTACCGTCTTTTGAACAGAATGCCCCGGCGATAATCGCGCCTGAATCACGCACTTGCGTATCCCAACGACCATTAAAGGCGGGAGAGTCCAGATTAATATTGCCATTCCCTGCGGAAGTAATCACAAACACGCCTTTATCCGTGAGCGCCTTGATGACGTTGAAATAACTGTCCAGATATTCAATGGGAATATAACAGGCTGATTTACAGGTCCCGGTAATTTCTCCGCCATACGTCTGCATATTTAACGAGACAACATCACCCGCTTTTAATAACGGAATAACATTAAAGAGATTCGACGCAGGCCAGGCCGCATAGCCCACTTTGCTTTTATAACTTAGACCACGAACACCAGAACCAATATCGCGCGCAGCTAAAATACCAACAGAAGCCGTATTATGTTCCCGCTCATTGCAGGTATCTTTATTTGGTCCCTGAACGAATGAAGCAGGTGGTAAATTCACATGATTTGCATTCCAGCCGCAGTTCTCAGAAGAAACAATAGTGATATCCTCACCCTCGTTCCCTATATACTGATTAACGCTGTCGCGGTTCACCCCGCCAATATAATAACCAGAACGCTTGTCATCCGGGGCTTTTAAATAATCCTGCTGCTGTCGATAATCGGGCACAGACACGGCCGACAGGCCGCTGTTCACTGTCGATTTTAATAGGGTTGAAGACTGACCCGCTTCTTGCTTTTCTGCCTGAAAACCTACGGGCATAGCTTCAGGATAAACAGTCTCAACATCCTGATTTTGTTGAATAGTGTTGATCACATGTTCGATATAATTTCGATCTTGCTTTTTATTTTCTGGCAGCTCAATACGCAGATAACGATCGAATCCATACCGTGCGTTTAGCTCCGCAATTTCAGCTGCGCGTTCGCGGCTCAGGTTGTCCGCGTGGTACATGCGGGTGGCGACGAGTGCGGGATCGTCAAGTTTTAACGGGGAGGTTTGAGATTTACCCGGTTTTAGCTTAACGACAATAGCGTCATACGAAACGCCTTCCTGAACCTCTTGCGCCTGATGTACGTGCTGTAAGGCGGTGCCGGTTTGAGCGTAAGCCGCACAGGTTACTGCTGCGCAAATTAACATTGATAAAATGCTTTTTTTCATGTTAGCCGATATTCCTTTATGACATGATCTGTGTTGTTCCTTTTTTCAGCCTAAAATAGTCATTACCCAACGGCCAAGTAGAGCTTTCTTTTAAATAATAAGAAAATTCTTTTTCTTTCGCGCCGAGCTAAAAAACAGAGGCGTTACACAAGTCAACTCATAAAAAAGATAAAAACGGTCAAAATAAAAAAATCGCATATCGACATTAATGCAAGCACATTTTTATATGAAAGTGTTCTTTTAATTTTACTCACCAACGTATGGTGCTTATAAAATATTCGCCTTCTTATGCTGGAGAACGTGATGTCAGTAAAAATAGCGATTGCCGATGAGCACCCCCTGATCCGCCGGGGTATACGTGCAATGATTGAAGGGTTAGACAGATCCTGCGCAAGCTCTGGTTCCCATTTCTCGCTGCTGGAAGACGTCGGATCGACCTCTTCCTTGCTTACGTTGCTGGCAGGAGAAACTCCCGACATCCTGCTGTTGGGATATATGCTTAACACCGCACAACACCTTCATCCGCACTGTGATTTGGACGGACTGGCGCTGATTAAAAAATTGCACCAGAAATACCCTGCGTTAAAAGTGGTGCTGATAGCCCCGTTTAAAAGCCCGCAGCTTATCCGGCTGACGCTTGAAGCCGGGGCAAAAGCCTATGTCAGTCACGCCCTCAGTGAGACAGTCCTGCGCGATACGCTTAATTGCGTCATAAAAGATGAGGTCTACATCGAACCGTCGCTAATGAAAGGCTTCCTTCAAAGCGAGGAGTCGCTCTCCGCCAGAGAAATAGACGTGTTGCGTTTTCTGTGCAAAGGGGGAAATCTGACGGATGTCTCTCGTCAGATGCACCTGAGTATTAAAACCGTAAGCGCGCATAAAATACGGGCAATGGAGAAATTGCGGGTGAAAAATGACAGTCAGCTCTATTGCCTGCTGGCCAGATCCCGGATATTAGATATTATGACCTGACATCCGGGATGACACGCCGCCTCAGGCGGCAGGCAACTCCGCCAGCGGCCAGCGCGGACGCACGCTGACGCCCAGGTCGGCCAGCGCGCCCGCTTTAAAACGCACCATACCGGCATAGGCGATCATCGCGCCATTGTCAGTGCAAAATTCCGGGCGGGCGTAAAAGACTTCGCCACGGCGTTTTTGCATCATCTCTGCCAGCTTCGCGCGCAGGGTGCGGTTAGCGCTGACGCCCCCCGCCATCACCAGACGTTTGAAACCGGTTTGATCCAGCGCGCGTTTGCATTTGATCATCAGCGTATCGACGACCGCGTCTTCAAATGCGCGGGCGATATCGGCGCGGGTCTGATCGTCATCGCCATTGCTGCGAATGGTGTTAGCAGCAAAGGTTTTCAGGCCGGAAAAGCTGAAGTCCAGCCCAGGGCGATCGGTCATCGGGCGTGGGAAGACAAAACGCCCGGCGGTACCCTGTGCGGCCATTTTCGACAGCATCGGACCACCAGGATAGTCCAGCCCCAGCAGCTTCGCGGTTTTATCAAACGCTTCGCCAGCGGCATCGTCAATCGACTCGCCCAGCAGGGTATACTGACCGACGCCGGTCACGCTGATAAGCTGCGTATGGCCGCCGGAAACCAGCAGCGCCACAAACGGAAATTCTGGCGGGTTATCTTCCAGCATCGGCGCCAGCAGATGCCCTTCCATATGGTGTACAGGAATGGCCGGCACGTTCCAGGCGAATGCCAACGAACGTCCAACCGTTGCGCCCACCAGCAGCGCGCCAACCAGACCCGGACCGGCGGTATACGCCACCGCGTCAATCTCTTTGGCGTTCAATCCGGCTTCTTTCAGCGCCGCCTGGATCAACGGTACCGTTTTGCGGACGTGATCGCGTGAAGCCAGCTCAGGCACCACGCCGCCGTAGTCAGCGTGTAATTTCACCTGACTATACAATTGGTTGGCTAACAGACCTTTTTCGTCGTCGTAAATGGCGATGCCGGTTTCATCGCAGGATGTTTCAATTCCCAGTACACGCATGACTTGTTTTACCTCACTCTGATACCGCGCAGTTTAGGTCGAATGCGGGTCGATGTATACCCTGCGACCTGACTTCGTGTATACTCTGGCCCCTTACAAAAGTCCCTTTCAAAAAAGGCCGCGGTGCTTTACAAAGCAGCAGCAATTGCAGTAAAATTCCGCACCATTTTGAAATAAGCTGGCGTTGATGCCAGCGGCAAACCGATTTAATCAAAGGTGAGAGGCACATGCCGGTAATTAAAGTACGTGAAAACGAGCCGTTCGACGTAGCTCTGCGTCGCTTCAAGCGTTCCTGCGAAAAAGCAGGTGTTCTGGCGGAAGTTCGTCGTCGTGAGTTCTATGAAAAACCGACTACCGAACGTAAGCGCGCTAAAGCTTCTGCAGTGAAACGTCACGCGAAGAAACTGGCTCGCGAAAACGCACGCCGTACTCGTCTGTACTAATCTGTTGAGGGCCAGGGCTCTCAATTCAGACAGAGTTGTAGTTGTAAGGCCGTGCTTCCGAAAGGAATGCGCGGCTTGTTTTCGTTTATGAATCAGCAATTACACAACATCATTCACCCTGTATCAAAGCGGCAAGTGAGTGAATCCCCGGAGCTTAGAGAAGTCAGTAACTGGGGGTGAACGAGCGCAGCCAACGCAGAGACAGTTTGAAGGATGAAGTTTACTAACGGGGCTTATGGCTGGACGAATCCCACGCGTATTTATTAATGACCTGCTGGCGCGCACCGACATCGTCGATCTGATCGACGCGCGGGTGAAGCTCAAAAAGCAGGGCAAGAATTATCATGCGTGCTGTCCGTTCCATAACGAAAAAACCCCCTCTTTCACCGTAAACGGTGAAAAACAGTTTTATCACTGCTTTGGATGCGGCGCGCACGGCAACGCGATCGATTTCCTGATGAACTACGACAAGCTCGAGTTCGTGGAAACCGTCGAAGAGCTGGCGGCAATGCACAATCTTGAGGTTCCATTTGAAGCAGGCACTGGCCCCAGTCAGATAGAGCGCCATCAACGGCAAAGCCTTTATCAATTGATGGACGGTCTGAACACGTTTTATCAGCAATCTCTGATGCAACCCGCCGCTACCCCTGCGCGCCAGTATCTGGAAAAGCGAGGACTCAGTAGCGAAGTGATCGCGCGTTTTGCTATTGGTTTTGCGCCCCCCGGCTGGGACAACGTCCTGAAACGGTTTGGCGGCAATAGCGAAAATCGCCAGTCACTGGTCGACGCGGGCATGTTGGTCACCAACGATCAGGGACGCAGCTATGACCGCTTCCGCGAACGGGTGATGTTCCCCATTCGCGACAAGCGTGGCCGGGTGATTGGCTTTGGTGGTCGGGTGCTGGGCGATGCCCTGCCGAAGTACCTCAACTCCCCGGAAACCGATATTTTTCATAAAGGCCGTCAGTTGTATGGTCTGTATGAAGCGCAGCAGGATAACGCCGATCCACAGCGACTGCTGGTTGTGGAAGGTTATATGGATGTGGTGGCGCTGGCGCAATACGGCATTAACTACGCCGTGGCGTC
Organism: Citrobacter sedlakii NBRC 105722; assembly: GCF_000759835.1. Classification (GTDB taxonomy): domain Bacteria; phylum Pseudomonadota; class Gammaproteobacteria; order Enterobacterales; family Enterobacteriaceae; genus Citrobacter_A; species Citrobacter_A sedlakii. Next base: position 120,396 of record NZ_BBNB01000009.1, read on the forward strand.
GTTGGGCACCTCGACCACCGCCGATCACATTCAGCTCCTGTTTCGCGCGACCAACACGGTGATTTGCTGTTATGACGGCGACCGGGCAGGACGAGACGCCGCCTGGCGCGCGCTGGAAACCGCGCTGCCGTATATGACCGATGGTCGTCAGCTACGCTTTATGTTCCTGCCTGACGGCGAAGACCCGGATACGCTGGTGCGTAAAGAGGGTAAAGAAGCGTTTGAAACCCGGATGGAGCAGGCGTTACCGCTCTCCGCGTTTTTGTTTAACAGCCTGCTGCCGCAGGTCGATTTGAGCACCCCGGACGGACGCGCGCAGCTCAGTACGCTGGCATTACCGTTAATCACTCAGGTGCCGGGCGAAACGCTGCGCATTTACCTGCGCCAGGAGTTGGGCAACAAGCTGGGCATCCTTGACGACAGCCAGCTTGAACGATTAATGCCAAAATTGTCTGAAAATGGCCCTTCCCGGCCCGCTCCACAGCTAAAACGCACGACCATGCGTATACTGATAGGACTGCTGGTGCAAAATCCGGAACTGGCGCCACTGGTCCCACCGTTGAACGGTCTGGATCATAATAAGCTGCCCGGACTTGGCTTATTTGCAGAACTGGTCAACACTTGTTTGTCCCAACCAGGTCTGACCACCGGGCAACTTTTAGAACACTATCGTGGCACAAATGATGCGGCCACCCTTGAAAAACTGTCGATGTGGGACGATATAGCAGATAAGGACATTGCTGAAAAAACCTTCACCGACTCACTCAACCATATGTTTGATTCGATGCTTGAGCTGCGCCAGGAAGAGTTGATTGCTCGTGAGCGCACACATGGTTTAAGCAGCGAAGAACGCCGGGAGCTCTGGACTCTGAACCAGGAGCTGGCGAAGAGATAACTGAAAGACAACATCATTCGCGTTGTATCAAGGGCAGCATGAAATGCATCCCGGGAGTGTAAAGCTCGGGAACTCAGCGCCCCCAGGGACAATGTAAATGAGGAAGTATTTAACGGCTTAAGTGCCGAATAGCGATCGGGGAGACCCCGACAGCCGCACTGAGAGGCAGCGGCAAAAAAACAAATACGCCCTCGCTTTAAATGTTGGCGGCAACGCTGGCTGACACCAATCAAACGAATTAAGTGTGGATACCGTCTTATGGAGCAAAACCCGCAGTCACAGCTGAAGCTTCTTGTTACCCGTGGTAAGGAGCAAGGCTATCTGACCTATGCCGAGGTCAATGACCATCTGCCGGAAGATATCGTCGATTCAGATCAGATCGAAGATATCATCCAAATGATCAACGACATGGGTATTCAGGTGATGGAAGAAGCACCGGATGCCGATGATCTGCTGCTTGCTGAAAACACGACCAGTACCGATGAAGACGCAGAAGAAGCGGCTGCGCAGGTTCTCTCCAGCGTAGAGTCGGAAATCGGTCGCACCACCGATCCGGTGCGCATGTACATGCGCGAAATGGGCACCGTTGAACTGTTGACCCGCGAAGGCGAAATCGACATCGCAAAACGCATTGAAGACGGGATCAACCAGGTTCAGTGTTCTGTTGCGGAATACCCGGAAGCCATTACCTATCTTCTGGAACAATACGATCGCGTTGAAGCAGAAGAAGCGCGTCTGTCCGATCTGATCACCGGTTTCGTTGATCCAAACGCGGAAGAAGATCTGGCGCCTACCGCCACCCACGTCGGCTCAGAACTGTCTCAGGAAGACATGGACGACGATGAGGATGAAGATGAGGAAGACGGCGACGACGACAGCGCGGATGACGACAACAGCATCGACCCGGAACTGGCGCGCGAGAAATTCGCTGAACTGCGTACGCAGTATGAAGTGACGCGTGACACCATCAAAGCGAAAGGCCGTAGTCATGCGGATGCGCAGACCGAGATCCTCAAGCTTTCTGAAGTGTTCAAGCAGTTCCGTCTGGTACCGAAGCAGTTCGACTACCTCGTGAACAGCATGCGCGTGATGATGGACCGTGTGCGTACTCAGGAACGCCTGATCATGAAGCTCTGCGTTGAGCAGTGTAAAATGCCGAAGAAGAACTTCATCACCCTGTTCACCGGCAACGAGACCAGCGAAACCTGGTTCAACGCGGCTATCGCGATGAACAAACCGTGGTCTGAAAAGCTGCACGACGTGGCCGATGACGTTCACCGCGGCCTGCAAAAACTGCAGCAGATTGAAGAAGAGACCGGCCTGACCATCGAGCAGGTGAAAGACATCAACCGTCGTATGTCCATCGGCGAAGCAAAAGCCCGCCGTGCGAAGAAAGAGATGGTTGAAGCGAACTTACGTCTGGTTATCTCTATCGCCAAGAAATACACCAACCGTGGCCTGCAGTTCCTGGATCTGATTCAGGAAGGCAACATCGGTCTGATGAAAGCGGTAGACAAGTTTGAATACCGTCGTGGTTACAAGTTCTCCACTTATGCGACCTGGTGGATCCGTCAGGCGATCACCCGCTCTATCGCAGACCAGGCGCGCACCATCCGTATCCCGGTGCATATGATTGAGACCATCAACAAGCTCAACCGTATATCCCGCCAGATGCTGCAAGAGATGGGGCGTGAACCGACGCCGGAAGAACTGGCCGAACGTATGCTGATGCCGGAAGACAAGATCCGTAAAGTGCTGAAGATCGCCAAAGAGCCGATCTCCATGGAAACCCCGATCGGTGACGATGAAGATTCGCATCTGGGTGATTTCATTGAGGATACCACCCTCGAGCTGCCGCTGGACTCTGCCACTACCGAGAGCCTGCGTGCCGCCACGCACGACGTTCTGGCTGGCCTGACCGCCCGTGAAGCCAAAGTGCTGCGTATGCGTTTCGGTATCGATATGAACACCGACCACACGCTGGAAGAAGTGGGTAAACAGTTTGACGTTACCCGCGAACGTATCCGTCAGATCGAAGCGAAGGCGCTGCGTAAACTACGCCACCCGAGCCGCTCTGAAGTGTTGCGTAGCTTCCTCGACGATTAATTTCGTCGTCTGTATCACTGACGCCACCTTCGGGTGGCGTTTTTTTTACTGCTCGGTAGATCCTGCATCGGGGCAATACTATCCCGCGCTACAATCCGCGGGTGATCAGCGCCTCGTCCAGCTCCCTGAATGCCTCGACCAGTTTATCCAGCGTAATGCGGCTCAGCCCGCTGGTATTGGGTAACACCCACACCTCGGTGGCGCCAATGGTGATGCCCTGTTTTCCCCATTGGACGCCCCGCTGGCTGAATCCCTGTTCAAACGCCTGCTTACCTAAAATGGCCAGCGCCTGCGGCTGATAATCTTCGATCTTCGCGATCAGATTACGCCCACCGTCATGCAGTTCTTTGCGCGTCACTTCATTCGCCTGAACCGTAGGCCTGTCGACCAGTTTAGTGACGCCGCAGCGAAAGTCTAACAGCCGTTCCGCCTCTTCCGGCTTAAGCTGGCGGTCGGTAAATCCGGCCTGATGAATCACTTTCCAGAAACGATTTGCCGGATGCGCAAACGGAAACCCCGTTCCCGCCGACGAAAGCCCGGGATTGATGCCACAGAACACCACCCGCAGCCCCGGGGCCAAAATATCCTTAACCATATTTTCTCCAGAACAATACAACACGAGAAAAGTATAACGGATTGAAAATACGTTGTTTAATAAAACAGCACCTGTGCGGTTATGGCTGGATTGCAGGAGGGAGTTACTTTATAATTCACCGCCACGGCCCCTTAGCTCAGTGGTTAGAGCAGGCGACTCATAATCGCTTGGTCGCTGGTTCAAGTCCAGCAGGGGCCACCAAATTTTAGCTATAAAATCATTAAGTTAAGCCACTCGAAAGAGTGGCTTTTTTGTTTGTATAAGTCAGCGTCCCCTTTTTGCCCCCCATTGGTGCGCATTCTCTGATGCTTCAGAACATCCCCTGCGACACCGTTTATAAAAACACGATCACGCCGGTGTATACGTCCAAACTACCGCAGACGGAATACGTGGAAAAGCAGCCTTTGGTTACGGGTAATGCGAAAAAGAAAGCGCCCCGTGCCGCAGAAGCTGTGCTGTGATTTCGAAGTACGAATTTCAGTTCTCCGCAAAGCAGTCAGTGCCCCATCAATCTCAACGCCTTGTTCACTGTGTTCTCGCTAATGGATTAAGCGACGCGTGACCGCCAACGAAAATCTGTGCACGTTCTCTAACCATGTTTTTGAAATTTTCTACAAGGGTTAGAGCCTGTTGTGTCAAAGGCATGAGAATGAGTGCGAAGGCCGGACTGACGATTGCTGTCAGCACATCTGACGCCTGTCTGTTAAAGCATTACTTTCTCGCCATTTCAGCGGGATGAAAAAATACATTAGCCTCAGTTATCATATGCACAAAATTAATAATGTTATTTACAAAATCTTACTAATGCCTTATTTTCACGATCAATTTTCATACAATCTTTACTTAAGGACAAGCAATGGGCAGGAAGCCAGTTCGCGGATTTTCCGTCGTGACGCGCCTCTTCTGTATCTCCATTCTGGCGGTAGCGTGCGTGCCACAGCGGCACCGCTCTCTCCGGCTGACCGCGATACTATTCAACAGCAACAACAACAGTTACTTGAGCAGAACCAGCGTCAGCGTGATGAACTGGAGCGCAGCACACCGCTACCCCGCTCGTCTGCGCCTGTCGTGCCGCCGACCACTGAAGGCCCATGTTTCACTATTTCCCGTATTGAGGTGCATGGCGCCACCCTTCTCTCTTCACGCGATGCGAATACCGTTACCGCACCCTGGCTGAATCAGTGCCTGGATATGACCCGCCTGACGCAGGTCACTAACGCCGTCTCCGACTGGTACATCAGCCGCGGATATATCACCAGCCGCGCCTTTTTGACTGAGCAGGATCTCTCTTCCGGCGTGCTGCATCTGACTGTGCTGGAAGGCCGGTTACAGCAAATCCGCCTGGAAGGCGTACCGCAGCGGACGCTCGCCATGACCTTTACCGGGCTGGAAGGAAAAATCCTTAACCTGCGCGACATCGAACAGGGTATGGAGCAATTAAACCGCGTGCGGCAGGTTCCGGTGGAGATTGAAATCCAGCCAGGCGACAAACAGGGCTGGTCAATGGTCAATCTCACCGCCGCCCCGGAATTTCCGCTCAGCGGTTCGGTAAATTTCGACAACAGCGGGCAGAAAAGTACCGGCACCGGGCAGTTCAGCGGCGCCCTGACCGGCAATAACCTGCTCGGGCTGGCGGATAAATGGTTTATCAGCGGCGGACGCAGCAGTGATTTTTCAAAGTCGCATGATGCGCAGAATTTTGCCGCAGGTGTCAGCGTGCCTTACGGCTACGGTCTGCTCGATTACAGCTACAACTGGAGCAATTACCTCAACACCATTGATAACAACGGCTGGCCGTGGCGCTCGACCGGTGACAGCGAAACACACCGGCTTACCGGTTCGTGGGTGGTGTTCCGCAACGGCGATATCAAAACCGGTCTTACCACCGGCATGACGCACCGCATCAGCCGCAATTATCTTGATGACGTGCTGCTGGAGTCCAGCAGCCGCAAGCTCTCCAGCGTGATGCTCGGCATCAATCACACGCAAAAAATGTTCGGCGGTGTGGCGACCTTCAACCCGTCTTTTACCCACGGCGTGCCGTGGCTGGGCGCGGAAGACGATCACGATAAATACGGCGATGTGCCAAAAGCGGAGTTCCGCAAATGGAGCCTCAACGGCAGTTTCCAGCGCCCCGTCGCGGCCGATCTCTGGTGGCTCAGCAGCGTTTACTTTCAGTGGTCACCGGACCGGCTTTACGGTGCCGAACAGCTCACTCTGGGGGGAGAAAGCTCTGTCCGCGGTTTTAAAGAACAGTATCTCTCCGGCAACAATGGCGGTTATCTGCGAAATGAGCTGAATTACTCGCTGTTTACCCTGCCATGGATGGGGCAAATCAGCGTGATGGCAGCGCTGGATGGCGGCTGGCTGAAACAGGACGACCAGGATCCGTACGCCAGCGGCACGCTGTGGGGAGCGGCTGCCGGGCTGACCAGCGCGAACCGCTGGTTTTCGACACAGTTTACCGTGGGAACTCCCGTGAAATACCCGGACTGGCTGGCACCGGATCATCTCATTATTTATTACCGCATGGCGGTGGCGTTTTAAGGGACAAAAACGATGGATAACAATCAGACCCGTTTTTCTCAGCGTGTACTGAGCTGGCTGTTAAGTACCCTGCTGGCAACGCAACCGCTGCTGCCCGCGGTGGCAGCGACCGTCACCCCCACCGGTAACACGACGATGGACAAGGCCGGAAACGGTGTGCCGGTGGTAAATATTGCCACGCCGAACGGGGCCGGGATATCCCATAACAAATACGGTGAGTATAACGTCGGGAAGGAAGGTTTAATCCTTAACAACGCCACCGGTAAGCTGAACCAGACGCAACTGGGTGGGCTCATTCAGAGTAACCCGAACCTGAAAGCCGGGCAGGAAGCCAGGGGCATCATTAACGAAGTCACCGGCGCTAACCGTTCACAGCTTCAGGGGTATACCGAAGTGGCGGGAAAAGCGGCGAACGTGATGGTTGCCAACCCGTACGGTATTACCTGTAACGGCTGCGGATTTATCAATACCCCAAACGTGACGCTGACCACCGGGAAACCGGTACTGGATGCCAGCGGCAACCTGCAGTCATTTGATGTTACTAAAGGCAGCATTACCATTGAAGGTAAGGGGCTCGACGGCAGTCTCAGCGACTCGGTATCCATTCTTACCCGCGCCACGGACATTAACGCTGCCCTGCACGCGAAAAACCTGACGGTGATTACCGGGGCCAACCGCGTAACCGCGGACGGACGTGTCAGCGCGCTGAAAGGCGAAGGTGAAGTGCCGAAAGTTGCTGTTGATACCGGCGCACTGGGCGGGATGTACGCCAACCGTATCCGACTGGTCTCCAGTGATAGTGGGGTCGGGGTGAACCTCGGTAACCTCAACGCCCGCAGCGGCGATATTACGCTGGATGCGAACGGCAGACTGACCGTCAATAACAGCCTTGCCACCGGCGCCATCAGCGCAAAAGGCCAGAACGTCACCTTAACCGGCGACCATAAAGCAGGTGGTAACCTGACTGTCAGCAGCCAGAGCGACATAGCGCTCAGTAACGGAACGCTCAACACTGACAACGACCTCAGTCTGACTGCCAGCGGTAAAATCACTCAACAGAATGAAAAACTGATGGCCGGGCGGGATGCCACGTTGCGGGCAACCACCCTTTCTCAGGACGGCAACAGCCAGACCGATGCCGCCCGGAACATTGCCCTGAATGCCAGCGAAAGTGCGGCAACACAGGGGCGCGTGACCGCCGGGCAGAACCTGAGCGTCACTACCGGCACACTCAGCCACAACGGCGAACTGGTCGCCGGTAATGCCCTGTCGCTGAATGCTGCCAGCCAGACGCTGAACGGTGCGATAAACGCGACTGGTGATATCACGGTGCAGGGACAGAATCTCAACACCACAACCGCCTCGCAGATGCAGGGGCGCAACGTCACCATCAACGCCAAACAGGCCACGCTGGCCGGAACCCAGGCGGCAAAAAGTCAGCTAAACATCACCGCCAGCGAACGCCTGACCCACAGCGGTAAAAGCAGTGCGGCAGCCCTGAACATCACCGCCCCGACACTCGTTAACCAGGGGGTGATGACAGCCGACGCGCTGAACACACAGTCGCAGACGCTGACCAACAGCGGTTTGTTACAGGGTGATTCGCAGCTGCTGCTGAACACACATCAGCTCGACAACCAGCAAACCGGCACGCTGTACAGCGCCGCGAACCTGACGCTGACCGTTCCTGGTATCGTCAACAATGGCCTTATCGTCAGCGATACCGGACTGACCGTGCAGACAACAACTCTCTCCGGCGACGGTCTGTTGCAGGGAACCGGGGCTCTGACGCTGCGTGGTGACACGCTGGCCCAGGGCAGTGCAGGACGCTGGTTAACTGCGGGCGTACTGGATATCACCGCCGGGCAGCTCGCCACTGCCGGTACAGTACAGGGTGATAACGCCACGCTGACCGGCACGGACTGGAACCACAGCGGCAGCCTGCTGGCGACCGGCACACTCGTGACGAACACTGGTTCGCTTGTCAGCACCGGCGATATCATGAGCCAGGGCAGTGCCACACTGACGGCGCAGAAGACAGACAACCGGGGCAGACTGTTGTCAACTGAGAGTCTCAACCTCACGGGAAACACGCTCAGCAACAGCGGCACGATTCAGGGTAAAACGCTGACAGTGCGCCAGGACAGCATCACCAACAGCGGCACGCTCACCGGGATCGCTGCGCTGACGCTTGCCGCCCGTATGGAGATGGCATCACCTCAACTTGCGCTGATGAATAACGGGGGATCACTGCTGACCACCGGTGATTTGACGATCACCGCAGGCGGTATTACCAGTTCAGGACAATGGCAGGGCAAACGGGTTCTGCTCACCGCAGACAGTCTGACAAACAGCGGTGCGATCCAGGCGGCGGACAGACTGACTGCACGTCTGACAGGTAATCTCGCCAGTACCGCGGGCAGCAAAATCACCTCGAACGGTGAGATGGCGCTCATTGCACTGAATTTAAGCAACAGCGGACAATGGATCGCGCAGAACCTGACGCTGTCGGGCGACACGCTGACCAACGCGGGTGACATCACCGGCGTCAGTGGTCTGGCGGTTTCGCTGAACGGCATGCTGACCAACCAGACTGGCGGCAAAATGCTCAGCGCCGGTGCGCTGACACTGCAATCCGCAGGCACCAGTAACGCCGGGCAACTGCAGGGCAAAACCACAACCGTCAATACCGCGTCGCTCGCCAACAGCGGTCGCGTGCAGGGGGAATCGCTCGACCTGAACATCAGCAACGAGCTGAACAACGCCGTGAATGGCGTGTTGCTGAGTCAGAATGCGCTCAGCCTGTCCACCGCGACACTTGATAATAAAGGTATGCTGCAGGGCGGTGGCGCAACCACGCTTAATGCTACCACGCGTGCACAGAACGACGGCAACATCCTCTCCGGCGGTAAACTCACGCTGACCACACCGCAACTGACCACCGGCAGCAACGGTCTGATCCAGGCGCTGACGCTGCTGGTGAATGTCGTGCAGACTGTTAACGGCGGGAAGATGGTGGCGACCGGTAATGCCGAACTGCGTGGAACAAGCCTGACCAACACCGGCACGCTGCAGGGTGCAAACCTGCAGGTGCAGAATAATACACTCACCAATAGCGGCACTGTACTGGGTACCGCCGCACTCACCGTGAAAGGCAATACCGTTAATAACCAGGCTGGTGGCAGACTGTTCAGTTCCGGAAATCTGTTGCTCGACAGCAACACGCTCACCAGCGCTGGCCAGGTAGTGGCGCTCGGCGATACCACCCTGAAACTGGTTAACGTCCTCACCCACAGCGGCACCCTGGCAGCGGGCAATCTGCTCTCCGTGACCTCTCAGGCAGCCATTGCCAATAACGGTGTGATGCAGGGTAATGGCCTGTTGCTCAGCGCAGGCGGAACCTTAACGAACAATGGACAACTGACCACCGGCACGGCTGGCAGCACGTTCAGCGCGCAGAGCATTCTGTTTAACGGGGCCGGAAGCCTCTCGGCGGGCGGTGACGTACAGATGACCTCACGCGGCGATATCACGGTAAATGGTTTTCTCGGTACGGCAGGCAACATGACGATGAACGCCGCCGGAACGCTGTTGAACACCGCACTGATTTATGCCGGTAACAATCTCAACCTTTTTGCTGCCCGGCTTCACAACGTTTATGGCGATATCCTGGCAGGCAACAATCTGGTGATGCAGAAAAATGCGGCGGGTGCGGCGAACACAGAGATTATCAATACATCAGGAAATATCGAGACCCTCAGGGGCGATATGACAATGAAGACGGGTCATCTGCTGAATCAGCGGGATGGTCTGAAAGTTACAGAAACACATATTAATGGCGGACAAACCCTCCCGGGCGTGGGAGACGCCACTCTGTCTGTGGATATCAGTCTGCTGCCAGAGGGCAGTTACGGCATATTAAAGAGAATTCGTGATTACGAAACAGGCCCATGTGGAACACACAGTGCCTGTAACTACTTCCATGTTATGCAGTATTACTATGCAGCTTTTGAGGATACTGCCGATCAACGGTTTATTACCAACCAGACAGGGACGACGGTCACAAGCAGCGGTGGTGCTGCACGTATCGCTTCAGGAAAGAACCTTGTAATCGAAGCTGGAAACCTGAGTAATCTTGCCAGTAATATCCTTGCCAGTAAGGATATTTCACTGACAGGGAATGTACTCAATAATCAGAGCTGGCAGTCAGGTATATCAACGGAGTATTTAGTTTATAGTTATGATCCCGGTTATATCGGTTACGCCACCGATACAACAGATCATCTCCCTGAAAAATACTCAGAAGATGCAGAAACTGGTCGGGAAAATCGGTTACCGGAAAGCACTACGCTGAATTATATCCTGAAGGGTCACGAAACTGAGGTGACGGAAGGTGAGCATTTCCGTTCTGTTATCCAGGCAGGCGGCAATGTTAATGCCACTTTCACCAGTGATATCAGCAATACCAGTGCCACCGCCAGTGCCGGACAGATTAGTAACACTATCACCACCCCGTCACTGACACCGCTGAGTCAACAGACCGTAAGTGATGCGGAAAAAACGCAATCGCTCACAAACGCGGACATTGTCGCAGTCAATTCCCCTGAATGGCGCGATGAAGTCAATGATGCACTGCAAAACCTGAGTGGTGGCAATTCGCTGGATAATTCAGATACCAGCGCTTATCCCCTCCCCTCGGGCAATAACGGCTATTTTGTCACGTCCACCGACCCGGACAGCCCGTATCTTATTACCGTTAACCCGAAACTCGACGGACTCGGTCAGCTTGACCCCAGCCTGTATGGCGATCTTTATGCACTGCTGGGCATACACCCGGGCGATGCTCCACATGAAACGAACCGGGCATTTACTGATCAGAACCAGTTCCTGGGTTCGTCGTACTTCCTTGACCGACTCGGTCTCAGGCCGGACCACGACTATCGTTTCCTTGGCGATGCGGCATTTGATACCCGTTACGTCAGCAACTATGTTCTGAATCAGACTGGCAGCCGCTATATCAACGGTCTCGGCTCTGACCTCGACCAGATGCGATACCTGATGGATAACGCCGCCACCACGCAGAACTCCCTCGGCCTGCAGTTTGGCGTCGCACTGACGGCTGCGCAGATCGCCGCGCTCGATCAGAGCATCCTGTGGTGGGAATCCGCGACTGTCAATGGTCAGACGGTGATGATCCCGAAAGTCTATCTGTCACCGAAAGACGTTGCCGTGCAGAACGGCAGCGTCATCAGCGGTAACAACGTTCAGCTGGCAGGTGGTCGCGTTATCAACGATGGCAGTACCCTCACTGCGCAAAACGCCCTTGCTATCGACAGCAGCAACAGTCTCGACAACCTGAATGCGGGGCTCATAAGTGCGGGCGGCAGCCTGGACCTGAGCGCCATCGGCGATATCAGTAATATCGGCTCAGTCATCAGCGGTCAGACCGTTGCTCTGGAGAGCATCAGCGGCAGCATCAATAACATCACCCGGACTCAGCAGTGGAGTGCGGGCAGTGACAGTCGCTATGGCAGTGTGCATGTCAGCGGTACGGACACCGGTCCGGTGGCGACCATTAAAGGCACTGATTCACTCTCACTGGATGCAGGGAAAAACATTAACATTACCGGGGCAACTGTCTCGTCTGGTGGCATCCTTGGAATGTCTGCGGGTAATGATATCAACATTGCCGCAAACCAGATAAGCGGGAGCAAAAGTCAGTCCGGTTTCTGGCGCACTGAAGACAACAGTTCATCATCCACCACTTCACAGGGCAGCAACATCAGTTCTGGCGGTAACATGGTGATGGTGGCAGACAACGATCTGAATGTTACCGCCTCATCCGTCTCCGCCGGTAACAGCGCCCTGCTCTCTGCGGGTAACGACCTGAACCTGAACGCAGCGAGCAACGGAAAAACCAGCCGCACGGGCGGCAGCGAAAGCCATCAGAGTAGCGCAGACAGAACCACCGTTTCAGCGGGCAACAATGTGACGCTGGTAGCCGGGCGGGACGTTACCAGCCAGGCGGCAGGCATTGCGGCGGAAGGGAATGTTGGTATCCAGGCCGGACGTGACGTCAGTCTTCTGGCAGAAGAGTCCGTGACCGGCAGCAGCTCACACTCGAAAAAGAAAACCGTTATCGACGAATCCGTACGCCAGCAGAGCACAGAAATAGCCAGCGGCGGCAACACCACGATTATCGCCGGACGTGACGTGAACAGCGAAGCCGCACAGGTGACCGCCAGCGGCGATATCGGCGTGGCGGCTGGTCGTGATGTGAACCTGACCACTGCGACGGAAAGCGATTATCACTACAAGGAAGAGACGAAGACCAAAAAAGGATTCCTCAAAAAAACCACTACGCACACTATCGACGAAGAGAGTGCGACGTACGAGAAAGGATCGTCACTCAGCGGAAATAACGTCTCTGTCACTGCCGGAAATGATGTGACGGTGAAGGGATCCTCGATCATTGGTGATGGTGATGTTGCCCTGAAAGCGGGTCATGATGTCAACGTCGTGGCCGCGACCGACGAGCAGTCTTCGTATCATCTGAAAGAGAAGAAAAAGAGCGGCCTGATGGGGAGTGGTGGTATTGGCTTTACCATCGGAACAAACTCCACCCGCCACCAGGTTAACGAAGATGGCACCACGCAAAGTCAGAGTGTCAGTACCGTCGGCTCCACGGGCGGCAATGTCAGCATTATTGCGGACAGCAAAGCGCATATCAGTGGCGCAGATGTTATCGCGGACAAAAACCTGAACGTGATTGCTGGGGAAATTGTCGTTGACCCGGGTAATGATCTGGTTCGCCGAAAAGAAACGTATGAACAGAAGCAAAGCGGCCTGACGCTGTCGGTTTCGTCTGCCATTACTGATGCGGCAATGGCGGCGAATAACGCTATCAAGCGTGGCAGCGAAGTCAGCGACAATCGTCTGAAGACACTTTATGGCGTAAAAGCCGCGCAGGATATGTGGGTGGCCGGTTCTGGTGCGGCTTCTGTGGCGGGTGGTGCTGCCGGCGGAGACATGAATGCCGTTCGCGTGGAACTGAATATCGGCTCCAGCAAAAGCACGTCCACTTCTGAACTGAAACAGAATGAAGTCCGCGGCAGTACCCTGACAGCGGGGGGCGACGTGAATATGGTCGCTACCGGACAAAAAGGAACCAGCGGTGATTTACACATTGTTGGCAGTGGCGTCACGGGAAATAACGTTACGTTAGTGGCACAGAACGATCTGTTGCTTGATGCCGCCTCCAACACTAGCGAGCAAAAAAGCTCAAACAACAGCAGCGGTTGGGCAGCGGGTGTCCATGTTTCTGTCGGGAACGAAACCGGTATTGGTGTTCAGGCAAGTGGCTACCAGTCTAAAGGTGGCGATAACGGCAAAACGACCGAGTACGTAAATACCCGCGTTAACGCCCGCAATGAACTGAGCATGAGCAGCGGACGCGACACAGTCATTGCCGGTGCGCAGGCGCTGGGCGATAAAATATCGGCAGATGTGGGCCGTGACCTGCTGGTGAGCAGCCTCCAGGATACCGATGATTACACCAGTTGGCAGAAGGATGTCAGCGGCGGAGCCAGCTTTACATTCGGTTCTATGAGCGGTTCAGCCTCACTCAGCATCAGTAACAGTAAAACCAAAAGTGAGTATGCGAGCGTCGGCGAGCAGAGCGGCCTGTTTGCAGGGGATAAAGGTTTTGATATCACCGTTGGCAAACACACGCAGCTGGATGGTGCCGTTATCGCCAGCACGGCGACGGCAGATAAAAACTCGCTGGATACGGGCACGCTCGGCTGGCGTGATATCAACAACAGCGCCGAATACAGCTCAGACACAAAAGGCATCATCGGCGGGTATGCAGGCGACAGGAACGGAAGCGGCGGTGGCGCAATCCCTATTATCGGCATCGGGGTGCATGATGATGCGTCCGGCACGACCCATTCGGCGATTGCAGACGGCACGATTACCATTCGCGACAAGGAAAATCAGCAGCAGGATGTGGCAGATCTGAGTCGCGATACGGATAAAGCCAATGGTCATATTGACAAGATCTTCGACAAAGAAAAAATCCAGGAGCAGCAGGAGCTGGCGGGCCTGTTCGGTCAGATGGCTAACCAGGCAGCAGGCGATCTCGGGGCTCAAATGGGCTGGGGTGAGTACAGCGCAGAGAAAGCTGCTATTCACGGGATTATCGGTGCGCTTCAGGCGAGTCTAGGCGGCGGTAATGCTCTTGCGGGTGGCGTGGCAGGTCTCAGCAGCGAAGCCTTCGGCAAAATGGTGCAGGACTATCTGGGTAGCCACACCTCACTCGGCGAACGTGAGAAAGGGGCGATTGTTCAGTGGGCTGCTGCGGTAAGCGGCGCTGCTATAGGTGGAGTCATTGCCGGAACGAACGGAGCACAGTCGGGTGCGGCGACTTCAGTGGATTCAGTGCGATGGAACTATCTCAATCATAAAGAGGCCGAGCGTAAGAAGCAGGTTGAAAATCAACTTGAAAGCGGGGATTTAACTGCAGACGAGCGTCAGACGCTGACGCAGGAACTGGCTGATATTAACGCCATGGATAAAGCCCGAGATCAGCAAATTTTGGATGTGTGTACTCAGGGCAATAAGAGCAGCGCAGGCTGTGGACAACTGGTTGTACAAGCACAGAAAGCACTGGAAGGATATGGCGACAGCGCGGCGGGCTACAGATTGTCATACAAGGACATTTTCCCGCAGGACTACAGCAATGCCGCTGCGATCATGGAAGGCCTTGATTCTGGGAGCATCACACGCGATGCGGCAATTAAGGGTATCGTTGATAGTACAGGTAAGAAGTGGGACGAAGTTGCTAAGGCCTATGATGATGCAATGCAGACGCATGCAATTGTAAGCATCATTGCAGGGATGAAAGGGGTTGATACTGTTGTCCCAAAAACAACTGTGGTTGAAACTGCTTCCGGCCAAAAAGTCACTATAAAAACAACAGGTAATGTCTCTGAGGTGACTTATCCTGATGGGATTAGTTTCAAAATAAACCAGCCAGCTCACCTCTCAACACTAGATGGGTATTCGCAGAAAAAAGGTATCACTGGCGCGCACAATGCAGAACAATTCTATGCAGCGGCAAAAGAATATAATGTAAAAATTGTTAGTGAAAAGCCTACTGAGACCAAGGGGATAACTCAAGTGACTTATCAGATACCGTCCTATGATAGGGCCGGTAATGTGACGGGATATAAAGCAGCAGAATTACCTAAAACTATTTATGATCCTAAGATTTTTACCGACAGCAAAATGCTGGAGTTAGGACAGCAAGCGGCCGCCAAAGGATATGAGGCAGCGATGAAGCAAGGGCTGCAAGCATATGACGCTCAAGCAGGCGGTGTTAATTTCAGAGTATATATTGATAAAACTACAGGTATGGTCAATAATTTCCATCCTCAGTGAAAGGAAAAAAAATGGACAAGGAATTATTCGGACAACCATATGACAACAGTGATCCGCACTGGATTATTAAGTCTTACTTTGATCGAATGTACGGAAGTGGATTATTTATTAAGGCGATTGGGTACATGGCCGAAAAAAATAGTTTCCATGTAGATGGTGCATACTGTAGCTTTCCTGACATGGGCAGTTGTTATGATGAAGAACATTTCGAAGGAGTGGAGTTTGCATATGGATACCCTCCAGAAGATAACGATACAATCGTTGTTAGCGAAAGTATTTGCTATAAATACCTTGCAATTGCGTGCAACAAGTATTTGAAATTACATCCAGAAGATAATTTAAAAGTCAATGCTATTTTAAAAAAATCACTGATGCATGATGGTTAATTGGCGATTCAAAGCAGACGCTTAAAAATAGTAAAGATCCGGCAGAGCGTGAAAAGGCGCAGCAGAAGTATGATGCATTACTTGGAAAAGATATTACCAGTGACAAGAAAGTTATTGATGCCTGTGGTAATGGCAATGCGGGAAGTTCAGCGTGTGCAGGAGCAAGACTGAAAGTCATTGCGTCAAAAGAAGGGTATGAAGATGGCCCTTATAACTCGAAATATAGCCAACATTACACTGATGCGTATGGTCAGATAGTCAATATCCTCGATATCACTAGTGTTGATGCACAGAATCAGCAGCAGGTGAAAGACGCCATGATTAACTATTTCATGGTCACCAAAGGGGTGGACCGTCCATATCAGTACATTACCAGTACAATGTTAATACTGGTAATGTACTGATATGGAAATTGTTACACCACAAAGGAATCCGTTACAACCAGGTCATTCACTGACCGATGGATGTAAAAAATGAAAATAAGAGACACTCGAGACCCATTGGGCAGGATCGTTGATATCTTTAGCATTTATTGGTTTGGTAATGAAACTTATTTTTTAGGTTTCCTGAAAGGATATGGTGGGTTGATGGCATATAGAGCGACTCAAGTATCAATGATCGCTCCTGAAATAGATTTTCAGGCAATATATTTCAAAAACGGCATTTATCACTGGGCTCTAATTAAAGAAAACTTGCTTGATGATATCATCGAACGTGATGAAATTGCCTACAAGCGATTCTTGGAAATATTGAAATACGAAGGGCATGTTGATGAAGATTTTTATTAACTGATTCTATTAGATAAAAATAATAAAAAAGGAGATCCCAACAGTTAATCTCTTAACCGTCTATGTCTCCTGACTCCCAGCCTGCGCTATACCAGGCTTTTGAGGACGCAAGATATAACGCAGGCTATTTACCCGGAGGGGCTTCACCGGGGCGGAGCAGTGTGCTCTTCGAGTTATCGTTGACAGCCAATCATAGAACAGAAAGAGCTATCTGGATGTATCGGCATCACTAATGACCAGCTCCACTTCCAGTTCTTACAGGTTGCACCATAACTCTCTATAAACTGATTTCTGCTCAATACTTTTCCCATATTTATTTTCCCTCCACATATCAATGTATCTAACAATAAAAGCGCTGACAATAATAACAATCAACAAGGATTACTGGATTTTTTCCATGGCATTATGGATCACTTTCTCAGACCTTCATCAACCTAGATGGAGGACTACTCTCTGAGTTAGGTCAAAATGAAATCCTCCGACGTCATACTTTTGCTTCTAAAAGGTACTTACAATAAATTACATGAGAAAGGCAAGTCCTTCAGAGCCCTGATTCAACAGCATCTTGTTAACTGGTATTCTGCCAAACTTGAAGGTTGTAATGCCAAAAGCTTAGAGAAGCTCGGTCAGGGAAAAGCTTGTTATCGTTAATAAGGCGAGCTATCTTTCGAAGCCATCAGGTTTGCTTTGAGTAGTCCTTCGACCTGCGACAACTGACTCACGGATATTAGCCAAAATCATTGTCAATTCGATTTCTCGGCGAGCTTACTCTTAGTCCTTGTTGTTCTTTCTTGTTGACTCCAAATCCCTACAATAAACTGGAAACTGGCTCTGCATGAGCTGTGTCGTACTGCCAACAAGAGTTGATCGTAACATTACTGTTCAACGTATGGCTACTCATGTTTTTTAATTAATAATTATTGACACCTACTGCATTACACATTAAATACATATCGAATAACCATCCAAGAAAAAAATTTAATTAACTACAAAATAATCACAAATAAATTTTGGTGTAATTTCCATCGCACAATGATAGAATAGCTGAAAAATATGAGGGTTTATAGATGTATCAAAGAAACATAGAGCAATTAAAAGCACATGCTGTGAACTGGTGGCCTCAAGAAATTGTAGATGGACAGTCTACAACAAGTATAATTCCTCAGTTGATAGCAAGCCAAGATGATTTTATATCAATATTATCACTTTATAAAGATCATAATCCTTCAACATTATTCACACTTATTGAAACAAGTGGCATGCCTGCGAATCTTTTCCTAAAGCACTTATGCGTTATTCTTGACTACGGCGGTGAACCAATTCAGCGTTTAGGTAGAGAGTTTGATACCATATTTGACATAGATTCATCATCAAATAAATATTTGATGCACATTTTCCTTGATACGCAAGAGATAGTGTATCCCTTTGAAACATTGCCTGTAAAATCGCTAAATAACGCAAAACTAAAATTAGATGGCGATAACCTTCAAAACCCATATAAATTAAATCCTCTATACAAAGACATGATAATGATTTTGATGTATGGTGCATTTTGTTCATCATCTGCTCATGCAAACCTTAGTGCATGCGATATGGCTGCAAGAGTAGGAATGAAAGATATATTAGACGAATACATCAAACAACGTTATATATACGTAAGTAAAATTACTGGAGGAGCAAAAGCTAATACCAATGGACAACTATTACAGAAATATGTGAGGAAATTTATTTCAGATAATCTAGGCGAAGATTATTCTGTAGTGAGTAATGGCAAAATACTTCTCCACACAGATAGTGGGGATATAAATAGCTCTTTTGATATAGTAATAAGAAAGGGCAGTAAAATCATCGGTATTGAAATAAGCTTTCAAGTTACTACTAACAGTACCATTGAACGTAAGGCAGTAAGCGCTCATAATAGAATGGTTGATATGCATAACAATGGATACCACATCGCCTATATTATTGATGGGGCAGGAAATTTTCAACGGAGATCTGCGGTATCGATGATTTGTGAGTATAGTGATTGTACTGTTGCATTTTCAAATGAAGAACTGTCGTTATTATGCAATTGGGCTAGAGAGGCTTTAAGTGATTAAATTTATTGATCTTTTCTCCGGGACAGGTGGAATTCGATTAGGTTTTGAACAAGCGATGGATCAGCTATCTATAGAGCATGAATGCGTATATAGCTGTGAAATTGACAAAAAGGCTTGCCTTTCTTATCAACTAAATTTTGGTGAAAACCCTTATGGTGACATAACTAAAGTTGAAGCCAGTACATTACCTAATTTCGATTTTCTTTTAGCTGGTTTTCCTTGCCAGGCTTTCTCTCATGCAGGGCAAAGAAAGGGCTTTGAAGACACTAGGGGTACGTTATTTTTTGATGTCGCAAGAATACTCAAAGAAAAAAAACCCACATTTTTTTTATTAGAAAATGTTAGAGGTTTACTCAGCCATGATAAAGGTAATACTTACAAGGTCATTGAAAACACCTTAAAAGAATTAGGATATGGCGTTGACTTCTTGCTACTTAACAGTAGTTCTTTCTCTGTACCACAAAATAGAGTGCGAATTTATATTTTTGGTGTGCTTAACTCAGAACCTAAGATGACACTTAGAACTGATGTTGGTGCTGCTGATTCACATGATTTTAAAAATAAAATCAACGAATTTAACAATGTAAAATTCATTAAAGATATATTAGATCCTTTTGTTGATGAAAAATATATTTGCAGTTCAGGTTTTCAACAAATGATCAAGAATGCAATCCCTAACCTCAACGAAATCCATGGATATCGTCTTATTGACTATCGAGGAGGTAAATCTCTTCATTCATGGGAGCTTGGGATAAAAGGTATATGCTCCCCTAAGGAGATTGAATTCATGAATATGTTAATCTCTAATAGACGTAAAAAAACATTTGGCACACATAAAGATGGGAAAAGTTTATCAAAAGAGCAGATCATGACTTTTTATCCATATAGTGATTTTGATGAGATTTCAGACGCATTGATTACTAAAGGTTACCTTTCAAAAAAAGATGGGTTATATAATCCCGTATGTGGAAATATGTCCTTTGAAGTTTTCAAATTCCTTGATCCTGAAAGCATTAGTATCACATTAACAGCTTCAGATAGTAATCGGCTGGGTGTGTATTATAACAATATATTAAGAAAAATAACGCCAAGAGAATGTGCTAGAATACAAGGCTATCCTGAGTCATACGTTTTACTTGAGGATGATAATGCAGTTTACAAACAAATGGGGAATGGTGTTTCAGTTCCTGTAATTAAAGCGGTCGCATTAGATTTCATACAAAATAATGTCATTACCTCTTTGGTTAAAAAAGCCGTATAACTTTAAACAGCTTCACTCAAACTAGTTAAAAATCACATATACATAATAAAGAGGTAAACCTATATGCCTCTTTATTATTTAAAAGAACTCAAGCCCCCATCCTGTAAATATTATAAAAACCACACTCACAATTTCTAAGACAGATAAATTTATGTTTATATCTCTTTCTAAATACCAGCATCCTGCTTAGATTTATAGGTTAACACTTCTATTATAAGAACTTTATATAAAATTAATTGGAAGTATGTGGAGAGGGGTACATATTAACGTTAAAATCACCACTCTAACAAAAATAATCGGGCTTTACGCATGGCGTTCTCCTCCGGGAACATAATCAGTATGTAGGAAGATCTCTAAAAGTGAATGGTTCGTTTTGCAGGGATGCTTACATGAAGCCCTTCATGCACCTGCATTAAAAGCGCTCCCAGAAGCGGGCAGGCGTGGCGGGGAGAGCATTGCGCGCTGATGCAGAGATAATTTTGTTCATACGACTAAGGGGCTCGATTAGCTCGAGCTCCTATTGGTCATAAAGAGTAGAAAAAATTAATGGAATTTATTAATTTAAATCAATCACCACCCTCTTCATCTGAAAAAATAATTTCAACCCCGTTCGATGCATTATTTTTATAATACTTACCCGTAGTCGAATATATAAATAATTTCCTTGAAGTTTCTTCAATTCTTGTCTCTGCGCTACCAGAGAATTGATATAACTTTCTAATTTTCTCATGATATTGAGCAGCAAGTTTCTGTGCAACCTTTTCTCCGTCAAATTTTCTCGCGAGTTCCACATGACCTTCTGAAAGAGTCACTATCGGATATCCGTCAACAAGTTTAACTTTTCCACCATCAAGTCGAGAAAGTATTTCTTCAGCCTCAATGAATAATTTCATTGCATCAGATTTTGATTCGCACCTTAAAGACATAATTATTTTTTGCTGAGCTAAAGCATGTTCAATTTGGGGCGAATTAGGAAATGCCTGACTTGCAACCCTTAATTTATCATACGCATCATCCTGCATATTAAAATATCTAAGCGCCAGGCCATACTGCATTAAATACAATCCTTCATGCTCCAGCTTTTTCTCAAATTTATTGTATAAATCAAGTATTTTAGCCTTATCACCTTTCAGTAGCTTTCTTAAGTTCTTAGAATTAACTAAAGATTTATAAATCATACCCTCAGTCTTACTAACATTTTTCACAATAGGGTAGTCATATACGGTAAACGACTCAATATAGGCTGACAGAATATTAGAAAGATATTGAGTTTCAACTAAGTTATCAAAAATCTTCTCAATATATGCATAATGCCTTGTCTCAACATATCCATTTTTGAAAGCTAAAATCCCATCCATTTGAGATGTAAGTAATTTAATATCTGCATCAAGACCTAAATTTATTAATGCTCTTGTTAAAGTGGACTCGTGAGCACTAACGCGCTGATAGGTAGCGATACCACTTAGAATCAGTAGCGCTCTATGGCTTTCAGAAGGGATATTATGGAAGTCACGATGTATAATCTTCTCGAAACCCTCACCAAATGTCGTTTCCATTAGCCCAATTAGTAATTGTTTTCTTGAATTAGTAATTAAACGCTTAATTCTTTCCGACGGTGTCAGCTTTTCAAGATAAGTCCAATTTCCATACAACCTGACTTTTTCTAGAATTTTTGTCGCATCTGATCGAGTAATCGAAGAAACATCTTTAGTGACATAACGCGTTGGCTCAAAGTACTCCTTGCCTCGGTAACTCCAAATGTGCTTGCTTTCAAAGCCAACAAATACACACTTCATGCTTTTTCTTTGGTTAAAGATTTCACCAATAACTTGAGCGGAATCAGCCACCCTTTCCAAACAAATATAATATCGACCACTTGTCTTCGTTTCCATAACAGAAACAAGATCTTTCAAATTGGCATTTATGTTATCAACAAAATATACAGGATAATTTTTTTCAGATAATTTCAATGCAACTTGTTTTAGAAGTGTTGATTTGCCAGAACCCGCTGATCCGAAAATACAATAAAGATTCTTTGAGTTATCTCCATTTATTTGAAGCTCAATATCCTTAAGGATGTTTTTGGCATTATCAAGAAATGCCGGAACACCATCCAATATATCTTTCCAAGTTGGCTTAAATCCTTTGTAGAAAGTTCTAATCGGACTACCAGAATCTCTTTCATTAATCATTAATATGTTGGATCTAGTTATAGCAATTACATTTTTGAATGCATCCATATAACTTTTTTGATCTTGCTCGCCAACAACATTATATTCAGGACGGCTTTTTATTAATGTATCACTTGGGGTATTTGGCTTTGGTATTTCACGTTTAAGCCACTCAACAAAATCCCCAATCGTGGCATTAATATGCTCAATGTTGGAAGTCATTAAGCTTGCCTTAGCTATTTCGGAAGCTGTGGGTGTAAGCACATAACTCCGCTGTTCAGTACTATGTGTTTTACCTTTATATCTTTCAACTTGGTGATAGAATAGCGGCTCTTCCAATTTTGAACCAATGAATATAAATTTATAATTAAAGAAATCACTCCCTAATTCATTGTACCACAGTGGAGCCTGTGCTGATGCAGCTCCATATTCCTGAGGTGAGAAAATATACCCCTGACGAAAGTGATGTGAGTCCCCATTCAACTTAATATAATCCAAGTTTTTGAATAATTGATCTTGGGGATAAACTTTATCGTTCCTATCTCGTATATATATATGCTGGGGGGAATTTGAGAGTAAACTTTTTTCAAAAGCATCATCTATATTTAAAGTATATATTCTAGCAAATGTATATCTAGCTAGGACATTATACTCATCGGAAGGGATGCAATTTCTAAAATATTTATCAAATATTGATTCCAGTCTTGATCCAAGTTTTGATGAACAAGCAGAGTAAACCATTGGCAAAGATTCATTATTGTAATCGAAATCTGCTTCTTTGCATAAAATCTTAGCCAGATCGAAACCCAATGGTATAGCTTCACGACTACTTGTTAAAGAACCAAATGATGCTCCCGCCCCCAAAAGAAGCATTACTCTGCCTTCAAGAATGGCGTTTTTAATGTCGTTATTCATAAAATCTCCATTTTAATAAATTGTTCTTAAAATCATAGAATAAGAGAAGTATCGGAAAGATGGGTCAATTCTTAAGAATTTTTTTCGCAAAATCAAAGGGTGATAAGTACTCTTTGACTATATCATCGAGATAATCCGCCCACCACTGGACCATTAACCGACGCTCATCTAAATGCTCTGAAGTGTGAATATAGGCAGCGCGTACATTGTTACGCTCAGAATGGCTTAACTGACGTTCTATCGCGTCATCGCTCCACAAATCTGACTCACCTAAAGCACCTCGTGCCATAGTTCTGAAACCATGCCCACAAACTTCAGTTTTTGTGTCATAGCCCATCGTACGTAATGCACTGTTTACCGTATTCTCACTCATAACTTTAGTTGAGTCATGATCTCCCGGAAAAAGAAGCTCTTTATCACCACTGATTTGCTTAAGCCGCCCTAACAAAATCATAGCTTGTCGACTAAGCGGAACGATATGCTCCTCTTTCATCTTCATGCCACGGTACGAATAACGCACACCTTTAATTTCTACTCGTTTTGCAGGAACGCGCCAAAGAGATTTATCGAAATCAAACTCTTCCCAACGTGCAAAACGTAACTCACTAGAACGTACAAAAGTGAGCAATGAAAGCTCAACCGCGATTTTTGTCATTACACGGCCACGATATGCAGCAAGACGAGAAAGAAACTCAGGTAACCTGCTTGAGGGTAAGGCGGGGTAATGTCGCGCTTTGGTTGTCGATAGCGCACCGGCCATATCACTGGCTGGATTTGAGTCGATGTAATCGTTCTGTACGGCATAACGCATGATTGCCGTGACACGCTGTTGCAAGCGCTGAGCGACGTCATGCTTTCCACTGGCATCAACTTTTCAATCGGGGCTAACAGGTGGCCGGTTTTGAGCTGGCGAATGTCGGACGAACCGATATGAGGGAAAATATAAAGCTCAAGATACCGAAGAACACGCGATCGATGGTCTTCACTCCAGCGCTTGTTACTTGCATGCCATTCACGAGCAATGGTTTCGAACGTATATGCCCCCGAATTCTCGGCCTGAGCTTCTTTCTGTTCGGCTTTTGGGTCAATGCCCTGAACTAACAGCTTTTTAGCTTCGTCGCGCTTTGCTCTTGCCTGAGCAAGCGTCACAGTCGGCCACACACCAAAAGCGAGACGATCCTCTTTCTTGTCAGAAGGACGTCTGTATTTCATGCGCCAATATTTAGACCCCTTGGCCGAAACCTCAAGATACAAACCGCCGCCATCGGCCATTTTGTAGGTTTTGTCTTTTGGCTTCGCGGTCTCGACTTGTCTGGCGTTGAGCTTCATTTGGGGGCATATTTCTAATCGAAGTTAAGATGCCCCCAATTATGCCCCCAATGGCATCCGGATTTCAACGGACTACCTCGGACGACTCAGGACGGAAAAATCGCTAAAATCATTGATTTTAAAGGGTTTAGTGGACTTTCTCGGATGGTCTTGGAAGTACTAATGGTGCCGAAGGCCGGACTCGAACCGGCACGTATTTCTACGGTTGATTTTGAATCAACTGCGTCTACCGATTTCGCCACTTCGGCACTGAAGAGGTATGCGGAAAACGTTGTGGATTATACCTGTCGCTCGCAACCATGCAAGCAGTAGCATCTGCCTTGTTCACTAAGTGTTGAAAAAATCAGCATACCTTCCCCTCCTGACGCCATTATCCCCCCTTCTGCGAAGCATCGCGGTTTTCCATGCTCTACACTTCCAGTTCAACACCACACGAGGGAAACACGATGTCGATGATAAAAAGCTATGCCGCGAAAGAAGCGGGCAGCGAACTCGAACTCTTTGAATATGATGCGGGTGAACTCAAGGCAGAAGATGTCGAGGTACAGGTGGACTACTGCGGTATCTGCCATTCCGATTTGTCGATGATCGATAACGAGTGGGGTATGTCGAGCTACCCGCTGGTGGCGGGACATGAGGTGATTGGTCGCGTGGCGGCCCTCGGCAGCGCGGCGCAGGATAAAGGGCTGAAGGTCGGTCAGCGCGTTGGCATTGGCTGGACAGCGCGCAGCTGCGGGCATTGCGACGCCTGTATCAGCGGTAACCAGGTCAATTGTCTGGAAGGCGCCGTCCCTACCATTTTGAATCGCGGCGGCTTTGCCGAGAAAATTCGCGCAGACTGGCAATGGGTGATTCCGCTGCCGGACAGCATTGATATTGAATCCGCAGGCCCACTGCTGTGCGGCGGCATCACGGTATTTAAACCGCTGCTGATGCACCACATTACTGCCACCAGCCGTGTTGGGGTAATCGGTATTGGCGGGCTCGGGCATATCGCCATCAAGCTCCTGCATGCGATGGGTTGCGAAGTGACCGCGTTTAGCTCCAATCCGGCGAAAAAGCAGGAAGTATTGGCAATGGGTGCCGATAGCGTGGTGAACAGCCGCGATCCCGAAGCGCTGAAAGCACTGGCTGGACAGTTCGATCTGATCATCAACACCGTCAACGTCGATCTCGACTGGCAACCGTATTTTGAAGCGCTGGCCCACGGCGGCAACTTCCACACCGTCGGTGCGGTGCTGAAGCCGCTGCCTGTCCCGGCGTTTACCCTGATTGCTGGCGATCGCAGCATCTCCGGCTCGGCAACAGGTACGCCTTTTGAACTGCGTAAGCTAATGAAGTTCGCCGGTCGCAGCAAGGTTGCGCCCACCACCGAACTGTTCCCCATGTCGCAAATCAACGAGGCTATCCAGCACGTTCGTGAAGGCAAAGCCCGTTATCGCGTGGTGCTTAAAGCCGACTTTTAATCGCTTCTACCGGGCGGCATTCGCTGCCCGGTCCTCTTCTCCTCTTTGGAACCCTCCTCGCAATCTGTTGAATAAAGCGGTGAAGAGTGCCGCACGGTTGCCTATACTCGACGCAGGATAAACGGAGGAAATCTCATGAGCGCACCCTTGTTAATTGCCCGCACGCCGGACACCGAACTGTTTTTACTGCCTGGTATGGCGAACCGTCACGGCCTGATTACCGGGGCGACAGGGACAGGGAAAACCGTCACGCTGCAAAAGCTCGCCGAGTCGCTATCCGGCATCGGCGTACCGGTATTTATGGCGGATGTTAAAGGCGATCTCACCGGGGTGGCTCAGGAAGGACAAGCCTCCGAGAAGTTGCTTGCCAGGCTGCAAAACATCGGCGTCAGCGACTGGCAGCCGCATAATAACCCGGTGGTGCTGTGGGATATCTTTGGCGAGAAGGGACACCCGGTACGCGCCACGATCTCGGACCTCGGACCGCTACTACTGGCGCGCCTGCTGAATCTCAATGAGGTGCAGTCCGGCGTGCTGAACATCATCTTTCGCATTGCCGACGATCAGGGATTCTTACTGCTCGATTTTAAAGACCTGCGGGCAATTACCCAATATATCGGCGATAACGCGAAATCCTTCCAGAATCAGTATGGCAATATCAGCAGCGCTTCCATCGGCGCGATCCAGCGCGGCCTGTTGACTTTAGAACAACAGGGGGCGAACCATTTCTTCGGCGAGCCGATGCTCGACATCAAAGACTGGATGCGCACCGATGCCAGCGGTAAAGGGATCATCAATATCCTTAGCGCCGAAAAACTCTACCAGATGCCGAAACTCTATGCCGCCAGCCTGCTGTGGATGCTCTCTGAGCTTTACGAGCAACTGCCGGAGGCGGGCGATCTGGAAAAACCGAAGCTGGTGTTCTTTTTCGACGAAGCGCATTTGCTGTTCAACGATGCGCCAGAGGTGCTGCTGGATAAAATCGAACAGGTGATCCGCCTCATCCGTTCGAAGGGCGTTGGCGTCTGGTTCGTCTCACAGAATCCCGCTGATATCCCGGATAACGTGCTCGGTCAACTGGGCAATCGTGTCCAGCACGCCCTGCGGGCCTTTACGCCGAAAGATCAAAAAGCGGTGAAAACCGCCGCGCAAACCATGCGCGCCAATCCAGCGTTCGACACGGAAAAAGCCATTCAGGAACTGGGCACCGGCGAAGCGCTGATCTCCTTCCTGGATGCCAAAGGTAGTCCATCGGTGGTGGAGCGGGCAATGGTGATTGCCCCCTGCTCGCGTATGGGGCCAGTCACTGACGACGAGCGCAACGGGCTGATAAACCACTCTTCACTCTATGGAAAATATGAAGAAGAACGGGATCGCGAATCGGCGTTTGAGTTGCTGCAAAAGGGTGTTCAGGCCGCGACTGAAGAGCAAAACGCGCCTGCAGCGAAAGGCAAAGAGGTAGCGGTTGACGATGGTATCCTGGGCGGGTTGAAGGATATTTTGTTTGGCAGCACCGGTCCGCGCGGCGGCAAGCGCGACGGCGTGGTACAAAGCGTAGCGAAAAGCGCAGCGCGACAGGTTACCAATCAGATCATTCGCGGGATGCTGGGAAGCCTGTTGGGCGGCAGAAAGCGTTAGCCTGACGGACACTGAACGCTGCACCCATTGTGCCCGGCAAGCGTAGCGCCACCGGGCAATCACAAGGATAAAACTGCGGTTACGACTTGCGCATCATCAGCCACAGGCTTATCAAGAAGAACGAAGCGCTCGGCAACAGCGCGCCGACAACCGGCGGTATACCGTAAACCAGTGTCAACGGGCCGAAGATCTGGTCCAGCACATAAAAGACGAAACCAAAGCTGATGCCGGTGACCACACGCACGCCCATCGGTACGCTACGCAGTGGACCGAAGATAAACGACAGGGCCATCAGCATCATTACCGCCACGGACAACGGCTGGAAGATTTTGCTCCACATATTGAGCTGGTAGCGTCCGGCGTCCTGGCCGCTCGACTTCAGATACTTCACGTAGTTGTGCAGGCCGCTAATGGAAAGCGCATCCGGGTCCAGCGCCACCACGCCCAGTTTGTCCGGCGTGAGGTTGGTTTTCCATATACCGCTCACCGTCTGAGAGCCAGTAATCTGTTTAGGATCCTGCAGGTTCGACTCGTCCACCTGCGACAGACGCCAGACCTTCTCGTCCGGGTCGAACGTCGCGGAGGCCGCGTAGCGAACAGACTGCAAACGGCGCTGATCGTTAAAGGCATAAATACTGATGCCGCCTAACTCTTCTTCACCTTTTACCCGTTCGATATAAACAAAACTGTTGCCGTCTTTCGCCCATAACCCCTGCTGGGTGGAAAGCAGCGAACCGCCGTACATCGCCTGCGCACGGTAATTACGCGCCATCTGTTCGCCCTGCGGCGCAACCCATTCGCCGATAGCCATGGTCAGCAGCACCAGCGGAATCGCGGTTTTCATGACGGAAAGCGCGACCTGCATCCGGGTGAAGCCGGAGGCCTGCATCACCACCAGTTCGCTGCGCTGTGCCAGCATGCCGAGGCCCAGCAGCGCGCCAAGCAGCGCGGCCATCGGAAAGAAGATCTGGACATCTTTCGGCACGCTGAGCAGGGTATACATCCCGGCGCCCAGCGCATCGTAGTTCCCCTGCCCGGCCTTTTTCAGCTGGTCGACGAACTTGATGATGCCAGAGAGCGACACCAGCATGAACAGCGTCATCATGATGGTGGTAAAAATGGTTTTACCGATATAGCGGTCAAGGACACCAAATGGCTGCATCACACCGCTCCTTTACGTGAAAAACGGGCGCGCAGTCGGCGCACCGGCACGGTATCCCACAGGTTCAGGCCAATGGCTAACGCCAGATACACCAGGTTGACCAACCACATCCAGATAGCCGGATCCAGCTTGCCTTTACCGCCGTTGGATTTCAGCGAGGTCTGGATCAGGAAGAACATCAGGTACAGCAACATCGCCGGTAACATCGAGAGCACACGTCCCTGGCGCGGGTTTACCACGCTCAGCGGCACAACCATCAACGCCATCATAAATACTGTGAATACTAATGTGATACGCCAGTGCAGCTCGGCACGGGCGCGATCGGTGTCGGTCGTCCACAGCGTGCGCATGTCCATCTGGTCGGTATCGTTCGGATCCAGCGCAACCGCCTGATGACCGATAATCGCCCGATAATCCTGGAAGTCAGTAATACGGAAATCGCGCAATAGCGCGGTGCCTTCGAAGCGGGTGCCTTTATTCAGCGTGACCACCTGGGAGCCGTCGCGCAGTTGGGTCAAGTGTCCGGAATCTGCCACGACCACGGATGGACGCGCGTTGCCTTTCGGGCGAATTTGCGCCAGGAAGACATCCTTAAAGTCGCTGCCGTCTACGCTTTCGATAAACAGCACCGAGCTGCCATTGGTCGCCTGCTGGAATTGTCCCTGCGCCAGCGCGGCCATACCCGGGTTGGCTTTGGCTTCCGCCAGCACTTCGTCCTGATGTTTTGACGACCACGGTCCCGCCCACATGACGTTGACCGCGGCGATGATCCCGGTGAACAGCGCCAGTATCATGGCGGCTTTGACCAGCAC
Source organism: Citrobacter sedlakii NBRC 105722 (assembly GCF_000759835.1). Taxonomy (GTDB): domain Bacteria; phylum Pseudomonadota; class Gammaproteobacteria; order Enterobacterales; family Enterobacteriaceae; genus Citrobacter_A; species Citrobacter_A sedlakii. Next base: position 150,007 of record NZ_BBNB01000009.1, read on the forward strand.
CGCCTTGCTCAGACCGCAGGCGTGCATGACCGTAATTTCGCTTTCGGTATAGAGTTTGCCCAGCGTCATCAAAAGCCCGAGGAACAGGCTGAGGGGCAGGATGAGCTGCGCCATTTCAGGTACGCCAAGCCCCAGAAGCGAGAGCACCAGATTTGCCGGAATGTCACCGTCAACCGCCGCGCCGAGGATCCTCACCAGCTTCTGACAGAAAAAGATCAGAAGCAGGATAAAGAGAATCGCCAGTTGGCTCTTGAGCGTCTCCCGCACCAGATATCTTATGATTATCACTTTAAATACGCCCGTAAAAACTCGTCTTTTGCAGGAATTTAGCTTGTTTCATGGCTTATCCGTCATTTATTCTCTTGAGTCGTCGAAATCGTCGCTAAAATTATTATACTCAGCGGATTCGCCGCTCAGAACGCGTTCTGACGTGCCAATGCCGTAATAACGTTAAGATTAACACGAAGTCACCGCAACAGCGGACATGAGTTACGAAAGCTTGCAATTCTAACCGCAGGTGCCGCCGTTGTCTTTAAGATTCAGGAGCGTAGTGCATGGAGTTTAGTGTAAAAAGCGGTAGCCCGGAGAAACAGCGGAGTGCCTGCATCGTCGTGGGCGTCTTTGAACCACGCCGCCTTTCTCCGATTGCAGAACAGCTCGATAAAATCAGCGACGGGTACATCAGTGCCCTGCTGCGCCGTGGCGAACTGGAAGGAAAACCGGGGCAGACGTTGTTACTGCACCATGTTCCAAACGTTCTGTCCGAGCGTATCCTCCTCATCGGTTGTGGCAAAGAGCGCGAGCTGGATGAACGTCAGTATAAGCAGGTTATTCAGAAAACGATAAATACCCTGAATGATACCGGCTCAATGGAAGCCGTCTGCTTCCTGACAGAACTGCACGTCAAAGGCCGCAACAATTACTGGAAAGTGCGTCAGGCGGTGGAAACCGCGAAAGAGACCCTTTACAGCTTCGATCAACTGAAGACCACCAAAAGCGAGCCGCGTCGCCCGTTACGTAAAATGGTCTTTAACGTCCCGACCCGCCGCGAACTGACCAGCGGCGAGCGCGCCATTCAACACGGTCTGGCAATCGCCGCCGGGATTAAAGCGGCGAAAGACCTCGGCAATATGCCGCCAAATATCTGTAACGCCGCCTACCTGGCGTCACAAGCGCGCCAGCTGGCTGACAGTTACAGCAAAAACGTTGTAACCCGTGTCATTGGCGAACAGCAGATGCGCGAACTGGGGATGTGCGCCTATCTCGCGGTCGGACACGGCTCCCAGAACGAATCGCTGATGTCGGTCATTGAATACAAAGGCAGTCCGGACGAAGACGCGCGCCCGATTGTGCTGGTCGGGAAAGGCTTGACCTTTGACTCTGGCGGTATCTCCATCAAACCAGCCGAAGGCATGGATGAGATGAAGTACGACATGTGCGGCGCAGCGGCGGTTTACGGCGTAATGCGTATGGTCGCTGAACTGCAACTGCCGATTAACGTCATTGGCGTGCTGGCGGGATGTGAAAACATGCCGGGCGGTCGCGCCTATCGTCCGGGCGACGTGCTGACAACCATGTCCGGTCAGACCGTCGAAGTGCTGAACACCGACGCCGAAGGCCGTCTGGTGCTCTGTGACGTGTTAACCTACGTTGAGCGTTTTGAGCCGGAAGCGGTGATTGACGTCGCGACCCTGACCGGCGCCTGCGTGATTGCGCTGGGCCACCACATCACCGGACTGATGTCGAACCATAATCCGCTGGCGCACGAGCTTATCGGCGCGTCCGAGCAAGCGGGCGATCGCGCATGGCGTCTGCCGCTGGGTGACGAGTTCCAGGAGCAACTGGAGTCTAACTTTGCCGATATGGCGAACATTGGCGGACGTCCGGGTGGGGCGATTACCGCGGGCTGCTTCCTGTCGCGCTTTACCCGTAAGTACAACTGGGCGCACATGGATATCGCCGGTACAGCCTGGCGCTCCGGAAAAGCAAAAGGCGCAACCGGTCGTCCGGTAGCACTGCTGTCGCAGTTCCTGCTGAACCGTGCGGGTTTTAACGGCGACGAGTAATTGTCGTCTGTTGCCCGGAGGCGCTAAGCTACCGGGGCGACGTAGAAATGCTGATTGCAGGCCGGATAAGCATCGCGCCATCCGGCTTTGCATATAAATCCACAACAAGAAGCCCCTATATGAGAAACGCAACGTTCTACCTTCTCGACAACGACAACACCGTAGACGGCCTCAGCGCCGTCGAACAGTTGGTGTGTGACATTGCCGCAGAACGTTGGCGCAGCGGCAAGCGCGTACTGATCGCCTGCGAAAACGAAAAGCAGGCGCTGCGTCTGGATGAAGCCCTATGGGCAAGACCTGCGGAAAGCTTTGTTCCGCACAATCTGGCCGGGGAAGGCCCGCGCGGTGGCGCGCCGGTCGAAATCGCCTGGCCGGAAAAGCGCAACAGCAGCCCACGCGATCTGCTCATCAGCCTGCGCGTCGGCTTTGCAGATTTTGCCACCGCTTTCACAGAAGTGATAGACTTCGTTCCTCACGAAGATTCTCTGAAACAATCCGCACGCGAGCGCTACAAAGCCTACCGCGTGGCGGGTTTTAACCTGAATACGGCAACCTGGAAATAATGGAAAAGACATACAACCCGCAAGATATCGAACAGCCGCTTTACGAGCACTGGGAAAAGCAGGGCTATTTCAAACCCAATGGCGATGAAAGCCAGGAGAGTTTCTGCATCATGATCCCGCCGCCGAACGTCACCGGCAGTTTGCATATGGGTCATGCTTTCCAGCAAACCATCATGGACACCATGATTCGCTACCAGCGTATGCAGGGCAAAAACACCTTGTGGCAGGTCGGCACCGACCACGCCGGTATCGCAACCCAGATGGTGGTTGAGCGTAAAATTGCCGCAGAAGAAGGGAAAACCCGTCACGACTACGGCCGTGACGCCTTCATTGATAAAATCTGGCAGTGGAAGGCGGAATCCGGCGGCACGATCACTCGCCAGATGCGCCGTCTCGGCAACTCCGTAGACTGGGAGCGCGAGCGCTTCACCATGGACGAAGGTCTTTCCAATGCCGTGAAAGAAGTGTTCGTCCGTCTGTACAAAGAAGACCTGATCTACCGCGGCAAACGTCTGGTGAACTGGGACCCGAAGCTGCGCACCGCGATCTCTGACCTCGAAGTGGAAAACCGCGAGTCGAAAGGCTCCATGTGGCATATCCGCTATCCGCTGGCCGACGGCGCCAAAACCGCCGACGGTAAAGATTATCTGGTGGTCGCAACCACCCGTCCGGAAACGCTGTTGGGCGATACCGGCGTGGCCGTGAACCCGGAAGATCCGCGTTATAAGGATCTGATTGGCAAGTTCGTGGTGCTGCCGCTGGTGAACCGCCGTATTCCGATTGTCGGCGACGAACACGCCGACATGGAAAAAGGCACCGGCTGCGTGAAGATCACCCCGGCGCACGACTTTAACGACTACGAAGTGGGCCGTCGTCACGCTCTGCCGATGATCAACATTCTGACTTTCGACGGTGACATCCGTGAAAGCGCGGAAGTGTACGACACCAAAGGCAACGAGTCTGACGTTTACTCAAGCGATATCCCGGCTGAGTTCCAGAAGCTGGAACGCTTCGCCGCACGTAAAGCGGTGGTTGCCGCTGTAGACGCGCTGGGCCTGCTGGAAGAAATTAAACCGCACGATCTTACCGTGCCGTACGGCGATCGCGGCGGCGTGGTTATCGAACCGATGCTGACCGACCAGTGGTACGTCCGCGCCGACGTGCTGGCCAAACCGGCGGTAGAAGCGGTTGAAAACGGCGACATTCAGTTTGTGCCGAAGCAGTATGAAAACATGTACTTCTCCTGGATGCGCGATATTCAGGACTGGTGTATTTCCCGCCAGCTGTGGTGGGGTCACCGCATCCCGGCGTGGTACGACAACGAAGGCAACGTTTATGTCGGCCGCAGCGAAGACGACGTGCGTCAGGAAAATAACCTGTCCGCCGACGTTGCGCTGCGTCAGGACGACGACGTCCTGGATACCTGGTTCTCTTCCGCGCTGTGGACCTTCTCCACCCTCGGTTGGCCGGAAAACACCGACGCGCTGCGTCAGTTCCACCCAACCAGCGTGATGGTATCCGGCTTCGACATCATCTTCTTCTGGATCGCCCGCATGATCATGATGACCATGCACTTCATCAAAGATGAAAACGGCAAGCCGCAGGTACCGTTTAAGACCGTCTATATGACGGGGCTTATCCGCGACGACGAAGGCCAGAAGATGTCCAAGTCCAAGGGTAACGTGATCGATCCGCTGGATATGGTGGACGGCATCTCCCTGCCGGAACTGCTGGAGAAACGTACCGGCAATATGATGCAGCCGCAGCTGGCAGAGAAAATCGCCAAACGCACCGAGAAGCAGTTCCCGGACGGCATTGAACCGCACGGCACCGACGCCCTGCGCTTCACCCTGGCGGCGCTGGCGTCAACCGGTCGCGACATCAACTGGGATATGAAGCGTCTGGAAGGCTACCGTAACTTCTGTAACAAGCTGTGGAACGCCAGCCGCTTTGTCCTGATGAATACCGAAGATCAGGACTGCGGTTTCAACGGCGGTGAAATGACGCTGTCGCTGGCAGACCGTTGGATCCTCGCGGAATTCAACCGGACCGTAAAAGCGTACCGTGAAGCGCTGGACAGCTTCCGCTTCGACATTGCCGCAGGCATTCTGTATGAATTCACCTGGAACCAGTTCTGTGACTGGTATCTTGAGCTGACCAAGCCGGTAATGAACGGCGGTACAGAAGCAGAACTGCGCGGCACCCGCCATACGCTGGTGACCGTACTGGAAGGTCTGCTGCGCCTGGCGCATCCGATCATTCCGTTCATCACGGAAACCATCTGGCAGCGCGTGAAGGTGATTTGCGGCATTAACGCAGACACTATCATGCTCCAGCCGTTCCCGGCTTATGACGCCTCTCAGGTTGACGAAGCGGCGCTGGCGGATACCGAATGGCTGAAGCAGGCGATCGTGGCTGTACGTAATATTCGCGCGGAAATGAACATCGCGCCGGGCAAACCGCTGGCGCTGCTGCTGCGCGGTTGTAGCGAAGATGCCGTTCGTCGCGTGAACGACAACCGTAGCTTCCTGCAAACGCTGGCGCGTCTGGAAAGCATCACCGTACTGCCTGTGGATGATAAAGGTCCGGTTTCCGTAACCAAGATTATCGACGGCGCCGAGCTGCTGATCCCAATGGCGGGCCTGATCGACAAAGAGGCCGAACTGGCGCGTCTGGCGAAGGAAGTGGCGAAGGTGGAAGCCGAAATTGGCCGTATTGAAGGCAAACTGGCCAACGAAGGCTTTGTGGCGCGCGCACCGGAAGCGGTGATCGCCAAAGAACGTGAGAAGCTGGAAGGCTACGCCGAAGCGAAAGCCAAGCTGATTGAGCAGCAGGCGGTGATTGCCGCACTGTAAGCAGACAGCCGGACAACGAGGCAGAATGTCTTGTCCGGCTCACAAGATTAAAGCCGGAGAAGCGGTCACGCCATCCGGCTTTTTTTTACATAAAATAGAGCGTCGGCATCACGCCGCGGGACAGGCGCGACACCAGGCCGTTATCTAGCCGCTCATCGCTGTCGCTCAGCGCCAGCGTATCCAGATCGCCCACCACGCAAGTGTTCTCCGCCAGCCATTTAATCACCCACACGCGCAGCAGCGGATAGGCCAGCCCGCCGGTAATCCCTGAAATCAGATACAGGCCGCCCAACCGGTACACCATCCCATGCCAGCTCAGCGTAGAGCGAAAACGGATATGTCCGTCGGCAAGTTGCAGGTTATTGAGGAAATGGTTACGAAACGCGACGATGAGATAGCTGGTCGATACCGCAAAGCCCAGATAATAAATAATCTGCATCATCATAATCTGTCGTTGGTATTCGATAAGAATTAGCGTCTCTATCTCGTCTTCCGACATCCCCGTCACGTCCAGTTCTGCGGCGGATTTGATCAACGCAACGGCCATAAAACCGATCACCGTGAGAAACGGAATTAACGCCGCCATTGCCAGAATCGCCGACTTAATGCAGTGCCGGAGGTTAATCTGTACCGAAAAACGGTGGATGCCAAAACTGCCTCCCTCGCCCACCATTGTCATCAGGCGACTGTAGAGAAAGCCGCTGATCGTGCCCATTCCCGCCAGCGATATCAGACCCAGCGCAATCGCCGAAAAAATAATTTCGCCCAAACTTTCGCGCGGGCAAACCCGGTACAGGCAATAAACCACCACGACCAGTGCCAATATCAACAATACCGGCAGAAACAGCAGATTCCACATCGCCTTCACAGAAGAAAATCGAAAGCCAAAGCGAACGCCGTTCAGCGAGGTCATCATCGCCTGACATTGCAGATTTTTCATCATCAGTATGGGAAGCGATAAGATCAGCAGCGCCAGAATCATCGCGCCAACCGCAACGTACTCCATGCTAATAAATCCGACGCCTGCGATATATATCACCACCAACATCAGCCAGCTCAGAAATATATCGCCACCTTTCATGTTCCAGCTAAAGGGTTGGCCGTTTAGCGTCATGTTGGCATAAATATAGCGGCGGCATTTCATTAGCGCCCAGGGCAAATAAATACCCAGCGTAATTAAAACCAGTAATGAATTGACAAGACAAATAAGAAAATAGCTACCGCCATCGCCGCGAAAATGAAAACGATGAGACGGAGGCTCACTCTTTATAAGATTTTCCTGCATATTAGATCCCTGAAAAATTGTTCCTTAAAAATGCACATAATTAGCAGGCAATAGTTTACCTGTAAAAGAATAATACCTTATTCATGTTTTAATTTACATAATTCCTCCGCGCGATAAGGCGCTTGCATCACTTAGCGGAGGGTGCTATTAGTGCGGATTATTTGCGTAATTTATCCGGATTGTACAATGAATGCTGTCGACTCTTCCCCCACCTTACGTCGCCTGACGGCTAACGATAATCAGGCGATTGCCGCCGTTATCCGCCAGGTTTCCGCCGAATATGGCCTTACTGCTGACAAAGGCTACACCGTTGCCGATCCGAATCTGGATGCGTTATATCAGCTGTATTGCCAGCCGGGTCACGCCTACTGGGTGGTGGAGTGTCAGGGTGAAGTGGTGGGCGGCGGCGGGATTGCGCCGTTGACCTGTAGCGAACCGGACATTTGCGAGCTGCAAAAAATGTACTTTCTGCCGACCATTCGAGGGAAGGGGCTCGCTAAGAAACTGGCGCTGATGGCGCTGGACCACGCCCGTGAGCAGGGATTCAAACGCTGTTATCTCGAGACCACGGCTTTTCTGCGCGAAGCCATCGGCCTGTACGAACATCTAGGGTTTGAGCATATCAGCGAGCCGCTGGGCTGTACCGGGCACGTCGACTGCGAAGTGCGGATGCTCAAACCCCTGTAAGCGCCGCTACTGCATTTCAGGTGATACCGAAAGTCGAATGACGCCAGCGGCGTTGGCTGCTGGCAACGCCAGAACTTCCGTCCACATGTCCTGCACCAGATTGCAGGCAATTTTCTCTTTGCCTATCCCTTTCTGCGGTTCCGCCATAATTTGCAAATCATCGCCATAGCGTTGCGCCAGCGTCGGCACCACGTTGCGCAGGTCCTGCAACGCCTGTTGCTTTTCGGCATCCGTCACCGTGTGTTTATTCGGCCCATAGGCTGCACGCATCATCGCCACGTCACTGTCCATCCGGCGTTTGATGATCTCGGGTGAAATCATCCGCATCGGATTAATGCCGCCCTTCACCGCCGGAAAGAGGAAACGAAAACACGCGTCATCCCCCTTTTTCTGCACAGCGGCAATCTGCTCCAGATTGATTTTCATGTAGTTAATGACGTTATCATCCGGCGCGTTTTGCAGGCGCGCCATCTGAATCTGCAATATCTGCGGTTGCACAGTATCAATTAATTGCTGCTCAGATTTTCCTTCTTTACGCATCTGAACAGCCTGATCGCGGATACGATTCCAGAGTTCAGGCTCCTGCTCTTTCAGAACCTGCATGGTCGGCAGCGTGGTCATCGCCTCATTAAACTGCTGTTCTTCGCTCTGCCCCGTCGCCGCTTTTTCGCGTGGGATCAGATAGTGAACGTCAAATAAATTCCACGCCACGATCGCCACAATAAAAATTACCGCGCCGGAGACTTTCCCGACCCACCCCTTTTTACGAAACAGGCCAATGACGATAGCGAGAATCGCGCCAACGTAGCCTGCGAGTATGACATGTGTCCAGTTCATCGGTATTCCTTGCCTGCGCGTGAGGGATCCGCGCGTAAAAGAGAGCCATTTTTCACGTCTTTCGTTGTGATGTCACCTTACGCCAGACAGAACTACCGAAATTAAGAGGCGACGGGAACACCGCTATGGAAGCGAAACACGCAGTCCGGCGAAGCGATCAACGCCGCTTCCACTTCTCCGAAATAGCGCACGCGGGGCGAAATGTCCTCTTGTGACACCTGTTGCGCCAGCGCCAGATAGTCCTGATAGTGCCGCGCTTCGGAACGCAAAGCGAAAGATAGAACGTCTGCAGAGCGTCGTCCAGGTACGGAGCCAGCGCAGCGAAACGTTCGCAGGAGCGTGCCTCAATGTAAGCGCCGCAAATCAGCTTATCGATAAGCGTAAGCGGTTCATGCGTGCGCACTTCTTTCAGCATCCCTTTGGCGTAACGGCTGGCGGTGATTTTCACATAGGGAATATTGCGCGCCTGCATCGCTTCCCGCACCTGCCAGAAATGATGCAGCTCTTCTTTTATCAGCAGTACCATGCTGTCGATCAACCGCTGTCCCCACGGATCGTCGGTTTTCGGCATCACGCTTTTACCAATGTGTTTATTCAGCGCGACGAAATCCGGTTCCGGCCCGTCGCGGAAGGCAAACGCTTCATAAGGCTGAAGCCAGGCGAGCAGCGCTTGCGCCCCCTGTTTATCCGCGACGTACTTACGCACCAGCAGCATCGCCGTTTGCGCTGCTTTCAGCTCGCAGAGCAGATGGTCGGTCAGTAACAGAGGAAGATGTTGCGGGAGGCGCGCCTGGTCAATCCACGCCTGAGGCGTTGGGCAGTGCAGGAAGCGCAGAATCGGAGCGAGTATTTGCGGGTAATCCATGTGTAACCTGTCAAAACAGTGCGGCAACCAGCGTTGCCGCACGTTCAGCGCATTGTGCGATTAGTGACGCACGCCGTCGTCATCTTCATCGACGAAATCGTCGTCGTCGCCTTCACCTTCACCTTCTTCGCCGTTCGGATCTTCAAAGTAGGTGCCCCAGCCGTCGTATTCAACATCATATTTTTCCGCCAGGGTCATCAGTTGTTCAACCTGCGCATCAATCAGTTCGGCATTCAGCGCGCATTCACTGAGGATATCGCAGCAGATCACCGTGTCGCCTTCTTCTACTTCCAGTTCTTCCGGCTCAGTCACTTCATAGCCGAGTTTAAACGCTTCTACCGCCGCTTTTTCCAGGGTTTCGAAGTCGTCTGCGGAAAGGTGATGCTCGATGGTGTACAGCGCGTCCGGGTCGCTGCCATCTTCCAGTAATTCTTCAATAATCAGGCGCGTCTCTTCACGCTGTTCTTCCAGTAGTTCCGGGTTTGCCATAGCTCGTTCCTCATAATGTCCTGCCGATACTCTTATTGTCACACACCGCCGTCATTGCCTCCACCTTTCCAGGAAAGATTTGTTAAACGGGGTTGCAATTGCATAATCATCCATATAAATTGAATTTTAATTCAATAAGTGGCTTATGCCTCAGGAGGGATCTATGTCAGGTTTTTATCAGAAGCATTTTTTGAAGTTACTCGATTTTACCTCTGCTGAACTTACCGCGCTGCTGCAACTCGCAGCCTCCCTGAAAGCTGCCAGGAAAAACGGCACAGAAGAACAGAAACTGACGGGCAAAAATATCGCGCTCATCTTCGAAAAAGACTCGACCCGTACACGATGCTCTTTCGAAGTTGCCGCATATGACCAGGGCGCGCGCGTGACCTATCTCGGCCCCAGCGGCAGTCAAATTGGCCACAAAGAGTCGATGAAAGACACCGCCCGCGTGCTCGGGCGAATGTATGACGGCATTCAGTACCGCGGCTACGGCCAGGAACTGGTCGAAACGCTGGCGGCCTACGCTGGCGTTCCGGTGTGGAATGGCCTGACCGATGAATTTCACCCGACCCAATTGCTGGCTGACCTGCTGACCATGCAGGAGCATCTGCCGGGCAAAGCGTTTAACGAAATGACGCTGGCGTATGCGGGCGATGCGCGCAACAACATGGGCAACTCGATGCTTGAAGCCGCCGCCTTAACCGGGCTGGATCTGCGTCTGGTCGCGCCTGAGTCCTGCTGGCCGGAGGCTGCGCTGGTGGCAGAATGCCAGGCGATGGCGAAGAAAAACGGCGGGAATATCACTCTTACCGCAGACGTTGCCGCAGGCGTCAAGGGCGCGGACTTTATCTATACCGACGTCTGGGTATCGATGGGCGAACCAAAAGAAAAGTGGGCGGAGCGTATCTCGCTGTTGCGCGGCTATCAGGTCAACAGCCAGATGATGGCGCTTACGGGCAATCCGCAGGTGAAGTTTCTGCACTGCCTGCCCGCATTCCACGACGACCAGACCACGCTGGGCAAGAAAATGGCCGCAGAGTACGGGCTGCATGGCGGCATGGAAGTGACCGACGAGGTGTTTGAGTCTCCGGCCAGCATTGTGTTCGATCAGGCCGAAAACCGGATGCACACCATCAAAGCGGTAATGGTCGCGACGTTATCGCAATAATCCGTTGCCGGAGACCGGGCGTGCAATCGCCGCCCGGCCCTGGCGTATTACGCTACCAGCAGCTTAACCACCGCTTTACGCACCTGCGCCGGTGCGCCGACGGCGCACAGCGGCTTGTGGACTTCTCCTGGATAAAAGACGACAAAGTCGCCTTCATTGAGGATCACTGTCTTTTCCTGCTCACCTTCCGGTAAGAAGGCGATATCTTTTTCCGCCAGCCAGTCCGTTTCCGGCGTTCCGGCTGGCAACGTGCTGAAGGTCATCCCTTCCTGCCCTTTTAAAACGATCTGGATATCCAGATAGCGCGCATGATACTCAGCCCGACGCTTTTCAAACGGCTCGGTCATGTCTTCCGATATCAAGTAAAACAGTCGGTTACCGTCAATATCGTGCTTACCCTTTTCTGTTGTTTCAGAGACATGGGCTTTTATGTGCTCAATGGCTTCGCGCAACTCCTGAGGAAGCCAGGATTGCAGATGGTGAATATTGCCGACGATCATCTCATACCTCACAATTAAAACAGCGTTTCATTTTAAATTGTTATACGAGAATTTTTAGCGGAGCACCACCCCCGTCTGACGAAGTTTTGCGTCAGCGCATGTTTATCGGCGGACTTGTTGATGGACTGTTAACAGCTAATTGTAATTTATGCGCTTTTTCTGCATAACTGGTAAACCAGCGTTTTCTTAACGCTGCCTAACCTGCTGTTATTAAATTCTTTACAGGAAAAATCAGCAGCCGATCACACTTCATTTTCCCTGCATTAACGAGCAACATTCTCATAATTATCGCATAGTTTAATTTTAGTCCTAAATAATATAATTAGCATTACGCATACTTATGCAGTAAATTGTTAGCATCCCTTACAAATCAATCGGTTAGCGGAGATAATTTATATATCGCCCCCAACAAATAATTAACACTGCCGCATAAGCCGCCGCATAATTGCGTAGTAATTCAATTTAGATCTTATTGTTTTTGTTATTTCTCAGACCCCCGTCATATATTAATTAAGAAAATACACATATCCCCACTGATGTGAATCCCATCACACAACCCCTCTGAAATTAATTTAATGATGCTTTACGAAAATTATCTGCACTGTCCTGACTGCGAATAGCCTGATTATTTGCAGCCATCACCTTTTTATTCCTGAAACAGAGTGGAAGGTATCGTAATGGAAAAACATTATGTCGGTTCTGAAATCGGTCAACTGCGCAGCGTAATGCTGCATCGCCCAAATCTCAGCCTGAAACGCCTCACGCCATCTAACTGTCAGGCGCTGTTATTTGATGACGTGCTGTCGGTTGAACGTGCGGGTGAGGAGCATGACATTTTTGCCAACACCCTGCGTCAACAGGGCATCGAAGTGTTGTTACTGACTGATTTATTAACACAAACCCTGGATATCGCTGACGCCAGGCGCTGGCTACTGGAGACGCAAATTTCCGATTACCGACTCGGCCCAACCTTTGCCGCCGACATTCGCGCGTGGCTGGCGGATATGCCGCACCGGGAACTGGCGCGGCATTTAAGCGGCGGACTTACGTACGGTGAAATTCCGGCATCCATTAAAAATATCGTGGTGGATACTCACGATATTAATGACTTTATTATGAAGCCACTACCTAACCACTTATTTACTCGCGACACTTCATGCTGGATATATAACGGCGTTTCGATTAATCCGATGGCGAAACCCGCCCGTCAGCGTGAAACCAATAATTTGCGTGCGATATATCGCTGGCACCCACAATTTGCCGACGGCGAATTTATTAAATATTTCGGCGACGAAAACATTAATTACGACCACGCGACGCTTGAAGGCGGAGATGTACTGGTGATTGGACGCGGCGCGGTATTAATCGGTATGTCCGAACGTACCACGCCGCAGGGCATTGAATTTCTGGCTCAGGCGCTGTTTACCCATCGTCAGGCCGAACGGGTGATTGCCGTTGAGTTGCCCAAACACCGCTCCTGTATGCATCTCGACACGGTGATGACCCATATCGATATCGACACGTTTTCCGTGTACCCGGAAGTGGTGCGTCAGGACGTCAAGTGCTGGACCCTGACCCCGGACGGGCGCGGCGGGCTGAAGCGTACCGAGGAGCGCACGCTGCTGAACGCCATTGAAAAAGCGCTCGGCATCGATCAGGTCCGCTTAATCACCACCGGCGGCGACGCCTTTGAGGCCGAGCGCGAACAGTGGAACGACGCCAATAACGTCCTCACCCTGCGCCCCGGCGTTGTGGTGGGCTACGAGCGCAATATCTGGACCAACGAGAAATACGACAAAGCGGGGATCACCGTACTGCCAATCCCCGGCGACGAACTGGGACGCGGGCGCGGCGGCGCACGCTGCATGAGCTGCCCACTGGAACGCGACGGCATTTAAGGAATCGACCATGACACAGAAACCGACTCTGGTTGTCGCGCTGGGCGGCAACGCGCTGCTTAAGCGCGGCGAACCGCTGGAAGCGGATATTCAGCGCAAAAACATCGAACTGGCGGCCAGCACCATCGCGCAGCTCACCCGGCAGTGGCGGGTGGTGCTGGTGCATGGCAACGGCCCGCAGGTTGGTCTGCTGGCGTTACAGAACAGCGCCTATGACCGCGTTACCCCCTATCCTCTCGACATCCTCGGCGCCGAAAGCCAGGGGATGATCGGCTACATGCTGCAACAGGCGCTGAAAAATCAGTTACCACAGCGGGAAATCAGCGTCCTGCTGACCCAGGTGGAAGTGGACGAGCACGATCCGGCGTTTCGCAACCCGACTAAATACATCGGTCCGGTGTATGACGCGGCGCAGGCTGATGCGCTGGAGGCGGAAAAAGGCTGGGTATTCAAAGCCGACGGCAACGCATTCCGCCGCGTGGTGCCTTCACCACAGCCCAGACGCATTGTGGAAAGCGATGCGATTCAGGCGCTGATTGCCCGCGATCATCTGGTGATCTGCAACGGTGGCGGCGGCGTGCCGGTCATTGAAAAAGTGGACGGTTACCACGGCATTGAAGCGGTGATCGACAAAGATCTCTCCGCCGCCCTGCTCGCCAGCCAGATCTGCGCCGACGCGCTGCTGATCCTGACCGACGCCGACGCCGTGTATCTCGACTGGGGTAAACCCACGCAGCGTCCGCTGGCGCAGGTGACTCCGGAATTGCTTAGCGAGATGCAGTTTGACGCGGGGTCGATGGGGCCGAAAGTCACCGCCTGCGCAGAGTTTGTCAGCCGCTGCCATGGCATTGCCGGGATTGGTTCGCTGACCGATGGCCCGGCGATCCTCGCTGGCGATAAAGGCACGTTAATCCGACGCGAAACTGCCGACGCGTAATCCCTTTTATTTCATTCATCTCTTTGTCGACCGGATAACGCAACGCCGTCATCCGGCAACGAAACGCTGACATCGTCTGACGGCGCGGCGCTTGTCAGGCCTACATGATTTAAGGACAGATACATGGCTATTTCACTGAAAAAACGTAATTTTCTGAAACTTCTGGACTTTACTCCGGCGGAAATTCAGTCGCTGATCGATCTGGCAATCGAACTGAAAGCGGCCAAAAAAGCCGGGCGTGAGGTGCAAAAACTGAGCGGTAAAAACATCGCGCTGATTTTTGAAAAAACCTCCACCCGCACCCGCTGTGCCTTTGAGGTTGCAGCCTTCGACCAGGGCGCGCAGGTGACCTATCTCGGTCCGAGCGGATCGCAAATTGGTCATAAAGAGTCGATGAAAGACACCGCCCGGGTACTGGGACGGATGTATGACGGCATTGAATATCGCGGCTTCGGTCAGCAAATCGTCGAGGAGTTAGGGCAATACGCCGGTGTACCGGTATGGAACGGCCTGACCGACGCGTTTCATCCCACACAGATCCTCGCGGATCTGATGACCATGCTGGAGCATGCGCCAGGAAAAACGCTGCCGGAACTGCGCTTTGCCTATCTGGGCGATGCGCGCAACAACATGGGCAATTCGCTGATGGTCGGCGCGGCGAAAATGGGTATGGACATCCGGCTGGTGGCGCCGAAATCATTCTGGCCCGACGAGGCGCTGGTCGCCGAATGCCGCGCTATCGCCAGCACCACTGGCGCGCGCATCACCCTGACAGAGGATGTGGAAGCAGGCGTCTATGACGTCGATTTCCTCTATACCGACGTCTGGGTGTCAATGGGCGAACCAAAAGAAGCGTGGGCGGAACGCGTCAGTCTGATGACCCCTTACCAGGTGAATCAGCAGGTGATTAACGCGACCGGCAACCCAAACGTCAAGTTCATGCACTGCCTGCCCGCCTTTCATAACGAGCACACCAAAGTAGGACGCGAAATCGAAGCGGCTTACGGTCTGAAGGGGCTGGAAGTGACCGACGAGGTGTTTGAGTCCGACCACGCCATCGTGTTCGACGAAGCGGAAAACCGCATGCACACCATCAAAGCGGTGATGGTAGCGACCCTCGGCGACTAACCCTTGCGGGCAGCGGTCGCTACGACGGCGGCTGCCCGTGATATCCGGAGAGAAAATCATGGGTAAATTCAAATTTCCCACCGCGTACACCATCCTGTTTATTCTTATCGCGCTGGTCGCCGTCATGACCTGGATTGTCCCGGCGGGCAAATACCAGATGGCGATGAACGCCACGCTTGGCAAAGAGGTTCCGGTGGCGGGAACCTATGCTCCCACCGAGGCGCATCCGCAGGGCATTACCGCTGTGCTGCTGGCGCCCATTGACGGTTTGTACAATCACGAAACCTACACCGCAGGCGCAATTGACGTGGCGCTGTTTGTTCTGATCATCGGCGGCTTCCTCGGCGTGGTGAACAAAACCGGCGCTATCGACGCGGGCATTGAGCGGGTGACGGTCAGACTTAACGGCAAAGAGGAATGGATGATCCCCATCCTGATGGCGCTGTTTGCCGCGGGAGGCACGATTTACGGGATGGCGGAAGAGTCGCTCCCTTTCTACACGCTGCTGGTACCGGTGATGATGGCGGCGCGTTTTGATCCGCTGGTTGCCGCCGCTACCGTGTTGCTCGGCGCAGGCATCGGCACGTTGGGCTCGACCATTAACCCGTTCGCCACGGTCATTGCCGCCAACGCCGCCGGGATCCCGTTCACCCAGGGAATGCTGCTGCGCGTCATTCTGCTGCTCGTCGGCTATCTCATCTGCGTGGTCTGGGTTATGCGTTACGCGCGTAAGGTACGCAGCAACCCTGAACTGTCGATCGTGGCGGATAAAATGGCGGAAAACCGCGCCCACTTCCTCGGCAACCGTTCCGATACCCTGCTGGCCTTCACCGCCACCCGCAAATGGATTCTGCTGATCTTCGCCGCCTCTTTCGCCATTATGATCTACGGCGTGGCGGTTCGCGGCTGGTGGATGGCCGAAATCTCTGGCGTCTTTCTGGCGGCGGCGATCGTGGTGGGCGTAATCGCCCGCATGGGAGAAGAAGCGTTTACCAGCACCTTTATCGACGGCGCGCGCGATCTGCTCGGCGTGGCGTTGATTATCGGCATCGCGCGCGGCATTGTGGTCGTCATGGATAACGGCATGATTACTCATACCATTTTGCACAGCGCCGAGAATCTGGTCTCCGGTCTATCCACCACGATTTTCATCAACGTCACCTACTGGCTGGAAGTTCTGCTCTCCTTCCTGGTCCCTTCATCATCCGGACTGGCGGTACTGACGATGCCGATCATGGCTCCGCTGGCCGATTTTGCCCATGTGCAGCGGGATCTGGTTGTTACGGCGTACCAGTCGGCGTCGGGGATCGTCAACCTGATCACCCCGACCTCGGCAGTGGTGATGGGCGGCCTGGCGATCGCCCGCGTTCCCTACGTGCGGTATCTGAAATGGGTTGCGCCGCTGTTGCTGATCCTGACGGTGCTCAACATGGCCGTACTGAGCGTGGGCGCCATGCTGTAGCGTTCGAATAATAAAGATAAGGTGCATTTATGAAGGATTACGATGATTACTCCGCCAAAGAGCAGCAGCAACTGGCGGTCTGTCAGCGCCTGATTACCGAAAAAAGTTACCTGTCGCAGGAGGAGATACGCCGCGACCTGCAGGACCATGGGTTTGAAAGCATCAGTCAGTCGACGGTGTCGCGCCTGCTGAAAATGCTTGGCGTCATAAAAATACGAAATACAAAGGGTCAAAAAATTTATTCCGTGAATCCGCAACTGCGCCCTGCGCCGGATGCCGCCCGTTCGATTGCTGAAATGGTGGTCAGCGTGGAGCACAACAGCGAATTTATCCTTATCCATACCGTTGCCGGATATGGCCGCGCGGTCGCCAGAATCCTCGATTACCACGCCCTGCCGGAGATCCTCGGGGTTATCGCTGGCAGCAGTATTGTCTGGGTGGCCCCCCGGGTCGTGCAGCGCACCGGCCTTGTCCACAAGCAGATTAATTACTTACTCAAGATGAATTAGTATTCATTAAAACCGTTTGCTTTGAATAAAATGAGCATTTTTTTGCTTGATCCGTAAACGGAGCTGAGTATAATCGCGGACAATTTGCCGGGAGGAAGCATGGTTCAGTGTGTACGACATTCTGTCTTACCGCGTCTGAAAACAGACGCTGGCCTGCCGTTTTTCTTTCCGTTGCTCACCTATTCACAGCCCCTCAATTGAGGGGCTTTTTTTTGCCCAGGCGTCAGGAGATAAACATGGCTAATCCGCTGTATCAAAAACACATCATTTCCATAAACGACCTCAGCCGCGATGACCTCAATCTGGTGCTGGCGACGGCAGCAAAATTAAAAGCGAATCCACAGCCGGAGCTGCTAAAGCATAAGGTCATTGCCAGCTGTTTCTTCGAGGCTTCCACGCGTACCCGCCTGTCGTTTGAAACGTCGATGCACCGCCTGGGCGCAAGTGTGGTGGGCTTTTCCGACAGCGCGAACACGTCGCTGGGTAAAAAAGGCGAGACGCTGGCAGACACCATTTCGGTGATCAGCACCTATGTGGACGCTATCGTGATGCGCCATCCGCAGGAAGGCGCCGCGCGTCTGGCGACCGAGTTTTCCGGCCAGGTGCCGGTACTGAACGCTGGCGACGGTTCAAACCAACATCCGACCCAAACGCTGCTGGATCTGTTTACCATCCAGGAAACCCAGGGTCGTCTGGATAACCTACACGTCGCGATGGTCGGCGACCTGAAATATGGCCGTACCGTCCACTCGCTGACCCAGGCGCTGGCGAAGTTCGACGGCAACCGTTTCTACTTTATCGCCCCGGACGCGCTGGCGATGCCGCAGTACATTCTCGATATGCTCGACGAAAAGGGCATCGCCTGGAGCCTGCACGCCTCGATTGAGGAAGTCATGGCGGAGGTGGACATTCTGTACATGACCCGCGTACAGAAAGAGCGTCTCGACCCGTCGGAATACGCCAACGTGAAAGCGCAGTTTGTTCTGCGCGCCAGCGATCTGGCGGGCGCGCGTGAAAACATGAAGGTGCTGCATCCGCTGCCGCGCATTGATGAAATCGCCACCGACGTCGATAAAACCCCGCACGCCTGGTACTTCCAGCAGGCGGGTAACGGTATTTTTGCCCGCCAGGCGTTACTGGCATTGGTTCTGACCCGCGATCTGGCACTGTAAGGGAGAATAAACGATGACACACGACAATAAATTACAGGTTGAAGCGATCAAATGCGGCACCGTGATCGATCATATTCCCGCCCAGGTAGGCTTTAAGCTGCTGACCCTGTTCAAGCTGACCGAAACCGACCAGCGCATCACCATCGGCCTCAACCTCCCTTCCGGCGAAATGGGCCGCAAAGATCTGATCAAAATTGAGAACACCTTCCTGACCGCTGAGCAGGTTAACCAGCTGTCACTGTATGCGCCGCAGGCCACCGTGAACCGGATCGACAATTACGAGGTAGTAGGAAAATCGCGTCCAAGCCTGCCGGATCGCATTGAAAGCGTTCTGGTTTGCCCGAACAGCAACTGCATCAGCCATGCGGAGCCGGTTTCCTCCAGCTTTGCAGTGAAAAAGCGCGCGGATGACATTGCGCTCAAATGCAAATACTGCGAAAAAGAGTTTTCTCATTATGTGGTGCTGGCCAACTAATTGGGGTTGGTTATAAATTCCCGGCTCCTTATAATTGTCGGGAACTTTCTTTTACCGCTGTATTCAGGAGAAATCATGAGCAAAACTATCGCGACGGAAAATGCACCTGCGGCTATCGGTCCTTATGTTCAGGGCGTAGATCTGGGCAGCATGATCATCACTTCCGGTCAGATCCCGGTTGATCCAAAAACCGGCAGCGTACCGGAAGACGTGTCCGCTCAGGCGCGTCAGTCGCTGGAAAACGTTAAAGCCATCGTCGAAGCGGCTGGCCTGAAAGTGGGCGACATCGTGAAAACCACCGTGTTTGTCAAAGATCTGAACGACTTCGCGACCGTGAACGCCACCTACGAAGCGTTCTTCACCGAGCACAACGCCACCTTCCCGGCGCGCTCCTGCGTGGAAGTGGCGCGTCTGCCGAAAGACGTAAAAATCGAAATCGAAGCGATTGCCGTTCGTCGCTAACTATTCCGGTTATCTCTTTTTAAGGCAGCACACGCTGCCTTATGTTTTTAAAAATAAAATAGGTTTTTATTTTGACCTTTTTTATCCTCGCTATTTCATGACATCACCGTCGGTCCATTAATACACTTCCTGCCGCACTCGTTGTTTTAATACACTAATGGACTAATAATGAAACTTTCCAAAATCGCGCTGGCGGTAGCAACATTGACCGTTGCTTCTTCAGCGTTAGCACACGGTTATATTGAATCCCCTGCCAGCCGCGCATATATGTGCAAGCTGGGACAAAACGTCGATTGTGGTTCCGTTCAATACGAACCGCAGAGCGTAGAAAAAACCTCCGGCTTCCCGACTGGCGCGATGCCGCCAGACGGACAGCTCGCCAGCGCCGGTATTTCTCAGTATTCTCAACTGGATCGCCAGAGCCTGAACGCCTGGACCAAAAGCCCAATGACAGCAGGTCCACACCAGTTTGTATGGCACCATACTGCGCCGCATAAAACCACGAACTGGCGTTATTACATCACCAAACAAAACTGGGATCCAAATAAGCCGCTGACCCGCGATCAATTTGATTTAACGCCGTTCTGTACCATTAATGGAAATGGCCAGGCGCCGGCGGTCACGCAGTCAATGAACTGTAATGTTCCTGAACGTACCGGTTATCAGGTTATTTACGGCGTGTGGGAAATTGCAGATACGACAAATAGCTTCTATCAGGCCATTGACGTGGATTTCGGTAACAGCGGCAACGTGACTCCGGATGAAACTCCGGGCGTGGTTTCCGAATGGAGCAAAACTCTCAGCGGTCAGATTGCCGGTAATAACCTGAACGCAGGCGATAAAGTCATTGCCCGCTTCTTTGACGCCAATGGTGAAGTAACCTCAATGCGCACTGAAATGACCATTGCCTCCGCTGCTCAGGGCGATGCGAACCAGTGGGCCTTCGATATGGCGCAATTGATCAACAGCACCCACAGCGATGTGCGCGTAGGCGTGAAAGACGAAGGGGGTGAGATCGGCCCGGTACATGGCGCGAATAGCGTGTTCGTAAGAGAAGGCAGCGCGCTGCAGTCTGTCGCTATCTCTTATGAAGAGCAAAAAGCGCAAGTGAACGAAACCATCGCCGTTACCGATCTGCAGTACAGCAAGATTGCGCACGGCAATGCCACCGTGACTTTCCACGTGAATACGCACGGCGATGTGAATTTTGAAGCCCACGTGATGAATCATCACGGCGCGGAAAAAGGCTATCTGAAGCAGGACATGAACAACGCCAACCAGGACGTCACCATGACCCTGACTGACGTGACTGCTGGTCACCATATGCTGAAATACTATGCGACCAACAAAGACGGCACGCTGTTTGCTCAGGACGTGTTGAACCTGATGCTGGAAAGCGACGCGGCGACCGACAACGCCGGTCACCACGACTTTACCTTCCCGGACAGTATCGCGTCTTACAAAGCCGGTACCGTGGTGCTGCAACCGAAAGACGGTAAGACCTACGAATGTAAGCCTTTCCCGTACAGCGGCTACTGCGTCCAGTACGCTCCAGGCGCTAACCAGTTTGAGCCAGGCGTTGGCGCACACTGGAAAGAAGCGTGGGTGCTGAAGCACTAAGCCGACTGCCGGACGGGGTCATGCTCGTCCGGCTTTTTACCGCAGACACCGGAGGGCGGTTTCGCTTTGCCCGACCGGCTCATAAGCGACCCACTGCGCATTACTGCCAACCGTAGCGGCGACTATAGAAGCCTTTCACCAACTGCGTTAACGTCATATAGCCTACCAGAATACCGACCAGCCACGGGAAGTAGCTCAGCGGCAGCGCCTGCAATTGCAGATACCCGGCCAGCGGCGAGAACGGCAGCGCAATGCCCACCATCATCACCACCAGCGTCATCAACAGCAGCGGCCACGCGGCGCGACTCTGAATGAACGGCACGCGGCGGGTACGAATCATATGCACAATCAGCGTTTGCGACAGTAGCCCCACCACAAACCAGCCGGACTGGAACAAGGTTTGCGCCTCCGGCACGTTCGCGTGGAAGACCCACCACATCACGCAGAACGTGATAATGTCGAAGATCGAGCTAATCGGACCAAAGAAGATCATAAAACGCCCCAGATCTGTCGGATTCCAGCGCTGCGGCTTCTGGATCTGCTCATCGTCCACGTTATCAAACGGGATCGCCACCTGCGATACATCGTACAGCAGATTCTGAATCAGTAAGTGTAGCGGCAGCATGGGCAGGAACGGTAAAAAGGCGCTCGCCACCAGCACGCTGAAGACGTTACCGAAGTTGGAGCTGGCGGTCATCTTAATGTACTTCAGCATATTCGAGAAAGTGCGACGACCTTCGATCACCCCTTCTTCCAGCACCATCAGGCTCTTTTCCAGCAGGATAATGTCGGCGGCTTCCCGGGCAATGTCCACGGCGCCATCGACGGAAATACCGATATCCGCCGCACGCAACGCCGGAGCGTCATTAATACCGTCGCCCATAAAGCCCACGACATGCCCTTCGCGCTTAAGCAGTGTGACAATGCGTTCTTTATGCATCGGCGTCAGACGGGCAAACAGCGTGGTACGCTGCGCCAGCGTCGCCAGCTCGTCGTCGCTCAGGCTTTCGATATCGCTGCCAACAACCACTTCACCCGCGTACAGTCCGACGTCATGGCACACTTTTGCCGCGACCAACTCGCTGTCGCCGGTCAGAATTTTCACCGTGATACCGCTGGCCTTCAGCGCCTTTAACGCAGGCGCCGTCGTCTCTTTCGGCGGATCGAGGAAGGCGATGTACCCTTCAAGGATCAGATCGGATTCGTCGATACGCTGGTAATCGCCTTCTCGCGCAGGCAGATAGCGGGTAGCCACCGCCACCACGCGCAGCCCCTGACGATTCAGGGTATCGGTGACGCGCTTCACGCGGCGCAGCATGTTGTCATCCAGCGGCACGATTTCTCCGTTATGGCGCACATGCGTGCTGACGTTGAGGATTTCCTGCAGCGCGCCTTTGCACACCAGCTGATGCACCTCCGCATGTTCAGCGACCACCACCGACATGCGGCGACGTTCGAAATCAAACGGGATCTCATCAATTTTCTGCCAGCGGGTCGCAAGTTCGCGCGCGGAGGCTTCATCCACGCCCTCCAGCACGGCGGTATCAAGCAGATTTTTCAACCCCGTCTGATAATGGCTGTTCAGCCATGCCGCGTGCAGAACGCGATCGCTGGGTTTGCCGGAAATGTCAGTGTGGTTTTCCAGAACAATTTTGTCCTGGGTCAGCGTACCGGTTTTGTCGGTGCAAAGAATATCCATCGCGCCAAAGTTCTGAATGGCGTCGAGATGCTTCACAATCACCTTTTGCTTCGACAGTTTCACCGCGCCGCGCGCCAGTGTGGAAGTGACGATCATCGGCAGCATTTCCGGCGTCAGTCCGACGGCCACCGAGAGCGCGAACAGCGCCGCTTCCCACCAGTCGCCTTTGGTATAGCCGTTGATCACCAGCACGATGGGCGCCATCACCAGCATAAAGCGAATCAACAACATACTGACGCGGCTGATGCCTTTCTGAAAGGCGTTCTGTTCGCTTTCCTGTTCGCTGACGCGGCCTGCCAGTTGCCCAAACCAGGTGTTGGCTCCCGTGGCAATCACAAGGGCCTGCGCCGTACCGCTCACGACGTTGGTCCCCATAAAGCACAGGGTATCGCACTCAAGCGGGTTGTTATGCGCCGGCTCGCGGGTGTTAGCCACTTTTTCCACCGGCAGCGACTCGCCGGTTAACGACGCCTGGGCGACAAACAGATCGCGCGCCTGAAGCACCCGCAGATCAGCCGGGATCATGTCTCCCGCCGCCAGTTTTACGATATCGCCAGGTACCAGTTGATCAATCGGGACGTCGATCCAGCCGTTCTCGCCTTTTTCATTGATCACCCGCAACACCGTCGCGGTATTGCTGACCATCGCTTTTAGCGCATCCGCCGCTTTGGTCGAGCGTGCTTCCTGAACGAAATTCAGCAGCGTGGAGATCGCCACCATCAGCGCGATCACTCCCGCCGCAAACAGATCCTCCGTGGCGTAAGAGATGGCCCCCAGAATGGTTAACAGAATATTAAATGGATTGCGGTAGCAGACCCACAGATGTACCCACCACGGCGATGGCTGCTGGGCGGGTAACTGATTGTCGCCGTGCTTTTCACGCGCCGCATCCACTTCCGTCGGCGTCAACCCTTCCGGGTGGGCGCCGAAAGTTTTCCACAACGTCGCGTCATCCATGACGGCCACTTTCAGGCAGTGTTCGCTGAGTGATGACGGGATCGGCGTACTGGCAAGCGTCTGCGCGTTCGGTAACGGATCGCGATGCACCAGGCGATCGGGCAAATGGCGGCTGAGCCGGGCAAAAAGCTGGCGAGTGATATTTTTAAACATAGGCAGTCCCTCCGCGCCAAAAACAGAAAGGCGCAGAAAAAGCGTTCAGGCGTGGCAAAGCCTTACCTGACAGGCAATTTATTTTCTTAACAGGGACGTTAACGCGTCACTGTCTTACGTCGCCGGTAAGACAGCGAAAGGCAGGCTTACCGGAAAAAAGTGTTTCTCCATCGCGGGAGAGGGGTGGGATCGGGATCCATAAAGCCTCCGGTAAGTGAATAATTTAAGACGCAGATTATAAGCCGCAGATCATACTCTTTGTGGCTATTATGGCGATATAATAACACCCTGTGATTAAACCAATGATAAACCAGACTTTGCTCATTGCGGTTCAAATGCGTAAAGTTATCCTCTTTACCTCTTCTTGATGCCTGCTATGGGAAAACGGGATGCAAAATCGGCTGACTATCAAAGACATCGCCCGTCTGAGCGGCGTGGGAAAATCCACGGTTTCGCGCGTACTCAATAACGAAAGCGGCGTGAGCGAGCGCACCCGCGAACGCGTGGAAGCGGTAATGAATCAGCACGGTTTCTCCCCCTCCCGCTCTGCGCGCGCCATGCGCGGTCAGAGTGACAAAGTGGTTGCCATTATGGTCACCCGCCTTGACTCGCTGTCCGAAAATCTTGCCGTACAGACCATGCTGCCCGTGTTTTATGAACAGGGCTACGATCCCATCATGATGGAAAGCCAGTTCTCCACAGCGAAAGTAGAAGAACACCTCGGCATGCTGAAGCGCCGCAATATTGACGGCGTCGTGTTATTTGGCTTTACCGGCATTACCGACGCGATGATTGCGCCGTGGCAGGCTTCGCTGGTGCTGCTGGCGCGCGACGCGCAGGGCTTTGCTTCCGTCTGTTATGACGACGAAGGGGCGATAAAAATGTTGATGCAGCGCCTGTACGATCAGGGTCACCGCAACATCAGTTTTCTCGGCGTCCCCCACAGCGACGTCACCACCGGTAAGCGCCGCCATGAGGCGTACCTGGCGTTTTGCAAACAGCGCAAGCTGCATCCCGTCGCCGCGCTGCCGGGTCTGGCAATGAAGCAAGGTTACGATCATGCCGCCAGCGTGATCACGCCAGAAACCACGGCGCTGGTCTGCGCCACTGACACCCTCGCCCTCGGGGCCAGCAAGTATTTGCAGGAACAGCGGATCGACGCGCTGCAACTGGCGAGCGTTGGCAATACGCCGTTGATGAAATTCCTCCATCCCGAGATCGTCACCGTCGATCCGGGCTACGCCGAAGCCGGACGCCAGGCGGCTTCCCAACTGATCGATCAGATCACCGGGCGCGGCGAACTGCGCCAGATCGTCATTCCTTCAATGCTTTCCTGATCCGCAACTGACCGCTTTCTGTACACGAATTTGTGATCTTCGCTGCGTTTCGGGAACGTTCCCATTTTTAAATATTCATCGCGGATATATTCTGTCGCCAGTCCAGCAACACCCATTTTCACAGTCATCGCCATGAGGCTTCATGATGAGTAAAATCAAACAAACGGATATCGACCAGCTTATTGCGCTGGTTGGCGGGCGGGAAAACATCGCGACGGTGAGCCACTGCCTGACACGTCTGCGCTTTGTACTGAATCAACCAGCCATTGCCCGTCCGAAAGAGATCGAACAACTGCCGATGGTTAAAGGCTGCTTCACCAACGCCGGACAATTTCAGGTAGTGATTGGCACCAATGTCGGTGATTACTATAAGGCGCTGCTGGCCACCACCGGCCAGGCCCACGCCGACAAAGAGCAGGCGAAAAAAGCCGCGCGCCAGAATATGAAATGGCATGAGCAGTTGATCTCCCATTTCGCCGAAATCTTCTTCCCGCTACTGCCGGCGCTGATCAGCGGCGGCTTAATCCTTGGCTTTCGCAACGTGATTGGCGATGTGCCGATGAGCAACGGCCAGACGCTGGCGCAGATGTATCCGGCACTGAAAACCGTCTATGACTTTTTATGGCTGATTGGCGAAGCGATTTTCTTCTACCTGCCGGTCGGGATCTGCTGGTCGGCGGTCAAAAAAATGGGCGGCACGCCGATCCTGGGTATTGTGTTGGGCGTCACGCTGGTTTCACCGCAGCTAATGAACGCGTATCTCCTCGGGCAACAACTGCCGGAAGTCTGGGACTTTGGCCTGTTCAGCATCGCTAAAGTTGGTTACCAGGCGCAGGTGATCCCGGCACTGCTGGCAGGTCTGACGCTCGGTTTTATTGAAACGCGCCTGAAGCGCATCGTGCCGGACTACCTGTACCTGGTGATCGTACCGGTTTGTTCGTTAATCCTCGCGGTCTTCCTCGCCCACGCGCTGATCGGTCCGTTTGGTCGGATGATCGGCGACGGCGTCGCGTTCGCGGTGCGCCATCTGATGACCGGTAGCTTCGCCCCCATTGGCGCCGCCCTGTTTGGCTTCCTGTACGCCCCGCTGGTGATCACCGGGGTGCACCAGACAACGCTCGCCATCGATATGCAGATGATCCAGAGCATGAACGGCACGCCAGTCTGGCCGCTTATCGCGCTGTCTAACATCGCCCAGGCGTCCGCCGTGGTAGGAATTATTATTTCCAGCCGTAAACATAACGAACGCGAAATCTCCGTGCCCGCCGCCATTTCCGCCTACCTGGGCGTTACGGAACCGGCGATGTACGGCATCAACCTGAAATACCGCTTCCCGATGCTCTGCGCAATGATTGGCTCCGGGCTTGCCGGTCTGCTGTGCGGCCTGAACGGCGTGATGGCAAACGGGATTGGCGTCGGCGGCCTGCCGGGCATTCTCTCGATTCAGCCCACCTACTGGCAGGTGTACGCCGCCGCTATGGCGATCGCGATTGTTATTCCGATGGTGCTGACTTCGTTTGTGTATCAGCGTAAACACCGTCAGGGCACCTTACAGATTGTCTGACTTCATTTGGGGCGCAGTTGCGCCCCCTCG
Organism: Citrobacter sedlakii NBRC 105722; assembly: GCF_000759835.1. Taxonomy (GTDB): domain Bacteria; phylum Pseudomonadota; class Gammaproteobacteria; order Enterobacterales; family Enterobacteriaceae; genus Citrobacter_A; species Citrobacter_A sedlakii. Next base: position 176,725 of record NZ_BBNB01000009.1, read on the forward strand.
CATAACCAGGAATTTGCTATGACTACCCTTCCCCATTGGTGGCAAAACGGCGTGATCTACCAGATCTATCCAAAGAGTTTTCAGGATACCACCGGAAGCGGCACCGGCGATTTGCGCGGCGTGACCCGACGTCTCGACTACCTGCAAAAGCTGGGCGTGGATGCCCTCTGGCTGACGCCGTTCTATATCTCCCCACAGGTAGATAATGGTTACGACGTTGCCAACTACACCGCCATCGATCCGGCCTATGGCACGCTTGACGATTTCGACGAACTGGTGGCCCAGGCCAAAGCGCGCGGCATCCGTATCATCCTCGATATGGTGTTTAACCATACTTCCACCCAGCACCCGTGGTTTAACGCCGCACAGGACAAAAACAGTCCGTATCGCGAATTTTATCTCTGGCGCGACGGCTCGCCTGACGCGACTCCGAATAACTGGCGCTCCAAATTTGGCGGCAACGCCTGGCGCTGGCACGCGCAAAGTGAACAGTATTACCTGCACCTGTTCGCGCCGGAACAGGCGGACCTGAACTGGGAGAACCCGGTGGTGCGCGCCGAACTGAAAAAGGTGTGCGAGTTCTGGGCGGATCGCGGCGTAGACGGCCTGCGTCTGGACGTCGTTAACCTGATCTCCAAAGACCCGCGTTTTCCTGACGACCTGGACGGAGACGGTCGACGTTTCTACACCGACGGTCCGCGCGCCCATGAATTTCTGCATGAGATGAACCGCGACGTGTTCACCCCGCGCGGTCTGATGACCGTCGGCGAGATGTCCTCCACCACCCTGGAACACTGCCAGCGCTACGCGTCACTCAGCGGCAGCGAACTGTCGATGACCTTTAACTTTCATCATCTGAAGGTGGATTATCCCGGCGGCGAAAAATGGACGCTGGCGAAGCCGGACATGGTGGCGCTAAAAGCCCTGTTCCGCCACTGGCAGCAGGGAATGCACAACGTGGCATGGAACGCGCTGTTCTGGTGTAACCACGATCAGCCGCGCATCGTTTCGCGTTTTGGCGATGAAGGCGAATACCGCGTTCCGGCGGCGAAAATGCTCGCGATGGTACTGCACGGCATGCAGGGCACGCCGTACATTTACCAGGGCGAGGAGATCGGCATGACCAATCCGCACTTCTCGCAGATCACCGACTACCGCGATGTGGAAAGTCACAATATGTTTGCAGCGCTGCGCGCGCAAGGGCGCGAAGCGGATGAGTTATTGGCGATCCTGGCGAGTAAATCCCGCGACAACAGCCGCACGCCGATGCAGTGGGACGATAGCCCAAATGCCGGGTTTACCACCGGCGAACCGTGGATTGCGCCCTGCGATAATTACGCCGACATCAACGTGGCGGCGGCAGTGGGCGATCCGAATTCTGTGTTCTACACCTACCAGCGGCTGATCGCGCTGCGTAAAGCAGAGCCAGTATTGACCTGGGGCGACTATCAGGATCTGCTGCCCGACAGCCCGCATCTCTGGTGCTATCGTCGTGAATGGCAGGGCCAGACGCTGTTGGTGATCGCCAACCTGAGCGGTGAATGCCAGCCCTGGCAGCCAGAACGCTGGCACGGTAAGTGGCAATGCCTGATGCATAACTACGAGGAAGTCTCGCCGCAGCCGACAACCATGACGCTACGCCCGTATGAAGCAGTCTGGTGGTTGCGGAAGTAAATCCATACCTCTGTCCTGCCCGGCGAAAGGATTCCCGGGCTGAATGTGCCTCCCGCCTTACCTTCCTGTTATCGTTGAATAATTAATCAGATTTTTCTCGCAATAATTTACAAACCGCGTAGTGCCCGTCATCTGTACGCTCTGGTTTTTACTTTGCGCTACATCAAGAAAAGTTCAAACACTTTTGATGCAAATCACTACATATAGAATTTAAAATGCACGCCGACCCAATATGTTGTATTAATCGACTACAATTGCTACAACGACAAAACACCGCCTGAGGGCAAAATTGTGGATAACATGGGTCTGGATTGCGGGAAGTCATTGGATAAAGAGATGAATAAGCCCAACACGGCTTCCCCAGCCTCTGTGGATAACCTGTTCTTATAAATATGGAGTGATCATGACACCGCATGTGATGAAACGAGATGGCTGTAAAGTGCCGTTTAAATCAGAGCGCATCAAAGAAGCCATTCTGCGTGCAGCTAAAGCAGCGGGAGTCGATGACGCAGATTACTGCGCCACCGTCGCAGAAGTCGTTAGCAGCCAGATGAATGGACGTAGCCAGGTCGATATCAATGAGATCCAGACCGCGGTTGAAAACCAGCTGATGTCCGGTCCGTATAAGCAGCTGGCGCGCGCCTACATTGAGTATCGCCACGATCGCGATATCCAGCGCGAGAAGCGCGGCCGCCTGAACCAGGAAATTCGCGGCCTGGTGGAGCAAACCAACTCCGCGCTGCTTAACGAAAACGCCAACAAAGACAGCAAAGTGATCCCGACCCAGCGCGATCTGCTGGCCGGTATCGTGGCGAAACACTACGCCCGTCAGCACCTGCTGCCGCGAGATGTCGTGCAGGCGCACGAGCGGGGTGATATCCACTACCACGATCTGGACTACTCGCCGTTCTTCCCGATGTTCAACTGTATGCTGATCGACCTGAAAGGCATGCTGACTCAGGGCTTCAAAATGGGGAACGCGGAGATTGAACCGCCGAAGTCCATCTCCACCGCCACGGCGGTGACCGCGCAAATTATCGCTCAGGTCGCCAGCCATATTTACGGCGGCACGACCATTAACCGTATTGATGAAGTGCTGGCGCCGTTTGTCACCGCCAGCTTCAATAAGCACCGTAAAACTGCCGATGAGTGGCAGATTCCGGATGCCGACGGCTACGCGCATTCGCGTACCGAAAAAGAGTGCTACGACGCATTCCAGTCTCTGGAATACGAAGTAAACACGCTGCACACCGCTAACGGTCAGACACCGTTCGTGACCTTTGGCTTTGGGCTGGGCACCAGTTGGGAATCGCGACTGATTCAGCAGTCGATTCTGCGCAACCGCATCGCGGGTCTCGGCAAAAACCGCAAGACTGCCGTGTTCCCGAAACTGGTGTTTGCCATTCGCGACGGCCTGAACCACAAGTTTGGCGATCCGAACTACGACATTAAGCAGTTGGCGCTGGAGTGCGCGAGTAAGCGCATGTACCCGGATATCCTGAATTACGATCAGGTCGTGAAAGTGACCGGTTCGTTCAAAACGCCGATGGGCTGCCGCAGCTTCCTCGGCGTCTGGGAAAACGAGAACGGCGAACAGGTACACGATGGGCGCAACAACCTGGGCGTAATCAGCCTGAACCTGCCGCGTATCGCGCTGGAAGCGAAAGGCGACGAAGCGACGTTCTGGAAACTGCTGGATGACCGCCTGGTGCTGGCGCGAAAAGCGCTGATGACCCGTATCGCCCGTCTGGAAGGCGTGAAAGCGCGCGTGGCGCCCATTCTGTATATGGAAGGCGCCTGTGGTGTGCGTCTGAAAGCCGACGACGATGTCGCAGAGATCTTCAAAAACGGTCGCGCGTCGATTTCGCTGGGGTATATCGGTATTCATGAAACCATCAACGCCCTGTTCGGCAGCGAGCACATGTACGACAACGACACACTGCGCGCCAAAGGCATCGCGATTGTCGAACGTCTGCGCCAGGCGGTGGATCAGTGGAAAGACGAAACCGGCTACGGCTTTAGCCTGTACAGCACGCCGAGTGAAAACCTCTGCGACCGCTTCTGCCGTCTGGATACCGCCGAGTTTGGCGTGGTGCCGGGCGTAACCGATAAAGGCTATTACACCAACAGCTTCCACCTCGACGTGGAGAAGAAGGTGAACCCGTACGACAAGATCGACTTCGAAGCGCCTTACCCGCCGCTGGCGAGCGGTGGCTTCATTTGCTATGGCGAGTACCCGAACATTCAGCACAACCTGAAAGCGCTGGAAGACGTGTGGGATTACAGCTATCAGCACGTGCCGTACTACGGTACCAACACGCCGATCGACGAGTGCTATGAATGCGGCTTTACCGGTGAGTTCGAGTGTACCAGCAAAGGCTTTACCTGCCCGAAATGCGGTAACCACGACGCCGCCCGCGTCTCCGTCACCCGCCGCGTCTGCGGCTACCTGGGCAGTCCGGACGCACGTCCGTTTAACGCCGGTAAGCAGGAAGAAGTGAAGCGCCGCGTTAAGCATTTAGGTAACGGGCAGATCGGTTAAGCAGGCAGTATTATTGCCCGGCAGAGCGACGCTTTTCGCAAAGCAACTGGCGTCAGGACAAGGCGGAAAGTCAGTGAATCCCGGGGAGCTTACAGTCGTAAGTGACCCGGGTGAGCGAGCGCGGCCAACGCAGTAATGGCGTCAATTGAGAAGTGAAGATGAATTATCACCAGTACTACCCTGTCGACATCGTCAACGGCCCCGGTACCCGTTGCACATTGTTTGTTTCAGGTTGTGTGCACGAGTGCCCCGGCTGCTACAACAAAAGCACCTGGCGGCTGAATTCCGGTAAACCGTTTACCAAAGAGATGGAAGACCAGATCGTTAACGATCTGAACGACACGCGTATTCACCGTCAGGGAATTTCGCTTTCCGGCGGCGATCCGCTGCATCCTCAAAACGTACCGGATATCCTGAAACTGGTGCAGCGCATTCGTGCTGAATGTCCGGGAAAAGATATCTGGGTGTGGACCGGCTACAAGCTCGATGAGCTCAACGCCGCGCAAATGCAGGTAGTGGATCTGATTAACGTGCTGGTTGATGGCAAATTTGTGCAGGATCTGAAAGACCCGGCGCTTATCTGGCGCGGCAGCAGCAATCAGGTTGTGCATCACCTGCGTTAACAGGCTTGTTTATTTGCGCAACATACTGAAACAGCGGACAAACGGCTCTCAAAAACGGCTCACGCACTCCATCGCCACCGCTTTAAAGTCGGCGAAATTCTGGCAGGCGCACAGGCGCGTCATGGCGCGCTCGCGCAGGAAGGTCACGAAAATATCGTAGATCGCCATCGCTTCTTCATATTCACTTTTGCTGATGGCGAGTAAAAAGATGACGTGCGCGGTTTCATCTCCCCAGGCAATACCCTGCGGCGCCAGCACCGTATAGACCACCGTTTTTTTCGCCAGCAATCCGAGGGCGTGGGGCAGCGCGATGCTGTCGCCGAGCATAGTACTGACAATGGCTTCACGCTCGACCACCGAATCAAGAAATTCGGCATCGACAAAGCCTTCACGGTGTAACTGATCGCACAGCGTTTTAAACAGCGTCTGCCTTTCCATCTCACCGTCAATAATGCGGAAATGGGCGGCGTCGAAGTATTTGTTCAACATCCACGGACGGGTACGGTCGACCAACACCAGCTTGCCGATCTGCTCCAGTTGATAGTCGGTGGGAAACGGCGCAATCTGCACGACCGGTTTGTCTTTTTCACCGACCCGCGCGGTGGCAATCACAAAATCCTCGGCGATGCTTTCGCGCTGCTCGTAGTCGCGCAGCGTCAGCGTACGAACAATTTCAATCTGCGGATACTTGCGCGCCAGTACCGCTTCAATCATCCGCACCATCGCGTTACCCGCATCGCAGACCAGCAGAACCTTCGGCTGCCGCTGGTAACCAATGTTGTAACTACGTTCAAGCCCTACGCCAATATGCAGCACCAAAAAACCGATCTCATTTTCGCTGATGCTATAGGGCGTGTATTTCCCCCAACTGGAGACGGCCGCCAGCGTCATGTCCCACGCCATTGGATAATGCTGTTTGATGTTTTCCAGCAGCGGATTCGGCAGCATGATCTGGTAGCGCACCCGGGTGATCATCGTTTTGATATGGGTCAGCAGATCCGCATGTAATTGCTTGTCATTCAACAAGTTGTAGTTGTACTGGTTATTGATAAAACGCAGGATGTAATTCACCAGCGCTTCTTCGTCGTCGGCGTTGATCGCGCTCGGCGCAATCTCCTGCACCTGGCGGGCGGCAATATGCACCTTTAGCCAGTTTTCTTCCGACACCGAAAGCGGGTGATTCGCCAGATGCTGGATCACACCGGCAATCTCACGCGCCGCCAGGCAGACATTTTCTTCCACTTCTTCGGTGGCAAATTCCGACAGCGGATAGCCTTCGCTGATGCGGCGCACCGCCACCGCACAGTAAAGGCGTAGAAACAGCTCGCCTTCGTCGGTCAGGCGAATGTGAAAACGGTTAAAAATATCCTCAAGGACAGGCTGCAACTGCGACGGCACGCCTGCGTACAGCGCCTCTTCCATCACCAGCGGATTCGCCGGATCCTGCTGTACCAGCGTCCATAACAGATCGGTCAGACAGGCGCGGATCGCCATCTCGCTGCCAAACAGCTTCATGCCATGACGCGGGCGGGTTTCCAGCGTCAAATGGTAACGCTGCAGCCATTCACGCACGTCCGCCATGTCGTTTTGCAAGGTCGCCCGACTGACAAACCATTCATCAGCTAAATCTTCCAGCTTGATGGAAAAGGCGGAAGTCAGAAAGCGCACCATCAGATGATACACGCGTTCCTGGCTGGTGCGCGGAATGCGTAGCGCGCTGGGCTGCTGCGCCTGTAAGGTCTGAAAACTGGCCGGGTCATCGATCCTGAGCTGATAACCGTTTCCCCGGCTGAGGATAAACTGCGCGCCGTGCTGGGTCAGCAGAGCGTTAAGCGCCGTGATATCGGCACGAACAGTACGCGTGGAGACCGACAACCGCTGCGCCAGCTCATCCTGCGGCAGCGTCTCGTTTTGCAACATCGCAAACAGTTGCGCTAAACGTTGGTTGGGGAATCGCACGTCACTCTCCTCGTTTTTTTAGCCTAAGCACGTCCGGGTGAGCGCCAGCAACTGGCGCACATCGTCCGGACGGGTATTACCGCTCACCTTATCAATAATTGAACTATAAATGTGAGGAATGATTTTGCTCACACCCGCGTCCAGCGCAATCTGCAAAATCTCGGCATAGTTATCGAGATCTATACCGCCCGTCGGCTCCAGCCAGAAGTCATAACGCGCACAGGCTTCCGCTACCGCTTTAAATTCATCGCGGCATTTCAGGCCGCCCATCGGGAAGTATTTGATGGAACTGCCGCCCATATCCTTGAGCAGGGCAATGGCCGTTTCGACCGGAACTATGCCGTCAGCGGCGCGGCTGCTTAGCGGCCCGGTAGAAATCTTCACCTTTCCCGGCGTGCCGGTAGGCGACACCAGTCCATTCACCACCGTTTCGCCCTGCCCCAGCAGCGCGCGGCTGGTCCCAACGCCGGTGAAAACCTGATTGACATGCTGCGGCTGCACCTGACGCGAGATCTCACTCACCATCGCCGACTGGTTCGGGTCGCCCGCGCCAAGCCCTACCGACAGCGCGTTATCGATCAGTTGGGCATATTCGCGCATATCAGCCACGGCGCTGTCGACATCCGGGTAATGTTTAGAGAGCACGCCGACCAGCACATGTCCTTCCGCCGCCGCGTAGATCTCCCGGGCGTTATCCTTCGAGCCTGCCAACACGTTCAGGCAAACGCGATCGCGGTAAAAATTAGGGGTCAGTTTCATGCTGTTTTCTCCTGGTTAATCACCTCGCCAATACGGCGCGCCACAATCTCCAGTTGCGCGCGGTCTACGCTGCGCACATCTGCTTCAATAATCCCTTCGTTGGCTTTGTACCCGCGGAAATAAATGGCGTATTCGCCCTGTTTGAGCGCCTCTACCAGTTCGCCGGTCGCGATGCCGGTCACCGCTTCATCGAATTTAATCTCAGCGCGCGCAATGTCGCGTCCGGCGCTGTCCCACACCACGCGGGCGCTTACGCCGTTCAGGGTGTTCAGCGTGTCGATAAACGGCGTCATTTTTTCCACCATTTCCGCCCCGCTCTCTTTTTGCGCGTTCAGGTAAAGCTCAATGGCGCAGGTCAGGCCGAGGATGCCCTCTTTACCGACCTTCATCGCCCGGCCAATGCCCGCCGTCTGACGTTTCACCCATTCCACATACTGGGTTTTGCCTATCACCAGACCGCTGGTCGGACCCTCAATGGCCTTCGCGCCGCTATAGATCACCAGAGAAGCGCCGGCGCGGTAGTAGCACTGCAAATCTTCTTCCGCTGCGGCATCGACGATCAGCGGCAGATTGTGTTTGCGCGCCACCACCACCGCCTGCTCGACGCTGAGCATACTTTTCTGTACGCAGTGGTGGGACTTGATATAGAGGATGGCCGCAGTACGCGGCGTAATCGCCGCCGCCAGTTGGGCTGCGGAGCATTCGTTGGCATAGCCAGCCTCCACCAGCTTACCGCCGCCGAGGGCCACCATTGTGCCGACCGGCGCGCCGAAATTGACGTTATGGCCTTTCGGCAGCACGATTTCGTTCTTTTCTATTGGCGTAACGTGGAGGTTTTCCAGCAACCAGTCGCTGTCCTGCACCAGAACAGCAGCCACCGACTGGGCAATGCCCGCTGACGCGCAGGAGACCACCGTCGCGCCTTCCACCTCCAGCAGTTTCGCAATGTACTCGCCGGTTTTATTCACCAGATCCTTCATTTCAAAGTACTGATTCATCCCGGCCATCGCCGCGTCTACAACTTCCGGGCGCGGCGTGGAAACGCCCAGCGCCGTCATGCGGCCCGAAGTATTAATGACTTGTTTTAGATTGTATTTCTCAAAAATTGAAGGCATGTTCCGCGCTCCCTTGTTCGGTCATATAGCCCTTGCCCGCGCGAATCGCGGCAAGCGGCACTAACAGCATGTCAGCCTGTAAGCTGTCGTTTTCAGCATCCACCAGCACGGTGGGCTGGCGTTGAAGCGTAAAGAGGGTGAGATCGGCGTCCAGGCCCGGCAGGAGGCGACCTTTATTTTTCAGACGCAGCCCTTCGGCGGCGTTAACGGTCACACAGTCGATGACCTGCGGCAGCGACATGCCGATAGCAAGAAATTTCGACATCACGTTGGCAAGTGAATGCACCGGACCGCTGATGCGGTTGCGGCAATAAATGTCCGAACTGATGGTGTGCGGCAGAATGCCTAAGCTGATGGCGCGCTTCGCCACCGCAAAGCTCAGGCTGGCGGTACCGTGACCGACATCAAGCCGCACGCCGCGCTGAATCGCCCGGGTGACCGAGGCGCGCAACGCCCCTTCCGGCGTCAGAATGCGGTTAGGTTTGCCGTTGTAGCAATGGGTGATGATGTCGCCGGCACTCAGTAGCCCGGCAATGTCATCCAGATTCGGGGGGTTATTGCCGATATGCACCATCAGCGGCAGTTCGCCGTTCTCTTTCTGAATGGCCTTTGCGCGCGCCAGCGGGGTGATGCCGTTTTCACCGACCACACTGCTGCTCATGCGCGCTTTCAGGCCGACGATAAAGTCCGGGTGACGCTTCACCGCCTGCTTTACCGCGTCGGCGTCAATATTCGCCATGTTCGCCAGTTCATTTTGCGCAATCAGCCCGACGCGGGAGATATTAAGCAGCGCATACACCTCCGTCGCCGCGTCGCGGGTAAGGGTGTAGAAATCATCAATATCGTCAGCACCGGTACTGCCTGCATCCACGACGGTGGTCACGCCGGTTGCAATGCCGACGCTGTCTGGCTCGTCATAATAAATGGGGGATTTCGGATAGCAGTGAACGTGAGAGTCAATCCACCCGGCGCTGGCGTAGCATTCGCCGCGTAAGTCGACGGTTTTCACCGCCGGATCGTTTATCTCGCCCAGCGCGGCAATTTTGCCGTCCTTTATCGCGATATCGCATACCGTGTCGTCGACCAGACGTGCACGGCGCAGGAGTAAATCAAACATGTCACTCTCCTGTTTGCGCGGGCGATTCTACGCCCGCCGGGATGATGTGCCGGATAGCGGCGTCACTGCCTTATCCGGCCTGGAGGCGGTCATCAGCTGATCGCGATCGGGAAGATGGAGCCTAAAATCATGGCGCCGAGGATCGCGCCGCCGGTGATCGGTTTTTGCCAGATATAGAACAACAGCGCGCCCAGCAGCGACCCCACGCCAATCGGAATAGAGGCGGTCATCGCGCTCAGAATAATCAACGGTCCCAGGAAACGGCCAGAGGCGTTACCGGCCCCCATCATGACGTCCGCCCCATAGGTCGAATCGCTCTGGTTGATGGTGAATTTACGCGCCAGAATGATGACGTAACCAATCGCCAGGCCAATCGCCAGACCGGTTACCAGAGAGGCGATAAAGTTCTCGACCGGGAAAATAATGCCAGCGCCGAGCAGCAGCGCCGGAACGCCCAGGCCAACGCCAGTCTGAATGGCCCCGCCGATATCCAGAATCCCCACCAGCGAACCTTCAATAATGCGGGCGAACAGGAAGCTGGCGCCAAACGCCGCAACCGCGCCGTAGGAGCCGGTATCCATCCCCGCCTTCAGCATCGCCACAAAAGCCACTTCGTTAAACGCGCCGATACCGTACAGGTAGTACATGTGCGTCCCGGCAAACACGCCGGAAGAGAGCAGGCCAACGAAGATCGGAAACGACCAGTCGGCAAACCAAAAACCTTTATTCTGTTCCATTGTGGCCTCCGTTATTTGCCGCTAAGCGAGTTGTGGATCAGTTCGAGCCAGTTCGGCACGGTCATGTGGAAGGATTCGATCAGCTTCATATCGAAGCCGCGGAAGAAGCCGCTCAGGACAAACAGCAGCACAATGGCGGCCATCATGACTTTGGTGACGTGGTTCCAGCCGCTCTCTTCGACGCCCTTGCCGATCAGAATACCAAGCACCAGCCCCGGAACGGCGTTCCCCATAATCAGCTGCGCCGCGCCGCCGAAAACGGTCGCCCAGAAACCGGATTTCTTACCGGCGTCGATCGCCGCCAACCAGAAGATCACCGGCATCACGGTGTTGACCAGCAGGTTTGCCGCAGGCACCAGCACTTTCACAGCGGTGACCTGCAAGGCTTCCGGCACCGAGGAGGCGGTGAGGTTCAGGAAGGTCACCACGATCATGCCGATGATGCCGCAGGCAATCGCCATCTTTTTCGGATCGTGCAGCGTTTCACCCACGTTGCGGTTTTTGAGCATCAACGCCGCCGCGCCCCAGTTCGGTATGATGCGGTGATCGACGTCCTGAGTGAACGCCCCCGCCGCCACGGAGGACGCCCAGGCGTTGAAGAAGAAGCCCAGGCCGAAGGAGAAGTGAGAAGCCGGATCCCCTTCGCAGGAGTTCAGTTCCCCCAACGTACGAAATGCGCCCATCCCCTGTGTGGTAGGCGCATGAAACATGCGTGCAGCCCCGGCACCCACACCTACGCCGACCAGGCCGCCGATGATGAGCGATTTTATTAAAATTATCAGGAACATAGTTATGCCTTTTTAACAAGAATCAGCGTTGCGAGACAAAATCCACCTTGTCCAGATTGATGGCTGTCACGTTGACGGTCACGTCCAGCTCCACGCTGTACGTCCGCCTTTCGCGGCGCAAAAAGAAGAACAGAAACGCTTCTTTTCGTACCGATTCACGCGCCTGAACAACCTGCACATCCTGTGGCTCAATACGCAGTAAAATATGCGGCGATGCCTTCATGACCGCAGCCTGAACGTGGTTCAGGGCATCGGCAAAGGCGCGCGCTTTGGCTTCGCCTTTCCCGGAGACTCTCACCGTGGTGGTGAATTGTTCTTTCATACTCAGGCGCCGTACTTTTTCTGCCAGGCCTGCACCAGACGTTCGCCAAGCTCTTCTTTATCCATAAAGCCGAAACCCAGCACGTTGCAGCCTTCGTTAATCGCCGTTACGCCTTCATCCACTGAGCGCATCCCGTATTTGGCTTTATAGCCATGTTTGTTTTGTGCGGTGATCGCACCTGCGCCGCCGCTGCCGCAGAAAGAGATGCCGAAGGTGGCATTTTCCGCTTTCATAACGTCCCCCAGCTTCATATCCGCCGCCACGCCCGGCACCACTACCGCACGGCCGCCCGCTTTCTCGACGCCTGCCGCCACTTTCTGGCCTTTTCCCAGACGATCGCCAATCACAACGGTAATTTGTTCCATTATTTGCTCCTTAAAGATTGTCTTTCGCGACTTCGAAGTGGACCGACAGCAGCCAGGCTTCTTCCTCGGGAAGATTGCCAAACGCCGCCACCACGTCGCGGGCAAGCGCCATTGATTCGGCGGATATTTCATCAAATAAACTGGCTTCCACTTCCGGCAAAGGCTCGCCGGTCACTGACCGGTGCGCCATGGCGCGAACATGAGACGTCAGCATTTGTTCCTGTACGGCGTTGGGAATGATGTGATGTTCACGCAGTAATGCGTACACCTGCGCCAGCATGCGATCGGCCAGTGCCGCCGTCTGCGCCACCTGTTCCCCCATGTCGTTCATTACTGCTCCGTTATTCACTCGTCTTACCCCGTTAATGGCTCTGGGTTAAAACTAACGGCGGAGGTAAAAAGTTTGTAGCGAGTTGTTTTCCACTTCGAAGTGGAAAGGTGAGTGGCGATAGTGATCTGTTCCACAGAAAAAGCGGTTTTGCTGATTTATCGCTGGAAAAGTGTGATTTGTATCGAGAAATGAAGCGGAAACGAAAGGAGGAAAACGAACAATGCTATTGATGGAATAAGTTGAGAAGTGTGATGGGTATTACGTTTACTTATGGGTGCGAAGCAATGCCGGATGACGCCGCAAAGCGTCTTATCCGGCCTGTCGCGCGTTTGCCGCCTGAGGCGGATTATTGTCCGGCAATCTTCATTTCCGGCAGCAGGACGGAGCCGCACTGAATATTGCTGCGGGTTTCGATATCGTTACCGACAGTCACGATATTGCGCCACATCTCTTTTAAATTCCCGGCGATGGTGATTTCACTTACCGGATACTGGATTTCGCCGTTCTCCACCCAGAAGCCGGCCGCGCCGCGCGAGTAATCACCGGTGATGCCGCTTACCCCCTGGCCCATCAGTTCTGTCACCACCAACCCGGTGCCCATCTCTTTCAGCATCTGCTCAAAGCTCAGCCCTTGTCCGGCAATACGCCAGTTGTGAATGCCGCCCGCATGGCCGGTGCTTTTCAGTCCCAGCTTGCGCGCGGAATAGTTGGTCAACAGCCATTGGGTCAGAATGCCGTCTTTGACGATGTCACGGCGTTCCGTGCGCACGCCTTCGCTGTCGAACGGTGACGACGCCAACCCTTTACGCAGGTGCGGATGTTCTTCAATTGTCAGCCAGTCGGGAAGAATTTGTTTACCCAGCGAATCCAACAGGAAGGTGGATTTACGGTACACCGAGCCGCCGGCAATCGCGCCAACCAGGTGGCCGAACAGTCCGGTCGCCACTTCATTAGCGAAAATCACCGGCGCTTTCATGGTCGAAAGTTTACGCGGCGCCAGGCGGGACAGCGTACGACGCGCGCACTCGGCCCCAACCCACTCCGGCGTTTGCAGGTCGCCCAACGCGCGGCCAATCGTGTAGGCGTAGTCACGCTCCATATCGCCGTTCTCTTCGGCGATCACGCAACTGGACAGCGAATGACGGGTAGAGCAATAGCCCTGCAGCATACCGTGGCTGTTCCCGAACACTTTAATGCCATAGTGGCTGTTAAAGCTGCCGCCCTCGGTGTTGGTGATGCGCTTGTCCGCCTGTAAGGACGCCTGCTCGGCGCGCGCTGCCATCTCAATAGCTTCGTCCGGGGACACGTCCGCCGGATGGAACAGATCGAGATCCGGCGCATCGAAGGCCAGCAGCTCTTTATCCGCCACGCCTGCGCACGGATCCGGCGAGGTGTAGCGCGCAATGTCCAGCGCCGCCTGTACGGTACGGGCAATCGCTTGCGGACTGAGGTCGGTGGATGACGCGCTGCCTTTACGGTTCTGGTGATAAACGGTAATCCCCAACGCGCCATCGCTGTTGAATTCAACATTCTCCACTTCACCGTAACGTGTGCTCACGCTAATGCCGGTGGTTTTGCTGACGGCGACTTCCGCGCCGTCGGATTTGCCTGACGCTAATGACAGCGCTGTCGAGACCGCTTCTTCCAGAATCTTACGCTGCGCTTCAACTTGTGAGATTACTTTCATCGCAAATGCCATACTGTAGAGAGAGTTTCTCTGAAGTCTAACAGAGAACCGTTTTTCAGTGCGCATCTTAACTGTTAACATTAGCCTCTTTTTTTAAGGAGCCTGAGATGACAAAGCAGCCCGAAGACTGGCTCGACGACGTTCCCGGTGATGACATCGAAGACGAAGAAGATGAAATTATCTGGGTCAGCAAAAGTGAAATTAAACGCGATGCCGAGGAGTTAAAACGCCTGGGCGCAGAAATTGTGGATCTGGGGAAAAACGCGCTGGATAAGATCCCGCTGGATGCGGATCTGCGGGCCGCCATTGAGCTGGCTCAGCGTATCAAGATGGAAGGTCGTCGCCGCCAGTTGCAGTTGATTGGTAAAATGCTGCGAAGCCGTGACGTGGAGCCAATTCGTCAGGCGCTGGACAAGCTGAAAAACCGCCACAACCAGCAGGTGGTGCTGTTCCACAAGCTCGAAAACCTGCGCGATCGTTTGATCGTCGAAGGGGATGACGCGGTCGCGGAAGTCCTGAACCTGTGGCCCAATGCCGACCGTCAGCAATTACGATCGCTGATCCGCAACGCGAAGAAAGAGAAAGAAGGAAATAAACCGCCGAAATCCGCGCGCCAAATCTTCCAGTATCTGCGCGAACTGGCGGAAAACGACGCGTAATAGCGTGTGGCAATCTGCCGGATAGCGGCGCGTGCGCCTTGTCCGGCTATCGAGATTGCGCATTGTCCAGGCCCGGTAGGCGCCAGCGCCACCGGGTACTGTTTTACTCTGTGGCTGCCGCTTTCTTCGCCAGCCCATCCAGCAACTTCTGGTGGATACCGCCAAACCCGCCGTTGCTCATCACCAGAATGTGATCGCCCGGCTGCGCGGTTTTCACGACCATCTCCGCCAGCGCGTCAACGTCTCCGCTCCAGTGCGCAGGCTGTACGCAGGCCTCCGCCACTTCAGCCACCTGCCACGGAATATGCGGCGGCTGTAGCAGATACACCTCATCGGCGCGGCCTAATGACGGCGCCAGATCGTCCTTGCACAGTCCCATTTTCATGGTATTGGAACGCGGTTCCAGCACGGCGATAATGCGCGCGGTGCCGCCCACTTTGCCGCGCAGCGCGGCAAGGGTCGCCAGGATCGCGGTCGGGTGATGGGCAAAATCATCATAGACGGTCACACCGTTCGCTTCGCCACGCAGTTCCAGACGACGGCGGGCGTTAATAAACGACCCCAGCGCCGTTGCGGCATCCGCAGGCTGAACGCCGACATGACGCGCAGCGGCAATCGCCATCAGGCCGTTGTGCATGTTGTGCTCGCCCACCAGCGACCACTTCACTTCGCCCACTTTTTCACCATCCAGCCACACTTCCCACTCAGAGGCATCGACGTTCAGCTTCTTCGCCTGCCAGTGGCCCTGCTCGCCCACCAGCTCCTGCTCGCTCCAGCAGCCCATCACCAGCGTCTGCTTGAGGTTAATATCGTGTTCCGGCCAGATAATCCGTCCCTGGCCCGGTACGATGCGCACCAGGTGGTGGAACTGTTTCTGGATCGCTTTCAGATCGTCAAAAATATCCGCGTGATCGAACTCCAGGTTATTGAGGATTAGCGTGCGCGGGCAGTAATGAACAAACTTGGAGCGCTTGTCGAAAAAGGCGCAGTCGTATTCGTCGGCTTCAATCACGAAGAAATCGCTTTCGCCCAGACGCGCTGAGACCTCGAAGTTGCCCGGAACGCCGCCAATCACAAAGCCAGGCTTGTAGCCACAGGCTTCCAAGATCCAGGTCGCCATGCCAGCAGTGGTGGTTTTACCGTGTGTGCCCGCCACGGCCAGCACCCAGCGGTCGCGCAGGACAAAATCATGCAGCCACTGCGGGCCGGACATGTACGGGATGTTTTTTTCCAGCACCGCTTCAACGCACGGGTTCCCACGCGTCATGGCGTTGCCAATGATCACCAGATCAGGCTGTGGGTCGAGCTGACTGGCGTCATAACCCTGAATCAGATCAATACCTTGATTTTCAAGTAACGTGCTCATCGGCGGATACACATTGGCGTCCGAACCTGTTACTTCATGACCAAGTGAGCGCGCCAGCATCGCCAGGCCGCCCATGAAGGTGCCACAAATTCCCAAAATATGAATGCGCATACGTCACTATCCTTTTTTAATCTGCGGGCCATTTTACGCATATGTCAGGCAAGTGAGAAACGCATTTCAGGATAATCCGTACTTTGCTGGCGCGATTCACCTGAGCGCAGCCCCTGAAATATTTGTTAAGATTGTTACGGTCGCTTTACTCCATATCAATTGCAGGGAAAGTGTTATGAAAACGTTAGGTGAATTTATTGTCGAAAAGCAGCACGAGTTCTCTCATGCTACCGGTGAGCTCACTGCTTTGCTGTCGGCAATAAAGCTGGGCGCCAAGATCATCCACCGCGATATCAACAAGGCCGGTCTGGTCGATATCCTGGGTGCCAGCGGTGCTGAGAACGTGCAGGGCGAGGTTCAGCAGAAACTCGATCTGTTCGCGAACGAGAAACTGAAAGCTGCACTCAAGGCGCGCGATATTGTCGCGGGCATCGCCTCTGAAGAAGAAGACGAAATCGTCGTTTTTGAAGGCTGTGAACACGCGAAGTATGTCGTACTGATGGACCCTCTGGATGGCTCGTCCAACATCGATGTTAACGTCTCTGTCGGAACCATTTTCTCTATTTATCGTCGCGTGACCCCGGTTGGTACGCCGGTGACGGAAGAAGACTTCCTGCAGCCAGGCAACAAGCAGGTTGCCGCAGGCTACGTGGTGTACGGTTCTTCCACCATGCTGGTGTACACCACCGGCTGCGGCGTACATGCCTTTACTTACGATCCGTCGCTGGGCGTGTTCTGTCTGAGCCAGGAACGCATGCGCTTCCCGCAGAAAGGCAAAACTTACTCCATCAACGAAGGCAATTACATCAAGTTTCCGAATGGTGTTAAGAAGTACATCAAATTCTGTCAGGAAGAAGATAAGCCGACCAATCGTCCTTACACCTCGCGCTACATTGGCTCACTGGTGGCGGACTTCCACCGCAACCTGCTGAAAGGCGGGATCTACCTCTACCCAAGCACCGCCAGCCATCCGGAAGGGAAGTTGCGCCTGCTGTATGAGTGCAACCCGATGGCGTTCCTCGCCGAGCAGGCGGGCGGTAAAGCCAGCGACGGGAAAGAGCGTATTCTGGATATCATTCCGGAAAGCCTGCACCAGCGTCGTTCGTTCTTCGTCGGTAACGATCATATGGTTGACGACGTTGAGCGCTTTATTCGTGAGTACCCGGACGCATAAAGATGACAGACGGCATGCGCAGGCCGGATAAGGCGAAACCGCTATCCGACCTGCGTTTTGCCGTTACGCCGTCTGCAGTTTAAAGGTCGCCATCGCGTCGATTAAGGCCTGAGACTGCGCTTCCAGCGAGCGGGTGGCCGCAGAGGACTGCTGCACCAACGCCGCGTTTTGCTGCGCGGTTTCATCCATCTGGCTAACCGCGATATTAACCTGCTCAATGCCGCGGCTCTGCTCCTGTGACGCGCTGGCGATTTCCCGCATTAGCGTCGTCATGCGCATCACTTCGCTGGCGATCTCATCCATCGTTTCGCCCGCCTGCATGGCCAGATCGCTGCCTTCGTTCACCTGCGCCTGAGAATCGCCGATAAGCATACGGATCTCTTTCGCCGCCTCGGCGCTGCGGCTCGCCAGGTTACGCACCTCGCCTGCCACCACGGCAAAACCGCGCCCCTGCTCCCCGGCCCGCGCCGCTTCAACGGAGGCGTTCAACGCCAGGATATTGGTCTGGAAAGCAATGCCGTCGATCACGCCAAGAATATCGGCGATCCGGTGTGAACTGCCGGAAATATCGCGCATTTTCTCAATGACATAACAGACCATTTCGCTACCGCGGTCGGCGGTGTCAGAAACAGACTTTGCCAGCCGGTGCGCCTGGTCGGCGTTTTCCGCATTCTGCTTCACCGTCGCGGTAAGCTCTTCCATGCTGGCGGCAGTTTGCTCCAGCGATGTCGCCGTCGATTCAGTACGCGAAGCGAGATGCAGATTGCCGGCGGTCAGCTCACGACTGCCGGTGTCAATTTGCGCGCTGGCATCACGGACGCGCCTGACGGATTCACTCAGCGCCACGCGCATCCCGGCAAGCGCCGACTGTAGACGATTGAACTCGGCGCTGGCATAACGACTTTCAACAGACGATAAATCCCCCGTTGCCAGACGCTCCAGTTGCTCAACCGCGTTATCAAGCGGCTTCAGGAGTTGGTTACGCAGCAGCAACCAGACCACCATCAGCAGCGCAATGGCAGTCAGCGTCGCGCCGGTCATGATCCCATAGTAGAACCAGGAAGTGATGATTCGGGTGGAGGCGTACAT
This sequence comes from Citrobacter sedlakii NBRC 105722, assembly GCF_000759835.1. Taxonomy (GTDB): domain Bacteria; phylum Pseudomonadota; class Gammaproteobacteria; order Enterobacterales; family Enterobacteriaceae; genus Citrobacter_A; species Citrobacter_A sedlakii. The sequence goes on from NZ_BBNB01000009.1 coordinate 195,143, forward strand.
CCCCATACTGCCCGTCAGCAGCAACAGCAGGGTAATCAGCGACAATAAAACCAGCAGGGAAAGTCGTAGGGAGAGGGATTTTGGCATCGTTATTTTCCGGTTGAAGTCTGTACAGAAACTATCGACAACAACCGGAAAAAGTTTAGGTGATTACGCGATGCCTGCGTTTCACTTTGGTAAGACCGAGGGGGATATTCTGCGTACCGGCGCGTTTTGCCGGTTCTCCCACAGCACCGTCAGGCCGCGCTGTAACGCGATGAAGATAAATAACAGGATCCCGATGGCGATTTTCGTCCACCACGAACTGAGCGTGCCGTCGAAATTAATATAGGTCTGAATCAGCCCCTGAATAGCCACGCCAAACAGCGTACCGAGCACTGTGCCGACGCCGCCGCTCAGCAGCGTGCCGCCAATGACCACCGAAGCGATCGCGTCCAGCTCCACGCCAACGCCCGCCAGCGCGTAACCGGCCTGGGTATAGACAGAAAAAACGATTCCGGCGAGCGTCGCCAACCCGGTGGACAGCATATAGATGCGAATGGTGGTGCTGCGCGTTGAAATGCCCATCAGGTTTGCCGAGGTCGCGTTGCCGCCAATGGCGTACACCTGATTCCCAAACCGCGTGCGGTGAGCCAGAAAAATGCCTGTCACCACCACCGCCAACATCAGCAGACCCATTGCGCTCAAACGCCCGCCGCCGGGGATCTTCCACGCCAGGCTGGAAAGGGTATCGTAAACAGGATGGTCAATCGGAATCGACTCTTCAGACACCAGATAGCTGACTCCGCGCAGAAAGAACATCCCGGCAAGGGTGATGATAAACGCCGGGATCTTCAGCGCGTCAATCAGTAATCCCATAAACGCGCCGAAGGCGCAGCCCATCGCCAGCACCAGTGGAAACGCCAGCAACGGCGACACGCCCCAATAACCAATGGCTTTCGCCAGAAATACGCCAGTGAAGGCGATCACCGAACCGACAGAAAGATCGATACCGCCGGAGAGGATCACAAAGGTCATCCCTACGGCGATGATGCCGAGAAAGGCGTTGTCAGTGAGAATATTGCAGATCACCCGCGTGGAGGCGAAGCCGGGAAACTGGGTCAGGCAGTACAAATAGCCCAGCACAAAAACCCCGAGGGTGATCATCAGCGGTAGGTTACGTTTTATCACGACCACGCACTCCTTTTAGCAAACTGATAAAGCGCTGCGACTGGACAATCAGCACGCACAGCACCACGACGGCTTTGACGACCTGATTCATTTCCGGCGGGAATCCGGACAGTAAAATGCCGGTGTTCATGCCCTGAATGATCAGCGCCCCCACCACCGACAAAAACAGGTTGAAGCGTCCGCCCATCAGCGAGCCGCCGCCGATAACCACCGCCAGAATGGCGTCCAGCTCCAGCCATAGCCCGGCGTTGTTGGCGTCGGCGCCGCGTATATCCGCCGCAACGATGATCCCGGCAATCGCCGCGCACAGCCCGCTGAGCACATAGGTGAGCATGACGATGATCCGTGTATTCACGCCGGCGTTTTTGGCCGCGCGAATGTTAATGCCTACCGCTTCAATAAACATACCGAGTGCGGTTTTACGGGTCAGCAACCAGAACAGCAGCAGAGTGATCAACGCCACGATCACCGGCGTCGGAAACAGCAGCAGGGATCCGCTGCCAAACCAGGAGAGCGCAGGCGAGCTAAAGGTGACGATCTGTCCGGAGGTGATCAACTGCGCGACGCCGCGCCCGGCCACCATCAGGATCAGGGTGGCGACAAACGGCTGGATTTTCAGGATCGCCACCAGGACACCGTTCCATAATCCGGCTAGGATCCCCGAGCCAAGCGCGGCGAGCAACACCACCGGCAGGCTGTGTCCGGCGACGGTCATGGCCGCGGTGGTGGCCCCCGCAATGGCCATCACCGCGCCGACAGAGAGATCGATGCCGCCGGTAGCGATCACCAGCGTCATACCGATCGCCAGCAGCGCCACAGGCGCGGCGCGATTGAGAATATCGACAGGGCTACCGAACAGACGGCCATCCTGCAGGACAATCTGGTAAAAATGCGGCGCAACCAGACTGTCCACCAGCAGCACCAGCAGGAGCGCTATCAGCTGCGGCGTCCCGGTCGGCCAGCGAAAGCGTCGCTTTGGCGAGGTGCTTTGCGGGAGAGATTGAGGCATCACAAAAGTCTCCTTACGCCGCGATGGCGTTCATGATCGCCGGAACAGAGAGTTCAGCCAGGGGGATCTCCGCCACCTGTTTTCGGTCGCGCATAATGATGACCCGATCCGCATAACCGACCAGTTCCTCCAGCTCCGAAGAAATCACCAGCAGCGCCAGACCGTCGGCGCAAAGGGTTTCGATCAGCCGGATGATCTCGGCATGCGCGCCGACGTCAATCCCGCGGGTGGGTTCGTCGAGGATCAGGAACTGCGGTTTGGTCAGCAACCAGCGCGACAGCAGCACCTTCTGCTGATTGCCGCCGGAAAGAAACTCAATCGGCTGTTCCGCGCTGGGCGTGCGTATACCAAGCTGGCGAATGAAACGCGCCGCAATGTCGTTTTGCTCCTTGCGCGGGATCGGCCTCAGCCAGCCGCGCTGAGCCTGGAGCGCCAGAATGATATTTTCCCGTACCGATGCGGCGGCAATGATACCGTCGGTTTTCCGATCCTCCGGACAAAACCCGATCCCCAGGCAGGATGCCTGATGCGGCGATCGCAGAGCGTGCGGTTTGCCTTTGATCTGCGCGCTGCCGCTGTCTGCCGGCTTGATGCCAAAGATCACTTCCGCGGTTTCCGTCCGCCCGGAGCCTAACAGCCCCGCCAGACCGACGATCTCACCGGGGCGCACTTCCAGATCGAACGGGGCGATCGTCCCTTTCCTGCCATACCCTTTGAACGCAGCGATCGGTTTGTCGCTCAGCAAGGTGCGCCCCGCGCGCTGAAGCGCGTTGGTTTCCAGCTCGCGTCCCAGCATCATTTTCACCAGTTCGATCTGCGGCAGCTCGCGCGTTTCACGACAGCCAACAACGCTACCGTTACGTAAGACGGTGATCCTGTCGCTCACGTCGTAGACCTGATCGAGGAAATGGGTCACGAAGATCAGGCTGACGCCGTTGTCGCGCAAGCGGCGCATCAGACCAAACAACATCTCCACTTCCTGGGTGTCAAGGCTGGCGGTCGGCTCGTCGAGGATCAGCACTTTTGCAGAGAGATCGATAGCCCGGCAAATGGCGACGATCTGCTGCATTGCCACTGAAAAGCGGTTTAGCGGCTCGCGCACGTCGAGCGAGAAGCCGTAAGACGCCATTAGCGCCGAGGCGCGTGCTTCCATCTCCTTGCGCCGCAACAGGCCAAAACGCCGGGGCTCACGGCCAATAAACAGATTATCCGCCACCGACATGTTTGGCAGCAGGTTAACTTCCTGATACACCGTACCAATGCCCAATTGCTGTGCATGGGCGGTATTCCGGGGTGAGATCGCACGGCCTTCCAGAAATATCGTACCGCGATCGGCGTGATATACCCCGGTCAGCGCTTTGATCAGCGTCGATTTCCCCGCGCCGTTTTCCCCCAGCAGCGCCATGATTTCGCCGCGCCGTAGCGTGAAGTCGACGTTATCCAGCGCTTTGACGCCAGGGAAGAATTTACTCAAGCCCTCGGTACGGAGGATCGCCTGGTGTTGAGCAGTGGTCATGGTTCCTCCGGTACATTCTGAACCCGCTTTACCGTAGGCCGGGTCAGCGTCGCGCCACCCGGCCTTGTCAAACAATCAGTAGCCCATATTTTTCTTCTTCTCTAACTCTTCTTTCGCGGTATCCGGCAGATAAAGCGTCGATTTGGTGATGGTCACTTTTTCCGGCATCGTGCCGTCTTTCTTGAACTTCTCGAGCGCGTCGAAAGCCGGACCCGCCATGTTTGGCGTCAGTTCAACGCTGGCGTTGGCATCACCGTCAATCATCGCTTTGAAGATGTCGGGCACGCCGTCGATGGAACCGGTGAGAATGTCTTTCCCTGGCTTCAGTCCCGCCTCTTTTATCGCCTGAATGGCGCCAATCGCCATATCATCGTTGTGGGCGTAAACCATGCAGATGTTCTTGCCGTTGTTTTCCGCTTTGATAAAGCTTTCCATCACCTCTTTACCTTTACTGCGGGTAAAGTCGCCAGACTGGGAACGGATAATTTTGATGTTTGGCGCATTGGCGATGGCTTCTGCAAAGCCTTTCTTACGGTCGATAGCCACGCTGGCGCCGACTGTTCCCTGCAACTCAACCACGTTACACGGCTTACCGTTCACCTCTTTGATCAGCCAGTCGCCTATCAGTTTGCCTTCAAGGACGTTGTCGGCGGTCACCGTCGTCATATAGAGAGATTTGTCTTTGACATCGATGGAGCGGTCGAGCAGAAAGACCGGAATTTCCGCGTCCTTCGCTTCCTTCAGCACCGGTTCCCACCCTGTCGCAACCACCGGCGCAATGAAGATAGCGTCAACCCCTTGCGCCACGAACGAGCGCACTGCTTTAATCTGGTTTTCCTGCTTCTGCTGGCCGTCGGCGATCTTCAGCGTAATCCCCCGCTTTTCGGCCTCGCTTTTCGCCACGTTGGTCTCGGCGGCGCGCCAGCCGGACTCTGAGCCGACCTGCGAAAATCCTACGGTTAAGGGGGCGGCCATCGCCATAGACGACATGGCTGCCGAAACTGCTGTGACTAAAAGTAAGCGCTTCCACATAACTGTGTCCTCGTAGGGTGAGTTTTTGTTGGTTAAGAAACAGTCGCGAAAAAACTATAGACAATCGAATATGTAACGAATTGCGTTACATCACACTTCAAAAAAGTAAATAGAACGTTAATCACAAGTTTGTAATCGCTTTCATTTACCTATGAAAAAAGCGGCTGAAGATATGGATTTTCCTGTCATGCGAGCGCGCTAAAAAGGCCATGCGGGAGGGAGGTAAAAACAAAATCAGGCGAAGACATTCGGCGCGAGATAGCTATAATACTTGCCACTTGTTTACGACACAGTTAAAGGAAACAGACATGAGCTTACTCAACGTACCTGCGGGTAAAGAGCTGCCGGAAGATATCTATGTAGTGATTGAGATCCCGGCTAACGCAGATCCGATCAAATACGAAGTCGACAAAGAGAGCGGCGCGCTGTTCGTTGACCGCTTCATGTCCACCGCGATGTTCTATCCGTGCAACTACGGCTACATCAACCACACCCTGTCTCTGGACGGTGACCCGGTTGACGTACTGGTCCCAACGCCGTACCCGCTGCAGCCGGGCTCTGTGATCCGCTGCCGTCCGGTTGGCGTGCTGAAAATGACCGACGAATCCGGTGAAGATGCGAAACTGGTTGCAGTGCCGCACACCAAGCTGAGCAAAGAGTACGATCACATTAAAGACGTGAACGACCTGCCGGAACTGCTGAAAGCGCAGATCACTCACTTCTTCGAGCACTACAAAGACCTCGAAAAAGGCAAATGGGTGAAAGTTGACGGCTGGGACAACGCCGAAGCCGCTAAAGCGGAAATCGTTGCTTCCTTCGAGCGCGCCGCGAAGAAATAAGTTCGTTACGCGATAAAAACCCTGAACGTCGGGCATCGGCGGATCAGGGTTTTTTTATGCCTGATGAAGCGCCTTAACCGGCCTAACTTCCCCTCTTTCACGATAGCCTGCGTCTTAATAACGCAACGTCGACCACCTCATCCCCAGCCATGCCTGTGCGACGGAGCTGTTTGGCGCAGAGAGCCCGCGTCCGTAAATGGTTGTTAGTATCCTCCCTGGATTTCTCCCTCTTCACAGTGAAGCGGAACGGAGAGAAAAGAAATGGCGTGATGGGATGACAAATAATGATGCGTAGCGCCTCGCAAAAAACAACGCCACCCGAAGGTGGCGTGCTCAATTCAGTACTGGTCTCTGTCTAACCAGTTACCGCTTTCGATCAGCGTTAATCCCGTCACCGGACGTTGGTACACATACATCCATGCACTTCCGTACGGCGTCTGGATCAACTGGCGTGCGTATTCGCCGCCCCGGGTGCGCAGGGCATCCAGTTCGGCCAGCGTGGCGTTATCAATACGATAAACTTCACCCTGTACTGTTCCGTTCCCGGGAACTGCGCCTGGATAGTGGCCCAGGCTGTACAACTGGTAGTTATCAATACTGTATTCGCCCAGCAACTGGGCGTTGGTCATCCAGTGGCTGTTGCCTTGTTTGGTTCGTAAACTGCCGTAGACAAATATTCGCATTGCTAAAACTCAAACTGATAGAGCAAATCCAGTGCCTGATCTACGCCAGACACGGCTTCCAGATATAGCTTAGGCATCAGGCGATAACGTAGCGTGAGCGTGGCTAAAGAGTCAAATATGCCCACACCGTATTTCACCTGTAGACCAGGCAATACATATCCGCTGACCACCACCTGGGATGAGTCCCCTACCCCCTGGGTGTCCAGCGCCAAATTGCTTACGCCAAATGTCTCCCCGATTTTACCCACAACCTGACCACTTTGTGCAACCCCCAGGCCAATGAGCATGGAGGTCATCGCTGCGCTGTCGCTTTGATCGCTGTCCAGTCCCTGTCCGCGCAGCAGATAAGAGAGCGCCATTTGCTGTGACATGGCCGGATCAGAGAAGATCTCCGCCTTCGGTTCATCCGCCGATCCGGTGACGCGAACGCCAGCGATTACATCATCTTCGGTCGCTTCCGGGTTACGAATCGCTTCGATATTGAGTAAAGGCTGATCCGGCGGGCCAGAGAAGAGCAGTTCGCCCTTACGCACTATCAGATCCTGCCCGTAGGCGTGGAAGCGGCCTTCCGGAATATTAATCTGTCCGTTAAGCCCCAGTCCCTGTTTATCCTGCGCCACTTTCAAATCGCCCGTCAGACGGGCTTTCAGGCCAAACGCGTCCATCCGCACGTTGTTGCCGACGTGGACGATCAGGTTGCTGTTGATCGGGATCCCGGCGGTCTGCGGTTCTTCAGGCTGTAACTGATCGTTGAGCATGACTTCGTCGCTGGAGACGCCCACTGCGCTTTCCGGCAACTCATGCACCACAATGCGCGCCCACGGCACGTCGACACGACCGTCGAGGGTGAATAAGCTCGGCGTCGCTTCAAACACCACGTCCGGCGAGACGTCCAGCCGTACCATTGGCGGTACGGTAATGCGCACCCGGCTGCCTTTCGCCGCAACCCGCGCGCGCCAGTTGTCGATCTGGCTCCAGTCTGCGTCACCGCTGAGGTTTATCTGCCCCTGCTGAGTACGTACTTCCCCGGTCAGGGTCGAGCGCGTACCGTTAAAATTCATCGCCAGCTGACTTGGCTGCATGTCAAACGGCATAAAGTTGCCGTCGATATCCAGACCGCTTAGCTGGAGCTGACCAAACATCTGCGGCCCCTGGACATCGCCGCCGAGACGCAGGTTCGCGTTCAGCATCCCCGCCGCTTTTTCACCGCGGGCAAAGATCGGGTTCACCATCGCCAGATTGAGGTTGCGGATGTTCACATTGCCGCCGAGATTACGTCGCCCCTGCGGATCGGTCACCTGCACCTGACCGTCAAGCTGTCCGTTATTGGTCAGGCGAATCAGCCAGCCCAGTTCCGCGCGATTGTTATGCAGATCGGCGCTGACGTTCAGCGTGTCAAACGCCAGCGGCAGCGGCCCGTCGTTAACCGTCTGCGTCACCTTCACGTTACGTCCGGAAAGCGTCACGTTGCCCTGCGGCAGCCCCTCTTTGGTGGTGTCCCACGCCACGTCAGCCTTCCCGGTAAAAACGCCGCTGGCCTGAGTGGTCTCTGGAATAAACGGCTTCAGCATCGCCAGATCGAAGCGGTTGAGATTCACCACCGCCCGGCCTTCCGCCCCGGCGTCAATGGTTTGCGGCACACACAGTTCAGCGTTCGGGTTCGTCCAGCAATGTGGCCCAATGCTGATTTTCTGCTCCTGGTTGCGGTAATCCAGTGCGATGGCGCGGGTCAGCGACCACGGCCCCACCGGCGTCTGGAAGCGGGTATTGCTGAGGGTACCTTTCCAGCGCATCTCTTTTCGGTCAAAGCTACCGGCCAGATCGAGCTGTCCGGAAACCGGCTCGCCCTGAACCCGCAGCTGCAACTGGTGCTGCTTCTCGCTGCCTTTCGCGTTCAGCGTGACAAGATTGATATTCACATCCGGCTGCGAGATTCGTTCTACCCTGACATCAAGCTGTCCGGCAATCTGGTCGGTGGATTTGATATCTCCTTCTACCCGCACCTGGGCCACGGAGAGTTCCTGCCAGCGTAGGCCGCGGGCGGTGATATCCGCCAGCAGTTGCGGCGCATCGACCGTGCCGCGCACCTTTAACAGGCCTTTCGCCGTACCGCCTAATCCCGGCAGTGCGTTATCCAGCCCCGGCGCGTCAATGGTGGCGTCCAGATTCAGCTCTTTGACGCCCAGCTCGCCTTTCACATCCGCGCTGTTCGCCCCCAGTTCCAGATGCAGTCCTGGAATGATCCACTGCATGTAACTGTTGCCCTTCAGCGAGCCGTTAACGTTAACCTTGTTCTGCTTAACGTTGCCTGTCAGCTTCAGCTCCGGCACCTCCATCTGCCACGTGCCGCCATACAGGCTGCCGCGGGTTTTGACCAGACCATTGAGCCTCGAGGGCCAGTCCGGCACCTCTTTGGCGGTGTTAATGCCATCCAGCGTCAGTTCACCGCGCCAGCTGATCGCCTGCTGCCAGTCCACCAGCGCTTTCAGCTCGGTTTTCCCTTCCAGCGCGGCGACGGTCAGCTTGTTGAGGTTAATCTGCTGTTCGTTGCCTTTCGCATCCAGAGTGATGGTCGCCGGGGGAATATCCTGACCTTTCACCGCCGTGCGCATCGACAGCGTGTAGTCGGTCATTTTGCCGGTGAGTTTGAGCCGGATATCATCGGCCTGGAACTGCTTATCGCCGGTAAACGGCCAGTAAACCTGCTTACTGACCACGTCCAGATTGAGCGGCAGCCCGGCCTCCGCCAGCCGCGTCTGCGCCCGCAGATCCACATCCACCGGACCGGAGAGATTCACGCCGACTTCCAGCTGTTCGCGCAGCGCGCCGCCCACCTTTAGCGTGATCTTCTCGCCCTTCAGCGGCTCCACGTTCAGCGTGCTGTTGAGGGTCATATCCACTGGCCAGTTATGGCTTAACTGTGCCGTACCGGTCGCATTTATCGTCCCCTGACTGGAATCGATATCCAGCGCGTCCAGCTTCATATTGCCGTCAATGCTACTGACCTTCAGCAGCAGGCTAAAGACCGTCAGATCGGTATCGCCCGTAAGACGCAACTGCTCGCCTTTAAACGCTTCGATATTAAGATTCAGCGGCAGGTGAACGTCGGTCATTTCCGGCAGCACCGGCCTGGAGAACAGATCCTTGAGCGTTTCGCCGAGCGGTTTTTCGTCCGGCTGCGGATTCTGGATCTTCGGTTCCACGACCTCTTCTTGCGCCACGTCCGCCACTTTCGGCAGCGCGATCAACAGCCCCTGTAATGAGGTGGGCTTCAGGGTCAGATTTTTTTCCTGCCAGTTCAGGCCTGAGGTGAAATCCATTACCGAAACGGTGGTGTCGTCAATTTTAATATTGACGTTTTCCAGCGCGACGCGAGAAAGGGTGATGGGATAGGGCGTGGAGAGATTCAGCGGGCCGCTGTCTTCCTCTTCCTCTACCTGTTCCGCGGGCGGCATCTTTTTGCTGTCAATGACGACGTTGATGTCCTTGAGCGACAGATCGTTGACGCACAGACTGCTGTTCCACAGGCAGTCCAGCCCCACGGCCAGATGCACTTCGCCGGCATTCACCGCCACGCCCGGCTGGTCGTAACGGATATTTTTCAATGACAGGTCACGCCAGCCGCCGGTCACCTGGCCGATTTCCAGCCCCGGCACCCAGCGGTTCGCCGCGTTGAACACCAGATGCAGACCGGTGGTGGTGCCCACCAGAAACCCGACGGTTGCCAGCAGCAGCAGGATAAAAATCAGTACGCCGAGGCTTATCTTCTTCCATAAACTCATAATTCAGGCCCCAGACCGATGTAAAACTGTAAACCATGCTCGTCTTTGTCGCCGATCGGCGCGGCGATATCGAGCTTGATCGGCCCGACCGGCGACTGCCAGCGCACGCCAACCCCGGCGCCGGTTTTGAAGTCGCTTCTGCGGATATCGCTGACCGCTTCGCCGCTGTCGACAAACATCGCGCCCCACCATTTTCCGCTGACGTTATACTGATATTCCAGCGAGCCGGTTGCCAGCTTTGACGCCCCTTTCAGGTCGCCATTGCTGTCTTTCGGCGAGATCGATTTATATTTGTAGCCGCGAATACTGCGGTCGCCCCCGGCGAAGAAGCGGAGATCCGGCGGCACTTTGTCAAAGTCGCCGGTCTCAATCCAGCCGAGATTGCCGCGCATCACGAAACGGTGGCGATCGTACAAGGTGCGGATCCAGACGTTTTGCGCCTGGATCACCGAGAAATCGACATCTGATCCCCAGGCGGTGTTGGAGTAGTGAATCGAATAGCGCTGCGAGTCGCCCCACGTCGGCATCAGGCCGCCGCGCGAGCGGGTACGGCTTATCATCACCCCCGGATACAGCAGCATGGTGGTATTGGTCACTTCGCCCTGGGTAAAGTGGTCGAGACTCCAGCGCAGGTTTATCGCCCGCTGCCAGCCGCTGGAAAGATCCCAGTAGCGCGAAAGCGCAAGCGTGGTGGAATCCTGTTCGGTATCGTTGAGATCGGTACGCTTAAAGCCGCCCTGCACCAGGTAATACTGCTCCAGCGGATTCTTTAAGAGCGGGATTTTGTAGCTGAAATCCAGCACCTGTTCGGGGGCGGAGATGCTGGCGCTGGTGGTCAGGCTGTGCCCGTACGAGTTCATCCACGGTTTTTTCCACGTCGCCTTTACCCGCGGGCCGACGTCAGTGGAATAGCCCACCCCGGTTTCGATGGTGTTTTCGGTGCGCGGCGAAACCACGCCCTTTAGCGGCAGCACTTTGGTCTGGCGCGCTTTGTCGAATTCCGGCGCAACGACCACCGAGTTGAACCATCCGGTCGCCGAGAGACGACGGTTTAACTCGCCGAGATCTTTTGATTCATACTGGTCCCCCTCTTTAAACGGCACCAGATTTTGCAGATACTCATCGCGGATCTGCGAACCTTCGAAAGTGACATGACCAAAGCGGTAGCGCTCGCCGCTGTTGTAGTCGATATCCCAGAAAGCCTGATGGCGGTCGAGCGCGACGCCCAACTGGCTCTTATTAAATTCGCTGTCGAAATACCCTTTACGTAGCGCCACGCTGGTGAGGGACTTTTTAAAACTGTCGTAATCCCCGTGATTCAGCACCGTCCCGACTGCCGGACGCGTTTTCAGCAGATCCAGATAATCTCTGTCGGTACGCGCGCCGCCGCGTAAAATGACTTCGGTCCCGCCAATGCGCACCGGTTCACCCGGCGTGACCCTGGCGATCAGCACCTGACGCCCCTTTGCCGGCGGCGGACGCAGGTCAAAGTCGATCGTCGGCTCGTAGTAACCGAGCGCCTTTAGCCCCTCACGGATAGCATCATCCACGCGCGCGCGAAAACGCCGGTCCGGCGTCACTTCGTCGCTTTGAATTGTGGAGAGCTGCGCACGGACGTTTTTCTCCAGTTCTCCTGATAGCCCCTCGACCTGTAATCGGACGTTCGCGGCCCAGGCGGAACTGCTTAAGCACAGCAGGCTCACCCAGCATAACTGACGGATATGTGGCACTTTTTCTCCTGAATATCCCTTATTTCCACCCCTGGAAAACAACCATAATGCCGATCCACGGCTTAACAAAAACCCAACAACTGGGATTGAAAAACAGACGACAACCCAAATATTTCTTATGTTTAAGATAGACGTATTCGTAATGGATATTGTGTGCAAATACGCGTCTTGTTACAACCTTAACCCCAATTACTGATTATCGGGAGAACGGCACCATGAGTTTATTCGACAAAAAGCATCTGATTTCACCGTCAGAGGCGCTACCTGGACGCAATACCCCGATGCCGGTGGCGACGCTTCACGCCGTCAATGAACATTCAATGACGAACGTGCCCGAGGGGATGGAAGTCGCCCTTTTCGCCATGGGCTGCTTCTGGGGCGTTGAGCGCCTGTTCTGGCAGCTCCCTGGCGTTTACAGCACCGCGGCGGGGTATACCGGCGGCTATACGCCTAACCCGACCTACCGGGAAGTGTGTTCCGGCGAGACCGGCCACGCCGAAGCGGTACGCGTGGTGTATGACCCGAAAGTTATCAGCTACGAGCAGCTGTTACAGGTGTTCTGGGAAAACCACGATCCGGCGCAAGGTATGCGTCAGGGCAACGACCACGGCACCCAGTACCGTTCGGCCATTTATCCGCTGACGCCGGAGCAGGACGCCGCCGCGCGCGCCAGCCTTGCGCGTTTTCAGTCGGCGATGACCGCCTCCGGCGACGATCGCCACATCACAACGGAAATCAGCAACGCCACGCCGTTTTACTACGCCGAGGACGATCACCAGCAGTATCTGCACAAAAATCCGTACGGATACTGCGGCATCGGCGGGATTGGCATTTGTCTGCCGCCACAAGGGTAATCTATCGTGACACGGCCACGCGGGCGGCGTGGCGCGTGGCGCTAACCACCGTGCCCTTATCCAACACCTTGCCTTTCAGGCATAAATTGAATACCGGCGCGGATGGCCGGTTGAGCCGGTTTTGCAATAAATGCACGGCTTCCACCCCCAGCGCCCGACAGGGAATGGTGATGCAACTCACCGTTGCAATAACCTCCGCGTCCAGTCCCTCCACGCCGGTGGTCATGAGCGAGATCCCCTCCGGCATGCGAACGCCCGCTTTTTCCAGCACGCGCTGAATGCCCACCGACATCGGCGCACTCGCGCAAAAAATCACTTCCGGCCACGCCTCGCGTGGCGTAATGCGCAGCCAGTCGTCTATCGCCTGTTCCGCCTCCCCGGCGGTAAACCCTTCGGTGACCAGCAGATCCCGCTGTGAATCAAACGGGATCTGATACTGGCGATAGACCTCTTTAATGCCTTCCAGCCGCCAGTACATGGTTTCGCGCCGCAGGCTGGTGATGTGAAGTATGCGGCGGTGCCCCTGATCGAACAGATACTGCGCCGCAAGGTTGCCAATCGCCCGGTGATCCGGTGATACCGCGTCGAGTAGCCCCTCCCGATCCTGCGAATTCACCAGCACGCAGGGTTTATCCAGCGACTGCGCCAGTTTGTGGATGGTTGGATCGTCAATGCCGATCAGAATGATGGCGTTGATATTCTTATTGTTGGCTTTTTCCAGAAAGATTTTGATATCGGCGCGTTGCTCGTCCAACCCACACCAGGTGAGATACACATCGTGCGGCGCAACCGCGTCAGCGATGCCCCGCGTCACCTCCAGGTAAAAAGCGTCGCCCTGGGCGGTGAACGTTCGCTGGGGGGCAAAAACCACGATCCCGTTAATCAGCAGGCGACCGCTGGCGAGGGAGTCGAGCACGCCCAACTGGCGCGCGCAGTTCACTATCGCTTCACGCGCCTTGTTGCTGGTGTAAGACTTTCCGCTGAGTACCCGGGAAACGGTACTGACCGAGAAGCCGGTCAAGGCCGCAATTTCGTCCATTTTTAGCTTGCCTGACATTCTGTGACCCCGCTCGCAATGCATCTTTGCAAATTTTTGCAGATGTACCCCATTGATTCTAAAACGCCTTTTTGCTTCGCGGGCTAACTTCTTTTGTATCCTGCAAGCCCTCTCACAAAATCCCGTTGTCGACGTTTCAGCCGTTTTCTATGTTCCGCTTATCCCCCATCGCACTGAGTAAGGCCTGACATGAAAAAAGTACGCTTTGGCATTATTGGCGTCGGCAATATCGGCACCGTCCACGCCCGTTATCTGCTGGCAGGTAAGGTTGAAGAAGCCTGCCTGACCGCCGTTTGCGATAACAATCCCGACAAACATGCCGCCATCCGCCGTCTGACGGGCGAGTCGGTCGTTCTGTTCAGCGACGCGCGCGAGATGCTGGAAAGCGGTCTGATCGACGCGGTGATTGTCGCCACGCCGCATTACGATCATCCGGCGCTATCGATAATGGCAATGCGCCGGGGCATACACACCCTCTGCGAAAAACCCGCTGGCGTCTACACCGCGCAGGTTGAGGAAATGAACGCCTGCGCCCGCGAATGCGACGTGGTGTTTAGCATGATGTATAACCAGCGTCCCAATCCGCTGTACCAGAAAGTGAAAGATCTCATCGACAGCGGCGAACTGGGCGAACTGCGCCGCTCCAACTGGATCATCACCAACTGGTATCGCTCGCAGAGCTATTACAACTCCGGCGGCTGGCGCGCCACCTGGAAAGGCGAAGGCGGCGGCGTGCTGCTCAACCAGGATCCTCATCAGCTCGATCTCTGGCAGTGGCTGGTGGGAATGCCGGTGCGGATGCGCGCCTTTTGCCAGTTTGGTAAGCATCGCCAGATTGAGGTCGAAAACGAGGTCACCGCGTATGCGGAATACGCCAACGGCGCAACGGGGGTGTTTATTACCACCACCGCAGAAGCGCCGGGGACCAACCGGCTGGAGATCGCAGGCGATCGCGGCAAAGTGGTGGTGGAAGAAGGCCGCCTGCGCTTCTGGCGTTTGCGCGAATCAGAAACCGAGTTCAATGCCCGCTGGCAAAACGGCTTCGGCGAGCCGGAGTGCTGGGAAGTGACGATTCCCACCGCGGCGGAATGCAGCGAGCATGATGTGATTACCCGTAATTTCACCGCCGCTATCCTGCACGGCGAGCCGCTGATCGCCCCCGGTCTGGAGGGGATTCGCGGTCTCACGCTTTCTAACGCCATGCACCTGTCCACCTGGATCGATGACTGGGTCGCGTTTCCCTTTGACGAACAGCGCTACTACCAGTTGTTGCAAGAACGCATTGCGTCATCGGTAGAAAAACATGTCGCCAGCCGCACGCTGGACGCTTCCGGCACCTGGTAACGACGAGGAGGAAGGATGCTGAACGTTGCGATTGTTGGAACGGGGAATATTTCCCATAACCATATTCAGGGCTATCTGGCCTTTCCTGAACGCTGC
Organism: Citrobacter sedlakii NBRC 105722; assembly: GCF_000759835.1. Taxonomy (GTDB): domain Bacteria; phylum Pseudomonadota; class Gammaproteobacteria; order Enterobacterales; family Enterobacteriaceae; genus Citrobacter_A; species Citrobacter_A sedlakii. The sequence goes on from NZ_BBNB01000009.1 coordinate 210,255, forward strand.
CGGATCGTCGCGCTGGTGGATATCTATCCGGAGAAAGCCGAAGAGAAGAAAACCCGCTACGGGCTGGCTGAAGCGCAGGTGTTCGCCAGCCACGCCGCGCTGCTGGCGGCGGATCTGCATATCGATCTGGTGGACGTCTGTACGCCGCCTTACGTCCACGCGGAAATCGCCATTGATGCGCTGAATAACGGAAAGCATGTGCTGTGCGAAAAACCAATGGCGGCGTCGCTGGAGGAGTGCGACGCGATGATCGCCGCCCAACGGGCCAGCGGGAAAACCCTGTCGGTGATTGCGCAAAACCGCTTTACTGACGCGTTCTGGCGCTTAAAGGCGGCGGTGGACTCCGGCCTGGCAGGCAATATTTGCCATGCGCAGGTGGACTCCTTCTGGTGGCGCGGACACTGCTATTACGACCTCTGGTGGCGCGGCACCTGGGAAAAAGAGGGCGGCGGCTGCACGCTGAATCACGCGGTGCACCACATCGACGCCATCCAGTGGCTGCTCGGCTTTCCCAGCGAGGTGGTGGCGATGATGACCAACGTCGCCCACGATAACGCCGAAGTCGAAGACCTCAGCGCGGCGATTTTCAGATACCCCGGCGGCGCGCTGACGCAGTTGACCGCCTCGGTCGTTCATCACGGCGAAGATCAGAAGATTGTCATCCAGGGCGAAAAGGCGCGGATCTCCGCGCCGTGGAAAGTGTTCGCCAGTCAGTCCGCCGACAACGGCTTTCCGCAGCCGGAAAACAATCTTGCGCTGGAAGCGCGCCTGACCGCGCTGTTTCACGCCACACCCGCCCTCACATGGACCCTGCATACCGGGCAAATCGAAAACGTGTTAACCGCCATTGAACAACAAACCGCGCCGCTGGTGGACGGTGAGCAGGGGAAACGCTCACTGGAACTGATCGCCGCGATTTACAAATCGGCCATCACCCGTTCCGTGGTCACGCTGCCGGTTGCCCGCGACGATGCGTTTTATCGCACCGGCGGCCTGCTGGAGAAAGCCCCGCATTTTTATGAGAAATCCGCTTCCGTGAGCAATTTTGCCGAAGTGGGCGCAATCCCTCTGGGTAAAGACTTAGATTCAGGAGTAGAAGCATGAGCTTAAACGATGGAATGAACTATGCCCCGACCGGCAAACCGCAGCCGGTGGTCCAGCCTGGCGAGTTTATGATTGCCGCCGCCGCGCTCGATCACGGCCATATCTATGGCATGTGCAACGGGTTGATTGAGGCTGGCGCGACGCTGAAATGGGTATATGACCCCGACCCGCAGAAGGTGGCGGCGTTCGTGAAGCAGTACCCTCAGGCGCAGGTGGCTGACTCGCTGGACACGCTGCTCAATGACCCGGACATACAGCTGATCGCTGGCGCGGCGGTGCCCTCAGAGCGCTGTCCGCTGGGGCTGAAGGTGATGGCGGCCGGAAAAGATTACTTCACGGACAAAGCGCCGCTGACTACGCTCGGGCAACTGGAAGACGCCAAAGCGATGGTAGCCAAAACCGGACGAAAATATGCGGTGTACTACAGCGAACGCCTGCACGTCGAAAGCGCGGTCTTCGCCGGTGAGCTAGTGAAAAAAGGGGCGATAGGCCGGGTGGTGCAAACGCTCGGTACCGGCCCGCATCGCGAGGGCAGCGGGCGTCCGGACTGGTTCTACGACCGTCGCTATTTCGGCGGCATTCTCTGCGATATTGGCAGCCATCAGATCGAGCAGTTTCTGTTTTACACCGGCAACAGTAACGCTCAGGTTGTCGCCAGTCAGGTGCGTAACGTGAATCACCCACAGTATCCGTTGTTTGAAGATTTCGGCGACGCGATGCTGGCGGGCGATAACGGCGCCACAGGCTACTTTCGCTGCGACTGGTTCACCCCGGACGGCCTCTCTTCCTGGGGCGACGGACGCTTAACCCTGCTCGGTACTGAGGGCTATATCGAAATCCGTAAATATGTCGATATCACTCGCGGCGAGCAGGATGTGGTCTATCTGGTCAACAAAGAGGGCGAGTTCCGCTATCCCGTGGCGGGGAAAGTCGGCTTCCCCTACTTTGGCGAACTGATCCTCGACTGTCTGCATCGCAGCGAAAACGCCATGACCCAGGCGCACGCCTTTAAGGCCGCCGAGTTGTGCGTTAAAGCACAGATGCTGGCAAATGCGCGTGGATGACGGAGCGCCCATGAAAACACTGAACGCCGCCATCATTGGCTGTGGAGCCATCCACACCACCCACGTAGAGGCACTGCGTCAGTTGCCCGCCGTGACGCTACGGGCCATTGCGGAATGCAATATCAACCGGGGGCGACAACTGGCCGCAGAATATGACTGCCAGCTCTACCATGACTATCGTGAAATGCTGTGGGATGACGCCATCGACGTGGTGCATATTTGTACGCCGCATTATCTGCATAAGCCGATGATCCTCGCCGCGCTGGCGGCGGGGAAACAGGTCTTTTGCGAAAAACCTGCGGTGATAAACGCGCTGGACGTGGCGGAAATCGACGCCGCCCTTCTGCACGCCAAAGGAACGCTGGGCATTTGTTATCAGAACCGGCTTAACCCCACCAGTATCGCTATTCAGCAGCAACTGCAGGACGGGACAATCGGCAAAATGCTCGCCATTAAAGCTGTGCTGACCTGGTCGCGCGGCGGCGGTTATTACACCGACAGTCCCTGGCGCGGGAAACATGCCACCGAAGGCGGCTGTCTGCTGATCAACCAGGCGATTCACACCCTTGATTTGATGCAATGGTTTGGCAAGGGCGTCACCCGCGTGAAAGGCGTGGTCGACAGCAGTTGGCTGGCTGACATTATTGACGGCGAGGATAGCGCGATGGCTACCTTCGCCTTTGCTAACGGCGCGCGCGGGCTGTTCTACGCCAGCAACTGTTACACCACCAACTCACCCCTGCAAATGGAAATTCACGGTGAACATGGCTTGCTGCAGCTTGAGGGCAGTGAGCTGTGGTTACTGCGTGACGGCGCGCGGCACAAGCTGGCGAGTGATTCCGCCCCGGACGGCAGCGGCAAAAGCTACTGGGGCGTCGGCCACCGGGAAGCGATTCGCCAGTTCTACAATGCGGTACGCGATCCCGCCGCCGCAAAAGTATGCGGCATTGATGAAGCCGCGAAATCCTTGCAGATCGTCGATGCCATTTATCGTTCGTCGCAATTACGGCACTGGATAACCCTGGAGAAATAAACCCGCAATGCGTTAAACCCAGGCCGGAGCTGGCGACGCCGCCCTCCGGCAATAAAAAGTCCCCTACAGGAATAATGATATGGCGAAACCTACTGAACGGAGAGTGGGTTACGGCGTAGCGATAGGCTATGGCGTAACCGATTTATTTGGAGGCGGTGCATTCGCGGTTATTGGCACCTGGCTTTTATTTTTTTATACCACCTATTGTGGATTATCGGTGCTGGAAGCGGGCTCGATATTTGCAATCGCCCGAATTATTGACGCCATTTTAAGTCCGGTGATGGGCTATATTACCGATAATTTCGGTAATACCTGGCTTGGCCGGAAATTTGGCCGGCGACGTTTCTTTTTGTTAATCAGCGCCCCGCTCATGTTTCTCTACGCGCTGGTGTGGGTCACCGACATGAGCTACTGGTATTATCTGGGCACCTATCTGTCTATTGAGCTGCTGTCAGCGATGGTGCTGGTGCCATGGGAGACGCTGGCCGCAGAGATGACTAACCGCTTTAGCGAACGTACGCGTCTGGCTGGCGTCCGTATGATGTGCTCGTCGCTGGGCGGATTTTTAGCGGTGTCGGTGCCGGGTATTATCATGCAGTTCACCGGTAAAGATAATTCTTTTACCTATACGCTAACCGGGATTGTTTTTGCGATCATTTATTTTGTCGCGGTGTTTACCACCTGGGCGACAACGTGGGAAGCGAAAGACGTACGCGAAGAATATGAATTCACGCCGGAAACGCAGCGCAGCAGTGGGTTATTCAACCATCTTAAGTATCTGGTTATTGATCTTTTTTCATCCTTTAAAATACGTATTTTCCGTCAACATATTCTTATTTATATTTGCTCGTTTACCGCCATGGATGTGTTTGGCTCGGTATTTACCTATTACGTGGTTTACGGCTTAAAGCAGGATGCGGCGACGGTGTCTGGATTACTCAGTATCGCGGCGTTTGTTTCTATTCCGGGTACGTTTGGCTTTATGATGCTGATGAACAAGCTAAATATGACGCCATCCAGCGCGCTACGGCTTTCTTACGGCTGTATTTTTATCGTTCTCGCCAGCCTGCTGGCGATTTACGTCGTCGACGTACCGATCCCCGCCCTGCTCTTTTCCGCCCTTTTTGTGCTGTTCGGTCTGGCAAAAGCGGGGTTGTATTACATTCCGTGGAACATCTATAGCTTTATTCCGGATGTCGATGAGATTGTCACCCGCCAGCGTCGGGAAGGGATTTTTGCCGGGGTGATGGTATTAACCCGTAAAAGCACCGTCGCACTGGCGATTATGCTGATAGGCGTGGTACTGGAAGAGAGCGGCTTTGTCAAAGGCGGCGGTGCGCAACCCATCAGCGCCCTGCACGCCATTATCGGTCTGATGATCTTCGCCACCGCGGCGTTGCTGGCCGTCAGCTTCTATACCACATTCAGGTTTACGTTGACCCAGAAGACGCACAAGATCCTGATTAAAGAGGTGGCGCGGCGCAAGCTGGGCGGCAACTGCGCCGACTGTGACGAAGAGACCCGCCAGGTCATTAAAGCCCTGACCGGCTATGAATATGACGAAGTCTGGGATGCGAAGCCTGGCGCGAAAAACCCTGCCGTTATTGCTGAAAATTAACCCTCTGGCGACTTTACAGTCGCTTACGCTATACTAGCCCCTGAACTTACCGGCTCACCGCTACGAGCCGGTTTTCAATTTCTGTATCGCACGAATTATAAACTTCCCTTCCGAGGATCTGACCTGAACGGTCGGATAAGATATGTTAAACAGTATTTTTATCATTCTTTGCCTGATCGCTGTGAGTGCGTTCTTCTCGATATCCGAGATCTCGCTTGCCGCCTCACGTAAAATCAAACTGAAGCTGCTGGCCGATGAAGGCAATCTTAATGCGCAGCGCGTTCTGAAGATGCAGGAAAATCCCGGCATGTTCTTTACCGTGGTGCAAATTGGCCTGAACGCAGTCGCCATTTTGGGCGGTATCGTCGGCGACGCCGCCTTTTCACCGGCATTTCACTCGCTGTTTTCCCGGTACATGTCAGCGGAACTCTCCGAGCAGTTGAGCTTTATTCTCTCTTTCTCGCTGGTAACCGGCATGTTTATTCTCTTCGCGGACTTAACCCCGAAACGCATCGGTATGATTGCGCCAGAAGCTGTGGCTTTGCGTATCATCAACCCGATGCGCTTCTGTCTGTTTGTGTTCACCCCGCTGGTGTGGTTCTTCAACGGGCTGGCGAACGTGATCTTCCGCATCTTCAAACTGCCGATGGTGCGCAAAGATGACATCACCTCTGACGATATCTACGCCGTGGTGGAAGCCGGGGCGCTCGCGGGTGTGCTGCGTAAGCAGGAACATGAGCTGATTGAAAATGTCTTTGAGCTGGAGTCGCGTACCGTGCCGTCTTCCATGACCTCACGTGAAAACGTAATCTGGTTTGATCTGCACGAAGATGAGCAAAGCCTGAAAACCAAAGTCGCGGAGCATCCGCACTCTAAGTTTCTGGTATGTAATGAAGATATCGACCATATCATTGGCTACGTGGACTCAAAAGATCTGCTGAACCGGGTGCTGGCGAATCAAAGCATGGCGCTGAACAGCGGCGTGCAGATCCGCAATACGCTCATTGTTCCCGATACTCTGACCCTCTCCGAGGCGCTGGAAAGTTTCAAAACTGCCGGGGAAGACTTCGCGGTGATCATGAACGAATACGCGCTGGTGGTGGGTATTATCACTCTGAATGACGTGATGACCACGTTGATGGGCGATCTGGTCGGCCAGGGGCTGGAAGAGCAGATTGTGGCGCGCGACGAGAACTCATGGTTGATCGACGGCGGTACGCCAATCGACGACGTGATGCGCGTGCTGGATATTGACGAGTTCCCGCAGTCGGGCAACTACGAGACCATCGGCGGCTTTATGATGTTTATGCTGCGGAAGATCCCAAAACGTACCGACTCGGTGAAGTTTTCCGGCTACAAATTCGAAGTGGTGGATATCGACAACTACCGTATCGACCAGTTGCTGGTGACCCGTCTGGACAGCAAACCCAACGTTCTGACGCCGAAACTGCCCGATGCGAAGGACGAGACCCACGCCTCCTGATCCCACAAACATCAACGGCTCCCATCGGGAGCCGTTCATTTACTACGTAACACAACTGCATAGCACTTTGGTTAAGCCATCTCAGTTTGCAGACGCAGAACCTGACGGTTAACTTCGGACATCACAGAAAGATGCTGTTTGTCCTTCACTTTTGGGATAAGAATCTTACCCTTATCGAACTCAAAAGCGCCAACGTCCTTGATATATAACCGTCCGCGGAACAGGATCTTCACGTACTTCGCCACCTGCAGTGGGTTGTACCGTTGGAAAATTTTCATTGTTGTCTCCTGCGTAAGTCTTACGCCCTTGCGGCGCCACAATCGGCCCAACAGTTCTAAGGCGCAAATTTTAATGCCATTTGACTATAGACTATCTGTACGATGTTTCCAGCGTGTATAAGTTTATTTACCTTTTTATTACAGTTAATCAGAATCATCTTTGATTGCTGCCGATGCCTTCAGTATAAGACGTCGTTTTTCGCAGGATTTGTGCGCCCGTCCGCAAACTGACGCCGCGTTTACGGGAAAAAGCATCATTCGCACATATGATTAAACAGCGGCCCCAAGTGGTCGGATCACCTGCAAACAAGAAAAAGGAAACACCATGACCCTACGTAAGATTCTGGCGCTGGCATGCCTGTTAGCGCCGATGATGGCTTCCGCCCATAGCTTCGAAATCAACCAACGCGTACCGGCGGTGGGAATAGCCGATCGCGGCGAGCTGGTGCTGGAAAACGATACGTTCAGCTACAAAAAGTGGAACAGCGCGCAACTGCCGGGCAAAGTGCGCATCCTCCAGCACATCGCGGGACGCACCTCGGCTAAAGAGAAGAACGCCACGCTGATAGAGGCGATTAAATCGGCAAAACTGCCCCACGATACCTATCAGACCACCACTATCGTGAACACCGACGACGCCATTCCCGGCTCCGGCATGTTTGTGCGTAGCAGCCTGGAGAGCAATAAGAAGCTCTACCCGTGGTCGCAATTTATTGTCGACAGCAACGGCGTAGCGCTTAAGGCCTGGCAACTGGAGGAAGAAAACTCCGCCATTGTGGTGCTGGATAAAGAGGGTCGGGTGCAGTGGGCCAAAGACGGTGCGTTAAGCCAACAAGATGTGCAGCAGGTGATCGCCCTGCTGCATAAATTACTCAGTAAATAGACACCCGAAAGCCGGGGTTGAGGAACGATTCACGCGGGGTGTAGTCCAGCGGTTTGCCCTGCCAGTCGTGAACGTGCGCCCCGGCGGCGGCGGCAACCGCATGGCCAGCGGCGGTATCCCAGATGCAGGTCGGTCCGAAGCGCGGGTACAACTGCGCCTGTCCTTCTGCCACCAGACAGAATTTTAACGACGAACCGATCGACGTGGTCTGGTGTTCGCCCAACTGCTGAAGATACTCTTTCAGTTCGTTATCCGTGTGCGAGCGACTAATGACTACCAGCGGCGGACGCGCATCGCGTACCTGGATCGGTTTGCGTACGCTGCATTCCTCTTTCCAGGCCTTGCCCTCAGCGGCGCTATACATCACCTTCATCACCGGCGCATAAACCACGCCCAGCACCGGTTTACCGTTATCGATCAGCGCGATGTTAACGGTGAACTCGCCATTGCGTTTGATAAACTCTTTGGTGCCGTCCAGCGGGTCCACCAGCCAGTAGCGCTGCCAGTGCTGACGCACTTCCCAGGCGGGGGGATCTTCTTCCGACAGAACCGGGATGTCCGGCGTTAACGTCTTTAACCCTTCAACGATGACGGCGTGCGCGGCGATGTCCGCTGCGGTGACGGGAGAATCGTCCTGCTTGCTAACGATCTCCATCGGTTTGATTCCATCATAAACCTGCATAATGGCATCGCCCGCGTTCCGTGCAAGCTGACAGACTTGTTCTAACATTCTCCACCTCGTTTTCGTACAGTGGTGTTAACTCGTTGTTTTACTTATACCCCATTGCAGGAGGATCCGCCAACTGTGATAGCGTCTGCGTTTTTGCCGCCGCTTTTCATGTCATGATTCACAGTTCTGTAAGAAAGAAAATTTATATACATTTTCTTTTGTGGCCTCGATCTAAAAAAGGATGCCCCTGATGATTAAGTTTAGTGTAACGCTTTTGGCCACGCTGATCGCGGCCAGCGTGAACGCCGCGACGGTCGATCTGCGAATAATGGAAACCACCGATCTGCATAGCAATATGATGGATTTCGATTATTACAAGGATACGCCAACCGAAAAATTCGGACTGGTACGCACCGCAAGCCTGATCAACGCAGCGCGTGGCGAAGTGCAAAACAGCGTACTGGTCGACAACGGCGATCTGATTCAGGGAAGTCCCTTAGGTGACTACATGGCGGCGAAGGGGCTAAAGGACGGCGATATTCACCCGGTCTATAAAGCGATGAACACGCTGGACTACGCGGTCGGTAATCTCGGCAACCACGAGTTTAACTACGGGCTGGATTATCTGCACAAGGCGCTGGCTGGCGCGACATTCCCCTACGTCAACGCCAATATCATCGACGTGAAAACACAAAAGCCGCTGTTTACGCCGTATCTGATTAAAGAAACGGACGTGGTGGATAACGAAGGCCATACGCAAACCCTGAAAATTGGCTATATCGGCTTTGTGCCGCCGCAAATCATGACCTGGGATAAAGCCAACCTGAGCGGCAAAGTGACGGTGAATGATATTACCGAAACCGCGCGGAAATACGTGCCGGAAATGCGCGAGAAAGGGGCGGATATCGTCGTGGCGATTGCTCACTCCGGCCTTTCCGCCGACCCGTACCAGAGCATGGCGGAAAACTCCGTTTATTATCTCAGCGACGTGCCGGGCATTAACGCCATTATGTTTGGTCACGCGCACGCGGTCTTTCCGGGCAAAGACTTTGCCGGTATCAAAGGCGCAGATATCGCTAAGGGCACGCTAAACGGCATACCAGCGGTGATGCCGGGCATGTGGGGCGATCATCTTGGGGTTGTGGATCTGGTGCTTAACAATGACAGCGGAAAGTGGCAGGTAACCGGAGCGAAAGCTGAAGCGCGCCCGATTTACGACCCCGCGGCGAAAAAGTCGCTGGCCGCCGAAGATGAAAAGCTGGTGCGGATTCTGAAAAGCGATCATGACGCCACTCGCGATTTCGTCAGCAAACCGATCGGCAAATCCGCCGACAACATGTACAGCTTTCTGGCGCTGGTGCAGGACGATCCGACCGTACAAGTAGTGAACAACGCGCAGAAAGCCTATGTGGAACATTTTATTCAGGGCGATCCGGATCTGGCGAAACTGCCGGTATTGTCTGCCGCCGCGCCGTTTAAAGTGGGCGGACGTAAGAACGATCCGGCCAGCTTTGTCGAAGTCGAAAAAGGTCAGCTTACCTTCCGTAATGCCGCGGATCTGTACCTGTATCCGAACACCCTGGTGGTGGTGAAAGCCAGCGGTAAAGAGGTGAAAGAGTGGCTGGAGTGCGCCGCCGGGCAGTTTAATCAGATTGATATCAACAGCAGCAAACCGCAGTCGCTGATCAACTGGGACGGTTTCCGCACGTATAACTTCGACGTGATCGATGGCGTGAACTATCAGATTGACGTCTCCCAGCCCGCCCGTTACGACGGCGAATGCCAGACGGTAAATCCAAAAGCCGAGCGCATCAAAAACCTGACCTTTAACGGCAAGCCGATCGACCCGAATGCGCTTTTCCTGGTCGCCACCAATAACTATCGCGCATACGGCGGTAAGTTCGCCGGAACCGGCGACAGCCATATCGCGTTTGCCTCACCGGATGAAAACCGTTCTGTGCTGGCGGCGTGGATCGGCGCGGAGTCGAAGCGTACAGGCGAGATCCACCCGGCAGCAGATAATAACTGGCGTCTGGCGCCGATTCACAGCGACCGCAAACTGGATATTCGCTTTGAAACCTCACCCACCGCGAAAGCGGCGGCATTTATTAAAGAGAAAGGGCAGTATCCGATGCAAAAAGTCGCCACTGATGACGTTGGGTTTGCGATTTATCAGGTGGATTTGAGCAAGTAAACGTTGTGTTGCGTGCCGGATGGCGCTGTTCATGCGTTTATCCGGCAAGACGTCATGCCGCACGCGCTTCCCGCAGCGCCAGCACCTGCGGTAAATTCAGCTCAATCCAGTCCGCCAGCGCGGCGACCTTTTCACTCACCTGCTCGCCAAGCGGCGTCAGGCTGTACTCGACATGCGGCGGTACCACCGGATAGGACACCCGGTTGATAAACCCATCCCGTTCCAGCGCCTGCAATGACTGCGCCAGCATCTTTTCACTCACGCCCCCCATTTTGCGCCGCAGATCGCTAAACCGCTGCGTGCCGTCACGCAGCGCAACCAGAATTAACACGCCCCAACGGCTGGTGACATGCTTAAGCACGTCGCGGGAAGGGCACTGCTCGGCGAACAGGTTGCCGTCGCGAAGCTGCTGAGAAAGAGTGGATTTACGCATTACACTTACCTTTTTGTACGTACTTACTAAAAGTAAGTTTAGGTGATAGCGTAATGGAACACAACAGACACGTAAAGGAGTCACCCCATGATTGCCATCACCGGCGCTACCGGCCAACTCGGCCACCATGTTATCGAAAGCCTGCTAAAAACTGTTCCCGCCAGCCAGGTCGTGGCGATTGTGCGTCACCCGGCGAAGGCCGCGACGCTAAGCCAGCGGGGAATCACCGTCCGCCAGGCAGACTATAGCGATGAGGCCGCCTTCACCACCGCGCTACAGGGCGTCGAAAAGCTGTTGTTGATCTCGTCAAGCGAGGTCGGGCAGCGCGCCGTGCAACACCGTAACGTGATTAACGCGGCGAAAACGGCAGGCGTAAAATTTATCGCTTACACCAGTCTGCTTCATGCAGACCGTTCCCCGCTCGGCCTGCACCTTGAGCATGTCGAGACTGAGAAGATGCTGGCGGGATCCGGCATCCCGTATACGCTGCTGCGCAACGGCTGGTATAGCGAAAACTACCTGGCGAGCGCGCCCGCCGCGCTGGAGCACGGCGTGTTTATCGGCGCCGCTGGCGAGGGCAAAATTGCCTCTGCGACGCGTGCTGACTATGCCGCCGCCGCTGCGCGCGTCCTCAGCACCGACGGCCATGCCGGAAAAGTGTATGAACTGGCGGGGGACGACGCCTGGACGCTGAGCCAACTGGCTGACGAACTGAGTCAACAGAGCGGCAAACACATTGTCTATCAGAACCTGAGTAAAGCGGACTTCGCCGCGGCGCTGCAGGGGGCAGGTCTGCCCGCTGGCCTGGCTGATATGCTGGCGGATTCGGATATTGGCGCTTCTGAAGGCGGTCTGTTCGATAACAGCCGCACATTGAGCCAACTGATTGGTCGTCCCACCACCACGCTTGCCGACAGCGTTCGCACCATGCTGCAAGTGTTAAAAATTAGTTAAATTAGGTGGCATCCTCACGTATCCTCTTTGATAATGGTAGGATGATGCGTGGGGAGAGATGACATGCAAGGTGTACCTGAGCAATTCAGCGATGAGAAAGACAGCGCCCGTTTTCGCCATCTGGCGGAAGTGCCGGGCGTGGAACTGTATCATGCGCATATTTCTCGCTACGCCTTCGAACCCCACACCCACGAAGCCTTCGGCATTGGGGCTATTGAGGCGGGAGCCGAGCGCTTTCGCTATCGCGGCACCCAGTATCTGGCGCCCGCCCATTCCGTTATCACCATGAATCCGGACGAACTGCACACCGGCGAAGCTGAAACCGCCGATGGCTGGCGCTACCGGATGATCTATCTTGACCCCACCCTGCTGGAAGAGATCACGGGGATCCGCCACTGGGGGTTTCGCGAAGTGACAAGACACGATCCCTTGCGTTCACGCCAGATTTGCTCGCTGATCCACGGTTTGTGGCACACCGACGATCCGCTGGCGCAGAAAGGACTGTTGCTGGATTTAATCGATACCTTCCGGCCGCTGGCGCAGCCGATGCGGGCGCCGCGTGAAGGCGCGCACCGCTTTGCGCGGGTGCGCGATTATCTCCACGACAACTACATGCGTCCGGTCACCTTAGACGAACTGGCCGCTGTCGCGGCGCTCAGTCCCTGGCATTTTCAGCGCCAGTTCAAAGCGCATTTTCACGTCACGCCGCATCAGATGCTGATGGCGATCCGCCTGTGGAGGGCGAAAGCCTTTCTCACTCTCGGGATGCCCGCCGCCGAAGTGGCCGCCGCCGCTGGCCTTACCGACCAGTCGCATCTGACTCGCGCCTTTACCCATCGCTACGGCATCACTCCCGTACGCTACCAGAGACAGGTTTTCCCCCGCTGATGCGCAATCTCATACAATACGCGCGCGTTTTCCCTGCCTACACTCGTCGCTGGGTTAAAGCAGAGGGAGAAACATAATGATTAGCGGCGTGATATATGCCCTGCTGGCAGGGTTAATGTGGGGACTGATTTTTGTCGGGCCGTTGATCGTACCGGAATACCCGGCGATGCTGCAGTCGATGGGGCGTTACCTGGCGCTGGGCCTGATCGCTCTGCCGCTCGCCTGGCTTGGTCGCGCCCGTCTTCGCCAATTGACCTCAAAGGACTGGTTCACCGCGCTGGCGCTGACCATGATGGGCAACCTGATTTACTATCTCTGCCTCGCCAGCGCCATTCAGCGCACCGGCGCGCCGGTATCGACGATGATTATCGGCACGCTGCCGGTCGTCATTCCGGTATTTGCTAACCTGCTGTACAGCCATCGCGACGGCAGACTCGCCTGGCGACGCCTTGCCCCTTCACTGGCGTTGACAGGCATCGGACTGCTGTGTGTGAATATCGCGGAGCTGGGTCAAGGGCTGCCGAATTTCAGCGGCTGGCGCTATGGCTCTGGCATCGCGCTGGCGGTGGTTTCGGTGGCCTGCTGGGCGTGGTATGCGCTGCGTAATGCGCGCTGGCTGCGCGAAAATCCGGACAAGCATCCAATGATGTGGGCGACAGCGCAGGCGCTGGTCACCCTGCCCGTCTCTTTCGCAGGCTACATCGCCGCCTGCTTGTGGCTATACAACCAAACCCCAGGCTTTGCGCTCCCCTTTGGTCCGCGACCTGCGGTCTTTATCGGCCTGATGGTGGCAATTGCGGTGCTGTGCTCGTGGGTAGGGGCTCTGTGCTGGAATATCGCCAGCCAACGGTTGCCGACGGTGATCCTTGGGCCATTAATTGTATTTGAGACACTGGCGGGCCTGCTGTACACCTTTATTCTGCGTCAGGACATTCCCCCGCTGCTGACATTAAGCGGCATAGCGCTGCTCGTTGTCGGCGTGGTGCTCGCCGTAAAAGCCAAACCGGAAAAACCCGGCGTGGCGCCCGTCCCGGAGATGTAAATGGGCCGGACAGCGCTGCGCGTGTCCGGCCTGCAGTTAATGCTGCTTATACTTTAAATACCGCTACCGTCTGATTCAGACGCGCAGCCTGTTCTTCCAGCGCGGCGGCGGCAGACGCTGACTCCTCCACCAGCGAGGCGTTCTGCTGAGTCACGCGATCCATCTCCGCCACCGCCTGTCCCACCTGATCGATTCCCCGGCTCTGCTCATCCGACGCGGAAGCGATTTCGCCCATGATGTCGGTCACGCGGGTGACCGCGCTGACAATCTCATTCATCGTTTCACCGGCTTCATGCACCAGCGCGGAACCGGCATTCACCCGATCGCCAGAGTCTTCAATCAGCGCCTTGATCTCTTTCGCGGCCTGGGCGCTGCGGCTCGCCAGCGTACGAACTTCACCAGCGACCACGGCGAATCCGCGCCCCTGCTCGCCTGCGCGCGCCGCTTCCACCGCGGCGTTAAGCGCCAGGATGTTGGTCTGGAAGGCAATGCCGTCAATCACGCTGGTGATCTGGGCTATCTTGCTGGAACTGGCGGCGATCTCATCCATGGTGCGCACGACGCCTTCCACGACCTCACCGCCCTTTTTCGCCGTACCCGAGGCGTTCTTCGCCAGTTGCGTCGCCTGGCGGGCGTTGTCCGCATTCTGCCGGACGGTGGCGGTCAACTGCTCCATGCTGGCTGCGGTTTCTTCCAGCGAAGCGGCCTGCTGTTCAGTTCGTGAGGAGAGATCGTTACTGCCCGCCGTAATCTCACCGGCGCCGGTGTAGATCGTATCGGCGCCATCGCGCACCACGCGGACGGTATTCGCCAGCGACTGCTGCATATCGCGTACGTTACGCGCCAGTAGCGCCATTTCGTTGTTGCCTTCCGCGTCAATGCTGTGCGTGAGATCGCCGGACGCGATATGGCGGATATGGGACATCACTTCATGCAGCGGCTTCAGCAGCACACGCTGCATCGCTATCCAACTGATCAGAATGATGACCACGACCGCCAGCAGGATAAAGGACAGAATCCACAGAATGCGTTGATAGTCGTTTTCGTTATCCTTGATCCCCGCGCTGGTGAGCTTCGCCTGCGCGGTGCGCCATTCGTGATAGACGCTCTGCATTGCCGTTTGTTTCTGTTCGGCGTTCTGCTTAAACATCTCTTCCAGTTTGCCTTCCGCCAGCAAGGCGTTCATTTTTGCCAGCGTCGCTGAGTAAATGCCGTACTGTTCTTCCAGCCTGTCCGCCAGGCGCTCGTCCATCCCTGGCGTTTCCGGTAGCGCATAATAGGTGTCGTAATGTTTTTTCGCGTTCGCCAGCAGAGCATCTGCGGTTTTCACCAGTTCGCTGAGCTGGCCGCCGTTGATCTGCCCTGCCATGCTGCTTTGCAAACGCAGCATCCCCCGGTTCAGCGTTACCCGCGCCTGATTGAGGCTGATCCACGCATCGGTAAATTCCGCCACGTTCTGGCTTGCAAGTTGCGACACCGTGAAATTTTGTTTGTCATTTTTCAGCGCGTTAATAAACACGCCAGCCGAAAGAAGCTGCATCGCCCCGAGCGCGAGTAGCACCACGATCAATAAAGTGATCACGTTGATTCGTTTAAACATCTTTTGCCTTTTATGTTGCAGGTGTTGTCTGAGGACTTGGTATCGGCAGCGATCGCGGGTTGTTTAATTCGCCAGGACTCCGTTTATGGGGGAATGGCACGCTTTCTGATAAGTATCAGTACGTTAAAAACGAAAGAATTTTTCGTGACAGACATCACAAAATCCTCTGACCCGAAAGGGTTATAGCGCCCACCTAAAGATGCATTTAAAATACATCTTATATTATTCAAAATGAGGTAACGGCTATGGCTTATCGCGATCAACCTTTAGGTGAACTGGCGCTTTCTATTCCTCGCGCGTCGGCGCTGTTTCGTAAGTATGATATGGACTACTGCTGCGGCGGTAAGCAGACGCTGGCGCGGGCGGCCGCACGCAAAGAGCTGGACGTTGACGCCATTGAGGCGCAGCTTGCCCAACTGGCTGAACAGCCCATTGAAAAAGACTGGCGTACCGCGCCGTTAGCCGAAATCATCAACCACATCATCGTGCGCTACCACGACAGACACCGTGAGCAATTGCCGGAACTGATCCTACAGGCGACCAAAGTTGAACGCGTGCATGCTGATAAGCCAAACGTGCCGAAAGGTCTGGCGAAGTACCTGACTATGCTGCATCAGGAGCTGTCGAGCCACATGATGAAAGAAGAACAGATCCTGTTTCCAATGATCAAACAGGGAATGGGCAGCCAGGCGATGGGGCCAATCAGCGTGATGGAAAGCGAGCATGATGAGGCGGGTGAACTGCTGGAAGTGATTAAGCATACCACGCAGAATGTGACCATTCCGCCGGAAGCCTGCACCACCTGGAAAGCGATGTACAACGGGATTAACGAGATGATTGATGACCTGATGGAGCACATCAGTCTGGAGAATAATGTCCTGTTCCCGCGTGCCTTAGCCGGGGAATAAGCGATTTGCCGGATGGCGGATACGCCTAATCCGGCCTACAACCGGTACCAGTAAGCGAGCCCGGTAAGCGTTGCCGCCACCGGGCGATACGATTTAACGCATTCCTGCCATACGTCTCTTACCGATAAACAGCCAGCCCAGTCCCAGGGCGATAAACCACAGCGGCGTGACGAGCAGCGCCTGACGGGTATCGTCTTCCAGGGTCAGCAGCACGATCACAAACACGAAGAACGCCATGCACACCCAGCACATCAGCTTGCCAAGCGGCATTTTATAGATCGATTTCTCATGCAAGTGCGGGCGCTGTTTGCGATACACCAGGTATGAACACAGGATAATGGTCCACACGAACATAAACAGGATTGCCGACACCGTGGTGATCATGGTGAACGCGCCAATCACGCTCGGGTTGACGTACAACATCACCACGCCGCCCAGCAGACAGATGCAAGAGAAGGTCAGCCCTTTGGCCGGTACCGCGCGTTTAGACAGCTTCGCGAACGCTTTCGGCGCCACCCCTTCCTGCGCCAGGCCGAACAGCATGCGGCTGGTCGAGAACACACCGCTGTTTGCCGAAGAGGCCGCAGAGGTCAGCACCACGAAGTTGATCACGCTTGCCGCGGCAGGCAGACCAACCAGTACAAACAGCTCTACGAACGGGCTCTTATCCGGTACCACGGAGCTCCACGGCGTGACGGACATAATGACGATCAGCGCGAACACGTAGAACATAATGATACGAACAGGAATGGAGTTGATGGCGCGCGGCAGGGATTTTTCGGGATCTTTCGTTTCAGCCGCCGTTGTCCCCACCAGTTCGATACCAACAAACGCAAACACTGCAATCTGGAAGCCAGCAAAGAAGCCGCTGATGCCTTTCGGGAACCAGCCGCCATCATTCCACAGGTGCGCAAAAGACGCTTCGACGCCGGTCGGTGATGTAAAGTGCATGGCGATCATCACCAGCCCCACGATAATCAGCGCGACGATGGCGACGATTTTAATCATCGCGAACCAGAACTCCATCTCACCGAACATTTTCACGGTGGCGAGGTTAAGGCTCAGCAGCAAGACCACGACAGCCAGCGAGGCCACCCAGTCGGAAAGCCCCGGGAACCAGAACTGGGCATAAGCGGTAATCGCCACGACGTCCGCCATCCCGGTCACCACCCAGCAGAACCAGTAGGTCCAGCCGGTAAAATAGCCTGCCCACGGTCCCAGCAGATCCGAAGCAAAGTCACTAAAAGATTTATATTCCAGATTTGAGAGCAGCAGCTCGCCCATCGCCCGCATGACGAAGAAGAGCATAAAGCCGATGATCATATAAACAAAAATGATCGACGGTCCGGCGAGGCTGATGGTTTTGCCGGACCCCATAAACAGGCCCGTACCGATCGCCCCGCCAATGGCGATAAGCTGAATATGTCGGTTTGTGAGATTGCGCCGTAGCGACTGTTCAGCCGGTGCCTGTTCATCGGCGGCGACTTTTACCTGATCTACCATGTTTTATTCTTCCTGTACCTGTCTGTGTTGTGCAGGCTCTGCGGCCTTTAATGCGTCTGTTGTGCTTCTGTATGATACGACGATCCTGTTGTCAGGACTCATCGATATTAGGTAAGAATCGGCGGGATGAATACTAAGATTTAAATATTATGTTAACTATATGTTTAAAGTGAGTGTCATATCACTCTGATAACGCGAATTAGCTCACAAAAATACACGCAACGGAACCATTTGCAAGATAAAATGCCGATGTTCGGCGAATACGCGGTTTTATTGCATATTTTCTGTTCCCCTCTTTTCCGAAGGGAACAGAAGACTCTGCTTACAGGATTTCCAGCAGCTCGACGTCAAACACCAGCGTGCTGAACGGCGGAATGGAGGCACCCGCGCCGCGTTCACCGTAGGCGAGTTCATGAGGAATAGTCAGTTCCCACTTCGAGCCGACCGGCATTAAGGTCAGCGCTTCAATCCAGCCGGCGATCACGCCATTAACCGGGAATTCAGCCGGTTCGCCGCGCGCTACGGAGCTGTCGAATACGGTGCCGTCAATCAGCTTGCCGGTATAATGCACGCGAACGCGGTCAGTACGGGCCGGAATCGGACCTTCACCCTGGGTCAGTACGCGGAATTGCAGACCGGATTCGGTGCTGCTCACACCCTCTTTCTCACGGTTTTCTTCCAGATACTTCACGCCTTCCGCGGCCATCGCCTGGAAACGTTCGCGACGTACGGCATCAGCACGCTCATGAATTTCACGCAGCGCGCGGTGTACCACGTCAACCGGAACAGCCGGTTGTTTACCTTCCAGCGCATCGGCAATACCTGCAACCAGCGCTTCAGGCAACAGCCCCTGCAGGCCGGATTCGCTCAGTTGCTGTCCTACCTGCAAACCAATGCCGTAGCTTGCTTGCGCTTCGATAGTATCAAAAGTCGGGGTTGCCATCGTATTTCCTTTCATCGGATTTAAAGTAGCGGGCAGCATAACAGCCGCGCCCTCTGCGGTAAAATGTTGTCATGGGGTGGATGACAAATCCTGGGGAAAAAGAAACAATAGGGGTATCCCGTATGAATATATCAAAAGCGGGTAATATCACGAACATCATAGCGTTAGCTGTCTATACTCTATGATTGAGGAACGAGACGCGGAGCAGGAGGAAAGCCATGCCCGGGCGCTTTGAACTAAAACCTACCCTGGCGAAAATCTGGCATGCACCGGACAATTTTCGCCTTATGGACCCGCTTCCGCCGATGCACCGCCGCGGCATTATTATTGCGGCAGTGGTGCTGGCCATCGGTTTCCTGCTTCCCTCCGACGACAATAGCGTTGCGCCTACGGTAACCCGTGACGCGCAGCTGGATATTCAGTCACCGTCTCAGCCACCGACCGAAGCACAGCTGCAGGCGCAGCTCGTCACGCCGCAAAACGATCCCGGACAGGTCGCTCCGGTGGCGCCGGAACCCATTCAGGAAGGCCAGCCGGAAACGCAGCCGCAGACACAACAGTCGCAGCCGCAAACGCAGCCTTTCCAGCCGGACAGCGGGATCGATCAGCAATGGCGTTCTTACCGCGTTGGTTCTGGTAAAACGATGGCGCAGTTGTTCCGCGACCACGGGCTGCCGCCGACAGACGTGTATGCCATGGCAAAAGTGGAAGGCGCAGGCAAGCCGTTGAGCACCCTTAAAGAAGGGCAGTTAGTGCAGATTCGCCAGAATGCGAACGGCGTAGTGACAGGCTTAACCATCGATACCGGCAATGACCAGCAGGTACTGTTCACCCGTCAGCCGGACGGCAGTTTCCTGCGGGCGCGATAATCACCTATGCCCGGCGACAGTATGCCACCGGGCCTGATTTACGCTTTACGCACCTTATTGACCCACCAGATCCCCGAACACACCAGCACCAGCGCAATCGCGTATTTCCATTCAAGAATATTCTCGCCAAGAAACACTGCCGACAGCACCGCTCCGGAAACGGGAATCAAGAAGTTAAACGGTGCAATCATTCCCACCCGGTTGTATTTGAGCAAAATGCTCCACAGTGCAAACGCTACCGACGAGAGTAATGTCAGATAACCGAGAATCGCGACAGATGAAAACCCGTGGACGGTGAGCGTGCCGCCAAACGCGTAACCGCCAGCGATCAGCGCCAGGCCGCCAATCCCCAACTGGTAACCGGTCATTACCGTAGGGTCAACCGTCTGCGAGATGCGCTTGCCGTAAAGCGTGGCGGCGGAAAGGATAAACGCCGCCAGGACGACAGACCCGTCGCCCAGCAGGCTAAAACTGAAGTCCAGCCCGCTGCTGAAATTCACCACCATCACTCCCGCGAAGCCGAGGATACAACCCAGTGTTTTGTTATAGCTCAGCTTGTCATTCTGGTAGATGAAGTGCGCCAGCAGTACGCTAAAGAAGGTGCCTGTCGCATTCATGATCGAGCCTTTCACCCCAGTGGTGAAGGCCAGACCAATATAAAAGAAGATGTACTGTAAAGAGGTCTGCGTCAGCCCCAGTAACGTGAGCTGGCCGAACTGGCGAGAGCGTAATCTGCCGATGGGCTTACGCTGCGCCATGGCCAGCAGCAGAAGCAGCAGACCGGCAAACAGGAAGCGGTAACCGGCAAAAACAATTTTTGAAGGGATATCATCGGTTGCGATCTGGAAGATCTCATAGCCGCTTTTAATCGCCGGGTAGGCGCTCCCCCATAACAGGCAGCAAAACGCGGCGCTCAGGTAGACAATATTTTTACGCGCAAACAGAGGTTGCGGGTGCGGGGTATCCATTCTTCACCACATTGAAATTATGTTTTATTTTTAATGATTATCCCGAAAAGGGCAAAGAATAGCCAGTGTGAAAAAGCGCAGAGGAAGAAAAGCAAAACGCCGACACGAGGTCGGCGTTTTTCACGAAGCTGTCAGAATAAAAACTTATTCTGCAACAACGTTAATGGTCAGCTTAGCGAAGACTTCGCTGTGAACCTGGAAGTTCACTTCGTGCTCACCAGTGGTACGCAGAACGCCGTTCGGCAGACGAACTTCGCTCTTAGCCACTTCAACGCCAGCTGCAGTAACAGCGTCAGCGATGTCGCGAGTACCGATGGAACCGAACAGTTTACCTTCGTCGCCTGCTTTAGACGCGATAGTAACGGTTTCCAGTGCGTTGATTTTCTCTGCGCGTGCATTTGCAGCAGCCAGAACGTCAGCCAGTTTAGCTTCCAGTTCAGCGCGACGTGCTTCGAAGTATTCAACGTTTTTCTTGGTAGCAGGAACAGCTTTACCCTGTGGTACCAGGAAGTTACGAGCGTAGCCCGCTTTAACGTTAACCTGATCACCCAGGCTACCCAGGTTTGCTACTTTATCAAGCAGAATAACTTGCATTACCTTATCCTCTCAAAGTCGTATTAATGGACCGTGACCGATTACTGATGGCGATCAGTGTACGGCAGCAGGGACAGGTAGCGAGCGCGTTTGATAGCGCGAGCCAGCTGACGCTGGTATTTTGCACGGGTACCGGTGATACGGCTTGGGACAATCTTACCGCTTTCGGTGATGTAGTTTTTCAGCGTAGCGATATCTTTATAGTCGATCTCTTGAACGCCTTCCGCGGTGAAACGGCAGAACTTGCGACGACGGAAATAACGTGCCATATGGCTAGTCTCCAGAATCTATCAATTCAATCTGCTCGGCATGCAGAACCATTTTGCTCAGGCCGTTCTTTGCTTTGTGGCAAGAGATAAATCCCTGAATGGTTATGCGACTACCGACCGTTATACTGTGAGTAATGGCCTGGTTTTCATGTCCGCTAACAATAACGGGCATTTGGCACCACGCCTGCCGGTGAAACCCGGCTTCCTCTTGCACAGAACGATGCTCAAGCACGAACTGGCAATGCGGAATTCCTGATGGACTGACCTTTCGAAGGGGAGCCCTGCACACGGTGCCGGACAACACCAGACGGTTGGTCATCAGAAATTACTCTTCAGAATCCCCAGCTTCAGCATCATCTGCGGTTTCGTTTGCGAAATCATCGCGACGCTCACGGCGCTCGTCTTTCGCTTTAACCATCGGAGATGCTTCGGTAACAGCGTGCTTGGTACGCATTACCATGCTACGGATAACGGCATCGTTGAAGCGGAAGGTAGTTTCCAGCTCATCGATCACTTCCTGCGGCGCTTCAACGTTCATCAGAACGTAGTGCGCTTTGTGCAGTTTGTTGATCGGGTAAGCCAGCTGACGGCGGCCCCAGTCTTCCAGACGGTGGATCTTGCCTTCTGCGCCAGTGATGGCAGCAGAGTAACGCTCGATCATGCCCGGAACCTGTTCGCTCTGGTCAGGATGGACCATAAAAACGATTTCGTAATGACGCATCGAATTGCTCCTTACGGATTATTCAGCCTCCTGTCTGGGTCAGCCGAGGCCCGGGGAGGCAAGGAACGTGTTAAAGGTCGGCTGAAAAATGACGCGTCATAATACTGGGGTCAGACGGGAAACTCAAGGCGATTTGCAAACAATCGCCTGCTCGCTGTCGCTGCTCATCTCCCGGCGAGAAGAGAGAAGTTCATCTTGTGGTTGTTATTAGATGGTTTTTGCCGGGATGACCACTTAGTATGCAGGGAGATAAAATGGAATATTTGACCTGGAGCAAAGGATGCTTAGCAAAAAATGTGGGCTGGCGTTTATTTTCACAGGCCTGATGGCCTGGTATGTCATTCAGACGGGCACAGAGAGCCCGCCGCACCCTGAAAGCTGTTTACCATCACCCTATGCTGACTATAATCCTGCACCGGTTTTTACCCGGTGGCAGTGGGAATCGCCCGCAGAGCGGGGCCTGGCAAATTCGCCGAGAGCGTCCCTGGACGATACCAACATTCTGGTCTGGCTGGATGGCAAAAAACGTATTGCAGCGGATAAAATGACGCTGGCGATCGCCGCCGACTGGAATACGCTGGCGCCGAAGCTGTCGGACTTACTTAAACAAGAAAATTTTAGCCTTCAGTCAGCGTCAATGCCTGTCGCTTACCTGGAAGAGGACTGGGGGCAGACCCTGCTATCACACAGACCGGAAGTGGCCACCAGCCTGGCTGAAAAATTTGTCACGCCGAAATTATGGCAAGCACAACAGGCAGGCTATATCACGGCCAAAGAAGTTGAACACAAAACAAATCTGGCGATTTCACAGCATTGGTTATGGCGGGCGCCGCAGGAATTAATTAAACAGCCTGAACTACAAGAAGAAATATCGTTTACAGAGGCACGAAAAACCTACTCTGTAGGTGACACTAAACGAACCACTTATCTGAAAATAATGGACGCCAGCGCTGTTTTTGGCGAGCCAAAAGTTGCGTTGATCCTAACAACATGTGTCGTATCGCCTAATCCTAATTATTCGTATCTAAAGGCAATAGCGAACAGAATCGACTACTGGAAAAACTTTACTCTCCTCGGGCCGGGCCTCAGGCCATTACAGAGCTATCTCTCTGACAAGCTCGTGCTGGAAGAGAGTATCAAACCCATTACCACCTACCTGAAGAAAAATAATCTGCAAAGCGAACTGGCTTCAGAGGTCACGGCATGGGTTAAAAAAGTACCGTTAGCGGAAACTACGCCTGAACGTCAGTCTGCTGAAACAACGTCATCCGACGCCATGAGCATGGTAACAATCACACTCAAAGATCTCCTTTCTGATACGGATGACTCCCGGGAAATTAAGGAATACAAGGAACTTCCTGACGGTAATTCATTATTCGCCACGAAACGCTACGATCGCCAACAGCAAAATTACGTTTCGGAACTCTATATCACCGAGCCCGGAAATCCGCAGCATGCCACCCACCTTTGGCAAGGGGAAAGCCTGTCCGGTTTAACGTTGGTCCATAAAGGACAGAAGGCCTGGTTCAAAACGTCTTCAGGCCAGTGGTTTGAACTGAATATCCCCACCAGAGAAATAGCTACGCTGGCTTTAAATGAAGAAACTGGCGTGACATCATGGTTCAGCGATGCGAACGGGAATCCCATTACCTTTTCGAGCGACTATAGCGACGAGGGGAAAGGATGTTTGATTTTTCGCCGTATCGATCCGCGTATATCTCCGCCAGAAAATAGCCTGTTCAAAACTTGTCGTAACCATTTCGCCAGCGGAAACTCCATTCAACCGGTCCTGATTTCAACCCCTGGCTATTTTTGGCTTGAAGACAGCAATGGATTAGTCAAACTTAATTCAGAAACCGGAAGAGCTGAACTCTCGTATACGGTTCCTTTCCGATCGCCAGCCGATATCAGAAGCCGCCGCATCGATTTATCTGCCGATGACATTACCCGACATACGCCATATCCGCTGGGCTCCAGTGAGGCCCACTGGATAGCGCTGCATTATCAACATCAATCACCGCTTCAACATCACATGAATGCCTGGCGAATGGGGACCTATTTTATTGATAGTCTCAGCGGCAAATGGCGCTTTAGCGCAGAGCTTAAAAATGCTGACAGTATCACTGCAACCGCCCGTTCCGCTCATGGACGCTTTTTTGCTCAGGCAGGTTGTGAAAAACCGGCGGGTTCAGGAATAACCGCTGATATCTGGGATGTCGCCAGCGCGACAAAAATTGCATCATTGCACCGGCTTCGCTACTGCGGGTTAAAAAACATGGCTTTTAACTGGCAGGGAAATACGTTGATCCTGGTTTTTCATGACAGGTTGATACGCGTCAGACTGCCTGATAACAGACAAGATGCCGCCACTGCAGAGGCGATTCCCACTGAGTCGAAGAATTAATTCTGCTATGCCTGATGCGGTAATTTTTTGAACAACTGCATCAGAAAAGGTCGCCATCGACATTGCGGGTAGCGATTAAAATAAGATCAACAGGGGTTACCCCAAAAACGGTCTCGCTCATCCGAGTTAGCAGTCGAGGAGGTAGGTATGCGAACCCGTATGATAGCCCTTCTGGCTGGGCTTTTGCTTGGCGCCAATGCGCTTGCCGCCATTGAGATTGATAACCAGCAGGCCAGAAATATGGATGATGTTCAGAGCTTAGGCGTCATTTACATCAACCATAACGTCGCCACGGAAAGCGACGCTAAAGATGCGCTGAACGACGAAGCCGATGCGCAAGGCGCGACGTATTACCATGTCATTTTGATCCGCGAACCCGGCAGCAATGGCAACATCCACCCCAGCGCAGAGATTTTTCGCTAGCACCAGGTAAACCAACGAAAAATAATGCCATACTCTGATTTGCCCCCTTTGCAGGGGGCTTTTTTTGCAAAAACCGCCAGAACCTGACCGATTACCTCCCCGCCAGGGAGTGAGTTCCGGCGCTATTTACTTCTTCACTTCTTGCAGCTTCACGTCTGCCCATAGTAAGCGTTCGGACCGTGTTTACGCATGAAGTGTTTGTTCATCAGATAATCGTCGATGGGGCTGAGGTCTGGGTTAATCCCCCGCGCAATCCATGCCATCCGCGCTACCTCCTCCATGACCACGGCATTATGCACCGCATCGTGAGCATCTTTGCCCCACGCAAATGGGCCGTGCTGATACACCACAACTCCCGGCGTATGCAGCGGTTCAATGTCGCCCAGCGTTTCGATGATTACCATGCCCGTATTGAGCTCGTACTCACCCTGCACTTCTGCTTCGCTCAGCGCCCGGGTACAAGGGATGTCGCCAAAAAAGTAATCTGCGTGGGTGGTGCCGAGCGCCGGTATCGCCAGCCCCGCCTGTGCCCAGGCGGTGGCGTGGGTGGAGTGGGTATGCACGACGCCCCCGAGTGACGGATAATGGCGGTACAGCGCAAGATGCGTAGCGGTATCGGATGAAGGACGATACCGCCCCTCCACGACATGACCGTCCATGTCGACCACCACCATGTCATCAACCGTCATAGTCTCGTAAGGGACCCCGCTCGGTTTTATCACGACCAGGCCGCGTTCCCGGTCGATGGCGCTGACGTTGCCCCAGGTAAAGGTCACCAGGCCATAGCGAGGAAGATCCATGTTGGCGTTAAACACCTGCTGCTTTAACATCTGCATCATGCTGACTCCACCAGACCTGCGCTGACCATGCGCGCTTTCACCCAGTCGCGCGCTTTCGCCACCTCACGCGCCGGATCGTCCGCCGTTTCGCTCCACATCTCAATCAGGTATGGCCCGCAATACCCACTCTGCTTGAGCGTCGCAAAACAACGTTCAAAATCGACAACGCCTTCGCCAAACGGCACGTTCTTGAATACGCCCGGCTTCGTGTCTTTTACATGAACCGCCACGATATGACCTATCCCGGCCTGCAGCTCCATCTGAACATCGTTATCCCATGCCGACAGGTTGCCGATATCGGGATACAACTGGAACCACGGATTATTCAGATAGTGCGCGTAGCCTAACGCCTTACTGATGGAGTTCATCAGAGGGTAATCCATGATCTCCATCGCCAGCGTCACCTGCGCCCGGCTAGCCATCTCTACGCTCTCTTTCAGACCGTCACGAAAACGACGGCGCGTCTCGTTATTGGCTTCCTGATAATAGACGTCGTAGCCGGCTAACTGGATCACACGGATCCCGATATCCTGCGCCAACTGAATCGCCTTGCGCATGATCTCCAGGCCCTGAGCGCGCACCGCGTCATCTTCGCTTCCTAACGGAAAACGACGATGGGCGCTCAGGCACATGGATGGAATACGCACGCCAGTCTCCGCAATGGCGCTCACCAGCGTCAGTCGCTGTTCGCGGCTCCAGTCGAGTCGCGCAAGGCGCGCATCGGTCTCATCCACCGACATTTCAACGAAGTCAAAACCCAGCGTGTTCGCCATCCGCAGGCGCTCCAGCCAGCACTCCCCGGCAGGGAGCGCTTTTTCATAGATGCCTAACGGGTTCTGTTTCGACAGCATATCCGCTCCTTATCCCCACAGTTGGGCGATGGAACGTTTAAACTGGCGCGCCGCTTCAACCGGAGAGTCGGCATCGCGAATGCTGCGCCCGGCAATAAAGACGTGAACAGGAATCCCTTTGAACAGCGGCAGATCTTCCAGCGTCAGGCCACCGGTCACGGTCACTTTAAAGCCCATATCGGCAAGGCGCCTGATGGCGCTGATATCCGCCTCGCCCCATGCAACGCCCGCCGCCTGCGCGTCACGGCTACGGTGATAAACCACCTGCTGGATGCCCGCATCACGCCACTGCTGCGCCTGCTCCCAGGTCCAGTATCCGGTCAGCTCAATCTGTACGTCGCCGTTAAACTCTTTCGCCACATCCAGCGCGCCTTTCGCAGTGTTGATATCAGCGCAACAGATGACGGTCACCCAGTCGGCGTTGGCTTCAAAGCACATCCGGGACAGGATCTTGCCCGCGTCGGCGATTTTGGCGTCCGCCAGTACGATTTTATGTGGATAGAGCGCTTTCAGGTCACGCACCGCGCGTACCCCTTCCCCAACGCAGAGAATGGTGCCCACCTCAATAATGTCTACTTCTTCCGCAATCAGGCGGGTGGTCTCGTAGGCGTGAGACAGCGTTTGATTATCCAGCGCAACCTGTAACATGGGTAACTGAGACATATGAAATTCCTCTTAAACAGCCGCCGCGGTGGCGTTATCAATTAAATCAAGCACATCCTGCTCGGTGCGGCAGGCGCGTAAACGGTCAAAATTGGCCTCGTCTTCAAACAGATTCACGATCTGCATGATGCCCACTTCCTGATGGGTATTCGCATCAACGGCGGCCATGGTGATCAGGATATCGACCGGATCGTTATCTTCGTGGTTAAACGCCAGCGGCGTCTTCAACGTTACCAACGAGAAACCGGTTTTCTTAACGCCCTCTTCCGGTCGGCCATGCGGCATCGCCAGCCCAGGGGCAATCACGAAGTACGGGCCAAACTGCGCTACGCCATCAAGAATGGCCTGATAGTAGCGCGGCTCGACGACATCAGCGGCCACCAGCAGGTCAACGCCAATCTTCACGGCCTCTTGCCAGGTGCTGGCTTCAGCCTGCAAACGGACAGAATGGTTTTGCGCCAGCGAATCACGTAGTTTCATGACGCCCCCTTACTTCACATCCTGCGGAAAATGTTGTTTGATCACTTCCAGCAGCTTTGGGCCAAAGTCAGCGGGCGATAACATATTGCGAACGCCCACCACATACTTGTTACCTGTCACGCTAATCTCACCGGCGATATGGGTTGAGGCGATGATGATGTCGGCGCCGCCCAGCTCGCTTTTGTACTCGCCGACAGCACAGCTGTTTACCGTGTGGTCGATATTGGATTGGGTTAAAAACTGATCCACTTTCATTTTCATGATCATGGAACTCCCTTGCCCGTTGCCACATACAGCCAGAATACGTACGGTCATAATCCACACTCCTCATTAAGCAGAATGTTCTGCCAGTTGTTTTTCTGCGTCTTCTTCTGCACGTAGCGCGCGTCCGGCGAAGACCATATAAACCAATGCGATAATCAGAATGACGGCCATAAACGCGATGCCGAGGGAGAAGAAGCCCTGCATCATCGGCGGCGCCAGAATCGACCAGTCGGCCATCCCCATCCAGGCGCTCATACCCGTGAGTTTCACGGCCCAGACGCAGCCAAAGATTTCGATCATCCCCATCACCAGACAGATCTTCAGCGCCGCGCGCCAGCCGCCAAAGTGGTTGGCAAAGACGCCAATGGTGGCGTTGGAAAAGAACATCGGGATGAAGCCCGGAATGATCAGAATGGACGAACCGCAACCCACCAGAATACTGACCGCGATCAGTTGGCCGATGGTGCCCCACATAAAGCCCCAGACCACCGCGTTAGGCGCAAAGCTGTAAATCGCGGCGCAGTCGATAGCCAGCACGGCACCGGGAATCAGGCGTTGAGAAATACCGTTGAACGCTTCGGACAGTTCGGCGACGAACATACGCACGCCCTGGGTGATGATGAAAATCGCCACGGCAAATGAGAAGCCGGTTTGCAGGATATACACCGTCCAGTGTGTTTTACCCGCCATCGCCTGCACCGTGTCGATGCCGAAGGAAAGGAGGATCGCGCCAAAGAAAATCGTCATCACGATGGCCGTTGAAACGATGTTGTCGTGGAAGATATTCAGCCAGCCCGGTAGCTTGAGATCTTCAACGCTTTCTTCTTTTTTACCCAGATATGGCGCGACCTTATAAGCGATCCAGGAGGCGAACTGCTGCTGGTGACCGATGGAGAAACCGCAGCCGTCAGTCACTTCCTGAGTCGGCTTGTACATCATGTTGGACGTAATGCCCCAGTACAGGGAGACCAGGATGGCGGTGCAGATAATAGTGGTCCACATCGAATAGCCGAAGATGTAGAGCGACACCGCGATCAGCCCCGCCTGTTGGAACATGATGTGTCCGGTCAGCATGATGGTGCGGATGCCGGTAATACGTCGGAGCAGGACGTAACAAATATTCAGCGCCAGCGCCAGAAGCACGGCATACCCTACCCAACTGTAGGCATCGCCCATCCGGTCAATGGTTGCCATCATGGAGGCGTAGGTATCGGAGATCGCGCCGTTGATGCCGTACACCTCAGACATTTTGGCAACAACCGGCTTAAAGGTGCTGGTCAAAATGCCAGACCCCGCCTGCAACAGCATAAAACCAATAATGGTTTTAATGGTGCCTTTAATAATCACGCTGACGCTTTTACGCAGCAGGATATAACCGAGGCACGTCACGATGCCGAGCAGAAGCGGCGCGTTTGTCATTACCTGATTAAAGAAAACGGTAAAGACGTCGTAGAGGATCTCCATAACTCTCTCCAGTAAAAAGGAACACGAGGGGTAATCCCGGCGTGGTTGGTGCCATCACTCTAGTAATCACAAATAATCATCACAAGATTAAATTTGATTATTTGTGACGCATCACGCAAATTATTTCCCCTCTTTTCATAATGGATTTCATGATATAACCAGAAAACAGAATTACTCTTTATTTTTCATGGAATTAATTAAACATACACGCTCAATTACCGGCATAATCCGGTATTGACCGTGTGATCAATAAGGTAAAACCCCACGTTCCCCCCATTGCAAACCGCTCAAAATGGTGACAACATGAATCACATCAAATCATAAAATGATTACTTTTGATTGAACCCAGGAGTCAAACAATGAGTAAAGTGAATACCATCACCCGTGAATCATGGATCCTGAACACTTTTCCTGAATGGGGAAGCTGGCTGAACGAAGAGATTGAACAAGAACGCGTGGCGCCAGGCACATTTGCAATGTGGTGGCTGGGGTGTACCGGCATCTGGCTGAAATCCGAAGGCGGCACCAATGTGTGCGTGGATTTCTGGTGCGGTACCGGAAAACAAAGTCACGGTAACCCGCTGATGAAGACCGGCCACCAGATGCAGCGTATGGCGGGCGTAAAAAAATTGCAGCCAAACCTGCGCACCACGCCATTTGTGCTGGATCCTTTCGCGATTCGCCAGATCAACGCGGTGCTGGCAACACACGATCATAACGATCACATTGATGTCAATGTGGCGGCAGCGGTGATGCAAAACTGCGCGGACGATGTGCCGTTCATTGGGCCGCAGACCTGCGTGGACCTTTGGATAGGTTGGGGTGTGCCGAAATCGCGCTGCATCGTGGTAAAACCAGGCGATGTGGTTAAAGTAAAAGATATTGAAATACATGCCCTTGACGCGTTTGACCGCACCGCGCTGATCACACTTCCGGCGGACCAGAAAGCCGCAGGCGTTCTGCCTGACGGCATGGATGCGCGCGCCGTAAACTATCTGTTCAAAACGCCGGGGGGGACGCTGTACCACAGCGGAGATTCCCACTACTCCAACTACTATGCGAAGCACGGCAACGAGCATCAGATCGACGTGGCGCTGGGCTCCTATGGCGAAAACCCACGCGGTATCACCGATAAAATGACCAGCGCAGACATTCTGCGCATGGCGGAATCCCTGAACACGAAAGTCGTGATCCCGTTCCACCATGATATCTGGTCAAATTTCCAGGCCGATCCGCAGGAGATCCGCGTCTTGTGGGAAATGAAAAAAGATCGCCTTAAATACGGTTTTAAGCCGTTCATCTGGCAGGTTGGCGGGAAATTCACCTGGCCTTTGGATAAGGATAACTTTGAATATCACTATCCGCGCGGCTTTGACGACTGCTTCACTATTGAGCCCGATCTGCCGTTTAAATCGTTCCTGTAATCGCGATAATGCCGGGTTTTCCCGGCATTTTTTTCATATTTACTTTAGTATTTTCAGGCTATTTCAAATATCATCTTTTAAAATCATTTTGTATCGGAATAGCTCATGACTGAAGCGCAAAGACATCAAATTTTGCTGGATATGCTGGCACAACTGGGCTTTGTCACCGTGGAAAATGTCGTTGAACGTTTGGGTATCTCCCCTGCAACGGCACGCCGGGATATCAATAAACTTGATGAGAGCGGCAAGCTAAAAAAAGTGCGAAACGGAGCCGAAGCCATCGCCCAGCAGCGCCCACGCTGGACGCCAATGAACCTGCATCAGGCCCAAAACCACGATGAAAAAGTTCGTATCGCGAAAGCCGCCTCCCAGTTGGTCAATCCGGGGGAAAGCGTTGTGATTAACTGCGGCTCCACTGCCTTTTTGTTGGGGCGCGAGATGTGTGGTAAACCTGTGCAGATCATCACCAACTATCTTCCTCTGGCCAATTACCTGATCGATCAGGAGCATGACAGCGTGATCATCATGGGCGGCCAGTACAATAAAACCCAGTCGATCACCCTGAGCCCCCAGGGCAGTGAAAACAGTCTCTATGCCGGACACTGGATGTTCACCAGCGGTAAAGGGCTGACCACGGATGGCCTGTACAAAACGGACATGCTCACCGCTATGGCCGAGCAAAAAATGCTGAGTGTGGTCGGCAAGCTGGTCGTCTTGGTCGACAGCAGCAAAGTGGGCGAACGGGCGGGGATGCTGTTCAGTCGCGCAGATCAGATCGATATGCTTATCACCGGCAAACATGCTAACCCTGAAATCCTGAAACAGCTTGAGGCGCAGGGCGTAAGCATTATACGCGTTTAAAGGTGCTGACGAAAAAAAGAGACCGTCGCCGCCAGGGCTTCGGGCGTGATGCGATGGCGCACGCCCGTCTGCCACTCACAGGTCAGATTCCGGTCTCGTCCAGCCTGCGCCAGCGCCCGCTGCAAGCGAAACGATTCTTCTGCTGGCACGACATCATCCTCCACTCCATGCCATAACAGCAGCGGCCTGTCGGACACCTGTTCCAGCTGTTGCGAGACATCCCACTTCGCCAGTGGCGCGATAACGCTGTCGAACGCCGCCTGCTGCGCTGGCGTATCCAACGCCGAAGGGGGAAACAGCGTTTTTGCCAGACGGGTGAAGTAACCCGAGCCCATCAGGCTGGCCACGCAGCTGACTTCAGGATGCTGCGTCATGATCCCGAGGGCGGTCATACCGCCCATTGACGCTCCCGCCACGGCAAGCCTGTCATCCTGCAGCCAGTTCTCCTGGAGAATAGCCGCACGTAACGCAGTAAATTCCTGCATGTTTTGCTGCAAAATCTGCCAGAATCGCGTCATTCGCAACGGTGCGTTACCGCTGAAACGCGCGCCGTGTTCTGCGGCGTCTGGCATAATGACCCTAAAACCGGCCTGAGCCAGCGCGACGGCAAAGTAGCTGTAAACCAGCGCTGACGACGTGAACCCGTGATAGAAAATGATACTCGGTAAAGGTGTATTGATTTTACCGGTTGGGAAAGCGTGCAGCAGGTGATGCTCCGCCAACTGACATGTTTCTATTTCAATCATTTGCGGGTCCTTTTTTGTCCGGTACGCCACAGGGCGATCCATTAAGCAGTGTTAAGTGTTCAACAACGATTCATAATGTTGAGAACTGGATTACGCTTTCACGACATTTTCATTCGAAAATCGCGCGGAAGTTAACATTTCGGGAACATTCCCCCAAAGGGAAATTAAATAGGCACTACACTATGACTATCAGTAAACGAGATAGAGTTATGCGTCGGCTTGTCCCTTTGATGCTGGTTATGTTGTTAACGGGATGCAGCGTACTTGAAGGTAAGCCGCAGCCAGCGCCACCCGTCGCCGATCATCCGCAGGAAATACGCCGCAATCAAACGCAAGGGTTGCAGCGAATGGGCACCGTCACCTCAATGGTGAGGGGGTCTCCGGATGACGCAATTGATGAGGTTAAAGCCAAAGCCGCCGCCGCGAAAGCCGATTATTACGTTATCGTCATGGTCGATGAGACGATCGTGACGGGTCAGTGGTATTCACAGGCCATTTTATATCGTAAATAAAAGATGCTGAAATTTAAGTCAGTTTCACGTTGCTTTACGCCTCTATACGTTTATCTGTGCACAATAAACCGACAGCAGGAAGCTCGAGGTTTATTACGGCGATGGAATGCCCTGCGTCTTGCGGGGAAACGTAAAATGGAGCTGACGATGAACCAATCTCTTGCCTTATCCTCACTGCTACTTACTGCCGGGCTGATAAGCACGACGGCGCAATCTGCCGAATTTGCCAGCGCGGACTGCGTGACGGGCCTCAATGAAATTGGCCTGATTTCAGTCAGTAATATTTCAGGAAATCCACAGGACGTGGAGCGTATCGTGGCGCTTAAAGCCGATGAACAAGGCGCTTCGTGGTATCGCATTGTGCAGATGTATGAAGAACAGCAGCCTGATAACTGGCGCGTCCAGGCCATCCTTTACGCCTGATTCTGCCCTTCCTGAGCCGGGTCAGCGTTGCGCCACCCGGCTAAGAGATTACCGTACTCCTCCCGTCGCCCTCAGCAGTACTTCATCCTGAACCTGTTCCGATAAGCGTCTTCCTCCACGCGTATCCAGCATCATCTGACACCATGCCTGCGCAACCGGCGGCGACGCGTATCGCAGCATTTGCGAACCGCAGCCGAGCAGATAAATCAGTTGGGTGATGTCACGCCCCTGCGCTTCCACAGGTTTACGTAGCCGCTGTTGCAGTTGGCGAACCGCGCGATCAAAATGGCGGTCCTGCCCCCTCACATCAGAAAAGGTTTCGCTCAGTATTTCATCCGCGCCGGTTTGTTTACTGACGACCCGCAGAACGTCGAGACACATTACGTTTCCTGAACCTTCCCAGATGCTGTTAACCGGCATTTCGCGGTATAGCCGCGGCAGTTCGCTATCTTCGCAATACCCCACGCCACCGAGGACTTCCATCGCTTCGGCCACAAACGGGATACCGCTTTTACAAACCGCGAATTTAGCGGCTGGGGTAAACAGACGGGCCAGCAATTGCTCTTTTGCTTCGCTCCGGCGTTCCCACGCGCGAGCCAGACGGAACAACAGCGCGGTTTGCCCCTCAAGCTGTAGCGCCATCCGGCTGAGTACCTGACGCATCATAGGCTGTTCAATCAGCGGCTTGCCAAAAACCTGACGCTGGTGCGCGTGGTAAATCGCCACTGAGAAAGCGCGGCGCATCAACCCATGGCTACCGAGCGCGCAATCAAAGCGCGTCATGCCGCCCATCTTCAGGATATGGCGAACGCCTTCGCCCTCTTCACCCAGCAGCCAGCCAAGGGCATCCTGAAACTCCACTTCGCAACTGGCATTGGAGCGATTACCCAGTTTGTCTTTGAGACGTTCGAGCCGCACAGCATTGCGCTTTCCGTCGGGCAAAAAACGCGGTACGAAGAAACAGGATAGCCCCCCATCCGTCTGCGCCAGCACCAGATGGGCATCGCTTTGCGGGACGGAGAAAAACCATTTGTGCCCCACCAGCCGGTACGATCCGTCTTCCAGTCGCTCCGCGCGGGTGGTATTGCTCAGCACATCGCTCCCGCCCTGTTTCTCCGTCATTCCCATACCAATGAGCAGGCCACGTTTTTGCCCGCCAGGCAAAAGATGTGAGTCGTAGCGATCGCCCACTAACGGTGTCAACCAGTCAGAAAAGGGGGGCGGGAGCATCTGCTGTAAAAGTGGCGTGGCGGCAAAGGTCATGGTTATCGGGCATAGCGTCCCGGCTTCCACCTGCGCATGCAGGACAAAGCGCGCAGCGCGGGCGACAAACGATCCGGCGCGCGCCTCCTCCTCCCAGGGCAGGTTGTGCACGCGGTTGGTACATAGCCCCTGCATAAGCAGATGCCAGGCGGGATGAAAACGCACATCGTCCAGACGCTGCCCCTGCGGGTCATAGCGCAATAATTCCGGCGGCCAGCTGTTCGCCAGCCGTCCCAGCTCCAGAGACTCGGCGGTGCCAAGCTGTTGTCCGATGCTGGCGAGCAGTTCACCGTCCCAGCCAGCCCCTTCCCGGACAACTGCTTCGCACAGCGCGCCGTCAGACAAGAAAAGATTGCTGTTATTCAACGGTATCGGTTGGTTAAAAACGGTATGCGTTTGCCAGTGCATTGTGTCTCCCTCCTTCAATGGCCGCGACAATAAGTATGGTCGCTGCCGGTTGAATGACGACGGAGAGAGATCACAAAAGTGGGATCACCCCGAGATGTAGTGAGGTATGAATCGTGACGTATCTTTGGTGATCAGGGTGTTATCTTCACGGATCCCCATACCGCAGGCTTCATCATCTACGATCCAACTGCCGACCAGCGTATAGCTGTCGCCGAAGCGTGGTAGCGGCTGAAACGCCTGATAGATCATGGGTTCGTCGGCATAATCACCATCGGCATGCTCCATTACCTGCTGATGGCCGTCAAAGATCGTCACGTTACCCCCCTCACGGGAGAAAATCGGCTTGCGCACACAGCTTGCCCCCGCCTGGATACAGGGCTTTTCCCCGTCAAACCAGGCCGGAAGCAAATTGGGATGCCGCGGGAAGAGGCGCCACAGCAGTGGCATTAACCCCTTGTTGCTGAGGATACTTTTCCATAAAGGTTCAATCCATTGTTCTCGTCGCTTGCGTAACAACGGCCCGTTATCGTCCCGCATCATCCATTCCAGCGGATAGAGCTTAAAGGCGCGCTGAATCACGTTATCGTTGAGATCGGTTAACACGCCGCCAACACCAAGCCCCAGCTCTTCGAGATAAAGAAACCGCGTCTCCTGGCCCGCCTGCTCCGCACAGTCCTGTAAATAAAGCACCGTGGTGCGATCTTCATCGCTGTCTTCACAGCAGCAAAAATAAAATGGTTCCGGACGATAAAGCTCCGCAAACCGCGAAATCAGGCGCTCCTGTATCGCGTTGTACTGATCGGCATCACGGGGAATCGCGCCGCTTCGGCGGGCATCCTCCAGCCACAGCCACTGGAAATACGCCGCCTCGTATAATGACGTTGGCGTGTCTGCGTTGTATTCAAGCAGCTTAACCGGCGCATTACCGCACCAGACAAAATCCATACGTCCGTACAGCGTAGGATCCTTGCTGCGCCAGCTTTCAGCAATCGCATCCCAGTAAAGCGGCGGGATCGCCAGTTGCTCAAGAATATGCTCATCTTTTATCGCGCGATCGACGATTTCCAGGCACATCTGATGCAATTCTGCCGTCGGCTTTTCGATCTGTTCTTCAATTTGCCGAAGCGTGAAGCGGTAAGCCCGGCTTTCATCCCAGTAGATTTCGTTATCAATGATATGAAAATCGAAACCGTGATCGCAGGCAATCTGATTCAGATCCCGGCGAACCGGCACATCATGTCGCAGCATGGTTAGCCCCCCAGCTGCCACGGGCGCTGGACGAGCGTCCGTAACCTCCACGAGACACCGTTGATACCTTTTTCGTGCTGTAGCTATGGCTGGTCGCAGAGCCTGTTTTTCGTGAGCCTGTACGCCAGGCGTAGTCGCCAGACGTCGTACGCCAGACGGGACGAGAAACGTAGGATGACCCATTGCTGCTATAAACATACGCCTCATCACGATCTTTACGGAGCGCACGGCTGAGCAAAAAGCCAGAAATGACAGGCACCCAGCTCTGGTCGATAATATCCTGATAACAGTTGCCGAACTGGGTTTCGCAGTCGCTCTTGCTCATCCTTTTTGGCAAGGTGTTATAAAATTCGGTTTTCGCGTTATTCCAGGCATCAACGCAAACGCTAATATTATTGCCGTCATCAATGCAGTTCTGCACCGTTTCGTAAAAAACGCCGTCACCATCGTTGTCGACATCGTCACTGTCACTGCACCCTTTCAAGGCGAAAAAAGCCGCGCCGCCCATGATCGCCAGCGTCAGCACTTTGCCACTGTACCGGCTGCGTTTAGGCTCGAAAGGGTTTACCGGACGGTCGATCCGGGTAATCGCTGCATGACCTAAGCCTGTTTTACGTTTTTTGTTTCCTGTTTTTTTAGCCATGATCGCCCATTACCACGTCATGCAAGCCGCATTGAAAATACCGCCCGCCAGTGCGGAGGTGCCCATAAATAGTCCCGCCGCCGTATTATGCTGAATAATTTTCTCGCTCAGCGTCGGCATATACAGCCTGACGCTAGCGTAGATGATGAGCTGAATGACCAGCGCAATGCCTCCCCAGGCAAAATAATCCGGAATGCTAACGGCGTTTATTGCCGCGCTGGATAACGGAATAACATATCCCAGCAGCGTACCGCTGAAGGCCAGCGAGGCTGCGGTGTTATTAGTTTTTATCAATCGCCATTCATTGTGCGGCGTAATTTTGGAGTAGATAAAAAGGAAAAGGATAACCATCGCCGCGCCAATAAAAAAATAGGCGCAGAAGGCCAATAATGAATCCAGAATGTGCATCACATGCTTCCCTGTAATTAACCAATAATATTCAATGAAGTCAGGGGAATATCAACGCCCAGCGCGCGTGAAAAGACCCACTCGGGCTCTCCGCGCTCGTCAAATGTCTCCTCCCCGTTCAGCAACAAGTATTCCCAGGTGTCGTCAGTGATCTGACGCTGGTAGCCCATCGAGAAATTGTGGATATCCCATTTTGCCTGCTGTTGATTCTCCACTTTTTCCAGCATAAAGATCGGCGCGATGTTTCCCGGCTCCTCGCGGTTAAAAAATCGCTGCCAGCGCTGCGCCTGCCAGGTCAACGTCGGCGTACCAATGGCCACTGGACTGATGGCCGCACGCCAGTGCGCCTCCTGATTTATGCCGTCACAGGTCTGGTAAACGAACAGTTTGATGTCGTCGATATCCTCGACGCCCGTGCCTCCGGTGGTGTTTATCTGTAAAAACTCATCGCCGGAGGTGTAATAACGGAAAATTTGACTGCCTCCCCCCAGATCGATATGGCTGACAGCCGCAACGGTATATTCTTCACCGGGCAGTTCCACCAAAAGCGACGCCTCCAGTAGGCGGAACGCCAGCGTATCCAGCGTAAACCCGGCATTGAGGTGCAGTCCTAACGGTCCACGAACCGGCGCCTGTGGGGCAGACCTTCTCCACAGCCGTTGAAAGAACGACGTCATCTCGCTTCTCCTATCTCTTGCCAGGCGACATCGTCCGCCAGGATGCGGCTGTTGCCGACCAGGTGTAACCACATGCCACCGCGGACTTCGGTTGAAATCACCGGGTTTAGCTCCATGCCACGACCGTTCTTGCAATGGCTGATACCGAGCACCGTCGCGTCATGATGAAGTTTCATATAGCGCATCAGCGCGCCATAGCGGAAAGGCGTAACCGCTTGCGGCACAGGCAGGGCAAAGCCGGTGTCGCCGAGCATGGGATTCATAATGGAAGCCACCGACTGTGAGGAACCGGGATCCTGGATCGAACGGGACAACTGCTCCGCGGAGAGATTGCGCACAATTTCTATTTGCGGACAGTGTGTTTCAAGCAGTCCGGCGTAACGTTCATCTTCCAGATACACCACGATATGGCTGTGCGGCGGAACAAAGCCCGCCAGCGATAGCGCAGCGGTAAAGGTCTGCTCGTCTGTTCTGGCATAAATGATTACGCTCTGGCAGTGGCTCAGCCCCATCCGCTGATGTTCCTGTGGGTCGTTAATATTACTGACGCGCAGGAAATCCACCCAGCGGTTGCCTGACAGCGGGTGTTGCATCTCGTCCCACTCACACAGCAAAACCCGTTCAAAGGCGCGTCGGGTATCGTAAAGCAGAAGCGAGATCATCTTCTCCGTCTGATGGCCCCGCCAACCAATCACCAGCATATGTTTACGCAGATGTCGAAAATCGCCCATCCCGGTTAATCCTTTCGCTAACGTTCCTTGTACCTGCGCAATGACCTTTCCCATCAGCGCACCAAATAAGCCAACGCTTACCGGGATTTGCCAGAGGCCGGTAAACAAACGTCCTCCGGCGGTCTGCGGGCTTAAGTCACCAAAACCCAGCGTAGACCCCACCACCGAACAGTAGTAGATGAAGTCGCTCAGGCGACCGACCAGCGCCGTTTCACCCAGCAGGGTCAGAACCAGATAACAAATCAGGTACTGACTGATAAACAAACCCAATAACGCAGGCCAGGTCACCCGGGAAAGGTGCCGCTGGCAGGCCCTGACAAGCCAGGTGAACAGCATTACTCACCTTTTTGCTGTTGCAGGCGCGCTAACACATCCTGAGCTGAACTTTTATTGCTGCCGCCGATGCCCACTTCAGCCAGCCGCTCGTCCAGATCGCGCCCATCCGCCACTTTTTCCAACTGCGCCGCCGCGTCCAGCCGTGCCTGACGTTCTGCCTGGCGCGTCTGGATGCGCTTGAGTGATTCTGCCGCTGTAGAGACGTTGGAGGAGGCGCCTACGGTAGAGGTGGTGACCGCCTGCTGCGCGCGCTGCATCGCCTCCGTCGCCTTTACGACTTCCAACTGCTGCTCAAATTGTGAAATGCGCTGACCGGTGGCTGTTACGGCTCTCTCTACGCCGTCCCGCGACGCTTCAAGGTTAGCAAGTACTTGCTCTTCTGCCGTAATGAGGTTTTCCAGGCGCGCTATTTCTTCTGCGACCTCATTGATTAACGCGGCGTCGACATTTTTATTCAGCGCTTCCAGCGCCCGCTTCTCGAGGCTGGCTTTACGCTCGCGCAAATCATAAAGTTTGTCGTTGCTGAGTTTCACCCGGGCGAGCAGTTCGACACGCGACTGATTCGCTTTATTAAGTTCAGTTTTAGCGTCGCGAATATGCTGCTCCAGCATTCTTACGCCCTGCGCTTCTTCAATTGAAGCTTCCGCCTGGGAGATCACTGATTTACCCAGCGTAAATAAACTTTTTAAAATACCCATCATTTTCTCCCTGATGATTACTGCGCGTACTCTTCCGTGACTTCTGCGAGATCTAACGCATTTTCGACCAGCGTGGTAATTTCGAGAACAACATCGTTCAACGAGGAATATAGCGATAGCGCGCCAAACACCACGTAGTACTCTTCATTCTGTATGCCCGAAATGCCAACCGATGAGAGCGGCAACATTTTCTGGTGACGGAGCAGGAAAAGATTAAATTCAGGCTGATTATGAATCGCCGTCACCGGACAGACTCGTGTTTCAATAATTATCTGTCGTGAGGTAAATAACACCGAGAGCAGCAGGTCGCCATAATCATTCATTTTAATGATTAAGGCATTTTCATTATTTGTGATTTCTATATTTAAAGCGACATTATTCTGTAGCGCATCAGCAAGCGCCAGCGGAGTCCATGGCATATAACATTTCCCATTGAGTCATAATCCATTTTAGTCGGTTATAGTAATCGCAATAAATAAAAAAAAGCCATCCGAAAACGGATGGCTTTTACTTAAAAAGAGATTTAGCTGCGCTGACGCACAGCTTCGAAAAGGCAAATCCCAGTCGCCACGGAGACGTTCAGCGATGACACGCTGCCTGCCATTGGAATGCTGATAAGTTCGTCGCAGTGCTCACGGGTCAGACGGCGCATACCTTCACCTTCCGCGCCCATCACCAACGCCATGCGGCCGGTCATTTTGCTCTGGTAAAGCGTATGGTCGGCCTCACCTGCCGTTCCCACAATCCAGATGTTCTCTTCCTGCAGCATACGCATGGTACGCGCCAGGTTAGTGACGCGGATTAACGGAACGCTTTCGGCAGCGCCACAGGCGACTTTTTTCGCCGTCGCGTTCAGTTGCGCCGAGCGATCCTTCGGCACAATCACCGCATGTACGCCAGCGGCGTCTGCGCTACGCAGACAGGCGCCGAGGTTGTGTGGATCGGTGACGCCGTCAAGGATCAGCAGGAACGGTTGATCGTGTGAAGCGATCAAATCCGGCAGATCGTTCTCCTGATACTGACGCCCCGGCTTCACCCGGGCGATAATCCCCTGATGTACCGCACCCTCGCTTTTTTCATCCAGAAACTGGCGGTTCGCCACCTGGATGACCACGCCCTGCGCTTCCAGCGCGTGGATCAGCGGCAACAGACGCTTATCTTCACGACCTTTAAGAATAAAGACATCCTGAAAACGCTCAGGAGCACGCTCAAGCAGGGCCTGCACCGCATGGATGCCGTAAATCATTTCACTCATGAAAGTACTCATTAAGGTTGTTTTCGCCGGGTCAGGTTAGCGGCCCGGCGGCAGTTTTTCGCAATTATTCGGCGGCGTTTTTCTTCGCCGCGCGTTTAGCTTTAGTAGCGGCGGCGATTTTCAGCGTTTTTGCCGAAGGCTTTTTCGCTTTTTTATCGCCTTTTTTCGCCGTTGACGGCCTGGCCTTCGTCTTCTTCTCACCGCGGAATGCGCTGTCTGGCTCAAAGTTCACTTTTTTGCCGACCTGCCGACGACGGCTGGTTTTTTTCCCGGCATCGCCTTTCTTCGCTTTCTCACGCGCTGTCTTGCCAACGTTGCGCGGCGCGCGTTCGCTGGAGATCAGGCTAAAGTCGATCTTACGCTCATCCATATTGACCGCTTCGACGCGCACTTCCACGCGATCGCCCAGACGGTAGGTCTGGCCGCTGGATTCGCCGGTCAGACGCTGCCCGACCTGATCGTAACGATAGTAGTCGTTTTCCAGCGAGGAGACGTGTACCAGACCATCAATAAACAGTTCATCCAGACGCACAAAGAAGCCAAAGCCGGTGACGCTGGCAATCACGCCTTTAAAGACGTTACCCACCTGATCGAGCATAAAGTCGCACTTCAGCCAGTCGGCCACGTCGCGCGTCGCTTCGTCGGCGCGGCGTTCAGCCATCGAACAATGCTGGCCCAACTGGAGCATCTCTTCCATCGAATAATGGTAGCCGCCGGTTTCGGTGGTGTTACCTTTATGCCCCTGCTCTTTCGCCAACAGATATTTGATGGCGCGGTGCAGCGAGAGATCCGGATAACGGCGGATCGGCGAGGTAAAGTGAGCATAAGATTGCAGCGCCAGACCAAAGTGACCACGGTTTTCCGGATCGTAGATCGCCTGTTTCATTGAACGCAGCAGCATGGTTTGCAGCATTTCCGCGTCCGGACGATCGGCAACGGATTCCAGCAGTTCCGCATAGTCGCGCGGTTCAGGTTTGTTTCCGCCCGGCAGTTCGAGTCCCAACTCCGCCAACACGGAACGGAAAGAGGTGATCGCCTCTGTGGTTGGCTTGTCGTGGATGCGGAACAGCGCAGGCTCTTTGGCTTTCTCAACGAACCGCGCCGCAGAGAT
Organism: Citrobacter sedlakii NBRC 105722; assembly: GCF_000759835.1. Classification (GTDB taxonomy): domain Bacteria; phylum Pseudomonadota; class Gammaproteobacteria; order Enterobacterales; family Enterobacteriaceae; genus Citrobacter_A; species Citrobacter_A sedlakii. The sequence goes on from NZ_BBNB01000009.1 coordinate 252,406, forward strand.
GTTCGCCAGAATCATGCACTCTTCAATCAGCTTATGGGCGTCGTTACGCTGGGTTTGCTCGATTCGTTCAATACGACGTTCAGCGTTAAAAATAAACTTCGCTTCTTCGCTTTCAAACGAGATACCGCCACGTTCTTCACGCGCTTTCTCCAGCACCTTGTACAGATTGTGCAGTTCTTCGATATGCTTCACCAACGGTGCGTACTGCTCGCGCAGGTCCTGATCGCCTTGCAGCATATGCCAGACCTTGGTGTAGGTCAGACGCGCATGAGAGCTCATCACCGCTTCGTAGAATTTGTAACCGGTCAGACGGCCTTTATTCGAGATGGTCATTTCGCAGACCATGCACAGGCGGTCCACCTGCGGGTTCAAAGAACACAGGCCGTTGGAAAGCACTTCCGGCAGCATTGGCACAACCTGCGACGGGAAGTAAACGGAGGTGCCGCGGTTGCGCGCTTCCTGGTCGAGCGGCGTTGGCGGACGCACGTAATAGCTCACGTCGGCAATCGCCACCCACAAACGCCAGCCGCCGCCGCGTTTCTTCTCGCAATAAACCGCATCATCAAAATCGCGGGCATCTTCGCCATCAATGGTCACCAGCGGCAGAGAACGCAGGTCAACGCGCCCTGCTTTCGCCGCTTCCGGAACCTCTTCTTTCAGCCCGGCAACCTGCTTTTCGACTGCCTGTGGCCAGATATAGGGGATTTCATGGGTGCGCAGCGCCATATCAACCGCCATGCCGGTGCCCATGTTGTCGCCCAGCACTTCGACGATTTTACCCACCGCTTTGGTGCGACGCGTCGGACGCTGAGTGAGTTCAACCACCACCACAAAGCCCATACGCGCGCCCATGATCTCTTCCGGCGGAATAAGGATGTCAAAACTCAGGCGGCTGTCGTCAGGGACGACAAAACCCACGCCCGCTTCGGTAAAGTAGCGGCCCACAATTTGGCTGGTTTTCGGCACCAGCACGCGCACGATACGCGCTTCACGGCGGCCTTTACGATCCGCGCCCAGCGGCTGCGCCAGCACCTGATCGCCATGAATGCAGGTTTTCATCTGCTCGCTGGAGAGGTACAGATCGTCTTTACGCCCTTCGACGCGCAGAAAGCCGTAACCATCACGGTGGCCGATAACGGTACCTTTCAACAGGTCAAGACGTTCCGGCAGCGCATAGCACTGGCGGCGGGTGAAGACCAACTGGCCGTCACGCTCCATTGCGCGAAGGCGACGACGCAGGGCTTCCTGCTGCTCTTCGCCTTCAATATTCAGTTCTGCGGCCAGCTCGTCACGGTTGGCCGGTTTTTCACGTTTTGTTAAGTGTTCGAGGATAAATTCCCGGCTCGGGATAGGGTTCGCGTACTTTTCAGCTTCGCGTTCCTGGAAAGGATCTTGTGACATTGAGGTTCCTCCATTGTCAGCTCCGGTGGAGATTTTCGTCACTCCACCAGCAATAATTTATAAAGCGGTTGATTTTCTTCAACCAAATCGGCAAGCGTGTAGTTGTCCAGTTCCGTCAGAAAACATTGCACGGCCTTAGAAAGCGCCTGTTTGAGTCGACAGGCAGGGGTGATATGGCAAAACTCGCTGCTACAGTTCACCAGCGACAACGGTTCGAGTTCACGCACGACGTCGCCGATACGGATAGTATTCGCGGCTTTGCCCAGGCGTATCCCGCCGTTTTTTCCCCGGATAGCAGTAATGAAGCCCGCCCGGCTAAGTTGATTGATTATTTTGACCATATGATTACGGGACACGCCGTAGACTTCTGTCACCTCAGAAATACTGGTCATGCGTCCTTCCGGTAGCGACGCCATATAGATTAGCGCACGTAATCCGTAATCGGTGAAACTCGTTAACTGCACATCAACCTCAAGGAAAAGGGGAAAACGGGATACAACTCATTTATTGATGATAAACCAGCCACTCGCCAGGTCGCTAATTTATTTCAGTTTGGGAAGGAAAAAAGCGAGGATATTGCATTGTACATAGCCGGATGGCGGCGAAAATGCCTTATCCGGCTTACAAGGCCCGGTCAGCAAAGCGCTACCGGGCATTATACCTTAATTATGCGTCGTACGGGTCACGCAGAATCATGGTCTCAGTACGGTCCGGGCCGGTAGAGATGATATCAATCGGCACACCGGTCAGTTCTTCAATACGCTTAATGTAATTGAGCGCCGCCTGCGGCAGACCGCTACGTTCTTTCACGCCAAAGGTGGATTCAGACCAACCCGGCATGGTTTCGTAGATCGGCTCGATACCTTCCCAGTCGTCAGCCGCCAGCGGCGTCGTCGTCACTTCACGGCCATCCGGCATACGGTAAGCAACGCAGATTTTCACTTCTTTCAAACCGTCCAGTACGTCCAGTTTGGTCAGGCAGAAGCCGGACAGTGAGTTGATCTGCACCGCACGGCGCACGGCGACGGAGTCCAGCCAGCCGGTACGACGGCGACGTCCGGTGGTGGCGCCATATTCGTTACCCTGCTTGCAGAGGAACTCGCCGGTTTCATCAAACAGCTCAGTCGGGAACGGACCCGCCCCCACGCGCGTGGAGTAAGCTTTGATGATACCCAGAACGTAATCCACATAACGTGGGCCCAGGCCAGAGCCGGTCGCCACGCCACCCGCGGTGGTGTTAGAGGACGTTACGTACGGATAAGTACCGTGGTCGATATCCAGCAGCGTACCCTGCGCGCCCTCGAACATGACGAAATCGCCACGCTTGCGCGCCTGGTCCAGCAGATCGGAAACATCGACAACCATAGAGGTCAGGATGTCGGCAATCGCCATCACATCATCCAGCACTTTCTGGTAGTCAACGGCTTCGACTTTGTAGAAGTTCACCAGCTGGAAGTTGTGATATTCCATCACTTCTTTCAGTTTTTCAGCGAAGGTAGCTTTGTCGAACAGGTCGCCGACGCGCAGACCGCGACGAGCCACTTTGTCTTCATAAGCCGGTCCGATACCACGACCGGTCGTCCCGATCGCTTTCGCGCCACGCGCTTTCTCACGCGCATTATCCAGCGCTACGTGGTAATCGAGGATCAGCGGACACGCTTCAGACAGGAGCAGACGCTCACGGACAGGGATGCCACGGTCTTCCAGACCTTTCATCTCTTTCATCAGCGCAGCAGGAGACAGAACAACACCGTTACCGATGATGCTGGTTACGTTCTCACGAAGAATGCCTGATGGAATAAGATGGAGGACGGTTTTTTCACCGTTGATTACGAGAGTATGGCCTGCGTTGTGTCCACCCTGGTAGCGCACAACATATTTAGCCCGTTCAGTCAGAAGATCGACGATCTTTCCTTTACCTTCGTCACCCCATTGGGTGCCCAGTACGACGACGTTGTTACCCATTTTTCAAAATCACCGTTTGCTTAAAAATGGATTCTACCATCGCTTTTTCAGATATACAGCACTTTTTGCATGCAAAAATCAGCTAAATTCGCCGCTTTTTTGATCAGCCAATCGTTTTCCTCAACATGTAGTAGACCACAACGCCCGCAACCACAAGTCCGCCGCCAAAACGACGTAACGTATTTTCCGGCAGTTGCGTCATTGCGGAAATCATCTTCTTCCACGCGCGCGGATAGAGCATCGGGCCTAAACCTTCCAGCACCAACACCAGGGCAAGCGCCAGCCAGATTGTTTCGTTCATTTCTGCTCCTTATAAAAGAAAACCACCGCTTCCGGAGAGAGCGGTGGTTTGAAAACTCAAACGCGTTGAGTTTATCGCGTTGCGGTATTCGGTGTCTTCATGTAGCGGAAGAAATCGCTGTCCGGGCTCATGACCATGACGTCCTGATTTCCTTCGAAGCTCTTCTCGTAAGCGCGCAGGCTACGAATAAAGGCATAGAAGTCAGGATCCTGGCTGAACGCGTCGGCAAACAGTTTCGCCGCTTCGGCGTCGCCTTCACCGCGCAGGATACGCCCCTGACGCTCAGCTTCCGCCAGCGTTTTGGTCACTTCGTAATCGGCAGCCGCGCGCAATTTTTCCGCTTCTTCCTGACCCTGTGAACGATGACGACGGGCGACCGCTTCACGTTCAGCGCGCATACGGTTGTAGATCGCTTCGGACACTTCGGTCGGCAGGTTGATCTGCTTGATACGCACGTCCACCACTTCGATACCTAACGCAGCCATACTGTTCGGGTTGATCACCGGCACATTGCCGTTGGTTTCAGCCTGAACGCGCTCTGCGGCTTCAGCAATGGCGTTATCCGCCGCTGGAGTCGCCACTTCGTCTTCCGTTCCCGCAGAACCGGAGTTCAGCGCGTCACGGACTTCCAGAGTCAGACGACCACGGGAATCGGTCACGATGTCTTTCACATCCAGACGACCAATCTCAGAACGCAGACGGTCAGAGAACTTACGTTTCAACAGCACTTCCGCCTGCGACACATCGCCGCCGCCCGTTGCCAGGAAGTAACGGCTGAAGTCGCTGATACGCCATTTGATGTATGAGTCGACGATCAGGTCTTTTTTCTCTTTCGTGACGAAACGATCGGCCTGGTTATCCATCGTCTGGATACGCGCGTCCAGCATTTTCACCGACTGAATAAACGGCACCTTGAAGTGCAGCCCCGGTTCATAGATCAACGGTTTCTTATCGTCATCACGCACGACGCTGCTGAACTGGAACTTAATGCCACGCTCGCCTTCTTTCACTACAAAGACTGAGGTATAGAGCACTACCAGCACGATGATGACAATCGCAATAACTGACTTACGCATCGTTATTCCCCCTGACGCTGGTAGTCGTTACGCTGCGCGTTAGCGCGGCGTTGGTCCATAATATCGCCCTGACTGGTGGACGAGGTGTTGCTTGCTCCGCTACTGCTGGAAGATGACGTAGTCGGCAAGCGCAGCAGGTCGGAACCGCTGTCGCGTTTTGTTGCCGGCGCGTTGCCGCCTTTCAGCATCTGATCCAACGGCAGTACCATCAGGTTACCGCCCTTGTCGTTGACCAGCACTTTACGGGTATGGCTCAACACTTTTTCCATCGTCTCGATATACAGACGCTCGCGAGTGATCTCAGGGGCGGCTTTATATTCCGGCAGGATTTTCGCGAAGCGCGCCACTTCACCCTGGGCTTCCAGAATGGTTTGCGTTTTGTAAGCGCGCGCTTCTTCAAGAATACGCTGTGCCTGACCGTTCGCACGCGGCTGAACTTCGTTGGTGTACGCTTCCGCTTCACGGATGTATTGCTGTTCGTTTTCACGTGCGGCAATGGCGTCATCAAACGCGGCTTTCACCTCTTCCGGCGGACGAGCAGCCTGGAAGTTGACGTCCAGCAGGGTAATCCCCATGTTGTACGGACGGATCGTCTCTTCCAGTTCACGCTGGGTGTCGCTACGAATAACGGTACGCCCTTCGGTCAGAATACGGTCCATGGTGTATTTACCGATAACGCCGCGCAGGGCGCTGTCGGTCGCCTGACGTAGACTGTCGTCGGCGCTGGTCACGCTAAACAGGTATTTTTGCGGATCGGTGATGCGGTACTGAACGTTCATCTCGACGCGCACGACGTTTTCGTCAGAGGTCAGCATCACACCGGACGCCGCCAGTTCGCGAACCGCTTCCACGTTCACCGGCGTCACCTCATCGATAAACGTCGGTTTCCAGTTCAGACCCGGCTCAACCAGATGACTGAATTTACCGAAGCGCGTAACAACGCCGCGTTCAGCTTCTTTAATGGTGTAGAAACCGCTTGCCGCCCAGATAATGACGATAGCTGCCGCCGCGATGGTGACGACACGTCCGCCCAGATGCGGGCGAGGGCCTTGCGATGAGCTTCCGCCGCCAGAGCCGGTACCTTTACCGCCACCCAGTCCACCGAGCTTTTTGCTCAGCTTACGGAAGATATCATCAAGATCAGGTGGCCCCTGCTCGCGACCACCTTTGTTTCCATTTCCCTCAGAGTTGCCGCCTGGTTTGCTGCTTCCCCACGGGTCGCGGTCTTGTCCGTTATTACCGGGCTGATTCCACGCCATGTTTGTGCTCCATATTTGTTATGCGGTGATATACCCACTGTGTTCCAGGTGATGACAACGTCGCACCAGGTGGCTTGTCGTATAACCCGAAATGCTCAGAGTATTGGGCAAAAATCCTCAGGCCCTTTCCTCCCGGTCAGACAACGTAGTCGGCCAGGGAAGGTTCTTGTTTACAGAGGCGACGCCAGTCCACGATCGGCAGGCGAACCTGCAAGCTCATGCTGCCGTCATCCTCCATCCACTCTTTTTCTATTGCCTGAAGCTGATAAAAACGACTTCTCAGACGCCCTTCCTGCGGCGGCAAACGCAGCGTATGTTGCGCTACCTCGCCGGAAAGCCGTTCCGTCAAAGCCTGAAAAAGCTGTGGTATTCCGATCCCTGTCTGCGCGGAAAGCCAGACACGGATCGGTTTGTTCTCTTCATCCCTGTCGATACGCGGCTCGAAGTCGTCCAGCATATCGATTTTATTCATCACCATCAGGGTTGGGATCTCGTGAGCATCGATCTCCTCGAGAACCGTATCCACTGCGTCGATGTTCTCCTGCACACGCACATCAGCAGCATCTACAACGTGCAGCAACAGCGTGGCCTGACGCGTTTCCTGGAGGGTGGCTTTGAACGCCGCCACCAGGTCATGCGGAAGATGGCGGATAAACCCTACGGTATCCGCCAGCACGGTTTCACCTACGTCCGCGACGTCAATACGGCGCAACGTGGGGTCCAGGGTTGCGAACAGTTGGTCTGCCGCATAGACCCGGGCTTCTGTAATTTGGTTGAAAAGGGTAGATTTTCCGGCGTTGGTATATCCCACCAGCGAGACGGTCGGGACATCCGCTTTAATGCGCGACTGTCGCCCCTGCTCACGTTGCTTTTCAACTTTTTCCAGGCGCGACTGGATCTGCAAAATACGATTACGCAATAAACGGCGGTCGGTTTCGAGCTGGGTTTCACCCGGACCGCGCAAACCAATCCCGCCTTTCTGTCTTTCAAGGTGGGTCCAGCCACGGACAAGGCGCGTAGCCAGATGGCGCAGCTGCGCCAGCTCAACCTGCAGTTTCCCCTCATGGGTACGCGCACGTTGAGCGAAAATATCCAAGATAAGACCGGTACGGTCGATAACACGACACTCGCACAAACGTTCCAGGTTACGCTCCTGGGCCGGGCTTAATGCATGGTCAAATAGCACGACGGCAGCGCCAGTCGCTTTTACGGCTTCCGCAATCTCAACAGCCTTACCTTCACCTACAAAGTACTTCGGGTGCGGTGCTTTACGGCTACCGGTAATCACCTGCATTGCTTCGACACCGGCGGAAGACACCAGAGATTCAAACTCCTGGAGGTCTTCCATATCTTTGTCTTGCGAAAAATAGATGTGTACCAGTACCGCCTGCTCACCGGCGTCATAACGGTCAAACAAGCGTCAACCCCTCGATATAAATCAGCGGGGAACGCAGATAACCTGGCTCCCCGTGTGTAAAACAGCCAGAAACGTTATTCAGTTTCTTCGCTGTCCTGCGGCGCAGAAGAACCCTGCGCGTTGCTACCGTGATGATAGTTGCTGCTGGTACCGCCACCGGTATTGTTGCTGTGATGAGAAACCGGACGAGACGGGACAACAGTAGAAATCGCGTGCTTATAAACCATCTGGCTGACCGTGTTTTTCAACAGGATCACGAATTGATCAAAAGACTCGATTTGACCTTGCAGTTTAATACCATTCACCAAATAAATAGAAACTGGAACACGTTCCCGACGCAGTGCGTTCAGGAACGGATCTTGTAAAGATTGCCCCTTAGCCATTCTCTCTTTTCCTTATATGCTTTGTACTTTGAACCTTTTGGTTCTGAAAAATTGCGCACGATACGTCTCAATTGTACACATTCAGTTCGCGATAGCACCAACAACCTGTAATACTTCGTTGAGCGCCTGTTCAGGTTTTTCGCTGTCAAGCCAGCGCACCCCATCCCAGCCGCGCAACCAGGTCATCTGACGCTTCGCCAACTGTCTCGTGGCGCAAACACCTCTATAAACCATTTCATCGTATGAAATTTCGCCTTCAAGGTACGACCACATCTGGCGATATCCCACACAACGAATGGAAGGCAAATCCGTATGCAAATCTCCACGGGCAAATAGCGCCCGGACTTCTGCTTCAAAACCTGAAGCCAACATCTGATGAAAACGCTGCTCGATGCGTTGATGCAGCAATTCACGACTCGCCGGGGCGATGGCAAACTGATACACCTGGTACGGTAAAGCATCACCTGACGTTTGCGTCAGTTCCGTTAAAGTTTTACCCGAAATGAAAAAAACTTCCAGTGCCCGGGAAAGCCTTTGCGGATCATTCGGATGAATACGCGCAGCGGCGACAGGGTCAATCGCCTGAAGCTGCTGATGCAACGCATCCCATCCGTGCTCTACCGCCTGCTGCTCTATTCTGGCCCTGACCTCCGGGTCCGCCGACGGCAGCGGCGAAAGCCCTTCCAGCAACGCCTTGAAATACAGCATTGTTCCGCCCACCAGCAGCGGAATTCGTCCGGCTGCGGTGATATCTGCCATCTCCGCCAGCGCATCGCGGCGGAAATCTGCGGCTGAATATGCCTGCAACGGATCGAGAATATCTAACAATCGGTGCGGCGCCGCCTGTAACTCTTTCGCGTCCGGCTTCGCCGTACCGATATCCATCCCCTTGTAGATAAGGGCGGAGTCAACGCTAATCAACTCTATTGGCAAAACTTTACGCAGTTCAATCGCTAACGCCGTTTTGCCCGAGGCCGTCGGCCCCATCAAAAAAATTGCCTTTGGCAGGCTCGCCTTAGGGGTATCACTCATGTTTCAGGGCATTCATCGCCGTATGTAAATCAACAGGTTGTAACAGACCACCCGGCGGCGCCTTCACAAGCTGCGGACAAAGCCGCTCCACGTCAGCCAGCAGCGTAATGGCCTGCGCCATGGTCCACTGCGCGTGTTCGCTCATTAAATTGCGTGCAATCCACTGCGCCATATTGTCAGGTTCGAGCGCTGACTGCTGCGTCAGGTAGCCTATCAGTTCAGGAATCAAGATTTGTAAATTTTGTTGGCGTAAGGGTAAAGGCACCGCCCGAACGGTCACATGCTGGGCATCTGACTGAAATTCGATCCCCAGTTTCGCCAGCGCGTTTTGCGCGTTTGTCAGCGCCGCTTTTTCTTCAGCGGTCACCTTCAGGCGCAGCGGGATGAGCAGCGGCTGCGCGCAAACCTCTCCCTCGCCCGGCGTCAGCTGCGCCTGACGTAGCCAACGCTCCGCCACCGGCAGCGCCAGCAGGTGAATTTGCCCATCACGCTCAAGCAACGCGCAGTCGTGACCAACGATTGTCAACACGCGTCCAAAGCTCTGGCTATGTCCGGATAACGCGGAAACCGCCGTTTCCGGCGCGCGCGTTTTGCCTGCGGGAACCGGTTCAGGCGTCTTTAGGAGCTGCCGATAGACCTCTCCTTGTTGCTTCTGGTAGCCCGGCTGAGCATGGGGCCAACCGGCCTGCGTCGGACGCGCGCCGCCGCTCGCAGGCGAAACAGGAGAAGAATAACGCGGCGCTGTCGTTTCGCGCGCCTGCGCAGGCTCGGCAAAATGGTTACGCCCTGCCGCCACGCGGTTTTCCGGCACGTGTCTTGGCGCAGGAGCGTCATCCCCCTCCAGCGGCAGCGGCGACTCAAGCTGCTGTTGCAGCACGCTCAGCACGCCCTGGTAGATAAAATCATGTACCAGGCGCGACTGATGAAAACGGACTTCATGCTTGGCTGGATGCACGTTCACATCGACCTGATGCGGGTCTATTTCCAGATAAAGCACGAAAGCCGGCTGCTGATCGGCGCCAAGCTTATCTTCACAAGCCTGACGAATAGCGTGATTTATCAGCCGGTCGCGCATCATACGACCATTCACGTAACAGTACTGAATTTCTGCCAGCGCCGTGGTGGTGTGATGGGGATCGGCAACCCAGCCGCGCAGGGTGAGATCGCCATGCTGCCACTCGATAGTCAACGCCTGTTCAAGGAATGGCGCGCCGCAAATCGCGCCAAGACGGCGCTCTTGCGGCCCGTCTTTCGCCACCGCGCGATACTGGCGCACCAATTTACCGTTGTGCGACAAATTGATGGTCACGTCAAAACGCGCCAGCGCAATACGGCGAATGATCTCATCAATATGATTAAACTCGGTTTTTTCGGTTCGCATAAACTTGCGACGGGCGGGCGTGTTATAGAACAGGTCCAGCACTTCCAGCGTGGTGCCTACGGGATGCGCGGCGGGTTTAACCGTCACATCCATATCACGCCCTTCAGCATAGGCTTGCCAGGCTTCCTGCTGATCGGCGGTGCGGGAGGTTAACGTCAGGCGGGAGACTGAGCTGATGCTGGCCAGCGCTTCGCCACGAAAACCGAGGCTGATAATCGCTTCCAGATCGTCGAGCGAGGCGATTTTACTGGTGGCGTGACGGGCCAGCGCCAGCGCCAGTTCGTCTTTCCTGATGCCGCAGCCGTTGTCGCGAATACGGATAAGCTTCGCGCCGCCGCGTTCGATATCAATATCGATACGCGTTGCGCCCGCATCAAGGCTGTTTTCCACCAGTTCTTTGACCACCGACGCAGGTCTTTCCACCACCTCGCCTGCGGCAATCTGGTTCGCCAGTTGTGGCGGTAGCACCTGAATCGGCATGACAATTCCTTAGTTAATCAACGACTCGCCAGGCGTAACGGCGCTCGCGGTTTGTGTCCCTTGTGGACCTGACTGCAGGGGATGCGCCTGGAAGTAGCTCCGCAGTCCTTTGTAAATCGCTTCGGCCAGTTGCTGTTGGTACGCATCGCTGGCGAGCAGCCGTTCTTCGCTGTGGTTACTGATAAATCCGGTTTCAACCAACACCGACGGAATATCAGGCGATCGTAGCACCCCCAGGCTGGCATGCTCCGGACGCCGCTTATGCAATGACCCGATACGTTCGAGCTGGCCTAACATATTGGTTGCCACATCATACCCTACGCGCTGGGAATGGCCGAACTGCAAATCCAGAACCGCCTGGCTTAAGTAAGGGTCGGACTGACTGTTCGCCAGTACGTCGCCCGCGCCGCCGAGCAGCTCGGATTGTTTTTCATGCTCTTCCAGCCAGTTCGCCATTTCGCTATTGGCGCGACGGTTAGACAGCACCCACACCGACGCGCCGGTAGCATTACGGTTTGGCGCGGCATCGGCGTGAATCGACACCAGGAAATTGGCGTTCTGCTTACGCGCCACATCGGAGCGGCCCATTACCGAGATGAAATAGTCGCCGTCGCGGGTGAGAACGCCTTTAAACATAGGATCGTTATTCAGTAGCGTGCGCAGCTTGCGGGCCACCGCGATGGTCACGTTTTTCTCCCGCGTGCCGCCGGGGCCAATCGCCCCTGGATCCTGCCCACCGTGCCCGGCGTCGATGGCAATGACCACCTTGTCGCCGTTACTGGTCGTCGTACGCGCGGCGGGGCGCGTGATGGTATGACTGCTGGTGACGGCCGTAGTACGCTCATTGCTGGATTTAAACGGGTTTCGCGCCGGTTCGCTCGGGCGTGGCGTCACCACGGGCGGTTCAACCCGCTTTGCGACCACTGGCGGAGGCGGCGGCGCATCGGCGTTGATCGTAAAGACGACGGTGTAATTGCCGCCATTCTGCCGTTTTACCGCTTCAGTCTTGCCGTTTTCCGTGAGATCGACCACCAGCCGCAGCGACTGCGGATCCTGCGGCGTGCCGGAACGTATCGTTTTCACCAGGTTATTGCCGCTAAACTGCAGCGGCAGCCCTTGAATCACGCCGGTTTGCTTAATATCCAGCGCGACGGTACGTTTACCCTGCTGCGAAAAGGCGTAATCCGGATCGCCGATAAAGCTCAGCGTAATCCGCGCCTGCTGTTCACCGTTTGAAACCTGAATATCGGACAAACTGGCCGCGCCAGCCTGCGCGCACAGTAACACCAGCGTTGCCGCCAGCCACTTTCTGATGCGATACATCATCCCGCCACCTTTAAGGTTAACCGGCTAAACGCGCAATCAGCGCTTCCCCGGAGGAGGAAACGGCGCTAATTCGCGCCTCACGGCCTTGCGCCTTATACTCTAAATGGATTTCAATATCCGGGTCCGGCAATACACCTTTCCCCTGCTGCGGCCACTCCACCAGACAAATGGCGTCGTTGGCAAAATAATCCCGGATCCCCATAAATTCCAGTTCTTCCGGATCGGCGAGGCGATACAGATCGAAGTGATAAACCATCAGGTTATCGAGCGCATAGGGTTCGACCAGCGTATACGTTGGGCTTTTTACATTACCGGCATGGCCTAACGCCTGCAGGAACCCGCGGCTAAAGGTGGTTTTACCCGCGCCTAAATCCCCGAACAAATAGATAACGGTCGCGCCGTCGCAGGCGTGGGCGACCCGCAGCCCCAGGTCTAACGTGGCCTGTTCGTCAGGTAGCGGAATTACTCGATTCATCATGATAAACGTCAATCACATCTGGGTTAACAATACGCTGTAGCGTGGAAAAAAGATCGGTTGCCAGCATGCCGCGCATGCCAAAACGTGCTGCCAGAACATCTGCCGCCGCGCCGTGGGCAACACAGCCCGCACAGGCTGCATCATACGGGGTAAGCTTCTGTCCAAGCAATGCGGCAATGATCCCGGAGAGCACATCCCCCATACCGCCGCTGGCCATTCCTGCATTTCCGGCATCAATTATTCCCAACGCATTCGGCTCCGCGGCAACCACCGTTCCCGCGCCTTTCAACACCGCAACGCCTCCATAACGTTTTACCAGACGCTGCGCAGAAAGTAAGCGATCGCTTTCAATTTCTGCGACAGAACAACCCAGTAACCGCGCGGCTTCTCCCGGATGCGGCGTGATGACGCGATTGTGACGTTTATCGGGGTTGATTGCCAGCAGGTTCAGCGCATCGGCATCCCAGAGCATTGGTTTGCGAAAATTCTCGACCTTCTGCAGCGCTTTTTTGCCCCATTCCGCCTGGCCGAGCCCAGGGCCAATCACCACGACATCCGCCCATTCGAGGCTCTCATCCAGCGTCTGCGGCGTCAGCTCATAAACCATTAATTCCGGGCGAGCCGTCAACAACGGCGCGATATTCTCCCTGCGGGTTAGCACCCGCACCAGTCCGGCGCCGGTACGCAACGCCGCTTCGCCGGCCATGCGAATGGCGCCCGCGGTGCCATGATCGCCGCCAACGATCGCCAGGCGACCATGATCGCCCTTATGAGAGGTAGGACGACGCGGCGCCAGCCATTGCGCGAGCAGCGAAGCGTCAACGCGCCGGATCGGCGACGCCTGACCTGCTAACCACTCTTCCAGACCCAGCGCGTTAAAATGCAGTTCGCCCACCACATCGCGGGCCTTTCCGGTCAACAAGCCCGGCTTCAGCGCGATAAAGGTGACGGTGCGATCGGCATCGATTACCGCGCCCGGCGTTGCGCCCGTTTGCGCCAGCAGCCCGGACGGGATATCAACCGCCAAAACCGGCGCGGGATGGGCGTTGGCCTGTGCAATGAGTGCGGCGATCGGTTCATGGGGCGCCTGGGTTAACCCGGTGCCGAGCAAAGCATCAACAATGAGGTCCACTTTTTCCGGCCAGATAATCTCCGGCGCATGAATAATTCCCCCCGCGTTCAGCCAGGCTTCCCGCGCCTGTTCGGCCTCTTCCGGCAGCGGCTTTTCGCTCTCCTGAGCCAGCAACGTGACGTTAATGCCCGCCGCTTTCGCCAGCCTCGCCACCACATATCCGTCGCCGCCGTTATTCCCGTGACCGCACAGCACCAACCAGTGGCGGGCATAAGGCCAGCTTTCACGCGCGACGTCAAACGCCGCTTCTCCGGCACGCAACATCAGTTCAAACAACGTCAACCCAAGCGTATCAGCAGCCTCTTGCTCCAGTCCTCTGATGTCGTCGGCGGGCCAGAGGGAGTGTGGTATACTTACGGGGTTTTTCTTTATGGTATGGTCCGTCATGTCAGAGCCCCTCGATCTCAATCAGTTAGCGCAAAAAATTAAGCAGTGGGGGCTGGAACTGGGCTTTCAGCAGGTAGGTATTACCGATACTGACCTCAGCGAAGCCGAACCCAAACTGCAGGCATGGCTGGACAAACAGTACCACGGCGAGATGGACTGGATGGCGCGCCACGGCATGATGCGCGCGCGCCCTCATGAGCTGTTGCCTGGTACGCTGCGCGTTATTAGCGTGCGTATGAACTATCTTCCCGCCAGGGCTGCGTTTGCCAGCACGCTGAAAAATCCTGACCTGGGTTACGTTAGCCGCTACGCGCTGGGGCGCGACTACCATAAGCTATTGCGTAACCGACTAAAAAAACTGGGTGAGAGGATTCAGCAGCATTGTGTCTCGCTGAATTTTAGACCTTTTGTTGACTCTGCGCCCATTCTGGAGCGACCGTTGGCGGAAAAAGCGGGTCTGGGGTGGACAGGTAAGCACTCACTTATCCTCAACCGGGAAGCGGGGTCGTTTTTCTTTCTGGGTGAATTGTTAATCGATCTCCCGCTGCCCGTGGACCATGCCGTTGAAGACGGATGCGGAAAGTGCGTCGCCTGCATGACCACCTGCCCAACTGGCGCGATTGTCGCCCCTTATACGGTAGATGCCCGCCGCTGTATTTCTTACCTTACAATTGAACTCGAAGGCGCCATTCCCGAAGACTTGCGTCCCTTAATGGGCAACCGGATTTACGGCTGCGACGACTGTCAGCTCATCTGTCCGTGGAACCGATATTCACAATTAACGGACGAAGCGGATTTCAGCCCACGCCAACAACTGCACGCGCCGGCGCTAATTGAACTCTTCAGTTGGGACGAAGCTCGCTTTTTGAAAATCACCGAAGGTTCAGCTATCCGGCGCATTGGTCACCTGCGCTGGTTACGGAATATCGCGGTCGCCCTTGGCAACGCGCCCTGGCATGAAGACGTGCTCTGTGCGCTGGAAAACCGCCGGGGTGAGCACCCACTTCTCGATGAACACATCCAGTGGGCGATCGCGCAGCAAATCGCAAAGCGAAATGCCAGTGCAGTCGAGGTGCAACTCCCGCAGCAGAAACGTCTGGTCAGAGCCATTGAAAAAGGGCTTCCACGGGACGCATAAGTCGTCCACAGCCTGTGCATAAAATTAAAAACACATTGCTATTCAAGCACGAAAAAATCGTCAAGCGATCCGCTTAACAATTTAAGATGTTATTTATTTCTTATATTTCAGCGGGATATAAAAATATCATTCACTCTGCGAAGCGTTTTAAACGCAGAAGACAAATACGCAGTCTGTGGATAACTCTGTTTACAAGAATATATCATGAACGAAAAGAGACGCACCACGAGCAGCCGTTCACTGTGGATATGTGTAGAGATAAGAATTTGGAGCGGGAAACGAGACTCGAACTCGCGACCCCGACCTTGGCAAGGTCGTGCTCTACCAACTGAGCTATTCCCGCTTGGGTGGTCTGTGCGTTGAGGCACTTTCAAATTTTGGAGCGGGAAACGAGACTCGAACTCGCGACCCCGACCTTGGCAAGGTCGTGCTCTACCAACTGAGCTATTCCCGCTTGGGTGGTCTGTGCGTTAAGGCACTTTCAAATTTTGGAGCGGGAAACGAGACTCGAACTCGCGACCCCGACCTTGGCAAGGTCGTGCTCTACCAACTGAGCTATTCCCGCTTAATCTTCGTCTTCCGAAAAATCGAAATCCTGCGATTAATTTACTGCCGTTTGTTGCTGTCGTAATTCGCATTTCTGCGTCGTTACGGGAGGCGCATTATACGAGAAATCCTTTCTCCTGCAACCCCTTCAAACGCAATTTTTTATGAAATTCGTTTGAATGCTGATTTTATCAGCAAAGCGTATAATTTAGCGGCAATCATCCCCCTGTGCAAGTGAGACGACCAGCGATCAGGCCGGGCGCGGCGTCGCCACACCCGGCACAGCAGGCGGTTAAAGCTGAATAAAATGCTCGCGATAGTAAGCCAGTTCCGCCACCGACTCGCGGATATCGTCCATCGCCTGATGCGTGCCCTGCTTGGTAAAACCCTCAAGAATTTCCGGCTTCCAGCGACGCGCCAGCTCTTTAAGCGTGCTCACGTCGAGATAACGGTAGTGGAAATACGCTTCCAGCTCCGGCATATACTTAAACAAAAACCGGCGGTCTTGTCCGATACTGTTCCCGCAGATTGGCGATTTGCCCTGTGGCACCCACTCTTTCAGAAATTCAAGGGTCGCCAGTTCCGCTTCGCGATCGCCCATCGTGCTCGCCTTCACCCGCTCCACCAACCCGCTGGCGGTATGTGTGCGCACGTTCCAGTCGTCCATCAGCGCCAGTTGTTCATCAGACTGATGCACCGCGATGGTCGGCCCTTCGGCCAGAATCGTAAGATTTGCGTCGGTGACCAGCGTGGCGATTTCAATTATGCGATCGCGCTCGGGATCCAGACCGGTCATCTCAAGATCAATCCAAATCAGGTTGTTTTCATTGGCACTCATGCTATTTTCCACCCTTCAGTGGTCACGTTTTCGTGTGACTATATTCATTTAGAATTGCGTGTATCATAAATGTTTTGCCCATCATGGGCGACCAGGAGTCAGTACGATTGAGTAAAAATAAACTCTCCAAAGGCCAGCAGCGCCGTGTGAACGCTAATCACCAGCGTCGTCTCAAAACGTCTAAGGAGAAGCCAGACTACGATGACAACCTGTTCGGCGAGACCGCTGAAGGTATTGTCATTAGCCGCTTCGGCATGCATGCCGACGTCGAATCCGCCGACGGTGAAATTCACCGCTGCAATATTCGCCGTACAATCCGCTCGCTGGTCACTGGCGACCGCGTGGTCTGGCGTCCGGGTAAAGCCGCCGCCGAAGGCGTCAATGTGAAAGGTATCGTGGAAGCGGTACATGAACGCACCTCGGTGCTCACGCGCCCGGATTTTTACGATGGCGTCAAACCGATTGCCGCCAACATTGACCAAATCGTCATTGTCTCAGCCATATTACCGGAGCTGTCGCTGAATATTATCGACCGTTATCTCGTGGCGTGCGAGACGCTTCAGGTTGAACCGATTATCGTGCTCAATAAGATCGATTTGCTGGATGACGACGGCATGGCGTTTGTGAACGAGCAGATGGATATCTATCGCAACATCGGTTATCGCGTACTGATGGTTTCCAGTCATACTCAGGATGGCCTGAAGCCGTTGGAGGATGCGCTGACCGGGCGAGTCAGTATATTTGCCGGGCAGTCCGGCGTCGGTAAATCCAGTCTGCTGAATGCGCTGCTGGGCCTGCAGGAAGAGATCCTCACAAACGATGTTTCCGACAACTCGGGGCTTGGGCAGCACACCACCACGGCGGCGCGCCTGTATCACTTCCCACACGGCGGCGATGTCATTGACTCCCCTGGCGTACGGGAATTTGGTTTGTGGCATCTGGAGCCGGAACAAATTTTCAACGGTTTTGTCGAATTTCACGACTTCCTGGGATTATGCAAATACCGCGACTGTAAGCATGATAGCGACCCCGGTTGCGCCATCCGTGAAGCAGTAGAGGACGGTAAGATTGCGGAAACCCGTTTCGAGAACTATCACCGCATTCTTGAAAGCATGGCGCAGGTAAAAACGCGTAAAAACTTTTCTGATACGGACGACTGACAGATACCCTAAGCGTCGTTAGAATCGTCCCCTTTTTTCAGGATACTGGCGTGAATGCCGGTTCAGGTAAAACAATAGCCTGGAGGCTACCTTGCTAAACTCATTTAAACTTTCGCTACAATACATTCTGCCGAAACTATGGCTCACTCGCCTGGCGGGCTGGGGCGCGAGCAAACGAGCGGGATGGCTGACGAAGCTGGCTATCGATCTGTTCGTGAAGGTCTACAAGGTCGATATGAAAGAGGCGCAGAAGCCGGATACCGCAAGCTATCGCACGTTTAATGATTTCTTCGTGCGTCCGCTGCGGGACGAGGTGCGTCCGCTGAATACTGACCCGAACGTGCTGGTCATGCCAGCAGACGGGGTGATCAGCCAGTTAGGCAAGATTGAAGAAGATAAAATCCTGCAGGCCAAAGGCCATAACTACAGCCTGGAAGCCTTACTGGCGGGCAACTATCTGATGGCGGATCTGTTCCGCAACGGTTCGTTTGTCACCACCTACCTGTCGCCGCGCGATTACCACCGTGTGCACATGCCCTGTAACGGGATCCTGCGCGAGATGATCTACGTGCCGGGCGATCTGTTCTCGGTAAATCACCTGACCGCGCAAAACGTGCCGAATCTGTTCGCCCGAAATGAACGTGTTATCTGCCTGTTCGACACCGAATTTGGTCCAATGGCGCAAATTCTGGTGGGGGCTACGATCGTCGGCAGCATCGAAACCGTCTGGGCCGGAACGATCACTCCGCCGCGTGAAGGCGTGATTAAACGCTGGACCTGGCCTGCCGGAGAGAGCGAAGGTTCCGTGGCATTGCTGAAAGGCCAGGAGATGGGCCGCTTCAAGCTCGGCTCCACCGTCATCAACCTGTTTGCGCCAGGTAAAGTGAATCTGGTTGAGTCGCTGGAAAGCCTGTCAGTGACTAAAATTGGTCAGCCGCTGGCGATCTCAACCGAGACGTTCGTGGCGCCCGTTGATGCTGAACCTGCCCCACTGCCGGAAGAAGAAATCAAAGCCGAACATGATGCCAGCCCGCTGGTAGACGACAAAAAAGACGAAACCTGAAACTGACACCCCATCATTCAGGAGCATTGACGCAACCTGAATGATGGCGTGGAGAGGAAACGCTGCTGTGCGCCTGATAATCACATTTCTGATGGCCTGGTGCCTCAGCCTGGGGGCATACGCCGCGACAGCCCCCGACGCCAAACACATTACCCAGGAACTGGAGCAGGCGAAAGCGGCAAAACCCGCCCAACCGGAAGCCGTTGAGGCGCTGCAGGCGGCGTTGAATGCGCTTGAGGAGCGTAAAGGCTCTCTCGAGCGCGCTCAGCAGTATCAACAAGTCATTGATAATTTCCCCAAAATGTCCGCCTCGCTGCGGGCACAACTCACCAACCTGCGCGATGAACCCCGCACCGTTCCGCCTGGCTTGTCCACCGATGCGCTAAACCAGGAGATCCTCCAGGTCAGCAGCCAGTTGCTGGAGAAAAGCCGCCAGGCCCAGCAGGAACAGGAACGCGCGCGCGAAATCGCTGACTCATTGAGCCAGCTTCCGCAGCAGCAAACCGATGCCCGCCGCCAGCTTAACGAGATCGAACGCCGCATTGGCACAGCAACGGGTAATACGCCCGTCAGCCAGGCGCAAAATTACAGTATGCAGGCCGACTCAGCGCGGCTGAAGGCGCTGGTCGACGAACTGGAGCTGGCGCAGCTTTCCGCCAATAATCGTCAGGAGCTGGCGCGGTTGCGCGCGGAACTGGCGCAAAAGCAGAGCCAGCAGCTTGATGCTTATCTGCAGGCATTACGAAATCAACTTAACAGCCAGCGCCAGCGTGAAGCAGAACGCGCGCTGGAGAGCACCGAACTGCTGGCGGAAAACAGCGCGGATCTGCCGCCGGATATCGTTGCGCAATTTAAGGTGAACCGTGAGCTGTCTGCGGCGCTGAACCAGCAGGCGCAGCGGATGGATCTGGTCGCCTCTCAGCAGCGTCAGGCCGCCAGTCAGACCCAACAGGTTCGCCAGGCGTTGACGACGCTACGGGAACAGTCGCAGTGGCTCGGCTCTTCCAACCTGCTGGGCGAAGCCCTGCGCGCGCAGGTGGCGCGGCTGCCGGAGATGCCAAAGCCGCAGCAGTTGGATACCGAAATGGCGCAGCTGCGCGTTCAGCGTCTGCGCTACGAAGATCAGCTCAATAAACAGCCCCAGCTTCGCCAACTGCATCAGGCAGACGGACAGCCGCTTACCGCCGAACAAAATCGCATTCTGGAAGCCCAACTGCGAACCCAGCGCGAGCTGCTGAATTCGCTGCTCCAGGGCGGCGACACGCTGATACTCGAACTGACCAAGCTGAAGGTGTCCAATAGCCAGCTTGAAGACGCCCTGAAAGAGGTCAACGAGGCGACCCACCGCTATCTTTTCTGGACCTCCGACGTGCGCCCTCTGTCGTTCTCCTGGCCAATCGATATTGTCCAGGATCTGCGCCGTCTGATATCGCTCGACACCGTCAGCCAACTGGGCAAAGCCAGCCTGATGATGTTAACCAGCCGGGAAACGCTGTTACCGCTGTTCGGCGCGCTGATTCTGGTGGGCTTTAGCATTTATTCGCGTCGCCACTTTACCCGGTTTCTCGAACGTTCCGCCGCCAAAGTCGGCAAAGTGACCCAGGACCACTTCTGGCTGACGCTGCGCACCGTGTTCTGGTCGATACTGGTGGCCTCGCCGTTGCCGGTGCTGTGGATGACGCTAGGCTACGGTCTGCGCGAAGCCTGGCCGTATCCGCTGGCGGTCGCGATAGGCGACGGCGTCACGGCGACTGTGCCGCTGCTGTGGGTCGTGATGATCTGCGCGACCTTTGCCCGCCCGAATGGTCTGTTTATCGCCCACTTTGGCTGGCCACGCCAGCGCGTCACGCGGGCGATGCGGTATTACCTGATGAGTATCGGTCTGATTGTGCCGCTGATTATGGCGCTGATTATGTTTGATAACCTGAATGACCGGGAATTTTCCGGCTCGTTGGGGCGCCTGTGCTTTATATTGATTTGCGGCGCGCTGGCGCTGGTGACGTTGAGTCTGAAAAAGGCCGGGATCCCGCTTTATCTCGATAAAGAAGGCAACGGCGACAATATGGTCAACAGTATGCTGTGGAACATGATGATCGGCGCGCCGCTGCTGGCGATTCTGGCGGCGGCGGTGGGCTATCTCGCCACCGCACAGGCGCTGCTGGCGCGGCTGGAAACCTCCGTCGCTATCTGGTTCCTGCTGCTGGTGATTTATCACGTCATTCGCCGCTGGATGCTGATCCAGCGGCGGAGGCTGGCCTTTGACCGCGCGAAGCACCGTCGGGCGGAAATGCTGGCGCAGCGTGCCCGTGGCGAAGAAGAACCGGCCCATTCCACCAGCCTTGAAGGCACCGTTGACATCGATGAAAGCGAAGTCGATCTCGATGCCATCAGTACCCAGTCATTACGTCTGGTGCGTTCTATCCTGATGCTGATCGCCTTGCTGTCGGTGATTGTATTGTGGTCGGAGATCCATTCCGCGTTCGGCTTCCTGGAAAATATCTCGCTCTGGGATGTCACCTCCACGGTGCAGGGCGTCGAAAGCCTCGAGCCAATCACGCTGGGCGCGGTGCTGATTGCGATTCTGGTGTTTATCATCACCACGCAACTGGTGCGTAATCTTCCCGCACTGCTGGAGCTGGCGCTGTTACAGCATCTCGATCTGACGCCAGGCACCGGCTACGCCATTACCACCATAACCAAATACCTGCTGATGCTGATCGGCGGGCTGGTCGGCTTCTCGATGATTGGTATCGAATGGTCAAAACTGCAATGGCTGGTCGCGGCGCTCGGTGTGGGTCTTGGCTTTGGCTTGCAGGAGATCTTCGCAAACTTTATCTCGGGTCTGATTATCCTGTTTGAAAAGCCAATTCGTATTGGCGATACGGTGACGATCCGCGATCTGACTGGCAGCGTGACGAAGATTAACACCCGCGCGACCACCATCAGCGACTGGGATCGTAAAGAGATTATCGTGCCGAACAAAGCGTTTATTACTGAGCAGTTTATCAACTGGTCGCTGTCCGACTCGGTAACCCGCGTGGTGCTCACCGTTCCGGCCCCTTCTGACGCTAACAGCGAAGAGGTCACCCAGATCCTCTACACGGCGGCGGAGCGTTGTTCGCTGGTGATTGATAACCCGCCGCCGGAAGTCTTTCTGGTTGACCTGCAACAGGGGATTCAGATCTTTGAATTGCGCATCTATGCTGCGGAAATGGGCCACAGAATGCCGCTACGCCATGAAATCCACCAGTTGATTCTGGCGGGCTTCCAGGAGCACGGTATAGATTTGCCGTTCCCACCGTTCCAGATGCGTCTGGAAAGTCTTAACGGCAAGAAAACGGCCAGAACGTTAACCTCAGCCGGACGCGGTAGCCGCCCGGCAGGAAGTTTGTAAAGCAGGTGTAGGCCTGATAAGGCGAAGCCGCCATCAGGTCTACAGCCGTTCTGTTTATTCCAACGCCCACTGCGGCTGATTTGCCAACCGGCGGCTATAGTTCTGATAAATCGTTATTGCCAGCAGTGAAAAGAATACCGGTCCGCCGGTCATCCACAGCGCGCTGTTCCAGTCTCCGGCCTCGATCACTGGCTGGACGATCGTGAAAACGTTGGCAAACGTCACCACCAGCACCACCACACCCGTCGCGGCCAGCGTCGATGTTCTGGTTTTGAAAATCACAAACGGTCTTTCCAGCTCAGTTCGCGCCTTAAAGAACGGGAACGCCAGCGCGAGGAACAGGTACGGCAGGGTCATTGAGACATTCGCCATTAGCGTCAGCTTGTTATAAAACGCCGAGGCGGTGTCGCCGCCAAACGAGACCAACAGAATAAACAGGCACACCAGCAGACACTGCATCCACATCGCCGTTGCCGGCATCCCGACGGCGTTGAGTCTTGTCATTGGCGCAGGCCATAACGCTTTCGGCGTTCCCTGTATGATCGCTTTCAACGGTGAATAACTCAGCGTGAAGAACGCGCCGGTGTAGGCGAGGAACATCGACAGACCGGTAATGCGCGCAAACCAGACGCCCAGGGTTATCGCTGCTTCCGGCGACAGATGTAACGCATTGCCCAGCGTCATCCCAAGGCTTTTCATCAGGATATAGGTAATATTTCCGAGGTTCACGGCGCTATTACTGAGTACCTGCTGCCAGTTGGTGCTAACACCCCATAAAAATATCGCCAGCGAATAGCCGACGGAAATAACCATCGCCGCAAATACGATGCCTTTCGCAAAGTTCTTTTCCGGTTTTTCGGTTTTATCTACCAGCCCGCCGACCGCTTCAATACCGCCATAGGCAAATATCGCGAACACCACAAATGACAGCATTGCCAGGCCAGACTGATAGCCCGTGTTCGGCGAGGCGGTGAAATTAATCTCCTCGGCGAAATGTCCGCCGTTTAATAACAGAATGGCGATGCTCACCAGCAGCAGAACCGCATTCAGGCACATCACCGCAATGCCGCCAACCGCCGTAACGCGAGCAATTTTATTAATCCCCCGCGCGGCCACGCCGGTGACCATAATCATCCACGCCACGGCAAGCAGCCCTACGACCTGCGTGGGTTCAAGCCCGCCGATGCGCCAGTGTTGGGTCATATCCGCGCCGAACACAAAGGTGGAAAATGGCACCCACACCTTCGCCGCAGTACTCACCATCCAGATGACGTAAGATGAAAACCACATGAACGTGCCAATAAAAGCATAGCGCGGTCCAACGCTGTTATTCATCCAGGAATAGATTCCGCCCTCCTCTTTTCGGTAAGCGGAACCCATTTCAGCCATCATTAATGCAAATGGAATAAAGAATAATAATGCAGAAAATATATACCATGGGATTGCGCTATAACCCATTAAGTAAAAAGCGGAAGGGCTATTTGCAAATCCAAAAACGGAAGTAAAAATCATCAGGATGAGACCTGTCAGGCTCATCTTTTTTATTGTCTGGCTCATGAAACCATCCCTCACTCTGAGCGCGTTGAGTAAACCGCGCTCACTGAATCGCACCGCTCTCTATTGCGGAGAGCGGCAAGTGAAATCAACACAGGATTGATACCTGAATGGTAACAAATGACCAGTATTAAAATGTGGCTTTTAGAGGGAAATTGAAAATTTGTGCTACAAAATGGCGCGTATGACACCATTTTGTAGGGAAAACAAGAACACTATGCGCGGTCGACGGTAAAGGCAATCACTTCTGCAAGGCTTTCTGCCCCCAGCGCCAGCATCACCAGGCGATCCACGCCCAACGCGACGCCGGAACAGTCCGGCATCCCAACTTTGAGCGCGTCGAGCAGGTTATTGTCGATCGGCTGCTGTGGTAAGCCACGGGCGGCACGCTTACGGTTATCCTGTTCAAAACGCTGCTGCTGTTCGCGCGCGTCCGTCAGTTCGTGGAAACCATTCGCCAGTTCAATACCTTTGTAGTAGACCTCAAAGCGTTCCGCCACGCGGTGATCTTCCGTGCTGATTTGCGCCAGCGATGCCTGGCTTGCCGGAAAATGGTACACAAACGTCGGCTTTTCCTTACCGATGTGCGGCTCGACGCCCATTGTGAACAACAGTTGCAACAGCGTATCGCGATCCTCTTCGGTATCGGCAATATTGCTCAGGTCCAGCTTCGCTGCGACTTCTCGCAGTTGCGTCTTATCCGCGGAGAGCGGGTCGATCTCCAGATGACGCAGGAATGCCTGCTGATAAGAAAGGCTCTCCGCCGCCGGGCATTCCAGCACCTGTTGCAGCAGATCGTCCACTTCGTTCATCAGCCGGTACATGTCGTAATGGGGACGGTACCACTCCAGCATGGTGAATTCCGGGTTGTGATGGCGCCCCATCTCTTCATTACGGAAGCTACGACAAAGCTGGAAGACCGGACCACAGCCTGCCACCAGCAGACGTTTCATGTGGTATTCCGGACTGGTCATTAAATAGAGGTTCATCCCCTGGGAGTGACCGGGGCCGACGAAACGCGTCTCGAACGGGAACAGATGAATGTCTGTGACCGTCGCCTGGCTCATGCAGGGCGTCTCTACCTCCAGCACGCCGCGATCGGCGAAAAAACGACGAATTTCCGTCATAATTGCCGCGCGTTTTAACAGGTTAGGTATGGACGCGCTCGGCTGCCAGGTTGCCGTTTCGCTCATGGTTCTTTCTCCAGTTTAAGACAAGGGCACGAAGTCTACTCGTAACGCGCCAATGAAACAAATTTTGCGCAGGAATAATAAAGCGGGGCTACCGGGTTAAAAAAGCGTACAACGATGGTTTAGTAATTAAATTAATCAAATTCAATGATAATTCCCCCCTCTGACGCGCTAAAAAAATCGAACACGTCAAATTTCGTGCACATCGCAATGACTATACTGTTGTACCTATAAAGGAGCAGTGGAAACGCATTCACGTCCCGTATGATTCAGGGTCTTTATCTGAAAATGCGAGGTCGTGAAATTACAACAATCTGGAGGAATGTCGTGCAAACCTTTCAAGCCGATCTTGCCATTATAGGCGCCGGTGGCGCGGGATTACGTGCTGCAATTGCTGCCGCGCAGGCAAATCCTAACGCAAAAATCGCACTGATCTCAAAAGTGTACCCCATGCGCAGCCACACCGTTGCTGCCGAAGGGGGCTCAGCCGCAGTCGCCCAGGATCATGACAGCTTCGACTATCATTTTCATGATACCGTAGCGGGCGGAGACTGGCTGTGTGAACAGGATGTCGTGGACTACTTTGTCCATCACTGTCCGACCGAAATGACCCAACTGGAGCAATGGGGCTGCCCATGGAGCCGTCGTCCGGACGGTAGCGTCAACGTCCGTCGCTTCGGCGGGATGAAAATCGAGCGTACCTGGTTTGCCGCGGATAAAACCGGCTTCCATATGCTGCACACCCTGTTCCAGACCTCCCTGCAGTTCCCACAAATCCAACGTTTTGACGAACATTTTGTTCTGGATATCCTGGTTGATGAGGGACACGCTCGCGGCCTGGTCGCGATGAACATGATGGAAGGCACATTAGTGCAGATCCGCGCGAACGCGGTGGTGATGGCGACCGGCGGCGCAGGCCGTGTGTATCGTTACAACACCAACGGCGGCATCGTGACCGGCGACGGCATGGGCATGGCGCTGAGCCACGGCGTTCCGCTGCGTGATATGGAATTCGTTCAGTATCACCCGACCGGTCTGCCAGGTTCCGGTATTCTGATGACCGAAGGTTGCCGTGGTGAAGGCGGTATCCTGGTCAACAAAAACGGCTACCGCTATCTGCAGGACTACGGTATGGGTCCGGAAACCCCGCTGGGCGAGCCGAAAAACAAATACATGGAACTGGGCCCGCGCGACAAAGTTTCTCAGGCCTTCTGGCACGAATGGCGTAAAGGCAACACCATTTCAACCCCGCGCGGCGATGTGGTTCACCTCGACCTGCGTCATCTGGGCGAGAAGAAACTGCTCGAACGTCTGCCGTTTATCTGCGAACTGGCGAAAGCCTACGTGGGCGTCGATCCAGTGAAAGAGCCGATTCCGGTTCGTCCAACCGCGCACTACACCATGGGCGGTATCGAAACCGATCAGAACTGCGAAACCCGCATTAAAGGTCTGTTTGCCGTCGGCGAATGTTCTTCCGTTGGTCTGCACGGCGCTAACCGCCTGGGCTCTAACTCGCTGGCCGAGCTGGTGGTCTTTGGTCGTCTGGCGGGCGAGCAGGCGATGGAGCGCGCGTCGACCGCAGACACCGCTAATGACGCCGCGCTGAACGCACAGGTTGCGGACGTTGAAAAACGCCTGAAAGACCTGGTTAACCAGGAAGGTAATGAAAACTGGGCGAAGATCCGCGACGAAATGGGTCTGTCCATGGAAGAAGGTTGCGGCATCTACCGTACGCCGGAACTGATGCAGAAAACCGTGGACAAGCTGGCCGAGTTGCAGGAACGCTTCAAACGCGTGCGCATTACCGACAACTCCAGCGTGTTCAACACCGACCTGCTTTACACGATCGAACTGGGTCACGGTCTGAACGTGGCAGAATGTATGGCGCACTCCGCGCTGGCACGTAAGGAATCACGCGGCGCGCACCAGCGTCTGGATGAAGGCTGCACCGAGCGTGACGACGTCAACTTCCTCAAACATACTCTCGCCTTCCGCGATGCTGATGGCACGACTCGCCTTGATTATAGCGACGTGAAAATCACCACGCTGCCGCCTGCGAAACGCGTTTACGGTGCGGAAGCGGAAGCAGCCGATAAGAAGGAGAAGGCGTAATGGCTGAGATGAAAAACCTGAAAGTTGAGGTGGTGCGCTACAACCCTGAAACCGACACCGCGCCGCACAGTGCTTTCTACGAAGTGCCCTATGATGAAACCACCTCACTGCTGGATGCGCTGGGCTATATCAAAGATAACCTGGCGCCGGACCTGAGCTACCGCTGGTCCTGCCGTATGGCGATCTGCGGTTCCTGCGGCATGATGGTGAACAACGTACCGAAACTGGCGTGCAAAACCTTCCTGCGTGATTACACCAACGGCATCAAGGTGGAAGCGCTGGGCAACTTCCCGATCGAACGCGATCTGGTCGTCGATATGACGCACTTTATTGAAAGTCTGGAGGCGATCAAGCCGTACATCATCGGCAATCCGCGCACCACGGATCAAGGACCGAACGTCCAGACCCCGGCACAGATGGCGAAGTATCACCAGTTTTCTGGTTGCATCAACTGTGGTCTGTGCTATGCCGCCTGCCCGCAGTTCGGCCTGAACCCTGAGTTCATCGGTCCGGCGGCGATTACGCTGGCGCATCGTTACAACGAAGACAGCCGCGACCACGGTAAGAAGGAGCGTATGGCGCAGTTGAACAGTCAGAATGGCGTATGGAGCTGTACTTTTGTGGGCTATTGCTCCGAAGTCTGTCCGAAACACGTCGATCCGGCTGCGGCCATTCAGCAGGGTAAAGTGGAAAGCTCGAAAGACTTTCTTATCGCCACCCTGAAACCACGCTAAGGAGTGCAACATGACGACTAAACGCAAACCCTATGTGCGGCCGATGACGTCCACCTGGTGGAAAAAACTGCCGTTTTATCGCTTTTACATGCTGCGCGAAGGCACCGCCGTTCCGGCAGTGTGGTTCAGTATTGAGCTGATTTTCGGTCTGTTCGCGCTCAAGCATGGCGTGGAATCCTGGGCAGGCTTCGTAGGCTTCCTGCAAAACCCGGTGGTGGTGATCCTCAACCTGATCGCCCTGGCGGCAGCGCTGCTGCACACCAAAACCTGGTTTGAGCTGGCGCCGAAAGCCGCCAACATTATCGTAAAAGATGAAAAAATGGGGCCAGAGCCGATCATTAAAGGTCTCTGGGTGGTTACTGCGGTCGTGACCGTAGTCATACTGTTTGTTGCCCTGTTCTGGTAAGGAGTCCGGGATGATTAATCCAAACCCAAAACGTTCTGACGAACCGGTATTCTGGGGTCTGTTTGGCGCAGGCGGTATGTGGAGCGCGATCATCGCGCCGGTAATGGTTCTGCTGGTGGGTATTTTGCTGCCGCTGGGTCTGTTCCCGGGCGATGCCCTGAGCTTTGAGCGCGTACTGGCGTTTGCCCAGAGCTTCATTGGTCGTGCGTTTCTGTTCCTGATGATCGTCCTGCCGCTGTGGTGTGGTTTACACCGCATGCACCATGCAATGCATGATCTGAAAATCCACGTGCCGGCTGGCAAGTGGGTCTTCTACGGTCTGGCGGCTATTCTGACGGTTGTCACCGCTATCGGGATTGTCAGCATCTAAATCCTCTGCCCTCTTGTCAGCCTGATAAGAGGGCAATTTTTTCTCCCTTCTGCCGCTATTTTCCCGCCAGGTTCTACACTTAAGTAAAAACCGCTTAAGGAAGACCTATGCGCCTGCTCCCCGTCGTTGCCGCTGTCACCGCGGCTTTCCTGGTCGTCTCCTGCAGTAATCCAACACCACCACGCGGCGTCACGGTGGTCACAAACTTCGACGCGAAACGTTACCTCGGCAGTTGGTATGAGATAGCTCGTTTCGATCACCGCTTTGAACGTGGTTTGGAAAAAGTGACGGCAACCTACAGTCAGCGCGACGACGGCGGTCTTAACGTCGTCAATAAAGGCTATAACCCGGACAGAGGCCGATGGCAGCAGACGGAAGGAAAAGCCTATTTTACTGGCGATCCCAGCCGCGCGGCGCTGAAAGTCTCTTTCTTCGGACCGTTCTACGGCGGATATAACGTTATCGCGCTCGACAGAGAGTATCGCCACGCGCTGGTTTGCGGTCCGGATCGCGACTACCTGTGGATACTCTCACGCACCCCGACCATTTCCGATGAAATGAAGCAGCAGATGCTGGCCGTCGCGACCCGGCAAGGTTTTGATGTCAGTAAATTAATTTGGGTGAAGCAACCCGGCGCTTAATGGGTGCTCAGCTTCAGGCCAATAATCCCAACGACTATCAGCGCCAGGCTGGCGAGACGCATCGGGTTGGCTGACTCTCCCAGCAGCACAATACCGGTAATGGCGGCCCCGACGGCGCCGATTCCGGTCCACACGGCATAGGCGGTACCGACGGGCAGCGTTTTCATCGCCCAGGCGAGAAGCGCCATACTGACAATCATCGCGGCGATGGTGATGACGCTCGGCGTCAGGCGACTGAATCCGTGAGTGTATTTCAGGCCAACCGCCCAAACCACTTCAAGCAGACCCGCAATTAACAAGATTATCCAGGACATATCAGGCTCCGTAGAAATGGGGCCGTCCCCGATGAAAGACGCGTTTGCAGGTCGTCCTGCAACGCGATGAGTAGAAAAATAATTTTGCCTGAGCGGGGATAAATTTCAACTTTTTTCTCTTTTGCCCGCTAAAGCGTCGAATTAGGCGCATTTCGAAGCGCATTTTACGCATTCAGCACTGATCGGACTTCTCTATGATGGGACGCTTTCTGAAGTCAGGAAGCCACTAGCCTTACTTCTGAATGCGAAAACGTTATGTTGAAAATACTCGTGATTGACCGTTGCCACTTTACCCGTTCCGGGATCGAGGCGTGGCTTAATCGTTCTGAATTCTTTAATCATTCATTTCTGGTCTCCGGGCTTAACAACCTGCTGTTGGTGAAGGAGCATATCCAGCAGTGGAAACCGCACCTGGTGATCGCCGATCTTTATGGCTTTCTGAATGATGCGCGTTCTGTTCAGTACATTGCGCCGTTTGTTCTCGCCTGCGGTAGCAGCCCACTCATTTTGCTGGAGTCTGGCGGTCTGGCGGAAACCCAGCGCTACCCGGTTTATGCCGCGTTGTCGAAGCAGGTTGCTCTGCCGGAACTGGCGGAAAATATTCACAATGCGTTGCTCAGCGGTTCCGTCGCAGAAGCGCCTGGCAATGCTTCGCCCTTACTGACGCCGCAGGAAGAAAAGGTACTGACGATGTGGATGGAAGGGGCAAGTAATAACGCCATCGCCTGTGCGCTCAGCATTCACGCAAAGACGGTCTATACCTATAAGCGCAATATCCGTATGAAGCTACACATGGACAATCGCTTTTCACCTTTTCTGGCGCTTTCCGAAATGAAAAGTTAACGGCACGACAGGGTTGCCGTACCGTTTACGCTGTTACTGCTGAGCTCTTGTCGCCGCGCCGGAAATAGCATCGCCGCCGTCAGAAATATCCTGACCAACGCCTCGCGTGGTATTACAGGCAGTCAACACGGAGGAAAGCACTAACACTGAAAAGATCGCTGCAATTGTTTTCTTAACCATAACGTCTTCCTTTTCTAGCCAATGTTATTTGAGTATTGCTACTTAATCATAGACAAGATCCGGAAAAATGACGGAACAGAGACAATTTTTAGGAAGACGAGAAAAAATTAGCTGGCGGCGTTCGAAATGGAGTTGCCGAGATGTTTCATGTCCTCACCAAAGCCCCGTGCGGTATTGCAGCCCGCCAGCAACGATGTGGTGAAAAGAATCAGTGTTACAAGACCGAGAAGACGTTTCATCATTCCTGCCCTGGAAAACAGTGGTGCAGCGAAAGGGCTGCACCAAATTTATGCTGATCCACACCATCCTTCAGGATGAGATGGATTATTTAACGCGGGAAACGTATTCGCCTGAACGCGTATCCACTTTGATCACTTCGCCAATCTGAACGAACAGCGGAACTTTAACCACTGCGCCAGTGGACAGCGTTGCCGGCTTGCCGCCAGTCCCTGCGGTATCGCCTTTCAGACCCGGGTCGGTATCAACGATTTCCAGCTCAACGAAGTTCGGCGGCGTGACGGAGATCGGCTGGCCGTTCCACAGGGTTACGATGCACTCAGCCTGGTCCAGCAGCCATTTCGCGTTGTCGCCGATCGCTTTCGCATCAGCAGACAGTTGCTCAAAGGTTTCGTTGTTCATGAAGTGCCAGAACTCACCGTCGGTGTACAGGTAAGTCAGGTTCATATCGACTACGTCAGCGCCTTCTGCGGAGTCAGTAGATTTGAAGGTTTTCTCTACGCGAGTACCGGTCAGCAGGCGGCGCAGCTTAACGCGAGCAAAAGCCTGACCTTTACCTGGTTTAACGAATTCGCTGGCTTCAACCGCATAAGGTTCGCCGTCCAACATGATTTTAAGACCAGCGCGAAAATCGTTGCTATAGTACGTTGCCATAAGGCCCTCTGAAAATTGTTAACTGGTAGCTAAGCCACAAAATGGCGCATATTGTAACCCTAAATACCCCATCCAGAGAAGATTGGTTATCGCAACTTGCCGATGTTGTGACCGATCCCGATGAGCTCCTGCGTCTTTTAAACATAGAGGCAGACGAAAACCTGTTAGCCGGGCGTGACGCCAGACGTCTGTTCGCCCTTCGCGTGCCGCGGGCGTTTATCGCGCGCATGGAGAAAGGTAACCCTGACGATCCGCTTTTACGTCAAGTACTTACTTCGCAAGAGGAGTTTATCGCCGCGCCCGGTTTTTCCACCGATCCGCTCGATGAGCAGCACAGCGTGGTGCCCGGACTGCTGCATAAATACCACAACCGGGCGCTGCTTTTAGTGAAAGGCGGCTGCGCGGTAAATTGTCGTTATTGCTTCCGCCGTCACTTTCCTTATGCGGAAAATCAGGGCAATAAACGCAACTGGCAGGCCGCGCTGGACTATATCAGCGCCCATCCGGAGCTGGATGAGATCATTTTTTCCGGCGGCGATCCGCTGATGGCAAAAGACCACGAGCTGGACTGGCTGCTCACCCAACTGGAGGCCATCCGACACGTAAAGCGTCTGCGCATACACAGTCGCTTGCCGATTGTTATTCCAGCGCGCATCACGGAGGGATTGGTGGCCCGCTTCGCGCACTCTTCTCTCCAGATCCTGCTGGTGAACCATATCAACCACGCCAATGAAATCGACGCCAGTTTTCGGGACGCTATGGCGAAATTGCGCACGGCTGGCGTCACGCTGCTTAACCAGAGCGTCCTGCTGCGCGGCGTAAATGACAACGCCCGGACGCTTGCCGCTCTCAGCAACGCCCTGTTCGACGCGGGCGTGATGCCCTATTACCTGCACGTACTGGATAAAGTGCAGGGCGCAGCGCATTTCATGGTCACCGATGACGAAGCGCGCCAGATTATGCGCGAACTGTTAACGCTGGTGTCGGGTTATCTGGTGCCTAAACTGGCGCGGGAAATTGGCGGCGAGCCCAGTAAAACGCCCCTCGACTTACAGCTACGTCAGCAATAAGCCACAAAAGGTGTCCGGTTCCGGACACCTCCATT
The DNA here is from genome assembly GCF_000759835.1 of Citrobacter sedlakii NBRC 105722. GTDB lineage: Bacteria > Pseudomonadota > Gammaproteobacteria > Enterobacterales > Enterobacteriaceae > Citrobacter_A > Citrobacter_A sedlakii. The sequence continues at coordinate 284,903 of NZ_BBNB01000009.1, forward strand.
TAAATTACCCGCTTTCCCGCTCTACATTATGTTACTTTAACGATAACTGTCGCATTATATATTTAAAAAACATATATATAGCTCGTAACTAATGATTTAATTAATAATTGGTTAGGGAGAACCTTGATGGCTATGAGTATCAAAGGCATTAATACAGGTGTTATTCGTAAATCGAATGAATTTATGGCGCTGGCGCTGAAAATAAAAGAGCCAAGAAATAAAGAATCACTGTTCTTTTTGACCGCGCTGGAGTTAAGGGATCTGCTGATCGCGCTGGAAAGCCGCCTCCATGAAAAGCAGCAATTAAATGCGGAACAGCGGCAGTACTATGAGAAAGCGCGCGATAAGGTCAGTAAAAAGCTGTTGGATAACACCCCGTCCATGGTGGAAGACGAACTTAAACACGCCGATGTTAACCGGCGCATTGTTTCTGTCACCTTATCCGAGGCAAATAGCGAGGACTTACTGTTCGTCTGCCAGCTTCACGACGGCAGCCGCTGTGAATTGATAATTAACGAGCTGCAGATTGAAATGCTGGTCCAGGCGATAGTTCGGGCGTTGAGTAATGCCGGTATGCGTGAACTGGCGCTGCGGATTTCTTCTCTTCTCGACTTCCTGCCGTTATATGACGCCGACTGCAAGAGCAATGATAATCTGGAATATGACGCCTACGCGCAACCGGACTGGAAACACGCGCTTTTCAGCCACTATGTCGCGGTGCTTTACCGTTATACCGATGAAACCGGAAAAGAGCAGCACAGCGGCGTTGTGGTAAAAACCCGCTCGCCTTCCGGTAATAAAGAGGTGGAGTCGATTTCACGTCGGCTGCTCGACTTTAGTCCGAGACTGAAAAAGCTGGCAGGAAAGCCGTGTCAGGTATTCGCCAGAACGCTGGCCACAGGGAAAACGCAGAAGCTCACTCAGGAACAGTGCCTGCGCGCGTTGCACTACTTACGCGTTCAGTCGGATAAGGCCCCGCGGAATGCCTGACGGCGCTGCGTTTATCAGGCCTACAGGAGCCGTAGGCCGGATAAGTCGCGTCACGTCGCCATCCGGCAAGGAGAGTGCGATTAATTAGGGCACTTATAAACTTGTCCCGTCATTTCACTGGCGGTCGGGACAAAACTGGATAACATCCCCTGTGATGGGCTGCTTACGCCGTAAAGCACATTGCCGCCCATTGCCGCAGCCTGGTTACGCAGATCGTTTGCCGCGCCGCGCATAGAACCGCCTTCCTCGCCATGCTGACCAGAAAGCCAGTTGCTTTGCTTACCGGTTGCCGTACCAATCAGTTGGCACTCCGCGCCTGGCTTTTCTTCCATGAAGCGAACGCTTTGACCGGCAGCGCTCAGTTCGTTGCTGGAGCTACAACCCGCCATCAGTAGCGCGGCACCGACGATCCCTGCTAAATATTTCACGTGCATGTTATTCCCCATAATCAATGAGCTGGACTCGTTGTCCGTAGTTGAATCTTATACTAAAAAGATGACTAAAAGAAAAACCCCCGGACATTTCTGCCCGGGGGTTTCTCATTTTTCGCAATATGTTCGTTATGCGTATTTAATCGATATTTCACGTTGCAGGCAGGCGGCAAGTTCTTTTATCTCCAGGAGCTTACATCAGTAAGCTCCTGGGCAGAGAAACGCTGCCAACGTACCTGCGGCGGGAAGTATGAGGATTAAATTACATCATGCCGCCCATACCACCCATGCCGCCCATGCCGCCAGCAGCACCTAAGTCAGGCGCATCGCTTTTCGGCAGGTCAGTCACCATGCACTCGGTGGTGATCATCAGGCCAGCCACAGAAGCCGCGTACTGCAGTGCAGAACGGGTTACTTTGGTCGGATCCAGGATACCCATGTCGATCATGTTGCCGTATTCTTCAGTTGCCGCGTTGTAACCGTAGTTGCCGTCGCCGCTCTTCACGGTGTTAGCCACAACAGACGGTTCTTCGCCGCAGTTCAGCACGATCTGACGCAGAGGCGCTTCCATTGCGCGCAGCGCAACTTTAATACCGACGTTCTGATCTTCGTTCTGACCTTTCAGCTCGGCGATTTTGCTTGCCACGCGAATCAGCGCAACACCACCACCGGCAACCACGCCTTCTTCTACCGCAGCACGAGTCGCGTGCAGGGCATCTTCAACGCGCGCTTTTTTCTCTTTCATTTCAACTTCGGTCGCCGCGCCAACTTTGATCACTGCCACGCCGCCTGCCAGTTTCGCTACGCGCTCCTGCAGTTTTTCACGATCGTAGTCAGAAGTGGCTTCTTCGATCTGCTGACGAATCTGCGTCACACGCCCCTGGATTGCCGCTTCTTCACCCACGCCATCGATGATGGTGGTGGTGTCTTTATTGATCACAACGCGTTTTGCCTGGCCCAGGTCTTCCAGGGTGGCTTTTTCCAGTTCCATACCGATCTCTTCAGAGATAACGGTACCGCCGGTCAGGGTTGCGATATCCTGCAGCATCGCTTTACGACGGTCGCCGAAGCCAGGCGCTTTAACCGCAGCCACTTTCACGATGCCGCGCATGGTGTTAACCACCAGGGTCGCCAGCGCTTCGCCTTCCACATCTTCCGCAATGATCAGCAGCGGTTTGCCTGCTTTCGCAACGGCTTCCAGAACCGGCAGCATTTCACGGATGTTGGAGATTTTCTTGTCAGCCAGCAGGATGAACGGGCTTTCCAGTTCTACTGCGCCAGTTTCCGGCTTGTTGATGAAGTATGGAGACAGGTAGCCGCGGTCGAACTGCATACCTTCAACCACATCCAGTTCGTCCTGCAGACCGGTACCGTCTTCAACGGTGATCACGCCTTCTTTGCCGACTTTGTCCATCGCTTCCGCGATCAGTTTACCCACGGTTTCGTCGGAGTTCGCGGAGATGGTCCCTACCTGAGCAATCGCTTTGGAGTCAGAGCACGGTACGGACAGCGCTTTCAGTTCTTCAACCGCCGCAGCGACAGCTTTGTCGATACCACGTTTCAGATCCATCGGGTTCATGCCCGCAGCAACGGCTTTCAGACCTTCAGTAATGATGGACTGAGCCAGTACGGTTGCAGTGGTCGTACCGTCGCCCGCAGCGTCGTTCGCTTTAGAGGCCACTTCTTTTACCATCTGCGCGCCCATGTTTTCGAACTTGTCTTCCAGTTCGATTTCACGTGCTACGGATACGCCATCTTTAGTGATGGTCGGGGCACCGAAGGATTTGTCCAGGACAACGTTGCGGCCTTTCGGTCCGAGGGTCACTTTCACTGCGTCTGCCAGTACGTTTACGCCGCGCAGCATTTTCACACGAGCGTCGTTACCGAATTTTACGTCTTTAGCTGCCATGTTCTTATTTCCTCAAATTCGTACAGTTTCGTGCGTTAATTACGCTTCAACAATTGCCAGAATGTCGCTTTCAGACATGATCAACACTTCTTCATTGTCGATCTTCTCAGACTTCACACCGTAACCATCGTTGAAAATCACGATGTCGCCGACTTTCACGTCCAGCGGTTGCACGGTACCGTTATCCAGGATGCGGCCCTTACCGACAGCGATGATCTCGCCACGTGTTGATTTACCCGCTGCAGAACCGGTAAGTACGATGCCGCCAGCTGATTTGGATTCAACTTCTTTACGCTTGACGATCACACGATCATGTAACGGACGAATACTCATTGATAGCTCTCCTTTGAGAAGGTCTTTATCAGTTATGGGTGACGCCGGCCCGTAAAGGTTCCCCGGCTAGTGACCAGAGAGATGGGGATGGGGTTTTACCCCTTCAAGGGGTAACGCAAAAAAAAATTATCTTCAGCGAAAAATCCTGTAAAAACACGGCTTACCTCACATTTCTCGTCTATTTAATCGCCTGCGTCATAAGCAAATCTGATTGTGATACCATCGAAAATCTGCGCAGTTGCCTGACACCAGGCGCAACCGGATAACTTCTCATGAGTGGACTGAAACAAGAGCTGGGACTGGCTCAGGGCATCGGCCTGTTGTCGACATCGTTATTAGGCACCGGCGTCTTCGCCGTTCCGGCGCTGGCGGCGCTGGTTGCAGGCAACAATAGCCTGTGGGCCTGGCCAATTTTGATCGTTTTAGTGTTTCCCATCGCGATTGTCTTTGCACTGTTGGGCCGCCACTACCCCAGCGCGGGCGGCGTCGCTCATTTCGTCGGCATGGCGTTTGGTCCACATCTGGAACGCGTCACCGGTTGGCTGTTTTTATCCGTGATCCCCGTGGGGCTCCCCGCCGCCCTGCATATCGCCGCCGGATTTGGCCAGGCGATGTTTGGCTGGCACGGCTGGCAGCTTTTGCTCGCGGAACTGGGCACGCTGGCGCTGGTGTGGTACATCGGTTCGCGCGGCGCCAGCTCCAGCGCCAATCTGCAATCGGTAATTGCCGGGCTTATCGTCGCGCTGATTGTCGCTATCTGGTGGGCAGGCGACCTGAAACCGGCGGAAATCCCCTTCCCTGCCCCTGGCGAAATAGAGATGTCAGGATTGTTTTCCGCGCTGTCGGTGATGTTCTGGTGTTTTGTGGGTCTGGAAGCGTTCGCTCATCTCGCCTCTGAATTTAAAAAACCGGAACGCGATTTCCCCCGCGCGCTGATGATTGGCCTGCTGCTGGCGGGCTCCGTCTACTGGGGCTGCACCGTTGTGGTACTGCATTTTGGCGCCTATGGCGAGACGATGGCGGCCGCAGCATCGCTGCCTGACATCGTGGTGCGGCTGTTTGGCGTGCAGGCGCTGTGGGTGGCTTGCGTCATTGGATATCTGGCCTGCTTTGCCAGCCTCAATATTTATATCCAGAGCTTTGCCCGCCTGGTGTGGTCCCAGGCGCAATATAAGCCCGATCATTATCTGGCCCGCCTCTCGCCACGCCACATTCCGCGTAATGCATTGAATGCCGTGTTGGGTTGTTGTGTAGTCAGCACACTGTGTATTTACGCGCTGGAGATCAATCTTGATGCGCTGATCGTCTACGCCAACGGCATCTTTATCATGATTTATCTGCTGTGCATGCTGGCCGGATGCCGCCTGCTGAAAGGTCGCTACCGCGCGCTGGCGGTGGTTGGCGGGGCATTATGTTTGCTGTTGCTGGCGATGGTGGGCTGGAAAAGCCTGTACGCACTGGTGATGCTGGCCGGATTATGGCTGTGTTTGCCGAAACGGAAAAAAGTGGAAAGTCGGTTGTAGTTCGAGTGGCCCGGCCGACGCACAGCGTTCCGGGCCTGCACGGTCACAAAGCAATCAATCGCGGCGATCGTCTTTATGTTCGATCCGGTCACGCTCTTCATCTTTACGCTGAAACTCGCCGTCAAACGTCTCGCCGCCGCCCGTTCCGGCGCTAAATCCACCGCCCGGCATTCGGGAAAAACGCAAATGCGGCAGCAGCTTCATCGTCAGATGCTTTTGCACTGGGGGTAATAAAAGAAGCAAGCCGAGGAAGTCGGTAAAAAAGCCAGGCAACAACAGCAGCAGACCGGCAATGATCAGCGACACGCTCTTGATCATCTCCGCCGCCGGGCTCTCACCCGCCGCCATTTTCTGCTGCATCAGCATAAAATTCTTAAATCCCTGGTTACGCACCAGCGACATCCCAATCACCGACGTGAAGATGACGAGGATCAGGGTCATCAGCACGCCCAACACATGGGCGACCTGAATAAAGATAGAAATCTCAATATAAACATAGAGAAAGACAGCAAGTAACGGTATCCAGCGCAAGGGGTTCTCCTGTGGCAGACCGCCGTTTCACCCACGTCGGCCTGAAATTGGTTGCGATTCGCATTAGTCAGTTGTTGGGGTAGTTCGCAAAATTTCAAGCTGTTTGTACACTTATTTTTGGAGTTAATCCTGAAGCGGTGACATATTTCACAAAATAATAATTAAGGGGTAATTAGTACCACTTAAAGTGATCCAGATTACGGCACAATTCCTGCAGCAGCATATGATCTCGTATACCAGACTGACGGAGGGGATAATCGTCGGTCAAGAAACAATCGAAACCACATATGTTCTGTGTGTTTAGTGCATTCATTGGCAGCTTTAAAAAAGAAGGTTCACATGTTAAACAACATTCGTATCGAAGAAGATCTGTTGGGTACCAGGGAAGTTCCAGCTGAAGCCTACTATGGTGTTCACACTCTGAGAGCGATTGAAAACTTCTACATTAGCAACAGCAAAATCAGCGATATCCCTGAGTTTGTGCGCGGAATGGTAATGGTGAAGAAGGCCGCGGCTCTGGCGAACAAAGAGCTGCAAACCATTCCTAAGAGTGTGGCGAATGCAATCATCGCCGCATGTGATGAAGTCCTGAATAACGGCAAATGCATGGACCAGTTCCCGGTAGATGTCTACCAGGGCGGCGCGGGCACTTCCGTTAACATGAACACCAACGAAGTGCTGGCCAATATCGGGCTGGAGCTGATGGGTCACCAGAAAGGTGAATATCAGTACCTGAATCCGAACGACCACGTGAACAAATGTCAGTCTACTAACGACGCCTACCCAACCGGTTTCCGCATCGCGGTTTACGCCTCTATCGTTAAACTGATCGACGCCATTAACCAGCTGCGTGAAGGCTTTGAACGTAAAGCTGTCGAATTCCAGGACATCCTGAAAATGGGTCGTACCCAGTTGCAGGATGCGGTGCCAATGACGCTGGGTCAGGAATTCCGCGCGTTCAGCGTCCTGCTGAAAGAAGAAGTGAAAAACATCGAGCGTACCGCCGAGCTGCTGCTGGAAGTTAACCTTGGCGCAACGGCTATCGGTACCGGTCTGAATACCCCGAAAGAATACTCCCCGCTGGCTGTCCAGAAACTGGCGGAAGTAACAGGTTTCGCCTGCGTACCGGCTGAAGACCTGATCGAAGCGACCTCTGACTGCGGCGCTTATGTCATGGTGCACAGCGCGCTGAAACGCCTTGCCGTGAAGATGTCCAAAATCTGTAACGACCTGCGTCTGCTCTCCTCTGGCCCACGTGCTGGCCTGAATGAGATCAACCTGCCGGAACTGCAAGCGGGCTCTTCCATCATGCCAGCCAAAGTGAACCCGGTTGTGCCAGAAGTCGTAAACCAGGTGTGCTTCAAAGTTATTGGTAACGACACCACTGTTACCATGGCGTCTGAAGCGGGTCAGTTGCAGCTGAACGTGATGGAGCCCGTTATTGGTCAGGCGATGTTCGAATCTATCCACATTCTGAGCAACGCTTGCTATAACCTGCTGGAAAAATGCGTTAACGGTATCACCGCTAACAAAGACGTGTGCGAAGGGTACGTCTTCAACTCTATTGGTATTGTCACCTACCTCAACCCGTTCATCGGCCACCACAACGGCGACATCGTTGGTAAGATTTGCGCCGAAACCGGTAAGAGCGTCCGTGAAGTGGTGCTGGAGCGTGGTCTGTTGACTGAAGCAGAGCTAGACGATATTTTCTCCGCACAAAACCTGATGCACCCTGCTTACAAAGCAAAACGCTATACTGATGAAAGCGAACAGTAATCATACAGGGTAGTACCAAAGAGGGCACGTCAGATGACGTGCCCTTTTTCATATAAGAAGTTACCAAATAACAACAATTTAATATCAACTTGTTAAACAACAAGGAAGGCTAATATGATAGTTGTCGAACTTATCATTGTTTTGCTGGCAATCTTTTTGGGCGCCAGACTAGGGGGCATCGGTATTGGATTTGCAGGTGGGCTGGGTGTTCTGGTTCTTGCCGCTATCGGCGTGAAACCCGGTAATATCCCGTTCGATGTCATTTCCATCATCATGGCGGTTATCGCTGCCATCTCCGCAATGCAGGTCGCGGGCGGTCTTGACTATCTGGTTAACCAGACGGAAAAGCTGCTGCGCCGTAATCCAAAATACATCACGATCCTCGCACCGATCGTCACTTACTTTTTGACTATTTTCGCAGGCACCGGGAACATCTCTCTGGCAACGCTGCCGGTTATCGCTGAAGTGGCGAAGGAACAAGGCATCAAGCCTTGCCGTCCTCTGTCCACCGCAGTGGTTTCCGCACAGATTGCGATTACCGCATCGCCCATCTCCGCAGCGGTGGTGTATATGTCTTCTGTGATGGAAGGTCATGGCATTAGCTACATCCACCTGCTGTCCGTGGTCATTCCGTCCACGCTGCTGGCGGTTCTGGTGATGTCCTTCCTGGTCACCATGCTGTTCAACTCAAAACTCTCTGACGATCCGGTATACCGTAAACGTCTGGAAGAAGGTCTGATTGAACTGCGCGGTGAGAAGCAGATTGACATCAAACCAATGGCGAAAAGCTCCGTCTGGCTGTTCCTGCTGGGCGTGGTGTGCGTGGTGGTTTACGCGATTATCAACAGCCCAAGCCTCGGCCTGGTTGAGAAGCCGCTGATGAACACCACTAATGCTATCCTGATCATCATGCTGAGCGTCGCGACGCTGACCACCATTCTGTGCAAAGTGGAAACTGACGCTATCCTCAACTCCAGTACTTTCAAAGCCGGTATGAGCGCCTGTATTTGTATCCTGGGCGTGGCATGGCTGGGTGACACTTTCGTGTCTCACAACATCGACTGGATCAAAGATACTGCGGGTGAAGTGATTCAGGGCCATCCGTGGCTGCTGGCGGTGATCTTCTTCTTTGCTTCTGCGCTGCTTTACTCTCAGGCGGCAACCGCAAAAGCACTGATGCCGATGGCGCTGGCGCTGAACGTTTCTCCCCTGACGGCGGTCGCATCGTTTGCGGCGGTTTCTGGTCTGTTCATTCTGCCGACCTATCCGACGCTGGTCGCGGCGGTACAAATGGACGACACCGGCACCACGCGTATCGGTAAGTTTGTCTTCAACCACCCGTTCTTCATCCCTGGTACGCTGGGTGTGGTTCTGGCGGTCTGCTTCGGCTTCCTGCTGGGCAGCTTCATGCTGTAAGTATGACCCACGGGGCGTATTCACGCCCCGTTTTTCCCCTCCCTTTGTCTAACATCCTTCCGCCGTCCATTGTATAGTGACCCCTTCGTTGCAGGTCTTTCTCTCATTCGAGGTGTTTATGCTTGATGTTAGCCGTCAGGACGAGTCCATCCCCGATGCCGTTGTCGTGCTTTGCACCGCACCGGATGAAGCCACTGCTCAGGATCTGGCCGCTAAAGCGCTGGCTGAAAAGCTGGCCGCCTGCGCCACGCTGATCCCCGGCGCGACCTCTCTGTACTACTGGGAAGGGAAGCTGGAGCAGGAATATGAGGTGCAAATGATCCTGAAAACGTCGGTGGCGCACCAGCAAGCCTTACTCGATTGCCTGAAGTCGCATCATCCTTATCAAACGCCCGAACTTCTGGTTTTACCCGTTACTCACAGAGACAGTGATTACCTCTCATGGCTCAACGCATCCTTACGCTGATCCTGCTACTTTGCAGCACATCGTCTTTCGCGGGACTGTTCGACGCGCCGGGACGCTCGAATTTTGTTCCTGCTGACCAGGCCTTTGCCTTTGACTTTCAGCAAAACCAGCACGACCTGAACCTCACCTGGCAGGTGAAAGACGGTTATTATCTGTACCGCAAGCAGATTAACATCACGCCTGCTCAGGCGAAGATTGCCGACGTCACGCTCCCGGCGGGGGCCTGGCATGAAGATGAGTTCTACGGTAAAAGTGAAATCTACCGCAAGCGACTGACTGTTCCGGTCAATGTTCTACAGGCTGCGGCTGGCGCGACGCTGACGGTCACCTACCAGGGGTGCGCTGATGCTGGTTTCTGCTATCCGCCGGAAACAAAAACCGTCCCTCTAAGCGAAGTGGTTGCCAGCACAGTGCCCCAGCCTGCCGCGACGCCAGCCCCGCCGCAATCTGCTCAGCCGCCAGAACCGCCGCCTGCGCAGCTTCCCTTCACGGCGCTGTGGGCGTTGCTGATTGGCATTGGCATCGCCTTTACGCCCTGCGTACTGCCGATGTATCCACTCATTTCCGGGATTGTGCTGGGCGGTAAACAACGTCTCTCTACCGGACGGGCGCTGCTGCTGACCTTTATCTACGTGCAGGGGATGGCGCTGACCTATACCGCGCTGGGCCTGGTGGTCGCTGCGGCAGGTTTGCAGTTCCAGGCCGCGCTTCAGCATCCCTACGTATTGGTGGGTCTCGCGATAGTCTTCACCCTTCTTGCGTTGTCGATGTTCGGTTTGTTTACGCTGCAATTACCGTCGTCACTGCAAACTCGCCTGACGCTGATGAGCAACCGCCAGCAGGGCGGCTCTGCGGGTGGCGTATTTGCAATGGGCGCTATCGCCGGGCTGATTTGCTCGCCATGTACCACCGCGCCGCTCAGCGCCATTCTGCTGTATATCGCGCAAAGCGGAAATATGTGGCTTGGCGGCGGCACGCTTTACCTGTACGCGCTCGGGATGGGGCTACCGCTGATGCTGGTCACCGTCTTCGGCAATCGCCTGCTGCCAAAAAGCGGACCGTGGATGGAGCAGGTCAAAACCGCGTTTGGCTTTGTGATCCTCGCGCTACCGGTCTTTTTGCTGGAGCGGATCGTTGGCGATACGTGGGGCTTACGCCTGTGGTCGCTGCTGGGCGTCGCCTTCTTTGGCTGGGCGTTTATCACCAGTCTGCAGGCAACGCGCAGTTGGATACGTCTCGTCCAGATAATGTTGCTGGCGGCCGCGCTGGTCAGTGTGCGTCCGTTACAGGACTGGGCGTTTGGCGCGTCCCCTGTGCAGACGCAATCGCATCTGAGCTTTAAACAGGTATCCAATATCGACGAACTTAATCAGGCGCTGGCGCAGGCCAAAGGCAAACCGGTGATGCTCGACCTGTACGCCGACTGGTGTGTCGCCTGTAAAGAGTTCGAGAAATACACCTTCAGCGCGCCGCAGGTGAAACAGGCGTTGGGCGACACGGTGCTGTTACAGGCTGACGTCACGGGCAATAACGCCCAGGACGTGGCGCTGTTGAAGCATTTACAGGTACTTGGGCTGCCGACCATTCTGTTCTTTGACGCAGAAGGTCAGGAGCACCCGCAGGCGCGAGTAACAGGCTTTATGGACGCCGCAACGTTTAGCGCGCATTTGCGCGATCGCCAACCGTGAGCGACACTTGCAACAGCAAAGTGGGAGGAATATACCGTGCAACGTGAAGATGTTCTGGCAGAAGCCCTAAAGTTATTAGAGATCCATGGGATTGCCAATACCACGCTGGAGATGGTGGCCGAGCGCGTTGATTATCCGCTCGAAGAGATGCTGCGTTTCTGGCCCGACGACGAGGCCCTGCTGTATGACGCCCTGCGTTATCTGAGTCAGCAGGTAGACATCTGGCGCCGCCAACTGATGCTGGACGACACTCAAACCGCTGAACAAAAGCTACTGGCGCGCTACGCGGCGCTAACCGAATGTGTCAGCAATAACCGTTATCCCGGCTGCCTGTTTATCGCCGCCTGCACCTTTTACCCCGATCCCGCGCATCCCATTCATCAACTTGCGGATCAACAAAAACGCGCAGCGCATGACTTTACCCACGAACTGCTCACCACGCTGGAAGTTGACGACCCGGCAATGGTTGCAAAACAGATGGAACTGGTGCTGGAAGGCTGCCTGAGTCGCATGCTGGTTAACCGCAGTCAGGCCGACGTGGAGACGGCGCACCGTCTGGCGGAGGACATTCTGCGCTTCGCCCAGTGCCGTCAGGGTGGCGCGCTGACCTGATTCTCATTTCGTTACATCGTTGAATCGCATATAATTTCGCCAGCACCGACCCAATAAAAGGAATTATATGCGTCTCTTGTCCTGCGCCCTTCTGACGGGCCTTCTCTCTTCGTCCCTCTTCGCCGCACCGCTAAACGGCGTTTCATTTGCTCATAAAGACCGGGAAGTCGCCTGTGATAACACGAGCGCCTGCCGGGCGGTCGGGTATAGCGATAATGTCGCCCTGAAAACACTTCATCAGGCCTTAATTGATCAACAAAAAACCGATCCTGAACTCGATCTCAGCAACATCGCCAAACGGTTCCCGCTGACGGGCCAGCTCACCAGATTCACCCTTTCATACACGGAAGATTCATCGCAGCCGACGACAAAACCCTCACCGGAAATCAGTGACGATGAATGGCGGGCATTTTTGCATTCCAACATTCGCGCTTATGCAGAAAATGGTCAGGTGAATTTTACGCTGGTTGATCTGGACGGCGATGGCAAGCGCGATCTCATTATCGACAGTTATATTGGCGGGACGGGCCTCTTCAGCTATACCGGCGTGCTTAAACGGGGTGAGAGCGCATTCTTTACCGTGAATGAAAACGCTAACGACGATGACTTTGGGGTACCCGGCGCGTTATTTTCGGAAAATGGCCGCGGTGCTAACCAGTGGAGCCAGTGGGTACGTATCAACGGCCAGGTGTACGCGCTTTGGTTCAACGGCGTCTTTGGCGAAGATAACATTTATCTGCTGCGTCCGTTCAGCACAGACAATAAGGTGCCGGTAGTAACCCTCCGCTATCGCTATACGCTCAATGTCATCGACTCAGCAGAAGAAGGCCGCCCTTTGACCCCTGCGCTGAGCGACAAGGACAAGGCGGGGCTAGTCAGGACGCTGGATGTCATGCAGGACCATCTGCTTAAAGACCTCCCGCTTGACCAGCCTGACACCGCTATCTGCCCGGTTCCTGAAGGCATCTCAGCAGAAGACGCGGAATGGTACAGCAGCGGCGTGGCAGGCCATTACACCATAGAAACCGTCGCCCTGATTCCCGTGTGGCTAAACGAGAAATGTTATATCGGCACCGTCTTCAGCCATCACGGATTTTATAACCATGGTGTGGATGCCGAGGTTGTCCTTAGCTCGCCCGCTGGGAAAGGTGATATTGTGGGCGGCTATGCGATCTCCGGCCTGCGCCAGGCAACGTCGATAAAAAGCGACTGGCAGTTTCGGGAAGGCGATCACGGCGCACTGTGATGGTGGGCTAACATCGCTGAATTGTACCCGAATCGCCGCAAAGTTAAGCAGTTGAACTGCTTTTAAGGAAATTTGGTTGACTGGCGGGCGTGATTACGGTTTAATGCGCCCCGTTGCCCGGATAGCTCAGTCGGTAGAGCAGGGGATTGAAAATCCCCGTGTCCTTGGTTCGATTCCGAGTCCGGGCACCACTATTCAAAGAACCCGCCTAAAAGGCGGGTTTTTGCTTTTAGGGATTCAAGTAGATTTTTGGTTACTTTGACTGCTGATATCGCTGTCCTGCTTCTTCTTTCCAGTCAGAACAGATCGCTTAGACAGGAGCGACTAACCTCTCTGGACGCATTGGGTTGTCATTTAGTCGTCAATTTGTCGATAAATACTATCTTATCATGTAAAACTGGAGAACATTTTTCCAAACACCATTCACAGGACAGTAAACTGCTTAGTTAAATCAAAAAATTTTCGCCACCGAGATTACAAACATGGTAAACCGCTATCAGTAAATAATACTTTCATTTCATCTGCCGCCAATAATTTATGGCGACAGCCAGCGATACGAAAAACCCTGTCCTCTGAATCATATTTTCTTCCGAACCAGAAGCCATGCCAGTGTCCGCGCCGTAAATGGAAACGAACCTTTAAGCCGTTCACAAAACTGCCCTCAGCGTCATCTAATAACGTTGCAAGCATGCCTCCGTATCCACTCCGATAATCCCGTACCGAAGACCTTATCCGTTCTGAATCCTTTTTTGGTTTTTACGGGTTTGGGCGAGCGGGTATGCAACAGGTTGACGCTCACTGTCAATTTCTTTAAAAACTCACTGCATCTTAAAGAATCCTAATTCATCCTCTTTTTCACCAGGGTCCTGAAGTCGTTGCAATATTCCTTCAACTTTTTCATCAACAAGTTCAAAATTTTGGCATAATGAAGATGAATAATTCTTACAGTCAACCATATACCGGGTAACTTTTGCCAGTATTCTGGGTTGCATTTTATTATTATATCTTTGAAGAACATAGATAATACACAAATACAACATATCAAAGATAGCATCTGTACGTTTCATTAATTCAATGATACGTATTATTATACGTTGATCATAATAACGTAACGCACTACAGGTTTGCTTCTCTTCCAGAAACAGACAGACGCCCTTCGCTATCACCTATTTGCGTCAGCGTATCCATTAATTTTTCACCGAATCGGTCGCTGAAAGCACTAACCCCTTTCACTAGTGACAGGGCTAAAGCTTTGCTACATTGTACCTATTGAAAATATGCCTTTACGTACAATGGTTGATTCACATACGGCTGACCGCTCATTTCCCTCTCCTTCAGAAAAGCCGTTCTTCCCACAGACTGTACGCACTCGTTCCGGCGATACAATGCTCCTGGGTGATACTTTCATAAGTCAGTGACACCGACTCTTCCGGCTGTCCCTGGCTGTTATTGATTGTATGCGGTACAACATGCTTAACGCTGGCGATACGGGCATTAATAAGTTTGACTTTATAATACAACTCATTAATGCCAAAACGGTTGGTGCGGTAATATTCAAAATCGCAGGTCAGGCATTCATTTTCGCTGATGGCTTTAGTCAGCAACGGGGAGGATTTATCCACCGGCTTCTGGATAACCAGCGTCTGATGATTAACATTTTGTGAGCGGGTCAGCCCGTGGGACAGCCCCAGCACCATTATCTGATCCATATGCGTAATCTGCGCTTTGTTGCCAATAGAGGCCATAGAAGCACAGCCTGCAGAAATCAGTCCCTGCAGATCACCGTTCAGTGTAAGATAAACCAGATTTGCCATAATAAACTCCTTCAATTTCGTTGTTATTTTCCGGATTTGGTTTCCGTTTTCGTCATTCCGCCGTTTTTCAGCAGCAACCAGCGGCTTAACACGCCGTCCAGCCGTTCATTGATTTTTTTTTCCAGCGCGTCGGTATTCTGTCGCTGATCGCGAGCGTCCTGGTACTGCGTCAATAGGGACTCCAGCGGCGTTTCCTGTCCCAGCCCCCGCTCTGCTTGCCAGATAACATTCTTAATATAAGAAAGCGTTAGTCCCTCTTTCTCGCGTTGCATCACCAGGTCAGCAAAGGCATGTAAATCCTGACGGGTCTGGAGCCAACCTCGAAGTTGCGGGCTGCCCTGTGCGCGGGTTTTCAGTGTTTCAATCCATTTGGCACTCGCCTGCTGCTGTAGCTGGCTCTCAGGCCAGCGGCTGTCGGCGGTACGGGTCATCTGCATACCTGTCTCCAGCAGTTGCAGTGGCGGGGTATCAGGAAGCTGTTGCAGTCGTTGTCCGTAGCTGTCCAGGTCAGGCGATGCCAGCCAGACCATCGCCGCACCCTGTGCCGTATCCCTGACCTGTGCCAGTTGCCGCTGTATCGGGTACACCTGCCACCACCAGAGCGCGACAGCGATAACCGCAGCCGCGACAACGCCCGCCATAAAACCTTTCACCTGGCTGCCCTGCCCGGCGATACCGTCATTATCAGCCAGACCACGGACTTCCACCCGCATCTCCGGCAGGTCGGGGAGCGGAGCGATAATCTCAGTGGCCGTGGGCGCGGTACTTTCCGGGGCATAGACCAGTGTTCTGACGGTGGTCTGGGTGACAGCATCTGCATTATTCCGGGGTTGCAGCTCCAGGCGTTTGCGCGTGTTCTGCACAAAAAACAGCAGGTTCTCCACGCGCGGCTGGCGCTTCAGTTCCACCTGCTGGAGTTTGTCGCAGATAAGCTGTAAGGCCCGCTCGGTACGGTACAACAGCGGCAGGTCGTTTTCCGCAAAGGATGTCTGCTGGCGCAGGATATTTCCGGTACGGGTGTTGAGCCAGTCCAGCATCTCGGTGCGTGCAGATCCACCCTGCGGCCAGAATTTGTCCCATTCACGGGTAATCATTGCCGCCAGCAGCTCGGCTCCTTCACAAAAACCGGCCAGCCCTTGCGTGCGGGTACGCGCCAGGGTGTAGTAGGTGGCTGTATGCAGGTCCACACCATTGGCCTTAAAAATCGCCAGCGCCAGCGATTCCACCAGCCTCCAGTTCATTTCCGGCTGCGACGGATGGCTGGCCTTATTGATTTCTTCGCGGATAGCGACGAACTCCGGCAGATTGCGCGGATCGCTGCCGGTCACGATAGTTTGTGTCAGTACATCGTTGTTCATCCTGCCTCCTCAGTACAGCGTATCCGGCAGCCGGAAATGGCTGAACAGCCCGCCACTGAACGGATTGTCTTCGGTATCCGCGTGTATCCGGTAGACCATCGCGCCACCGTCCACGTTAAAGCGCACACTGAATGACCCCTCTTTCACGCTGGTTAGCTGTCCAGCCCCGAACAGGCGGAACTGCGCCCACGGCCCACTGAAGCTGATGCTGCGCGGTGCACCACCACTGACGCTAACCAGCGTCAGCTTGCTTTCATTGCCTTCGCGCATGTTATTCGGCCAGACCAGATGAGCGGTGTAGTTACGCCCCTGACTGTAATCGACTAACTGGCCGTCAAGGTTCAGCACGCTACGGCGCTTGTTACCGGAAAGCGAAACGGTCTCTACCGCGAACTGCGTTCCCAGGCCATTTTGTTTACTGAAGAAGATGTCGCGGATTTTCTGTGCGGTATCCAGTTGCCGGATGACATCCTCACGGATAATCACACCGTCATCCCCGTCACGGCTCAGGTCATTTTCAATAAACAGTTTCAGGTTCTGCTGATAAAAGGTGTCCAGCACGCCATCCTGTTTAAAGAAACGTTCAAATGCATCCAGTGACGCATCCTGCGATGAACGCCGGTTGAATGGGTAGTTATTTGCCAGTTGCTCGTTAAACGGTTTCACTACGTTGTCGCGCCAGTCAATTTCCATATAGTGAACGGCTTCCACCATCACCACATGCCAGGCCTGATCTGCCAGTTTTCCCACCCAGCGATTAAGCGGCGCTGGCAGTGTTTTCGCCATCTGACGGGTAGTAAATATCGGGTCGCTGCTGTTCTGATCAAGACGTAACTGGACGGCTTTCAGGGCCGATTTTCCCGGCACCGGCGCATTCTGGATAGCCAGCAGGTAACGGTGCAGTTCGGTCAACTGTTGATACACCGCCTGTAGGGTATTTTCTTTATTATTCTGCACTGCCAGTACGCTGTTTTCTGATGCGAACTCGTGTCCGAGGCGCGTCAGCAAACGGTAATCCGGCTCTTCCTGTGCCTCTTCACGCTCTTTATCAGAGAGTTTTTCCGGGAGAACCGCGGGCCGCGTGTTGTCCCGCAACGCCGTCAGCGCCCGCTGTAAGGGCTGGTCG
The DNA here is from genome assembly GCF_000759835.1 of Citrobacter sedlakii NBRC 105722. Taxonomy (GTDB): domain Bacteria; phylum Pseudomonadota; class Gammaproteobacteria; order Enterobacterales; family Enterobacteriaceae; genus Citrobacter_A; species Citrobacter_A sedlakii. The sequence goes on from NZ_BBNB01000009.1 coordinate 302,122, forward strand.
CCGCTGATAACCTGCTCCAGTGCCCCGGTCAGTTGCGCAATGGACTCATAGCCACGCACGTTAAGGTTATCCATCCCCGCCCGCCAGGTGGCGGTGTAGTCACTGATATACTGCTCTGTCAGTTGGCGCTGGATTTCAGCACGATCGGCCTCGCTGTATTTCACACTGTGAGTAACGTTCAGTACCCAAGAGTCCATTGCCGTCAGCGTAATCAACGCATCACGCTGTCTGACGAAATAGCTTTGCAGGCCATAGCGGGTAAGAAACTGTGGAACAATCAGTTTATTATCATCTGAGGAAATAAAGACCTGATCGAATGTCGGACCCACCTGATCGCGCAGGTTCAGATCGGCGGGCAGAACGCCCAGCGCCCGTGTTTTCAGACTCTGGTAGACGCGCTGGTAAACCGGCAACTTGCTTAACTCTTTCTGCGCTACCGCCACCGGACTGTCATACGGCGTCCAGCGGCTGATGGCGTCACCATCGCCTGCTGCCCGCTCTGCGTGCCAGTCGGTATGCTTCAGGGCATAGTCGAGGTGCGACATCAGCTGCGTCTGGATATCCCGCTGGCCGTGAAATTTTTCACTCCAGCGCTTTGCCATATACTGCTTTACTACCTCATTACTACGCCCGCTCTTATCTTCCAACATTCTCATGACACGCAACACGGCGAGTTTTTCTTCGCTCTCCGGCGGGGCGGCATTCATTTCTTTCACCAGACCGTTAAAAAGCGCCGGAAGGTAACGCTGTTCAAGCAGTTGCAGATAAGTTTTTTCCACATACGGTCCGATACGCCTGCCCTGATACAGCCCCATATCGGCCAGGCGACTGCGGTCATCCCAGTCGCCGTAGGCCAGCGTTGCGTCGCGCACCGGGTTAAGCAACGGCAGTTGCAGATTACCGTATTCATCCATCCCCTGTGGCGGTTGTATAGACATAAAGGCTTCAGCCTGTTTCAGCACCTGGACGCCGGAGGCGTAGTTAACCCCGTAGTAATGATGCCAGCCGGTGATTAACAGTAATGCGGTCACCCCACCCACGGCGGAAAAGGCCGTCAGACGGCGGCGGCTGCTTATCAGCCAGGCACGGCTTTCTCCGGCCAGATTCGGCTCGGCCAGCAGTGCCTGTGGAAACAGATTGCGGGTAAAGTAAGATACAGTATCCACCAGCGGCCAGGCGCTCAGTGGACTGCCGTCCAGCCGGTACTGCCGGGCGGCAGACTGCGTAAAAAGATCATCCATCTGCCCCCGTTGCAGCGACGAAGTAAGGTATACGCCGCGCAGCATCACATCCATATTTTCACCATCCAGCAGGCTGTCAAGCAGGGCCGCCAGGAAGTCCCGGCTCCCCTGTATCTGGCGGGAAAAACTGAACAGGGAACTTCGCATATGCGTCTGTGTGAGCATCAGATCCAGCATGGCATGGTTCATTCGATCACACCATGTCAGCCAGAAAGCATCCAGCTCTGCGCGCCAGTCCTCGTTTTCATGGGCGCGGCGGGTGAAGGTCACGCCTAAAATCGTATCGCGATCTTTTTTATCCAGTGACTGAAACAGGGCGGCAAAGCCGTGTAATAAATCCAGTCGGGTCAGTACCACATAAACCGGCAACTGGCAGTGAAGGTGCTGGCGCACATCCTGTAAACGGCTGCGCAGCGTCTGCAACAGATGTTCGCGGCGGCGTTTGTCAGCCGTCAACAGGTCGAGTAAGTCAAGTGTGATAATGATCCCGTTCAGTGGCTGGCGGGCGCGTTTTTCCACCAGCCAGTCCAGAACGTGCTCCCATAACCGGCGGTGCAGGACATCAGCATCCGGCTGTTCACAGAGTACGCCGTCAATATCAAAAATCACCGCCTGTTTGCCAACATGCGGCGTCAGGTACACACGTTGTTCTGCGCCGCGCGCAGTTTCCGGCGTATAAATAACATCGGATGGAAAACCTTCCCGTAACAGTGCGGTTTTACCGCTCCCGGCAGGGCCGATGACCATATACCACGGCAGTTGCCACAGGTAACGACGGTTATCGAGATGGCGTTGCAGTCGTAGCAGCCACCGGTCGAGGTAACGCTGTTGCGCATTCAGCTCGACGCTCAGCGGGTCCTGCGCTTCCTCTCGCTGCTGTTTTTGTTTTTTCTCAAGCTGTTGCAGGCGTTTCATCACCCGGACGGTCAGCCATCCCAGGGCGATAATCCCCCAGGCCGCCGTCGCCAGCCAGCGGTTCGCCAGCGGTTTAAGCCACTGTTCGCCGTACAGCGACCATGACGGACCTTTCCACCAGATCCATACCAGCAGCACAATCCATGCCAGCATCAGCAGCCAGAACGCAGAGACCTTAAACCGTGGCATCGCGGGTCGCAGGACAGATCTCATGCCACTAAACAGTCGGGGGGTCGGTAATCTCACAAAAACTCCTGTTATCTCTTACTGTTCTGCCGTGAACTTCTGTTCAAGCAGCTCAAGTAGCGATGGCTCCCAGTCTGCCAGCGCCATTCGCAAGCCAGTTTTGAACAGCATCCGGTACTGCTGCTGTGCCATTTTTGCCATTCCGGCATCGTCCATCAGTTGTGCGCCAAAATACTGGCGGTAGAACTGGTCACGGGGGGAGCCTTCGGGCAGCGTATCCAGATACCGTAATGCGGCCTCCAGCCCCTGTTCAGTAAAACAGGCTCTGGCGTTCTGCCATTCCTCGCCGGATTGCTGTGCTGATGCGGGCTGGCCGGTGGAAGGTGTGCCAGTAAGCCATTGTTTTGTCTGTCTGCTGATAAAGGGCGTATGGTCGTTAAACAGCAGGGTGGAAAGCTGCGGCAAACGGGTGAGAAAACCCGCAGCCTCTTCACGAATAGCCTCTGCCACGGCGGTGTAGCCAAGTCGCTGCGCTGCCTGTGCTGAAAGGTAATGGCCGTCAAACCAGTAGGGCGCCAGGAGGACGCTTTTCTCTATCTGTTGCCATAGCGTCATATCAGCATTGTTCAGGCGCGCCTGGTAATCATCCATCATGTCGGCAGGGAACGCAGCCAGCGGTGTACGTCCGTTACTTTCAGCCTGCGGCGCGGAGGTAATTGCCAGCCACAGCGCATGGCGACGCAGACGGTAGCCCAGCGGCGCGTCCGGCTGGCGCTCGCATAAAATAGTGGCGACTTTCAGCAATGTATCGCGCCAGGCTTTGTCGTCATGGCTGTCGATATTCACCACTGGCGCGGGCGCTACCGGAGACGACGCAGAGGCAGACGCGACCGGCGCGGCAGAAAGCGGTACAGACGTGACGGCAGTTTGTGCAGAAACGGGCGTCGTGGCAGGTTCGCTGTCGCGAAACGCCCGCTGGTACAGCGCAGCAACATCGTCCGTTGCCTGCGCCAGTTCTGTGGCGTTGCTGCCCTGCCACAGTAGCGCCAGTTTTGCCAGATCCCCCAACAGGGCATCGCGCTGCATCGCGGCGGCATTTTCTGCAAAAACGGGGATACCTGCCTCAAAACGCTTTATGACCTGGGCGGCAAAACGTTTTTTATGCGCCATTCCCGGTGCCGCCACCGTCCAGTAATGCTCCACATACAGCGCCAGCAAACGCAGCGCCAGCAGCGGATCACCGGCGTGTTGCAGGGTACGTAACAGATGAGCCAGCAGGCGAAAATCCTTGCTTTCCGATGCCAGGAGCGTCACCCCCCGGCGCTGAATTTCCGGGATATCTAACTGGCTGTGTGCCAGCGAGCCGAGTTTAAGCATTTCACCGTCGATATATTCCCAGTCAGGGTTATCGTCTTTCAGTGCGCAGGCCAGTTTGTCTTCCGGCAGATTTTCCAGCAGGTGCGAAATCCAGGTATCCGGGTTGCGTAAGTCCATTGCCATTTTATTATTCTCCCGCCCAGTGACAGGCATCGCGCAGCGGCGCAATGATTTTTGCCAGCCCGTCAATGTTAAATGTCAGTTTCCCGGCAGCACCGTCTGTACCGGTGTCGATGGTCAGGGTCTTTGCGCCTAAAAGCTGTTTAATTTCGTCGATGCCGGACAGCCCCCGGCTGGATTCCAGCAGCGTACCGTTCTCGCGGATAAACCAGTGAGACTGAAAGCGTCCGTGGTCAGTGGTCAGCGTCACGGCGATATCACTGGGCGTCATGGCGTGCGTCAGCGCCACCTGCATCCGGGTGATGTTGTCCACGCAACTGAACATCAGCACCGGACGCGGCGGCACGTTACCGATAGAAGGTGTGGTAATAATTACTGTGGGGCGTTCCCCATCGCTCTGCGTTATCAGCAGTGTGGTGGAATTGTCCAGGCGCTGCTTTTCCTGGGCGAAAGCCCGTTTCCAGGCTTCGCCTTCATAACGGGATTTCACTACCGCACCGTCAAAACCGGGCTGAACGGGTGCCAGAATGCGGTCATAGCAGTCCAGCCGCTCCAGCGCTGCAGGCTCCCGGCGACAGGCCATCATGGCGCTGAGCGTTGTCTGTGCGTTGGTTTCCGGCACGGCAACTAGCGACTGCGGCACAGTAATCCCCGGCAGTACGGCTGCCGCCAGTTTTGCAGGCGTCTCCGCCTGTACCAGGCTGGCGAATAGCATCATCAACGGTAGCCCGGTTTTCCGGAAAACCTGCATTTTGCTCATAACGCGGCGATATCCTCTGCTTCCTGCTCCGGCTGCATGTCGTCCGCCGCAGCGTCATCCGGCGCATCTTCGACGTCAGCGATAAACGCGCCATCCGCCACGCCCAGTACGATGCGGGCAACCGCCGTGTTCGCCGCCATTTTCTGCAACAGCAGCAGCGACAGCGGCGGCAACATCTCGCCGTCAATCACCGATTCCAGCATTCGCGCGCCGTTTTCGGCGCGGGTGACACGCTGCATGATTTCGTCGGTCACGGCAGGTTCAATCACCACTTCCGCGTTAAAGCGGGTACGGAGCACGTTATCCAGCCTTGCCAGCTTCCCGGCGATAATGACCGAGAGCGTCTCTTTAGATAATGGCAGGTAGGGCACCACTTCCATACGCGCCAGCAATGCGGGCTTGAAGAAGTCAGCCAGCACCGGGTACAGCTCTTCCTGCATCAGTTCCGGATGGTCGGCATGCTCAACAATCACCTGATAGCCGAGGTTGGAGGTCAGGAAAAAGACGATGTTTTTGCAGTCGATCAGACGACCTTCGCCATCGGCCATTTCGCCTTTATCAAACGCCTGGTAGAACAGGTTAAGCACGTCGGGGTGGGCTTTTTCCACTTCGTCGAGCAGCACCACAGAATACGGTTTCTGGCGAATTGCTTCGGTCAGCACACCACCTTCCCCGTAGCCGACATAGCCCGGAGGGGAACCAATCAGGCGCGAAACGGTGTGTTTTTCCTGGAACTCCGACATATTGATGGTGGTGAGATACTGGCGACCGCCGTAAAGCAGATCTGCCAGTTGCAGTACGGTTTCGGTTTTGCCCACACCGCTAGGGCCAGCCAGCAGGAACGCGCCGAGCGGTCGACCGGGGCGGCGCAGGTCGGCACGCGCGGTGAGCAGATGTTTGTGCAGGTGCTGAATTGCCAGGTCCTGGCCCTTGATGGTGTCGCCCAGCCACTGCGGCAGATCGGTGATCACCGACATTTCGTTCTGCGACAGGCGATTAAGCGGCACGCCGGTCCATTCGGCAATCACGGCGGCGATTTGCTTTTTATCGACGTGTGGGGAAACCAGTAACTGCGTGCGGTGCAGGGCGTCCAGTTCGGCGGTTAACTGCGCCAGGCGCTCTGTCGGGATGATGGCAGGCTCAGAATACCCTTGTTCTGCTTCATCCACCGTTACCGACTCAATGCTCGTCACCTCTGTTACCGGATCGTCCACCGTTGTGGCATCACTGTCCGTTATCTCTGCTTCAGGCGTAGCTGTTTTGTCGTTGTCGGTGGCATCCAGCTCGTCCAGCAACCCCTTACGCAGTGCAATGATTTCCTGCACCAGCGTCTGCTGCAGATGCCACGCGGCCTCCAGTTCATCAAGTTCAGTCAGGGTTTCGTCATACTGTATGATCACTTCCGTCAGCCGCGAGGTATCAGTTCGCAAGCCGATGCGGATCTCGCGCTCAATCTGGCGCATTTCTGCTTCGCACTGGTGGCGCAGCGTGGTCAGCGCCGAAATTTGCTTCGGTGGCGAAGAGAGGTTGATCGCCACGCGGGCGCAGGCGGTATCCAGCACATCAATGGCTTTATCCGGCAACTGACGGCCAGAAAGATAGCGTTCACTTAACGTTGCCGCAGCTTGTAACGCCTCATCATCAATCAGTACGCCGTGGGACTGCTCATACACCGCCGACAGCCCGCGCAGGATAACGGTGGCTTCCGCCGCCGTGGGTTCGCTGACCTTCACCAACTGGAAACGGCGCGACAGGGCGGCGTCTTTCTCGAAATATTTCTTGTATTCACTCCAGGTGGTGGCGGCGATGGTTTTCAGCTCGCCCCGCGCCAGTACCGGTTTGAGCAGGTTGGAGATATCCAGCCCACCCTGCTGGTTGCCCGCGCCAATCAGCATATGGGCTTCGTCGATAAACAGAATGACGGGTCTGGGCGACTGAATGACTTCCGCCATCAATCCTTTAAAGCGCTTCTCAAACTCGCCTTTCACCGATGCGCCTGCCTGCAATGCGCCAAGATCCAGCGTCATAATGTCGGTGTCGCGCAGTTTGTCTGGCACCTGACCTGCGACAATGCGCAGCGCCAGCCCTTCGATCAGCGCACTTTTACCGACACCGGCCTCACCGACCACTACCGGATTGTTTTTACGGCGGCGGCAGAGGATGTCGATCATCAGGTCGATTTCATTGTCGCGGCACAGGACCGGATCGAGTTTGCCATTACGGGCGTCTGCGGTCATATTTTTGGCATAACGGCCGAGCAGAGTGTCACCGGTATCTGTTGTGACTCCAACGGCCTGTCTACCAGCATCCGACACAACTGACTCCGCCGACTCCCGCGTCCACTCGGCGAAGTCCTGTTGCAGTCGATCGCGGTTAATACCGGTGAGCAACCGTGCGGCAGCAGACGGGACATAGCGCAACGGTGAATGCAGCAGGGCCAGCAACAGTGCACCACCGCGCAGCTCGCGGTGCTGCATCTCGGCAGAGGCCAGCAGCCAGCCCTCTTTAAGCCACTCGACCAGCATCGGCGAAAATGCCGGGTAGCTGTCTGTCGAATGCGCCGTCGTGTAATTTTCCACCGTCAGCGCCCGGCGAAGCGCATGCGTATCGATTTCAGCCTGGTCAGCAATCACTCTCACGTCGCTGCGCACCGCTGCCAGCATCTGCAACAGCACATGCGCCACGGTGATTTCTGTTGCCTGCTGACTCATGCATTCTGCCGCAGCAGCTTCCAGCGCCTGCCGGGAAAATGGGTTAAGATGCTTAACCAGAGAGGCCAGATTAATCTGGATCATATGTTGTGTCCTTACCTGGCAAGCAGCCGGTTCAGTTGATGCAAAATATCCTGCGTCTGGCTATCCAGGCGCAGCATCCAGAACAGATAAAACAACGCCAGCACGGCAGCACCACCAACAAAAACATGTTTAATGGTCAGGCGCTTCATGAGCTGATAGCGTCCGCCCTGCGTTTTCTTAACCTGGTGCAGCAGTGGAAACGGCGCATCGCCGCGAAGCTGGTGCAGGACATGGTGCAGGCGGCGGTATATCTGCTCAAACTCGCCCTGCTCCTGTGCGGCCACCTTATAGCGCCCGCGAAACCCCAGCGAAAAACACAGAAACAAAAACTCAAGCAAATCCTGGTAGCGTTTGGGTTCACGGATCAGGCGTTCAAGCAGGATAAACACCTTTTCGCCGCCCCAGGCTTCATTGTGAAAATGCACCAGCAGCGACTGTTTGATCCATTCGTTTTTGTTCGACCAGCCATTGCCCAGCGCAGCCTCATCAATAAAGGTGCAGAGAACATAGCGGAACGAGATAATCACACCCGGCTCGTAGCCCTGTTCCTGAAGCAGTTGCTCCACGGCCTGAACGTCCGTCACCACCTGAGCAAAAAGGTGTTCCGGCATACTCTGGCTGTTCATCCCGTCCACACGCATCACCATCCCCAGCAGTGGCGTGGCGGCGTCAATCATCGGGTTTATGCTGTTGCCGCGCAGGGACAACCGATACTGGCGACCAGAGATTTCATTGCCCGCATCCTGTGCCGCAACACTCACATTATCCTGCGTATTCCCTGTGGCCTGAGGGGCATTCTGACCGGCAAACGGGACGAACTGCTCGCTCATGGCTTAACCTCTTATCGCCCACAGTTGTATGCCCAACTCAGGGAAAGTACCGGAGATATGCAGCGCCAGCGCACCGGCCTTTACCACGTCCTGCCAGGCGGCAGCGCCTTTGTCCAGTTCAAAGTAAACAAAGCCGTCGTGGTACGGTAACTGGCGCGGCGCGGCGGTCCGTGGCGTCAGCGGTACGCCCGGTACCTGCACGCTGACCATATCGCGGATTTTGTTGGTGGCCGCGATTTTTGACTGCTGGGTGAACTGGTGGATAAGCTGGCTGTGCGGCATCCGCGCGCGCACCGCCAGAATGAAACTGCCGGAACGCAGCAGGGTCGGATCGTTAACCGTGGCGACATAAAACCCGTCAGAGAGGACAAGCGGCAGATTCTGCGCACGCGGCATCAGCACAGTGTTAAGCGCCCGGCGCAGCTCCGGGATCACGGTATTAAACGACTGCGTGAGGTTGCGGTGGTCGTAATGCTCTACCGGACAGGGCAGACGGCTGTCTTCCGTAAAAGTCATCAATTCACCCAACAGCCGAACCAGATCCAGATAAAACATCTCCGGATGCAGGGTGTGCAGGTGAGTACGGTGAGTGAAGTGCATCTGGCTGCGGTTAAGCATCTGTAACATCATAAACTCGGCCACATCCGCAATACCGCTCTGCTCCGGCGAACCGATACGTTTTGCCAGCTCGCTGGCGCGGTTGCTGAGAAGTCCCTGTACATCACCGGCAAATCCGTTCAGCACCGGGCTGACGCGAATGGCCTGACAGGTCGGGATAAAGCTGTCATCCAGTACCAGCGCACCACCAGACTGCTGACTGCGGATACGGCACAGCGGCAGCGTGACCATCGCGCTGAGGTCGTCCGCGCCGCTGACGATTTTGGGGGCCAGTTGTCCCAGCACGATGGGCTGTACGTCGCCGTCATCAGAATGTAAATCGCGAATGTCAGCCTGCGCCAGGCGATAACGCTCCGTTCCCTGCCCTGCGCTCCGGCGTCCTTCGATTTCACAGGTGATATCGCTGATAACAGGCAACGCAAGGTAAATGTCGTTGCTGCCAGGCCGGGAAAGATCAATCGGCTGATATGGCAGAGGAAGTTGATCCTGCTCAGGGATGCTGAACACCGTGCCATCCGGCATACAGCCTGCTGCGTAGTCCAGCATCAGTTTTCCCTGAGCAAGCAGTTCGGTATTGATCGACAGCGAGGTGAATCCCCAGGCAAAATCATCCTGCGCACTCATACGCTGGTTCAACAAATATTCCTGATTACGCTGCTGTTGCTGGAAGTGCTGCGGCAGGGCAAACAGACCTTCCTGCCAGATCACCCTGTTTTTCATGGTCGCCATTGTCAGTTGTCCTCTTTCTTCATTTCGATACTGCCCTGTCGTACATGCACCAGCAGGCGGTAGTGATGACCCGTTCCTTCCACCGGTTCGGTTTGTTTCCACTCGGTGGCCAGGTCATCGGAGAAATACGCCACAACACCAATAAACTGCGTTTTTTCATCCAGCTTTATCGGCGGCAACGTCTTCATCGTGTCCGGCAGCAGGTTAAAATCCTGGTGGTCAATATAGTTTTTGCCCAGCACATCCGGCAGCGGCGTGCTGGCAACCGTGTCGTAGTCTGCGGCCTGTAATTTCGAGTCATCGCTCATATAAATAAGCTGCACATCGACCGCTGCCGCCTCACCGTCCGCATTAATATTCGTGTCAGGCTCGGTCAGTAACGTGACCGTCACCTCCGATGACTGATCCGCCAGTTTCCCGACCTGAATATCCGGGTTCTTAATCACCTGGCCGAGCTTTTTCACCGTTTCGCAGCCTGTCAGGGTGAGGCTGAAAAGCAACATCACCATGCAGGCACGAAAAAAGCGCCCGGTCATGCTTCCGGCTCCCGCTGTTTCTCGCGCAGTACCCGGTCATACACCTGGGCATAGACCTCGTTAAACAGCATTTCGAATCCTTGCTGGCGGCTGGAGGCCAGTTCGTCGTAGTAATCACAGTACATTTTCCAGGCACCGGCATCATCAAGCGGCTTTCGCAGGTCATGGCTGCGCCGGTACTGGACAAAACGGCGCATCAGGCTTTGCGGCGAGAACGCATCCAGCAACACGCGCAGTGATTCAACAATCGCGGCGCGGTTAGCGTCTTCGTGATGACGGATATTACGAAGACTCTCGCCAACGGCGGCGGGTGCCGCCAGATGCACCGGACTTTTGCCGTCAGCAAACATCACGTCCAGCGCGGTGGGGTAATCCATATTCAGGCGCAGCGGGTTATCTTCCAACGGTCGTAAATGCTTGTCCGACAGGCTGTTACGACGCTGTTGCAGCTCAAGCAGCCCTTTTATCGCCGCCTGCAACGTCCGCCCCGCTTCCTCAAGAAAATCATCGGCATCCTGTGAGTTACGCACGGCAAGCGAGCCGCCCAGCCCACGCAACAGCGGGGTCACCGCAAGATGAAGTTGCGCACTGTCTGCCGGGGACGCCGCATCATCCTGTCTGGCCTGTTGATCGGAATACAGCGGCGGCAGATCCATAAACGGGGTGTCGATCACGCCATCCTGAACAGGAGCCGATGAGCGTGAAGGTACGATCCCCGAAAGCGGATCACCTGCCATCGTCAGACTTTCCGTCCGCAGTGCCTGGAGCGGATCGGCTGAAAAGCTGTTGACCACAGTATCCGCAAGCTGGTGCATTCGGGGCATTCCCGGATACGTAGGCTGGCCGTCCGTCGTCAGCAGCGCGTCCGCCAGACGGTCACGGTTGGTGACGATGGTTTCCGGTGCCGCCATCTGCTCGCCGTAGCTGACCAGCTTTCCATTGTGAATAAACACCTTCAGCGCCAGCGCCCCCAGAACAATTTCATCGCCCTGGCGCAGACGTACCAGCCCGGCGTCCGTGGACACCGGCGCCAGATTAATCATCAGTCCCGGCGCCAGGCTTTTCAGACAGAATGTGCCGTCGTGCATCACCACCTGACAGGCGCGACCGGCAACGGAACCCGCCCTGTCCTGCACTGACCAGTGACAGGCGGACGTGTGGCCGATATCCCCACCATCGGCGGTAAACAGACATTTTGCGGCGCGTCCGCTCTCCAGTTCATTGCCGTTCATCACCTGTAGCGTCAGCGAAAGTACGGGAGCGTGTATTTTTTCCTCAGCCATTTGCGGTTCCATAAAATTAATCCCTGATGTGGAGAGTGACGGATGGCGGCATTTTCGGCTGGCCGATAAACGCCGTGCGTCCGATACAGGATCGGGAACGATCACCCAGCCGCATTCCCTTCGCCTGATCCGGCGCGAGATCGAGTCGCAGATCCCAGGCAAACTGATCGCGCAACAGGAAGGAAATAAACATGGTCAACGCCTGATGGTTTTCACCCTCCGGTAAAAAGGAGAGGTAACGGGCCATAGAAAGATTGCCGAGTCGCAGCAGAAATTTTCCGCTGCGATCCGGTACTCTGGCACCAAGTGTAAAATTAACGCCAATCACCGAGCGGCCCGGCACATACCCGGCGGTTTTCCGCTTCGAATTACGTACGCCCAGCCGGTTCTGCTGTGCAGGATCAATCGCCACCTTACGTAACTGCCAGCTCTCAATGCTGACATCCGACAAATCGAAGCAGTGACTGACCAGATTGCATACCACATCCGGTGAGCGTCCGGGGGTCGCCAGTATTCCGGCGTAAGCCAGCATCTTGCTGTGATTGATGGCAAGTCTGTCACGCACGCTCTGGTTGCCTAAGCCCACCAGCGCATACATCCGCTGAGAAAACGCATCGGTTCCGCCATTTCGAAAACAGATGTAATAGCGGTACTTGCGCCAGGCATGGTAGGCAAACTGCGTCCAGCGGTGACTGAACAAATCGAGGAACGCTTTCAGTCCCTCTTCATTCTGCGCGGATTCCCGCGCCATCCGATCCAGGTAGTAGCCGGGCAGCGGCGACTGGCTGCCGGAGAAGCCCAGGAATTTTGTGGTCAGGGTAAACTGCCCGGTATCGCTGCGCTCAAGCGTACTCAGATCACTGCCCGGAAAAGCAATGCTGGCATCAGATTTGAACAGCGCCACTTCCTGCTCTGGCTCAGTGCGCAGGGACGGCTCACGGTCTGCTCCACCATACCGGCGGTACAGTAACTCCATCAGCACATAAAAATTCATCCCGCGCACATCCGGGAGCGATGACGTTTCCCCTACATCAGGGCGTGCTGGCCTGTGTGTTGCCATTCCCAGGACTCCTGACTTTCCGTGTTAATAATTCTGAGGCAGTGGAAGGAATTAATGCTGGCGTACAACGCGAAAAAGTACGACAGCACGGTACCCAGCAGGTAAATTTCACCTTCACAAACAAAGGGGGCGGGGTTGATCCACAGCGTGGTGGACAGACCGCGAACCGGCACGCCCTTAAACAGGCGGTCCACCGGGTGGGATTCCATTTTTTCGATGGCGTCGAGCTTCTGCGAGGAGAGCCGTGCTTGCTGCGGATGGTGGATGCCCGGCATATCGAAGGTGCGCAGCACCTGAATCAGCGCCTCCCTATCCAGCAGCGAGAGATAGTTCAGATTCATGCTGGAAATCAGCGACCAGTGCATATCGCCGTCCGTTACCGGATACAACGGACGGGTCGGGCGCGTGACGTTACTGAAAGAGGCGACCGCCGGATTTTTATTAACTGCCTCACAGATATCACCGATATGCAGCGACGCAGGTAACATCCGGTTGGTGCAGACCAGCGAGGCGGTGAATACTTCCCCATTCAGTTGAGTACTGGCTGGCTGGCTGCCATCAGCATGGACAAACGCAATGTCATGATCCAGACCACGATGAAACAGGGAGGTGCTAGTGCGGTGGTGCCAGTAGACAACTTCACGCTGACGGCTGTATTCAATCTGATGCTGAAAACTTTCGAACTCGGGCCAGAGGCGAAATTTTTTACCCTGGCTGGTCGTCGGAAGCTTACTGGATACGGACTTAACCCGAAAGATATCGCAGGATTCCGGATATTGCTGGCTGGCGCGTAATGGATACTGCGGCGTCCTGCCATCCGGCCTGACGGGTTCAGATTGGTGAGCAAAGAGATTTACCGCTGCCGTGCAGTATGGGCGCAGCGATTCCTTGCGAAGATTGATATCCACAGGCAGCGGTTGGTTAAAATGTAGACGCAGTGTAAATGCACTAGTCGGGAAATTTGCCGGTAACGGCGTAGCTCCCCGTAAATGAAAAAAGAAAAAGCTCTCCGGATAGCAAAAATACTCCTGGAGCACGCGATAGCCGTTATGGACGTTTTTCGGCCACGGTAGCAGCGCATCCTCCCGTTCAAAACCGGCCGCATCCAGCCGCAACTCCGGCAATGACACCTCAGCCTCTCTGGCCACCAGTTCTGCATCCATTAACCTTTCGCTGAACCATAAATAGAGCTGATAGCGGGTGTAATCATCCTCATTACCCAGCCAGAAGGTGAGCTTATTCAGATCCAGTTCGCCGGGAGAGACATTTCCTTCCGTGAAAAAATCAATCTCAACCATGCCTTCTTTCAGGGTACTGACGTTACGTACATCCCGGACAAAGAGCGGTTGCAGCCAGGTATCACGCGCCAGCGTAAAGTGGCAGACATGCGACGCAGTGTTATTATCCTCATCGCTCAGAGCGCTATAGGTAGTCCTCTGGTTTCTGCTTGTCGTCAGCGTTTTTATCAGCTCATCCCGGCAGACCTGAACGGACGATTTCAATTCCTTACGGGGTTGGTATTCAATCACCGTCATGGACGGAACCGGACGCAGATAATTTGGCCACAGCATATTAATCAGGCTGTGCGTAAACTCGGGAAATTCATCCTCCAACTTTTGCCGTAGGCCGCCGGACAGGAATGCAAAGGCCTCCATCAGGCGCTCCACATCCGGATCGCCCTCTTTTTCGGCCAGAAACCGGGACAGATACGGTTTTTCCTGTGCAAGCAATTTACCAAGTTGACGCAGGTAATCGAGTTCTTCGCGGTAAAAACGCTCTTCGAAGGCCATCAGATTTACTCCACGCACCAGTGTTGGTGGCTATCCAGCAGAATGTCAAACTCCAGAACATCTTGTCTGTCGCTGATATCCAGATACGCCACAATATGAAAACGCAGCTCCAGTGGTGAATGAATCATTTCTTTGGCAGCAGTCACCGCCACAGAGGATATTCTGGGTTCGTAACATAAAATACAGTTCTGAATAGCCTGAACCAGCCATTCCCGGATGTTATGGCTATCAGGTGACTTATCGTTAAAATCAGCGATCCCCAAATCCGGTGAGCCATAACAGCTACCGGAACGGGTGTTGAGGATATTCCGCAGGTTATCGCGTACAGAATGCAATAACGCCGCCTTTGGGGGCTGGCGTGAAGGCGGTATTGCCGCCTCCCCGATGCGTTCAAACAAACTGCTTCCAAACTCCCGTTCCGTTATCATGCTCACTCCTTGTCCAGACGTCCGACTAAAGACAATTCAAATGTTGCCCCCATATATTTGAAGTGCGGACGGACGCTCAGAGCTACCTGATACCAGCCAGGTTCACCTTCCACATCAGAGACTTCAATCTTCGCCTGACGCAGCGGTTTACGGCTGCGCACATCAGAAGGCGGATTTTCCTGATCGGCGACGTACTGGCGGATCCAGACGTTCAGCTCACGCTCCAGATCGCCTCTTTCTTTCCATGAGCCAAGTTGTTCACGTTGCAGCACTTTGATGTAGTGCGCCAGCCTGTTGATGATGAAAAGATATGGGAGTTGTGTGCCAAGCTTATAGTTGGTTTCAGCTTCTTTCCCTTCCTGCGTGTTGGGGAACACTTTGGGTTTTTGCACCGAGTTTGCGGAGAAAAATGCTGCGTTATCAGAACCTTTTCGCATAGTCAGGGTGATAAAGCCCTGCTCCGCCAGTTCATATTCCCGCCTGTCGGTAATGAGAATCTCAGTAGGTACTTTAGCCTGCAACTGACCCATGGCCTCGTACAGATGTACCGGCAAATCTTTTACCGCCCCGCCGCTTTGCGGACCAACGATATTTGGGCACCATCTGGTGGACATGAAACTTTCAGCCATGTTCGCCGCCAGAAGAAACGCTGTATTTCCCCAAAGATAATGCTCATGGTTTTTACTGACGTCTTCGTGATAGTTAAAACTTTTTACCGGATTTTCGTCAGGGGCATAAGGATGACGCAGCAAGAAACGCGGTGCTGTAAGACCAAGGTTACGGGAGTCTTCGGACTCGCGCAGCGAACGCCATTTGGTGTAAGCCGGACCTTCAAATATGGCGGCAACGTCTTTGATGCCGGGAAGTTCAGTAAATGAATCCAGCCCAAAAAACTCGGGAGAAACAGAAGACAGGAATGGACAATGACTCATCGCACTGACGGCGCTGACATATTTCAGCAGTTTCATATCTGCGGCGGTATTATTGAAAGCGTAGTTACCAATCACGGCGGCAAACGGTTCACCGCCGAACTGACCAAAGCCACTGGAATAGACATGCCGGTAGAACCCTGACTGAGTGATTTCTGGCGCGAATTCAAAGTCATCCAGCAGTTCTTCTTTGGTGGCGTGCATGATGTGAATTTTAATATTCTCACGCGGATCGGCATGATCAACCAGCAGCTTAAGCGAACGCAAAAACGACTCAAGCTCCTGAAACTCCGGGGCATGAATGATGAGATCCATCTGGCGCCCCATGCGCTCATCAATGTCGGCAATCATGCCGTTGACAGCCAGGATATCCACAGATTCCGCCTCTTCATCACTTTGCAACAATGCAGTGATAAAGGCTGTCACACCCTGACGTGCAACATCGTAGCTTTCTGACTCCGGTTTAAATCGGGTTTGCGCCATGATTTCATCCAGCAGGCTGGGCGCAGCGACTGTTGTAGCGGAAGCAGACACTTCCGGTAAGGTGATTTCTGACATACTGAAGTCCTTGTACAAGTTATTCGCGGCCTACAAGGCCTAGCTCCACAATCAGTTGCTCACGGCTCTTTTCGTCATCAAGCAAAGCTTTAAGCTGCGCTCGAAAAGCCGGAATATTGCCCATCGGCCCACGAAGCGCTACCAGCGCTTCACGCAGTTCCAGCATCTTCCGCATCTCTGGCACCTGGGCGGCAATACTGTCCGGAGAGAGATCGGCCAGCGATTTCACTTTTAAATTGACGTTCATGCGCGCATCTGGCGTCTCAGTGAGAGTAGAAGGCACGGCGAACTCACGCCCGATACCAGCCTGGTCAATTACCGCGTTGAAATTGTTACGATTAATTGCAATTGGCTGACGCTCATCAAGCGGTGTGTCGTTTACCCCCCCCGTCAGATCCCCAGTCACCAGCAGGTTAAGCGGTAGTTCCACTTCTGCTGTTTGATTTCCTGTTTTTGGCTGAAATTTAATATTTACACGTTCCTTGGGGGCAATACTGCCACCGCCATCATTTTTCCTGCCGCTCATAAAATTAGTCCATAAAGTTATTGTTCGCGCCATGAACACAGCATGTTCGTTACGGTAAGAAATTACTGAAAATGCCGTTCCAGTGGCCGTAAAAGATAAATCCCACACTTCCCATTCTGTATTTTACCCTCAGCGATAAAATTTAAAAGATCTTTTTATTCGAATAAAACAGAGGTATGATTTTACTATCCAATGTGATGAAATAATCCTTAGAGTAAGTTACCCGCGGTGAATGCAAGGTAATCACCACGCACAAAATATAGTTAACCATTTGATTTTAAAGCATTTGTAAAAAAATAACATGAATGATGATTATCAATGAGTTTTGTATATTAATTTTATAAATGAGACAACGAAAAACAATTTCAGGAATGTCTCACAGATCATTCTCAAAGCAGAGATAATCGCAATGAATATAATATTTATTCATGACCCAAAAACACCTAAAACACATATACAAAACACATAAAAAATAAATTAACCCAGTTTTCTATGAATACCTTTAATTTGAATTAAAAAGGCATCCAGAAATTTTAAAATGTGATGTTTCGGTTTAATAAAATCCGATTTACCCGTAAAACGGATGCCGAAGCATGATGCGACTCCTGGAACGAGCCGCATTATTAACGGTCTGTCGGAAAATTGCGGCAGACCACCGGAATAGTTGTTAACAATACGCACAAGGAACACTATAAATGCCAACCCCATGTTACATTTCAATAACAGGTCAGACTCAGGGCAATATTACTGCAGGCGCATTTACCGCCGATTCTGTCGGTAACATTTATGTGCAGGGCCATGAAGACGAAATGCTGGTTCAGGAGTTTCTGCATAACGTGACGGTGCCTACCGACCCACAGTCTGGTCAGCCAGCCGGTCAGCGCGCTCACAAGCCGTTCATTTTTACCGTGGCGCTAAACAAAGCGGTTCCGCTGCTGTACAACGCGCTTGCATCCGGTGAAATGCTGCCGAAAGTTGAGCTGCACTGGTGGCGTACCTCTGTGGAAGGTAAACAAGAGCACTACTTCACCACCCGCCTGACGGACGCGACGATTGTGGATATGAACCTGCATATGCCGCACTGCCAGGATCCGACACAGCGTGAATTCACCCAACTGCTCGCCGTATCACTGGCGTACCGGAAGGTTGAGTGGGAGCACATCAAGTCCGGCACCTCTGGTGCTGACGACTGGCGTGCGCCGCTGGAAGCATAAGATAAGTCCACAGCATCCGGTCCTTACGGGCAGGATGCTGTTTTTGTATTACGTTGCAAGCAAAAAGGTTGTCAATAAGGGATTGCGTTTTTACGGGGGATGACGGATGCCGGACACTTCGGCGGTAGCGTGCCTGAATACGAGCGTAACACTGGACTGTCACAGCCGTGCTGTTGTCTGCCAGGCTGACTTTTTACCTGAATGCCAGGGAGGTTAATATGTCATTAAAAGGGTTGCGTTTTACGCTGGATGTGGACGGGCAATCACCAGAAACATTTGCTGTAATCAATTTCCGGCTGGTACAGAATTTATCCTTTCCGTTTGTAATGGATGTGGAGGTCGCCAGCAAGGAGTTTGGTCTCAGGGCGGATATTCTTCTGGAGAAAAAAGCCACACTAACCATCTGGCAGGGACCAAAAGTGCTGCGTTATATCATCGGCGTAGTGGCCAGCTTCGGGATGAAAGAGAACAACCGCTGGCAGATGCTGTACCGTCTCCGTATTCAACCTCCCTTGTGGCGCAGTGGCCTGCGACAAAATTTCCGTATTTTCCAGAAACAAGATATCCAGACCATTTCAGCCACCCTGCTGGATGAAAATGGCGTGACCGATTGGACCCCCTCCTTCAATATTGACCACCCTCCCCGCGAATTCTGTGTGCAGTATGGTGAAAGTGATCTGGCGTTTTTGTCCCGCCTGTGGACAGAAGAAGGGATTTTCTTTTACGACAAGCTCGCCCCGGAGGGCCCGGTTCAAAAACTGACGCTGTGTGATGATGTGGCTGGACTCACACTGATAAAAGAGGCCATCCCCTTCAATCCGAACACTACAACTGAAGTCACAAATGAATGTATCAGCATATTTCATTATGAAGCGAATGTACGCCCCTCTTCCGTCCTGAGCAAAGATTACACCTTCAAAGCCCCCGGCTGGGAAGGTAGGTTCAACCAGCAGGGCGAGAATCTGAATAAACAGTTCACACAGTATGAAATCTACGACTACCCGGGGCGTTTTAAGGACGAACAACACGGACAGGATTTTACCCGTTACCAAATGGATGGCCTGCGTAACAATGCAGAAAGAGCCAGCGGTTCAAGCAACTCCCCGAGACTATGGCCAGGTATCCATTTTACACTTGATAACCACCCACAGAAAACGTTGAACCAAGAATGGCAGGTGGTACACAGTCTTCTCACAGGCATGCAACCTCAAGCAATGCATGGTAGTCAGGGGCTGGGAACTACTCTGACTAACCAGTTTACCGCCATCCCGGCTGACCGTACCTGGCGGCCTCAGCCTTTACCTAAACCCAAAGTGGATGGCCCGCAAAGCGCTATTGTCACCGGCCCGGCTGGAGAAGAAATTTTCTGTGATGAACATGGTCGGGTGCGAGTGAAATTTCACTGGGACAGAAGCCCCCAGAAAAACGAGGATAGCTCCTGCTGGGTACGTGTCTCTCAGGCGTGGGCCGGGCCGGGATTCGGCAATTTGGCGATACCTCGAGTAGGCCAGGAGGTGATAGTGGATTTCCTCAACGGCGACCCGGATCAGCCCATAATTATGGGGCGCACCTACCATCAGGATAACCGTTCTCCCGGAAGTCTGCCGGGGACGAAGACACAGATGACCATCCGCTCGAAAACTTACAAAGGCGATGGTTTTAACGAACTGCGTTTTGAAGATGCCACCGCAAAAGAACAAATCTACATGCACGCGCAGAAGGACATGAAAACTGAAGTGCTGCATGACAAAGCCACGACGGTTGAGCACGACCATACCGAGACGGTGAAGAATAACCAGACGGTGACGGTCATTGTTGGTCAGACTGTCAATGTGGGCAGCAAGAAAGAAGGCGGACATGACCAGAAAGTCACGGTGGCCAACGATCAGACGATCACAGTACAAAATAACCAAAAGCTGGATATCACGCAGGATCGGGAGAAAAACGTCGGAGGCAACCAGACCGTCACCATCACGGGTAAAGATACGGAAACAGTCGTTGAGGATCAGAGTGTTACCGTTCAGAAAAGTTACACGCTCAATGTCACTGACGCCACAAAAATCATTTCAGGCAAATCTATTGAACTCATCTGTGGCTCCTGCTCCCTCAAAATGGAGCAAAGCGGGACTGTCACCATTACAGGTCTGAAGTTTAACTTCACAGCCAGTGGTCCGGTAGAAATCAAAGGCAAAGACGTAGACATCAACTGAGGGAATGTAAATGGAATTTCGTAATCTGACGCCATTCTCAGTGATGCAGTATGCAATGGATGACAAGCACAACGAACGTCATTATGTGGTCGCCATGAAAACCGGTTTTCGGCTGATGCAGGACGATGAGGGTCAGTGGCAGACACAACGGATGGAAAACCCACCATTACCATTATGTGTGGAGGACGAATATTCTGGGGAAATTAACCGTTCCCCAGTGCTGCGTGAAAGCGATCTGGTCCCCCTAAAGCCAGTTTGTGATGTTATTGTTAACGGAACGGTTTACTCGCCTGGTGGCAATCCTGTGCCGGAAATGACCGCTGGCGTACTAATGCGCGCGCCTTCCGGTGATGTGGTAATGAATAAGAAACTGCAGATAACCGGTCAGCGTTTTTACCGACGTCAAGCGGTAACCGGGCAATGGTACGAAACTGAACCTGAGCAGTTTACCTCCCTATCCCTGGATTATCGTTACGCTTTTGGCGGCGAGTGTCGGGTGGTGGATGACAGTGATAATGCGAAACATATCCCCGGTGCGTTCCGTCTGACTGACGCACAGCGTAGTGAGCATCCTGATAAAGATAATCCACCTCTGGCTCATACAGTCTGTCCGGTCAATCCACTGGGTCTGGGCTATACGCAACCCTGGTATCTTCAGACCGACAAAATACAACAACCCGAAGCTCCCCGTATTATCGCCATAGACAGCCCGTTCACTCTGCAGCATTTTACCGACCTCCTTGACGACAACGTGGACTGGTTTGCTCCGGCGTTTCAGCCCGCAGGTTTTGGCTGTATCAGTCGTACCTGGCTACCCCGATTGCCGCTGGCCGGGACTTACAACCAGGAATGGCTGGAAAACCACCATCCTGCTCTGCCGAAGGATTTTAATTTCCGCTACTGGAACGCAGCCCCGCATGACCAGCAAATCCCTTTCCCGGCCCCCGGTACAACGTTTGTCCTGAGTGGCTTTCATCCTGAGAGTGATATCAGTTTTACATTACCCGCAAGTCGGGCCTGCATTCTGCTACGGATGAACTCTGGTGAATGTATTCCACAGATGATGTGGACCGACACGCTGCTCATTGACACGGATACCCTGACTGTCGAACAGACCTGGCGTTATCTGCAGCCTGTTAATTCATCGGTGCGGGTGATGGAAGCCCGTTATCACGTCACAGGAGAATAATGGTGGCTCAGAATTATATCGCCCGTCAGGACGGACAGTGGATAGTGGTCAGCCTGACGCCGGATGTCTGTAAAACCCCTGTCGGTCCCGCCCTGCCGCCGGTGCCGTATCCGA
>NZ_BBNB01000008.1 GCF_000759835.1 Citrobacter sedlakii NBRC 105722
AATTCTGAAGCTGCAAGGAGAAAGTGAAAATTATTTACTAACCGCTCACTTTCCAGGCAAATCATTCCGCGAACCTAAATTTTCGCCTGGTTTTTAAACAAAAACGAGCCGCAAGCGGCCCGTTTTTGTATTTTGTGACTTACTGCACTGCCACGATCCGATCGCCATTCGCTTCCAGACGAATGGTTTTGCCTGGAATTAACTCGCCGGACAGAATTTGCTGCGCCAGCGGGTTTTCGATCTGTTGCTGAATAGCGCGTTTCAACGGACGTGCGCCATACACCGGATCATAACCATTTGCGCTAAGCAGCTTCAGGGCGTCATCAGAGATATGGATTTCATATCCACGCTCTTCCAGACGTTTATACAGACGCTGCAGCTGGATTTTAGCAATCGAGGCAATATGCTGTTCACCCAGCGGATGGAATACGACCACCTCATCGATACGGTTAATAAATTCCGGACGGAAGTTATGGCTCACCACGCCCAGCACCATTTCTTTCATATGGCTGTAGTCCAGATCGCCGAAGCGTTCCTGAATCAGATCGGAACCCAGATTAGAGGTCATAATGACAACCGTATTGCGGAAGTCGACCGTTCTCCCCTGCCCGTCAGTCAGACGTCCATCGTCCAGAACCTGCAACAGAATGTTAAATACATCCGGATGCGCTTTTTCCACTTCATCTAACAGGATGACGGAGTAAGGACGACGGCGAACCGCTTCGGTCAGATACCCGCCCTCTTCATATCCGACATATCCCGGAGGCGCACCGACCAGGCGAGACACTGAGTGTTTCTCCATAAACTCGGACATATCGATACGCACCATCGCGTCGTCGCTATCAAACATAAAGTTCGCCAGCGCTTTGCAAAGTTCGGTTTTACCCACCCCGGTTGGCCCGAGGAACAGGAAAGAGCCAATAGGACGATTCGGATCCGCCAGCCCCGCGCGGCTACGGCGAATAGCATTCGATACCGCTTCTACCGCTTCGTTCTGACCAATGACGCGGCTGTGTAGCTCCTGTTCCATTCTCAGCAGTTTTTCACGCTCGCCCTCCAGCATTCTCGCGACAGGAATACCGGTCCAGCGCGCCAGCACTTCGGCAATTTCCGCATCTGTCACTTTATTACGCAGCAGACGCATCGTTTTGCCTTCAGACTGGGTGGCCGCCTCAAGCTGTTTTTCCAGCTCCGGAATTTTGCCGTACTGCAGTTCAGACATCCGCGCCAGATCGCCCACGCGACGCGCCTGCTCAATCGCAATCTTCGCCTGCTCTAACTCAGCTTTAATGGTCTGGGTTCCGGAAAGCGAGGCTTTTTCCGCCTTCCATTCCTCTTCCAGCTCAGAATACTGGCGCTCTTTGTCTTCCAGTTCTTCATTAAGCATGTCGAGGCGTTTCTTGCTCGCTTCATCAGACTCTTTCATCAGCGCCTGCTGTTCCAGTTTGAGCTGGATGATACGGCGGTCGAGTCTGTCGAGTTCCTCCGGTTTGGAGTCAATTTGCATACGAATGCTGGAAGCCGCTTCATCGATCAGGTCGATGGCTTTATCCGGTAACTGACGATCGGCAATATAACGGTGTGACAATGTCGCCGCCGCCACGATAGCCGGGTCAGTGATCTGCACATGGTGGTGCAGTTCATAACGCTCTTTCAGACCACGGAGGATCGCGATGGTGTCTTCAACGCTAGGCTCTGCAACAAACACCTTCTGGAAACGACGCTCCAGCGCGGCATCTTTTTCAATGTACTGACGGTATTCATCAAGCGTGGTTGCCCCCACGCAGTGCAGTTCACCACGCGCCAGCGCAGGTTTCAGCATGTTCCCGGCATCCATTGCGCCGTCCGCCTTACCCGCGCCAACCATGGTGTGTAGTTCGTCAATAAACAGAATGACGTTGCCTTCCTGTTTCGCGAGATCGTTCAATACGCCTTTTAAACGTTCTTCAAATTCACCGCGGTATTTCGCCCCTGCCACCAGCGCGCCCATATCCAGCGCCAGTACGCGACGACCTTTTAATCCTTCCGGCACTTCGCCGTTAATGATCCGCTGCGCCAGTCCTTCCACAATTGCGGTTTTACCGACGCCCGGCTCACCAATCAAAACCGGGTTGTTTTTGGTACGACGTTGCAGTACCTGGATGGTACGGCGAATTTCTTCATCACGACCGATCACAGGATCGAGCTTGCCCTGTTCGGCGCGCTCGGTCAGATCGACCGTGTATTTTTTCAAGGCCTGACGTTGGTCTTCCGCCCCTTGATCGTTCACGCTTTCACCTCCGCGCATCTGTTCAATTGCCTGAGTGATATTGGCGGTTGTTGCGCCAGCCGATTTCAATAAATCGGGCAGTGTGCCGCGAGACTCAAGCGCCGCCAGAACGAACAGTTCCGACGAAATAAAGTTATCGCCCCGTTTTTGCGCCAGCTTGTCGCAAAGGTTAAGGACGCGCACCAGATCCTGCGACGGTTGCACGTCGCCGCCGGTGCCTTCCACCTGCGGTAAACGGCTCAGCGCTTCATCGATGGCGGTGCGTAACTGTCCTGCGTTAATACCCGCAGACGTTAATAAAGGACGAACCGAGCCCCCTTCCTGATTCAGCAAGGCGCTCATTAAATGTAAAGGTTCGATGAATTGGTTGTCGTGCCCCAGTGCGAGCGACTGGGCATCGGCAAGAGCAAGCTGGAATTTGTTGGTAAGACGATCCAGACGCATAACTCCTCCCATAACAGGTCAAATTTGCTACTGGAGATTAAATGAGGTCATCCCTCAATTATTCAAGGTTAATGACCTGAATTATGTGAAAAGAAAATTACACGTACCGGATCGTCTTGATTCTTTAGGTTATATCAGCCAAATAAAACTTGCCATACGCCCCGTGGTCTTGTCGCGACGATAAGAGAAGAAAGTCTCATTTTCACTAAAAGTACAGCGATTGCCGCCGAATATTTGCTCAACGCCGACATTTGCCAGCCGTTGACGGGCAAGCTGATAAATATTCGCCAGATATTTTTCGCCATGCGGCGCAAAGGCTTCGTGCGCACGGGCGTCCTTAATACAAAACGCCTCACGCACCTCAGCCCCCACTTCAAAGGCTGTCGGGCCGATGGCCGGACCCAGCCACGCCATAATATTTTCAGGTTTATCCGCAAAGCAGGCGAGCGTTTCTTCCAGCACCCCTGCACATAATCCGCGCCAGCCCGCGTGGGCCGCCGCGACTTCTGTTCCTGCCCGGTTGCAAAACAGTACCGGCAGGCAATCTGCCGTCATTACCGCACATACCGCGCCCGGCGTGTTGCTGTATGAGGCATCCGCACGTCTGGATGCGTAAGGGCCACCAGTCAGTTTCAGCACATCCTTACCATGAACCTGTTCCAGCCAGACGGGGATTGAAGGCAAATTGCCCGCAGCAAACAGCCGATTACGGTTCTCTTCAACATGCGTCGGGTTGTCGCCACAGTGGGCGCCCAGGTTCATCGCATCATAAGGCGGTAAACTTACCCCGCCGATACGGGTCGAACTGCATGCCGCCACGCCTTCCGGCAGTGGCCACTGCGGGACAATGAGCATACTCATAACCAGGCCACGTCATCCTTATGTTCTTCAAAATCCGCGCGCATGGCGTCGATAAGCTCAACCATATCCTGCGGAATTGGCGCATGCCATTCCATTTCGATACCGGAGATCGGGTGATACAAGCGCAGCATAGTGGCATGCAGCGCCTGGCGATCGAACTTACGCAACGTGGAGATAAACGCCTCCGAGGCGCCTTTCGGCGGACGCGGGCGACCGCCGTATACCGGGTCGCCCACCAGCGGATGGGTAATGTGCGCCATGTGCACGCGGATCTGATGGGTACGCCCGGTTTCCAGACGCAACCTAAGACGCGTGTGCACACGGAAGTGTTCCATGATGCGATAGTGCGTGACCGCCGGTTTTCCCATCGGATGCACCGCCATGTGGGTACGTTTGGTCGGGTGACGGCTGATAGGCTCTTCCACCGTGCCGCCCGCGGTCATATGACCGATAGCGACGGCTTCGTATTCACGGGTGATCTCGCGCAGCTGAAGCGCCTCGACCAGACGCGTCTGCGCCGGAACGGTTTTCGCCACCACCATCAGACCGGTAGTGTCTTTATCCAGACGGTGGACAATACCCGCGCGCGGCACGTCGGCAATCGGCGGGTAGTAATGCAGCAAGGCGTTTAATACGGTGCCATCGGGATTCCCGGCCCCCGGATGCACGACCAGATCGCGAGGTTTGTTAATAACAATGATGTCATCGTCTTCATAAACGATATCCAGTGGGATATCCTGAGGCTCAAAGCGGATTTCTTCATCGATCTCCGCGTCGATAGCGACCTGTTCACCGCCTAAGACTTTTTCTTTCGGTTTGTCGCAAATTTTACCGTTGACCAGCACGCGCCGATCGAGAATCCATTCTTTTATGCGCGAACGTGAATAATCCGGGAACATTTCGGCCAAAGCCTGATCTAAGCGTTGACCGAGTTGATTTTCGGATACCGTTGCGGTGAGTTGTACTCGTTGTGCCATATACAGCTTCTTCGTTTAACGTTGGGTTTTACGGCTTTGCCGTTTAATATAGTGTGCTATTGTAGCTGGTCTTAACCGGGAGCAGGAACAGAGAATCTCCCGCAAAAACATTTTGAGGAAAGTCAAAACGTCATGACGCGCATGAAATATCTGGTGGCAGCAGCCACGTTGAGCCTGTTTTTGGCGGGTTGCTCTGGTTCAAAGGAAGAGGTGCCCGATAATCCGCCTAATGAAATCTACGCGACTGCTCAGCAAAAGCTGCAGGACGGTAACTGGAAACAGGCAATAACGCAATTAGAAGCGTTGGATAACCGCTATCCATTCGGCCCGTATTCCCAGCAGGTGCAGTTGGATCTCATCTACGCCTACTACAAAAACGCCGATCTGCCGCTGGCTCAGGCCGCTATCGATCGCTTTATCCGCCTGAATCCGACACATCCCAATATTGATTATGTCATGTATATGCGTGGCCTGACCAATATGGCGTTAGATGACAGCGCGCTACAGGGCTTCTTCGGCGTCGATCGCAGTGACCGCGACCCGCAGCACGCACGCGCTGCGTTTAATGACTTTTCCAAACTGGTGCGCGGCTACCCGAACAGCCAGTACACCACAGACGCCACTAAACGTCTCGTGTTCCTGAAAGATCGTCTGGCGAAATACGAATATTCCGTGGCGGAATACTACACCAAACGTGGCGCATGGGTCGCCGTGGTGAATCGTGTGGAAGGTATGCTGCGTGATTTCCCGGATACCCAGGCCACACGCGACGCTCTGCCGCTGATGGAAAACGCCTACCGCGAAATGCAGATGACGACCCAGGCTGAGAAAGTGGCAAAAATCATTGCCGCCAACAGCAGCAACACCTGAACCGCGATTTCGCAAGCAAAACGGCAGCCCAAGGGCTGCCGTTTTTTTATTCGTTTCGCATCACGTCAGGCCCGTTTTCCCGGTAACCTAACTCATCAACTATGGCCCGCTTTTCCCCTTTCCTCAAGTGAAATATCACCTTCTCCTGCGATGCCTCACAAAAAGGCTTCCTTGACAAAAAGTGACAAAATAATGTGATTCAAATCACACATTTTGACATTAGGAACGGTATGCTGAAATCACCAAGACGGGAAAGACAAGAGGTAAAATTTATGACAATGAACATTACCAGTAAACAAATGGAAATTACTCCGGCAATTCGCCAACATGTCGCAGACCGTCTCGCCAAACTGGAAAAATGGCAAACACACCTGATTAACCCACATATCATTCTGTCCAAGGAGCCACAGGGTTTCACCGCTGATGCCACCATCAATACACCAAACGGACATCTGGTCGCCAGCGCAAAACATGAAGATATGTATACCGCGATTAACGATTTGATCAACAAGCTGGAACGGCAGCTCAATAAAGTGCAGCACAAAGGCGAAGCGCGTCGCGCAACCGCGTCAGTTAAAGACGCAAACTTCGCTGAAGCAGACGAAGAATAGTCCCTTACATTGAGTGTATCGCCAACGCGCCTTCGGGCGCGTTTTTTGTTGACAGCATGAAAACAGTGCGGGTACTTTACTAGCGTCACTTAAGGAAACTGATATGCAACTTACGCCGTTCTTCTTCGCCTTCTTTTTTACCTTCCCCTGAACGGGAGGCTTTCGTCGTGTGAAAAAGAATGCGAAGACGAATAACAAGGCCTCCCACTCCGGGGGGCCTTTTTTATTGATAACAAGAAAGGCAACACTATGACATCGGAAAATCCATTACTGGCGCTGCGTGACAAAATCAGTGCGCTTGATGCAAAACTGCTGGCGTTACTGGCCGAACGGCGCGGGCTGGCGGTCGAAGTGGGTAAAGCGAAGCTTGAATCCCATCGACCGGTACGCGATATCGACCGCGAGCGCGACCTTCTGGACCGGTTGATTCAGCTTGGCAAAGCGCACCATCTGGATGCCCATTACATCACCCGCCTTTTTCAGCTTATTATTGAAGACTCGGTTCTTACCCAGCAGGCGCTGCTCCAGCAGCATCTGAATAAGATCAATCCCCATTCTGCCCGCGTGGCGTTTCTGGGACCAAAAGGCTCTTACTCCCATCTCGCCGCCCGTCAGTACGCCGCGCGTCATTTCGAACAGTTCATTGAAAGTGGTTGCGCGAAGTTTGCCGATATCTTTAATCAGGTCGAAACAGGACAGGCTGACTACGCGGTGGTGCCCATTGAAAACACCAGTTCAGGCGGCATTAACGATGTCTACGATCTCCTGCAGCATACCAGCCTTTCCATTGTGGGCGAGATGACGATTGTGATCGACCATTGTGTGCTGGTCTCCGGCACCACCGATCTCGACACCATCGACACGGTGTACAGCCATCCGCAACCGTTCCAGCAGTGCAGCAAATTCCTCAATCGTTACCCGCACTGGAAAATCGAATACACCGAAAGTACTTCCGCAGCGATGGAAAAAGTTGCGCAGGCGAATTCTCCGCGCGTGGCGGCATTGGGCAGCGAGGCGGGCGGCGTGCTGCATGGCCTGCAAGTGCTGGAACGTATTGAGGCGAACCAGACGCAGAATATCACCCGCTTTATCGTACTGGCACGTAAAGCAATTAACGTGTCCGATCAGGTTCCGGCGAAAACCACACTCCTGATGGCGACGGGCCAGCAGGCCGGCGCCCTGGTGGAAGCGCTGCTGGTTCTGCGTAATCATCATCTGATTATGACTCGCCTGGAGTCCCGCCCTATCCACGGCAACCCATGGGAAGAGATGTTTTATCTTGATATTCAGGCCAACCTGGAAGCGCCAGAAATGCAAAAGGCGCTGAAAGAGCTGGGCGAAATTACCCGCTCGATGAAGGTGCTGGGCTGCTATCCGAGCGAAAACGTTGTTCCGGTCGATCCTTCTTAACGTTCGATAAACGGCTTTTTCTTCATCCCTGCCACCCTCGCCGGCAGGGTGAAGATCGCCCCGGAAAGCGGATATTCCGCCACCTCCTCTTCGCTCATGTTTTCCCGCGTGGTGGTGATAAACAGCGTTTTCATGTCGTCGCCGCCAAAGCAGACCATTGTCGGACAACGCACCGGCAACCGATATTCCTCAAGCTGTTCGCCCAGGGGAGAAAAGCGGGCAATCCGCCAGCCGTCGAACAACGCGCTCCAGTAGCAGCCTTCCACGTCCATTGCCGCACCGTCCGGGATCCCCTCCCCGGCCTGAAAACGACGGAACGCCTCACGTTTTCCCGGCTCGCCCTGCTCGTCCAGCGGCGCACGCCAGATCACGCCGTTTGGCGTATCAGAGGTATACATCCATTGCTTATCCGGACTGAACGCCAGCCCGTTATGCCCGTGGATATCACATTGAATCACCTTTGGCGTTAGGTCGTTATCGATGCGCATCAACATCGCGCCGTTATAGTCTCCGGGGCCCCAGAAGGTCCCGGCGTAAAAACGTCCGTCATGATCGGTGCCGCCATCGTTGAAACGCGCCAGCTGCGGGTTCGACGGGTTATCGCACACTTTTCGCTGAAGCAGACCGTTTTTATCGGTCAGCCAGATAGCATTACGCAACGCAACAATAAATCCGCCACGCTCGCGCAGCGCAAAGCATCCAACCTCTTCCGGGAACGCCAGAACGATGTGTTCTCCTGTCGTCAAATGGTAGCGATGGATCTCTCCTTCCAGAATATCCGCCCAGTAGAGCGCATTCTCGCCCGCACTCCAGGTCGGGCATTCCGGCAACTGTCCGGTATAGTCAAATAACACGCGTGGTTCAGCCATGACGAATCCCCAAATAAAAAAACCAGCGGTAGTCCCGCTGGTTTTTCAGTATAACCCTCCTGACGCTAACGATGCGGAAAAACCACCAGCGCATTCGTAGGCCAAAGGGCGTTACACGCTGGCCCGAATCAGACCAGCGTGAGGATTATTGTCGGCTATCGTTGGCCTGTCGCAGTAAGGTACGGCTTTCCTGCTGGAAGCGTTTCGCGTAGTCCCCGAACCAGTGCTCGACTTTGCGGAAGCTGTCAATAAACGCCTGTTTATCTCCCTGTTCAAGCAGACCGATCGCCTCGCCAAAGCGTTTGTAGTAGCGTTTAATCAGCGCCAGATTACTTTCCGACGACATAATGATGTCGGCGTACAGCTGCGGGTCCTGCGCAAACAGCCGCCCGACCATTGCCAGTTCGAGGCGATAAATCGGCGAAGAGAGCGCCAGGAGTTGTTCAAGCTGCACGTTTTCTTCCGCCAGATGCAGCCCGTAAGCAAAGGTCGCAAAGTGGCGTAACGCCTGGATAAACGCCATATTCTGGTCATGTTCCACGGCACTGATGCGGTGCAGTCGCGCTCCCCAGACCTGAATCTGCTCAAGAAACCATTGATAGGCCTCCGGGTTTCGCCCGTCACACCAGACTACCACCTGTTTCGCCAGGCTACCGCTGTCCGGACCAAACATCGGGTGCAGACCCACCACTGGCCCGTCATGGGCGGCAAGCATTGCCTGCAACGGCCCATTTTTCACTGAGGCCAGATCCACCAGAATACAGTCGGAC
The DNA here is from genome assembly GCF_000759835.1 of Citrobacter sedlakii NBRC 105722. Lineage (GTDB taxonomy): Bacteria > Pseudomonadota > Gammaproteobacteria > Enterobacterales > Enterobacteriaceae > Citrobacter_A > Citrobacter_A sedlakii. Next base: position 9,082 of record NZ_BBNB01000008.1, read on the forward strand.
GGTAAACGCGGCAGTCGAGCAATCACTTGTTCAGTGACATGGATAGGCACGCTGACAATCACCATCCCGGCATCCGCGACGATCTCCGGCGCGCGATCCCAGTCCTGCTGTTCCAGAATACGCACCTTGTAGCCCGACAGGGTGAGCATTTTTTCAAACAGTCGTCCCATCTGGCCGCCACCGCCGACAATGACCACCGGACGCAGCGTCGGACAAAGCGTTTTAAACCCTTTGTCGTTTTCGCTGGAATAGGACTCGCGCATCACCCTGCGCAGCACATCCTCAATCAGATCCGGCGGTACGCCCAGCGCTTCCGCTTCCGCACGGCGCGAAGCCAGCATAGCGGCCTCGCGCTCGGGGACATAAATAGGCAGCCCAAAGCGGCTTTTGACTTCGCCGACCTCCGCCACCAGTTCCAGGCGACGCGCCAGTAAGTCCAGCAGCGCCTTATCCACTTCATCAATTTGATCGCGTAATGCGGTCAATTCAGCCACCATAACAAACCTCTTAAGCCTTGCGCGCCGCCAGCTGGCCGTTCAGGTCTTTGTGAATTTCACGCAGCAGCGCATCCGTCGTTTCCCAGCTAATGCAGGCATCGGTAACGGACACGCCGTATTTCATATCGCTGCGCGGTTGCTCAGAAGACTGATTACCTTCGTGAATATTACTTTCAATCATCAAGCCAATGATGGAACGGTTGCCATCTTTAATTTGCGCAACCACAGACTCCGCCACGGCAGGCTGACGACGGTAATCTTTATTGGAGTTACCATGACTGCAATCTACCATCAGTGAAGGCCGCAGTCCCGCCTGCGCCATCTCTTTTTCGCACTGTTCGACATCAGCCGGACTGTAGTTCGGCGCTTTACCACCGCGCAGGATCACATGTCCGTCCGGGTTGCCCTGCGTTTGCAGCAGCGCAACCTGCCCGGCCTGGTTGATCCCCACAAAGCGGTGCGACTGGGCGGCGGCGCGCATGGCGTTAATCGCCGTCGCCAGACTGCCGTCAGTGCCGTTTTTAAACCCGACCGGCATCGACAGGCCGGACGCCATTTCACGGTGAGTCTGCGACTCCGTGGTGCGCGCGCCAATAGCCGACCAGCTAAACAAATCCCCGAGGTACTGCGGACTGTTTGGATCCAGGGCTTCTGTCGCCAGCGGCAGTCCCATATGAACGAGTTCAAGCAGCAACTGACGCGCAATCTTCAAACCCGCTTCAACGTCGAAAGAGCCATCCATATGAGGATCGTTAATTAACCCTTTCCAGCCGACGGTGGTACGGGGTTTTTCAAAATAGACGCGCATCACCAGGTAGAGGCTATCGCTGACCTCTGCGGCAAGGGCTTTAAATCGACGGGCGTATTCAAGAGCGGCATCAGGATCGTGAATAGAACATGGACCACACACCACCAGCAGACGCGGATCGCGCCCGGCGATAATGTCAGAAATGGTTTTGCGCGACTGGGCGATCTGCGCCTCTTGCGCCTGACTCAGCGGGAATGCCGCTTTGAGTTGTTCCGGGGTCATCAAAACCTGTTCGTCGGTGATGTGTACGTTGTTCAGCGCGTCTTTTTGCATGATGGCGATCCTGTTTTAGCTCGTTTGCGATAGTTGTCCTCAGCGAGGATGACGTAACGATAACACAAAGAGTAAAGATATCAATCCAAAATACGTAAAGTTTATTGTACAAGCACCTATAATACTGATTATGACACGCACAGATTCGTACACTTTACTTTACACGCAATTCTGTCGCGGATTTTAAACTTAAATAAAATTGTACGATTACGGCAAGAAAGATAAAAAAAACCGTCCCGGCAATATTGATTAATAAGATTTAACTTAAGGACAAAACATAAATATCTTTGGCGTAATGACGCCTATGCAAAATAATGTTATTTTGCTGCAAACAATCAAGGATGTATTTAATGCGTTACGAAAGATACGGGTGAGGACGCCGCTCATGTTCTATTCTCACCGACTTCTGGTGCTGCTGATGCTATTGCTGGCAGGATCGCCGGTTTATGCTCAGGAATTACCCGATGACGCCAAAAATGTGCGTGCAATTGTCTCAGGCATTGTGAGCTATACGCGCTGGCCTGCGCTCTCCGCGCCGCCCAGGCTATGCATTTTCACTTCATCCCGTTTCGTTAGCGTATTGGGTGACAGTGACGATACCTCCCTGCCCTATCAACCTGTTATTATTCGTAACGAACAAGAGGCGCTGGTCGCACGTTGTGATGGCGTTTATTTCGGCAATGAATCTCCGGCCGCTCAGGTTGAATTAGCCAATAAATATCCCTCTAAGGCTTTGTTATTAATTGCGGAACAAAATGCCGAATGCATTATTGGCAGCGCCTTTTGTCTTATTATTCAAAATAATGATGTCAGATTCGCCGTAAATCTGGATTCTCTGGCGCACAGCGGCGTCAGGGTCAATCCGGATGTACTGATGCTCGCACGGAATAAAAAGCATGGATAAGGATCTTTCCCGCACGACGCGTCCAACGTTTAAGCGAGCCTTGAGACGCATAAGCATGATCAGCGTGGTGGTGACCATGACGTTGATCTGGCTGTTGCTTAGCGTCGCCTCTGTGCTGACGCTGAAACAGTATGCGCAAAAAAATCTGGAACTGACCGCCGCCACCATGACCCACAGTCTGGAGGCCGCGCTCGTGTTCGCAGACGATGCCGCAGCGACCGAAACGCTGGCGGCGCTCGGCCAGCAGGGTCAGTTTTCTGCCGCCGATGTACGCGATAAAAATGAGAACGTCATCGCCAGCTGGCGCTATAACGCACAGGAAACTGACGACAAACTCAGTGGTTACATCAGCCAGTGGCTTTTTCCATTGCCGGTCGCGCAACCTGTCTGGCATAACGGGGAAATCATTGGCGAAGTGCGGATAACCGCCCGTGACAGCTTAATCAGCCATTTTCTCTGGCTGTCGCTGGCCGTCCTCACCGGCTCGATCCTGCTGGCGTCCGGTATCGCCATCCTCCTGACGCGCCATCTGCACAACGGCGTCGTCGTAGCGCTGCAAAATATCACCGACGTCGTGCACGATGTGCGTACCAACCGGAATTTTTCCCGTCGCGTATCAGAGGAGCGAATTGAGGAGTTTCACCGTTTTGCCCAGGACTTCAACAGCCTGCTGGATGAAATGGAAGAGTGGCAACTGCGTCTCCAGGCGAGGAACGCCCAACTGCTACGCACGGCACTGCACGATCCGCTGACCGGACTGGCTAACCGCGCTGCTTTTCGCAGCACGATCAACGCGCTCATGAATGATGACGCCGCCCGCAGTAGCTCAGCGCTGCTGTTCCTTGACGGCGACAACTTTAAATTCGTTAACGATACCTGGGGCCATGCGGCGGGAGACCGGGTTTTGATCGAAGTGGCTAAGCGACTCGCGGAATTTGGCGGCAACCGCCACCAGCCCTATCGTCTTGGCGGGGACGAGTTTGCGATGGTCCTCTACGGCGTACATTCCGAATACGAAGTGCAGCGCATATGCGCCGCGCTGGCGCAGGAATTTAACCGGCCTTTTGACCTGCACAACGGCCATCTGACCAGCATGACGCTGAGTATGGGCTATGCCCTGACGTGGGAGCACGCCTCAGCCGAAAAATTACAAGAACTGGCCGACCGCAATATGTATCTGGCCAAACATCAGCGTGTCGAACGCGTGATCAAATAATAAGGATTCCCCCATGCTGAAACGTCTTTTATCGCCTTTTGTTGTTGCTCTCCTCCTGGCTGGCTGCCAGGCGCCGCAGGGAACGTTTACCCCGCAGCAGGTCGCTGCCATGCAGTCATACGGGTTTACCGAGTCGGCGGGGAGCTGGTCTTTGGGTATGTCGGACACCATCCTGTTTGATAAAAACGACTATAAGCTGCGTGCTGAAAGTCAACGACAGATCCAGACAATGGCTGCCCGTCTGGCCTCCGTTGGCCTGAAACATGCGCGCATGGACGGACATACTGATAATTATGGCGAGGACAGCTACAACGAAGCCCTGTCCCTGAAACGCGCCAACGTTGTGGCCGATGCATGGGCGGAAGGCGCGCAGATCCCGCGTAGTCATCTGACAACGCAGGGATTAGGCAAAAAATATCCTGTCGCCAGTAACAAGACCGCAAAAGGCCGTGCTGAAAACCGCCGCGTCGCCGTAGTCATCAGCACGCCTTAAGTCTTAGTCGGCTGACTGCGCCAGAACCCTGCGCGAGGCGCTATACCAGCGTAGCCAGTCGACCAGCATAAACAGCATCAAACTTAGCCCCAGAACCGGCATCGCCATGCCCAACGTAACCGCCAGCAACACTGACCCGACGCGTCCCCCGCCGTTCAGCATTAGCCAGCTTTCCAGCAACGTTTGCGCCGGACTGACCGCAGGGCGCGCAGGGCGACGTATCCACCACATCCGGTAGCCCAGCGCAATCATCACACAAAGCCCCACGCCAAAGCCTATCAGCAGCAGTTGATTAGACAGGCCAAACAGAATGCCCATATGAAAATCCACGCCCCAGCGGGTCAGTTTCGCCATCAGAGGAAACTGCGTGAAGTCGATACTGTCGATAATCTGCAATTTGGTCGGGTTGACGGAAACGGCATCGACCTGGGTGGGCCAGCGACGATCGATTTCGCTGACCGTCCAGCCATGCTGCGTGTCTTTCGCCGGACGAATTTCCACTTCGCTGGCGTCAATTCCCGCCGCCTGCGCCGCCTGCAGCACAGGATCAAACAAGCGGATATCGACAGGCCCGGCGGACATGCTCATCGCGCCATGGTGTCCCGCATGTTCATTCTGCGCCGGACTGTGCCCGTGAAGCTGCGTATTCACCTGCGGCGTCAGCCAGCCAAACGCCGTACGCATCCGATCCACGTTACCGCCCGCCCATTGCGACCACGTCAGGCCAGTGGCAGAAAAAAGCAGCATTCCAGCCAACAGCAGCCATCCGAACGAAACGTGCAGACGACGGTATTTCTGACGCGGATTGTTCAGGCGACGCTTTGGCCGCGTGAGATACCAGAGCATTGCCCCACCCAGTGCCGCCACCCACATCCATGAGGCGGCCAACTCACTGTAAATACGTCCAACCTCCCCCAGCAGCAATGATCGATGGGCGTAATCTATCCACTGACGCAGCGGTAAAATCCCGCTGGTGCCATAAACCGTCATATCCCCTTTTATCGCCAGGGTAACGGGATCGATAAAAATAGCCCGATGCTCCGAGGCGGCAAGCCGCGGATCCGCAAACATAACCCGTGTCGTCCTCCCCGGCTCGAGTCCGGGACGGACGGCGTGCAGGGGTTGTGCGTTTCCGGCGAACCGTTGAGCGGCGTCAATTTGCGCCGCCAGCGACTGCGGCTGACCTTGCGCAGTCCCTGTAAGCGCCTGCGCGTAGAGCGACGCTTCCAGCTGTGGCGTCGCGACATAAAGCGTGCCGGTCAGCGCGGCAATAAAGATAAAAGGCCCAACGAACAGACCAATGTAGAAATGGAGACGCCGCAGCAGGGTAAGCCATGCCGCGCGCGGTGTGCAGGTTGTCATACTTTTCCTCAGAAAAAGCAAAAAGGTGTCGTGACGCTTGCGCGCACAATCTTATTTTTCAGGGTCAGGAAGCAGTAGAGCAGCACGGAGGCGCGCGGGTATCAGGATACAGCCAGGGGAAAAAGTGCCAGTGGTTTACCGATGGGCGTGTTGGTCGGTTCATCTGCCTGAGCAACAGGTCACCGGGCAGAATCACCCGCGCCAGGAGCAGGCCCGGCACATGCGCCAGTAGCACACAGTAACCGCACGCTTCACCGTGATCGACAGTAAGCGGGGTGAAAGACGAAACATCGTGATGCGGCGCGTGGTCCGCCGTCATGTCCATTTCATGATGCATGCCCGGCATAGCGCGCATCGGATCTTTTTGCAGCGCGATGGAGATCGGCGGCGAGATGATTATCAGCAGGATCGCAAACAGCGCGAGCCATGCCGCGTTGCGCTGAACACCTGGCTGACGAAATTGCCCGATAACCACGATCCCTCCCGCAAGACACGGCAGGCATTGTAAATGATTTATGAATTAATGGTTAACGCTACGAGCTTTCGGGGATAAAAAAAGGGCCAGCCATCTGGCCAGCCCCTTCTAACAGGATGTCGCCTGAGCGATATCTTAGTTAAGACGCTCTTTGATACGAGCAGCCTTACCAGTACGCTCACGCAGGTAGTACAGTTTAGCTTTACGAACGGCACCACGACGTTTGACAGTGATGCTGTCAACAACCGGAGAGTGAGTCTGGAAGACACGCTCAACGCCTTCGCCGTTGGAAATTTTACGAACAGTGAATGCAGAGTGCAGACCGCGGTTACGAATAGCGATAACCACGCCCTCGAATGCCTGCAGACGTTTTTTGGAACCTTCAACAACCCATACTTTCACTTCCACGGTGTCACCCGGACGGAAGGAAGGCACGTCCTGCTTCATCTGCTCTTGTTCAAGTTGCTTAATAATGTTGCTCATAATTTAATCTCTTATCCTGGGTAAACTGATATTCGGGGGCTTATGCCATCCCATCATGTTTATGTTGCCTGTGCGTGCTCTTTTTTGAACTCCGCCAGCAACCTTGCTTGCTCTTCAGTCAGAGCCAGGTTTTCCAGAAGTTCAGGTCTTCTAAGCCAGGTGCGGCCCAGCGACTGCTTCAGACGCCAGCGACGTATCTCAGCATGGTTTCCTGACAGCAATACTGCCGGTACTTCCATCTCTTCTAACACTTCAGGCCGGGTATAGTGCGGGCAGTCCAGCAATCCATCCGCAAAGGAATCTTCCGTTGCCGATGCCTCATGACCCAGAACTCCCGGAATGAACCGGGATACGGAGTCAATCAGTACCATCGCTGGTAGCTCTCCACCGCTGAGAACGTAATCGCCGATTGACCACTCTTCGTCAATTTCGGTTTGGATCACGCGCTCGTCTATGCCTTCGTAGCGACCACACACCAGAATCAGCTTTTGATTCGTTGCCAGTTCGCTGACGCCCGCTTGATCAAGCTTGCGTCCCTGAGGTGACAGATATATCACCTTAGCGCCTTCACCCGCCGCGCTTTTTGCTGCATGAATGGCGTCCCGCAAAGGTTGCACCATCATTAACATCCCCGGTCCGCCGCCGTAAGGACGATCGTCCACGGTACGGTGCCGGTCGTGCGTGAAGTCACGCGGACTCCAGCTCTGGATGTTCAGCAGGCCATTTTTTACAGCCCGGCCAGTTACCCCGTAATCGGTAATTGCACGAAACATTTCTGGAAACAGGCTAACGATACCTATAAACACAGCCAATCCCCATCACGCCGTCATTTACCGCTTATCCGGTGGTTTAAAAACCAGGATCCCAATCTACTTCGATAGTACGCGTAGTGAGATCGACTTTCTTGATAACCTGCCCATCGAGGAACGGCACGAGGCGTTCCTTGATACCAAACGCATCTTTCAGGTTTGCCTTAATGACGATGACGTCATTCGATCCGGTTTCCATCATATCGACGACTTTACCGAGATCGTAGCCTTCGGTGGTCACTACCTGGCAGCCCATCAGGTCTTTCCAGTAATAGTCACCGTCTTCCAGCGCAGGCAATTGCGAAGAATCCACGACAATTTCACAATTGGTCAGCAGGTTCGCCGCATCGCGATCGTCAACGCCTTTCAGCTTGATGATCAAATCCTGATTGTGGTGCTTCCAGCTTTCCAGCTGGACTTGCTGCCACTGACCCGCCTTCTGGATAAACCAGGGCTGATAGTCAAAAATGCTTTCAGCGTCTTCAGTGGAGGAAAACACTCTGAGCCACCCACGAATACCGTAAGACGACCCCATTTTCCCTAAAACAATAGGGTCTGCGGGCGCTTGCGCGGTGAGTTGTTTGCTCATCATGACCACCGTGACAGATTAAGCTGCTTTGTTTGCTGCTTTGATCAGCGCTGCTACGCGATCGGAAATGGTCGCGCCCTGGCCAACCCAGTGAGCGATGCGATCCAGATCCAGGCGAGTGCCTTCTTCTTTTTCGCTGGCGATTGGGTTGAAGAAACCTACGCGCTCAATGAAGCGACCGTTACGTGCGTTACGGCTGTCAGTAACAACAACCTGGTAGAACGGACGCTTTTTAGCGCCGTGACGTGCTAAACGAATAGTTACCATAACATCCTCTTGTGTGAATAAAACAACCGGGCCCCATCGAGGAACGGAGCCCGGCGTCATATTAAAAGCCCGAAAATTTTACTGATTTCTGGGGAAATTGCAATCAGCAGTTAATCACTCTGCTGCAAAAGGCCGTCGGCGGTGCAGCCAGTTCGACGCCGGCGTGCGCGCAGCCACCGGAGCGTACACGCAGTACGTGAGGATGGCGAGCACACCCCGGCGCCGAAATGGCAAATGAGCCAGGCCGGAAAAGATCAGCGGCCAGGGAAGCCTGGCGGCATCATGCCCTTCATACTTCTCATCATCTTCGCCATCCCGCCCTTCTTCATCTTCTTCATCATGCGCTGCATGTCGTCGAACTGTTTCAACAGGCGGTTAACGTCCTGCACCTGCATGCCGCAGCCGGCTGCGATACGGCGTTTGCGGGAGCCTTTGATGATTTCCGGCTTCGCGCGCTCTTTCAACGTCATCGAGTTGATGATCGCCTCCATGCGCACCAGCACTTTGTCATCCATCTGCGATTTAACGTTATCGGGAATCTGGCCCATGCCCGGCAGCTTGCCCATCAGGCTCGCCATGCCGCCCATATTTTTCATCTGGCGCAGCTGCTCTAGGAAGTCGGTGAGATCGAAACCGTCGCCTTTTTTCAGCTTGGTCGCCAGCTTCTCGGCCTGCGCGCGGTCAACTTTGCTTTCGATATCTTCGATCAGCGACAGCACATCGCCCATACCGAGAATACGTGAAGCAATACGATCCGGGTGGAAAGGCTCCAGCGCGTCGGTTTTCTCGCCCACGCCGAGGAACTTGATCGGCTTACCGGTGATATGACGAATAGAGAGCGCGGCGCCGCCACGGGCATCGCCGTCGACTTTAGTCAGCACCACGCCGGTCAGCGGCAGCGCTTCGTTAAACGCCTTCGCGGTGTTCGCCGCATCCTGACCTGTCATGGCGTCGACCACAAACAGGGTCTCTACCGGATTGATAGAGGCGTGAACCTGCTTGATTTCGTCCATCATCGCTTCATCAACGTGCAGACGACCAGCGGTATCCACCAGCAGCACGTCGTAGAACTTCAGCTTCGCTTCCTTCAGCGCGCCGTTAACGATATCGACGGGCTTCTGGCCGACGTCAGACGGGAAGAAATCCACGCCAACCTGCTCGGCCAGCGTTTCCAGCTGTTTGATCGCCGCCGGACGATACACGTCCGCAGAAACGACCAGCACTTTCTTTTTGTGCTTTTCACGCAGGAATTTACCCAGTTTGCCGACGCTGGTGGTTTTACCCGCCCCCTGCAAACCCGCCATCAACACCACGGCGGGCGGCTGCGCGGCCAGGTTCAGGGACTGGTTTTCTTCGCCCATCGCCGCGACGAGTTCGTTACGAACAATTTTGACGAACTCTTGCCCCGGCGTCAGGCTCTTGTTGACTTCGTGGCCAACCGCTTTCTCTTTTACGCGATTGATAAACTCACGCACTACCGGCAGCGCAACGTCAGCCTCCAGCAGCGCCATGCGCACTTCGCGCAGCGTCTCTTTAACGTTGTCTTCAGTAAGGCGTCCACGGCCACTGATATTGCGCAGCGTGCGCGACAAACGATCGGTTAAATTATCAAACATTGTCTCTCGCCTGGGGTGGAAACGGTTGGTCGCTCATGCGACACAGGAACAGAATTTTGTCGCAGTATAACATGAAGCCGCCTTTGTTGTTATGCAACGGTTGGAGCAGCGGTCACGTAACGTTATACTGCTTCTCTTTCTCACTGGCTAATTGTCGACATCACTATGCCCGTTTTTGCTTTGCTCGCCCTTGTCGCCTATTCCGTCAGCCTCGCGCTGATCGTTCCCGCTCTGCTGCAAAAAAACAGCGGCTGGCGGCGTATGGCTATTCTTTCTGCGGTCGTCGCGCTGGTGTGCCACGCTTTTGCGCTGGAAGCCCGTATCCTTCCCGCAGGTGAAGGCGGACAAAATCTGAGCCTGCTTAACGTCGGGTCGCTGGTGAGCCTGATGATCTGTACGGTGATGACGATTGTCGCCTCACGCAACCGCGGCTGGCTGTTGCTGCCGATCGTGTACGCTTTCGCGCTCATCAATCTGGCTTTCGCGACCTTTATGCCAAACGAATACATAACGCATCTTGAAGCCACTCCGGGCATGATGATCCATATCGGGCTGTCGCTGTTTTCCTACGCGACGCTCATCATCGCCGCTCTTTACGCGCTGCAACTGGCCTGGATCGACTACCAGTTGAAAAACAAAAAGCTGGCGTTCAGTAACGAAATGCCGCCGCTGATGAGCATTGAGCGCAAAATGTTTCATATCACGCAAATCGGCGTGGTGTTGTTGACGCTCACGCTGTGTACCGGCCTGTTTTACATGCACAACCTGTTCAGCATGGAAAACATCGACAAAGCCGTTCTCTCTATTGTGGCGTGGTTTGTCTATATTGTTTTGTTATGGGGACATTATCATGAGGGCTGGCGCGGCCGCCGCGTGGTGTGGTTTAACGTCGCAGGCGCAGGCATTCTGACGCTGGCCTATTTCGGCAGCCGGATTTTGCAGCAGGTCGTAAGTTAAGCCCTAAAAGGAGTCTCCCCTGGAACACATCTCAACCACCACGCTGATCATCACGTTACTCATCATGGTGGTCATCTCAGCCTATTTTTCCGGTTCTGAAACCGGAATGATGACCCTTAACCGTTACCGGCTGCGCCACATGGCCAAGCAGGGAAACCGGGCGGCAAAGCGGGTGGAAAAACTGCTGCGTAAGCCGGATCGCCTGATTAGCCTGGTGCTTATCGGCAACAACCTGGTCAATATTCTCGCCTCCGCCCTCGGGACCATTGTCGGTATGCGGTTGTATGGCGATGCGGGCGTGGCGATTGCCACCGGCGTGTTGACTTTTGTCGTGCTGGTGTTTGCCGAAGTGCTGCCAAAAACGATCGCCGCGCTCTATCCGGAAAAAGTGGCTTATCCGAGCAGCTTCCTGCTTGCGCCCTTGCAAGTATTAATGATGCCGCTGGTCTGGTTACTGAACACCATTACCCGGTTACTGATGCGTCTGATGGGCATTAAAACCGATATCGTGGTCAGCGGCTCGCTGAGCAAAGACGAACTGCGCACCATTGTGAATGAATCCCGCTCGCAAATTTCTCGTCGCAACCAGGATATGCTGTTGTCGGTGCTCGACCTGGAAAAAATGACTGTCGATGACATCATGGTCCCGCGTAATGAAATTATCGGTATTGACATCAACGACGACTGGAAATCGATTGTGCGTCAACTGTCGCACTCGCCGCACGGACGCATCGTGCTGTATCGCGATTCGCTGGACGACACCATCAGCATGCTGCGGGTGCGCGAAGCCTGGCGGCTGATGTCCGAGAAAAAAGAGTTCACTAAAGAAACCATGCTGCGCGCCGCCGATGAGATTTACTACGTCCCGGAAGGCACACCGCTGAGTACCCAACTGATTAAATTTCAGCGCAACAAAAAGAAAGTCGGTCTGGTGGTCAACGAGTATGGCGATATTCAGGGGTTGGTGACGGTGGAGGACATTCTTGAGGAGATCGTCGGTGACTTTACGACCTCCATGTCGCCAACGCTGGCCGAAGAGGTCACACCGCAGAATGACGGCTCGGTCATCATTGACGGCAGCGCCAACGTGCGTGAAATCAACAAAGCCTTTAACTGGCATCTGCCGGAAGATGACGCGCGGACAGTAAATGGCGTGATTCTGGAAGCGCTGGAAGAGATCCCGATCGCCGGCACCCGGGTGCGCATCGGTCAGTATGATATCGATATTCTCGACGTTCAGGAGAATATGATTAAGCAGGTCAAAGTGGTGCCAGTGAAGCCCCTGCGGGAGAGCGTGGCGGAATAAGACGCAGGATAGATAGGCCGGGTAAGGCGCAAGCCGCCACCCGGCGCTACAGATCACGCATTACGCTTTGGCTTTCGCTACCGTGACCATTGCCGCACGAATCGTACGACCGTTCAGCGTATAACCTTTCTGCATAATACCCAGCACGTTGCCCGGCGCGACCTCTTCCGACTCGACCATCGCAATGGCCTGATGCACGTTCGGGTCCAGCGCGACGTTGGTCTCGGCAATCACTTCAACACCAAACTTGCGCACCACATCCAGCATGGATTTGAGCGTCAGTTCAATGCCTTCGATCATCGCCGCCATGTCCGGGTTAGCTTTATCAGCCACTTCCAGCGCACGATCCAGGCTGTCGATCACCGGCAGCAGCTCGTTGACGAATTTTTCCAGCGCGAACTTGTGCGCCTTCTCAACGTCCAGCTCGGTGCGGCGACGCAGGTTTTCCATTTCCGCTTTCATGCGCAACAGACTGTCGCGTTCACGCGTCTGGGCCTCAGCAAGCTGCGCTTCCAGATTCGCAATTTTTTCATCGCGCGGATCCACCTGCTCAGCAGAAGCGTCTGATTCAACCGCCTCAACTTCTTCGTGCTGTTCCATGATAATTTCTTCCGGGGCTTGCCCCTCAGGCGTTTTCTGTTCTTTACTACTCATGAATTTCTCCGCGTTTTTTTCGCATTCATCTCGCTAACTTCGCTTATTATGGGGATCGGATTCAGGGTTTCAAGGGAAGCACTCACATTGTCATCAATCTTCGTTACAAGGACCTCGAAAAATGAATAATCATTTCAAGTGTATTGGCATAGTGGGACATCCACGTCACCCCACTGCTCTGACAACACATGAAATGCTCTATCGATGGTTATGCACGAAGGGCTATGAAGTCATTGTTGAGCAGCAAATCGCGCACGAGCTGCAGTTGAAAAACGTTAAAACCGGCACCCTGGCCGAAATTGGTCAGCAGGCGGATCTGGCGGTAGTGGTTGGCGGTGACGGCAACATGCTCGGCGCGGCGCGCACCCTGGCGCGTTATGACATCAAAGTGATTGGCATTAACCGCGGTAATCTCGGGTTTTTAACGGATCTCGATCCTGACAACGCCCAGCAGCAGCTCGCCGACGTGCTGGAAGGCCATTACATTGCGGAACAGCGCTTTTTGCTGGAAGCGCAGGTCTGCCAGCAGGATTGCCAGAAGCGCATCAGCACGGCGATCAACGAAGTGGTGCTGCACCCCGGTAAAGTCGCGCACATGATTGAGTTTGAAGTCTATATTGACGAGAACTTCGCCTTTTCACAGCGTTCAGACGGGCTAATCATCTCGACCCCAACCGGTTCTACCGCCTACTCGCTTTCGGCAGGCGGCCCGATTCTGACCCCTTCTTTAGATGCGATCACTCTGGTGCCGATGTTCCCGCACACCCTTTCGGCTCGTCCGCTGGTGATTAACAGCAGCAGTACCATTCGGCTGCGTTTTTCCCATCGTCGTAACGACCTTGAGATTAGCTGTGATAGCCAGATCGCCCTGCCTATCCAGGAAGGTGAAGATGTGCTGATTCGGCGTTGCGACTATCACCTGAACTTAATACACCCAAAAGATTATAGCTATTTCAATACGTTAAGCACCAAGCTGGGTTGGTCAAAAAAATTATTTTAATTTCACGCCAGCCTCTTTACTGGATAAAAAACCTGTTTATACTGTATTTAATTACAGTTATGGTTTTTCATACAGGAAAACGGCTATGTTGGCACAACTGACCATCAGCAATTTTGCAATCGTTCGTGAACTTGAGATCGATTTCCAGAGCGGAATGACCGTCATTACCGGGGAAACCGGGGCGGGTAAATCCATTGCGATTGATGCACTCGGCCTGTGTCTCGGAGGCCGGGCTGACGCCGACATGGTGCGAGCCGGCGCCGCACGTGCCGACCTCTGCGCTCGCTTTTCTCTGAAAGATACGCCTGCCGCCCTGCGTTGGCTGGAGGCCAACCAGCTCGAAGACGGACGTGAGTGTTTACTTCGCCGCGTCATTAGCAGCGACGGACGCTCCCGCGGCTTTATCAATGGCACTGCCGTTCCCCTCTCTCAGCTTCGCGAGCTGGGCCAATTGTTAATTCAGATTCACGGCCAGCATGCCCATCAGTTGCTGATCAAACCTGAGCACCAGAAATCGCTGCTCGACGGCTATGCCAATGAATCCCAGTTGGTGCAGGACATGGCTTCGCGCTACCAGTTGTGGCATCAAAGCTGCCGCGATCTGGCGCATCATCAACAGCAGAGCCAGGAACGCGCCGCGCGCGCCGAGCTGTTGCAATATCAACTCAAAGAGCTTAACGAATTTAACCCGCAGGCGGGTGAATTTGAGCAAATTGATGAAGAGTACAAACGGCTGGCCAACAGCGGCCAGCTTCTCTCTACCAGCCAGAATGCGCTGGCGCTGCTGGCGGATGGCGATGATGTTAACCTGCAAAGCCAGCTGTATACCGCGAAGCAACTGGTCGGCGAACTGGTCAGCATGGACAGCAAACTTTCCGGCGTGCTGGATATGCTGGAAGAAGCGACCATTCAGTTAACCGAGGCCAGCGACGAGCTACGCCATTACTGCGATCGTCTGGATTTAGATCCTAATCGCCTGTTTGAACTTGAACAGCGTATTTCAAAACAAATCTCGCTGGCGCGTAAGCATCACGTCAGTCCGGAGGCGCTACCGCAGTATTATCAGTCTCTGCTGGAAGAACAGCAGCAGCTTGACGATCAGGCTGACTCGCTGGAAACGCTGACGCTGGCCGTTAACAAGCATCATCAGCAGGCGCTTGAGTCCGCGAAGGCGCTACATCAACAGCGTTTGCACTATGCACAGGAGCTAAGCGCGTTAATTACCGAGAGTATGCACTCACTCTCTATGCCGCATGGCCAGTTCACTATTGCCGTGAATTTTGACGAACATCATCTGAGCCTTGACGGCGCGGATCGCGTGGAGTTCAGGGTCACGACGAACCCCGGACAGCCCATGCAGGCAATAGCAAAAGTCGCCTCCGGCGGCGAACTGTCGCGTATCGCGCTGGCGATCCAGGTGATCACCGCCCGTAAGATGGAAACCCCGGCGCTGATTTTTGATGAAGTGGATGTCGGGATCAGCGGACCAACCGCCGCCGTCGTCGGCAAGCTCCTGCGCCAGTTGGGAGAATCCACCCAGGTGATGTGCGTAACGCACCTTCCACAGGTGGCCGGCTGTGGTCATCAGCATTTCTATGTCAGCAAAGATACTGACGGTGAAATGACCGAAACCCATATGCAGCCGCTGGACAAACGCGCGCGTCTGCAGGAACTGGCGCGACTGTTGGGTGGTAGCGAAGTGACCCGCAATACCCTCGCAAACGCGAAAGAACTGCTGGCGGCATAAACTTTTTGGCCCCTTAACGGTCAGAGTAGACAACAAAAACGCCGACGGACCCGTAAGCAAAAGGTTTTAAAGTGGTGAAAGGTCTATTATCATCGGCATATTACATATGAGCCACGTACTGCTCGGGCCCGAAAAGGAATCAAATCACTATGCGCTGTAAAACGCTGACTGCTGCCGCAGCAGTATTATTGATGTTGACCGCAGGCTGTTCCACTCTGGAGCGAGTGGTTTACCGCCCTGATATCAACCAGGGGAACTACCTGACCGCTAACGACGTATCGAAAGTGCGCGTCGGCATGACTCAGCAACAGGTTGCCTATGCGCTGGGAACGCCAATGATGTCCGATCCGTTTGGCACAAATACCTGGTTCTACGTGTTCCGCCAACAGCCGGGACATGAAGGCGTAACGCAACAAACGCTAACGCTGACCTTTAACAGCAGCGGCGTGTTGACCAACATTGATAACAAGCCGGCATTGACCAAAAACCCCTAAACCAGGCTTGAGAACGTAAATCAAAATGTTAAAAGGTGCTCAATGAGCACCTTTTTTGTCACTGGCAGCGTTTGCCGACTGAAAGTATCGCGCCCCGCCGTATATAGCCTACTTATTGGCAGACTTCTCCGCCCGCTGTCTGCGCAACTCTTTCGGGTCGGCAATCAGTGGGCGATAAATTTCAACTCGATCACCCTCCTGCAGCGTATCGCTCAACTTCACCGGGCGGCTGTATATACCCACTTTGTTTTTCGCAAGATCAATATCGGTGCGTAGCTCGAGCAGACCGGAAGCGCGAATGGCGTCTTCCACCGTCGCCCCGTCATGCAGCGTGACGCGCTGCAGATACTGTTTTTCTGGTAACGCATAAGCCACCTCGACAACAATCTTAGCTGGCACTGTAAACCTCTTTTGCGCGCACAGTGAATGCCTGCACCATATTGGCGGCCAATTCTTTAAAGATACGACCAAACGCCAGCTCAATGAGCTTATTGGTAAACTCAAAGTCGAGATGAAATTCTACCCGGCAGGCTTCCTGACTCAGTGGGGTAAATTTCCAGCCGCCAATCAGTTTCTTAAACGGACCGTCGACCAGATTCATCAGAATGCTCTGGTTACGGGTTAACTGATTGCGCGTGGTAAACGTTTTACTGATCCCTGCTTTGGAGACATCAACTGCAGCCGTCATCTGCCCCGGCGTGGACTCCAGAACGCGGCTGCCGGTGCAACCCGGTAAAAACTGGGGATAGGACTGTACGTCATTCACTAACTGATACATCTGTTCCGCACTGTAAGGGACTAACGCGGTTCGACTAATCTGCGGCATAGCTATTTCCATCAACAAAAATCGAACAAATAATAGCATTTATCCTACGGTAAAAAAAACGCTATCCCGCAACAGGGTATAACCCGGTTCATGCTAAGATAATCCCTTCACCCCCTGAGGACGAAATGGGGTGTTTTTCGATTCCAGTTTACCTATACTGAGCGGCACTATGACGAAGAAAAAAGCACACAAACCTGGCTCAGCCACCATCGCGCTTAACAAACGTGCGCGACATGAATACTTCATCGAAGAAGAATTCGAAGCGGGACTCGCCCTGCAAGGATGGGAAGTGAAATCCCTGCGTGCCGGTAAAGCTAACATCGGCGACAGCTATGTCTTGTTACGCGACGGCGAAGCGTACCTGTTTGGCGCCAACTTTACGCCAATGGCTGTCGCATCGACCCACGTGGTTTGCGATCCTACCCGCACCCGTAAGCTGCTGCTTAATCAGCGCGAACTCGACTCGCTGTATGGCCGTGTTAACCGCGAAGGGTATACCGTGGTCGCGCTCTCTTTGTACTGGAAAAATGCCTGGTGCAAAGTCAAAATCGGCGTGGCGAAAGGTAAGAAACAGCACGATAAGCGTTCAGATGTGAAAGAGCGCGAATGGCAGCTTGATAAAGCCCGCATTATGAAAAATGCCGGGCGCTGACGCCTGCAGAATGTGACCAGCCCGACATTTTAGGCTGGTCACCTTTAATGACTCCCTGAAATCACAAAAATATATTCTCCCCGATCGTATAAATATATTTGCTGAATCGTTAAAATAACAAGAATATATCTTTAGATATATTTACAGTTATTGCATAGCCGAAGAACCCAATACTTCAAATAAATATTTTTTCTTCTTCTTAATCGCCTGAATAACATTACAGTTTATGCTTGTAATGACTTCCCCTTGCACGACAACCCTCCCTTTAAAACCTTATATTACAATTACATAAATTGTCATGCCGCTTTGCTTTAACCGTTTTCCATCCAGTAAAGTCCAACTCTGAGAATATATTTTAGTGAACCTAAGCAGATCGTTAATATTACTTAAGTTGCAGAAAGAGATCTTTCTGGCTATATCATCTAATACGAAAGTACCAGTACATAAAAACAAAAGGTTATTCAGCACACAACAAGCCGCCATCCGAACGACCAGTAAACAGAAATCATCCGCGAGAATTCATCATAACGATGAACGAGGGCGCTCGTCTGCGTATTTTCCTGATGGGTGATTTTAAAAAATAACGCACTGCGCAAGCTATCAGGAGTGAATATATGCGTCTTCTCGCCGTTGTATCCAAGTTGACGGGCGTTTCCACCAATGTCGAAGCCTCTGAAGTCACACTTAATACCCCTTCCATAGTGAAGTTAAGCGCGCAACGTGAAGAAATCAGCCAGCTTGCTCGCGTTAATCAGGATTTGGTCATTACTTTTCATTCCGGTGAAAAGGTGACCATTAAAAATTTCTACGTCACTAACGATCAGGGCGCGAGCCAGCTGGTGCTGGAAGACGACAACGGAGCCTTGTGGTGGGTAGAGAACCCGGAAGCAGGACTGCAGTTTGAGCAGATCTCATCCATCGATGAGCTGTTAATCACCGCAGGCGGCGCAAATGAAGGCGCCGCTATTTGGCCCTGGGTACTCGGCGGCGTAGTCGCTGCTGGCGGGATCGCGGCAATCGCCGCATCGGGCGGCGGCGGAGGGGACGATGATGACGACAATGGCAGCGGTAACCCGGGCGGCGGTACAGATAATGGCGGCGGAGGCATTACCAACCCTCCACCGGGAAGTGTTGATACCACCCCGCCCGCATCGCCACTGATCACCAGCGCGCTGGATGCCGTTGCTGGCATCACCGGCTCCATTCAAAATGACCAAACCACAAACGACAACCAGCCTGTGATCTCCGGTACTGGCGAAGTTGGGGCCGTTATTACCGTTTATGACAATGGTCAGGTTCTCGGTACAACAACTGTAGACGCCTCGGGCAACTGGAGCTTCAAACCACCGTCTGCGCTCGCCGATGGCGAACATGAACTGACGGTTACCGCAACGGACAAGGCGGGCAATACCAGCATCGTGTCTGGCGATTTTACTTTTGTTGTGGATACCCTGGCTCCTGGCGCGATAACAGATCTGGCGATCTCCGCAGACGGGCTTGTGATCTCAGGGAACGCGGAGGCCGGCAGTACGGTAACCATTACCAATAGCGATGGTACGGCGCTGGGTACGGTAACCGCAGACAGCAATGGCAAATTTACTTTAACGCTCACGCAAGCGTTACAGAACGGAGAAGCGCTGACGGCTATCGCGATGGATAAAGCAGGGAATAGCGGACCTTCCGGCACGGTTACTGCGCCGGACTCTACCCCGCCACAGCCTGCCGGTAATCTTGACGTTTCAGACGACGGCACCACCGTCACCGGCACCGCAGAGCCGGGCAGTACGATCACTATTCGCGATCCGGCGGGTAATCCCATTGGTCAGGGCAAAACGGATGACCAGGGGAACTTCAACGTCGTGCTGGATACGCCGCAGACCAACGGTGAAACGGTGACCGTTGTCGTCACCGACACGGCAAACCTGACCAGCCCTCCGGCAACCGCCGTCGCGCCGGACACCACCCCGCCGCAGCCTGCCGGTAATCTTAACGTTTCCAATGACGGTACCACCGTTACCGGCACCGCAGAGCCGGGCAGCACCGTCACCATTCGCGATCCCGATGGCAATCCCGTTGGTGAGGGCGTAACGGATGAGCAAGGGAACTTCAGCGTCGATCTGAACACGCCACAAAAAAACGGCGAAACGCTCGCGGTGACCGCCACCGATGGTTCAAACAACACCAGTCAACCAGCCAACGTACAGGCGCCCGATATCACCGCGCCGCAAGCGCCGGTAGTGGTATCGATTGTTGATGATGCAGGCGATGTGAAAGGGGATCTGACCGCCGGGCAAAGCACCGATGATAATCAATTAACCTTCAGCGGGACCGGTGAGCCTGGCGCGACTATTACCATTCTGGACGGAGGGACGGCGTTGCCGGGGAGCGTTATTGTCGGCAGCGACGGTACATGGACGCTCACGACACCCGTCCTTGAAGACGGCAACCATAACTTTACCGTTACGGCGACCGACGCGAATAACCAGACCAGTACACCGTCCCCTTCTGTCACGCTTACGGTAGATACCAGCGCACCCGATGCGCCGTTTATCACCTCGCCGACCACTCCGGCGGCAACCAATCAGCCAGAATTACCCATTATCGGCACCGGCGAACCGGGCAGCACCGTTACGTTGTCTGATGGTAATACGGTTGTCGGCACGGCGGTGGTTGATGGCGACGGCAACTGGACAATAACGCCTGCTCCGGCGCTAACGGAAGGCTCGTACACGCTGACCGCGGTCGCCACCGATCCGGCGGGTAACCAGAGTGAGCCTTCTGCGCCGATTGTTCTGGAAGTTGATACCACCCCACCTGCGACTCCCGAAAGCGTGGTCATTTCTCAGGATGGCGGCACGGTGACCGGTACGGCGGAAAACGGCAGCACGGTGATTATTCGTGATGCCGATGGCAATATTATTGGTTCCGGCGTAGCGACAGACGGCACGTTCTCCATTGCGATCACGCCTGCGCAAACCGGCAACGCCGGGCTGACGGCCACTGCCCAGGATACGGCGGGCAATACCAGCCCTGCGGCAAACTTCAACGGCTCCGGCAGCGGACTGCCGGTTATCAGCGCTGTGGTCGATGATGAGGGTAGCGTCCTGGGCGATCTGAGAAGCGGGCAAACCACCGATGACACCCTGCCCGGCTTGCGCGGTACCGCCACGCCAGATTCAACGCTCAATGTACTGGTCGACGGCGTAAATGTCGGCACGGTAACCGTTGATGGCACCGGGAACTGGGTCTGGACGGCAACCGCGGCGCTGGGTGAAGGTACACATACCTTCCAGGTTGTTGACAGTGCGAATGCGGAAAATGCCTCGGCGGTGGTGAATATCACCGTCGATCTCACCGCACCGGTTCAGCCAGTCATCGGCAGCGTAACGGACGATGTCGCGCCGGGCACCGGTACGCTTGCCAGCGGCGATACCACCAACGATTCACGCCCGGCCCTGAGCGGTACCGGCACCGACGGCGAAACGATCTCCATTTACGATGGCGCCACGCTGCTCGGGCAGGTACAGGTGGAAAATGGCGTGTGGAACTTTACGCCGCCCACAGCGCTGGGTGAAAGCAGCCATAGCCTGACCATTACCGCCACCGATGCCGCAGGCAACGTCAGCGCGCCGTCAGCGGCGTTTGAGGTGGTTGTGGATACCACCGCGCCGCTCGTACCCACCATTACCTCCGCCACCGATGACAGCGATCCGCAGACCAGCATCATCAGCGACGGAGGCAGCACCAACGACACCACACCGACTTTTAGCGGCAGCGGTGAAAATGGCAGCATAGTCACTATCTTCGACAACGGCGTCAGGATCGGCACGGCCACCGTGACCAACGGTAGCTGGAGCTTTACCCCCTCCACGTTCAGCGACGGAACACACTCCATAACCGTCACCGCTACCGACGCGACAGGTAACATCAGCGCCCCTTCCGGGACGTACACCATCACCGTGGATACGATTCCGCCACTGCCTGCCGGTAACCTGGATGTTTCCGATGACGGCGTCACGGTCACCGGTACAGCCGAAGCAGGCGCCACCGTGACCATCTACGGCAGCGACAGCGCACCGCTGGGTAGCGCAGTGGTTCAGGATGATGGTACGTTCACCGTTACCCTGAACACGCCGCAGACCAACGGTCAGATTGTGACCGCAATTGTCACCGATCCGGCAAACCAGGAGAGCACGCCAGCCTCTGTTACCGCACCCGACACCACTCCGCCGCAGCCTGCCGGTAATCTTGATGTTTCCGATGATGGCGTCACGGTCACCGGGACCGCCGAAGCCGGTACTACCGTGACCATCTACGCCAGCGACAATACGCCGCTCGGTTCCGCGCTGGTTCAGCCCGACGGTACTTTCACCGTTACCCTGAATACACCGCAGACTAACGGCGAGATTTTAACCGCTATCGTCACCGATCCGGCAAACCTGACCAGCTCTCCGGCCACCACCACTGCGCCTGACACCACCGCGCCGCTGGCGGCGGGTAATCTGGATGTTTCCGATGATGGCGTCACGGTCACCGGGACCGCCGAAGCCGGTACTACCGTGACCATCTACGCCAGCGACAATACGCCGCTCGGTTCCGCGCTGGTTCAGCCCGACGGTACCTTTACCGTCACGCTCGACACACCGCAAACTAACGGCGAGATCTTAACGGCTGTCGTCACCGACACGGTGAATCTGACCAGCCCACCGTCGACGACCATCGCGCCGGACATCACTCCACCGCAGCCAGCCGGTAATCTTGATGTTTCCGATGACGGCGCCACCGTCACCGGCACTGCCGAACCGGGCAGCACCGTCACCATTCGCGATCCCGATGGCAATCCGCTGGGCCAGGGCACTACGGACGATCAGGGGAATTTCAGTGTCGACCTCGACACGCCGCAGACCAACGGCGAGACCTTAACCGCTGTGGTCACCGATCCGGCGAACCTGGAGAGCACGCCAGCCTCTGTTACCGCGCCCGACACCACCGCGCCGCAGCCGCCATCGAACGTGGAGGTGTCCGCGGATGGCAGTTCCCTGACCGCCACCGCCGAGCCGGGCAGTCGGATCACCGTTAAAGACAGCGAAGGCAATACTCTGGCGGTATCTGATCCGGTTCCGGCGAACGGCACCGTTACCGTTTCGCTCACTCCTGCCGTGGTTAATGGCGAAACCCTCACGGTGACCGCCACCGATGGATCAAATAACACCAGTCAGCCCACCAGCGTGCAGGCACCCGATATCACCGCGCCGGAAGCGCCGGTGGTGGTATCGATTGCCGATGACTTCGGCGGGGTCAACGGTAACCTGGATACCGGGCAAAGCACCGATGACAACCGACTGACCTTCAGCGGTACCGGTGAACCGGGAGCGACCATCACCATTTTGAACGGCGGCGTGCCGCTGTCGGGTACGGCTATCGTAGACCCTGATGGCAACTGGACGCTGACCACAGACGTTCTCCCTGATGGTGAGTACACCTTCACCGCCACGGCAACCGACGGACAGGACCAGACCAGTCCCGCGTCCGATGCCGTCGTCATTACGGTCGATACCACCGCGCCTACGGCGCCGGTTCTGACCATTACCGACAATACCGGGGAAATTACGGGCGAGCTGACCAATAACGCCGTCACCGACGCCACGCAGCCAGTGCTGAGCGGAATCGGTACCGCCGGAGACATCATTACGGTGTATGACGGCACAACGGCGATTGGCACAACCGAAGTCACCAACGCCGGTACGTGGAGCTTTACCCCGGCGCCAGCGCTCAGCGAAGGCAGCCATACCCTCAGCGTCACCGCCAGCGATCCGCTGGGAAATACCAGCACGAACTCCGCCGCAATCGTCATTACCGTCGATACCACCGCCCCCGCCACCCCGGCGCTGACCGTGGCCGACGGTGATGATGCGCCGTTAAGCAACGGCCAGGCGACCAACGAAACACAGCCGGTTCTCAGCGGAACGGGAGTCAACGGCGAGCGCGTTACCATTTACGACAAGGGTGTTGAGGTGGCCACCGTCACGATCGCCGACGGCGCCTGGGAATATCCTTCCGCCGTACTGGGCGAGGGTGAGCATGTGTTTACCATCACCGTGACCGATGCGGCAGGCAACGTCAGCGCTCCCTCCGCGCCAACCGGTATCGTGGTGGATACAACCGCGCCAGCAACGCCGAACCTGACGATCACTGATAACGTCGGCAGCCAGACGGGCTCGCTGGATAACGCGCAGTTCACCGACGATACGCTGCCGCTGCTGAGCGGAAGCGGCACCGCAGGCGACACCATCATCATTACCCTTGACGGCGTGGCGCTACCGCCGTTAATCATCGATAACGCCGGTAACTGGAGCTATCAACTGACGACGCCGCTGACATCGGGTGACCACATCATCTCGCTGACCGTCACCGATCCAGCGGGAAACAGCACCACATCGCCGGATCGTATCGTGCGCGTGGACGCCCAGGCGCCGACCACGCCAACCCTCACGGTTAATGAGGACGGCGGGCCGCTGAGCAACGGCGGCCAGACGAACGATACCACCCCGACCCTGAGCGGAACGGGCGAAACGGGGAGTATCGTCACCATACTGAATAACGGCGTGGCGATCGGTACGGCAGAAGTCATTGGCGGTGCCTGGAACTTCACGCCGACCATTCCACTTGCCGAGGGCAGCTACAGCTTTAGCGTCACGGCGTCCGATGCAGCCGGGAACATCAGCCCGCCGTCGGCTGAGTTTGATTTAACGGTCGATACCCGCGCGCCCGATGCGCCGTTTATCACCTCACCGACCAGCCCAGCGGCGACTAACCAGCCTGAACAACCCGTCAGCGGCACTGGCGAACCGGGCAGCACCGTCACCCTCTCCAGCGGCGCAACCGTGGTCGGCACGGCGCTAGTTGATGGCGACGGCAACTGGACAATTGTCCCTGACGCGCCGCTTACCGAAGGTTCCTATACCCTCACGGCAGTCGCCACCGATCCGGCAGGGAATGCGAGCCAGCCTTCCGCCCCGATCACCTTAAACGTTGACCTTACCCCGCCGGCAACACCGCAGAACGTACTGATTTCTGACGACGGCGGAACGGTAACCGGCACTGCGGAAGCAGGAAGCACGGTGATCATCCGTGACAATAACGGCAACGTGATCGGCACCGGCGTGGCGACGGGCGGCAACTTCAGCATTGATGTCACCCCGGCGCAAACCGGCACCAACACCCTGACAGCCACCGCACAGGATGCGGCAGGTAACCTCAGTATTCCGGCTGACTTTGCCGGATCCGGCACGGGGCTGCCGGTGATTAGCGCCGTGGTCGACGACGCAGGCGGCGTGCAGGGTGATGTGCGTGACGGAGAGACCACCGATGACACGTTGCCCGGCCTGCGTGGTTCCGCTACGCCAGGTTCAACGCTCAATGTTCTGGTCGACGGCGTGAATGTCGACACAGTCACTGTCGACGGCACGGGCAACTGGGTCTGGACAGCCACCGCGGCGCTGGGTGAAGGCGAGCATACCTTCCAGGTAGTCGACAGTGCAGACTCAAGCAAAGCCTCGGCGGTGGTTACCATCACCCTCGACCTCACCCCGCCCGCTCAGCCAGTCATCGGCGGCGTGACGGACGATGTCGGGCCGGGTACCGGCACGCTCACCAGTGGCGACACCACTAACGATGCGCGCCCGACCCTCAACGGTACCGGAACCGACGGCGAGACGATTTCGATTTACGATGGCGCCACACTGCTCGGGGTAACGCAGGTGGTCAACGGCGCATGGACCTTCACCCCAACTGCCGCGCTGGGCGAAGGCAACCACAGTTTGACCATTACCGCCACCGATGCCGCAGGCAACGTCAGTGCGCCGTCAGCAGCGTTTGAAGTGGTTGTGGACACCACCGCGCCGCTGGCGCCAGCGATCACGTCGGCTACCGATGACAGCGATCCGCAAACCGGCATCATCGCCAACGGCGGCAGCACAAACGACACCACGCCAGCCTTTACCGGTAGCGGTGAAGAAGGCAGTACCATTACGTTCTACGACAACGGTGTAAACATCGGCACTACGACCGTGACCAACGGTAGCTGGAGCTTCACGCCGCCTGCGCTCAGCGCCGGAACACACACCATAACCGTCACCGCTACCGATGCGATCGGTAACGTCAGCGCCCCGTCTGCGGGGTATACCGTTACCGTGGACACCGCCGCGCCGCGTGCGCCGGTGATCCAGAGCGTCACTGACGATACCGCTCCTGCCACCGGCGTACTGGCGAACGGGCAAAGCACTAACGACAGCCAGCCGACCTTCCAGGGGACGGCGGAGCCAGGCGCAACCGTCACCCTCTATGATGGCGCCACCGAAATCGGCAGCGTCGTCGCTGGCACAGACGGCAGTTGGTCGCTTTCTCCGGACAGTCCGTTAAGCAGCGGCCTGCATAACCTGACCGTTACGGCGACGGATGCCGCAGGGAACGAAGGTCCGGCGGCATCCTTCACTCTGACCGTCGATACCCAGGCGCCATCGGCGCCGGTCATCAGCGCGGTCACCGATGATGTCGCCCCCAACAGCGGCACACTGGCAAACGGACAAAGTACCAACGATACGCGCCCAACGTTGTCCGGAACTGCCGAAGCCAACAGCACCGTCAACATTTTTGACGGTACGACCCTGCTCGGCACTGTGCAGGCAGACGGCACAGGCGCCTGGACCTTTACGCCGCCTACCGCACTCGCCAGCGGTTCGCATACCTTTAACGTGACCGCGACCGATGCCGCAGGCAACGTCAGCCCCGGCGCGGGATTTAGCCTGGTGGTGGATACCGTCGCGCCCGTGGCGCCCGCCATCGTCAACGTGACCGATAACGTCACGCCGGGTACGGGCGATCTCACTAACGGCCAGACCACCAACGATCCTCGTCCCGTCATCACCGGGACGGGCGAGCCGGGTAGCACCATTAACGTCTTCGACGGCAGCGTCCTGCTTGGCACTGCGGTAGTCAACGAAGGTGGTAGCTGGAGCTACAGACCAGACGGGCTGGCGCAGGGGACGCACACGCTACGGGTGACAGCCACCGACAGCGCGGGCAATACCGGTCCGGCATCGGCAAACTTTACCCTGACGGTCGATACCGCCGCGCCTGTCGCTCCGGTTATCAGCAGCGTGACCGATGACGCAGGCCCGGTGACCGGCAGCCTGACCAGCGGTCAGTCCACCAACGATACGCGCCCCACCTTTACCGGGACGGGCGAGCCCGGTACCACCATCAGCGTTGCGGATAACGGCGTGCCTATCGGCACGGCGACAGTAGGCAGCAACGGCGCCTGGACCTTTACCCCAACCAGCGATCTCGGTCAGGGCACGCATCCGCTAACCTTTACCCCAACGGACGCTGCGGGCAATACGGGTCCGGCGGCCAGTTTCACCCTGGCAGTAGACAGTGTCGCTCCGCTGGCGCCAGCGATCACCTCGGTGGTGGATGACAGCGCACCGCAGACCGGCAACCTGTCGCCCAATCAGAGCACTAACGACACCCGTCCGACGCTTAACGGAACGGGAGAAGCAGGCACCACGCTCACCTTCAGCGATAACGGAACGGTCATCGGCAGCGTCGTCGTGAGCGCCAACGGGACATGGAGCTTTACGCCAACCACGGCACTCGGCAACGGGCCGCACACGCTTTCCGTGAGCGCCACTGATACGGCGGGCAACGTCGGCCCATCCAGCAGCTTCAGCCTGACGGTGGACACCCAAACGCCAGCCGCACCGGTCATCACCACGATCCTTGATGACGTCAGCAACAACACCGGCGCAGTAGGCAGCGGGCAAAGCACCAACGATACGCTGCCGGAACTGCGCGGCACCAGTGAGCCGGGGGCGTTTATCAATATCTACGATGGCGCAACCCTGCTTACGCCGACGCCGATTCAGGCGGATGCGAACGGGGCGTGGAGCTTTACGCCGACGACTGCGCTGGGCGAAGGGTCGCATAGCTTTACGGCCCAGGCCACCGACGCGGCGGGCAACGTCAGCCCGGCCTCGGCAATCTCCACCATTGTTGTCGATACCACGCCGCCTGCCGCGCCAGCGAACCTGGCGGTGGTCGCCAACGGCACCAGCGTAACCGGTACGGCGGAAGCGGGCAGCACGATTACCATCACCGGCAGCAACGGCACGGTGCTGGGTACCGGCGTCGCAGACGGCTCCGGCAATTTCTCCATTGTCATCACGCCGGCGCAGGTTGGCGGAGAAACCCTGCAGGTGGTTGCCCAGGACCGGGCTGGCAACATCGGAACGGCAGGCAGCGTCGAAGCGCCATTTACCGGTCTGCCAGGCGCACCGGTGATTGTCTCACTGACCGATGAGGTGGGTTCAATCACCGGGCTGGTGGCCAACGGTCAGGCGACTAACGACGCCACACCGCTGATCAACGGCACCGCACAGCCATCCTCAACCATCACCATCTACAGCGACGGCGTGGCGATTGGCACCACCACTGCCAACGCCCAGGGGAGCTGGTCGTTCACCCCGCCTGCCGGTATGGCTGACGGGGCGCACGCGCTGACCGCCACGGCAACCAACGCTAACGGCACCGGCACCTTTTCTTCCACCTTTAACGTCACGATAGACACCGTGACGGCTGCGCCCACCGGCAGCATCAGCGCTGACGGCGCCAGCATCAGCGGGACCGCCGAAGCGGGCAGTACGGTCACGATCACCCTCAGTACCGGCGAGACGCTCACCACCACTGCCAACAGTAGCGGTAATTACACCCTGACTTTCGACCGCAAACAGACCAGCGGGGAAAATATCAGCGTCAGCGCCACTGATGCGGTTGGCAACGTTTCAACCACCACCCAGGTTCAGGCGCCAACGCTCCCCATCGCCGCCAGCGATAACGTGGAGAACCTGACCATCACCACCGACGCCACCGTGACCACCAATGACTACAGCGACTACGGTTTGCTGCTGGTAGGCGCGCTCGGCAACGTGGCGAACGTGCTGGGCAACGATACGGCGGCGGTCGAGTTCACCGTCCAGGACGGCGGAAGCGCCAATCTGGTGATCGACGCCAGTACCACCGGGGTGGTGCTCTCGCTGCTCAATACCCAGGAAGTGGCGATCCAGAAATACGATGCGGCCACTAACTCGTGGACAACGGTCATCGACACCGCTCAGGCACAGTTCGCCAACCTGCTGACGCTGGGCAGCAGCGGCGTAACGGTGAACGTCACCGGATTAGAGGGCGGAACCTATCGGGTGCTGACCTATAACACCGCTCTGCTGGCGACGGGCTCTTACACTGCGCTGAACGTCAACGTCGAGCAGACCAGCGCAGGCGCCATCACCAGCGCGGAAACGCAAACCGGTAACGTACTGAACAACGACAGCGCGCCGCAGGACACCGTAGTGACAATGGTTACCAGCACTAACGGCAACAGCGTTACGCTCGGCTCCGGCAGCAGCGTCCTTCAGGGCGTCTACGGGACACTGACCATCAATCCGGACGGCAGCTACAGCTACGCGCTGAACCCGAACAGCCCGGCATCGGTGGTCGGTCGAACCGAAAGCTTCACCTACACTATCACCGGCGGCGGTAATACAACCTCGGCGAAACTGGTGATCACGCTGGGCAATGAGACTCCGGCCAGCAGCGTTACGGCTGTCGATAACGTCGCTACCCTGCCCTATGACACGCTGGTGGACGCCGTTAACAATGGTCCGTCTTCGCAGGGTGGTTTTACCGTGGTGAACGTTAGCCTCGGCAACGTGCTGGATGTTGGGGTGCTCGACAGACTGAGTAACCCGATAATCTTCGACGTTGAAGAAGGCACGACGCGTACCATGACGCTGCAATCATCGATAGGCGGCGTGGCGGTGGCGTCGAGTTTTGACCTCTATATCTATCGCTTTAATGATATCACCCAGCAGTTTGAACAGTGGCGGGTAGAGCGAAACTGGCTGAACGCGCCGCTCCTGGGCGGTCAGTCCAATCCGTTGACCCTCAACCTCCCGGGCGGTGAATACCTGTTCCTGCTGAACCCGTCATTTGGCATCACGGCGCTGACTGGCTATACGCTGAACATCCTTGAGGATCATGTTTACAGCGTAGAAAGCCTGAGCACCACCACTCAGGGCAACGTGCTGAACGACGACGTCGCGCCAGACGGAACGCTGGTGACCCAGGTGAACGGCGTCGCGGTGGCACAGACCGGCACCACAACGATTGTGGGTGCCTGGGGCACGCTGACCATTGATGCGCAGGGGAACTATACCTACACCCTGAAAAGCGGCCTCGGAGCCGACAGCACCTCCACGCCGGACAGTTTCGTTTATACGGTCAGGGCGCCAAACGGCGATACTGACACCGCTTCACTCAATATCCAGCCAACCGCCCGCGCGCTGGATGCCGTGAACGATGTCAGCGACACCCTGATTGCGCCGTCGGTGCAGGATACGGTGAGCTATCTGGACAGCTCTGTCGGCACAGCAAGTTGGGGAGCGTTTGGCAGAACCGGCAGCGGTAGCGGGACCTTTGACGTCGCGGCTGGCACAATTCTGAAAGGCGCAGCGATAGTCTTTAACGTTTCCACGCTGATCACACTCGGCAACCTGACCATCACCTGGACGGTGCTGGAAAATGGCGTAGTGATTCGCACCGGCACCGTACCGGTTTCCAATATCACCCTCGGCGGCGCCACGGTAACCGTCAATCTCACCGGGCTGGAGCTGGACGGCGGCACGTATACGCTGAACTTCACCGGTAACAACACTCTGGTGGGGGCTGCGACCATTACGCCGCGCATCACCGGTACCACAGTCGATCTGGATAATTTCGAAACCTCCGGTACGCATACCGTCAACGGCAATATCTTTGACGGCAGCGACGCCTCTGGCGTGCTGGATCAACTGAACACCGTCGATACGCGTCTGACGGTAACCGGTTTTAACGGCAGTACCGCGACGCTGGATCCGTATTCCAGCGGGACGACCACCATTCAGGGGCAGTACGGCTCGCTGCAAATCCGCGCTGACGGCTCTTATACCTACACGCTGAACAACGGCGTCGCACTCTCATCTATGTCCACGAAGGAGACCTTTACCTACAAACTGGATGACACCCGTGGTCATACCGACACCGCCACCCTGACGGTAGATATTGCTCCACAGGTCGTCAGCACCACGCAGAACGATGTCCTGGTGGGATCGGCCTACGGCGACACGTTGATCTACAACCTGCTTAACGCCAGCAGCGCGACGGGCGGAAACGGTACGGATACGTGGAGAAACTTCTCGCTGACGCAGAGCGACAAAATCGACATTGGCGACCTGTTGGTGGGCTGGAACGGAGATAACGCCACGCTCGGCAGTTATCTCAACGTCAGCACCAGCGGCGGCAACACCACGATATCCATCGACCGCGACGGCGCGGGGAGCACGTATCAGTCAACGGCACTCGTCACCCTGGAGAACGTACAGACCACGCTCAATGAGCTGATTGAACAGAACCATATTGTGACCTGATAAGTACAAAAAACGACAACACAACGACCCCGGGCGCACGCCCGCCCGGGGCAAAAAGCAGCTTAGGGAAGTAAAAAAATGGGAAAACGACAGCTAACAGGTTGGTGGCTGGCGGGACATCTGTGCGCGTTCCCGGCGATTGCCGTCGAGGAACCGCCCCGCATCGCCCCACAGCAATGGGTTGAGCAGCAGGAACTGCCCTCGCTGAATGGACCAATGCCGCTCACCGGCGACAGCGCCGCGCCCGGCGAACTTACCCTTTCTCAGGCGGTCAATCGCGCCGTCTCCTGGCATCCGTCGATCGCCGAAGTGATCGGCAAACTGTATGCCCAAATCCAGCAGGTGGACGTCGCCAAAGCCAAATATTATCCGCAGATTAATGCCGGGATGAATAACGGGTACACCAACAGCTACTCCGACAGTGGATTCAGCCCGTCGCTGGTACTTTCCCTCTCGCAAATGCTCTACGACTTCGGCAAAGTCGCCAGCCAGGTGCGGGCGGAAAACGCAGGCGTCGCGCAGGAGCAGGCGAACGTACTGGTGAGCATTGATAACGTCGGCCTTGAGACCGCCTCCACCCTCGTGCAAGTGCAAACCTGGCAACAAATGGTGGAAGTGGCTAAAGAGCAACTCGACGCCCTGAGCAGCATCGGCAGACTGGCGAACCAGCGTAACGACGAAGGCGCCAGCTCGCTTTCCGATGTGGTGCAGACCGACGCGCGCATTGAAGGCGCGCGCGCCCAGCTTGTCCAGTATCAGGCCAACCTCGAAAGTTCGCAGGAGACGCTGAAAACCTGGCTGGGCTGGAAAAACCTCAACGCCATTAGCAATGAATTCCCGGCGATGCTCAACCGCAGCTGCGAGCAGGCCACGCCGGATGACAAACTTGTGCCCTCAGTGCTCGCCGCGTGGGCGCAGGCCAACGTCGCTCAGGCGAATCTGGACTACGCCAACGCGCAAATGACGCCGACAGTCTCGCTGGAGCCGGAAGTGCGTCATTACCTGAACGATAACTATTCGGGCAGCGCCTCCATCGACCGCACCCAATATTCGGCATGGGTGAAAGTGGAGATGCCGATTTATCAGGGCGGGGGCTTAACCGCGCGTCGCAACGCCGCCAGCCATGCAGTGGAATCCGCCCAGTCCGCCATTCAGCGTACCCGACTGGATGTCCGCCAGAAATTGCTTTCCGATCGCAGCGAGGCAATGAATCTGGCGACATCGTTACAGATCCAAAAGCGCCAACAGACGCTGAGCGAGCGGACGCGGGAACTGTATCAACAACAATATCTCGATCTCGGTTCACGCCCCCTGCTCGATGTGCTGAATGCCGAACAGGAGGTGTATCAGGCCCGCTTTGCGCAGATCCAGACCGAAAGCCAACTGCATCAGCTCCAGCTTAACTGCCTGTACAACAGCGGACAGATGCGCCGGGCGTTTGGCCTGGAAAACCGCACCATTCAGTCCGTGGAGATCCAGCCATGATCCATGCCGACATTCCGGCCAATGAGCCGATTAGCGCAGAGGCGCTGGCCAACTGGGCGCGAGCGATGAGCCATATCGCCGCCCATTATCGGATCGCCTGTTCTCCTGGCGCGTTGCAGGCCAGCGCGCCGTGGTTTAAAGATAAAGCGATGCCACAAGCGCTTACCCAGTTAGCCCGCCAGGCCGGCCTTTCTTTTCAGCCGCTGACGCCAACCGGGCAATCCCTCAGCCGCTGGCGACTGCCGGTAGTCATTCAGCTTCAGGATGGCGAACTGGTGCTGGTGGAACAGTTTGATGGCGATAACCAGCTCGATGTCTGCTTTGTTAATGGCGACCTGCAACGTAACCGGCTCGCCCTGAGCGAACTGCTGCCGACCATCCGCTTTATCATCGCGCTACGTCCGCTTTCGGCAGTGAAGGACAGCCGGGTAGACGCCTATGTCTCACGTTTCCGTCCCGACTGGCTGAAAAGCCTGGTGCTGAAAGATCTGCGTCCTTACGGCCCGGTGATGCTGGCGGCGCTGTTGATCAACATCTTGTCCCTGTCCGGGATCGTTTTTTCCATGCAGGTTTATGACCGGGTGATCCCGGCGCAGTCGTGGCCATCGCTGTACGTGCTGGCGGTAGGCGTGCTGATCGCAATGCTGTTCGGTTTTTTGCTGCGACTCGCGCGTGGACATGTGATGGATCTGCTGGGCAAACGCGCCGACATGCGGGTTTCCGATCGCGTGTTCAGCCACGCGCTGCGCCTGCGCAACAGCGCGATCCCCCGTTCGACCGGCAGCTTTATTTCTCAACTGCGCGAGCTGGAACAGATCCGTGAAATGGTCACCTCCTCTACCCTTTCCACGATCGTCGATCTGCCCTTCTTCTTTCTGTTTATTGTGGTACTGGCGATCATCGCCCCGCCACTGGCATGGATCGCCCCGGTGGCGGCGCTACTGATGATACTTCCCGGCCTGCTGCTGCAAAAAAAGCTCGCGGTGCTGGCGAACCAGTCGGCGCACGAAGCTACGTTGCGCAACGCCGTACTGGTGGAGAGCGTGCAGGGGCTGGAAGACATTAAGCTGATGCAGGCAGAGAACCGTTTTCTGCAGCAGTGGAACAGCTACATCCGCATCACCGCCGAGTCGGGCCTGCGTACCCGTGAACTGTCGCAGGGGCTGATCAACTGGGGGGTGACGGTGCAGGGGCTGGTGTACGCGGCGGTGGTCATGTTCGGCGCGCCGCTGGTGATCGACGGCACGCTGACCACCGGCTCGGTCGTGGCCGCCTCGATGCTCGCCTCCAGAATGATCGCCCCGATGGGCAATCTGTGTGGGGTGCTGGCTCGCTGGCAGCAGGTTAAGGCCGCCAAAAAGGGGCTGGACAGCATTATGGAGCTGCCCACCGAGACCCAGCGTGACGAGACGCTGGTACATCAGGATATCTTCCACGGCCATTATCTGTTTGAGAACGCGCAGTTTCGCTATCACAGCGAAGATCAGCGGGTACCGCTGCGCATCAACCGGCTGGAGATTGCCGCCGGTGAGCGCATAGCCGTGCTGGGGCGCAACGGCGCGGGGAAGTCGACGCTGCTACAGGCGCTGGCGGGCGGCGTGGATCTGGTCGAGGGCGATGCCCGTCTCGACAACATCAGCCTGCCGCACATTGATATGTCGGACTTGCGCCGCAACGTTGGCCTGCTCAGTCAGAACGCCCGCCTGTTCTTTGGCACCCTGCGCGAGAACCTGACGCTGGGCGCGCCGCACGCCAGCGATGACGAGATTTTTTCCGCGCTGGCGATCTGCGGCGCGGCGAACTTCGTAAAACGTCTGCCAAAAGGACTGGATCATCCGATTATGGAAGGGGGGACGGGCCTTTCCGGCGGGCAACGCCAGTCGATTTTGCTCGCACGGATGCTACTGCGTTCGCCAAATATCGTCCTGCTTGATGAACCCACCGCCTCGCTGGACGAGCATGCCGAGCGCGAGTTTATTCAACGTCTGGGGCAGTGGCTCGGCAATCGCACGCTGGTTGTTGCCACCCATCGCGTACCGGTGCTGGAACTGGTGGAGCGGGTGATCGTGCTCAAAGAAGGGCAACTGGTCATGGATGCGCCTAAAGCTCAGGCGCTGGGACAGAGTCGAATGGCCGCACAGGCTAACGCACGGGAGTGGAAAAATGAAAACCAGTCAGCCTGATCCTACGCTTGACGCACTCGACGACAGCCGCGAGCGAGAATTTTCAGGGGCCAGCCGGATCATCTGGCTAACCGGCATTTTGTGCCTGCTGTTGGCGATTTGGGGATGGTTTGGCGTGCTGGATGAAGTATCGACCGGCACCGGGAAAGTGATCCCCAGTTCCCGTGAACAGGTATTGCAGTCGCTCGACGGCGGCATCCTCGCGGAACTGGTTGTGCATGAGGGCGATCAGGTGCAGGCCGGTCAGGTGCTGGCGCGCCTTGACCCGACACGTTCCGAATCCAACGTCGGCGAAAGTGCCGCCCGCTATCGCGCGTCGCTGGCCTCCAGCCAGCGTCTGACCGCAGAGGTGAGCGACAAACCGCTGGTCTTTTCCGACGAGCTGAAAGACTGGCCGGAACTGCTCGCCTCGGAAACGCGGCTTTATAACAGCCGCCGCGCCCAGCTTGCCGATGCGCAGTCAGACCTGAAAGAGGCGCTGGCGCTGGTGAATAAAGAGCTGGCGATTACCGAACGGTTGGCAAAAAGCGGCGCCGCCAGCCACGTTGAAGTACTGCGCCTGCAGCGGCAAAAAAGCGATATCGGGCTGAAGCTGACCGACTTGCGCTCACAATATTACGTCCAGGCGCGCGAGGCGCTTTCCAAAGCCAACGCGGAGGTCGCGATGCTCGCCGCGATCATCAAAGGGCGGGAAGATTCGGTAACGCGCCTGACCGTGCGCTCGCCGGTTCGCGGTATCGTGAAGAACATCCAGGTCACCACCATTGGCGGGGTTATCCCACCAAACGGCGAGATGATGGAGATTGTGCCGGTCGACGATCACCTGTTGATTGAAACCCGCCTGTCGCCGCGCGATATCGCGTTTATTCACCCAGGACAACGCGCGCTGGTGAAAATTACCGCCTACGATTACGCCATTTACGGCGGGCTGGAGGGCGTTGTAGAAACCATTTCGCCGGACACCATTCAGGATGAGGTCAAACCGGAGATCTTCTACTATCGCGTCTTTATCCGCACCGAACAGGACTATTTGCAGAACAAGTTGGGTCGACGTTTTTCCATCGTTCCCGGGATGATCGCCACCGTAGACATTAAAACGGGTGAAAAAACCATCGTCGACTATTTAATCAAACCGTTCAACCGGGCCAAAGAAGCGCTGCGCGAACGCTAACTGCCTGACGGACAGCAAAATGAGGGGCTGGTCACGACTGTCACAAGTCTGTTATACTTATCTTCACACATTGGGGCTGATTCTGGATTCGACGGGATTCGCGAAACCCAAGGTGCATGCCGAGGGGCGGTTGGCCTCGTAAAAAGCCGCAAAAAAATAGTCGCAAACGACGAAAACTACGCTTTAGCAGCTTAATAACCTGCTCAGAGCCCTCTCTCCCTAGCTTCCGCTCTTAAGACGGGGATCAAAGAGAGGTCAAACCCAAAAGAGATCGCGTGGAGGCCCTGCCTGGGGTTGAAACGTTAAAACTAATCAGGCTAGTCTGGTAGTGGCGTGTCCGTCCGCAGGTGCCAGGCGAATGTAAAGACTGACTAAGCATGTAGTACCGAGGATGTAGGAATTTCGGACGCGGGTTCAACTCCCGCCAGCTCCACCAAACATTCATTCATGATGCATCATGAACCTTAAAAAAGCCTGTAACTTCAACGAGTTGCAGGCTTTTTTGTTGCATGTGTGGTCATGATCTCTGTATGAATCTTGAGCATTATGTATCTTGTTTTGCACCGCGTTGCCTGAACGCTAAAAAAACAAGGTGCAAAAACATGCCTAAGGTATTGAAATCACTAACCAATACCGAGATCGCTGCCGCCAAGCCGCAGAAGACCGAGTATATGCTGCGCGATGGCGACGGACTGGCGTTGTTGATTAAGCCATCCGGCAGAAAGATCTGGTACTTCGAATACATTCCCCCGGCGCTGAAAAAACGGACCAAAATCAGCATTGGCCCCTACCCAGTAGTCACCCTCGCCATGGCGCGAGATTTCAGGTTGCAATACCGGCGTTTACTCGTGCAGGGCATCGACCCGCAGGCCCATCTGGAGCAGGTTGCAGAGGAGCAACGACTCCAGAATGAATGCACGCTGGAAAAAGTTGCGGAACAGTGGCTTAAAGAGAAAAAACGGACCAGCGATCTTAGCGAAGATCACGCCAAAGATGTCTGGCGTTCGCTGGAGATGCACGTCTTCCCCTCTCTGGGCAGTACGCCCGTCACCGAGATCCGCCCGAAGATGCTCAAGGAACATCTCACACCGCTGGAAGAACAGGGCATCCTCGAAACGCTGCGGCGAGTTATCTCACGACTCAATGAAATCTTCCGCTTCGCCATCTCCGAAGAGCTCATCGAGTTCAATCCGGCTGACAACCTGGTCGCCCGCTTCAAGAAACCGAAAAAGCAGAATATGCCCGCCCTTCACCCCAGCGAACTGGGCAGGCTAATGCTGGCGCTACAGAACGCCTCTATCCGCAAGGAAACCCGCTGCCTTATCGAATGGGAGCTACTGACCTGGGTTCGCCCCGGCGAGGCCGTCAGCGCCCGCTGGTGCGACATCGATATGAAAAAAGCGGAATGGCGTATCCCCGACATCTTTATGAAGATGAGCCGTTCGCACACGGTGCCGCTCAGCAAACAGGCGCTGCGTGTTCTTCAGATCATGGAGCCCGTCAGCCGCCATCGCCCGTGGGTCTTCCCCAGCATACGCAAACCGCTGGAGCACATGCACCAGCAGACCGCGAACGCCGCGCTTATTCGTATGGGGTTCGGCGGCGAGCTGGTCGCCCACGGCATGCGCAGCATCGCCAGAACGGCGGGCGCAGGTCATTTCCCCCGTGAAGTCCTGGAGTCTGCGCTGGCGCACCAGAAAGAAGACGAGATCGAAGCGGCCTACAACCGCAGCGACTATCTGGAACAAAGGCGACCGCTGATGCAGTGGTGGGGAAACTACGTTGATGCTGCCAGACGGCAGGCATTGCTCGGTGAAGAAGAACCGCTGCGGATCGTGGAAGGAGAGTAATGTGACCAGTCCCATTCGTCAGAATCTGTTTGAACGGGAATGCGATATGCCGCTGCTGGAAGCGCGGCATCTCGCCCTTCTGCTTCTCGGCCTTGATGCTTCCCAACCGGCAAACGCCCTGCCGGAAGAACATCAGGTAAATTACCGTATCCTACACGACGCCATCAGCCGCACCATCAAAGCAACGGGCATGGTCAGCGCCCCGGCTAACAAACGCATGTTCTATGCCGATGAAATGTTCGCGCTGGCCTGGCGGCTTATTGA
Organism: Citrobacter sedlakii NBRC 105722; assembly: GCF_000759835.1. Taxonomy (GTDB): domain Bacteria; phylum Pseudomonadota; class Gammaproteobacteria; order Enterobacterales; family Enterobacteriaceae; genus Citrobacter_A; species Citrobacter_A sedlakii. Next base: position 46,983 of record NZ_BBNB01000008.1, read on the forward strand.
TGACGAACTCACGCCGCCAGAAATTAAGGCCCGCAGCCTGAAGGCGGTGATGAAACTGTCGCGTAACAGTCGTGGCCGCAAGTGGCTGAAAACGCTCGGTGATGATGCACTACCGGACATCACTGCTTCAGCACAACCTTCCCTGCGTGGAATGCATAAGCGCGACAAGGCTCGGGAGAATACAGCCCGACTCTGCTGGCTGCTGGTTCAGCTTCTGGTTGAGGAGACTGACGGACGGTATGGGACGTCTGATAAACCAGCTTCGGATCGGATACTTCGTAAGCTGAAGACGCTGGCTCAGGAGCGGAAATTGCCGTCTGATGGGCTGGGGCGGGGGACGTTTTATGAGGTGTTGAAGATGGGGCGGGAGAGTGAAACGTAGGGATAGACGCTCATTTTTTGAGCCAGCCAATCCTAAAGCTGGTAAGCTTTGTAGGGAAAGTATTTCCTACTCTCGTTAACTTATCGCAAAGTATGGGTTTATGATCAGTTGTCGAATACTACTATTTTAAGCACAATAGGATGTATCTGATTAACTTGGATTTAATGGTATATGGATAATCTTGATAAACTGATGAAGATAGATTGGAAAAAATTGGTGATCACTGACCATTCTTGGATTCAGAGCCAATTAGTCGAGAGAGCGCCATCAGTAGAGAGAAAAATAACCTCTCGATTATTCACCATACCATTTAGTGGCGTAATACAAGAAGCCAATTCATTCATTGAATCATTAGCTGACTCAATAGAACATTATGTTTTTGATAAAACGGCGATTGATATTATGCGACAAAAGGGACAAATACCATTTAGAAAAGCGGCTCAATTTTTCGGTGATACCAACCCCATAAAAGATGGGAAATATGGTGAATTGCTTCTTTATATTCTTTCAGAAGCTATCTTAAACACCCCTATGATTTCTCATAAAATAACAACCCTTACTAATTTAAATGACCAAGTTAAAGGTGGTGATGGTGTTTTTTTTGGTAAATACAGAGATAATATATCCATTCTTATTGGCGAATCAAAAATATATCAAAACTTCAGCGGTGCTTTAGATAGTGCATTTAATTCTTTAGACCGTTTCTCAAAAAATTACTCAAGCGGAGCTCTTTCCCATGAATTGTTTATTGCAAGAAAAAACATAAGTAATAATTTCGATTTTGAAACAATGGAATTAATCTACCAAGCTTTCACTCCTGGCTCTGAAATATATTCAGAATGTATCAAAACTCACCCTGTATTATTAATATTTGAAGATAGCGATATAAAGGAAATAGAGAACAACGCTTTAACAAAATCAGAGGCTGAAAATTTATTTGAAAAATGGTTATCTAACAAAAAAGAAGAAATAAAAATTGCGATCAAGGATAAACTAACTAAGTATCCGGATGTTAAGCCATGTTTCTTAGATTTCTTTCTTATTCCTATGAGTGACGTTGGTAATTTTAAGAAATCATTATATCGTTCTATCCATGGCATTGATTATAAGCCGTAACTTCAGGAGTGCTAATGAGTAGCGGGATTGCAGCAGAGGCATTAGATCACATTGATTTCAAGCGCGTTTTTGATGCGTTGATTAGGAATTTATTCTTAAAAAATAGAGACAGTGACACTGATGTTACTATAGATATAGAAAGCATTAGAAGAGCAACATGGCTGGCCTCATTAGGTTCTTTAGGAGATGAAAGTCAAAAAAGTATTGCAAATGCATTTGGTAGCCTCCTCTATTTATATGACCCGAGCAACGAGCTATATTTGAAAACATGTTATATCCTGCAATCTCGCTCAGGTAATCTTGTATCATCAAAGCACTTAAATGGTTTGTATAAAGAAAATCAAAAATTGCATAATTTTGGTACAACTCTTGACTTTGAGCTTGCAACTCATAGATTTGAATTAGGTAAAGATTTTGATGGTAAAACTATATTTTTCACTCATTATCAGAAATCATTATGGGAGAAGTTGGAATCTGGTGTAAACATTGCGGTTTCTGCACCAACCTCTTCAGGAAAATCGTTTATAATTAAAAAATTTATATTTGATAGAATTCAAAAAAACAAATCAAAATTTTTCGTGTATGTCGTTCCCTCGAAAGCATTAATCAATCAGGTAAGCAATGAACTTTCTAAAGAGTTAAAAGAAAGCGCTTTAGTGCTAACTACGTACAGGGAAGTAGAATGTTTTGATAAAAATATAGTTTATGTGCTTACTCCAGAACGATGCATGAGATTACTGCAAGAGCAAAAAGATTGTTCTCCTTTATTAGTTTTCTTCGATGAAATACAGAATATTGAAGATGGTACACGAGGAAGCGTATATGAGAATGTGATTTATAGAATGACAACAAGCTGGAAGGATTCACAATTTATAATGGCTGGCCCTTATATAGAGAATCTCCACCTTTCCTTGCGTGAGGTAATAGACATAGATTTACTTGAGCATAAAACATTAGCTACACCAGTACTTCAACTCAAGACCGTCCTGACGGTATTTAAAAAATCACAAAGTGTTAAGTATAAAATTATCACCCCCACGGGAAGCATTGTTCAGGGTGATTACGATATAGGCAAAGCTTTATATAGTAAACTATCAAGTTCAAGAGGACAGGCATTAAAATACTTAACCTCAGTATTTCATGAAGATGAACAAAATATAATTTTTTCTCCCAAAAAAAATATGGCAGAGGGATGGGCTCTATCCGTAGCAAACGATGATCAAGATAATCATAAGGTTATTGATAATGAAAAAATCAAAAATCTTTGTTCATTTTTAGAAAGTGAAATACATCCATTATACTCACTAGTTAGATGCATTAAAAAAGGAGTGGCTTTTCATCATGGAGGATTATTAGATGTGGCCAGACTGGAAATAGAAGATTTATTTTCATCTGGTGTAATTAAAAACCTCGTTTGCACTTCAACCTTGCTACAAGGGGTGAATTTACCTGCCGACAGAATTGTTGTTATCTCACCCAAAATAGGAAACTACGAACTCTCTCAATTTGAATTTTTAAACCTCATAGGTCGTGCTGGTCGCATTAACACTTCTTTGTATGGTGAGATATTTTGTATCGAACTTAGCGATGAGGAGTGGGCAGAAGAACGCATAAAAAATGAAGATAAAAAGGAAATTGTATCTTCTGTTTTAAATAAATTAAATGGAAATATTGAATCAGTTATTGACTATATAGGATTGAGTGGCAAGGAAATACTCAACAGCGATGGTGATTATAAACTCTACCCGCTGGTTTTATATTTAAGAAGCCAATATCTTGTCGATAAAAATCATTACTCGAAAATTATAAAAAACTCAAAGTTAAATAAGAAACAAACTGAAGACTTAGAAAATAAACTAGACATTTTTTCTAAAAAAATATCTATCCCTGAAGATTTATTGGCAAGGAATCCTTTTGTTGATCCCTTACTATTAAGTGAGTTCTTTGAACTAATAAAATCTCAGGGAGTTGGTGAATGGATGATTTCAAAATATCCTGGAGGCAAGAGAGAGGCTAAATCACTGGATGATGAATTCAAAAACATGAACTACTACAATCAATATAAAAGCATTATCTCTCGTATGAATGAGATATTTAATATTGAACAAGAGGTGAATTATAAAGATGATGGAAAATCTCGGCGTTATAGGTATTTCGTAAGCATCAACAAATTAGCCTATGACTCTCATAATTGGATGAAAGGCCATAACTATAAATTCTTCATTGATAACATGGTTAAAGATAAGTTAACAAAAAAAGGTTTAGAAATAACAAATAAAAATATTGATAAAATAACTAATTTTGTTACAACTCACATCAACACTAATTTGAACTTTATATTAGTTAAATATTTATCACTTTGGACTGATGTTGTTGGACATTTGATGTCAGAAGAAGAAAAAGAAAAAAACAAATTTTTCCTGAACCTACCTTCCATGCTGGAAATGGGAAGTTATGATCCTTTAGTTCTTGAAATTATGAGTTTTGGCATTAATAGATCTACAGCAATTGAATTAACAAAAAAACAGAGAATAAAAGAGGGTCAATCAGTTGAATTATATTTGAGAACTTACAATATAGCCAAGTTGTCAAGCCTTCATAGGAAGTATTTAGAAAAAGCAGGATTTGGCTCAATTAAATAATTCCCCGGCAGGATATAACTCCTGCCACATTCTTTTAAGCAGTGATTTCTTCATCCATAATCCCATTTAATGTGAAAATCCCTAATATTTTTTGAGAACCGACAATGAGCGAAGCATAGCTGTGAAAGAATTGCCTATACTTTGTGCGCTAATATGTTTGTAGTCGTACGTTGCCATCCATTAACTTAATCCTCTCTTGCTCATCTAAGATTTTAAAGCAATAACTTCAATCATTTTCAATGAATTAAATGGTTTTGACGACAATGAATTTACTTCCGGACTCATTACTTTCTATCCGGACTCCACTTTTTCACCCGGACCTATACCTCCCCTTCCCTTTCCGCGCTATAACCGCTCCGACACTCTGTTCCCGTGAGGTGCAATCATGAAAACCCGTGCTGACAGTAACGATGCTTTTCCCGAAAGCGGCAACGTGCGTATGCGGCAGGTGGTCCAGTTTCTGGCGATGAGCGAATCGTCGGTTTACCGCCTGATTAAAAACACCGACTTTCCCCGCCCCGTCCACCTCTCTTCCCGACTGGTGGTTTTCGATGCCGCTGAAATTCGTCAGTGGCAACAGCGCCGCACCGCCATCCGTTAATCCACGCTCAGGGATGAGCCGACCGATACCCCATCATGAAACGCGCGCCCTTTCTCTGTAAGCAGTCTCCGGACCGCACGCTCGAAGTGGTAATCCTTGCCGGAAGCTAGGCATGGGAGACCTCACGCGTATGGCGAAAAGATCCCGACCGGGAAGATGATGTTCCCCCGGTGGTACTCGGCCCGGATGAACTGGCCGATCTGGACAACCTGACCATAATCAGGCCCGACACGCTCTACGTCCGGGTATTTCGAACCGGCGATATCCGCGAAGAGGAGTTGCTGAAAATCGCCGTAAAACTGGCGCACGCGGGTGTGCAGATGGCCCGGCTGATGAGCCCTGACGGTGAGTTGCTGGAGAACTGGACCGGACAGCTCGCACGCCTGCGGCAGGAAAGGCCTTCTGACATCCTGCCGGATCACTTCCGCCTCGATGAAGAAGCGCTGTGGTTTGACAAGCTCACCGAACGGCGCGACGGTGAAAGCGACGTCCAGCCCCAGCGCATCTGTTCCCCTCTGCGTGTCACCGCCATCACCTGCGACAGCCATGACGGCAGCTATGGCCGCCTGCTGGAATGGCACACCACCACCGGGCAGTTGCGGCGCTGGGCCATGCCGATGGCGATGCTCAGCGGTAACGGCGAGGAGCTGCGGCGCATCCTGCTGGAGAACGGCCTGACCTATATCTCCACCCGCCCCGCCCTGCGCAGCCTGCTGTGCGAGTACATCTCGCGGTCACTCCCCGGACGCCGGGTCACCTGCGTGGAGAAAACCGGCTGGCACTGCGGGGTGTACGTGTTGCCGGATGAAGTTATCGGTCCCGGTGGCGACAATGTCATTCTTCAGGGCAGCCACTACCTGACTGGCGGCTTTGCGCAGGCCGGTACGCTGGCGGAATGGCAGGAGCAGGTCGCCGCACTCTGTGCAGACAATTCACGGCTGGTCTTTGCCGTCTGCTGTGCGCTGGCCGCCCCGCTACTGCGCCTGATCGGCACGGGTGGCGGAGGCTTTCACCTACGCGGTGAGTCCACCGACGGTAAAACCACGGTGATGAAAGTGGCCGCTTCCGTCTGTGGCGGGACGGATTACTGGCTCTCCTGGCGGGCCACCGGGAATGCGCTGGAAGGAATTGCCAGTCGCCACAACGATGCCCTGCTGCCGCTCGATGAACTGCGCGAAGTGGACCCGCGTGAAGCCGGGATAATTGCCTATATGCTGGCGAACGGCCAGGGCAAGGGGCGTGCCCGCACCGACGGTGAAGTACGTAACCGCAGGCACTGGACGCTGCTGCTGTTCTCCACCGGGGAACTGTCGCTGGCGGAACATACCGAACGCGCCGGGGAGCGCCTCTACGCCGGAATGGACGTGCGCATGGTACAAATCCCCAGCGACACCGGGCAGCATGGGGCGTTTGAGCAGCTACATGGCTTTGCCAGCGGCCAGCAGTTCGCCGATGCCCTATGCGACCGTGTCGCCCGCTTCCACGGCACCGCCTTTCGTGCCTGGCTGGCTTTCCTCACCAGCGACCTGGACGCCAGCACCACGCTGGCAAGAGAGCTACTTCGCCACTACCAGACCGCCCTGATGCCGGACAACGCAGGAAACCAGGTGCAGCGCATCGTGGCCCGTTTTGCCCTGCTGGCGGTGGCCGGAGAGATGGCAACGTTGCACGGCATCACGGGCTGGGAGGAAGGCACGGCGTATGAGGCGGTCCGGATCTGCCTGCACGCCTGGCTGAACGAGCGCGGACATATCGCCAACCAGGAGGATGAAGGCGTGCTGGCGCAGATCAAGCGGTTCATCACCGCGCACCAGTACAGCCGCTTTGCCTCGTGGGATGGCCCGGACCGCCCGCTTAATATGGTGGGCTTTCGCCGGGTGGAAAAAGATCCACTGACGGGCGAGGAACACACGTTGTTCTTTATCCTGCCGGAAGGCTGGCGGGAAATGTGCCGGGGCTTCAGTCCCGCCAGAGCGGCTAGGTTATGTCAGGAAGCAGAATGCCTGCTGTCCGGCAGCGACGGGAAATACCAGTCGCAGGTTCGCCTGCCGGAGATCGGCAAAGCCAGAGTCTACCGTCTTACCTCCCGCATCCTCAGTATCTGAGTGCAGTCTCGAGTGTCTTAAAAAAAGGTGGTACAGGGTGGGACAAGTGGTACACGCAGAGCTGGCGCGGGTTACAGCGTCCCATCTTAGAGAATTTGGTTTAAAAAAAGTGGTACAGGGTGGGACAGCCGTTGCTGAATCTGTCCCACTTTTCAGACTGGCATTTTTCAGGTGGTACAGCGCAAAGCCACGGCTGGTGCGGTTGTACCACTTGTCCCACCTGTACCACCTCAAAAACAGAAGGAATGAAAATGGCGAAAAGGGACTGCAAAGGCTAAGGCTAAAAGGAAGGGAGAATAAGGGGAACGGGCTTGCCCTTAAATGAACATGAAATACATCCCTAACTATAAATCACATCAAATATGTCAACTAATTAAAGCTCTGAGATTTTTAAACCTATTAAAACCCCACTTACCAGACCAGAATTAACATAAGATACTCTAGTTATATTCGAATGATTGTGATTTTTAATAAAACTGACAGTTCTTCTTTCTGATGATATTTCATCTTGTATTGCTGACGATAATATCTCATCATTCATAACGAAACCAATCTGATTTTTAATCAATGATTTCTCCGACTGAGTATCTTTGAAAAAAACAGAAGAATCATGATTTATTACTTTGTATTTCTCATCCTCTGAAGTAAAAGCCTTAATAAAACCAGAAAATTTATGCCCCCCAGATTCAAACTGAATCTCTCTTTTTTCACAAGTAAAACCATATGAATAAATAATAAAATCGTGTTCAAAACCTCCATTTAAAATTCGTAAATTTTCATGACATCTATATACAATCTCATATATACCAGGATTTTTAAACTCTTTATCCTTATAAATCTCCCTGTACGATACTTTACTTTCCTCTATTTCATTAATAATGAAATCATAATCAACTAAAACAATTGAACGAGATGGTAAATAAAATATTTCGTTTGATTTGTTTTTTCGCGCAAGTTGCATCTTATTTTCGCGAAAAGAGTCCAACTCATCCCATGTTTTATTATAATTAGTCAGTAAATCATCGATGCATTTAATAATGTAATATTGCAACCGCCCTAGCAATGAACTTATTTCATCATCAGTAAGGATGTCCTCTAACTGCTTACCTACATGAATAATTTGCGTACGATAACCATCATTATTGTCACCACTTGTGTAAAGTTTGAACTCTTCTGCCAGTCTCGTTTCATCATAACTATTAACTACAAGATGCTGGGCTATCTTTGTACGTACTTTTTTAAATTGTTCATAAGTTAGCGGATATGCAATAAATTCAAACAACCTCATAAACTCTATAAATTTATCTGTGTTCCCAGTATTTTCCAATGCATTGGAAAATAAATGTAACGACCGCATCGCCACATTCCCAGTTATATTAATATCTGGTTTAAAAATAGATAAATCGCGTAAAAATGTCATATCATCAATCGTTACTCCTTTCGTAGAACTTAGTACATTTCCATAAATATCAGATTTAACAATTCTCGAAAATAGTCCATGCTGGGATACCATTGCTAAAAGAGTATTTCCATTTTTCAATTGTCCTACACGACCTATCATCGTCTTTTTATCATTAACATCACAAAACCTCAACCTTATAAAGTCTACAATCCCCCGTGTTTTATTTATTGCTTTACGTAGAATTTCTTTATCTGAACCAATATTGCCGGGATACTCAGAATACGAACAATCTTTTATGACAATAGTAACACAATTTGAAATCTCAGATAAGTAACCCTCTACTTCTTCTTTTTGCTCATTGGAGTCATAGTACACATTATCAAATCCTTTTGACAATTTAAAATATCCCTTTGGATAAATAGAAACATTCCCCAAAAAAAAGACATCGTTAATATCAAGGTACTCAACTGGTAATATGTAAATATACGAAAACTCATCATCTGAGAATAGTTTTTCTATTTTTTCCATATATCCCTCATCAATAAAAGAATAAATCCGTTATAAAATCAACAATTTTTTTTGGTACATAACTCATTGTAAAGTTTTAAAATTTCTTCAGCAAATCCATCGTCTACAGTATAAAAATAACACTCCGGCACATTCAGCACTCTGGCAAACTCACACACCAGCTCAAACGTCGGCTTATGCGTACCATTTTCATAATGAGACAAACGCGAATAAGCCGTAGCCTCTTCTATACCAGCGAGTACACCAAGCTTTTCCTGGGTTAGCTTTGCTCGCAAACGAGCTTCTTTTAGTCTTTTGGGGATCATACCGTGTGTCCTGTAAGGATTTCACGGTAATCTTTAGCATTGCTCAAGTTCTTTTATCTTTAGACTTCATAAAGATAGATAACCATAACATCAAAGGGAGCGTTAACAAGACCAATTAACTTAAGCGCACCTTTTTCCACTGAACTCGTTTTCCACCGTAAAGTTTCAGCATTGCATCAGCGAAGCTGTCATCCCGAGTGTAGAAGTAGCCTTCAGGGACATTGAGCACTTCAGCAAATCGACAAACCAGTTCGAATTTAGGTTTATGCCTGCCACTTTCGTAATGTGACATTCGCGAATAGCCCGTTTCTTCTGAAATGCCTGCTGCAATAGCCAATTCCTCTTGCGACATATCGGCTAACTCTCTCGCAATCCTAAGACGCTTCGGAACCATAACCCTGTCCTGTTAGTGGTTATATTGACAGCATCTTTAGCATTCCTTAAGATGAGTTATCTTTAGACTTCCTAAAGGATATATAACGGATTGTCTTAACTGGTTTTCAGACCTGAGAGAGGCAAACAGAATGACTAAAAAAGACTGGCACCCCGCCGACATCATTGCTGCCTTACACAAGCGCGGCACCAGTCTGGCGAAACTGTCGCGGGAAGCGGGACTGGCCTCGTCAACGCTGTCGAATACCCTGACGCGCCCGTGGCCTAAAGGTGAATGGCTGATTGCCATCGCGCTGAAGGTACACCCGTCAGAGATCTGGCCGAGCCGTTACCTCAACACTGGAAACAAACGCGAACCCAGAAAACCGCTTTACCCCATGACAACAACCGACAACTCCGGGACATAACGACCCGCGCTGTGAGTGGCAGGACGCATTAACCAACGATACCTGACAGGAGAGTTGTTTATGCACACCGAACCACAACCATGCACCATCGCATTGAGTACAGGAGGCCGCCATGTTTCTGGTCTCCCTGGCTGAAGGCTTTATCCACCTGTTCCAGGCCGCAGGCAAAATCTTCCTCGACATGATGACCGGGCTAATCCCGATGCTCATCTGCCTGCTGCTGGCCATCAACTTCCTGATGAAGCTGGTCGGCACCGTCAGAATGGAGAAAGTCGCCGTCCTGCTCGGCCGCTCACGCATCCTCACCTACGGCGTGCTGCCGGTGCTCGGCTGGTTTTTTATGAGCAGCCCCGGCGCGCTCACTTTAGGCAAACTCCTGCCCGAAAAGAGCAAGCCCGGCTATGAGGATGCGCTCGGCACCACCGCCCATCCGCTCACCAGCCTGTTTCCCCACGTGGTGCCCTCGGAGCTGTTCGTCTGGCTCGGCGTCGCCGCCGGGGTTAAGGCGCTCGGCCTGCCCGTCACCTCGCTGGCGCTGCGTTATATCGCTGCCGCCATGTTGATTGGTTTAATCCGCGGGATTATCACCGAGTACCTGTTCCTGCGGCTCAGCAAGCGGGGGAATGCGCCATGATGATTTACTGCGCACGTATTACTGCCATCGGGCTGTTTGTCGCCGACGGCCTCACCGACAAAATGCTCATCACCTTCGACAGCAACGGGCCGAAGGACTGCCTCGATTACTCCCTGTCGCTGGAGCCGTCGTTCCGGGAAGAGAGCCTGATGATACTCCCCGGCGACCGCCTGCTGCTGGCGGGTCACGACTATCTGGTGACTGCCGTCGGCAAGGGGGCACAGCAGGCGCTGTTTGAACTCGGCCACCTGACGCTGGTGTTCAATGGTGACCTGAATCCCTGCCACGTCGGCGCGGTTCATCTCTCCGGCCCGGTGCCAAACCTGCGTGACCTGCACGGCAATCTGGTGATTGAGGAGGGGCGGCCATGAACACGGTACTTATTCCCCCCGGCCCCGGCGGATACGGTAAAGGGCTGTGGCTGCCTGTTGGCAGTGGCAAAAAGGTGCTGTCGCTGACCGGGCGGGAAATCCATCCGGTTGCGATAGAAATTGGCGCACTCACCGAATCGGAAATCGTCAACGGCTTCTCAGACATTCCGCCGGATAACGACATCCTGTGCGTGGTGATTAACTGTGCCGGGTCCCTGCGCTGCGGCCTGTATCCGCAGAAGAGCATCCCGACCATCAACGTACTCCCCACCTGGCGGGCAGGACCGCTGGCGCACTTTATTACCGAAGAGAACTACGTCTCCGGCGTGACGATGGAACAGCTGGTTCTGGTGGATACTGTCGAGGCCCCGGACGGCAGGTCAGAGGTAACCACAGAGCCTGCGCCACGGGTCATCACCACACCGCCACCTCCGCGTGGCGCGGAGAAACTGGTGCACATGGTCGAACAGACCGGCACTGCCGTCGGCCACGTTATCGCCCTGCTGTTCGCCGCCAGCCGTGAAGCGGTGGACGTGTCGCTGCGCAACGTTATCCCGTTTATGGCCTTTGTCTCACTGCTGATTGCCCTGGTGCAGGAAACCGCACTCGGCAGCCTGATTGCCCACGCCCTGACGCCGCTGGCGAACTCGCTGTGGGGACTGGTGCTGCTGTCGCTCATCTGCGGCATTCCGTTCCTCTCCCCGGTACTCGGGCCGGGCGCGGCCATCTCGCAGGTGATTGGCGTGATGATAGGCACACAGATTGGCGCAGGGGCGATATCTCCGGCCTTCGCCCTGCCTGCCCTGTTCGCCATCAACGTGCAGGTCGGCTGCGACTTTGTCCCGGTGGGACTTTCCATGCAGGAGGCGAAACCGGAGACCATCGCAAAAGGTGTACCCGCCTTTCTGCTCTCGCGTCAGTTAACCGGACCGCTGGCCGTCATCATCGGCTGGCTGTTTTCCCTGGGCTTATTCTGAGGACTCACTAATGAACAAAATCAGAGCCGCCGTGGTCGGCGCGGGTATCTACGGCAAACACCACATGAACGCGTACCGCCATAACCCAGACACGGTACTGGTCGCCATCTGCGACACCGACACAGAGCGCTGCGATGACCTTGCCATGGCCTGCGGCGTAATCGGCTATACCCGGCTGGATGTCCTGCTGCAGGAGGAAGCCGTCGATGTGGTCTCTGTCGCGACACCCGACCCGTACCACACCGAATCCATCCTCACCGCCCTGCGCCACGGCAAACATGTGCTGGCGGAAAAGCCGCTCGCCACCTCGGTACGCGAGTGCGAGCTTATCGTGGAGATGGCGCAGCAGCGTGGCCTGCTGGTCGGCGTCGATTTCCACAAGCGCTGGGACCCGGCGGTGATGCGCATCAAAACCGAGCTTGAGAGGCCCGAGACCGGGCGCATCCTGCGCGGGCATATCAGCATGGACGACGTAATCAGCGTACCGACGGAGTGGCTGGACTGGGCGGGCGCAAGCTCCCCGGTGTGGTTTCTCGGCTCACACTGCTTTGACCTTGTGCGCCATTTTTCCGGTCAGGAAGTGGTGTCGGTGTACGCCGTCGGGCAGAAGCGGCTCATGGTCGAAAGTGGCCTCGACACCTTTGACAGCGTGCAGAGCCTGCTGACAATGGCCGACGGCAGTTCATGGGTGGTGGAAAACTCGTGGGTGCTGCCGGAAGGCTTTCCAAAAGACAACGACGGGCGCATCGATATTCTCTGCGAGGCAACCTATATCCGCAGCACCTCGCAGCATCGCGGACTGGAAATCATCACACCGGGCATGACGCTCACGCCCAACAGCTATTTCATCAACTACCGCAACGGCGTTGCCAGCGGTTTCGGTATCGACCCGATCAATGACTTTGTTCACTCCGTCAGACATAAAGCACCGTACCCGGTCACCGCGATGGACGGACTGGCGGTCAGCCGGGTTTGTGAGGCAGTGCACCGCAGCCTGGAAAGCGGCAAACCTGAACGCCCGATAAAGCCATAACTTCAAGGGCTGTACCTGTCTGCTATGCCAGACTGGTAAAGCCCTTAACCCAGCAAACCAGTCAAAGCACAGGAATGATTTGAAAGCATGGTCAGCTTTGAGCGAGAAGCAGAAGTTTCTGCTTAGTTATTTATATTATTGGTGATTTAATTCCCACTCAATACATGATTTCATCATAGGAATAAACCTCTCACAAGATGATGAAAACACCTCAACAAATTTTAATTTGTAACTTTCCGGAACATACCAATCTTGAGGGATGCTATCTGCGATGGATTGATAAAACTCAACAGGTATTTCACAAATTTTATCCATCCATGATTTATACTCTTCTGCAGAATGCAAAATTCCGCGATGATATGGCGATGATTCAATGAACAATTTATTTTCTGTCCATATAAGACCATCTTCCCCCCATGCCTCACAATTATCATCCTCAAAGGCTATTCCAGCATCCATGAATAGCAGTTCGCCATTTAACAATTTGCAAGTATCATTTTTTACATCACCTATTGATAGCCAATTATCAAATATTGATTTGCCATAGAGATTTTTTATTTGGTTATTACTGAATTGATAACCCTCAGGCAACTCTTCTAGATTATGCATGAACTCATATGCAATAAAATGAGAAGTTGATACATTTAGTTCACTCTTTACACTTTCTGAAAACTGAACTAGATGGCCCTTTGGCCAAGGTAAACCTATCTTCTCAGCTAATTTAAAAGCTACTAATTCATTAAATAACGCATTTGTTTCATGACCGGACTTGCTGAAATATGTTTTTACAAACCAATCATTGCCTAACTCATCAACACCAATAAAAGGATTGGAGTGATTTGTGGATTTTTCCAGTTTATCTTTAATGGAATTAATTATAATCACGGTAACCTTCAATAGAAACAATAAAATATGGTGCGAAGTATAATTGTATAACCAAATGGAGCACAAACATTTTCGAGAGACTCCTGAGTTATTAATTTTTCCACGTGAGCTACCTCTGGTGAAGAGTTTACTCACTTAACCGCATGTCCACTATTGGTGGGTAAGATCATTAAACATGTATCAACCAGACTGAAGGCATAATCTTTGATTATTCCGACATCTGGCACACAGTCGCACCAGATGCCGTCCTTTTCGTCTAATCTCAATGATACTGCAACAACACCTGTGAAATCTTCCTCGCTTCACCTGCCGGATCCGCCGAATGCGTGATCGCTGATCCCACAATCACCACATCCGGGCCTAACAGTGCGTAGTCCTTCACAGTCTGGCTGCTTATACCGCCTGCCACGGCAATCCGGGCTTTCCGGCGCGCCTTCAGCATCGTTATCAAATCATCTATCGGCTTACGCCCCGCTGCCTGCTGGTCGGTGCCGGTATGTACCGCCAGCATATCCGCCCCCGCCTCCTCCAGCAATCGGACCCGCGTGGGCAGATCGTCGACGCAGATCATATCCACCACCACCTGCTTTCCGGCCTCTTTTGCCGCGCGGATGCACGACTGGATCGTCAGCACGTCGGTCACGCCTAACACCGTGACATAGTCTGCCCCGGCGTCGAAAAGCAGCTGCGACTCAAAATGGCCGCCATCCATAATTTTCGCATCCGCCAGCACTTCCTTATGCGGATATTTTTCTTTAATAGCTTTAATCGCCTTCACGCCTTCCCGAATAAGAAAAGGCGTGCCCACTTCAATAATATCAACGTCATCAACCACCTTATCGATAAATACCAGCGCTTCAGGCAGGGTTAACTCGTCCAGGGCAAGCTGTAATTTCATGTTGGTTTCCTTGTATCGAATGACTTATTCGAGGTTGGCGTGCAGCGCAAAACCTTTGGTTAAGCGATATCCCGTCGACTGCGCCAGATTCACAATCATGGCATCCCCCAGCACCATGACCGCCTCTTCAAACAGACTGCCGCCGGGCAGAATGCCTTTCACGTTATCGGGTCCATCCGGCAGTTTGTCGGTATAGGCCGGGATCCTGACCACCACCTCCGCCAGATTCCCCAGCGTGGACTCGGGGAAAATGGTCAGCAGGGCCACTGTGCCACCCAGTTGCTTCGCTTTCGTTGCCACATTCACCAGCGAAGCCGTTTCACCCGATGCGCTGGCCAGCAGCAGCAGGTCACCTTTTTGCAGCGCAGGCGTAACCACATCGCCGACAACATGCACCTTCAGGCCGATATGCATCAGGCGCATAGCAAAAGCTTTCAGCATTAACAGCGAACGCCCTGCGCCAAAAACAAATACAGCGTTCGCTTCAGCGATGGTCTGCTCCAGACGCGCCAGCGCAGCGTCATCAATCCGCGCCATCGCCTGATGCAGGTCGCTACAGGCTACGCCTGCAACAGATTGCGTTTCCATCATGCGTCCTCCTGACAGAGCGGGAATAAATCATCCTGATACTGGAGCATCCCCATGATTTCCCGGACATAGTTATCGACATGCCCCAGAAAGTGGAAACGTTCCGGCGCGGCGCGGTAGCGTTGGTAAAGCGGCGTATCGAAGGTGATGCCAAGATGCGGGTTCTCTTTGACGGTGGCGAATTTGATGCGCGGAATATGCGGGTAGTAGTGATTCTTGCGCACGCAGAGTTGCCCGTTCTCCTCCACGATGTAGCAGGCCATACCGTGATAAAACTGCACCGTGTCGTAGTGAACCGCGCAGGGTTTATACGCCAGGTTGCTGAACACCAGCGGCCCGTCGCCGATATTGATGGAGCAGTGGCCGTAATTCGGCGGCACGATAATGCTCTGCCCCTCCTTCACCACCGCCACGATAAGATCGTCCACCAGCAGATCTTTTGGCTCAACGGCAAAATCCGGCGACTTTTGCAGGATATATGCCGCAGTGCCCTTAATCACCTCATACACTTCCGGATGGGTGTTGCGCCGCGTGTCGTTATAGCCGTGATAATGGCCGCTGGTTTTCTTGCGCTCCTTGCCGATCGTTCCCGGCATGATGATGGTGATGTCGTACTGATACTGGTCGGCAGAAAGCCGCTCCTGATCCTCCGCAAAGCTCAGCCCGCGATAGACATCATAAGCCGGTTCATCACGCAGCGCCTCGGTGAACTCCGGTAAAACCACCGCCATCTGCCCGGCGCTTTTGCGACCAAAACCGAGATAGTTCAGCGGCGGTTTCAGCGCCATCACGCCGTCGTCATCGAGATACAGCGGCAGGCCGCTGTGGTGTAGCTGTTTCATTTTGCCTCCTGTGTATACGCGTTAGCTGCGCGGATCGCCTCTTTCAGCCGATCGGATTTCATGCCAAAGACGCTCTGAATGTTGTTCCCGACCTCAACGACGCCCGCCGCGCCCAGCTGTTTCAGCAGCGCTTTGTCCACCAGCGTCTTATCCATCACGTCAATGCGCAGACGTGACATGCAGGCTTCGATGCTGGTCATATTCCCCAGCCCGCCATAGGCCAGAATGATGCCGCTCACCAGGTCGTTATGTTCGCTTTCCTGCGTCACCGCGCTTTCTTCGACTTCACGCCCCGGCGTCAGCAAATTCCAGCGGCGGATGGCAAAGGTAAACAGGGCGTAGTACACCGCTCCCATCACCAGCCCGACTGGGAACACCATGTACCAGTGAGGCGCGCGCGGCAGGACGCCAAAGAACAGATAGTCAATAAGCCCGCCAGAGAAAGAGAGCCCGATATGCACGCTGAACCACTCCATCAGCAGGAACACCAGCCCCGCCAGGACGGCGTGAATGCCATACAGCACGGGCGCAACAAACAGGAAGGAGAACTCAATCGGCTCGGTGATGCCGCAGACGATGGAAGTGATCGCGCCAGAGAGCATAATGCCCTTCACCCGCGCTCTGTTTTCCGGGCTGGCGCAGCGGTAGATCGCCAGCGCAATCGCCGGAATACAGAACATCTTGATGGGCGTCAGCCCGGCCATAAAGGTTCCGGCGGTAATCGGCACCTGGTCTTTCAGCTGGGCAAAGAAGATGAGCTGGTCGCCATGCACCACCTGCCCGGCCTTGTTCACATACTCGCCAAACTGCAGCCAGAACGTCGGCCACCAGACATGGTTAAGACCAAACGGGATCAGCAGTCGCTCGACAAAACCGAACAGGAAGGCGGACACGCCCGTCCCCTGCACCGTCATGGTATTCGACAGGCCATTAATCAGATGCTGAACCGGCGGCCAGACCACCGCCATCACCAGCCCGACAAACAGCGCGGCGAAGGAGGTCACTATCGGCACAAAGCGCTTGCCGGAAAAGAACTCCAGCCATGACGGAAGCTGGATGCGGTAATAGCGTTTATACAGCCAGGCAGCGATAATCCCGATAATGATGCCACCAAACACGCCGGTCTGCAGCGAAGGGATGCCCAGCACCATCGTGTAGTCACGCACCTGCGCCACCGACTCGGGCGTGATCCCCAGAAACTGGCCGATGGTGACGTTCATAATCAGAAACCCGGCGATCGCCGACAACCCGGCAATCCCCTGGTCGTCACTGAGTCCCACCGCCACGCCGACCGCAAACAGCAGCGGCAGGTTAGCGAAAATCGCGCTGCCCGCTTCCGCCATCAGCTTCAGCACGTGAACCAGCCAGTCAGCGCCGAGAAACGGCAGGCTGGCGACAATATTGGGATCCTGAAAGCTGACGCCGAAGGCCAGCAAAATACCGGCGGCAGGCAGCATGGCAATGGGGATCATGAGCGATCGCCCGATGCTTTGTAACATTTGCAGAAGGTTGAATCTTTTCATCTCGATCTCCTGAGCGCGTCTTTATGACAGGGATTCGCTCAACAGCAGGTTCTGCTCCGAACACCTTCAGTATCCGAACCGGAGAT
This sequence comes from Citrobacter sedlakii NBRC 105722, assembly GCF_000759835.1. GTDB lineage: Bacteria > Pseudomonadota > Gammaproteobacteria > Enterobacterales > Enterobacteriaceae > Citrobacter_A > Citrobacter_A sedlakii. Next base: position 64,701 of record NZ_BBNB01000008.1, read on the forward strand.
GATTAAAAAAACAGCAACCGACGACGAAAGTTATTTCCGGTTTTCGCTTAAAACCGGAAAATTTATGAGGGCAATCACGCCGGAAACCGTCAGAAAGGGATAAAAGAGGAAATCGCGTTCGGTGGGAGGCCATCATATGAGTATCTTCGAGGCGCATTTTCGCAGGCTGCACGCCCGCTACGGCGCAGGTCAGACGCACGAATTACAGATGCAGGAGATCGCCGCCATCTTCGGCTGTTCAGTGCGTAATTGCCGGATTGCGCTGAAAAAGATGCATCAGGAAAAATGGCTCGACTGGCAGCCTCAGCGCGGACGTGGCAAGCGCTCACGGCTCCACCTGTTAACCTCGCCGGAAAAGCTGTTCAGCCAGAACGTCAATAAGCTGCTGGAGAAGCAGGATTACGGCAACGTGCTGCGGTTTATCGGTAACGACAAGTATCTGCTGGATCGCCTGAGCCTGTGGCGCTTTGGGGTACAGGATAAAAGCAGCGAAACGCGGGTACGCATCCCCTACTATCGCAATCTGGATCCGCTTAATCCGCTCGTTCCCCTACGGCGGACCGAACGCCATCTCCTGCGCCAGTGCCTGAGCGGGCTGACGCGCTATGACGCCGTTCAGGGCAGGATCGTTCCCGATATCGCCCACTACTGGACCCACAACGACGACTTTACCCGCTGGGAGTTCTGGCTGAAATCCACCGCCCGCTTTGCCGATGGCAGCGAACTGGATGCCAGTGCCGTTCAGCGCTGCCTGCTCGCCGCCAGCCAAAGCCCGCAGTTCTCCCCGCTTTTCAGCCCAATAAAAAGCATCACCGCTGACGCCCCCTGGCATCTGGTGATTGAAACGCACCATCCGGTCAAACGGCTCGACTGCCTGCTCGCCACCCAGCCGACGATGCTGTTTGATTACCAGCACGGACACATCCGCTGTACCGGCGCTTTCCACCTGCAGGAGCACAGCGACAACTTTATGGTTTTGCGGCGCAATCAACACTGGCATCAGGCGCGCCCCGGACTGGATGAGATCACCATTTTCACCTGGGCTCCGGAACATATCAGCATGAGCTTTATTCCCCTGCTGCGGGGTGAGGAGGCGCAGGATGACCGCCCGCTCAACGAGCGTAGTCTGGAGCAGGGGTGCTGTTTTGTGCTGCTCGACAGCGACGGAGCCTTTGCGGATGAGGCCGGAAGACGGTTTATCAATTACCTGCTGCAACCTGTCGAACTTCTCAGCCAGACGCAGCTTCCCGACGAATACGCGCGCATCCTCTCCGTTGCTCAGGGCATGCTGCCGCAGTGGAATCACCGCCCGGTGGATTTTGGCGGGATCACCGCGCCGTTTAACCTGCGTCAGCCGGTTATCATCAGCACCTTTCAGCAGCCGGAACTGGTGGAGCTTGCCGGGGCGATTCGCATCCTGCTTGAGCGCTGGCATATTCGCGCCGAAATACGGATCGACGCATTTGACCGCTTTAACAGCCAGCCGCGCCCTCCCGCGGATATCTGGCTCAGCAACTTTATGCTCGATACCCTTTCGGTTCCGGCGTTTCTGGAATGGCTGGCTTCCACCACTCTGTTTACGCGACTGCCTGAAGCCCAGCGACAAAACCTGAACGCCCTGTTGCCGACCATTCTGAACAGCGATGATGAACAGGCATTCGCCACCATTGCCGCCTTTTTCCATGAAATTACCCACCAGCGATATGTCATTCCTTTGCTGCATCACTGGATGGAATTTGCGACCGAGAAGTCATTTACCTGGCGGGATTTAAATACGCTGGGATGGCCGGATTTCAGCCAACTTTGGCTCGAATAATGCACGCCCGCAAAAGCTCGCTAAAGGGCCTTTAAAGGCCTTTAAGGGTAAGGGAGAGAAGTGCGGGATTTGGGTTCGGGCAACGTTTGGTCATCTGTATGGGCAATTCCATCAAATCCATCCGCAACATCCTTTACTGTCTACCGATACCTACATTCAGAATGTCCTGTAGTCGTCACTAAAATACCCGCGCTAATCGTGGAAGCGGCCAAGCCCTTGCAGCCCATCCTGGTTATTTTCTTGCCTGCGAATGACCGTGAGTATTTGAAAGGCTGCGTCAGGAACTCCAGCCTGCATCTGGCTTATGTTCACACTAGCATCACTAGGGTGGGTTCTAGCGTGTGGGTGAACCCTTGGAAGAAGTTGTTTCAAACTACTGCTCCCTTTCTGTTTACTTGTACATTCAAAGCTGAGGCATAGTTTTAAACATGGTTAGTCCTAGAATACCCCCGGATAGGTTCACACGTTGCAGATGAAGGCAGCACTTACACCTGTATGTGTTTACCAAAGGGTACAGGTTACTAATGCCTCGCTCATTTTCTCTCACCCCCTAAGAAGAATTAGTCCTTAAGGAATAAGATTAATATCCAAACATATAAACCTCAAAAATACTAACTTCGTGGTAAATCCAATTTTTATCCCCACAGGTGCTAAATTTTATCTCATATTCAGAAGGAGATGATAGAAAACTATATCTTTCACACGGTATCGAACTTCCCTTCCAAGCCATAATTGGTCAGTTATCTCTACCGTTTCAACACGTTTATTTTTATCAGTAAAACCAGCATAACTAATATCTGAAACATATTTTTTATAATCTTTTGTCAGTTTTGTAAAATCGTCGGTATCACAGTAAACAATAATAAATACCGGACTTAGCCCCTCATTATCATAAGATGAAATCTTATCCAAATGCCCACTAATAGTCCTTTTTTCAAGAGAGAAAAGGCGAAAAGCCTCAAAAATAGCAATTCGAGTATTATCACTGTGCTTAATAACACCATCTATTTCTCCGATACTTTGACCCGATGCTGATCGCCCCATCCTTTTCTGGTCACCAAAACCAATCCTGGCTTCAGACATGCGCATATCAAACAACGACGTAAACCAATCATTAATCAGATCCTCATTAGTAATCTGGTTGGTTATTGTACCTTTTGCTCTCCTACTAGCTTGAAGCTGAAGATTTTTTTTGCGCATCAAAAGTTCACGACCAATGCTGATAACCACATCTTTCAAGAAAATCTCAGTGGTTTGGCCATTCCCAATAATTTCGACATATTCGTTAAATTTACGGCTAACGATCAAACCGTATTGTTGGGCAAGTTGAAATGTACTATTCTTCTGTGACTCAACCATAGCCCTGAAAATACCAGTAACAACAGGTTCTTCAGGAAGAGCCTTATTTAACTTCTCAAGAAGTGGCATTAGACTAGTATCGTCGCCGATATCAGCATTTAATTTTCGATAATTATCAATGATCTGCTGTGCTGTCCAGACTTCGTTTCGTTCTACAAGAGTCAGGCAATATGGCAGCATTATTTCTTTAGTGTTACGCTGCTCAGGTGTTAATTTTCGCCAGAAAATATCAGCCTGATGTTGAAAATTCAGTTTCCGCATAACATCCAGTATTTGGCTTGCCCACTGAGTTCCAATATCTTCTGGTTTCGTCTCTTTAATAGATATGAGAAATTTATCAAGAGCGAGAGATAGAAGTGAAAGATCCCCCACTTTCTCGCCATATTCAACTCTTGCCACAAAAAGGGCAAAGGAATGGTGAAGACTCTTACTAGTCCTACAAAGGGACTCCATTATACTTACACTTTTCTCCGGATCGCTTTTATACAAGGCTATTGCACAAATGTAACGACTAAACTGGTCACATTCACAACACAAATTCTTAAAGTGGATGTTATTCTCAGATAAATCTATATTAGGTTTATTGAAAGTTATTAACTTCGAGGCTCTAATATATTCATCAGGGTTATCTTTTAATTCCATAAACAATCTTAAATGTTCATACTTATAAGCATATCCTTCCCATCGACAAATACGCTCTAGTAAATCAAGATTTTTCATACCTCTCAGTCGACTAAGAATAGGTTTTGCTGCCTGCAAGACCCCCCAAGCTAATTTTAAATGATTATTATCACATGCCGATATGAATGCTAATTCAAGATCATTGAGACCTAAATTTTCTTTATCCAGGTCTCGACGAGCTAAAATAATATCCTGCAAAACCTGCTCTCTAGCCAAGATATGACAATGGTCAAGCATGATGTACAAAGAGCTAACTGGAATTCTCTCTTTACACTGTTCAATAAAATCAACATAGAGATCATCGGGGATACTATTCAAAAAAACACTAAAGGCTACCCATAAATCCCTAGTATTATCAGTAATATATCTATCAAATATATATACCCTACCTTCCTGTTTTCCAAACCCATACGAACACACTATTTCTGTTACTTTTCGCCAAACCCTTTTCTGCTCAATGACATCAATTTTGCACTTAACAACACACATCAAAGTCTGCATGTAATGTCTTATAGCAGAAGCAACTGCCGACCAGTTTTCATTTTTATATGTCAGTGAATCTCTCCAATCTAATATCCTCACTGACATAGAAAGCAAAGGACTAGCTCCTTTTACTGCAATCAGACTTGCCCATGGTAAGGAGGCAAAAAAAGTACCAGGTTCAAGATCTCGGCGCTTTCCACTAAAACATTCTTCAAAGGCTGTTTGATAGAAGGTATACAAACAGGTACACAATTCATGCTGAATCTGTTTTTTATGGTTTCCCTCCAATTTTTCAATACGCTCAGCGAGCCAAAACCCAATATAATAAATGCTTCTTTCTCTAAGCCTCAAAACTCGTCGAGGTAGTTGCTCTTCTAATTGCTTAATGAAAGAACTGACCAATTGCAGCACACTCGCATCGTCAAGACGTTGCAGTAGGCAAGTTAACATTCTGTATTCTGGCGAATCAATATAATTATCATTATAGAAACTACATAAATCAGCGATATGATATGCAATCTTCAGTAAACGTTGTCCATTGGCATCACAACTCTCAATTGTTCGTAAATACTCTTTTAAAAGCGCTTCCCTGTAGGTTTTCTCAATACCCGCAGCCCCAGAATAACTGCTCAAGAGCGTATGAAGCGTTTCCCTACTAGTCAAATGAACTAAGGCTGTATCACAAGTATCGACGCGGGACAACAGAAATAGCATATACGTCCAGGCAAATCGTTGTGGTAGGATATTAAATAGGATGTGCCTTAAAACCGGATTGATTTTAGCCATTACAAGCAGATTTAATGAAAAAGACGAACCTCTGAGGCATTGTCTGTCAATGTAGATTGAATGAATCAAACACTCTTGGATCAACCATGTTAAGGGCATCGACAGTACAAGTTCATACCCGCGTTGCTCCCATTTTTCAAAAGCCTCCATTTCATCGGGGTCGTCTCCTGCAGGATACATATATAGCTCATCTAAATCCTGAGCCGTTATATTTCCAGTAGCTGATATTTCTGACTTCATTCCAATTTCAGGCATATCCTTATTCATGGATACATTAAATTGTATAGTTCGAGGCTCAACAAGTTGCCTGAAATATCGAGAATTTGTAACTTGTTTGAATATGGTTTTCAATGAATATGACGACGAGAGTTCTGATGATAAGAACCTTTCAATTTCTTCAAGAAAAATTTCTTCTTGCTTCTTTTCCAGAAGGCTAAATAGTACAGGAACAATGGCTCTTCCCTGTACTTGTATACAGAGCATCCAGCGTCTAAACGCCTCCTCCGCAGGATACATCTCAAGTAGAGTTTGCCAGAGATATGTACTATGAAGAGGTGTAAATTTTGAGGTCTCAGGTGCAACACTGACAGAGTCGTTTATCCCCATACATAGTGGTAGTAATGTTTCCAGAGAAACATTGCCAAATTCTTCAATTAATAGTGCTGTAAGTTCGCTAACATTTATGCAAAAGTGTGGTTCAATAAAACCATTCAGGCCAAGCCGTATCTGTTTAAGCTGTTCCGTTGTGTTCAAAATATCGATAATACTGTCATCGAGCACTTCTGTTTGCCAAGGATGTTGACAATGTACACCACACCAGTCAGCGTAAAATGACAAAAATCCCGCATCCTCGAGGAAATCAAGCGAACAGTTAGTTTGTATAAAATGGTGCTTACCATCTTTACATGGCCAGCCTCTCGATCCAGATAATAGTTCAGCTATAGTTGTTTTGTTAAGTGCAGGGGTTGCCAAAGTGGCGTGTGCAAGATAGATCGCGAGCGCTCTGGCATGCTGATGCTCTTTGTAAGTCCAGAGTCTATCCCGAGTGAACACAGGTGGTTCATCAACCAATAATTTATGCAAAAGATACCAATTTGGGGAGTAATTATTCATTTTGTTCATCATCTCAGGATTCTTGCCTTTTGCTGATTGTACCCTAACTTAAAATGAATACTTATTTTCTCACTTACTGTAGTCCCTCAAGGTGATTATGGTTGTGAAATGCCCCTAGCTTATAGCCTGACAGTTCCTGAAATCCCCATCAGAATATTAAACGTCTACTCCAAGTAGATAGAGGTCTGAACGAAAGGCTACCAGATCAGCTAGAAGCGACAAACCTATGACGTCCACCCACAAACCTCGACCAACACACAAACTCCTTCCCCCTAACAATCACACTAAAAATCAATAAATTATAAAAAACCCTTCCATATCAACACCATCGCCACTCTTTTTGCGCCTTCCCTTTCTCGCAAAAAACCAAAATCCCCAAAAAACTCAACCACCTCCCCCACCAATTACAAGGACGCCAGCACCAAAATTCTCCATCGGTGATTACCAGAGTCATCCGATGAAGTCCTAAGAGCCCGCATGGCGCAAGTCCAGCGGGCTTTTTTGTGCCTTGAATTTGTCCCGCGAAGTCTGATGCCAACTAATTAAATCCGAACCTTTTAGGCCCATTGATAGGCCCAACGAAAAGCTCTATTGTTTTCGCTGGGCCTAAACGCATGGAGACTCCCCATGGCAAGAAAAACCAAGCCGTTAACCGATACGGAAATCAAAGCCGCCAAACCTAAAGATGCCGATTATCAGCTGTATGATGGTGACGGGTTTACTCTGTTAATCAAGTCCAGGGTCACTGACGCCCCAATATGGCTTACCGCCAGCGCCGATTGTTGAACACGTCAATGTCATCGAAGATATCTGCACAAACCAGATCCCGGGTTTTGTAGATCCGTTTTCTGATGCACTGCTTTTTCAGCGAACTGAAGCAAGGTCGTAGAAGTAAAACAGTACCGCTGGCAACTGGGGCATTTTCTCGCTTTAGCGAAGGTCGCCACTGTGCTTATATTCAGCTTATGACGTCAGCCGATAGTGCGACTGCACCAGACCCGAAGGGAAGCTGCGGCTGGATAATAGCGTCAAACCGATATCATGGGGCAGTTCTCCAAACAGCGGTTTTCCCGAACCAAGCAGGACAGGAACGGTAGTGATAACGATATCGGCGACCAGACCTTCGCGCAGGAACGACTGTATTAATTGCCCACCATCGATATAGACCCGGTGCACGTTCTTCTCCATCAGGTCAGCAAGAGCCTCCCTTGGCGTGCGGCATGAAAACTGCACTTTTCCCTTCAGCGCCTCGGGCACGGGGGTATCGGTTAGCTGCCGGGAAAGCACCAGCACGGGCCGATCATAAGGCCATTCGTCAAAGGTCAGCACCTTCTCATAGCTGCCTCGCCCCATAATGATCCAATCTTTGTCCGCAATGAATGCGGCATAGCCATGATCTTCTGTCGGGTCATCGCGCTTCAACAGCCAGTCGATATCGCCATCCTGTCGAGCGATATAACCATCAAGACTGACCGCGATGAAAACATGTGTGGTGACCATTAAGAGCTCCGTATTCAGGTTGCATATATCTCGTTGAGTTTAGCAATGTCCGCTCCAGGCACGAAGCGAGCAAGTTACCTAAGCTGAAGGTCCACTGTGAGCGAAAAGCGGACCTTTAGTTGCAAAAACCTTCGAAAGGCACAAGAACCAAGCCCTCAAACAGAGCATACGTTTCTGGCTAAATGGGACCATCAGATCATCAAATGTTGCTTCTCTCATGATCAATGAGCCATTCTTTACGAGAAATGCCACCACCATAACCGGTCATCTTTCCATCTTTTCCAATTATTCTATGACAAGGGATCACAATCGCAATCCGGTTTGCACCATTAGCAGCAGCGACTGCACGTACGGCATTTGGCTTATGAATCCGTAGTGAAATCGCCTGATAGTGTGAGGTCTCCCCATAGGGAACAGCACGCAACTCATGCCAGACGGATTGTTGAAAATCACTGCCCGGGGCATCTATAGAGAGTTCAAACTGTCGGCGAGTTCCGGCAAAATACTCGCTCATTTCTTTGACTGTCTGCCGCGTATGGCTGTTTTCTCCCGTGACAATTCTGGCGTTAAATAAACGCTGGATATCGCGAAATTCCGTTTCTAACATCCGGCGATCGGTAAATTCCAGCAGGCAGACTCCCCGCTCTGTCGCACAGACAAACATAGGCCCCAGCGTCGTGGTAAACCTGTGAATGACAATCACCTGGGTTGCATGAGTTGGAGCTGCTCCAGTAAGCCGCTTGTAGGTATAACCAAACCCGCTCAGGGATTCATAGCCATTGTCCAGAGCAACGTCAGTCGCCGCTCGTCCGCTTTTCAGCTCCTGCAGGGCAATGTTCACCCGCTGCATTCGCTGGAAAGCCTGAAAAGTGATGCCGTGATGTTGCAGGAACCAGCGTCTTACCCGCTCCGGACTGATTCCATGCTGACGAAGCTCCGCGTCAGCCACACGGGATTTCATATCGCGCCTGACAAGCGCAAGCGCCTGTTCAACAAATAATGGCGCGCTGTGCGCATTTTCAGCAGGTCTGCAGACCTTACAGGGACGAAAGCCTGCCGCCAGGGCAGATTTGGCATCTTTATAAAATTCGACATTTTCGCGTTTGGGCTTTCGTGCCCGGCATACAGAAATGCAGAATACGCCAGTGGTTTTGACGCCAACAAAAAACACGCCGGTATATTCTGAAGCACGTTCAAGCAATGCCTGATACCAGGTATCACACAAATTCTTATCGGTTATTTTCATCACCAAAAAGTCCTTCAAACGTCTGACTCGACCGGATCGTATGCATTACATCAGTCAGCGTTGACTGAATGGCCGAATGAACAAAATTGCCCATTGAAATGCGGCTTACCCCGGCCAGTTTCAGCCTGCCGAACGACGGAAGATCAGGCATACACATGACATTCAGAGGCAGACCCGTTGCCTCTGCAATGAGGCTGATGTCTTTCTCTGACGTCAGGCAGGGAACAAAAAGGCCGTCAGCACCTGCAGCTTTATAGCTCTGACCCCGTAATAACGTTTCCTGCAACGCGCTTTCATGACCGAGCAGGTACGTATCGGTCCGGATGTTCAGAAACAGGTTATAATTTTCGCTTCTCAGCACATTGCATACTGCTCTCAGATTACGGGAAAAATCAGATGCATCGTCAAGCTGACGAACCCCATTAACGACTCTGCTGTCTTCAAGGTTTACGCCTGATACGCCTATCTGTGCGAGGCGCTTGAGATTGGCTGTTATCTCTTCGGCTGAATCACCATATCCTGCTTCCATGTCAACGCTCAATGGCAGGTTGCTGACAGCCCGGATACGTGTGACCACATAAAATAATTCATTAAACGACATGCCCTGCCCGTCTTCATATCCCAGTGTAGCCGCTATTGCTGCACTGGACGTTCCCAGAGCCTGATAACCTGCTCTTTGCGCTGCGACAGCGCTGGCGGCGTCCCAAACGTTAGCGATAAGAAGAGGTTGGTGCTGGTTGTGGAGTTCTGCAAAATTCATATTCATTTCCTCTCAATAGATTGAAAATGAATCTAAGCATTCAGTAAAAACCTCACAACCGAAATTCAGACGACCATTTTTAAGCAAAGTGAGTCTGTTCTTCGGAGCTGGGCGTAACCTTTCAAGGTCTGCTCATGGCACAGGGCTACTGTTGCAGCCCTGACAAATTAAACTTCAATAGACTCAGATATCTCCAGGGCATCATCCACTTCAATATCGAGATAACGGACTGTACTTTCGAGTTTTTTGTGACCTGACAGTAGCTGGAGCAATCGAAGATTCTTCATTTTTTTAAAGATCAGATATGGCTTGGTTCTTCGCATAGAATGCGTACTGTACAGAGTCTCGTCGAGACCCAGCTTATTAATCCCATCCATGAAAAATACGGTTATATTGCCTGGTTGAGATATGTCGTGAAGGACCGACGCGGGACTGGAACAGATAGGCGCTACTACGTAGATGAGCCATTTTGATCCACGCTGCTACAGCCTCTCTGGTTCCCTTAGTCAGTTCAAACTGAACGGGGCTTCCCGTTTTTTGCTGCAGCATTGTCGCTCTGCCCGAAACAGAATGCCCATAGGCCACATCAGAAACTTTTAGCTTAACCAGCAGCCCCGAAGTTTACAGTCCAGAGCCATGTTAAACAGAGCTAAATCGCGTACTTTTCCTTCCAGCTCAAATCTGATACGGATTCCCCAGATATGAGAGATCTGAAGAGGCCGTTTCTGGCCAATAATACGGCCCTTGTTTCAGGGGGATGTTGTCATGTTCAATCTCCTTTGGGTTAGGAGATGTGATTATGGTTGTCCCATATGAGCGAGGAGCGGATATTGTAACTTTCGCATACTGATTTTGAGACAGAATGGCTTTCACTTGGCTGGTATTGTGTAAGCCGTCATAGCATATGCATAATATCTTTCTTCAGCGACTAATTATTCATCATAAAATCGATATTATCGCAGAGGACAGACGTTTCTGGTCACATTGTGTCTACAAGGGGAAACTGAAAATGAGATTTATAACATTGTTTACATTGCTTTTCCCTCTACCCCTCCATGCCGAAGACCATGATTATGGTCCTCCCATCTCCAGATGCTTGAACAAACATACTATTCCATATATTAACACGACGATTCCTGCTGAGAATATTGTTAATAATGCTTATCAGGAATGCGAGGATATTATTAATCAATGGAATAATGAGCGTGCATCCTTGCCCAAGGAAATGGTAATCAAGCAGAATAAGGAATTTAGAGAGATGTATGTCAGGATGATTGATATCCGTAGGAAAACCGATGCTAACAAAAAATGAACGCTTTGTTTTGCTTTATTTCGTAAAGTAGCGCTCTTGGGCCGGGTAAAATCTCGCGTTAAGCTTTCCTGAAAGGCAGCTTTGAGCGAAGAGCGGAAGTAGTCACTTTTGTGGTCTGCTCTCACGAAAGTGACTACAGGAACAGTTGCAATTCATATTAACCATTCAGTTGGCAGACAATTAGCTAGGGTGTAACCTGTCTAACTCAGCGAAAAGGAAGAGTTATGAGCTAAGCTATGAAAAAATACAAAAGCACCGGAGTAACAGGAAGAGCAGGTGAGCTATATTTTGCTTATTGGATAGTTCGCTATTTTAATTGGCCTTGCCGATTGCTTGATATTGATGTTGGCATAGATGCTCAAGTTGAAATTTTTGAAGATGAAATATCAACTGGGGACTTTTTTGCGGTTCAAATTAAATCAACGGTTGGAAACACCCCTGATATACAGATCGATCTATCTGACTTTATGTACTGGCAACAGTTAGAAACTCAAGTTGTTTTGGTCTCCATCGTAATGGCGGATAGCCATAATGATCCTGAGATGTTCTGGAAGCCATTTTCAAAAGAATGTCTGGATGAAATAGTTCAAGAAACAACCTCAAAAGGACACCAGTCCAAAAAAGTCACCTTCACAGATTCAGATAAATTATGTGTTGAATCCAAAAATTCCTGGAGGATGGCAATGCTTTCAGAATCCGACAAAGATCTGATAAGGCTCGCCAAATCATTATTAGATGATTTAGAACAACATGACTTAGATAATTTTGTAGAGGAAGACTATTACCTCCAAGATGAACACAAGGACTATATAACTTTTAATAGCGAAATTGACATATTCAACCATCATTTTATCGATTATGAAAAGCTGAAAGATGCTGTATCTCATGATAGAAGGCTGGTGCTAAGAGCTCCCCTTATAGAAGAAGCTATCGATTACTTTGAGAATAACGAGGCGATATTGCTTTATATGTTCAATCATGCTTTTAATTGGATTAAGGGCGACCGAACTCCAAATGAAATACTGCCCCAAACATTGAGTCGTGAAATTAGACGGCAGACAAAAGATTGGGTTTATCACATGACGGGTTATTAAAGGGCGCAGTTGAGCCCTAATTAATTAGGCCGCGTTCTGCATCATTATTTCAGCAATCTGATGTCGATATTCACTTACACCACTAAATATTTGACACATGTTTACCAAACATGTGACCAGCTCACCATAAATTAATATATCGCGAGGTAAGTAACGTCTGTTCCTGGCACAGGGCGGCCTGTTTGTAAGACCAGTCAGATCTGTTATAAGCGACAAGCCTTCAACGTCCATCAGAGCCTCAACCAACACGCAAAATCCCACTTCCAACAACCAACTTAAAAATCAAATAGATACAAAAAACCTTCCATATCAACATCATCGCTACTCTTTTTGCGCCTTCCCCTTCGCACAAAAAATCAAAATCCCCAACAAACTCAACCGCCTCGTCCACCCATTACAAGGACGTCAGATTACAGCCGCTCGGTCCATTTACTCAAGCGCGACTGGGGCTTGCCGTCGGCACTCACTGCACGACCATCCGGCAGCCAGCGCTCAGTCTCTTTTGTCAGCTTCCCGCAATCATAATATTGCCGCAGCGCCCGTGCGCCGTCGGGATAAAACTGTTCGCTGCACTGATGTCTCAGACCATGTTGCCACTGCTCGCGCAGGTGCAGCGCGCCGGAGGGGTAAAAGCTGCGACATTCGCCATGCAGTTCGCCGTCATGCCAGTGTTCTTCACGCACCAGCATTCCTTCTGGCGAATAATAGCGTGCGACGCCGTGAAGCCTGCCGTACTGAAACACCTGTTCCAGCGCCAGGTGTCCGTTAGGGTGCCAGTTCTCCATTTTGCCGTGCAGTAACCCCTGCTGATAACGCAGGATCGCCAGCAGTCGACCGCGCTCTTCAATGCGCGTCTCGCCGTTAAGCAGGCCGCCGCTCAGCCCGGCCTGAATGCGGGTACGATCCTGCTGAAGCTCCAGCGTTTCGTTCATCACGTCTCCGTCAGTTGATCTTCACCATCCCGCCTTTAATAATCAGCATGCCGCCACCGTCCACGGTCTGGGTGGCGCTGGCTTTGCTGGTCAGGGTCGCTTTTGCTTCCTGACTAATGGTTGCCGCTTTCTGGGTCAACGAGGCTTTTGCTTCACTGGCGATGTTGGTCGCGTCCAGCTTCAGGCTGCCAGAGGCGCTGGCGTTAAGATCCGCCCCGCTTTTCACTTTCAGGGTTTTGCCGCTCTCCAGGGTTAGCATGCCGCTGACCTTGATGGTCAAATTGCCGTCGACGTTAAGCGTGTAGTCGCCCTTCACCTTATGTGTGTCGTTGCCGTCGATGGCATGTTCCTGATCGCCCTTCACCGTCACGCTACGCTTGTCCTTCACCTCCAGGGTGTCGCTGCCCTTCTCAATTTTCACCGCACGATTGCCTTTTTTTAGGGTGACGGTTTCGTTGCCCTCTTCAACTGTGCGGGTGCGATCGTTTTTGACGCTCTGAATGTCGTCATGGCTGATAGTCGTTTTGCTGTCGTTGAGTACCGTAAGCTGGAAATCTTTCTGCGCCTGCATCGCCAGCAGCTCGGCGTCTTTTTTATCGTCAAAGCGCAGTTCGTTAAAACCTTTTGCGCTGTGGGTTTTAATGCCGGACTGGGTCTGGTTCGCCGGAAGGGCATACGGCAATGCATTCGCGCCGTTGTACACGCAGCCGGTAATGAGCGGCTTATCCGGGTCGCCGTCGATAAAGCTCACCACCACTTCCTGGCCAATGCGCGGGATAAACTGCGCGCCAAAGCCGTTGCCGCTCCAGGCGGTAGCCACCCGCAACCAGCAGGAGCTGGTTTCGTCGCTTTTGCCTTCTCTGTCCCACGAGAACTGCACTTTTACCCGCCCGAGTTTATCGGTCCAGATCTCCTCGCCACTTTTGCCGACCACCACCGCCGTTTGGGTATGCATAAAGGGCTGCGGCGTCACGGCGAGCGGGCGATACGGCGTGGCCTTTGGAATGGCGGTAAAGCGGTTGCGATAGCGTTCACCGTCGTATTCATGACTGACAGCAGTGACCAGCCAGTCGATGTTCAGGGATTTATCGTCATGATCGGTAAGCGTAAACCAGTGTCCGGCCATCAGCGCCGCGCAGTCGCTTTCGCCCACCAGCTGTTTGGCCTGCGCCTTCAGGGCGTTGACCTTCCACGCTGCCAGCGCGTCGCCCTGCGCTTTTTCACTAAACCTGCCGGGGTGCTGATACTGCATGCCGCCCTTCTTCTCGCCCGCCTGCGCAAACAGCGCCGCTTTTGGCTGCTCGTAGTTATAGTCGCTACTCTGGAAGCCCTGCGCGGTGGCCTGCAAACGCAGCTGCGCCGAACGAATCATGCCGGTTTCCCGTGCGCCGCTCTGTGCCGCCTGATACTTCACTTTTTTCTCGCCAGGTATCGGCGGGAAGGCGCTGTTATCATCCGCCAGCATCAGCGTGTGCTTACCTTGCGCATGAGTGAAGAACCAGAAGATCCCCTCCTGCTCCAGCAGTCGCGAGACAAAATTAAAATCGCTTTCGTTGTATTGCAGGCAATATTCCCGTTTTATTGGTGTGGTCTTGAGCTGAAATTTGTAGTCGGTAAACCCGGCGTCCTTAAACACCTTCTCGACAATCTCCTGCGCACTGAGGTTCTGAAAGACGCGGTTATTGCTGGCGAGCGTCAGCCACCACAGCCACGGGCGTAGCACAAACTGATAGCGATCGGCGTTACCGGTCGCCGGAAGCTGGTGCGCTTCGGCAATCAGTCCGTCATAGTCGGCGTTGTTGAGGGTGGCGGTCAGATGGGTCGCTAGCGCGGCATCGAGGGTTAACGGCGCGGCGGTGGTTCCCACGACGGTGGCGGTAGTCAGGCCGTTAAGCCGGGAGTCGGTGTACGCGGTCGCGGCGGTCAGGCCGGTCAGGCCGGTCAGGGTTGGGGCAGTGAGTTTGATGATTGTGGTGTCGGGCATGGGGACCTCCTTGTTATCAAAATCATTATGACTCACAAACTTTAATATCGAAACGAAACCTAAACAATTACACATTAATAAATAAAAACCAATTTATAATATGATGAATGATAATTATATATAGATATCAACATCACCACAGAATAATATTAGCGAGTTGGTGAGCAAGTAACATCCCATGAAAAGCAATCATCAGATCAACATCGTTTGGATGTGACCAGGCATACCAAACATTTAAGGTGGTCGCACCGCCATTGTTAATTACATTATTATAGGGGTTAGGTACCCCAACTCCATTTATACCGTTGAGCCAATGAAAGCAGCCTTGACATGGACTTAATTCAACAAATAGCACAGCATTTGTCGTGTCAGGTATGATATATAGTGGCAGTCCATTGGCTGCTGTAAGTGCTGCTCGTTCAGCATGTCCCCCTAAAGCACCATTCCCCATACCCATAGCTAAACCGCCTGCTGCAAATTGTGAATTACCATAAATAATAGCAAATGGCATTACCGCACCGAAAATATCATTTGCATTTGGTAAGCCCAATCCTGGATTTGCTTGCACAGCAACAGCGGCTCTACATGAAGCATTAGCAATTCCTAAACCTAAATTAGCCACTGCGTTAAAATGGATAGCTGTTTGACATGCCAATTCCTTTGCAATGGCATATCCTGCGTTTCCAGCATTTCCTGGAATTAACTCATGAAAAATAATTGGCATATAAACCCCACATATAACAATGCCTACCCCATCACTTCCCCAACCACCAGGTTCTCCACATCTCTGGCCCCGACTCCCTTACATTTCTCCATTACCCTCTCAACCAACCCCTCATCCATATTCAATTTCTCCCCCGTCGCCACAAAATACCGCTGCGCTAATTTCTCCAGTTTCGCCAGCACAATCCCTTTTAATATCTCCTCATCCAGAGCCCGATACGCCACCGTGGTCATCCGCGCCAAAAACGCCGGACGAAAATGCTTTAACAACTCCTCGCGCAACGCCTCGTTAAACCGCTCGCTATTTATTTCAGAAGCTGGCGTGTCGAGAATTAATTCCGCGCCGACGTTGCTGGTCGCCAGCATCACCGTGTTTTTGAAATCGACAATTAATCCGGTGCCGTCTTCCATCACCCCTTTATCGAAGACGTTATAAAACGCCTCCAGCACGTCCGGGTGCGCTTTTTCGATTTCGTCGAGCAGCACCACGGAGTAAGGACGGCGGCGTACCGCTTCGGTTAACGCCCCACCGCTGCCATAGCCGACGTAGCCCGGCGGCGCGCCTTTGAGCTGGCTGACGGTGTGCGCTTCCTGATATTCAGAAAGATTTATCGTGATGAGATTGCGTTCGCCGCCGTACAGGGCGTCGGCCAGCGCATACGCGGTTTCAGTTTTGCCGACGCCGGTGGGTCCCACCAGCAAAAACACGCCGACCGGCTTTTGCGGATCGGTCAGGCCGCTGCGATAGGCGCGCAGCCGTTGGGCGATGGTTTCCAGCGCTGCCTGTTGCCCCATCACCCGCTCGCTCACCCGTTCGACCAGCGTGCGCAGGGCGTGGGCTTCGTCGGTGAGCATCTGCCCGAGCGGAATACCCGTCCAGCCGCCAATCACCGCCGCAACGGTGGCGGCATCCACGCAGTCCGGCACCAGCGGCACTTCGTCGCGCAGCTGGGCGGCGGCGGTTTCCAGCTTGCCGATCAGCGCCGCGCACTCCACCAGCGCCTGCTCCAGCTCGTCGTCTTCCGGCTGCGCGCTGAGATCCAGCATCCGTTGGCGGGCGGCCAGTAACTCGCCGACCCGCTGACGCTCATCCTGCCAGCGCTCTTCCACCTCCCGCGCCTGCTGCTTTAACTTCTGCGCCTGCGCCTCCAGCTCGCACAGCCGGTCGTGATGATCGACGCCCACCAGCAGCTCGCGGTTCAGGCGCGCGCTCTCTTCTTCGATGGCCGCCTGCTGCTGACGGATCTCTTCCAGCGCGGGCGGTACGTCATGCTGCGCCAGCGCCACCCGCGCGCAGGCGGTGTCGAGCACGCTGATGGCCTTGTCCGGCAGCTGACGTCCGGAGATGTAGCGCTGCGACAGGCGCACCGCCTCACGGATGGCGGTATCCAGGATTTGCACCCCGTGATGCGCCTCCAGCTTGTCGGCCACCGCCCGCAGCATCACCACCGCGCTCTCCTCGTCCGGCTCTTCGATCTGAATACGCTGAAAACGGCGGTCCAGCGCCGGGTCCTTCTCGAAATACTTTTTGTACTCCTGCCACGTCGTGGCGGCGATGGTGCGCAGCTCGCCGCGCGCTAATGCGGGTTTCAGCAGGTTGGCGGCGTCGCTGCCGCCCTCGGCGCCGCCCGCGCCAATCAGCGTGTGGGCCTCGTCGATAAATAAAATGATCGGCTGCGGGGATTTTTTTACCGCCTCGATCACCCTTTTCAGCCGCTGCTCAAATTCCCCCTTCACCCCTGCGCCCGCCTGCAACAGGCCGAGATCGAGCGCCAGCAGCGCCACGTCGCGCAACGGCGGCGGCACGCTGCCTTCAGCGATGCGCAGCGCCAGCCCTTCGGCGACGGCGGTTTTACCGACGCCGGGCGCGCCCACCAGAATCGGGTTGTTCTGCCGACGGCGCAGCAGAATATCAATGCACTGGCGGATCTCGGCGTCGCGCCCGATAATCGGATCGATCCGCCCCTCTCTGGCGGCGTGGGTGAGATCATAGGTGTACTGTTCCAGCACGTTCTCATCGCCAACCGCCGGGGCTTCGCCTGGCGCATTGCACACCGTTTCAGCGGAGCCGCGACACCAGATCTGCCACTGTTCTTCCAGCGTTTCGGCGGGGATCTTCAGCAGCAGCGGCATCCCCAGCGCCAGCTGGGCGCGCAGGCGCTCTCGGGTAAGTAGCGTCAGCAGCAGCAGCGCGGAACGTACGTTCTTCATCTGGCGGAGGGAGGCCAACAGCAGCGTCCCTTCCAGCAGTTCTGCCAGTTGTATGGAAAAGATCGGCATCCGCGTACAGCCAGTTTTGAACTGCGCCAGGGCGCGTCGGATTTCGTCGCGCAGCGCGTCGGCGGCAATCCCCGCGCCGCTGAGGCAGCAGGCCAGATCGCTGTGCTCGTCGTCCAGCAGGGCCAGCAGCAGATGCTCAGGCTCCACAAACCAGTGTCCCTGCGCCCGGCTACGCTCCGCGGCCTGTTCCAGCGCGCGAAAGCAGATCGGGTTCAGTCGTTGTACCAGCGTTTTTAAATCCATGTGGCGTTCTCCTTAATCCTTAAGATGTTGTCGGTTGCAGAACGATGACGTTCCGCGCCCCCTGAGCTGCGCGGTGCGCCCGAGAAGCGGCGGGTGGTCGCGGGTTAACGTGGTGTCCAGCGTCAGCGCGCCGCGCATCATCAGTTCCAGCGACACGCCTGCGCCAAACCAGATTTGCCCCAACTGGCAGAGGGCCTGAAACCCCTCGCCGCCGGGCAAAAATGCCCGCCACTGCGTGGCGTCAGCAATATCCAGATATACCCGCAGCGCCGCATGCTGGTTCCAGGCACGTCTGCCCGCCACGCTGTCGCGGCCCAGGCGGCTGCCGGTGCGCCCCTGCGACGCGGGCGGCAGCGTCTGCCAGCGTCCGATAAACGCTTCTGTGCGCAGCGTGACGTTAAGCATCGCCGCCGCAAGGGCGATAAAGCCCTCCGTCGATCGCCTGCGGTTCGCCAGCAGCCCGCTCTGCGCCAGCAGGCGGGGCGACCCGCGCCCCTGCATGGTCGTCGAGTCAAAGCCACACAGCGCGCGCATGATGGCGAAGCCCGGCGCATGCTCCCGCGCGGCATAGGGCGTCGCCAGCCGCCAGAGGCTCAGGCTGCGGCAGTGATGTTCCATCAGCCGCCGCTGAAACAGGTTGAGAAAATCCTGCGGCGCGGCGTTTTTGTCCTGGGTCGCCTGTTGCAGCCACTCCAGCCAGCCGTAGGGCAGCACGCCGTCGGCGCCGCCCGGTCCGAGGCTGCATACCCGCAGGCGGCCATCGCGCTGCACGCCGATCTCCGCAGGCGCAAAGGCCAGCCTATAGTCGCCGCACAGCTTGGGGATCTCTCCGCGCAGTTCAGCCAGCCTGACGTACTGCTCGAGCGAAAAACGCCACGGCTCGCGCCGCAGTCGCTCAGCTATACTGTCAGCGCCGTTTCTCCGGTATCGCGCCATAGCGGCAGCGCCTCCCCTTCATCCTGTAAGACACACTGTACAAAGCAGTTCGCCGTCGCGTTCTGCGCCAGATAGCGGGCGATAATCGCGGCAAACAACAGGCGACTGCTGGCGGTAAAGGCCTGTGGATCAAGCGTCAGCGTCACCCGAATACCGTTGCGCCAGCCGCGCCAGGCCTCGCCGCCGCGATGTTCGCTTACCCGCTCGCAGCGCAGGGCGCTGATGCCGTTAATCTGTTGCCAGAAGGCAGGCGACGCGCCGGACGGAGCATAGAGCGCCAGCATCTCCTTCAGCGACGCCCGTGCCATTTCGCCTTCGGTGAGCGACAGGTGGTTGAGCGCCAGCGAAGAGACCAGCCGCCAGCGCGCGTCGCCCTGCGCAGCGGGGGCGGAAGGCGTTGTCGGCGTACCCAGCAGACGCACCTGCGCCACCGGGCCGGGCTGTTCGAAAGTGAGCGACGTGCCAGCCGCCAGCGTCAGGGGCGTCTCGCCGTTGCTGCACCATAGCCTGGCCGTCAGGCTGGCCTCTTCCGGCGGTTCCGCCGGGTCGAAGCGGCTGTCCACCAGGGTGAGCCACAGCGTATTGCCCTGCGCGCGATGGCGCCGCGCATGCCAGAACCAGCGGGCGTCGCTATGCCCCTGCGCTGAATAATAAGGCGGCACGCGCCACGCCGCGTCGCGGCTGCTCATCCACAGATCCTGGATACGATAGATCTGCATGGCGCTGTCGTTGTGATCCGCCACCAGCCGCTGTTCGCTGCGGGTATGTTCGGCGATCAGCGGTTCTGAGGTACGGGTAAATAAGTTGACCAGCGGCGCACAGCCGGTACGAATATCGCCCAGTTGCAAAGGCAGCGCCGTTTGCGGGGCGCGGTCAAAGGGGATCCACAGGGTCATCGCGTCGTCATCCGGCCCCGGCGGCAACGGCAAATCGAAATACATCAGCGCCTGCGGACAGTGCATCCACGCGCTCAGCGCCAGCCCGCTGGCGGGGGCGGCGGCATCAAACGGCAAAATGCGCGCCGCGTTCTGCACGCCCACCGGCTGCGGGCGCCGCGGCCCGATAACGTGAGCGTAGAACAAATCAAAAAGCACAGCGTTAACCTGCGGCGAAGCGCAAAGATGTACGCGCAGCGAGGTCATCGCCAGCTGCAAAAAGCGGTGCGGCGCCAGGCAGCGCAGGCGAATGCGCAACGCGCCGCGCGCGTGGGGCTGCCCGCAGTAATGCTGCGCGGTCGCGGCATCGCACCATTCAAGCGAGTCAATCGCCACCGGCCACAGGGTCTGCTCCAGGGCGGTGCGCCACCAGACCGTTTTCCCCTCCGCGGTCAGCGCATAGAGCGGCGTTCCGGCGGACAGGACATAGCCGCGCGTCAGGTCGCCCGCCAGCGGATCGGGGGTAAAACAGGCGGTCGCGGTCGAGGGAAAAGGACGCATCAGGTGCGGAGAAAGCTGCTCCAGCAGCGACTCGCTCAGCTCGCCAAAGCCGTCGTCCAGCCGCTGGTGCAAGCGGGCGCTTTGTAGCGCGAAGCCCTCCAGCAACCGCTCAACGTGAGGGTCCGGGCAGTCAAACTCGCTTAAACGCAGGCGGGCCGCCACCTGCGGATGGCGACGGGCAAACTCGCCGCTGGCCGCACGCAGCCACCGCAGTTCTTGCAGGTAAACATCAAGCAACCGATCGTCCATTGATCTTCCCTTGTATCGCCTATTGCCAGTTGCCGTTGCGCCAGCACAACTCCAGTAGCAGCGGCGCGTCGTCGTTCCATAGCTGCGCGTCGATATGCAGCGCCAGCGTCTGCTGGCGCGCATCCTTCACGCTCACCGTCAGCGCCACGATCCGCGGCTCAAGGCGCAAAATCGCGCTGCGCAGCTGGCGACAGAACTGGCTGAGCGCCCGTTCGTCGTCCGCATTCAGTCCGTGCCATTCGGGCATGCCCCATACAAGCAGCGGCGGCAGCTCTTCGGTCTCCTGCGGGGCGCGGGCGTTGAACAGGCGGATCAGTTCGCGGCGCACCGACTCACGCGGCGGGACATTCTCCTCTCCCAGCCTGTCGAGCAGCGCAACCGGAACGGACGACGACATCATCATTTATCTTTCTGGTTCATCGCCATATCCCAGACGGAGGAGGAGTTCCCCTCTTTCTGCCCTGCCGATTTCTGGGCGGTGATTTCCCATTTAATTTTCGTGAAGTTCAGTGACATGGTCTCCACCGGCTTGCCGCCGGATCCGCCGCTGACGCTCAGGTGCGAAATAATGACGTTGCTTAAGGTGTAGACAATAAACGGCAGCATATTGCCGTTGTCGTTACGGCACAGCGTCAGCAACGCCGTGGGAATGACCTTCCCGCTGCAGCAGTATTCGTTAAGCACCGGGGTGGCGAGGTCGACAAACTTGGTCAGCGAGAATTCGCCGACGTGAGCGCGCCCGGAAGTGCGCTCGGTATTGCTGACGTCGTTGGTGACCTGCATCGCCACGTTATGGCTGTAGGACATGATCTCGATCTGCTTCTCAAACCCTTTCACCTGACTTTCGCCGGTAATGTTGTCCAGCTTTAAAAAAATCGCATCCATGGTTTATCTCCTTAACGATCAGGCCGCGGCCGGCGGCGGCAGTTCCGCCACCAGGCGAATCGAGGTAGTCAGCTCTTCGAGCTGGAAGTGCGGGCGCAGAAACACTACGGCGCGATAAACCCCCGGCTTGCCGGGCACTTCGCTGACGTCGATGCGCGCCTCGCGCAGCGGATAACGCGCCTTGATCTCCTGCGGGGCGGTGTCGCGCAGCAGCACATAGTCGGCAATCCAGTTGTTGAGATAGCTTTCCACCTCGTCGCGGCTCATAAAGCTGCCGATCTTGTCGCGCATGATCACCTTCAGATAGTGAGCAAAGCGGGAGGCGGCGAGGATATAGGGCAGCATCGCCGAAATGCGCGCGTTGGCGTTGGCTTCCGGGGTGTTGTAGATCTTCGCCTGGTTGGTGGTCTGCCCGCCAAAGAAGGCGGCGGTATCGGTATTCTTTTTGTGGCACAGGGCGATAAAGCCGAGATCGTTAAGCTCCTTCTCACGGCGATCGGTAATGGCGATTTCCGTCGGGCAGCGCAGGCTGATGTCGCCGGAAGGGGTGGAGAACGTGTGCGCCGGAAGATGTTCTACCAGTCCGCCGCCTTCCGCGCCGCGGATCGCCGCGCACCAGCCGTAGAGCGCGAACGCCTCGGTGATCCGGTTAGCCAGCACCCAGGCGGCGTTGCCCCACAGGTATTTGCTGGCGTCCAGCCCGTCAACGTCCTCAACAAAGTTAACCCCTTCCACTGGCACGGTGTCCGGCCCATACGGCAGACGCTGCAACACGTGCGGCAACACCAGCGACACATAGCGGGAATCTTCGCTTTCGCGGAAGGAGCGCCATTTGATCAGCTCGCTGCTCTCGAAGATCTTCGCCAGATCGCGCGGCACGCTCAGCTCGGCGAACGATCCCATGTCGAACAAACGCGGGCTGGCGGCGGCGATAAACGGCGCGTGAGCGGCAGCGGCCACCTGCGAAATCTTCTCCAGCAGCGCCACGTCCTGCGGGTGGCGGCCAAATTCAAAGTCGCCAACCAGCACGCTGTAGGGGTTGCCGCCGAAAGTGCCGTACTCCTCTTCATACAGCTTCCTGAACAAGGTGCTCTGGTCGAATTCAACCGCTTTTTCCAGATCGTCCTGTAGCGCTTTACGCGAGACGTTCAACAGGCGCAGTTTCAGGCGAGAACTGGTTTCGGTATTCATCACAAACTGATGCAGGCCGCGCCAACTGGCTTCCAGCTTCTGCATATCGGGGTGGTGCAGGACTTCGTTAAGCTGAGCGCTGATCAGTTCGTCAATTTGCGCAATGCGATAGTTGATCATGGCGATGGTGTCGCTTTCCACGACCATGCCTTCGTCAAGAATTTGCGTCGCCAACTCTTCCAGCATGTCGCGCGCGTAGGTCTGCTGTAGCTCGTCGCGCGCCATGCGGCCTTCCTGAATGATACGATCCAGTACGCTTAGCGTGACCGTCTGCCCGCCGGTTTCAACCTGTTCCTGAACATTATCCATTGTCCGTCTCCTTTTCGGTTACGCGTTATCCACCGGAGTGTCTTCCGTTGCCGGGCGCAGCGCCTGTAGCTCGGCGTTGTCGGTGATCACCTTCTGCAACAACATGTCCAGATCGTCATTGCCGTCCAGCTTGGTCAGCAGATCGCGCAGACGCTGGCGGGCAAGAAGCAGGCGCTGGAGGGGCTTAATCTGGTTGATAATGTTGAGGGGCGTGAAGTCTTCGAAGGTTTTGAAATTCAGCTCGACGTTGAATTTGCTGCCATCGTTCGCCAGACGGTTATTCACCTGCATCGCCAACCGGGGAGAGATGGACGCGAGCACGTCATCAAAGTTATCCCGGTCGATTTCAACGAACCGACGCTCGCGGAGTTTTTCCGGCGGAGAAATGGGCTGGCCGGATAAATCAGCCAGAATACCCACAACCAGAGGCAATTCTTTTTTCTCGATGGCACCACCGGTTTCAACATCATAAGTAATTTGAACGCGCGGCGGCCTTATTCTGTTGAGTTTATGCTGAATGCTTTCTGCCATGATCAATCCTTTTTTATGCAAAAATATTCCTGATGTCAAAGATATGACACCTTTTAATTCGCGAGCACGACTCCTGAATAACGCTTTCTGTTATAAAAAACACAACAACAAATAAATTTCAACCTAATTCTTACTTATTCATCATGACATTCCCATTTGATTAAAATCAATCAACAAAAAATTAATATATAAAAATCAATAAATTACAAAGAAACAAAAATCAAAAAAATATTTTGGGATGAAAACATTCGCTCTTTGAATATGTTAAATTTAACATTTATCTTTTGTATGCCGTGCCAAATAATGATTTAAATCAAAAAACCTTTTCCCTGCATTAACTATTTTCTTAGCGGGGATATAAAAGGATTTTATATGACTTCCAGCCTGTGCCGTTCGCTGTACATTATTTTATTCAGTTTATTCTGCATGCAAATTTGCGCCTGTTCATTGTGGCAATCCCAAGTGCAATTAAATGCAGTCACCATTGATACGGCGCCCGATGCCAATGATAACGCGCCTGTCGCCGTGGATATTGTCGCTATTGCCGACGCCTCGCTGGTTCCCACCATTCAGGCGCTTTCGGCGGCACAATGGTTTAACGCCAGATCGCAGTTGCTGCGCGACGCCCCCGGCGGACTCCGCGTCTGGTCTCTGGAACTGGTGC
Organism: Citrobacter sedlakii NBRC 105722; assembly: GCF_000759835.1. Classification (GTDB taxonomy): domain Bacteria; phylum Pseudomonadota; class Gammaproteobacteria; order Enterobacterales; family Enterobacteriaceae; genus Citrobacter_A; species Citrobacter_A sedlakii. The sequence goes on from NZ_BBNB01000008.1 coordinate 89,214, forward strand.
CCGGTTCGCGCTTTGTCGCCGAAGATAACCCGCTTCGCGGCGCGCCGGCGGAAGCGCTGGTGCTGTTCGCCCGCTACCGCAGTGAAGGCGATCACCGGTTACGGCTGGACAAACGGGATTCTCTGCATTTGCTGTTGATGACGGATGAGGCGGTTATCGCGTCTGCTCAAGGAAAGTAATATGAACGCAATTCCCGAAATGGTTTGCTGGTATGAAGGGATGGCGATGCTGCCCCAGCATTTTCAGTTACAGTCGCTGCGTAACGACGCCCTCGCTGCCGCCCTCGCCCACTGCGCCAACCCCTGTTTCTGGGGCGTCATCCGGATGGAAGTGGATGACGCGGCGCTGTGCGCAGGAACGCTGCGACTGCTGCGCCTGGAAGCGATCATGCCCGACGGTCTGCCGGTGGACTACGATATCAGCCGCGATCCGCCGCTGGAATTTGACTGCGCCGCCCTGCTGCCAGCCTCTCCCGACAGCGCGCACGCGCTTTGGCTGGCCGTTGCTCCGGCAAACCGCGCGGGGATCTGGCAACTCATGAATACCCGCTATCGCTCCATTAACAGCGCGCCGCTGCCCGATCTCGCCAGCGGCGAGTTTCCCGAAAGCATTCCGCTCTGGCAGCCCGCGCCGCGGCTAATCAGCCAGCACGAACGTACCGACTCCGTCTGTCTGCCGCTGCTTCAGGTTGTTTATACCGAAGGCGGCTTCCGGCAAAACGACTGGTTCGCGCCCACGCCGGCGCTGAGCGAAAGCAGCTACCTGATTCGCCATACCCGTCACCTCTGTCTACAGGCGCGGGAAAAAATCCTTTTTCTTAGCCGGGAGATGCAGTTAGCGCAGCAGAATCAGCAGACCACCGACTGGCTCAGGCTGGCCCTGTCGCTGCAAAGCCTGCAGGGAGCATTGCCGCTGCTGGAGTGCCTGTTGAACAGCGGCAAGCCGCACCCGCTCGACCTCTGGCGCGCGCTCTGTCTGTTTACCGGCCAGACGGCAATCCTCAGCGACGAGAAAACCCTGCCGCTGCTGCCCAGGTTTGACTATCAAGACATGCTGCCCGGCTTCGCCACACTCTTTACCCAACTGAACACTCAGCTTGCCCGTATCCGCCGTCGCCTGCTGCGGCTGCACTTCAGCCACCAGGAGAACCACTTCGCGTTGATGTTGCCGACGGGGATTAACGCCGGGGAACGGATAACCCTCGGCGTGCTGATGCCGCACAGCAGCACGCTGTCGGCGGAGTCCTGGCTCCGGCAAAGCCTGATTGCCAGCCAGCCGTTTCTGGCGATCCTGCGACGCCAGCGGATGCACGGCATGGGCATTACGCCACTGGCGGCAGAGAAGCGCGGAGAATGGGAAACCGACCCCGCCCTCGCCCTGTTCTCGCTGACCCTCACCACGCAGTGGTTTGAAAAAGAGACGCCGCTGGTTATCGCGCCGCTACATGAAACCGACGTCATACCGGAACGGATTGTGCTTTACCGCCAGGAGGATCACGACGATGCCGATCGCGCCTGATATGCCCGCCTGTCGCCTGTTTGACGACGTATTTTCCCGCTGGCTGGCACAGTTTGAACACTGGAAAAGCACCACGCTTCCCCCGCCAGAACTGCACCGCGAGGCGTTTGACTACAGTTGCCAGACGGTGGCGGAATATGGCCGACGTTTGAACCTTGAGCTGGGCGCACCGTTCCATGCGCATATCGATGCCGCGGTTTATGCCCTGGTGGCGCTGATTGATGAAACCGTACTCTACAGCGACTGGCCCGCGCTGAGCTTCTGGCAGACATGCCCGCTGGAATATCACCTGTGGCAGAGCCACAGCGCGGGCGATCGTTTTCCTCTGCGTGTGCAAACTCTGCTTGAAGCGCGCAACCCAGCCGAGCGCGATCTGGCCGCCCTCTACCTGCGCTGCCTGACGCTCGGCTTTGGCGTCAGACGCAGCGATTTTGATGCTCAGGCGCATCAGGAGACCTGCCGGCTACTCTGGCGCTTCGCCTTCCAACAGGACGCGGCGGCTGACGGGATCGCAGCACGGCTTGACGCCAACTCACTGGGTTCGCCGCTACAGCTCCCGCTCCGCCGACGCTTACCCGACAACTCGCGCCTGCACCTGATTGGCATCATCGTCCTGCTGGCGCTATTGCTGTTAAGCCAGCGGCTTTGGCTGAGCATTGAAGACGCCATTGGCGCCACTACGCTGCCGACCTTTTCGATCGGCCAGATCTGCGGAGGGGATAAACCATGACGCAGCCCTGGCTGACGCTGGTGATTATCGTACTGGTTTTACTGGCGCTGACCTGCTGGGTCGTCTGGTGGCAATGGGACTACCGTAATAACGCCTTTAACCGCGCGCAGAAGGAGATACAGCGAGCCTGTGGCGGGCAGGATCGCTATGACAGTACGCGTATTTTGATGCTGGGCGACGAAGAAATGAATCGCCTGCTCTGTCGCAGTTGGTCACTCACCGACGGGCTGGAGCACTGGTTTGGACAGTGGTGGTTTAATCCGCAGTGCAGCCTGCTCTGTGTGCCCCAGGCCCTGCAAAACCCCGGCAAGAAACATCTTATCCGCCAGAACGAATGGCAAAAAACCCTTGCAGCGTTGGTAAGAAGCCGCCCCCAGCGCCCGCTCGATGCGCTGATCGTCACTCTGCCGCTGGAATCGCTGATCGGCGGCGATAACACCCGCGTTCAGTTGCTCAATAACTGCCAACAGATCCAACAGGTGTGCGGGCTAAGCCTGCCGATTTATCTGCTGATCGGCGGTCTTGAGAGCCTGGACGGCATGCAGGCGCTGCTGGAAATGCTGCCGGAGCAGGCGCGACGCAGTGCTATTGGCAGCCCCATTCCGGTGGCCCGGGAGGCTGTCTGGAAGCCGCAGTGGATCGACGATGCGCTGGACAACACCCGTCACGCCCTGCGTCAGGTAATTTGCGAACTCGGCGCCCTGAATGGGCAGACTCCCCCGTCGTTGTTTCGCCTGCCGGCGTCTTTTCTGCCCCTCGCCACGCCGCTGCATGATTATTTTGATTCGCTACTCAGCAACAATGCCCGTGACGAGCCGCCGTTGCTGCGCGGCATCTGGTTCGTTGCCCGCAGCATAACGGACGATAAGCCGCAGATGCAGTTTTGCCAGAACCTGCTGGACGGGAAAATCGCCGCCGAACGCGGACTGGCGATGCCGGTTCGCCGACTGCTGCGTCTGAACCTGCGACGGCAGTTTGTTACCCTCACCTGCTACAGTTGCCTGTGCGTGCTGTGGCTGGCCGTGATGACCTGGCGCTGGCAGTATCAGCACACCAACGCCCTGCTGCTGCAGGATCGCCTGCAACTGCTCGCCAGCCAGACCGCAGAACCCGGCGCGCCCGGCGAGCGTACAGCCGCTTTTTACTGGCGCATTCTCAATGCCATTCCGCAGTGGCAGTTCAGCTCCGTTGTCTGGCCGGGTTCGCTGTTCAGCCGTACGGACGGCAAGCTGCGCGAGACCCTGCATAGCGCCACTCTGACCAGCCTGCTGCTGCCCGCCGCTAACGGCGTCTGTCAGCAAAACCTGAACGTCCTGCGCAACGAAGAGGACGCGCGGGAAGATCTGCTGCCGGACGAACGCTACCGGCAGATTGAGACGCTGCTGGGAGAAACAAAGCAGATGGAGACCCGCTATCTGCCGCTACTTCAGCTATTGCAGGTAAAACAGCCGACAGTCACGACGCTGGCGAACGTCTCGTCCTCCATCTGGGGGGTCACCGTTGACGTTGATTCTTTGCCCGCGCAAGACAGCCTGAATGCGTTGTTCGCCACTCTCAACATCGCCCGTCTGCATCTGCCGGACGCCAGCGAACTGACCCGGCGAAACAGCGAGCTGTTTTCTCGTGAAACGATGCGCTGGCTGGAACAGAACTACGGGGACACCAGTCTCGATGACAGCGAAGAACGGCTGGAGAAACTCCTGGCGCTGTTCAGTAACGATACGCGGATCACGCCACTGTTTGTCCGCTCGCTGGTGCGCCAGATTGGTCGTCTACAGGCAACGCTGGCGACCATCAACAACCTGAGTCGCGACGCGGCGCACTCCCCTGTCCGGCTTCCCCTTGATGAGCTACTGACCCAGGCGCGCGGTCTGCGGCTTATCGACAATCGCGTCATTCCGCAATTGCTACGCCATGAAGCGCTGCTACGCCAGCGCTTCATGGCGCAAGTGGATGATTCGCGGCTGCATTTCTCTTCGTTAACCGAACAGTCACCAGATGGCAATTTCAGCGTTTCGCCGGATATTCTCGCCCTGCAAAAAAGTCTGCGCGATCTGCTCAACCACCCTTTCTGGCAGCGTGGCGTGGACCTGACGCCGATAGCCAGCACGGGCTATCCTGGCGTACTTCAGTTGCAGCAGGCACAGCAGTTGTTCAGCGGTTACCAGCGCTATGTCCAGCAATTGCCTGACAGTCTGTGGCGGCCAAAGCTGGTCGCGCTGGCGCAGAACGCGGTGGAGAACGCCATGAACCTGGCGCTGTATGCGGACGCGCCAGATTCGGCGCAAGGAAGCGCTGTCAGCATTGCCGATGCGGACCGGGTAATCGACGCCTTTAGTCAACTCGCCCGACCACAGCTCGCCGCCCGGCTGCGCCAGCAAATCGCAGCGCAGGTCATGGCGAGGGTGAGCCAGCAGGGCGGCGCGCTGCTGCCAAACATGGCGCCTCCCGCGATCGCCTACGCCACGCCGGAGCAGGCGCAGGCCAGTGGCGAACGGATCGCCGCCTGGTCGACGGCCCAGGCGGAACAGATCTCCGCCACGCTCACCCGCTATCAACAGGACGTCACCTGGCTTGACGGACAACGCCCATGGCTGTCTGCGGCGGAGAATCAGCAAATCGTCCGCTGGGTTAATTCCCTGAACGCCATGCAGCGTCTGCTACAGCAGGACCCGACCAGTCCCCCGGCGCAAATGACCACCCTCGCAACCGCGCTGCCGACCCTGACCGCGCAAAACTGCCAGAGCGAACTGGCGCAGTTCACCGCCTCCGGCGGCAATGATTTTTACAGCCAGTCGCTGACAGCGCTGGTCGGCGCCGCGCAGCAAAACTGCCGTCAGTTGCGCCAGCAGGCCAGCGTCAGCACGACGCAGAAGATCTTCAACCTGTATAACGTCTGGCTGGCGGGGCATTTCCCGTTTACCGCCGTGCCGCACGCGCCGGACGCAGATGTCGATCGGGTCCGCGAACTTACCGTACTGCTTGATACGCTGCCGCCGGAATCTCTGACCGGACAGCCGCCGCTGATCCAACAACTGGCAGCGGCAAAACCGCTGCTGGCGGCTCTCGTCTCACCGAAGGGCGTTGCGGTACGCGTCCTCTGGCGCACTTCGCGCAATAACGAGTCCGGCGCAGATCAAATAGCCGACTGGCGGCTGAGCGGAAATCAACAGACTCTCAGCTACCCCGGCGGCGCAGAGGTGGATCTGCACTGGCGCAGCGGCGACGCTCTGAGCGTAAGCCTGCGCTGGGCGAAAAACTCCGCATGGCGGCCATTGCCGGGCGCATCACAGCCAGGCATAACCGTTGTCGGCGATACGGGGCGCTGGCGCTGGCAAGGCGCGTGGTCGCTGTTGCGAATGATTGCACAACAGCGCGTCGGCGGCGCACTGGCCCAGCCGCTGCCGCTGCGCTTCACCCTTCCCGTGGGCGACGGTCAACTGCGCGCAACGACCACCGTGTATTTACAGGTGGCGTTACTGGATGCGGAAGGTAAAGCGCCGTTGCCCTGGGTAAGGCTCACCGAACAAGGATTATCAGGAGAGGATTAATGGAGCATATTGAAGCACTGCTGGCCCCTGTCCGCGCCGACTGCCCCTGCGGCGAGTCGATACGCTACTCGCCAGAGTTTGACCAACTGGTCGCCGCACGCCAGCAGGATGACGAGACGCTGCCTACCGGCGTCTGGCAAAGCACGCCCCGGCGCGCTGACTGGGAAGCGGTCGCCCGCATTGCCAGCGAACTGACCGTCACGGGCAGTAAAGATCTGGTGATCATGGGCTGGCTCGGCGAGGCGTGGCTGCGTCTGCGCGGGCTGCTCGCCCTGCCCGATGCGCTGGCGCTGCCCGTACTGGCGCTGGAGCGTTATCCGACAGAGTTGCATCCACAAATTAAAGCGGGTGATTACGACTATCGCGCCGCGCCGCTTAGCTGGCTGGCGCAGCGCTACGCGCTGCTGGTGGCTGACGCGCCGCTGTTTTTATCCGAGGATGAGAGCGTGTCGTTGACGGGGTGGCAGCAGGGCAACGTTGCCAGATTTCTCTCCCCCGAGAAGCAGGCGCCGATTGTGCAGGCGCTGGCGACAAGCCTGGAATGGCTGCAACGCCTGAATGCCGTCTGCCAGCACTGGCCAGAGGCTTCTGCCCCCTCATTTACCCACCTGGAGCAAAAGATTAAAACCTGTCAACAGGCACTGGGCAGCGCACTGCCTGAACAGATACTGCCAGCCGCGCAACCAGCCGCACCGATACCTGTCCATGGAGCGGCTTTCGGCAGCCGCGAAGAAGCCTATCAGATGCTCAGGCAGATCGCGGATTATTTGCAGGGCACCGAGCCGCACAGCCCGGTGCCCTACCTGTTGCAGCGCGCCTGTGTGTGGGGAAATACGCCGCTACCGGAGTTGCTTAATGAACTGATCAGCGGCGATGAGGCCGCCCGCCGACTGTGGCGGCAACTGGGAGTCTTACCATGAGTTGTCCAGGAGTATGTAATGGCGCGACGCTGCAATGCTCGTTTGGCCTCGCGCCTTCCCCGCTGTGCGTAGTGCCCATCAGCCGTACTCTGGTAAACAGCGTGCCGATGGCGAATATCATGGACAACAAATCGTTCGTGAACATTTTGCCGTTCGGGATGTGCAGCAGTATGGCTAACCCGACCGTGGCCGCCGCGACCGCCGCGGCACTCGGGGTGCTGACGCCGATGCCCTGCATTCCCGTGACCATAGCTCCCTGGATGCCCGGTTCGCCGACAATACTGGTGGGCGGCATGCCCGCCCTGACCGCGCAGTCGAAGCTGATGTGCAACTGGGGCGGCGTGATTCAGATTGTGTTTCCGGGACAGGTGACGACCATCGTGACGTAATTCTCCTGTTCACCTGGCGGGATAATCGCGATTAATCCACGCGTGATCGTCTTCCCAGGTGAACATCCATTTGCGCACCGGCCCGGCCATCACGTTGAGGTAATAGCTGTCATACCCGGCCATCGTCGCCACCGGATGGTAGCCCTTCGGCACCATGACCACGTCGCGGTTGTAGACCGCCATGCACTCATCCAGCGTTCTGTCGTCGGTGTAAACCCGCTGCATGCAGAACCCCTGCTCCGGGTTGAGGCGATGGTAGTAGGTCTCCTCCAGGTAGGTCTCCTGCGGCGGGTTATCCGTATCGTGCTTATGGCTCGGGTACGAGCTGGTGCAGCCCTCACTGGTCCAGACTTCCACCACCAGCAGGCTGTCGGCGGGCTTGTCTTCCGGCAGAATGTTGTGCACGTAGCGCTGATTGTGCCCCTTGCCGCGCGCCTCACCGTCGATATCCTGCGGGGCAATCAGCCGCGTCGGATAAGAGCCTTTGCCGGGAGCGGCGCAGACCGCCAGTTCGAGCTTCGTCAGCGCCTTCACCTGCACCGCCTCCTGCGGGGTGACGTAAACCGCCCACGGCTTGATGCGCTCGAACGGGCTCATCCGCTCGCCAATATCGTTAAACCGTGCGGATGGCGTGCTGATGGAGGCGCGCCCGGCGACCAGCACCAGACAGCGCTCTTCGCTGACCGCGGGCAGCGTCAGCTCCTGCCCCTCCTGGAGTTCATAGGCCTCAAAGCCAACATATCCCCACCCCGCGCTTTGCGGCGTCACGGACTGGGTGCGCCCCTCAGCGTTCGGCTGTTGCCAGCGTGATAACAGACGTGACATGACACCTCCTCAGAAAAGCCCAGCGTCGCGCGCCAGGCGGCTCAGGTTGTTATAGCCCAGACGGGCGTAGGTCAGCGGGTGAGCAATCGCCGGATCCTGCTCAGCTTCCACCACCAGCCAGCCGTGATAGTCCTGCGCTTTCAGCAGTTGCATGATTGGCGGGTAATCCACGCAGCCGTCGCCCGGCACGGTAAATACGCCGCTCAGCACCGCGTCGAGGAAGCTGGTTTTGCGGTTTTTGACGTCCGCCAGCACGTCGGCGCGCACGTCTTTGCAGTGGACGTGGTTGATGCGCGTCGCCCAGCGCTGCGCCACCGCCAGCGGATCGGCCCCGGCAAAGGTCAGATGCCCGGTATCCAGCAGCAGTCCCACCTCTTCGCCGGTATGGGTCATCAGGTTGTCCACGTCGTCGGCAGACTCAATCACCGTGCCCATATGGTGATGGTAGGCAATCTGCACCCCCTGCCGCTGCGTATAGCGCGCAAACTCGGTGAGCTTCTCGCCGTACTCCTTCCAGCGATCCTGCGGGAAGCGCGGGCGCAGGTGCACCGGCGTCTGCTGCTCGCCGTGAATGCAGCCGCTCACCTCCGCAAAGACCAGCACCTTCGCCCCCAGCTCGCGCAGCAGCGTCAGGTGCGGCTGCACGGCGGCAATCTCCTCCTCCACGCTGCGCTCCAGCAGGCGGCCGGAGTACCAGCCGGAAACCAGCTGCAGATCGTGGCGCTGCAGAATGGGGCCAAGCAGGCGCGCTTCGCGCGGGAACTTATTGCCCAGCTCGAAGCCGGCAAAACCGGCCTCTTTGCCTTCGCTCAGGCAGGTCTCCAGCGGCGTCTCCGCGCCGAGCGAAGGCAGATCGTCGTTCGTCCACGTCAGCGGGTTGATGCCCAGTTGTACACTCATTGTCGTCTCCATTATGCGTGCCCGCGCTCGCGCCACCAGGCGATAAGCTGCAGGTAGTTGTCCCGGATGCGCGCCACCAGCTGCGCATCGTCGATATCGTGCTTCAGCCATGCGCGGGAAGCGTCGCCGAACAGTGTGCGCCCCACGGCAAACCCCTTCACCAGATCGTGCCCCGCCGCGGCGTTAAACCCGGCGCGTAGCTGTTCGGCCGGCGCGTCCAGCCCGAGGATCACCACTCCGCGGCAGTGCGGATCCCGGCGTTCGATAATTTCGCCGAGCGCCGCCCAGCCGTCGGCTGAGAGCGGCGGCAGCTTCCACCAGTCCGGGTAAATGCCGAGGTTGTAGAAGCGGGAGATGGCGCGCAGGTAGAGCTCGTCGCTGCGCGGCATGGTCGCGGGCAGGATCACCTCCAGCAGCAGCTCATGCCCGGACCGGCAGCAGGCGCGGTAGACTTCGGCAATTTTCTGCTCCTGCTCCAGGCGCAGGCCGTGAGCATCTTCCGGATGGAAAAAGACCAGGCACTTCACCACGTGCTCCTGCGGCCAGCTGATGAGCTGGGTGCCGATATTGCCGTGCTCCATTTCCAGCGGACGCGAGCCCGGCAGCTCAATGGGCCGCCCGATCCACCACCCTTCACCGGTTATGGCGTTCAGCGCGTCCTGGCCAAAGGTGCCGTCGCACAGCAGACCGGCTTTGCCCTCCAGCCCGGCGCGGCTCGCCGCTTCGCGGCTGGCCTGCAGGATCAGCTGCTTCAGGGCCGGAATGCGCCCGAGCGACGCGCCGCACTGTATAGCCATATCCTCAAGCTGGCTGCGGTGATCGAAGGCCATCACGCACAGCTCCGGCCATTCCCGGCGGCGGGTGGTGACGCGATGAAGATGGTTCAGGCGCGGATCGAGATCCGGACGCGGCACATTCGCGGCGCGGGAGAGATAATCGTCCAGCTCGATTTTGCTCGGCATCGCCGGGGCGCAGCCGTGGCGCGAGACCACCAGCGCGCCGCAGGCGTTGGCGTAGCGGCACGCCTGCTCCCAGCCCTCGTCGTTCAGGTAGCCGCGCAGCAGGCCGGACATAAACGCGTCCCCCGCGCCGAGAACGTTCAGCACCTCCACGCGCACGCCGGTCACCGTCAGGCCGTCGTCCAGCCGTGGCGGAATGGCGTCGGTATAGACCGAACAGCCGAGCGCGCCGCGCTTGCAGACCAGCGTGGCCTGACTCACGTCGCGCACCCTTTCCAGCGCCTGTAAGGTATCCGTGCTGCCGCCCGCAATGTGGAACTCTTCTTCGGTGCCGACAATGACGTCGAAGAGGTGCAGCACCTCCTGCAGTTCGCGGGTGACCTTATCGGCAGCGATAAAGCGCGTTTCGCCGTCGCCCAGGGCGGTCAGCCCCCACAGCACCGGGCGGTAATCGATGTCCAGCACCGTGCGCACGCCGTGACGGCGGGCATAGCCCAGCGCCGTCAGCACCGCCTCGCGGGTCTGAGGGTGAGAAAGGTGAGTCCCGGTGATGGCAAGACACCGTGCGGAAGCGATGTAGCTTTCGTCCACATCGCTGGCGGTAATCGCCATATCCGCGCAGTTATCGCGGTAAAAAATCAGAGGAAAGGTGTCCCGGTCTTTAATGCCGAGCAGCACCAGCGCCGTGAGACGTTCTTTATCGGTGATCAGATGGCTGGTGTCGCAGCCCACCTGGCTTAACTCTTCCCGCAGGAAGCGGCCCATATGTTCATCGCCCACGCGCGCCAGCATCGACGAGCGCAGGCCCTGGCGCGCGGTGCCGTACGCCACGTTGCCGGACGATCCGCCGAGATATTTGGCGAAGCTCGACGCATCCTCCAGACGGGCGCCAATCTGCTGGCTGTAGAGGTCTACCGCCACGCGGCCCATGCATATCACATCAAACTGCTTTTCCACGTTGATACCTCATCAGACAATGTCGTTCACGTTCAGCCAGCGGCCCTGCTGGTGCGAGAGTGCGATGGCGTCCAGCACGCGCGACACCTTCCAGCCCTCTTCGAAGTCCGGCCACATCGGGGCGTCGGCGGCAATGCCGTCCACCAGGTCGCGCACCTCCACCGTTTTTTGATCGTTAAAGCCGATCCCGTGGCCCGCGCCCATGCAGAACGCGGCGTACTCCGGGTGTGCCGGGCCGACCAGCAACGTGCGGAACCCCTGGCGGTTGACCGGATCGTCATGCAGATAGAGCTTCAGCTCGGCCATGCGCTCCTGGGTAAAGCTGATGGCGCCTTTCGTCCCGGTGATGACGTACGACAACCCCATCTTGCGGCCACAGGCGACGCGGGAGGTTTCAATCACACCCTGCGCCCCGCCCGCGAAACGTACCATCGCGTGGGCCTGGTCCTCGTTTTCGACGGCAATCATGTCCGACGACCCGGCCTTCGCCGGACGTTCCGGGACCACAATCTTCAGGTCGCCGCAAACCTGCTCAATCTCCCCCACCAGGTACTGCGCCATATTGACGATATGCGCCGCCAGATCGCCCAGCGCCCCCAGCCCGGCAGTCTCTTTGAAGCAGTGCCAGTGAATGGGCGAAAGCGGGTCAGCCATATAGTCTTCGTTGTGGGTGCCGTAGAAGTGGATCACCTCGCCTATTTCGCCGCGGGCGATAATCTCTTTCGCCAGCTGCGCCGTCGGGTTTTTCATGTAGTTGAACCCCACCAGGGTTTTCACCCCTGCCCGCTTCGCGGCCTCGACCATCTCACGCGCGTCGTGGGCGTTCAGCGCCAGCGGTTTTTCCGAGTAAACGTGCTTGCCGTGGCGGATCGCCTCCAGCGCCATCTCTTTATGCAGATGGTTGGGCGAGCAAATATCCACCACGTCAATAGCCGGGTCGGCCACCAGCGCCCGCCAGTCTCCCGTTGAACGGTTGAAGCCAAACGCCCGGGCGCGCTCTGCCGCCAGCGTCGGGTTTACCTCGGCCACCATCTCGCGCACCAGCCTGCCGCGCAGGTTGAACACCGTCGGGGCCTGGGCATAGGCGATGGCGTGCGCCTTGCCGATATACCCGGTGCCGATTAATCCAATACGTACCTCTTTCATCACGATCCTCACAGTGCGCCGCGACGGCTCTTGGCGTAGGTGTCGAACGCCACCGCCAGAACGATAATTAATCCGGTGATAATCTGCTGGTAGTAGGCCGAGACGTTCATCAGCACCAGGCCGTTAATCAGAATACCCATGATGATGGAGCCGATGATGGTGCCGCCGATGCGCCCGTAGCCGCCCATCAGCGAGGTACCGCCAATCACCACCGAGGCGATGACGCGCAGCTCAAAGGAGATCCCGGCGACCGCCTCGGCGCTCCCCAGACGCGCGCTGAGGATGAAGCCCGCCAGCCCCGCCAGGCAGCCAATCAGCACGTAGACGCTGACCAGCACGCGCTTCACGTTCACACCCGCCAGACGCGCCGCCTCCGGGTTGCCGCCGATGGCGTAGACGAAGCGGCCCCAGCGGGTTTTGTGCAGCGCCAGATAACCGCCAACGGCGACGATGGCGAAGATCCAGATCGGAATGGAGATGCCGAGCAGCTCCCCGCGCCCCCACCAGCGGTAGCCCTGATCGAAACCGGCGATCGGCGCGCCGTCGTTAATCACCAGCGTCAGGCCGCGCCAGATGGTCATCCCCCCGAGAGTGACGATGAACGGCGGCAGGCGCAGGCGGGTGACGCCCAGACCGTGCAGAAAGCCAATCGCCGTGCCCATCGCCAGGCAAATCCCCAGCCCAATCAGCCAGCTCATGCCGCCCCAGGCGTTCGGGTCAACGGTGGTAAAGTTGTCGCCTTTAATCACGTACGCTGCGGTCATGGCGCACACCGCCAGAATGGAGCCGACGGAGAGGTCGATCCCGGCGGTCAGGATGACGAAGGTCATCCCCACGGCCATGATCCCGTAGATGGAGACCTCGGTCAGGATGTTGAAAATATTGCGTTCAGAGAAAAAGTTGCTGTTCTGCGACTGGAAGAAGATCAGCAGCAGGATCATGAAAATCAGCACCCCGAAGCGCTCGAAGAAGGCGATGGGTTCGATGCGTCCGGCGCGTTTGACCGGGGCCTGCGTTTTAGAAATCATCTGCGTCATGAGAAACTCCGTTATGCCGCGTTCAGGGCGTTGTGGTTGATGGCCATCATCGTCATCAGCCGTTCTTCGTTAGCGTCGTCGCCGTGGATCTCGCCGGTCACCCGGCCTTCGCTGAGGGTGATGATCCGGTCAGACACCGCCATCACTTCAGGCAGATCGGAGGAGATCACGATCACCGCCACGCCCTTTTTCGCCATGTCAAACAGCACCTGGTGCACTTCCGATTTGGTCCCCACGTCGATGCCGCGCGTCGGCTCGTCGACGATCAGCACCCGAGGATTGAGCGCCATGCAGCGCGCGAGGATCACTTTTTGCTGGTTACCGCCGGAGAGCTTGCGTACCTCCTGCTCGCTGTTGACCATTTTGATCTGCAGCGCCTGGCGGTAGGACTCAATCAGGTCGTCCTCTTTGCGGGTGTTCACGAACCAGCGCCACTGCAGCAGTGACGAAAGGCAGGAGAGCGACAGGTTGTCGCGAATCGACAGCCCCAGCACCGCTCCCTCTTTTTTGCGATCTTCCGGAACCAGCGCCACGCCCTGATCGAGGGCATACAGCGGATCGCGCGGCTGGTACGGCACGCCGTCCAGCTCAAAGCTGCCCGAGGTAAACGCGTCCGCGCCAAACAGGCAGCGCGCCACCTCGGTGCGTCCCGCGCCCACCAGCCCGGCAATGCCTAACACTTCCCCGGCGTGGACGTGGAAGCTGATGTCGTGCAGGGCGATGCCGTGCGGATCCAGCGGCGGCTTTTCGCGGCTCAGCCCCTTCACCGCCAGGCGGACAGGTTTATCTTCATGGTGGGTTTCGCTGGCGGGACGACGGTTAAACGCCACGTCGCGCCCGACCATCAGGCGAATCAGTTGTTCGACGGTGGTCTCCGCCACCGCGCCGGTACCGGTGAAACGACCGTCCTGAAACACGGTGAAGCGATCGCAAAGTTGAAACACTTCGTGCAGACGGTGGGTAACGTAAATAATGCTGACCCCACGCCCCTTTAGTTCCCGCACCACGCGGTGCAAACTTTCCACTTCGCTGTCGCTCAGCGCGGCGGACGGTTCGTCCATAACGATCAGCTTCGCGTTCAGGGTTAATGCGCGGGCGATCTCCACCATCTGCTGCTGCGCGACGCTCAGGCGGGCGACGGGCGTGGTCGGGGCGACGTTCAGCTGCAGGTAATCGAGGATGACCTGCGCCTCCTGATTCACCGCTTTCTCATCAACGATCAGGTTACGCCTGCGCGGCTCGCGCCCGAGAAACATGTTCTCCGCGACGGTCATGTTGGGCAGCAGGTTGAACTCCTGATAGATGGTGATAATCCCCTTGTTCTGCCGCTCCACCGGGGAATCGTCCAGCGGCAGCGTTTCGCCGTTAAACCAGATCTCCCCGCGCGTTTGCGGCTGCGCCCCCGCGAGCGCCTTCAGCAGCGTGGATTTTCCCGCCCCGTTTTCCCCCAGCAGGGCGTGTATTTCTCCGCTGCCGACGGTCAGTTGTGCACTGCTTAAGGCCCAGACGCCGGAAAAGCTTTTCGCCAGGTCGGTCACTTTCAGTAAGGGTTGCGACATCGGTCTGCTCCTCCTTCAGAGTGCGCCGCCGCTCGCGCGGCGGCTGCGGATAGATCAGTTACCGGCCTCGCCGATGCGCTCAGCCTGCTGCAGGTTCTCTTTGGTGATCAGCGTCGGCGGGTAGTCAGCCCCGGTGATGGCGGTTTTGTCGCGCACGTTGGCCACCAGCTGGCTCATCGCCGTTTTGACCGCAAAGCCCGGACGCTGATCCGCCGTCACCGCCAGCCAGCCCTCGCGCACGCGGGCCAGCGCTTCCGGTACCGCATCAAAGCCGGTCACCAGTATTTCGCCCGGCTTCACGCCCTGGCTTTGCAGGGCTTCAATCGCCCCCAGCGCCATATCGTCGTTGGCGGAGAGGATCACCTGCGGGCGTTTCGGCAGAGAAGGCAGGACGCTTTCAACGATGCGCATCCCTTCTGAACGCATCCAGTTGCCGGTCTGATCGGCGACGATCTTGTATTTGTCCCCGCCCGCCTTCAGGCTGTCGCGGATCCCTTTGGTGCGTTCAATATTGGAGGAGGAGCCGGGCTGACCGGTGAGCAGTATGATCTCCGCCCCGTTGGGGAATTTGCTTTTCACGAAGTCGCCAATCGCCTGGCCGCCTTTGTAATTGTTGGCGCCAAAGTGCGGCACCTTCTTCTGGCTGTCGACGGAGCGGTCAAGGGTGACGACCGGCAGCTTCGCCTCCTGAATTTCATCCACCGCGCTGGAGACCGCGTTCACGTCGTTCGGGGAGACGATAAAGCCCTGCGCCCCGCGGGTGATGGCGTTTTCCAGGTCAGCCACCTGTTTCGGCGAGCTGCCCTGCCCGTCCAGCACCTGAAGCTGCACGCCCATCTCTTTTGCGGCCTTCACCGCCGTGCGCTGCATGTGAACTTCAAACGGCATCGCCAGATTTGGCGTACTGAAAACAATTTGCTCGTTTTCGGCGAGGGCGGCCCCGGACGTTACGGCGATGAGGGCGGCTACGATCAGTTTTTTCATTATTATGTCTCTCTGTGTAGGGTGGGTGTGTTTAGAGGACGATCTCGCGCTGGCTGCGCAGTGATTCCAGCGCTTTATCCGCGAGGTACAGCGCTCGTTCGCCGTCATCGCCGCTACAATCCGGCACCGCTTCGCCGCGCAGGACCGCAACAAAGTGTTCCCATTCCGCGGCGTAAGCGGATTTGTAGCGCTGGAGGAAGAAGTGTTCCGGCAGCGCGCTGGTGCAGCCCTGTTTTCCGTAGTGCTGCACCTGGTTTTCAAGGATATTGCCCGCGCACAGCAGCCCTTCAGAGCCGTGCAGCTCCAGGCGCTGGTCGTAGCCGTACGAGGAGCGGCGGCTGTTGACGATGGTCGCCATCGCGCCGGAGGCGTATTTGAGAACGATAAACGCGGTATCGATATCCCCCGCCTCGCCAATCGCCGGATCCACCAGGTTGCTGCCCTGGGCATACACCGACACCGGCTCTTCGCCCATGATGAAGCGCGCCATGTCAAAGTCGTGAATGGTCATGTCGCGGAACATGCCGCCGGAGACGCGCACGTACTCCGCAGGCGGCGGAGACGGATCGCGGGAAATAATCAGCAGCGATTCCGGTTTGCCGATGCGCCCGGCCTGGGCCTCGGTTTTCACGCGGCGGAACTGCGGGTCGAAGCGGCGGTTAAAGCCGATGAACAGCGGCACGTCGTACTCTTTGACCACCTTCAGGCAGTCGCGCACGCGGGCGAGGTCGAGGTGTACCGGCTTTTCGCAGAAGATGGCCTTGCCGTGACGGGCGGCCAGTTCAATCAGATCCGCGTGGGTATCCGTTGCCGAAGCAATCAGTACGGCATGAACGTCAGGGTCGGTCATCGCCTCCTCCAGGCTCTGCTGACGGGCCTGATACTGCATGGCGAGACGGGTGGCAAATGCCTGATTCGGGTCGACCACCGACCACAGCGTGGTCGCACTGTGGCTGGCGATGTTAGCTGCATGTACCTGGCCGATTCGGCCAGCGCCCAGTAAAGCAATGTTAAACATAACGGCTCCCGGTGTTGGTGAATGCAATGAACTAACGACCCTTTAAATAAAACATTTATTTCATTTTTATAAATAGTGAAAATTATGTTTTTGAGTGCGAGTTAACAGTTTTGAGATGAACGAGATAATTTTTGTTATCAATCTCACAACATGAGCGGCGATATACGGAAAGAACATCGCCCTCTCCCGGATGGGGAGGGCGCGGAAAACACAGGAAGAGAAAATGAAATGAAAATTTCGTTACGGCGGGAAAACTAATACTGACGCGCTTTTTTTACCTGCGCTTGCGTCAACGCGGCGGCTTCGCACACTGCGGGCGAGTCTGCCACCTGCGCATCGCCGGTTCGCCACCACGAGGCGTAATCGTGGGTCATGGTCTTCGGCAGCACCTTAATATCCAGCAGCGTCGGGCCAGGATGGGCGCGGGACGCCGCCAGCGCCGCCAGCAGGCCTGGTTCATCGTGTACCCGCCACGCGCGGCAGCCGTAACTTTCCGCGTTTTGCGCGAAATCGACCTTCACCAGCGGTCCGTCAAGTTGCCCGGTTTCCGGGTTGCGTCGGCGATTTTCGGTGCCAAAGCTTCCCATACCGTGCCCCATTTGCAGGTTGTTAATGCAGCCGAAGCTGGCGTTATCAAACAGCAGAACGGTGACCTTAATCCCCTCCTGCACCGCGGTTTGCAGCTCGGAGTGCAGCATCATGTAGGAGCCATCCCCCACCATGGCGTATACCGGCTGTTCGGGTCTCGCAATCTTCGCGCCAATCGCGGCCGCTATCTCGTAGCCCATGCAGGAGTAGCCGTACTCCAGATGATAGGTGTCGGGCGTTTTAACCTGCCAGAGACGCTGCAAATCTCCCGGCAGCGATCCGGCTGCCCCCACCACGATGGCGTTGTCTTCAACATGCTGATTAATCAGCCCCAGCACCCGCGTCTGGGTCAGCCGGGTGTTGAGCGCCTCGCCGTATTCCGCCAGCTGCGCGTCCAGGTGTCCCGCCACTTCCGGCGCCTCATCCGGGTGCCACTGGCGATCCCACAGGCGGCGGCACTCGTTGCGCCAGTCAGCTTTCGCCTGAGCAATCTCCTCTCCCCAGCCGCTGCGGTAATCCTTCAGCGCATGAGTCAAGGCCTGCAGCCCTGTCCGGGCATCGGCAATCAACGCGGTGGCGTCGAGCTTCAGGGCGTCAAATTCGGCCACGTTCAGCAGCAGAAACTCGACGTCCGGATGGGCAAACAGTGCCTTGGAGCCGGTGGTAAAGTCCGTGAGGCGTGTGCCGACGCCAATTACCAGGTCCGCCTGCGGCGCAAGCTTGTTGGCCGCCAGCCCGCCGGTGACGCCGACCCCGCCCAGATTAAGCGAGTGGTCACTGACCAGCGCCCCCTTTCCGGCCTGGGTTTCGGCAAACGGCAGATGCAGCGTCTCGACAAATTCGCGCAACGCCTCATGCGCGCCGGAATAACGTACCCCACCGCCGCATACCACCAGCGGGCGACGCTTACGGGCAATCAGTGCCCGCGCGTGTTCAAGCCGCTGGGAGTCGGGCGGTCGACGTTCAATGTGATGTACGCGGCGCGCGAAGAAGCTCAGCGGGTAATCCCAGGCTTCGCCCTGCACGTCCTGCGGCAGGCAAATGGTCACCGTCCCCGTATTTGCGGGGTCAGTGAGTGCTCGCATCGCATTGAGCATGGCGCTCATCAGCTGCTCGGGGCGGTTGATGCGGTCCCAGTAGCGGGAGACAGGACGGAAGCAGTCGTTGGTGCTGATGCTGAGATCGTGATACTGCTCAATTTGTTGCAAGACCGGGTCCGGCTGGCGGCTGGCGTAGATATCTCCCGGCAGCAGCAGCAGCGGGATGCGGTTCGCGGTGGCAGTAGCTGCAGCGGTCACCATATTGGCGGCGCCCGGCCCGACGGAGGAGGTGACGGCGAAAATGCGCTGACGGCGATGCTGTTTGGCGAATCCCGTCGCCATATGGGCGATGCCCTGCTCGTTGCAGCCCTGCATCACCTGCAGATGGCCCGGATCCTGCTCCAGCGCCTGGCCGATACCCAGCACGTTGCCATGACCAAAAATGGTCGCCACGCCCTCCACGAAGGGCGTTTCGTTGCCGTCAACGCTGACGTACTGTTGATTAAGGAACCGGACCAGCGCCTGGGCCATGGTCATACGTTCGGTTTGCATAACACCTCCTGTCAGCCCAGCGTCGGCATGGAGAACGCCGCGCCGCTGTCCTGCTGCATTTCCGGCCAGCGCGCGGTAATGGTTTTCATGCGGGTGTAGAAACGCACGCCGTCATTGCCGTGGACGTTGAGCGCGCCAAAAATCGAGCGCTTCCAGCCGCCGAAGCTGTGGAACGCCATCGGCACCGGGATCGGCACGTTGACGCCCACCATGCCCGCCAGCACCTCTTCGCAGAAGCGGCGCGCGCAGCCGCCGTCGCGGGTGAAAATGGCCGAGCCATTACCATATTCATGGCGGTTAATCAGGTCCACCGCGCTGGCGTAATCTGCTACGCGCACCACAGAAAGCACCGGACCGAAAATTTCTTCTTTATAGATGGTCATCTCCGGGGTGACGTTATCGAACAGCGTCGGCCCGACGAAGTAGCCCTGCTCGTGGCCCTGCACGCTAAAGCCGCGACCGTCCACGCACAGTCTCGCCCCTTGCGCTTCCCCGCTGTCGATGTAGCCCAGCACCTTGCTGCGGTGGGCGGCGGAGATGAGCGGCCCCATTTCGTTTTCCGGCGTCTGGTCCAGACCCGGCCCAACGCGCAGTGCGGCAATCTGTTTTTCCAGCCGGGCGCAAAGGTCATCAGCGGTTTTATCGCCCACCGCCAGCACCACCGAGAGCGCCATGCAGCGCTCGCCCGCCGCGCCGTAGGCCGCCCCCATAATGGCGTTGGCCGCCATCTCCATGTCGGCATCCGGCATTAAAATACAGTGATTTTTCGCACCGCCCAGCGCCTGACAGCGTTTGCCGTGGGCGGAGGCGGTCTGGTAAATGTATTCCGCAATCGGCGTGGAGCCGACAAAGCTCACTGCCTGCACGCGCGGGTCGGTCAGGAGCACGTCAACGGACTCCTTATCCCCCTGTACCACGTTAAACACGCCGTCCGGCAGGCCGGCCTCTTTCAGCAGTTGCGCCAGCGCGAGCGCCAGGGAGGGATCTTTTTCCGACGGTTTCAGCACAAAGGTGTTGCCGGTCGCCAGCGCAATCGGGAACATCCACATCGGCACCATCGCCGGGAAGTTAAACGGCGTGATGCCGACGCAGACCCCGAGCGGTTGCATCAGCGAATGGCTGTCGACGCCGGTCCCCACGTTGGCGGAATGCTCACCCTTTTGCAGGTGCGGGATGCCGCAGGCGAATTCCACCACTTCCAGGCCGCGAGTCAGCTCGCCCACCGCGTCGGAGAAGACCTTGCCGTGCTCTTCGCTGATGATGCGGGCCAGCGTTTCCATGTGCTCTTCGAGCAGCGCCTTGAAACGGAACATCACCCGCGCACGCTTAAGCGGAGCCTGACGTGCCCACGCGGGAAAGGCCTGCTGCGCGGCGGCAACCGCCTGCTCAGCCTCCTTCGCCGTACTCATCACCACCTGGCGGATCTGCTCGCCGATGGCCGGGTTGAAGATCGCCTGAACGCGCTGGCCTGAACCGGTGACACATTCGCCGTGAATAAAATTCGCTACCGTCTCCATCCTTAACCTCTCGCTGTGGGTTCGTGATTGTTACCTGAACGCTCTCTATGAAATCACTATATATGAAATAAATATTCCATTTTAAGTTGAAATAAAACAAATAGTGATTATTGTGATCAAGGATGGATTTTTATGTTAACAGCCGCAATACGCAGGATAAGCCGATCTTTCGGGGATTTCAGAGAGGGAAAAGCGTGAATCTTCTGTTTCATTTTTGCCGCGAATCGGACGTCCGACATTTAAAAGAAGCGGCTTTACGTTTAGAATCAGAAAACTAACCCAGGGGGATCAATGAGTACCGCAACCAACCTGAACGAACTGCAACAGCAAATCCGCGATCGCTACGACAGCCTGAGCAAAAGGTTGCAGCAGGTGTCCCGCTATGTGCTGGATAACACTAATAGCGTGGCCTTTGATACGGTCGCTGTCATTGCCGAGCGCGCCGGGGTGCCGCCCTCCACGCTCATCCGCTTCGCCAACGCCTTTGACTTCACCGGTTTCAATGAAATGAAACAACTGTTTCGCATGAATCTGGTTGAAGAGACCGCCAGCTACAGCGACCGCGCCCGCCTGTTTCGTGAAATGGAAAGCGAAGCGGTGCCGGAAACGCCGCTGGATATTTTGCAGGAATTCGCCCGCTCAAATGCGCAGGCGCTACAGCAGCTTGCCGCCCGTGCCGAACCGGCAATGCTGGAACAAGCGGTGCAACTGCTGGCGGAAGCCGACACTATCTATGTCGCCGGCTTACGTCGCTCGTTCAGCGTTGCCGCTTATCTCACCTACGCCCTGAGCCATCTGGCCTGCCGTCCCATACTGCTCGACGGGATGGGTGGGATGCTGCGCGAACAGATCAACCGTATTAGCTCACGCGATATCGTGGTTTCCGTCAGTTTCTCGCCCTATGCGGAAGAGACGGTGATGGTGAGCGAAACCGCGGCGAAGGCCGGCGCGCGTCAGATTGTCATCACCGACAGTCAGATAAGTCCACTGGCCACGTTCAGTGAACTCTGCTTTGTGGTGAAGGAGGCGCAGGTTGACGCGTATCGCCTGCCCGCGATATTGGGTGTGATAAAACCACGCCAGCGCCGGATAAAGCCGGGTTCGCGAGGTCGCAGGCGGCATCACGGGCATATCGTCATAGCCGGAGATCACCCGCCCCGCCGGATCCACCACTTTGTAATACAACCGATCGTTCATGTTGAGCTCAAAGCTGTCCAGCACCACCCACGGAACGTTGACCTCCAGCCTGCCGTTACGCACTTCCAGCCGTTCCGCCACCGTGCGTGCAGAAGAAAGCAGCGTGCGATCATAGGCCTGGGTCGCGGCCTGTAGCGCGCTGACATAGCTGTTAAATGCCGACAGTCCCCACAGCAGGAGCAACGGTAGCCCCAGAAACAGCAGCAGTTGCAGGTACAGCGACTGCGGTTTAACCCACCTCATCGCCGCACTCCAGCACGTAGCCCAACCCGCGCAGGGTTGTGATTCGCACGTTGCTGCCGTGTAGTTTTTTGCGCAGGCGATGAATATACAGTTCGATGCTTTCCGGGCTGACTTCATCGTTCAGACTGAATACCTGTTCAAACAACTGCTGACGCGACACCGGGCGCGTTCGCCGGTACATCAGCACCGTCAGTAGCGCCAGCTCTCGCGGGGTGAGCGCCAGCGGCTGCTGCTGAAGCAAAAAATACCCCTCGTCGTGAAACGCCAGATCGCCCAGTTGCTGGAGCTCCTGCACCTGGCCCGCACTGCGCCGCAGCAGGGCGCGCAGCCGCGCGTCAAGCTCCTCCAGCTCAAACGGCTTGGGCAGGTAGTCATCTGCGCCGACGTTCAGCCCCTTTACCCGATCCGCCACCGCGCTGCGTGCTGTTAACAACAGGACGGGCAGCGTCTGCCCACGTTTGCGCAGACGCTGCACCACTTCCAGCCCGTCAATACCGGGCATATTGATGT
This sequence comes from Citrobacter sedlakii NBRC 105722, assembly GCF_000759835.1. Classification (GTDB taxonomy): domain Bacteria; phylum Pseudomonadota; class Gammaproteobacteria; order Enterobacterales; family Enterobacteriaceae; genus Citrobacter_A; species Citrobacter_A sedlakii. The sequence continues at coordinate 111,354 of NZ_BBNB01000008.1, forward strand.
CCAGCACCGCCAGCGCATAGCTTTCGCGGTGCAACAGATGGTCGGCAGCCAGTCCGTCGAACACGCAGTCCACGGCGAACCCGTTCTGCACCAGCGCTTTTTCCAGCCAGTGAGCCAGCTCACGGTTATCTTCCGCCAATAAGAGACGCATATCACATCCTGTAAAGTTTCTGCCGCATTGAAAGGGAAATGAAAGGTTAATGTTTTAACAATCACGCAACCGAACTGCTACATGCAGGTTCACATAATCAAAAAAATGTTGTTCCGAACCCTACTATCCGGGCATCCGGCGTGAGGATAAACAATGAAAAAACAATTACTTCGTACTCTTACTGCAAGCGTTTTACTGATGAGCACCTCTGTACTGGCGCAGGACGCGCCGTCACGTACCGAATGTATCGCCCCGGCGAAGCCCGGCGGCGGCTTTGATCTTACCTGCAAACTGATCCAGGTAAGCATGATGGAAACCGGCGCTATCGAAAAACCGATGCGCGTCACTTATATGCCCGGCGGCGTCGGCGCGGTGGCCTATAACGCCATCGTGGCGCAGCGTCCGGCCGAGCCCGGGACAGTGGTCGCCTTCTCCGGCGGCTCGCTGTTAAACCTGTCACAGGGGAAATTTGGCCGCTACGGCGTGGATGATGTGCGCTGGCTGGCGAGTGTGGGCACCGACTACGGCATGATCGCCGTACGCGCCGACTCGCCGTGGACGTCGCTGAAGGATCTGCTCACCGCCATGGAAAAAGATCCCAACAGCGTGGTAATTGGCGCAGGCGCGTCTATCGGCAGCCAGGACTGGATGAAGTCGGCGCTGCTGGCGCAACAGGCGAAGGTCGATCCGCACAAGATGCGCTATGTCGCCTTTGAGGGCGGCGGCGAGCCGGTGACCGCGCTGATGGGCAACCACGTGCAGGTTGTCTCCGGCGATCTCAGCGAAATGGTGCCATACCTGAACGGCGACAAAATTCGCGTGCTCGCGGTGTTCTCAGAAAATCGCCTGCCGGGGCAGTTGGCTAACGTCCCGACCGCCAAAGAGCAGGGCTACGATCTGGTCTGGCCGATCATTCGCGGTTTCTATGTTGGCCCGAAAGTGAGCGACGCCGAATACCAGTGGTGGGTGCAGACGTTCGAAAAGCTGCAGCAGACCGAAGAATTTAAAAAGCAGCGCGATCTGCGCGGCCTGTTTGAATTCAACTTGACCGGCAAAGCCCTTGACGAGTATGTCAAAAAACAAGTTACCGGTTACCGGGATCAGGCCAAAGCCTTCGGCCTGGCTAAATAAACGCGGAGGCCTCCATGAGCGATCGTATTTTCGCCGGGATCTGGCTGCTGCTCTGTATCGCCGGGCTGTTTATCGCCTGGCAGATCCAGAGTGAATACAGCTACGAGCCGGTCGGTCCACGCCCGTTTCCTCTGGGGATCATTGGCCTGATGGCGCTGTGCGCGCTGGCGCTACTGCTGCGCCATCCGGATGTGGTGGACTGGCCACGCCGTCACGTGCTGCAAAAGCTGTTGACGATGGTCATCATCCTGTTGATGTACGCCTGGGGCTTTGAATGGCTGGGCTTTCCCGTCGCCACCGCGATCCTGACGCTGGTCATTGGCCTGCTGTTCGGCGCCACGTTACCTGCAGCGGGGATCTCCGGCGTGATCCTCGGTGTGGCCCTCTGGTACGCCTTCGACCGCCTGCTCGACGTCACCTTACCGCTCGGCGCCTGGCTGAGTTAACGGAGAAACGATGGATACCTGGATATATCTTTCTCAGGGTTTCGCGGTGGCGATGACCCCGGAAAATCTGCTGATCGCGCTGATTGGCTGCTTTGTCGGCACCATTGTCGGATTGCTGCCCGGACTTGGGCCAATCAACGGCGTGGCGATTTTGCTGCCGCTGGCTTTTGCCCTGCACCTGCCCGCCGAGTCGGCGCTGATCCTGCTGGCGACCGTGTACATCGGCTGTGAATATGGCGGGCGCATCTCGTCGATTTTACTCAACGTACCCGGCGATGCGGCGGCGATCATGACCGCCCTTGACGGTTACCCGATGGCGCAACAGGGGCGCGGCGGCGTCGCGCTGTCGATTTCCGCGGTCAGCTCATTCTTTGGCTCGTTGATCGCCATCGGCGGGATCATCCTGTTCGCGCCGCTGTTGGCGCAATGGTCGCTGGCGTTTGGTCCGGCGGAATATTTCGCGCTGATGGTGTTTGCCATCGCCTGCCTCGGCAGCATGATGGCGCAAAACCCGCTGAAATCGTTTCTCGCCGCGTTGATCGGACTGGGTCTTGCTACCGTCGGCGTGGACGCTAATACCGGGGTGTATCGCTTTACCTTTGACAGCGTTCACCTTTCCGACGGCGTTCAGTTTATTGTCGTGGTGATCGGCCTGTTCTCTGTGTCTGAAATCCTGTTGATGCTGGAGCACACCAGCAGCGGGCAAACGCTGGTCCGTAAAACCGGACGGATGATGTTTAATCTGAAAGAAGGCGTTCAGTGTGCCGGCACGACGCTGCGCTCGTCGGTGATAGGTTTCTTTGTCGGCGTGCTGCCCGGCGCGGGCGCGACGATTGCCAGCGCCATCACCTACATGACCGAGAAGAAAATCAGCGGCAACAGCGACAGCTTCGGCAAAGGCGATATTCGCGGGGTGGCGGCGCCGGAAGCGGCAAACAACGCGTCGGCCTGTGGCTCGTTTATCCCGATGTTAACGCTGGGGGTTCCCGGTTCCGGCACTACCGCGGTGATGATGGGCGCGCTAACGTTGTACAACATCACACCCGGCCCGGCGATGTTTACTGAACAACCGGACATCGTCTGGGGGCTGATCGCCGCGCTACTGATCGCCAACGTGATGCTGCTGGTCATGAATATCCCGCTGATCGGCCTGTTTACTCGCATGCTGACCATTCCGCTGTGGTTTCTGGTCCCGGCGATCGCCGCTGTTTCAGCGGTTGGCGTGTACGCGGTCCACAGCACCACCTTCGATCTGGTGCTGATGGTGGCGCTTGGGGTGCTGGGCTATATTTTGCGCAAGATGCATTTCCCGATGTCACCGCTGATCTTAGGCTTCGTCCTCGGCGAAATGCTCGAACAGAACCTGCGCCGCGCGCTGTCCATCAGCAACGGCAATATGGCTATTCTGTGGGAAAGCGGCGTGACCAAAACCCTGCTGGTGATGGCGGTGGCAGTGATTATCGTCCCTCCCGTGTTACGCATCATCCGTAAACGTCAGGCAAAGCCGCAGATTGAAGTTGGCTAATCCTGCGGCGCGGCAACTGTCTCGATCCGTTCTTCAAGATAACCGAAGAACGGATTCGAGGTGACGCGTATCAGTTTGTCTGCTCCCACCAGCAGTGTGCCAGTCTCACCACGCAACGCAATCGTCCCCATACTCAGCCCATAGCGGTTTATCTGCTCCGGTTTCAGGCCATACAGGGAGTCGGTCACGGGAAATGGCACCGCTACGTGCGACAGGGAATACATCTCCTGCGGCCAGACTTCATGCAAAGGCTGAATCTTTTCTTCCTGATTCCCGGCTGCCGTGTCGCGCGCCACAACCGCCAGCGTGTCTGCCGCGGCGTTAGCGATGACCGTGGCGCGGTAAGCGCGCGGCGCTGGCGGCAACAGCGTGGCGGCAGCGGTGTAAGAAGACGTTCGCAACAGCGGGCGAAGACTGGCAGCCTGGTTGATATCGAACAGCACCAGTTCGCTGCCGTTTGCCGGAAGATAACGATACAGCGAGTCCACTACCGCGTGGGTGCTGACGGTGGAGTCCATCACTGACTGAAAGGTCAGCACCGGCGGCAACGCCGTTAAGCGGCGGCGCTTCGCGTCGTCGACGAGCTGCGTTTGCAGCGCGCGGGTCAGCAGATACGACTGGCGCGCGGCATTAACCGGAAACGAATTGTATTTGAAAGGATTATATTCAGGCGTCACGTTGAGCCACGCCGCTTTGGCAAACGCCGGAAACCATGCCGGAAGACCGGCCAGTCCGGCAAAACGGGCGAAAGCGGTGACGCCAATCATCGGCGACAGCAGCACTATCTGGCTGGGACGACGCAAAGACGCGTCCTCCAGGCTGTCGAGCGTGTATTTCATTGCCAGCGCACCGCCGTTGGAGTAACCCACCAGATGCAACGGCAGGTCACGCCCCCCAAGCCGCGTCGCTTCCCGTATCGCCAGCCGCGTCGCTGCCAGCCAGTCCTGCCATGCCACGTCAGTCAGCGCTCCGGGGGCGGTGCCGTGTCCGGGCAAACGCGGTACGACGACGATATACCCCCACTGCCGGTAGCGCTGCGCCACGTGCTTCAGGCTGTACGGCGAGTCGGTTAAACCATGCAACATGACCACCGCGCCACGCGGCGCCCCCTGCGGCAGCAGGACGAATGAACGATTTCCGTTCGGCGTAAACTGCTGAGGATAAACCTGGCTTCCGGCCCAGTAGCGGTTGATCGGCGTTCGCTGTTCGGCGCCGAGCTTGTCGCTGATCTCGACTTTCAGCGCGTCGAATAAGCGCGCCTCGTGCGCCTGATATTGCGCGAAGGTGGCGCTCTCCAGCGTCTTCGCGGACATTTCCTCGCCATGCCAGGTATGCCAGAGCTGAAGGTCGGGACCGCGTTCGGTCTGATAAACCCGCACGCTGAGAAAGAGAATCAGTACCGCCAGCAACGTCAGGGAGACGTGCTTAATCAGCGCGATCAGTCCGGCGCTTACCCATTTCAGCCGACGAAAGCCGTGTTTAATCATGACGTTAATCCCGTTGTGCTGCGTACCTGACGCGCGATAAACGGCGTTAGTTTAGGCTAACTCACGGATTCCTCAATCTTTTCTTCCACACTCTGTCCTGTCGTCGGCGTCAATCAGAAACCCGCAATGTTAAATATTTGTAGCTTTAGATCACAAAAAATACACATTAGCGATTATTTTGTGCGCGTTTATTAAAAATGTAGATATTTTTAATTTATGGCTACGAAATGAGCATCACCCTGACTCCCCGACGACTCACAGAGAGGAATGTTTCCGATGAACGCACTGACCGCCGTAAAACCGACCCCTGAAGACACCGATCAACGCTATAGCGGGTTCACCCTGACGCCTTCAGCCCAGTCTTCGCGACTGCTGGAGCTGACTTTTTCCGCCCCGACCACAAACGCGTTCCTCACGCAGGTAGCGCAGTGGCCGGTGCAGGCGCTGGAGTATAAATCCTTCCTGCGCTTTAAGGTCGCGAAGATCCTCGACGATCTGTGCGGCAATCAGTTGCAACCGCTGCTGCTGAAAACATTGCTGGATCGCGCCGAAGGGGCGTTACTGATCAATGCTGAAGGGATCGATAACGTTAGTCAGGCCGACGACATGGTCAAGCTGGCGACGGCAGTGGCGCATCTCATCGGGCGCTCGAATTTCGATGCGATGAGCGGCCAGTACTATGCGCGCTTTGTGGTCAAAAACGTGGACAACTCTGACAGCTATCTGCGCCAGCCGCACCGGGTGATGGAGCTGCACAACGACGGGACTTACGTTGAGGAGATCACCGATTTTGTGCTGATGATGAAAATCGACGAGCAGAATATGACCGGCGGCAACTCGCTGCTGCTGCATCTCGACGACTGGGAGCATCTGGAAGAATACTTCCGCCATCCGCTGGCGCGTCGCCCAATGCGCTTTGCCGCGCCGCCGAGCAAAAACGTCAGCCAGGACGTGTTCCATCCGGTGTTTGACGTGGACCCGCAGGGTCGCCCGGTGATGCGCTACATTGACCAGTTCGTCCAGCCGAAAGATTTTGAGGAAGGCGTCTGGCTGAGCGACCTTTCTGATGCGCTGGAAACCAGCAAAAATATTCTTTCCGTCCCGGTTCCGGTAGGCAAGTTCCTGCTGATCAATAACCTGTTCTGGCTACACGGGCGCGATCGTTTTACCCCGCACCCGGATCTGCGCCGTGAGTTAATGCGCCAGCGCGGCTATTTCGCGTATTCCGCCCACCGTTACCAGACGCATCACTAAGTGGGAAGGAAGAGCGGATGTATGATTTTGTGATTATCGGCGGCGGCATTATCGGCATGTCGACCGCCATGCAGTTGATTGACGTCTACCCCGACGCCCGCATTGCGCTGCTGGAAAAAGAGTCCGGCCCGGCCAGCCACCAAACGGGCCATAACAGTGGCGTGATCCATGCTGGCGTTTACTACACGCCTGGCAGTCTGAAGGCGCAGTTTTGCTTTGCCGGAAACCGCGCCACCAAAGCCTTTTGCGATCAAAATGGCATCCGTTACAACACTTGCGGAAAAATGCTGGTCGCGACCTCGGAACGGGAAATGGAACGGATGCGCGCGCTGTGGGAGCGCACCGCCGCCAACGGTCTGGAACGCGAATGGCTGAACGCCGATGCGCTTCGCGAGCGTGAACCCAACATCACCGGTCTGGGCGGCATTTTCGTGCCGTCGAGCGGGATCGTCAGCTATCGCGACGTCGCGGCGGCAATGGCGAAAATTTTCCAGGCCAGAGGCGGCGAGGTGATCTATCACGCGGAGGTCAGCGCCCTGAACGAGCATGCGGCAGGGGTGGTGGTGCGAACGCGGCAGGGTAAAGAGTATCACGCCGCCACGCTGATAAGCTGCGCGGGGCTGATGGCTGATCGGCTGGTGAAAATGCTGGGCGTCGATCCGGGTTTTATCATTTGCCCGTTCCGTGGCGAATATTTTCGCCTGGCGCCAGAGCATAATCAGATCGTCAATCATCTCATCTACCCGATCCCCGATCCGGCGATGCCGTTTCTGGGCGTTCATCTTACCCGCATGATCGACGGCAGCGTCACCGTTGGGCCAAACGCGGTGCTGGCCTTTAAGCGTGAAGGCTATCGCAAGCGCGACTTTTCGCTGGCCGATACGCTGGAGATCTTCGGCTCCGCCGGCGTTCGCCGCGTGCTGCAAAAAAACCTTCGTTCCGGGCTTGGCGAAATGAAAAATTCGCTGTGCAAAAGCGGCTATTTGCGGCTGGTGCAGAAATATTGTCCGAGCCTGACCCTCGCCGATCTGCACCCGTGGCCTGCGGGCGTCAGGGCGCAGGCGGTATCGCCGGACGGCAAGCTGATCGACGATTTTCTGTTTGTGACCACACCGCGTTCTGTTCACACCTGCAACGCGCCTTCGCCGGCAGCGACGTCGGCCATGCCTATCGGCGCGCACATCGTCAGCAAAGTGCAAACCCTGCTGGCCAGCCAAAGCAACCCCGGGCGCACACTGCGTGCGGCGCGCAGCGTGGACACCTTACACGCCGCCTTTACCCGTTAACCCTTTTTACGACAGGAAGCCCCTATGCAACTTAATGATTCTGGTTTGTTCCGCCAGCAGGCGTTTATCGACGGTCGCTGGCGCGACGCCAGCAGCGGCGAAGTGATTAGCGTTGTCAATCCCGCAAACGGCCAGACGCTGGGTAGCGTGCCAAAGATGGGCGCAGCGGAAACCCGCGAAGCCATTGACGCCGCAAACCGTGCCCTGCCCGCCTGGCGCGCGCTCACCGCCAAAGAGCGGGCGACATTTTTACGTCGCTGGTTCAATTTGATGCTGGAGCACCAGGACGATCTCGCCCGTCTGATGACCCTGGAACAGGGAAAACCGCTGGCGGAGGCCAAAGGGGAAATCAGCTATGCGGCATCGTTTATTGAATGGTTTGCCGAAGAGGGCAAGCGGATCTACGGCGACACGATTCCGGGACATCAGGCCGACAAACGTCTGATTGTCATCAAGCAGCCGATTGGCGTGACGGCCGCGATCACCCCGTGGAATTTTCCTTCGGCAATGATCACCCGAAAAGCCGGTCCGGCGCTGGCGGCAGGCTGCACGATGGTGCTGAAGCCCGCCAGCCAGACCCCCTTTTCCGCGCTGGCGCTGGCCGAACTGGCGAACCGGGCGGGGATTCCAGCGGGCGTGTTCAGCGTGGTGACCGGGTCGGCAAGCGCGGTAGGCAACGAACTCACCGGCAATCCACTGGTGCGCAAACTGTCGTTTACCGGCTCGACGGAAATTGGTCGACAGCTCATGCAGCAGTGCGCCAGAGACATTAAGAAAGTGTCGCTGGAGTTGGGCGGCAATGCGCCGTTTATCGTTTTTGACGATGCCGATCTCGATAAAGCCGTCGAAGGCGCGCTGGCGTCGAAGTTTCGTAACGCCGGACAAACCTGTGTCTGCGCCAACCGTCTGTACGTGCAGGAGGGGGTATATGAACGCTTTGCAGAAAAATTGCATCAGGCGGTGCAAACCTTGCGCCTCGGTGACGGCCTGGATCCGGAGGTGACCACCGGGCCGCTGATTGACGACAAAGCGGTCCGTAAAGTCCAGGAGCACATTGCCGACGCGCTGGCGAAAGGGGCGCGGGTGCTCACCGGCGGCGAGGCGCACGCGCTGGGAGGCAATTTCTTCCAGCCCACGATTCTGGTAGACGTACCGGCCAGCGCGAAGGTCGCTAAAGAAGAGACGTTCGGTCCGCTGGCGCCGCTGTTCCGCTTTCGCGACGAAGCCGACGTCATCCGCCAGGCGAATGACACCGAATTTGGCCTTGCCGCTTACTTCTACGCTCGCGATTTAAGCCGCGTTTTTCGCGTCGGTGAAGCGCTGGAGTACGGCATTGTGGGAATTAACACCGGCATTATCTCCAACGAAGTCGCGCCGTTTGGCGGGATCAAAGCTTCCGGTCTTGGCCGTGAAGGATCGAAATATGGCATCGAAGATTACTTAGAAATCAAATATATGTGCATCGGTCTGTCATGATCTTTTTTGTCCGGAACGGGCATCGTTGAAAGCCGGATGCCCAGTCTGTATCAGCAACACGCCATCCGGCAAGCGGGCAACATAACAATAACGGGGTAAAAGTATGGGGCAACTGTCGCAATCACATGATTTAGGGGGCGGGCTGAAATCACGCCACGTCACCATGCTGTCTATCGCCGGGGTTATTGGCGCCAGTCTGTTTGTCGGCTCCAGCGTCGCCATCGCCCAGGCCGGTCCTGCGGTGCTACTGGCCTATCTGTTTGCCGGACTGCTGGTGGTGATGATAATGCGAATGCTGGCGGAAATGGCCGTCGCCACGCCGGACACGGGGTCCTTTTCCACCTATGCCGACAAGGCCATCGGACGTTGGGCAGGCTACACCATCGGCTGGCTGTACTGGTGGTTCTGGGTGCTGGTTATTCCGCTTGAAGCCAATATTGCGGCGATCATTCTTCATTCGTGGATACCGGGGATCCCCATCTGGCTGTTCTCGCTGGTCATCACGCTGGCATTAACCGGCAGTAATTTGCTGAGCGTCAAAAACTACGGTGAGTTTGAGTTCTGGCTGGCGCTGTGCAAAGTGATTGCCATTCTGGCCTTTATCGCGCTGGGCGCGGCGGCGATAAGCGGCTTTTATCCCTGGGCCGAGGTTGGCGGCATTTCGCGCCTGTGGGATCACGGCGGCTTTATGCCCAACGGTTTTGGCGCGGTGCTGAGCGCAATGCTGATCACCATGTTTTCCTTTATGGGGGCGGAAATCGTGACCATTGCCGCCGCCGAATCGGACACGCCGGATAAGCACATCGTTCGCGCCACTAACTCGGTGATCTGGCGGATCTCACTCTTTTATCTCTGCTCTATCTTTGTGGTCGTGGCGCTGATCCCGTGGAATACGCCAGGGCTGAAGGAGACGGGATCGTATCGCTCGGTGCTGGAGTTACTGAATATTCCGCACGCCAAACTGATTATGGACGCAGTGATCCTGCTGTCGGTGACCAGCTGTCTGAACTCCGCGCTGTATACCGCTTCCCGTATGCTCTATTCCCTGAGCCGCCGCGGCGATGCACCGGCGATAATGGGGAAAACCAACCGCAGCAAAACGCCTTACGTGGCGGTGCTGCTGTCGACCGGCGCAGCGTTTCTGACGGTGGTTGTGAATTATTACGCGCCCGCGAAAGTGTTTAAATTTCTGATCGACAGTTCCGGCGCCATCGCCCTGCTGGTTTATCTGGTGATCGCCGTGTCGCAACTGCGGATGCGTAAAATCCTGCTGGCGGAAGGCGGCGAACTCACCCTTAAAATGTGGCTGTATCCGTGGCTCACCTGGCTGGTGATCGGTTTTATCTGCTTTGTGCTTGTGGTGATGTTGTTTCGGCCCGCGCAGCAGCTGGAGGTGATTTCCACCTGTCTGTTAGGTATCGGTATCGTTTGTACCGTACCGATTATGTCGCGCTGGAAAAAGCTGGTATTGTGGCATAAGTCACCCATGCACCCTACCCGGTAACGCTGATCCCTGCGCAGACCGGGCGTTCTGTTCAGGAGTAAGACCATGACCGCCATTTCGCATCCGACGGCCATTGATGGATACCGCTGGCTCAAGAATGACATTATTCGCGGTGTGTACCAGCCGGATGAAAAGCTGCGCATGAGCTTACTCACGTCACGTTATGCGCTGGGCGTCGGCCCGCTCAGAGAGGCGCTGTCTCAACTGGTGGCTGAGCGACTGGTTACAGTGGTAAATCAGAAAGGCTATCGGGTCGCGTCGATGTCCGAGCAGGAACTGCTCGATATCTTCGACGCCCGCGCCAATATGGAGGCGATGCTGGTCGGGCTGGCCATTGCGCGTGGCGATGATGAATGGGAAGCAGAGATCCTGGCGCGGGCGCATATGCTGAGCAAACTGGAAGCCAGCCACGCCAGCGAACAACTGCTTGACGAGTGGGATTTACGTCATCAGGCGTTCCATACCGCCATTGTTGCCGGATGCGGTTCGCGCTATCTGTTGCAAATGCGCGAGCGGCTGTTCGATCTGGCAGCACGGTATCGCTTTATCTGGCTGCGCACCACGGTACTGTCGGTAGAGATGCTTGAGGATAAACACGAGCAACATCAGGCGTTGACAGAGGCGATTCTGGCGCGCGATGCCGGGCGCGCCAGTGAATTAATGCGCCAGCATATGCTGACGCCTATTCCCGTTATTCAGCAAGCCATGTCCGGCAAGCTGCGAATGGAAAAGCCGTGACTGCTTTTATTCTTCCGGAATACGCAGAACCTGTCCGGGATAAATTTTATCCGGACTGCTCAGCATCGGCTTATTCGCTTCGAAGATTTTATTATACAGATTAGCGTTACCATATACCTGTTTAGAAATAGCGCTTAAGGTGTCGCCGGATTTCACCGTATAGAACTGACTTTCCGCAGCGGGCGCGGCGGTTTTCACCTGATCTTCTACGCTACCAATACCGGAAATATTCCCGACCGCAATCAGGATTTTTTCTTTCGCTTCCTGACTCAGGCCGTCGCCGGTTACCGTCGCTTTACCGTCGGCAATTTGCACATTCACTTTATCGGCATCCGGAATACCGGTTTTGTTCAGGTGATCCTGTACTTTTTTCGCTAAATCGTCTTTATCGTGATTACCGGTTACGGCATCCCAAAGTTTCTCGCCAGCGTCTTTTACAAAGTTGAAAAGTCCCATATTCACCTCGATTGTTTGCAATAAATACACCCGAAGTGTAGCAGAAAGTTTCGCTTAAAATTCCGAAAGCCATTAAGAAACGAAGCCCGGCTGGCAGAATGCCCCGGGCGGGTAACAGGTTAAGAAAGACCTTAGCTACGGGTTTGCACCCAGAAGGCGTGGATCAGACCCGGGATATAGCCCAGCAGGGTCAGCACAATATTCAGAATAAAGGCCCAGCCAAACCCCTTACCTAACAGAACGCCAAGCGGCGGTAAAATAATGGTAAATACAATTCTCCAGAAACCCATACACACTCCATACATGCAAATTAATCTTTGTTTAAAAAGAGATTTTATCTCTAAGCATAGTAATTTTACGCCAACCCGCCAGTTTCGCCTTTCGCTTTTACCCTCTTTTACGCTCTTTACACTGGCGCTCTTTTTACCATTACTTTAGAATCTACTTAACTTAGCAAAAACTAAATTAACCATGAACGATCTTGAACAGCTTCAGGCCAGCGCTGAACAGGCGGCGGCCCTGCTTAAAGCAATGAGCAACCCTAAACGTTTGCTGATCCTGTGCATGCTCTGCGGTTCACCTGGCACCAGCGCGGGCGAGCTGGCGCGCATCACAGGGCTTAGCGCGTCAGCCACCTCTCAGCATCTGGCGCGAATGCGCGATGAAGGGCTTATCGACAGTCAGCGCAACGCCCAGCGTATTCTCTATTCCATTAAGAACACGGCGGTGAATGCGCTCATTGCCACACTAAAAAACCTTTATTGTCCATAAGGAGTGAACATGGCTATCGGGACACTTACCGCGCGTGAAGCGCAGGCGCGTATCGCCACAGGCGCAAAACTGATTGACGTTCGCGACGCCGACGAGTATCTGCGTGAACACATACCGCAGGCGGCGCTCGCCCCGTTGCCCACGCTGGAGCAACACGGTTTACCGGCGCAGCTGCGAAGCGAGCAGATTATCTTTCACTGCCAGTCGGGCAAGCGCACGCAAAACAACGCGGCAAGGCTGGAAGCTGTCGCCGCGCCGGCAGAAGCCTGGCTGCTTGAGGGGGGGATCGAGGGCTGGAAAAACGCCGGATTACCGACAGTGGAAGATAAATCGCAGCCGTTGCCTTTGATGCGTCAGGTGCAGATCGCCGCAGGCGGGCTGACACTGGCAGGCGTGGTGCTGGGCTATACCCTGAGCAGCGGCTTTTTTCTGCTGAGCGGCTTTGTCGGCGCGGGATTAGTCTTTGCCGGATTAACCGGCTTTTGCGGCATGGCGCGCCTGCTTGATAAAATGCCGTGGAATCGTCGCGCGCACGCGCCTGAGTGAAATAAGCGGTGAGCATTGTCTCACCGCCGTTGTGATTAGATCAGGAAATCGTCGAGGGATTTTCCTTCCGCCAGCGCTTTGGCGATCGGTTTCGGCGTACGCCCCTGGCCGGTCCAGGTTTTGCTTTCGCCATTTACATCGGTAAAGCGATATTTCGCCGGGCGCGGTTGACGTTTTTTGGTCACGCGCACGTTCGCTTTTTCACCGGCAAATAACTCCTCCGGGTTAATTCCCTCGGCTTTCAGCAGTTCCAGCCACGTCTTAATTTTCTCCTGCTGTTCCTGACGTTCACGCTGTAACTGTTCTTCTTCTTCGCGTCTTTCTTTAGTGACCACCCTGAATTTCTCGAGCATTTCTTCAAGGACGTCAATGGAGAATTCGCGGGCCATTGCACGTAATGTGCGAATATTATTTAAGTTATGTAACATCACATTCATAATAATTAAAACCTTATAACGCTAAAACATATGTATTACGCCGGGTAGTGTATTCGATCATAAAATCATTTTCCAGAGGTAATAATACCACGGGTATTATTCCGTTCTTATTCTCTGGCGTGCCCATCACCCTATTCTTTAATGCTTTCTGAATTATATTCAGGCTAATTTTTAGCGCGCCGTATGCGCTAGCGGAATAAACTCAGGCGCTACCTTTGTCAAATTTTCGCTTATAACAAACTTTGCCGTCAGGCATTTTATAATAACCCACTGATTTTTAATGATTTCCACTCTATGAACAACGAAAACTCCACGCAACGCGCTAAACGCGCCGCCGCAGAGTATTTTATCGACAAAAAGCCACAAAATAAAAAGATTTCTCTAGTTGATAGTTACAAGGCAGCCATATAATCTATCATCAAGCGAAAACACCGCCCAAAACCACTACGCAAAGCTTGTTTGCTATCGATTTTATCCTCTTTTGACAGGAGCATTAGCATGTTCTCACCGCAGTCACGCTTACGTCATGCCGTCGCTGACACGTTTGCGATGGTTGTTTATTGTTCTGTTGTGAACATGTTGATTGAGATCTTTCTTTCCGGGATGACCTTTGAACAGTCTCTGTCATCGCGACTGGTCGCTATTCCGGTTAATATTCTGATCGCCTGGCCGTACGGTATGTATCGCGATCTGTTTATGAAAGGCGCGCGCCGTTTAAGCACCGCGGGCTGGATGAAAAATCTGGCGGATGTGCTGGCGTATGTAACCTTTCAGTCGCCGGTATACGTAGCGATCCTGCTGACAGTGGGTGCAGACTGGCACCAGATTACGGCAGCGGTGAGTTCGAATATCGTGGTATCGATGATGATGGGGGCGGTGTATGGCTATTTTCTCGATTACTGCCGCCGGCTGTTTCGGGTTAGCCGTTACCAACAGATCAAAGCCTGAAGCGTGAGCGACTGGCCTTGCCAGTCGCTCAATTATTTAGCCTCGCCAAACAGCCCATTTAAATATCGCTCAAGCGCAATACGCGAACTAAAGCCGTGCGGAATACCGTAATGTTCATGGGTCTCGCCGGCTAAATAAAGCGGAAAATGCTGGTAATGATCGCAGGTTTTTATTTCCGACGCAGGTTCCGCCAGCGATGAACTGCGCTCTTTCAGGGTAGGATGAATCACCAGCGCCGTGCGTCCCATGCGCGCTTCACGATTCACATAAACATAATTTTCGCCACGTCGATAACCGTACGCTTTCTGTGTCACCACATCGACGGTAAACCCCACTTTTTCAAGTACGCGCGCCACCTCGTCAGGTCGTAAATACATATATTTTCCTCGTTATCTTTTACTGCGGGCTTACCTTACCTGATTCAGCATTAGCAACGCTTTCAGAAAAGTCCATAAACACGCGATAACGCCGTGATGCGTCTCAGAAGTTAAAAATATGAACTAAACTGAAAAGCGACATCGAAATCACTGGAGGATCATATGTTTAACAGACCGAACCGCAACGATGTAGATGAAGGCGTGCAGGATATTCATAATGACGTCAACCAGTTAGCGGATAGCCTGGAAGCCGTGCTGAAGTCATGGGGTAGCGATGCGAAGGACGAAGCGGAAGCCGCGCGGCGTAAAGCGCAGGCGCTGCTGAAAGAGACCCGCGCGCGGATGCAGGGTCGTACCCGCGTTTCGCAAGCGGCACGTGACGCCGTTGGCTGCGCCGATACCTTTGTACGTGAGAAACCGTGGTGCAGCGTCGGAACGGCGGCGGCCATTGGGATCTTTGTTGGCGCGCTGTTAAGCCTGCGTCGCTAACCGCGTGACGCTTGTCCGGCCTGCCTGCACAGTGGGCCGGATAAGATTTCCCCCCGTTGCTCTACCGCCCTCCTCCCCTTTTGCCCCTTTAACATCGACGCCAGCGACCGGGCGCCTTAAACGTCAATGACCCACTGGATACCGCCATTCCACTCACTTGCGCCCATAGCAGCCCATTCCCGCTGAGCTCATCATCAGGACCACCATCAATCGGAATTTCCCATATCTTGTATGGTTGAAACTTATTTCAACTACATCTAGTATTCCCTTTATCAACTCACACTCAACCGACGCGTCACATCGCGCCGTTCTTTTCATTCTAAATGGAAATACGAATCATGCGCATTACTATTTACACTCGCAATGACTGTGTTCAATGCCACGCCACGAAACGGGCGATGGAAAGCCGGGGCTTTGACTTTGAGATGGTAAATGTCGACCTGGAACCCGACGCTGCGGATACGCTACGCGCGCAGGGCTTTCGCCAACTGCCAGTCGTCATTGCAGGAGACATCAGTTGGTCGGGATTCCGCCCGGACATGATCAACCGCCTGCATCCGGAACCGCGCGTGGCCAGCGCATGAACCCGCTCGTCTACTTCTCCAGCAGCTCCGAAAATACGCACCGTTTTATCCTGCGTCTGGGGCTGCCCGCCATTCGCATTCCGCTGAATGAACGCGAGCGTATCCGGGTAGACGAGCCGTACATTCTGGTAGTGCCCTCCTACGGGGGCGGCGGTACGGCGGGGGCGGTCCCCCGGCAGGTGATCCGCTTTTTAAACGATGAACACAACCGGGCGCTCATTCGCGGCGTCATTGCCTCGGGCAACCGCAACTTTGGTGAAGCCTACGGTCGCGCAGGCGACGTGATCGCCCAAAAATGCGCCGTTCCCTGGCTTTATCGCTTTGAGCTAATGGGTACGCCAGCCGACATTGAGAACGTCCGAAAAGGAGTAAGCGAATTTTGGCAACGACAACCGCAGAACGCGTAATGCAGGAAAAACGGGACTACCACGCGCTGAACGCGATGCTCAATCTGTACGATAAAGCAGGCCGTATTCAGTTCGAAAAAGACAGCGAGGCGGTGGATGCTTTTTTCGCCGCCCACGTTCGCCCTAACGCCGTGACGTTCAGCAGCCAGCAGGAACGACTCGACACGCTCGTTAACGAAGGCTATTACGATAGCGGCGTGTTGAGCCGCTACGATCGCCGGTTCGTGCTGGATTTGTTTGCCCACGCCCACGCCAGCGGTTTTCGCTTTCAAACCTTTCTCGGGGCGTGGAAGTTTTACACCAGCTATACGCTGAAAACCTTCGATGGCAAACGCTATCTGGAAGACTTTGAAGACCGGGTGGTGATGGTGGCGTTGACGCTCGCTCAGGGGGATGAAACGCTGGCCACGCGGCTAACCGACGAAATGCTCTCGGGGCGCTTTCAGCCCGCCACGCCGACCTTTTTAAACTGCGGAAAACAGCAGCGTGGCGAACTGGTTTCCTGCTTCCTGTTGCGCATCGAAGACAATATGGAATCGATTGGCCGGGCGGTGAACGCCGCGCTCCAGCTATCAAAACGCGGCGGCGGCGTGGCGTTTCTGCTCTCCAACCTGCGGGAAGCGGGCGCGCCGATTAAGCGCATTGAGAATCAGTCCTCCGGGGTGATCCCGGTCATGAAGATGCTGGAAGACGCGTTTTCTTATGCCAACCAGCTCGGCGCGCGTCAGGGGGCGGGGGCAGTATATTTGCATGCGCATCACCCGGATATCCTGCGCTTTCTTGATACCAAACGCGAAAACGCCGATGAAAAAATTCGCATCAAAACGCTCTCACTCGGGGTGGTGATCCCGGACGTGACCTTTCGGCTGGCAAAAGAGAACGCGCAAATGGCGCTGTTTTCTCCTTATGACGTGGAGCGCATCTACGGCAAACCGTTCGGCGATATCGCAGTTAGCGAGCTTTACGATGAGCTGGTCGCCGACGCGCGGGTGCGCAAAACATACATTAACGCCCGCGACTTCTTCCAGACGCTTGCGGAAATTCAGTTCGAATCCGGCTATCCGTACATCATGTTTGAGGATACGGTAAACCGCGCGAACCCCATTGCTGGCCGTATTAATATGAGCAACCTGTGCTCGGAAATTTTGCAGGTTAACAGCGCTTCCACCTATGATGAAAATCTCGACTACGCGCAGGTCGGCCACGACATTTCCTGCAATCTTGGCTCACTGAATATCGCTCATACTATGGATTCGCCAGACTTCGGGCGCACCGTGGAAACGGCTATCCGCGGCCTGACAGCGGTATCCGATATGAGCCACATCCGTAGCGTGCCGTCGATAGAGGCGGGCAACGCCGCGTCACATGCGATCGGGCTTGGGCAAATGAACCTGCACGGGTATCTGGCGCGCGAAGGCATTGCCTACGGCTCACCGGAAGGGCTGGATTTCACCAATCTTTACTTCTACACCATCACCTGGCATGCGCTAAACACCTCGATGCTGCTGGCGCGAGAGCGCGGTCAGACCTTTGCCGGATTCTCACAATCGCGTTACGCCAGCGGTGAATATTTCACCCAGTATTTGCAGGGCAACTGGCAGCCGAAAACAGAAAAAGTTCGCGCGCTGTTCGCCCGCAGCGGCATTACCCTGCCGACGCGCGAAATGTGGCAACAATTGTGCGACGACGTGATGCGCTACGGCATTTACAACCAGAATTTACAAGCGGTGCCGCCCACCGGCTCGATTTCGTACATTAATCATGCGACTTCCAGCATTCATCCGATTGTCTCGAAAGTGGAGATCCGCAAAGAGGGCAAGACCGGGCGCGTGTACTACCCTGCCCCGTTTATGACCAATGAAAACCTGGCGATGTATCAGGATGCGTATGAGATCGGCCCGGAAAAAATCATCGACACCTATGCCGAAGCGACGCGCCATGTGGATCAGGGGCTGTCGCTGACCCTGTTTTTCCCGGACACTGCGACCACTCGCGACATTAACAAAGCGCAGATTTACGCCTGGCGAAAAGGCATTAAGTCGCTGTATTACATCCGGCTGCGCCAGCTGGCGCTGGAAGGCACTGAAATTGAAGGCTGCGTCTCGTGCGCACTGTAAGGAGAGCGAAATGACATTAACACGCGTGAGCGCCATTAACTGGAACAAGATTCAGGATGACAAAGATCTGGAGGTGTGGAATCGCCTGACCAGCAACTTCTGGTTGCCGGAAAAGGTGCCGCTGTCGAACGATATTCCGGCATGGCAAAGTTTAAGCCCGGCGGAGCAACAGCTCACTATCCGCGTCTTTACCGGGCTGACGCTGCTCGACACCATTCAGAATATCGCTGGCGCGCCGTCGCTGATGGCCGATTCCCTCACTCCACACGAGGAGGCGGTGCTGTCGAACATCAGCTTTATGGAAGCCGTGCATGCCCGCTCCTACAGCTCAATCTTCTCGACGCTCTGTCAGACGAAAGATGTCGATGCCGCCTACGCGTGGAGTGAAGAAAACGCGCCGCTCCAGCGCAAAGCGCAGATTATTCTGGCGCATTACGCCCACGGCGAACCGCTGAAAAAGAAGATTGCCAGTGTTTTTCTTGAGTCTTTTCTGTTCTATTCCGGCTTCTGGCTGCCAATGTATTTCTCCAGCCGCGGCAAACTGACCAACACCGCCGATCTGATCCGCCTCATCATCCGCGACGAGGCGGTGCATGGCTATTACATAGGCTATAAGTACCAGAAAGGGCTGGAGAAACTGCCGGAACCGACGCGTGAAGAACTGAAGAACTTCGCGCTGGATTTACTGATGGATCTGTACGACAACGAAGTCCGCTATACCGAAGAACTGTATGCCGACACCGGCTGGGCGGAGGACGTGAAAGCGTTTCTCTGCTACAACGCCAATAAGGCGCTGATGAACCTCGGCTATGACGCGCTGTTTCCGGCAGAGATGGCGGAGGTTAACCCGGCGATTCTCGCGGCGCTGTCGCCAAACGCGGATGAAAACCATGATTTTTTCTCCGGTTCAGGCTCGTCCTACGTCATGGGCAAAGCCGTCGAAACCGAAGATGAAGACTGGAATTTTTAACGCAAATTATCTTAAAAATAGCCCGACAGTTTTCGGGTAAATATTTTTTACGGATCGCGTTTTTATCACACAAATATCGTTGAGTGAACTACACTCATTCACTGATGCCTTATTCGCCTGAATGCTTCCTCATCCAGGCGAATTTTGCCTGTCCGTGTCCACAAATATCATTTTTTTACACTTGCGATCAGCCCTTATATCACGGGGAATTCCGGCAAATTCCCCCTGGGGCTATTTCACCAATTCACACATTCAGGGTTGTCTCAGATTCTCAGTATGTTAGGGTAGAAAAAAGTGACTATTTCTATCGGGTAACATATCGACATAAATAAATAACGGGAATCTTTCTATTGCATGGCAATTAAATTAGAAGTTAAGAATCTATACAAGGTATTTGGAGAGCATCCGCAACGCGCCTTCAAGTATATTGAAAAAGGACTTTCGAAAGAGCAAATTCTGGAAAAAACAGGGCTATCGCTTGGCGTAAAAGACGCCAGTCTGGCCATTGAAGAAGGCGAGATATTTGTCATCATGGGATTATCCGGTTCGGGTAAATCCACAATGGTACGCCTTCTCAATCGCCTGATTGAACCCACCCGCGGACAGGTACTGATCGACGGCGTGGATATTGCAAAAATATCCGAAGCTGAACTTCGCGAGGTGCGCAGAAAAAAGATTGCGATGGTCTTCCAGTCATTTGCGCTGATGCCGCATATGACCGTGCTGGATAATACGGCTTTCGGCATGGAATTAGCCGGCGTCTCCGCCGAGGAACGCCGGGAAAAAGCGCTGGACGCCTTACGCCAGGTCGGTCTGGAGAATTACGCGCACGCCTGGCCGGACGAACTTTCCGGCGGCATGCGTCAGCGTGTTGGTCTGGCCCGCGCCTTAGCCATTAACCCTGATATTTTATTAATGGACGAGGCCTTCTCAGCCCTCGACCCGTTAATTCGTACCGAAATGCAGGATGAACTGGTAAAACTGCAGGCAAAACATCAGCGCACAATTGTGTTTATTTCCCACGATCTCGACGAAGCGATGCGCATTGGCGACCGTATCGCCATTATGCAAAATGGCGAAGTGGTCCAGGTCGGTACGCCGGACGAAATTCTCAATAATCCGGCCAATGATTATGTGCGCACATTCTTCCGTGGCGTTGATATTAGCCAGGTGTTTAGCGCGAAAGATATTGCCCGTCGCAGTCCGGTGGGGCTGATTCGTAAAACGCCAGGTTTCGGCCCGCGTTCGGCACTGAAATTATTGCAGGATGAAGACCGGGAATTTGGCTACGTAATTGAGCGCGGAAATAAATATGTGGGCGTGGTTTCCATCGACTCATTAAAAAGCGCATTAAACCAGACTCAGGGGATCGAAGGCGCGTTAATTGACGAACCGCTGGCCGTTGATGCGCAAACTCCGCTTAGCGAGTTGCTCTCTCATGTTGGACAGGCGCCGTGCGCGGTGCCGGTTGTCGATGAAGAACAACAGTATGTCGGCATCATTTCAAAACGCATGCTGCTACAGGCTTTAGATCGCGAGGGGGCAAATAATGGCTGATCAATCGAATCCGTGGGATACCGCACCGGCGGCTGATAGCGCCGCTCAGTCCGCCGACGCCTGGGGCTCGGCGGCCAGCACGCCGACCGACGGCGGTGGCGCAGACTGGCTGACCAGCGCGCCCGCACCGGCGCCAGAGCATTTTTCTATTCTGGATCCGTTCCATAAAACCCTGATCCCGCTCGACAGCTGGGTCACGCACGGGATCGACTGGGTCGTAACCCATTTCCGTCCCGTTTTCCAGGGCATACGTGTCCCGGTGGATTACATTCTTAACGGCTTTCAGCAACTGCTGCTGGGTATGCCCGCGCCGGTAGCGATTGTTATTTTCGCCCTGCTCGCCTGGCAGATCTCCGGCGTTGGGATGGGCGTGGCGACGCTGATCTCGCTGATCGCGATCGGCGCGATCGGCGCCTGGTCGCAGGCGATGATTACCCTCGCGTTGGTACTGACCGCCCTGCTGTTCTGCGTGGCGATTGGCCTGCCGATGGGGATCTGGCTGGCGCGCAGTCCGCGCGCGGCGAAGATTGTCCGGCCACTGCTCGACGCCATGCAGACCACGCCGGCGTTCGTGTACCTGGTGCCGATTGTGATGCTGTTCGGTATCGGCAACGTGCCAGGCGTGGTAGTGACCATTATCTTTGCGCTGCCGCCTATTGTCCGTCTGACCATTCTTGGGATCAACCAGGTGCCGGCGGACCTGATCGAGGCATCACGTTCGTTCGGCGCCAGCCCGCGGCAGATGCTGTTTAAGGTTCAGTTACCGCTGGCGATGCCGACCATTATGGCTGGCGTCAACCAGACGCTGATGCTGGCGCTGTCGATGGTGGTTATCGCCTCGATGATTGCCGTCGGCGGTCTGGGTCAGATGGTGCTGCGCGGTATTGGCCGTCTCGATATGGGGCTGGCGACCGTCGGCGGGGTGGGGATTGTGATCCTCGCCATTATTCTTGACCGCCTGACTCAGGCCGTCGGTCGCGATTCCCGCAGTCGCGGCAACCGTCGCTGGTATACCACCGGCCCTGTCGGGTTACTTACCCGCCCATTTACAAAATAAGGAACAACGATGCGACATAGCGTACTTTTTGCCACAGCGTTTGCCACCCTTGTCTCTACCAGCACGTTCGCGGCTGACCTGCCGGGCAAAGGCATTACCGTTCAACCGGTACAGAGCACCATCACCGAAGAAACCTTCCAGACGCTGCTGGTGAGCCGCGCGCTGGAAAAACTGGGTTACACCGTCAGCAAGCCGAGCGAGGTCGACTATAACGTCGGCTACACCTCCATCGCCTCTGGCGATGCCACCTTTACCGCCGTGAACTGGCAGCCGCTGCATGATGATATGTATGCCGCAGCAGGCGGCGACAAGAAGTTTTATCGCGAGGGAGTCTTTGTTACCGGCGCGGCGCAAGGGTATCTGATCGATAAGAAAACCGCCGAGCAGTACAACATCACCAATATCGCCCAGTTAAAAGATCCGAAGATTGCAAAGATTTTTGACACCAACGGCGACGGAAAAGCGAACATGATGGGCTGCTCGCCGGGCTGGGGCTGTGAAGCAGTAATTAATCACCAGAACACAGCGTTCGATCTGGAAAAAACCGTTGAGGTCAGCCACGGTAACTATGCGGCGATGATGGCCGACACCATCACCCGATTTAAAGAGGGCAAACCGATTCTGTATTATACCTGGACGCCATACTGGGTGAGCGACGTTATGAAACCGGGCAAAGATGTGGTCTGGCTGCAGGTGCCGTTCTCTTCCCTGCCAGGCGAGCAGAAGGACATTGATACCAAATTGCCTAATGGTGCGAACTATGGCTTCCCGGTGAACACCATGCACATCGTCGCCAACAAAGCCTGGGCCGAGAAAAACCCGGCGGCGGCGAAACTGTTCGCGATCATGAAGCTGCCGCTGGCGGACATCAACGCGCAAAACGCGATGATGCATGCGGGTAAAGCCTCAGAAGCCGACGTTCAGGGTCATGTGGACGGCTGGATCAAAGCCCACCAGCAGCAGTTTGATGGCTGGGTGAACGACGCGCTGGCCGCACAGAAGTAAGGTTTACCTCTTGCCGGATAAGGTGCTCAGGCCCCTTATCCGGCACAGGCAATTATCTCTCCGGCGTCTTTTTATAGCCCGTCAGCATGAGCACCAGGCTTTCCCGTGTGTCTGCATTGTTGAACTGATAATGATTCCCCTGGCGATCGCCGCCGATATACCACGCGATTTCCGTTTTCCCCTCGGCCAGCGCCTTGCGCACGGCTTTGTCCACGTCCACCATCCGGTATTCTTTCGCGTTATTAAGATACAACACGGCATCTGAACGATAGTGACAGGCCGGGCGATTTTGCCAGGTGACACTGTGCGGATCCCAGTCGCTGCTGGTCGGATAGAAGAAGATTTGATCCGCGCCGTTGCTCTCGACCTTGCCGCCATAAATACGGATGCGATATTTAAACAATGACGGATCCTGCCCCGCCGGTAGCGCCGGGATCGCGAATTTCACCAGCGTCATGGTTTCCGGGTTATGCGTGCGCCCGCCGTTTTGCCAGTTATCCTGAATCAGCAGCTTTTCCGCCGCATTGGTTACTGTCTCCGGCTGCTCGCTGCTGATCCACGTCGCCACTGCCTTTTCATAGCGATACGGTACGTTCAGCCCGCAGTCCATACCGTTGTTCATGCACAGTTCCGTCATAAAGCGCGCGCCGTCCTCCGTCCAGCCGTTCATAAAGTCGGCATGTGCGGTGTAGATGCTTCCCCAGCGTTCTTCACGCTCGTCGCCGTTCATGATCGGGTCGAGAGAAAGCTGCGCTTTTGCGGTGTCCAGCGACGTAATTCCCGGGATCACATACGCCACGTTCATGTTTACCGTCGGGATTTTCACCGGATAGCCGGACGGACACTGACCGTTGCTGTCATAGGCGGCGTTTGGCATACCATGACCGGGTTTCAGGTGAATACCGTCCCAGCAGTCTGGAAACTGGATGCCAATGTTGAACTGTACCGCGTCCCCCGCTTTACGCAGACCGCATACTTCTCCGGCTTTGGTTGTATAGCCTTTCCCGTTGGCGCACAAAAAAGTAATGCGGGGATTTGGCGCCGCGCCGTGGTGATCGCCCGCCAGCAGTGAAAGTCCCGCCGGAAACGGATGTAGCGGATACTCTGTCGTATTTTTGGCCTGATAGTAGGTTTTTTGATAGGCAGGCGGCACTACCGTCCCGTTCGGCAATTTCAGCGACGGGGCCCAGTACGCGGAGCTGTCCGCTTTATTATCGCAAGTGGTTTCTTCCTTCGCCCGCAGCGTCGGGTAAGTGGATACCGCATCGGTATGGGTATTACCGAAGAAGTCATGCCACATCGCCTGGTTCGGCATGCCAAACATCATGATGGCGTCATCGCCCAGCGTGTGGCTGTAGCCGCATACCACATGCGCCTGCGGTGCGCCATACGCGGGCGCTATTGCGGCGGTCATCAATAGGGAAAGTCCTGTCAACGTCGTGCTCAGTTTCATCGTCATCTCCTGTGATGAAAAAGAACATTGGTAACAGAGCGACGCGCCGCCACCGAACGCTTTCGCGACCGATTTTCTTCAGTTTGCCGGTTTCCCCCTACGCTTCGTGAAAACCGCACAATCGATCACCTCGCGATGTGCCAACAATCATTGACTTCCGCTATGATTGATTCCCCTGGAAATCATCACCTGACTGACGATAACAAACATAATGACAAAAAATACTCACCCGCTTAGCCCGGCGCTGATCGTGCTTATGTCGGTAGCGACGGGCCTGGCGGTTGCCAGCAATTATTATGCGCAGCCGCTGCTCGACACCATCGCCAACAATTTCTCTCTATCTGCCAGCTCTGCGGGATTTATTGTCACCGCCGCACAGTTGGGCTATGCCGCTGGCCTGCTGTTTTTGGTGCCGCTTGGCGATATGTTTGAGCGCCGGACGCTGATTGTCTCGATGACGCTTCTGGCCGCAGGCGGAATGCTCATTACCGCCAGTAGCCAGTCGCTGACGATGATGATCCTCGGCACCGCGCTAACCGGACTGTTTTCGGTGGTCGCCCAGATTCTGGTGCCGTTGGCGGCGACCCTCGCCACACCGGACAAGCGTGGTAAGGTGGTCGGCACGATTATGAGCGGATTGTTGCTCGGTATCCTGCTGGCGCGGACGGTGGCGGGCTTACTTGCCAGTCTCGGCGGCTGGCGCACCGTATTCTGGGTAGCCTCTGCGCTTATGGCGCTGATGGCTGTCGCCCTGTGGCGCGGCTTGCCAAAAATGAAGTCAGAGACGCATCTCAATTATCCGCAATTGCTCGGTTCGGTATTCAGCCTGTTTACCCGCGATAAATTGCTGCGCACGCGCGCGCTGCTGGGTTGTCTGACCTTCGCCAACTTCAGCATCCTCTGGACATCAATGGCCTTTTTATTGGCGGCGCCGCCGTTCAGCTATTCCGAAGGGATGATAGGCCTGTTTGGGCTGGCGGGCGCCGCGGGGGCGCTGGGCGCGCGTCCGGCGGGCGGCTTCGCCGATAAGGGACATTCTCATCTCACCACCACCTACGGTTTGCTGTTGCTGCTGCTTTCCTGGCTCGCTATCTGGCTGGGGCACGCCTCGGTACTGGCATTGATCGTCGGGATTCTGGTGCTGGATCTCACGGTGCAGGGCGTACACATTACCAACCAGACGGTGATTTACCGGCTCTACCCGGATGCCCGTAACCGACTTACCGCAGGCTATATGACCAGCTATTTTATCGGCGGCGCCGCCGGTTCGTTAATTTCAGCCTCTGCCTGGCAACATGCCGGATGGGCAGGCGTGTGCCTGGCGGGAACCACCGTTGCCGTACTCAACTTGTTGGTCTGGTGGCGAGGATTTCATCGACAGGAAGCCGCAAATTAATCGGTTAGCGAGCGTTTACCTCTGTTTCGGCTCCTTAGGGTGTTAAGGAGCCCCCCAGTCTGTTAAGGTTATAGCAATCATTTACCCTGGTTATTTTAACATTGGTGATATCGCATAAATTTCTATGGAAAGCCCCACTCCCCTTTCCGAACCCAACCCGGCGCCATGCATGGAAGGATTCACCGAAAGCTTATCCACCGTCATGAGTAACCTGCCCGCCGCGTTTTCCTATCCCCATTGTCGGGTGCCCTGAGCTACGGATTAGCCTCTGAGGCGCTGGCGATTTTATAACCCGTAAGAATCATTTTGCTTTAATAATACATTTACTTTATTTGTCACTGTCGTTACTATATCGGCTGAAATTAATGAGGTCATGCCCAAATGGATAGTTCGTTTACGCCCATTGAACAAATGCTAAAGTTTCGCGCCAGCCGCCACGAAGACTTTCCGTATCAGGAAGTGTTGCTCACCCGTCTTTGCATGCACATGCAGGGCAAGCTGCTGGAAAACCGCAATAAAATGCTGAAGGCTCAGGGGATTAACGAGACGTTGTTTATGGCGTTGATTACGCTGGAGTCTCAGGAAAACCACAGCATTCAGCCTTCTGAACTGAGTTGTGCACTGGGTTCGTCCCGTACTAACGCAACGCGTATCGCGGATGAACTGGAAAAGCGCGGCTGGATCGAACGCCGCGAAAGCGACAACGATCGCCGTTGCCTGCACCTGCAGTTGACCGAAAAAGGCCACGAATTTCTGCGCGAGGTGTTACCGCCGCAGCATCACTGCCTGCACCAGCTGTGGTCCTCCCTTAGCACCGCAGAAAAAGATCAGCTTGAGCACATCACCCGTAAGCTTCTGACGCGTCTCGATCAGATGGACCAGGATGGCGCCATTCTTGAGGCGCTGAGCTAACGCGTCGACTCGCTCAATAATCCAGATTAAGAAAGAAAACTGACTGGCCAGCACCCGTGCGTGCTGGCCTTTCTGATAAACAGTTCGGCCAAGCCGACAAAAAATAAGATCGTGGAGAACAACATGAGCGCAAATGCGGAGATGCAAACCCCGCAGCAACCGGTCAAAAAGAAAAGCAAACGTAAAAGTACGCTGATTCTGCTGACCTTGCTCTTTATCGTTATTGCCGTGGCATATGGGATCTATTGGTTTTTAGTATTGCGTCATTTCGAAGAAACGGATGATGCGTACGTGGCAGGGAACCAGGTTCAAATCATGGCGCAGGTATCCGGCAGCGTGACAAAAGTCTGGGCGGATAACACGGACTTTATCAAACAGGGCGATGTCCTCGTCACCCTCGACCAGACGGATGCGAAGCAGGCGTTCGAAAAGGCGAAGACCGCGCTGGCCTCCAGCGTTCGTCAGACGCATCAGTTGATGATCAACAGCAAACAGTTGCAGGCGAACATTGACGTACAAAAAACCGCCCTCGCCCAGGCGCAAAGCGACTTTAAACGTCGCGTGCCGCTGGGTAACGCCAACCTGATTGGTCGCGAAGAACTGCAACATGCCCGCGACGCGGTTGCCAGCGCCCAGGCGCAGCTTGACGTCGCCATACAGCAATATAACGCGAATCAGGCGATGATCCTGAACAGCAAGCTCGAAGATCAGCCTGCTGTTCAGCAGGCGGCGACCGAAGTGCGTAATGCCTGGCTGGCGCTTGAACGTACGCGGATCGTTAGCCCGATCACCGGTTATGTCTCTCGACGCGCCGTACAGCCCGGCGCTCAGATCAGCCCGACAACGCCGTTGATGGCCGTTGTTCCGGCCACAAATCTGTGGGTCGACGCCAACTTTAAAGAAACCCAACTGGCGCATATGCGTATCGGCCAACCGGCAACGGTGGTCAGCGACATCTACGGCGATGACGTTAAATACACGGGTAAGGTCGTCGGTCTCGATATGGGGACAGGCAGCGCTTTCTCCCTGCTGCCCGCGCAGAACGCGACCGGCAACTGGATCAAAGTGGTACAGCGTCTACCGGTTCGTATCGAACTGGACGAGCAGCAGTTAGCCCAGCACCCGCTGCGCATTGGTTTATCTACGCTGGTGACCGTCGATACGGCTAACCGTGACGGACAGGTACTGGCAAGTACCGTGCGCAGCACACCGGTTGCGGAAAGTAACGCTCGCGAGATCGACCTTGCGCCGGTGAATAAACTGATCGAAGAGATTGTGCAGGCCAACGCCGGCTAATTCCGAGGTGCGTGTTATGCAACAGCAAAAACCGCTGGAGGGCGCGCAGCTCGTCATCATGACGATTGCGCTGTCGCTGGCGACATTCATGCAGGTGCTGGACTCCACCATTGCTAACGTGGCGATCCCCACCATCGCCGGGAACCTCGGCTCCTCCCTGAGCCAGGGAACGTGGGTGATCACCTCCTTCGGGGTGGCGAACGCCATCTCGATTCCTATTACGGGCTGGCTGGCGAAGCGCGTCGGGGAAGTGAAACTGTTCATGTGGTCTACGGTGGCGTTTGCCATCGCCTCGTGGGCATGCGGCGTCTCCAGCAGCCTGAACATGCTGATCTTCTTCCGCGTGGTTCAGGGGATCGTCGCCGGGCCGCTGATCCCACTCTCCCAGAGCTTACTGCTGAATAACTACCCGCCCGCCAAACGTTCTATCGCGCTGGCGCTGTGGTCGATGACCGTCATCGTCGCACCGATCTGCGGCCCGATTCTGGGTGGCTACATCAGTGACAACTACCATTGGGGCTGGATCTTCTTCATCAACGTCCCCATCGGGATCGCGGTGGTGCTGATGACGCTGCAAACCCTGCGCGGTCGCGAAACCCGTACTGAGCAACGACGGATTGACGCCATCGGTCTGGCGCTGTTGGTGGTGGGTATCGGGAGCTTGCAGATTATGCTCGACCGGGGCAAAGAGCTGGACTGGTTCGCCTCGCAGGAGATCATCATTCTGACGGTGGTGGCGGTGGTCGCCATTAGCTTCCTGATTGTCTGGGAGCTGACCGACGATAACCCCATTGTCGATCTCTCGCTCTTTAAGTCGCGCAACTTCACTATCGGCTGTTTGTGTATCAGCCTTGCCTACATGCTTTACTTCGGGGCGATTGTGTTGCTACCGCAGCTTTTGCAGGAGGTCTACGGCTATACTGCGACGTGGGCGGGTCTGGCCTCGGCGCCCGTTGGGATAATCCCGGTGATCCTGTCGCCGATTATTGGCCGCTTCGCGCATAAGCTGGATATGCGCAGACTGGTGACGTTCAGCTTCATTATGTACGCCGTCTGCTTCTACTGGCGCGCCTACACGTTTGAGCCGGGAATGGACTTTGGCGCTTCGGCCTGGCCGCAGTTTATCCAGGGCTTCGCGGTGGCCTGCTTCTTTATGCCGCTGACCACCATCACGCTGTCGGGACTGCCGCCTGAACGCCTGGCGGCGGCATCAAGTTTGTCGAACTTTACGCGAACGCTGGCAGGCTCCATTGGCACCTCGATCACCACAACCCTGTGGACCAATCGGGAATCAATGCACCATGCGCAGTTGACCGAGTCGGTGAACCCGTATAACCCGAACGCCCAGGCAATGTACGATCAGCTTCAGGGCATGGGGATGACGCAGCAGCAGGCGTCGGGCTGGATCGCCCAGCAGATCACTAACCAGGGACTGATCATCTCGGCCAACGAGATTTTCTGGATGTCGGCAGGCATCTTCCTGATATTGCTTGGCCTGGTCTGGTTCGCCAAACCGCCCTTCGGCGCAGGTGGCGGCGGCGGCGGCGCGCACTGATTAAAAAGGCCAGTTCAGATGAACTGGCCTTTTTTATGCCGGGCGGCGTTTATCCGTGGTCGACCGGTAAGGCGCGTAGCCTTGCTATCCGGCAACGCAACTAGATATGCAGTTCCTGCAATTTTTCTTTCGGCAGCGCCAGTTCTTCGTTGCTGTTGACGCGAACGTCGCGCTCCAGAATGTGGCGGGCAATCTCCTGCGCTTCGCTCAGCGAATGCATCTGGTACGTGCCGCATTGATAGACGTTCAGTTCCGGGATCTGATTCTGATCCTGCACTTTCAGTACGTCAGCCATCGCCGCTTTCCACGCATCCGCCACGCGCTGCTCCTCTGGCGTACCGATCAGACTCATGTAAAACCCGGTGCGGCAGCCCATCGGCGAGATGTCGATAATC
This sequence comes from Citrobacter sedlakii NBRC 105722, assembly GCF_000759835.1. GTDB lineage: Bacteria > Pseudomonadota > Gammaproteobacteria > Enterobacterales > Enterobacteriaceae > Citrobacter_A > Citrobacter_A sedlakii. Next base: position 141,080 of record NZ_BBNB01000008.1, read on the forward strand.
TCAACGCCGTTACCGTTGAGGTGATTACGCATAAAGCCTGCAAACAGATGCTCCAGCGTGTGGATCCCTTTCTCCGGCATCACCTCTTTGTTGGGGATGCAGAAACGCAGGTCAAACACGGTAATTGCGTCGCCGTGCGGGGTGTTCATCGTTTTCGCAACGCGGACGGCAGGTGCTTCCATCCGGGTATGATCGACAGTGAAGCTATCTAACAACGGCATTTAGCCACCTCCGATATTATTTTTTAAAATAAACTGAACTCTTCGTTTCGGGGCGAGTCTGAGTATATGAAAGACGCGCATTTGTTATCATCATCCCTGATTTCAGAGATGAAATTTTGGCCACTCACGAGTGGCCTTTTTCTTGTCTGTCAGGCCTGTTTTTCCAGCCAGCGTTCAAAGGGTTCGCTGTCCGCCGCTTCCACCTCACGTTGACGCCGTAAAGATGCCTCGCGTTCAGCGATAAACTCTTCTTCCTGCAAGATCTCCAGCGGCTCTTCGCGCAGCACATTACGCCAGGCTTCGCCCAGCGCTTTACCGGTGCCGCCAATCCCGTTGTCGATCATCGAACGCAGGATCCGCGCCGAAAACGTCAGTTCCGGGTTATCAAAACAGGCGACCAGTTCGTCGCACACTTTCTGATAATCCTCTCCACCGTGAATGCTGTCCAGCGTTTGCGCTACGCGTTTGAGATCGCGGAACAGATCTTTTCCGACTTTCGTCAGCGGGAACTGCGCGGTTTCGCAGCCAATCCCCAGCGTCAGCCCCGGCTTGCGCCCTTCCAGAATCACCAGATTCCAGTTGGTACGCGTACACTGCAGCTCGCCGCTGCTCATTTCCGGCGCGTCGGCCAGCACGCACCAGACCATGAACAGATCGAGGAAACGCACCTGTTGCTCGTCAACGCCAATTGGCGAGAAGGGATTGATATCCAGCGAGCGAACTTCAATGTATTCAATGCCGCCGCGCAGCAGTGCGTCTGAAGGCGACTCTCCGCTACGGGTCACGCGTTTGGGACGGATTGGCGCATACAGCTCATTTTCGATTTGCAGCACGTTGCTGTTGATCTGCAGTCGCTTACCGTCTTTCTCGATACCAATGGCCGCGTATTCTTCTGACGGCGTTTTGATCGCGCGTTTCAATCCTGCCACATAGTCGTGCAGATCGTTAAACGTAATACCGAGATTACTTTGCGATTTATTGGTATAGCCGAGATCGCTCAGGCGCAGCGAGGTCGCGTACGGCAGGTAGTACATGCCGCAGTCGGTTTTCTCGAAGGGCAGCGTGGTCGGTTTCCCCTGCAGGAAGGAAGAACAGATCGCCGGCGACGCGCCAAACAGGTACGGAATGACCCAGCCGAAGCGATAGTAGTTGCGGATCAGGCGAAAATAGCCAGCCGAGATTTTCTCTTTTGCCGCTTCGCCGTCCATCTCGCCGCACTTCGCCTGCCAGAACGCCATCGGCAGGGAAAAGTTATAATGCACGCCGGAGATCGTCTGCATTAGCGCGCCGTAACGGTTTTTCAACCCTTCGCGGTACAGTGTTTTCATCCGCCCGACATTCGAGGTGCCGTATTGCGCCAGTTCGATATCCTGCCCTTCCGCGATGTAACAGGGCATACTCAGCGGCCACATGCGCTCATCGCCCAGTTTTCTGGCGGTGTAGCGGTGCAGATCGCGCATGAACGTCAGCATATGCTGAATGTCACCGTCCACCGGCGTAATGAATTCCAGCAGCGCTTCGGCAAAATCCGTGGTGATCCATTTATGCGTCAGCGCCGAGCCCAGCGCTTCCGGATGCCCCGTTGTCGCCAGGGTACCGTCAGCATTCACGCGCAGCGTTTCGCGCTCCAGCCCGCGCTGTATGCCTTTTAGAGCCTGTGGATGTCTTTCCAGCCAGGTCAGAGCCTGTGATACGTCCGGGATCAAATTGACCTCCCGCCTGTCAAAATCGTTTTAATTAGCATAATTGTAGTGGTTGCCCTGAAGGCTATTCCAGGCACAATTAGTGCCACCATAAAGAGCCCTGAATGGTTGCAGCCGCGACGACAATATAGCGCAGCGCTTTGCCAAGGCATAAAAAAAAGAGCACTGGTCCCCACGGGAGGCGCATCCACCCCGCTAACAGGCACAGTAAATCGCCCACTACCGGCATCCAGCTTAATAATAGCGCCACCGCGCCATAGCGATTAAGCCAGCCTGTTGCTTTCTCCTGCCAGCGCGATGTTTTGCGTAGCGGAAAGAAACGCCCAAGGATAACGTTAGTTAGCCCTCCAAGGCTATTACCCATTGTTGCTGTTATGACTAAGACCCAGGGATGAGAAATCCCGGAAAGCAGCATGGCAACCAGAACGACCTCAGAGTTGCCAGGCAACAGCGTCGCACTGAGAAAACTGCTGGCGAACAAAGAGAAGAGCGACAGTACGTCACTCACAGCAAACGCACATCCACGACATCCATGCCTGCGGCGCGTGCTGCCTGCACGCCAAAATCAGCGTCTTCAAATACCACACAGCGAGCCGGAGGCACGCCCATGCGTTCTGCGCAGAGAAGAAAGGTATCCGGCGCCGGTTTATGGTGCAGTACGTGGTCAGCGGCAATCACGGCGTCAAAATAACGACGCAGGCCCAGGTGCGCCAGCAACGCTTCGGCAACGGCGCTTTCACTGCCGGTGCCAACCGCCATCGGACGACGACCATGCCATGCCTTCACAACCTCGACCAACGGCAAGGGTTCGACGCTGTCGAGCAACATGCGTTTTACCGCCGCGGTTTTTTCTTGCGCCAATGCGTGCGGATTGAGGTCCGCCTGGTTCAGTTCAATGATCGCCTGCGCGATACGCCAGGTCGGTGAACCGTTAAGCGCGATCATCGCCTGAAGATCGAAATGCATACCGTAACGGCCTAATACTTCGTCCCACGCCTTACGGTGTGTCGGCTCAGTATCCAGGATGGTGCCATCCATATCGAAAATCAGACCCGCATAACGTTCGTACATTGTGTTCTCGCAAACCGTAGAAACCAGACGTTATTTTATCGTAATGGCGGGATTTTGTCGCTGACGGCGAAAGTGAGGATTGTTCAGGGAAGAAGAAACAATTAAAACGGGAAGTATGGGGATTATCTCAGAGAAGATGGTGCATCCGGGAGGATGACTCGGCTGCGCCTCGCCCTTCGGGCCGTTGCTTAGGCAACGTTATCCTCCCTGGTGCTTACTGTAAATCCGCAGCCCCTGAAACAACAGCGTGGTTATTGTTTCGGAGAAGATGGTGCATCCGGGAGGATTCGAACCTCCGACCGCTCGGTTCGTAGCCGAGTACTCTATCCAGCTGAGCTACGGATGCATCGGAAAACTTGCTTTACTGCCGATACTGATATGACGGCTGGCGTTATATCAAGCAAGGAATGGTGCATCCGGGAGGATGACTCGGCTTCGCCTCGCCCTTCGGGCCGTTGCTTAGGCAACGTTATCCTCCCTGGTGCTTGCGATAAATCCGCAGCCCCTGAAACAACAGCGTGGCTATTGTTTCGGAGAAGATGGTGCATCCGGGAGGATTCGAACCTCCGACCGCTCGGTTCGTAGCCGAGTACTCTATCCAGCTGAGCTACGGATGCATCGGAAAACTTATTTTACTGCCAATATTGATATGACGGCTGGCGTTATATCAAGCAAGGAATGGTGCATCCGGGAGGATGACTCGGCTTCGCTTCGCCTCGCCTTTCGGGCCGTTGCCTGGGCAACGTTATCCTCTCTGGTGCTTGCGGTAAATCCGCAGTCCCTGAAACAACAGCGTGGCTATTGTTTCGGAGAAGATGGTGCATCCGGGAGGATTCGAACCTCCGACCGCTCGGTTCGTAGCCGAGTACTCTATCCAGCTGAGCTACGGATGCATCGGAAAACTTGCTTTACTGCCGATACTGATACGACAACTGACGTTGTATCCAGTAAGAGATGGTGCATCCGGAAGGATGACTCGGCTTCACCTCGCCCTTCGGGCCGTTGCCTGGGCAACGTTATCCTCCCTGGTGCTTGCGGTAAATCCGCAGCCCCTGAAACAACAGCGTGACTATTGTCTCGGAGAAGATGGTGCATCCGGGAGGATTCGAACCTCCGACCGCTCGGTTCGTAGCCGAGTACTCTATCCAGCTGAGCTACGGATGCAAATGGCGGTGAGGCGGGGATTCGAACCCCGGATGCAGCTTTTGACCGCATACTCCCTTAGCAGGGGAGCGCCTTCAGCCTCTCGGCCACCTCACCACACGCCTCTTACGAGTGCGTCGAAGAACATGTTTCTGCTCATCGTCGCTGCGTGGCGCACATATTACTTTCTGGGACTTATAAGTCAAACAATTTTTCCTGCGCTTTTATCGTTTGCACACTTCACGCTCAATTAGTCTGCAAAAACGGCAAAAAGGGTGTTTTATCAACAAACAAATCGGTTTATATGGACTCTGGCTGCCCCGACAACCCCAGGAACACGCTCAGATGATAGAGATAGAAAACAAGGAAAACACAGGAAGGACAGGTTGCGTCTCACCCATCCAGATGAGACGCGGAAACCTTAGTAACTGGACTGCTGGGATTTTTCAGCCTGGATACGCTGGTAGATCTCTTCACGATGGACAGAAACTTCTTTCGGGGCGTTTACGCCGATGCGTACCTGGTTGCCCTTCACCCCTAAAACTGTCACGGTGACCTCATCGCCAATCATGAGGGTCTCACCAACTCGACGAGTCAGAATCAGCATTCTTTGCTCCTTGAAAGATTAAAAGAGTCGGGTCTCTCTGTATCCCGGCATTATCCATCATATAACGCCAAAAAGTAAGCGATGACAAACACATTACATGTAAGCAGTCACGGCATCACATTCTGTTAAACCTAAGTTTAGCCGATATACACAACTTCAACCTGACTTTATCGTTGTCGACAACGTTGATGCAAACGCCGCGGAGTACCTGTCCGCGGCATCGGCTAACGCTTATACACCTCATCCTTCAAGCTGCCTCTGCGTTGGCAGCGCGCATTTCCCCCGGTCGCCTACTCGCTGTTCGCTCCCGGGACGCATTCACTTGCCGCCTTGACGTAGCATGAATGATTTTGTGTATATATTTTATAGTTTTGCGCTGACCCAGGCTTGCACACTGGCTAACGCTGCAGGCAGAGCAGCCGCGTCCGTACCACCGGCTTGCGCCATGTCCGGACGACCACCACCCTTACCGCCCACCTGCTGAGCGACCATACCTACCAGTTCCCCTGCTTTGACACGGTCGGTCACGTCCTTAGACACGCCAGCAATCAGAGAAACCTTACCTTCTGCCGCCGTAGCCAGCACGATAATGGTGGAACCCAGCTGATTTTTCAGATCATCAACCATGGTACGCAGCATTTTCGGCTCGACGCCGGCAAGCTCACTCACCAACAGCTTAACGCCATTGATATCAACCGCCTTGCTGGAAAGATTCGCACTTTCCTGCGCGGCAGCCTGTTCTTTCAGCTGCTGAAGCTCTTTCTCCAGTTGACGGGTACGTTCCAGTACGGAACGAACTTTATCGCCCAGATTCTGGCTGTCGCCCTTCAGCAGATGCGCAATTTCGCTTAAACGATCGCTTTGAGCGTGAACGGAAGCAATGGCGCCTTCACCCGTTACCGCTTCGATACGACGAACGCCCGCTGCGGTACCCGACTCGGAAACAATACGGAACAAGCCAATGTCACCGGTGCGACTGGCGTGCGTACCACCGCAAAGCTCGGTAGAGAAATCGCCCATGCTCAGCACGCGAACACGCTCGTCATATTTCTCACCAAACAGCGCCATCGCGCCTTTCGCTTTAGCGGCGTCCAGATCCATCACATTTGTTTCCACCGGCAGGTTACGGCGGATCTGCGCATTCACCAGATCTTCGACCGCACGAATCTCCGACGGTTTCATCGCTTCGTTATGAGAAAAATCAAAACGCAGCAGTTTATCGTTCACCAGCGAACCTTTCTGCGCAACGTGCGTGCCCAAAACCTGGCGCAGCGCGGCGTGCATCAAGTGCGTCGCCGAGTGATTCAGACGAATACGATCGCGACGCGCTTCGTCCACGTCAGCCTGTACTGCATCGCCCACTTTCAGAGAACCCGCAGACAACGTGCCGAGATGACCGATCGCCTGACCATATTTTTGCGTGTCGCTGACAGCAAAGGCAAAGCCTGCGCCTTTCAGTTCGCCTTTATCACCAACCTGACCGCCGGACTCGGCATAGAATGGCGTCTGGTCCAGAACCACAACCGCGTCCTGACCGGCGTTGATTACGTCAACCGCTTTGCCATCCACAAACAGTGCGGTGACCTTGCCGTTCAGTTCCAGATGGTCGTAGCCTTTAAACTCAGACGCGCTGTCTACGCGGATCATCGCGTTATAGTCAGCGCCAAAGCCGCTGGCTTCACGGGCGCGACGCCGTTGTTCTTCCATCGCCGCTTCAAAACCCGCTTCATCCACTTTGATGTTGCGCTCGCGGCAAACGTCTGCCGTCAGGTCAACCGGGAAGCCGTAGGTATCGTACAGACGGAAAGCCGTTTCACCGTCCAGCGTGTCGCCCGTCAACTTCGCCAGTTCTTCGTCCAACAGTGCCAGACCGCGCTCCAGAGTACGGGCAAATTGCTCTTCTTCGGTTTTCAGCACCTGCTCAACCTGAGCCTGCTGGCGCTTCAATTCTTCACCCGCCGATCCCATGACGTCAATCAGCGGACCGACCAGCTTGTAGAAGAACGTCTCTTTCGCGCCAAGCATGTTGCCATGGCGCACCGCACGACGAATGATGCGGCGCAGCACGTAGCCGCGGTTTTCGTTCGACGGCATCACGCCATCGGCGATCAGGAATGCGCAGGAACGAATGTGGTCGGCGATAACGCGCAGCGACTTGTTGCTCAGGTCGGCGGCGCCGGTCACTTTCGCCACCGCCTCAATCAGCGTGCGGAACAGGTCGATTTCATAGTTCGAGTTAACGTGTTGCAGAACTGCGGCAATACGTTCCAGCCCCATACCGGTATCGACTGACGGCTTCGGCAGCGGCTCCATTGTGCCGTCAGCCTGGCGGTTAAACTGCATAAAGACGATATTCCAGATCTCAATGTAGCGATCGCCGTCTTCTTCCGGGCTGCCCGGAGGCCCCCCCCAAATGTGATCGCCGTGGTCGTAGAAGATCTCGGTGCACGGACCGCATGGACCGGTATCACCCATCTGCCAGAAGTTGTCGGACGCATAGGCCGCACCTTTATTGTCGCCAATGCGAATAATGCGTTCGCGTGGAATACCGACTTCTTTTTCCCAGATTTCATAGGCTTCGTCGTCTGTTTCATAGACGGTCACCCACAGACGCTCTTTCGGCAGGGCGAACCAGTTTTCACCGGTCAGCAGTTCCCATGCATACTGGATGGCATCGTGTTTGAAATAGTCGCCGAAGCTGAAGTTGCCCAGCATTTCGAAGAAGGTGTGGTGACGCGCAGTGTAACCGACGTTTTCCAGGTCATTGTGCTTACCGCCCGCGCGCACGCAGCGCTGGGAAGTGGTCGCGCGGGAATAATTACGCTTGTCGAGGCCAAGGAAAACATCCTTGAACTGATTCATCCCGGCGTTGGTAAACAACAAAGTGGGGTCATTGTTTGGTACCAGGGAGCTGCTGGCAACTACCTGATGTCCCTTACTATGGAAAAAGTCGAGAAACGCCTGACGGATCTCAGCGGTGCTCTTGCTCATAATTATCCTGAAATCAAGCTACACGTCATCTTTCAAACCGCCTCTGTACTGGCTGCGAGCTTCCTCGCCTGCCGCCCTGATGCGGCTTGAATGACGTTGTGTATTTAAGGAATATTCGTCGCGAACGCAGGTTACCGCAAAGCAACCCACGCCCGAACGGAAAAAGTGGGAATAAGATAAGTTTTCTTTAGTGGGAAGTAAAATCCCGTATGCGCTCAATCGTCAAAATTTCGCCATATCTCCTGGATATCCTCCATCAGATAGCCGCGATAGAGTAGAAAGCGCTGTATTTTTACCTTTTCTGAAAATGCCGCGGGCAGCGGTTCGCCGTATTTGCGGGTAGCCTGATCGCGCGCGAGGGTACACCAGTCAATTTCACATTCGCGCAGCGCCTTTTCGATAGCTTCCCGGGCAATGCCTTTCTGGTTGAGTTCCTGGCGGATGCGCGCCGGGCCATACCCTTTCCGGCTACGGCTGGCGATAAAGCGCGAAACGAAGCGGCTGTCATCCAGATACCCGTGCTCATGGCACCAGGCTACCACCCGTTCGTAATCCTCTGCCGTGGCCTCAATCTCCTCGGGGCCGTTTTTCCCCATGACCGGCGCGGCCAGTTTGCGGCGTAACTCCTGTTCGCTGTGATCGCGCACAGCCAGAATGCGGACAGCGCGATCGAGCAGGCGGGCATAAACGGGTCGGCGTGGTGTCGGTTCGCTCATAACTCCCTTCAGATTCAGCAATGCAAAAGGGCCGCATAAATGCAGCCCTTGAGTGTAACTTAACCTTTTGCCGAATGGCGGTTTCGCGCGATCCGGCTTACGGTCGCCTGAAGATTAAAAATCTTCGTTGGTTTCTGCAACACCTTCACCGTCATCAACGGAGAAATCTGGCGTCGAGTCCTGGTTGTTGAGCAGCAGCTCGCGAACCTTTTTCTCGATCTCTTTCGCGGTAGCCGGGTTTTCTTTCAACCAGGCGGTCGCATTCGCTTTACCCTGCCCGATTTTCTCACCGTTGTAGCTGTACCAAGCACCGGCTTTCTCAATCAGCTTCTCTTTGACGCCCAGGTCAACCAGTTCGCCATAGAAGTTGATGCCTTCACCGTAGAGGATCTGGAACTCTGCCTGTTTGAACGGTGCGGCGATTTTGTTCTTCACCACTTTCACGCGGGTTTCGCTACCCACCACGTTATCGCCCTCTTTCACCGCGCCGATACGGCGGATGTCCAGACGAACAGAGGCGTAGAATTTCAGCGCGTTCCCCCCGGTAGTGGTTTCCGGGTTACCGAACATAACGCCAATTTTCATACGGATCTGGTTGATGAAGATCAGCAGCGTGTTGGACTGCTTCAGGTTACCCGCCAGCTTACGCATCGCCTGGCTCATCATACGCGCCGCGAGGCCCATGTGAGAGTCGCCGATTTCACCTTCGATTTCCGCTTTCGGCGTCAGGGCCGCGACGGAGTCGACAACGATAACGTCTACAGCGCCAGAGCGCGCCAGCGCATCACAGATTTCCAGCGCCTGTTCGCCAGTGTCCGGCTGAGAACACAGCAGGTTGTCAATATCAACGCCCAGCTTGCGCGCATAGATTGGATCCAGCGCATGTTCCGCATCGATAAACGCACAGGTTTTCCCTTCACGCTGCGCAGCGGCAATCACCTGCAGCGTCAGGGTGGTTTTACCGGAAGATTCCGGCCCGTAGATTTCGACGATACGGCCCATTGGCAGACCGCCCGCGCCGAGTGCGATATCCAGAGAAAGCGATCCGGTCGGGATGGTTTCCACATCCATAGAGCGGTCTTCACCCAGACGCATGATGGAGCCTTTACCAAATTGCTTTTCAATTTGGCCCAGTGCTGCCGCCAACGCTTTCTGTTTGTTTTCGTCGATAGCCATTAACTACTCCTGTCATGCCGGGTTCCGCTTGCGCTTAACCGGATAGTGAATTCTGTACTGTTGAAACAATTATACTGTATGCTCATACAGTATCAAGTGTTTTGTAGAAATTGTTGCCACAGCGTACGTAACGCATAGAGGGTCGCCTGTCGCCGCACGGCATCGCGGTCGCCACTGAAGCATTCCCGCCGGGTAATCCCCTCTCCGCGCGCGCTGGCGAAAGCGAACCAGACAGTGCCGACGGGCTTCGCTTCACTGCCGCCATCCGGCCCGGCAATGCCGCTGATTGAAACCGCATAATCAGCGCGGGCGGCTTTCAGCGCGCCTATCGCCATTTCCACTACCACTGGTTCACTGACCGCGCCATGTTGGGCAAGCGTCTCTTCCCGTACGCCGATCATTTGCGCTTTCGCTTCATTACTGTAAGTGACAAAACCGCGTTCAAACCAGGCGGAGCTGCCAGCAATATCCGTAATGGCCTTCGCCACCCAGCCGCCCGTACAGGATTCCGCTGTTGTCACCGTCGCGCCGCGCGCGTTTAACGCCATTCCGACCTGTTCGCTTAACTGCATCAGTTCACTGTCAGTCATTTCGGCCTCTGCCAGTTAAAAATCCTGCCGGACAAGATAGCACTTTCCCACCCGAGATGGGGACGAGGTGATGATTTTACGAGGGGGATTCAGAAAAAACGTCCAGGTTTAACAGGCGGAGACAGCATTGCCTTATCCGGCCAACAGCAAGCCGGGTGAGCCGGATAAGTTGTCAGGGCCGCCATCCGGCAGCCAGGACGATTACTGGACCCGCGCCAGCGCTACCGCCTGTCCTAACTGCCAGACCGCCATCGCATAATGGGTACTATGGTTGTAACGGGTAATCGCGTAGAAGTTTGGCAGGCCGTACCAGTACTGATACCCGGTGCCAATATCCAGACGTAACAAGCTTGCTTCGCGATGGTTACCCAACGGCTGCTGCGGCGTTAAGCCCACGGCGGCAAGCTGCGACACGCTGTATTTTGTTTTGAAGCCATTGGCCAGTCCCGGCGCCTGACCGTTGGCCATCACCGCCACCGTATCGCCTTTCACCCAGCCGTGTGCTTTAAAGTAGTTCGCTACGCTGCCGATGGCATCGACCGGATCCCAAAGATTGATATGGCCGTCGCCGTTAAAGTCCACCGCGTACTCTTTATAGGACGACGGCATAAACTGACCGTAACCCATGGCCCCGGCGAAAGACCCTTTCAGATCCAGCGGATCGTCTTGTTCGTTGCGCGCCATCAACAGGAAGGTTTCCAGCTCGCCAGAGAAATACGCCGCGCGGCGCGGATAGTTGAAGGAGAGCGTCGCCAGCGCGTCAAGAATGCGCGTTTTCCCCATTACGCGGCCCCAGCGGGTTTCTACGCCGATAATGCCGACGATGATTTCCGGAGGCACGCCATACACCTGCCAGGCGCGGTTGAGCGCATCTTCATACTGATTCCAGAATGCCACGCCGTTTTGCACGTTATCCGGCGTTATGAACTGTTTGCGATAACGCAGCCATGCGCCGTTAGGGCCGGCTGGCGGCTGCGTGGTCGGCGCCTGCCTGTCCATCAGGCGCAGCACATAATCCAGGCGTTTCGCCTGCGACAGGATCTCCTGCAACTGTTGGCGATCAAAGCCATGTTTGCTGACCATCTTATCGATGAACTGCTGCGCATTGGGGTTATTAGCAAAATCGCCGCCCATCTGCATGACATTGTGCTGAGGCTTAAGCAGGAAGCCGCCAGACGGCGTCCCGGTGGTCGTTTGAGTCTCTTGCGGTTTCGGTTTGCTGCTACAGGCAGCCAGTAACACAAAAAGGGGAAGTAACGCTACATAACGACGCTTGAACATGTGACATCCATTAACCAGATTCAGCCAGAGGGAAGTATGGTAAAGCATCCTCCGTCCCACAAGGAAGCGCGAGACGCGCTCCTTCACATAATTTACCTGTTCGCCCCCTTTACTCCTTCTTTTTCTGTTCCTATTCGCACATAAACTTTCAATTTAAAATATTTTACTTTCATTTTGAGATCAAAATAACACTTTTAAATCTTTCAATCTGATTAAAATAAATCACCAATTGGCAAGATAACAACAATCCCTACAGGAGAGAACAATGATCGACACCATTACACATGGAGCAGAGTGGTTCATCGGGCTGTTCCAGAAAGGCGGAGAAGTGTTTACCGGCATGGTGACCGGCATTCTTCCGCTGCTAATAAGCCTGCTGGTCATCATGAACGCGCTGATCAACTTTATCGGCCAGCAGCGTATAGAACGTTTTGCCCAACGCTGCGCCGGAAATCCGCTGTCCCGTTACCTGATTCTGCCGTTCATCGGTACGTTTGTGTTCTGTAACCCTATGACCCTGAGTCTTGGTCGTTTTATGCCAGAGAAATACAAGCCCAGCTATTACGCGGCGGCATCCTACAGTTGCCACTCCATGAACGGCCTGTTTCCGCATATCAACCCCGGCGAACTGTTCGTTTATCTGGGCATCGCCAGCGGTTTAACCACGCTTGGCCTGCCCCTCGGCCCGCTTGCGGTGAGCTATCTGCTGGTTGGCCTGGTGACTAACTTCTTCCGCGGCTGGGTCACCGATCTCACCACCGCGATTTTCGAGAAAAAAATGGGTATCCAGCTTGAGCAGAAAGTGCATCTTTCAGGAGCAACATCATGACGCGTATTCGTATCGAAAAAGGCACCGGCGGCTGGGGCGGCCCGCTTGAACTGGATGTCGTCGCAGGTAAAAAAATCGTCTATATCACCGCGGGCACGCGCCCGGCGATTGTCGACAAACTGGCAAGCCTGACCGGCTGGCAGGCGGTCGATGGCTTTAAAGAGGGCGAACCGCCGGAAGCGGAGATTGGCGTGGCGATCATTGACTGCGGCGGCACCCTGCGCTGCGGAATTTACCCGAAACGCCGTATTCCGACGGTAAACATTCACTCCACGGGGAAATCGGGGCCGCTGGCCCAGTACATCGTCGAAGACATTTACGTCTCCGGCGTGAAAGAAGAAAACATTAGCGCGATTGGCGATGCAGAAGCTGCGCCGCAACCGACAAGCGCCACGCCTCCGGGACGTGATTACGACCCCCATAAAAAGATCACCGAACAGAGCGACGGCCTGCTGGCGAAAGTCGGCATGGGAATGGGCTCAGCGGTAGCCGTTCTGTTTCAGTCTGGTCGCGACACCATCGACACAGTACTGAAAACCATTCTGCCGTTTATGGCGTTCGTCTCCGCCCTCATCGGCATCATCATGGCGTCGGGACTTGGCGACTGGATCGCCCACGGTCTGGCGCCGCTAGCCAGCCATCCGCTGGGGCTGGTGACACTGGCGCTGATCTGCTCCTTCCCGCTGTTGTCGCCGTTCCTCGGCCCGGGCGCAGTGATCGCCCAGGTGATCGGCGTGCTGATCGGCGTGCAAATTGGTCTGGGCAATATTCCGCCGCACCTGGCGCTGCCAGCGCTGTTCGCCATTAACGCCCAGGCGGCCTGCGACTTTATTCCGGTTGGCCTGTCGCTGGCGGAAGCCCGTCAGGATACGGTGCGCGTCGGCGTGCCGTCGGTACTGGTCAGTCGCTTTCTGACCGGCGCGCCAACGGTACTGATCGCCTGGTTTGTATCCGGCTTTATTTATCAATAAGAGGTGTTGAGATGACCGTCATTTACCAGACCACGATAACCCGCATTGGCCAGAGCGCGCCGGATGCGCTGTGCGACCAGATGCTGATTACCTTCCGCGAAGGCGCGCCGGCGGATATCGAAGAGTTTTGCTTTATCCATTGCCATGGCGAACTGAACGGCACGCTGCAACCCGGCGCGCAATGTGAGCTGGGTCAGCATCGCTATCCGGTCACCGCCGTCGGCAGCGTGGCGGAACAGAATTTACGTGAACTGGGGCATATCACCCTGCGCTTCGACGGACTGAACGAAGCGGAATTTCCCGGCACCGTGCACGTCGCGGGGCCCGTACCGGACGATATCGCGCCGGGCTGTATTTTGAAGTTTGTCGCTTAAGGAGAGAAAAATGAATCAGGTTGCCGTTGTCATTGGCGGAGGACAAACCCTGGGGGCGTTCCTGTGCCATGGGCTTGCAGCAGAAGGGTATCGCGTGGCGGTTGTCGATATTCAAAGTGATAAGGCCGCCAACGTCGCGCAGGAGATCAACGCCGAATATGGTGAAGGTATGGCTTACGGCTTCGGCGCCGACGCCACCAGCGAACAGAGCGTTCTTGCGCTCTCTCGCGGCGTGGATGAAATCTTTGGGCGCGTGGATCTGCTCGTCTACAGCGCGGGGATCGCGAAAGCGGCGTTTATCAGTGACTTCCAACTGGGCGATTTTGACCGCTCATTACAGGTGAATCTGGTCGGATATTTCCTCTGTGCGCGTGAATTTTCCCGTCTGATGATTCGTGACGGTATTCAGGGACGCATTATTCAGATCAACTCTAAGTCCGGTAAAGTCGGTAGTAAGCATAATTCCGGCTACAGCGCGGCGAAGTTCGGCGGCGTCGGATTAACCCAGTCGCTGGCGCTGGATCTGGCGGAATACGGCATTACCGTACATTCGCTGATGCTGGGCAACCTGCTGAAGTCGCCAATGTTTCAGTCGCTACTGCCGCAGTACGCCACCAAGCTTGGCATTAAGCCGGACGAGGTGGAACAGTATTATATCGATAAAGTCCCGCTCAAACGCGGCTGCGATTATCAGGATGTCCTGAACATGCTGCTGTTCTATGCCAGCGCGAAAGCGTCATACTGTACCGGACAATCAATCAACGTCACTGGCGGTCAGGTGATGTTCTGATAGTCACATAGCCCGGTGGCGCTACGCTTACCGGGCCTGCAAATCCCGGGTCTGTTAGCCGGATAAGGCGTCACCGCCATCCGGCATTCACGTAAGGAGCACACGATGGTTTCCGCACTGATTACCGTCGCCGTTATCGCCTGGTGCGTTCAACTGCTACTGGGCGGCTGGCAAATCGCCCGTTTCAACCGCGCGTTTGACCAGCTATGCCTGCAAGGCCGGGTTGGCGTAGGACGTTCAGGCGGACGTTTTAAGCCCCGCGTCGTGGTCGCCATCGCGCTCGACAAAAATCAGCGCGTAACCGATACGTTGTTTATGAAAGGACTGACAGTATTCGCCAGACCAATAAAAATTCCTGCCCTGCAGGGTAAACATCTTAATGAATTACAGCCTGATGTGATCTTTCCCCATGATCCGCTGTCGCAGAATGCACTATCATTGGCGCTTAAACTGAAACATGGATAATTTCGTTGTGAATGCTAATAGCTTGCGAAATTATCATTTCGAAACTTCAATTCAGGGTAATCACGCCTATGAAACCTCGTCAGCGTCAGGCTGCCATTCTGGAGCATTTGCAAAAGCAGGGGAAATGCTCGGTTGAGGAACTGGCCCAGTACTTTGACACCACGGGCACCACCATTCGCAAGGATTTGGTCATTCTGGAAAATGCCGGTACCGTCATTCGCACCTATGGCGGCGTAGTGTTAAACAAAGAAGAATCCGATCCGCCTATCGATCACAAGACGTTGATCAATACGCATAAAAAAGAACGCATCGCCGAAGCGGCTGTCAGGTTTATCCATGATGGCGATTCGATCATTCTGGATG
Source organism: Citrobacter sedlakii NBRC 105722 (assembly GCF_000759835.1). Lineage (GTDB taxonomy): Bacteria > Pseudomonadota > Gammaproteobacteria > Enterobacterales > Enterobacteriaceae > Citrobacter_A > Citrobacter_A sedlakii. Next base: position 156,371 of record NZ_BBNB01000008.1, read on the forward strand.
CCGGAAGCACCGTATTACAGATGGTGCCAATGCTCACCCGCTTCAGCAATATCACCGTCATGACCAACAGCCTCCATATTGTTAACGCCTTGTCAGAGCTGGACAATGAACAAACCATCCTGATGCCCGGCGGCACCTTTCGTAAAAAATCTGCGTCATTTCACGGTCAGTTGGCAGAGAACGCCTTTGAGCAGTTCAGTTTTGATAAACTCTTTATGGGCACCGACGGCATTGACCTCGACGCAGGCGTCACCACCTTTAACGAGGTCTACACCGTCAGCAAAGCGATGTGTAACGCCGCGCGCGAAGTCATACTGATGGCCGACTCGTCGAAGTTTGGCCGCAAAAGTCCCAACGTTGTTTGCAGTCTGGAGAGCGTCGATAAGCTGATTACCGATGCCGGTATCGATCCGGCGTTTCGTCAGGCGCTGGAAGAAAAAGGGATAGACGTGATCATAACCGGAGAAACCAATGAGTGATGCACTACTGAACGCTGGCCGTCAAACACTGCTGCTGGAACTGCAGGAAGCCAGCCGCCTGCCGGAACGCCTGGGTGACGATTTTGTTCGCGCTGCCAACACCATTATCCACTGTGAAGGCAAAGTGATTGTCTCGGGTATTGGCAAGTCCGGGCATATCGGCAAAAAAATCGCCGCAACCCTCGCCAGCACCGGCACCCCTGCCTTTTTCGTTCATCCGGCGGAAGCGCTACACGGCGATCTCGGGATGATAGAAAGCCGGGACGTGATGCTGTTTATCTCCTATTCGGGCGGCGCTAAAGAGCTGGATCTGATCATCCCGCGCCTGGAAGACAAATCCATTACCCTGCTGGCGATGACCGGCAAGCCGAACTCACCGCTGGGTCTGGCGGCCAAAGCCGTTCTGGACATTTCAGTCGAACGGGAAGCCTGCCCGATGCACCTGGCCCCCACGTCCAGCACGGTGAACACCCTGATGATGGGCGACGCGCTGGCAATGGCGGTGATGCAGGCGCGCGGCTTCAATGAAGAGGATTTTGCCCGCTCGCATCCGGCGGGAGCGCTCGGGGCGCGTCTGCTGAATAAGGTGCATCATTTGATGCGGCGCGACGACGCGGTGCCGCAGGTTCAGTTGTCCACCAGCGTGATGGATGCCATGCTCGAATTAAGCCGTACCGGACTCGGCCTGGTCGCCGTCTGTGACGCGCAAATGCAGGTCAAAGGCGTCTTTACCGACGGCGACCTGCGCCGCTGGTTAGTGGGCGGCGGCGCGCTGACCACGCCAGTCAGCGAAGCGATGACCCACAATGGCATTACGCTCCAGGCCGACAGTCGCGCTATCGACGCCAAAGAAATCCTGATGAAACGCAAAATCACCGCCGCGCCGGTGGTTGATGAAAACGGCAAGCTCACCGGCGCCATCAACCTGCAGGATTTCTACCAGGCCGGGATCCTCTAACTTTTCAACCCCAGACGCTTCGCCAGCCGGTGCAGGTTGGCGACGTCCATTTCTAACGCCCGGGCGCTGGCCGCCCAGTTGTGATGATGCTGCGCCAGCGCACGGCGGATCGTCTCGCGCTGAAACGACTCGGTAGCATCACGCAGATTAACCGCCTGCGGCATCTCCGGCGCAACGTCTGTTTGCGAAGCGGGGGCATCGTCCAGGCGAGCGAAATGCTGCGCTTCCAGCACCACTTCATCCCCAGCCCGTGTCGCCCGCGCCAGCACCACTGCGCGGTGAATCGCATGCTCCAGCTCGCGGACGTTACCCGGCCAGGCATAGTTCAGCAGATAATTTCGCGCCCCCGGGCTCAGCGCCACCCGGGAAAGTCCCAGCCGCAACCGGCACTGCTCGCAGAAATAGCCCGCCAGCAGCACCGCATCCTCCCCGCGCTCGCGCAGCGGGGGAACGGACAGCGGAAAAACGCTCAGACGGTGGAACAAGTCAGCACGAAAGCGCCCTGCCATCACCTCTTCGCGCAGGTCGCGGTTGGTGGCCGCCAGTACGCGTACGTCCACCCGCAGACTGCGATCGTCGCCAACCCGCTGAATATCGCCGTACTGTAAGACGCGCAAAAGTTTGGCCTGCAAGGCCAATGACAGCTCGCCGATTTCATCCAGAAACAGCGTGCCGTTATCGGCCATTTCAAATTTCCCGCTACGGTTGCTGATGGCCCCGGTAAACGCGCCTTTGACATGACCAAACAGTTCGCTCTCCGCCACGCTTTCCGGCAGCGCGGCGCAGTTGAGATACACCAGCGGATTTACCGCGCGCGGCGATCCCTCATGAATCGCTTTCGCCACCAGCTCTTTCCCGGTGCCGGTTTCGCCGCTGATAAGGACGTTGAGATCGGAGGCCGCCACAATCTCAATCTCTTTTTTCAGCTGCATCATGCCGGGCGACAGGCCAATCATCTGCGTCTCTTTTACCTGGCCGAAATCGGTCGTCGAACCGGGCAGCATATTCTGGCTTTCCAGCTGTTCTATCAGCAGCGCATTGCTGAGCGCGCCAGCGGCCAGCGCGGCGATAAGGCGGAGCTCCTCATCGCTGAAAACGTCAAACTGGTCGGGCTCCATACCATCAAGAGTCAGCGCGCCGATCAGGTTTTGCCCGGCAAACAGCGGCAGGCCGATGCAGGCATGCACTTTTAAACTCTCCTGACCGGGAATCAGCCCATCGTAGGGGTCAGGCAGATCGCTGTCTGCGGGAAAACGCACCACGTCCCCGGCGCGGGCGATGGCTTCCAGACGCGGGTGACCTTCAAGGGTAAAGCGCCTGCCCAACACGTCCTGCGCCAGACCGTCGATCGCCAGCGGAATAAACTGGCGCGCCTCATAACGCAGCAGCGCGGAAGCATCGCACTCCAGCACCTGGCGTAGCGTGGTTATCAGGCGCTGAAAGCGATCCTGATGCCCGACGCCGCGCTGTAATTCGATGGCGATCCCCGCCAGTACGTCAACGGAAAAACTCATGGCTACCTCATTGTCATTTTGACAATACATAATGTCATATTGACATCATTAATCATAGTCTTTTTGACTATCACTATAAATATAAAAAATAACAAATCATTAAAAATCAAAGAGATAAATAGTTGGCACGTAACCTGCAATAAGCAAAGCAACACTTTTGAACAACGCTGAATTAATTGAGGTTGCTATGTCTATTCTGGTTAAAAATAACATTCATTGGGTTGGCCAACGTGACTGGGAAGTACGCGATTTTCACGGCACCGAATACAAAACGCTGCGCGGCAGCAGCTATAACAGCTATCTGATTCGCGAAGAAAAAAACGTACTGATCGACACCGTTGATCATAAATTCAGCCGCGTATTCGTACAGAATTTACGGGGTGAAATTGACCTTGCGGATATCGATTACATCATCATTAACCACGCGGAAGAAGATCATGCCGGGGCGTTGACGGAGCTAATGACTCAGATCCCGGACACGCCCATCTACTGCACCGCCAACGCCATCGATTCGATCACCGGCCATCACCATCATCCGGAATGGAACTTTAAGGTAGTGAAAACTGGCGACACACTGGATATCGGCAACGGCAAACAGCTGATCTTCGTCGAAACCCCGATGCTGCATTGGCCGGACAGTATGATGACCTACATGACCGGCGATGCGGTGTTGTTCAGTAACGACGCCTTCGGCCAGCACTACTGCGACGAACGTCTGTTCAATGATGAAGTGGATCAAACCGAACTGTTTGAACAGTGCCAACGCTACTACGCTAACATCCTGACGCCGTTCAGCCGCCTGGTGACGCCCAAGATCACTGAAATCCTCGGCTTTAACCTGCCGGTCGATATGATCGCCACCTCCCACGGCGTGGTCTGGCGCGATAATCCCACGCAAATCGTTGAGCTGTATCTGAAATGGGCGGCGGACTACCAGGAAGATCGCATCACTATCTTCTATGACACCATGTCCAACAATACCCGCATGATGGCGGATGCCATCGCCCAGGGGATTAACGAAGTTGACCCAAACGTGGCGGTAAAAATCTTTAACGTCGCCCGCAGCGACAAAAACGAAATCCTGACCAACGTCTTCCGATCCAAAGGCGTACTGGTCGGTACCTCGACGATGAATAATGTGATGATGCCAAAAATCGCCGGACTGGTGGAAGAGATGACCGGCTTGCGCTTTCGTAACAAGCGCGCCAGCGCTTTTGGTTCTCACGGCTGGAGCGGCGGCGCGGTTGATCGTCTCTCTACCCGCCTGCAGGATGCCGGCTTTGAGATGTCCCTGAGCCTGAAGGCGAAATGGCGTCCGGATCTGGACGCGCTGGAACTGTGCCGTCAGCACGGGCGCGACATTGCCCGTCAGTGGGCGCTCGCACCGCTGCCGGAAGCCGCGCCGAAAGCGGTAGCAGCAGAAAGCGCGCCAGTTGAAGCCCCTGCGACCGCCGATCTCGGCCCCTGCATGCAGTGCAGCGTCTGCCAGTGGATCTACGACCCGGAAAAAGGTGAGCCGCTGCAGGACGTCGCACCGGGTACGCCGTGGAGTGAGGTTCCGGACAACTTCCTGTGCCCGGAATGCTCATTAGGTAAGGACGTGTTCGACGAGCTGGCGACGGAGGCAAAATGAACCGGGGAATCGTTATCATTGGTTCGGGCTTTGCCGCCCGCCAGTTAGTGAAAAACATCCGTAAACAGGACGCGGAAATCCCGTTAACCCTGATTGCTGCCGATAGCATGGACGAGTACAACAAACCCGATCTCAGCCATGTGATAAGCCAGTCGCAACGCGCCGACGATCTCACCCGCCAGTCGGCGGGCGAGTTTGCCGAACAGTTCAACCTGCGCCTGTTCCCGCATACCTGGGTGACCGACATCGATGCCGACGCCCACGTGGTGAAAAGTCAGGATACGCAATGGCAGTATGAAAAGCTGGTTCTTGCCACGGGCGCGGCAGCCTTTGTTCCGCCCGTCCCGGGACGTGAGTTAATGCTCACGTTAAACAGCCAGCAAGAATACCGCGCCTGTGAAACGCAGTTGCGCGACGCCCAGCGGGTGCTGATTGTCGGGGGCGGTCTTATCGGCAGCGAATTAGCGATGGATTTTTGCCGTGCGGGCAAGGCGGTCACGCTGATCGACAACGCCGCCAGCCTTCTCGCCTCGCTGATGCCGCCGGAAGTGAGCAGTCGCTTACAGCACCGGCTTACCGATATGGGCGTGCATCTGCTGCTGAAGTCACAGTTACAGCGTCTGGAAAAAACCGCCACCGGTATTCGCGCCGCGCTGGATCGCGAACGCAGCATTGAAGTGGATGCCGTGATTGCCGCCACCGGCCTGCGACCGGAAACCGCACTGGCGCGCCGCGCCGGTGTGAACGTGAATCGCGGCGTCTGCGTGGATACCTGTCTGCAAACCAGCAACGCGGATATTTATGCCATTGGCGACTGCGCAGAAATCAACGGTCAGGTACTGCCATTCCTGCAACCGATACAGCTTAGCGCAATGTACCTGGCGAAAAACCTGCTCGGCGGCAACGCGCCGCTGAAACTGCCCGCCATGCTGGTAAAAGTCAAAACCCCGGAACTGCCGCTGCATCTTGCCGGAGAAACCCAGCGACGCGATCTCGCCTGGCAGATCAGCGCGGAATCCGACGGAATGGTGGCAAAGGGGATGAACAAGGAAGGGCAACTTTGCGCCTTTGTCGTGAGCGAAGACCGCATGAAAGAGGCCTTCGCCCTGCTGAAATCGTTGCCGGCGTAACGCCTGCCGCGCCCTCCGGCCACAATGCCCCTGCTTTATTAACCTCACGAACACGGACGTTCATTATTGCTTGTTGCTTTGCCCCGGCAGTCCCGGGGCTTTTTTATTTATGCCGCGCCAGCCAGCGCGCCGCCGCAATTACGCCCTGCCCAAACGAAAGTCCGCCGTCGCCCGCCGGGAGCTGCTGCGGAAAGAGCAGATTAAAATCAGACAGGTGAACCGTCAGTCGCGCCCGCAACAAACGGTTGTGCATCACGCCGCCGCTAAAGACCAACGTGGAGATCCCCCGCGCAGTGGCCTGCTTGCGCATCATCGTGGCAAACCCTTGCGCCAGCGCGTCATGGAATGCCCATGCGCGTTCTGCCAGCGGGGCTTGCCAGTCCAGCCATTGCCGCCAGAAGGTCGCCAAATCCAACAGGTTTCCGCTCAACGGTAACGTCACCGGATGTGGAACATCGTCGCACTGAACGGCCAGCGCTTCCAGCGCACAGGCGGCTTCGCCTTCATAGCTGAGCGACGTGGGCGCGCAGCCCAACGCCGCCGCCACAGCGTCAAATAAGCGACCACAGGAAGAGGCCAGCGGCGCGTTGATCCCACGCTCAATGGCGCGGGCCAGCACGGGCCAGTTCTGCTGCTGCGCCGCAGCGGTTTCTGGCGACTGCTGCCAGTCAGGAACAAACTGCAGGCACTGGGCGAGCAGATTGCGCCAGGGTTGAATCGCGGCGAGATCGCCCCCCGGCAGCGCCACGGCTGGCAGCCCGCCGAGATGTTCACAGTCCTGGTAATTTACCCGCAGACATTCGCCGCCCCACAGCGCGCCCGCCTCTCCCATGCCGATACCGTCCAGGGTCAGGGCGATAACATCGCCGCCGTCCAGCGGCCAGCCGTGTTCGGCCAGACAGGCCGCCGCATGGGCGTGATGATGAAGCACCGTTTCCGTCGGCAACGCCATCTCGCCAGCCCACTGGCTGGAGACATAACCCGGATGGGCATCGCAAACCAGCCTCTGGGGCGTAAAGTCGTAGATGTTCTGGATCAAGCGCAGCGCCTCGCGCCACTGGCTCTGGATGCCATCATCGCTCAGATCGCCCAGATGTTGGCTGAGAACCGCCTGTCCGCCACGCACCAGACAGAAGGTATTTTTCAGATCCGCCCCCAGGCACAACATCGGCGGCAGGTCGCGAAATCCCGGCGGCAGCGTCAGCGCGTCCGGCACATACCCGCGCGAACGCCGCAGCATTTCACCGCTTTCGCGTACCACCGAATCGTCCATTCGCTGCACAATGTCGCGGTTATGCAGCAGGAATCCGTCGGCGATGGCCTGCAAATCGTCCAGCGCCTGCGTATTGGTGATGGCTGGCGGCTTGCCGCTAAGGTTGCCGGAGGTCATGACCAGCGGAAAACCCAGTTCCTGTAACAGCAGATGTTGCAACGGATTGGCTGGCAGCATGACTCCCACTTCGTTGAGGCCGGGGGCTATGGCCTCGCATAATGCAGCCACGTGTCGTTTGTCGATCAGCACAATCGGTGCGGCGGGCGTGCGCAACACGTTGCGCGCCGCTTCCGGCAAGCCGCGATCGTCAGGCAACATCACCGCCAGCGGTTTCGCCGGACGACGCTTACGCATGCGTAGCGTGGCCACCGCCCGGGAATTTCGTGCGTCGCAAGCCAGATGAAATCCGCCAATGCCCTTAACGGCAACGATTCCCCCCGCTTTCAGCACGTTGACCGCCGTCATCAGCGCGGCGTCTTTTTCTGCACGTTCTTCGCCGCTCCGCCATTCAAGGTGCGGACCGCAGGCCGGACACGCCACCGGCTGGGCGTGAAAGCGACGGTCATGGGGATCGCGGTACTCTTTTTCACATGCTGGACACAGCGGAAAGGCCGCCATGACGGTGTAAGGACGGTCGTAGGGCATCGCGCGAATAATCGTAAAGCGCGGACCGCAGTGCGTACAGTTGATGAAGGGATAACGGTAGCGCCGTTCGCCAGGCGCGTTCATTTCCGCCAGACATTCCGGGCAGGTCGCCGCATCGGGCACGATCTGCGTGTTCATGGCGCCGCCTGCGCTTTGTCGGATGGTAAATTCCGCAGGAGGCAGCGACCAGGTAAACGGCTCTCTCTCTACGCTGTCAATCCGCGCCAGGGGGGGACAATGTTTGTGAAGCGCGGTGATAAACACTGCGGGGTCTTCCAGCAAACGCACCACCACGCCGTCGCCATCGTTGCAGACATCGCCATGCAACTGCAGATGCTGCGCCAGTTGCCAGACAAAAGGGCGAAATCCAACGCCCTGCACTTTGCCCCGAATGCGCAGCGCTACGCCAGCATGGTTGATTGTTTCCATCGTCTTCTCTCACCGTGATCCGCACTGTACCGGAAGGCGGCTTCGCCTCCTCCGGCCTACCAATTGTCGCGCTTGCGGGCCTGATAAACGCAGCGCCATCAGGCATAAAAGCTGAACTATTTTACGCGGATTTTCAGCGATCAGAACAGCAAAGACGCAGAGGAATCCAGCGCGGCGCGGCGACGTTTTTCCGCACTGAGCTGCTCAAGCTTATTGCGGTCAACGCAAATCAGCGCATGGGTCGGGCAGGCTTCCATACACGCCGGTCCCGCTTCGCGGTGATGGCACAGGTCGCACTTGTTGGCTTCCGCTTTTTCCGCACGAACATTCAGCCCTGCTCCGCTGTTGCGAACAACCGGACGTACGACCACTTCCATCGCGCCATACGGACAGGCCACCACGCAGGTTTTACAACCAATGCAGCGCTCTTGCATCACGTGAACAAAGCCTTTGTCGCGGCTGATGGCGCCGTTCGGGCAGACATTGGCGCAGGGTGCGTCTTCGCACTGGCGGCACAGCGTCGCGGTAGAAACATTTACGCCTTTAATGACATGAATGCGGGGTAAAAAGGTTTCAGGGGTCAGGGACGCGCAGTCCTGGTTTTCCTGATGGGAGACCACGCAGGCCACTTCACAGGTACGGCAACCAATGCATTTATTGGCGTCTGCAATGATGAAACGGTTCATCAATTTCTCCAGCAATGACAGTTCGTGCGCCTGAGCATTCACAAATCATGCCAGTTTTTATCTTATTGTTATATATAACAATTTAAAAAAAATAGCCCACCAGAAAGGTGTCATCGTCACGAATGACGATGACGGATGACAACCCTTACTGACCCGAGCGGGAAATCAGGGAATCACGTGGGATAAGCGTACCGGTAAAGGTCTTCGGCGGCGTGAACGCCCCGCCATCGAGCATAAAGATGAGACGCCCCATGGTTTCCTGAATCATCTCGGTCACCGGGATCTTCACGCTGGAAAGCGCCGGAAGGGTATACGGCGCCAACGCAATGTCATCGAAACCGATCACCGACACCTGCGCCGGTACCGCCAGCCCGCTGTCGTGTAACTGCTTCATCGCGCCGATCGCCATGTCGTCATTACTGGCGACCAGCGCGGTAAAGGCCGCATTGCGCGAGAGCAGCGTTTTTACCCCCGCCGCGCCGCAGGCTGGCGTCCATTTGCCTTTGACGATCAGTCGTTCGTCGACGGCGATACCGTGTCGGGTCAGCGCGTCTTTATAGCCTGACAAACGCTCAACCCCGGTGGGCGAATCCATCGAGCCGGTAATAAAGGCGATGTGCCGGTGCCCGGCAGCAATCAGTTCCGCCACCGCGTTGAAACTGGTTTGCTTATGATCGCACCAGACGCAGTGGCTGCTGTTTTTACGCAGCCGGCGGTTCAGCACCATAATCGGTTGCGAATGGCTATCAATGATCTCATCGATCTCATCGACGCTGAGAAAACGCGGATAAATCATGATCGCGTCGCAGCGCAAATCCAGCAGGTACTGAATCGCCTGGCGCTCTTCCCTGGCGCTGTGTTTACCATCGGCCAACAGCAACTGACGTCCTTTGTCCTCCGCCATCCGCGCGGTATGAAACAATAGCTCGCTAAAATAGACGCCATAATAAAGGGTATTGGTCACCACCAGGCCGAGCGTCTGGGTGGATTTCGCCGCCAGACTGCGCGCCAGAAGATTGGGACGATAACCGCTTTCTTCTACCGCCTGAAACACGCGATCTTTTGTCTCCTGGCTGACGTAGCCATTCCCTGAAAGCACCCGCGAAACCGTCGCTTTCGACACCCCGGCCCGCTTCGCTACCTCCAGCATCGTCGTCATATTTTATCTTCCTTTTCCCGCAATGTGACGCAGTGTACTGCACCGCTGCGTGGTTGTCCCTGATGGTAAAACAGAGGCAAAAAACATAAGTGATAAAAATCACACTTATGAAAAATAGTAATTTTTATCTATTGCCGAACAAAGACAAACTATTCATGATTTTGTGGAACCGGTTTCTCATAAGCGTTTCGTAACCGACGCTCGCTCACCCGACCGTACGGCATAAATTAAACGTACCCTACTGATAAAACAGGATAAAAATCCTATGTCAAAAAACTATGCAGCGCTGGCGCGCGCCGTGGTGACGGCTCTGGGCGGCGTCGACAATATCAGCGCAGTGACGCACTGCATGACGCGCCTGCGTTTCGTGATCAAAGATGATTCGCAGGTTGACGGCGCCACGTTGAAATCCATCAGCGGCGTACTCGGCGTTGTTCGCAGTGACAACCAGTGCCAGGTGATCATCGGCAATACCGTGTCCCAGGCTTATCGCGACGTCGTCAGCCTGCTGCCGGGCGAAATGCAGCCCGCAGAACCCGAAGGGAAACCGAAACTGACGCTGAAGCGGATAGGCGCGGGGATCCTTGATGCGCTGATCGGCACCATGTCGCCGCTGATCCCGGCGATTATCGGCGGATCAATGCTGAAACTGCTGGCCATGATCCTTGAGATGACTGGCGTACTGGAGAAAGGCTCCTCCACTCTGACACTTCTGACGGTGATTGGCGACGGCGCGTTCTTCTTCCTGCCGCTGATGGTCGCCGCGTCTGCCGCCATCAAATTCAAAACCAATATGTCGCTGGCCATCGCGATTGCGGGCGTGCTGGTGCATCCGAGCTTTATCGACCTGATGGCGAAAGCGGCGCAGGGCGAGCATGTGGAGTTTGCCCTAATCCCGGTCACGGCGGTGAAATATACCTATACGGTCATCCCGGCGCTGGTGATGACCTGGTGCTTGTCGTACATCGAACGCTGGGTCGATCGCATTACGCCTGCGGTCACCAAAAACTTCCTTAAACCGATGCTGATCGTGCTGATTGCCGCCCCGCTCGCTATCGTCCTGATCGGGCCGATTGGGATCTGGATCGGAAGCGCGATCTCTGCGCTGGTCTACACCATTCACGGCTATCTTGGCTGGCTCTCCGTTGCCATTATGGGAGCGCTCTGGCCGCTGCTGGTGATGACCGGGATGCACCGCGTTTTCACGCCGACCATCATTCAGACCATCGCCGAAACGGGCAAAGAAGGCATGGTGATGCCGTCTGAAATCGGCGCGAATCTGTCGTTGGGCGGCTCCTCCCTTGCCGTGGCATGGAAAACTAAAAACCCGGAGCTGCGCCAGACCGCGCTGGCCGCTGCCGCCTCCGCCATCATGGCGGGCATTTCCGAACCGGCGCTGTACGGCGTGGCGGTACGTTTGAAACGTCCGCTGATCGCAAGCCTCATTAGCGGCTTTATCTGCGGCGCGGTCGCCGGTATGGCGGGGCTCGCCAGCCACTCCATGGCGGCGCCAGGCCTGTTTACCAGCGTACAGTTCTTTGATCCCACCAATCCGATGACCATTGTCTGGGTGTTTGGTGTTATGGCGCTGGCGGTGGTGCTGTCATTCGTGCTGACGCTACTGCTCGGCTTTGAAGACCTCCCCGTTGAAGACGCTGCCGCGCAGGCGCGGAAACACCACGGCGCCCAACCGAACACTGCAAAAGAGGCCAGCGTCTGACTGGCATTAACTGAGGTTTACTATGTCTGTATTTCCGCAAGGATTCTTATGGGGCGGCGCGCTCGCCGCTAACCAGTCTGAAGGGGCGTATCGCGAAGGCGGCAAAGGGCTGGCCACCGTGGATATGATCCCGCACGGCGAGCATCGCATGCCGGTTAAGCTGGGTCTGGAAAAGCGTTTCGAACTGCGGAATGACGAGTTTTACCCAAGCCATGAGGCGATCGACTTTTACCATCGCTACAAAGAGGATATTGCGCTCATGGCGGAAATGGGCTTCACCGTTTTTCGCACCTCGATCGCCTGGAGCCGCATTTACCCGAACGGCGACGAACTGACGCCCAACGCAGAGGGAATTGCCTTTTACCGCGCCGTTTTTGCCGAATGTAAAAAGTACGGTATCGAACCGCTGGTCACTCTCTGCCACTTCGACGTGCCGATGCATTTGGTCACGCAATACGGCTCGTGGCGCAACCGCAAAATGGTGGACTTCTTCACCCGCTACGCGCGCACCTGCTTTGAAGCGTTTGACGGTCTGGTGAAATACTGGCTGACCTTCAATGAAATTAACATCATGCTGCACAGTCCCTTTTCGGGGGCCGGTCTGGTGTTTGAAGAAGGCGAGAATCCGGATCAGGTGAAATATCAGGCCGCCCATCATGAGCTGATCGCCAGCGCGCTGGCGACCCAAATCGCCCATGACATTAACCCGCAGAACCAGGTGGGCTGTATGCTGGCGGGCGGTAATTTTTATCCTTACTCTTGCAAACCGGAAGACGTATGGATGGCGCTGGAGAAAGACCGCGAAAACCTGTTCTTTATCGACGTACAGGCGCGCGGCGCCTACCCGGCTTATTCCGCTCGCGTGTTTCGCGAGAAAGGCGTGGTGATTGAGAAAGCGCCGGAAGATGATGCGATCCTGAAAAATACCGTCGATTTCGTGTCGTTCAGCTACTACGCCTCGCGTTGTGCGTCGGCGGAGATGAACACGCAAAACACCCGTGCGGCTAACGTGGTTAAATCGCTACGCAACCCCTATCTTCAGGTCAGTGACTGGGGATGGGGCATCGACCCGCTCGGTCTGCGCATCACCATGAACATGATGTATGACCGATATCAGAAGCCGCTATTCCTGGTGGAAAACGGCCTCGGCGCCAAAGATGAAATCGGTGTGAACGGTGAAATTAACGACGATTACCGTATCAGCTACCTGCGTGAACATATCCGCGCCATGGCCGACGCCATTGAGGATGGCGTACCGCTGATGGGCTACACCACCTGGGGCTGCATTGACCTGGTGTCTGCGTCGACCGGTGAGATGAGCAAGCGCTACGGTTTTGTCTACGTCGAGCGCGACGACGCCGGAAACGGCACCCTCGAACGAACCCGTAAAAAGTCGTTCTGGTGGTACAAAAAAGTGATTGCCAGCAACGGCGAAGACCTGGCGTAACCAGATTGCCGGATGACCCTTATCCGGCAGTTCCTTCCCTTTCGTTACATCTCTTGCATTTAAATTACGGAATCCGCCTTCCAGTTTCAGGTTTGCCCCGACGCATTTTTACTGGCATTTTATACAGTAATCACATCCACCGTGGTAACAAGGAATCGTTTATGACGTTTGAAACTGACACGCATAATGCCGCAATCAGTAAACCGTTTCGTCGCCTAAAGGTCAGCTATGTCCGCAAGCGGCATGAAGATCGTAAAACCGGTAATACGCGGCGCTACAGTCGGCACGCATCGTTGACCATCAACGGAGACTGGCTGGAACAGGCGGGGTTTCCCACCGGAACGATCGTTAATGTGGCGGTAATGCACGGAAAACTGATTATTGAGCAGGCGAAAGAGTAAAGAGCACGGCATAGCGCGGAGACAACCACAGAAGCCTGATGATGTTTCGCTTATCCGCCTGACGCACTGAATTGATGGAGAACCGTTTGCCGGATAAGGCGCTGACAGCGCTATCCGGCAATGTGCTTTCGCGGTTTCAGTCGCCTGAAATCACGCCTCCTGCGTCTCAAGCTGAGCGAAACCGCCCTGCCCTTCCCATCCGGCAAGGCGTTGATAGACGGTTTCCACCGCATCCTTGATCGGCTGGGTCATCGGATAATAAAAACCGACGATATCCGGCTGAATGCCTAAGAATATCACTTCGCCGACATCGTCTCTGAGCTGGTCGATGAGATAGTTCAGCGGCATATTGTGGGTGGTCATCATGAACATTTCGGCGATGTCATCAGGATCGATAACGCGGATCTCTCCGGGATTCAGTCCCATATCGGTCGCGTCGACGATCAGCAGCCGATCCGGTCGCAGCTCGCGGATCGCCACGATGTCGTTTTCTGGCGCGCTACCGCCGTCAATCACGACCCAACCTCCCTGTGGCTGGGCGGCGCATTTCTCCGCCAGCAGCGGACCCGCGCCATCGTCGCCCATCATACTGTTACCGACGCACAATAAAACATCAGTCACGCAGCCTCCTCACCATCAGATAAATGGCGCTTTCCTGGTGAATATCATGCAACATGCCGAGCATTTGTTTACTCCACGCCTGCTGCTGCGGAGTTTGCCGCGCGAGCGCATTGTCAAACGCCCGCGCCAGCATTTGCACATGATTAAAATCGATCACGATCTCGCCGTACTTCGGCACCCCTTCCATTTTCCGCCGAGCTTCGCTGCCTGCTTCCAGCGTGGCAATCCATGCAAGATACGCATCCCATGGGCAGGTCAACGCCGCCTCCAGGCAGTCGATGACCCCCAGGTGGTGACCAATCGCCAGGCTGTAATAGACAACCTGCTGCGCCTCGGCGGGCGTTGCATCGTTCTCATCAATAAACTTACGGCTCAGTTGACTGAACACCACCGTTTCACTCATCGGATGCGAGCCTCCTCAACAACCTGGTTCAGATGGGTAACGATCTCGGTCAGGCGCGGATCGTTTTCCGCCTCCAGCCAGCGCGCCACCTGATGCTCTCCTTTACCTAACTGGTTGAGATAATCGTCGGCGATCTGTCGCCCATAACGGTAACCCGCCAGTCGGCGCGCCGCGCGATCCACCTTCACACGCAGCGGCTGCACCATGTCAGGATGCAAAATTTCCGCCGCCTGTTCGTCACATTCCCCCGGCGCGCGCGCATGGATTTTTTGCTCCAGCAGCCCCAGCGCCATCGCAAAACCGTACAGCGTTGCCGCAGGGGTGGGAGGACAACCCGGAATGTAGACATCGACCGGCACGATTTTATCGGTACCGCCCCAGACGCAGTACAGGTCGTGGAAAATCCCGCCGCTGTTGCCGCAAGCGCCATAAGAGATGCAAATCTTCGGGTCCGGCGCGGACTGCCATGCGCGCAGCGCTGGAGAACGCATCGCGCGGGTCACCGCGCCGGTAAACAGCAGTATGTCCGCATGGCGCGGCGACGGAACTACCTTGATGCCGAAGCGTTCGGCGTCAAACAACGGTGACAGGGTGGCGAAAATTTCTATTTCGCAGCCGTTACAGCCGCCACAGTCCACGCGGTAAACGTAAGCCGAACGCTTGATGTTTTTCAGTAACGACGCCTTCATGCTGGCGATGGATTCATCCACCGTCATCGGCACCGGAATGCCGTTGGCGTCGCGTGGGCCTAATAATGTGCTCATCAGCTGGCCTCTTTCATATGGCGAGTCAGTTCAATACGGTCGGACGGCACCAAGCATTTCTGACGCTTGCAGTCCGGGCAGGTCTCAAAACTTTCACGGTGATGCTCCGCACGGCTGTCGCCGTTATGCTTCAGCAGGGCGATGGCGTAGTCGATCTCCTTTTGCACCGCGAAAGGACGGTTGCATACGCGGCAGTTGCACAGCGCAAAGCGAGACTGCTGCAGGAAATCCTCTTTTTTCCACACCGCCAGTTCATATTCCTGAGAAAGCCGGATCGCCGCCGTCGGGCAGACTTCTTCACAGCGCCCGCAGAAAATGCAGCGTCCGAGATTGAACTGCCAGGCCAGTTCATTAGCGGCCAGATCGGTTTCAACGGTCAGCGCATTCGACGGACAGGCGTTAACACAGGCCGCGCAGCCAATGCACTGCTGCGGGTTGTGCTCCGGTTTGCCGCGGAAATTTTTATCAACCGCAATCGGCTCCAGCGGATAAGACGACGTCGGCGCGCCGGTTTTAATCACTTTTTTGATAAAGGTAAACATGGCGACTCCTTATTTCAGCGGCGAGTTTTTACGCTCAATGCTGTAGCGCTCAAGTTCTTTGTACGGCACGACCTTGCTTTTCTTCTTGCGCACATCAACCACGGTCATGCGGTCGGTACAGGAGTAGCAAGGATCGAGGCTACCGATAATCAGCGGCGCGTCGGAAACGGTGTTGCCGCGCAGCATGTAACGCAGGGTCGGCCAGTTGGCGTAGGTTGCCGCACGGCAGCGCCAGCGGTACAACTTCTGGTTGTCGCCGGTCATGCTCCAGTGGATATCATCCCCACGTGGCGCTTCCGAGAAGCCCAGCGCGAAGCGGTGCGGAATGTAGGTGAACCCTTCCACCATCAGCGGGCCGCCCGGCAGGTTGTCCAGACCGAAGTCGATCATGTTCAACGAAGTGTAAACCTCGTTAATACGCACTTTCAGACGAGAAATCACGTCGCAGCCTTGCTCACTGTGGACTTCCATCGGCAGCAGACCGTAACCAACGAACGGGTGATCGGCGCGGGTATCACGGGCATGACCGCTGGCGCGCACCATCGGACCGACGTTGCTGAAGTCGCGGGCAATTTCCGGGTCAAGACGACCGATACCCACGGTGCGCTGCTCCATGTTGGGCGTGCTGAGCAGCATATCCACCAGTTCCTGTACGTCGCGACGCATCTGCTGGGCCAGTTGACGGGTCTGGATCATGTCGTCCTTCAGCAGGTCACGACGAATTCCGCCGATCAGATTAAGACCGTAAGTTTTACGCGCGCCAGTGAGGATCTCCGCCATTTTCATGGAGGTTTCACGCACGCGGAAAAACTGCATAAAGCCGGAGTCAAACCCGGTGAAGTGACAGGCCAGACCGAGGTTCAGAAGATGGGAGTGCAGACGCTCCACCTCCAGCAGAATGGCGCGGATCATCTGCGCGCGTTCCGGCACCTGAATGCCCATCGCGTTTTCAACGGAAGTGGTGTAGGCGGTGCTGTGAGCGAAACCGCAGATACCGCACACGCGATCCGAAAGGAAAGTCACCTCGTTGTAACCCATGCGGGTTTCCGCCAGCTTTTCCATCCCACGGTGGACGTAGAACAGACGGTAGTCGGCGTCGATAATGTTTTCGCCATCGACGAACAGGCGGAAGTGTCCCGGCTCGTCAGAGGTGACATGCAGTGGGCCGATCGGCACCACGTTGTTTTTCTTGTCGCCCAACTCGTTGATAAACTCGTAGGTTTCAGCGTCGGTCGTCGGCGCGGGGCGCTGGCGATAGTCCATACTGTCTTTACGCAGTGGGTAGAGTTCGTCCGGCCAGTCGTCCGGCAGCACCAGACGGCGCTCATCCGGCAGACCGACCGGGATCAGCCCGTACATATCGCGCACTTCGCGCTCGCCCCAGACGGCAGCGGGCACGCGCGGCGTAACAGACGGATATTCCGGTTTGTTCGGGTCCACTTCCACACGCACAGTGATCCAGCACTTCTGGCCCTGCTCCATCGACAGCACGTAGTAAACCGCGTAATGCCCGCACAGCTGGCGTTCGTCATTACCGAATAAGACCGAGAGCCAGCCGCCCTGTTTATAGTAGAGAAACTCAACCACTTCCGGCAGGTAATTCACCTTCACGGTAAGGGTGAGCTGATCTCGGGTCTGCCAGGCTTCGTCCAGCACCACGCCAGGAAAAGCCTGGTGCAGCGCCGCAAGGTAGTGTTGACCTAATTTTTCTTCAGACATGCTCAAACTCTCTTCAATCACGCCACCAGCAAGGAGACGAACGCTAAAAACGCAAACCCAAAACCGGCCCAGGTCACGCGGGAAGTGGCGCAAAAACGCAAACGCGCCATGCTGTTTTCGAACAGGGCGATCGCCAGCACGCCGATGAACAACTTGGCGACGGCAATCACCAGCGCCAGCAGCAGACCGCCCATGCTGAACGTTTCCATTTGCCCCCACGGCAGGAACACGCCGACGAACATCTGCAACACCACCAGTTGCTTGAGGCTGATGCCCCATTTCAGTACCGCAAAGCCGCTACCGCTATATTCCGTCAGCGGGCCTTCCTGCAGCTCCTGCTCCGCTTCCGCCAGGTCAAACGGCAGTTTGCCCATCTCGATAAAGGTGGCGAACGCGCAGGCGCACAGCGCAAGGATCAGCGGGATACTGCGGGCCGCAGGCCAGTGGTAAATCGTGTCGGTGATATTGCTGATGTGGGTGGAACCCGCCACCTGCGCAGCGACCCACAGCCCCAGCAACAGAATCGGTTCCACCAGCACGCCGAGCATCGCTTCACGGCTGGCACCGATGGCGGTGAACGGACTGCCGGTATCCAGACCGGCGATGGCGAAAAAGAAACGGGCGATGGCGAACAGGTAAATCAGGGTGATCAGATCGCCCAGTTGCGGCAGCGGCGAACCGACGGTCACCACCGGCAGCGCGGTGGCGATAGTCAGCATCACGCCAACCATCACAAACGGCGTCAGACGAAACACCCAGCCGGAATCGGCAGGGGCGATGCTTTGTCGACCGAGCAGTTTGATAATGTCGCGGTACTCCTGCAGAACGCCCGGCCCGCGGCGATTGTGCAGACGGGCGCGCGCCACGCGGGTCACGCCGGACAACAGCGGCGCAGCGGCAAATAACACCAGCGCCTGAATTAACGGATATAAGACACTCATTCTCAGGCTCCTCGTGAAACCACAATCACCACCAGTACCGCCAGTTCAATCAGCGCCAGGCGACGGAACAGCAACGGCGCCGCCGCGTTCTGCCAGCCCGGCACCAGCGAAACCGGATTCAGCCATTTGCGCAGTTGGAGGACGGGCGCGAAAGCCTCCTTCACCGGCATGGCAAAGCCGTGCGCGGTAATGACCATCGACTGCTCATGATCGTAACCGCAGACCCACGCCGCACCGCGCGAACGTGACGGCAGACGGTTGCCCTTAAACATTGCCATGATGATGAACGGCAGCAGCGGACAGGCGATCAGCAGCAGTGCGATCATGGGTTGTGACACCGTGGTGTTCGCCGTTTCCAGCGGTAGCGGAACGGCTGTGGCGATCATCGGCAGCAGCCACGGCGCGGCGACGCCGCCCAGCACGCAGCAAATCGCCAGCGCCACCACGCTTACGCCCATCAGGATCGGCGCACAGCAGGCGTTTTCCGCTTCTTTAGTGCGCGGTGCGCCAAGGAAGGCGACGCCAAACACTTTCGCCATACACATCACCGCCAGCGCGCCGGTAATCGCCAGGCCAACCGCCAGCAGCGGCCCCAGCAGGCGCCCCACAAAGGCCCCGCTGTTACCCAGTTTGAAGAAGGATTGATAGATCACCCACTCACCTGCGAAGCCGTTCAGCGGCGGCAGCGCGGCCATCGCCATCAACCCCACCAGCATCGCGACAGAAATGACGGGCATACGCTTACCGATGCCGCCCAGCTTTTCAATGTCGCGGTGACCGGTACGGAACCAGATGCTGCCAGCCCCCAAAAACAGTACGCTTTTAAACAGGCTGTGGTTGACCAGGTGATACAGCCCGCCGGTCAGCCCCAGCGCAATTAACGCCGGTTGATTCAGTGCAATGCCGGTGACGCCCGCGCCAAGACCGAGCAGGATAATGCCGATGTTTTCCAGCGTGTGGTAAGCCAGCAGACGCTGGATGTTATGTTCCATCAGCGCATACAGGCCACCGACAAAAGCAGTGATCATCCCAAGCACCAGCAGCGTAACGCCCCACCACAGCGGCGCGTTGCCGCCAATCAGCGACAGCGACAGGATGCCCAGCAGTCCGACCTTCATGACCACGCCAGAGAACAGCGCCGCGGCTGGCGCGCTGGCGTTTGCGTGCGCCTGCGGCACCCAGCCGTGCAACGGAATAATCCCTGCCAGCAGGCCAAAGCCGACGACGCCAAGCAGCCAGATATCCGAGCCCAGCGGTAGTGTCTGGGTGCGCACGTCCAGCAGACGCAGTTCCAGCGTGCCGTAGCGCTGCCACACCAGCCAGCAGGCGATCGCCAGCAGCAGCGTACCGAGACGCCCCAGCGCAAACCACAGCTTGCCCTCTTTAGTGCATCCGGTCAGGAACACAGCGCAGAGCGCCATAATTTCCGCCATCACCACCAGTGTGCCGAGGTTACTGGCCACCACCGCGCAAACTGCCGCCGCCATCAGCAGGTTCACCAACAGGCCGTTAGCGTTAACCTGCGGGTGACGATGCCAGTCGATGTTATAGAGGCTGACGAACAGTCCGCACAGTCCGAGGGTGATCAGCCAGATCGCATTCAGCGGGGTAATTTGTACGCTATGACCGATCGCCGGCATAAGGCCGCTGACGGCGGTTGCGCTGATGAGCACCGTAAAACCCGCGCCAGCCGCACACAGGCTGCCAACCGCGCCGCCAACCCCGGCGATCCAGCCGCTCAGCGCTTTATGAAACGAAAACAGAAATGCCAGAACCGCGGCGGCGGCGAACCAGGCCACGCCGCTGGTGACTAATGAAATTGCGCTCATTTTGCATCCCCACTCTGAGCCTGCTGAAACAAGGTGAGATCGCCGAAATCGGTGTTAAAGGTCAGCTCACGCTTACGTTTGCTGGCGCGGGCGATATCCATGTTATTTACCAGATGCAGGGCTTTGGTCGGACACATCCGCACGCAGGCCGGGCCTTGTTCGTCGAAGCTGCACAGATCGCACTTCACCGCGATAGCCCGTACGCCAGGCACCCAGTCCAGCAGCGTGCTGACGCGAGCCGGCGCGGGTGGCGCGGGCGGCGCTTTTGGTGTATTGGCGTTCGCCGGAATGTGCAGCAGTCGGCTGCCGGAAAATTCAATGGCGCCAAACGGGCAGGCGATGCCGCACAGTTTGCAGCTGACGCACAGGCTTTCATTAAGCTGTACGGCGCCATCCACCCGGTTAATGGCGTTAACCGGACACACGGTGGCGCAGGGCGCGTCTTCACAATGGTGGCACAGCTGCGGCGCAGATTCTTTTTCGTTAAGCATCACTTTCAGGCGCGGCATAGACTGCAGGCCGTGCTGGCGATGCGTCTCTGAACAGGCGGCTTCACAGGTGTGGCAGCCGATACAGAGCGTGGAGTCAGCAATTACAAAACGATTCACCAGGCATTCCTCAGGTGATAGTCATTTTTGACGAAAAGATGGCGATGAAATGTCACTTTCGACACTTATCGACACACCTGTCCCTAAAAATTCCCGTGACGACACGTACGGCGACGTCACGATGTCAAACGGGTCGTGTCCCGGTCTTACGCTGCCGGGCTTTCACCCGCCGCCAGTTGGCTCAGATTGATCGGCGAACCGCTCTCGACGGCGGCATACAGACGGTCATAAACGCTGGCGATTTTGTCGAGATAGTGTTCCAGCACCTGCTCGCGGTCGCGGTTGCTGATCCGACCGTCCACACTGCCTTCAATGCTGAGCTGGGCTTGCGCAATCAACTGTTTATCTTCACCGTCTTTCGTTTCGACGTAGTATTCAATGGTGTGGCTGTTAAAGCCCTCCGCCATCGTCACGTAGATGCGAAAGTGTTCGAACAGGACGAAGCACAGGTCTTTATCCGGCGCGCAGCTCATCGCATGATGCAGCCGCGCTTTTGACAGGGTGATCCCCTGGACCAACGAATTGCAGTAAATATGCCACTGGTCCTGTAGGCGACGATGCCGCTGCGCGATGTAGTCGGCTTTTTCGCTTATTTCCCAAATAGTCATGACAGGTTACCCGTTTAACTGAGATAGCCAGCCATAAGCATATTCCATGCCACTTTTTAACTATTTGTTTTTAATAATTTTTAAAATTTACACATCGCTTTCGTCGCGCGAATGACATGTCATTTCGTCATCGTCGTCATCAGCGAGCCTTAACAATAATCATGCTGGCACGCTTATTGCTTAACCCTGGCCAACACATCGGGAGGCAACATGCACGAAATCACCCTTTGCCAGCGGGCGCTGGAATTGATCGAACAGCAGGCCGCTGCGCATGGCGCAAAACGCATAACTGGGGTCTGGCTCAAAATTGGCGCATTTTCTTGCGTTGAAAGCAGCGCTCTCTCCTTTTGTTTTGATCTGGTATGCCGTGGCACTGTTGCGGAAGGTTGTAAACTGCACCTCGAACAGCAAGAAGCCGAATGCTGGTGCGAGTGCTGTCAGGAATACGTCACGTTACTGACCCACCGCGTACGCCGTTGTCCGCAATGCAACAGCGATACGCTACGCATCGTGGCAGACGACGGATTACAGATTCGGCGAATTGAAATTGATGGAACAGAAGATTAAGCCGGGCGGCGGTTGCGCCTTATCCGGCAGAAAGCCTGTAACAAGAAAGAGACCAGGAGTGAGCAATGTGTACAACGTGCGGTTGCGCTGAAGGCAACCTTTATATAGAGGGTGATGAGCATAACCCGCATTCGGCGTTTCGTAGCGCGCCTTTTGCCCCGGCAGCCCGCCCGGCGCTGAATATTACCGGTATTAAAACGTCTGCCTTCACCCCGAGCCAGAGCGAAGAAGGCGATCTGCATTACGGACACGGCGAAGCCGGCACCCACGCGCCGGGCATGAGCCAGCGCCGCATGCTGGAAGTAGAAATCGACGTGCTGGATAAAAATAACCGTCTGGCCGAGCGCAACCGCGCCCGCTTCGCCGCCCGTCAACACCTGGTGCTCAACCTCGTCTCCAGCCCTGGTTCCGGTAAAACCACCCTGCTCACCGAAACGCTGATGAAGCTGAAAGACCGGGTTCCCTGCGCGGTCATTGAGGGCGACCAGCAAACGGTCAACGATGCCGCGCGCATTCGCGCGACCGGCACGCCAGCGATTCAGGTCAACACTGGCAAAGGCTGCCATCTCGACGCACAGATGATTGCCGACGCCGCGCCACGCTTACCGCTTGACGATAACGGCATCCTGTTTATCGAAAACGTCGGCAACCTTGTCTGTCCGGCCAGCTTCGATCTCGGCGAACGCCACAAGGTCGCGGTGCTTTCCGTTACCGAAGGTGAAGACAAACCGCTGAAATACCCGCACATGTTTGCCGCCGCCTCGTTAATGCTGCTTAACAAAGTCGATCTGCTACCGTACCTCAATTTTGACGTAGAGAAATGCATGGCCAGCGCCCGGGAAGTCAACCCGGACATCGAGATCATCCTCATTTCCGCCACCAGCGGCGAAGGGATGGAGAAATGGCTCAACTGGCTGGAGGCACAGCGATGTGCATAGGCGTTCCCGGCCAAATCCGCGCCATAGACGGTAACCAGGCCAAAGTCGACGTCTGCGGCATCCAGCGCGACGTCGACCTGACGCTGGTCGGCAGCCATGACGAAAACGGCGCGCCGCGTCTCGGTCAATGGGTACTGGTGCACGTTGGTTTCGCGATGAGCGTCATCAACGAAGCCGAAGCGCGCGACACCCTCGACGCGCTACAAAACATGTTTGATGTAGAGCCGGACGTCGGCGCTTTGCTGTACGGCGAGGAAAAATAATGCGTTTTGTTGACGAATACCGCGCGCCGGAACAGGTGATGCAGTTGATTGAGCACCTGCGCGAACGCGCCGCGCTGCTGCCTTACACCCCTGAACGTCCGCTGCGCATTATGGAAGTCTGCGGCGGTCATACCCACGCAATCTTTAAGTTTGGTCTCGACCAGTTGCTGCCGGATAACGTGGAATTCATTCACGGCCCGGGCTGCCCGGTCTGCGTACTGCCCATGGGGCGCATCGACAGCTGCGTTGAAATCGCCAGCCACCCGGAGGTGATTTTTTGTACCTTTGGCGACGCCATGCGCGTACCCGGCAAACAGGGATCGCTGTTACAGGCGAAAGCCCGCGGCGCGGATGTGCGCATCGTTTATTCGCCGATGGATGCCCTTAAACTGGCGCAGGAAAACCCGACGCGCAAAGTGGTGTTCTTCGGTCTGGGGTTTGAAACCACCATGCCAACCACGGCCATTACCTTACAGCAGGCGAAACAGCGCGATGTGCAGAACTTTTACTTTTTCTGCCAGCACATCACCCTCATTCCGACGCTGCGCAGCCTGCTTGAGCAGCCCGACAACGGCATCGACGCGTTCCTCGCGCCGGGCCACGTCAGCATGGTGATTGGCACCAACGCCTATGATTTCATAGCACGTGAGTTCGATCGTCCGCTGGTGGTCGCCGGATTCGAACCGCTTGATCTACTGCAAGGCGTAGTGATGCTGGTTGAGCAGAAAATAGCGGCCCACAGCCAGGTGGAAAACCAGTACCGCCGCGTGGTGCCCGACGCCGGAAATCTGCTGGCGCAGCAGGCGATCGCCGAGGTGTTTTGCGTGACCGGCGACAGCGAGTGGCGCGGTCTGGGGGTGATTGAATCGTCCGGCGTGCATTTGACGCCTGATTATCAGCGTTTTGATGCTGAAACCCACTTCCGTCCAGCGCCGCAGCAGGTTTACGACGACCCGCGCGCGCGCTGTGGCGAAGTGCTGACCGGCAAATGTAAGCCGCATCAGTGTCCGTTGTTTGGCAAAACCTGTAACCCGGAAAGCGCATTTGGCGCGTTGATGGTGTCTTCAGAAGGCGCATGTGCCGCCTGGTATCAGTATCGTCAGCAGGAGTGTGAAGCATGAACAGCGTACAACTCGCCCACGGTAGCGGCGGACAGGCCATGCAGCAGCTGATTAACAGCCTGTTTATGGAGGCCTTCGCCAACCCGTGGCTCGCCGAGCAGGAAGACCAGGCGCGGCTGGAACTGGCGCAACTGGTGGCCGAAGGCGATCGGCTGGCCTTTTCGACCGACAGCTACGTTATTGACCCGCTGTTTTTCCCCGGCGGCAATATCGGCAAGCTGGCGATCTGCGGCACCGCCAACGACGTGGCGGTCAGCGGCGCTGTTCCGCGCTATCTCTCCTGCGGCTTTATCCTTGAAGAAGGTCTGCCGATGGAGACGTTGAAAGCCGTGGTGAGCAGCATGGCGGCGACCGCGCGCGAAGCAAATATCGCCATCGTCACCGGCGACACCAAAGTCGTGCAGCGCGGCGCGGCGGACAAGCTGTTTATCAACACCGCCGGAATGGGGGCGATTCCTGCCAGCATCCACTGGGGCGCGCAAACCCTGTCTGCGGGCGATGTGCTGCTGGTCAGCGGCACCCTTGGCGACCACGGCGCCACTATCCTCAACCTGCGCGAACAGCTCGGGCTGGACGGCGAACTGGTCAGCGACTGCGCGGTGCTGACGCCGCTGATTCAGGCCCTGCGGGATATTCCGGGCGTGAAGGCGCTGCGCGACGCCACCCGCGGCGGTGTCAACGCGGTGGTCCATGAATTTGCCGCCGCCTGCGGTTATGGCATTGAGCTGTCCGAATCCGCTCTTCCCGTAAAGCCTGCCGTTCGGGGAGTATGCGAGCTGCTGGGGCTGGACGCGCTCAACTTTGCCAACGAAGGCAAACTGGTGATTGCCGTGGAACGTGATGCGGCAGAAGCGGTGTTGGCGGCGCTGCATGCGCATCCGCTGGGGCGCGACGCCGCGCTGATTGGTGACGTGGTCGAGCGCAAAGGCGTGCGGCTGGCGGGTCTGTACGGCGTGAAGCGAACGCTCGATCTCCCGCACGCCGAGCCGCTGCCGCGGATCTGTTAAGTTCGTTATGTTGCCGGATGACGCTAAATGCTTGTCCGGTCAGTACAAGCGGGTCGACCCAGTGGCCCGCAATAAACGCAAAAGAATACCTATAATTTAACTCACTTTTCTCACCGCGCAGCGGTACTTTCCTGGAAAAGCAACATGTCGTATACACCGATGAGCGATCTCGGGCAGCAAGGATTGTTCGATATCACTCGTACATTATTACAGCAGCCCGACCTGCAATCGCTGAGTGAGGCGCTTTCGCAGTTGGTAAAGCGCTCTACGCTTGCCGACAGCGCGGCGATAGTGTTGTGGCAAGCCGAAACGCAGCGCGCATCGTATTACGCCACGCGCGAACAGGGTAAACCCGTCGCTTATGAGGATGAGACGGTGCTGGCTCACGGGCCGATTCGTCGGATCCTCTCCCGTCCTGACGCCCTGCACTGTCACTATACCGAGTTCAGCGAGACCTGGCCGCAACTGGCATCCGGCGGTCTGTATGAGCCCTTCGGGCATTACTGCCTGCTGCCGCTGGCGGCGGAAGGACGCATTTTCGGCGGCTGCGAGTTTACCCGCCGTGAAGAAAGTTCCTGGAGCGAAAAGGAGTACCAGCGCCTGCAAACCTTCACCCAGATCGTCGGCGTGGTGGCAGAGCAGATCCAGTGCCGGGTAACCAATAACGTCGATTACGAACTTCTGTGCCGGGAGCGCGATAACTTCCGTATTCTGGTCGCCATCACCAACGCTGTGCTCTCGCGTCTGGATATGGACGAACTGGTGAGCGAAGTCGCCAAAGAGATCCATCATTATTTCAACATTGACGACATCAGCATCGTTCTGCGCAGCCACCGGAAAAACAAACTCAATATCTATTCCACGCATTATCTCGATCAGAATCATCCCGCGCACGAACAGAGCGAAGTCGATGAAGCCGGTACCCTGACCGAACGGGTGTTTAAAAGCAAAGAGATGCTGCTTATCAACCTCAATGAACGGGATGCGCTGGCGCCATATGAACGGATGCTGTTTGAAACCTGGGGTAATCAGATCCAGACGCTGTGCCTGTTGCCGCTGATGTCAGGCAATAGCATGGTCGGGGTGCTGAAACTGGCGCAGTGCGAAGAAAAAGTGTTTACCACCGCCAACCTGAAGCTGCTGCGCCAGATTGCCGAACGTGTGGCGATCGCTGTTGATAACGCGCGGGCGTATCAGGAAATCCACCGTCTGAAAGAACGTCTGGTGGACGAGAACCTGGCGCTGACCGAACAGCTCAACAACGTCGACAGTGAGTTCGGCGAGATCATCGGTCGCAGCGAGGCAATGTACAGCGTACTGAAGCAGGTAGAGATGGTCGCGCAAAGCGACAGTACGGTGCTGATCCTCGGTGAAACCGGCACCGGGAAGGAGTTGATTGCCCGGGCGATTCATAACCTGAGCGGCCGCAACGCACGCCGGATGGTGAAAATGAACTGCGCGGCAATGCCCGCCGGACTGCTGGAAAGCGATCTGTTCGGTCATGAGCGCGGGGCGTTTACCGGCGCCAGCGCGCAGCGGATAGGCCGTTTTGAGCTGGCGGATAAAAGTTCCCTGTTTCTGGATGAAGTGGGCGATATGCCGCTGGAGTTGCAGCCGAAACTGTTGCGCGTGTTACAGGAGCAGGAATTTGAACGGCTGGGCAGCAACAAACTGATCCAGACCGATGTACGCCTGATTGCCGCCACTAACCGCGATCTGAAAAAAATGGTTCTCGACCGCGAGTTTCGCAGCGACCTTTACTACCGGCTGAATGTTTTTCCGATCCAGTTGCCGCCGTTGCGCGAGCGCCCGGAAGATATTCCACTGCTGGTCAAAGCGTTTACCTTCAAGATCGCCCGCCGTCTGGGACGCAATATCGACAGCATTCCGGCGGAAACCCTGCGTACGCTTAGCAGTATGGAGTGGCCGGGTAACGTACGTGAACTGGAAAACGTTATTGAGCGCGCCGTACTGCTCACCAGAGGCAACGTGCTCCAGCTCTCGCTACCGGATATGGGAATGCTCACGCCTCACACGCCGCCGGTGGCGACCGAAGTGGCGCAGGACGGCGAGGATGAGTACCAGTTGATTATGCGCGTATTAAAAGAGACCAACGGCGTGGTTGCGGGGCCGAAAGGCGCAGCCCAGCGTCTGGGCCTGAAGCGCACCACCCTGCTGTCGCGCATGAAAAGACTGGGGATTGATAAGGACGCGCTGGTGTAAGAGGCCATTGACGAATAAGGCGCATGCGCCTTATTCGTCCTACCCGTTCAGCCCTCTTCCCTGCGCTTCTTACGCTGAAATTTTTCGGGCAGCGCCGGAACGGGACGTTTATCGTCAATCAAATGCTGAACGGTGAGGATCGGATGCCGCCAGAGCATTCTCGGCCCCGCCCAGCGCATGATCTGCTTCATTTCCTCGCGCTTAGCGGGCTGGTAACAGTGCACCGGACACTGTTTACAGGCCGGTTTTTCCTCGCCAAACACGCATCTGTCCAGCCGCTTTTGCGCATAGGCGAACAGCGCGTCATAGTGCCCTGATTCGTCAGACGCCTGCGGACACTGGCTTTCGTATAGCGCGATCATCTTTTTAATCGTCAATTTTTCACGAGCAATACGCTTGCCGGTCATGATGTGCCCTCCGCGGCATTAAGATGCATTTATTCTACAACTTAACTATTCACGACACTATCCCCCGAAGGTGACAGGTTCCTCACCGGTCAGTCAAATAAGAATTATTTTCATTTAACTGTATCTTATCTATACCTTGTGCTATATAACATAGCAAAGGCTATATTCGATGAATAATTAACCACTTTATTATGAGGGATACTATGCCGCACCTGCCCCGTTTAACATCGCTCCTGTTCACTGGCGCACTTGCCGTTTTTGCGCTGTCGCCTGCGTATGCAAAAGAGAAATTCAAAGTCATTACCACCTTCACGGTGATCGCTGACATGGCGCGAAATGTCGCGGGCGATGCGGCAGACGTCAGCTCCATCACCAAGCCCGGCGCAGAAATTCATGAGTATCAACCCACGCCTGGCGACATTAAACGGGCACAAGGCGCGCAGTTGATCCTCTCTAATGGCCTGAATCTGGAACTGTGGTTTGCCCGCTTTTACCAGCATTTGGACGGCGTACCAGAAGTCACGGTCTCAAACGGCGTGAAGCCAATGGGCATCAGCGAAGGTCCCTATAACGGGAAGCCTAATCCGCACGCGTGGATGTCGGCAGAAAACGCCTTAATCTATGTCGATAATATTCGCGCTGCACTGGTGAAATACGATCCGGACAACGCCGCGGTTTACCAGAAAAACGCCGAGACCTATAAAGCGGAAATCCGCAAGGCGCTGGCTCCGTTACAGGCCGAACTGGCGAAGATCCCCGCCGACAAACGCTGGTTGGTCACCAGCGAAGGGGCTTTCTCTTACCTTGCGCGCGATAACGGGCTGAAAGAGCTTTATCTCTGGCCAATCAACGCCGATCAGCAGGGCACGCCGAAACAGGTGCGCAAAGTGATCGACGCCATCAAAGCGCACCACATCCCTGCGGTATTCAGTGAAAGCACCGTCCCGGATAAACCTGCCCGCCAGGTGGCGCGGGAATCCGGCGCACACTATGGCGGCGTGCTGTATGTCGACTCCCTGAGCGCGGCAGACGGTCCGGTTCCGACCTATCTCGAGCTGCTGCGCGTCACCACTGAAACCATCGTCAAAGGGATTAACGACGGTCTGAGGAGCCAACCATGAGTCCATCTGCGATTACCGTGAATCAGCTGACGGTGACGTATCGCAACGGTCACACCGCGCTGCGGGATGCCACGTTTCAGGTGCCGGGCGGCTCCATCGCCGCGCTGGTCGGGGTGAACGGCTCGGGAAAATCGACGCTGTTTAAGGCGCTAATGGGCTTTGTCCGGCTGGCTGCAGGGAATATCGCCATTCTGCAACAGCCGGTGAGCAAGGCGCTGAAGCACAATCTGATCGCTTATGTGCCGCAGTCCGAAGAAGTGGACTGGTCTTTTCCGGTGCTGGTGGAAGATGTGGTGATGATGGGACGCTACGGTCACATGGGCTGGCTGCGCCGAGCGAGCGCGGAAGATCATGCGCGCGTCGACGCGGCGCTGGCACGGGTAGATATGCTGGCATACCGCCACCGCCAGATTGGTGAACTGTCCGGCGGGCAAAAAAAACGCGTATTTCTTGCCAGAGCGATCGCCCAGGAGGGTCAGGTGATCCTGCTGGATGAACCTTTCACCGGTGTGGACGTTAAAACCGAAGCCCGCATTATTGCGCTGTTGCGTGAACTGCGCGACGAGGGGCGCACCATGCTGGTATCGACGCATAATCTCGGCTCGGTAACCGAGTTTTGCGATTACACCGTGATGATCAAAGGCACGGTGCTGGCTAGCGGCCCTACCGATACCACCTTTACCGCCGAAAACCTGGAACTGGCGTTCAGCGGCGTTTTGCGACACGTCGCGCTCAGCGGCGGCGAAGAACATATCATTACTGATGATGAACGCCCGTTTATCGCCCGCCGTACGGTTGAGGGAGGTCAATGATGAACTGGCTGACCGAGCCGTTTGGCTATCAGTACATGCTCAATGCAATGTGGGTCTCGGCGATGGTCGGCGGCCTGTGCGCATTTCTCTCCTGCTATTTGATGCTCAAGGGTTGGTCGCTGATTGGCGATGCGCTGTCGCATTCGATCGTGCCCGGCGTCGCCGGGGCGTTTATGCTGGGTCTTCCCTTCTCTGTCGGCGCGTTTCTTTCCGGCGGCCTGGCGGCGGGCAGTATGTTGTTTCTTAATCAGCGCTCCCGGTTAAAAGAGGACGCCATTATCGGTCTGATTTTTTCCTCATTTTTTGGCATCGGACTGTTTATGGTGTCACTAAACCCGATGTCGGTGAATATTCAGACGATAATCCTCGGTAACGTGCTGGCTATCGCGCCGGAAGACATTCTGCAGTTAGCAATTATCGGCGTGGTTTCTTTGCTCATCCTGTTGTTAAAGTGGAAAGACCTGATGGTCACCTTCTTTGATGAAAACCACGCCCGTTCAATTGGCCTGAACCCGGGTCGTCTGAAGCTGCTGTTTTTTACCCTGCTGTCGGTGTCGACCGTTGCCGCCCTGCAAACCGTTGGAGCCTTTCTGGTGATCTGCCTTGTGGTCACGCCCGGCGCAACGGCCTGGCTGTTAACCGACCGCTTTCCGCGTTTACTGACTCTCGCTGTCGCCATTGGTAGCCTGACCAGCTTCTTCGGCGCCTGGCTCAGCTACTGGCTGGACGGCGCCACCGGAGGAATTATCGTGGTCCTGCAAACATTACTGTTTTTGCTGACGTTTATATTTGCGCCGAAGCACGGACTGCTCGCTAACCGACGTCGCGCACGCCTTAAGGAGCCGTCATGTTCTTAAGCACACTGCTTGAGCCTTTTCAGTTCGACTTTATGCTGAACGCCCTTGCCGTTTCCGTCATTGTCGCTATTCCCTGCGCGCTGCTGTCGGTCTTTCTGGTGCTGAAAGGCTGGGCGCTCATGGGTGATGCCATGAGTCACGCGGTGTTTCCGGGTATTGTGCTGGCGTATATCGTCGGTATTCCGCTGGCTATCGGCGCGTTTATCGCCGGGCTGTTTTGCGCTGTCGCCACGGGCTTTCTCGACGATAACAGCCGCATTAAACGCGATACCATCATGGGGATCGTATTCTCTGGTATGTTTGGCGCAGGGCTGGTGCTGTACGTGTCAATTCAGTCTGAAGTGCATCTGGACCATATTCTGTTCGGCGACATGCTTGGGGTATCGCTGGTCGATATTCTGCAAACCGCGCTTATTGCCCTGGGGATCGCGCTGATTATCGGCGTAAAATGGAAAGATTTGCTGCTGCACGCTTTCGATCCCCATCAGGCGAAAGCCTGTGGGCTGAACACCACGCTGCTGCATTACGGTCTGCTGTGCATGATCGCCCTGACCATTGTCGCGACGTTAAAATCGGTCGGCATTATTTTGTCGATTTCTCTGCTGATCGCCCCTGGCGCGATTGCCATTCTGCTCACCCGCCGTTTTGGCCACGCGCTGTTGCTGGCGGTGTTGCTGTCGACGATCAGCGCGTTTCTCGGGGTCTATTTATCCTTTTTCTTAGACAGCGCCCCTGCGCCAACGATTGTTGTGCTGTTTACGGTGATTTTTATCGTCGCGTTTATTTATTCATCCCTTCGCGATCGGCGATCTGAAATGCGGAGCCGCCAGCCCGTCTGATTTCGTGGCATAAAGAGGATCGCGACGTAGCGCTCCTCTTTTACGCTGATAAAATCGTTGAATGACATCGTTCGTGACCAAATTCACAATTGAATGCACAAAGATTAGACAAAAAGAGAAAATAACATAATGTATATTCGTGACTAATGGAGAACGTACATTATGAACATCCTGACCACATCTTATAAAATGTCCAAATGGTTTAATATTGACACCGTTATTGTCAATCACCGTCCTTAACGCCACATACGCCTCCACCGCAATATCATTGCAGGCTATTTATTTAGCCAGTAACTGATATCCCATACTTGTTTTTATGATTTCTGTTTCACCGCAGCGGTTTTGACTCGCCCTGATAAATTGGCGAAGGTCAGTCGTTTCGACGATCTACGGTTAATCATAAAGACGAATTCGTATTGCGTCAGAAAAGTGGTTTTCATATTTCATGAATAACCCCGGGAATCGCGCGCCCAAAATAAAGATTAAAGGATGACATCATGAATAACTTTAAACATCTGCCAGAACCTTTTCGTATTCGCGTTATTGAACCGGTAAAACGCACCACCCGGGAGCATCGTGACAATGCGATTATTAACGCCGGGATGAACCCCTTCCTGCTGGATAGCGAAGATGTCTTTATTGATCTGCTGACTGACAGCGGCACCGGCGCCGTCACGCAAAATATGCAGGCGGCAATGATGCGCGGCGATGAAGCTTACAGCGGCAGCCGAAGCTATTATGCGTTATGCAAAGCGGTGAACGATATTTTTGGTTATCAGTACACCATTCCAACGCACCAGGGGCGCGGCGCTGAACAAATCTACATTCCGGTGCTAATCAAAAAACGCGAGCAGGAAAAAGGCCTCGATCGCAGCAAAATGGTGGCTTTCTCCAACTATTTCTTCGACACCACCCAGGGTCATAGCCAGATTAACGGCTGTACCGTTCGCAACGTCTACATTAAGGAAGCGTTTGATACTGCCGTTCGCAATGACTTTAAGGGTGATTTTGATCTGCAGAGTCTGGAGCATGAAATTGAAACCGTCGGCCCGAATAATGTCCCTTATATCGTGGCGACCATTACCTGTAACTCGGCGGGTGGCCAGCCGGTTTCGCTCGCGAACCTGAAAGCGATGTACGCTATCGCGAAGAAGTACGATATTCCGGTGGTAATGGACTCGGCGCGCTTTGCGGAAAACGCCTGGTTTATTCAGCAACGAGAGCCGGGTTATCAGGACTGGACCATTGAAGAGATCACCCGCGAGACCTATAAGTATGCGGATATGCTCGCCATGTCAGCGAAGAAGGATGCCATGGTGCCAATGGGCGGGCTGCTGTGCATTAAAGACGACAGTTTCCTCGATGTGTATACCGAATGCAGGACGATTTGCGTGGTGCAGGAAGGCTTCCCGACATACGGCGGGCTGGAAGGCGGCGCAATGGAGCGTCTGGCCGCGGGCCTCTACGATGGGATGAACCAGGACTGGCTATCCTACCGCATCGCGCAGGTTCAGTACCTGGTAGACGGCCTGGAAGCCATCGGCGTGACCTGTCAGCAAGCGGGCGGGCATGCGGCATTCGTCGACGCCGGTAAGCTGCTGCCGCATATTCCTGCTGAGCAGTTCCCGGCCCAGGCGTTGGCCTGCGAACTGTATAAAGTCGCGGGCATTCGCGCCGTCGAGATTGGGTCATTCCTGCTTGGCCGCGATCCGAAAACCGGCAAGCAGCTACCGTGTCCGGCCGAGCTGCTGCGCTTAACCATCCCCCGCGCGACGTACACCCAAACGCATATGGACTTTATTATTGAAGCCTTCGGACACGTCAAAGAGAATGCCCATAATATTAAAGGGTTAACCTTCACCTACGAGCCAAAAGTCTTACGTCACTTTACCGCGCGACTCGCGGAAGTGTAATTAACCCTGACGCCAGCGGCGTTATCGCCTTGATAACGCCGCTGGCGAATTCAAGCCTGGCATTATTGTTATTCCTGACGACAACACCGACTTAGCCGTTATCATTAAGGGAACGCCATGGACGAAGACGCAAATAAAAAACACTCCTCATTCTGGGGAATTATGGTGATTGCCGGCACCGTTATTGGTGGCGGGATGTTTGCTTTACCGGTTGACCTTGCTGGCGCGTGGTTTTTCTGGGGGGCGTTTATTTTAATTATCTCCTGGTTTTCCATGTTGCATTCCGGGTTATTGTTATTAGAAGCCAACCTTAATTACCCCGTAGGATCCAGCTTTAACACCATTACGAAAGATTTAATAGGCGCGAAGTGGAACATCATCAGCGGTATCACCGTCGCTTTCGTGTTATATATTTTGACCTATGCCTATATTTCGGCGAACGGGGCAATCATTAGCGAAACCATTGCGATTAACACCGGCACACATGTGAATCCGAGGATCGTGGGCATAGGTAGCGCAATCTTCGTCGCCAGCATTTTGTGGATCAGTTCTCTCGCCGCCAGTCGCATCACCTCTTTTTTTCTCGGCATTAAGATCATTGCCTTTATCGTGGTGTTCGGCTCATTCTTCTTTCAGGTTGAC
Organism: Citrobacter sedlakii NBRC 105722; assembly: GCF_000759835.1. Classification (GTDB taxonomy): domain Bacteria; phylum Pseudomonadota; class Gammaproteobacteria; order Enterobacterales; family Enterobacteriaceae; genus Citrobacter_A; species Citrobacter_A sedlakii. The sequence continues at coordinate 190,590 of NZ_BBNB01000008.1, forward strand.
TATTCCATTCTCAGGGACATCGCCGAGCCACAGGCCAATCGCACCTATCTGCCCTATATTTTGATGGCGGTTCCGGTCTGCCTGGCTTCGTTCGGTTTTCACGGCAATATTCCCAGCCTGATTATCTGTTACGGCAAGAGAAAGGATAAGCTGATCAAAAGCATCGTCTTTGGTTCACTGCTGGCGCTGGTGATTTATCTGTTCTGGCTGTACTGCACGATGGGCAATATTCATCGCAGCAACTTCAAGGAGATCATCGCCTCAGGCGGCAATGTTGATTCGCTGGTAAAGTCATTTTTAGGCACTAACCAACATGGCATTATCGAGTTTTTTCTGCTGATCTTTTCTAACCTTGCGGTAGCCAGTTCATTCTTTGGCGTCACGCTGGGGCTGTTCGACTACCTGGCGGATCTGTTCAAAATCGACAATTCCCCCCTCGGGCGATTCAAAACCCTGCTGTTTACCTTTTTACCTCCGGCTGCGTTGTACCTGCTGTTCCCAAACGGTTTTATCTACGCGATTGGCGGAGCCGGGCTGTGTGCCACCATCTGGGCGGTTATCGTGCCGGCATTCCTTGCGTTGAAATCGCGTGAACGCTTTCCGGATAAAATGTTCACCGTATGGGGCGGCAGAGCGATCCCCATGGTGGTGATATTTTTCGGCATTACGGTCATTCTTTGCTGGTTCGGCAGCACCTTTAACCTCCTGCCACGGTTTGGCTAAACCGAAATGGAATGAGGATCGAGAAGTCTCGATCCTCGCTTTCCCTGAGTTGCTTATCTCCGTTATCATAAGCCCCTTATGTGATAACAACGAAAACGAAAAGCATCGCAATCCGTTTAAATTCAGGGAACTGGACACAACTTCATGAGTACAATCGATAATCTCGACGCCCATACCCCAATGATGCATTAGTGTGTTGATATTGATAAATAACGATTATTTTCATAAAAATACCAAAAACTGCATTTCAGCCTACATTTATTTAACTAACTGATTTTACGAACATTGTTTGCCATACTCGTCTGGCGTTATACTTCCTCTGTTTTTCTCCCTCTAATAACACAGGGCATCTCCATGAGCCGATACCATGTATCCAGCAGTGAAGGCCAGTATGAGAAAGACTCTGGCGAGCAGGTTTTGGCTAACAAGCTGGGGATCGCGACTTCTGATGAGATGAATGAGGCTGAACTTGTCCTGTTAGAACAACTCTACCAGTCCGTTTTTGAAGAACAGTTTCCGGAAGGACAGCTCAGCGTCGCCATGCTAAAACGCTGGCACCACCGCTGGTTAGGTAACATCTACGAGTGGGCTGGACAAGAAAGAACGGTTAACATCAGCAAAGGCGGCTTTATGTTTGCCCCCTCAGCACAGTTACCAAAACTACTGAACGAATTCGATACCAAATATCTTGCTCCTTTCACGCCATGTAGCGGCATGGACGAAGAACAACTCATCACCGCTATCGCCATCACCCATGTCGAGCTAATACTTATCCATCCATTCAGAGAGGGAAACGGACGCCTGTCGCGGCTGCTGGCCGACGTGATGGCCGTTCAGGGAGGGTACAAACCGCTGGATTATCAAAGCTGGGAGCAAAACAAAGCCCAGTATATCTCGGCCATCCATGCTGGCATATCAATGGACTACGAACCGATGAAACACTGGGTCAGTGAGGGATTAAGAAGGGATTAAGCAAGGCGAAGATGGGCGAACTTTTTACGTATCGCTTCAAGGGAAGCTTCGATCTTCTCGGAGGACTGCCCTGTTTCAACAGCCGTAGATGTTGCTACCGAGCGAACGATGTCAGCGCGAGATGGCTTAGCGTAGCTTGCCTGAGTTTTTTTGTTGTTCATAAACACTCCTGAAAAGCAGAATCTGGGCTGAAAGACATCGTTCAAACAGTATACCAAAACTTCTACGCAAATTCATATCAACCCTCCTTAAAGGTTCACGCAGCGCCCAGGATTTTTTAGCAATATAAAGCCTTTGCTTCTCGCGTCTCCGCATCCGGTTTTCATCTGGTCAACTTCATAGTTTCAATGAATTTGCGAGCAGTCTCGCGTGACTGATCAATGCTGGCAGAATCTGAGACATTACTAATAGTAGATCTGATAACCTGTTTTAACGCCTTGCCACCTGTCGCTTGTCTGCTGATGACATACCTCGTTGAAGGATACAGGTCTTTTTGGCGGCACTGATTTTGACACCACAACCTACGGGTGAATCCCTGTGGTTGTCAGTGATAAGATACGGCTTTCGTTCAGGACTGGGTAAGTAGACACCTCGCTCTTGCTGGCCGATATCTGGTTTGACGTCGCTAGATAACTCATTGATTATAATCGACTGAGTGAGTGTCATTTTCATTTAATGTATACCAGCAAGCCAGAGTATATACCCGAAACTAACCGGTAGACTTCTGGTATACAAATTTATGGGTTTATGTGGGTTCAAGGAGGTTTCACTTGGGGCCATTTGAGCACGTAAAAGACTTAAAAAACGAGTAAAATCAATATGAATGAGTCATTTGATAAGGATTTCTCTAACCACACGCCCATGATGCAGCAGTATCTCAAGCTGAAAGCCCAGCATCCTGAGATCCTGCTTTTTTACCGCATGGGTGACTTTTACGAACTGTTTTATGACGATGCGAAACGTGCGTCGCAGTTGCTCGATATATCGCTGACCAAACGCGGCGCGTCGGCGGGCGAACCGATTCCGATGGCGGGCATCCCCCACCATGCCGTCGAAAACTATCTCGCGAAGCTGGTCAATCAGGGCGAATCAGTCGCTATTTGCGAACAGATTGGCGACCCGGCCACCAGCAAAGGTCCGGTTGAACGTAAGGTGGTTCGCATTGTCACGCCAGGCACCATCAGCGATGAAGCGCTGTTGCAGGAGCGCCAGGACAACCTGCTGGCCGCCATCTGGCAGGACAGCAAAGGCTACGGCTACGCGACGCTGGATATCAGCTCCGGGCGCTTTCGTCTGAGCGAACCCGCCGACCGCGAAACGATGGCTGCCGAGCTGCAACGCACCAACCCGGCAGAATTACTGTACGCGGAAGATTTCGCCGAGATGGCGCTGATTGAGGGGCGCCGTGGGTTGCGTCGTCGCCCACTATGGGAATTCGAGATTGATACCGCCCGGCAACAGCTTAATTTGCAGTTTGGCACCCGGGATCTGATCGGTTTCGGCGTCGAAAACGCGCCGCGTGGGCTTTGCGCCGCAGGATGCCTTTTGCAGTATGTGAAAGATACCCAACGCACCTCTCTGCCGCATATCCGTTCCATCACCATGGAGCGCCAGCAGGACAGCATCATTATGGATGCCGCTACGCGTCGTAATCTGGAAATCACCCAGAATCTGGCGGGCGGCGTGGACAATACGCTGGCCTCGGTGCTCGACTGCACCGTGACCCCGATGGGCAGTCGTATGCTCAAACGCTGGCTGCATATGCCGGTGCGCGACATCAACATCCTCACCGAACGTCAGCAAACTATCGGCGCGTTACAGGATGCCACTGGCGACCTGCAACCGGTGCTGCGTCAGGTCGGTGATCTGGAGCGTATCCTCGCGCGTCTGGCCCTGCGAACCGCCCGTCCTCGCGATCTCGCCCGTATGCGTCACGCCTTCCAGCAGCTTCCGGAACTGCGCGCGCAACTGGAATCGGTAAACAGCGCCCCCGTGCAGAGGCTGCGCGAAAAGATGGGCGAATTTGCTGAACAGCGCGATCTGCTGGAGCGCGCCATCATCGACGCGCCGCCGGTGCTGGTCCGTGACGGCGGCGTTATCGCACCGGGCTACAACGAAGAGCTGGACGAATGGCGCGCGCTGGCTGACGGCGCGACCGACTATCTCGACCGGCTGGAGATCCGCGAGCGCGAACGTACCGGACTGGACACTCTCAAAGTCGGTTTTAACGCCGTACACGGTTACTACATTCAGATTAGCCGCGGGCAGAGCCACCTGGCGCCAATCAACTACGTCCGCCGTCAGACGCTGAAAAACGCCGAGCGCTACATTATACCGGAGTTGAAAGAGTACGAAGATAAAGTGCTCACCTCTAAGGGCAAAGCGCTGGCGCTGGAAAAACAGCTTTATGACGAACTGTTCGACCTGCTGCTGCCACATCTGGCAGATCTGCAGCAAAGCGCTAATGCGCTGGCGGAACTCGACGTGCTGGTGAACCTGGCAGAGCGCGCTTACACACTCAACTATACCTGCCCTGTCTTCACCGATAAGCCGGGCATTCGCATTACCGAAGGCCGTCATCCGGTGGTTGAGCAGGTGCTCAATGAGCCGTTTATCGCCAACCCGCTGGATCTCACGCCGCAGCGGCGGATGTTGATTATCACCGGGCCGAACATGGGGGGTAAAAGCACCTATATGCGTCAGACCGCGTTGATCGCGCTGCTGGCATACATTGGCAGCTATGTGCCCGCCCAGAAAGTGGAGATTGGTCCGATTGATCGCATCTTCACCCGCGTCGGCGCGGCAGACGATCTGGCTTCCGGCCGTTCCACCTTCATGGTGGAGATGACTGAAACCGCCAACATTTTGCATAACGCCACCGAGAACAGCCTGGTGCTGATGGATGAAATCGGACGCGGCACCTCCACTTACGACGGCCTGTCGCTGGCATGGGCCTGCGCGGAAAACTTGGCGAATAAGATCAAGGCGCTGACGCTGTTTGCGACACACTACTTCGAGCTGACCCAATTACCGGAAAAAATGGAAGGGGTAGCCAATGTCCATCTGGATGCGCTGGAACATGGCGATACCATCGCCTTTATGCACAGCGTGCAGGACGGCGCGGCCAGCAAAAGCTATGGTCTGGCAGTGGCGGCACTGGCGGGTGTGCCGAAAGAGGTGATTAAGCGCGCGCGCCAGAAGTTGCGCGAGCTGGAAAGCATTTCGCCTAACGCTGCCGCTACGCAGGTCGATGGCACGCAGATGTCGCTGCTGTCGATGCCAGAGGACACCTCTCCTGCCGTGGAAGCGCTGGAAAATCTCGATCCGGATTCGCTGACGCCGCGCCAGGCGCTGGAGTGGATTTACCGGCTCAAGAGCCTGGTGTAACCGTTATCGCCCGGTGGCGTTGCGCTTATCGGGCCTACGGCGTTAAAAATTCGTAGGCCCGATAAAGCGTCGCTGCTATCCGGTTCTGTATTAACGCTTATCTTCCGCCAGCAACGGCGGGATAGCGGGCACCATCGGCGCGTCGTCGATATCCTTCTGCGTCATGCGAAACGCCTCGGGATAATGCTCGCGGCGGGTACGGCGTAGCGGTTCGGTATCGCGCCAGGTATACAGGCAATGCTGACACTGGTAAACCGTCCAGACCCCCTTCACCGGCGAGGTCGCCATCACTTTAATCTGCTCATCGGCACAACGTGGACAAATCATCTGCTCCTCCTTATTTACGGTTAGCCAGCATGGCGGTCAGTTTCTCCGCCCAGGCTTTGGTTTCCGGGAGATCGCAGACCGGCTGGCTGTAATGTCCGCGGTTGTCCGGCGCAACCGGCGTGGTGGCGTCAATAATCAGCTTGTCGGTGATCCCCGCCGGACTTGAACCGGGATCCAGCTCCAGCACCGACATATTCGGCAACTGCACCAAATCTCCCGCTGGATTGACCTTCGACGACAGCGCCCACATCACCTGCGGCAGATTGAACGGATCGACATCTTCGTCAACCATAATCACCATCTTCACGTAGCCGAGACCGTGCGGCGTGGTCATCGCGCGCAGGCCCACGGCGCGGGCAAAACCGCCGTAGCGCTTTTTGGTCGAAATAATCGCCAGCAGGCCGTGGGTGTACATCGCGTTTACCGCCTGAACCTCCGGGAATTCCGCTTTCAGTTGCTGATACAGCGGTACGCAGGTCGCCGGTCCCATCAGATAGTCGATTTCAGTCCATGGCATCCCGAGATAAAGCGACTCAAAAATCGGTTTGCTGCGGTAAGAGACCTTATCAATACGCACCACCGTCATATTGCGTCCGCCGGAGTAGTGGCCGGTAAACTCCCCGAACGGCCCTTCGATCTCGCGCTTACGGCTTTCGATGACGCCCTCGAGGATCACTTCGGAGCCCCAGGGTACGTCAAAGCCGGTCAGCGGGGCGGTGGCGATGGGATACGGGCTTTCGCGCAGCGCGCCGGCCATTTCATACTCCGACTGATCGTACTTCAGCGGTGTGGCGCCCATCAGAGTGATGATCGGATCATTACCGAGGGTAATCGCAATCGGCAGATCCTCACCGCGCTCTTCCGCTTTATGCAGATGCAGCGCGATGTCATGCATCGGCACCGGTTGCAGACCAAGTTTGCGCTTGCCTTTGACTTCCATGCGGTAAATCCCGACGTTTTGCTTGCCGAAGTTGTCCGGGTCAAGCGGATCGCGGGAGACCACGCAGGCTTTATCGAGGTAAAAACCGCCGTCACCGTCGTTCAGTCGAAACAGCGGCAGGATGTCGAAAAGGTTGATCGCATCGCCGTCAACGGTGTTTTCCGCCCATGCCGGATTCGCCCGCCGTTCCGGCGCAACGGGAAAGTGATCCCAGCGACGAATAAACTCATCTATTTGCTTTTTTACCGGCGTATTCGGTGGCAACCCCAGTGAGATCGCGTGGTTTTGCCACGAACCGATGGTGTTCATCGCCACGCGCGCGTCGGTGAAGCCACGAATGTTATCAAACCACAGCGCGGGCGCGCCGTCGCCAATACGTCCGGTGGCGTTAGCGGCTGCCGCCAGATCCGGCTCGGCGCTCACTTCTTCACCGATCTTCAGCAGTTGCCCCTGCTCGTCCAGCGCCTGTAAAAAGCTGCGTAAATCATCAAATGCCATTATTCATTCTCCTGAGAAAAATTCCGCTCCTGCTGCAACCCCTGCCAGCGGCGGGCGTGGGGATGCTCAAGCGCGAACTGGTCGAGTACGCGCGCCACGATATGCTGAGTGATGTCATCTACGGTTTGTGGATGGTTGTAGAACGCGGGCATCGGCGGCACCATCGCCACGCCCATGCGGGATAAGGCAAGCATGTTCTCCAGATGCAGGGTGCTAAGCGGCATTTCGCGCGGCACCAGCACCAGTTTGCGCCCCTCTTTCAGCACCACGTCGGCAGCGCGCCCCACCAGGCCTTCGGCATAGCCTGCGCGAATACCGGCCAACGTTTTCATACTGCACGGAATGACGATCATGCCGTAGGTACGAAAGGATCCCGAGGAGATCGTGGCCGCCTGATCCGCCGGGCTATGACAGTAATCAGCCAGTGCCGCAACGTCCCGCGCCCGCCAGGGCGTTTCCAGCTCAATGGTGGTTTTGGCCCACTTTGACATCACCAGATGCGTTTCCACCTCCGGCATCTGCCGCAACACCTGAAGCAGCGCCACGCCAAGCGGCGCGCCTGTTGCGCCAGTCATCCCAACAATCAGTCTCATTCATCGCCTCAATATTGTTCGTATACGAACGTTTTCATTAAAATACGCCAGCGATGAAGTAACAACAAGATCCTGAAAATTGCACCGCACGGATCGCTTAAAACGGCTGCATTAAAAAACCGGTAAGAAACCGCTATGATAGAAGCCGATACGCAAACCGGAGTTCCCATGGCGTTACGAAACACAGCGTTTCACCTGTTACGGCAGCTTTTTCAGCAGCATACCGCACGCTGGCAGCATGAATTACCGGAGCTGACCAAACCTCAGTACGCCGTCATGCGCGCTATTGCCGAGCGCCCTGGCATTGAGCAGGTCGACCTCACCGAGGCTGCGGTAAGTACGAAAGCTACGCTGGCGGAGATGCTAAGCCGAATGGAAAAACGCGGGCTGGTGAGGCGAGACAACGATCCGCTGGATAAACGTCGACGCTTTGTTTTTCTCACTGCGCAGGGCGAAGCGTTGCTGACAACGACGATGCCGCTGGGCAACCGCGTGGACGAGGAATTTCTGGGGCGACTAAGCGAAGAAGAGCGCGAACAGTTCACGCGCCTGGTGCGTAAAATGATGGAATGATTTTCCTGGCGCGGCTCACGCCTTATCCGGCCTGAAGCCCGTTCCCCTGGACTTGCCGGACAATCCCCAAAAAAAAGACCAGCCTCACAGAGACTGGTCTTTCTTGATGGAACTTTGCTTACTCGCGGAACAGCGCTTCGATATTCAGTCCCTGAGTCTGCAAAATTTCCCGCAGACGACGCAGACCTTCAACCTGAATCTGACGGACACGTTCACGCGTGAGACCAATTTCGCGGCCCACATCTTCCAGTGTCGCAGCTTCATAACCCAGCAGACCGAAACGACGTGCCAGCACTTCACGCTGTTTGGCGTTCAGTTCGAACAGCCATTTGACGATACTCTGCTTCATATCGTCATCCTGCGTGGTGTCTTCCGGACCGTTGTCTTTTTCATCGGCCAGGATATCCAGCAACGCTTTTTCGGAGTCGCCACCCAACGGGGTGTCCACCGAGGTAATGCGCTCGTTAAGACGAAGCATACGGCTAACGTCATCAACCGGTTTATCCAGTTGCTCTGCGATTTCTTCCGCGCTCGGTTCGTGGTCCAGCTTATGGGACAACTCACGGGCGGTACGCAGGTAAACGTTCAGCTCTTTTACAATGTGAATAGGCAGTCGAATGGTACGGGTTTGGTTCATAATCGCCCGTTCAATCGTCTGGCGAATCCACCAGGTTGCGTATGTTGAGAAGCGGAACCCGCGTTCCGGGTCAAACTTCTCGACGGCACGGATAAGCCCCAGATTGCCCTCTTCGATCAGGTCCAGCAACGCCAGACCACGATTGCCGTATCGGCGGGCAATTTTCACCACCAGACGCAGGTTACTTTCAATCATCCGACGGCGTGAGGCAACATCTCCGCGCAGTGCGCGACGCGCGAAATACACTTCTTCTTCGGCTGTTAGCAGTGGCGAATATCCGATTTCACCAAGGTAAAGCTGAGTCGCGTCCAACACACGCTGTGTGGCCCCCTGCGATAACAGCTCCTCTTCAGCCAACTCGTTATCACTGGGTTCCTCTTCAACTAAGGCTTTTTCGTCAAAAACCTCAACTCCGTTCTCATCAAATTCCGCGTCTTCATTTAAATCATGAACTTTCAGCGTATTCTGACTCATAAGGTGGCTCCTACCCGTGATCCCTTGACGGAACTAGCAAGTGTCAGCCAGGTTCCGTCGATTTATCGCTGCGGTAAATAACGCAGCGGGTTTACGGATTTCCCCTTGTAACGAATTTCAAAATGCAAGCGTGTAGAACTGGTTCCGGTGCTACCCATGGTCGCTATTTTTTGCCCCGCCTTCACTTCCTGTTGTTCCCGGACCAGCATTGTATCGTTATGGGCGTAGGCACTCAGGTAATCATCGTTATGTTTGATGATAATAAGATTACCGTAACCGCGCAGCGCGTTACCGGCATACACGACGCGGCCATCTGCGGTCGCGACAATTGCCTGTCCTTTGCTGCCTGCAATATCGATCCCTTTATTGCCCCCTTCGGTAGCGCCAAAGTTTTCGATCACTTTGCCTTCCGTCGGCCAGCGCCATGTTGAAATTGGCGAACTGGTAGACGTACTGCTTGCAGTCGATTCGGTTGTGCTAACCGCCGGAGCCGTTACAGGCGCTGTGACAACTGTCCCAGCAGGCTTGTTGTTAGGCAACATTTTGTTAGCACTTTGTTCACCTGAATTCTCAGAATACGTAATTGTCGGTTTCGACGCAACAGCGACGGCGGAATTTTGTGCAGGGTTGGTCACAACTCCTTGCGCGGCCGCATCGGCCTGGGTGATCGCATTTCCGCCCGTGATTGGCGCACCGGACGCGTTGCCGACCTGGAGGGTCTGCCCAACATTCAGGCCATACGGGGCCGGAATGTTATTCCGTTGCGCAAGATCGCGGAAGTCGTTGCCGGTGATCCACGCGATATAAAATAGCGTATCGCCCTTTTTAACGGTGTAGGTACTGCCGCCGGTATAGCTACCTTTCGGAATGTTCCCATACTGACGATTGTACACAATACGACCGTTTTCCATCTGAACGGGTTGCTCCGCAACGGGCTGGATTTGCGTCGGTTGACTCGCCGGACGCTGGACCGGCTGAATTTGCGGCGTTTGCTGCTGTGCGGTATTCGCGCTCCCCATTGTCGGCGGAGGCGTAATCAGCATCCCAGAATTCGTGTTCGCAGGGGCGCTGCCATTAACGGAACTGACTGGCGCTGGCGGATTAGAGGAATTTGAACAGCCTGCCAGCCATAACGAAACCAGTGACAATGCCGCGATGCGGCTGACGGTGAATTTTGGGCTTCCCGCGCTCATTTATCCCCCAGGAAAAAATTGGTTAACAACCAGTGACATAATAACCATGAAAGCACTGGAAAACGTCTTCACAATACGCTGACCTGTTGCAAAATAACCAGGAAAACTCCAGGTATTCAGGCCGTTTTCTATGCCAGTTCGCCCTTGACCAGGGGAACAAAACGCACGGCTTCCACGGTGTCGATAATAAATTCGCCGCCCCGACGACGCACCCGTTTCAGAAACTGATGCTCATCGCCCACGGGCAAAACGAGAATGCCGCCCTCGTCCAGCTGCGTCATTAACGCAGTCGGGATCTCCGGCGGTGCTGCCGTCACAATGATAGCGTCAAACGGCGCACGTGCTTGCCAACCTTGCCATCCATCGCCGTGACGAGTTGAAACATTGTGTAAATCAAGCTGTTTCAGGCGACGGCGCGCCTGCCATTGCAGCCCTTTGATGCGTTCGACCGAGCAGACATGGTGCACCAGATGCGCCAGTATCGCCGTCTGATACCCGGAACCCGTGCCGATCTCCAGCACCCGCGACTGCGGCGTCAGCTCCAGCAATTCGGTCATACGCGCGACCATATAGGGCTGCGAGATCGTCTGCCCCTGTCCTATCGGTAGCGCGATGTTATCCCAGGCTTTATGTTCAAACGCTTCATCGATGAATTTTTCGCGCGGCACGGCGGCTAGCGCCTCAAGCACATGCTCATCGCGGATCCCCTGCCCGCGAAGTTGATCAAGAAGCGTCTGTACGCGTCTGCTTACCATTGCGTGTCAACTCCCACGCTGTCTAACCAGTCAGAAACCACATCATGCGCGCTGTGCGCGGTTAAATCCACATGCAGCGGCGTAATGGAGACATAACCGTCCTCCACCGCGGCAAAATCGGTGTCAGGCCCGGCGTCATGCTTGTCGCCCGGCGGGCCAATCCAGTACAGCGTATTGCCACGCGGATCTTCCTGCGGGATCACTTTATCCGCCGGATGGCGGCTGCCGCAGCGGGTTACGCGGATCCCTTTGATCTGATCCAACGGCAGGTCCGGGACGTTGATGTTCAGGATCCGTCCTGTACGCAGCGGCTCACGGCTTAACGCGCGCAGGATACGGCAGGTGATGGCGGCGGCGGTCTCGTAATGCTGATAGCCGTCCAGCGAAACGGCCAGCGCCGGAAAACCAAGATGCCGTCCTTCCATCGCCGCGGCGACGGTCCCCGAGTAAATCACATCATCGCCGAGATTCGGCCCGGCGTTAATCCCGGACACCACGATGTCCGGACGCGGACGCATCAGCGCATTTACGCCCAGATAAACGCAGTCAGTGGGCGTACCCATTTGGACCGCAATGTCGCCGTTATCAAAGGTGAAGGTGCGAAGCGAAGATTCCAGCGTTAATGAGTTCGACGCGCCGCTGCGGTTACGATCCGGGGCGACGACCTGTACGTCGGCAAACTCCCGCAGCGCTTTCGCCAGCGTTTGTATACCGGGTGCGTGGACCCCGTCATCGTTACTCAGCAATATGCGCATAATCACCCATTGTGTTAATCAGTTCCCTCACTACGCTGGTGGCGAAGCTCCCCGCAGGTAACCAGAAACGCAGTTCGACGGTGACGTCGTCCCACCAGTTCCAGCGCATCTGTTGCGGATAAAGCAGCATCGCCCGGCGCGCCGCGTCTACTTTTTCACGCACCAGTAATGACTGTAACTGCGTTTCTTCCGCGATAGCGGCCTGTTCAAACGCCAGCGCATCACGCTGGGTTCCCCATTCACCGCGACCGGGAAGCGAAGCCGTAATCAACAGCGCTTTAGCGTCGACGCGAGCCTGTAATTCCGCCCTCTCTTCCAACGTCGCCACGAACCAGCTTCCGCGTCCCGCTAATTGTAGCGCATCGCCGTCAACAACTTGATTAAAGTCTGGTTTTTTCAAACGCTCGCTGACAATTTGATTAAACAACGCACTACGGGCCGCCGACAACCAAAAACTGCGTTTATTGCGATCGCGCACCGGCGCATCGCTTTGCGCCCAGCGCAGCGCGCCCTGTAAGTTACTGCCGCCAATGCCGAAGCGCTGCGCGCCAAAATAGTTGGGCACCCCCGCCTCATTAATCGCCTTCAGACGGGATTCCACCTCATCACGCTGACTGATGTCGCGCAGCACCAGCGTAAACGCGTTACCCTTCAGGGCGCCTAAACGCAGCTTACGCTTGTGGCGCGCATACTCCAGCACCTTGCAACCTTCCAACTGGAAGGCGCTCAGGTCCGGCATCGCTTTGCCCGGCACACGCGCGCACAGCCACTGTTCGGTGACGGCATGCTTATCTTTTTGCCCGGCAAAGCTGACTTCCCGGGCGTGAATTTTCAGAAATTTCGCCAGCGCGTCCGCGACAAAACGGGTATTGCAGCCGTTTTTGAGGATCCGCACCAGGACATGCTCACCTTCACCGTCGGGCTCAAAACCTAAATCTTCCACAACCACAAAATCTTCCGGGTTGGCTTTCAGCAGCCCGGTGCTCTGCGGTTTGCCGTGGAGCCAGGTGAGATCGTCAAACGCTGTCATTTCACCGCCTTTATCAGTAACGCGACCGCCTCACAGGCGATCCCTTCCCCCCGTCCGGTAAAGCCGAGTTTTTCCGTGGTGGTGGCTTTCACGTTAACGTCATCCATGTGGCAGCCGAGATCCTCCGCGATAAACACGCGCATCTGCGGAATGTGCGGCAGCATTTTTGGCGCCTGGGCAATAATCGTCACATCAACGTTTCCGAGGGTATAGCCTTTGGCCCGAATGCGACGCCAGGCTTCACGCAGCAATTCACGGCTGTCCGCGCCTTTAAATGCCGGATCGGTATCCGGAAACAGCTTGCCGATATCCCCCAGCGCGGCTGCGCCGAGCAGCGCATCGGTCAGCGCGTGGAGCGCGACGTCGCCGTCAGAATGCGCTAACAGGCCCGTCTCATACGGGATGCGCACGCCGCCAATGATAACCGGGCCTTCGCCGCCAAAGGCATGTACGTCGAAACCGTGTCCAATTCGCATTACGCTATCTCCTCATGGTTTTTTCGGGTCAGATAAAATTCAGCCAGCGCTAAATCTTCCGGACGCGTTACTTTGATATTATCAGCCCGCCCTTCAACAAGCTGTGGATGGAAGCCGCAGTACTCCAGCGCCGAGGCTTCGTCGGTAATGGTCGCGCCTTCGTTCAGCGCGCGGATCAGACAGTCATGCAGCAGTTCACGCGGGAAAAATTGCGGCGTCAGCGCATGCCATAGATCGGTGCGTTCGACGGTATGGGCGATGGCCGCAACGCCCGGTTCGGCGCGCTTCATCGTGTCGCGCACCGGGGCGGCAAGGATCCCGCCGGTGCGGCTGGTTTCGCGGATCGCCAGCAGGCGGGCGAGATCATCCTGATGCAGACAGGGGCGCGCCGCGTCGTGCACCAGCACCCATTCAGCGTCGCCTGCGGCGCGAAGCCCGGCCAGAACGGAATCGGCACGCTCATTGCCGCCGTCCACCACGGTGATGTGCGGATGTTGCGCCAGCGGAAGTTGTGCAAAGCGGCTGTCGCCTGGACTGATGGCAATGATCACGCGGGTGACCTGGGGGTGCGCCAGCAGCGCATGGACCGAGTGTTCGAGAATGGTTTTATTGCCGATCGAGAGGTACTGCTTAGGACATTCAGTTTGCATACGGCGGCCAAAGCCGGCCGCCGGCACCACGGCGCAAACATCCAAATAAGTGGCTGCCATGTTAAATCCCTGGATGGTTTATCGAGTATTTTGCCCCGCAGTTTGCGCGCGTTTAGACGCGTCGGGCACCAGGCGATAAAACGTTTCGCCCGGTTTCGTCATGCTGAGTTCGTTGCGTGCGCGTTCTTCGATAGCTTCCTGACCGCCATTGAGATCGTCAATTTCGGCGAAAAGCTGATCGTTACGCGCTTTAAGTTTGGCGTTCGTCGCCTGCTGCGCCGCCACGTCATCGTTGACGCGACTGTAGTCATGTATACCGTTCTTACCGAACCACAGCGAATACTGCAGCCAGACCAGTAAAGCCAGCAACAGCAGCGTTAGTTTACCCATCCTGCCCCCTGAAAAACGGCACTATCATCCCATACTTCCACAAACGACTCTATGCTGTGGGCGGGAATGCCGCGACAACGCGGGCAAATGTACCACATTTGCCCTGCATAACGTATACCCGGCACCCCGGGAACATCATCTCATTGTTGGTTACGGTTTGAATTATGGACAGCGGTCGCGCTTTAGCCCAGCAGCCACAAAAACAGCGCGCCGAACATCGCGCACACCGTCAGCAGCGTGGCGACAATGCTGTAGCGCAATTTTCCGTTGAAGAGGGAATGTTGGGCGATGCCCACGACAACCGCGACGGGCATTAGCGCCAGAAAGAATGGCCAGGTATAAATGAAGAAAAACAAGGTGTTAGGACCATACACCAAAAAAGGGATCCCCAGCGCCAGCAGCCATGACGCGAATCCCACCACGGCGCCGGGCAGCGACCAGGTGGTTTCGTCATCGGCAGAAAACGTTTCGGACGCCGGGAGGGTGATGTTCTGGCTATTACGCATATCGAATCCTGTAACCTTGACTGACCGGGCAAACAGGTCAGGTGTCTCAGGATCTGATAATATCGTCCTGTCTCAGCAGGTCTAACAATTGACTCACCAAATTTGTTACTAATTGTTCACCATTCAGATGAATCTCTGGCGATTCAGGGGCTTCGTAAACCGCATCAATACCGGTAAAGTTGCGCAACTCACCGGCGCGCGCCTTTTTATATAACCCCTTTGGATCGCGCGCTTCACAGGTTTCCAGCGGCGTATCGACAAACACCTCAATAAAACGCCCTTCGCCTACCCGCTCACGCACCATCCGCCGCTCCGCCCGGTGCGGCGAGATAAACGCTGTCAGCACCACCAGCCCGGCATCCACCATCAGATTCGCTACCTCGCCGACCCGACGAATGTTCTCTTTGCGGTCGGCATCGCTAAAGCCCAGGTCGCTGCACAGGCCGTGGCGCACGTTATCGCCATCAAGCAAATATGTGCTGACGCCGAGCGCGTGCAGCGCTTCTTCCAGCGCGCCGGCCACCGTCGATTTTCCCGACCCAGAAAGCCCGGTAAACCACAGCACAACCCCACGATGACCATGGCGTTGCTCACGCTGGTGCGGCGTAACGGAATGCGCATGCCAGACGACATTTTCGTCATGCTGCGCCATTATTTGCCCTCCAGCAGATCGCGCGCGCCCCAGTGGGGGAAGTGACGGCGCACCAGCGCATTCAGTTCCAGCTCAAAGTCGCTATAACCAGTTGGGACTGTCGCTGCCTGCGCAATGGGCTCACGCACCATGCCCGCCCCGACGGTAACGTTGCTGAGACGGTCGATAAAGATCAGTCCGCCGGTCACCGGATTCTGCGAATAGGTGTCCAGCACCAGCGGTTCGTCAAAGGTCAGATTAACCAGGCCAATGCCGTTCAGCGGCAGGTTTTCCACCTCACGCTGGGTCAGGTTGTTGATATCCACCTGATACTGCACGCCGTCAATGCGCGCGCGGGTCTTTTTGCCGGCAATTTTGACTTCGTAGCTCTGACCCGCCGCCAACGGCTGTTCTGCCATCCACACCACATCTACAGCGGCGCGTTGTACGGCAGGTAACGTGTCGCCCGCATCCAGCAGCAAATCGCCGCGGCTAATATCGATTTCATCTTTTAAAACGAGGGTGATCGCCTTACCGGCAAACGCCTGCTCCAAATCGCCGTCAAAGGTGACGATGCGGGCCACACTGGACTCCACGCCGGACGGCAGCACCCGAACGCGTTGACCCACGTGGACGTTCCCGGAGGCCAGAGTGCCGGAGTAACCGCGAAAATCAAGGTTCGGACGGTTAACGTACTGCACCGGGAAGCGCATTGGCTGGTTGTCCACCACCCGCTGGATCTCAACGGTTTCCAGCACTTCCAGCAGCGTCGGGCCGCTGTACCACGGCATGCTCTCGCTTCGGGAAGCCACGTTGTCGCCTTCCAGCGCAGACAGCGGCACAAAGCGGATATCCAGATCCCCCGGCAACTGCCCGGCAAAGTTCAGGTAATCTTCCCGAATACGCGCAAAAGTCTCTTCGCTGAAACCGACCAGATCCATTTTGTTGATCGCCACGACCAGGTGCTTGATCCCCAGCAGCGTGGAAATAAAGCTATGGCGGCGGGTTTGATCCAGCACGCCTTTTCGCGCATCGATCAGCAGGATCGCCAGATCGCAGGTGGACGCGCCGGTCGCCATGTTACGGGTATACTGCTCGTGCCCAGGCGTATCGGCGATGATAAATTTGCGCTTCTCGGTGGAGAAATAGCGGTACGCGACGTCAATGGTGATCCCCTGCTCGCGTTCAGCCTGTAGGCCATCCACCAACAGCGCCAGATCCAGTTTCTCGCCCTGCGTCCCGTGACGTTTGCTGTCATTATGCAGCGATGAGAGCTGATCTTCGTAAATCTGGCGAGTGTCATGCAGCAAACGACCAATCAGGGTACTTTTGCCATCATCCACGCTGCCGCAGGTTAAGAAACGCAGCAGGCTTTTATGCTGTTGGGCGACCATCCAGGCTTCGACGCCGCCTTCATTGGCGATTTGTTGTGCAAGTGTGGTGTTCATGGCGGCTCCTTAGAAATACCCCTGACGTTTCTTCAGCTCCATAGAGCCTGCCTGGTCGCGGTCGATGACCCGCCCCTGACGTTCGCTGGTGGTCGAAACCAGCATCTCTTCAATAATTTCCGGTAATGTCCGGGCGTTCGATTCAACCGCGCCGGTCAGCGGCCAGCAGCCGAGGGTGCGGAAGCGCACCATCCGTTTTTTGATCATTTCCCCCGGTTGCAGGTCAATGCGATCGTCGTCGATCATCATCAGCATGCCGTCGCGCTCCAGCACCGGACGCTCAGCCGCCAGATACAGCGGGACAATCTCGATGTTTTCCAGCCAGATGTACTGCCAGATATCCTGTTCCGTCCAGTTAGAAAGCGGGAAGACGCGGATGCTCTCGCCTTTGTTAATCTGTCCGTTATAGTTGTGCCACAGTTCCGGGCGTTGGTTTTTGGGATCCCAGCGATGAAAACGGTCGCGGAAAGAGTAAATGCGCTCTTTAGCGCGAGACTTTTCTTCGTCACGACGCGCGCCGCCGAACGCAGCGTCAAACCCGTACTTGTTCAATGCCTGCTTCAAGCCTTCGGTTTTCATGATGTCGGTATGTTTGGCGCTGCCGTGGACAAACGGGTTAATGCCCATCGCTACCCCTTCCGGGTTTTTATGCACCAGCAACTCGCAACCGTAAGCTTTCGCGGTACGGTCGCGGAATTCGTACATTTCGCGGAACTTCCAACCGGTGTCGACGTGCAGCAGCGGAAACGGCAGCGTTCCCGGGTAAAACGCCTTACGCGCCAAATGCAGCATGACGCTGGAGTCTTTACCAATAGAATAGAGCATTACCGGGTTGGAGAATTCTGCCGCCACCTCGCGAATAATATGGATGCTTTCCGCTTCCAGCTGTCGCAGGTGGGTGAGTCGTTTTTGGTCCATAGCCGTTCCTTTACAATACCGCTACTGTCGAGCGCGTCAGATAACCCGACTATAGGGAGCGCAGCAGAACGAATGAAATTACGAATTGGAATGAGTAGTTCCTCAAAGGAATAACGATCTGGGAAAGCACATATCAAAAAGTGCTTAAGCCAGCGGTTTTTCGGGCATTTCAGAGCAAATGAAATTGTGTTAGTCGGGCCGCGGTTTCATACTAGGCGGGTTAAAATTTTTGCTTTGTATTCAGGGCGTCTCCCTGGCAGGCTATTTAAGGACTCACTATGTTTTCCGCAACGCGCCGTTTTGTCGCCATCCTGGCCCTCGGCGTCTGCTTTATGGCTCCCGCACAGGCGTCAGCATCGTCACCTGGCGATTTTGCGACATTACAAACCCGGCATATTGCGACCGTCTTTCCCGGTCGAATGACGGGTTCCCCGGCTGAAATGCTTTCCGCTGACTATTTACGTCAGCAGTTTGCGCAAATGGGGTATCGCAGCGATATTCGTACCTTTAACAGCCGTTATATTTATACCGCGAAAGATAACCGCAAGAACTGGCATAACGTGACCGGTAGCACCGTGATTGCCGCCCATGAAGGCAAAGCGCCGCAGCAAATTATTATCATGGCGCACCTGGATACCTACGCCCCGCAAAGCGACGCCGACATCGACGCGAATCTGGGCGGGTTGACCCTACAGGGCGTGGACGATAACGCCGCGGGTCTGGGCGTGATGCTCGAGCTGGCCGAACGTCTGAAAGATGTCCCCACCGAATACGGCATTCGTTTTATCGCCACCAGCGGCGAGGAAGAAGGCAAACTCGGCGCGGAAAATCTCCTTAAGCGTATGAGCGCAGCGGAGAAGAAAAACACCCTGCTGGTGATTAATCTCGATAACCTGATTACTGGCGATAAGCTGTACTTTAATAGCGGACAGCGCACTCCGGAAGCCGTGCGCAAATTAACCCGCGACCGGGCGCTCGCCATTGCCCGCAGTCACGGCATTGCCGCGACCACCAATCCGGGGATGAATAAGGATTACCCGAAAGGCACCGGCTGTTGTAACGATGCGGAAGTGTTCGACAGAGCCGGAATTGCGGTGCTTTCCGTTGAGGCCACGAACTGGAACCTCGGTAAAAAAGACGGGTATCAGCAGCGCGCGAAAACGGCGTCCTTCCCGGCAGGCAACAGCTGGCACGACGTTCGCCTGGATAACCAGCAGCATATCGATAAAGCGCTTCCCGGACGCATTGAGCGCCGCAACCGGGACGTGATGCGTATCATGCTGCCGCTGGTGAAAGAGCTGGCGAAAGCGTCTTAAGTTTCCCATATCGCCTGGCCCTGACGCACGCAGGGCCAGTTGCCAGTCTCCATGACCACAGATCGCCTTCACGCAATTCTCTGGCGCCACACTAATTTTTCAGGAAATAAAACTGTTATTAAGTAGCAGGAATACGGAATTATTATTTGAAAATTTCTACCGAAATAGTCAGCGCTGTAAAATGAGAGAAGAGAAAACCCAATAATCACCTTGAAGAATCGTTATAAAACAAGCAATTTAACGCAAAGTAAATCGATGACGAGTAATGTGATGTGAAGGGTACATTTTGCCTACGGGAATAGCAAACTGCAAAAAGCCGGATAACGTCAACGATTTATCCGGCCCGGAAGTAATTGCGGTACGCGGTATAACCAGGGCGTTATTTGAGACCCATGGACTGTTTCATTTGAACCAGCGCCGCCGCACCTTGCTTACAGCCAGCATCCTGGTTTTCCGCCGGTAATTCCGCAAGTTGTTTTTTAGCCTGTTCCAACTGCGGTTTCATGGCCTCCATTTGTTGTTTAGCTTGTTCGCTGGATTTTGACGCTTCAACAATTAATGTATCAACATCGTTAAAATATTGCTGACAGGTTTCGGTGATTGCTGCAAAAGAAGCGCCGGACACCAGCGTCAGTGCCGTAGCAAAAATGATTTTTTTCATCTGTTTTTCCCTCAGTGTTAAAATGACGTTACTGCCTCCGGCAATAACGTCATCAAGAGTAATGCAAACCAGAGGGTAAAACAGCTTCAGACATTATTTTCAGATTATTCATTTTAGTTTTCGACAAACAGATCACAGTTCGACGCCTGACGAAATTTTTAACCCTGCCCCTCAGATGAGAAGAGGCTGATAAGAAAGACTGACATTTATAAAATAATCAATTCTTTCAACTTCTTACCCATCTTCCGCTCTAAGGAGTACTTTAGGTTAAAAACACTTTTGTTGCTTATTCTGACTATTTCCGCCACTTCCTGGGTGCTGTAACCGGAAAGGAGTAAATGCAGGATCTTTACTTCAAGGCCCGTCGCCCTCGTTATCTTTTGGCTCTGATTCATTGAAACCATACGTCCGGACTTGCGCAATGCTAACGGCTTGTAGGTTCGTACAGTCAATACATCAACGATACACGTTTCCTTATGTTTCCAGTAACCGGCAAGAGGCTCCATCGTTTGATCGCTAAGCAAAATTATCTTCATCGGCACTTTTTTCAAATGATTCAGCCATGCATCGTCAGCAAATAGAGAAAGATAATAATGGGAAAAATCAACAAAAATCATCCCACCCGAATGAATATTGTAATAATTATCCTTCAGCAAGAGAGTTATTCCTTTTTCCAGTAGAAAATTCCCTATAGGCCAGATAATATATTGACTCTCCATGCAATTGAGCATGCGCACGTTAAAAGTATCGGTCATATTACATTGCCAGGCACAGCTTTGGCATTTAATGGGGTAATCTTTATGGTAGTTCACAATGCGTCCATTATGGAGAAATAACATTCCTTATCTAAATATTATTGTTTTATTTGTTGCTATTCTAGATATATTTCATTTCTCTATTATTATGAAAAAGATGGATTATTCTGATGCTTCGCAGAAAAGTATCTCGAGGTTATGCGATACTGATATTGCTTTTTATCCTGTTTACCAGGATTCTTTCCAGACAATTTTAGGATTATTGCTTGCGATGGCGCGGGTTTATGTAAAGGTAAATAGCACAAAATGTTAAATGTGTTTCACAAAATGCTTCGAAAATGAAAGCAGCTCTCGCTCTGTGTGGGGAAAAACACCTGGCATCACAAAGTATCATTGCTTTTTCGTTTCCACTTTTTTAACTTTTAGGCGATCGGGTGCTTAACGGGAAACGGGCTTTTCTTAAATTTCCGCTATTTTCTGTATGTCAACGTAAATATATTTCGATAAAGAAATATGTTTACTGTTTGTTCATGCTCGCTTCATTATGGTTCTCTTCGATAATAAATTAATTGTGAAGGTACATTTTGAAAATAAAAGAAATACCCGATATCACTCACTGTGTAGGTTGTGGGTTACATTGTCCAACCAGCGATCAAAAAACCATTTGGGCTGTACTTTGTGAAAATAAAAAAATAATCATATGGCCTGAGGACAACTATTTTTTCTCGGCATCACTGCATCATTTAGTCTTCAGAAAATACGCGTGCAAATTACCAAGGGGCGTTATCTTTGTTGATTTTTGCATTGAGAATCTGCCATTGTTCATCGACATTGCCTGGCTGGAAAAACTTAAAAATTTTGAGATGAGCATTGTACTGGTCACCGACCGGTCAATGAAGTCAATGGCCAGGTACTGGTTCAACAGAAGAAAAGAGATTATTGCTATACTGGTGGCAGGCAACGAACGCGCCTCCTTTATGAAGGACGCAGAAGATATCTTACGCGGAAAAAAGGTCAAACCTAAAGGTATTGTTGAAATAACAGAAAATGAAATGCAAGTTTTAAGGATGTTTGGAAGTGGGCACTCAACGTCTTTCATCGCACAAAAACTCAACTGTTCTGTTAAGAGTGTTTATAATTACCAATACTCGCTGTGTAAGAAACTGGGTAATTTAAAACGCTTAGAGCAGTTACGTCTGAAACATCGGGTCAGCTGGTAAACAAACCGGCACAACGTACCGGTTTGTTGTTCAGAAGAGAGAACATGGATGATTAGAAGCTGTAACGGAATCCAAGATTCGCCTGAACAGGGTCTTCTTGCTTATTCCCTTTTGCATAATCAAGTTCGGCAAACAGTGAAAGCTCCTTGTTGAAGGACGCACTTACCCCGATACCCGCTTTTCCCAGGTCACCGGAAAGATTGGTGGTAAACGTATTGCGCTGGTTAATTGTCGTACTGTTGTTGTCGACATATTCATGCACCCACGCCGCTTTGAAATACGGTGTAATAGATGTCCCTTTGTTTAGCAAGAAAGTGCGTCCAAGATTAAAACCAGCTTCTGTGGTCAGCGAATCCTGATCGTCAATGCTGCCTTTCATGCCATTATTCAGTTTGATATCCTGACCTTTAACCTGAATTGCGGCAACCTTTGCATACGGCTCAAACCAAAAATGGTTCTGGAAATGGATGCTCTTACCCACTTCGATCGCTGCGCCCAGAGCATGTTGACTGTAATCGGCCGAAATACCGCTTCCATTTGTCGATACTGCATTTAAAGCGTTATCAAAATGGTTGTACTTCAGTATGCCATCAACATACCATCCCTCGTTGTGAAACCAGGTGGCCTGTGCGCCAATGCTAAGGCTATCAATACGGCTTACGCCCCCTCGCGCATGCTTCACCTTACCGCTGTTATAGCTTGTAAACAGACCAACACGTGTTTTGGCGCCTTCGGTTGCCATTATTTGGTCAACGCCTAACTCTATTCCTGATTGTTCAAGTTTAAAGTCAGTATGCCCGCTGTCGATATTTGAGTTTCCACCCGTGAAACGCATCCATGCGCCATTGTCACCTTCCGTTTTCTCCGCCAGGCCTTGCCGGAAGCGTAAATTCTGCATCTCGTTTTTAAACATGATAACGGGCGCCGCTGACATAGAAAGCACAGCATCCGTCGCGGGCGTGGTTTTCGGCTTGTCCGTGATGGACGGAATTTCCTGACCCGGATCAGGTGTAGGTTCGACAGGTGTCGGGGTTTCTTCGCCCGGTTCAGGAGTCGGAGTTTCTTCTCCCGGTTCTGGCTCCGGAATTTCGACTACAGGCTCTTTTTCTGCTGCCAGATACCAAATTTTACCGGTGTCTTCATCTCTTTCATAAAGCGAATACATGTAAGTACCGCCGTCAATGGCATTAATATTGGTACCGGCGAGCGTGGCAAGGCTAAAACTCGCTCCACCGCTTGCATCGGAAATAATATCAAGGCTGCGTCTATCCGGCTCTGTGATCTCCGCACCTGAATCGGCTACGGTAACGTTATGGTTGCCGGTACCCGTGGTGATGTTCAGGTAGTCCCCTTTGCCGCCTTCTAAAGAGGTATTGAAGTAAAAATGTAAATTGCCAGACAGTGAGTCAACATTCAGTCTGGAGTAAATAGCCGCACCGCTGGTGGCATCGCTGCCAGTGTAATACCTGACATTACCTTGTCCAGACAAGGCACCTACGGTTGCCGCGTCACTGTCACTGCTGTTGGCAATAATCAACAATGTTGAATCGCTGCCATTCAGCGCTACGTTATCTGCCCTCGCCCCGCCATCAGCGGATGTCGAAAGCTGCAATTGCCCCCGGTCATTAACCTGCGTTGCTCCTGTCATTGTTGCGCTATTCGCCAACCAGGATTTCGCGCTGCCGTTAATGGTGACATTTTCCGTGGTCGCATTACCATACACCGTCTGTATCGCCGCATCGTTCAGCGTCACATTATTCGCTGCAGAGCCAGCGTAAATAGTCTGTACGGCATTATCATTCAGGGTAACGATGTTAGCCGTACCGCCCTGTTGTAATACCTGCGCCCCGGTACCAAACAACGTCGTATTATTGGCGACGCCGGCAATGGCTGATGTATCCGAACCGTTGATAAACAAGTACTGAATGCCACCGCTTTTGATGGTTGTATCATTCACTACGCCGCTGTTATAGACATATTGACGTCCATCTTCATTGATGGTCGCGCTATTTGCGATACCCGATAAGGTCACATACTGGATGCCGCCGTTAATCTGCGCATTACTGGAGACTCCAGACTGCTGAGCATATTCGTAGCCGCCTTGATCAATAACGGTACCGCTGCTGCTGCCACCTTCGTAGACAAATAATTTCCCGCCATCACTGACGTTATTATCTATGGCTTTACCAGTACTCCCGGTGTTTCCACTGTTAGAAACATAAGCGGTCCCCCCTTCCAGATGAGAATTTTGCAGCGTGCCACCATCATATACGCGTACTAAGCCGCCACTTTTAATTTTTATATTGGATGCGGTAGCGGGTACTGTACTATCAAAACCACCATTCGCTATTTTTGAGACCTGCGTGATGTAAACTTCGGCGCCCGAGTTGACGATAGAATCTTCCATAAAACCGAGCACACTCATCAGGCTACCGCTCAACATATTGACGTTCATTGCCGTGCCAGCGTAGCCATTAACCCCTCCATAGTTATATGCGCCAATTTCGATGCAGCGATTTGCGTCAAGATCGCCAGTCACCGTTGCAGAGCCGCCATACGATACGCTGGTGCGGCTACCGCAAAATGTCGCGGCAAAGGAAGATTGCGATAATGATATCGCCGTCAGAAATGCAAGTGTCGTCAGTTGTGTTTTAAGCTTCATCATTTAATACCATGCGTGTGATACAGATAAAAATAAAAAAAACGCCCCTCTTGCGTAAAATACTTGGGGATTTTTAGCGGGTGATAGCGGGAGGGAAATAAAATGATGCGACTGATACATTAAAAAAATCAGCAGGTTGGAGTTCCTTCCTATATATACCGTCCCTTAATTGCTATGGTATGGAAAAGAATAAAACTAAGCAAGATGGTGATATAATTACGAAACGTGATTTTTAATGGAAAAATCCTAACCAAAATGAGTTATCGCCAATAAATATAAATTTTACATATTGCAAAAACAGTTAGATAAAATTGCCGATGCTTTTTTTGGCTGATTTTTCTTAACCACTCCAGGAATATTGCTCTCTTTTTATGAGATAACGAAATTTCACTTTCAGCACTTTTTGCTAAAGTATCGTGACAGGCTGGAAGAGGTCAGACATTTTCGGGAAAATAAGCGCGCGCATGATGGCGGGATACCGTGACGAAAGTCCCAGAATTTTAGCCCTGTAACAACATGGTTATCGTCATTGAATCCCCACACATTACTTACGAATCCCCTGTAATCTGTAGGTAAAAAATTACCATTATCACTGATGCCGGCTTTCAGAACACCTGGTTCCTTCATGTACGCTCACTGGACTGAGATTTTATTGGGCGCATACAGGGGAATGTCCGGTTCCGTCTGGACTGTCTTCCGGAAAGATGGCTAAAACTAAAGATGCTGCAAGCCAACAGTAAAGCAAAATTCCAGGGGGGGAGGAACGCTGGTCAGAGCTGAATATGGCGTGGCTAGGGTTACTTATTTCCATAAAAGAGTCAAAAAGACAACAAGAACCAGCATGCTCGCTGCCGGATCTCACGTTATTTTCAGGAAAATGCATGCATAGAGGCGGCTAAAGAGCCGTGGTTAATATTCAGCAGTATGGATGAATCTGACGCCCGGAAAATCATGAAGCTATACAGCAGAAGAATACAGATAGGGCAGAATTTCCACGATGAAAAAAGTGAGCGCTTTGGTTTTATCCCCGCAGGCGTGAGGAACACGCTGGCGGCGTTGTAAATGCCCGTGACATCTGACGGTTTATCCCCGCTGACGCGGGGAACACGACGCCGGATTTAATGCTGATGCCAGCAATGCCGGTTTATCCCCGCTGACGCGGGGAACACTAAACGGCTACCGTTTCGGAAAGAATGCTAATCGGTTTATCCCCGCTGACGCGGGGAACACGGATCGTCAGGCCGGGAAACCTCTTCCATTACCGGTTTATCCCCGCTGACGCGGGGAACACACCTGATCCCACTGCTCGGGGGTCAAAACCTCCGGTTTATCCCCGCTGACGCGGGGAACACATTCCTGACATATCACTCAACTTTTACGACGGCGGTTTATCCCCGCTGACGCGGGGAACACTTATATCAACCGACTGGTAAATTGGATGCCGCCGGTTTATCCCCGCTGACGCGGGGAACACGAGAAGCTCTGCCGCTGCGTCGTCAGGTGGTGCGGTTTATCCCCGCTGACGCGGGGAACACTCATCAACCCACACATACATAACACGCTGACCCGGTTTATCCCCGCTGACGCGGGGAACACCCGTTGACTCCATTTCAGCGCCACGTCGAAAGCGGTTTATCCCCGCTGACGCGGGGAACACGAACTACGCCCCAACAAACTCGGTTTATTTTGCGGTTTATCCCCGCTGATGCGGGGAACACGAGCAAAAGGGGGTTTTGAGATTTTATCTATTCGGTTTATCCCCGCTGACGCGGGGAACACGGGCCGCGTGGCGGTAGACCTCTACAGTCAGCAGGTTTATCCCCGCTGACGCGGGGAACACTCAATTAGCGCGGCATTTTGTAAAAGAATTTCCGGTTTATCCCCGCTGACGCGGGGAACACGTCCAGTATACAACCTAATTGCTAACTTGAATTCGGTTTATCCCCGCTGACGCGGGGAACACACCAGCACCTTCGCGCACTGGTCATTCACAATCGGTTTATCCCCGCTGACGCGGGGAACACAACTCGGTGATGTATGTTGCGTTTTCAAGAGGCGGTTTATCCCCGCTGACGCGGGGAACACAACTCGGTGATGTATGTTGCGTTTTCAAGAGGCGGTTTATCCCCGCTGACGCGGGGAACACTTACTCAAGAGGATGTTGGGACATTTGAGGGACGGTTTATCCCCGCTGACGCGGGGAACACGAGTGTGTTGGTTTGCCGGGAGTGCCAAAGGGTGGTTTATCCCCGCTGACGCGGGGAACACGCGAAGGATTCATTTGCAAACTCAGTGACGAGCGGTTTATCCCCGCTGACGCGGGGAACACATCACACTGCGTTTAATTATTGGGCGCATAATCGGTTTATCCCCGCTGACGCGGGGAACACTTAAGGGGAATATATGTCAGATCAGAATATCCCGGTTTATCCCCGCTGACGCGGGGAACACTCTGACCGTGTATCTATGATGCAGGCAGCGCGCGGTTTATCCCCGCTGACGCGGGGAACACACTAAATGTATCCATCTGATTTTAAATGTTTTTTATCTACAGCAACAATCTACCAACGTAAAATAAACATTTCCGTATTCTAAAAGAAAAAATAACCATTTGAATCTAAACGGGAATAAATGAAACCAACCGAAGCCCATCAAGATCTACCGGGATACGACGATTCTCCCCCCATGTCTGAAATTCAAATCCAGACTCCGTATTGGTTGCCCATGCCATTACAACATTTCCCTCACCGCCTAGCTGTATGATTTGTTGCCATATCATTTCCCGAATACGTTTCGAAACATCGCCAACATATACACCCGCTCGGATTTCCAGCATCCAGACGGCAAGCCGCCCCCGTAAGCGCGGCGGGACATTTTCCGTCACAACCACAACCATGCTCATCCGCTACGCTCCACGATGACCGCTGTCACCTAACGTTTTCGGTTCTGCTATCGCCGGGGGCAACATATCCGGCGCTGGCTGCGGTGGTGCAATTTCTCCAGCCATGAGTACCTCTTCAATCAGAGGGATCAGTTTCCCGGTTAGCTTGTCGCTGCGAAAAATATCCCGACAGGCTAGCCTTACCACCCTGTCAGGCTCAGCTGGATGACGCGCTGCAATTTCAAACGCTTTCGGTACAACCGTTTCAAACTTAATGATGTCAGCAATATCGTAAACAAATGAGAGAGGCTTACCGCTATGAATAAAGCCAATCGCAGGCGCATATCCTGCGGCTAAAACGGCTGCTTCAGTAATGCCATAAAGACAAGATGTCGCTGCGCTGATGCACTGATTCACCACATCGCCTTTCTCCCAATCTTTGGGATCATAACGACGTCCATTCCATTTCACGCCATAGTGTTTCGCCAGCAATGCGTATGTCTGCCGAACGCGAGATCCTTCAATTCCTCGTAATTGCTCAACAGAGCGGCGTGCAGGCGGCGGCTCGCGAAAACGGAGTTCGTACATTTTACGCACAACTTTCAATCGTAAATCATCGTCAAGCGCCAGCTTCGCCTGGTAAAGCAGTTTATCGGCACGCGCGCCGCCGGGCTGACCCGAAGCATAAAGACGAACCCCCGCTTCTCCCATCCAGACCAATAGCGTACCGACCGTTGACGCCAGCCTTACGGCTGCGTGAGAAACGCGCGTTCCAGGCTCCAGCATAATGCAGGCGACGGAGCCTACTGGAATATGTGTGCGTATGCCTGTCTTATCGATCAAGACAAAAGCGCCATCCAGCACATCAATCTGACCATATTGCAGAAAGATCATAGAGGTCCGATCCTTTAATGGGATCGGACTTAACGGTACGAACGTCACTCACTGTCTCCGGGCTTTATCAGCATCAACCCACAGCCAAATGCGCGGCTTTTACCGTATCCCTGTATCAAACGTTGCAGGAATAAGCCCGGGTCATTGATCTCCAGCGTGCCTGAATAATCCACGCTGCTAAACTGAATCGCCTGCCGGGATTTGCCGCGTATGACCTGCTGCTGTCGATACGCGTCAACGCTCGCCCCCTGTAATGAAAATCCATTACGCTCCCCCTGACGAGCTAACCACGCTAGCGCAACCTGCTGCTGATGAAGCCAGATATCCTGTGTGTCCGGGTCAGCTTTCATTTGCCGCTTAGCATCCATCAGCAGATCGTGACGTTTTCCTGCTTTGCAAATCGTTGGATTCGCTCGCAGAGTGAAGCGCAAGCGCTGCGCTGTATGTAAGTCAGGGAAAAACGGGCGGCATTCGGTATGAAATAATTCTCTTGACGCAGGCGGATTCACCGACAAAACAAAAAAGCGAAATGCCCCTTGCACTTCCTCCCGACGGTATAAAAACTGCCGTTCCTGCTCGTCGGGAAAAAGCGCCCATAACCACTGATGCATGACATATTCGCCGCGTTCCACCATATGAAGTAATTGAGAAGGCGACAGTTGACCGGTAGAGAGCGTTATTCTTGAGAGGTACACATTTCCTCCTTGAAGATCAGTGAACCCTGGTATACGGTACGCTCGGCAAATAACCATTGCTGACGGCTTAACGGCACGTCCCGACGACGCAGGATTTTATTTGCCACCAACCCGTCATGCTCGCCTTCCCACCAGCAGGTCGGTTGCAGTTTGGGTAACCGAATGTTGAGCCCCTGGAGTTTTTCCTGGTATTGTAACCGGGCAGTGCTTAACACATCCGGGACATTTCCCCGCAGGAGCATTGGCATCAGCGGTAACGATAACGGATGGCTTTTCCGTCCCAGATACAGTGAAAAGGTCGGGTGCTTTAGTGCGTTCTGGAGACATTCCAGCGTAAAAGGCGCCCCTGGCGTTGTAACCACCGCGACCATCCACCACGCATCGCTGTAGTAATCACGTCGTGAGATCAGCGCACTGAGCAAGTCCGGGTCCTGCAATTCTTCGCGGCGACTGAAATACCGCACTTTACGGACCTCTTTCGGCATCTGGACGGTGTGATAATCCCTCGCCCAGCGAGGCGAGTCGCTGGCGCACAACAAAAATTGATAGTGCGAATTAAGCGCGTTCAGTTGCGTTTCGTCGTCACGATGGATGCCAAGCGCCGCAGCCAGCAGTCCCAACAGTGCAGAACGCGACGGCAGTTCATGGGTATGACGAACCTCACCAGGAGCATCCACACCCCAGGAGGCCATCGGTCCATGAAGCTGAAAAAGCAGATATTGGTTCATTAAGGGTCCTTACGCGCAGATAAAGTCCAGCACGTCTTTCATGCTCCCTTCTTTATTCATAACGTTGAAACCTACGGATTCAGTTTGCTGCGCGTAAACAGCGTTCATGTTTTCACGTAGCGCAGTGATGCGCTGTACCGACACGTTCAGTTGGTCCGAACCGACAATAGGTTTGTAGAATGCCGCCGCCAGTGAACGAGGCTGATCAAAGCCTTTTTCCGCCAACGCCCAGTTGGCATACGCGCGGCTGGCAAAACTGTTTTGCTTACCGGTCGGAGAGACCTTCAGCGCAGCTTCCGTAAAGGCACACAGTGTTTGATTCGCCAGTTCTTCATTACCGTCCAGATTTTTTATCAGCAGATCTTTGTCGATACAGATATAGGTATAGAACAGCGCGGATCCGAAGCCTGTCTCACCAAGATGTCCAGCCCCCGCATCCTCCTGAGAGGCCTGACGGAAGTCATCAACCGCAGTGAAAAAATCATCTTCCACCAGCGTTTCACTTACGCCAAACGCGTGTGCAACCTGACAGGCTGCTTCGATATTGAATTCAGGTTTATTGGCCAACATACGGCCAAACATGGCGATGTCCACCGCCATTCGATCGCGACGCAGCAATGCCAGCTCGTCGTCCGTCGGTGCGCGATTTTCTTCTGCCAGTCGGGCAGCCAATGCCTTAACCGCATCAAATTCCACCGGGCTGATATGAATAAGTTGTTCGGTTTCAGCGTTGCTTAATTGATCTTTCGCTTTTTTATCGGTTTTCACTTTCCCAAGGTAATCTGCGATTTTGGCGGCCCACTCGATCGCATGTTTCTCTCCTGCACCCTTTTCAATCATGATCTTCGCGGCTTCGCGTCCAATACGACTACTACGAATGCCGATATGTCCCACCAGCGCCTGTTCAAACAAAGCAGAGGTACGCCAGGTGCGTTTCAGACTTTGTGAGGAAATGCGCAGACGCGTCGCCCCGCCCAGCACAACCGTCTTTGGCGAGCCGGTGTCATCACGGTTCAGGTTAGCGGCCGGATAAGCGGTAAGGATGTGAAGTTGTATAAAGGTAGTCATTTTTTATCCCTGTTGATCGTTTTTATCATTGTCGCCAGCCTGGTAGTACTCCAGCGCCCAGCGGATTCGGATGAATTCGGTTGGCCGCTGTTGGCGGCGATGGTGGTTCAGCAAATCGTCGTTCTCCTGACACCAGCGGAAAACATCTTCTGCCAGCGAAATGAGGTTCACGGTTCCCTTCAGTAGCTGAACCGCGCGGCGAAGTTGACGCAGTAACTCATCTGGCGTTTTTACCGCCGAGAGCCGTGCAAAGCGCAGCTCAGACATAACAGCGCGATTCCCGTCTTTATGTCCAAGTTGCTCCGCAAAACTCTGGCGCTCATCAAGAGATTTAACCTGTGCCGCCAGCGCCGCCGTCAGGGCTAAAGCGATAAAACGCCATTCCTTTCCCCCCATCTTCCAGAGCGTATGCGTCTGCATCAGCAGGTCACGAAATCCTTCAGACAGGTAAGCGTCCGAGAGGGTTTTACTGCGCCGTAGGCTGGCACGTAGCCCTCTTTTTTCCTGCAATGTGCCATGCCACTGACGCAGCACGGTCTTATGCTCATCCCTCAAAAAATTCATTCAGCAGCCTCCTGCTTTTTTGAACTGGCAGCTTTTGCCCCATGCTTCCCCGCCAGGCTGGTGATTAATTTCTTACGTGCCCACATACTTTGTTTTAGATCCTTGTTCTCGTAGGGACTGATAAAAACATGTTCATCAAAATAATGGCGGGCGAAACGCTTGATCTTTTTCTCGCATTTACGGAGTTTTTCTTCCGGGTTTTGCCCGTCTACAAGTTCTCGTACCAGCGTCAGAAAATCGCCCTGCGTGCAGTGCCAAAAATCGATATCAATGAAACTAAAATCGCCACGTGCGCCTTTGGCATCTGAAAACCAGGCTTCTTTCAGTGCGCTACGAAGCTGAATGAGCGTTTTATTGGCCATTTGCACGGTCTTTTGCAGATCGGGGATAAGGTTTTCCGTCAACAGAAGTGGCAGGTGATGTTCATACCAGCAACGGGCTTTCATATTTTCGAAGTCATAGCCAAAGCCCCATAAGCCAACCCTGGCGCCAGTGTCCAAATGCCCATTAAACACTCTCACCACCTGCGCGGGTGATTCGTCATTGCTTTCCGATTGGTTGCTCTGATTTAGTCCCAACCAGTCACGCCAAACCAGACCACCAGGCTGCGGTTTAACGGAAAAGAAACCGTCGCCCCCTTTTAAAGGCTTCCGATACGGTGTCAACGGATGCCGCCAGCCTTCGTAGTTGACGCCGTAGTTTTTGGTCGTCATTAAGCTCAGCAACGCGTCGCTCTCAGATTGACAGATATCGCATGTACCGATCTCCGTAATGGTGAAATCCAGCCGGATACGCCGCGGCATTCCCCAGTACGCCTGCAATTTATGCACCTGTTCTGGCGTCGTGACGTCATTTTTGCCCTCACTGGTTCGCGTGGCGGCAAGCCAGGGGAAGACGGAAGCATCATAGATCTCCGGCAGCGGAAGATTGGCCGCATCCTGCGGCATAACATTCAACCACAGTTTGCGCCAGAGTGGCGTCTGACGGTTATGCTCGTATTCGTGCAGTTCGATAAGCGTGGTCATTGGTCCGCCACCACGCAGCCCGGTGCGATAACCTTTGCCGCCCGCTGGCGCATTCAGTTGCAGCGAAAATAAGGCCAGCGCCGCGCAGTGTGGGCAAAAACGTTCTGTTACGCCGCGTTTGATAAAGTGGTCTTTATGTAATTTAATGGCTTGCACGCCAGGCGTTTCGGGAAGCAAAGACGCTATCAATACGTTCTCGCCCGTTAGCGGCTCAAAATCCTGCATAAATGAGGGCGTTTGTGGTCCAAACTGAAAAGCCGGTTCGATATGTGCCAGTGCGGAACGGAATTTTTCTTCTGGTAAGCCTTCGTCCCAGATGTCATCCCAGCGTTGGCGGCTATTTGGTGCAAAACTGGTTTGCAGCAGTCCCAACAAAAACTGCCACGCCGCACCTTGTAAATCCGCCCTTGACGCCGCGATATCGATAACATTCTCATTCGCCAGACAGGCTGGCGCCAGCTTGCCCTGGGTACCGTCTTTAAACCGCACTGGCAACCATGGGGTAGTAATCAGTGAAAAATTATTCATTGGGGTATACTCAAACCTCCGTCTTGCCAATTAAACCTTCCCTTACGGAATAGCCGCATGATGCGTCGTCAGACACCACAATCACATTGACGAACGCCTTGTTCTGATGCTGCTTAACGCACCACTGCTGAAGCTGTTCACCTTCCAGCAAACAGAAATCCTGCGCATGTTTCTTCCACCAGCCTTCGCGTACGCGCAACAGGCTCATCTCCCAGCCCTTTTCTCCAGGAGCATAAGGAATAACCGTATCCTCGACGATCCTCGCCAGCCATAGAGCAATAGATTCCTCAGACAAACGAGTGGAGAGTTTTTCAGGCAGAAATTCGCTGCTATCCGGACTGTAGCCAGGCGCAAAATTGAGGGTATGCTGCATCGCAGACGCACGATCGCAGTAAAATTTACCTTCCTGCGCCTGCTCTGCTTTCGCAAACCCCGCAGGTATGACAACCTCTTCGCCATAAACCGATTCGATCAACAAACGGGCGGACTGCGGCATCTGAATCTTGCCTTGCATTCGCAATACGCGTTGCGTCAGCCACAGGCGGCCATGCTCGGGGTAGACATAAGCGCTGTTTCGCATGGCGGCAGAGAACCACTCTTCTGCTGGTTCGTCGTCCCATTCGGGGGCGAGGATATGCAGTACCGGTGAGGGGCGTTCGTCCTGACCGGGCATTTTGAGCAAACCGTTACAGTCGCGAATATGGCGCTGTAGTCGGCCTGCCCGCTGGATTAAAAGATCGACAGGAGCCAGATCGGAGATCATCTCGTCGACATCAATATCGAGCGACTGCTCTATAACTTGCGTCGCGATAATGACGCTTCCAGCACGTAACGAATGGCTTTTTTTGCCAAACACGCTCAGCGTGCGATCTTCGATTTTCTGACGATCGTGGAATGCAAAGCGACTATGAAAAAGCATCAGCCTTTCTGCACTCACCACGCTGTTGCCGAGCAGTTGCCGGTATGAACGGATGGCGTCATCAACGGAATTTCGAATCCATGCAATGCACCGCCCTTCACTGACGACATCTTTAATGTGATCAATGCAGGCGAGTTCATCATGCAACCAGGCGATATTGACGCTACGCTCAACCTCTTTACGGGTATTAACGTGCTGAGAGATAATCTCGTTTCCCGCCACTTGAGTCAGCCAGGGATAATCGTTGAATCCCAATAACGGCGCTTGTGTTTGACATTTCCCCCCTCGCGAAAAAGCCGAGACCAGCCTGTCACGCTGGCGCTGGGATAACGTTGCAGAGAGTAAAATGGTGGGGTTGCCATCCCGAGCTTGCTTTTCAATCAGGCTTTCGAGGAGTTTCGACATCCAGGCATCATAAGCATGGATTTCGTCGGCGATTAAGACCTTATTTCTCAGTCCCAACAGGCGGAGATTGTTGTGTTTAAATGGCATAACCGCCATCAATGCCTGATCCAACGTGCCTACGCCTACGTCAGCCAGCAAGGCCTTTTTACTGCTGTCAGCGAACCAGGCGGCGCAGCCCTGCGCAAAGGGTTGCAAGTCATCCCTTTCCTCAGAACCCGACATATCACAGGACCAGACAGACTGATTAAAATGTTCCATCAACGCGCGAGCGCTGTGCGCCAGCACCAGACTGGGGCGCGAGCCAGGCTGATAAAGCGACAGCCACGTTTTTTCCATTCGTCCGTACATGGCATTGGCGGTCGCCATTGTTGGCAATCCGAAATAAATTCCGTTCGCTTTCCCCTCCGCCATGAGCCGATGCGCCAGAATTAACGCAGCTTCGGTTTTCCCTGCTCCCGTAACATCTTCAAGGATAAACAACTGGGCATCGGATTTATCGATATCCAGTTCAAGCGCCTTTTGTTGTAACGGCGTGGGATGCTGAATAAAAGGAAATAGGGTATTCATTCCTGAGAAGGAGGCAACAGCGGGAGAAGATGGAAAAACAGAGATCGCTTTTTCCGCGTTAATTAATGTCTGATGCCAGTACTCCTCTATCGACATTCGCCTTGCAATGCGTGGGAAATAGCGAGTGGAAGATCCCGTCCAGTCAGCAAGAACAATTGCTGCTGAAATAAACCATGAGAGATGCTTAAATAGATCAATTCCTTCATCATCATCCCAGAATGCAGGAACGTTAATGAGCGGGAATAATGGTTTTACCGCCAGAAGAAAGTCGTGAGCGGCCTCTTTATCTGACGGACGGAAGTGATTCAGTTCCTGAACCGCAGCAGGAGGCCGCCCGTGGTGCCCGGTCGTTAATGGCATCCACAGCGCCACCGCGCGCTTCAGTTTGCGCAATGTCAGCGTAGACGGTGGGAGAAGCTCTGCGCATCCGCTTAGAAAATGCGTCCACAGCCAGAAACCAAGCGTTGCATGAGGGATCTTTTCATACTCTCTCGGCAGATCGTTTGAGGAGGTCAGATCCGGGTGGCAATAAAGCTGTTGAAACGAACGGGCAAACTTACCGATATCATGCCAACAAAGCAGCCAGGCAAAAAATTGTGCGGCCTGTTCAGTGCTAATTAATCCTAATTTACGAAGATAGTTATCGATAGAATAAATATTATTTTTTACCATCCAATAACCAACAGCGGCCACATCCAGAGAATGCCAACACAATAAATGGTAATCATCACCGTCGGATTTATCGCCGTTACGGGTTTTACCCCAGTAGTCAAATATCGCCACACACACTCCGAACTTCGTGCAAGGTGTTTAATCTTCCTCGCTATTGGTCGTGTTTTTTTTGATGTAGCGCATGCTTTTTTCGCTCTAAATATTTTCACACACATTATCAGTATTTATTACACAACACGTACGGAAAAATATTTTTAATATTTATCGTTAAGAAAATAGCATTAATTATATCTATAATTTTTTCAGGAATAACTTGTTACTCTTTTTATTAACATAAGAAAAAAGCTTCTGACATTAAGATGGCAGAGGCTTTTTTTGTTTTCTGAAGAAATTACCCCTCGTGCAAACCGCATTCGCGTTTCAGGCCAAAGAAGCGGGTTTCTTCTTCTGCCATCCCCGGCTCCCACTTGCGGGTAGTGTGCGTGTCGCCCACCGAGAGATAGCCTTCATCCCACAGCGGGTGGTATTTCAGGCCGTGTTTTTGCAGGTACTGGTACACCGTGCGGTTGTCCCAGTCGATGATAGGCAACACCTTAAACACCCCACGCTGAATGGCCAGCACCGGCAGATGGGCCCGACTCCCGGACTGCTCGCGACGCAAACCGGCAAACCAGGTCTGCGCGTTCAGCTCTTTCAGCGCACGGTTCATTGGCTCGACTTTGTTGATCTCATTGTACTTCTCAATGCCCTCAACGCCCTGTTCCCAGAGTTTGCCGTAGCGCGCTTCTTGCCAGGCGGCGCTTTCAGTCGCGCGGTACACCTTCAGGTTCAGCTTGAGCTTGTCCGTTAACTCATCAATAAAGCGGTAGGTTTCCGGAAACAAATAACCGGTATCAGTGAGGATCACCGGAATGTCCGGGCGGATCTGATTGACCAGATGCAAACTGACCGCCGCCTGAATGCCAAAGCTGGACGACAGCACGTATTCACCGGGCAGATTTTCCAGCGCCCAGACCACGCGGCCTTCTGCATCCCGTTTTTCCAGCTGGCTGTTGATTTCTGCCAACGCCATAACACGTTCAACTTTTGGCAGATCGTTCAGGGCGTTTAGATCGAGTATGGACATAAGAACCTCGTTTGCCTGCATTGCCGGGCGGCAATGACGTTTGCCCGGCCTGAAAACCTAAAGGCCCGGTAAGCGAAGCGCCTCCGGGCAAAGGCGTGGTTATTCCCAAAAATCCCGCGCAGGATCGCGCACCGGGCGAATAATGCCCGCACGCACCGTAAAGTCGCCGAAGCCTTCACCCGCTTCGCGCTCTTTCACCCAGCGCCCGATCAGTTCATCCAGCGAGGCCAGAATCTCCGGCTCGGTGATATTCTCTTTAAACATGCGGGGAATACGCGTTCCGATGCGGTTGCCGCCCAGATGCAGGTTGTAACGCCCCGGCGCTTTCCCGACCAGCCCCACTTCCGCCAGCATGGCGCGGCCACAGCCGTTCGGGCAACCGGTCACGCGCATAACAATATGCTCATCGCTCACCCCATGCTTCGCCATCAGCGTATCGACCTTATCAATAAAGGTCGGCAGGAAGCGTTCAGCCTCTGCCATTGCCAGCGGACAGGTCGGGAACGAGACGCAAGCCATTGAGTTTTCCCGCTGCGGCGTTACGGCATTCATTAAGCCGCTCTCCTGCGCGATCTTCTCTATTTTCGCTTTTTCGCTCTCCGGCACGCCGGCAATAATCAGGTTCTGGTTAGCGGTAATGCGGAATTCACCTTTATGGATCTTCGAAATCTCAAGCAGACCCGTTTTCAGCGGACGGCCCGGATAATCCAGAATACGGCCATTTTCAATAAACAGCGTCAGGTGCCAGTTATTGTCGATGCCTTTTACCCAGCCGATACGATCGCCACGACCGGTGAATTCATACGGGCGAATCGGCGCAAATGTGATCCCCGCGCGACGTTCAACTTCCGCTTTAAATGTCTCAACGCCCACGCGCTCCAGGGTGTATTTGGTTTTCGCGTTTTTACGGTCGGTGCGGTTACCCCAGTCGCGCTGGGTGGTGACCACCGCTTCCGCCACAGCCAGCGTGTGCTCCAGCGGCAGGAAGCCGAACTCGCTCGCGGTGCGGGCATAGGTTTTCTTGTTACCGTGTTCGATGGACAATCCGCCGCCCACCAGCAGGTTAAAGCCCACCAGCTTGCCGTTTTCCGCCACGGCGACAAAGTTCATGTCGTTGGCATGCAGATCGATATCATTCTGCGGCGGGATCACCACCGTGGTTTTGAACTTACGCGGCAGATAGGTCTGACCGAGAATCGGTTCTTCATCGGTGGTCGCGACCTTTTCCTGATCCAGCCAGATCTCCGCATAAGCGCGGGTGCGCGGCAGCAGATGCTCAGAGATTTTCTTCGCCCACGCGTAGGCTTCAGCGTGCAACTCAGACTCATAAGGGTTCGAGGTGCAGAGCACGTTGCGGTTCATGTCGTTGGCGGTCGCCAGCGCATCCAGTCCAACGGAGTGCAGCATCTGGTGCACCGGCTTCACGTTTTTCTTCAGAATGCCGTGGAACTGGAAGGTCTGACGGTTGGTCAGACGGATGCTGCCGTAAATCGTGTTTTCAGCCGCGAACTTGTCGATCGCCTGCCACTGTTTCGTGGTGATGACGCCGCCCGGCAAACGGCAGCGCAGCAGCATCGCGTGACGCGGCTCCAGCTTCTGCTCGGCGCGCTCGGCGCGGATATCGCGATCGTCCTGCTGATACATACCGTGAAAGCGGATCAGCAGGAAGTTGTCGCCTTTAAACCCGCCGGTGAGACCGTCATTCAGATCTTCAGCAATGGTGCCGCGCAGGTAGTTGCTTTCCAGCTTCATGCGCTCGGCGTCTGACAGTTTACCTTCGACCACCAGTGGTCCTGGATGTTTTTCGCTCATTAGTAGACATCTCGCTGATAACGGCGCTCTACGCGCAGCTCACTTAAAAATTCATCCGCTGCTTCGGCGTCCATCCCGCCGAATTCAGCAATCACGTCCAGCAGTGCCTGCTCAACGTCCTTCGCCATGCGATTGGCGTCGCCGCAGACATAAATGTGCGCGCCGTCGTTAATCCAGCGCCATAGTTCTGCGCCCTGTTCGCGCAGTTTGTCTTGTACGTAGACTTTTTCTTTTTGATCGCGTGACCAGGCCAGATCGATGCGCGAGAGCACGCCCTCTTTAACGTAGCGCTGCCATTCCACCTGGTAGAGAAAATCTTCGGTAAAGTGCGGATTGCCAAAAAACAGCCAGTTTTTCCCCGGCGCTTCATCCGCCGCGCGCTGCTGCATAAAGGCGCGGAAGGGGGCGATGCCGGTACCAGGACCGATCATAATGACTGGCGTTTGTGGGTTTTCCGGCAGACGGAAATTATCATTGTGTTCGATGAACACGCGCACTTCGCCTTCTTCTTCGACACGATCGGCGAGGAAACTGGACGCACCACCGGCACGGGCACGGCCTTCCACCTCATAACGTACCGCGCCGACGGTAATATGCACTTCGCTTTCCACTTCCGCCTGCGATGAGGCAATGGAATACAGGCGCGGCGTAAGCGGACGCAGCAGGCCGATCAGCGCGTCTGCATCCAGTTGTGCCGGTGAGAAGCGCAGCATGTCGACAATCGGCGTCGTCGCCGCATAGTGCTGCAACTGCGCTTTATCGCCCACCAGCGGCAACAGGGATTCACTGCGCGTTAGCGTGGCGTAGTTTTCAACGATATTGGCGGTGTTGACCGTTAACTCAAAATGCCACTGCAACGCCTCCGACAGCGGGAGGTTTTTCCCGTCAACCGTTACGGGTTCATCGCCTTTCAGCCATACCAGCTCGACAATCTCTTTAACCAGCGCCGGATCGTTCTGATACCAGACGCCCAGCGCATCGCCAGGCTGGTAACGCAGGCCGGAATCGCCAAGATCGATCTCGATATGGCGCACGTCTTTTTCTGAATTACGCCCGGTAATCTTTTGATTGACCGAAAGCGATGCGCTGAGCGGCGCTTCTTTGGTGTAGGGGCTGGAGTGAATTTCGTTAACCGCACCACTGGCAATGACCTGCGAAGGGGCAGCGACCGGCGCACGGGATTTCAACACGTCAACCACGCGCGCACGCCATTCTGCGGCGGCGGGCTGGTATTCGACGTCGGCATCCACGCGATCCAGTAAACGCTCACCGCCCAGTTCCGCCAGCCTGCTGTCGAAATCTTTCCCGGCCTGGCAGAAGAATTCATACGACGTATCGCCAAGACCGAACACGGCAAAGGCGGTATTTTCCAGCTTCGGCGCTTTTTTCGAAAACAAGAACTTGTGCAGCGCGACGGCTTCTTCCGGCGGTTCCCCTTCTCCCTGCGTGGAAGCCACAACAACCAGCAGCTTTTCATTGCCGATCTGTTTGAATTTGTAGTCGCCTGCGTTGACCAGCGTGACGCTGAGTTTAGCCGCCAGCAAATCATCACGCAGCGCTTCCGCGACACGGCGCGCGTTGCCGGTCTGGGAAGCGGAAATCAGCGTGATGCCCGGCATTTCAGCGACCGGCGCAGGCGGTGACACGGCTGCGCCCGGCTGCTGATTCAGCATGCCCCAGAAATAGCCAGAGACCCAGGCAAGCTGCGTGGGCGAGAGATCGGTTGTGGCCGCCTGAAGGCGCGCCAGCTGCTCCGGGTTCAGCGGAAGCAAAGCGGAAGGTGGGGCCTGTGTCGTCATGCGTCGTTATGTTCCAGTAAGCAAAGCGGATTTAAGCGATAAAACCCAAACTGAGGGTAAGGTTAACGGCGGGGATAATAACAATTAAAGAAGGGTTGGAAATATCAAATAACCAAATGGACTAACCTGTTTTAGTTATCGTTATTAACAATAAAAGCGATTAAATAACCCACTGAAATATATAGAGATACACATTATTCATCGCGTCAATTCCGTAATCAACGCGTCATGGCCGCTTTAGTTAATGCGAAAAAATGTACTTTGCTGTACCCTACGGCGGTTTTTGCCTGACTGAGAATTTAAGATGACCACCACCCTGTTTAAAGATTTCACCTTCGAAGCCGCTCACCGTTTGCCGCACGTCCCGGAAGGACATAAATGTGGTCGTCTGCACGGGCACTCTTTTATGGTGCGCCTGGAGGTTACCGGCGAAGTTGATCCGCACACGGGTTGGATTATTGATTTTGCAGAACTGAAGGCAGCGTTTAAGCCAACCTATGACCGTCTGGATCACTACTACCTGAATGATATTCCGGGTTTGTCGAATCCCACCAGCGAAGTGCTGGCGAAGTGGATTTGGGAACAGGTAAAACCCGCAGTACCGTTACTGAGCGCGGTGATGATAAAAGAAACGTGTACGGCAGGCTGCGTCTATCGCGGCGAATGATCCGCATTTTCCCCAGCTACCTGGCGTATAACCGGGATGTGCCGGGAGTCAACATTCCTTTACCGTCAATCTGATAGGGTTATGTGCTCTGGATAAAGGAGCACAGCATGGTTGACGATTTCGATATTATTTTTGTCGGGGCAGGGATAGCGGGAACCGCTTGTGCTTTACGTTGCGCCCGCGCCGGACTGTCGGTGCTGTTGCTTGAGCGTGGAGAACGCCCCGGCAGTAAAAACCTTTCCGGCGGACGACTCTACGCGCATGCGCTCGCCGAACTTCTCCCCC
This sequence comes from Citrobacter sedlakii NBRC 105722, assembly GCF_000759835.1. Taxonomy (GTDB): domain Bacteria; phylum Pseudomonadota; class Gammaproteobacteria; order Enterobacterales; family Enterobacteriaceae; genus Citrobacter_A; species Citrobacter_A sedlakii. The sequence goes on from NZ_BBNB01000008.1 coordinate 231,715, forward strand.
ACTTCCAACGCACCGCCCCGCTGGAACGACGAATTACCCAGGAAAACCTCACGTTACTCACGCATGACGGCGCGACAACCTACTCCAGCCTGCGTTCGGACGGGGAGTCATGGAGCCTGTTGCGCGCCCGCTTCGATCCCTGGTTTGTCGCCCAGGCGGAAGCCGAAGGTGTTCAGTTTATCAGCGGCGTGACGGTTGAAGCGCTGCATTGTGAAAAGGGCAGGGTTTGCGGCGTGATTGCTGACAACGAGACGCTGCGCGCCCGCTATGTTGTCCTGGCGGAAGGCGCAAACAGCCTTCTGGCGGAACGTTATGGTTTTTTGCCGCCGCCATCGCGAAACAGTATGGCGCTGGGGATAAAAGAAACGCTGGCGCTGGACAAACAATTGCTTGAGGAGCGTTTTCGCTTATCTTCTGAAGAAGGCGCAGCGATGTTGTTCAGTGGTGAAATTTGTGCCGATCGGCCCGGCGGAGCGTTCCTGTATACCAATCAGGACACGCTCTCTTTTGGCGTCGTCTGTCCTCTCTCCTCGCTGGCGCAGGGTGATATTCCGGCAGGCAGACTGCTGGAGCGGCTGAAAACGCATCCGGCGCTTCGCCCTTTACTCAAAGGCAGCGAAACACTGGAGTACGGCGCCCATCTGGTGCCGAAAGGCGGCCTGCATAGTCTGCCCGTGCAATATGCAGGGGAAGGCTGGCTGCTGGTCGGAGATGCGCTACGTAGCTGCGTCAATACCGGCTTCACAATCAGAGGAATGGACATGGCGCTTCTCGGCGCGCAGGCCGCGGCGCAAACGCTAATTCACGCCTGCCAGAAACGCGATCCGCAAAATCTTTTTCCGGCCTACCATCAGGATATTCAGCACAGTCTGCTGTGGGACGTTCTGCAACGCTACCGTCATCTTCCGGACCTGTTACAGCGCCCGGGATGGTATCGTCAATGGCCCGCGCTGATGGATGATGTTTCCCGCGAAATCTGGCGTCAGGGAGAGGGACCGGTGGCCCCGTTGCGCCAGGTTGTCTGGCGTCATCTCCGTCGTCACGGCCTGCGTCATTTAGCAGGCGATATTATCAGGAGCATACGATGTCTGTAGCCCGCAACGTCTGGCGTCCCGCCAGTTTTTCCCATATCGTTCCCGCCAGGCAGATCGACCACGAAACGGCCGCGCGGCTGATCGCCGCCTGCCCTGCCGGGCTGTATTCCCTGTCACCGGAAGGCGAATTGCTCATCGACTTTCGCGGCTGTCTGGAGTGCGGCGCCTGTCGCCTGTTGTGCGACGATGAAATGTTGCTACAGTGGCGCTATCCCGCGTCCGGTGCTGGCATCGCTTACCGCTTCGGCTAATATTTATAAGGATAATCTATGCCCCTGTTACACCTGCTCCGCCAGAATCCCGTCATTGCCGCCGTAAAAGATAATGCCAGCCTGCAGTTAGCGATTGACTCCGAATGTCTGTTCATCTCTGTGCTGTATGGCAATATCTGCACCATCAGCAACATCGTGAAGAAGATCAAGAATGCCGGAAAATATGCGTTTATCCACGTTGATCTGCTGGAGGGAGCATCGAATAAAGAGGTGGTCATTCAGTTTCTGAAGCTGGTCACCGAGGCAGATGGCATCATTAGCACCAAAGCCCCGATGCTTAAAGCCGCGCGAGCGGAGGGCTTTTTCTGCATCCATCGCCTGTTTATCGTCGACTCCATCTCTTTTCACAATATTGATAAGCAAGTCGCGCAGTCAAATCCGGACTGTATTGAGATTTTGCCCGGCTGCATGCCAAAAGTGCTGGGTTGGGTCACGGAAAAAATACGCCAGCCGCTGATTGCCGGCGGGCTGGTCTGCGATGAAGAAGACGCGCGCAATGCTATAAAAGCCGGCGTGGCGGCGCTTTCCACCACCAATACCGACGTCTGGACGCTGGCTAAAAAGCTGAATTAGCCTCAGCGGCCGGAGGGCAAACACCCTGAGGCTACGTTTTCGTACACGCCACGAGTTCCTCCAGCACCTGCGGCCAGTCATCGACGATACCGACATCCGCCTGGGAAAAAACAGGCGCGTCGGGATCGCAATTTATCGCCACGACAAACTGACTCTGGCGAATCCCGGCCATCAACGCCGCCGCGCCGGAAGCTCCCGCCACAATACAGACATCCGGCGAAAGCAGATGGCCGGTGATGCCAACCATCCGTTCCACATCCACTCCGCCGTTCATCACCCGCGCCCGGCTGTATCCCGCCTCGGCGCGTAGCGCCTGGGCCAGAGCGGTGATTTTATCCTCTTCAACCTCGCGGCCTCCCTGCCCAACCACCAGAACATGGCTGGCCTGTAACAGAGGGTGCCTGTTTTCGCTTTTCACGCTTTCAAGGTGTTCGAGCCAGTCAGGTGGTTCCGCCGGGACGATACGTCGTTCCGTCATAACTGGCAAAACCGACGCTGACGCGCCCGCATCAGGCTGGCGCGCCAGTGAGAGGCACACAGGACATCCGGAGACAGACAGGGACGCTAAGAGCGCGCTCCCCCAATGTGATTTACTCACCCGCCCTTGTTGCAGGTCTGCGGTAACCACCTGACATACGCTATCACCCCGTAGCCGCCAGGCCAGACGTGTTGCAAGCTCATCGCCGAACGAACCAGAGGGAAAGATCAGCACCCCGGCAGGCGTTATCGCCCATTGGGCGGCCAGCGCGTCGAGCACCTGTTCCGCAACCGCCGGTACGGAATCGATTACCCAGCGCTCCACTTCCGCCGCACCGGGGGCATTTGCCGCGATCCATCCCGCCATTGCCGCACATTCTCCGGGCGTGGTAATCATTGCTATTTTCATGGCGCGCACCTCTGACGCAAATAGTCCCGCCATAAAATCCGGGCTTTTTCCTGCACCGTCGCGCCGTCGATAATTTTCGCGCACCGTCGCTGTTCCGGTCGCGTCAGCGCCAGACAATTGCGCCCCTGAGGAACCGCAATGTCGACAGGCTGGCGGATAATCTCCGCTTTGGCCGCCGCCAGGCGCTGGCGCATGCCAGGCACAGGGAGCGCCACTTCGCCACACTGTCTGACGGCGATGACCGCCGGAAGACGTACCCGGCAACGACGAAGGCCGGACTCCATTCGTTGGTCAACGCTGATAAAGGGCGCCTCAAGCGCAAAACGCGTCACCTGGCTAAAGCATGGCCACCCCAGCATTTCCGCCAGCAGAAACGGCGTTTGCCCGTTCTGCCCTTCGCTACTCTGGCATCCAGTGATAATCAGGTCGGCCCCGTGACGGTAATGCCAGTCGGCGATCTGCCCGGCGATGAATGCTGGCGCAAATCGCAGATCCGCCCCGCTCTCCAGCAGTACCGTCTTATCAAAACCCAGCGCGGAAAAATAGCGTAACCAGTGCAGCGACCGTTCATCGCCGATGTTCAGCGCCGTCAGGATCATCTCACAACCTGCCCGGCGCTCAGCCAACAGCAATGCGGCGGCGGCCTGCTCGTCGGCGCCAGGCGAGCTGCGCAGCAAAGCGGTGTCGGGGCCGCAGGTATCCTGTGTCGCAGCCAGCCAGTCCTTTTCCGCCAGCATGCCGGAGTCCGGCTCTGCTTTAAACGCTAACAGAATGTTCATTTACCCCTCCCTGTCTTTTCTCCACCCTCCCGGCCACCGCCAGCGGCAATGCCTTCGTTTCCGGCGCCCATAGCCAGGTCACGATAAATCCAATCAGTAACACGCCCGCCAATAGCAACAACGTGACCTGCATTCCCCATTGCGCCAGCGTCAAAGGTAACAGACCGGTGCTTATCGCAGCGCCAAGCCGACTCATCGCCGTCGCAAATCCAACGCCCAGCGAACGAATATCAGTCGGGAAGCTTTCCGCAGGCAGGATCCCCACCAGATTGCTGACAGCAGAAATCGTGGTGCTGAACAGAACAAACAGCAGCAAAGTGAAAGCGCTGCCTGGCGGCAAGAAAGCCATCACGAACAGCGTTGCCGCAAGCAGAAGGAAACTGCCGAGCAGGAACCGACGATGCGTCAACAGATGCGTTAATAGTAGCCCCAGTAGTGCGCCGACAATTAATAGCGCATTCAGCAGCAGGCTGGCGGTAAGCGCATCCTCCAGACCAACAGTCCGGGCAATCGTCGGCAGCCAGGTATAGATAACAAACCACGGGATCACCAGGCAGACAAAGAAAACGCTGTTGAAAACAGTTCGCCGCCAGTAGCGAGCGGAAAAGAGCGTTTTAATATGTTTAGTGGATGCGGCGGCAATTTCATCGCCGGGCAGGACGTGCGGGCCAAAATAGCGATGAACCACCGCATGAGCTTCTGCAAAGCGTCCCTGGCGTATCAGCCAGCGAGGTGATTCCGGCGTTCCCCAACGAAGCAAAGTAATCAACAGTGCGGGCAACGCCGCCGAAGCAAGCAGCCAGCGCCAGGCATCCGGGCTTGCGGAAATGAAATGATGTCCAACCAGACTCGCCAGTACGTAGCCGATAGTCCATACCACGCTGAATGCTCCGAGCAGAACTCCCCGATGACGCCGCGGCGCAAATTCAGCCAACAGCGTATGGCCGACGGAATAATCGCCGCCAAGCCCAATCCCGATGAGGATCCGTAACGCGATCAGCTGTTCCGGCGTTGAGACGAAAAGCTGCAAAAATGAAGCGATAGTGATCAGCATAAAGCTGAAGGTAAAAATCTTCTGTCGGCCGATATGATCGGACACCCAGCCCAGTATAAGGCTACCGAGAAAAAGCCCGAGCAACGCGGCTCCGCCAATCATCCCGGCCATAAAAGGCGTCAGTTGCATTGCTGACATCAATGGGATAATGGCGTAACCCACCCCACCAAGAACATATCCGTCAGTAAGATGCGCGCCAAAGGTTAACGCCGCAATACGGCAGTGAAAAGCATTTAACGGTAAGTCATCCATGCGCACCGGTGAAGTGTTCATTTCTACCCCTTCATTGTCCGGTAAAAAAAGTGGCTTCCCGAGCGGGAAGCCACCTGTTACGTTATTTCTCGATGGGATAAATCGTCCCCGTATTCATTATGCCGTTCGGATCAAACTGGCGTTTGAGACCTTCCAGAAGCGGCCATGCGCTGCCATGCTCCAGCTTGCTCCAGTGAACGCGATGCTTACCAATGCCGTGGTGATGCACCATTGAGCCGCCCAGTCTGATAGTTTCTTCGCAGATGATCTTATTCAGTGGATTATGGTATTTATCGATCTCTTCTTCCGGCTTACAGTCCACTACGTTGTAGTCATAGACAAAATACATATTGGTGCCGTTGATATAACTGTGAGAAGAGTGACCGCCGAGCATGGTGATATCATCCGCGTGGGGAAACTCATTACGGATACGCCTGATCACATTTTCGTAGATCTGGTGAATACATCCCCAACCGCCCGACACTTCTGTCGTGAATCCCATATTGCCGGTTTTCAGGATCTGCACCCGCTCAGCCGCCACTTTCTCCGGCCCCCAGTTCAGTTGATTGAACCAGTTCTCAATAAGCCTGCTGTCCACACGCTGGCACTCCGGATAGCGCGCCACGATCTCAGCAATCCCTTCACCGGTCGCTTTCGCTATCCGCGCGTTTCCCTCGGCCATAAAGATGAGTACGCATTTGCCATCGGCAAAATGGGTGAAGTGCTGGGTGCCGTCCTCGGCGTCATACAGGCGCGCAATGGAGGGCCGATATCCCTCTACCATCACATCGCGGAGGATATCGAAACCAACCTTCATATCATCAAGGATATAGCCGTAAAAGAGATTGTTTTCCGGCGTAAATTTAAAAATTTTCACTGTGACTTCAGTGATATAGCACAGCGCGCCTTCATTACCGATAATAATATGGCGAATATCCGGCCCGGCAGCGCGGCGCGGGACGTTCTTAATTCGGGTGACAGTTCCATCCGCCAGCACCGCTTCCAGCCCGACGACCATATCTTCAATCGCGCCGTACAGGGTGGAAAACTGCCCAATACTGCGGGTCGCTACCAGCCCACCCATCTGAGCCAGGGGTTTAGATTGCGGCGAATGGCCGGTGGTATAACCTTTCTCACGTAGCGCGTTCTCCAGAATCTCAAGCGGAACGCCGCACTGCGCCGTCGCTTGCATATTTTCAACGTCAATGCTCAGGATCTGATTCATCCCTGCGCCATCAAGGACAACGGAATTTTTGACTACGGTTTCCAGCCCGCCTTCGGTTGCGGATGCGCCGGTACGCGGTACGCCATTGATTTTATGCTGGTTCATAAACGCCAGTACGCGGGACACCTGTTCTGTCGATCCCAGCTTCACGACAGCCGCGGGCAGTGGCAGCGTATAAACGCCGTGAATATCCGCATATTTGCGAAAGCGATCAATACTGTTTTTCTTTAACACCGTTTCATCGGTAATGACACGTTCTGAACCGACAATTTCTTTTAACTGGTCAACAATCGCTTCTCGAGATAAAGTCATAGCCCTTCCTTCCTGATAAGTCATTCGGAATAATGAATAAAAACAGAAACCACCGCCATAAATTAGCGGACCAGATAACCACCATCGACGACCAGTAAATGACCGTTAACATAATCAGAAGCCTGACTGGCAAGGAATATCGCCGCGCCCATTAAATCCTGAGTATCTCCCCAACGATTTGCCGGGATATGATCCAACACCCGTTGATTTGTTTCCGGATTACTGCGCGTCGCTAATGTAATATCTGTTGCATAATAGCCAGGGGCAATGCCATTAACCTGGATATTGTATTGCCCCAGTTCATCACAATATGCTTTCGTCAACCCGGCAAGCGCATGTTTAGTTGCGGAATAAGCTGGCGACCATTGCCCGCCAAGATAAGAGAACAAAGAGCAGATATTAATAATTTTACCACTATGTTGCGGGATCATTATTTTGGCAGCCTCATGGCTTAACTCAAATGCCGCAGTCAGGTTAACGTCAATCATCGGGTCCCAGTCCGCGCGGCCAAAGTCCAGTACTTTGTTCAGCTTACAAATCCCGGCGTTATTCACCAGAATATCCACGGTGCCGAAACGTTCGCAGCAGGCGGCGATAATCTTCTGCGGCGCCCCTTTTTCCGTGATATCCACATGCATAAACTCAACTTCAACACCCTGTTTTTCAATAAGTTCCCTGCTTTCCTCATGGTCTTTTATAAAGCTCGGGATAAACAGATTCGCCCCAGCCTTCGCCAACGCCGTTGCGAAAGCGAGGCCCAGGCCGCTGTTGCCGCCCGTTACGATCGCGGTTTTTCCTTGCAACGAGAAAAAATTCATTGAGAACGCATTGAGAGATTCGATCGACATAGTAAGCTCCACATTCCTTAAGGCAAAAAAAAAGAAAGGTAACTTCCCCGGCGACAGGGAAGTTACCTTTCTCATTATCTCTGGTAACTGTGATATGTTTTAACACAGCGTTAATCTATCTTACGTGATCGAAATCACAGTTGCCCGTTTCATTTTATAAATAAGCCAAACATCCAGAAGCGTGATTATTCTCACACACTTATTAGCCCTTCCATGCTATTTCTGAATGCAATTACTAGAGACCTGAGAAAAGTAATCCACCTGAAAAGGCGGTTTACTTTTCTCTTTTTTTTGTCTGTCAAAAATGGGAATTCGATATGCACCAGAACTCATATCGTCGTTGGATAACCCTCGCTATTATAAGCTTTAGCGGAGGCGTCAGTTTCGATCTGGCTTATTTACGCTATATATATCAGATTCCCATGGCAAAATTTATGGGGTTTAGCAATACCGAAATCGGGCTAATAATGAGTACGTTCGGCGTTGCCGCTATTATTCTTTATGCTCCCAGCGGGGTTATTGCCGATAAATTTTCGCATCGCAAAATGATTACCTCAGCAATGATATTAACCGGCATGCTCGGTCTGCTGATGATGACTTACCCACCGTTGTGGGTCATGCTCTGTATCCAGGTCGCTTTTGCAGTCACCACGATCCTGATGCTGTGGTCAGTCTCAATCAAAGCCGCGTCACTGCTGGGAGACCACAGCGAGCAGGGCAAAATAATGGGCTGGATGGAAGGGCTTCGCGGCGTGGGCGTTATGTCACTGGCGGTATTCACTATGTGGGTTTTTTCCCGCTTCGCGCCGGATGACAGCAACAGCCTGAAGGCCGTGATTCTGATTTACAGCGTTGTGTACATCCTGCTGGGCATTTTATGCTGGTTCTTCGTTAGCGACAGCCACGCCCGTCGCGACAGTGTGGCGGTCGAAAAACAGACGTTTCAGCTACGCGATATTCTGGCGGTATTGCGTATCAGCACGACATGGTACTGCAGTATGGTCATTTTCGGCGTCTTTACCATCTATGCCATTCTCAGCTACTCCACCAATTATCTGACCGAAATGTACGGCATGTCGCTGGTGGCGGCAAGCTACATGGGGATCGTCATCAATAAAATCTTCCGTGCGATCTGCGGACCGTTGGGTGGGATCATTACCACTTACAGCAAAATCAAATCCCCTACGCGGGTGATCCAGTTGCTCTCCTGTGTCGGCGCGCTCACGCTCATCGCACTGCTGGCGACCAATACCAGTCCGCAGTCCGTGGTGATGGGGATCGGGTTGATTCTGCTCCTCGGTTTCACCTGCTACGCCTCCCGTGGACTGTACTGGGCCTGTCCCGGCGAAGCCAGAACGCCGTCTTACATTATGGGAACCACCGTAGGGATCTGTTCAGTGATCGGTTTCCTGCCCGACGTCTTTGTCTATCCGATCGTCGGGTACTGGCAGGACACCCTGCCAGCTGCCGAAGCTTACCGCAACATGTGGCTGATGGGGCTGGCGGCGCTGTGCATGGTGATCTTTTTTACCTTCTTACTGTTTCGCAAAATTCGTACCGCCAACGCCGTACCGGAAAAGTTAACCTCACTGGCTGCTGATACCACCGGCGAGTGAAGAGAGAAAATTAAAGGAGAATGGCAATGTCGAAGAAATACATCATTGGAATTGATGGTGGAAGTCAGAGTACCAAAGTTGTGATGTACGATCTGAATGGCAATATTGTTTGTGAAGGTAAAGGGCAACTGCAACCTATGCACACGCCGGATGCTGATACCGCAGAACATCCTGACGACGATTTATGGACCTCTTTATGCTTTGCCGGCAGAGAATTAATGAGCCAGTTCGCGGGAGATAAAAAGGACATTGTCGGCATTGGGCTTGGCTCCATTCGCTGCTGTCGCGCTTTGCTTAAAGCCGACGGCACCCCTGCCGCTCCGCTGATAAGCTGGCAGGATGCGCGCGTTACGCGTCCCTATGAGCACAACAACCCCGATGTGACCTACGTTACGTCATTTTCAGGTTATCTGTCTCATCGCTTAACCGGCGAGTTTAAAGACAACATCGCCAATTATTTTGGCCAGTGGCCGGTGGATTATAAGACCTGGACATGGAGTGACGATGAAGAGGTTATCAGGAAATTCAATATTCCACGCAATATGCTGTTTGATGTTCAGATGCCCGGCACCGTGCTCGGTCATCTGACTCGCGAGGCTGCACTGGCTACTCATTTCCCAGTTGGGTTACCCGTCGTCTGCACCACCAGCGATAAACCGGTAGAGGCGCTGGGCGCGGGATTACTGGACGACGAAACCGCAGTGATTTCTCTGGGCACTTATATCGCCCTGATGATGAACGGTAAAACGCTGCCTGTAGAACCGCGCGCTTACTGGCCGATTATGTCTTCTGTCCCTGAAACCTTACTGTATGAAGGCTATGGTATCCGTAAAGGCATGTGGACGGTCAGTTGGTTGCGCGATATGTTGGGTGAATCGTTGATTGCGGAGGCAAAAGCGCAGGATCTTTCACCGGAGGATTTGTTAAATAAAAAAGCCGCCTGCGTTCCACCTGGCTGCAACGGCCTGATGACCGTTCTGGACTGGCTCACCAATCCCTGGGAACCCTTCAAGCGCGGCATAATGATTGGTTTTGATTCCAGTATGGACTACGCCTGGATCTATCGCTCCATTCTGGAGAGCGTTGCCCTGACCCTGAAAAATAACTACGACGAGATGTGTAATGAAATGGGCCGCTTTGCCAGACATCTCATCATTACGGGGGGCGGTTCAAACAGCGATCTGTTTATGCAAATCTTTGCCGATGTGTTCAACCTGCCAACGAGGCGGAATGTGATAAACGGTTGTGCCAGTCTTGGGGCCGCTATCAATACAGCGGTAGGGCTAGGATTATATCCGGACTATGAGACGGCGACAGAAAAAATGGTGCGGGTAAAAAATGTCTTCATGCCGACAGAGAGCCACGCCAGGCGCTATGATGCATTGAATAAAGGGATCTTCCGCGATTTAACCAGCCATACCGATGTGATTTTGAAAAAATCGTATGAAGTGCTGCATGGCAGTCTGGATAACGTCGACTCGATTCAAAGCTGGTCTAACGCATAACGTACCCGCTACACCGTCAGATCCGGCATGGCGGCCCCGCCCTGTGCCGGATAGCGGCGCGAAGCGCCTTATCCGGCCTGCACTGTGACGTCTGACGCAGTTGTCAGGCAATGTTCAAATATTTATGCGTTTGCATCGACAACCGCCAGTTGCGGGCGATACAGGTTTCAATGCACAGACGGGTCGCATCGTCTTTCTGGCTGATGGGTTGGAGTGCGATAACGCGCTGCTTTTCGTCCGTCAGCGTCGCCAACAGTTCGTCCAGCGCTTCAATGTCACGCACACGTCCCACAGGATGTTTGATTTCATCAGCACGCTCAAGCGCTTGCGACAGCACGTCGTAACCGCCACGCATATTCACTTTTGGTGAGACCGTGACCCAGGTTGAGTGAGAACAGCGCACTTCATGAGTGCCGCTGGTTTCTATCTGGCAACTAAAGCCATTCTTTTCGAGCAGTTCGGTTAGCGGCATCAGATCGTGAATGCAGGGTTCCCCTCCTGTGATCACCACATGGCGAGCCGTCCAGCCCTGTCGACCAATGATGGCAAGCAGATCTTCTGCACTGCCTGCCCCCCATTTGTCGCTCTCTTTAGTTTTCGCCAGAATGCTGAACAGCGACACTTCCCGATCCGCGAGCTTATCCCATGTATGTTTGGTATCACACCAGGCGCAGCCAACCGGGCATCCCTGTAAGCGAATAAAAATAGCGGGAACGCCGGTGAAATAACCCTCGCCTTGCAGGGTCTGGAACATCTCGTTAATCGGGTACTGCATAGTCATCTCTGTAAGGGGAATAAACGTTAAGTATCGCAGATGTTGCCCTTAAGGTCATGTGCGAGAGCTGCTTTACCGCAGGCATAAAAAAACCCGCCGAAGCGGGTTTTTTAGAAGAACGAAAGTTCAGGATTACGCCTGGCCTTTGATCTCTTTACGACCGTTGTACGGTGCTTTTTCGCCCAGCGCTTCTTCGATACGGATCAGCTGGTTGTATTTAGCAACGCGGTCAGAACGGCTCATGGAACCGGTTTTGATCTGGCCAGCAGCGGTACCTACAGCCAGGTCAGCGATGGTCGCATCTTCAGTTTCGCCAGAACGGTGAGAGATAACGGCAGTGTAGCCCGCGTCTTTCGCCATCTTGATTGCAGCCAGGGTTTCGGTCAGAGAACCGATCTGGTTGAATTTGATCAGGATGGAGTTAGCGATGCCTTTCTCGATACCTTCTTTCAGGATCTTGGTGTTAGTCACGAACAGGTCGTCGCCCACCAGCTGAATTTTGTCGCCCAGGACTTTAGTCTGGTATGCGAAACCGTCCCAGTCAGACTCGTCCAGACCGTCTTCGATAGAGACGATCGGGTACTGCTTGGTCAGTTCTTCCAGGAAGTGAGTGAATTCTTCAGAGGTGAACGCTTTGTTGCCTTCGCCAGCCAGAACGTATTTACCGTCTTTGTAGAATTCAGACGCTGCGCAGTCCATCGCCAGAGTGATGTCTTTGCCCAGCTCGTAGCCAGCCGCTTTTACCGCTTCAGCGATAACAGCCAGTGCTTCGGCGTTAGAACCCAGGTTCGGCGCGTAACCCCCTTCGTCACCCACCGCAGTGTTCATGCCTTTGCCTTTCAGCACTTTTGCCAGGTGATGGAAAACTTCAGAACCCATGCGGATGGCTTCTTTAACGGTTTTCGCGCCAACCGGCTGAATCATGAATTCCTGGATGTCGACGTTGTTGTCAGCGTGCTCGCCACCGTTGATGATGTTCATCATCGGAACCGGCATGGAATATTTGCCCGGAGTACCGTTCAGTTCAGCGATGTGCTCGTACAGCGGCATGCCTTTAGAGGCAGCAGCGGCTTTGGCGTTAGCCAGAGATACCGCCAGGATTGCGTTCGCACCGAAGTTGGATTTGTTTTCAGTACCGTCCAGATCGATCATGATCTTGTCGATACCAGCCTGATCTTTGGCGTCTTTGCCAAGGATAGCCTGAGCGATCGGACCGTTAACCGCGCCAACTGCTTTGGTTACGCCTTTACCCAGGAAACGGGATTTGTCGCCATCGCGCAGTTCCAGCGCTTCGCGGGAACCCGTAGAGGCACCTGACGGGGCAGCAGCCATACCGACGAAACCACCTTCCAGGTGTACTTCGGCTTCAACAGTCGGGTTACCACGGGAGTCGATGATTTCACGACCGATGACTTTAACGATTTTGGACATTAGGTTTTCCTCGAGTCACTAGTTAACTAAAACTCCAGACAAACAACGCGTACCTTTGGTACGCGTTGCCGTTCTAACTTTTTTACTTCTTACTTCGCCTGACGCTTCTGATACTCGCTGGCGGCCTTCACGAAGCCTGCAAACAGCGGATGCCCGTCACGCGGCGTTGAAGTAAATTCCGGGTGGAACTGGCAGGCAACGAACCATGGATGGTTAGGCACCTCGATGATCTCGACTAACTGATCGTCCCCGGAGCGGCCCGCAACGCGCAGACCCGCAGCTTCAATTTGTTTCAACAACATGTTGTTGACTTCATAGCGGTGACGATGGCGCTCGGTGATGACTGGCTGGCCGTACAGCTGGCGAACCACGCTATCGTCGGACAACTGGCAAGCCTGTGCGCCAAGACGCATAGTACCACCCAGATCGCTTTTCTCGGTACGGACCTCGACGTTACCGTCTTCGTCGCGCCATTCCGTAATCAGCGCCACGACAGGGTACTTACAGTCTGGCACAAATTCCGTAGAGTTCGCGTTTTCCATTCCCGCTACGTTGCGCGCAAATTCGATCAGCGCAACCTGCATACCCAGGCAAATGCCGAGGTAAGGAATATTGTTCTCACGCGCATAGCGTGCAGTGGCGATCTTGCCTTCAACACCACGGTAGCCGAAGCCGCCAGGGATCAGGATAGCATCCAGATCTTTCAGAATTTCAACGCCGCGCGTTTCAACATCCTGCGAATCAATCAGCTTGATGTTGACGGAGACGCGATTCTTCAGACCACCGTGTTTCAGCGCTTCGATAACCGACTTATAGGCGTCCGGCAGTTCAATGTATTTGCCGACCATACCGATAGTCACTTCGCCGCCCGGATTGGCTTCTTCATAAATTACCTGTTCCCATTCAGACAGGTTAGCTTCCGGACAGTTCAAGCTGAATCGTTTACAAATATAATCGTCCAGACCCTGAGATTTCAACAGGCCCGGAATTTTATAAATGGAATCGACATCTTTCATTGAAATAACGGCTTTTTCAGGCACGTTACAGAACAATGCAATTTTCGCACGTTCGTTTGCCGGAATCGCGCGATCGGAACGGCAAACCAGGATGTCTGGCTGAATACCAATGGAAAGCAGCTCTTTAACGGAGTGCTGTGTCGGTTTGGTTTTTACTTCACCAGCCGCCGCCATGTAAGGCACCAGCGTCAGGTGCATGAACAGCGCATGTTCACGACCGATATCGACCGCCAGCTGACGAATCGCTTCGAGGAAAGGCAGGGATTCGATATCCCCTACGGTACCGCCGATTTCAACCAGCACAACGTCATGCCCTTCGCCACCGGCAAGGACGCGTTCTTTAATGGCGTTGGTGATGTGTGGGATAACCTGCACGGTTGCGCCCAGATAGTCACCACGGCGCTCTTTACGCAGAACATCAGAGTAGATACGGCCAGTCGTAAAGTTGTTACGACGGGTCATTTTGGTACGGATGAAACGCTCGTAGTGGCCAAGATCCAGATCGGTTTCAGCGCCGTCTTCAGTAACGAACACTTCCCCGTGTTGGGTTGGGCTCATGGTGCCAGGATCGACGTTGATGTACGGATCCAGTTTCATCATGGTCACATTGAGGCCACGGGCTTCAAGAATGGCTGCGAGGGAGGCTGCGGCAATGCCTTTACCCAGAGAGGATACGACCCCGCCGGTCACAAAAATATAGTTCGTTGTCATGCTGAACCTGAGAAGTTAGGGTGAAACGATGGAATAACCAGGACGGGAAAGTAGTATACCCGAACACAGCGAGCGCCACAAACTTTCATTCTCCGTCTCCTTCCCAGGCCAGGACTATCATAAGGAGTGAGAAAATAGCCCCTTTTGGGTAAATGTTTTTGACGCAAATCAAGCGCTTGTCATTTAAAAAACCGCACAAATAGCGCTTGTTCGCAAAATTCCGTTAGAGATCAGTTTCCTGGCGTTTTACTTCCTGCCACACGTCTTCCATGGTTTCCAGATCGACTCCTGTCATTTCCAGGCCGCGCGCCGCAACAATCCGTTCGACTTCGCGAAAGCGACGCTCAAATTTTTCGTTGGCTTTTTGCAGGGCAATCTCGGCTTTGGTCCCCAAATGACGCGCCATATTGACGGTGGCAAACAGCAGATCCCCCATTTCTTCCTCGAGTTTAGCCTGGTCAACCACCGCCTGTCGGGCTTCATACATCACCTCGTCGATTTCTTCATACACTTTATCGACGACCGGCCCGAGCGTGGTCCAGTCAAACCCGACGTTTGAGCAACGCTTCTGGATTTTCTGCGCCCGCATCAGCGCGGGTAAGCTGCGCGGGATATCATCCAGCGCGGAATGCTGCGCTTTTTGCGCCCGTTCTTCGGTTTTGATCTGCTCCCAGCGAGTCAGGACTTCCGTACTGTTGCTGGCGGAAACGTCCGCAAAAACGTGCGGGTGACGGCGTTCGAGTTTGTCGCTGATGGCAGCGCAAATATCATTGAAATCAAAGCGCCCTTCTTCCTGCGCCATTTGCGCGTAAAACACCACCTGAAACAGCAAATCGCCCAATTCGCCGCGCAGATCGTCAAAGTCTTCTCGTGCAATCGCGTCAAGGACTTCATAGGTTTCTTCCAGCGTATAGGGCGCAATGGTGGCAAAAGTCTGTTCTTTGTCCCACGGGCAGCCGTTTTCCGGGTCGCGCAGGCGCTGCATGATGTTAAGCAGGCGATCAATTTGTGTCATGGGTATGTCCTGAACCTCCAGGCCCGTCAAGCCAAACGCTGTCGGGCAAAAAAAAGCCGGATGGCGACGTACCGCGCGATCCGGCCTGTATTATCGTTAATTGCCGTGCAGACGACGCGCGTCAATCACATCCGGCACCTGGTTGAGCTTGCTGAGAACGCGCCCCAGCACCTGCAGGTTGTAGATTTCGATGGTCATATCGATGGTCGCCAGTTGCTGCTTCGTGTCGCTGCGGCTGGCGACGCCCAGCACATTGACCTTTTCGTTCGCCAGAATGGTGGTGATATCACGCAATAACCCGCTGCGGTCGTTAGCCTGAACGCGCACCACCAGCGAGTAACCCGCCGAATAGCTTTCGCCCCACACCGCATCCACAATCCGCTCCGGCGCATGCGCGCGCAGTTCCACCAACTGTTCGCAGTCGGCGCGGTGAACGGAAATCCCGCGCCCCTGAGTGATGAATCCGACGATCTCATCGCCCGGAATCGGCTGGCAGCAACGCGCGATGTGGTGCATCAGGTTGCCAACCCCTTCCACCACAACCCGACCGTCGTCTTTCCGGCGATTCTGCGGCGCGTAAGTTTTCTGCTGAAGCTGTTTCAGCGCGGCGGCATCTTCTTCAGCCGCGCTCGGTTTGTTGAACTGCGACTGCAGGAAGTTGACCATCTGGTTAAGGCGGATATCGCCGCCGCCGATCGCCGCCAGCAGTTCCTCCAGCTCGTTAAAGTTGTAGCGCGGCAGCAGCAGTTTTTCCGCCTCTTTCAGGCTGATCCCCAGATGCGACAGCTCATCGTCAAGGATCTGGCGACCGGCAAGGATATTCTTGTCGCGATCCTGCTTGCGGAACCAGGCGTGGATTTTTGAGCGTCCGCGGCTGGTGGTGACATAGCCCAGGTTCGGGTTAAGCCAGTCGCGGCTGGGGTTCGGCTGCTTCTGGGTGATGATTTCGATCTGATCGCCCATCTGCAACTGATAGGTAAACGGCACGATACGCCCGCCAATTTTCGCCCCGATGCAACGATGCCCCACGTCACTGTGAATGTGATAGGCGAAGTCAAGCGGCGTGGAGCCCGCAGGTAAGTCGACCACATCGCCTTTTGGCGTAAACACATACACCCGGTCGTCAAAAACCTGGCTGCGCACTTCATCGAGCATTTCGCCCGAATCCGCCATCTCTTCCTGCCAGGCGATCAGCTTACGCAGCCAGGCGATGCGATCCTCATGACCCGAACGCGCGCCGCCTGCCGCCGCCCCTTCTTTATACTTCCAGTGCGCGGCGACGCCCAGCTCGGCATCTTCGTGCATCTGTTTGGTGCGGATTTGAATCTCAACGGTTTTACCGCCCGGCCCCAGCACCACGGTATGAATAGACTGATAACCGTTTGGTTTTGGGTTAGCGACGTAGTCGTCAAACTCATCCGGCAAATGACGATAGTGGGTGTGTACAATGCCCAGCGCGGCGTAGCAGTCCTGCAAACGCTCGGCGACGATACGCACGGCGCGTACGTCAAACAGCTCGTCAAACGCCAGATCTTTTTTCTGCATCTTGCGCCAGATGCTGTAGATATGTTTCGGACGTCCGTAAACTTCCGCCTTCACGCCTTCGGTTTTCATTTCGGCGCGCAGATGGCCAACGAACTCTTCAATATAGTGTTCGCGATCGATACGACGCTCATGCAGCAGTTTGGCGATACGCTTGTATTCCGCCGGATGCAGATAGCGGAAGCAGTAATCTTCCAGCTCCCATTTCAACTGACCAATACCCAGACGGTTGGCCAGCGGAGCGTAAATGTTCGTGCACTCTTTCGCCGCCAGCACGCGCTCATCTTCCGGCGCGTCTTTCACCTCACGCAGATGGGCAATACGTTCGGCAAGCTTAATGACCACACAGCGGAAATCGTCCACCATCGCCAGTAGCATACGGCGAACATTATCGACCTGCTCGGACGAAACGGAGTCGGTGTGCGTGGCTTTAAGCTGGCGAATCGCCGCCATGTCGCGCACGCCATGGATCAGGTTGACGATCGATTTGCCCACGCTTTCGCGCAGGACGTCTTCGCTGACCACGTTGGCGTCGGCTAACGGGAACAGCAGCGCCGCCCGCAGCGTGTCGATATCCATACTCAGCGTCGAAAGGATTTCCACCATCTCGACGCCGCGCCACAGCAGCAGTTCCGCGTCCGGATGCCCCTGTGTCTGTTGCAGGCAATACGCCCAGGTTTCGGCTAAGCGTTCACACGACTGCTGGCTGGCGATCCCAAGACTTTCGATCCATTTTTTCGGATCAAATTCCCCAGCTTTATTTAGATGTGCACTTCTTACCGCAACCATTGTCCTCTCCTTAAGGGACCGGGCCTGCCGAATTCAGCAAGCCGGAAGTTATTACTTGCGCTCAAACAGAACCATTGATTCCAGGTGCCCAGTGTGCGGGAACATGTCGAGCATTGCCAGCCGCTGAATTTGGTATCCCGCACGTAATAATTCGTCACTGTCCCGCGCCAGCGTGGCAGGGTTACAGGATACATAAACAATGCGGTCAGGCTGTAATCTTACAAGATGCTGCATCACACCCGCCGCCCCGGCGCGCGCAGGGTCCAGCAGGACCTTGTCGAAGCCGTTTTTCGCCCACGGCTGTTGGGTAACATCCTCTTCCAGATTGGCATGAAAGAATGTCACATTCTGTAATGCATTTTGCCGCGCGTTTTCACGTCCTTTCTCAACCAGCGCGGGTACGCCTTCGACGCCCACTACGCTCGCCGCCAGCGTCGCGAGCGGCAACGTGAAGTTGCCCATGCCGCAAAAAAGGTCAAGCACGCGATCGTCCGGCTGTACGTCAAGCCACGCCAGCGCCCGGGCGACCATCTGCTGATTCACCCCTTCGTTGACCTGAATAAAGTCGCGCGGACTAAAGTTTAAGCGTAGCCCGTTTGACTCGTACCAGGACGTTTGCCCCGAAACGGACTCCAGTATCTCGCTAGCGGGCGCCAGATAAAGCGCCAGTTTCTGTGAATGCGAAAAGCGTTCCAGTTTTTCCCGGTCATGGGCACTTAATGGCGCCGTATGGCGCAAGATCATCAGCGTGCCGCTGCCCGCCTGCACCAGTTCGACGTGCCCCAGATGGCGTTTTCCCTGTAATGTCTCCAGACATGCCCTGAGGTCAGGCAACAGCGCCTCAAGCTGGGGCGCCAGAACAGGGCACCGGGTGACGTCAACAATGTCGCTGGACGCCGACTGGCGAAAGCCCATCTGCAGTTGCTGGGTTTTCGGCGGGTAATGGAGGCTTAAGCGCGCGCGACGGCGATAACCCCACGGCTCCCCGGCGATGACCTCCGCCACGTCATTTTTCATCAGGCGCGCTAACGCGGCGCATTTGCTGCGCTGTTGCAGGGCAACGCTGGCGTGCTGCTGCTGGCAGCCGCCGCAAACGCCAAAATGAGGGCAGCGCGGCGCGACGCGCTCAGGGCTTTCATTTAACCGGCGCTTCACTTGCGCTCTGGCGTACTGTTTTTTATCTTCAGTAATGACCACCTCCGCACTTTCCTGCGGCAGTAATCCTGGGATAAACAGCGCCTTTCCGTTATGCCGCGCCACGCCCTGACCAAAGGCATCCAGGTCAGTGACTGTAACGGTTATGATCTGGCGCGTCGTCACGCGCCGTTTTGCAGAGTAGAATTGCGCCATCGACGAGATTATTCTCAAATTAACAGTGTGACCCTAATTGTCCCATAACGGAACTCCATGACCAACTACAGCCTGCGCGCTCGCATGATGATTCTGATCCTGGCGCCGACCGTACTGATCGGTTTATTGCTAAGTATCTTTTTTGTCGTTCATCGCTATCACGACCTGCAGCGTCAACTGGAAGATGCCGGCGCGAGCATTATTGAGCCGCTCGCCGTCTCCACTGAATATGGTATGAATCTGCAAAACCGCGAATCTATCGGCCAGTTGATTAGCGTTCTGCATCGCCGCCATTCAGAGATCGTGCGGGCGATTTCGGTCTACGACGAAAATAACCGCCTGTTCGTCACATCGAACTTTAATCTTAACCCGTCGGAGCTCCAGCTTCCGCCGGGTCTGCCGTTTCCACGCCGGTTGAGCGTGGAACGCCATGGCGACATTTTAATCCTGCGAACGCCGATCGTGTCGGAAAGCTATTCACCGGACGAGTCTGCGTTAACCGACGCGAAAAATGCGCATAATATGCTGGGATATGTGGCGCTTGAGCTGGATCTCAAGTCTGTTCGCCTGCAGCAGTATAAAGAAATTTTCATCTCCACGGTGATGATGCTGTTCTGCATCGGCATCGCGCTCATTTTTGGCTGGCGCCTGATGCGCGACGTGACCGGGCCTATTCGTAACATGGTCAACACGGTGGATCGCATTCGTCGCGGGCAACTCGACAGCCGGGTTGAAGGTTTCATGCTGGGTGAACTGGACATGCTGAAAAACGGCATTAACTCCATGGCGATGTCGCTTGCCGCCTATCACGAAGAGATGCAGCACAACATCGATCAGGCAACCTCCGATCTGCGTGAAACGCTTGAACAGATGGAGATCCAGAACGTTGAGCTGGATCTGGCGAAGAAGCGCGCCCAGGAAGCCGCCCGCATCAAGTCCGAATTTCTGGCCAATATGTCCCATGAGCTACGCACGCCGCTTAACGGTGTCATCGGCTTTACTCGCCTGACGCTGAAAACAGAGCTGAACACCACCCAGCGTGACCACCTGAACACCATTGAGCGTTCGGCAAATAATCTGCTGGCGATCATTAACGACGTGCTGGACTTTTCCAAGCTGGAAGCGGGCAAACTGATTCTGGAAAGCATTCCCTTCGCCCTGCGCAATACGCTGGATGAAGTGGTGACGTTGCTGGCGCACTCGTCCCACGATAAAGGCCTTGAGCTGACGCTTAACATTAAAAATGACGTTCCGGACAACGTCATCGGCGACCCGCTGCGCTTACAGCAGGTGATTACCAACCTGGTCGGCAACGCGATCAAATTTACCGAAAGCGGCAACATCGATATTCTGGTCGAGAAACGCGCGATCAGTAATACCAAAGTCCAGATAGAGGTCCAGATTCGTGATACCGGTATCGGTATTCCTGAACGCGACCAGTCACGCCTGTTCCAGGCCTTCCGTCAGGCCGATGCCAGTATCTCCCGTCGCCATGGCGGTACCGGGCTGGGGCTGGTGATTACACAGAAGCTGGTCAATGAAATGGGGGGAGATATCTCCTTCCATAGCCAGCCGAACCGGGGCTCGACGTTCTGGTTCCATATCAACCTGGATTTGAATCCGAACGTGGTCAGCGATGGCCCGGCCACTGGCTGCCTGACCGGGAAGCGCATCGCTTACGTTGAGCCAAACGCCGCTGCCGCGCAATGCACTTTAGATATCCTCGCGGAAACGCCGCTGGAGGTGATTTACAGTCCTTCGTTCTCCGCGCTGGCGGTAGAGCATTACGACTACATGCTGCTGGGCGTCGCCGTGACCTTCAACGAACCGCTGACCATGCAGCATGAACGCCTGATTCAGGCGACGGAAATGACCGACTTCCTGATGCTGGCGCTGCCGTGTCACGCGCAGGTTAACGCGGAAAAACTTAAGCAAGACGGCGTGGCGAGTTGTCTGTTAAAACCGCTGACCTCAACGCGCCTGCTGCCCGCGCTGGTGGAGTTGTGCCGCCAGAATCACCATCATGACGCCCTGCCATCCGACGAAAACAAGATCGCCATGACGGTAATGGCGGTAGATGATAACCCCGCTAACCTGAAACTGATCGGCGCCTTACTGGACGATCTGGTGCAGCACGTTGAGCTTTGCGACAGCGGCCAACAGGCGGTGGATCGCGCCAGACAGATGCAGTTCGACTTGATCCTGATGGATATTCAGATGCCGGATATGGACGGCATTCGCGCCTGTGAGTTGATCCACCAGCTTCCTCACCAACAGCAAACGCCGGTGATTGCCGTGACCGCACATGCAATGGCGGGTCAGAAGGAGAAGCTGCTGAGCGCCGGTATGAATGATTATCTGGCGAAGCCGATTGAAGAAGAAAAGCTGCATAACCTGCTGCTGCGCTACAAACCGGGCACCGGCGTCACCACGCGGATGCTGACGGCTGAGCCGCCCGAGCCGATTTTTAATCCAAACGCGACGCTCGACTGGCAATTGGCGCTGCGCCAGGCGGCAGGAAAACCGGATCTGGCGCGCGATATGCTGCAAATGCTGATCGATTTCCTGCCGGAAGTGCGTAACTGCATCGAAGAACAACTGGTCGGCGAAAACCCGGATGGGTTAGTCGATTTAATTCATAAGCTGCACGGCAGCTGTGGCTACAGCGGGGTTCCACGGATGAAAAATCTCTGTCAGCTGCTGGAAGGCCAGTTACGTAACGGTACGCCCGAAAGCGAACTGGAACCTGAATTCCTCGAACTGCTCGACGAGATGGACAACGTGGCGCGCGAAGCGAAGAAGATACTGGGGTGACTGTCTATTGACGGAAAGTAATGTCAGCGGCTTACCGGGCCTGCGGACAGGATAATTGCAGGCCTGATAAGCGTTGCGCCATTGGGGAAATTAGCCTGAAAGCCGCCCAATCTTGATCGTTGCAGCCACATTTCGCGCCGTCATCCGCACGTTGTCTTCCGCATTTTTCAGGGCGTCGTCCAGAGTACAGATGCAGTAAATGACGCTGAACACCGCATCCAGCCCATGTTCGTGCACCACGCCAACGTCCGCGGTCAGGCTGCCGGCAATCGCGATCACTGGCTTGTTATAGCGTTTTGCCACGTTCGCCACGCCAACCGGCACCTTACCGTGAATGGTCTGGCTGTCGATGCGCCCTTCGCCGGTAATCACCAGATCGGCGTCGGCGACGCAGGCATCCAGATGCAGCGCGTCGGTCACAATCTCAATGCCGCGCCGCAGCTGCGCGCCGCAGAATGCATACAGCGCCGCGCCCATTCCCCCTGCCGCGCCGCCGCCCGCAAGCGTAGAGACATCCACATCCAGATCGCGGGCGATGAGTTGCGCATAATGTTCCAGCGCCCGATCCAGGCGCACAATCATCTCCGGCGTCGCCCCTTTTTGCGGCCCGAACACCGCTGAAGCGCCCTGCTTACCGGTCAACGGATTGGTGACGTCGCACGCTACCTCAATGCGACATCCGGCCAGACGCGGGTCTAACTGGCTAATATCAATGCGGTCGAGGGTTTCCAGCGCCGCGCCGCCCTGGGCGATGTCGGCATGCCGGGCGTCGAGCAGTTTTGCCCCTAACGCCTGAACCATACCCGCGCCGCCGTCGTTGGTCGCGCTGCCGCCAAGCCCGATAATGATATGTTCCACGCCCGCGTCCAGAGCATGTCGAATAAGCTCGCCGGTACCCCAGGAGGTGGTTTTTAACGGATCGCGCCGATGGGGAGGAACCTGCTCCAGCCCGCTGGCCGCCGCCATTTCAATAAAGGCGGAGCGCGCATCGCCGGATAACCCATAAAAAGCCTGCGTCGGCTCGCCCAGAGGCCCCATGACCTCAACGTCAACAATGCGTCCCGCCGTCGCCGCAACCATGGCTTCAACCGTTCCTTCACCGCCATCAGCGACCGGCAGCTTGACGTAATCCGCATCGGGCCAGATCTCGCGAAACCCCTGTTCAATGGCGCTCGCCACCTCAAGAGCACTCAAACTTTCCTTATATGAGTCCGGTGCGATCACTATTTTCATAAATCGTCCTTACGCATGTTGACTCTGTTAAGCATATACCCGTCATACTACAAATAAAAAAATGGCCGGTCCGAAAGGGGACCGGCACAGGTCTTAACGCACCATGCAAGGACGCTTGTTATCAAAGGTCCAGTTCGGAATCAGATACTGCATGCCCATCGCGTCGTCACGCGCGCCTAAGCCGTGTTTCTGATACAGCTCATGCGCCTTCATCACCTGATCCATGTCGATCTCAACGCCCAGTCCCGGTTTCGCCGGAACCTGAACCATACCGCCTTTGATCTCGAACGGTTCTTTGGTCAGACGCTGGTTGCCTTCCTGCCAGATCCAGTGAGTGTCGATAGCGGTGATCTTGCCCGGCGCGGCGGCCGCGACATGGGTAAACATCGCCAGTGAAATATCGAAATGGTTATTAGAGTGCGAGCCCCAGGTCAGACCAAACTCGTGGCACATCTGCGCCACGCGCACAGAACCTTGCATCGTCCAGAAGTGCGGATCCGCCAGCGGAATATCCACGGATTGCAACGACAGAGTATGGCCCATCTGACGCCAGTCGGTTGCGATCATATTGGTCGCCGTCGGCAAGCCGGTAGCGCGACGGAACTCCGCCATCACTTCGCGTCCGGAGAAGCCCTGCTCGGCGCCGCATGGATCTTCCGCATAGGCCAGCGTGCCTTTCAGGTACTTACCAATTTTAATCGCCTCATTCAGCGACCATGCGCCGTTCGGGTCGAGCGTCACCCGCGCCTGCGGGAAGCGTTTCGCCAGCGCCACGATGGACTCGGCTTCTTCTTCTCCGGCCAGCACGCCGCCTTTCAGTTTAAAGTCATTGAAACCATATTTTTCATACGCGGCTTCCGCCAGGCGCACCACCGCATCCGGGGTCATCGCTTCTTCATGGCGCAAGCGATACCAGTCGCATTGCTCATCCGGCTGGCTCTGGTACGGTAGCGGCGTCGCTTTACGGTTACCGACGAAGAACAGATAACCGAGCATTTCCACTTCGCTACGTTGCTGTCCGTCGCCGAGCAGTGACGCCACGTTAACGCCAAGATGCTGACCCAACAGGTCAAGCAGCGCCGCTTCGATACCGGTCACCACGTGAATGGTGGTACGCAGGTCGAAGGTCTGCAATCCACGACCACCCGCGTCGCGATCGGCAAATTCATTCCGCACCGCGGTTAACACATTTTTGTATTCGCCCAGCGTTTTCCCCACCACCAGCGGGATCGCATCTTCCAGTGTCTTACGGATCTTTTCGCCGCCGGGAATTTCACCAACGCCGGTGTGGCCAGAGTTATCTTTGATAATGACGATGTTACGCGTGAAAAACGGAGCGTGCGCGCCGCTCAGGTTCATCAGCATGCTGTCGTGACCGGCAACCGGGATCACCTGCATGGCGGTAACAACGGGAGTGGTAAATTGTGCGCTCATAATCTTGTCCTTTTCAAAATCAGTGACGACCGAAAACGGGGCGTTTGCGGTCAAAAGTCCAGCCGGGGATCAGATACTGCATCGGGCCTGCGTCATTGCGCGCGCCGCCGGGCAGCTTTTTGTACGCTTCATGCGCCTTATGCACCTGATCCCAGTCCAGCTCAACGCCCAGCCCAGGCGCGTCCGGAACGGCAATTTTGCCGTTTTTGATCTCCAGAGGATGTCGGGTCAGGCGGCAATCACCCTCCTGCCAAATCCAGTGGGTATCAATGGCGGTCGGTTTGCCCGGCGCGGCCGCGCCAACGTGAGTAAACATCGCCAGAGAGATATCAAAGTGATTGTTGGAATGGCAGCCCCAGGTCAGGCCCCAGTCGTCACACAGTTGCGCCACGCGCACCGCGCCGGAAAGCGTCCAGAAATGCGGATCGGCGAGCGGAATATCAACGGCGTTGAGCATCACCGCGTGGCCCATCTCGCGCCAGTTGGTCGCGATCATGTTGGTTGCGACCGGCAGCCCGGTCGCCCGACGGAATTCCGCCATCACTTCGCGACCGGAGAAGCCCTGTTCCGCGCCGCAGGGATCTTCCGCGTAGGTCAGCACATCGTTCAGCCCTTTGCATAACGCAATGGCTTCATCCAACCGCCAGGCGCCGTTCGGATCAACGGTGATACGCGCATCCGGAAAACGTGTTTTCAGCGCACGGGCAGTTTCAATCTCCTGCTCGCCCGGCAGAACGCCGCCCTTGAGTTTAAAATCTTTAAAGCCGTAGCGATCCTGCGAGGCTTCCGCCAGACGCACGACCGCGTCGCGGGTTAATGCTTCCTGATGGCGCAGATGATACCAGTCGTGGTTCCCCGGAGTGTTTTCCAGATAGGGCAGATCGGTTTTTGTACGATCGCCGATATAGAACAGGTAACCCAACACCGTCACCGCATCGCGCTGCTTGCCAGGCCCTAACAGCTCGCAGACTGGCACATTCAGCGCTTTGCCCAGCAGGTCGAGCAACGCCGCTTCCAGCGCGGCGACCGCGTTAACGCGCAGTTCAAACGTCCACGCCCCTTTGCCGAAGGTGTCAAAGTCTGCAGCCTGGTTGCCTTTATGCACCCGCTGAACCACTTTATTCAGACGGGCCACCTCCTGACCGAGCACCATCGGAATGGCATCGACCAGCGTTTGATAAATCACGTCTCCGCCCGGCGCCTCGCCAACGCCGGTATTCCCGGCGTTGTCGGTGAGCACCACGATATTTCGGGTGAAGTACGCGTTATGCGCGCCGCCGATGTTCAGCAGCATACTGTCATGTCCGGCCACCGGAATGACCTTCATGTCGGTGATAACAGGACTCGATTGCGTTGTCATGATCATTGCCCCGCAACAGGTTTCAGTTCGACACGTTTAATATCACCCACCAGCACCAGGTAGCTCAGCACCGCGACCAACGCATGGATCCCCACGTAGATCAGCGCGCCGTTGAAGGAGCCGGTCGTGCCGACAATGTAGCCGATGGCGATAGGCGTCACGATACCGGAGATGTTGCCGAACATGTTGAACAAACCGCCGCTCAGACCGCTGATCTCTTTCGGCGCGGTGTCCGCCATTACCGCCCAGCCCAGCGCGCCAATCCCTTTGCCGAAGAACGCCAGCGCCATAAAGCCGATGATCATCCACTCGACGTTAACGTAGTTACAGAACACCATCACCATCGACAGCAGCATCCCCATCACAATCGGCGTTTTACGGGCGATGTTCAGCGAGCCGGTACGGCGCATCAGCCAGTCGGAGATAATGCCGCCCAGTACGCCGCCAACAAAGCCGCAGATGGCGGGAACCGAGGCCACAAAACCCGCTTTCAGAATCGACATGCCCCGCGCCTGCACCAGATAAACCGGGAACCAGGTGATAAAGAAGTATGTCAACGCATTGATGCAGTACTGGCCGATATAAACCCCGATCATCATGCGTGAGCCCAGCAGTTGCTTGATCTGTCCCCATTTCACGCTGAACGGCACTTTAGCTTTGTTGCTCTTCTGATCCATGTTGATCAGCGCGCCGCCCTCGGCAATGTACTCAAGCTCTTTCTGGTTGACGCCCGGATGCTGGTTCGGCTCGTGGATCACCTTCAACCAAATGAAGCTGATGACGATACCCAGTCCGCCCATGAAGAAGAACACGTGCGACCAGCCTACTTCGTGGGTCAGCCAGCCCATGATGGGGGCGAAAATAACGGTGGCAAAGTATTGCGCGGAGTTAAAAATCGCCACCGCGGTTCCCCTTTCCTGCGCCGGGAACCACGCTGCGACGATACGGCTATTACCCGGGAAAGAGGGCGCTTCCGCCAGACCGACCAGGAAACGCAGCGTAAACAGCGCGACGATAATGCCGAAGCCGCTAAAGATATCGACGAAGCCCTGCAGGAGGGTAAACATCGACCAGATAAAGATGGACCAGAAGTAGACGCGTTTGGAACCAAAGCGGTCGAGCAGCCAGCCACCCGGAATTTGACCGATAACGTAGGCCCATGAGAACGCAGAGAAAACGTAACCCATACCGACCGGATCGAGGCCAATGTCTTTGGCCATCTCGGAACCAGCGATGGAAAGCGTCGCGCGGTCGCCGTAGTTGAAGGATGTGACGATAAACAGCATCACCACTATCCAGTAGCGGGCGTTAGTGCGTTTTTCCGCACTGCTCGCAGCCTGACTTAATGAACTCATTGTTGCACTCCTGAATTTTCGCGTTAGTCACGCTCACTCTGAACTGCACAGCCGGTAGGGAATCAGAGGTGACGTTTCATACATGGCAGCTTTTTGTAGGTCGTTCGCCTTGCGTACTGCTTTTTTATAACTGGCAGGAGAAGTATAAAAAGCGCCAGGAGGTTGCTCACCGTGCAACAACACAACATTTCAGGGGGATAACGCGTCGGTTTGTGGCAAAAGCCCAGGGTAATGGAAGCGACTTCACGGAAATGAAAAGCAGTCAGGGAATTCGCCCGGCAGGAGAGGCAGAAAAGGCAGGAGTGTGAATCAGGTCGCTTGACCCTATGAAAACGTCAATAAAAACCCTTTCGTCTGAAAGGATTTTAGGCATTTGCCCGATGCTAACACGATTCAGTTTTGACTAAACTGATTTCAGGTTGTCCCCCTTGCTTACTGGCGCAAGCGGGAGTCCCTCCCGGTAGGGGGAGGGTTTACTCTCACGATAAAAGCGTTCCCCACTGTTCCACCCAGGGATTCGATTCGCTTTCGGGTTCCGGATGTTCGCTGGCATCAATCAACAGCATCTCGCCGACGCGCTGCGCGCGTTGTTCCTGCAGCAGGGCATCAAATTGTTTGCCGCCGTTACAGAAATTCACGTAACTGCTGTCGCCCAGCGCGATAACGCCGTAGCGCAAATTGGGCTGAAACCCCAGATTATCCTTTATGCCCTGAAACAGCGGCACGATGCTGTCAGGTAAATCTCCCTGCCCCGTTGTGGAGGTCACCACCAGTGCGACGTTATCCTGATAGTTCTGCCAGTCGCTCAGTTCAGGATCTTCATAAACGGTCGCCTCATGTCCCTGCGCCGTGAGGATCGCTTCGGCTTCTTCGGCAACCAACAGCGAGTTTCCGTACATCGTCCCGACAAAAATGCCTATTTTCGCCATGCTTACTGACTCCCTGAGTTACGAATTTACGCCTTCATCCTGACCTGCCGACGCGCTTAACTCAACCCTTTCATTGTCGGGGAGACATCCTCGCCAGCCAAAATGCGCCAGCGCCTGCATCCAGACCGCATCCAGCCCGGCGCGAATCGTCAGCGGCTCGCCGGTAAAGGGATGAGTCAGAGAAAGCGCGCTGGCGTGCAGCATGAGACGATGGCAGCCGAAATGTTCCGCTGCGCTGCGGTTTTGCCGCAGATCGCCATGCTTGCTGTCGCCGATAATCGGATGACGCAAATGCGCAAGGTGACGCCTGAGCTGATGCTTGCGGCCGGTTTTTGGCTCTAACGCCACCAGACCGTAACGCGTCGTTGGATACCGCCCGGTTGCCACCGGCATTTCTACGGTCGCCAGACCACGATAATGGGTCACCGCTGGCTGCGGCTCTTTATCCTCGCGGGCAAATTTATCGGCGATTTTGTCTCGTTCTTCTACCAGCGGATAGTCGAGCACCGCGTCGTCCATCAGCCAGCCGCGTACAATCGCGTGGTAGCGCTTTTGGATCTGATGCTGCTCAAACTGCTGCGCCAGCCGTCGTCCGGCTTCGCTGGATAACCCCATCAGCAGGACGCCGGAGGTGGGCCTGTCGAGACGGTGGGCGGTAAAAACGTGCTGACCAATCTGATCGCGCACGGTCTGCATCACCACCACTTTTTCATCGCGATCGAGCCAGCTGCGGTGTACCAGCCAACCGGAGGGTTTATTGACCGCCACCAGCCATTCGTCCTGATACAGAATCTCCAGCATCAGGATTTATCTTGCGCAAACAGCGCATCCAGCGCCTGCAGCGCGGCGATCAGAACCTCACGCTGCGGATGATCGGCGCTCAGCGCCACTTCGTAGTACGGCGCGACGGCAAAAGCCTCAGGCAATGGCTGCGCGCTGTCCAGCAGGGCATGCATCCGGGGGATCAACACCCATTGCAGCCACTCGAGCGGCTCCATGGTATCCATGCAAAAAGGCTGCGTACTGGTAAACAGGTGGGCTTCGGGTTCATCCATCCGCCAGTGTTGATGCTCGCGCAGCAGCGCTTCCAGTGCGTGAAGCTGCTGACGCACACGGTCATGAGTCGTCATGAAGTCACCTCAGTAAAGAAAAATGTGGCGCGAAGAATACCACCAGTAAAAAAAGAAATAAAAAAAGGGAGCACTGTAAAAACAGTGCTCCCGGTTCGTTTCGCAGCATTCCAGCTACTTTTAGTGCTCCCTGCTCATCCTTGACAACTTTTCCAGCGGTCTTGCGACCCGTTGTTCATCCTGAACGTGCGCATCCTGCTCACACCACCCCGATGTGAAAACTTCATCCTGAAGTGTCCTGGCCTTCCTGACCCACCGACCATCCTGACCGGCTCTCGTTCTCCTTCCTGGAGGTGTCCTTTAACGCCTTCCTGCGTTTTCCACTTTGCTTCGTCCTGAAGCCTTTCCTTGCAACACCGTCCTGGTGTGTCCTGCCAAAGCGCCATCATCCTGATGTTCGCTTCGTTGTGCGACTCCCTGTCGACGTACATAGAATCGCCTTTTTTACGCCGTCTTACAAGGGACTTACAGGCAATGCCTTAAGGAAAATTTCATATGAAAGTTGACACGAATTAGTTAACCATCTGATTTATTAGGATATTGATAATTCTTATGCCCTTAAGTCTTCACTTATCACCTGGCGATCTCCTACAGGGCGTGTAAGAGATCTCTCACAACATTACCAGGTAAATGGATTACAGAACAGGCTTAAGCTGAGTAAGGAATTCCGCAAGGGAGGGAGCCAGAACGGTGCGTTGCCGCGTTCCCAGCGTTTCTTTGATGACATCACCTGACAGATTACACACTGAAATCACCTCCAGTTCATTTTCCTGGGTGGCGATGAACAGCGTCGGCGGCAGCTTCAGACGTTTTTGCGTAACCAGATGACCAATCAGGTTTTCCTGAACCCGACGGAAATCGTCAGCGCTCCAGGTTTGCAGCAGCGTCAGCGTTTCATTGTGAAACTGTGCGGGCATATCGCCGGCAAACTGCGTGGTGTAAAACGCGTGAAGGGCAGGTTGTATCACAATATCAAAGGCGCGTTCAACCGCGTTTACATTCGACTCGCCCTCAAACGGCTGCGGCTGCCAGTAAACCGCGTCCTGAGTAGAGGAAATGATGCAGGGAGAAGGCACGCCATACAGCTCCTCGCTCATCGGCCAACTTTGCTGTTTTTCATGCCATGCGTCGCAATAACGCGTCGTAAAAGCCTTCAGGGCCAATGCAGTCTGTTCGTTCACCGGTTTTTCTCATCATAAAAGCCAGGATACACTGGAGCCATAGTGTATCTGGTTTACGACGGTGAAACATGTCTTCTTATGAAAACCATCAGGCGCTTGACGGCCTGACTCTTGGTAAATCAACCGATTACCGGGATAATTACGACGCCAGCCTGTTACAGGGCGTTCCCCGCAGCCTCAATCGCGACCCGCTCGGCCTCCACGCTGACCGCCTGCCCTTTCACGGCGGCGACATCTGGACGCTGTACGAACTGTCGTGGCTGAACGCCAAAGGCCTGCCGCAGGTCGCGGTCGGGCAGGTGGAACTGGATTACGCCAGCGTTAACCTGATTGAATCCAAAAGCTTTAAGCTCTATCTCAACAGCTTTAACCAGACCCGTTTTGACAGTTGGGACGCGGTACGCCAGACGCTGGAAAACGATCTCAGCGCTTGCGCGCAAGGACAAGTCAGCGTCGCGCTGTACCGCCTGGATGAGCTGGAAGGCCAGCCTATCGCCCATTTTCATGGCGCCTGTATTGACGATCAGGACATCAGCATCGACAACTATCAGTTCACCACCGACGCTCTGCAGGATGCCGCCAGCGGCGAAAAAGTCGTAGAGGAGACGCTGGTCAGCCATCTGCTGAAATCCAACTGTCTGATCACTCACCAGCCGGACTGGGGCTCCATTCAGATCCAGTATCGCGGCCGGAAAATAGATCGCGAAAAGCTGCTGCGTTACCTGGTTTCCTTCCGTCATCATAACGAGTTTCATGAACAGTGCGTGGAACGCATTTTCAATGACCTGCTGCGCTTCTGCCAGCCGGAAACCCTCAGCGTTTACGCGCGTTACACCCGCCGTGGCGGACTGGATATTAACCCATGGCGGAGCAATACCGATTTCGTTCCTGCGCTCGGCAGACTGGTTCGCCAGTAAATTATTTCACCGTTTTGCGTGCCTGATTCCGCACTCAAGGTTGTGAAAGATCATAAGCCAGGGCTATTGTAATCAACAGGGAATGACGTTTTGCGTCCCATAAGGAGTTTACTTGATTACACATATTAGCCCGCTTGGCTCAATGGACATGCTGTCGCAACTGGAAGTCGATATGCTTAAACGCACGGCCAGCAGCGACCTGTATCAACTGTTTCGTAACTGTTCGCTTGCCGTCTTAAACTCCGGCAGTCTGACTGACAACAGCAAAGAGCTGCTGTCCCGCTTTGAAACCTTCGACATCAACGTGCTGCGCCGCGAGCGCGGCGTGAAGCTGGAGCTGATCAACCCACCGGAAGACGCTTTCGTTGACGGACGTATTATCCGCGCGCTACAGGCCAACCTGTTTGCCGTGCTGCGCGACATCCTGTTTGTCAACGGCCAGATCCATAACGCGGGCCGTTTCCAGCATCTGGATCTCGAAAGCTCGGTACACATTACCAACCTGGTGTTCTCCATTCTGCGTAACGCCAGAGCGCTACACGTGGGCGAAGCGCCAAACATGGTGGTGTGCTGGGGCGGCCACTCGATTAACGAAAATGAGTATCTGTACGCCCGCCGCGTCGGCACGCAACTGGGTCTGCGTGAACTGAACATCTGCACCGGCTGCGGGCCGGGGGCAATGGAAGCGCCAATGAAGGGCGCGGCAGTGGGTCACGCCCAGCAGCGTTACAAAGACAGCCGTTTTATCGGCATGACCGAACCGTCGATCATCGCCGCCGAACCGCCAAATCCGCTGGTCAACGAACTGATCATCATGCCGGACATTGAAAAACGTCTGGAAGCGTTCGTACGCATCGCCCACGGGATTATCATCTTCCCGGGCGGCGTCGGTACTGCGGAAGAACTGCTGTACCTGCTGGGGATCCTGATGAACCCGGCGAACAAAGATCAGGTGCTGCCCCTGATCCTCACCGGCCCGAAAGAGAGCGCCGACTACTTCCGCGTTCTGGACGAGTTTATCGTGCACACGCTGGGTGAAGCGGCGCGCAGTCACTACCGGATTATTATCGACGATGCGGCGGAAGTGGCGCGTCTGATGAAAAAAGCGATGCCGCGGGTGAAAGAGAACCGTCGTGACACTGGCGATGCCTACAGCTTCAACTGGTCGATTCGCATCGCGCCGGATCTGCAAATGCCGTTCGAACCGTCCCATGAAAATATGGCTAACCTGAAGCTGTACCCTGACCAGCCCGTTGAAGTGCTGGCGGCAGACCTGCGTCGCGCGTTCTCCGGGATCGTCGCGGGTAACGTGAAGGAAGTCGGCATTCGCGCCATCGAGCAATATGGTCCTTACAAAATCCATGGCGATAAGGCGATGATGCGGCGCATGGACGATCTGCTGCAAGGGTTTGTCGCGCAACACCGTATGAAGCTGCCTGGCTCTGCATACATTCCCTGCT
Source organism: Citrobacter sedlakii NBRC 105722 (assembly GCF_000759835.1). Classification (GTDB taxonomy): domain Bacteria; phylum Pseudomonadota; class Gammaproteobacteria; order Enterobacterales; family Enterobacteriaceae; genus Citrobacter_A; species Citrobacter_A sedlakii. The sequence continues at coordinate 264,573 of NZ_BBNB01000008.1, forward strand.
ACGAAATCTGCGCCTGAGGCGAAAAGTCCTGAACGAACCGGAAACGGCTGCAGGCCCTTCCGGTTTTTTTATTGATACCAATAAGATAGCCTCGCTAATTAATTAGTTTCACTTATAAATCATACTCATTATTTTTATACGCAAACGATTACTCGCCCTGAGATACCGCGTTTTATCATTCTTAACTTTGCTTAAGCATCAGAAACCACCAATAAATGGCACTTTTACAGCGTAACCTCCGCATCTCTCGGGGAAAACTTCCCGTCGCTGTATCGTTAATGCTAGCCTTCGCGCGCGTAAATTCGCTTTGATGATTTTTTGACAGATTAATGATCCAATTTTATCCACATTAAAGGTGGATTATTGCATTTGGGATCGCGATCACTGATAGATTCATTGGTTATCTGTATCTTTCCGCCCGCAAATTATTACGGCGAAAAATTATATAAAAATCGTCTTTGATGAAATTTCGTTTTACGGTCGGGACTTTTTTCATTGGATTAGACCAGCAACCTGACTTTTAGCATCCTCCAGGAGAAATAGATGGAAACCACTCAAACCAGCACTATTGCTTCGATTGATTCCCGAAGCGCATGGCGCAAGACAGATACCATGTGGATGCTGGGCCTTTACGGCACGGCTATCGGTGCGGGCGTACTGTTCCTGCCAATCAACGCAGGCGTCGGCGGCATGATTCCGCTGATCATCATGGCGATTATCGCTTTCCCGATGACCTTTTTTGCCCACCGCGGCCTGACCCGCTTTGTTCTGTCCGGTAAAAACCCGGGCGAAGACATCACTGAAGTGGTTGAAGAGCACTTCGGTATCGGCGCAGGTAAGCTGATTACCCTGCTCTATTTCTTTGCCATTTACCCTATCCTGCTGGTTTACAGCGTGGCGATCACCAACACGGTGGAAAGCTTTCTGACGCATCAGCTGGCTATCACGCCGCCGCCGCGTGCGATTCTGTCCCTGATCCTGATTGTCGGTATGATGACTATCGTGCGTTTCGGCGAGCAGATGATCGTGAAAGCGATGAGCATCCTGGTGTTCCCGTTTGTGGCAGCGCTGATGCTGCTGGCTCTGTACCTGATCCCGCAGTGGAACGGCGCGGCGCTGGAAACGCTGTCCTTTGATACCGCCGCCTCTACCGGCAACGGCCTGTGGATGACCCTGTGGCTGGCGATCCCGGTGATGGTCTTCTCCTTCAACCACTCGCCGATCATCTCCTCTTTCGCGGTAGCGAAGCGTGAAGAGTACGGCGACGGCGCCGAGAAAAAATGCGCTAAGATTCTGGCGTTCGCCCACATCATGATGGTGCTGACGGTCATGTTCTTCGTCTTCAGCTGCGTACTGAGCCTGTCCCCGGCGGATCTCGCTGCGGCGAAAGAGCAGAATATCTCGATTCTGTCTTACCTGGCGAACCACTTTAACGCGCCGATCATCGCCTGGATGGCGCCGATCATTGCGATGATCGCCATCACGAAGTCTTTCCTCGGCCACTATCTGGGCGCGCGTGAAGGCTTCAACGGCATGGTTATCAAATCTCTGCGTGGTAAAGGTAAATCCATCGAGATCAACAAACTGAACCGCATTACCGCGCTGTTCATGCTGGTGACCACCTGGATTGTCGCGACGCTGAACCCGAGCATTCTCGGTATGATCGAAACCCTGGGCGGCCCGATCATCGCGATGATTCTGTTCCTGATGCCGATGTACGCGATTCAGAAAGTACCGGCAATGCGTAAGTACAGCGGCCATATCAGCAACGTCTTCGTTGTCATCATGGGTCTGATCGCTATCTCCGCAATTTTCTACTCTCTGTTCAGCTAAGTTTTACAGCGCCGCCTGTGGGCGGCGCGTCCTCCCGAGCTTTATTTAATGGAAGTCCTATGATTAGCGTCTTCGATATCTTCAAAATCGGCATTGGCCCTTCCAGTTCTCATACCGTTGGACCAATGAAGGCAGGCAAACAGTTCACGGACGATCTGATTGCCCGCAACATGCTTACCGATGTCACCCGCGTCGTGGTGGATGTTTATGGCTCTCTGTCTTTGACGGGGAAAGGCCACCACACCGATATCGCGATTATTATGGGTCTGGCGGGAAATCTGCCGGACAGCGTCGACATCGATGCCATTCCAAGTTTCATTCAGGATGTGAATACCCACGGGCGTCTGCTGCTGGCAAATGGTCAGCATGAGGTCGAATTCCCGGTGGATAAGTGCATGAATTTCCATGCCGACAACCTGTCCCTGCACGAGAACGGTATGCGCATTACCGCGCTGGCAGGAGAAACCGTCCTCTACAGCCAGACTTATTACTCCATTGGCGGCGGCTTCATCGTCGATGAAGACCATTTCGGTTTACCGAACAGTGCGCCGGTCGAAGTGCCCTATCCATACAAATCTGCCGCCGATCTGCAAAGACATTGCGCAGAAACCGGGCTCTCGCTTTCCGGCCTGATGATGCAAAACGAACTGGCGCTGCACAGCAAAGAAGAGCTGGAACAGCACTTTGCCAACGTCTGGGAAGTGATGCGCAGCGGTATTGAGCGCGGCATTACCACCGAAGGCGTTCTGCCCGGAAAATTGCGTGTGCCGCGTCGTGCGGCGGCGCTGCGCCGGATGCTGGTCAGCCAGGATAAAACCACGACCGATCCAATGGCCGTCGTGGACTGGATCAACATGTTCGCGCTGGCGGTTAACGAAGAAAACGCCGCCGGTGGGCGCGTAGTCACCGCACCGACCAACGGCGCCTGCGGTATCGTTCCGGCGGTGCTGGCGTACTACGATAAGTTCATCCGTGAAGTGAATGCGAACTCGCTGGCCCGCTATATGCTGGTTGCCAGTGCGATTGGCTCGCTGTACAAAATGAACGCCTCCATTTCCGGTGCGGAAGTAGGCTGCCAGGGCGAAGTCGGCGTGGCGTGCTCTATGGCGGCGGCGGGTCTGGCGGAACTGCTGGGCGGCAGCCCGGCGCAGGTGTGCATTGCGGCGGAAATCGGCATGGAACACAACCTCGGTCTGACCTGCGACCCGGTCGCGGGACAAGTACAGGTGCCGTGCATCGAACGTAACGCGATCGCCTCGGTGAAAGCGGTCAACGCGGCGCGTATGGCGCTGCGTCGCACCAGCGAACCGCGCGTCTGCCTCGATAAAGTGATCGAAACCATGTATGAAACCGGAAAAGACATGAACGCCAAATACCGCGAAACCTCCCGCGGCGGTCTGGCGATGAAAATCGTCACCTGCGACTAACGCCTACCGTCTGCCCGGTGGCATAGCGCTTACCGGGCAAACCACGCCAGGCTCGCCTCATTTCGCCGTGAATGTTACCCTACCCGCAGGTTGTAAAGGGAGAACACCGTGGCTGTCCATCTGCTTATTGTCGACGCGCTCAATTTGATTCGCCGCATTCATGCCGTGCAGGGTTCGCCGTGCGCGCAGACCTGCCAGCACGCGCTGGATCAGCTGATTCTCCACAGCCAACCCACCCACGCCGTGGCGGTATTTGATGATGAAGCGCGAAACAGCGGATGGCGTCACCAACGGCTTCCGGATTACAAAGCGGGTCGCCCGCCAATGCCGGATGACCTGCATGACGAGATGCCCGCTCTGCGTGCCGCCTTTGAACAGCGCGGCGTCGCCTGCTGGGTATCTGACGGTCACGAAGCTGACGACCTGGCGGCAACGCTGGCGGTGAAAGTCACTCAGGCCGGTCATCAGGCCACCATCGTGTCGACAGACAAAGGTTATTGCCAGCTTCTCTCCCCGACGCTGCGCATCCGCGACTACTTTCAGAAGCGCTGGCTGGATGCCCCCTTCATTGAAAAAGAGTTTGGCGTCTCGCCCCAACAGTTACCAGACTATTGGGGACTGGCGGGGATCAGTAGCTCAAAGGTGCCCGGCGTCGCCGGTATCGGTCCGAAAAGCGCCACGCAGCTGTTGGCGCAGTTTCAGACGCTGGAAGGACTTTACGCACACCTGGCGGAAGTGCCGGAAAAGTGGCGTAAAAAACTGGATGAGCATAAAGAGATGGCTTTTCTCTGTCGCGATATCGCCCGACTGCAAACGGATTTACAACTCGACGGCAACCTGCAGCAGCTACGGCTGGTCAAAGCGTAGTGATTGTAATTATTCCTCTATGCGCAAACCGTAAGTTTTAAATTTCTCCAGCACCACGGCAATCTCTGCATCTGATAACACGGGCACCGGGTCAACCACCGCCAGCGTACTCATGTACAGTTGCGCTAACACTTCCACCTCATGCGCCAGCCACAGCGCTTTTTGCAGATTCGCTTCGCAGGCGATCAACCCATGATGCTGCAACAGCGTGGCTTTACGATTTTTCAGCGCGACGGCGACGTGCCCGGAAAGCTCACGGGTGCCAAAGGTCGCATAAGACGCACAAGGAATGGTATTCCCCCCCGCTGCGGCAATCATGTAATGAATAGCCGGGATCGGGCGGTTAAGGATAGAAACCGCGGTGCAATGAATCGCATGGTTGTGGACCACGGCATTCGCGTCCGGGCGCGTCTGATACGCCGCCAGATGAAAACGCCATTCGCTGGAGGGCAATTTCCCGTCTTCATAATGGCCGTCGTTATCGACAAAGACGATCATATTTTCCGTCATGCGTTCGTAAGGAATGCCGCTGGGCGTAATTAACATGCCGTCCTGATAACGCGCGCTGACGTTTCCCGCCGTTCCCTGATTAAGCCCCAGTCGGGTCATTTCTAAACAGGTTTCAATGATTTCACGGGATAATTGCGTTCTTTCCATCTTTGTTCTCCGGGTAATCGGTTCAATGGCTGATTTTTTTGCGCATCTTATTTTTGTCTTACGCGCTTAATTAATTTCATTTCCACTTTTACGGTTTCTTTCACTGGTCGTTCATCGATTGCACTGAGCATCATGTCCACCGCCTTTTCAGCCCAGGCGTTTTCATCCTGCTGCATCGACCAGACGTTATTCGACAAAAACCCAAGCATCGGATGTTCGTCAAAGGTGCCGATATTGATGTCAGGCGGCACGACGCCAACGCGATCGCGGATCGCTCTCACCGCCCCTTCGAGAACCGGCAATGAGGACGCGATAAACGCTTGCGGGCATCCTTGTTCATCCATCAGCGTTTGCATGATCTCGTAACCGCCTTCCGGGGTGTTTACCGGCCCTTCGCGCACCCAGTCACGATGGTGAATGCCTTTTTCTCTGAGTGCGTTCAGATAACCGTTAAGACGGTCGCTGATACTCGGTAAACCGGTATCGCCCACCAGAAACCAGACCGGTAATTTTTCTGCGTCCAGTAATTGCCGGGTTAATTGCTCACCGCCCGACATATTATGGCTTTCCACCAGCGCGTTATCGGTATATTTAAAATCACGATCCAGCAATACCATCGGTTTTCTCACCTGGCGTAAATGGTGCTGCTGATTTTCCAGGGTCGAAGGCACAATAAACAGACCATCGACATTACGGGCGATTAACGCTTTCGTTAACTTATTTTCGTAATCCACATCGTCATAGGTACAGCTGATCATCAACTGGTAGCCGGAACGCCGACAGCGCTGTTCCAGCTTTTCTGCCAGCGTGGCGAAGAAGACGTTAGAAATATTGGGAACAATGAGTCCCAGGGTATACGTTTTATTTAGCTTAAGGCTACGGGCGGAATGGTTAATGACATATCCATAGCGCTCCACATATTCGTTTATTCGCGTTTGTGTCTTGAGGCTGATGCGATACTGTTCAGCTTTTCCATTTAGCACCAGTCTCACGGTCGTTACCGATAAATTCAGATCGCTGGCTATCTGTTCTACTGTCTTAGCCATGTCATTGCCCCAGTCACCGTCCAAGCGTCAATTCACAATCATAAAAGCATTTTACACTTTTGTCTTACCGCATCAGTCGCTTAAGCGTGAGCCGGCGGGCGTTACGCATAAACGGGGGCGCAGGCCTCGCCCCCCACGGCCTTATTTCTTGCCAAACGGATGCAACAGCTTGTCAATTTCCGGCGTATTGATATTTTGCGCACTGACAAATTTCACCGGAATGTCGATCTCTTTCGGCACCGTTTGGCCAGAAAGCGACGCATTCAGCGTTTTGATCCCCTGATAGCCAATTTGAAACGCATCCTGCACCACAAATCCCTGAATCACGCCAGCATTCAGGAAATTGATAATCGCCTCAGTGCTGTCGAAGCCAATGACTTTCACTTTGCCTTTCAGGTTCTGGCTGTCGATGGCGTTGGCGACACCGAGCGTTGATCCCTCATTCGTGCCGTAGATCCCCGCCAGATCCGGGTTCGCCTGGATCATATCGATGGTTTTATCCATCGCTTTTTGCGGATCGCCGTCGCTGTACTGTACCGGCAGCACCTGAATATCCGGGTACATCTCCTTCATGCGCGCAATAAATCCTTCCGAACGTTCAATCGCCGACGACGTCCCCGCTACGTGGGCGATAATGCCAACCTTGCCTTTCTTATTCACCTGCGCCGCCAGCGCGTCGGCGGCTTCCGCCCCGGCTTTGCGGTTATTGGTCGCCACGAAGCTCACCGGAATATCAGAATTAACGCCAGAGTCAAAGGTCACCACCTTGATACCGCGTGAATTGGCGGTTTCTACCAGCGGCGCCAGCGCGTTAGCGTCCAGCGCCGCCAGCAGCAGGCCGTTGGGCTTCTTCGCCATTGCGTTTTCCACCAGTTGAATTTGCTCGGCGATCTGAGTTTCATCGGCAGGGCCGACATAGCTGGTTTTATCGCCCAGCTCCTTCGCCGCCGCTTCGGTCCCCATTTTCACGGTTTGCCAGAATTCATGCTGGAAACCTTTACTGATCACCGGAAGATTTAAATCTTTCGCCAGCGCGCCGGAAGAGATGCACGCCAGCAGGGATAACGCATAAACAAGATGCCTGGTTTTCATTATGTGACTCCGTTGTGAGTGTCTCACCCTTTACGTCAGGGTCTGTATGCCCCGTGACTGCCGGGAGCGTAAATCAACGAATTTTTTTGCGTAAGGTATCAAGGTACACAGCGGCCACCACCACAATGCCCATCGCCACCATTTGCCAGAACTGGGAAACGCCCATCAGGTTCAGGCCATTTTTCAGTACGCTCATGATGAACGCGCCAATGATAGTGCCGCCGATGGTGCCAATGCCGCCCATCAGGCTGGTGCCGCCGATAACGACTGCCGCAATCGCCTCCAGTTCATAGCCGACGCCAACCGTAGGCTGCCCGGAGTTCAGGCGTGAGGCCAGAATGACGCCCGCGATGCCGGTCAGTAGCCCGCAAAAGGCGTAAACGAATATTTTGACCCGTTGGACCTTAATACCGGAGAGATGCGCCGCCACCTCATTGCTGCCGACGGCATAGACATAGCGGCCAATCACCGTTTTCTTGAGAATGTACCCGGCCACCAGCGCCACGATAACGAGATAAAACACCGGATACGGCAGCACGTCGAACAAACGCCCCTGGGCCAGCAGCTTAAAGGTGGGGTAATCGGCAAAATAGATTGCGCGGCCATCCGTCATCACCATGTTGATCCCGCGAACGGACATCATCAGCCCGAGGGTGGCAATAAACGGCGGGATGGTCATTTTGGTGACCAGCAGGCCGTTGACGTAACCGCAAAGCCCTCCGGCAATGACGCCCGCCAGAATACAGACGGGCAGCGGCAGCCCGAGGGTGGCGCAAATTCCCACCGCGACGCCGGAAAACGCCACCACTGAGCCTAATGAAAGGTCGATTCCTGCGGTGATAATCACAAAGGTCACGCCAATCGCCATAATGCCAATCACCGAGGTTTGTAACGCGATGGTCATGATATTTTCGGTATTAAAGAAAAAGGGCGAACTGAAGCTGAAGAAAATGATCAGAATGATCAGACTCAACAGCGGCGCGAGGCGCATCAGTAGCGCTTTGTTAACTTTTAATTTCTTATTATTCGTAGCAGATGAGGTGACAGAGATGGTCATGATTTAATCCTCTAACGTCGCGAACTGCATGATTTTTTCCTGTGTGGCGTTATCGGCAGTTAATTCACCGGTAATACGACCGCTGCGCATCACTAAGATGCGATCGCACATGCCTAACACTTCCGGTAATTCAGAGGAAATCATGATTATCGATTTACCTTTCGCCACCAGGCGATTCATTAATTCATAGATTTCCAGTTTTGCCCCGACATCAATTCCCCGGGTTGGCTCATCAAAAATGAGAATTTCAGTATCCTTACACACCCAGCGGGCAATAATAATTTTTTGCTGGTTCCCACCACTTAAATTAATGGCTGCCTGTTCGAGATGCGGCGTTTTTATTCTGAGCGCGTTTACCTGCTCCTCGCTGATCTGCTGGCAACGTCGGGTATCAACATTGCCAAAGCGGTCAGAAAACTCAGGGTAATTGCCCAGCATAATGTTACGCTCGACGGAAAGATTGAGCGCCAGCCCTTCCTTCTTGCGGTCTTCCGTTAAATAACAAATACCTTGCGCGATGGCATCGGCAATATCGTTAATCACGATCGCTTTGCCGTGGAGCTTTATCGTCCCGGCATCGACCGGATCGGCGCCAAAAATCGCCCGCGCCAGTTCGGTTCGTCCAGCCCCCATCAACCCGGCGAAACCAAGAATTTCACCGCGGTGAAGGGTAAAGTGAATATCGTTCAGCACGCCTTTTCGCGTTAACCCGCAGACCTCCAGCACCGGCTCCCGGCGCGCCTTTCGCGCGCGAGGGGGAAAGATATTGCCCAACTCGCGGCCCACCATCATCGCTATCAGATCGCTGATTTTTACCGTTTCATACTCCACGGTATCGATGTACTGACCGTCGCGCATCACGGTGGCGCGATCGGCGATCAGCGCCAGTTCCTCCAGACGGTGCGAGATGTAAACAATGCCGGTTCCCTGCGCCTTGAGCAGTCGGGTAACGCGGAACAGGCTCTCAATCTCCGTTTCGGTGAGCGCCGCGGTGGGTTCGTCCATAATCAAAATTTTGGCGTTAACCGAGATCGCTTTGGCGATTTCCACCATTTGCTGCTGCGCGACCGTCAGGTCTGAGACCAGCGTATCGGGGGCAATATTCAGATTGAGCTTTTGCAAAATATCCGTCGCCGCCTGGCGCTGCTGTTTTTCATCCAGCCGCCAACGGTTATTTTTACAATACTCGCGGCCAATAAAGATATTCTCTTCAACGGTTAATTCAGGAAATAAATTAAATTCCTGATGAATAATGGTGATGCCAGCATTTTGCGCGCTAAGCGGATCGCTAAACGCGATCGGTCTTCCCTCAAAGATAATCTCGCCTTCGTCCGGTTGATAAACGCCCGCTAAAATTTTCATTAGCGTTGATTTACCCGCGCCATTTTCACCTAATAGCGCATGGACTTCGCCTTTACGGAGCGTGAAATTCACATTACTCAACGCTAATACGCCGGGAAAGCGTTTCGTAATATGATTCATCTGTAAAAATGTTTCGGACATTGCTGCTTTCCTCAATAATCAGAAACCGCAGGCTGTAAATCAGGCGAAGTACGTTCTCAGGGCCGCCCCTTACCGCGAATGTGAATTCTTCCTGAAAACAGTGATACGTCACGTTGGCTCAATGCTGAATATTGCTAACTCGAGTTAGCGATTTGCCTTTTAAAGCTATTTTAGCCACCCCAAATAGCCAAATTATTTGGCGTGAATTTGTGACGCCGGGCAGACTCTTTATTTTAACCAATTGAAATAGATTGATTTTTATAGAAATCGTCACGCGCTTTTATTTGACGTAGATCGAATTTTAACCACTTCTCGTGAAGTTTCTCACAATCCCGTCAGAAAAAAGTTGTGTAAAAAACCTGCCAATACCTAAGCTAACTCGAGTTAGCAAAAACACATTTTTTCAGCCGACTGCCGCGGTGGCGCCTCTCTTCCGCCTGCGCAGCGCGTCTAAACGAAGATGAGGAACCACGCATGAAGAAAATGTCCCTGCCAAAAATCGGTATTCGTCCGGTGATCGACGGACGCCGTATGGGCGTTCGCGAATCACTGGAAACCCAAACCATGAATATGGCGAAAGCTACCGCCGCTCTGCTGACGGAAAAGCTGCGCTATGCCTGCGGCGCGCCCGTCGAATGCGTCATTGCCGACAGCTGCATTGCCGGGATGGCGGAAGCCGCCGCCTGCGAAGAAAAGTTCAGCGGCCTGAACGTCGGTCTGACAATCACCGTCACCCCGTGCTGGTGCTACGGCAGCGAAACCATCGATATGGACCCAATGCGTCCAAAGGCTATCTGGGGATTTAACGGCACTGAACGCCCGGGAGCGGTGTATCTGGCTGCGGCGTTGGCGGCCCATAGCCAGAAAGGGATCCCGGCGTTTTCCATTTACGGTCAGGATGTGCAGGATGCAGGCGACAGCGCCATTCCTGCCGACGTGGAAGAGAAGCTGTTGCGCTTTGCGCGGGCAGGACTGGCGGTGGCCAGCATGAAGGGCAAAAGCTACCTCTCGCTGGGCGGTGTCTCGATGGGTATCGCCGGATCGATAGTCGATCATAATTTCTTTGAGTCCTGGCTCGGCATGAAGGTGCAGTCCGTCGATATGACCGAACTGCGCCGCCGTATCGATCATAACATTTACGACGAAGCCGAACTGGAAATGGCGCTGGCCTGGGCCGATGCCCATTTCCGCTTTGGCGAAGATAAAAATGCGAAACAGTACCAGCGCAACGCTGAACAGAGCCGACACATCCTGCGCGAAAGCCTGCTGATGGCAATGTGCATCCGCGACATGATGCAGGGCAACAGCAAGCTGGCGGAGAGGGGACGCGTGGAAGAGTCCCTCGGCTACAACGCCATCGCGGCAGGTTTTCAGGGACAGCGCCACTGGACCGATCAATACCCGAACGGCGATACCGCCGAAGCGCTGCTAAACAGCTCCTTTGACTGGAACGGAGTGCGCGAACCGCTGGTGGTCGCCACTGAAAACGATAGCCTGAACGGCGTTGCAATGTTGTTCGGCCATCAACTGACCGGCACGGCGCAGGTCTTCGCTGACGTGCGTACCTACTGGTCGCCGGACGCGGTTAAACGCGTCACCGGCCATACCCTCAGCGGTACGGCGGAACATGGCATCATCCACTTGATCAACTCCGGTTCCGCCGCGCTCGACGGCACCTGTAAACAGCGGGACAGTGACGGCAACCCGACGCTGAAACCGCACTGGGAGGTGACGCAAGAGGAAGCCGACGCCTGTCTGGCAGCCACCGAATGGTGTCCGGCGATCCACGAGTATTTTCGCGGTGGCGGCTATTCGTCACGCTTCCTGAGCGAAGGCGGCGTCCCGTTCACCATGACCCGTGTGAATATCATCAAGGGACTGGGGCCGGTATTGCAAATCGCCGAAGGCTGGAGCGTGGCGCTACCGAAAGCGGTTCATGACACACTCGACAAGCGTACTGACTCCAGTTGGCCGACCACCTGGTTCGCTCCGCGGCTAACCGGCAAAGGACCGTTCACTGACGTTTATTCGGTCATGGCAAACTGGGGCGCAAACCACGGGGTGCTCACCGTGGGACATGTTGGCGCTGACTTCATTACCCTCGCTGCAATGCTACGTATTCCGGTCTGTATGCATAACGTGGACGAAGCGAAAATTTATCGCCCTTCCGCCTGGGCCGCGCACGGCATGGACATCGAAGGTCAGGATTACCGCGCCTGCCAGAACTACGGGCCGCTGTATAAACGTTAAGATTCGACGTGGGCCGGATAGCGTAATGCCATCCGGCAACGGGAGTCCTTATGAAAAATGACGTTATTCTGGTTCTCGACTGTGGCGCAACCAACGTGCGGGCGATAGCCGTCGATCGGCAGGGCAAGATTGTCGCCCGCGCCTCGGTGCTTAACGCCAGCGAGGCGGCCACTGAAAACAGCGCGTGGCATCAGTGGTCGTTTGACGCCATACTGCAACGTTTCGCCGGGTGTTGCCGGATGCTGAACGACGAACTGTCCGCCTGCCGGGTTCGCGGCATTACGGTGACCACCTTTGGCGTTGACGGCGCGCTGGTGGATGCGCGCGGCGAACTGTTGTATCCGGTAATTAGCTGGAAATGCCCGCGCACGGCGGCGGTCATGGACGCCATCGGCCGTTTTATGCCGCCACGCCAGCTTCAGGCGATTTCCGGCGTGGGCGCATTCAGCTTTAATACCCTGTATAAGCTGGTGTGGCTGAAAGAGAATCACCCTGCGCTTCTGGCGCAGGCGCATGCCTGGCTGTTTATCTCCTCACTGATTAATCAGCGTCTGACCGGCGAATTCACCACCGATATCACAATGGCCGGCACCAGCCAGTTGCTGGATCTTCACCAGCGCGATTTCAGCGGCGATATTTTGCAGGCCGCCGGTTTGACGCGCGCGCTGTTTCCCCGGCTGGTAGAAGCGGGTGAACGAATCGGCTTGCTGCAGCCTACCGCTGCGACGCTGCTGGGACTGCCGCCGGGCGTTCCGGTGATCTCCGCCGGACACGACACTCAGTTTGCCTTGTTTGGCGCGGGCGCGGCGCAGGACGAGCCGGTGCTCTCCTCCGGCACCTGGGAAATCCTGATGGTACGCAGTCGCCAGGTCGATACCGCGACGTTAAGCCGCTATGCCGGATCAACCTGTGAACTGGACAGCCAGCGCGGATTGTATAACCCCGGCATGCAGTGGCTGGCCTCCGGCGTACTTGAATGGACGCGCAAACTGTTATGGACGCCCGACACGCCCTGGCAAACGCTAATTGATGAGGCACAACGTGTACCGCCTGGCGCTGAAGGGGTCAGAATGCAGTGTGAACTGCTTACCTCCCCGCTGGCGGGCTGGCAAGGGGTAACGCTCGCCACCACCCGCGCGCATTTATACCGCGCGGCGCTGGAAGGCTTAACGGAACAGCTTCGCCAAAACCTGCATATGCTGGAAAGCATCGGGCACTTCCGGGCAACGGAGCTTCTGCTGGTGGGGGGAGGAAGCCGCAACCCGTTGTGGAATCAAATCAAAGCCAACGTGCTGAACCTCCCCATTAAGGTGCTTGACGACGCGGAGACCACCGTCGCCGGGGCGGCGATGTTTGGCTGGTATGGCGTTGGCGAATTTGCCAGTCCGCAGCAGGCGCGCGAGCAGGTGCGCTACCAGTACCGTTATTTTCATCCTCAGTCACCCTATCCGTCACACTAAAGGAGTGGTTCATGCTTAAAACACTTTCTCCATTAATCTCGCCTGAACTGCTCAAGGTGCTGGCGGAAATGGGACATGGCGACGAGATCGTTTTCTCGGACGCGCACTTTCCGGCACACAGCATGGGGCCGCAGACAATCCGCGCCGATGGACTGCAGGTTAGCGAATTATTGCGGGCGATCATTCCGCTGTTCGAGCTGGACAGCTATGCGCCGCCGGTGGTGATGATGGCGGCGGTTGAGGGCGATACCCTCGACCCGGATGTTGAGACCCGTTATCGCGATGCCCTTTCGTTGCAAATGCCTTGCCCTGACATTGTGCGCATCGATCGCTTCGCTTTTTACGAACGCGCGCAAAAGGCTTTTGCGATCGTCATCACCGGCGAGCGCGCCAAATACGGGAATATTCTTTTAAAAAAAGGCATAACGCCGTAATCTCACCCGCGGCAGAGTTTTCCGGACGGTGAGAGGGTCAGCGATGAAAGCGGTTCGTCAGCAAGCGATAGTGCATCTGCTTAGTCAGCATCAAAGCCTGACCACTGACGCGCTGGCCGCGCTGCTTAATGTCAGTAAAGAGACCATCCGCCGCGATCTCAGCGCGTTACAAAGTCAGGGCAAAGTGTTGCGTAGCCACGGACGGGCAAAAAGCATTCGGCGGGAAAACGGAGATAACGGCGATCCGTTTTCTCTTCGTCTGAAAAGCCATTACGCCCACAAAGCAGACATTGCCAGAAAGGCGCTCGGCTGGATAGAAAACGGTATGGTCATTGCGCTGGATGCCAGTTCAACCTGCTGGTATCTGGCGCGGCAGCTACCGGATATCGACATTCAGGTGTTCACCAACAGTCAGCCAATCTGCCAGGCGCTAAGCAAGCGCGAGCACATTCAACTGATTTGTTCTGGCGGTACGCTTGAGCGTAAACACCGTTGTTATGTGAATCCCTCACTCATTTCTCAACTGAAAACGCTGGAAATTGATCTGTTTATCTTTTCCTGTGAAGGAATCGACCGCCACGGCGCGCTGTGGGATTCCAGCGCTTTTAACGCTGAATATAAATCCGTACTGCTGAGTCGCGCCGCGCAGTCGCTGCTGCTGATCGATAAAAGCAAATTCAACCGTTCGGGAGAGGCCCGGCTGGGTCATCTGGATGAGGTGACGTCTATTGTTTCAGACGTGTCGGCGAGATAGCGCCAAACGAGGCCTCCTCCGGCGTAGTTTTAGCGTTCGTCGCGACGCCCGCCTACCGCCGCCCACAGGCGACGCACGTGCACCGTGACTTCTTCGCGATCGTGATAGAGCTGACGCGCCTGGATCTGCGCGTTCACGCCATGTTCATCCAGTTGCGCCTGAATATACGCCAGGTTCTGGGAGACTTCTTCATAGCGTTTTTTCATCGGCAGCTTGAGGTTAAAAATGGTTTCACGACACCAGCCATTCACCAGCCACTGCGCCATCAGCGCCGCCACTTTCGCCGGTTTCTCCACCATATCGCATACCATCCATGAGATGTTGTTACGGTTCGGGCGATACTTAAAGCCATCTTCCCGCAGCCAGGTCACCTGTCCGGTATCCATCAGGCTTTGCGCCATCGGACCGTTATCGACCGAGTAAACCCACATGTTCCGCTTCACCAACTGGTAAGTCCAGCCGCCGGGGCAGGCGCCTAAATCCACCGCATACATCCCGTTCGCCAGACGCTCATCCCACTCATCTTCCGGAATGAACACGTGCAGCGCTTCTTCCAGCTTGAGCGTCGAGCGGCTTGGGGCGTCGGCGGGAAACTTAAGGCGCGGAATGCCCATGTAGTACGGGGAGTTATTTGAGGCATACGAATAACCGGTATAACAGCATCCCGGCGCGATAAAGAAGACGTGGACCACCGGACGCTTCGGCGTTTCATAGTGCGTCAGAATGCCTGCGTCACGCAGCGCGGCGCGCAACGGCACCGTAAACTTGCGGCAGAACTTCATCAGTTCTTTGCTTTCATTGGTGTCCGCCACTTCAACCCGCAGATCGCCGCCCTTCTCGACCACGCCCTGCAGCATACCGACGATCGGCGTGATCCTGTCTTCCGGCGGCAAATGCTGCAGCAGCTCGCCCACCACAAACCACTGGCGGGTGAAGATCAGTGAACTGAACGGCAGCTCGCTGATAATTTTTTCCGCATCATCGGCCTGATAACATTCATAAATGACATATCCCGCGTTTTCTTTAACGCGCGCAAAGCCAAACAATTCGCGACGTCCCGCTTTATCGGTAATTTCCGCAGCGCACTCTTTTTCAAAGCCCGGGCGACACAACAACACCACTTTATTCATGAACAACGCCCTTACGCTTCAAACGAACGGCGCCGATTAACATCAACACCCACCCTGCCAGGAAACTCACCCCGCCAACCGGGGTCACAAACGCCCACAGGCGCAAATGCGACAGCGCCAGGCAATATAAGCTGCCGCTAAACAACACAGTGCCTAACGCCAGAAAAACGCTACTCCAGTAGAACCAGATGCTGATGCGGCGCTGCATCGCGACCGCCAGACCGAAGATCGCCAGCGTATGAAACGCCTGGTATTGCAGACCGGTCTGGATCCAGCCCATCTCAACCACACCAAGGGTTTTGCTTAGCACGTGCGCTCCGAAAGCGCCCAGAGCAACATAGATAAAGCCACTGACAGCGGCAAAAATCAGCATAAAACGGCTGGTCATGGTAATACCCTAAGTAAGTTATTGTTCGTAGCGAAAGCGGAATTTCTCTTGTTCAGCCGCCGCTTTCGCCAGGATCCACTGACGGAAGGCGGCTATTTTACCCAGTTCTGCCTGACTGTCATGACAAACCAGATAAAATGCGTTTTTACTCACCAACACATCGTTAAACGGACAGACCAGACGTCCGGCCTCAATTTCCGATTGCGCCATCACGTTATTCGCCAGCGCAACGCCCTGACCGTGAATCGCCGCCTGCAGCACCATCGCGCTGTGGCTGAAGATCGGCCCCTGCTGGACGTTAATATGATTCAGGCCCAGCTGGCGCGTATAGGTTTGCCAGTCGCGGCGCGAGGCGTCATGCAATAGCGTGTGCTTCGCCAGATCCTCTGGCGACTTCAATGGCTTATCCCCCGTCAGCAGCAGCGGCGAACAGACGGGCAACAGATATTCTGCGTACAATTTTTCGACGCGCAAGCCCGGCCAGTTGCCGCGACCATAAAAAATCGCCACGTCGACATCGTCCGACAGCTTGTCTTCCTGACGGTCCACCGCCTGGATCCTGACGTCGATTCCCGGATAAGCTGAGTTAAAGCTAGAGAGTCGGGGAACCAGCCACTGGATCGCAAAACTGGGCAATAAACTGACCGTCAGCGCCCCTTTTGCGCTTCGCGCCTGAAGTTTACGCGTCGCTTCGGTTAATTGCGAAAAAATCTCTTTGATGTCGAGGAAGTAGCTTTGGCCTTCCTCGGTGAGAAGAAGAGAACGGTTGCGTCGCCGAAACAGTTTAAGTCCCAAAAAATCCTCAAGTGACTTGATTTGGTGGCTTACTGCGGCCTGCGTCACAAAAAGCTCTTCTGCTGCGCGAGTGAAGCTGAGATGCCGTGCGGCGGCATCAAAAACACGTAATGCGTTCAGAGGTGGAAGACGTTTAGACATGGCTATTAGACTTTGATGTTAAAACAATTTAACAATTAGATTACAAGCTGTAACCTATTAGTTTTTTTTATCTGAGCCATTATAATTTGTCCGTTGAGGAACTACCAGCAAATACCTATAGTGGCGGCACTTCCTGAGCCGGAACGAAAAGTTTTATCGGAATGCGTGTTCTGGTGGGCTTTTGGCTTACGGTTGTGATGTTGTGTTGTTGTGTTTGCAATTGGTCTGCGATTCAGACCACGGTAGCGAAGCTACCCTTTTTCACTTCCTGTACATTTACCCTGTCTGTCCATAGTGATTAATGTAGCACCGCCAAATTGCGGTGCTTTTTTTTACCTGTCCGCTACGGATTAGTCTTCCAGCGCGACCATCTCTTTCACGTCAGTACGGTTGATCTGCTGTTTGTTGCCGTTAGCGTCTTTGTAAGAAATCATCCCGGTATCGTTATCGGTCTGCGGTTTACCGTCAGACACGATGCTGCGACCATCGTTGGTGTGCATTACATAGTTCGGACCGGAACAGGCGCTCAGGGCAAAAGTCAGCATACATGCAGAAATAATTGCGGCAGTCTTTTTCATCTTCTTCTCCTTAAAGCTGTTTATGCTATTAAAAACGTACTCCGTAACAGGCAGAAACATTTGCCTAACACTATTCAGCATAAGACACTGGTCTGATTTCGCCAGGTTATCCAGAAGATTCCTGGTGACAGGCAAGCCTTGTCACGGCGGCAAAATTGCGCCACGATCGGCTGACTGAACTGAGGAATACCATGAACGCTTTCAATCCCGCGCAGTTTCGCGCGCAGTTTCCCGCACTGGCCGACGCCGGGGTTTATCTCGACAGCGCCGCCACGGCGCTGAAGCCACAGGCCGTTATTGACGCGACGCAGCAATTCTACAGCCTGAGCGCCGGAAACGTGCATCGCAGCCAGTTTGCCGAAGCTCAACGCCTTACCGCGCGCTACGAAGCCGCCCGGGAGCAGGTCGCACGGCTGCTGAACGCGCCGAATGACAAAACCATCGTCTGGACTCGCGGCACCACCGAGGCCATTAACATGGTGGCGCAAAGCTACGCTCGCCCCCGCCTTCAGCCTGGCGATGAAATCATCGTCAGCGCCGCCGAACATCACGCCAATCTCGTTCCCTGGCTGATGGTGGCGGAGCAAACCGGCGCGAAAGTGGTTAAATTGCCCCTCGATGCGCAATTTTTACCGGACGTTGAGCGCCTGGCGGAGAGAATAACGCCGCGTAGCCGCATCCTCGCGCTGGGACAAATGTCGAACGTTACCGGCGGCTGTCCGGACTTAGCCCGCGCCATTACCCTTGCCCATCGTGCAGGCATGGTGGTCATGGTGGATGGCGCGCAGGGCGTGGTCCATTTTCCCGCCGATGTACAACGGCTCGACATCGACTTCTACGCGTTTTCCGCGCATAAGCTGTACGGTCCAACGGGAATTGGCGTGCTCTACGGCAAACCAGAACTGCTTGCGGCCATGTCGCCGTGGCTTGGCGGCGGTAAGATGATCGACACCGTCAGCTTTGACGGCTTCACTACTCAGGCCGCGCCGTGGAAGCTGGAAGCTGGAACGCCTAACGTCGCAGGCGTCATCGGGATGAGCGCGGCGCTGGAATGGTTAGCCGATACCGATACTGCCCAGGCGGAAAACTGGAGCCGCGGGCTGGCGACGCTGGCGGAAGACGCGCTGGCGAAGCGTCCCGGTTTTCGCTCCTTCCGCTGTCAGGACGCCAGCCTGCTGGCCTTTGATTTTGCAGGCGTTCACCATAGCGATATGGTCACGCTGTTGGCGGAATACGGTATCGCCCTGCGCGCCGGACAGCACTGCGCCCAGCCGCTGCTGGCGGAAATGGGCGTAACGGGCACCCTGCGCGCCTCATTTGCGCCGTATAATACAAAGAGTGATGTGGATGCGCTGGTCAACGCCGTTGATCGGGCGCTTGAGCTATTGGTGGATGAATGACAAGCCCAATGTTCGCCGGACACCCGTTCGGCACAACCGTGAATGAAGAGACGCTGCGCAAGACCTTCCTGCCGCTCAACCAGTGGGAAGATAAATACCGCCAGTTGATATTACTGGGAAAGCAACTGCCGACGCTGCCCGACGATCTCAAAGCCCAGGCGAAGGAGATCGCGGGCTGCGAAAATCGCGTCTGGCTGGGTTACACCCGTGGAGAAAATGGCGCGCTGCACTTTTACGGCGATAGCGAGGGGCGGATTGTACGTGGACTGCTGGCGGTGTTGCTGACGGCAGTCGAAGGGAAAACCGCGGCGCAGCTGCTGGCGCAGTCACCGCTGGCGTTCTTCGATGAACTGGGGTTGCGCGCGCAGCTGAGCGCGTCGCGCAGTCAGGGGCTGAACGCGCTGAACGAGGCGATCATGGTCGCGGCCCAGGAAGCCGGATCTTAACGAACCGTAGGCAAAATAAGCGCAGCTCCATCTCCCTGATTGCCGGCGCCATTTCGGTTCCCACTAAGCCTGACGCGCCGCCTTCGCCATCATTTTCTTCAACGCATGAGAGACCGCGACAAAGCCAAACGTGGCGGTCACCATCGTCGCCGCGCCGAATCCCGATGCGCAGTCCATCCGTTTGGGTCCTTCCGCGGTCGCTTTCATCGCGCAGACGCTGCCGTCTGACTGAGGATAAACCAGCGCCTCAGTGGAGAATACGCAGTCAACGCCCAGCTTACCCTTGCTGTTTTTCACCACCCCAAAGTCGCTTTTCAGCCGCTCGCGCAGCTTTGCCGCCAGCGGGTCCTGAATCGTTTTCGCCAGATCCGTCACCTGGATCTGAGTGGGATCGATCTGTCCGCCCGCGCCGCCGGTGGTGACCAGCGGAATTTTGTTGCGACGACAGTACGCGATCAGCGCCGCTTTCGGCCGCACGCTGTCAATGGCGTCAATGATATAGCTGAAGCCTGCGCGCAGATATTCCGCGACATTATCTGGCGTGACAAAGTCATCGACCACGGTGACCCGGCATTCCGGATTGATCTGGCGAATACGTTCTGCCATGACGTCTGCTTTCGCCAGACCAACGTTATCGCGCAGGGCATGAATCTGGCGGTTAGTGTTGGTGACGCAGACGTCATCCATATCAATAAGGGTAATGGCGCCGATGCCCGTACGCGCCAGCGCCTCTGCCGCCCACGAACCAACGCCGCCAATCCCGACCACGCAAATATGCGCATCGGCAAACAGTTGCAGCGCTTTTTCACCGTACAAACGCGCCGTGCCGCCGAAGCGCTGACGCCAGGCATCACTTATTACTACTGACATACCACCTCAGAATTAAAAAGGGCGAGGTTATCCCTCACCCTGTCTGATCCATAGAAACAGCGCTCAGAATACCATATTCAGCCGCTAAACACGTTACCAGCGCCAGGCGCGCTTTTCAGCACCCAGACGCGACCATAGTGGTTATACCAACCTGCGCGATGTCCGGCGTCCGGACCAATTCCCTGATAAATATCGAAATGCTGGCCTTTTATCGCGCCGCCGACATCCAGCGCCACCATCAGACGTAGCTCATACTGGCCGTTGAATTTGCCGTTGTTGTCGAGCAGCGGGACTTCAGCGAGCAATGTTGTCCCCGGCGGGATAATGCTGCGGTCAGAGGCAACGGAAGCCCGGCCAATCAGCGGCACCGCGCTTGCGCCTTTCACTGGCGCGAAAGACTGCGGCTTAAAGAAAACAAACGACGGGTTTTGTTCCAGCAGTTCGCGGACTTCCGCTTCGCTGTGCGTTTCCCCCCAGTGACGGATCGCCTGCATCGACATGTCTTCCCGCTTCACTTCGCCGCGATCGATCAGGACCTTACCGATACTGCGATAAGCATGCCCATTTTTCCCTGCATAGCTGAAGAAATTAAGCGGGGAGCCGTCGCCAAAATCGATATAGCCACTGCCCTGCACATCCATAATGAAGTTATCCATCAAAGAATTGCTGTAGGCAAGAATGTAATTGTCGCTCAGCGCGCCAGCGTAAATCTCTGCGCGAGACGGCAAGCGCCCGCGTTTTGGCGGCATACGATAAATGGGATACTGGAATTCGCCCTGACGCGTGTGGCGCGCCTGAACAACTGGCGTGTAATAACCGGTAAACTGGACGTTGCCGTAGTTATCGGCTCCTTCCATCTGCCAGGCGTCGATACCAAACTGGCGCATGGTACGGGTATCGCCGCCGGAACGTAACCAGTCCTGAACGGCGTTATAGACGCTGCTCTGACTGCCGTACAGGCGCGGAGAGGCACTGCGGATCTGGCTCACCTGCTCGGCAAAATCACCGGCGTTGATGGGGGCGCCAACGGCGTCAGGCTGGTTCACCAGTGAGAAAGGCTGGGTAAACTTCCCGTCTTTATACTGCTGTCCGCGATCGGTCGGTTTAGAGGAACAGGCAGCAAGCATAGCAACCACCGCCCCCAAAAGAAGATAACTTACCCAACGTCCTTTCATTGTTCTCATCTTTTCGCTGTCATTCATACGCAAAGAAGATAACAAACCCCGCCAGCTAATGAAACGAGCAGGGTTACCCTGACGCAAATTCCGCGCAAAATTTAAACTGAAATGCCTTGTTTTTGTTCAATTTCGCCCTTAAACCGTGATCCAGGTGAAAAAAGGGTTGCATGAAAATGTTAGCAGAGTATAGTGCGCATCCACGGACGCGGGGTGGAGCAGCCTGGTAGCTCGTCGGGCTCATAACCCGAAGGTCGTCGGTTCAAATCCGGCCCCCGCAACCAATTAAAATTTGATAGCAGTGCTTTCTGCATAGCAGAAGACGGACGCGGGGTGGAGCAGCCTGGTAGCTCGTCGGGCTCATAACCCGAAGGTCGTCGGTTCAAATCCGGCCCCCGCAACCAATCAAATTTGACAGAAGTGCTTTCTGCACAGCAGAAGACGGACGCGGGGTGGAGCAGCCTGGTAGCTCGTCGGGCTCATAACCCGAAGGTCGTCGGTTCAAATCCGGCCCCCGCAACCAATACTAAACACCTTAACGGGTGTTTTTTTGTTTCTGCGGTCCGTGAAAGGTTATTCTGGTGACCAAACGCGGCCGGGCGGCGACACCTGCGCCTTCTCCGGCCTCTCTGTTTATCCTCTTCTCGCCAATGTTGCCCCGTCGGCAAAATAGGCTTTGATCCCGGCAAGAATCGACTCGGCCACTTCCTGCTGGAACTTTGCGGTTTTAAGCTTGCGTTCTTCTTCAATATTACTGATAAACGCCGTTTCGACGAGAATCGACGGAATATCCGGCGCTTTCAGCACCGCAAACCCGGCCTGTTCGACCTGATTTTTATGCAGATTGTTAATCTTGCCGAGCTTGTTCAACACCGCTTTACCAAATTTCAGGCTGTCGGCGATGGTCAGCGACTGCACCATATCGAACATCGTATGGTCGACGTAGCGGTCACCGCTTTTGCTCACACCGCCAATTAAGTCCGAGGCGTTCTGCGTTTGCGCCAGATATTTCGCTGCCGTACTGGTCGCCCCTTTGGTGGAAAGCGCGAATACCGATGACCCGCTGGGCTGGCGGCTGGTAAAGGCGTCCGCGTGAATCGACACAAACAGGTCTGCGCGCTGTTTCTGGGCCTTCGCCACACGCACCTTCAGCGGAATGAAGATATCTTCGTTCCGCGTCATGTAGACCTTCATATTGCCTTCTCTTTCGATCAGCGCGCGTAAGCGCCGGGCGATTTGCAACACCACGTCTTTTTCACGCGTTTTGTATTTGCCGACCGCCCCGGAGTCTTCTCCGCCGTGTCCCGGATCAAGCATGATCACAATCGGGCGATCGCGCCCGGCTTTCCCCGGCTGCGGCCCGCTCTGCGCAGGCGGTACCTGTTTATCCAGATCGCCCTTGTTGTAATCTTCCAGTAGCGCCAACAACGGATCCTGCATATCCTGCGCATTGACAGGATAAAGATCCATGACCAGACGCTCTTTAAACCCGGCAACCGGCGCCAGCGCGAACAGCTGCGGCTTCACGTTTTGCTTTAGTTCGAACACCATTCGGACGGTCTGCGGGTCGAATTGTCCTACCCGCGCCGACTTAATATAAGGATCATCAGGACGAATTTGCGCCCCCATGCCTTTCAGCACCGAGTTCAGATTTACCCCTTCAATATCCACCACCACGCGCTCAGGATTGCTCAGGGCAAACTGTTTGTACTTCAACTGCCGGTTCGACTCCACCGTCACACGGGTGTAACTCGACGCTGGCCAAATACGAACCGCAACGACCTGACTGGTGGCAGCCAGGCCGACCTGACTGACGCTCAATAGCCACATGGCGCCCGCCCCTTGTAGTAATCGACGGCGGCTGATGGGTGGATGTGATCCCGACATGCTTCTCCCGAGCAAAGTAAATCTTAACGGTGTTGAGTGAGTAAACGTCCAAATTGACCGGAAACTTTAGCGAATGACGCATAATCTGTCATCAATAAAAGGGTAAACATTCTTTTGGTATTCACGGTATTACTGAGAAAAAACTTTGCCCGGATTAAAATTTGCGCTTGCGCACGGCGAAGAAACAGAATAAAAATACAATAATTACGAATAATCATGCAGTGAGGGTAGGCCGTGGTGAAGGAACGTAGAACCGAACTGGTACAGGGATTCCGCCATTCTGTTCCCTATATCAATACCCATCGGGGAAAAACGTTTGTGATTATGCTTGGTGGCGAAGCCATTGAGCATGAAAACTTTTCCAGTATTGTCAACGACATTGGCCTTCTCCATAGCCTTGGCATTCGCCTGGTGGTGGTATATGGCGCGCGTCCGCAAATCGACGCCAACCTGGCCGTGCATCATCATGAGCCGATGTATCACAAAAATACGCGTGTCACCGACGCCAAAACACTGGAACTGGTTAAACAGGCAGCGGGCACCTTGCAGCTGGATATCACTGCGCGCTTATCAATGAGCCTGAACAATACGCCGCTCCAGGGCGCGCACATTAACGTGGTCAGCGGGAATTTTATTATCGCGCAACCGCTGGGCGTCGACGATGGGGTCGACTATTGCCACAGCGGACGCATTCGCCGTATTGACGAAGAGGCGATCCACCGGCAGTTAGACAGCGGCGCGATCGTACTGATGGGCCCGGTCGCGGTCTCGGTGACTGGCGAAAGTTTCAACCTGACGTCGGAAGAAATCGCCACCCAACTGGCGATCAAGCTGAAAGCAGAAAAGATGATTGGCTTCTGTTCGTCTCAGGGCGTGACCAACGAGGACGGCGATATCGTCTCTGAACTGTTCCCCAACGAAGCGCAGGCCCGGGTTGAGGCGCAGGAAGAAAAAGGCGATTACAACTCCGGCACCGTGCGTTTTCTGCGTGGGGCGGTGAAAGCCTGTCGCAGCGGCGTGCGCCGCTGTCATCTGATTAGCTATCAGGAAGATGGCGCGCTGTTGCAGGAGCTGTTCTCCCGTGACGGCATCGGGACCCAGATCGTAATGGAAAGCGCCGAACAAATTCGTCGCGCGACCATAAACGATATCGGCGGCATTCTGGAACTGATTCGCCCACTGGAGCAGCAGGGGATCCTGGTGCGCCGCTCACGCGAACAACTGGAGATGGAGATCGACAAATTCACCATTATTCAGCGCGATAACATGACCATCGCCTGCGCCGCCCTGTACCCCTTCCCGGAAGAAAAAATCGGCGAGATGGCCTGCGTGGCGGTGCATCCGGACTACCGTAGCTCCTCGCGGGGAGAAGTTTTGCTGGAACGCATTGCCGCCCAGGCAAAGCAAATTGGCCTGAGCAAGCTGTTCGTACTCACCACCCGCAGCATTCACTGGTTCCAGGAGCGCGGCTTTACGCCGGTGGACATTGATTTGTTGCCGGAAAGCAAAAAAGAGATGTACAACTACCAGCGGCGTTCAAAAGTGCTGATGGCGGATTTAGGATAAGCGGGGGCCGGAACGCGCAACCGCTTCTCCGGCCAGACAGTTAGCCTTCGCCATTGAACAACGCGGACAAACCGCTTCGGCGTTCGGTGCGGGTGGCCACCGCGCTGCTCAGAATGCGCTCATCGGCATACAGCGACAGCCGCTGGCGCGCGCGGGTTACAGCAGTGTACACCAGTTCGCGGGTCACCACCGGCGAGCGCTGGGTGGGCAACACCAGCGCCGCATGGTCGAACTCCGATCCCTGCGATTTATGCACCGTCATTGCCCACGTTGTTTCATGCTCCGGCAGGCGGCTGGGCTGTATGTCTTTGATGCTGCCGTCCGGCATCGCGAACCAAACCCGTAAGCCGTCCCCGCGCTCAAGCGCAATGCCGATATCGCCGTTAAACAGCCCCAGCGCGCTGTCGTTGCGGGCAATCATAACCGGCCGCCCTTCATACCAACGGGAATGCGGCAGACGGCGAATTTTCCGCTTCTGCTGCATAGCCTGCTCAAGACGTTCATTCAGTCCGCTGACGCCAAACGGCCCTTCACGGAGCGCGCAGAGCAACTGGAATTCATTGAAAGCCTCAATGATTGCGTCTGGTTCCGCACGCTGTGAAAGCAGTTGCAGATAGCGTCCGTAGCCGCGCAGCGCGTCATCAAGCATAGCGCTGTAGTCTTCCCCGCTCTGCAATATCCGTTTCTCAATATCTGCAAAATCCTGCTGAAAGACGGTGTTTATCGCCGCCTTATCGCCCCGGTTGATCGCCGCCGCCAGTTGGCCAATGCCGGAATGGCTGCCAAAGCGATAGCTTTTTTGCAACAGACACAGGCTGTCCCGCAGGGAAGCGGCTTCAGTACCGGTACCTGCCGGGACGGGCATACCGGTCAGGCGGGTCAACTGTTGCGCCCGCTCCGGCGTATAACCCGCGTTCACATACGCGCAGATATCACCGAGCACCGCCCCTGCTTCTACCGACGCCAGTTGGTCGCGATCGCCGAGGAAAATCACCCGCCCATGCGGCGGCAACGCGTCAATCAGGCGCGACATCATCGGCAGGTCAATCATGGACGCTTCATCAACCACCAGCACGTCCAGATGCAACGGGTTACCCGCGTGATGGCGCAAGCGCTGACTGCCCGGTTGGGCGCCCAACAGCCGGTGCAGCGTGCTGGCCTCTTCAGGAATGCGTTTTTTCTGTTCGTCTGTCAGCGGAAGCTGGCGCAGGGCCTTGCCTAATGATTCGGTCAGCCGCGCTGCCGCTTTGCCCGTCGGCGCCGCCAGCCGGATGCGGCATCGCTCGCCGTCCGCCAGTTGAATTAACGCCGCCAGCAGTCGCGCCACGGTTGTGGTTTTTCCCGTCCCCGGCCCGCCGGAAATCACCGAAATCCGTCGGGTCAGCGCGACCGCCGCCGCCACTTTTTGCCAGTTAATGTCATCAGCGTCCGGAAATAGCGCTTCCAGCGTTTGCGACAACAGGGCTTCATCCACCGCAATGGGCTGATTTACTTCACTAAAGAACCGCGCTACCGTCCGTTCGTTACACCACATGCGATTCAGATACAAACGATCGCCGTAGAGAATCATCGGTGAGGGACGCTCGCCGCGGCTGACCGCGCTGGAGGCCAGCAGACATTCACGCCAGTCTGCTGGCTCGCCGATCTCACTCAGGCAGGCGGCCAGCACCGGTGGCAGATCATCCTTCTGCGTCAGGCGCGCAAGCGGTAAACAGACGTGCCCCTCTCCGGCGTCCCGACTCAACAGCGCCGCCGCCAGCGTCACGGCAGGCTCATTCTCGCCAGTTACCGCCAGCGCAAACTGCGCGTCCAGCGGGCGAAGCTGTTTTTGTTCCACAGCGTCGAGCAGTCGCTCCTGTAACGTCATCGCGTCTCCTCCTCTGTCACACCCGCAAACATCTCATCCATGCGGGTAATCAGCTCGCTGTCAGGGCGGGTAGTGAAAATCCCCTGCTGCGGCTGTTCGCTGTCCACTCCGCGTAAAAACAGATAAATCACGCCGCCAACGTGGCGCGTATAGTCATAATCCGCAATGCGATGTCGCAGGTAGCGATGCAGCGCCAGGGTATAAAGCTGATACTGTAAATCGTAGCGGTGTGCCTGCATTGCCGCCGCCATCGCTTCCGGCGTGTAGGCCTGGCTATTGTCGCCCAGCCAGTTTGACTTATAGTCCAGCAGGTAATAGCGGCCTTGATGACGAAACACCAGGTCGATAAAGCCTTTCAGCATCCCACGAACCTGCGTGAAATCCAGCGGCGGACAGCCCGCCGAGAGCGGATCATATTGACGAATAAGCGCATCAAGTTCCGCAGCGACCAGCGGCTTGCCGATCGGCAGATAAAACTCCATCTCGACCTGTTTTTCACGCGCCGAAAGCTGGTTCAGGCTGACGCCCGTTTCATTGAGGGGCGTGCGTAAAATCGCCGCGATCCACTGGGTAAGCGTCGGTTCCCAGTGCGCCTCATAGCCGCCCAATTCAAGCTTTTCCCGTACCCAGACGGGATCAACCGGCTGGGTAAAGTCGAGATCTTCAAACAGGCTGTGCAGGAACGTGCCCGGCGACGCGCCGCGCGGAAACTGGTGCGGCGTCAGTTCAGGGGCGTCCACCACCTCGCCGACGCCTGCGGCATCGATATCCAGTCGCGGCATAAGATCCTGAGCGATGCCGTGTCCGCGCTGCTGCAGGCCGGAATAACTGGTCACACGCCAGCTATCGCCGGGGGTACGCAGCACATGACGAACACTCAGCGCCGCCTCGTTTTCCGCGAAGGCTGGCAGTGACTCAGGACGGATCACGTCCGGGGTCCGGCAATGAATATGCTCATCGCACAGCGCTTCAATCGCGGCGCGAAGCCCGGCGGCATCTTTCGGCTCGCCTTTTTGCAGCAGACGGCCAAGCGCGCTCAGATGCACATCGGTATCGCCTTTTTTGTCGCCCCGGCGGCGCACCAGAGGCGCAACGCCCAGGCTACAGTGCCAGACGGAACGGGTCAGCGCCACGTAAAGCAACCGCAGATCTTCCGCCAGCCGCTCGGCTTCGGCCAGCGCAATGCTCTCTTCCGCATGGCTGAGATCCAGTACCGCTTCAAAGGACTGACGGTCATGGTAAAACGCCTGATCCTGAACGCGAAAGTGGGTGATAAACGGCAGCCACACCAGCGGGTATTCCAGCCCTTTCGATTTATGAATGGTGACGATTTGCACCAGATGCTTATCGCTTTCCAGACGCATCTGCTGGCTGGCGGCATTATTGTCCGGCTCAAGAATATGTTGAGAAAGCCAGCGTACCAGCGCATGTTCGCTCTCCAGCTGCGACGCCGCCTCCTGCAATAGCTCGCTGATGTGCAGGATATCGGTCAGGCGACGTTCGCCCCCCGCCGTTGCCAGCAGGTTTTCCGCGATATGACGCGCCGACATCAGCGCGCGCAGCATCGGCATGACGCCGCGCTTCTGCCAGATCTGACGATAACCGACAAACTCTTCCACCACCCGATCCCAGGCGCTTTCGCTTTGATTAAGCGTTTCGATATCACGGGCGTTCAGTCCCATCATCGAAGTAGCTAACGCGCTACGTAAGGTATTTTCCCGCTCCGGGTTCATGACCGCCTGCAGCACCCAGAGCATCTCCTGGGCTTCCAGCGTGTCGAACACGCTGTCGCGGTTGGATAGATAGACAGAAGGAATGGCAAGCAGGGTCAGGGCATCGCGCACCAGCGCGGCTTCCTGGCGGCTTCTGACCAGTACGCTGATATCGGACGCGCTCACCGCTTGCGCGCGCTCACCGCGGATGAGCAGAGCGTCGCCACGCTGCCCGGCTTCCAGCCAGTCGCGGATTTGCGCAGCGCAGACCTGCGCCATGTAGCTCTGGTAATCCCCCACGCCGCAGCCTTCCCCGTCCATCAGCCACATCGTCATCGCGGGCTGTGCTTCACCACGAAACTCAAAGCGCAGCGACTGGTTTTTTTCGGCTGACTTAACTGGCTGGAACGGAATCTCACGAAACATGAAGGCATCGTCCATCTGGCCGAACAGTCGGTTAACACTGTTGACCATTCCTGGCGCGGAACGCCAGTTGGTATCGAGCGTATAGTGCGCATTCA
Source organism: Citrobacter sedlakii NBRC 105722 (assembly GCF_000759835.1). Taxonomy (GTDB): domain Bacteria; phylum Pseudomonadota; class Gammaproteobacteria; order Enterobacterales; family Enterobacteriaceae; genus Citrobacter_A; species Citrobacter_A sedlakii. The sequence goes on from NZ_BBNB01000008.1 coordinate 293,429, forward strand.
CTTCGCTACGCGCTTTCATATACGTGAAGATGTCCGCGCCGCGAAATGCATATATCGCCTGCTTCGGGTCGCCGATCAGTAACAGCGCCGTCTCCGGCTGCCGCTGCCAGATACGGCGGAAAATTCGGTATTGCTGGGGATCGGTGTCCTGGAATTCGTCGATCATCGCGACCGGAAAACGGGTACGAATGGCGGCCGCCAACGCATCGCCGCTCTCACTGCGCAGCGCAGCGTCCAGCCTGCTGAGCATGTCATCAAACCCGAGTTCGCCGCGGCGGCGCTTTTCGCGGGCAACCGTTTCACGAATTTCCACCAGCGCGCGCGTGATCACCAAATCCCGGATGGTCAGAGGCTCCGCCAGCAGTTCATCAATGGCGACAAACAGCGGATGTTCCGGCACGACGCCGCCCGCTTTGGTCCGTTCCTGCAAAAAACGCTGCGAAAATTTCTCCAGCGCGTCCGGGAGCTGGTAGCTCAGGGTCTCTTCCTGCGCCCAGGCGCTGATCTTTTCGATCCATTTTCCCTGATTACCACGATTAAATTTGCGCCGGTCAATGCCAGAGGATTCCAGCAGCCCCTCCAGTTGATCGACTGATTCACACCACTTTTGCTTGAGCGCGTTGATCCGTCCGACGATGGCGTCATGACGGGAGGCCAGCGTTTCGTCATCGGGCGGCGGCGCTTTAATGACCGGCGCTTCCCCCTGCAAATAGCGATTGATATCGGCAAGCAGCGACTTAGGACCTTTCCAGATCTCAAATACCACCTGAGCGATTTCACGCGGTAAGGGGTAGCAGTGGCGACGCCAGAAATCCGCGCACGCCTGATAGCGCAGCAGGGATTCGTCCTCAATCAATTGCTGTTCAAACAGCATGCCGGACTCAAAGGCATTCAGGCTCAGCATGCGCTGACAAAAACCATGGATAGTAAACACCGCCGCCTCGTCCATCTGCCGCTCAGCCAGCAGCAGCCACTGGGCCGCCTGTTCGGTATCGGCGATCTCATCCAGCAGACTGGCATAAAGCGGGTTATCGGTGGACTTGCGCAGGCAGGCGATACGCAGCTCATGAATATTGCTGCGAATACGACCGCGGAGTTCTTCGGTGGCGGCCTCGGTGAAGGTCACCACCAGGAGTTCTTCCACGGTGAGCGGACGAGGAAAGGCGGCTGTACCGCCGAGACCGAGCAACAGGCGCAAATAAAGCGCTGCGATGGTAAAGGTTTTGCCGGTCCCCGCCGAGGCTTCAATCAGGCGCTCGCCCGTAAGGGGCAAGCGCAGGGGATCAAGGGACTCGGCAACATCATTCATTCTTATCACTCATCAGGGGCAAAGTTTGCTGCAACGCGCTGACGTTATCCCACACTTTCCAGCCTTCCGGGCGGGCGTAACCCGCCTTCCCGCTCTGACCACCGGAAATTTGCGACAGTATCGCCATGCCTTGCGGCGCGACCACCGCCTGATGGAAGAAATCCGCGAGCTTCTGTGGCGTCAGCAGTTTTATCTGGGCGACGATTTTATCACGCGAATCGAAACGCATATTGCCGCGATCGAAATCTTTGCTGATTTTCGATGCTTCTTCACCCAGCGTCTGCGGCGCCTGCACCATTTGCGCAATGATCGCCTGCTGGATCTGCACAAACTCTTCCGGCTTCATTGCCCGTAGTTTTGCTTCCGCCGTTGGGAAAAACGCTTTATAACGCTCCCACAAATACTTAGGTTGTTTGTCGCTGCTTTGCAGGAGGAAGCCCATCCCCCATTGACGCCCTACGCTCATCGGGAAAGCGAATACCGCATAACCCAGTTGTTCTTCAGTACGAAGCTGATGGTAAAACCACGGCTGCACAATCTGACCGAGCATCGCACTGTAGGCTGAGCTGGCATACTCGTCGTAGCCCGTGGGCACAAAGACCGCCGCCAGTGCGGAGTCTGTACTGCTGCCCGCTTTTTCAAAAATCACGGACTGCTTTTTATCGACCACCACATCTTTATTACGACACCACTCTGAGCCGTTCGCGCCCAGCTGTTTCTGGATATCGCGCGCCATTGACGTCACCTGCGCCTCGCTCATGTTGCCGATGGCCAGGAACTCAGGACGCGCGCCGGTTTTTAACGCCTCACGATACTCCATCACCTCTTTCAGCGTGATTGACGGCAGCAGCGCGCGACGCTCATCGCGGGTGAAATAAGGCACCTGCGAGATCATCTGCACCGGCATGATGGCTTGCTCGTAAGCTTTACCTTTCTCAGCGGAATCCATCATCTGGCTGTACCAGGATTTCGCCTGTTCCAGCTGTTCTTCCGTCGCGCTATAGGTGAAATACCCTTCAAGCAGCGCCTTGAAAAGCTGCGGCAAGCGCTGCGTATAACCGTCGGCATTCAGCATCAGACCATTATTCGCGTTCGTGGAAAAGCCGATCCCGCCGACGGAGGCCTGGTTGCTTAACTGATCGAGCGCGATCCCCGCCAGATAATCATTCAGGGCAAACATCACCTGATTTCTGGCGCTGTCCATCGCTTTAGGGTTGCGCAAAATGACGCTGACGTCCGCCCTGGGTTCGCTGGCAAAGTGCTGGCTTGGCGCGTAAACCACACGCAGCGCCGGCTCATCGACAATCAGCGCCGGGCGGGTGTATGACTTTTGCGGTTTAGTCAGGGTGAAATCGTCAGGAATATAGGGGTTAAGCTCCGGCAGCGACAGGGTAATGCCCTGCGCTTTTTTCTGCCATGCAGCAAACGTCTGCTCGCTGATTTTATCAACCTGATACGGCGCATCGACAAAGTAAGCGGTTTTATTGTGCGGCTCTTTCGGGCTGATGTACCAGATACGCGCATTTTGCGGCGTCATCATGCCAAGACGCGCATTTATCGCTTTGGCGTCGTAACGATCGGCAATGTTTACGGCGTCGAGAGTATGCGCCACCGGTACGCGGATCATGGTATCCGCCAGCCACTCGACGTAGTCCATATCGCGGGTAATTGACGGATAACGGAAGTCGAGGTCAAGTACATGCGCCAGTTCGTCAAAGTAGCGCTTATCAATTCCCTTTTCACGCAGCAGATTGAGGTAACTGAAAATAGCGGCGACAACCTCTTCGCGTTGGGCCAGCCCTTTGTCGGTCAACGTGGCCGAAATTGCCAGCACGCCGCTGTTGCCATTCACTACCGGATCGGAGTCCGCGCGAATACCTTCCACCAGTCCCTGCTTTTGTAGCCAGTCAGAAAGCGTGCCTGGCGTACGGTTACCGATCAAATATGCGATCAGTTCGTCCGTTTTGCTGCGAAACTGCGCGCTGTTATTGTCGATGCGAAACTCGACGCGCAGCACTTTTCGCGGCAGCGCGGGAACGTAGTGGATGATAATCCCTTTTTGCGCGTCGGTGACCACCGGGACGGTGATAGCCGGTTTTTCGATGTTTTTATTCGGCACCCGACCATAGGTTTCAGCAGCCATCTTCGCCAGCTCCGGCAGCGGCTTATTGCTGTATATCACCGCTTTCATGAGGTTGGCGGAGTAATATTTTTTATGGAAGTCGACCAGCGCCTGTTGCACCGGGTTTCCGGGTTTATCGCTCAGGGTTTCCAGGTTTCCACCGGAAAAGCGTGAGCCCGGGTGCGCAGGGTTGATGGTTTCTGCGCTGACCTGCGCCATTCGCATCCCGTCACGGGTACGCGCCATCGTCAACTCTGCGTTCACCGCGTTGCGTTCACGATCCGCATATTTTTTATCCAGAAGCGGTTGTGCGACGGCGTCTGACAATCGATCAACGGCTCCGGCCAGAGCGTCGTTTTCGACTTCCAGATAAAAAGCGGTGCGATACGGCGCGGTGCTGGCGTTATGGCTGCCGCCGTGCAGTTTGAGATATTCAGCAAGGCTGTCGGCCTGAGGGTATTTTTTCGATCCCATCAGACACATATGCTCAAGATAGTGCGCCAGCCCCTGATGCGCCTCCGGATCTTCAAGCGAACCAACGGGTACCACCAGCGCAGAGAGGGATTTTACCGCCTGCGGATCGGATACCAGCAAAACCACCATGTCATTATCCAGACGCACGGCCTGATACTGACGGGTATCTTTGTCGCTTTTCCGGATAGTTTCCGCTATGGGTTGCCAACCGGTGTCTGCCTGACTTAAGGGCGCCCAAAAGGCGACGAACAACAGTAACGCTTTGAACCAGGTGCTGCGGGGCATTCAAAAACCTCATCATTAACTTTCTTTCTGCGCAAAGACACGCCGTGTGCGACTCCGGGCAGGGCAACGCATCTTAAAGGAAGCCTTTAAATTGCGCAATTTTTATACAATCATGACGACTGATTAAATCTGAAAAGCGGAAGCAGGTAACGTTGCGACTGCGCGAGTATCATCTCAAGCGTGTCTGGCTCCAGCTGCCGCCACAGGCGCTGATACCAGATATCATCGCCTTCGCCACGCACGACCATATTCCCTTCGTAAGCCTGCAAAAACTTCGTGCGGGCCTTCTGGCGCGTGTCGTCGTCCTCTAACATGGCATCATTTGCCGCGTCGTAACAGGCTTTTATCCACGCGCCGCCGCTTTCCGGCAGAACCAGAAGCGGCGCGGACATCCCTTCGCGATAGCCTTCAATCAGTTGCGCAAGGTAGCCTAACGCCTGCTCTTTTTCTAACGGCGGGAAGCGCCATTCGCCGTCTTTTCGCAAAAACAGCCGACTTTCGCCTTTTCCCCCGCAGGCACAATAGACAAGGTGTTCGAGCCAAAGTTGCACGCCCTGCGAAACGCTGATTAGGGAAGGCCGCCAGCGTAACAGGCCGTCCTCCTGCACCTGCGGCAGCCAGCCGGTCAACTGGACGCCGTGACAGTCGAGATCGATTTCCAGACTCTGACTCGGCTGGCGACAGGCAATAATTTTGTCGGCCAGCGTCTGCATTTCCTGATGCTGAGCTTCCCAGAGAATTTCGCCAAACGCCCCGTAAGGCAGATCGCCCGCCGCGCGGAAACGACGGAACAGGCTTTCCGCATCGCCCTGCTCGACCAGCGCGTTCAGCAACTGCTGGTTGAGCTGATAACGGCTTAAACCTTCCAGAGTAAAAGGCTCCGTGTCCGGAATATCACTCTCCTCAGCGCGAAAATTAACCCGCAATCGCATCTGGAAAAACGCCCGTACCGGATGCGCCCAGAAACGCTGAAGCGTGTCGAGATTCAACGTATCCGGCATCGAAAATTCCAGCGGCTGGACAAAATCGCTATGGGCCTTTCCGCTACGGCTGGCCGCTGGCAACCACTCGCTGGCGTAGCTCTGCAACTCGCCAGGCTGGAAGTTCTGCGCGTCAAACGGCATTCGCGTATGCAGACAGGCAATATGTGCTTTCACCCGCGCCTCGCTTTCATCGCAGGTCAGCGCCTCGTCGCCCGGCAAATAATGGCTTTGTCCGATATAGTCGAGCAGTTCCTGCACCAGTACCGAAGGAAAGCGTTCACTGTTATCCTGAATGGAGCGCCCGATGTAGCTGATATACAACGTCTGTTGGGCAGAAATTAATGCTTCCAGGAATAAGTAGCGGTCATCATCCCGACGACTGCGATCGCCACGCATTGGCTTCTGGCTCATCAGGTCGAAACCAAGCGGGGGCAGCTGGCGTGGGTAAATGCCGTCGTTCATTCCCAGCAAACAAACCACTTTGAACGGGATGGACCGCATCGGCATCAGGGTACAGATATTCACCGGGCCGGCCAGGAATCGCTGACTGATTCGCTCCTGATCCAGTCGCTGCGCCAATTCATCACGCAGTAGCGAAAGCGGTACCGCATCGCCATATTCCGCGCCTATTCCTTCGGCAATAATCGTCTGCCACTGCTGCTCTATGAGCGTCATGGCGGCTTCCGTTTCGCTGTCCGGCTGGAAAAAATCGTTGAGCATGTCCCGGCAAACGGGTAACCACTCCTCCAGAGGCCGCTCCTGCGCCAGTCCACGTCGCCAGATGTTGAGCTGCATCAGCAGAGACGCAAGATGCCCAACCAGTTCCGCGATCAGCCCGCTGGATTCGTCATACGGCAGGACGGACTGCCATTCGCCCTGCGCGCTTTCCATCGCGTAGCCGAGCAGCATTCGCGTCAGGCCAAATCGCCAGGTGTGCTGCCCCGTCGCCGGAAGCGCCAGCTCCCGTACGTTATCGTCATCAATCCCCCAACGGATGCCTGATTCGTTAACCCACAACCGCAGATAGCGCAGCCCTTCTTCACTGATATTAAAACGCGCCGCCAGCACCGGCACATCCAGTAAAGCCAGCACATCTTCAGAAACAAAGCGGCTGTCAGGCAGTGACAGCAGACTGATAAACGCCTGCAAAACCGGGTGAGACTGGCGGGCGCGGCGATCCGAAATGGCATAGGGCAGATAACGCTCAGGCGGCGCGCTGCCAAATACCGCCTGAATAAACGGGCTATAGCTGTCGATATCCGCCACCATCACGATAATATCGCGCGGAGTCAGCGAGGGATCGGCCTCAAGCATTGCCAGCAGGCGATCGTGAAGCACTTCCACTTCTCGCTGCGGACTATGACAAACGTGAAAAGTAACGCTGGTATCGTTCGGGTCAAGCCGACGCTTACTGTCGCTGCGCGAATATTCTTCCAGATTCACGCCCGCTACCGCGCGGTTCTCCAGCTCAAGGATATCGGCCTGAATAGCGTGCAGCAGGTTATCCGGCGTGACGTCGACGAACGCATCCAGCTCCTGGCTGTTTTCCAGTTCGGAGAGCAGGTAAATGTAATCTCGTCCCAGCTTCCCCCATGACGCCAACATTGGATTGCCAACGTCCTGTTCTCCGTCGCGGTTAAATAAGCTTTCGGCTTTCGCATTATCACGAAACAACGGTAAATGGCGCTCTTCGAAGCTGTGCCGCCGTTGACGCGCCAGCAGCTTTGCCAGCCAGGCCGGATCTTTAATATCACCCCAGTAATAACGGCAGGGATTGGTAAAAAGCAAATGAATGTCGATATGTTTACCGAGGGCCTGCAGCGCCTGCAAATAGACGGGCGGTAGCGCGGAAATTCCGCAGATAAACACCCGAGAAGGCAGCCCGGGCGGACAGGAACTGGCGCTGTTAAGAGTCTGAATGAAACGCTGGTAAAGGTTAGCGCGGTGCCAGCGCGGTTGTCCTAACTCCGCGGTGTATTCCACCAGCGCCTTCCACAGCGGCGCCTGCCAACGTTGAGCCTCGCCCAGCCCCTCAATCCTGCGCCCTGTTTCCCACTGCGTCAGCCAGTCAGGACGGTAAACCAGGTACTGGTCGAACAGATCCGCCGCGCGTGAAGAAAGCTGGAACAGTTTGCGTTTGTCACTATCGTCCGTCAGATAGTGGCGCAGCAACGCGAAGTCGTCTTGCTCCAGAAGCTGTGGCAACAGCGTCATAAGTTTCCAGCTCATGCTCTGTTTGCTAAATGCGCTCTCTTTAGGAATTTCCGGCAACACGCGAACAAACATGTCCCAGATAAAACTCGCCGGCAGAGGAAACTCGATATTGGCGGCGATGCCAAACTTCTGCGAAAGGGTCATTTGTAACCACTGCGCCATACCGGTGCTCTGCACCAGTATCATTTCTGGCTCGAACGGATCGTCCAGCCGCTCGCGCTCGACGATAAACTCCATCAACGCTTCCAGCACATCCAGACGGTTTGAGTGGTAGACCCTTAACATAGAGACTCCTGACAACTAACGATTAGGGCAGTGCAGACGAGTCATCGCGCCCTGTCTGCCCAGCGGTGAAACCAGCTGAACGCTGATGCTGACACATCCGGCCTGCGTTGTCTGCATCCGGTTAACCCGCCAGTTATCAGGTGGCGATAATGGCCGCAGTTGCGTTTGTCGCCAGGCGAGTCGCCACTGTTGCAGATACTGGCCGTTCACGACAAAACTGTTCATTAGCGCACGCTGATACCCGGAAAGCGCGGTGACCACCATGACCATCAACAGCATGGCTAACAGCACGTCAGGCAGGCTAAAACCACGCTGGCGGCTCAGGGAAGCTGGCATAGCGCAACCTCGCGCAGCGGGCAAAAATCGCTCCAGCCAGACGGAGAAAGCACGACGCTTTCTTCGCGCTGTTCCGCCTGTCGCCATAATGATGTCCCCTGCCAGCTTGCAATAAGCAGCGCGCGTTTTCCATCGATCTGACGCAGGCAGACGGGAACCCTTTCCGCCGCATAATACCGACACTGTTTTTCAGCGCCTGTGCCCCAATGCTGCATTCTGCCCCATTCTATGGCTGACTGCACCAGCGCCTGACGCTGTAAGGCCTGGCTTTCCAGCGCCACGCGCCGGGAAAAATGCGTTTGCTGCTGGTTTAGCCCTTGCAACAGCAGGCTCCCAAGCACCAACAGCAACAGTACCAGTGCAAGAGAAGAGACGCCTCGCTCACGGTTCACAGATTAAATCCCGTCACGCTATACAACACGTCAATCGCCATCCGCGGACGGGCCCGGCTCTCGCCGCGCAACCGTAGGGTCAGTTCGGGCGCAAAACCAGCAGTGTCTTGCCGTTCAACCACAAACCCGGTGATCTGAACGGTGTCTGGATCGGTCATTTTATCCCAACCTTTGTCGGTACAGCTTCTTGCCCCCCGCAATGTTTCCAGTGCGCTACCGCTAAGACGAAACCCAATCTGTTCGGCGTCTTTTAACGGCTCGCGCTCCCAGATACCGTTACCGTTGGCATCCCACTGCGCGATCACGCATTGCCCCTGTTGGGCAATAAACAACCCTTTTCCCTTGCAGCTACCATAACAATACCCGGCTCGCTGAAGATGCTTCGCGACGGTGTACACCCGCTGCCACACGTCGTCTTCCAGCGAAAGCCTTCGGGTATGCTGTAAAATGTCGCGCTGTAACGCGGGCAAAAAGCGGGCGGCACCCAACAGCAGTACACTACCGATGGCCATCGCGATTAAAACTTCGAGCAATGAAAATCCGCGTTCGTTCATCGGCAGGCCTCGGTGTTGTCGCGCTCGCACAGACGAATGCGCCCCCACGGCGACACAACCAGACGCCATTCGCCCGCCGGGTTTTTCAGGCGGATATGTCCTGCCCAGGCAGTGTTGCGCAGGCCAAAGAAGGCCAGCGACGGCGTGATCTCCGCGATGGCGATGTCGTGCCAACGCGGCGTAAAAACCAACGCGGAACGTGGCAGACAGGTCGTTTGTTGGGCAAGCGAACTGACAAGACACTCTCTTTCCTCCTCCCTGATGACGGCAATGGTATGGTCGCGGTTATGCCAGTTGGCATCTTCACGCAGTTGAAGCAAATAATCCCGCAGTTCGCAGGCGGTCTGCCATAAGCGCTGCTGTTGCTGCCAGCGTTGCCAGCCATACAGTCCCGTTGCACTCAGACTGACGATAATAAGCATCGCGACCAGCATTTCGATGAGCGTATAACCCTGCTGTTTTTTCATAGCGGCAGTATGGCCAGACGAAAAATAAAAACGAGGGGAGAACGCGGATTATTCGGCGCGTTACGAAGAATATTTACGGCGTTGCAGCAGATTGCAGAATCGTTGGAATCCGCGCCGAAAGAACGGTATCAGGATAAAAAAACCGACGCACTGTGGCGTCGGTCATGACAGGATAGCAAGGGTCAGATAGCCACGGGCGCTTTGATGCCGGGATGCGGATCGTAGCCCTCAATATCAAAGTCTTCAAAGCGATAGTCGAAGATCGATGCCGGCTTACGCTTGATCACCAGTTTCGGTAGCGCGCGCGGTTCACGGCTTAACTGCAAGTGCGTTTGCTCCATATGGTTGCTGTACAGGTGGGTGTCGCCACCGGTCCAGACGAAATCGCCCACCTCCAGGTCGCACTGTTGCGCCATCATATGCACCAGCAGGGCGTAGCTGGCGATGTTGAAAGGCAGGCCGAGGAACACGTCGCAAGAACGTTGATAAAGCTGGCAGGAGAGCTTGCCGTCCGCCACATAGAACTGGAAGAACGCATGGCAGGGCGCCAGCGCCATTTTATCCAGTTCGCCGACATTCCAGGCAGAAACGATGATACGGCGCGAATCGGGGTCGTTTTTCAGCTGATTCATCACCGTGGTGATCTGGTCGATATGACGGCCGTCAGGCGTCGGCCAGGCACGCCACTGCTTGCCGTAAACCGGACCGAGATCGCCATTTTCATCCGCCCATTCATCCCAGATGGAGACATTATTTTCATGCAGATAAGCGACGTTGGTGTCACCCTGCAGGAACCACAGCAGTTCATGAATGATCGAGCGCAGATGGCAACGCTTTGTCGTCACCAGCGGGAATCCTTCCTGCAGGTTAAAACGCATCTGATGACCAAAAATGGAAAGCGTTCCGGTTCCGGTGCGGTCGTTTTTCTGTGTGCCTTCATCCAGCACTTTTTGCATCAGTTCTAAATACTGTTTCATGGTTCCTCAGGAAACGTGTTGCTGCGGGCTGCGGCGGTAAGCCCAAACCATCATGATCACACCAGCGACAATCATCGGAATTGAGAGGATCTGCCCCATGCTGATGTACTGTACCCATTCGCCGGTAAACTGCGCATCCGGCTGGCGGAAGAATTCCACGATGATACGAAACGCGCCGTAACCAATCAAAAACAATCCGGATACGGAGCCCATCGGTCGCGGTTTACGAATAAACAGGTTAAGAATGATAAACAGGACTATCCCTTCCAGCACCATTTCATAGAGCTGGGAAGCGTGGCGAGGCAGGACGCCGTAGGTGTCAAAAATGGACTGCCACTGCGGATGCGTTTGCAGCAGCAGAATATCCTCGGTACGCGAGCCAGGGAACAGCATGGCGTAAGAGAAATCAGGGTCCACACGCCCCCACAGTTCGCCGTTGATAAAGTTGCCCAGACGGCCCGCGCCCAGGCCAAACGGGATCAACGGCGCGATAAAATCAGAAACCTGGAAGAAGTTACGCTTTGTGCGTCTGGCAAAAATGATCATCACCAGAATCACGCCGATCAGGCCGCCGTGGAAGGACATGCCGCCGTCCCAGACGCGGAACAGATACAGGGGATTTTCCAGAAACAACGGGAAGTTATAGAACAGCACGTAGCCAATACGTCCGCCGAGGAATACCCCGAGGAAGCCTGCATAGAGTAAATTTTCGACTTCATTCCTGGTCCAGCCGCTGCCCGGGCGGTTGGCACGCCGCGTCGCCAGCCACATCGCAAAAATGAACCCCACCAGATACATTAAGCCGTACCAGTGAAGCGCGACGGGTCCAATTGAGAAAATGACCGGATCGAATTCCGGAAAATGCAGATAGCTACTGGTCATCTGTCACCACAAGTTCTTGTAATTTTGCTGAAATAAGTCAGCGCGCGAGATGCACGCCCGCAGGTTACAGGCGCTCCGAAGGTGCGAATAATAGCATAAGGGGCGCGCGGCAGTTGCGTCGGGTTGTAAAAGTTCTGTCAGGCAACGGACAAACGCACTGGAAACAGTTGCGTAATCACAGTCCGCCGCGGATCAAACCGCCGACCCCACGCCGCTCCATAAAGGCTGCGACCTGATGCCGGACCTCCGTCGCCAGCTGCGCCTCCAGACTGCGCCGGGCGAGCACCTTCGCGTCTTCGAAATCGATATGGCGAAGCAGGTATTTCACTCGCGCTACCGAACGGCCGTTCATCGAAAGATGGCGGAACCCAAGACCAATCAGGATCGGTACGCACATGGGATCCCCGGCCATTTCACCGCACAGGCGCAGATCAATGCCGCTTCGCTCCGCTTCCTGCACGATCATTGCCAGCGCGCGCAGCATGCCTGGATGCAGGCTGTCATAAATACTGGCGACGCGCGTGTTATTGCGATCTACCGCCAGAATGTACTGGGTCAGATCGTTCGTGCCAACCGAGATAAAGTCGATGCGACTGGCAAGATGCGGCAGCATAAACACCATTGACGGCACTTCAAGCATGATGCCGATCCGCGGTTTAGGGATCGCGTAACCGATCATCTCTTCCACTTCGCGCCCGGCGCGATCGATCAACCGCCGCGCTTCATCCACTTCATCAATGCTGGTGACCATCGGCAGCAAAATGCTCAGGTTGCCCGTTGCCGCGTTGGCGCGGAGCATCGCACGCACCTGGATCAGGAAGATCTCCGGCTGATCGAGCGTAATGCGGATCCCCCGCCAGCCAAGACACGGGTTCTCTTCGCTGATCGGCATATACGGCAGCTGTTTGTCCGCCCCGACGTCCAGCGTGCGCAGCGTGACCGGCTTGTCGTTAAACATTTGCAGCATGCCCTGATACTGCGCGACCTGCTCCTCTTCAGACGGAAAGCCGCTTTGCAGCATGAAGGGTATTTCGGTGCGGTACAGGCCAATACCGTCAATGCGACTACCGAGTTTTTCTTCATGCTCCGGACTCAGACCGGCGTTCAGCATCACCTTAACCCGTTCGCCGCTTTTCAACTGCGCAGGCTGGTTGACATCATCTTCCGCCAGACGGCTGAGCGCGATCTCCTCGCTGACAAGTCGCTGATATTCCTGGATTAATACCGGTTCAGGATCAACCAGTAGTTCGCCACGATAGCCGTCCACCACCAGCGTGCGCCGATGCAGTACCGAAGGCTGAATATCGGCCCCCATGACGGTCGGGATCCCCAGCGCGCGAACCATAATCGCCGCATGTGAGTTGGCGGCGCCGTCACGAACCACAACGCCAGCCAGTCTGTCCTGCGGCAGCTCCGCAAGCGTCGCGGCGGAAAGCTCATCGGCAACCAGAATAAAGCGCTCCGGCCAGGCGTTTGGCCCCTGGATGGCGTCATCAAGATGGAACAACAAGCGCTGGCCGAGCGCGCGCAGATCGCCCGCACGCTCTTTTAAATAATTGTCACTCAGCGCCGCAAACTGTTCGGCAAACTTCTCGATGATCGTTTTGACCGCCCATTCCGCCACCGCGCCTTTATCGACTTCGGCGAACAGCTCCCGCCGCAGCCGGGCATCAGAGAGCAGGTGCGAATAGAGATCAAATATCGCCGCCGTCTCTTTTTGCGCGCCAGCCGCATAGCGTTTACTGTAACGGCGAAATTCGTTCGCCGCTTCTTCGAGCGCGCCGGTCAGACGCTCGCGCTCTAGCGCCGGATCCAGAGTGGAAGCCTGATACACCTGCTCCATCAGCGGCAGCGTTGCGTCCTGCCAGCCTTCGGCAATGGCAATACCTGGCGAGGCGGGCAGCGCGCGGATGCGCGTCTGACGGTACTGACCGAACAGCGCAGTGAGCTGAGACTGTGAAAGAATGGCCGCCATCTGGGTGGCGAGCGTGACGAGGAATGATTCTTCGCTTTCGTCGTACTGGCGCAGCTCGCGCTGCTGAACCACCAGCACGCCCAGCAGTTGTCGCCGCTGGATGATCGGCACGCCAAGAAACGCGCGAAAGCGCTCTTCTTTAACTGAGGGAATGTACTTGAAACTGGGGTGTTTTTGCGCATCGGCAAGGTTGATCGGCTCCGCCAGCCTGCCTACCAGGCCGACGATCCCTTCATCGAAGGCGAGCGCAACCGTGCGACCTCGCGGTTTTTTTAGCCCCCGCGTCGCCATGAGGTAATAACAACGTCGATCGTGATCGGCCAGGTAGACCGAACAGACCTCAGTATCCATCGCCAGACAGATGTCGGTGACCAGGATGTTCAACGCTTCATTCAGACGTGGAGCACTGGCCACCTTTTCGACTATTTCGCGCAGGCGGGTGAGCATAATTTGCGTGGCTTAACCTCTTTTACGTCGATAAGCAGGCGCGCTTTGCGGCTTCGGCGTCGCTTCCTGAAGCGCCATCACGACACTTGCGAACTCTTTCATCACCCTGCGGTAAACATCACGTTTGAATGAAACCACTTGCCGAACCGGGTACCAGTAGCTTACCCAACGCCAGCCATCGAACTCAGGTGTACTGCTGGTTTGCATGTTGATTTCCGCGTCCGCGCTCATCAACTGCAAAAGAAACCACTTTTGCTTCTGGCCGATACAAACCGGCTTTGTGTCCCAACGCACCAAACGTTTCGGTAACTTGTAACGCAACCAGTTGCGAGTCGAAGCCAGGATCCGCACATCTTTACGGCTTAACCCAACTTCTTCAAACAGTTCCCGGTACATCGCCTGTTCTGCTGATTCTCCAGGGTTGATTCCGCCTTGCGGGAATTGCCAGGAGTGCTGACCAAATCGCCGGGCCCACATGACTTGCCCCTGACGATTACAAATTACGATACCTACATTTGGGCGGTAGCCATCGTCATCAATCACCGGACTACCTCAACGTAAACCTTATATATGAATGATTGTTTCACACTCCTGACAGGCGGTAAACCATTGTGTTAGCGACCTGCGTATCTAATAACAATTGAATAACTCACAGTTAAGAACGAAGTTATAAACAGAAACTGGCATTTTTGACCGATCTTATTCACCTTTTCTGTGGATAGAGTTGTGAAAAAGTATGGAATTACTCCGGGAAAACCCAGAACAGTCTGAATAAACGCCCTGACGGGGTAGAAAAATAAATGCGGTTATTCATGCGGTTACTTCACTTATTTACCGGTTCCCCGATAAAAAAGTGACGGCCATCACACCAACGATCCTCGGGCTGATGAAAGATCGAACAGCGTCGGTTTTATCCACAGATTGTGCCAATAAGTTAAACACAATTTGTGTGAAAATTCGATTTTCCCCGCACGTCAAGGCTGTAAATGGAAACAGTAGTCGCGGTTTTTCACAGTTATCCCATCTTTCTGTGGATAACATGGTGTAAGATCCTGTTTATTTTCAGTGACCAGAATTGGAAAACCGGTTTTCATGTTGCGCAACTCCCCGCTCTGTCATCTAAAAAGCACGTTAAATCATAGGATTGAACAGAAGGGGCGGAAAACGATAAACTTCTTTTCTGCGGTATAAATCCGTTGTCTATTTTTTCACCTAAGGTATCTCGCTATGTCCGCTCTCCAGCCGTTACGTTTTCCACCGGAATCAGAAGCGCTGCTACTCCAGCAGGCGCAGCAGATTTCAGGCTATACGCTGGGTGAACTGGCCGCGCTTGCCGGGATGACAACGCCAAAAGATCTCAAACGCGATAAAGGCTGGATTGGCGTTTTACTGGAGCTGTGGCTGGGAGCCAGCGCGGGCAGTAAACCTGAGCAGGATTTCGCGGCTTTAGGTGTGGAACTGAAAACGATTCCTGTGGACAGTCAGGGACGCCCCCTTGAGACCACCTTCGTCTGTGTCGCCCCGCTCACCGGCAATAGCGGCGTTACGTGGGAAACCAGCCATGTGCGGCATAAACTGAAGCGGGTGTTGTGGATCCCGGTAGAGGGCGACCGCGCCATCCCGCTCTCCCTGCGGCGTGTCGGCTCCCCTGTGCTGTGGAGTCCGAACCCGGACGAGGAGCGCCAGTTGCGTCTCGACTGGGAAGAGCTGATGGATATGATTGTATTAGGCCAGGTGGAACGAATTACCGCCCGGCATGGCGAATTTTTACAATTGCGCCCCAAGGCCGCCAACGCCAAAGCGCTGACCGAAGCCATTGGCGCGCAGGGCCAGCCAATCCTGACGTTGCCACGCGGTTTCTATCTGAAAAAGAACTTCACTCGCGCCCTGCTGGAACGCCATTTTTTGTTACAGCTGCGTTAGACTTTCGCCTGTCGTGGTAGAGGCATATAATTACCGCTTCTTTTTTTGGCAGGACTTTGCTCAATGTTATTTGCATGGATAACCGATCCCAACGCCTGGCTCGCGCTCGGTACGCTGACGCTGCTGGAGATCGTGCTCGGGATCGATAATATTATTTTTCTCTCTCTGGTCGTTGCAAAACTTCCTACCGCGCAGCGTGCGCATGCCCGACGCCTCGGTCTCGCCGCGGCGATGATCATGCGTCTGGCGCTGCTGGCTTCCATTGCCTGGGTGACACGCCTGACGAATCCGCTGTTTGAGGTTTTTGGCGAGGAAATCTCCGCACGCGATCTCATTCTGCTGCTCGGCGGTCTGTTCCTGATCTGGAAAGCGAGCAAGGAGATCCACGAATCCATTGAAGGTGAAGAAGAAGGGCTGAAAACCCGCGTCTCCTCTTTTCTGGGGGCGATCGTGCAGATTATGCTGCTGGATATCATCTTCAGTCTGGATTCGGTGATCACGGCGGTAGGGTTGTCCGATCATCTGTTCATCATGATGGCGGCGGTGGTGATAGCCGTAGGCGTGATGATGTTTGCCGCGCGTCCCATCGGCGAGTTTGTCGACAGACACCCATCCGTGAAGATGCTCGCGCTGTCGTTCCTTATCCTGGTTGGCTTTACGCTTATTCTGGAAAGTTTCGACGTTCATGTACCGAAGGGCTACATCTATTTCGCCATGTTCTTCTCTATCGCGGTAGAGAGCCTGAACCTGCTGCGAAACAAAAAGAACCCGCTTTGATCCTCCCTTTCGCTCCCTACGGGGAGCGAATGCCTTCTCCGTCCTTTCACAGATTAAGATTTTACTGCTTTCCCTGAGCATAACTTCACGTTATTACTAGACTATTATCAGACGAATGCCACGTGAGGATAAATGGATGAAAAAATGGGCAGTAGTAATTTCCGCCGTAGGACTGGCTTTTGCCGTTTCCGGCTGCAGTAGCGACTATGTCATGGCGACCAAAGATGGACGTATGATCCTGACCGACGGAAAACCGGAAATAGACGATGATACCGGTCTGGTGAGCTACCACGATCAGCAGGGTAACGCCATGCAAATTAACCGCGACGACGTTTCTCAAATCATTGAGCGTTGATGGTTGAGGTCAGCATTCACGCTGGCCTTAACAATTTTTCTTCCCTTTTTCCCTTCCCTCAGCCATTTTTATCATCCTTATGTCGTGATTATAAAAAGGAAACGGCTATGCACTATCACCGTATACCCCACAGCTCACTTGAAGTCAGTACTCTGGGGCTGGGCACAATGACGTTTGGTGAACAAAATAGCGAAGCCGATGCACATGCACAGCTCAACTATGCCGTCGCGAATGGCATTAACCTGATCGACGTGGCCGAGATGTACCCGGTCCCGCCGCGACCGGAAACCCAGGGACTCACCGAAACCTACGTTGGCAACTGGCTGGCGAAACAGGGCTGCCGCGAAAAGCTGATTATCGCCTCGAAAGTCAGCGGTCCGGCGCGCAATAACGACAGCGGCATTCGGCCAAACCAGGCGCTGGACCGCAAGAACATTCGTGAAGCGCTGCACGACAGCCTGAAGCGGCTGCAGACCGATTATCTGGATCTGTACCAGGTACACTGGCCCCAGCGTCAGACCAACTGCTTCGGCAAGCTCGGCTACAGTTGGACGGACACGGCGCCAGTGGTCTCGCTGCTGGATACGTTGGATGCGCTGGCCGAATTTCAGCGCGCCGGAAAGATTCGCTATATCGGCGTTTCCAACGAAACCGCTTTCGGCGTGATGCGCTATCTTCATCTCGCGGATAAACACGACCTGCCGCGCATCGTCACCATTCAGAACCCGTACAGTCTGGTTAACCGCAGCTTTGAAGTCGGCCTGGCGGAGGTGAGCCAGTATGAAGGTGTCGAGCTGTTGGCCTATTCCTGCCTCGCCTTTGGCACCCTGACAGGTAAGTATCTGAACGGCGCAAAACCTGCTGGCGCGCGCAATACCTTATTCAGCCGCTTTACCCGCTACAGCGGCGCGCAGACCGAAAAAGCCGTGGCGGCCTATGTGGATATCGCGAAACGTCATGGTCTGGATCCGGCGCAAATGGCGTTGGCATTCGTTCGCCGTCAACCGTTTGTCGCCAGCACCCTGCTGGGCGCCACCACGATGGAACAGCTACAAGCCAATGTTGAAAGCCTGCATCTGGAATTAAGTGAAGAGGTGCTGACGGAGATCGAAGCGGTGCATCAGGTTTATACCTATCCGGCACCGTGACGATTAGCGCCCGGCGGCGTGACGCTTATCCTGCCTACAGGGACGAAGTAGGCAGGATTAAACACAGCCGCGATCTTTAGCGCGATGACGCCTGGCGACGCTGCCAAATCCACAGCGCGGCAATCGCCAGTGCGAACAGACCGCCAAACCCAATGCCGACGGCAACGACCGGGATCCCAACCCACACCGCCAGTGAGTACAACCCCAGCATCAGCAGCATCGCGCTGTTTTCCCCGAGGTTCTGCACCGCAATGGCGTTGCCCGCGCCGACGCTTCGTTTACCGCGCTCCTGCAGCAGAGCGTTCAGCGGCACCACAAAAAAACCGCCCAGAATGCCGATCAGCATCAGCAGTCCATAAGCCGGAAGCAGCGCGTGTTGCAGAGAGAAAATCAGTACGACCACGCCGATCAGGATCCCCGCAGGCATGCAGCGCGCGACGGTTTCCAGGGTGACCAGCCTGGCCGCTGCGCCAGCCCCCGCCACGATACCGATGGCAACCATCGCATTCAGGTAGGTTGGCGTGGCGTTATCGGCGATCCCCAGCGCGACCGGCACCCACAGCACCAGCAGAAAACGCAGCGTTACGCCAGCGCCCCAGAACAGGCTGGTGCCAACGAGGGAAAAACGCGTTTCGCCATTGCGCCACAGCGACGCGCAGGCGCAGAAAAAACTGCGGGTCATTTTCGCCAGATGCCAGGACTGTCCGGGACGCGCAGCCGCCAGCTTTGGAATGAACAGGTTTGCCACGACCGCCCCGGCGTAGGCCAGCGCGCAGGCGACCAGCGCGGCGATCACATGCCAGTCAGCCAGCACGCCGCCCGCCACCGAACCGAGCAGGATCGCGGCAATAGTAGAGGCTTCCATTAAGCCATTGGCCTTCACCAGCTTATCGCCGGTAGTCAGTTCGCCAAGAATGCCATATTTCGCAGGTGAATAGGCCGCCGCGCCAATCCCCACCAGCGTATAACCGATAAACGGGTTGAAGCCGAAACAAATACTTGCCGCTCCCAGCAGTTTCAGGCCGTTGGCGAACATCATCACCCGACCTTTGGCGAAGCTGTCAGCTACCTGCCCGACAAAGGGCGCAAACAGAATGTAAGCACCCACAAACACCATTTGCAGGATCGGCTGACTCCAGTCCGGATAAAACTGCGCTTTCAGCAGCGCCAGTGTGGCAAACAACAGCGCGTTATCGCCAAACGCAGAGAGAAACTGCGCGGCAATAACCGACATCATCCCTTTCGACCAAATCGAGGTGTTAGTATGCACTGACTCACCCATGTTGTTGTTCCGCTTCATCGACCCAGCTTTTCAGCGTAACAAAATCCGGCTTACCGCTTCCCAACAGCGGCATTTGTTTCAGATAGCGGATGTCGCGCGGCACCGCCAGTTCCGGAACGCCGTGCGCCCGGGCGTACTGCTGGAGTTTGTCGCGGGTCAGTTCGCTGTCGGTAGTAAAGAGCACCAGCGCTTCGCCTTTGCTGGCGTCGCTCTTGATTGCCGTGGCGTGCATTTTCTCCGGTGAAACGCCCAACGCCACCTGTTCGACCATCTCCAGCGACACCATTTCGCCCGCAATTTTGGCAAAGCGCTTCGCGCGCCCCTGAATCTGCACAAACCCCTGTTCGTCAAAACGCACAATATCGCCGGTGTCGTACCAGCCGCGCTCCAGTTCTCCCTGCGCATTTTCCGCTGTCGGCACCTCGAGCACGCCCGGTTTTTCCACCCGCAGATAACCGTTCATGATATTCGGTCCTTTCAGCTGTAGCCGTCCGCCGTCGTCAATGCCAGGCACCGCAAGCAGGCGCGCGTCCATTCCCGGCAGGATCCGCCCCACGGTGCCCGGTTTCGCCGCCATCGGTACGTTAATAGAAACCACCGGCGCGCATTCCGTCACGCCGTAACCCTCAAGGATGCGCAGACCAAACTTATCCTGCCAGAGCTGCTTCGTGCTCTCCTGCAGTTTCTCCGCGCCGGCCACCACGTAGCGCAGGCGATAAAAATCATACGGGTTCGCAAAGCGCGCATAGTTGCCAAGAAACGTCGAGGTGCCAAACAGCACCGTACAGTTCCGGTCGTAAACCAGCTCCGGCACAATACGGTAATGCAACGGACTGGGATAAAGGAACACTTCCGCGCCAGTCAGCAGCGGCGTGAACAGCCCCACGGTCAGACCGAACGAGTGAAACAGCGGCAGCGCCGACATAAAGCGGTCGTTAGCGGTAAAATCCGCGATGGTTTTGATCTGCTCAACGTTAGCCAGCAGGCTTTTGTGGCTATGGACCACGCCCTTTGGGTGGCCCTCAGACCCGGAGGTGAAAAGGATCACCGCCGCCTCTTCCGGTTGCTGTTTCACCTGCGCCAGACGCGGCATCAGCAGGTGGGCGAAAATCCACACCTTGTCGGCGGGGGTGACATCCGCTTTCAGGTCTTCCAGATAAACCCAGCGCACCTGAGTCAACTGCTCCGGCAGGTGCCAGAGTTTGCCTTTATCGAGGAACTGGCGGGAGGTGAAAATGGTTTTAATCTCTGCGGCGGCAATCGCGCTGCTTAGCCCTTTAACACCCGCCGTGTAGTTCATCATCGCCGGAACACGGCGACGCGACACCGCGCCGAAAATCACCGCCGCGCTGATGGCGGCGTTCGGCAGCATCAGGCCGATCCTTTCGCCCTCCGCGCTGTATTTTTCCAGAATACGCCCGACAAACAGCGTTTTGATGAGCAGTTGCCGGTAGCTGTCCGGCTTGAAGTTGATGTCTTCAATACACTTTTTGCCCGCGCCATAGCGGTATTTTGCCGCCAGCAGCGATTCGTACAGGGTTTCACGCGGACGCACCGCCATCCGCGCTTCCATCATTTTTTGATGCAGCATTTCGCCAGCGATTCTGCGGCGATCGCGCGCACGCGGCGCGTCCGGCATCGGCAACTGGGTTGGCGGCAGGATATGAAGCTGAATGCGCGGGAAAAAACGACGTTTGACCAGCCCTTTCAGGCGGCTGAAATGGGTAAGTTCCGCGCCTTCAATACGTACCGGCACCAGCGTGGCGCCGGATTTCGCCGCGACGAATCCGGCACCGTCGTAGATCTTCATCAGCGAACCGCTCACCGAGATACGCCCTTCAGGGAAGATCACCACCGGACGTCCCTGCTCAATCAGTCGCACCAGATGTTTGATGGCCATCGGTTTGGTGGGATCGAGAGGCACGAAATCAATCAGCGAGGTTAACCAGCGCATATACCACTGCTGGCTAATCGAGGTATACACCGCAAAGACCGGGCGCACCGGCAAGAACAGCGCCAGCAGGATGCCGTCAATAAACGAAACATGGTTCGGCGTGATTAATACCCGCTCTCCGTGCAGTGCCTTCATATCGCCCGTGACGCGTACCCGATAGAGCACACGGCACAAGCTGCGGAAAAATCCAAATAGCATTTCAACTCCCTTTGCCGAGGATTCGGTTAAATAATGGTGGCAGATTACACGATTAGGGCAATGGGAGCGACACAGAAAGTCAGTACGAAAAAAAACCTGCGCATCCGCGCAGGTTGGTGCAAGAGACAGGTACGAAGAGCGTACCGAATAATCTCACCAATCAATACCTCTGGGATCTTGATTGTGGTCCGACGCTGGCCGCTTCGCCAGCAAGAAAACGCAAAGGAATGAAGGGAAATGCAACGAGTTGTGTAAATTATCGGTTACTGTTACAGAATGGCTGATGGGCAAAAAAAAACCTGCACATCTGCGCAGGTTGGTGTAAGTCATGTGGTCAACCCGAAAGTCGACTCCACCTATCAATACCTCTGGGATCATCACTGTATCAATGCGCGGCGAACGCTCGCCAGCGAACAAACGCAACAGCCTTTCGCAAAGTGTAACTAAAGGTTTGTATTGTCGGCACTGAGTCGTCTATCTCCTGGCCGTGCTCACATTTGCGGCGTTGTCGCGGGCGAACCGCTTGAACCGTCGGGCGTTTTCCGTAACACTGACAGAATGTAAGCGTTTACCCACAATAGGTACTGTCATGGCGACCATAAAGGATGTAGCCCGACTGGCTGGTGTTTCAGTCGCCACCGTTTCTCGCGTTATCAATGATTCTCCCAAGGCCAGCGAGGCCTCGCGCCTGGCGGTGACCAGCGCGATGGCGTCGCTCAGTTATCACCCCAATGCAAATGCGCGCGCGCTGGCGCAACAGTCCACCGAGACCGTGGGCCTGGTGGTCGGCGACGTGTCTGACCCCTTTTTTGGCGCAATGGTGAAAGCCGTCGAGCAGGTCGCCTATAACACTGGCAATTTTTTACTGATCGGCAACGGCTACCATAATGAACAGAAAGAGCGACAGGCGATTGAACAGCTTATCCGCCACCGCTGCGCGGCGCTGGTGGTACACGCCAAGATGATCCCGGACGCCGATCTGGTCTCGTTAATGGAACAGATGCCCGGCATGGTGCTGATCAACCGCATTCTGCCTGGCTTTGAACAGCGCTGCGTCGCCCTTGACGACCGCTACGGCGCCTGGCTGGCGACGCGTCATTTAATTCAGCAGGGTCATACCCGCATCGGCTATCTCTGCTCCAATCACTCTATTTCAGACGCCGAAGATCGTCTTAAAGGCTATTACGACGCCCTCGCAGAGAGCGGAATTCCGGTTAACGACAGGCTCGTCACCTTCGGCGAGCCCGACGAGAGCGGCGGCGAGCAGGCGATGACCGAGCTATTGGGTCGTGGCCGAAACTTTACGGCGGTCGCCTGCTATAACGACTCGATGGCGGCGGGCGCAATGGGCGTACTCAACGACAACGGCGTGGAAGTGCCATCGGAGATCTCACTGATTGGTTTCGATGATGTGCTGGTGTCCCGCTACGTCCGCCCACGCCTGACGACCGTGCGTTACCCTATCGTCACCATGGCGACCCAGGCGGCGGAACTGGCGCTGGCACTGGCGGAAAAACGCCCGTTACCGGATATCACCCATGTCTTCAGCCCCACGCTGGTGCGCCGTCATTCTGTGGCCTCGCCAGCCGAAGCGGGACAACCGTCATTAAACGAGTAATCAGGAAAGCGTCATGACAACAATGCTGGATGTTTCCCGCCGCGCTGGCGTGTCGAAAGCCACCGTGTCCCGCGTGCTTAACGGCACCGGACAGGTTAAAGAGAGCACCCGACAGAAAGTTTTTAAGGCGATGCAGGCGCTGGACTACCGGCCCAACTTTCTCGCCCGTTCGCTGGCGCATCGCACCAGCAACAGCATTGGCCTGGTGGTATCGACCTTTGACGGTTTCTATTTTGGACGCCTGCTGCAACAGGCGTCCCGGCAGACCGAGTCCCACGGCAAACAGCTCATCGTGACCGACGGCCACGATACGCCGGAGCGTGAGCAGGAAGCGGTGCGGATGCTGGCCGACCGCCAGTGTGACGCGATTATTCTTTACACCCGCTATATGAGCGAGAAAGCGATTCTGGCGCTGGCGGACGCCATCCCGATGCCGTTGGTGATCATCAACCGGGAGGTGGCCCTGGCCCGTGAGCGCGCAATCTTTTTTGAACAGGAAGAGGCGGCGTTTCAGGCGGTCGATTACCTGATCTCGCAGGGGCATAGGGAGATCGCCTGCATTACCGTACCCGGCCATACGCCGACCGGGAAGTCACGTCTGCGTGGCTATCGTAAGGCACTGGAGAAAAACGGTATCGCCTGGGATCCGGCGAAAGTGAAGTATGGCGACGCCAGCATGACCCGCGGCTACGACGCCTGTCATGAACTGCTTGCGGAAGGGATTAAATTCAGCGCCCTGTTCGCCTGTAACGACGATATGGCGCTGGGCGCATCCAAGGCGCTGCATCAGGCCGGGTTACGCATCCCTCAGGATGTGTCGCTGTTTGGTTTTGACGATGCCCCGAGCGCAAAATGGCTTGAGCCGGGGTTATCCACAGTTTATTTGCCCATCGACACCATGATCACCACCGCCATTGACCAGGCGATCCGCATGGCGAACGGCGAAGCGGTGGCCCCTATCCCACCGTTTACCGGCACATTAGTGCTGCGCGATTCGGTGACGACCGGGCCGTATTTTACCGGCGGCGGCCAGCCGCAGGCCGGATAACGCGCTTGCGCCGCCTCCGGCAAATTCGTCAGATGCGTTCCAGCGCCAGCAGTTCGTCTATTGTCTGCCGACGCCTGATCAGCCGCGCCTGGCCGTTATCAAATAACACCTCCGGAAGCAGCGGGCGGCTATTGTAGTTCGACGACATCGACGCGCCATAGGCTCCCGTATCATGTAACACCAGATAATCACCGGGGACAACCGCTGGCAGCGCGCGAGTTTCGACTTTCCCCCCCTCCTGTTGGGTAAAGACATCCCCGGATTCACACAGCGGCCCGGCGACCACCGTTTCCACTTGCGG
This sequence comes from Citrobacter sedlakii NBRC 105722, assembly GCF_000759835.1. Taxonomy (GTDB): domain Bacteria; phylum Pseudomonadota; class Gammaproteobacteria; order Enterobacterales; family Enterobacteriaceae; genus Citrobacter_A; species Citrobacter_A sedlakii. The sequence continues at coordinate 317,735 of NZ_BBNB01000008.1, forward strand.
CGCGTTGGCAAGCGAGCGTCCGTCTGCCGCCAGCGCGGAGATGTGATGATAACTGCCGTACATCGCCGGGCGCATGAGATCGTTAAAACCCGCGTCCACCAACACAAAATGACGGCTGCCCATCTGTTTCACGCTGCGCACCTGAGTCACCAGCACGCCCGCCTGGGCGACAAGAAAACGTCCCGGCTCGATCTCCAGTTTTACAGGGTGTCCGAGGTGGCGGGCGATTTGCTCACGCGCGGCGTTCCACAGGCCAAAATAGTGCTGCGTGTCCACGGCTTCTTCGCCATCGTGATACGGAATCGACAGCCCGCCTCCCGCGGAGATCGCCTGCAGATCCTGGCCAAAATCGATCACCTGACGCACCATCGCTCCACACACCTGTTCCAGGTGGCCGTAATCCACGCCGGAACCGATATGCATATGGATGCCGACCAGTTTCAGCTGATGGCGCTGCATGACGGCCAGCGCCTCGGGCAAATCGCTATGCCAGATACCGTGTTTACTGTTTTCGCCGCCAGTGTTGGTTTTTTGGCTGTGACCGTGACCAAACCCCGGATTAACACGCAGCCAGACGCGATGCCCCGGCGAGACCTGACCAAGCTGGTCCAGCATGTCGACGGAACCGGCATTCACCGGGATGCTGAGTTCGCTGACGCGCGACAGCGTCGCGTTATCAATCACATCGGCGGTAAAAACGATATCGTCCGGATGCGTCTGCGGATCGTAACCCGCAGCCAGCGCGCGCTCGATCTCGCCTAATGATACCGAATCCACCTTCACGCCCTGCTCACGCATCAGACGCAGAATATGAATATTCGAGCAGGCTTTCTGCGCGAAGCGGACAACATCAAACTGTTGCAGCGCGGCAATCTGGCGGCGAACGATCTGCGCGTCATACACCCATACCGGGCAGCCAAACTCGGCGGGCAGCCTGAGCAGGTTTTCAGCGGTCAGGTCGGTATCAGAGGCATTAAGAGAATGTGGCATTTCAGGCTCCGGACATCATGTTTTTACGGATTACGCCACATCCTGAAGACAATAAAAAATATCGTTTCATACGTATTCTATGCAAAACTGATATGGATTCACTTCAGCGGGATGATTATGGCCAGCGTTAACTTACGTCACATTGAAATTTTCCATGCGGTGATGACCGCCGGGAATCTCACCGAGGCTGCACGGTTGTTGCATACCTCACAGCCGACCGTCAGTCGCGAACTGGCGCGCTTTGAAAAGGTGCTTGGGCTTAAGCTTTTCGACCGCACCCGGGGGCGTCTGCATCCGACGGTTCAGGGATTGCGATTGTTCGAAGAGGTGCAGCGCTCCTGGTATGGGCTGGATCGCATCGTCAGCGCGGCGGAAAGCCTGCGTGAATTTCGCCAGGGGGAACTGTCGGTTGTCTGCCTGCCGGTCTTTTCCCAGTCGCTGTTGCCTGCGCTGGTCCAACCGTTTCTCGCGCGTTACCCGGACGTAAGCCTGAATATTGTGCCGCAGGAGTCGCCGTTGCTTGAGGAATGGCTCTCTGCCCAACGCCATGATCTGGGATTAACGGAAACCCTGCACACCCCGGCGGGCACCGAGCGGACGGAATTATTCTCGCTGGACGAGGTGTGCGTACTGCCGTCGGGGCATCCGCTGGCGAAAAAACCCGTGTTAACGCCGCAGGACTTTCACGGCGAGCGCTATATTAGCCTTTCGCGCGCCGACAGCTACCGCCAGTTACTCGACGCGCTGTTTAACGAACATCAGGTTAAACGACGCATGGTTGTGGAAACGCACAGCGCGGCGTCGGTTTGCGCAATGGTGCGCGCCGGTGCAGGTCTGTCTATCGTCAACCCGCTTACCGCGCTGGATTATGCCGCAAGCGGCGTGGTGGTTCGCCGGTTCAGTATCAGCGTGCCGTTTACCGTGAGCCTGATTCGTCCTCTTCATCGCCCTTCGTCAGCGCTGGTGGACGCGTTCAGCCGCCATCTGCAAACCGGTCACGCCCTGTTTACCCGGGCGCTGGAAAAAATTTCCGCGCCGGTTATGACAGCATAAACGCGACGGCGTCCGCGGCGTGAATGGCGGCGGTGTCAAACACCGGAACGGGGCTTCTTTCGGCGGGAACCAACAGGCCAATCTCGGTACAACCGAAAATCACGCCCTGCGCGCCCTGAGACGCCAGTTGCTCAATGACCTGCACATAATAGTCGCGTGACGCGTCGCTAAACTGTCCGAGGCACAGCTCATCAAAAATGATGGTGTTGATCTTCGCGCGCTCTTCCGCCTCCGGCACCAGACATTCGATGGCAAACTGCTGTTCCAGACGTCCACGGTAAAAATCCTGCTCCATCGTGTAACGCGTCCCCAGCAGCGCCACGCGACTCAGTCCTTGCGCTGCAATCGCACGTCCGGTCGCATCGGCAATATGTAAAAAAGGCAGCGTACAGCGTGACTCAATGGCTTCCGCCACTTTGTGCATCGTATTGGTACATAAAACGATCCCTTCTGCGCCCGCTTTTTGCAGACCCAGCGCCGCATCGGCCAGCAGCTCGCCCGCTTTATCCCATTCACCGCGTTGCTGACAGGCTTCAATGTCGTGAAAATCAACGCTATGCAGCAGCAGGCTGGCGGAATGAAGGCCACCGAGGCGCTGTTTGATCCCTTCATTGATCAAGCGATAATAAGGGATGGTTGATTCCCAACTCATACCGCCTAACAGTCCAATTGTCTTCATAACCTGCTCCTTTATCAGTGAGGAAAAACCGGGAAAGTAAACCATAAAAAAAGCGGCTGTTAAGCCGCCTTCATAGTGACAAGTCTCGCAACGTTATTCCAGTACCGGCATCATCTGCGCCGAACGCGATTTGATCGCTTCACGAAGCAGCACGCCGCCGCAGGCAAACATCCCGCCAAGCAGCATGGCGAGCGTGATAATCATCAGCCTGCCCGGTCCGTCTTTTCGGATCGGCAAAGAAGGCGACATCTGGTATCTGAACGGCGCAAATTTCACGTCATTGAGGCTGACCTGTTGCAACTGACCCAGCAGATACTCACGGTTCTTAAAGTCTGCGTTCAACTCCGCGACATCTTGTAGGGATTCTTCAATCTGCAATTTTCTGGCGATACCGTTAGCGCCCAGCGTAACGGAGTAATCGGGATCGTCTTTTACCGCCTGGCCGTTACTGAACACCGGCTGCTTGATACCCGCCGCGTTGGCCACCTCCAGCGAATAGCTCAGACGCTGCAAATTGGTGTTATGCGCATTTGTCAGGCGGACGTGATCCAGCGCCAGTTGCTCTTTCATGATCCGCGTTTTTAACTCTAGCGCATTGCGCACATTTTGCATGGTTTCTTTCTGCACAATCGCGGAAACCCAACCGATATACCCGTCAAGGACGGTTTGCGCATCTTTCGCCGTGGGCGCAGTAAAACTTAATGTCCAGGCGTCATATGGCATTTTGTCGGCATTTTTTGCCGTCGCATTGTTCGTCACTTTTAGCTTTTCGGATACGTTGACCACGGCGCGATGTAAGGCCAACGGATCAATATCCGCGTCTTTCAATTGGCCCATGACATAAGGCGAAGTTTTAAGATACTCCTCAAGCAACGACTGCGACTGGAGCTTTTTAATAAACAGATTAAACACATCGCCCCGCGAGATGTTTATTTCGACGCCCAGTATCTGTAAATCTGCCAGCGTTTGCCGCAGGTCATACCATTGCGTTTGCTCTGCCGGGGTGACAACAGACTGGCTGGTCCATTTTTGCGGTAAAAGCCATGAGACTGCCGCGCCTAACAGCGCACAGGCGAAAACAACGGCAATAATATGATTTTTAGCGGAAAAGAGGATTTCTACGAGTCTCAGCAGATCGATCTCGTTTTGCCTGACCGCAGGCGGCGCGTAGTCGGCAAAATTAAGTTCCGTATTTTTCTTTATATCCATTGTCGACATATCGGTTCTTCTGATCTTATTAAAATGAAATATAAGCATAAAATGTCACTGGCGACGCTTATCATATAAGAACATAAGATTTTTCTGAACAAAATCTTTATAAATTTGCTACCTCCCCACCATTATTGGCAGTATTTCAAGATTGACTTTCAAATAAAGTCAATCTATGTATAGCGCCGCTCACCCCGTGTATTTCTGACCAGCCCGATACGAGCCTCGCTGTTATATGGGTTAATATCCTGACTTATTCAAAATTAATCGCCGTTTTAGCTTTTCCCGGCGCAAGGAACTCCTTAACGGCGAGGCACAAACTTGTGATCCACTTTCCACTTCGTTCCGACAGCCGTTTTCTTTTTCGGCTGGCTGCGCTAATTTAAATGAAACACCGTTTCAAACATTAACAGGATCCGTGCATGTTTATTTTTCATAAAGAGACAACGCTGGAAGATCTGGGCAATGGCGTCACCCGCCGGATTCTCGCCCATGACGGCAAAATGATGGCTGTAGAGGTCAACTTTGAAGAAGGGGCCGTGGGCCCGCTGCATAACCATCCCCATGAACAGTTGACCTATGTCCTGTCAGGCGAGTTTGAATTCACCATCGGCGACGAAAAGCACGTCGTCAGCGCAGGGGATACCCTTTACAAAAAGCCTCACGTAATGCACGGCTGCGTATGTCTCAAGCCAGGCACATTGCTCGATACCTTCACGCCAGTGCGTGAAGACTTCCTGAAAGCGTAAGCCCGCGCCGTCATCGTCCACCAGCCGACGCAGCTCACAAACCTTCCTGCGGGAAGGTTTTTTTTGCCTCCTCGCCCACAAATTAGCCCACTAATAATTGCTAATAATATTAGTTTTTATAACCTTGAGGTGTGTCCGGTTTCCGCAAATGTCGATAGCGCAGCGGCAATCATGACGTATTTATGTCAATTATGATGAGCATCTCACCTATTTGAAACACCGTTTCGACTTTGATCACATTTCCACCATTATGTGAATGACGGCGAAACAAATAGCAATAAAATAAATTAAAACGATGTTTTACAAATCAAGAACAGCGGTTCATTTAATCGAGCCGCGCTGAAGGTTGAGATTAATAAAGTATTCTAAATCAGTGACTAACAAGGAAGGCTGACAGAACGAATACGCAGAGAACACAGGCGACTACGCCGTCTTGACCGGGCGTGGTCGGTAACATCCGGTTCCATTTTTTACTAATCATCGTCAGGTAGGTCGCTATGAATGAAAACAGGATGCTTGGGCTGGCATGGATATCACCCTATATCATCGGGCTGATTATCTTTACCGCCTTTCCGTTCGTTTCATCTTTCTTCCTCAGTTTTACTGAGTACGATTTGATGAGCCCTCCGGTGTTTAACGGAGTGGAGAACTATCGCTATATGTTTACCGAAGACACGCTGTTCTGGAAATCGATGGGCGTGACCTTTGCCTATGTCTTTTTAACGATCCCCTTAAAACTGGCCTTTGCGTTAGGGATTGCGTTTGTTCTGAACTTTAAATTACGCGGCATAGGCTTTTTCCGCACCGCCTATTATATCCCGTCGATTCTCGGCAGCTCCGTGGCTATCGCCGTATTGTGGCGCGCTCTGTTTGCTATTGACGGTCTGCTGAATAGCTTTATTGGCGTATTTGGATTCGACCCAGTGAACTGGCTCGGCGAACCGTCGCTGGCGCTGATGTCCGTTACCCTGCTGCGCGTCTGGCAGTTTGGCTCAGCGATGGTGATCTTCCTCGCGGCGTTACAGAACGTACCGCAGTCGCAGTATGAAGCGGCAATGATCGATGGTGCGTCAAAATGGCAGATGTTTATGAAAGTGACCGTACCGCTGATTACGCCGGTGATTTTCTTCAACTTTATTATGCAAACCACCCAGGCGTTCCAGGAGTTTACCGGCCCGTATGTCATCACCGGCGGCGGTCCGACCTACTCCACCTATCTGTTCTCGCTCTACATCTACGACACCGCGTTTAAATACTTTGATATGGGCTACGGCGCAGCGCTGGCCTGGATCCTGTTCCTGGTCGTTGCGGTGTTTGCCGCCATCGCCTTTAAGTCGTCGAAATACTGGGTGTTCTATTCTGCCGATAAGGGAGGCAAAAATGGCTGATATTCAGGAAATTACATCAGCACAGAGCGTGGCTGAACGTGAAGTGGCGCGTACCCTGCGCCGTGAGAAAATCAACGCCACCGTTCGCTACATCATTCTGCTCTTCGTCGGCCTGCTGATGCTGTATCCACTGGTGTGGATGTTTTCGGCGTCGTTCAAACCGAACCACGAGATCTTCACCACCCTGAGTCTGTGGCCCGCGCACGCCACCTGGGACGGTTTTGTGAACGGCTGGAAAACCGGTACGGAATACACCTTTGGCCATTACATGCTGAATACCTTTAAGTATGTCATCCCGAAAGTGATTTTGACCATTATCTCTTCCACCATCGTGGCCTACGGCTTTGCCCGCTTTGAGATCCCGTGGAAGAAATTCTGGTTCGCTACCCTTATCGCCACCATGCTGTTGCCGAGCACTGTATTGCTGATCCCGCAGTATCTGATGTTCCGCGAAATGGGCATGCTGAACAGCTACATGCCGCTGTACCTGCCGCTGGCCTTCGCCACTCAGGGGTTCTTCGTCTTCATGCTGATCCAGTTTTTACGCGGGGTGCCGCGTGATATGGAAGAGGCGGCGCAGATTGACGGCTGTAACTCCTTCCAGGTGTTGTGGTACGTGGTGGTGCCCATTCTGAAACCGGCGATTATCTCGGTTGCGCTGTTCCAGTTCATGTGGTCGATGAACGACTTTATCGGGCCGCTGATCTATGTCTACAGCGTGGATAAATATCCGATCGCACTGGCGCTGAAAATGTCCATTGACGTCACCGAAGGCGCGCCGTGGAACGAAATTCTGGCAATGGCGAGTATCTCCATTCTGCCATCCATCATCGTCTTCTTCCTGGCACAGCGCTACTTCGTACAGGGCGTGACCAGCAGCGGAATTAAAGGTTAAGAGGGAAATACCATGGCTGAAGTGATTTTCAACAAACTGGAAAAGGTGTACTCCAACGGCTTCAAAGCGGTACATGCTATCGACCTTAAAATCGCCGAAGGGGAATTTATGGTGATCGTCGGCCCATCCGGCTGCGCCAAATCCACCACCCTGCGAATGCTGGCCGGGCTGGAGACCATTAGCGGCGGTGAAGTGCGCATCGGCGATAAGATCGTTAACAATCTGGCGCCAAAAGAGCGCGGTATTGCGATGGTGTTCCAGAACTACGCGCTTTACCCGCACATGACGGTGCGCGAAAACCTCGCCTTCGGCCTCAAGCTAAGCAAGATGCCAAAAGATCAGATTGACGCGCAGGTGAATGAAGCCGCGAAGATCCTCGAACTGGAAGAGTTGCTTGACCGTCTGCCGCGCCAGCTTTCCGGTGGTCAGGCGCAGCGTGTGGCGGTTGGCCGGGCGATTGTGAAGAAGCCAGACGTATTCCTGTTCGACGAGCCGCTGTCGAACCTCGACGCCAAGCTGCGCGCCTCTATGCGCATCCGCATTTCCGACCTGCACAAGCAGCTAAAAAAATCAGGTAAACCGGCGACCACGGTTTATGTCACGCACGACCAGACCGAAGCGATGACCATGGGCGACCGCATCTGCGTGATGAAGCTCGGGCATATCATGCAGGTCGATACGCCGGATAACCTTTACCACAAGCCGAAAAACATGTTTGTGGCGGGCTTTATCGGCGCGCCGGAAATGAACATTCGCCCCAGTAAACTGGTGGATGAAGCGGGACGTCTGGCGCTGACCATTGGCAACGAAACGCTGCCCCTGAGCGAAACGCTGCAGGAAAAAATTTCCGCCAGCCAGGGGCAGGACGTGTTTTACGGTATTCGCCCGGAATTTGTCGCGCTTTCCGACGAGCCGTTTACCGAAGGAAGTTGCAGCGGTGAGATGGTGCGCGTGGAAAACATGGGACATGAATTCTTCGTCTACCTGAAAGTGTCTGACTACGAGCTGACCGCCCGCATTCCTTCGGATAAAGCTAAGCCGATGATTGAAAAAGGACTTCATCGTAAAGTGTTTTTCACGTTCGACATGAATAAGTGTCATATCTTTGACGCAAAAACTGAACAGAACATCTCTCTCTGACTGGAGTTATAAAAATGAAAAAAGTGCTTTTAAGCGCCGCTATCTCCGCTACCCTGGGTCTGACTGCTATGCCTTCTATGGCGCAAAACGTCGATTTACGTATGTCCTGGTGGGGCGGCAATGGCCGCCATCAGGTGACGTTGAAAGCCCTCGAGGCGTTCCACAAGCAAAACCCGGATATCAACGTTAAGGCGGAATATACCGGCTGGGACGGTCACCTGTCGCGTCTGACGACGCAGATTGCGGGCGGCACTGAGCCGGACGTGATGCAGACCAACTGGAACTGGCTGCCGATCTTCTCGAAAACCGGTGACGGCTTCTACGATCTGAACAAAATGAAAGAGGTGATCGACCTCAGCCAGTTCGATCCGAAAGAATTACGTTCGACCACCGTGAACGGCAAGCTGAACGGCATTCCGATCTCCGTGACCGCCCGCGTATTCTATTTTAATGATGAAACCTGGAAAAAAGCAGGTGTCGAATACCCCAAGACCTGGGATGAACTGATGGCGGCGGGAAAAGCGTTCGAGAGTAAACTGGGTAAGCAATATTATCCGGTGGTGCTTGAGCATCAGGATACGCTGGCGCTACTGAATTCTTATATGATTCAGAAATACAACATTCCTGCGGTCGATGAGAAAACCAAAAAATTCTCTTACAGCAAAGCGCAATGGGTGGAATTTTTCCAGACCTATAAAAAGCTGGTCGACAGCCACGTGATGCCGGACACCAAATACTACGCGTCATTTGGTAAGAGTAACATGTACGAGATGAAGCCGTGGATTCAGGGTGAATGGGGCGGTACCTATATGTGGAACTCCACCATCACCAAATACTCTGACAACCTGAAGCCACCGGCGAAGCTGGAGCTGGGTAATTACCCGATGCTGCCGGGCGCGACCGATGCGGGTCTGTTCTTTAAACCGGCGCAGATGCTGTCAATCGGTAAGTCCACCAAAAACCCGGAAGCAGCAGCGAAACTGATCAACTTCTTACTGAACAGTAAAGAGGGCGTCGAGACGCTGGGACTGGAGCGCGGCGTGCCGTTGAGCAAAGCGGCAGTCGCGATCCTGACTCAGGATGGCACTATCAAAGAGGACGATCCGTCGGTAGCGGGCCTGCGTCTGGCGCAGTCTCTGCCGGCGAAACTGACCGTATCGCCATACTTTGACGATCCGCAGATTGTTGCGCAGTTCGGCACCTCTTTGCAGTATATCGACTACGGTCAGAAAACGGTGGAAGAAACGGCAGCGGACTTCCAGCGCCAGGCCGAACGTATCCTGAAACGCGCGATGCGTTGATATCAACCTGCCGGGTGGCGGCTTCGCCTACCCGGCCTACAAATTGTGCGTTGATGTAAAACGCGCGCCAGTGCCTGCAATAATCGGTAGGCCCGGAAAGCACAGCGCCACCGGGCAATAACCTCACACCCCAATATTTCTTAACTTCTCACCGGCCATCAGCTTACGTTCAATATGTTCCAGGGTGACGTTTTTGGTTTCCGGAATCAGCCAGAAGGTAATGCCGATAAACGCCACGTTCAGCGCGGTATAAAGCCAGAAGGTGCCCGCAGCGCCGATGCTGTCGAGCAGGGTCAGGAAGGTTGCGCCGATAATCATGTTCGACACCCAGTTCGTGGTGGTTGAGCAGGTAATACCAAAGTCGCGGCATTTCAGCGGCTGAATTTCCGAACACAGGATCCATACCACCGGCGCGGCGCTCATCGCATAACCGGCAATACACATCATGGTCATGCCCACGGAAAGCCAGGACAGGCCGCTTGAGGCTGTGCCGTTATCAAACTGCATCAGGCAGTAACCCAGCACCAGCGTACCGAGCGCCATCACACTGAAGCCGATTTTCAACGCCGGTTTACGTCCGGCTTTATCAACGGTGAACACCGCAATAAAGGTAGCGAACATAAAGGTCAGACCGACCACCAGCGTGGCGATCATCTGCTGTTCGGTGGTGGTAAAACCCGCCATTTTAAAAATGCGCGGCGCGTAATACATGATGATGTTCATACCGGTAAACTGCTGCATCGCCTGCAATAACATGCCGAGGAACACCGCCCTGCGCACATTACGGTTGACCCTGAACAGTGCCCAACCGCCCTGCTTCAGCTTTAGGCTTTCCCGAATCTCATTTAGCTCCTCGCGGGCTTTTTCCGACGTATCACGCAGCATACGCAGTACTTCTTCGGCTTCAATATGACGACCTTTTTGCGCCAGCCAGCGCGGACTGTTAGGCAGAAAAACCACCAGCACGATCAGCACTACTGCCGGCAGCGCCAGCACGCCCAGCATTGCGCGCCAGTTGCCACTGTAGCTGAACGCAGTATCGGATAAAAACGCCAGCACAATGCCCAGTGTAACCATCAGTTGATACATGCTGATCATCTTGCCGCGTACATGTTCACTTGCCATTTCAGACAGATAAAGCGGCGCCGTGTACGAGGCGATCCCTACGGCGACGCCCAACACCACGCGCGAGACGATCACTATCTCTACGCTGGTGGCGAACGCCGATCCCAATGAACCGACGACAAAGAGGATCGCCCCGGCCATCAGGCTGTATTTACGCCCCAGCCGGAAGGAGAGCCAGCCATTGAACAACGCGCCAATCGCCGCGCCGAGCATCATGCTGCTGACCACCCACTCCTGCAGGCGACTGGTCAACACAAAGTGATCGGTGATAAACGGCAACGCGCCGGCAATCACCCCAATATCCAGACCAAAAAGCAAACCCGCCACGGCAGCCGAGACGGACACAAACAGGTTCATGCGGCGCGTATCGCGCACCGTTAAAGCAGAGTCATTATTGATTGAAACCATTTTTTCCTGCCACAACAGAGTAAGACATGATCAAAAAGTACGGTATTCGTCAGCGAGGTGTCAGGCAGGAAACGGCATAAACATGGACGAAATGGCTACGCAGTAGCGTTATGTGATGGACATTACACTTTCAAAAATATTTGTTTATCTGGCTGGATTTTATATCTTTATGATTATTAATGATTTTAATAAATAAAAATGAAAACTGCCCGTGTGGCGTATGGATTAATGACTAATCTGAGTATGGACTATGCTCACGAAGTGATAAAAAAAACCCTGCCCGAAGGCAGGGTTTCAGCGCTCACGCCAGACGGATTAACGCGCCAGCCAGCCGCCGTCAACCGCGACGGTATAGCCGTTGATATAATCAGATGCGCTGGAAGCCAGGAAAACCACCGGCCCCATCAGATCGCTTGGCAGACCCCAACGACCCGCCGGAATACGGTCGAGAATTTCCGCGCTACGCTGTTCATCAGCGCGCAACTGCTGGGTATTGTTGGTCGCCATATAGCCAGGGGCGATCGCGTTCACGTTGATGTTGTGCTTCGCCCACTCGTTCGCCATCAGACGGGTCACGCCCATCACGCCGCTTTTTGACGCGGTATAAGACGGTACGCGAATGCCGCCCTGGAAGGAAAGCATCGAAGCGATGTTAATGATTTTGCCGCCGTTGCCCTGCGCGATGAAGTGCTTCGCCGCAGCCTGAGACATAAAGAACACGCTCTTAATGTTCAGGTTCATCACGTCATCCCAGTCTTTCTCGCTGAAGTTGATTGCATCTTCGCGACGGATCAGACCGGCGTTGTTTACCAGAATATCGATATGACCGAATTCAGCCACCGCGCGCTCCAGCAGCGCCGGAATGCCGTCGATCTGACGCAGGTCAGCGGTCAGGCTTAAAAAGCGACGTCCCAGCGCAGTAACGCGTTCGATCGTTTCCGTCGGTTCAACGATGTTAATCCCGACGATATCGCAGCCCGCTTCCGCCAGGCCGAGCGCCATGCCCTGGCCCAGGCCGGTGTCGCAACCGGTCACTACCGCGACTTTACCTTCGAGTGAGAATGCATTCAAAATCATTGTAAATCCTTAATATTATTCATGCCTGTCACGGACAGGCGTTGTACGCGCCCGCGACTAGCGGAGATCTTTTACCGCAACGTGATCCATGTCATCGAAGACCTGGTTCTCACCCACCATTCCCCAAATGAAGGTATAGGCTTTGGTACCCACCCCGGAGTGAATCGACCAGCTCGGAGAAATGACCGCCTGCTCGTTGTGCATTACGATATGGCGAGTTTCCTGAGGCTGCCCCATCATATGGAAGACGCAGGTGTCTTCTTCCATATTGAAATAGAAGTACACTTCCATGCGGCGTTCATGCGTGTGACACGGCATGGTATTCCACAGGTTACCCGGCGCCAGTTCGGTAAGCCCCATGCTGAGCTGGCAGGTTTCCAGCACATCCGGCACGAAATATTTATTAATAGTGCGGCGATTGCTGGTGAGATTGTCACCGAGCGTGACCGGCGCAACATCGGCTGGCGTCACTTTTTTGGTGGGGTATGTGGTGTGTGCCGGAGCGCAGTTGTAGTAGAACTTGGCAGGCGTAGCGCTGTCGACGCTGGCGAAAACCACTTCCTTCGCCCCTTTGCCGACATACAGCGCGTCGCGATGGCCGATTTCGTAGCACTGGCCGTCAACGGTAATGGTGCCCGCGCCGCCAATGTTGATCACGCCCAGTTCACGACGCTCAAGAAAGTAGGTCACACCCAGTTGTTTACCGACTTCGCCGCCGACAGACACCGTTTTCGCCACAGGCATGATGCCGCCAACGATAATGCGGTCAATGTGGCTATAAACCATGGTGTATTCGTCAGCCACGAACACTTTCTCAACTAAAAACTCTTTGCGTAGCCCCTGGGTATCCAGTGTTTTGGCGTGCGCGCTGTGAATACTTTGTCTTACGTCCACATTTACCTCCAGTATGAACCGAGCCGGAATTCCTGTACGGAGAGCGAAACGCTGTTCCGTTTTACATTATGGCTCATGATATCCCTCCGGGAACGGCTTTTCAATTACAAATAAAACATCGTTTCACTTTTTCTGCATGTTATTATCAAAAGTGTAAGTGCGATCACGCTCGTTTTCTGAAATTGCGTCACAGTTTAGAAAAATCCTATTTAAAAACAAAAGGCTATATAGGGATTGGTAAATATACCCCCCTCGTTGATTCCCTAAGTCCGTGAAATCCATCCGCTTTATTTTTGCTTTTTCGAAGTAAAGTGCGCTGTCAATCACATACAATGAAACAGCGTTTTGATATTTTGATACTCGCTTTTTAAACCTATCATAAATCTGGGTACTGCCGCGGGTCTTTTCCCCCGCCACGGTAAAAAGGAGTGCATCATGGCTAAAGGCATGCGGGTCAAACTGAACTATGAGGTCAGTCGCGATCCGGATACAGGCGTGGAAGTTACGCGTCTGACCCCACCGGAAGTAACGTGTCACCGAAACTACTTTTATCAAAAATGTTTCTTTAATGACGGTAGCCACCTGCTGTTCGCTGGGGAGTTTGACGGCCACTGGAACTACTATTTACTCGACATTGCAAAAGCCGAGGCCGTTCAGTTAACCGAAGGCGCGGGCGACAACACCTTTGGCGGCTTTTTATCTCCGGATGATAGCGCGCTGTATTACGTGAAAAACGATCGTACGCTGTTTGAAGTCAATCTCAGTACCCTGGCCGAGCGCGAAGTGTATCGCGTACCGGATGAATGGGTCGGCTATGGCACCTGGGTGGCAAATAGCGACTGTACGAAGCTGGTCGGCATTGAGATTGCCAAACGCGACTGGACGCCGCTGAACGACTGGAAAATCTTCCACGACTTTTTCCATAAAGGTCCACACTGTCGCTTGCTGCGGGTGGATCTGAGAAGTGGAGAAAGCTCGGTCATTCATGAAGAAAAGATCTGGCTGGGCCATCCGATCTATCGCCCCTTTGACGACAATACCGTCGCGTTTTGCCATGAGGGACCACACGATCTGATCGACGCGCGGATGTGGCTGGTTAACGAAGAGGGTAGCAATATCCGCAAAGTGAAAGATCATGCAGAAGGCGAAAGCTGCACCCATGAGTTCTGGGTGCCAAACGGCTCCGCGTTGGTGTATGTTTCCTATCTGAAAGGGCAGCAGGGACGCACAATTTCCAGCTATAACCCCGACACCGGCATCAATGAAGACATTATGCCAATGCCAGCATGCTCGCATCTGATGAGTAACTTTGACGGCACGTTGCTGGTCGGCGATGGCTCCGGTACACCGGTAGACGTCAAAGACACTGGCGGATACACCATTGATAACGACCCCTATTTATACGGCTTTGACGTGGCGAAGAAAGCCTTTTTCCGGATTGCCCGTCACGATACCTCCTGGGCGACAGTCGCTAACAGCCGCCAGGTAACCCACCCGCATCCGTCGTTTACTCCGGACGATCGCGCGGTATTATTCAGCTCTGACAAAGACGGCAAACCGGCAATTTATCTCGCCAGACTGCCCGAACAACCGGAATTATTGCGACTGTGAGATTGAGCGCCTGTTCCGCAGGCGCGACCTGTGTGCTTCTGTAACTGGCCTTGCCCTTCTCCTGGAGGGCTTTTTTTATGGCTAACTTTGCTGAATGTTCGATGGGTTTATTTCGCGGTGATGCCTGGCGCCCCCGGCAATAACGAAAAAACCCCGGCTGACTGCGCCGGGGGAATAAGACAATGAGGGTACCGCTGAATCAGAACGAATAAGCCACGCCCACACGGAAGCGGGTCTGACGTTCGTCAGAGGTTTTCACCCCCACGTTCCCCACTTCGACATAAGGCGCCCAGTTTTTATCCCATTTATACGCCAGCTTGGCGTTGTATTCGTTGGAGTAGGTTTTGTTGTTATTGCGAATTTCGCCTTCAGTACTTTTGGCGTAAACATAGTTTAGTTCGGTACGCCAGTCGCCCATGACCCAACCAATCCACGCATCGCCACGGTTAACTTTGTCATCGTCTTTATTATCGCTTGACGGATAACGTGTGTATTCATAACGGTAACGCGCCGCGACATAAAATCCATTTTCGAAGCTGTACTGCACGTGAATATTCGGCTTGTAAATGGTGCGGCTGTCGGTGCTTTCCAGCGTCATCGCCGGTGTGATGGCAATATTGTCAGTCGCCTTCCAGCGCCAGCTCAGTGAGTCTTCGTGGCCGTTACCCACAACGTCAGAGAATGGCTGATCGGCTTTATCTCCGCCAGATTTCCATTTTGCTTCAACAGAAAAACCGACGCCGTTATCGAAACGATGCGACACCGCCACACGGTCGGCGTTGGTGCCGCTATCAATATACTCATGACGCAAGTCGACAGTCACCGCTTGCGCGGCAAACGACGCACCAATTAATGACGCAAGGCCCAGAGTTTTTTTAAACATATCCTATCCTCAAATTAAAATGATGTTTCTTTTTTATGGAATTGTATTTTATTTTTTTAACACCGCCATTTTAGTGATCGCGATCGTAATTATTTGTTTCAAAAAAAATGGACGTCCGTGGCGTGATGAATATCAAACAAAAAAGCCTTCAAACGCCAAAAATAACGATTACGGTCACGTTTTAATTTAATTAAAACCCATCCCTGGAATTTAATTTAAATAAATAAACATTAAAAACAATAGATTACAGAACCCCACACTTAATAACCTGCGTTACTTTATTATTTATAACTATCAACCGATTGATTATTGTAGAACAGGGTCTGTTTGAAAAAATAAAGGATGGGTTTCGAAAACAGCAGATGTTTACGGATAGGATTTTACTTATTTCAAAACAATGCGCGTGAATGCCGTCACATTTTATATAACGGCATTAAAGGGATTAATATAAAAAAGGGAAAAGAAATGAAATTAATCGTTAATCGCGCTCAATAGCTAACGCGACGCCTTGCCCACCGCCAATGCACAGGGTCGCCAGGCCTTTCCGGGCGTTCCGCTTGACCATCTCATGGACCAGCGACACCAGAATCCGGCAGCCGGACGCGCCGATAGGATGCCCCAGCGCAATCGCTCCTCCGTTGACGTTAACCCGCCGCTCATCCCATTCCAGCATTTTCCCGACGGAAAGCGCCTGCGCCGCAAACGCTTCGTTCGCTTCGATTAAATCCACATCGGCCAGTTGCCAGCCGACCCGCTCAAGACAGCGGCGAGTGGCATAGACCGGCGCAATCCCCATCAGCGCAGGGTCTACGCCAACGCTGGCGAACGCACGTATACGCGCCAGTACCGGTAAGTTTAACGCCTGAGCTTTTGCTTCGCTCATCATCATCACCGCCGCCGCCCCATCATTGATCGATGAAGCGTTGCCGGCGGTCACGGAACCACGTAAATCAAAAGCCGGATCGAGCCTCGCCAACCCTTCTGCGCTGGCGTCGGTTCGCGGCTGTTCGTCGGTATCGACAACCACGGTTTGCCCGTTACGCTGCGTTACCACCGGCACGATCTCGGCTTTAAAACGCCCGGCGTCGATCGCCGCGCGCGCCTTTTGTTGTGAGCTGAGCGCATAAGCGTCCTGCAATTCACGGCTGATACCGTATTCCCGCGCCAGATTTTCGGCGGTGACGCCCATATGATAATCATTGAACGCATCCCACAAACCATCATGCACCAGGCTGTCCACCAGTTGGCTGTTGCCAAGTTGCGCGCCCGTTCGGCTGTCGGTGAGTACATGCGGCGCCCGGCTCATATTCTCCTGTCCACCAGCAATCACAATGTCGGCTTCACCGCACTGGATCGCCTGTGTCGCCAGATGCAGCGCCTTCAGCCCGGAGCCGCAGACGTCGTTAATCGTGATAGCAGAAACCGTGTTCGGCAGCCCGCCTTTAATTGCCGACTGACGCGCCGGGTTTTGCCCAGCCCCTGCGGTAAGCACCTGGCCGAGGATCACTTCGTCAACGGCATGCGCATTTACGCCGCTGCTGTCGATCAACGCCCGAACCACCATACTGCCAAGCTCCACGGCAGAATGACGCGCCAGCGTTCCCTGAAAGCAACCAATGGGCGTGCGTAACGCCCCCACGATCACAACCTCTTTCATTACGACCTCTGCGCAAAAGAACACCGCAATAGTAGAGGATTGTTAAAAATAGTTATCTTGATTGTTTAAGAAAGGTGAGTTTTATCACAAAGGAAATCCTTCTGCCGCCTTCACTCCCCCATACCACCCTGCTGGAGATGGTATCTCAACCAGCTTCCAGCCGCGCCAGGCGGAGATTTTTTATTCCAGAGCAGATCGATTGAGATTGCCCTGGGCCAGCCGGGCACATCCAACTGCACCAGCGGTTTTTCCGCCGCAAACTCTTCAACAAGCGCACAAGGTAGCGCGCACCAGCCAAACCCCTGTACAGCCATACTGAGTAACAACAGATAGTTTGGTGCGGACCACACCGGGCCACGGGCAAGCTGGGCG
Organism: Citrobacter sedlakii NBRC 105722; assembly: GCF_000759835.1. Classification (GTDB taxonomy): domain Bacteria; phylum Pseudomonadota; class Gammaproteobacteria; order Enterobacterales; family Enterobacteriaceae; genus Citrobacter_A; species Citrobacter_A sedlakii. The sequence goes on from NZ_BBNB01000008.1 coordinate 335,166, forward strand.
CCATTATCCAGATACGTGTTAAGCCGCAGCTCGCGCCAGGTATGCAACCTGTCCCACTCAACTTTTTCCTCACCGGCCAGGGGATGTGAGGCGGCGACGTAAAGGCCCATCCAGGTTTGCATCGGCAGGCGGGTCGCACCAATGTCGGTAGGATAATGATCCTTCGCTTCCGTCAAACCGACCTGCGCCCGTTCTTTTTGCAACAGGTCGATAACGTCGACATCTTCACCAATCAGACACTCAAATTCCGTATGAGGAAACTGGCGGTCAAACTGCGCCATCAACGCTTCGAGAACGTCCGGATGCAGGGTATCCGAGAGAACAAACGTCAGGCGCGCTTCGGTCTTGCCTGCCAGCGACAGCGCCACCTCATCCAGCCGATCGCTGGCGGACAAGATAGCCTGAACGTAGCCGAGCACTTTCTTACCTTCTTCGGTAAGTACCGGCTGGCGCGAGGTGCGATCGAACAACGTAATGCCAAGATCGGCCTCAAGATGTGCAATCGCTGTACTGACGGTGGACTGACTTTTGCGCAGCCTGCGCGCCGCCGCGGAAAACGATCCGCAGGCAACCGTCTCGACAAACGCGGTCAGTGCTTCAGGGGAGTAACGCATGAACTATCTACTTTATCGATGGATTCTATCTTTTAGATATCACATTAAACGATAAAATGCTCGCCATTCCCTGTTCCGGGCGTTTTTCAAAAGGTGAAGTATGCAACACAACGATATTCAACGCAGATCGCTACTGGAGCGCGTTTTTCACGCCGTCTGTTTTGAGGGGATCGCCACGGCGATCCTCGCGCCCACAGCCGCATGGTTAATGCAGCGTTCGGTGCTGGAAATGGGAGGATTGACGATCCTGCTGGCGACCACGGCGATGATCTGGAATATCATTTATAACGCTTTGTTTGATCGCGTCTGGCCCGCGCATCTGCTCAAACGCACAGCCAGAGTGCGGGCGCTCCACGCGCTGGGTTTTGAGTGCGGATTTATTGTGATCGGCGTGAGCATCGTCGCGTATGTTCTGCGCGTCAGCCTGCTACAGGCGTTTACACTCGAAATCGGTTTCTTCCTGTTCTTCCTGCCCTATACCATGTTGTACAACTGGATGTATGACACCCTGCGCGCGCGTATTGTGAAGCGTCGCCAGCAGCGCGTTACTGCCTGATTATTCACTGAATTGCCGGGATCCTTGCGCTTCCGGCAGTTTCTGCCGCCATACCCCCTTCCCTTCTCTGCTCACTCATTACGCCCATTTATGGTAAATTGCGCTTCTTTTTGTTTAATTTATAGTTGATACGTTCAAATAATGTCGAAAATTTGGTCAAAAGAAGAAACGCTCTGGAGCTTCGCCTTATATGGTACGGCCGTGGGCGCTGGAACATTGTTTCTGCCTATCCAGCTCGGTTCGGCAGGGGCGATTGTTCTGTTTATCACCGCGCTGGTCGCCTGGCCGTTGACATACTGGCCGCACAAAGCGTTGTGTCAGTTCATTCTCTCTTCAAAAACGTCCGCGGGCGAAGGCATTACCGGCGCGGTGACGCACTATTACGGTAAGAAGATCGGCAGCCTGATCACCGCGCTGTACTTTATCGCTTTCTTTGTCGTGGTGTTGATCTATGCCGTCGCCATTACCAACTCACTGACCGAACAATTAGCCAAACATATCGCCATTAACACCGGCGTGCGGATGGCGGTCAGTTTTGGCGTGGTGCTTATCCTGAACCTGATTTTCCTGATGGGCCGTCATGCGACGATTCGGGTAATGGGATTTCTGGTTTTCCCGCTTATCGCGTACTTTTTATTTCTCTCGTTGTATTTGACCGGCAGTTGGCAGCCCTCGCTGCTCACCGGACAAATGGCGTTTGATCAGCACACGTTGCATCAGGTATGGATCTCCATTCCAGTGATGGTTTTCGCTTTTAGCCATACGCCCATTATTTCGACGTTTGCCATCGACAGACGTGAGAAATATGGCGAGCAGGCCATGGGTAAATGCAAAAAAATCATGAAGGTCGCGTATCTGATCATCTGCCTGAGCGTGCTGTTCTTTGTCTTTAGTTGCCTGCTGTCTATTCCCCCTTCCTATATAGAAGCGGCGAAAGCAGAAGGCGTGACGATCCTTTCGGCGTTATCAATGATGCCCCATGCCCCCGCATGGCTGTCGATTTCCGGTATCGTGGTCGCCGTGGTGGCCATGTCGAAGTCTTTCCTGGGAACCTACTTTGGGGTGATTGAAGGGGCGACCGAAGTGGTCAGAACCGGTTTACAGCAAGTTGGTGTGAAGAAAAGCCGCGCCTTCAACCGCGCGCTGTCGATTCTTCTGGTTTCCGCCATCACCTTCGTGATTTGCTGCATCAACCCAAATGCGATCTCAATGATTTATGCCATTAGCGGACCGCTGATCGCCATGATTCTGTTTATCATGCCGACCCTGTCGACATATCTCATCCCGGCTTTAAAACCCCATCGCTCACTGGGCAATCTGATCACCCTGATTGTCGGGCTGCTCTGCGTGTCGGTCATGTTTTTCGGCTAGCTTCAGACGGCCCGCAAGGGCCGTTATTCCTCATCACTGCACAGCAGCGAGGGCGCGCCGATAGTGGAGAACGCCCATCCTTCCTTCCACGACTTTATCACCAGCGAAAACGTCGTATCGTCGGTCAGGTAAATGGGCGGCATCGCTCTGATCCCGGCGGTCTGCAATAGCTCATCAGTGGGAAAGCGTACCAGTTTATTCGTATGAAGAATGTAATTGTCGCGCACATTCTGATAGGTGAAATAGGCTATCCGGCTGACTTTATAATGCGCATCGCTGTGCATCACCAGTTCGCCGGTCACAATCACCACCCCTTCTCCGCCCTGCATTTGAAAGTCCAAATCCCCTTTGAACATTTCATCATTCACCTCCCAGACCACTCGCCCGTTACAGTTAATATGTGGCTGGCGCAGTTCTGAGTACCAATAAGCCGCCCCGGTCGCGAGAACCAGGAGAATAACCAACATCAGCGAGATCGTTTTAGTTTTCATTATGAATGGAGTACCAGGTTGTGCATTGCGCGGCGGGATCGAGTCGAATATCCGTTTGACAAACGATAGCGCCAATATTTTTCGCCTTGCTCATCCCTGAAATAAAAACAAAACTATGATGATGACAAATATCTTTATTTCGCCCCATAAACTGCACATACCGTGTATCTAATGCCCTCTTACCATGTAATAACACTGTGCACGAAGATATTGAGGTTGCATCAAGAAGTGTATAAGCGGAAAAAAGGGATTCCGCCGGGGTAAATACCGCCACCGAAACCCCGACGCTGGCCAGTAGCGTCGACACCAAAAGCGTCCCGGTAATGAATGTAAGCTTAAAAAAGGAACGTTTTCTGTCGGGGGGAGATTCTGCATGTAATTCCCTGTCAACATTTACCACGCCTTCCGCAGGCGAAACATCTATGCATTGAACATTTGCTGAAATCATTATACCGCGGCGGGCAATGGTTTTAATCAGATCGCGTGAAAGCCCCACTTCCGCAAGAGCATTACGTAACGTTAAAACCGTCTGATATAGCGTATTCATTGACGTAATTGTGTTCTTCTCTCCCCAGCCTACTTCAACGAGTTGGTTTTGTGGGATAACCGCCCCTTCATTTTCAATTAAATATAAAAGAATAAAACAGGCGGGTGTTTGCAGCGTGACGCTTTTTTCTGTGATTTTATTGGTTAAGGAGCGGTCACCCGGGTGAAAGTCAACCAGGTTATTAATAGTGTAACATATTGTGTGTGTGGAATTCTCAAGCACCGTGTGCATACTCGCATTTACATGATGAATATCATGCTACAAAAATCTTAAAAAGAGATCACCCTATATATAATAGATGTGCAAACACGATCATGCAATTTCCAGTAAAATTGTTATAAATCAATAGCATTAAGTTTTAACTGGATCACAAATTCTTAATTAAGACCATTTTAGATGCGTAATGCGGAAGCTCCCGATATCATAGCCTCAGGTTTAAAAAACAAACAGACTGATAAACAAGGCTTTATAATTTAACACAAGCACAATGTAACAAATGCTTCAGACATTGTAACAGATGCTCAACTTTTAACGATAAATGCTATCTGCGGCTATAAAACCAACATTTTTGCAATATAACTATTCCTGGTGGATGTAGCAAAATTCCTGGGTGGCTTTTTGCACGTCTTTTACGCAACCGGATAACACCGCTCAGAATTAGACTAAACGCATTTTTATGTCTAAAGCTAAAAACTGTTTTTTTAGGAATAATAGCAATAACGTAAGTTTAGGATTTTTACTCTATCGAATACACATTTTGTAGAGTATTGACATGTTTTAAAACGGATGAAATTATCAAATTATCACGGATAGGGGGGCTCTCAATATGGGGCTGGATGAAAAAATAAAAAGGCTTACATGTAGTAGTTGTACTTTGCACTGTAAAATAATGCCAGAGAAATCGCCACGTTTACAATATTGCGCCAATGCCTGTTTTTGCATGTGGCCTGAAGAAAGCGTCTATTTTAATAAAGGCATTATTGAAGGTATTTTAGCGAATAATCACAACGCCAGGTTAAGTGGGTATATTTTTGTCGATTTCTCGATCAGCTTTTTACGCCTGTTTTTGGACAAAGAGTGGATTGAATATCTGGCAAGTACCCGCATGGGCATTATCCTTGTTAGCGACAGAAATATGCAGTCGCTGGCAAATTATTGGCGGAAATATCATCCTGCGGTGTCCGCCATCATTTATCATGATGATGGACTGGACGTGGCGAATGAAAAAATCCGTCAGGTGTTTATCGGGCGTCATCTGTCGTTCACTAAGGGTAATACCCTGACGCAGATGGAATTCACCATCCTTGGCCATATGGTCGCGGGCAGTACGCCGCATCAGATTTCCCAGGCGCTTGATATGGATATTCGCAGCGTATATGCCTACAAACAGCGCATCGAAAAACGCATGGGTGGACGGATCAACGCATTGTTTATCCACTCTCATTCCGTTTCAGAAGACAAAAATGTCTATTCTGTACTGATGAAAGAGAGTGATTGCACAACGGGACCTTTGCACAGACGTAATTGAGTCCAGGCTCAGGGAAGAAAATGGACGGGAGTCACCAGTGAGTTATTACGAAGAAGAAACGCGCGCGCTGAGCACGGTACTTATTTTTCTTTATGGGGGGGATGGCGAGCGGGCTTATCAGGAACTGACGGCTGCGCTGCAGCAACTGACATTTCCGCCCTCGGTCCGGCGCCTCTGCGAAGAGGCGCTGCGGCAACACGCCGATGCGAAAGGCGTTATCTGTCTGCTTCAGGCACTGGAAACGATCAGCGGCTATAAACATATTGAACGTTATATTGTTCAGCGAAATCAGCACACGGTGTTTGGCTGAATGACGGGCCGGGACGGGATTCCCGGCTATTTTATATAAGAGTCCAGTACTTTGAGGATCACGTCCAGATCCGCCTCACGCTTTTCTTCTTCGCTTTGATGCACAATATGCTCTGTGAGATGACCTTTAATCACTTCCCGCATTAAGCCATTTACCGCCCCGCGAATTGCGGCAATCTGCTGGAGTACGGCAGCGCATTCGTGCGGCTCATCAAGCATTTTCTTCAGCGCAACCACCTGCCCCTGGATTTTACTGGTACGGGCTTTTAGCTTTTGTTTATCACGAATAGTGTGCGACATAGCAACACCTCCTTAACATAAAACAAGGAAGATTATAGCATTACGCATTTACTGGGGGGTAGTATTTGGTACTGGGGGGGAGTAGAATTCGTCGAAAATAGTCAACCAAGAATCATTATCATGGGTGAATTCACAACGCTTCTTCAGCAAGGCAACGCATGGTTTTTTATTCCCAGCGCCATACTCCTCGGCATTTTGCACGGGCTGGAGCCGGGACACTCCAAAACGATGATGGCGGCATTTATTGTCGCCATTAAAGGAACCGTCAAACAGGCCATCATGCTGGGACTGGCGGCAACGGTTTCCCACACGGCGGTCGTCTGGCTTATTGCCCTCGGCGGCATGACTCTCAGCAAAGCGTTCACCGCGTCCGCCGTTGAACCCTGGCTTCAGTTAATTTCCTCGGCCATCATTTTATCAACCGCGGGCTGGATGTTCTGGCGGACGTGGTCCGGTGAACGCAGTTGGTTAGCCGACATGCAGCACGCTGACGATCGCCATCATCATGACCATCAACATGATCACGACCATCATCACGATCACGCCGGGCTGGAAGGGTTAACGGCAGGGTCGAAGGAATACCAGGATGCCCATGAACGAGCCCATGCCCGAGACATTGAGCGACGCTTTCACGGCAAAAGCGTCGGCAATGGGCAGATCATCCTGTTTGGTCTGACCGGCGGGCTTATTCCTTGTCCGGCGGCTATTACCGTTCTGCTGATTTGTATTCAGCTTAAGGCATTTACGCTCGGCGCGACGCTGGTACTCAGTTTTAGCCTTGGGCTGGCCTTAACCCTGGTAACAGTGGGTGTAGGGGCTGCGATTAGCGTTCATCAGGTAGCCAAGCGCTGGAGCGGAATGGGTACGCTGGTGAGAAAAGCGCCTTATTTTTCCAGCGCGCTGATAGCGCTGGTCGGGCTGTATATGGGGATCCACGGCTATTTTGGCGTTATCCAGACGGCCTGACCGTTGTACACGAGCATCAGCGCATGCCTGGTGCTCATTAAAATTTCCAGAAAACAAACGCCGCGATCGTCGCTGACGCTTCCGCTCGCAGGGCGCAATCCCCGTGTACTCCTGTGGCATATGACATCATTAACGACGCGGGCAACCACTGGAGCTACACGCAGCCCGCGATGATAACACCGTAACGCAGACCTCCCCGGTCAGGTTAGCCCGTTACGCGCCCTGCCATCACTGCGTAACCGCGCCCCTATCATGCGCGTATATCGTCATACTCCCGCGTCTTATCAAACTCGTGCTTCGCAAACGGGCAAAGTGGGATCACCTTACGGTTCTCACGGCGCATTTTCTCCACGACTTTTGCCACCAACTGTTTCCCGACGCCCTGCCCTTTCAGGCTGGCATCCACATCGGTGTGTTCGATAATGCTTAAATGCTCTCCAGTCGGCACAAAGACAATTTCGGCGACCTGGTTACCCTGCGCATCATTCACATAAAATTTATTGTGACCCTCAATTATTTCCATCTTTCCCCCTACTTATGGCGATATTGCAGCGCGCCGCTTGGACAGGTGTCGATAACCTGCGTCACGATCTGGACATCCACCTCGTCAGGCATAATCCACGGCTTACGCTTCAGGTTAAAAAGCCTGCTATTGCCGCGGACGCAATTTCCCGAGTGTTGGCAGAGGGCCGTATTAAAATAGACATCAATTTTCTCGCCGGTGTAGACACGGTAACCCGCATCTTGAAGATCTTTATCCATGACATTGCCTCGTTATTCGTCTTATTGCTAAGCATAGCGCCGAAATAGCCTTACTTGCTCTCTAATTTTCGAATGAGTAAGTCCTCACCACAGACAGCACTTTCCAGACAAAAATCTAAATATAAGATTATTTAAGATGTTTTATTTGATATTTCAGGGAAATTAAGAAATTTCCCCCTGACGGATTAATTTTGGCCGCTTCACCCGAACAACTCATTCAAAAAACTCGCCATAAAAGGCAAAAATCCATCAAAAAAACTCATCAATATTCCTGTTTTAAACCCAGGCTTCGCTGGCTGCCTTTTAACTTGTCTTAAATCGCGTGGTTAAAACAGAATTTCAATTCCGTCAAGAAAATGCAGTTGATAATCTGATGGGAAATGGATGTGTATAAACGAAAGGATATCCCATATGTTAATAAATTGCTTTATATAATAGAGACATATGTAAATAACAGCGATAAAAACATTAGTTTCATAAATGATACCAACTACTGTATTCGCATATTTTATATGTAATACTATGTTCAGACTTTATCTACACTTAAGTATCTTTCTGTCTAACTTCCCCCATCGTGAACATATATGTACTGGATAATCAACGATAATATTGAATTCAGACCCGACAGTAAAAAGTTAATTTCAGTGTCAAATCCTGAACTTAACGTGGTTTTGACAACGCCCGCCAGTCGTTGTCTGCTTTTGCTGCTCGAAGCGTCTCCGGACGTGGTTACCCAGCAGGAGTTCTTCAAGAAGGTATGGGAAGATGAAGGTATGCTGGTTCCGGCGAACACCCTTTACCAGAATATCTCTATCGTTCGTCGCGGCCTGCGCGCCGTCGGGGAAACAGATCGTATTCTGGTCGCCACGGTGCCGCGTAAAGGTTTTCAAATTGATAAAAGCGTAAAAATCACCCGCATCGCGGCGAATCAGATGGCAGAAGCGCCCGTGGATACGCTGGCAGGCGAAGACGAACTGGACGTTGACGATAAAACGGAAGCTGTAGCGCCGTACGAGCCAGAACCCGCATCCGCACCCGCGGTACAGGCCAAAGAAACCGCCAGATTGCCGCGCGTCGCCAGCATTTTGCTCATCGTCGCAGCGTTTCTCATTGGCGCGGTCGGCGTGCATTTTTTCTGGCATGTGACCGACACAAAACCGTTTTTTAAAGATTATGCTTTCGTCGAGCAGGTTCAGGGCTGCCGTTTCTATACCAAAGACGACAGCCACGACAATAAAAGCAATTATGCACGATTTAAGTCCCTGATCCTGAGTTCAGGGCTCGACTGCAAAAAGTTCCCCTGGGTTTACTTCCCGGTATCCAAAACCTCCCCCGGTCTGTCGGTCTTTGTCTGCCGGAAGGAGTACGTAAAATCTCCGGTAGCAGGTTGCATCACTCTCTCTTTCCGAGGAGTCGAAAGTGAATAAAAAAACAATAATAACGATCAGCGCGGTGTTTTTAGCTGCCGGAATGCTCGTCGGCGCGTTATATAACGTGTTTATGTACAGATATCACAATAAACAAGAATGTTCTGCCTCTGTGGTGGTATTTTATAACAACGTCCGCGCGAACATTACGCTGAACTATATGTACTCGCTGGACAACAAAAATGGCATTGTGGCGGTCAGCGGAACCTATTTAGAAGACGGTAAGCTCAAAGGCCGGATCCGCCGGGATGTTGCATACGACTGGAATGAAAACCAGAATTCGTATCACCTGCACTCAACCCGAATCAATAAATTTGAAATTATTGAAACCTTACCGGATGAACTCCTGGCCGATATTCTGCCTGATTTTTACGTCTATCCGGACAAAAACGTGAGCTACTCCATTCTCAACCAGGGCGTTCATGGCTTTTTGTTCACCATTGGTCAGCGCCCGCTCTTTTATTGCGCGCGATAGCCTCACTCAGGCACAGCCCTGTTGTCCACAGGGCTGACGCCATTAAAACAAAAAACCTTCTTCCAATAGATTTTCTTTGATTAATAACAGATCGTGAATTTTATTACCGCCAAGTTTTTTACAGGCGATATTGCGATAGGTATATACCCGCTTAGGCGGTAGCGAGAGCGATTTGGCGATCAGATTGATATCTTTTCCTTCCAGCGACTCACGAATGATAATCTTCTCTACCCGGTTAAGTAGATGATTTTTAATGGCTTTACTTTTCTTCATGTTCACCAGGCGCGTTATCGCCATCATCAGGGCCGAAAGCGACTCTCTGGCGTTGATGATCATATCCGCGTCACAAATTAAGGCATTTTTTTGCGCGTTTTGAATAATCATAAGCTTGCATGTCTTGTTCAGCCGAGGAATATCCTTTGCACAACATTTATTATTCAGATGTAGATGTAAAATAACCGTATCGTCAAACGTCAATTGGTCAACAGGCAAATGATGTATGGTCTCTATCATGATGTCCATGTCTGCATCTTTTGCTAATAAGACGATTCCTTCCTGCAAGTAATTATCGTTGCTTATGATATATATAGCCATAGTTTTATTGCCGTATTAATAATTCATTATTAAAATAGTTTTTTGCCTTGTTAAATTCACCTTTAGCGAGACATGGTCAAATTGTATGCGGAGGACCACAGATAACGTAATTAAATAGTCTTAACTGGCGTGATATAACTAACCGATTGAAAAATCATTAATAAAATAATTTTTTTAAGCGTTCTTAAACACGTTTTGCTGGACTTGTCGCTGTATTCTGCGGCTTTCTCTATGCTATGTTGTGCCACACGGGGAGATGCGTAGCGAACAGGAAGGAAAGCAACATGGCCAGGCGTATCGATTATCTGATTGAGAAATATCAATTCACCGAGATCAATGAATCGCCGCGTATTGCCAGCCAGTGGAAGGACGTTCTGGCAGAGTGTCAGCAGGAGCAGGCGGGCGTTGAAGAACGGCTCCGGATTGCGTTGCTCAATGTCGATTACGTCACCAGCTTCGAACTGCCCTTTCGTTTATTGCTCACCCGCACACCACAGCTCATCGATAAGCTGCGTAAAGAATTCTCGCTTACCCAGAAAAGCGTGCTGATCAATGAAAAGCGTCGCGGGCAGGTCTATAGCATCAGCGCCGATCTCAGTCGCGTCCCGGACGCGTTTCGCTACCGCTTATCCTCCCGCATTCGCCGTATGGACGATCAAACCCTTACTACCGCGCCTTATCAGCAGGTGGCCAGCGAGACAAAACAGCCTGAAGATCGTCTGCGTCTGGCGCTGGAAAGCGGACTGGCGGTAAACGCGCTCGACGGACTTTTCTGGCTGGGCATCCAGCGTATCGCCGCCGATATTCAGCGCCTGCGCGCGTCCGGTATGCCCATTCAGACAACAGACGTGGAGGTGTTTGACACCCTGACGGGAACGATGCGCACCATCACGGCTTATCATCTTTAACCAGTCGTCTCAGTTGTAGTCCAGCACGAAGGTTGCGCTGCTATTTGCCGAACCCGCCGTCACCGTTGCGCCGGTCTGAACATACTGGGCGATAAAATTCACCGGCGTCGCCGCCGATGCGCTGGAGGCCGTCATATGCTTCACGATCGGCGACACCGCGTCGTTGAGCGTCACCCGCGTACCGGCAGCCGGAGCGCCAGCACCGTTATTACCATAGCTGAGTCTGACCCCCACCCCCTCCGCGCCGCCCGACGTACGGACAACCGCCAGCGCGTCGCGGCTGCCGCTTACCGCTGGCGTACCAAAAAAGCCGATCCGCAGTTCAACAGGCGCAGTGCAGTAAACAGGGATGGAAAACGCCGTCGGCGTTCCGCCCGTCGTCCCTTCGCCGGTGAAATCCGTCCGCTTCACTTTCCCCAGGTTGACCTTGATACTGCCGGTCGCGACGCTACAGCTGCCGCTGTTGCCGATCTCCACGTTCATCGCCGCCAGATCGAGGCTCACGTCATGCGTGGACAGCGTCCCGTTGCCACTACCGTTATCACTCAGCGTCAGAGTGCCCACCCCCGGCAATGCGCCGGAGGAGGCGTGGTTATTACTCACCAGTTGAATATCGCCCGTTTTATAAAACGTGACGAACGGGGTGACGGTGATCTCACGCGCCGACAGCATGGCCGGTAGCGTTGCGCTGTCGCAGACCACCGTCGACGAACCGGCGGTAATAAAGGTTTGCGGCCCGCCGCCGCACTGAAAACTTAATGAATAACCAATACCTGGCAGCGAGGCGCTGAACACCGCATGTCCGTTGATCGTGGCAATGCTTTGTCCCTTCTGGTTATACACAATCTTCTTCAAAGACGATGCCGCATTCTGCTGGTCGCAGGTGAAGTGAATACCGCCGCCGTTAGCCTGCATCGTGGCGCTCATTTGCATATGGGTGCCTAACGCCGGTAAGTAACGAATATTATTAAAGTTAATCGTCATCTGGCGGGTACTGGCCTGGCAAGTTTCCGCCCATGCGTTTTGGCTGACTGTTCCCGCCAGCAGCAACAGTCCGGTGATGATGCGAATAATAACTGACATGACAACGTCCTCGTAATTCAGAGACAGGGGCCAGAGATAGCCTTGACCGTTTTATGCGCTTGCGACTCGTCAATATGAAAATGCAGCACGCAGCGACGCGCCACGCCGCCCTCATCCCATCGCGCTTCCAGAACGCCGTCGCTGGGAACGCCGCTCAGATAAACCTGGCCGCGTTCAGCGACGATACCGCTCATCCCCCCTTCATCGCCCTGAACCTGTGCGCTGGCGCCAAACGGCAGCGAATGCCGACCGTGATGCAACGTAAACAGTACGCGATGGCCAATATGGGTTTGATAACGGGCTTCAACCACCGCGCCGCCGCCGGGGATCACCGTCGCTCCCTCCATTTCCACGTCGGCATCGTCTGACAACGACGCCGAATCGAGCGTAATCACGTTTTTGTGATAGGGCGTCAGCGTGGGCACCACGGCATACCCGCGCCAGTCGGTATGAACGTTATTACCGTTCTGAATCGCAACGTTCGTCGCCCCCGGCGCCCGAACGATGGCGAAGCTGTCACCGACATTCTGGCCCAGGGTAATGCCATGGGGATGAGCGATAACAGACCCCGAGGCGCCCCAGGTAAGCTGGCTGCTGTCGGGATCGCGACGATAGCCTATTTGCGTGGTGGCGTAGCCACCGTGGTATTCCAGCGAGGCGCTGCTGTTGTTCCCTTGCCCCTGGTTGGCGTATCCCTGTTGCAGGGCGTAATTCAGATTCGCCTGTCCTGGCACCGAACCATACATCGCCAACTGGTGCGAGGTGTCGCCGTGATTATCCATCGCGGTGTTGTAACTAACAGCGTTGTCGGACAACGCGCCGCCCAACGGAATAGTCATGTTGAATGACCACGAACGATCAGCCTCCTGATGCCCTGCCGACCGGGTGTAAAAATACCCCAGACTCCAGGAAATGCTTTTCCAGGCGCTGTAATAGCCAGCATGCATTGTTTGTTCGCGCTGGTCGCTGTGCCAGTACGCCTGGGCATAGGCAGAAAGGGAAAGACTCCCCACCTCGCCCAGAGACTGGTTAAGGGCGATTTCCTCGCGACTGCGCTTGTTCCAACGCGGTCCGTCGCGACGCTCCAGTGTCACCGCCTCGCTCAGATCATAAAAGCCGCTGGAAGAGTAACGATAGCTGGCGAGACTGAAAGAGGTGCCAGTGCCGGTGAAATTCTTCTGGTACTGCGCACGCACCGAATAACCAGCGTAACGTTTTCCGGACGGCGTTGCGGTAGCCGCCCAGGTGGTATCCGCGCCCAACGCGCCCAGGATGCCTAACCCATGTCCGGCGCCAAGGGCAACCGCATGATAATCCTCCGCCAGTTGCGTCCCGCCATACAGCGTCAACTCATCCGGCAGACCGTAAAAAAGCGTGCCCTGCATAAACAGAGGGGAACGGCTGTCATCGCCGCTGGCATGATACCGCCCTACGCTGAGGCTGTATGTCGTTAACCCCTCGCGCAGCATAAACGGCACCGCCGCGAACGGCTGCGTCCAGCGGCGCTCAGTACCGTTGCTCTCTTTAACGTTGATCTCCAGATCGCCGCTTTGCGCGGTGGGATAGAGATCTTTTATGGCGAACGCGCCCGGCGAGACGTAGGTTTCGTAAATCACATAGCCGTGCTGGGAAAGGGTTACTTTCGCGTTACTGTGCGCGACGCCGCGAATCACCGGAGCAAAACCGCTCATGCTGTCCGGCTGCATGTCGTCTTTCGACATCAGTTGCACCCCACGAAACGGTACGCTGTCAAATACCTCGCCGCTGGTGTAAGTATCCCCCATGCGCAATTGGCTTTTCAGCGAACGAATATCCCGCTGCAGCCAGGTGCTCTGCGCGTCCCAGCGGCGAGTTTTGTCATACTGCATTGACGAAATATTGCGCAACCGCCACGCGCCAAGATTCACGCCACTGCGTAAATTCAGATAGCTGGAACGTCCATCAGCGTCGGATTGACGGGTTTGCGAACCGTTGAAGGTGTAATCCACAAACGCGGCCGGGATCCCGTCATCCCAACGGGCGGGATCAACGTAGCCCCGGCTCATGATCGTCATCGCCGCTTGCGGAATACTGAGGTTAAGGCGCTGGGTTGAGAACTCAAACCGGCTGCTGGCATCGGGAATGTACTGTTCTATGCGGGTAAAAGTCTCCCCTTCACGCAGTCGGTCGAAAGCGGAAAACGCGCTAACGTTAACACCGTATTCCTCCAGTTGTGCGGCAGTAAGGACTGGCCGCAGCGTCCCGTTATCCTCGACAAAGGTGATGTTCTCCTGCGCGATCTGCTGGTCGTTGACCCAGATGCCGACAGGATACGTTCCTGGTTGCTGTCCCCCCGCTTTGGCAAAGTAATGCAGATCCGCCATTTTTTGCTGCGGATCGCTTAACTCCAGCGCGGCCGGATCAAAGTAATCATCGGCCCAGGCCAGCCGCTGATGCAACAACAGTATGATTACCGTCGGCAGCGTGGCCAACAGCAGGCCAGACCGGTTACAGGAGGCAGAATAAATGCGTTCTTTCACGGTGCTGTCGCCCGGCATCGTTCGTTGTTAGCGTCACTGCTGCGCATAGTCGGTCACGCCGCCAAAATCGTTGATCGCACGCCATTTCACCGTTCCGTGGTTGTTAACGTTCCACGTCCGGGTACTGAAAGGCGCCATCATTCCCGGCTGAGAAATGTCGTCCCCGCCCACCGACAGAGAGAAAAAAGAGACGTAATACGGCGTGGGATTCGTGGCCACTAACTGGTTTCCGTTCTGGCTAAATGTCAACGTTTGCCAGGCCTGGTTAGCCTCTCCTTTCAGCCCGGCAGGGCGATAAAAGAGTTTGAAACGGGATTTGACGTTAATCTGCAACTTGTTGACGTCATCTTTTTGCGACGGCGCAATGCTTTTGATACTCAACCAGAAGACGGATTCCCGATCGGCAGGCAGCTCGCCGCCGGTAAAAGTAATACGCAGCACGTTCTGCTGCTCAGGCTCAAGCCGAAACAGCGGCGGCGTTACCACAAACGGCACCGGACGCGGGTCGCCCTCAGCGACATTATCGACAAAGGATTGCACCAGATACGGTGTTTGCGCATCGGCATTGGTTACCGTCATCGACGCCTCCCGCTTCCCTTCCTGATAAATTACGCGGGTTCCTCCCATCACGATGCCAGCCTGAGCCGTTATGCTAAGCAGTAATAAAGATGCCGACAGAGCGGCAAGGATGTGTTTCATTGCGAATAACCATCAGGAAAAAGAGAACAGGAACGCTGACCGGGCAGGCATTACGCCTGCCCAAACGGGAATCAGTTGTAGACCATCAGAAACGTCGCCGTCGCGTTTGCGGGACCGGCGGTCACCGTGGTCGTGGTGGCCCGATAATCCGCCAGGAAATCCAGCTGAGCTTTTGCACTGACTGGCGCCACGGCTTCTGATAACTGACCTAACTGAATTTGCGATGCATTACTGGCGTTATACAGTTTTATCGCAACGCCGGTTGCCGCAGTGCCTCCTGCAGAACCGGCTGCCACTTCCAACAGCGTGGGATCCGTTTTATCTTTTTGCCCGTCAAATAATACCGCCACCGAGGTTACGGATGCCGGGCAATTATCCACATTGATGCTGAACGGTTTTTTTGTCGTCTCATCACCCACGCTGGTGAAATAGCTTTTCGCCCAATGGCCCAGATCGACATGCAGATTTTTTGAGGTCGAGGTGACATTGCACGAGCTGTCAACAATCTCACCGGTAAATTCAACATTGCCACCGGCTCCCTTAAAAGTCGGTACACTTCCTGCGGCGCTGGCTGCGCCAGAGAGGAATACACTGACCAACACGGCAGTTGCTTGAATAGTCTTTTTCATTATCTTGCTCTTTTGTCACATATAATTAATGTTTACTTTCACCGAACACTAAATATCCGGTATTCCTCCCTTCGCGTTGTCCTGCTAATAATATTCACAATCCGTTCGTGATAATACGAGGTATAAGGTATTGCAGTAGCCTGACAATGCATTAACATTGCCGCTAATATAGAGACAGTGGTAAGCCCCACTTAAGATTAAATAAATATTATTTTGCCTTGATACAAAACGCAATAAAATAAAATTTAGCAAGCTAAGGAAAAATAAAAGTCAGCATTAATATTTTTGTTAATATTTTTTCTTGCTGTATCAGTAAGAACAATACCATCAGCATAAGTAAACATAGTTGCAACAAATAGCCCTATATCTGATCATCTTCATGCTGAAAAATTGCGCAATAACGTAATGCCATACTCAAAATTAGGATTAATCCTAATACGCATTATCTGTATTGCGTTCGCCCAGGGTATGACAGCCTTAACCTGCGGGTAGCGTTCCAGTAAGTACTGATAAAGAGGTGTAGCAGAGCAATGTATCACCCGATATGACGCTCGCGATGTTGCGGTCAGATCGTGCCCGGTAAAGTCAGTTTCACTACGATATTAGTTGCCTGCGTTATTATTTACTCGCCTGGTGCCTTTTTGTTGCAAAGTATTTCTTCAACCTGACAACCTATATTGTGCTGGCGCTTTGCGTTAGGGTAAATATACCCACTGCGCAAAATTCCCCCAAACAAAGCAGCCTGGTGAATCGTTACGCACGCCAACAACTTTTTTGAATGAAAATAGGCTATTACAAACATCCTGATTAAATAACCTGCAAGAAATGGTGGGTAACTTATCCCTGTCGACGGTGAAGAATACACGTTTAGCCGGTAACTTTTTAGCGTTAAGCGGGAATCATCCTGGTCATGATAAAATATGATTTTTGCGCCAATACCCCCGCTTGTGCTTATTATGACTATTCTCAGGCTGTTTTTTGCAGTATGGTTTAATCATTGTTGTAGTATTGCAGTGAATGCTAGCCAGGCTGCCATAATGTTCTTCGTATTCACTGAAGTCACTTGCACCCTATTTGCCTGGTTGTCGGGATCTCCGCCCACGAAAAACGTGGTCGTTGCGTATGCCGATTAAAGGCCAATACATTTGGCGCGGTTGGTGTGTTTATATCAACCACAGGGGCTTCTGAGTTCATCATCCAGAGGAGTAAGAATGAACAGGACGTGGAAACCACCCGGAAAACCGTTTTTTTTCAGTCTTAAACATCACTTCACCGCAAGATGTCCGAGGAGGCTTTCCCCAGGGAATGGCAATACGTCATGACCTAACGAGCAACCGCCGTTTTAACTATCCGGTTCAGCGCAGCAGGGGCCAGGCGATTTTTACCCCCGACAAAGTGCCTATAAATAACGAGTAAAACCGGAAGAGCCATTGGATTGATGGTGATGAGCAGAACAGTTGCATGCCTGCAAAAAAAAGGGAACCTAATGAAAAACAGCGCCGATAACAAAAAAAGGAACTTCCTGACTCAGAATGAAATAGAGTCGCTTCTCAAAGCAGCCAATACCGGACCTCACGCTGCCCGCAATTACTGCCTGACACTACTGTGTTTTATCCACGGGTTTCGTGCCAGCGAAATCTGCCGTCTGCAAATTTCAGACATTGATATCAAATCAAAGTGTATTTATATCCATCGACTGAAAAAGGGTTTCTCTACCACCCATCCTTTATTAGGTGAAGAAATCCAGGCGCTGAAAAACTGGCTGGATATTCGCGGAACGTATCCGCACTCCGACAGCGAATGGTTATTTTTATCACGAAAAGGAAACCCGCTTTCTCGCCAGCAATTTTATCAAATCATTTCCGCATCTGGCGATAACGCCGGACTGCCGCTGGAAATCCATCCGCATATGCTTCGCCACTCCTGCGGCTTCGCCTTAGCCAATATGGGAATCGACACTCGCCTGATCCAGGACTACCTCGGCCACCGTAACATCCGCCACACCGTCTGGTACACCGCCAGCAACGCCGGGCGTTTTTATGGTATCTGGGACGACACAAAACTTAAACAACGTAACGCTCTTTCACTCTGATAAAGCTAACGCCATGGATGGTGTTAAAAAATAACCTTCTGCTTACCGAAGTTTAATCAACATTAACCCTATGTTAATTATGATTATCGTTCAGGCATGTTCATGTAATTAATAATTGCGATACTTATTATATCCTTGTAATCACTCTGGATATCAGATTTTTATTAATCCCAAGGTTAAACCATTCAGCTTAACTTCTTTCGCTGAAAATATCGGCAACGCGAACTATTTTCCTTTTATTTTTAACCACCTGACATTAACGCCTTCGGGTTCGGTTGTGGTAATCCCTAAAATAAATAAAAATAAGATTTATCATGTGGCAATGATTTCCTCATGTGTAAAAGTAATGTAATCACCATTTTGTGATTATTTCCCCGCATATAATACGCCTTTAACATCGTCGATTATTTTTTAATCGTCATGGTTTTTTACAGGTGTTCATTAGCAGAAACCCATTCAGGAGTAATGTATTGTGAATCGACGTCGTTATCTTACCGGCAAAGAAGTTCAGGCGATGATGCAGGCCGCTCGTCACGGTCCGACCGGAGAACGGGATTATTGCCTTATTCTGCTGGCATTCCGTCACGGGATGCGGATCAGTGAACTCCTCGACCTGCATTACCGCGACCTCGATCTTCATGAGGGGCGTATTAATATCCGACGGCTGAAGAATGGTTTTTCAACCATTCACCCGCTGCGCTTTGATGAACGTGAAGCCGTCGAACGCTGGAGCCAACAGCGCGCGAACTGGCGTGGGGCAGGCCGCACCGACGCGGTGTTTATTTCCCGCCGGGGTACGCCACTGTCGCGTCAGCAGGCGTATCGCATCATTCGCGCGGCCGGAATTGATGCCGGTACCGTCACCCATACCCATCCCCATATGCTCCGCCACGCCTGCGGTTATGAACTTGCCGAAAGGGGGACGGACACGCGACTTATTCAGGACTATCTCGGCCATCGCAATATTCGCCATACCGTGCGTTATACCGCCAGTAATGCCGCGCGTTTTGCCGGATTATGGGAGAGAAACAATCTGATAGACGAAATTTCACAAGGGAAAAAGAAATAAGCTAAATCATTGAAAAGGAAAAGAAAACCGTAGACCGAACAGGT